>NZ_CP196995.1:155000-4348008 GCF_056688955.1 Clostridioides sp. LIBA-6822 | reverse complement strand
AATATAAACCTCCGAACAGAATAATTAATATTTTCCACAAAGTTATTAACAGAAAAGCAAAAATATATATAAATTTTACAGAATAACTAAATTTATGGATAATGGTGTTGATAAATTAATAATAGTATAAATTATTAAAAAAATATGAAAAGATATAAACAATATGTAGATAAAGTTATAAATAACATAAACATACAATAAATGGTGATTATAACTAGAGTATTGTCAGTAATCTTAAAAGTTATACACAAAAGTATCCACAAGCTGTGAATAATTTTTAATAAGTTGATAACATTTATGCACATTATCAACAAGTATATTTATAATATCAAAATATATGTCAAACTTCAATGATTTGTAACTAATTTATCCACAATATTAACTAATTGTTGATAAAAATATAAACATGTTAAAATTGCTTTATTTGTGCATATAATTGAAAAAAATAATTTAGAATAAAATTAAATAGATTTTTACTAGTATTTTCAATAAAAAAAATACATAATATATATATGGTAGATTTTGTGATAGAAGCGTCCCAAAAACTCGTTGACAACAGTGATAAAAGTATTTATAATTATATGTGTTATGTTTACTTTGAGGGTAAAGTTATTATTTTTATAAACGGAAAATGAAATCTGAAAGGCGGTGCAAAATAATGAGTAAAAGAACTTATCAACCAAAAAAGAGACAAAGAAGTAAAGAACATGGTTTCAGAAAAAGAATGAAGACGTCTAACGGAAGAAACGTGTTAAAGAGAAGAAGAGCTAAAGGAAGAAATAGATTAACTCATTAATTACAAAAGGGCCGCTGCAAAGGTGGCCTTTTTGTGTAAATAATTACAATTCATAGCTGTGTTTATGGAGGTTAACTATGGACTTTAATAGGACTAAAGGGTTAAAAAAGGACTCTGATTTTAGAAAAGTATATAAACACGGCAAATCTTTTGCAAACAAATATTTAGTAATATATATACTTAAAAATAAATCAGATTATAGTAGGATAGGCATTTCTGTTTCTAAGAAAGTAGGAAAAGCCATCACTAGAAATAGAGTAAGAAGACTAATAAAAGAAGTCTACAGATTAAATATTGATGAAAAAATTAAGCCTGGATATGATATAGTATTTATAGCAAGAGTATCTAGTAAAGATGCTACTTTTAAAGACATAGACAAGTCTATAAAAAATTTAGTTAAAAGAACGGATATTTCTATTTAAATTGTATGCTATAAGTATGGAGGTTCATAACTTTGAATAAAATAATTTATATATTAAAGGAAATAAGTAAGCATTTATCGAATTTATGTATTTATTTAGTGAGATTTTATCAAAAATATATATCTCCCTTAAAGGGACCTACCTGTAGATTTTATCCAACTTGCTCACAATATTCAATAGAGGCATTTAAGAAATATGGATTTGTAAAAGGTATGTATTTAACCGTAAGAAGAGTTTTAAAATGTCATCCTTTTCATCCAGGAGGTTACGATCCTCTAAAATAAAAGAGAGTAACTATTAGGAGGTATAAAAAAATTGAATATAATAGGAAATTTCTTAGGAATGATTCTTAAGGTAATATTTGAATTTGTTAATCATTATGGTATTTCTATAATACTTTTTACTATCCTTGTAAAGATTATTTTATTACCATTAACAGTTAAGCAGACTAAGTCAACAAAGGCAATGCAAGATATACAACCTCGTATAAAAGAGATACAAGAAAAATATAAAAATAAGCCAGAAAAACAAAATGAAGAAATTGTTAAGTTATATGGAGAAGCTAAAATTAATCCACTATCTGGTTGTTTACCTTTATTAATACAGTTTCCTATATTAATAGGATTATTTAGCGTTTTGAGAGAGCCAGTTGCTCATGGCGTTTTTGCAAATCAAGCTGCATTTTTAGCAGCTGATAATGGTTTTTTATGGATAAAAAGCTTAACAGCACCAGATTATGTACTAGCAGTATTTTCAGGAGCAAGTGCATATGTAATGCAAAAAGTAATGACTCCAAAAGATCAATTACAAGGCTCTATGAAAGTAATGACATATGTAATGGCAGGTATGTCTTTCTATTGGGGATTTATATTCCCAGCAGGACTTACATTGTACTGGACAGTAAGTAACTTATTCTCAATAGCTCAATACTACTTAATAATGAATCCTTTAAAAGCTAAGCTGGCTGCTAACTCTAAGGAGGAAAAAGTTAATGAGAAAAAGCCTAAAATTAATAAAAAGTAAAAGTAGGGAAGAAGCTATAAGTAAGGCTATAGCAGAATTAAATTTAAAAGCAGAGGATATAGAAGTTGAAATACTTGAAAATCCGAGCAAGGGGTTTTTAGGTCTCATAGGTGCTAAAGATGGGACTTATGAAATTTTTGTTATCGAGAAGGAACTAGATGTAGCTAAAAATTTTATAGAGGTAATGTTGAAAAATGCAAATGTTGATGCCAAAGTCAATGTATCTCAAAAAGATAATTTAATCATGGTTGATATTGAAGGCAAAGAAGCTGCAAGTTTAATTGGTAGAAGAGGGGAAACTTTAGATTCTATTCAATTTTTAACTGGATTAGCTCTTAATAAAATAAATAAAGATTCTCATACAAGAGTGCTTGTAGATATAGAAAACTATAGATCAAAAAGAGAAGAATCTTTAATAAGATATGCTAATAAAGTTGCTAGAGAAGTAGCGAAAACAAGAAAAACTAAAAAATTAGATTATATGAATCCGTATGAGAGAAGAATAATACATTCAGCTCTTCAAAACGACAAATATGTAATTACATATAGTGAAGGAACCGATCCATATAGAAGATTAGTAATTGAGTGTAAAAGATAAAATCAACCTCCTAAACATTAGGGGGTTTTATTTTTTAATATTATTATATTATTGTGATTAGTCAAAAGTAAAACTATATGTAAAAAATTATAAATTAAGAGGTGATAAATTTGTTTATAGATGATACAATTGCAGCAATAGCTACAGCACCTGGAGAAGGTGGTATAGGAATAATTAGAATAAGTGGAGAAAAATCTTTAAAGATTGCAGAAGAAATTTTTAAGTCTATGTCAGGGAAGAGTATTAAAGAATATAATAAGAGAACATTAATATATGGAAATATAGTAGACGATGGAAATGTAATTGATGAAGTTTTATTGGCATATATGAAAGGTCCAAATTCATACACAGGAGAAGATGTAATAGAAATCAATTGTCATGGTGGATTTATTTCAGTAAAGAAAATCTTAGAATTAATATTATCAAAAGATGTTAGATTAGCAGAAGCTGGAGAGTTTACTAAAAGAGCATTTTTAAATGGGAGAATAGATTTATCACAGGCAGAGGCAGTAATTGATGTTATAAAAGCCAAAACTGATATAGCTCATGAAGTTGCTCAAAACCAATTAGAGGGTTCTTTATCAAAAAGGATAAGAGAATTAAGAGATAAAGTTACAGAGATATTAGCTCATGTGGAAGTTGCTATAGATTATCCTGAAGAAGACATTGAGCATATAACATATCAAACTCTTAAAGAAAAAACTGATGAGCTTAAAAAGGAAATTAAAAAATTATATGACACAGCTGAAAGTGGAAAAATACTTAGAGAAGGTTTAAAAACAGTAATAGTTGGTAAACCAAATGTAGGTAAGTCTTCACTACTTAACTCCATTTTAGGAGAGAACAGAGCTATAGTTACTGATATACCAGGAACTACTAGAGATGTTATAGAAGAGTTTGTAAATATAAAAGGTATACCTTTAAAAATCGTTGATACAGCAGGTATAAGAGATACTGATGATATAGTTGAAAAAATAGGTGTTGAAAAATCTAGAGAATCATTTACGAGTGCAGATTTGATTATAATGGTTTTAGATGCATCTAGAAAGTTGTCAGAAGAAGATATAGAGATATTGGAAAGCCTTAGAGATAAACAAACAATAGTACTATTAAATAAGAATGATTTAAAACAGCAAATTGAAGAAGAAAAAATACTTAAATATGTAGAAAATAATAGTATAATAAAAATATCAGCTTTACAACAAGAAGGTATAGAAGAATTACAGGATAAAATAGAGTCTATGGTATATAAAGGTAGCGTTAAAAATAATTCGAGTTTAGTAGTAACAAATTCTAGACATAAAGATGCACTTAGTAAAGCATATAAATCTGCCACAGATGCTTTAATTGCTTTAGAACAAAGTATGCCATTTGACTTTGTAGAAGTAGATTTAAAAAATATATGGGATTATCTTGGTTATATTAATGGAGATACAGTAACAGAGGATTTATTAGATAATATATTCCATAACTTCTGTATAGGTAAGTAAGGTTTAAAAGCAAATTTGATTTTTTTATTATAGAGGTTTTAAAAAAATTATAGTGTTTCTCATGAAACATTAATTTAAAAAGAAAGGAATTATAAATGATAAAGTTTGAAGCAGGAAAATATGATGTTATAGTAGTTGGGGCAGGACATGCTGGGTGTGAAGCTGCTTTGGCTACTGCAAGAATGGGATATAAAACTTTGATAATAACAATGTCTTTAGATTCTATAGCATTAATGCCTTGTAATCCATCCATTGGTGGAACTGGTAAAGGTCAATTGGTTAAAGAAATAGATGCTTTGGGTGGCCAAATGGGATTAAATATAGATAAGACATATATACAAAGTAGAATGTTAAACACTGCAAAAGGACCAGCAGTTCACTCTTTAAGAGCTCAAGCAGATAAATTTAAATATCATGAAGAAATGAAAAAGACATTGGAAGATGAACCAAATCTTGATATAGCTATGGATGAAGTAGTGGAAATTTTACATGAAGGAAATGTTGTAATAGGAGTTGGGACTAAATTAGGATGTTCATTTAAATCTAAAGCTGTAATACTAGCTACTGGAGTTTATTTAAATTCAAAAATATATATGGGTGAGGTTGCATTTTATGAAGGACCTAATGCATTAGGATATGCAAAATACCTTACAGATAGTTTAGTTGAATTGGGTCTTAGAATGAGAAGGTTTAAGACAGGAACTCCAGCTAGAGTCCATAGAGATAGTATAGACTTTTCTGTAATGTCTTTACAAGAAGGTGATGAAAAAGTAACTCCATTCTCATTTATGAATGAAAATATAGAAAAAGAGCAAGAACCTTGCTATTTAACGAGAACTACTGAAGAAACTCAGAAAGTTATATTGGATAATTTAAAAAGGTCTGCTATGTATAGTGGTGTAATAGAAAGTACTGGACCAAGATATTGTCCTTCTATAGAAGATAAAGTAGTAAGGTTTAGCGATAAAACATCACATCAACTATTTATAGAACCAGAAGGGTTAAATACTAAAGAAATGTATATCCAAGGAATTTCAACTAGTTTACCTTTTGAAGTGCAATTAGATATGTACAAAACAATAAAAGGGCTTGAAAACTGTAAGATAATGAGACCTGCATATGCTATTGAATATGATTGTGTTGACCCAACACAACTAAAAATAAGTTTGGAAATAAAGGGAGTAGAGAACTTATTTAGTGCTGGTCAATTTAATGGAACTTCTGGATATGAAGAGGCAGCAGCTCAAGGGCTTATGGCTGGTATAAATGCAGTTAGAAAAATAGAAGGAAAAGAACCATTTGTATTAGACCGCTCAGAAGCATATATAGGTGTTTTATTAGATGACCTTGTTACTAAAGGGACTAATGAGCCTTATAGAATGATGACATCAAGAGCAGAATACAGGTTGTATTTGAGACAAGATAATGCAGATATGAGATTAACTCAAAAAGGTTATGATATAGGATTAGTTAAAGAAGATAGATATGAACGATTCATAAATAAAAAAATTGCTGTAGAGAAAGAATTTGAAAGATTAAAAAATGAAAGAGTTACGCCAAAAGAAGTAAATAGTCTGTTAGAAGAAAAAGGCGCAACACCAATAAAAGTTGGAATTTCGTTGTATGAGTTTTTAAAGAGACCAGAGGTTACTTATGAATTGCTTGAAGAATTAGGAAAAGGCGCTGGTGAAGATGTTTCAAGAGAAGTTAAAGAGCAGTGTGTAATAATAACTAAATATGAAGGTTATATAGAAAAACAATTAAAACAAATAGACCAATTTAAGAAACTAGAGAATAAAAAGTTAGATGAGAAAATAAACTATTCATCTATAGAAGGACTTAGATTAGAGGCTAGACAGAAGCTAGATGATATAAAACCTATCTCAATAGGACAAGCTTCTCGTATATCTGGAGTTTCACCAGCTGATATATCAGTTTTACTTATATACCTAGAACAAGTCAGAAGAACTAGAGGTGGCAAAGGTGAATAACATAGAGCTTCTGAAAAATGGGATTGAAGATTTTAATATAGTTACTAATGATAGTATGCTAGAAAAATTTAAAAAATATAGAGAGATATTAGTTGATTGGAATCAAAAGATGAATCTTACTGGGATAGAAGATGAAAAAGAGGTATATGTGAAGCACTTTTTAGATTCTATTTCAGCTGTAAAAAATGGATATATAAAAAATGGTATGTCTATAATAGATGTTGGTACAGGTGCTGGATTTCCTGGGATACCATTAAAAATATGTTTAGATGATTTAGAACTTACCTTACTAGACTCTTTGAATAAAAGAATAAACTTTTTAGAGGAAGTTGGTAGAGAATTAGAATTAGCTAATATTAAATTTATACATGGAAGAGCTGAAGATTTTGGTAAAGATGAAAAGTATAGAGAAAAGTATGATATTGCTACAGCAAGAGCTGTAGCTGGATTACCAATTCTTATGGAATTTTGTGTACCATTTGTAAAAGTTGGAGGATACTTCATTTGTTTAAAAGGTCCAAATGCTAATCTAGAACTAGAAGAATCACAAAAAGCTATTGATATTTTGGGATTAGAATTTGTTGAAAAAATAGATGTGGAATTACCAGAAATAGATTTAAATCATAATATATTAATTTTTAAAAAAATAAAAGAAACACCAGTTAAATACCCTAGAAAAGCTGGCAAACCAGCTAAGAATCCTATTATATAGTTGAAAAATTATTATAGGTAAGCTTAATTATTTCCTGAGAAATAATTAAGCTTACCTTAAACAAAACAAAAATAAAGGAATTATTAAAGTGGATGCAGAAATAAATTTGTATGTACATATAGAGAACAAAAATATTTATATCTAAAATAAGAGAGGTATGTTATGGAAGATAAAAGAGTTATGGAGATACCTATAGAAGATGTAGTTCCAAATCCATACCAACCAAGAAAAATATTTTCACAAGTTTCATTGGAGGAATTGAGTAATTCTATAAAGGTATATGGTATAATTCAACCTATAACAGTTAGAGCAAAAGATGGCAAATATGAATTAATTGCTGGAGAAAGAAGATTAAGAGCGGCTAAATTAGCAGAACTTAAAACTGTACCAGCGATTATAAATAATATGAATGATGAGTCTTCTGCTGTTCTAGCGTTATTAGAAAATTTGCAACGAGAAGACTTAAATTTCATTGAAGAAGCAATTGGTTATGAAAACTTAATAAAAGAACATGCTTTTACTCAACAGCAATTAGCAGAAAAATTGGGCAAAAATCAATCTACTGTAGCAAACAAGCTTAGAATATTAAAGCTTCCAAACAACATAAAAATGAAGTTGATAGAAAATAACTTAACAGAAAGACATGCTAGAGCATTCCTTAAACTACCAAGTGAAGATTTAATGCAAAGTGTACTAGAAAAAGTTATAAAAAATGAATTGACTGTTAAAAAAACAGAGAAATTGATACAAGAGATATTAGAAGAAACTAAAGTTCAAGAAGAGCCTGATAAAAAACAGAATATAAAGGGTGCTATGAGTATAAGAATTTACATAAATACTATAAAGCAGGCCTTTGATGCTATATCAAATACAGGAATTGATGCTAAGTATAATGAAATAGATAAGGGAGATTATATGGAAGTTGTTGTAAAAATCCCTAAAAAATAGAGATTACTGCTTACCAGTAATCTTTTTTTGTAATATAAGCCTTGTAATATAAATTGATTTATAGACATTATTTGTAATTATAAAAACACCTAGTCAACATTTAAAATTAATTCAATTCTTAAAGGGGGGGAACATCATGGGCAAAGTTATAGCTGTATTCAATCAAAAGGGTGGAGTCGGAAAAACTACAACAAATGTAAACTTAAGTGCTAGTTTAGGAACTTTGGGGAAGAAAATATTAGTATTAGATTTGGACCCTCAAGGAAATACAACTAGTGGATATGGTATTAATAAAAACGAAGTGGAAAATACAATCTATGAAATTATGTTAGATGGGTTACATATTAAAGAAGCAATAATAAATACTGAGTTTGAAAATATAGATTTAGTTCCATCAGCTACTGAGCTATCAGGTGCAGAAATAGAACTTACATCTAAAAGTAATAGAGAGTATATTTTAAGAAATTCCATAAGAGCAGTAGCAGATGAATATGATTATATATTTTTGGATTGTCCACCCTCACTTGGGATGCTTACAATAAATTGTCTAACTGCTGTAGATAGTGTTTTAATTCCTATACAATGTGAATATTATGCTTTAGAAGGTGTTAGTCAATTGATGGAGACTATAAAATTAGTAAAATCAAGATTAAATGCAGACATAGAGATTCAAGGTGTTGTTTTAAGTATGTTTGATGGGAGAGCGAATCTATCAATACAAGTAGTTGAAGAAGTCAAAAAATATTTTAAAGGAAGTGTATATACGACCCTAATTCCAAGAAATGTAAGACTTGCAGAAGCTCCAAGTCATGGGAAACCTGTTATTTACTATGATAAAAGGTGTAGGGGGGCTATAGCTTATTTGGAACTAGCAGAAGAATTTATAGATTTAGAAGAGGAGGAATAGTAGTATGGAGAATAAGTCTAAAAGAAGTAACAGATTGGGTAGAGGTCTTAGTGCATTGATACCAGAGATTAAAGGAGAAACTTCAGAAAAAGAGATAGTCAACATAGATATAGACGAAATATATCCAAACGAAGTTCAGCCTAGAAAACAATTTGATGAAGAAAAGATAAAAGTGTTGTCTGATTCTATAAAAAACTATGGTGTATTACAACCAATAGTAGTTAAGAAGGATGAAAATGATAAGTATATGATAATAGCAGGGGAAAGAAGATTTAGAGCATCAAAACTTGCAAATAAAAGTAAAATACCTGCTATAATTAAAGATATAGATATGAAAGATATAATGGAGATAGCTTTAATTGAAAATTTACAGAGAGAAGATTTAAACTCAATAGAAGAGGCTCTAGCATATAAAAGTTTAATAGAGCATTATAATGTAACTCAAGAGGAAATATCAGAAGCTGTTGGTAAAAGTAGACCTCATATAACCAATACACTGAGACTTTTAAATCTTGGACAAGATGTCATAGAAATGATAGATAGTGGTAGAATTACAGCAGGGCATGGTAAGGCATTGTTGAGAATTGTAGATAAGGATTTACAACTACAAATAGCAAAAAAAATAGAGGAAGAAGAGCTTTCTGTAAGAGAAGTCGAAAATATAGCTAAAAAAATATCTGAAAACAAAGAAGAAGTACCAAAAAAATCTAAGCCTAAAGATGTATTTATCTTGGATGTAGAAGATAAACTTAGAAATATCTTTGGAACTAAGGTAAATATTTCCAAAGGAAAGAAAAAAGGCAAAATAGAGATAGAATACTATAATGATGATGATTTAAATAGTATTGTATCAATGCTTCTTGAATAGAACAAAACTATAAAACAGAGAGGAAGATTGTTATGATTTATTTAGATAATGCTGCAACTACATATCCAAAACCAGAAAGAGTGTATGATGCTGTTTTAGATTGCATGAAAAACTACTGTGCAAATCCAGGTAGAGCTGGACATAAACTTGCTATGAGAGCTGCTAGGGAAATATATGATACAAGAGAGAATATAGCTAAGTTGTTTAATGTGAGTAATCCTATGAATATAGTATTTACATCTAACGCTACAGATTCCTTAAATTTAGCAATAAAGGGTGTATTACAAGAGGGAGACCATGTGATAACAACATCTATGGAGCATAATTCAGTAATAAGACCTATAAAAGCATTAGAAAAAAAGGGTGTTGAAAATACTGTAGTAAAATGCGATTATGAGGGATTTTTAGATTATGATGAATTAGAGAAATCAATAAAGAAAAATACTAAATTGATTGTAACAACACATGCATCTAATGTATGTGGTACCTTAATAGATATAAAAAAAGTTGGAGAAATAGCTAAAAAACATAATATACTGTTTTTAGTAGATGCGTCACAAACGGCAGGTGTTTATGACATAGATGTAAATGAATGTAATATAGATATGTTGGCAATGCCAGGTCATAAATGCTTATTTGGACCTCAAGGAACAGGTATATTATATGTAAGAGATGGTTTAAATTTAAATATATTAAAAGAAGGTGGAACAGGTAGTAAATCAGAAGAAATGGTTCAACCAGAATTGTTCCCAGATAAATATGAATCAGGGACTCATAATACCCCTGGAATAGCAGGTCTTAACCAAGGCGTATTATTTATATTTGAAAGAGGAATCAACAATATAAGACAACATGAAGAAGAATTATGTCAATATATGATAGACAAATTAGAGGAAGTGCCAGATATAAAGATATATGGACCAAAAGATAGTAAAAAAAGAGCATCAGTAATAGCTATAAATATAGGAAACATGGATTCTGGAGAGGTTACTTTTTTATTAGATAGTGATTATAATATAGCAACTAGATCAGGAATACATTGTTCTCCA
The DNA here is from genome assembly GCF_056688955.1 of Clostridioides sp. LIBA-6822. Taxonomy (NCBI): domain Bacteria; kingdom Bacillati; phylum Bacillota; class Clostridia; order Peptostreptococcales; family Peptostreptococcaceae; genus Clostridioides; species Clostridioides sp. LIBA-6822. The sequence goes on along the minus strand of NZ_CP196995.1, from coordinate 4,337,204 downwards.
CTAGCGCATACTACTTTAGGTACTTTAAAACAAGGTGCAGTAAGATTCAGCATAGGATATTTCAATACAAAGGATGAAATAGATAAAGCAGTAGAAGCTCTAAATAAAATTTCAAAAAACAAGTAGCATATAATAATTAAATAATATAAGAATATAAAAATAGTGTAGATTGTACAATCTACACTATTTTCTTGTAATAGCATGGCTTAAGTATATCTTAAAAAATTACTTTAAGTAATCTCCTTCTTCAAGAACTATATGACCACTTTCATAATTACCACCATCAACAGTAATTTTTATTTGTTCAACATTCATATTTTTTATGTAAGTACGAGCAACTGAATCAAGCATTAAAGTTTCTGCATCACTACCTAAATTTGAATTTGTAAAATCAGAGTTAACATCTAATATACCAGTTTTTACACCATCAATATCTTTTGTAGTAAATGAATTTAGTTTTGAAGATTCTGGAACAACTTTAAGTTTTTGAAGTTCCTCAAATAAAGTATTTTCATCAACTTTATTTAAGTCAATCTTGTTTTCTATTAAATCTGTTTTATCTACATCAAAAGAATAAATAACAGCTGATTGAGTTTTCTTTTCCTCTTTTGGAGTAGATGTAGCTTTTTTATCAGGTGCCTCTTTTTCAGTATTGTTTTCCTCTTTTGGTTGCTCAACATTTGTATTACTCTTAGCTTCTTTTTTAGGTGTATCATTACCAACTTGAGCATTAGTACAACCAATTGCAAATATAGATATAGATAATATACTTAACACTAACATTATTTTCTTATTTTTCATAAAAATTTCTCCTCTCATAAAAACTATTCTTATATATAATTATAGTCGTTATGAGCAAATATATGAATACAAAATAGTAACAAATTTAAAAAATGATTTATTTAAATTAATTAAATTCAAAATAAACTAAATTTTAGTCATTTTTATGGGAAATCATTTAATGTACACAGAAAATATTGTAAAATAAAAGTAGTGTTTTTAAAATAAATATAAGTTATAATTATATTATAAAAAAATGTCTTCAAAAGGTGGGAATAGTATGGAAATTTTGAGCTTAGGAGAAAAGATTAAAAAATTAAGAAAAGAAAAAAACATGACATTAAAAGAATTAGCTGGAGATAGGATAACAGCAGCACAAATAAGCCATATAGAGAGGGATAAATCTCATACTAGCTATGAACTGTTGGAATATCTAGGCGATAAGTTAGATGTAAGTGTAGAGTACTTATTAGAAACCAAAGAAATGCAGTCAAAAAAGATAACTGATAATTTAATACTACAGAGCGAAATATATATAAAAGAAAATGAACTAAACAAGGCTGAGGACCAAATAAAAGAAGTTTTAGATATATGTAAGAGATACGATTTAATGGAGAACTATGGCAGATGTAATTTTTTAATGGCTAATATTAATCTAAAAAAATCTGATTATAATGATGCTATAGAAAACTTTGAAAAGGCATTATACTTCTTTATAAAAAATAGTGATAGTGAAAATATACTTAAGTGCTATTTAAACATAGGAAAAATATACATGCAAGAAGACTTTTATAAAGGTGCTATAAGCCACTTTAATTTTGCAGAGGAAATTTTGTTAGAGAGTAAGTTTGAGGATGTTAACATATACAAGGAACTATACAGTAAGATGGCATATTGCTACATAAAATTAGATAATCCAAATATGTCATTGAAGTACATAGATAAAATAAATGAAATAGATAATAGAAATGATAGAAAAGAAGATGTCGATATTTTGGTGTTAAAAGCAAATAATATGCTTGAAATAGGAAAATATGAAGAATCAAAAGATTATTTTAAAAAAGCGTTAAAGATACTTGAAAATGAAGATAATAAAACTGGATTAGCAAATGTATATTTAACAATTTGTGATGTTTACAGAAAAATAGGTGAGACAGATAGAGTACTTGAATATTCACAAAAGGTATATGATATAAAGAAAAATGATGAAGACGAATACATGATGTCAGGTTTATTTAAGATAATAGAAGCATATATAGATAAAGAAGATTATGATTTAGCTAGAAAATATTGCAAAATAGCTTTAGCTTCATCAATAAAAAATAAAAATAAGTTCAATGAATATAAAGCATTAAAATTCTATTCTAATATGTATAAAAATCAAAATGAAATTACCCTTGCAATTGAGTATTTAATTAAATGTATAAAAATAGTATCAGACTTAGGAAATAGTAGAATATTGGCTAATTTATATATAGATTTAGGTCAATTATATTCAAGTATTTCAAAAGAAAAAGAGTTAGAATATTATCAAAAAGGTGTATTTATGTATAAAAATTTAGAAATAATGTAAAAAAATAAACCTATAAGGCTATAGAAACAATCTATAACAAGCAAGATAACATCTATGATAAAATATAAATTGTATGAATATTTTTAAGGAGATGAATCAAACAATGAGTATAAAAATAGATGCTAGAGGACTTGCTTGTCCTAAACCAGTTATAAACACAAAAAAAGAATTGGATAACATAGAAGAAGGTATTGTAGTTACAACAGTCGACAATGAAACAGCTAAAGAAAATGTATTAAAACTTGCTAAATCTTTAAATTGTGAGGCAAATATTGTTGACGAAAAAGAGAATTTTATATCTATAGAAATTATAAAAGGTCAAAATATCTTAGATAAACAAAATAATGTAGACAAGAAAGAATGTGAACTAGAAGATACATGTGTATTTATATCTTCAGACAAAATGGGACTTGGAAATGATGAATTAGGGAAAGTATTAATAAAAGGATTTATATATACTTTGACAGAATCTAAGCCTTATCCTAAATATGTACTTTTAGTTAATGGAGGAGTAACACTAAGTGCTGAAAATGAAGAAACTATAGAAAATTTAAAAATACTTGAAAATGAAGGCGTAGAAGTCTTATCTTGTGGTACTTGTTTAGACTACTACAATTTAAAAGACAAACTACAAGTAGGTTCAGTTACAAATATGTATACTATAGTTGAAACATTAAAGAATGCATCAAATACTATTTCTATATAATGTATGTTTGTTTAATAATATAAAAACTAATAATAATGATTAACTTAAAGAAAAACAGATAGTCAGAAAGGATTAAGCAATGAATCAGATGTATATAGTGTCATTTAATTCGACACATCATGCAATAAGATCAGAAAAGTTATTTGGTGAAAATGGTCTAAAGGTAATGGCTCTTCCAACACCAAGAGAAATAACAGCAAGTTGTGGAATATCAATTAAATTTTCTTTTGAAGACATGGAAAAGATAAAAACAATTTTAACTGAAAATAATGTAGATATAAAAGGAATTTATTGTATAAGTAAATTAGAAGATGGTTCGAAAGAAGCAGAGAAGCTAGATTAGGAGGCTAATTATTTATGCCAATGGATTTAAAAATAGGAGACATTGTCGAATTAAAAAAACAACATGCATGTGGATGTAAAGAATTCGAAATCATAAGAACTGGAATGGATATAAAGATAAAATGTACTAAGTGTTCAAGGTTAATAATGCTTGATAGAGAGACTTTAGAAAAGAGAGTAAAAAAGCTAATAAAAGAATGATATAAATTTAACATTTAAAAAATGTCAAATACCGTATATTAATATCCAAAATTTTGGTATAATAGAAAATGAAGAAAACATTTTCATGGGGGTGCTTTAATTATGGCAATTAAATATGCAAGAAGAATGGAAGGTTTACAAGGATCTGAAATACGTGAGCTTTTAAAACTTACTCAACAACCACAAATAATATCTTTTGCTGGTGGAATGCCTGCTCCAGAATTATTTCCAGTTGAAGAAATGAAAAAAGTATCAGTTGCAGTGCTTGAAGAAAATGGAAGATCAGCTATGCAATACACTACAACAGAAGGATATGAACCATTAAGAGAGAAAATAGCAGCTAGAATGAATGAGAAAAATCAAACTAATGTAGACAAAGATGATATATTAGTTACAAGTGGTTCTCAACAAGGTCTAGATTTTGCAGGAAAAGTATTTATTGATGAAGGTGATGTAATTTTATGTGAAAGCCCATCTTACATAGGAGCTATAAACGCATTTAAATCTTATCAACCTAAATTCATAGACGTTCCAACTGATTCTAACGGAATGATAATGGAAGAATTAGAAAAAATACTAGAAACAACTGATAGAATAAAAATGATTTACGTAATTCCTGACTTCCAAAATCCAACAGGAAGAACTTGGCCACTTGAAAGACGTAAAAAATTCATGGAAATAGTAAACAAATTTGAAATACCAGTAATAGAAGATAATCCATATGGAGATTTAAGATTTGAAGGAGAATCTTTACCATCTTTAAAATCAATGGATACAAAAGGATTAGTAATATTCTTAGGAACTTTCTCTAAAATATTCTGCCCAGGATACAGATTAGGATGGACTTGTGCTTCTCCAGAAATATTATCTAAATTTAACTTTGCAAAACAAGGTGCAGACTTACAAGCATCAACTATATCTCAAATGGAAGTAAGTAAATTCATGGATATGTATGACTTAGATGCACACGTTGAAAAAATTAAAGCAGTTTATATTAAACGTAGAGATGTAATGCTTAAGACTATGGAAGAAGAATTCCCAGAAGGATTAGTATTTACTCATCCAGAAGGTGGATTATTTACATGGGTAGAGCTTCCAAGTAACTTAAATGCTAAAGAATTAATGCCAAAATGCTTAGAAAAGAATGTTGCTTATGTTGCTGGAGGAGGATTCTTCCCTAATGGTGGTAGAGAAAATACTTTCAGACTTAACTATTCAAATATGCCAGAAGAAAAAATAATAGAAGGTATAAAAAATATAGCATCAGTTTTAAAAGAAGCTATGGGTGTTGAAGCTTAATTAAAAATAATAACTTATATAGATATATTATAGGGGATGGCTATTGCCATCCCTTGTTAATTTAAGAATATATAATTTACCTTATATTAAACTTTGTCCAAAATTTAAATTGACATAAATGAGAATAAATGATAAAATGTGTAGGTATGAGATTTTAGTCTCATTTCTCTGCTCTAAGAGTGTAGAGCCGTTAAGTCCAAAGGGAGGTGAATTATAGTGAGAAATTATGAATTAGTTTATGTGGTAAAGCCAAACTCTGATGAAGAAGTAAGAGAGGCTATACTAAACAAAGTTAAGGAAGTTGTTGCAACTGACGGAGAAATAGTTAAAGTTGATACTTGGGGAACTAAAAAATTAGCTTATCCAATAGCTAAGTTTACAGAAGGTTTTTACGTATTAGTTAACTTTAAATCAGCAGTAGACGTTCCTAAAGAGATAGACAGAAACTTAAAGATAAATGAAAACGTAATAAGACACATGATAGTTGTTGCTTAATAACTGGGTTTTATTATAAAAAATAGGTGGTGTTTTTATGAATCAAGTTGTATTAGTGGGAAGATTAACTAAAGACCCTGAATTAAGATACATCCCAGGTACAGGAACACCAGTGGCATCCTTTACAATAGCCATTGATAGAGACTATGTAAAAAAAGATGGATCTAAAGAAACTGATTTTATACCTGTTGAAGTAATGGGTAAATCTGCTGAATTTTGTGCTAACTACATAACTAAAGGTAGATTAGTTGCATTGCAAGGATCTATAAGAGTAGACAATTATCAGACACAATCAGGTGAAAAGAGAACTTTTACAAAAGTAAGTACTAGATCAGTACAAGCTTTGGATAGTAAGAATAAATCGGAAAATTCATATAGAGAGAGTGCTCCAGCTTTTGAGCCAAGCTTTGAACCTCAAGGTCTAGACCCACAAGGTTTCCAAGCTATAGATGATGACGATATACCATTTTAAAAAGGAGGGAAAAAAGTCATGATGAATAAAAAAAGACGTAAGAAAAAAAGAGTTTGTCAATTCTGTGCTGACAAAAACGCTAAAATAGATTACAAAAGTACTCAGAGATTACAAAAGTATATAACTGAAAGAGGAAAGATATTACCAAGAAGAATATCTGGAACTTGTGCTAAGCATCAAAGAGAATTAACAGTTGCTATAAAAAGATCTAGAAATATAGCACTTTTACCATATACATTAGACTAAAAAAATGAGCCTTGTGCTCATTTTTTATTATAGGTATTTATATATCTAAATGAGGCGAGCTATAAAGCTCGTTTTTTTGTTTATATACTTAAATATATTATTATTTATGATATAATATTATATATTAAGGAGGGTTGTAAACGTGAAAATAGATAAAGGTTCTGAGATAACGAGAAACATAAAGATAATAGAATGGATGAAAACAGAAATATTAATGAGTGTAAGTGATTTGTTTAACTTATTATTTAAAGGGGTAAAACCTTTAGATGAAGCAATTCAAGATACTCTAGCAAATATAATAATGATAACATATCTCTTAGCAAAGAGATTAGGAATTAGTTTTAGAGATGTGGATTATAAAGTCAAAGAAAAAATAAAAATTGGTATAGATGAAGACCATAGTGTTGAAAGATGGTATGGAGATTTATCTAATTTAAAAAAACATATGGACAATAGGGAGTGATATTAAATTGAATAATAAAATTAGACTATCTAAAGCAATGTCTATAATAATTTTAGCTATAATAATCGCTTTAGTGATAGCCTATATTCCAATGCTAGGAATGTTTAGTATATTAGCAGCTGTTCCATATGTAATTATAGGTGCTATTACTGATAGAAAGTATTCTTTTATATCTATTTTGATTACATTTTGTGTACTAATTCTATTTGCAGACATTTCTTATGCATTAAATATATGTATAATGTATTCTTTACCAGGTATAGCAATAGGAAAGATGTTAAAGAGAAGTTTTGAACAAGAAGATAGTAATAAATTTGAACCAATATATGGTGGAACGATAATATTTGTACTTTCAATGCTTGTATATTTCTTTGTATTAAAAACATTTTTAAATGTAAACCTATTAGATGAAGTTTCTAAGATGATAACAGAAATTGTAAATATTCAAAAAAATAGTTTTTCAGCAGCTGAGCTTAAATTATTTGATAAAATGAAGCCAGATGAGATTGTAAGTTATTTTACAAATATGCTACCAATGATGCTATTTTTACAAGGGTTATTATCAGCATTTGTAACATATTATTTAAGTGTATTTTTTATCAAAAGAATTACAAAGATGAATATAAGATTTCCTAAATTTGCAGATTTTTATTTACCAGGAAATGCTATACTCACAACTTTTTTACTTTATTTATTAGTCTTATTTATTCAAATTATTGGTTCAAAACTATATACAGAATTAATAATGACTAATTTACAGCTAGTTTTTAATTTAATGTTTGTAATTCAAGGTATAGCAGTTTGTATCTATTTTTTAAAGAAATGGATAAGACAGGGACCAAATAAAATTATGTTTCTTTCAGGGATAATTTTATGTTTATTTGGATTTATGGGAATATCTTTTGTTGGTATGGTAGATAGTATAATTGACTTTAGAAAGGTGAGAAGTTATAAATCCACTTAGGAGGATAGAAATGAGTAATAAACAAACCTTTAAATTAAATATGCCAGAAATAAATTTATATATAATTGTTATTGGTATTTCTAGTATAATTTTGCTTTATTACAACTTGTATGTAGGGTGTTTATTTTTCTGTATTTTTGTATATATGGTTTTTCACAATTGGAGAACAACTAATATTAGACGTCATGAATGGACAGAGTATATTCAAAATTTATCTTTAGATATAGATGAGACAACCAAGAAAGCCATAATAAACCTTCCAATACCACTGTGTATCTTAGAATTTGATGGAAATATATCGTGGTACAATGGGAAGTTTTATGATATGATTGGTCAAAAAGATTTACTTGATAAAAATATAGAAGATATAGTTAAAAATCTTAACTTAAGAAAAGTATTAAATGAAAATAAAGAAATGTACACAGAAATAAACTACAAAGAAAAAGAATATACAATAATTTATAATGTTATAAAAAATGATCAAGAAAAAAATCCTAAATATTTGATGATATTATACTGGATAGACAAGACAGAATATTTAAAAGTAAAACAAGATTATGATGATGAAAAAAATGCAATGATGCTAATACAAGTAGATGGATACGATGAAGTATTAAAAAGTGCAGCAGAAGATAAGAGGGCTTTAATTAATGTTGAAGTAGAAAAAATACTTTCTGCTTTGGAATTAAATTCAAATGGTGCATTGAGAAGAACCTCAAAAGATAAATTTTTCTTGGTAATGCATAAAAAAGAGTTGAAAAAATTAGAAACTGAGAAGTTTTCTATTTTAGATACAATAAGACATATTGATTATGGAAATAATCTTCCTGTTACTATAAGTATAGGAATTGGTATAGATGGAGATACATTAAATGAGAACCTAAAACTTGCTACAGGTGCCCTTGACTTAGCACTTGGTAGAGGTGGTGATCAGGCTGTTGTAAAAACAAAAGATAAATTTGTATTTTATGGAGGAAAATCTAAAGCTGTAGAAAAGAAAACCAAAGTAAAGTCCAGATTGATAGGTCACGCTCTAAGAGAAGTTATACAACAAAGTGACCAAGTTTATATAATGGGACATAAATATCCAGATATGGATGCTATGGGAGCGGCAGTTGGAGTTTATGATATATGTAAATCCTGTAACAAAACAGCAAACATAGTTTTACACTCTGTAAATGAATCTATAGAAATATTTATAAATAAAATAAATGAAAATAATTATTATAAGAAACTATTTATTGGAAAAGAAGAAGCTATTGACAACTGTACTAAAAATACGTTAGTTGTAGTAGTTGATACTCATAGACCTAATTATACTGAATGTGAAGAGTTATTAAAGCTATCAGAGAAGATAGTAGTAATAGACCATCATAGAAGAGGTGTAGAATTCATAAATGATGCGGTACTTTTATTCCATGAGATATATGTATCTTCAACCTGTGAAATGGTTACAGAATTAGTTCAATATATGGATGAAGATGTAACAATAAATAAACTCACAGCTGAAGGACTTTTAGCAGGAATAAGTCTAGATACTAAAAACTTTGCGTTTAAAACAGGTGTTAGGACTTTTGAAGCAGCTTCTTATCTTAGAAAAGTTGGAGCAGATACTATTGAGGTTAAAAAGTTTTTCAATTCTGATGTAAAAGACTTCATAATAAAAGCTGAAATAATTCAAAGTACTAAAATAATTAATAATAGGATATGTTTAGCATATTCAAGTACAGAAATAGATAGTATAAATGTTATAATAGCTCAAACTGCTGATGAGTTATTAAACATAAAAGAAGTAGAAGCTTCCTTTGTATTAGGTGAAAAAGATGATACTATATTTATAAGTGCAAGGTCCTTAGGACAGATAAATGTACATGTGCTTATGGAGAAATTAGGAGGCGGGGGACATATAGATATAGCTGGAGCACAGTTAAAAGATGTTTCTCTAAAAGAAGCTTATAAGATGGTAAATAAAATAATAGAGGAGTATTTGGAGGAGGAAGAATAGATGAAAGTTATATTATTAAAAGATGTAAAAGGGACTGGTAAAAAAGGGGAAATGAAAGAAGTAAGTGATGGATATGCAAGAAATTTCTTATTTCCTAAAAAGATGGCTGTGCAAGCAGATAATGTAGCAATAAAAGAATTAAATGAAAAGAATAAGTCTAAAGAAATAAAAGCACAAAAAGAATATGAAGAAGCTGTTTTATTAGGTAAACAAATGGAAGAAATTAATATAGAAATATATTCAAAAGCAGGAGAAGGTGGAAGACTTTTTGGTTCAATAACTGCTAAAGAGATTGCTGAGCAATTAAAGAAACAAAAAGATATAGATGTAGATAAAAGAAAAATATTATTAGATGAGCCAATAAGAGCCCTAGGTTCAACTTTTGTAGAAATAAAAATACATCAAAAAGTAACTACTAAAATAAGAGTAGATGTAAAAGAAAAACAGTAATAACTAGAGGTGATAAAGATGGAAGATATGACGAGAATTCCTCCTCATAGTGTAGAATCGGAACAATCAATATTGGGTTCTATACTTCTAGATAAAGATGCTATAATAACAGTCACAGAAACTATAAAGCCTGATGATTTCTATAAAGAGGCTCACAAAATAATATATGAATGTATGATAACTTTAAGTAATAAAGGTGAGCCTATAGACTTGATAACATTAACAGAAGAACTAAGAAAACAAGGGCATCTTAATGATATTGGAGGAATCAGTTATATTACAAGTCTTTCTACTATAGTACCGACGACTTCAAACGTAAAATACTATGCTGATATAGTAAAAGAGAAGTCTGTGCTTAGAAAGCTTATAAAAGCTTCTAATGAAATAATAAATCTAGGATATAGTGGAGCAACTAAAATTGAAGATGTTTTAGAACAAGCTGAAAAGAGTATATTTGATATATCACAGGAGAAAACTAGTGATGATTTTAAATCTATAAACTTAGTTTTAATGGATGCCTATGATATGATAGAAAAGTTATACACTAATAAGAGTGATGTGACTGGTATAACTACTGGTTTTAAAGATTTAAACAAAAAAATAAATGGTCTTCAAAGGACCGATTTAATATTAATTGCGGCTAGACCAGCAATGGGTAAAACTGCCTTTTCTTTAAACTTAGTGCAAAATGCAGCCCTAAAAGGTGATGCTTCTGTAGCTGTGTTCAGTTTAGAGATGTCTAAAGAACAATTAGTACAACGTATGCTATCTTCACAGTCTAGTGTAGAATTAAAAAAAATAAAGACTGGAACACTTAATGATAATGACTGGCCTAGAATTATAGATGCTATGGCGGTGTTATCAGATGCGAAAATACACATAGATGATACTCCTGGTATAAAAATATCAGAATTAAGGTCAAAGTGCAGGAAGTTGAAAATAGAAAAAGGTCTGGACTTAGTGCTTATTGATTATCTTCAACTTATGGAAGGTGAAGGCAATAATGAAAGTAGACAGCAGGAGATATCTAAAATATCAAGGTCACTAAAGGTCTTAGCTAAAGAATTAAACTGTCCTGTTGTAGCATTATCTCAGTTATCACGTGCACCAGAACAAAGAGCAGATCATAGACCTATGTTATCTGACTTAAGAGAATCTGGAGCAATAGAGCAGGATGCAGATATAGTTATGTTCTTATATAGAGATGAATATTATCATGCTGATTCTGAGAGTAAAAATATAGGAGAAGTAATAATAGCAAAAAATAGACATGGTGAAACTGGTTCTGTAGAACTAGTTTGGCTTGGTGAAGTTCAAAGATTTGGGGATAAGTTGAGAGACCTATAATCTAACGAATATCCACAGAACATCCTTTCTTTCTACAGGAAAAATGTGGATACCTGTCACTAAATATGTCTAAACATTGAAATTTAGCTAAAAAATTATCCACAGTATCCACAGGTGCCCTGTTGATAAGTGTGAATAAGTAGATAAAGCAAGCTTTTGGCTTGCTTTATCTGTGTATAAATGTTAATTATTAGGAGGAATAATATGGAAAAAATAAGCTTAAAGTGTATATATCCCAATATAATTAAAGTACTTGATGAAATAAACTTATTTAGAATAATTGATAATAACCTAAAAGAATCGATTGTTGTTTATGCTAGTATTGTGGATAGTCAGTATTATATAAATATGACTAATACAAACTTTGGAAATATAATTAACATATGTAAGTTAGAAAAACTTTTAGATGTGGATAAATTTATGGAAAAAGTTATAAAATATGAAAAAGAAATTATAGAGAAAGATGAATTTTCAAAAATAGAAAAGTATTTGTTAAATATTGGAGAACGCTAAAAAAGTTGAAAAAAATACGAATGTTTGATAGAATAAATAAGTAAAGCGTTCGAGAGTATATAAAATATAGAGGTGAATTACATGAAAACAGTTGCAATTGTTGGTTCTCAATGGGGAGATGAAGGTAAAGGTAAAGTTATAGATTATCTTGCTACTCAAGCAGATGTAGTAGTGAGAGGACAAGGTGGAAATAATGCAGGGCATACATTAGTTGTGGAAGGTAAGAAGTATGCATTACATTTAATTCCATCAGGAGTATTAAATCCAAAAACAGTAAATATAATAGGAAATGGTATAGTATTTGACCCTAAAGGATTTTTAGAAGAATTGGAAATGTTTAAAGCGGATAATATAAGTACAGAAAATATAAAAATAAGTGATAGAGCCCATGTCATATTCCCATATCATAAAGAGCTAGATGCATTGTCAGAAGAAGCCAGAGGTGATTTAAAGATAGGTACAACAAAAAAAGGTATTGGACCTTGTTATATGGATAAAACAGAGAGATCTGGAATAAGAATATGTGATTTAATGGATAAAGATAAATTTGCTATAAAGTTAAAAGCTCAGATATATGCTAAAAATGAAATAGTTAAAAATATATATGGAAAAGAAGAATTATTTGATTTTGAAACTATATATAATGAATATATAGGATATGCAGAACAGATAAGAAAATATGTTGCAGATACGTCAGTTATTGTATATGATGCGGTAAGAGCAGGTAAAAAAGTATTATTTGAAGGAGCACAAGGAACTTTATTAGATTTAGATTTAGGAACATATCCATTTGTTACATCGTCTCATCCAACATCTGGTGGATTTGCAATTGGTGCAGGTATAGGGCCAAATATGATAAAAGATGTTGTTGGTATAGTAAAAGCATATACTACAAGAGTTGGAGAGGGACCATTTGTTACAGAACAAATAAATGAAATTGGTGATAAAATAAGAGAACAAGGTCATGAATTTGGAGTAACTACTGGTAGACCAAGAAGATGTGGATGGTTTGATGCAGTTATAGTTAAGTATGCAGCTAGGGTTAATGGTTTAACTAGTATCTCATTTATGTTACTAGATGTTTTAACTGGATTTGATAAGATAAAAGTTTGTACATCTTACAAAATGGGGGATAAAATAATAACAGATTTCCCAGCATCATTAGATGATTTAGCAAAATGTGAACCTATATATGAAGAATTAGACGGATGGAATGAAGATATAACTCAAGTAGATAATTTTGATAATCTTCCAGAAAATGCAAAGAAATATATAGCTAAAATAGAAGAGTTGGTCGGAGTGAGTGTAGACATGGTTTCTGTTGGGCCTAATAGAGCTCAAACAATAATAAGAAAAAATATATTTGCTTAATATTTTATTAAACAATTTAAGTTATGAATAATAAGGAAAGAGTATCTCAAAGTAATGATTATAGTTATTAGAGATACTCTTTTGTGTTAGATTTATATTAAATTTTTATTCAGTTAAAATTATTTATGTATATTCTATGTGTAATTAAAGTTGAATTTCTGTATTATAATTACATATTTTATTTAAAATACTTGTTGAAAATAGGTAGTTCAAGAGGATTTTAATTATATGCTAAAAAAATAAAAAAACTATTGACTAAAAATTGTATAGCAGTTATAATATAACTTGTGAGTGAAAGAAACGACGAAAAAAGTCGAAAAAATGTGGTCTATTAGCTCAGTCGGTAGAGCACCTGACTTTTAATCAGGGTGTCCCGCGTTCGAGTCGCGGATAGATCACCAAATTATGGCTCGTTGGTCAAGAGGTTAAGACACCGCCCTTTCACGGCGGTAACAGGGGTTCAATTCCCCTACGAGTCACCAGTATGGGACTATAGCTCAGCTGGGAGAGCACCTGCCTTACAAGCAGGGGGTCACAGGTTCGAGCCCTGTTAGTCCCACCATTTTTGAATTAGAGATGAATACTAGATTATATGCTGGTGTGGCTCAACGGTAGAGCAGCTGACTTGTAATCAGCAGGTTGTAGGTTCGATTCCTATCACCAGCTCCACAAAGTACATAAATTCAAATTAATATAATTTTCTATGTTACAGGATACTTTTAAGTATCTTTTTTTGATTGAAAAATTAAATTTAATTACAATAAAGTATTAAGTTATTTGTAATGATATAATTTTAAGATTAAAATTTAGAATCTTTTTAGAATAGTATTATATAATCTGATAAGTTTACAATATTGATAAATTACAAGTAATATAAAGAATTAGATGTATTAAAAATACTTTAGAAGTGTACTTATAGCAGAGAGATTAGTTTCTTTAGTATAAGTTTTAAACAGAGAAGCAAGTTTGTTCTTACCTCTCTATTTAAAAATAAAAAAATGTTTTTTAAGGGCTATTTTATTTAAATCTTTCCCATCTCAAATCATCACCAGTAAATTCTAAAATCCTAAATTTGTCTAAAATTCTAGAAAGAGTTCTTTGAGTATAAGTGTTTCCTATTTGGGATGGTGTTAAGTTGGTTGAGATAATAATTTTTTTACCAGTAACTAGTCTTGTGTTTACAATGTTGAAGATTTCTCCACTAGTAAAAGAGTTATTAAGTTCAGTACCAAGGTCATCTATTATTAATAAATCACAATCAAACAAGTTTTTATAATTATCTTCACTTATCTGATTATTTGTGTCTCTTCTAAATTTATAGTCTTCAAGAATATCTAATATTCTAAAAGAAGTTTGATAGATTACAACATTTCCTTTGTCCAATAATTCCTTTGCAATACAATTGCACATATATGTTTTTCCCAGTCCAGTAGAACCATAAAACAGTAAATTTTCATCATTATCTTTCTTGAAATCATGAACAAAATTTTCGCAGATACTTAAATTATTTAGCATATTTTCTCTAGGAGATATTTCTCCATTAGAACCTTTCTTAGGAGAAAATATATTCAAGTTAAAATTCGAAAAATTTTCCTGACTTAAAATCCTATCTAAATTAGACATTTTATAAGCTTCATTTACAATTTCTTGTTTAAGACAAGAGCATTTTTCACCATTAGGTAAAAAACCTTTGTCTTTACAAGAAGCACATTGAAACTTTATTTCTAGATAATCAAGAGGTATGTTATTTTCAACTAAAAGTTCTTCTTTCTTTACCTTTAAAGATTCTATAGTATCTTTAGATTTATTCACAATTTCATCTTTAGACTTAGGATTTAAAAGTACTGTTCTAGCTAAGCTAAGGCCTATTTTAGAAATCTCATCATCTATAGATTTTATTTCCGGAATTCTATTATATACCTCATTTTTTCTATTTTCTAATAAGAGTTCGTTATTATCTCTTTTCTTATCGTATTTAGCAAGTATTTTTCTTATTTTATCTTCATTCATTTAATCACCTACTTAAACTTTTCTTTTTGACTTTTTTTAATAATCTCATCGAGTTCATCAGAGGTATACTGAGTGAATGTTTCGTTGAAATTATGAAACTTAGTTTTCTTGTAAGTATTGTTGTTTTGAGTAGTATTAATCTGCTTCTTATTAATATTCTCCTTAACTATACGTTCTTCCTCTTTTTGCTTTAAATCATTTAAATTTTTTATATTTTTTTCATTCCAATTTTTAACTATACCATTTATATAAGATATACTTGGGTTTGAAATATTTTTAGACTTAGAACAGGCATTTATTATCAAGTCCATATCCATATCAAATTTATCAAACCAACTGTCCATAAGTTCTTTTTCTGACTTTGATGGTTGTCTTGAAAATCCTAACTCATTGAAAATGGTTTTATATAAAATATATCTCTCACTTCTAACTAAAAAGCTGTCTTCAACATCTTTTGGTGTATATAAATTTGAATCATACCAATTCCTGATAATACCCTCAATGTATTTAACTGGTTTTGATGTACCTGTTTTATCTTTGACGTATTCATAAGCACAAAGTATCATATCAGGGCTCATATTGTATTTATTCATTATATCCATAATACTTATTTTTTCACTTGGGTCGAGATATCTGCCAACTATTTTATTTATGGAATTGAACATTTTTCTAATACTTGGATTTTCAGAAGTAGATACAACTTGATCTGTATTAGATTTTATAGATGAATTATTACCTAATATATTCTCAATATAGAAATTTTTTAAATCTAAAAATTCTATTGAATAATTAAAACTATCAAATTCTCCATTGTCATGTATTTTTATAATCTTCTTTTCCTCCCAAAATTTCCAAGCAGATAACACATCAGACAAAGGTATATTTAGGTTTTTGGCTATTGAATTATTGTCGAACTTAGGATTAGAAGTAATATCACATGCTTGTCTATAACCCAAAAGATAAACTTTTACGTATAACCCGTCCGCCATTGGCATAAATATATCTATAAAGATATTGGGAATAGTGATTTCACCTAAATCTATTTCATTGCTTTCTTTGAAAAACATTTTATCACCTCAGATTAAATTATATCATTTTTTATATTATATTTGTCTGTAAACAAATAAAAGGTCACAAGATTAGCATGTAAATATTTTCTAGCAATATTCATTTTGAAAGGGAGGAGATATTTTGGTTATAAAATTCAACCAAAAAGTAAGAAGAACATTATCAGTAGCAATTCTATTTGTGGTATTAATAATAGGTTGCTTTATAGAAAAGGATGACAGTCTAGAAACGTACAAAGAAAAAAACAATTCTAAGATAAATCAATATAATATGGATGTTATATTTGATGATGAAACTAAGAGGCTAATGTGTAATCAGAATGTTGAGTACATAAATAATACAAAATCAAATATGGATAAAGTATATTTTCATATATATCCAAATGCTTTTTCCAAAAAAGATTTTGCTCCTTTTGAAAAAGAGGAAATGACAAGAGCTTATCCTAATGGATTTAATGAAGGATACATAGATATAAAGAATGTATTAAATAAGAATAGTAAAATGGAGTATAAAATTAAAGGGGATAAAAATGATATATTAGAAATAGAATTAGGAAAAGAATTGAAACCAAATGAAAAAATATCATTAGACATAAAATATAATGTAAAAATGCCAAATTCAGTTGGAAGATTTGGATATGGAGAAAATACTATAAATGTTACTAATTGGTTTCCTATAGCTTGTGTTAATGATGAAAGAGGATGGAATTTAAAGAGTTATGAAACAATTGGGGACCCGTTTTATAGTGAAACTAGCGATTTTCATGTGAAACTATTGATTCCAAATAAATATAAAATTGCTCATACAGGAAAACTTATAAATGACAAACATGACAATAAAAAGATGTTATATGAAATAGAAGCTGAAAATGTTAGAGACTTTGCATTTATATTAAGTAGTAAATTTGATGTAAATAAAGTGGATTCAAAAGGAGTAGCTATTAGTACATACAATTTAAATAAAAAACTTTCTAAAAAAGCAACTGAAGTTGCAAAAGACTCAATAGATATATTTAGTGAATTATTTGGCAAATATCCATACAAAGAATACTCTGTTGTAGCAAGTGATTTTTTTATAGGTGGGATGGAATATCCTATGCTTGTTATGATAGACCAAAGTTTATATAATGAAAAAAATGAATTTCTACTTGAATATGTTATTGCTCATGAGACAGCACATCAATGGTGGTATTCTGCTGTTGGAAATGATGAAATAAGTGAACCTTGGTTGGATGAAGCACTTACTGAATATTCTACAATAGTGTATTTTGAACAGAAATATGGTAAAGAAATGGCAAATAAACTTCTAAAGACTATGGAAATACAGACAAAGAGTTATTTGAGTGAGAATATATTTAAGCCAACAAATGAGTATAAAAATTCTACTGAATACAGCTTGAATGTTTATACAAAAGGGGCAATAGCTTTTAATGAAATAAGAAAAGAAGTTGGCGATAAAGTATTCTTTGAGACTTTAAATGAATACTATAATAAATATAAACATAAAAATGCTAATGGAAGAGCTTTTGTAGAGCTATGGAGTAGTAAAGGGGTAGATATAAATAAGATTATAAGTGAATACAAGTAAATTTTGTACAGGGAATGTTTCAAAATAAGAATTTGGAGCATTTCTTTTTTTGTGTAAAAAACAGAAAAAATAGAAATGGAGGTTCTTAAGAACCTCTAATCTACAGTAGTTTTTAATGATAAATACAAATTTTTTTCATCATCATAAATTTGTGAGATTGAATTAGACATCTTCTTCAAAAGTTCAACATTAGCTGTCTGAGATAATTCCCACATATCATTAGCTATTTCGTTCCAATGTTCAGAAACATCAATAAACTTTTGACCTATCACAAATAGTCTCTCATCTTTTATTATTGGAGCAGATTCAATTAAAAACTCGCCATACATCTTGCGGAAAATCCCACCGCCAGTTCCACCATCTTTACTGATTTGAAAATAATTTGTTATCCCAGCCAAGCGTAGTTTGTTTGAGCTAAATTGCTTCCACTTTAGTATTTCTTTTGAAAATTTCATGATTCCATTAATACCCATAAGTTGTGCTGGTGGATCTAGCATTGTATCACAAATTTCTTTTATAGCTTCCTGTAAAATTACCTTATCAATCACTCTGAAACCAGTAAAATCAAATATTAAATATTTATTGTTTGCAGGAAATGGTCTATATACACTACTGCGTGCCTTTTCAATTTCATCGTAATCGACCATATGATAATCTTGAGATATTTGCCCAGAGGGAATTTTTATCGGATAATCATGATTATCTCTATCACTTATCCAAAATTTTCTTGATGTTTCATCATATCCAAATAAAACGACTGCATGACCTCCAAAATGGTTATTTTGGTTCATTCCTAGATATTTCATATAAGGCATATCTACATAAATTAGGACTGGATTATTTGTATCAACCAAATGTTTTGTACTGTCAAAAATCTTAGGATAATTATTCCCAGACTTACATTTAATTTCTATGTTTAATCGTTTGGCAAGTTTATTTTCAAACTCAAATATTTTTGTTCTTCCATTTATCATAGGTGAGGCAGATTGATTTAAATATAGAAATGATATACCTGATGCTAATCCGAATAACATTTCTTCTGACATTGGATAACCATAATAAGTAAAAATTTGTTTCAGCGAATTAGTAATACAGTGTTTCCCGCCTTGTGGAACAAAACTTTCAATTAATTTTTTCATAATTACTCCTTTTCTATTATTTCAAGAGGCAAAATAATTTCAGTTATATAATTAGCAGGATTTCCCCTGAAAATAGCACCAGGCCCTTTGATATATACTTCTCTACTTGGAGTCAAAATTTTCAAGTTATTAGCATTAGCATATTCAAACATAGCCTTATATGCAAGATATAAAGTATCATAGCTACCATAGTGTTTTGTACATATTGCTTTAATTTTAGGTAATACTTTACACTCAATACTTGTATCTGTAATGTGCTTTTTTAGAGGTACACATAATTCTATGTCTGCATTTTTAACATACTCCTCATCAAAATAGCAGTTAAAATGTTTTCCATCTTTATTATTTTTTACTGCTTTATAAAGCAATGGGACATACTTATCAAGGTCGCTATACTTTCCAGTGAATCTGATAGAAGCAACAAGCATTTTTTGAATTTCAATGTTTTCAATTTTGTATTTGTTATTCTCATGCGTAATTTCTAATGAAGATGTACCCATGCTAATTTTCTGAATGAGTTTCTTTTCTCTTGAAATATTCATTTCAATAAATTTAATTTTTTCTTGTAAGATATATACTAAATCATCTTCATTTTTGACAGTTTCAACAACTTCTTTGATTTCTATTATAGAAAAATCTAAAGAGCGTAAATACTTAATAAGCATTGCTTTTTTCAAATTATCATCATCATAGTATCTATACTGATTTTCTTCATTTCTAAATGATGGTTCTAAAATACCTTCTTTATCATAATAGCGTAGAGCTTTTACAGTCAAACCAGATATTTTAGAAAACTGACTTATTCTATACATAATTACCTCCTTCGATTTTAATTGTAAACTATCCTCTGCACTGGAATGTCAAGAAAATTATAACGTATTAAAGATGACTATACAATAAGCTATTTATCTCTCTATTTATATATATAATGTCCTTATGGAATATAGAGTTGATACTCCTATTAATTTATAATGTATTTTTAAAGTAATTTGCTTTATGGTTTGCATATTGAAAATATTATGTATAGTATTTAAATATGTTTGTGCCATTTAATTATTACTTTGGGGCTTAAAAAGAGCATTGTAGGACAAGCCACAATATATGCTAGATGATATCATATTAACTATAAATAAAATAAACTTATTGGAGGAAATGAAATGTCAAGAAAAACAGATATTACTGTGGTTGAACAGAGTGCATATTATGCTTTAGTAATAAGGAAAACAATTAACTTCATGCTTGAATTTCAAGAGTTCTCTGCTCAAGGATATGCCAAAATCATGGACTATATAAAAAGTAAAAATACTTTCGTAGCAGGAGCACCTATTGTCTGCTTTCACAATATGGACTTAGAAAACTTAAATATTGAAATAGGTTTTCCTACTGCAACTAAGATGGAAGGCGTAGATGATATTCAGGGGATAGAAATACCTGCACAAAAGATAGTTACTGCAATTGACCAAGGTGATTATCTTTTACAAGACTCTACATTAGAAGAATTGTTTGCATGGGTACAGAGTAGTCCATATGAAATGCTTGGAGAAATTTATTATCAATACCTAAATACGCCAAATCGCCCAACGAGCGAACTTTTAACCAAAATGATGTTGCCAATTCATTAATACAAGGTAGAGATTATATAGGTGATTGAATAAAAATAGATTGTATATCTTGTGTGCTAAAGTAAAGCAAGTCTGAAGACAGCAAGTTAGAAAAATTTCTAATATTTACCTAAGTGTAAGCCGTATAGAAGGAATATTTCTTTATTAAAAACAGGAGTTGAGCTTAAAATTTGATTAGAAAAAATCAATTTCGAGACAACTCCTGTTTTTTTGGTATAATATAATTTATAAGGCAGAAAAAGAGGTGAAGGAATGCTAAAGTATTGTTCAGTCGGAAGTGGCAGTAGTGGAAATTGCCATTATATAGGATATAAAAATACCAATATACTAGTAGATGCAGGATTAAGTGGAAAGAGAATAACTACAGGTCTTAAAGACATTGATGTAGATGCAGATAAATTAAAAGGAATATTTATAACACATGAGCATGTTGACCACATAAAAGGGGCAGGTATATTATCAAGAAAGTTTGATATACCAATATTTGCTAATATAAAGACATGGTGTTCTATGAAGGATAAGTTAGGAGATGTTAAAGATAAAAATATGAAAGTTTTTGAAAATGATAAAACTTATTCATTAGGAGATATTATAGTTAGACCTTTTTCAATAGAACATGATGCGTCTGACCCAGTTGGATATAATTTCTATACAGAAAGTGATGAAAAGATATCTATAGCTACTGATATAGGATGTATAACTCAAAATATAAAAAAACACCTATATAAATCTAAGCTAGTAGTGTTAGAATCAAATTATGACCCTAATATGCTTATGATGGGGTCATATACATATGCTTTAAAGAAAAGAGTAATGTCAAATACTGGCCATTTATCTAATGAAGATGCAGCTAATTTCTGTGTTGAGCTTATTAATGAAGGGACAGAATCTATATTATTGGCACACTTAAGCAAAGAAAATAATTTTCCAGAATTGGCATATGAGACTTCAAAAGGAGTATTAGCATCAAATGATATAGTAGTTGGACAGGATGTAAAACTAGATGTACTATCACGAAATGATGTTTCTAATGTTTATGAAATGAAGTAGAGGTGAATAACTTTGCTAAAAAGAAATTTCGAAAATGTCGAAGATAATAAAATTTTGTATTCTATAAAGCAAGGAATGATTTTAGCGATACCTGCTATTATGGCTGGTTCAACTGCTCTTGTCATTTTGAATCTTCCAATTGATGCTTATCAAAAGTATTTATCAAGTTTGTTTAATGGAGAAATTACAAATATACTTAACTTTATAAATGATTCTACTTTAGGAATTATTTCATTAATAATATTATTAACAATAAGTTATAGTTATGGGAAAATATATGGGAGCAAGTATACAGTACTTGTTCCTATAGTTGCAATGTGCTCTTTTTTAGTGTTTTCAAGTGGCAATGAACTTAATTATATAGAAGTATTTAAGACCAAGTGGTTATTTACAGCTATTATTGTAGCTATGACATCATCTGTATTGTTTGTAAAACTTACAGAATCTTTTGTCACAAGTGTAAAGTTTCATACAGAGGGAGCAGATGCAGATTTTAATATGGTAGTTTCGGCTATAGTTCCGTTCATAATTGTAGTATTTTTATTTTCTATTTTTAGAGTAATAATGATAAATCTAATTGGAAGTTCAAACTTTCAAGATATATTTTACGATTTATTTTCAAATGTGTTTAGTAAAATGGGAAGAAATCTCATGAGTGCCTTATTATTTATTTTCTTGATGCATTTCATGTGGTTTTTTGGAATTCATGGGAGTAATGTACTAGATACAGTTGCAAAAAGTTTATTTGAAAATAGTATGGCAATTAATATCAATTTAGTTAACAATAATCAATTGCCAACAGAAATTTTTACTAAGACTTTTTTTGATACAATGGTCTTGTTGGGTGGATGCGGTTCTTTGCTATGTCTAGTAATTGCGATTTTTCTTAGTGAAAAACGTATAAATGTAAGAAAGCTAGCCAAAATTGCTTCCATACCAGCTCTTTTTAATATAAATGAGATGTTAGTTTTCGGAATCCCAATTGTTTTTAACCATATTATGTTTGTACCTTTTGTAATTACGCCTATAATCTTAACTATTACAAGTTATATAGCTATGTCTATAGGGTTTGTTCCATGTACAGTTTCTCCTGTAGAATGGACATCACCTATATTTTTAAGTGGCTATATGGCTACAGGCTCTATAAGAGGTAGTATGTTACAATTGTTTAATCTATGTATTGGGGTTATGATTTATATACCATTTATAAAAATGTCGCAAAATAGATATACATACATGTTTAAGAATAATATAGAAAACTTAACAAATTTAATAAAAAGGTATGAATTAACAGGTGAACAGCCAAATCTTTTAAATTACAGTGGTAAAATAGGGTCAATTTCAAAAATGTTGGCTTCAGATTTAAAATTTGCTATGAAAAGAGGAGAGATAGAACTTTTTTATCAACCTCAAGTTAATTATAATGGAAGTGTCGTGGGTGCAGAGGGATTACTTAGATGGAAACATTCAATAGGGGGATTCATTTATCCACCACTAGTTATAATCTTGGCTAAAGAAGAAGGATTTTTAGATGAGCTTGGAGAGTATATTATTAATAAAGCATGTGTTGATTTAAAGAAGAGTGAAAAGCTACTGAGAAATCCTGTTAAATTCTCTGTAAATATATCTCCAGACCAACTTGATGACCCTAAGTTGCCAGAGCAAATAAAAAATATAATTAATGGTAATGATATAAATCCCAATATGCTAGGTATAGAAATCACAGAGCAAGTTGCATTGTCAGGTTCACAAATAATTATTGAACGTATAAATGCGATACATAACTTGGGAGTAAAGTTAATTATGGATGATTTTGGCATGGGGCACAGCTCTCTTATATATCTTCAAAATAATAATTTTGATATAGTTAAATTGGATGGTTCGTTAGTTAAAGAGATACTTACAAATAAAAGAAGCAGTGAAATCATAATGTCTATTGTAAATCTTTCAAAGCATTTGGATTTTGATATAATTGTAGAGTATGTTGAAAATTTAAATCAAAGAGATAAGTTATATGGATTAGGATGTGAAATATATCAAGGATATTATTACAGCAAAGCTGTACCTTTTGAAGAGTTTATAGAGTATGCAAATCAAGAAAGAGTGAGATAATTTTATAAGAGCTTATAGATTATATTAGGATATAAATTTGTAGCAAAATTAAGTTTAGGAGAAACATATGAATATAAGTATAGTTGTGGTAGGTAAAATTAAAGAGAAATATTTAAAATTAGGTATTGATGAGTTTAAAAAAAGACTTTCTAAGTACTGTAAGTTGGAAATTATAGAGTTGGACGATGAGAAAGCTCCAGAGAATTTGAGTGCTAAGGAAATGGAAATTATAAAAGATAAAGAAGGTAAGAAAATTTTAGGGAAGATAAAGCACAATAGTTATGTTATAGCTTTAGCTATTGATGGAAAAAATTTGTCTTCTGAAGAGTTAGCTAAGACGATGAGTGATTTAGCGGTTAGAGGGAATAGTAGTGTCTGTTTTATAATTGGAGGTTCTCTAGGGCTTTCTGATGAGGTTTTAGGAAGAGCTGATTATAAGTTGTCTTTTTCTAGGATGACTTTTCCTCATCAGATGATGAGATTGATATTGTTGGAGCAGATTTATAGAGCATATAGGATAAATAATGGAGAACCGTATCACAAGTAACGGATCAAAATAGCCTTATCCATTGATATATCTTGGTTAAGGCTATTTTCATACATAAAAATACTGTATCATAAGTAATGCAATATAATTGAAAAATATGGTATAGTTGTAATTGATAATGATTAAAGGAGAGAATTTATGGGGGAAAGAAAAGTAATTTCAGATATAAGCAATGAAACTTACTTAGGGATAATTAAAGCAGGATATTCACCAGAGGATATAAAAGAAATGGTAATAGAAGAGTTTAATCAGTTTTTTATGAATAAGCAAGTATTAGAAAGAAATGCAATTGAAGTTTTATTACCAGAATTAATTAACTTAACTAAATTAAAACAATATGAGAAGTATTATCAAGAATTTACTATGTGTCTAGATATGTATAAGAATAGTATGAATATTGATAAAGAAGAGTGTTTTAAAGCATTTGCTAATTGGTCATCAGATATTAATAAAGCAATAAATAAATATTGGATTATATATAATTTGGATAAAGTAAGAGAAAATTTGACTATAGAAGAATATGTAGAAGTTACATTTAAAAAAATTGGTAAATTAATAGAGGGGATTATAAAGCCTTATTCATTTAATATATTAAATAACATATATATAATCAAAGGTAAAAAAGAAAAGGTTAATACATTTGAAAAGAAAGATTTAGGTGCATTCTTTGAAGAAATAATACAGGCTAATATAACAGGGGAACTTTTTAGAATACAATTAGACACTATGAGTGGAATAAAAGAAATAAAACTAAATCAATTAAGAAATATAGTAGCACATGAAAATTATGAGATTGAAGGAGAGATCATAAATTGTTTTATAAAGAACAAGAATGAGATAAAAGACTCATTTAGGATATCTATAGAACAACTAAAAAAATGTTTTGGTGATGTATATTATACATTAGGGTCAATAAAGTTAGCTCATACGATATTTTTTGTTGATAATATTGATGAAATAATTAAGTATAATCCCGATAAATCAAATATAAGAGTAGAACAGTTGATTACCAATGCCTTTTTGGGAATACAATCACAAGGATTTAAAATTATAGATTTTGTAGAAGACAGTATAGAGAGTAAACTAATTCTTGAAGATGCTTTATATGATAATGAAAAGCAAAGAATGATTCACTCATCTCAATTTTTATTTAGACTGTGGGAAATTACTAAAGCTAAAAACAATGTAATAGAATATCTTGATAATACAGGGGAGCTGAAGGCTATATTTCAATTAGATTCAAATGTATGTGAACGTATTAATAATGGAGAATTAGAACCATTAGCTCAAGCAGAAATGATGAAAATAAAGATTATATAAAAAGTTCATCTATCATAGATATGGAGAATACGAAGCTATAATAAATAATGTTATATGGGAAAAAGTACAAATAATCCTAAAAGATAGAAGTGAAACTCACAATAGAGTCTATGGGTAGTGAGTTAATTCTAAGTGGACTAACATAGAACTATTTGAAGATGGAAGACTAACAAAAACTGAGCTGGCAGAAAGAGTAAATAAACTAAATGAAGAGATAGATATTTTGAAGTTTAGACTAGATGAAATAAAGCAAGATGTAATGTTAGAAGAAGGAGAACCAGTACATTTTGAGTTAGTAAGTCAAGTGATGAAGAAGTTTGGACAAGTGTTCAAGGAAAGTAGTACAAGATAACAAAGAAAGCAGTTGTTGAACTTGCTTGTATCGAAGGTAACGATAGATAAGCCAAGAGTAATAGATACTATAGAGCTATAGATAAATGAAGATGTAGTAAGATACTTAGTGAAGGAAAGATAGTCTGAAGAAGATGAAGACCCTTCCTTTTTTCCTGTTCCTATGCTTAATTGTACTTGTTTGAAATTTGTAATACAATGTAAATAGTATAATGGAATGGAGGATTTAAGTGAATAATATAAAAAGCAATATTGAATTTACATTATTAGAGAATGGTCTTGATTTTATTTTATCTTCAACTCAACATATAGATAAAAAAGATAATAATAAGCGTAATATAAAATATAGCATATTACATATGTCATCAGGTATAGAGTTGATTTTTAAGTATAAACTTATGTTAACTGATTGGAAACAAGTTTTTAAAAAAGTTGAGAACGCAGATAAAAAAAACTTTTCACAAGGCAATTTTAATAGCATTGATTCAAAAGAATGTCAAAATAGATTAAAAAAAGTATGCAATGTATGTTTTAGTGAAGAAGAAGAAAATTTACTAAAAAAACTTAGAGAAAAAAGAAATAAATTAGAGCACTTTGCTATTGTAGACTCGTATGAGTCATTGATAGCTTATCTAATGAAAGTTTTCAATCTTATAGTAGAATTTATAATTGATAATTTTGAAAATGACAACTTTAGCATAAATGAAATGGAATTATTAGAAAAAATAAGGCTAAAGATAGGTGAAATTGAAGTATTTGTAGAGCATAGATGGAATGAGATAAAAGAAGAAATTGATTCATACTCAAAATATGGAAGCATTCTACAGTGTCCAAGTTGTTTTCAAGACTCACTAATAACGGATGATGGAACAAAGTGCTTATTTTGTGGATACACAGATGATAGTAACAAAGTGGCAAGTAAATATATAGAGCGAATATTAGGTATAAATGAATATAGAACAGTAAAAGATGGTGGAATATATCCAAAATATGATTGCCCAGAATGTGGTGTTGATTCATTTATAAATGATGAAGTTTTAGAAAAGTGGAAGTGTACAAACTGTGGTATTGAAAATAATGAAGAAGAAGTAGGAATGTGTTGTTATTGTGGAAGTCCTTACGTAATTTCTAATGAAGATGATATCGAGATGTGTAGTGATTGTATTGATTATAGATTTGAAAATGATTAAGTAAACTTTAATAAAGTAAGTGTGCTCCGTTGGAGTTGTAACGGAGAACCGTATAGTGATATAACAGAATAAATAAAGTAAGGTAGATAAGGTAATGAATACCTAATCTACCTTACTTTATTAAATTGACGTATAAGCGCCATCCCACACTATTCTTTTATAATTTTCAGGATCAGTATCACCCTCTGTACTTATAACAAGTATTTTTGAATCTTTATTTATGTTTAGCTTATCAGCTATTTCTTTTAATCCATCTTCCTCTAAAATCAAACTTAAAATTCCTAAACCTACCGCACCAGATTCTCCAGATACAACCGTAGGGTCTCCCTTTAATGGGTTAGCAAGTATTCTCATTGCTCTTGCAGCTACATAATCAGGGCAAGAAATATACATATCAGAATAATCTCTTAAAATATTCCAACCTATAGTGTTAGGTTCACCACAATTAAGCCCTGCCATTATAGTTTCCATAAAACCTGTAACAGCATGTGGTTTTTGGTCATTTATTTCTACCGATTTAAATATACATGCTGCTTCATTTGGTTCAACTATCGTAGTTATTGGTCTATTATTGCCAAATACATATTCTAAATATCCTTGTACAGTTCCAGCAAAAGAGCCAACTCCTGCCTGAAGGAATACATGGGTAGGAATTCCATTATCTAAAGAATTTATTTGATTTATAGCTTCATCAATAAGAGTAACATATCCTTGCATAATCCAAGTTGGAATTTCTTCATAACCATCCCAAGCGGTATCTTGTATTATAACACCATTATTTTCATCAGCATATTTAGTAGCTAATCTTACTGCATCATCATAATTTAAATCTGTTATAGATGCTTTTGCACCTTCTTTTCTAATATTATTTAATCTTATCTCAGAAGACCCTTTTGGCATAAATACTACTGATTTTTGTCCAATTTGATTTGCAAACCAAGCAATCCCTCTTCCATGATTTCCATCAGTGGCTGTTACAAAAGTTAAGTCTCCAAGCTTTTCTTTTATATTTTTACTATTTAGCATTTCAAAAGAAAGATCAGAAATATCCATATTTAATTTTTTTGCTATATATTTTCCAACCGCGTATGAACCACCAAGACTTTTAAATGCATTAAGTCCAAATCTATATGACTCATCTTTTATCCAGATATTACTAATACCTAATTCATTAGCTAATTCACTTAAACTGTGAAGAGGAGTTACTTTATACTCTGAAAAGCTTCTATGGAAGTTTCTGATTTTTTCTATTTGTTCTTTGTTAATAAAGTCTATACTTACTTTAGATTTGTGTAAATTTCTTGAATTTTCATTTTGTATATATTTGATATCTTTTATATTTCTCATAGTTTTTATCTCCTAAAATTATTTATTATTTATTTCTTAATTATAATTATATTGACTAATTCACAAAAAATATATAATAATATAGGCAATAAATATCGTTATATTATCAAGTTATATATAATTTAAAAAAATCGAAATTAGTAAAAGGAGGATTGATTTATGCAGGATAATATTGTTACTAATAAAAATAAAAAAGAAGTAACACAACAAGGTTCATTTGAATTTCCAATTACAGTCTATCAAACTAAAATAAGTGAAAATATTTTAGGATATATTGATTGGCACTGGCATGAAGAGTTGCAATTTTGTATTGTAACAAAGGGTAATATTAATTTTAATGTTGATGGAGACTCAATAATTTTATCTGAAGGAGAAGGGATATTTATAAATGTAAGGCAATTACATCAAGCAAAAAATTATAAGGGAAGTGATTGTTCTTATATAAGTGTAGTTTTTAATTCAGACTTTATATCTAGCTTTGCAGGAAGTCTTGTAAATATAAAATATATACAACCTTATATAGATAATTCTAGAATTAATTATTGTATTTTGAAAAATGATATTGAATGGAAATCGGTTATATTAAACAAGGTTTTCAAAGTTTATGAAGAGTATAACAAAAAGGAAATGGGGTTCGAATTACAGATATTTATCTTATTAATAGAGGTATGGAACATTTTAATAAAATCTTATTTTGTATTATTTCCTAATGATAAAGCTAGAAACAATAGTTTGCATATAAAAAATATAATTAGCTATATATGTAATCATTATATGGAGAAAATTGAACTTAATAATTTAGCAAAAGAAGTTAATTTATCTAAAAGTACTTGTTGTCGTGAATTTAAAAAATATATGAATTGCACTATTTTTGAATATATTACTAATTACCGTTTAGTAGCTAGTTCAAATTTATTAATTACAACTAATGATTCAATTTCAGATATAGCTTATCAGTGTGGATTTGGAAGTACTAGTTATTTTATTGAAAAATTTAAAATGAAAACAGGAGTATCACCATCTATTTATAGAAGACAAAAAATAAATTTGTAATAAAATAGTTTTATTAATAGTTATAATTAGATATACTGGGGTATTGAGTATTTTATATTAAGGTTTAAGCAAATAAAATTCAATGATTAATCACTTATAGTTAAGTAATAAAAACACGCTCAGTGGATTAAGTTATGAAGAACTGTATCACAAGCAAATGATACGGTTTTTATCTGTTTTGCAACTAATAACATTAAAATAATAAAAAAGTGTTGAAAGTATATAGCATTTAAGGTAGAATTAAATAAATATTATAACATTATAATGTTTAAAATGTTATTAACAAAAAATAGGAGGGGAATATATGATAAAAATAATGTTGGCTTGTTCAGCGGGAATGTCTACAAGTTTATTAGTTAATAAAATGGAAAGTGCAGCTAAAGAAAATGGTATAGAGTCACAAATTTGGGCAATACCAGAATCAACTATACAAAATGAAATAGAAAAATGTGATGTTTTATTATTAGGTCCACAAGTTAGATACATATTGCCTAAGGCTCAGGAAATAGCTAAGCCACATAATGTACCAGTAGAGGTTATAAATATGATGCATTATGGGACAGTTGATGGAAAAGCTGTTCTAAATAGAGCAATAGAACTTAACAATGCAAAGTAATAGAAAATATAATTTATTTTTAATATATAAATTGGGAGAATCAAAGGATGGACGAAAAAATTATAGAGATTTCTTTTGGTATAATAGGTTATGCAGGTGAAGGTAAAGGATTAGCTTTTGAGGCAATACAAGAAGCTAAAAATGGAAATATAGAAAAAGCAAAAGAATTGTTAAAAGAGTCTAAGGAAGTTATAAATAAGGCACATAGATATCAAACAGAATTAATACAAAATGAAGCTAGTGGAAACAAGACAGAAATGAGTGTCATACTCGTACATGCACAAGACCACTTAATGAATTCTATGAATTTTCAACAGTTAGCTGAGGAAATCGTTGATTTACATTTGAAGCTACAAGATAAATAAGAATTAACAGGAACAAATTAAGAGAGTTCTTAAAATATACATTAAGTTTATTTTGAGGACTCTTTTTATATTAAGTTTAAAGTTAATATATACTACTATTAAAGTATAAGATTATATGTTATAATATTATAACATATAATCTAAGAGGTGAATCATGTTAAGAAATCAACCATTATATATACAAGTTGTAGAGATATTAAAGCAAAAAATATTAAATAATGAATATAAAATTGATGAAAATATTCCAACAGAAAAAGAGTTAGAGCAAGAGTTTGGCGTTAGTAAAATTACTATTAGAAAAGCTATTGAGATATTAGAATCAGAAGGATATGTAGAGAAAAAAAGTGGGAAAGGTACAAAAGTAATAAGTAATAGTCTTTTTAATAAGTTATCTAAGGCAGATTCTTTTTCAAGTATACTTTTATCTAAAGGTCATAAGTTATCTAAAGAGATTATTTCAATTGAAAAAATTACAAATGATGCAAACTCACAAGAATTTTGTATATTTGGAGAAAACTGTAGTAAGATTACTAGAATGTATTACTTGAATAGCAAACCATACATATATTTTACTCATTATATACCTTTTGACGAAAATCTAACTATTGAAAGCTTTAATAATCACAGTTCTTTATATATGTACTTATATAGACGAAATATAAACATAACTAGATTTGAAGATGAATTTTTTATAGAAGAATCAGAAGTAGAAATATCAAAGGCTCTAAATCTTGAGAAAGACAAATTATTAGGAAGAAAGAGAAAAACATATGATGAAAATGATAGCATAGTTGAATTATCATTTGCAAGATATAATACAGAAGTACAAAATTATGTAATTAAATATGAAATATAATAAAAATCCTGAGCTTATTAAAGTGATAATATGCTCAGGATTTTTATTTCCTTTATAAAATATTATAACATTATAATGTTTACAACTAAACATTATAATGTTATAATATTTTTAAGCAAATAAGTGATATTACCAATTACATAAAAATTAATTTTTATTATGAAATAGTTATTGAATTATAAATAAAGGAAAATATCACTAATACAGGGGGGAATTATGGAAAAATTCGCAAGTTTTTTAGAACGTAAGGTTATGCCTGTAGCGGCGAAGATAAGTAATCAAAGGCATATGAGAGCTGTAAGGGCAGGTATAATAGCAACCTTACCACTAACAATAGTGGGTTCATTTTTTACAATATTACTAAACATACCTATTGATGCTTATATGGATTTTATAGCTCCATTCAAGGCAACATTAGATATACCATTTAGATATACTGTAGGATTTTTATCTCTATATGCTACTTTTGGAATAGCATCATCACTTGCCAAAAGCTACAACCTAGATACAACAGGTGTTGGTATGCTTGCAGTTATGGCATTTTTGGTTTCTACAATAGTTCCAACTCAAGTGATTGAACCGATAAATGGAGTTATAGAAGCTGGAAGATGGATGGATATGGCAAAACTTAATTCGCCATCATTATTTGGAGCAATCGTAACATCATTAATTACAGTTGAGATATATCGTTTTATGAAGGAAAGGAATATTACAATTAAGATGCCAGCAGGGGTTCCACCAGAGGTTTCAAACTCATTTACTGCATTATTACCAACAGCAGTGGTGTTAATGTTATTCTGGGTAATAAGACATATATTAGGATTTGATATAAGTACAGCGTTAAGTTCTATGTTATCACCTTTAAAAGGATTCTTATCAGGAAACAGTTTGGGTGGGGGACTGCTGACAGTATTCTTAATAACAGTATTCTGGGTACTTGGAATACATGGTCCAGCTATAATGGGTCCAGTAATAAGACCTATATGGGATATGTCCATAGCAGAAAATATAACTGCATTCACAGAAGGAGTATCAGCTCATGCAATGCCAAATATATTTACAGAACAATTTTTACAATGGTATGTATGGATAGGAGGAGCAGGAGCTACTCTTGCATTAGTTATAATGTTTATGTTTTCTAAGTCAAAATACCTAAAAAGTTTAGGTAGATTAGGATTTTTACCAGGGCTATTTAACATAAATGAGCCTATAATATTTGGAGCACCAATAGTTATGAATCCAATACTAGGGATACCATTTATAATTGGACCTATGATAATGACAGCTTTGTCGTATGTTCTTACTATTACAGGGATTATACCTATGATGGTAGCAAGACTACCCTTTGCAATGCCAGCACCAATAGCAGCTGTAATGAGTACTAACTGGAGTATAATGGCAGGTATCTTAGTATTAATTAACTTTGTGATATCATTTGTTGTTTATTATCCATTCTTCAAGGTTTTTGAAAAACAACAATTACAAAGGGAGCAAGAAGAAATGAGTGAAAGTTTATAAAAATACATAGAATAGAAGTTTTGTATTGTAAATATAAGAAACTTATAAATTATTAAAGGTGAAGGTAGGAGGAATTACCTTCACCTTTAATAATTTATATACTTTAAAAATGTAACTTGAGGAGGAAAAAGATGGAAAGAAGATTAGGGATATCAGTATATCCAGAACATAGTAATATGAAAGATGATAAAGCATATATAAAAATGGCTTCAAAGTATGGATTTAAAAGAATATTTATGTGTATGCTTTCAATTACAAGACCAAAGGAAGAGGTTAAAAAACATTTTAAAGAGATTATAACCTATGCAAGAGACTTGGGATTTGAAGTAATCCTTGATATAGCTCCAAATATATTTGATATATTAGAAATATCTTATGATGATTTAACATTCTTCAATGAGTTAAATGCTAGTGGAATAAGACTTGACTATGGATATGATGGAAGTAAAGAAGCCATGATTTCTTTTAATCCATATGATTTAAAAGTAGAGCTAAATATGAGTAATGATGTAGCATACTTAGATAATATAATTACGTACAAGCCAAATGTAAATAATATATATGGTTGTCATAATTTTTACCCTCAAAGGGGTACAGGTTTACCCTATGATTTCTTTGTAAGATGTTCAAATAGATTTAAAAAGTATGGAATAAGAACTGCTGCTTTTGTTAATTCAAAACATGCAACGATAGGACCTTGGGATATAAATGATGGATTGTGCACACTTGAAATGCATAGAAATTTAGATATATCTACAGCTACTAAGCACTTATTTGCAACTGGTTTGATTGATGATGTGATTGTAGGAAATGCATATGCAAGTGAAGATGAACTAAAAAGAATGTCTGAAGTAAATAAATATCAAATTGTATTTAATGTAGTAGCTGAGGAGCAAATTTCTGAGGTAGAAAAGATAATAATGATAAAAGAGCAACACTTTAGAAGAGGAGACATAACTAGCCAGGTGGCCAGGTCTACAGAGGTAAGAAAAAAATATGCTAAAGAACATTTCCCTAAACATGATAACAGTACTGTTTTTAAAAGAGGAGACGTAGTGATTGGTAATGATGACTTTGGAAAGTATAAAGGAGAATTACAATTGATACTTCAAGACTGTGAAGATGAAAGAAAAAATAGGGTTGGTAGAATAAAGGAAGATGAAATAATGCTTTTAGACTTTATTGAACCTTGGAGCAAATTTAAGATTATTTTAGAGGGAGAGTAAAGTGAAGATAGACATATTAATCAAAGGTGGAAAAACAGTAGATAAACATATAATTGATATAGCTATATTAGAAGGTAAAATAATAGAGGTAACAAATAATATAGATGATTCTAAGTATCAAGCAAGCCAAATCATAGAGCTGTATGGAGAGACATTTATTAGTGCAGGATGGATAGATATACATACACACTGCTATGAAAGGTTAGAGATTTATAAGGATTATCCTGATGAGGTTGGAATAAAAAGTGGAGTTACCACTGTGGTAGATACAGGGACAACAGGTGCTTTAGATATAGAAAAATTTTATGAGGATACTAAAAAGTACAAAACAAATGTGTATGCTTTGATAAATATTGCAAAGCAGGGAATAACGTCTCAAGATGAACTTTCAAATATGATGAGCATAGATGAGGAGGCGCTTAAATATGCAGTTAAAAAATATAAAGACTTTATTATTGGAATCAAAGCTAGAATGAGTAAAAGTGTTGTAATTTCAAATGGTATTGAACCTTTGAAGTTAGCTAAAAGAATTAAAAAAGAACTTAATCTACCTATGATGGTTCACTTTGGCAGTTCTCCTCCAACTATAGAGGATATATTAGGATATATGGAAAAAGGTGATATATTAACTCATATATATAACGGAAAACCAAATGGAATATTGAAAGGTAATAAACTTAAAGAGGAAATTATAGAAGCTAGGAAAAGAGGTATAATCCTTGATGTAGGTCATGGAACAGAAAGTTTTAGTATGGATGTTGCAATGAAAGCTAAAGATGCAGGACTTTTTCCAGATACCATAAGTACAGATATATATATTAAAAATAGAATAAATGGTCCAGTATATAGTTTATCTACAACAATGGAAAAGTTTATATATATGGGTTACTCACTTGAAGATATAATAAATAAGGTTACTAAAAATGCAGCAAATGCAATAAATTTGAAAAATAAAGGTTTAATAAAAAAAGGATATGATGCTGATTTAACTATATTTGATGTAGTAAATGAAGAAAAAGAGCTTCAAGATTCTTTGAATAATTCAGTAATCACAAATACGTCCATAAAACCAAGGGCTGTAGTAATAAATGGAGAGTATTTGAATATATGTTAGTCCATAAAATAGAATGTATAGATGGGAGAGGCTGATTGTATGAGTAGTATATTTGAAAAGTACTCTGTAAGACGTGTTATAAATGCTTCAGGTAAGATGACTATACTAGGGGTGTCAACATTAGATAAGGAAGTTATTGAAGCAATAGGTCAAGGGTGTGAAAATTTCTTCATAGTAGAAGAGCTTGTAAATAAAACTGGTGAATATATATCGAGTTTATTAGGCTGTGAAAGTGCAGTAATAGTTTCTAGTGCATCTGCTGGAATTGCACAGAGTGTAGGTGCAATAATAGCAAAGGATGATATAAATTTAATTTACAATATAAATAACCCTAAGAAACAAATTAAAAGGGAAATAATAATTCCTAAAGGACACAATGTTGACTATGGAGTTCCAGTAGAAACAATGATAAGACTTGGTGGTGGAGAAGTTTTTGAGGCTGGTTATAGTAATATGTGCAGTAAGGAACATATAATAAGAGAGATAAATGACAATACAGCAGCAATTATGTATATTAAATCTCATCATTGTGTTCAAAAGAGTATGCTAAGTGTATTAGATGCAGTGCAAGTTTCCAAAGAATACAACCTACCTTTAATAGTAGATGCAGCAGCAGAGGAAGATTTAAAAGTATACTATGAATTAGGAGCAGATTTAGTTATATACAGTGGTGCAAAGGCTATAGAGGGTCCTAGTTCAGGGTTAGTAATAGGTAGGAAAAAATACATAGATAATGTAAAGCTTCAATCAAAGGGTATTGGAAGAGCTATGAAAATAGGAAAAGAAAATATAATAGGTTTAACATGCGCAATTGAGAGATATGTGAATAGTGCTAAAGTAACTTTAAAAGAAATGGAGGATAAGTTAAATCCATTTATAGATAAGATAAATACTTTAAAAGGGGTTAGTGCGAATATAACTAGAGACTCAGCAGGGAGAGAAATATTACGTGGAGAGATTAATTTTAATGAAGATATAATAAATAAATCAACACAACAAATTATAAACGAACTTAGAGGTGGAAAGATAGCTATATACACTCGAGATTATAAGTCTAATGAAGGCAATATAGAGGTTGATATAAGAAGCGTGAGTGAAGATGATTTAGATATTATTTATAATAGAATAAAAGAGATAATAGAAAAATAGAAAATAAGATAAATAAAATTATAAAGATTTATTAAATTTTACTAACGGGGGTAAGTGATATGAATTGTACGCCAAAATATTATAAAGATAGAGTTTGTTTAAATGTTCTTGCAGGAAGTATAAAAAACGCCAAAGAAATATATGATGCTTGTGATGGGCATGTATTAGTAGGAGTATTATCGAAGAATTATAGTACTGTAGAAGCAGCTATTGAAGATATGAAAAAATACTCAAAGGAAATAGATAATGCAGTATCTGTAGGTCTTGGAGCTGGAGATCCGAATCAGTCAAATATGGTATCTCAAATTTCTAAAGAACTTCAACCACAACATATAAATCAAGTATTTACAGGTGTAGCTACATCTAGAACATTACTTGGTCAAAATGATAGTATAATAAATGGATTAGTTTCTCCAACTGGTAAACCAGGATTTGTAAAGATATCTACAGGTCCATTAAGTTCAAAGGAGGAAGATGGCATAGTTCCTATAGAAACAGCTATAGCTATGATGAAGGATATGGGAGGAAGTTCAGTTAAGTTTTTCCCAATGAGAGGGCTTAAAACAAAAGATGAATATATAGAAGTTGTAAAAGCTTGTGCAGAACATAATTTTTATCTAGAGCCAACAGGAGGCATAGACTTAGATAACTTTAAAGAGATAGTTCAAATTGCACTTGATAATGGTGTAGAAAAGGTCATACCTCATGTTTATACATCAATAATCGATAAAGTAACAGGTGATACAAAAGTAGAAGATATAAAAACACTTTATAAAATAATGAAAGAATTATTGGGATAGATTTATGAATATATTAGCTTTTGGTGAAATAATGATGAGACTTTCAGTACCTGATTATAAATTTTTAACACAAACTGACCAACTAAATTATGTAATTACAGGTACAGGGTTAAATATATTATCTGGACTTAAAAACTTTGGATATAATACCTATATGTTAACAAAGTTACCTAATAACAATGTAGGTAAAGCATCAAGTGCAAACATAAGAAAGTTTGGAGTAAAAGATGACTTTATTACATATGGAGGAAATCATATGGGGGTATACTTTCTTGAAAGTGGATATGGGGAAAGACCTTCAGAAGTGACTTACTTAAATAGGTTAAATAGTTCATTTTGCGAGAGTAGGATACAAGACTATGATATTGATAAATGTTTAGAAGGAATTGATGTGGTTCATATTTGTGGTA
Organism: Clostridioides sp. LIBA-6822; assembly: GCF_056688955.1. Classification (NCBI taxonomy): domain Bacteria; kingdom Bacillati; phylum Bacillota; class Clostridia; order Peptostreptococcales; family Peptostreptococcaceae; genus Clostridioides; species Clostridioides sp. LIBA-6822. The sequence continues at coordinate 4,299,527 of NZ_CP196995.1, read as the reverse complement.
TTGCTATGCAACTTACAGATTCAGTTAAACATATTGCTTTACAACTAGCTAAAGAATCTTATGAAAAGGGAATAAAAGTATTCTTTGATTTTAATTTTAGACAATCACTAAATCCAGATAAGACTTATGATGATTTAGTAAACGATTATAAAAAAATACTGCCATATTGTCACGGATTATTTGCTAGTTATAGAGATATAAATAAAATACTTAATATAGATACTTTAGATATAAAATGGAGTTCAGAATTAATTAGAAAAGAGTATAATATAGAAATTGTAGCTGGAACTATGAGAAGATTTGATAATATGAACAATAGATTTATAAAGGGATACATATCAAATAATGATGGCTATTTTGAAAGTAAGGAATATAAACTAGAAATATACGATAGAGTAGGTGCTGGGGATGGATATGTAGCAGGAATTATATATTCATATTTGGAAAAGATGAGAAATGAAGATATTGTTGAATTTGGAGTTGCTAGTTCAGTGTTAGCTCATACAACTTATGGCGATAGTTCCTTAATAAATACAAATCATGTATTTAGATTGATGAACAATGAGAAATTAGATATATTGAGATAATATTTTTATATCATATTTATAGTGTTCCATTATTGATGTTTTGGTAAACCTAATTAATATAATTAAGTAGAAAATAGCATTAACCATATAAAAGTGGTTAATGCTATTTTTATAATTAATTTTATACTATAGAAATAAATTTTTCTAATGCTGGGTTTGTATTGTTTTTATTCCATACAACTACAACTTCAATTCTATCTTCTACTTCTTTTATAGGTACTATTGCAATACCATGTTCTATCATAGTATCTAGAACACAAAATGAAGGTAAAATGGATATCCCCATATTAGATGCTACTAGTGATTCAATAGTGTTAAGATTATTTGAACGTTGAACTACATTAGGCACAAATCCTGCTTCACGATATCTATTCTGTATCATGGATTTTTGACCATATTCATCTCCTGTTTCTTTTACAAAAATAAATTTCTCATGTTGTAGTTCAATTAAATCAATATAATCCTCATTGCAAAGTGGATGACCAGGGGGTAAAAGAGCTACCAAGGAATACCTTTCTACAGTTTTATATTCAAAATCTTTTAATGGTTGATTTTCTGGATTAATTACAAATGCAAGGTCCATAAAATTATTTTTTACTAAGTTTAAAAGTTCAGTTATCTCATTAGTACAAATTTCCATAGATATATTAGGGTATATATTAGAAAATTCTTTTAAATATTGTTGAAATTTGTTTTTTTCATATCCTATTAAAATTCCTATACTTAAAGTTCCAAAAAAACCATGTGCAAATTGCTGTGTTTTTGTAATAGCATCATCTATATTTTTTATTATAGTACGTACCTCAGATAAAAAAACTTTTCCAGCAGGTGTTAGTTCAACATGTCGTTTACTTCTTGTAAATAGAGTTACATTTATTTGTTCTTCTAAAGCTTTTATTTGCTGTGTAACAGCAGTTTGGGAAATATAAAATTTTTCTGCTGTTTTGGTAAAACTTAGGCTTTCTGCTACAGATATAAAATATTCTAATTGTTTAGTATTCAAATAATCACCCCTATTTAAACTTGATTGTTCGTAAACATCATTTATATATAATTAAAACTTATTATAGTATAAGAAAATTTACTTTTAAAGGATATTGAAAAATATTTGTATAAAAATATATATTTTAAACATATTTTCACACTAGATTTTATAAATTTATTAATAAGAATAACTTATATATTCCCATGAAAACGATATTGGATTTAAGTAAGTTTATCTCATAAAATGAAAGTATATCAATTGATAATACCTTAAATGAGAAGGGAGAAAAAATGGAAGATAAATTTTATGCAAAAGGTAAAGGAAATAACGGTTATATTAAAAATCTTGAAGTTTGTTCCTTTAATAACTTAGATGGAACTTGTGGAATGTTTCAAATGGCTCTGTACAAAAGAGATGAAAAATACTATTTATATGGATGCTGTTTTGGCGGAAGTAAGAAAAATGGAGTAATGATTAGTGATATTACAAATCCTTATAATCCACAATTTATAAAGCATTTTCAAATGTTAGACCCAAAAGAGTATCCTACAACAACAACTCCAAAAATTCAAATAGCAGATGATTTAATGATAGTAGCTATGAGCTGTGGAAGTGGACCAGGAGCTCTTGTTGACCAAGCTAAATTATCAAGTATTAAGTGTGAAGCAGGAATTAGAATATATAGTTTAAAAGAAGACCCTTTAAATCCTAAGTTTTTAGGATATTGGGATTGTGGATTAAAGCATGTGATGGGTGTTCATAGATTTATGTATAATGGTGGAAGATATGTACATTTATCAAGTGACTGTGTTGGATTTGAAGGTATGATTTACAGAATCATAGATATAATAGATCCAACTAATCCAGTAGAAATAGGCAAGTGGTGGAGACCAGAGCAATACGCAGATGGATATCCAAATAAGACATTTGATCCAGGAGCACCTCATTGCCCAGAATTTATGGATAAAGGATGGCTTCATGGGCCTCCATTTGTAAGAGATGAAAAAGCATATTGTGGTTATGGTGGAGCTGGATTAGTTGTGTTAGATGTTGAGGATTTAACAAGACCAAGATGTTTAGGTGAATTACCATTTATGCCTGTATTTTCTAGTAGACTTGCAGGAGCAAGAACTCATACAGCACTACCATTACCAGGAAGGGATTTAGTAGTTGTTCAAAATGAAGGAGAGCGATTTCAATTTTTTAAACCAGATAGTATCACAGATGTTCAAGCCATGAACAATATACATATGGTTGATGTTAGTAATCCAACAAAGCCAACATTAATTGCTCAATTCCCATATCCTGAAGTACCAAAGGATTTTCCTTATCCTAATTTTAATGTTGCAGGTCTAGGAAAGCCAGGACCATTTGGCCCACATAATCTTCATGAACCAATGGATAATAAACCATGGCTAGAGCAAAGAGGAGATAGAGTATATTGTTGTTATTTCCACGCAGGTTTAAGAGTTTATGATGTATCAGACCCATATTACATCAAAGAGTTAGCATATTTCATACCACCAAATCCAAATAAAACGCCAGAAGAGTCTTATTTTCCAGGATTCCCTGGACCACGTTTGGCAGTAACAGAAGATATTATTGTTGATGATAGAGGATACATCATTATAGATGCTCTAGATGATGGATTCTATATATTAAAAATGAAAGAAGATTAATAAATACTGAAGAGGGAGAGTTAAAAATGAAAATATTAGGTATTTCTTTCGGAACAAAAAATGGAAATAATGACACAATGTGTAAAGTAGCACTTAAAGGAGCTCAAGAAGCAGGAGCTGAAGTAGAATTTATTCAAATGTCATCTCTTAATATTAAACATTGTACTGGGTGCTGTGCATGTGTTAAGACTTTATTATCTGGAAAAGGTAGTATGTGTGTACTAAAAGATGATTTTGAGTGGCTACTTGACAAAATGAAAGATGCAGATGGGATAGTAGCTTCAGACCCAATATTCGAAGAAGGAGCATCAGGATTATTTCATACGATAATGGATCGTTTTGGGCCAAGAGTAGATAAAGGAAATAATATTATAGGAACAAAAGTTGCAGAAGCTACAGGAGGAAAAATTCCAGACCCAAGGATTCTTAAAGATAAAGTAATATCATTTATGGGAATAGGTGGTTCAGACTGGGGTACAAGAGTTCAATGTGAGCATGCTATGTTAGCTCTAATACCAATGTGGAAAGTGATAGATAATGCTTGGTTTCCATGGGCAAAGGAACTAGTCATGAATGATGAAAAACTTGCTCAAGTTCGTCAAATAGGAATAAATATAGTTGAAGCAGCAAAAGATTTTGAAAAAGCTTCATACCAAGGAGAAGAAGGAGTCTGTCCACATTGCCATAATAGGCTATTCTACCTTGAACCAGGTACTAAAAAATCAATATGTGCTCTATGTGGTATAGTTGGAGAATTGGATACAGCAAATGGAAAAACTGTATTTAGTTTTCCAAAAGAGCAATTAGGTCATGCTCATGATACTTTACCAGGTAAGTTTATACATGGAGATGATATTAAACAAATGGAAGGTCATTATGCAGAAATTCGTAAAACACCAGAATTTAAAGAAAGAAAAGTAGCTTATAATTTTATAGAACCATTAACTAAAGAAAAGCAAGTTGAAGTTTCGTTAGGAGAATAATTGAAATATAAAGACTCTTTTTTAAGGAGTGTTATAGGAGGCTTATTATATGAATGAAAAGCCGTGCTTTAGACAAACTGTAGCTATCAATACAGTAAAAAATATACCCATAGCACTTATCGTGTCAGTTGTAGTACTAATAATACCACTATACCTAAGTTATTTTGTAGCATCTATAATTATAAGTCCAATAGCAATTAAGCTAATAGGAATGAGACAAACTAGAAAATTTACTAATTACAATATAGAAAATGGATAGAAAGAAAAAAGAAATATTAACACTATCCATAGGAATTGCTTTATTACCTCCTTTATGGGCAGTATTAGCACCTTATATAGGAATAAAAACTGGAGCAGTAGCATTAATTTGTGCAGGGTTATATGTAACTAATGGTAATAAACAAAAAGATGGATTAAAAATAATGTTTGGGTTTTGGTGTGGAGATTTATGGGCACTTTTGGCCATTTTAATTATGGAACATATAAATTTCAATCAAAATCTAGAATTATTTTTAACACTTAGTATATTGGGATTCTTTGCAGTTATAATTGCATCTTTATTTGAAAAAATAATTTTCTTACCATCATGGCTTTGTGGTTGGGCTATAGGTCTAACTATCATGACAGGTGAAAATATTATTAATTTACAGGACACTTGTATTCAAATTGCTATAGCTATGGCAGTAGGAGTGTGGTATGTGGGAGCAGGTGTAGATTTGTTTACTAGAGGTATTTTGAACAAAGATAAAAAAGAGAAAAATTGAAGCATGTGAATATAATTTGATTATAGGAGAATGTTTATGGGATTTGAATTTAAAATAATGAGAAGTTTAATATACGTAGGGCTTGCTAAGGAAGAGTATAGACCTAAATTAATGGACTGGTTATATCGTTACCATATTCCAGATAGTATTAGTAATTTTGGACCATATTGTACTAAATATGCTTTTTATCAAGCATATCCTACACCGAATGAAGGAGAACGCTTTGGGGTACGTAAGATGCAATTAACAGAGCATTATTGGATTGTGGATGAGCATATGCCTGAAATGGCAAATAGAATTATGACAGAGTACATGCCTATGGATGTTCTTCGTTGGCAAGGATGTATACCAGATGTGGAAAATAAAAAAGTTCATGAGAATGCAGAAAGTGGAGATGCAGGACGTGCAGTAGGTGGGGACAACGGATGTCCACCATTTATATTTGCTTTTGTTCCAATAAACTGGGAAGAAGATTTTAGAGGAAAAGGACGTACTGTGCAAGATGGACCAAACTATCGTTGGCAATTTATGATTAAGTATCCAGAGGGCATTTCTAAAGAAGAAGGGGAAAAATGGTTCTATGATGAGGTAGTTCCATACTTTACAAACTGCTGTTATGTTAATCGTTTTGTAAGTAGTAAAATTATGATTAACTATGGAGCAACTGCTTTTGACCGTGTAGTAGAACTATGGTTTGAAGGAGAAGAAGAATGGTATAAAGCTGTGGTTGAAGAGGCAAAATCATTTATTAAAAAGCCAGAATGGGCACAAGAAGAGGAGTTTCCATATCTAAAGCCACAATTCAATATCGCATCAGTATTTTTAGGTGATATAGCTACTATGGATGCATATTCACAGTATCGTGGATATATTCCAATGAGATAAAAATTTATAAGATATTTATTAAAAAGTGTTTAGAGTGTATTTAAAAATTGAGATATTCCTTTTATGATAGAAAGTTGAAATAATAAAACTGTTACCATGAAGGGAATATTTTTATGTCTAGAAAATCTTGTGAGATAAAATTTAAAATATATGAAAGAGTATCTTAAAGGTAAAAAATTAAAAAATATTTTGGAGAATACACTATAGGAAAATATACTATAAAAGAAATGAAAGACTACATAAGATTGTATTTACTTTTTATGGTAAAATATAAAGAAATTTTAAAAGAGATTCAAGGAGGGATAAATATGGTTTTATTGGTAGTCGATACACAAAAACTAATAACAAATGAAGAGTTATATAATTTTAATGGATTTGTAGCAAATGTAGAAAACTTGATTGATACAGCTAGAAAAAATAACATAGAGATAATATATGTACGTCATGATGATGGGGCTGAAAATGAGTTGACTAAGGGTAAAAATGGTTTTGAGATATATGAAAAATTTAAACCATACGATAAAGAAAAAATATTTGATAAAGAAGTAAACAGCGCTTTTAAAGAAACTGGTCTATTAGAATATTTAACAAATAAGGGTGAAAAATATATAATTATCGTTGGACTTCAAACAGATTACTGTATTGATGCAACTATAAAATGTGGATTTGAACATGGTTTTAACATAATAGTTCCGGCTTATTCGAATACAACTGTTGATAATTCATTTATGTCAGCAGAACAGTCATATAAATACTACAATGAACTCATATGGGATGGAAGATATGCAGAATGTATTTCATTGGATGAAACCCTTAAAAGAATGAAATAAGTATAGACTACTTATAATAAAAAAGTGTAATCTACTTGGATTAAAATATTAAAATCATAAGAAGTATAAGTTACTGAATCTTGTATTTAGACAGATTAATTTTAGAAAAGTATGATACTAGAGTAAAAGTTAATGGACAAATCTAGTGTATTAGAATTATATAAGTAGGATAAGGCACATCAATTTTATTTTAAATTAATGTGCTTTTTAAGTGAAATAATGTGCTAAAAGTGAATATGATTTTTATTTATAAAATCAGTTTTCTTGTGTTTCTTTACTAAAGAAACCTTTTTTATTTATAAAATCTACAATTGTAATATGGTATCTATTTTAGATAAGTATAATTTTTGTCTCAATCTAAAACAAAAGTTATACTTAAATGAAATTGAAAACAATAAAATTCTCCAATAAAATAAATATTGTGGAGGTGATGAAAGAATCCAATGATAATATGAAGACTAATCTTAATAAGAAAGTAGGGATTAATGGTAGTGGACAAAGAAATTGTATCAATTCTCCAGATTTTATTAAATAGCACGTTGATTACAACTAATGGATTACAAGAAGAATCCAACTCATCAAAGAGGCAAATTACTTATAGAATAAATAAAATCAATGACATGCTTAAAGTAAAAAAAGTACCACTTATATGTTTAAGAGCTGATAAAGATATTATCGTTAGAAAAGAAACTAAAAAAGCAATTAAAGAAATTTTAGAAAAAAACTATTCTAAGAATACTTATTACTTTAGTAAAGAAGAAAGACTTTTATATATGTACCTAATGCTTTTTATTAACATGGAGGATATCTCAATTAACCATTTTACAAATTCTATAAAAGTGAGTAGGTCTACTGTAAATCTTGATTTTAAGGATTTAATACCAAATCTTGAAAAAAAAGGCATATATGTTAAGAACAATCGTATAAGTGGTTATTATTTAGTTGGAAATGAAATGGAAATTAGAAGAGTACTTATTAAGAATATTATAGAAACTCTGTCTAATGAGAAGAGCTCAAGAGTATTTGATATTTTTATTGAAGAATATCATTTAGATAGCTTTGAAGAAGCCAAAAAAATTATATTAAAGCTCATAAAAAGATACGAAATTAATTTTGTTGAAGATAGATTAATAGAATTTATATATATATTTATCTTTCTAAAAGCAAGGATGTGTTCAACTAGAATAGTTACTCAAGAAAATATAGATATTCCTAATATTTCGGTTATGAGTTCGATGAAGGAATATAAATTTGCTAAGGAATTATTAGAAGTATATGAAAGTGAAGAAAAGATAAGACCTCATAATATAATGTATATTAGTGCTTGGATTTTAGGTATATCAGTAGGAAATTATGAAGAAGATACAGAAGATAAGGCTGTAATTTCAGAAATTGTAAATAAAATGATGACAAGGTTTGGATATTTAAGTGGGGTTTATTATATAAGTCAAGAAAAGATATTTAAACAATTATATTCTCATTTTAGACCAGCTTATTATAGACTTTTGTTTAAATTGCCTATTTATAATCCAATTTGTGAAAAGGTAAAAGAAGAATATAGATTAGTTTATAGAATTGTAAGTAATTCAATGAAAGAGTTTTGTGGATTATTTGGAGAAGAAATTCAAGAAGAGGAATTAGCATACTTAACAATGCATTTTGCAACTCTTTTTTCAAATAAAAAGGAATTCGAAGACTTTAGAAAAAGAATAGCATTAATAGTTTGTTCAAATGGTGTTGGGAGTTCAGCTATTTTACATGCAGAACTTACAAACTTATTTCCTGACTTGCATTTTATACCAATGTCAGAATCAGTTGGTTTGGAAAATATAAGTGAACCTGTAGACATTGTATTTACTACTAATTATAATACAGAGAGTCTAAAGACAGATGTACCAGTAATTAAAGTAAGTCCTGTTATGACCACAAAAGAAAAATATAAGATTACACGTGAAGTGTACATTCAATTGGGAGATATTTTTTTAAGACAACCTAAGATAGATGAGGTTATGAATATAATAAAAAAATATGCAAAAGTAACTTCTGAAAGTATGCTTTCAAGCGAGTTATTAGCTTATTTTGCACAAATAGAGAATTTTACATCTAAGGAAGGAGAGGGGCCTATGCTAAGTGAGATTACTAGTGAAACACTAATAAAATTAAAGATAAAAGCTAAGAATTGGGAGGATGCTATTAGACAATCAGCTTCTGTTTTAGTTGAAAACAATAAAGTAACTGAGGGATATGTAGATGCCATGATTGACTCAGCAAAAGTATCTGGGCCATACATAGTAATTACAAAACATGTGGCACTTCCACATGCTAGACCAGAGGCTGGCTCAAAAGAGATTGCAATAGGTATTGCTACTTTAGATAGCTCTATTAAGTTTGGAAATGATGAAAATGACCCTGTAAAATATGTATTTTGTTTAAGTGCAGTAGATAATAATAGTCATTTACGTGCTATGTCTGAACTGGTTGAATTATTGGAACAAGATGAATTCTTTAGCGTGTTGGATACTGCTAAAGAAGGTAAAGAAATTATTGATTTTATAAAAAGACACGAATTATAAAGGAGGATTTAATAATGTATAAAATTTTAATCGCATGTAGAGCAGGAGTTGGCTCAAGTTTAATGTTAAAAATAAAAACTCAACAAATTATTAAAGAAAATAACTTTCCAATCGAAGTAGAACATGGTTCATTGGATTCATTAAATGGATTTAATGGAGATGCTGTAGAAACATTAATTGATGTTGCTGAAGAATTAAAAAAGAAAAATTTGAAATTCGATATAATTGGAATTCGTAATATTGTTGACCGTAACGAGATTAAGGCGGCACTAGAAAAATTCCTTGCTTCAAAAGAGGGATAAATTTAAGAGAATAGGGAGGAAGGTTTATGGAGTTTATTATTAGTTTGTTGAGTACACCTGCTGTTTTGCTTGGTGTAGTTGCATGTATAGGATTGATTCTTCAAAAGAAATCAGCTGTTGAAGTATTTACTGGGTCTTCAAAAACGCTTATTGGCTTTCTAATATTTGGTATTGGTGCATCTGCTATGACTGGTGCACTTCAGAATTTCAATAAATTGTTCCAACATGGGTTTGGAATTACTGGTGTTATAGCTTCACCAGAAGCAGCTACAGCACTTGCACAAAGTACATACGGTTTTGCAGTTTCATGTACATTAATTCTTGGATTTATATTAAATTTAGTTTTTGCACGTATTACAAAGTTTAAAAATATTTTCTTTACAACAGGTCATAGTTTATTCTTTTCTTGTGTATTAGTTTTAATCATGAAAGCACATGGATTCGATAATACAATCACTATTTTAATAGGTGGAGTTATTTTAGGATTTATGTCTGCTGCACTACCTCAATTTTGTCAGCCATTTATGCGTGAATTGACAGGTGGAGATGAACAAGCCATTGGTCACTTCAATATGATTGGTTATGGTCTATCAGGATATATAGGACGTTTATTTTCAAAGCATAAAGATGATACAACAGAAACTATAGAATTTCCTAAGTGGTTATCAATATTTAGAGACTTTTTAATGGGTCTATCTATAGTTATGTTAATCTTATTTTATATTGCAACATTAAAAGCTGGACAGGCATTTACTCAAGAAATCGCTGGTTCAACACATTGGTTAGTATTTCCACTTATAGAGGCATTTACATTTGTAGCTGGTATGTCAATACTGATGTCAGGTGTTCGTATGTTCTTAGCTGAAATAACTGCGGCATTCGTAATTATTTCAGAAAAATATATTCCAGGTTCACGTCCTGCACTTGATGTTCCAACAGTATTTCCATATGCACCAAATGCAGTTATTATTGGCTTTATATCAGCATATGCTGCGGGTCTATTAGCAATTGTTATTATGGCATCATTTCCTAGTATATTCCCTGTAGTAATTATTCCAGCTGCTCATATATGTTTCTTTTCAGGTGGTACAGCTGCGATATTTGGTAATACTTCAGGAGGATGGAGAGGAGCTATTGCAGGGTCGTTTGTTGTAGGATTATTACTTGCATTTTTACCAGTTATACTATATCCAGTTTATGGAACTCTTGGTATAGAGGGTGCAACTTTCCCAAATATTGATTATAACGTAGTTGGCTCAATCTTACATAATATTTTACAATTTATAAAACCTATCTAGTCTTAAAGTAACAATGTAAAAGTCATAGGTATGGTTACCATAATTTAAAGGAGGATAAGTCTATTATGGAAAACACGCTATCTGAATTTCTAGACACTCTATCTAATGAAGTATCAGAGTTTATTGCATCAATAGATGAAATATCTATAAATAAAGCATGTGACTTAATTTTTGAAGTTGAAAGGAATCATGGACGTGTACACGTGACTGGTATTGGTAAACCAGGACATGTATCAGGGTATATTTCATCATTACTTTCATCTACTGGAACGCCAGCATATATATTACATGGTACAGAAGCAGTACATGGCTCAAGTGGTCAAGTAGTAGCTGGGGATGTTGTTATTGCAATATCAAATAGTGGTGAGACTCAAGAATTAAAAGCAACTATTGAGACATTAAAAGTAAATGGAGCAAAGATAATTGGTGTAAGTGGTAATACAAATTCATTCTTAAAGGATGTTTCTGATATATTCTTGTTTGCAGGTGTTAAACAGGAAGGTGATTGCCTTAATAAAGCCCCTCGTGCTTCGATTCTTGCCGAAACTATAGTCTTACAGTCCTTAAGTGTTGCATTACAATATGCTAAAGAACTTGATGTACAACAGTATTTGAAGTGGCATCCAGGAGGAAGTCTTGGAAAGTCTATTAGAGAGGAAATGTAATTTTATGAAATATAAAGGTATTATATGTGCAATGATAACACCTTTTGATGAAAATCAAAATATAAATCCACAGGCAACATGTGAGTTAATTGACTATCTAGTAGGTAAGGGAGTTTATGGCTTATTTATTTTGGGAACTAATGGTGAATGTCATGTGCTAACAGATGATGAAAAGGTTGAATTCGCAAAAATTGTTGTTAATCACACTAATAATCGTGTACCTGTTTTTGTTGGAACAGGTGGTAATTCAACTCGTGAAGTTATAAGTTTATCTAAGAGAATGGAATCTATTGGAGCAAGTGCTTTATCTATTATTACACCATACTTTGTAACACCAATGCAGGAGGAATTAATTTTACATTATAAAACTATTGCTAATTCAGTTAATTTACCCATTATGATGTATAACATGCCAGGTAAGACAGGGATTAATATTGAGCCTGAATCAGTGCGTGAATTGGCAAAGATAAAGAATATCGTTGGTATTAAAGATAGTAGTGGTAAACTTGACAACATGAAAGCTTATATTGAAGTAACTAAGAGTGAGGATTTTAGTATATTTTCAGGTTCAGATTCACTTATTCTTGATAGTTTGAAGGCTGGTGGACAAGGTGCTGTTGCTGCAACAGCAAACTTTCTTACAGAGATTGATATTGCTATTTATGAAAATTTCATGAAGGGGGATTTGGAAGAAGCTCAAAAAGCTCAAAGTAGTATAGAGGAGCTTCGTCGTATCCTAAAGCTGGGAACAATTCCATCTGTTATAAAAAAAGCTGTTGTATTTAATGGAATTAACGTTGGAACTGCACGACTTCCTGTAACTGAACCAACTGGAAAAGCACTTGAAGAAATTAAGCAAGTGGTTAAAAATTATAGAGGAGTACTTAATCAATATAGTGATAATAGATAACATAGATAAGGGAATCACATTTGCATATGACTAATATATGTCTTATGAAAATGAAGTTAACTTAATGGAAAAGTAAAATGGTTTGATAAATATAGAGGTGATGATATGAAAAAGATGAATATAACCAAAAGAATGGCAGAATGTGGGGCTCTTGCAATTGTAAGAGAAGAAACACTTAATGGTGCATGTGAAATTGCTGAAGGTTGTATAAAAGGTGGAATAACGGTTATGGAAATGAGCTATACTTTGAATAATGCTGGAGAAATAATTCAAGGGCTTAATAAAAAATATGGTGAATCCCTTTGTGTAGGAGCAGGAACCATTTTGGATAGTGAAACAGCTCGCCATGCTATCTTACATGGAGCTCAATTTATTATTGCACCAAATTACAATGAAGATGTAGCAAGGCTTTGCAATAGATATCAAATTCCTTATGCTCCAGGATGTACATCATTGACTGAAGCAGTAGATGCACTGAGCTTAGGAGCTGCCTTTATCAAGGCTTTTCCAATATCAGATTTCTATGGACCTAAACTAGTAAAGGTATTTAAAACACCGATACCTGATATGCCAGTTTTGGCAAGTGGTGGAATTAACCTTGATAACCTGCATGTATGGCTTGGAAACGGTGTTGATGTATGTGGTTTTGGTGGCTTATTAACTAAAGGTAATGTTGGGGATATTGCTGAAAATGCTAAAAAGATTCGTGAAATCATTAAAAATACAAGAGAAGTTTAATATTCAGGCTATATCATAGTAGTTTATAATTACTATGATATAGCCTCTTTAATATTTGTTATATTTTAATCTAAACTATAGATAAAATTAGTAATGCAACTATTAGTTAACAAAATGCAACTATATAAGGATTGTGAATCAATCAATATATAAATATAATTAAGTTGAGATGAGGTGATAATATTGAATTTTGGAGAAAATTTAAAGCGACTAAGAAAAGAAAGAAATTTATCACAAGAACAACTTTCTGAAATGCTAAACGTATCTAGGCAAGCTATATCAAAATGGGAATCCAATAAAACATATCCAGATATAGAGAATTTAATGTTACTAAGAAATATATTTAATATAACTTTAGATGATTTGTTATTTGATTAAAAAATAGCTACGCACACTCGTGACTTTAGTCGTGAGTTAGTAGCTAAAGTAGTCAGCATATAGGGAAACTTATATGTAGAGATAGGAAAGAACCTATCCAATACTACTTGAATTGCTGGAAACCCCTAAAGCTAACTAAACTAAAACATAAGGATGAAATAAACCTAAGTGTGAAAGTTACGAAAGTAGAAAAAATTGGTTAGATGGTATAAGGTTAAACCCTAAGTACTTTAAAATGGGCAATCAGCAGGTAAGCTCCGAATAGGAGAAACTTCAACGACTATTCCTCTTGAGGGAAGTACACTACAAGCTATTGGTAGTGGAAGTGGGTAGACCTTAACGGATAATGCCGAAGGATAAGATATAGTCTGTGCTTGCATGAAAATGTAAGAAGTTCATAAGAGAACTGCATAGGTAGTAGCGAACTTATGTGAACGACAACCTCAAAAATGATAAAAGTTAAGGGCTTACAGTTCTTATATATGTTATTTAAAAAATAAATATGAAAACCTTCAAAATACTTGTTTTAAATGTTAATATTATGATGGGTGATGAATAATCAGAAAAAACAAGTAAAGTGAGGTGATAGTAGTGGAAAAGGCATATAAGTTTAGAATGTATCCAAATAAAAAACAGCAACAGTTAATTAACAAAACTTTTGGATGTTGTAGATTTGTATATAATAAGTATCTTGCTAAAAAAATAGAAGTTTATGAAAATAATAAAGAAACTTTTACTTATAAACAGTGCAGTTCTGATTTGACCAATTTAAAAAGAGAATTAGAGTGGCTTAAAGAACCTGACAAATTTTCACTACAAAACACCTTAAAAGATTTAGAAAACGCATATAAAAAATTCTTTAAAGAAAATGCAGGATTTCCTAAATTTAAATCAAAGAAAACTAATAGATTTTCATATAGAACTAACTTTACAAATGGAAATATTATGTGCTGTGGTCAATATATAAAATTACCTAAACTTGGTATGGTCAAAGTAAGGGATAAACAAGTACCTCAAGGGAGAATACTTAATGCTACTGTATCTAGGGAGCCAAGTGGTAAATATTATGTATCATTATGTTGTACTGATATAGAGATTGAAGCACTTGAAAATACTAATAATAAGATAGGTTTAGATTTAGGAATTAAAGAATTTTGTATCTCAAGTTGTGGACAATTTATAGAAAATCCTAAGTATCTTCAAAAGTCATTAAACAAACTTGCTAAATTACAAAGAGAATTATCGAGAAAAACAATTGGTAGTTTAAATAGAAATAAAGCAAGGTTAAAAGTTGCAAGACTTCAAGAACATATAGCTAATCGTCGAGAGGATTTTTTACAAAAACTATCTACTAAATTAATACGAGAGAATGATATTATTTGCATAGAAGATTTACAAGTAAAGAACATGACTAGAAATCATAAACTATCTCTTTCTATTTCTGATGTATCATGGTCAGAATTTATTCGTCAATTAGAATACAAGGCTAATTGGTATGGTAGACAAATTGTAAAGGTAGGTAAATTCTTTGCAAGTTCACAAATATGCAATAAATGTGGGTACAAAAACGAGGAAATGAAGAATTTAAGTATAAGAGAATGGATGTGTCCTTGTTGTAATGAAACTCACGATAGAGATATAAATGCAAGTATAAATATACTAAAAGAAGGATTAAGACTAATAAGAGTTTAAAATAAATAACTTATGTAAGAACCGTAGGAACTACGGGGATAGCTTGTGGAGAATTGGTAAGACATATTTTAGTATGCAAAATTCTATGAAGCAGGAACCCTGTGACTTTAGTCATGGGAGGTTCAGGAAAATACAGATAAAATTGAAGACATGATTGAGTCAAGCAAATTGCCTACAAATAGTATAAATTATGATGAAAATGAGTCAGAAGATGAACTGTCAGAGAATTTCATTATAGGTGGTTTTATAATAGGAATATCAATTGGATTTATTACAGATAATTTTATATGGGGGCTAGCAGGTAGTTTTATAGGTATGGGAATTAGTTATCTAATCGAATATGTAAATAAAAAAGACAAGATAAACTAAATAAAAAAACTTTCAATAAAAGTGCAACATGGAAATACATTATAAATAAGAATATATAGTTTGGTTATAAGTGAGCAATACATGTATATAGAGTATTATCTAGTAAATATATTGTATAGTATAGAAGTAACAATTATTAGAATTAAAAAAGGAAATTTACCTTAAGCATATTTATTGTATAATATCTTGAAATAAAACTTTATATCAATGAATAATCAAGACCATATAGGATAATTACTTATATGGTTATTTTTAGTGAAGTAATTTCAGTTGTTTTGTATTGTTTCTTTGACTTAGAAAAGGACTGATTTAAAAATCAAGTTATGATATAATTTCATTAAAAGAATGCAAACTTGAGATATGTATGAAAAAATTATGATTGAAGTAGAAATAAATTTGGTTCTATATATTAAATAAATCAAGCTTTGTTTACAACAAATCAAACTTATCATTTAAATGACAATAAACAAACCTTACAAACTAAATTTTTAAAAATAGTCTTAAGTATATTATCAAAGTCAAATAAATAAAACTTTCGTCTTTAAATTTGGAAAAAGATTAATTATAATTACAAAAGATTTAATATTAAGTAAAAAGAAACAGGGAAAGAGAACTTATATATTTCAGAGAGAAATTTAAATATGGATTTAAGTTAAGAAGAAGCTGTAAATAAGATAGGTTAACACACATTGATGATTCACTTTTAGCATTATGTTATAAAAAGCATAATGTATTGAAAAAGGGTGATAAGGATAGGAGGATAACAAAAAATGATACGAGATAATGCTGGGTTAGATAAAGTATTTGAAAAAGAACAAACAATAAATAATGAAGTTATTTCAGAAGAAATGTTAAAATCCATGGGTATTGGAGTTAGTAAGCATTTTTTAGATGATTCATTTACAGTTATCTGGGGAAATGCAGCTTTTTATCAGTTGTTAGGATATACAGAAAAAGAATTTTTGAATGAATTTTCTAATCTAAGAGATTATTATGAAAATGATTATGATGATTTTGAATCTATGAGAGATTATTTTTTCGATGTTTACCATAATGGTAAGAAGAGTGGAGAGCATAAAACTTGCATTCCAATAAATTATGGAAGTAATCTTTGGGTAATAATGAATGGCATATTAATCGAATCACAGGAACATGAAAAAGCAATAATCTATATATTGTATTCAAATATCAATGAATTAAAAATAAAGCAAGATGAACTGTGTGAGAAGGAAAAAGAAAGTAAAGAGAATTTTGAATGGATGATGTCAGAGTATGCTGGAAACGTTTATATTAGCGATATGAATACGTATGAGTTGTTATATTTAAATAAACAATCGTGTAATACCTTACAAGCATCACCAAGTGAGCTGATTGGAAGGAAATGTTATGAGGTAATTCAAGGAAGAACTTCTCCATGTCCATTTTGTACGAATTCATATTTAAAGAAAGATGATATATATGAATGGGAGTTTTACAATAAAAAACTGAAAAGAACATTTATGATTAAAAATCGCATGATAGATTGGAAAGGTCGAAGAGCTCGCATAGAGTTATCTTATGATATGTATAGTGCTGAGTATAAGCTAGCGAAAAAAGACCAGGAAAGAGAATCAATCTTGAAAACTATTCCAGCAGGTATGGTTCGAATAGATGCAAGAGATTTTAGTACAATACTTTGGCATAATAACATATTCTTGAACATGATTGAATATACAAAGGAACAGTTTGAAAAAGAACTTGATAATCAATGTAGATATTTATTTTCCGAGGATTATAAACGCAGTAAGGAATTGGCACTAGATTTAAAAGAGTCTGGAGATAATGTTGTATTTGAAACAAGAATATATACACGCTCAAAGCAAGAACGCGTATGGACTGTCACGCTGTGTTATGTTAGTGGAGAAGATAGTTGGGATGGAATACCATCTTTTTACAGTATAGGGCTTGACATTACTAAAGAAAGAAAGCAGATTGAGAAATTACAGTACATATCAGAGAAAGATGCATTAACAGGAATTTATAATCGTGCTGAAACCGAGAGGCAGATTAAGAAATATTTTGAAGAGAATTTAGATGTTATGGGTGCATTGTTTATGATTGATACAGATAATTTTAAACAGATTAATGATACAGAAGGACATATGATTGGAGACATAGTGCTCACTGAAATAGCAGCAGGTATGAAAAAAATAATGCGAGACAATGATATTGTTGGCAGGATTGGTGGGGATGAGTTTACTATTTTAATGAAGAATATTTCTTCATTAAAAGATGCGGAAAAGAAAGCAGAAGAACTTTTATATATGTTTCGTCATCTATTTCATAAAGAGAAAAGTTCCATAAAAGTGACCTGTAGTATTGGAATAGCTATATATCCAAAAGATGGTGGTACATTTAAGGCGATGTACAAAAGAGCGGATAAGGCTTTATATCAAGCAAAAATTCTGGGGAAAAACAATTATGTCATATATGATCAAGGTTACTTTGAAGATTTGGAAGAATTTAATTACTCTTCTCTTGGAACAGCTATTGATTCAGAAAAGAAATATGCTGAATGTCCTGATAACCTTACACGTTATATATTCCGTATGCTTTATCAGTCTGATGATATAGATAAAACAATTAATATGATACTTGAAGTTGTTGGGAAACAGTTTAATGTGAGTCGTGTTTATATTTTTGAAAATACAGAAGATGGTCAATATACATCGAACACTTATGAATGGTGTAATACTGGAATTTCTTCTCAAATGGCTAATTTACAAAATAGTGATTATCAAGAGTATAATGATTATGAAAAGCTTTTTGGAGAAGATTTAGTTTTCTATTGTCGTGACATTCATACACTACCTCCTAAGTTAGAAGAGCTGTTCTCTAGTCAGGGTATCCATTCTACACTTCAATGTGCATATAGAGATGGTCAAGTTTTCAGTGGATTTGTTGGATTTGATGAGTGTACAGGACTACGTCTATGGACACAGGAAGAAGTCAGCACATTATCTTTGATTTCTCAAATTATATCAATATTTCTACAACGTAAAAAAGAAAAGAAAGTAAGTCAACATATGAACCAATATAAGTCTATTTTAGATAATATTGAACAATGTATTTATGTGATTGATAAGGAAAATAATATTTTGTTGTATTTAAATAAAAAATTTAAAAATACATATTCTGGATTCCAAATTGGACAACCTTGTTATCTTGATTCTATAGATATTCATAGTACATCCATTATGTGGAATCAAAAAGAAGCATACCTATGTATTGATATGGTGTAATGGAAGAATTTAAACCTTAGGAAAAAGAGTAGTTTGTAAATATAAGTATAATATGATATCATATAGGCTCAAAAGAAATTTTATGTTGTAAAAAATTTAAAAATAACAAGTGGAGGACATATAAATATGGAAAGTTTGCCAAATTGCCCGAAATGTAATTCAGAATATACTTATGAAGATGGAACTCTTTTAGTTTGCCCAGAATGCTCTCATGAATGGGCCTTAGAATTGGGAACAGAAGAAAATTCAAATATTATTAAAGACATAAATGGAAATATATTAAATGATGGAGACTCTGTTACAGTAATTAGAGACCTTAAAGTAAAAGGGAGTTCATCATCTATAAAGATTGGAACAAAAGTAAAAAATATACGTTTAGTACATGACCCATCAGATGGGCATGATATAGAATGCAAAATAGATGGATTCGGAGCTATGAAGTTGAAGTCTTCGGTAGTTAAAAAAGCGTAAAATCATGAATAAAGTATTTTATTTATGATTTTATAGTACAGTATAAACCACAAGAGTTTATTACAGAATTAAAGCTTATTTATCTTTATATTCTCTTGTGGTTTTATTAATATGCAGTTGTAATAAGTTTATTTTTCAAGAGATATTCTGAACATTTTGCCTAATCGCTCATAAAGTCCATTATCACTCTTACTGATATATTCACCAATACATTTACCTAATCTATTATATAGGTTGAAAACTCTAGGATGACTTGATTTTACATAAATACTTTTGAATTTTTTACCATAGTAATATGGAATAATGATATCTCTTAACCAACGTCCACCATTACCTCGGTCTTCTGGAGAAATATGAAAATAATTGAATACCAAAATATTATCTGTAGGTTCTGAAATATGTATCGTGTCTGGGAAAAAAAGTGGTATATCAAGTATTCCATGTGACATTAATCCAACTCCAATTATGTTATCATCTTTTTTTATATAGTGAAAGTCCATTATAATATTTGGATTCTGTTTTACTGTTTCAATTAAATGGCAACAATGATATATCTCGTCATAATCATCCCATTCATTTTCTGCTTTATATAAAAGGTTTTTAATAACTGGTACTAGCATGTTACTTGTGAAAGTATCTGAAACAAAAAAATTATACTTTTTCTCTTTATGTAGCAATAGTTCCATAAATATTCTCTCCTCTGCAAATAAGTTAATCGTATTTACTTAAAATAGTAATATAGTTGTTAGGCTTATTTATACTAGAATTGTAAAGTTAAATGAGATACTTAGCTTTGTATAGTTAATTTGCATATTTTTGATTTTATAGGTTGTATCTATGGCTATTATATCATGGATTCTAAAAACATTGAAATTTTCAACTTCTAAAAATATTTATAGTTCATGAGCTATATTATGATTGGGTGAAAACTTATTAGTATAATGTTATAGTTAAAATAAGTTCTAGTATAAAAAGTGTTGTTACAAATATCAAGAAACCAATGTATACTATTGGAATAACAAACACATTAAATTATAATTAAAAATAAGAAATGTTACATAATAGGTTGAAATGTAATTTATTTACAACAGTAGCTTATTAAAAAACATGCTGAGAAGGAGAAGCGATATGATAAATATACATAAAGATATATATAATAATAAATTATTTGATGAGTTAAAAATTGATTGTGAAAAGTGTTTTGGACTTTGTTGTCTAGCTCTTTATTTTTCTGCTTCAGATGGATTTCCTGTTGATAAGGAATCAGGAAATCCATGTATTAATTTGCAATCAGATTTTAAATGTTCTGTACATAGCAATCTTATAAAGCGAGGTTTTAAAGGCTGTACTGCATATGATTGTTTTGGTTCAGGTCAGAAAGTAGCACAAGTAACATATAAAGGTAGAGACTGGATGCAATCATCAGAATTAGCAAGTCAAATGTCTGAAGTATTTTTAATTATGAGACAGTTACATGAAATGCTATGGTATCTTAAAGAAGCATCTATATTAGATATAGCAGATGCAATAAAAGTAAAAATTGACTCAATAATTGAAGAAACTGAAAAGATAACTAATATGAATCCAGAACAGCTAATTGATTTAGATATCACATCACATAGAGTAAAGGTAAATTCATTATTAGCACAAGCTAGTGAGTCTGTAATGGAAAAAGTCAAATCTTTTCTTAAAACTTCTAATCCTAAAAACAAGAAAAAATTAAGTAAAAGTATAGATTTAATAGGAGCAGACCTTAGAAAAACAAATCTAATAGGAGCAGATTTAAAAGGAAGATTCATGATAGCAGCAAATTTAAAAGACGCAGATTTAAGTGGAGCAAATTTAATAGGAGCAGATTTAAGAGATTGCAATATTAGAGGAGCTAATCTTAAAAATAGTATATTTTTAACACAATTGCAAGTTAATACTGCAAAAGGAGATTCTAATACAAAATTACCAGCTTCACTAGTACATCCTAAACATTGGAATGAATAATTAAATTAATACATAATTTTACAAAATATGAACTTTTTTGACTCTGATTCATACTATATATTAGAGATTCTTTAGAGGAATTTCTAAATATATAATATAACAAGGAGAGATATAAAAATGAGTTATCAAAATTATAAATGTGAAAGAGATTATGTATATGATGATTATAAATATAATGAATGTAATAAGTGCTATAATGATTATGAGGAAATGACACATGTTCATGAATACTCACAAAGTGTTAAGTTAGCAGAAGAATGCGACGATAGACATAACCATCGTGCAGCAGGAGTTACTGGTGAAGTTATACCAATAAATGGTGGTACAAATCATGTTCATAAAATAAATGATAATGTGGATTTCCTTGACCATTTCCATAAGATATGTGTTACAACAGGTCCAGCTATTAAGATACCAGGAACTAACAAACATGTTCATTTGGTATGTGGAAATACTACTGTTAATGATGGTCACTGCCATAAATTCCTTTTTACTACTCAGATAGAAGCTCCATTAGTATAGCTAATATGAATTCTTGTAGTAAATTTGTTAGACTTTAGTATATAATTATAAAAATATAATGGATTATATTTAAATTTAATTAGGGCTATGATATTAACTTTCATAGCCCTTTCTAAATTTTATATAAATAATCAGGAACAATTAAAAATCACATAGAACAGAAAGGAAGTTTTTATGAACTCTGAAATAATTTTTGAAATGAGACAAATAAATTCAAACGAATATGAGGAAATGTTGAAAGTCTGGGAATCATCAGTAAGAGCCACTCATGATTTTTTAATAGAGAAAGATATTGAATCTTTAAGACCATTAGTTAAAACTGGGCTTAAAGAAGTAGAAAATATAGTCTGTGTTAAAGAAAAAAATATAATAAAAGCCTTTATGGGAATAGATAAAGACAAAATTGAGATGCTATTTATAAAAGATAAATATAGAGGTCATGGTATTGGTAAAAAGTTAATAACGTATGCTATAGATAAATATAATATAAAATATGTTGATGTAAATGAACAAAATAAAAAAGCAGTGGGATTTTATCTTCATTTAGGATTTAAAGAATTTGATAGGTCTGAAATAGATGGGCAAGGCAATCCATTTCCAATATTACATATGAAATTAACTTAAATAAAACTGCAGTTATAATAATATATTTGGGGAAATATAATTCTTTGTATTAGCTTAAATAAAATTATTAATTTAAAAAAATAGTATATATTTATGAGGTTTACAGGATAAAATACAATAAAAAGATTAAGGGGACATCATGAATAAGAATATCTTAGATACTTTTGTAAAATTAATAAAATATAACTGGACCACATTAATTACATTTGAACTGTTTCATAAGGGATTGGCTTTGATAATTATATTGCCATCAATTAAATTTGTATTAAGTAGCTCTATGAAAAGTGCAAATATAGTTTATTTAAGCACTGATAATATAGGAAAAATATTAACTAATCCTTTATCAATATTATTAGCCATACTTTCAATTGTGATATTAACATTTTATATGTTTTTTGAATTTACTTCAGTAATTATTTGTTTTGATAAATCAAGAATTTCTGAAAAAATTACATTGTATAAACTTATTAAATTGTCTTTAAAAAAATCTATGAAAATATTGTATCCTAAAAATATATTGTTATTTGTATTTGTGCTACTGATAGTTCCACTTACAAACATAGCCTTAACCTCAGGGTTTATTGGAAAAATAAAGCTTCCAGAATACATATTAGAGTATATAAATTCTAATATAGTTTTAAATATAATTTATATGTTTTTAATTTTAATATTATATATATCAGTTATTAGATGGATTTTTAGTATACATGAAATAACTCTAAATACAGATGGTTTTAAAGAGGCAAGAAATATAAGTAATAACCTTACAAAAGGAAAAGCTATAAAGTTGATTTTTTATTCATTAGGAATATCTTTAATAGTCAGTATTATAGGATATATAATATATCATATTATTGTTATATTGATAGGGATATGGACAAAAAATTATACTGATGCAAATTTTTTGAAAGATATATTTATTAATAGGTGTATATTGTTCAATGACTATGCTACATTTATTTCATCAATAGCTATATTTATAATTAGTACAGGTTTTATTTCTACATTTTATTATGAATATAATGATATTAGAATTTATGAAAAAAAATCTGAGAAACAAAAAAACTCAGTAATTCAACTATTAAGAATAACTCTAAAAATATCCATAATTTTATTTATCCTACATATTGAATCTATAGCGTATTCTTTAAATAATGATATTTTATTTAACTCTTCATTTTTTTATAATACAACAGCAACTGCTCATAGAGTTTCTTCATTAATTGCTCCGGAAAATACACTAGCTGCTTTTAAAGAGACTTTTATAACTCAAGCTGAGTATGCCGAAATTGATGTACAAGAAACTAAGGATGGGGAATTGATTTTATTTCATGATTCTAACTTTGAAAGAGTAACTGGTGTAAATAGAAATGTTTGGGAAGTAAATTATGATGAAATTAAGACCTATGATGCAGGTAGTCACTTTAGTTCAGGTTTTGCAGGTGAAAAAATACCAACTCTTGATGAGGCTATGAAGTATTCGAAAGGGAAAATAAAACTTTTAATAGAAATAAAACTTAATGGTCATGAAAAAACTAATGTAGAAAAAAAGGTTTTAGAATTAATTAAATCAAACAGGTTAGAGAACCAATGTGTTGTAGCATCTATGAATAAAGATGTATTAAAAAATGTCAAAAAATTAAATCCAGATATAATAACATGTTATTTAACTGCGGTTGCATATGGAAATTTTTACAACTGGGATTATGTTGATATATATGGAATAGAGTCTACATTTATAACTGAAAACGTTGTGGATAATATACACCAAAAAGGAAAGCAAGTTTTTGTGTGGACTATCAATAATAGTAAGCTAATGAAAAAAATGATTAATTTAAATGTAGATAGTATAATTACTGATAATCCATTTTTATTAGATGATGTAATTTATTGGCAACAGAATGGATTTGTTAATAGAGTAGCTTATTACTTGTTTGGTGATGATTCTGACAAAACTATAGACGAAACTATAATTGAAGAAAGCTAGATTATATAAAATGTATATTGACATTGACGCGACGTAATTCTATATACTCTATTTTGAAGGAGATGATAAAGATGAACATTATAGAAGTTCGCTCAGATAAGATATACAAGAAGATAATGAATGCACCATTAAACAAAAAAGAAGATATCTATAGATATGAACTTATGAAGCCTTTTGAATTTAAGTGGAAGTGCATAAATGTTCCAATGGTTGCTAGACAAGAAGGTGGATATGATGTAATTATGGCAAGTGAAATGATGGGGCTTTTATCACCTAAGGATATTGATGAAAATCAAAAAAATAATATAAATGCATTATCTGATGATAAACTTTGGAGCACTTGCAAAGAAACCATAGAAGAGTCTATAAACTCATTTATAAGAGAAGGATACGATTTGAATATTAAGAACTATAAATATTCAATCTTATTGGCTAATCCAAATAGTCCTTATACAATTTTAAGTGATGGATATTGGGGCGATGGTGGAATACCTGGATATATGTTCATATCATTGGTTCCTAATGAATACACGACTAATAGATTACAAGTAGCACTAGCACATGAATGTAATCATAATATTAGATTCCAGTTTATAGATTGGAGTAATAGTATAACATTAGAAGAAATGATGATAAATGAGGGGCTTGCAGAAAATTTTGCGACATGGATGTTTGGTGAAGATATGGTCGGACCTTGGGTTAGTAAAACAGACATCCAGACGTTAAACACATGTATAAAACCAATAATTAAAGATGCTTTAAAAGAGACTGGATTTCAAAACATAACATCCTATCTTTATGGTGATGATATAGCTAAAATGCAAGGATACTTTCCAGTTGGCTTACCTTACTGCGCAGGATATGCTTGTGGATATCATATGATTAAATATTATCTGGAAAAAACAAATAAATCAATAGTAGAAGCTACTTTATTGCCTTATAGTGAGATAATAGAAGGGATAAAAGAGTTTTGGGAATAAATATTATGGGTTGCATAATTTAAAAAAAATTATGCAATTTTTCTATTTTTAAGAAAAATAATTTGACAATAATTTGTAACAAATATAAAATAATATATATAAAGAAATATTTCAATGTATGAAATTTTGAAGATTTCATATCTAAAGTATCTAACATTGTATGTTAGTTTCTTATTACTTATCTAAATATTATATATTTCATAGTATATATAAAACTACTATAAGAGCATGAAATATATTAAATAATCAACTGAAAAATGAAATATTAATAAAAAAGAATTCAAATTTTGAATATTAAATGAATATAATTAAAATAAATATATAAACTTGAGTAGAATACTCATATTTTAGTGTATTATTAAATTTTAATTGTACTTTATGCACCATAACTTATAAAACTTATGTCATGTTATATTTGAACAAATAATAAAATTGTAGGTATATTTTAATCTACAAAATTTATATGAAATGGAGTTGATGCTATGACAGAATTGATGATTATAAGTGGATTAGTGCTATTGATTTGTATAACCTCGAGTAAGGTCTTATATAAATTTGGAGTACCAATATTATTAATTTTTATCCTATTAGGGATGCTATTTGGGTCTGATGGTATGGTAGGAATTTATTTTGACAACTATGAATTAACAAAACAATTATGTTCTATAGGACTAATATTTATAATGTTCTTTGGAGGATTTGGAACAAACTGGAATATGGCTAAGCCAGTTGCAATACCTTCTATACTGATGTCATCATTGGGTGTAATAATTACAGCAGGAGTAACAGGTATATTTTGTCATATGGTAGTAGGAACTAGTTTACTTGAAGGCTTATTAATTGGAGCAATTGCAGCTTCAACAGATGCTGCATCTGTATTTGCTGTGTTGCGTTCTCGAAAACTAAATTTAAAAGGTTCTCTTGCCTCCTTATTGGAAGTCGAAAGTGGAAGTAATGACCCAATAGCGTATATGTTGACACTAATTCTTTTGACATTGATGAATAATTCTGGAGTAGAACTTATTGTGCCAATGGTAATAAAGCAAATAGTTTTTGGGCTAGCTATAGGATTTATACTAGCAAAATTGTCTGTTTATATTTTGAAAAATTCAAACTTCGAGATAGAAGGATTTTATACTATATTTACAATAGCTATTGCAATACTTTCTTATGCATTTAGTGAGTATCTTGGAGGAAATGGATATTTAAGTGTGTATATTTCAGGTATTATTCTAGGAAACAGTAAGATACCTCATAAAAAAAGTTTGGTTCATTTCTTTGATGGAATCTCATGGATTATGCAAATAATGTTATTCTTTATGTTAGGATTGTTATCTTTCCCTTCCAAACTACCAAATGTATTTGGTATAGCAATGGCAATATCTATATTTATGATAGTTATTGCAAGACCATTAGCAACATTTATAGTTCTAGCAAAATTTAAATTTTCAAATAAAGAAAAATTATTCATATCATGGGTAGGTCTTAGAGGTGCTGCTTCAGTAGTTTTTGCGATTTATGCAGTTACTCAGGGTGTAATCATAGAGAATGACATATTCCATATAATCTTTTTTATAGCGTTACTTTCAGTAGGCATACAAGGAGCATTAATACCAACTGTAGCTAAAAAGCTCGATTTGGTTGATGATAATACATCTGTATTGAAAACATTTAATGATTATGATGGAGAAATTAGCTCTAAACTTATAGAAGTAAATGTTGATGATAGTAGTAAGTGGGCAAATAAGAGTATAATGGATTCTAATATACCAGAGGATATATTAATAGTTATGATAAAACGAAAGGAACAGGTTTTAGTACCTAAAGGTTCAACTGTTATAAAAACAGGAGATACATTGGTATTAAGTGGAGATAGAATTGAAGAATTAATACAATTATAATTTATTTTGTATTGACTTTAACCTAAGGGGAAGGTCTAAACTTAAATTAATCAAATCTAATGCGCAGGTGATGAGATGTTTTCTATAGGAATGTTTTCTAAAATAAATAAAATAACTACAAAGACATTAAGGTATTATGAAGATATAGGCTTATTAAAGCCAGAATATGTAGATGAGTTTACAAAATATAGGTACTATACAACAGAGCAATTACCTAAATTACATCAGATAATAACTTTAAAACAAATGGGCTTATCATTAGCTGAGATAAAAGAAGCTGTGGAAAATCCTGAAGAGGTTGAAAATATTTTAATGAATAAAGAAAAAGAAATGTTGGATGTAATCAAAAGTGAAGAATATAAACTCATTAAACTGCGTAATTATCTTGTGAATTTGAAAGGAGAAGTCAATATGAATGATGTAATTATTAAGTCTTTACCAAAAGTTAAAATTGCCTCTATGAGAAAGGTATTAAAGGGGTATGATGAACTTTTCAATCTATTTCCAAACGTAATGGCTGAAGAAATGAGAAATACAGGGTGTACATGTGCGGTTCCTGATTATTGTTTCAATATATATCATGATGGTGAATATAGAGAGTCTGATATGGATGTTGAGATGTGTCAAGCTATAAATGATTTAAAGAAAGATACAGATATATTAAAGTTTAAAGAACTAGATGAAGTTGAAAATGCAGTTTGTATATTACACAATGGTTCATATTCAACATTAGGAAAGACTTATGCAGATGCATTTAAATGGATAGAGGACAACAAATATGAAGTAATTGGAAATCCTAGAGAGTCTTATATAGATGGCATATGGAATAAAGAGAATGAGGATGATTGGTTAACAGAAGTTCAGATACCAGTGAAACGAGTTTTATAAGAGGTTAAAATTAATCAAGATAAAGCTATTAAATGGGGCTGTCTCAGAATAGAGATAAGCCTCTTTTTCGTTGTTGAAATGATAAAAATATATTTGATTTAATACAAAAAAGAGTGCCTCATTAACTAAACAGTTCATTTTGAGACACCCTCATTTTTTGAGATTATTTTTTGGTTTATTTTGGGGTTTAGATAAATCTAAAGATAAGCATTTTAAGCAGGAAAATAAAAAATACATACAGAAAGTTATAAGTAAAAAAGAGTGTAAGTATTTAGAACAAATAAATGATATTTTATTTGATTTTGGAGAAATAAGGGTATAATTATTATATAATTGATATTCTTATGAAGCTGGCACTAAGAGAAAGAATATATATCTATATATATGCTTTATTTAGAAATAGCATTAGAAATAAACGATTTATTTAGTAATGTATATACTTGTCAAAATGAAAATATAGAAGTTGTTAAATACATTTGTAACATAGAAGGTTTATATGTAGGATAATCAATTGTATTTCGAATATTGATTTTTAAGAATAGTAGGTGATTATATGGAAATATTTGCGATAGGACATTCAAATTATCCCTTTAGTAAACTTATTGATATGATAAAAAAGTACAATATAAACTGTGTAGTTGATATTAGAGAAACTCCATATTCTAAATATAATATTCAATATAATAAAGAGGCATTTAACGAATCTCTTAGAGAATCTGGATTTGTATATATATACATGGGTAAGGAGTTTGGAGCAAAAAGGACTAACAAAGATGTATATACAGAAGAAGGTTATGCAGATTTTGAAAAGGTAATTGAGGAAGAGATTTTTTTAAAAGGGATAGAAAGATTAAAAAAGGGATGTCAGATGGGATATAAAATAGTTTTATTAGGAGCAATGCAAGAGCCTATACGATGTCATAGAAGCATTTTGCTAGGTAAGGTACTGAATAAAGAAGGTTTTGATGTAAAATATATAATGCATGAGGGACATTTAGCAACTCAAGAAGATATAGAAGAATCATTATTGGATAAGTATTTTAGTGATAGAAAACAACTTAGTATTGATAATTTATTAGGGAATGCGTTGACAAGAGAAGAAATGATACAAGAAGGCTATAAATTAGCAAACAAAGAGATAGGATTTAGAACAGAAAAAATAAGTAAATAGAAATCTTAAGTACTAAAAATTATCTTAAATAAGAAAATGTGATAAAATTGTAACAGATAAACATGATGTACTGATTAATAATGTTACTATAATTTAATAATATGATTTAGTTTATGATATTGTTTCAAATAGTACATCATGTTGTAATGTTACAAAATAAAATTTCTAATACTGCCATAATCAACAGTTCTATTAAGTGTAGGATGACTGGATATAAATCTAACTGTAATTTTTGAGTTTAATAAACAAGAGTTAGAAATGAAGAATATTCTATCTCCAATTGCAATAGAAGTAATTGCAATTGGAAGAATATTAACAAAAGCATCATATCTATTTCTAGCAATTTCATAAGGGTAGTTTCCAACAAAAACGAATAGATTTAAATCATATATGTCACCAACAACCCAAGCCCATTGACCATAAACTTTATCAATACTTACTGTTCCTAAACCAAGTGTATCGAAGTAGGTTGCTATAGTTAAATAAATATTGCTCATATTTTCTGAGTATGAAACAGTGTATCTTCTAAAACGTATAGGAGCTGTAGCAGAAACAGGATAAACCATATTTACATTTAAATTATTTGCATTCAAATTAACCAAAGTATCACATCCTAAAAATAGTCTATAAAATACAATATTAAATTGAGTCAGTTTTGTTACATTTATATTGTAAGATTTTATATTTTAGCTTATCTTTTATATAAATTGGAGTAATCAAAACATGGATAAATATGGATAAATGTGTGACATGTATTTATTGTGATTATTACACAATAATGATACAATATTAACGAAATATAGCTATCTTTTATAATAGTTAATTATACTAATTGTCTAATTTAAATATATAAATATTTAAATTCTAGTATCCATAAAAAATAATAAACATAAAATAATTATAAAGATGTACTGTGTTCAAATGATATTAAATAAGAATAATATTATTTGGACACAGTATATTATGATGTCAACAATATAATTTTAACTTTAAAAACCAACTTAAAGTTTGATAAGTTAACTAAAATTTAAATTTACATAAATGGGGAAAAGAGGGAGAAGTATGTTTATAAGGAAAAATGTTATAAAATTAGCAATTCCTATAATGATAGAGCAGACATTTGTCATGCTTCTAGGAGTATTTAATACGATGATGGCAGGTCATATTGGAGAAGAGGCTGTATCTGCAGTTGGAATGGTTGACTCAATAAATAATATATTTATATCTGTATTTGCTGCACTATCTGTTGGTGCAACTGTTGTTGTAGCTCAACAGATAGGTAAAAGGGATAGTGAAAAAGTGAATGAAACTATAAAGCAAGCTCTAGTATCTGGAGTAATACTATCATTTACAATAACAATATTAATGTGGGTTTTTAGAACGGGTGTAATCAATTTATTTTATGGTTCAGCAGAAGAATTGGTAAAATCAAATGCAAAATTATACATAGAATTTACATTATTTACGTATCCATTTATTGCAACACAACAAATAGCAAATGGTATTTTAAGAGGATGTGGAGATGTAAAGAAACCTATGTATGTTACTATGTTTATGAATATAGTAAATGTAACATTAGGATATATACTTATATATGGCATTGATTTAAACCCTCTAGGTATAAATCTACAAACACCATCTTATGGAATAACAGGTGCAGCTATGTCTATTGCTATAGCTAGAATAATTGGATGTATAGTTATTATAAGAGCTTTATTTAAAGGAAATGAATTTATATCTATAGGTAAAATATTTCCATTTAAGATTGATATTGAAACTCAAAAATCTATATTTAATATAGGAATACCAGCAGGCGTTGAACAATTACTTTTTAACGCAGGGAAATTAATTGTTCAAGTGTTTATAGTTACTATGGGTACCTCAGCAATTGCATCCAATGCAATAGGAATGTCAATTGCATCTATCATAAATGTAATAGGAAATGCTTTGGCCTTATCTGCAACGACATTGGTAGGTCAGTATATAGGGCGTGGAGATATTAAAGGGGCTAAAAGTACTCTCTTATACCTAACTAAATTTGCAACAATTTGTTTATTTGTAGTAGGAGCTATATTTATACCAATTGCACCTTGGATTTCAAGTATGTATACTCAAAATACTAGTGTAATTGCTGTATCAACACAACTGATTCGAAGTGATTGTTTAGCTATGGTAATATGGCCTATATCATTTGTATTGTCAGCAGGGTTAAAAGGGGCTGGAGATACAAGATATACAATGATGACAGCTATAATAGGCATGTGGATTTTTAGAATTTTTACAGGTTATGTATTGGGAGTTGTGTTAGAATTTGGAGTACTTGGTATTTGGATAGGTATGTACACAGATTGGCTTGTTAGAGGAACGTTATACTGTTTAAGATTAAGAGGAACAAAATGGCTAAAACATAAAATTGCATAGGATATATAAAATCACTTTTAGATATAAAACTCTATTTAAGAGTGATTTTTAGTGTACATATTTTCATAATTATAAGTATGATACAGAATGATTAAATCATATAAATAAAGTCTATAATAATATGGGATAAATAAATTACATTATAGTTTAGAATTATATAATATGGGATAAATATTAGAAATATATATCTATAGAAAATAATATATATGGGTATATTATTAAATATAAAAAATATTAGATATTTATTTAATAATAAAGGTGGGTATTGTTATGATAAATAAAATAGGAAAGATAAGCCTCTATGTAAACAATCAAGAGGATGCAAAATTGTTTTGGACAGAAAAATTAAACTTTGTAGTAACTTATGAAAAGGAAATGGGCCCAAATGTGAAATGGTTAGAAATAGCACCAAGCAAAAATGAGTTTACGACATTTGTACTGTATGATAAAAATCTAATGATGAAACAAAATAAAGAGATAGATTTATCTCATCCGTCAATAATTTTAAGTACAAGAGATATTAATGGAACTTATGAACAAATGGCTAATAATGAAGTTGAGGTTGGTGAACTAATGGAAATGCCTTATGGAAGGATGTTTTCATTTAAAGACCAAGATGGAAATGATTATTTGGTTAGAGAGGATAAATAATTTTACAAAGTATTAAATTTACTCTATATCTGATATAATTAGAGACAATAATTATTATAAGTTAGTCTAAGACTAGGTTTATATAATTAAAAATCAATTGTAAATTTTGAGTAGAGGTGATAAAATGTTTAAGAAAATGGCAGTGTTAAAAGATATAGCAACTAAAATAGGACGTAAAAAAGCTTATGAGTTATTAGAAATGGTTGAAGGTAATGATGCTTTTGTAGCTGAGGTAAAGATAAAAAAGAATGGAATAGAATCTAAAAAAGAAGAGATTATGTTAAAAGATAATCAAAAAATAATACTAGAGTATATAGAAGGTTAATTTTTCAAATACATATAACTTTATAATAAGAACTTTTTAAGATGAGTCAGTATAAGACTCATCTTTTTTGTTTTTTAATAAGTCTGTTTTATTATTTAATACATATTTTGTCTCTTTGGAGTTGCTGGTATATAAAAATTACTGATATAATAAAAGAATGGATATCAATGTAATATTTTACAGAAAAGAGGGGTATTATGCTTGAAATAAAAAATCTTTCCTTTAATGTTGAGTCTAACAATGAGGAACTAGGAATAATAAATGATGTTAGCCTTTCATTTGAGAGAGGAAAACTTATTGTTATCACAGGGCCAAATGGTGGAGGAAAATCTACAATTGCTAAACTTATCATGGGAATTGAAAAAGCCACTAGTGGTCAGATAATTTTAGATGGAGAAGATATAACAAATCTTAGTATTACAGAAAGAGCAAAGAAGGGGATAGGATATGCATTTCAACAACCACCAAGAATAAAAGGTATGACAGTTGAAAATCTACTTA
Organism: Clostridioides sp. LIBA-6822; assembly: GCF_056688955.1. Lineage (NCBI taxonomy): Bacteria > Bacillati > Bacillota > Clostridia > Peptostreptococcales > Peptostreptococcaceae > Clostridioides > Clostridioides sp. LIBA-6822. The sequence continues at coordinate 4,266,171 of NZ_CP196995.1, read as the reverse complement.
CACTTGCTCATGGAAAACCATTGTCTACAGATGTATGTTGTCAATATCTTACGGATGTTGGATTGTGTTCAAAAGACTATTTAAACCGTGAAGTTGATAACTCTCTCTCTGGAGGAGAAATGAAAAGAATTGAGATAGCAACTCTTTTTGCTAGAGATTTAAAGGTTTCTATATTTGATGAACCTGAAGCAGGGATAGACCTTTGGAGTTTTGGAAAGCTTAATGAAAGTTTTAAGAAAATCCACGAAGAGTCTGACCAGACTATAATCATAATTTCTCACCAAGAAAGAATATTAGAGTTAGCTGATGAAATAATCGTTTTACAAGATGGTTCAGTAAAAAGTCATGGAACAAAAGATGCTATATTACCTGAAATCATGTGCCAAGTTAATTCAAGTTGTGAATTAATGAAAGATATGAATTAATTAGAAAGGAAGGCAAATTAAATGAATAAAACAGATTTAAATCTTTTAGAAAAAGTTGCTGAACTTCGTGGAACTCCATTAGGAGCATACAATATACGTAAAAATGGGCAAGGAATAGAGAGACATTCAACTGAAAATGTAACTATAGTTCCTAAAAAGGATAAACCTGGAATTGATATTATAGTAAAGCCAAATACAAAAGGCGAAAATGTCCATATACCAGTAATAGTAACAGAAGCTGGCGTACAGGATATGGTTTATAATGATTTTGAAATTGGAGAAAATGCAGATGTTGTTATAATTGCTGGATGTGGAATACATAATTGTGGTTGTGATGATAGTGAACATAATGGAATACATAGATTTTTCTTACGTAAAGGAGCTCGCTTAAAATATGTAGAAAAACATTATGGTGAAGGTGATGGAGAAGGAAAGAAAATTTTAAATCCAGTTACTATTGTTAATATGGATGAAGATTCATATTGTGAGATGGAAACAATTCAAATTAAGGGTGTAGATTCGACTAAAAGGGAAATGGATGCAAACCTAGGTAAAGGAGCTAAAATAGTAGTATTTGAAAAATTATTGACTCATGGAAATCAAGTTGCTGAGTCTAATATGAAGGTTGTATTAGAGGGAGAAAATTCCTCTGCTCAAGTAATTTCTCGTACAGTTGGGCAAGATAATTCTAAACAAAAATTCAATCCTTGTGTTATTGGGGATTCTCTTTGTTCTGCACATGTTCAATGTGACTCAATAATCATGGGAAATTCTCAAATTAGTGCCATACCTGAGATTGCTGCAAATCATCCAGATGCTCTCTTAGTACACGAGGCGGCTATTGGAAAAATTGCAGGAGACCAAATACTAAAGATGATGACATTAGGTCTTACTGAAGAAGAAGCTGAACAACAAATACTTAATTGTTTCTTAAAGTAAATTGAAGTTTTTATTTAATTTAACATAATGAATATAGTATAATATAATGAATAAGTCTAAATTATTTCTATTTTTAGACTTATTTTCTTTATGTAAGAAAAACTATTAGAGAAATTATACTGTAATTAGGATGTGGAATAAATGAAAAATTTACTTATAAGAAATGGGACAATAATATCTCCAAAAGATGGTATCAAGTTTGAAAAAAAAGATATCTTGGTTTTGCATGGGAAAATATATGCTATTGGATTGAATCTCAAAGAAAAGATAAGAAAAGAGAAATTACTTACAAATAAAGAATTTGAGATAATAAATGCTGATAATATGTATATTTCTCCTGGATTTATAGATGTTCACACCCATTGTTATAAGAGAAAATTACCTACAGGTATGGACTCTGATTCAATTGGAATTGAAAAAGGTTCAACAGTCATATTTGATGCAGGTACAGCAGGTCCTTTAAATTACTATGATTTTAAGAAAAAGTATATGGATGAGTGTAAAACTGAAGTGTATTCATTTCTAAACGTAACAAATGAGGGACTAAATATATTGAACGAATCAACCTCTTTAGATGTTATAAACTTTGATAATGTTGAGTCTATTGTAGAAAGAAATATGGAAAAGATAAAAGGGATAAAAGTAAAAGCAAGTAGGTTTCAATCTAATGAAAATGGGATAGATATAGTTAAAAAATCAAAGCAAGTTGCTAAAAAATTAAATTTACCATTAGTGGTATATATAGGTGAGCATCCATCATATATAGATGAAGTAATGAATATTTTGGGAAAAGGAGATGTGGTTACACCTGTATATGGAAATAGCACACATGGAATATTTAATGAATTTGGCACACTGAGAGAGTCAGTAATAAATGCAAAGAATCGAGGCGTACTATTTGACGTGTGCCATGGATTAGACCAGTTTGATTTTAAAGTTTTTAAAAAAGCAGTAAATCAAGGATTAGAACCAGATTTAATAAGCACTGATATGCATATAAAAAATATGAAAGACATAAATTATTCTCTTTTAAATGTTATAAATAAAATTATGGAACTTGGAATATCTTTAGAAAAATGTATAGAAAAAGTAACTGAATATCCAACAAAGATTTTCGATTTACATGGAAGTAAAGGTAGAATAAAGGTTGGTGGAGAAGGTGATTTTACTATATTTACAATGGAAAAGGGCAACGATATTATAAAAGACTATAATGATAATGAACTCACTTTAAATAGAAAGTTAAGTTTACAATATACCGTAAAATCATGGATGAAAAGTAGCGAAGTTTATAGACATGGATATGAAGATACTATAATAAACTGAGCAATAGTGATAAAATAATAAATATATGTTTAAATTGGCATATATTGGATAAATATCTTAAGGAAACAATAATTAAAAAATGATAATTTTAGGGGAGGCATTTTAGTATGAAAGCATTTGTTGATAAGGATGTATGTGTAGCTTGTGGAGCGTGTATAGGAACATGTCCAGACGTTTTTAGTATGAGTGATGAAGGACATTCAGTTGCAATTGAAGGAGAAATACCAGCAGATTTACAAGATTTATGTAAAGAAGCAGAAGAAGGATGTCCAGTTTCAGCTATAACAGTTAAATAAAGCTATTCAAATTTATTTTAAAACTAAATATGTAAGATTTAATTGTTATTTAAGCTATAGTATTAGAAAATTCTATTACTATAGCTTTTTAAAATATATAAATATAAAATATAAGATATTACTTTTTATAAATATGGAGGATTTAAATATGAAAAAAAACTATGAAATAGTATTGTTTGATTTGGATGGAACGCTTACAGACCCTAAAGAAGGAATAACAAAGTCTATTCAATATTCTTTGGATAGTTTTGGTATAAAAGAAGATTTAGATAACTTGGAACAATTTATAGGACCACCCTTATATGATACTTTTAAAGAATATTATAAATTTGAGGATGAAAAAGCTAAAAAAGCTGTTGAAAAATATAGAGAATATTTTTCAGATAAAGGAATATTTGAAAATAAAATTTACAAGAATGTAAAAGAAATATTAGAAATGTTATATAAAAAGGGTAAAATATTATTAGTAGCTACTTCTAAACCAACAGTTTTTGCAGAAACTATACTTAAATATTTTGAGATAGATAGATATTTCAAATATATAGCAGGTAGTAATCTTGATGGGACAAGAGTAAATAAAAATGAAGTTATACAATATGTATTAGATTTATGTAATGTGGAAGATAAAGATAAAGTTATCATGGTTGGAGATAGAAAATATGATGTAATTGGTGCAAAAAAAATAGGCATAGATTCTATTGGAGTGTTGTATGGATATGGTTCGTTTGAAGAGATTAGTGAAAGTGAACCTACTTATATTGTCGAAAGTGTAGATTCTATAAAAGATATTTTTCTATAAACATCTTTTATAAACAAAAATAATACAAAATACTGTAGCATATTTAAAAATATGATATTATAATTAAGGAAGTCATTTAAAAAAGAGGAGGATGCACTTAAAATGAAATCTATTTTAATTATGGGTGGAAGCGACTTCATAGGTTCTGCACTTGCTAAGCGTTTAATTAAATGTGGGTATCAAATTGATATACTTACAAATGGTAAAAAGGAAATAGATTATACAGGTTTTAAAGAACATCTAATTTGTGATAGAAAAGTTCGCAAAGATATGGAAAACATTATCAGGGGAAGAAAGTATGATTACATATATGATATGACGGCATATACAAAAGACGATGTAAGTAATCTTATTGATTTTGTAAGCATAGATAGCCTAAAGAAATATATAGTATTGTCAGCAGGAGCAGTATACAAAGATAGTGGGAGAAATGTTAAAGAAGAAAATGAGAAGGGTGAAAATGAAAACTGGGGAAAATATGGTCTAAATAAAAAAGAAGCAGAGGATTTTGTTATAAGTAGCTCTATACCATATATAATTATTAGACCAACTTATATATATGGCGAAAATAATAATTTATATAGAGAATATTATTTCTTCGAAAAAATAGAAAAAAATGAAAAAATACCAGTGCCAAAAGGAAAACAAGTGAGTAATCAATTTATATATATTGGTGATTTGGTAAAGGTATTAGAAAGTATAATGAAAAATCCTCATGTAAGAGAGGCTTATAACGTAACAAATCCACAGTTAATTTCTTGGGATGAACTTATACATACATGTGGAGAAGTTATTGGTAAAGAACCTATTATAAAGTATGTAGATATGGAAAAAGTGGAGTTTAGAGAAAGAACCTATTTCCCATTTAGAAATATAGACTTCAATCTTGATATAAATAAGCTTATTGAACATGGGCTTTATATACCAAATGTATTATTAAAAGAAGGGCTTACAGCGACATATAAATGGTTTTTAGCTAATAAGCCAAAAATGCATGACAGAAAAATGGACAAAGTTGAATCTGTAATGCAAATAGTTTAAGAAAGTAAATAAGTAGGTAGATGCTTTGAATTTAAAAGTTAAGTCTTTTTTAAAAATTTTTATACTGATAGTTATTTTGATTTTTATATACTCAGTTGCGATAGAACCGAGTCTATTAATTGTGAAAAAATATAGTATAAGTGAAAGTGGAGATTTGGTAAAAAATGATACAGTGAAGCCCAAATCTGAAAGTATAAAAGTAGTTCAAATTACAGATACTCAAATAGGAAGTTTTTACTCAACTAAGAACCTTAAGAAAGTAGCTAATAAGATTAATGCTTTAAATCCAGATATAATAGTATTTACTGGTGATTTAATTGATTATTCCAATAAAAATCCAGATATAGATGAAATTACAACTATTTTATCAAGTATGAATGCTAGGTTGGGAAAATTTTCAGTATTCGGCAATCATGATTATATGTATAAACTTCCTAGGTATTATAGACAGATTATGAAAAATTCCAACTTCAATCTTTTGATAAATGAAAATAAAAAAATAAAATTAGCTGAGGACAAATATATTAACATATTAGGTGTTGATGAAATATTAAATGGAAATCCTAATATAAAATATCTGGAGAATAAAACTGATAAGAAAAATTTTAATTTATTATTGGCACATGAACCAGATTTAGTTGATATGCTCAGTAAGGATGCGATGAATTTAGTTTTATCTGGGCATAGCCATGGTGGTCAAATAAGAGTACCTTTTAAAGGAGCTCTAGTTACTCCTCCATATGGGAGAAAATATACTAAAGGGTTTTATGAGATAAATGGAAATCATTTATATGTAAGCTCAGGACTTGGAAGTACAAAGCTACCATTTAGATTTCTTAATATACCAGAGATAGTAGAATTTAACATTCTAATTTAATATGAAATATTATTTTATTTATTAGAATATGTAGAAACTGTAAGAATAGATTGAGTTAAGATACAAAATATTCAAGTTATTATAATTAGTGTATTAGATAATATAGATATTATTAATAACTGTTAAAATATACATTAAAACAATATAAGATAAAAAATAAAAATACAGCAAGATTGTGTAGCTTATATACTGATTATTTATAATTAATACAATCTTGCTTTTTTGTGTGTAAAAATATTAATTACTATTTAAAGTTTTTTATTTTTTCTTTATCCCATATAAATAATTTTTCTGAATTATTTAAAGCACCAAATACATTTCTTTTAAAATCTGGCATTTCTTTGTTTAAATCAGCAATAAGATTTTTTATGTATTCTCTTCTAGTATGACCATTTGCAGGGCATGGATTTGTTATAATAGGATAGTTAGAATCTTTTGAAATCTTTTTAGTCATATACTCTTCTATGTAAATCATAGGTCTTATGACAGTTAAATCTTGTCTATCTAAATATGTTTTTGGAGAAAAACAATTTACTCTGCCTTCATAAAACATAGACATTAAAAATGTTTCAATTGCATCATCTTTATGATGTCCAAGAGCTACCTTGTTACATCCAAGCTTTTTAGCATTATCATTTAAGGCACCTCTTCTTAAATTAGCACATAATGCACAAGGATTTTTTTCTTGTCTTATATCAAATACAATTTCCTTTATATCAGTTTGAAACTCATAAAAAGGCACATCTATTTCCTGACACAACTTATCTAGTGGAGAATTATCAATACCACCAGTATTTAATGTTATAGCTATCAATTCAAAGTTTTGAGGAGAAAATCTTTGATAACTTTTAAGTATATGAAGCAATGTTAAACTATCTTTTCCACCAGAGAGCCCAACAGCAATTTTATCATTTTCTTGTATCATATCGAAGTCTTGTATAGCCTTGCGAGCTTTACTAAGAAGTTTTTGTATAGACATTTTTAGCACCACCTTTCAAAAATATTAAATTTAAGATTTACTTAAGATTTACTTATAAAATACTTAAAATTTATACTCTAAAATTAACATTATAGACAAACATACAAAAAGGAGACGATGTAACCATGAAAAAATTTAAATTAATATTAGCCATTATTATAGTAGTATTTATAAGTGTATTTATATCTAAAGATAAATTTCTTATAAAAGACAAAAACCCAACAGGAACTGCCCAATTTGCTTCAGAAGAAGATGTTGAATCAAATTCCCAAAATAAAAATCACTCAAATAGTATAGCAAATATATTACTGGTAAACAAGACAAATGGAATTGGCAAAGATTATGCTCCCGAAAATATTACTAAAGTAAATATACCTTTTGTTGAAGAAGCAACAGAAGAGGAAAAACAAATGGCAGGAGTACCTGCAAAAGCAGTTGAAGATTTAGTTAAGCAAGCTAAAGAAGAAGGAATACAATTTTTAGGGTCTTCAGCATATAGATCTTACAGTACTCAGCAAGAGACTTATACAAAAAGGGTAAAATCTCAGGGACAGGAAAAAGCAGATGCATATGTGGCAAAGCCTGGTTATAGTGAGCATCAAACTGGACTTTGTATAGACTTAACAAACCCAGAAAGATGGTTTGTTGGGAGTACAAAAGAAGCTATATGGTTGGCAGAAAATGCTCATAAGTTTGGATTTATAATAAGATATCCTAAGGGTAAAGAAGATATAACAGGTACAGCATATGAACCATGGCATATTAGATATGTTGGAAAGGATATTGCCGAGGAAATTTATTCAAAAGATTTAACTTTAGAAGAATATTTGCAAAATAAATAATATAAATATTTAAAGTTAATTGTATAATATTGGAAGTTAAGAAGTGGGTAAATTTAATGGATTACACTAACTAAAGTATAGTATAATTTTATATGAATAAAAACTATATACAAAAGTTAAGTTGGGATGTGTAAAAGTGGAGAATACAATTCTTGTTGTTGATGATGAAAAAGAAATAAGAGACCTTATAGAGATATATCTTTTAAATGGTGGATATAATGTAATTAAAGCTGAAGATGGAGAAGAAGCTCTAGATATTTTAAAAAAAGAAAATATTCATTTAATGGTGTTGGATATAATGATGCCAAAAATGGATGGGATAGAAGTTTGCAGAAGAGTTAGAGAAAGTTTGAATATACCAATACTTATGTTGAGTGCAAAATCAGAAGACATGGATAAAATACAAGGAATAATGACTGGTGCAGATGATTATCTTACAAAACCATTTAATCCACTTGAACTTACTGTGAGAGTGAAATCATTGATTAGAAGAGCATATTATTTTAGTGGAGCTAATAATGACAATAAAAATATCATAGAAGTTGGAGTGGTATTAATAGATAAGGAAAAGCATAGTGTAACAGTAGCTGGAAAGGACATAACTTTAACGTCAAGAGAATTTGATATACTGTACTTATTGGCAAATAATAAGGGAAGAGTATACAGTACAGAAGAAATATTTGAAAAAGTATGGAAAGAGAAATATTATCAATCTAACAATACTGTAATGGTTCATATGAGTAGAATAAGGGATAAAATTGAAAAATATACAGATGGAGAAAAAATAATTCATACTGTATGGGGAGTAGGATATAAAATTGAAAAATAAAAGCTTATTAAATCATATGTTTCGTCCTATAATAGATTTTACGATAAGTTGCATTATTACCTTAATAATTATGCTAACAAGCATTTATATAATAAAAGTGTTATATGTTAATACTGGTTTATCTACAATTAATTATCTTGTATATAATTTAAGAGATTTAAGAGCGTTTATAGGTGAGGGATTATTTTATCCATTTTTATTTGTACTCTCATCATTAGCAATTTATTCTTTAATATCATACAAGAGAAATAAACAACTTGTCGATTTTATAAGAAAAAATAATAAAAAAAATCAGAAGTTAGAAATCATTGTAGATGCTGTAAATTCAATGGATGAAGGCGATTTACAAAAAAATATAGATATTGAGTATGACTTAGAAGGGTTAAAGGATAAAGAAGTTGATGATATTGATGAACTAGCACATAAAATTAATAGTATTATTCATCAACTTAGAAACATAACTGTTGAAGAGAGACAAGCTCAGCAAACCAAAACAGATTTAATAACAAATGTGTCGCATGATTTAAGAACCCCTTTGACATCAATAATGGGTTATTTAGGATTGATAGAAGAAGGTAAGTATAAAGATGAAGTACAGATGATGTATTATATTAATATTGCATATGAAAAATCAAAAAGTTTAAATGTACTTATAAATGATTTGTTTGAGTTTACAAAAATGCAAAATAATACAATAAGATTAAATAAAATAGAAATAAATTTAGTAGAATTATTAAGTCAGATAGTATCTCAATTTGAAATTTATTTTAAGCAGGAATTTATGGTTAGTAGAGCTAATTTTAATGAAGAAAAATTAATTGTAAAAGCTGACCCGAATAAATTGGTAAGAGTATTTGAGAATCTTATGACTAATGCTATGAAGTATGGAAAAGATGGACTTTATGTAGACATAGTTACAGAGAAAAAAGGAGATATGGCAGTTGTAAAGGTCATAAATTATGGAGAACCAATTCCAGTATTAGATTTACCAAACATATTTGATAGATTTTATAGAGTTGAAAAATCAAGAAATAGAAATGCTGGAGGGTCTGGACTAGGTCTTGCAATTACAAAAAATATTGTGAACTTACATGATGGACAAATCACCGTTTTAAGTGATAAACATCAAACTGTATTTGAGGTACAACTACCACTAATACAATCAGTTGAGTTATAAAATAAAAGCATATTTATATGTATAAATAATATAGCAATAAAGTGTTTACAAAAATAAAAAAGTAATATATAATTTAAGTCAGTTTAATAAGATACTTATCAAGAGTTAGGGGAGAGAGTTAGCTCGGTGATCCTATACCAACCTTTTATCAGGTGGTCCTGCTAACAACGATGAGACGATTTGAAATAATATACTCTTCTTATCAATAATGGATAGGGGGAGTTTTTTTTAGAATTAATATAATAAATTTTAAATGATAATGGAGGATTAAATAATGGAAAAAGTGGAAAGTTTTAAGTTAGATCATACAAAAGTAAAGGCCCCTTTTGTAAGAAAGTGTAGTGTACTTGATGGAGTAAAGGGAGATAAAGTAAGTAAATTTGACCTAAGATTTTTACAACCAAATGTAGAAAGCTTTGGAACTGCTGCTATGCACGGTTTAGAGCATCTTTTAGCAACTTATTTAAGAGACACACTAGAGGGTGTAATAGATTTATCTCCAATGGGATGTAGAACAGGATTTTATTTAATACTGTGGGGAGACGTAGATGCCAATACAGTTAAGGTTGGTTTAGAAGAAGCGTTAAAAAAAGTGATTGAATCAGACGAAATGCCAGCAGCTACAGCAATAGAATGTGGAAACTACAGAGATTTATCTTTATTTGGAGCAAAAGAATATGCAAAAGATGTTTTGGATAAAGGATTTTCTTTAAATATATATGGAGAATAATTTGATTGAAAAAGGAAATATAAACATAAATCAAAGTGAAGTTTTAAGATACTTACAATACAGAGGTCAAGAGATAGATAAAGACCTTAAAGATACTATTGATGAATGTGTAGACATAACTAAAAATAAAATAAATCCTAGATATTTATCTAGGATTTATCCTATTAAAATAAATAAAGATAATGTTGTAGAGTTAGAGGGAACAAATTTAACATTAGAAAGTAAAGACATATATGAACTTTTAAAAGAATGTAATGAATGTGTAATTATGGCAGCTACCATAGGATTAGAGATAGAAAAAGAAATAAAAAGACATTCTTATTCAGATTTAACAAAAGGACTAATAATAGATTCATGTGGAACAACAGCAATAGAAGAAGTATGTGACATCGTTCAAGATAATGTAGAAAAGGTTTTTTCAGAACAAAATAAATTTATAACTATGCGATATAGCCCAGGATATGGAGATTTACCGATAGAGAAAAATATAGACATATTAAATGTGTTAAATGCTCAGAAACAAATAGGTCTAACAATTACCTCCAATGGAATTATGATACCGAGAAAGTCTGTAGTGGCTATCATAGGCATTTCTAATATAAAAATAGGTGAATCTAAAAAAGAAAAATCGTGTGAAAATTGTAAAAACTATAGAAACTGTACATATAGAAAAGGAGCGAATTCTTGTGGAAATAAGACAATATCTAAAGAATAATATACTAATATTTGATGGCGCAATGGGAACAATGCTTCAACAAAAAGGTTTAAGGTTAGGTGAAAACCCAGAAGTGTTTGGTATTCAAAATCCAGAAAAACTTATAGAAATACATACCTCATATTTAGAGGCAGGCTCAAACGTAATTCTTACAAATACTTTTGGATGTAATGAGCTAAAATTAGATAGTAAGTATACAGTAGAAGAAGTGATTGATAATGCTGTTTCAGTGGCTAGAAAAGCTATAGAAAATGTAGATAATACTAAACCAAGATATGTAGCATTAGATATTGGTCCTATAGGAGAAATGCTAGAGCCTATGGGAACTTTAAGCTTTGATAGAGCATATGAAATATTTAAAAGACAAGTGTTACAGGGGGCTAAGTCTGGTGTTGATGTAATAGTAATAGAGACTATGATGGACTTATATGAAGCTAAAGCAGCTGTATTAGCAGCTAAAGAAAATTCTGATTTACCTGTTTTCTGTACTATGACATTTGATGAAGGTGGAAGAAGTTTTACTGGATGTATGCCAGAGAGTATGGTGGCTACTATAGAAGGATTGGGTGTTGATGCAATAGGAGTTAATTGTTCATTAGGGCCTAAACAACTTTTACCGATAGTTAAAAAAATAGTATCAAGAGCTACAATACCTGTGATGGTTCAAGCAAATGCTGGTTTACCAAATATAGTTGATGGAGAGGCTATATATGATGTTGATGCAAAAGAGTTTTTTGAAGGTGTCAAGAAATTCGTTGAGGTTGGTGCTACTATAATAGGCGGATGTTGTGGTACAAACCCAAGTTTTATAAAAGAAATATCTGATAATATAAATTCTGTTACTAAAGGAAGTATAGAGAAGATTGATAAATGTGTTGTTTGCTCACCATCAAAATTTGTAGAAGTAGAATCACCTATAGTTGTTGGAGAAAGATTGAATCCTACAGGCAGAAAATCTCTACAAGAAGCATTGAAAAATGAAAACGTAGATTATGCAATAAATTTAGGGTTAGAACAAGTGAACGCTGGAGCACAAATATTAGGAGTAAATGTTGGCTTACCAGAGATAGATGAAAAAAAATTAATGCCAAAACTAATAAAAGAAATACAGGCAGTAGTAGATACTCCTTTACAAGTCGATTCTTCCAATGTAGAGGCACTTGAGCAAGGACTTAGATATTATAATGGTAGAACAATAGTAAACTCTGTAAATGGCAAAGAGGAGTCTTTAGAAAGCATATTACCAATAGTCAAAAAGTATGGTTCATGTGTGGTTGGACTTACACTTGATGAGAAAGGGATACCTAAAAAAGCCGAAGAAAGATTTGAAATAGCAAAAAGGATAGTAGATAGAGCAGTTTCTTATGGAATAAAGCCAAAAGATATATTTATAGATTGTTTATCATTAACTGTGTCAGCACAACAAGAAGAAGCAATAGAGACTATAAAGGCTATAACAATGGTAAAGGCATTGGGAGTAAAAACTATATTAGGTGTTTCAAATATTTCCTTTGGACTTCCAAATAGAAAGGCACTTAATGCTTCTTTTCTAACATTAGCTCTAGGGGCGGGACTTGATTTAGCAATTATAAACCCAAATGAATATAGTATGATGGAGGCTATTAATTCTTTTAAAATCTTAAATAATACAGATAAAGGATGTATTAACTATATAAATCAATACAGTAATATAAATAATTCAAAAAAATCAGATTCTACTACTAAAGTTGACAAAGAGTTGTCTCTAGATGTTTTAGTTGAAAGGGGCTTAAAAGACGACGCAAAAAATGTAACGCTGAATCTTTTGAAGGAAAAGGATGAAAATTATATATTGGATGAGATTCTAATTCCTGCCCTTGATAAAGTAGGGAAGAGATATGATAGTGGAGATATATTTTTACCACAATTGATTCAATCAGCAGAGACAGTAAAAGCTTCATTAAATACAATAAAGGAAACTTTATTAAGTAAAAGTAGTAATAATGTATCTAAAGGAAAAATAATAGTTGCTACAGTAAAAGGTGATATTCATGATATTGGAAAAAATATAGTAAAAATAATGTTAGAAAATTATGGATATGAGGTTATTGACTTAGGGAAAGATGTTCCAATTGAAGAGGTAGTAGAAGTTGCTAAAAAAAGAGATATAAAGTTAGTAGGCTTAAGTGCGCTTATGACTACAACTGTCCAAAGTATGAAAGATACAATTCAGGCATTAAGAGATAATGATATAAATGCAAAAGTATTTGTAGGTGGTGCAGTTTTAACAGAAGAATATGCTGAAGAAATGGGTGCTGACTATTATTCAAAGGATGCAAAATCTGCTGTTGAAATAGCAAAGTTAAATTTTTAGCATGTAAATTAAAATAAAGGTTGTGCTAAATAGGATATTTTATATATAATATAAATATAAGTTTTAGATACTTATGTTTGAAACAATAGGAATTAATCTATAAAAATGAGATTAATTAATATAAAAAAATATTTATCATCAACATTAAAAAGGGCTGGGAAGTCTGGTATAACTTCCATCAGCCCTTTTTAGTTAAAAATATAGATTAAAAAGCCCAGTTGCCGTTTTTAAAAATCTGTATTTGTTTTCCATCATAAGTTTCTCCGATAATATCCATATCCGCAGAACCAATCATAAAGTCCACATGTGTTAAGCTGTCATTTACACCGTATTCATCTAATTCTTCATCTTTTAAATTGTTTCCACCCTCTAGACAAGTTTTATAAGCAGAACCAATTGCAAAGTGGCAAGAAGCATTTTCATCGTATAGAGTATTATAAAAAATTATATCTGTATTGGATATTGGTGAATTGTATGGAACAAGAGCAACTTCTCCTAAATAATGAGACCCTTCATCTGTTTCAATAAGATTCTTTAAAGTATCTAATCCTTTTCCAGCAGAGAAATCTATTATTTTACCATCTTTAAAAGTTAAGAAGAAATTATCGATTATATTTCCACCATAAACAAGGGGTTTAGTACTATAAACAGTTCCATTTACTTTAAATTTATGTGGCATTCCAAAAATTTCTTCAGTTGGGATATTAGGATTAAAACTTATTCCATTAGGGTCTTTAGATGCTCCACTTAACCAAATATGGCCTTTTGGCAAATCTAGAGTCAAATCAGTTTTTGAAGATTTATATCTTAGAGTTTTAAAATTATTTTTATTTAAAAACTCCGTTTTAGATTTAAGATTTTCATTATGTTCTTCCCATGCCTTTATAGGGTCTTGACCATCTACTCTTGAACACTTAAATATAGTATCCCATAGTTTTTCTATTGCTTTATCTTCTGATAAATTTGGAAATACTTTTTTTGCCCACGCTTTTGTTGGTACAGAAACTATGCTCCACTTACACTTATCAGTTAGAGTATAAGAACGCCATTCTTTTAAAGCTTTACCAGATGCTTTTTGAAAATTTGCAACTCTTTCAGGGTCAACATCTTTTAGTAAGTCAGGGTTTTGAGCATATACTGATAAAAACGCTCCACCTTCTTTTGCTATATCTACATATTGTTCTGCTGTCCATTTTGGAAACTCATGAAACGCTTCATCTGGAGCATACAAATACTTAATGAGAGAACTTTCTTCATCAGACCATTCTATATATACATTTTTAGCACCACATTTATATGCCTCTTTAAGTGCATTTCTTGCAAAATTGGCACATTCTATTGGTGATTTTATAAGTAAAGTTTGACCTGGCTGTATGTTAATTCCAACTTTGATTGCCAATTCAGCATATTTTTCTAAATTTCTATTTAAATTCATATCCATCCTCCTATATTTTTAATATTGAATAACTTATAAAGTATTATAACATTACTTAGATTTTGGGTCATATTTAAAATATTTATACTCTGTAAACTGAGAAATAAAAAATATCTATTTTAATTAAAATAGATTGTTTAGATGTACAAACTTAAGTGGAAGAATATTTTTTGTTGATATTAGTATTAAAGTAGAAATAAAAATACTTTTTTAGTGAAAAGCTATACAAGAATACCGAAAAAAACTTATAATATAATAATGAGATAAATATAAATAATGAAATAAAAAATTTTCTGGCAAAGCTTATATATGTTTAAATATAGTAGTTTATATATTATGAACAGAAGATTTCAGTTAGGAGGGCATAAATGGAGCTTTATGAAGCCATTTTTTATAGAAAATCTGTAAGAAATTTTTCCAGTAATAAGATAAAAAAGCCATTAATGGAAGAGATAAAGAGAAGTTGTAAAAATTTAGAATATTTAAATGAAGATTTAAATATTAAGGCGCATGTTGTTGATAGAGGTCATATAATACATTTTTTAATGGGTAAGGAATGTAAAGTAAAAGCACCTCATTATATAGTAATCACATCAAATAAAGGTGAAGACTATTTACAAAATATAGGTTTTGCTACAGAAGGTGTAGTTTTACGTCTTACAACATTGGGTGTAGCTACCTGTTGGCTGGAAGGAAACTTAAAGAGAGAAGATATTTTAGAATTTGTGGATATTGGAAACAAAAGCTCTGAAGAAGATGAAGAAGACGATTTAGATTATTTAGCTGGAATAAAAACAGAAGAAGATAAGGAAGAAGAAATAGAGTATCCTTATATAATAATAGCTTTTGGATATCCAGCGAGAAATGAGGATTTATTTAGAACAAGATATGCTAGACCTGATAGAAAACCAGTAAAAGATATGATAAATAAAATAAATAGGAATAGAAAGTGGAAAGAAGTATTAGAATTTACAAGAAGAGCTCCATCTGTAAAAAATTCTCAGCCATGGTATTTCCATAAGGATGAACGAGGTCTTCATTTATTTGAAAAAAAACCTAAGAAACATTGTGAAGATATGAATAAAGTTAGCTTAGGTGTAGGATTAAGGCATTTTGATATAGCTTGTATAAAAAATAAAATAGATGTTTCATATGAAAAACTTCCTATAAGAAATAAAATAGGAAAATCATATTTTATAACCGTAGTTGAACATGTGAAACCAGAAGAAGAAATACCAGAAGAAAGTGTAACTCCAGAGAAAGAAGAATCACAAGAAGAATAAAATTTTGGAAGGGGATATTGGATATGTACAAGTGTGGAAAGTGTAATCTTAGGGGCTGTTCTGATGGAAATATGGATAAGCTGATGAAGATATGTCCTACTAGAGAAGTTGAACTACAACAAAAAGCAAAACAGCTTTATGAGGAAGAGGAAAATAGGAAAATAGCTTATAATGCTGGACTAGTTGAGACAGAAGGGTATTGTCAATATACTAGATTAAAAGAGATAATAGAGTTTGCTAAGAAATGTGATTATAAAAAAATAGGTATAGCATTTTGTATTGGATTAAAAAGAGAAATGCAAACAGTACAAAAAATATTTGAACACCATGGATTTGAAGTATTTTCGGTTATATGTAAAAATGGAGCAATGCCTAAGAGTACAGTTGGCTTAGAAGCATCTCAAACAATATCAAAGTGTGCAGATGAAATAATGTGTAATCCAATAGGACAGGCTTTGTTTTTAAATGAAGCTAAAGTTGACCTCAATGTAATTCTTGGATTATGTGTTGGACATGATACATTAGCCATGAAATATATGGAAGCTCCGATAACAACTCTAATTGTCAAGGATAGAGTAACTGGGCATAATCCAGCTGCTGCGATATATAATGCAGAGTCATATTTTGAAAAAAAATTGTTTGATAAAGATGAAGAATAATTCAAAGACTTATTGACATAAAAAGCAATTAGTGGTTTAATTATAAAAAAAGATAAAACTTTAAATTATCTTAGAGATACATAAAGTTATATTAATAAAGAAAAATATTACAGCTAAATTCCTTAAATTAGTCCAGAGAGACTAAAGGGTTATAGATAGTGTTAATATATAACCTCTAGTAAATCTTCTAGAGGTTTTTGATGAGTATAAAATAAAAATTTAAATATAATAAAGTCTTTTAAACTAGTCCAGAGAGACTGGGAAAGATATCTCATAGCTGAGAATTGAGTTATGTATAGATAAAATCCTTGTGCCTCTTTTGGTGTGAGGATTTTTTTATGAAGATTTAGGCTTTATTAAAAAGGAGATGTAAAAATGATAAATGGTAAAGAAAAATTGATAGTTGCAATTGATACTGACGAATTTGATAAAGCTAAAGAATTAATAGACAGATTAGAAGATAGTGTAGATATATTTAAAGTAGGACTAGAGCAGTATGTTGCTACAAAAGGAAAAACAATAGATTATCTTAAAGAAAAAGGAAAAAAGATATTTTTAGACCTGAAATTTCATGATATTCCAAATACTATGAAAAGTGCAGTAAGAGCTGCAGTTAGAGATAATGTTTGGCTAATGACAATACATGTATCAGATATGGAAGGAATGAGACAGTGTGCACTAGTTGCTAAAGAAGAAGCAGAAAGATTAAACATAGAAAAACCTTTAGTAGTTGGAGTAACAGTTCTAACTTCATTAAGCAACCAAGACTTACAGGATATAGGATGCAATATGACAACAGAAGAGTTAGCTATAAAGAGAGCTAAACTGGCAAAAGAATCAGGAATAGATGGAGTTGTTTGTTCAGCACAGGAAGTAGATAAGATAGTAGAAGCATGTGGAACTAATTTTATAACAGTTTGTCCAGGAATAAGACCTAAATCAGCAGAGGTTGGAGACCAAAAAAGAGTTGTAACTCCGTCAGATGCAATAAAAAGAGGAGCTCATTATTTAGTTGTTGGAAGACCTATAACAAAAGCAGAAAATCCAAGAGAATCAGCGATTAACATTGTAAAAGAAATAGAAAATGCTTAGATAAAATATTTGGGAGGTAGCTTATATGAAGGGGAAATTAATTTTAGAAGATGGAACAGTATTTGAAGGAAAAGCATTTGGATATCTAAAAGAAACTGTTGGAGAAGTTGTATTTAACACTTCAATGGCTGGATATGGAGAACTATTAACAGATGCAACTTATTATGGACAAATAGTTACTATGACTTATCCACTTATAGGTAACTATGGAATAAATTTAGAAGATGTTGAATCAAATAAAGTACAAGTAAAAGGACTTATTGTAAGAGAAAAAAGTGATAACCCAAATAATTTTAGATGTGAAATGGATATAGACACATATCTAAAGCAAAATAAGGTAATAGGACTTGAAGGAATAGATACAAGAGCACTAACTAAAATTATTAGAAACAATGGAACAAAGAGAGGTATTATAACTTTAGAAAATGCATCATTACAAGATGTTAAGTCTAAGTTAGCAGAGCATTGTAACAAGGATTCAGTAAAAAATGTTACAAGAAAAGAAATTGAAAATATTAAAGGTGTTGGTTCAAAAGTTGTAGTTATAGACTTTGGTGTTAAAAATAGCATACTAGAGTCTCTTAAAGCTTGTAACTGTGATATAACTATAGTACCAGCGATGACTACATCAGAAGAAATTTTAAATATAAATCCTGACTTAATATTATTATCTAATGGACCAGGGAATCCAGAAGATGTAAATGATATAGTTGAAAATATAAAAAATTTAGTAGGTAAAAAGCCACTGACAGGAATCGGTTTAGGACATCAAATTTTGGCATTGGCATTAGGAGGAAAGACTTCAAAACTTACATTTGGACATAGAGGAGGGAATCATCCAGTTAAATGTTTAGAAACTGGAAAAGTGTTCATAACTTCTCAAAATCATGGATATAATGTTTCAGAAATGCCAGAAAATACAGAAGTAACTCATATAAATTTAAATGACAATACTATAGAAGGAATAAGACATAAAGAATTACCAATATATAGTGTTCAGTACATTCCAGAATACACAACAAGAGAAGATTTAGATTGTATATTTAACAAATTCTTAGCATTAATATAGATTTAGTATTATTTACAGATAGTAAAAACCATTTAGATAAGGAGAAAAATTTATGCCTAAATTAGATAGTATAAAGAAAACTTTAGTATTAGGGTCAGGACCAATAATAATAGGTCAAGCAGCGGAATTTGACTATTCAGGTACACAAGCTTGCCAATCTTTAAAAGAAGAAGGAATTGAGGTTGTATTAATAAACAGTAATCCAGCTACTATAATGACTGATAAAGAAGTGGCAGATAAAATATATATAGAACCATTAACAATAGAATTTATAGAAAAAATAATAGAAAAAGAAAGACCAGATAGTTTACTTGCAGGTATGGGTGGACAAACAGGATTAAACTTAGCAGTTGAACTTTATGAAAAAGGCATACTAGATAAATACGGAGTAAAGATAATAGGAACTTCAGTAGAATCTATCAAAAAAGGTGAAGATAGAGATATATTTAGAGATGTAATGAAAGAAATAAATCAGCCAGTAATAGTTAGTGATATAGTTACAGATTTACAAGCAGGTCTTGACTATGCACTTACAATAGGTTATCCAGTAGTTGTAAGACCAGCATACACATTAGGTGGAACTGGTGGAGGTATAGCTGATAATGAAGAAGAATTAAGAGAGATACTTTCACATGGATTACAATTAAGCCCAGTTGGACAAGTATTAATTGAGAAAAGTATAAAAGGCTGGAAAGAAATAGAATATGAAGTAATAAGAGATTCAAAAGGAAACTGTATTGTTGTATGTAATATGGAGAATATAGACCCAGTTGGAGTTCATACAGGAGATAGTATAGTTGTTGCCCCAACTCAAACTTTAAGTAATAAAGAATGTGCAATGCTTAAAAAAGCATCTTTAGATATATTAAATGCAGTAGAAGTTCAAGGTGGATGTAATGTTCAGTTTGCATTAAATCCGCACAGTTTTGAATATGCAGTTATTGAGATAAACCCAAGAGTTAGTAGATCATCAGCTCTAGCATCAAAAGCTACAGGATATCCAATAGCTAAAGTTTCATCAAAAATAGCTCTAGGTTATACTTTAGATGAGATAGAAAATGCAGTAACTAAAAAAACTTATGCTTGTTTTGAGCCAACTATAGATTATGTAGTAGCAAAAATACCAAAATGGCCATTTGATAAATTTAAAAAAGCAAATAGAAAATTAGGAACTAAGATGATGGCAACTGGTGAAATAATGAGTATAGGAAGTAACTTTGAAGCTGCCATTCTTAAAGGTATAAGATCGCTTGAAATAGGAAAATATTCATTAGTGCATGTGCCATCTGAAGAGAGAAGTATTGAAGAATTAAAGAAAAGAGTTGTAGCACCTGATGATGAGAGATTGTTTGACTTAGCTGAAATGATAAGAAGAGGCTATAAGTTAGAAATGATAGAGCAAATTACAGGTATAGATAAATGGTTTATAAATAAATTTAAGTGGATAGTAGAGCAAGAAGAAAAACTAAAAGTTATGAGAATTGAAGATTTAACTAAAGATTATCTTCTTGAATTAAAGAAAAAAGGATTCTCTGATAAAGGGATATCTGACTTGATGAAGATAAGCCCAGAAAAATTATATGAATTGAGAAGTCTATATAATATAAAACCAGCATATAAGATGGTTGATACTTGTGCAGGTGAGATAGATGCTATATCTCCTTACTATTATTCAACTTATGAGCAATATGATGAAGTAGTTGTTAGTGATAAGAAAAAGGTAATAGTATTGGGTTCTGGACCAATAAGAATAGGTCAAGGTATAGAGTTTGACTATTGTTCAGTTCACTGTGTAAAATCTCTAAGAAAAATGGATATAGAAACTATAATCATAAACAATAACCCTGAGACAGTAAGTACAGATTTTGATACATCAGACAAGTTGTATTTTGAACCATTAACAGAAGAAGAAGTTCTAAGTATAATTGAAAAAGAAAAACCAGAAGGTGTAATACTACAGTTTGGTGGACAAACAGCTATAAAATTAGCTAAGTTCTTACATGAGAAAAATATACCTATATTAGGGACTGATTTTGATGATATAGATGCAGCAGAAGATAGAGAAAAGTTTGATGATTTACTAGAAAAGCTAGACATAAATAGACCAAAAGGAAAAGGTGTATGGTCACTTAGTGAAGGTATTGAAGTTGCCAATGAATTAGGTTACCCAGTATTGGTTAGACCATCTTATGTACTTGGTGGTCAAGGTATGGAAATAACTTATAATGAAGAAAAATTATCTCAATACTTACAGGATGCATTTGATAGAGACCATAAGAATCCAGTACTTATAGATAAATATCTAACTGGTAGAGAAATAGAAGTAGACGCTATATGCGATAAAGAAGATATATTAATACCTGGTATAATGGAGCATTTGGAAAGAGCTGGAGTTCACTCAGGAGATAGTACAACAATGTATCCAAGTCAAAATATATCTGATGAGATAAAAGAAAAGATAGTAGAATACACTAAAAAAATAGCTTTAGAGCTTAATGTACTTGGTATGGTTAATATACAATTTATAGAATTCCAAAATGAACTATATATAATTGAGGTTAATCCTAGAGCTAGTAGAACAGTTCCATATATAAGTAAAGTTAGTGGAGTACCAATAGTTGACTTAGCGACTAAATGTATGTTAGGGGCTAAGTTAAAGGATTTAGGATATGGTACAGGAGTTTATAAAGAGCCAAAACTAGTATCAGTAAAAGTGCCAGTATTCTCAATGTCTAAATTAGCTAAGGTTGAAGTAAGTCTAGGACCTGAGATGAAGTCTACAGGAGAGGTTCTAGGTGTAGGAGAAAACTTAGAAGAAGCTTTATACAAAGGATTCTTAGCAGCAGGTAGACATATGTCTGATGAAAGAGGAGTAGTCCTTGCCACTGTTAATAATCTTGATAAAGATGAGTTTATAGAGATAGCAAAAGATATGAAAGAGTTAGGATATACTTTTGTCGCTACAGAAGGAACAGCTAAGAGTCTAAGAGAAAATGGAATAGAGGCTGATACAGTAAATAGAGTAGAAGAATCTAGACCAAACATATTAGATGCTATAAGAAATAAGCAAGTTGATATAGTGATAAATACACCAACTAAAGGTAATGACTCTACAAGAGATGGATTTAAGATAAGAAGAACAGCGATTGAGTTCTCTACTGAAATAATGACATCTTTAGATACATTAAAAGCCTTAGTAGAGGTTAAGAAGAAACATTTAAATAAAGATAAGTTAAAAGTTTACAATATAGCTGAATAGAAATTGAGTTGATTGTATAGTTTAAGAATTTAATTATTAAATTAATAAAGAAGAAGTTATTTTTTCTATGAGTTTTTACTTTTGAGATAACTTCTTTTTTTTAAGAAATTTGTAGTATAATAGAAAAAGATAAAAAATAACTGTAAATAAGTATAAAACTAGAATGTAAAAGTGAAAAATATATATAGATATTTAAAAGCTTATATTTAGTTAATGTTCTTTAGCTTGCCTAAAGAGAATTATAGGAGGTACTGTAATATGAAAGCAAAGTTAATATTAGAAGATGGGACAATTTTTATAGGAAAGGCATTTGGATATTTAGAAGAAAGTGTAGGAGAAGTAGTGTTTAATACTTCTATGATAGGATATGGTGAAGTTTTAACAGACCCTTCTTACTATGGTCAAATAGTTACTATGACTTATCCTCTTGTAGGAAATTATGGTATAAATTTATCATCAGCAGAATCTGAAAAAGTGCAAGTAAAGGGATTTATAGTAAGAGAAAAAAGTGATTCTCCAAGTAATTTTAGATGTGAAATTGATATAGACCAATATTTAAAGCAAAATAAAGTTATTGGACTTGAAGGAATAGATACAAGAGCTTTGACTAAGATACTTAGAAATAATGGAACAATGAAAGGTATAATTACATTAGAAGAGAGTAAATTAGAAGATGTAAAACATAAATTGGATAAATTCTCAAATACAGAAGCAGTTAGAACAGTTACAAGAAAAGAAGTAGAGCATATAAAAGGAAATGGTCCAAAAGTAGCTGTTATGGATTTTGGAGTTAAGAGAAACATATTAAGATCATTTGTAGCTCGTGGATGTGATGTAACAATATTTCCAGCTACAACATCTCCAGAAGATGTATTAAGCATAAATCCTGATTTAATATTCTTATCAAACGGACCTGGAGACCCAGAAGACCTAGAAGATGTTATAGAAAATATAAAAGCCCTTATTGGTAAAAAGCCTATAGTTGGTATATGCCTAGGGCATCAACTTTTAGCTTTAGCTCTTGGCGGAAAGACTGCTAAGCTTAAATTTGGACATAGAGGTGGAAATCACCCAGTTAAAGATTTAGAAGAAGGAAAAGTATTTATAACTTCTCAAAATCATGGATATTATGTTTCAGAAGTTCCTGAACAAATGAAAGTTACACATATAAATTTAAATGATAATACTGTTGAAGGAATGAGACATGAGAATCTAGATGTATACAGTGTCCAATACCATCCTGAAGCTTGCCCAGGACCAAAAGATAATGATTATATTTTCGATAAGTTTTTAGAGTTAGTAAAATAATAATACGAGGATATATAGCTAAAAAATAAGAATAACTTAAATCAAAAAATAGATTGATTTAATTAACATAGATATGTATAATGATAAAACTCAAATTTAAGATGAAATAAAGTAATTAAAATTGATTATATAGATGATAAAGATAAGAGCTGTAAAAATTGTTTAGATAAGGAGAAAGAGTTATGCCTAAATTAGATAGTATAAAGAAAACTTTAGTATTAGGGTCAGGACCAATAATAATAGGTCAAGCGGCAGAGTTTGACTATTCAGGAACACAGGCCTGCCAAGCACTAAAAGAAGAGGGAATAGAAGTTGTATTAGTTAATAGTAATCCAGCTACTATAATGACTGATAAAGAGATTGCTGATAAAATATATATAGAACCACTAACAATAGAATTTATAGAAAAAATAATAGAAAAAGAAAGACCAGATAGTTTGCTTGCAGGTATGGGTGGTCAGACAGGACTAAACTTGGCTGTAGAATTACATGATGCTGGTATATTAGATAAATACAATGTAAAAGTTATAGGAACATCTATAAATTCTATAAAAAAGGGCGAGGACAGAGATTTATTTAGAGAGGTAATGAAAGAAATAAATCAACCTGTAATAGTTAGTGATATAGTTACAAACTTAGAAGCAGGTCTTGAGTTTGCCAATAAAATAGGATATCCAGTAGTTGTAAGACCAGCATATACATTAGGTGGAACTGGTGGAGGTATAGCCGATACTGAGGAAGAATTAAGAGAAACTCTTACACATGGTTTACAATTAAGTCCAGTAGGTCAAGTTCTTCTTGAAAAGAGTATAAAAGGCTGGAAAGAAATAGAATATGAAGTAATGAGAGATGGAAATGGTAACTGTATAACTGTATGTAATATGGAAAATGTAGACCCAGTTGGAGTTCATACAGGAGATAGTATAGTTGTTGCCCCAAGTCAAACTTTAAGTGATGAAGAGTATCAATTACTTAGAAAAGCATCAATAGATATAATAAATGCAATAGAAGTTCAAGGTGGTTGTAATGTTCAAATAGCTTTAAATCCGCATAGTTTAGAATATGCGATAATAGAAATAAATCCAAGAGTTAGTAGATCATCAGCTCTAGCATCAAAAGCTACAGGCTATCCAATAGCAAAAGTAGCGGCTAAGATAGCTCTAGGATACACTTTAGATGAGATAGAAAATGCAGTAACTAAAAAAACTTATGCTTGTTTTGAGCCAACATTAGATTATGTAGTAGTAAAAATACCAAAATGGCCATTTGATAAATTTAGACATGCCAATAGAAAATTGGGAACTAAGATGATGGCAACTGGTGAAATAATGAGTATAGGAAGTAACTTTGAAGCTGCAATTCTTAAAGGGATAAGATCACTTGAAACAGGAAAATATTCATTGGTTCATGCTCCATCAGAAGGTAGAACATTAGAAGAATTAAAGGCTAGAGTAGTAGTACCTGATGATGAGAGACTGTTTGATTTAGCTGAAATGATAAGAAGAGGCTATAAAGTAGAAATGATTTCAGAAATAACTGGTGTTGATAAGTGGTTTATAAATAAATTTAAATGGATAGTAGAACAAGAAGAAAAATTAAAAGTTCTAAAAATAGAAAACTTAGACAAAGAGTATTTACATGAATTGAAGAAAAAGGGATTCTCTGATAAAGGTATATCTGACTTAATGAAAATAAGCCCAGAGAAATTATACGAATTGAGAAGTTTATATAATATACAGCCAGTTTATAAAATGGTTGATACATGTGGGGGAGAATTCGAAGCTCTATCACCTTACTATTATTCAACTTATGAGCAATATGATGAGGTAGTTGTTAGTGATAAGAGAAAGGTAATTGTATTGGGTTCTGGACCGATAAGAATAGGTCAAGGTATAGAATTTGACTATTGCTCAGTTCACTGTGTAAAATCTTTAAGAAAAATGGGCATTGAGACTATAATTGTAAACAATAACCCTGAGACAGTAAGTACAGATTTTGATACGTCAGATAAGTTATATTTTGAACCATTAACAGAAGAAGAAGTTTTAAATATAATAGAGAAAGAAAAACCAGAAGGTGTAATACTACAGTTTGGTGGACAAACAGCTATAAAATTGGCTAAGTTTTTACATGAAAAAAATATACCTATATTGGGAACAGACTTTAGAGATATAGATGCAGCAGAAGATAGAGAAAAGTTTGATGATTTACTAGAAAAGCTAGACATAAATAGACCAAAAGGAAAAGGTGTATGGACAACTAATGAGGGTGTTGAAATTGCTAAGCAGTTAGGTTACCCAGTATTGGTTAGACCATCTTATGTACTTGGTGGTCAAGGTATGGAAATAACTTATAACGAAGAAAAATTAATTCAGTATTTGGATGATGCGTTTGATAGAGACCATAAGAATCCAGTACTTATAGATAAATATCTAACTGGTAGAGAAATAGAAGTAGATGCTATATGCGATAAAGAAGATATATTAATACCTGGTATAATGGAGCATTTAGAAAGAGCTGGAGTTCACTCAGGAGATAGTACAACAATGTATCCAAGTCAAAATATATCTGATGATATAAAAGAAAAGATAGTAGAATACACTAAAAAAATGGCTTTAGAGCTTAATGTACTTGGCATGGTTAATATACAATTTATAGAATTCCAAAATGAATTATATATAATTGAGGTTAATCCTAGAGCTAGTAGAACAGTTCCATATATAAGTAAAGTTAGTGGAGTACCAATAGTTGACTTAGCGACTAAATGTATGTTAGGGGCTAAATTAAAGGATTTAGGATATGGTACAGGAGTTTACAAAGAGCCAAAACTAGTATCAGTAAAAGTGCCAGTATTCTCAATGTCTAAATTAGCTAAGGTTGAAGTAAGTCTAGGACCTGAGATGAAGTCTACAGGAGAGGTTCTAGGTGTAGGAGAAAACTTAGAAGAAGCTTTATACAAAGGATTCTTAGCAGCAGGTAGACATATGTCTGATGAAAGAGGAGTAGTCCTTGCCACTGTTAATAATCTTGATAAAGATGAGTTTATAGAGATAGCAAAAGATATGAAAGAGTTAGGATATACTTTTGTTGCTACAGAAGGAACAGCTAAAAGCTTAAGAGAAAATGGAATAGAGGCTGATATAGTAAACAGAATTGAAGAGCCTAGACCAAACATATTAGACGCTATAAGAAATAAGCAAGTTGATATAGTAATAAATACACCAACTAAAGGTAATGACTCTACAAGAGATGGATTTAAGATGAGAAGAACAGCTATTGAATTTTCTACTGAAATAATGACATCTTTAGATACATTAAAAGCATTAGTAGAGGTTAAGAAGAAACATTTAAATAAAGACAAGTTAAAAGTTTATAATATAGCAGAGTAGAATAAAATTCTTATATAAGAGGCTATAAATTTTGTATAATAAAAAGACTGTAGATAAGTTATATATTTTATACAAGTTTATTTACAGTCATATATGTTAATTGTATAGT
This sequence comes from Clostridioides sp. LIBA-6822, assembly GCF_056688955.1. Classification (NCBI taxonomy): domain Bacteria; kingdom Bacillati; phylum Bacillota; class Clostridia; order Peptostreptococcales; family Peptostreptococcaceae; genus Clostridioides; species Clostridioides sp. LIBA-6822. The sequence goes on along the minus strand of NZ_CP196995.1, from coordinate 4,239,240 downwards.
TTATATTTATTTTAAACTATTTTAAAGGCGTTAGCTCTAGAGGCTTTCGCCTTTTATTTTAATCAATAGATAAAGGATAAAGATGATAATCATGAATTTCTTCATGTATAAGATTTTCATATTTATCATAAGAATATTTAATTGTAACAACTATCTTATCTCCCTTAGATACATTGCTATAAAGTTTTTTGTTCTTGATAGAATAGACAACATCTTTGTATAAGGCATTAACTATAAAAATTTCTGATTCATAATCAAATGTACCCATTATTGGATTATAGTGTTTTGAATCTTCTTTATAACAAAAACTATCGACAGTCATTATATAAGTGCCAAATGAAATCCATTTAGTGTCTTTAAATAAATTCATTTTTTCATTGATATAGGAAACTCCTGGTGTATCAAGAAATTTTTCTAATAACATTTTTTTATCCATATAAAAGCTCCCTTCATAATCTTTATTTATTAGGAATAAATAAGAAATTAAAATATAGTTATAAGGTTACGTATTGTAATCATTTTCTATTTCTTTTTTTAATTTCTTAATTAAGATACTTAAAATTATTAATACAATAATTGATATTATTAAAACTATAATCAGCCATGGTGGAGTTATATGACCAAAACTTCTATTTATTGTGAATGCAGTAGCAGCAAAAAGCCATCCAAATAAATTTAAAAATACAATCCTTAAATTTGATAATTTTCGTAATAAAACTTTTTTAGGTTCTATTTTTTGTTTGAATATTGAACGTAGTTCTACTGACACTTCATTATTACCATCAAATCTTTCTATTGCTTTATTTTGTGCTTCATCTATATCATATCCATTCTCAATAAACTCGTTTGTAGAATTCATTAGATGCTCTCTCAATTCTTCTTTTAAGTCTTGAATTTCTTTGCTAGTATCATTTTTATATAGTGTTCCTAAATACTCTTCTATTATTTTCATAAATCTATTCACCCCTCTTTAGAAATTTGTTCATAACGCTTTGTATAAAGTTCCACTCTTGAATTTTTACTTCTAAATTTTCTTTTCCTTCATCAGTTATATTGTAATACTTTCTTCTACTTCCAAGACCTTGGTCATTTCCCCAATATGATTTTATTAGACATTTGGATTCTAATCTTTTAAGAGATACATAGAGAGTACTTTCCTTTAATTCAAAACTTGTTTCATCTCTAACTACTTTTGCTATTTCGTAGCCATATGAATCTCCTTTGTCTAGTATTGATAATATTAAAGTATCAATATGCCCCTTAAGTACTTCTTTATTCAAGTCCATAAATTCACCTACTTTGTTTTATCATATACCTTATATTATGAGGTATATATAACTATATAATAAGACTTCTAGATTAATTTTTCAAGTATAAATTATAAAATGTACACTTACGTTAGAACTAATAGAAAAAATTAGTAAATATTAAGATTAATAGCTATACTACTGTGGATGTAGTGAAGATTATGGAGTATGATTATAAACTAATTATGTGAAAATGTTTTTACCTATATCGTGTTTTATGACTCAACTTGTATCTTTGTGTCAAAAGAAATATAATAAAGCAATGAAGGGTTATTTATGATTATATAACAACAAAATATACTGCTAAACTTTGGAAAACTAAAGATAGAATGGCAGTGCATGATTATTCTTTTAAGCGGATTAAAGGGGCTAAAAAATAGGAAATACATGGTTTATTTTAGCTTACTCGCAAAACTAACCGATAGAAAGTATAAAACCAGTAAAATAAAGGGGGATGAAATAAATGAAACGGATATTTTTGGTTGAGGATGATAAGGCAATTGCCAAGAACCTTATTCTTTTGCTAAATGCAGAAGGATTTATGGTAACCCACGCTCCCACAAGAAGTGAAGCACTTGGTGAGATTGTTGGCAATAAATTTGACTTGGCACTAATTGATATTTCCTTGCCTGACGGAAATGGATTTACGATTTGCACAGAAATTAAAGAAACAAAAGATATTCCTGTTATCTTTCTGACAGCTTCTGGAGATGAATCAAGTGTTGTTACTGGGCTGAACATGGGTGCAGACGACTATATCACAAAACCTTTTCGTCCACGTGAATTGATTGCACGAATCAAAACAGCACTAAGAAAAAGTGAGCGTTTTGGGTCAACTTTTGAAATCTGTGGGCTTTCTGTTGATACAGCAAGTGGCATTGTGAAAAAAAATGGCAACGAAGTCTTTCTTTCAGCTTTAGAATACCGCTTATTGCTGGTATTTATTAGCAATCCCAAAAGTGTTATTACGAGGGGTAGGCTGCTTGACGAATTATGGGATGCAGCGGGTGAATTTGTCAATGACAATACATTGACTGTGTATATCAAACGCTTGAGAGAGAAGATAGAGAATGACCCCTCAAGTCCGCAAATAATTCTGACTGTTCGTGGAACAGGGTATAGATTGGGGGGAGGGTATGCTTCGGAATAGGGAGTTTCGTAAATTTACTATTTTGTTCTTATTAATAACTGTTGTTACTGTAACTCTGGGATTTTCAATCAATACGGCAGCTGGAATACTTGTCATTGCTTCTGATGCCGTTTTTGGAATAGTATTTCTAATATTTACTAAATCCCGATACAAAAGTATTGCACATATTTCAGAACAAATTGATATTGTGCTTCATAATGCTGACCATCTGTATATTGCCGAGGTAGACGAAGGAGAACTTTCTATTCTGCAAAGTGAGATAACCAAAATGACATTGCGTATTAGGGAGCAAAATGACGCACTAAAAAAAGAAAAAAAACATCTAGCTGATTCTTTAGCTGATATAGCTCATCAGCTACGCACTCCTCTTACATCGGTAACTATTATCCTGTCGTTATTAGAGACTAATCCTGATGAAGATGAGAGAAAAGATTTGATACGGGAGACAGAAGAATTGCTTGTACAGGTGGATTGGTTGATTACCTCTCTATTAAAATTATCCCGATTGGATGCGGGTATTGTAGAGTTCAAAAGCGAACAGATAGATGTAAATGACTTGATATACACTGCATTTAGACCGTTTATGATTCCAATGGAACTGCACAATATTGCTTTACAAGTAGACGTACCTAAAGGGATGAGTATTCAGGGAGATTCAAGTTGGCTTTCAGAAGCAATTCAAAATATCCTTAAAAATTGTATGGAAAAGGCAGGTGATAATGGTAAGATTGAGATTGTTTGTGAGGATAACATATTGTTTACTGAGATTACTATTCATGATAGCGGAATGGGTTTTGAGAAAGAAGATTTACCATTTTTGTTTGACAGGTTCTATCGTGGAAAAAATACAAATATGGTAGGATATGGGATTGGATTATCTCTCTGTAAGATGATTATAATGCGTCAAGGAGGGACAATTACTGCAAAAAATCATCCGCAGGGTGGTGCTATATTTGCTATTCGTTTCCCAAAGTGACTAATCTCTCACCTGAAAGTCACAGAGATGTAAGTTGAAAGTTCTATTATATGGGTAAACCATAAGAAAGGAGACTCACATAATGGAGTTTTTAAAAATTCAAAATCTATGCAAGATTTACGGAAAGGGTGAAAATCAGGTCACTGCACTCGACCATGTTTCACTTACTATCCAAAAGGGAGAATTTACAGCAATTATCGGCTCATCTGGGTCTGGTAAATCTACGCTGTTACACGCCATTGCAGGTGTAGACGTGCCAACAAGTGGAAAGATATATTTGGAGGGGCAGGATGTATATGGTCAGAGTAATGAAAAACTCGCTATTTTCCGCAGACGACAGGTTGGATTGATTTATCAGTTTCACAATCTGATACCAACACTAAATGTAGTGGAAAATATTACCCTACCTATACTTATGGACAAGCGAAGGGTTAACCAAGAACGACTAAATGACCTTTTAGAGTTACTTGGACTAAAAGAACGAAAAACGCATTTACCAAACCAGCTTTCTGGAGGTCAGCAACAACGTGTAGCTATCGGTCGTGCTTTGATGAATGCACCAGCAGTTATGCTTGCTGATGAACCTACTGGAAGTCTAGACAGTAAAAATGGACAGGACATTATACAGTTACTGAAAGAAAGCCATAATAAATATCACCAGACACTTATAATTGTCACACATGATGAAAATATTGCTCTGCAGGCAGATAGAATTATATGTATTGCAGATGGAAAAGTAGTGCGTGATGAAAGACAGGTGAATCGTCCATGAATATTTTCAACAAAGTTGCCCTGCAAGGACTGAAAAAAAATCGTACACGAACTCTTGTAACGATTATAGGAGTTGTGCTATCTGCTGCCATGATTACAGCAGTCACGACTTTTGGAGTTTCTTTGATAGACTATATGACAAAGGGTGCTATTTCGAAATATGGTGATTGGCACATTGATTTTTTAGATGTTGATTCATCTTTCGTCCAGAAACAGAAAGGTAATGATAAAGTTTCAAATACTACAGTATTTGAAAATGTTGGATATGCAACGCTTAGTGGCAATAGAAACCCAGATAAACCGTATCTTTTTATAGCTGGATTTAACGAAGAAACTTTTGATACTGTGCCTATAGATTTGATATCTGGCAGATTACCTAAAAACAGTGGGGAAATTATTGTTTCGAGTAAGATTGCAACAGATGGTGGTGTCAAATTCTCAGTAGGTGATACTATTTCCTTGAATGTAGGTAAACGTATAAATGGAAATAATAGACTTGGTCAAGGTAACCCATACACTGCTGGAAGTGAAACCTTTGTATCACAAGACAAGAGAACATATAAAGTTGTTGGTATATGTCGAAAACCCGTGTTTGAGGAATCTTCTGCACCAGGATATACTTTGATAACCAAAGCAGATGCACAATTCAAAGTGGATAGCTTTAGTTTGTTTGCAACATTGAAAAATCCGCGCCAAGTTCATTCCTATGCAAGTAGCACTGGAGAGAATGCTTACATTTTAAATGATAATGTGTTGCGTTTCATGGGAGCTTCTGACAACAATCTGTTCAATGTGTTTTTATATTCAGTTGGCGGAATTGTACTTGCTATCATAATGATTGGATCAATTTTTCTAATCTATAATTCGTTTAATATGTCACTGAATGAACGCACACAGCAGTTTGGAATCCTTTCATCTGTTGGAGCTACAGCAAAGCAGTTACGGAATTCAGTGTTGTTTGAGGGGCTTTGTATTGGTGCTATTGGGATACCAATTGGTGTTGCAGTTGGTATAGTCAGTATTGAGCTTGTAATTTCTGTTATTGCCAAAAACTTTGCAAATGTTCTATACACTAACGTCCCTTTGACCTTGACGTTGTCTATTCCTGCAATCATCGTTGCAGTAGTAGTCAGCATGGTTACCATCTTAATCTCAGCCTATATTCCAGCTAGAAAAGCAGCAAGTACACCAGTAATGGAGTGTATACGCCAGACAAACGAAGTAAAAGTCGAATCTAAAGCTGTGAAGACATCAAATCTTGCGCAACGCATTTATGGTTTGGAGGGAACCCTTGCACTGAAAAATTTTAAAAGAAATAAGAAACGCTATCGCAGTATAGTTCTATCATTAGCTCTAAGTATAGTGCTATTCATATCAACTAGTGCTTTGGTAGAGGATTTGAAACAGATGTCAAGTCAGAAGTCAGAGGTTACTGACCATGACATTATTTTTTCTACACAAGGTATGAGAGACAGTGAAATGCTAAAGCTTTATGATAAGATGAAGAGTGCCAATGGTGTTTACGAAGGCTTGTATCAAGAAATTATGACCTATTCATGTGTTGTTAAAGAAAATAAGCTTACAGATAACTATTTGCACCATGAGGGTTTACATTCAAAGAATAAAACAGTTAATCTACCAGTAGATATGCAGTTTCTTGATGATAGTACTTATCTGAATATTATCAAAGGTCTTGGATTAAACACAAAAGAATATACTGGGAAAAATGCAAAAATGATTGCTGTTTCTATGGTTGTTGAGGATGAGCATACTATTGATATTTTCAAAAATTCTTCCATGGATGTTAATCTTATTCCTGAAACCAATGGTGAGTTGAAGAAAGTTGAAAAGCAAAATGTAAACATTACATTTGTAAAAATAGTACCACCTGATTCTCCTCCAGGTGTAAGAAACTCCAATCATAAACAAGCAAGCTTTAGAGTATTGGCTCCTTATTCAGCCAAAGATAAGTTTGAGACTCTCGATGCTTCTACAGGAATTAAAAGCATGGGATTTCAATCAAAGAATCCAACTAAGTCAGTTGAAGAAATGGAAAAGATTATCGAGAGCGAGGGGATTACAGTTGAGCATAATCTGTACAATATGTATGGAATGATGGATGAGAACCGCAATTACATCTTCATTGTTAACGTATTCGCCTATACTTTCATCATTATGATTTCTCTTATTTCTGTTGCTAATGTGTTCAATACAATTTCTACGAATATCAAGTTACGCCGTAGAGAGCTTGCCATGCTTCGCTCTGTTGGAATGTCTGAGCGTGATTTTCAAAAAATGATGAATTTTGAGTGTGTTTTTTATGGTATGAGGGCTCTACTTTTCGGGCTCCCTATAGCAGTAATTTCTTCTTGGCTAATTCATAAAGGAATGGTCACAGATGATATTAACTTTACGTTTCCATGGGTAAGTATCGGAATCAGCGTGTTTGGCGTTCTCTTTATCGTATTCATTACAATGCTGTATACTATTAATAAGATAAAAAAAGAAAATATTATTGATGCACTTAGAGATGAGATGGCTTAATTTAAGACATATATTAATTTTATGAAAAACTCTTCTTGAAAGATGGTGCAAGAAAAGAATATTAATTTATACTAAAAACAGGTGGGAATTGGCATTAGCTATTTTCCCACCTGTTTTCTTAAAAATTTTACTGAGAGAAGGCAATTACACTAAACATCTTAAATCAATTTCTCTCTTTTTAACTTGTATCTGAATTTCAGTTAGAAGCTCTTCTTCATTGTTTGTAGACAAAGGGTCTATTATAGGTATTTCATATATATAATTTTCAATAGGTATTCTTTTATACTCAACATAATCGACCAGCTTCTTAAAAGCAGTATAATTTTCTTTGTAAGGTCCCTTATATGTCATACAGATAAAGTCGCCAGCTGAAATTTCTGTTATATATTTTTGTGATTTTGTGTCAAATAAATCTCTTTCAACTGTAACAAAACTATTGTCATAAATGACTTTATCTTCCTTTAAAAATCTATCTATAGATACAAGTCCACTCACACCACCATAAAACACAGATATATTATCTTCTAATATATTTGCTATTTGTCTTCTCGAAAGTTCCATAGTTTCTTCACTACTTAATCCTTCTTCATATTCTATAGATAAGATACTTCTTCGTGGAATATGCTTTCTTACTATTTTATTAACATCATCTACTTTCATACCCTTTTCCATTGTTTCTTTCTTAGTACTTAGTACCTTTTTTATAAGTTCTAATTCTTTAATTTTTTCGTCAACTATGTTAATTTTATTAGTTAGTAGTTTTAGAATTTCTTCATTGTTTTCATCAAGTTTAGATTTAATTTCCTTTAGAGGCATACCTAGATATTTTAAGTATTTTATAATATCTAATTGTGAAAATTGGTCAATTGAGTAATATCTGTAATTGCTTTCTTGATCAACATGAACGGGTTTAAATAAATCTATTTGGTCATAGTATCTTAGTGTCTGTATACTTATTTTATGAAGTTTTGACATTTCTCCTATTGAAAACTTTTTACTCATACAATCACCTCATTTGAGATTTAAAATATATTCCATGGATATTTATCAGGTGGATGACATGTAAATTCCATTTTTTCTTTTGTAGTAGGATGATAGATTTCTATTTTATTAGACCAAAGAGATATTTGTTGTCCAACTTTATTTACTTCTTTACCATATCTTTGGTCTCCATATAATGGATGTTTTCTGCTTGCAAACTGAACCCTTATTTGATGAGAACGACCAGTTTTCAGGTTAACTTGAACTAAACTTAGATTTTCTTTAAAGTCTAATATCTTATAGTCAAGCTCGGCTTCTTTAGCATCTTTATGATTTTTTTTCACTACAGTTACCATATTGGTCTTTTTATTCTTATATAAAAAATCTTTTAATGTATCTTCATAAGATTTCATTTTTCCATGTACAATAGCTAGGTAAGTTTTGTTGAAAGTCTTATTTCTTACTTGTTCAGACAGTCTTGATGCTGCTTTTGATGTTTTTGCAAAAACCATAACTCCACCTACTGGTCTATCCAATCTATGTATTAAACCGATATATACATTTCCAGGTTTGTTATACTTTTTTTTTATATAGTCTTTTAAAAGATTTACCATATCTTTATCATTAGTATCATCTCCTTGAGACAATATATTAACTGGTTTTTCTACAACTAATAAATGGTTATCTTCATATATGACTTTTATCATTATTTTTTCTCCCATCTTCCAAATATACCACAAGGAAGAATCTTACCATCTCTAGAAGCTGGTATTCCTAACTCTCCTCCATATATATCTCCTGCATTTGTTTTTTTGCCTATTGTTGTAGAAAGTACATTTTCAAGAACTATTGGAGAAAAGCCTGTTGTATAAGAATTAATCAAGAAAAATAATGGGTCATCTGATAAAACTCCCATACATAAGTCTACAAAACTATATAGTTTTTCTTCTATTTGCCATACTTCTCCCTTAGGTCCCCTTCCGTAAGAAGGTGGGTCCATTATTATTGCATCATATTTTTTACCCCTTCTTATTTCTCTCTCAACAAACTTTACAACATCATCTACTATAAATCTTACTGTTTGATTTTTAAGACCTGATAACTCTATGTTTTCTTTTGCCCAATTAACCATACCTTTTGCTGCATCAACATGGCATACTTCTGCACCAGCAGATGCACAAGCTACTGTAGCTCCTCCTGTATATGCAAACAGATTTAACACTTTTATAGGTCTGTTAGCTTTCTTTATTTTGTCTATCATCCAATCCCAATTGGCTGCTTGCTCTGGGAACAATCCAGTATGTTTGAATCCAGTTGGTTTAATGTGAAACTTTAAGTTTTTATAATTTATAGTCCATTGTTCAGGGTATCTTTTTTTATGTTCCCATTGACCTCCACCTTTATTACTTCTATGATAATGTCCATGAGGATTTTTCCATAGAGACCATTCAGATTCCATTGGCCATACAACTTGTGGGTCTGGTCTTCTAAGTACATAATTACCCCAACGTTCTAATTTTTCTCCATTTCCCATATCTATAAGTTCATATTCTTTCCATTTATCTGCTAATAATAACATATCTTTCCTCCTATAAAATAACTCTCAATCCTATGTATTATACCACAAAATCAGTCATTTTTTGCTGTTTTAGATACTTTCTATTCTTTGCATTTACTATTAACATTATTACTGTTTTAAGCATATTATATTGTATCTGATTTTTTTAATAAAAGGGGGAGGATTTTAATGGAAAATTATCAATCTACAAATACTTGTACATATAACATATTATATGTGCAATTTAATGAAGACTTTGAAAGAAGTAAGTATTTTTCATACGATGTAAAATATCCTATAATATACAATATTAGAAATCAATCTACTTATGTAAATCCAGCGATTTTAAATAACATAAACAATGCTGTAAAAATGACTGTAAACAATTTTAAAAATGGTTTACAGGAAGAAGAACAAGAATATAATAATGCAGCTTCTCAAAATTCACTTCCAAAGCAAAGCTACTGGGTATCTACAAATTATGCAGTTACTTTTAATAAAAATTATGTGCTAAGTATGATATTAAGTCTTATGGCGTTTACTAGTAACTCTGGACCTAAATATAATACATTGAATAATTACAATATAGATTTGACAACTGGAAAAGAACTTTTGCTTGATGACGTTTTTAGAGATGGGGTTGATTATATAAATATAATAACTGATTATATAAAATCTCAAATAAATGAAAATAGAGATATGTATTATTCTAATGTGGAACTAGTCATACCTGAGGACCAAGCTTTTTATCTTACAGATGATGGAATTGTTGTTTATTTTGGTGTTGATGAGATAGCACCTGAAAGTTTTGGAATACCTAAGTTCAAGCTTAAGTTTTCTGATTTTGGAAATTTCATAAATTCACGTTTCTATTGTATCTCTCCAGATATATATGTTCAATCAAGAGGAAAATCGAAGCATTTTATAGGATAAAAATATAGATAATTCTAAGCCCTATTTTAGTATTTATACTGGAGTAGGGTTAAGATTTATCTATCTTAAATAATGTGATTTAAATAGTACTATTTATATGTGTTAATTATATAAATTTAGACATATTGATAAATATTTAAAATAGCACGATTGTTTTGTATTAAAAGTTTTAACTTTTGAATCAACAAGAGGATTATATTATCATATACATTTAAGTCACTATTTTTTTTTATACATTTGCTGATAAGCAGAGTTTTTATTAATAACCTCTACATTCAAATTGGGATTACTTACCACTTCATATAAAAAGAGTTTTCCTAATTTTAATCTGATATTCATCTCCAACCTGTTCCATTCATAGCCTTTGAACAATTCTTTTAATAAAAAAACTTCGCCACAATTGATGTTTTTTAATTCATCTATTGCTTCTTTTAACAGACTATTCATATTATTTCCTCCAATTTGTGTAAACTCATTAATTTCATTATATTGGTAATTTTTGACATAGTCAAACAAATTATAAAGGAATTATTATGGTGTCAAAAGTTAACAGTATTGACACTAAAAAACCATTTTAGTAAAATGGATAAAGATGATTAGATACAAGCCTCTAGGCAACTTCTGTACTAAATCTTTATGTTAGGAAGTGATTATTATTATATATGGATATTGTCGTGTAAGTACAAAAAATCAAACAGATAACAATAGTCTGTATCAGCAACAACAGGAAATATTGAGCAAATATAACGATGCTAAGATAATAAAAGAAACTTATACAGGTACTACTACAAATAGACCTAAATTTGAAAAAGTTATATCATCTCTGAAAAAGGGCGACTTACTTGTTGCAACTAAATTAGATAGGCTAGCTAGAAGTACATCAGAAGGAATACAATTAATAGAAGGATTATTTGCTAAAGAAGTAAGTGTTCATATTTTAAATATAGGACTCTTAGAAAATACTTCAATGGGTAAATTTTTTCTAACTACATTGCTTGCAGTTGCAGAGCTTGAAAGAAATATGATAATAGAGCGTACTCAATTAGGCAAGGAATTTGCTAGAAAGAAAAAGGATTTTAAAGATGGTAGACCAAAGAAATACAGTAATCAACAGATACAATATGCATTAGGATTATTAAACTCTAAACCGTATAGAGAGGTTGTGAAGATGACTGGAATCTCTAAAAGCACACTTATTCGTGCAAAAAAATCAATATAATAGAGAGATAATTTATGAAAAATTAGAGGTATAAATAAACTAAAGATATTTATATCTCTAACTAATCTTATTTTAAATTATAATGCATAAAAAATTCTTAAAGGTTTTGTAAAATATTTTTTATATTATATAATTTTACTGTTAGGGTATATCTGATTAAAGATATTAAGTAATATTAAAATATTTAACTATAGTATATCTATAAAGAGATAATAAATCTTTAAAAATTTATGTGTTACATAAAAAATTAATGATTTATGTAATTATTTAAGGAACAACATAAAAATAGGTATATCTTAGAGTGACATTAGTTATTCTAAGGTATACCTATTTTTGTGCTAAATATTTTAAACATTGTAAAAAAAATATCAAAAATATATTGACTCTATAGTTACTATAGAGTTTATAATTAGAACTGTAAAAAGACAAAATAAGTGTAAGATTTTTAGGAATTATAACAAATATAAAAGTATACTTAAAAAATTTGTACTAAGATTAAGCTAAATTGGTGAAATTTGGCAGGGAAAACGTTGTATAAATAAGTCAAACCAGGAGGGAATTAAAATGAGTAATAATATTAATCAAGATTTAGAGACAAAAATAATACATTGGGGACATAGTGCAGACCCAACGACAGGTGCATTAGCTACACCAATATGCCAAACAGCAACATTTGCAGCAAAGACAGTAGAACATTTTGAAGAGTTATGTATGACATGGGGATATGTATATACAAGAGAGTGTAATCCTACACTTACAGAATTAGAGGATAAATTAGCTATGCTTGAAAATGCAGAAAGTGCAATATCTAGTACATCAGGCATGGGGGCAATAACATCTACTATATTAGCATTAGTAAAAAGTGGAGACCATATAGTTAGTTCAGATGGGATATTCTCGCACACTAAATTATTTATGTCTGAATTATTATCTAAATTTGGAGTTGAAGTTACATTTGTAGATGCAGTAAATCCGCAAAATATAAAAGATGCAATGAAGCCAAATACTAAGATTGTTTATATAGAAAGTCCTTTAAACCCTTCATTGGATTTGGTAGATATAAAAACAATAGCTGAAATTGCTCATGAAAATAAAAGCTTAGCAATAGTTGACAGTACTTTTGGTACACCAATTATACAAAGACCGATAGATTTAGGTGCAGATTTAGTAATACATAGTCTTACTAAATTTATAAATGGACATGGGGATACTTTAGGGGGATCAGTAGCAGGTTCGAAGGAATTAATAGACTTAGTTAGATGGCCAAGTTTATGTTGTTTTACAGGAGCATCTTTACCACCAATGAGTGCATGGATGATTTTAAGAGGTATGAAAACGTTAGATATGAGAATGAAAAAGCATTGTGAGAATGGATTAGCAGTAGCAGAGTTCTTGGAACAAGAAGAAAGCGTGGAATTAGTAAAATATCCAGCACTAAAATCTCATCCTCAATATGAGCTTTGTAAAACTCAAATGAATGGTTTAGGTGGAGGTGTAGTTTCATTTAAACTAAAAGATGGTATCAATGGTTTGACAAGAGACCAAGCTAGTAGAAGATTAATGAACTCTTTAGAACTTGCAACAATAGCAACAAGTTTAGGAGAAGAGCATACATTAGTTCAAATGAATGGAGAAAATCTAATAAGAATAGCTGTAGGATTAGAATCTTCAAATGATATAATAAACGATTTTAAACAAGCGATAGAAAAATTAAAATAAAATTATATGAATAAAATTACAAATAACAAAATTTTAAGGAGAGAAAATCAATGGAAAACAAAAGTAATGTTAAAAGATTTTTGATAATATTCATATTGGCATTTGGAACAACAGCTATGTATAGTTTACCATATATGAAATCATCATTTTATGACCCAATGCAACAAGCTTTAGCATTAAGTCATACACAAATAGGGAACTTATTGAGTTTATATGGATTAGTAGGAATGGTATCTTATTTTATAGGAGGATGGTTTGCAGATAGATTCTCAGTTAGAAAGCTGATAACTTTTTCTTTAATTGCTTCAGGGTTACTTGGGTTTTACTTCTCAACATTCCCATCATATAATATGATTCTTTTAATATTTGTATTGTGGGGATTTACAACAATATTAACTTTCTTCTCAGCATCTGTTAAAGTTGTTAGAATGCAAGGTAGTGAATCAGAGCAAGGAAGAATATTTGGTTTTTATGAAGGATTATCAGGTGTATCAGGTACATTAATTTCTTTTATAGGTCTTTATTTCTTTGGTAAATTTGCTGAAATAACAATAGGATTCAAATATGTAGTATGGTTATATTCTGCAGCATCTATAATATGTGGTATACTTTTATTCTTCTTAGTAGAAGAGAAAAAAGATACTGGAGCATCAGATGAAGGCTTAAGCATTAAATCACTATTAAAAGTAGTTACAATGCCAAAGGCTTGGTTAATTGGTCTTATAATATTTTCAACTTACCTAGTATTCTCAAGTTTAACTTACTTAAGCCCATATTTATCAGAAGTTTATGTAATGCCAATGACTTTAGTTTCAGCTCTATCAATAATTAGAACTTATGTTATAAAAATGGGAGCATCTCCTGTTGCTGGTGTCATAACAGATAAAGTTGGCTCATCTATAAGAGTAATGTTTGTAGGATTTATACTAATGACAGTAAGTACAGCTGCCTACTTGGTAATTCCTAAAGGTGCAGGGTTTATATGGATAGCTGTAATAAATATGATAATACTAAGTGTAATCTTGTTTGGATTTAGAGGAATATACTTTGCATCTGTTTCAGAATCTAATATATCTTTAGAAACTACAGGAGCAGTAGTTGGATTTGCCTCATTTATAGGATTTTCTCCAGACGCATTTTATTACACTATAGCAGGTAATTGGTTAGATAAATATGGACAAACAGGATATACATATATATTCATTTTATCTGTAGTATGTGCAGTTATAGGTATATTTGCCACTTATGCTCTAAATAAGATAAATAAAAGAGAAAATAACAATTTGAATAACAAGATTGCTTAATAACGAGATTGATTAAATACTTATAATTATTATATAACTCTACCTATTTTTATGGAAATGGGTAGAGTTGTTCATATTTAAATATTAAAGTGAAAATTTAAAATATAAGAACGTGGAGATTAAATATGTTAACATTGTGGGAAAATGGAATTATAGTTATATTTGCATTTATATTATTAGGGATAGGTTATTATTTTTCTAGAAATGTAAAAGATATGGAGAGCTATTACCTAGGAAATCGAAGCTTACCATGGTCATTGATAGTAGGCACTTTGGTTGCTTCGTGGTATGGAGGCGTTGGTACGGTAGGTAGTGTAGAGTATGCGGCTATATATGGAATATCTGCATGGGCAGTTTGGTCAATAGCTGCACATATTGGAAGGATGCCTTTAGCATTATGGGTTGGGCCGAGGATTCATATAAGAACCAATATAACAGTTCCTGATTTATTAGAAAGCTTTTATGGTAAACAGGTTGCTATAATTGGGGCAATTTTGATGTTTATATATTGTGCACAACTTGGAGAAATAACAGCTATGGGAACTATAGGTAATGTAGCTTGGGGAATAGATAAAGAATTGATTGGTTTAATAATGGTAGTTGTAGTCGTTGTACTTACAGTACTTGGTGGGCTTATGGGAGTTGCCATTACAGATATGGTATTATTTTTTTGCATGGTATTTGGTCTAACTATGGTTATGCCAGGTCAATTTGAACAAATAGGAGGTTTTCAAGGTCTTACAGAAGCACTTAAAGATGCACCTCAGCTTATGCATCCTACTAAAGGTATGTCAGCGATGAAAGCATTGATGTTAATTGTATATTCTTTTGGAGCTTATTCAGACCCAACTTTTTATCAAAGATTTTCAGCAGCAGACTCCCCTAAAGTTGGTAGAAGGGCCTTATTAACTTGTTTTTCTTTATGGATATGTTTTGATATGGTTTTAACTATGACAGGTCTTATAGTAAGAGCCACTTATCCAGAAATGGCACCAGCTGCTGGGTACATAACTTTAGTTTTGGAGACATTACCACAAGGAATAAGAGTAATATTTATAATAGGAATCTTAGGTTCTATAGTATCAACATTAGATAGTTATTATTTAGCGGCAGGAGCTACCTTGGCAAATGATATATATGGAAGAATTACGAAAAAGGAGTTATCTCAGAAACAATTAGTAAAGTTTACTAGAATAGGTGTATGTTTAGCAGCAGTTATGGGACTTAGTGTAGCATTTAGATTTGAAAATGTATATGATGCATGTATATTTGTAGGAAGTATCTGGATGGGTTCAGCATTTGTACCTATAGTAGGTGGACTTCTTGGAAATGGAAGGAGGACATCTATGGGTGGAGTTCTAGGAATGATTGTAGGGGGAGTTACTTTTGGTTATTTTAAAATATTCCCAGTCCAAAGTTTTGAGCTAGAACCTCTTGTAATGGCTATACCTCTTTCATTTATTGCATGGATAATTGGAAACAGAATAGGTGAAAATTTAAATACACAAAATAATCTATAAAAGGAGAAACTGCTATGTCTAAATTAGTGTCTAAGGTAAAAAAAGATTTAGAAATAAAATGGCTTGGAATAGATGGTTTTCTAGTACTATTGTACTTTTTAATAACAGGATTTATATTTTATGGTATAGTGACTAGAAATGATATTATAGTTGGAAAGATAATTCCATATGGAGTTATGACAGTTGTAGTTATAATATTTTTTGACTATCTATATAGAGTTGTAAAAATGACAAGAAAAAAATAAGAAAGAGAATGATTTTATGGATATAAGAGCCTTACCTATAAAAATTACAAAAGATGAAGCTATAGATATAGCCAAAAATGGAAAAAACTCTTTGATTAGCAAATTTATATTAAAGAACAAAGATACTCATGAAGTTAGACTTCACTATATAGAGTTTAAAGTTGTCATACTTAAAATTCATAAAAATAAATCTATTTTTATGAAAAAAAAACATTCTAATGATACAAATGAATTAAAAATCTTGGTGAATGGTTCTACAGGTGCTGGTAGTATAGTGCAAGAGTTGCCAGTACATGAAATAGTAAAAAATGTAGATTGTAATATTGTACAGTATAGTGATAAAGATGAAAGAAGAGTAAAAGCAAAAGCAAACAAGATGGCTATGAGGTTAACTCATAGGTTTATGGGAGGAATTCCAGAAATTGAAATAGTTAAAATTGAAAGTATTTTTAGACCATATTGGGTAGTATTTTTTGGAAAAGTGGAATTGAATACAAGAGTTAGTTATCTTCCAATTGAAGCTGATGGCTTTGTTATAGGAATGTAATATATTTTGCACTTATTGTATAATACATATTAAGAGAAGATGTTATATTTAGCTATATAATATGTCTTCTATAGTAGATAATATGATTTGCAATAAGTGCATTTTAGATTTTATAGATTATAAAAATGGAGGAAATTAAGTCTTATGGAAAGTTATGAATATAATGGATTTTATATAGAAAAACCAGTGGGGAACAATGTATTCTCATATGATAAGAGAGACAATAAAAGTATATATGTACCAAAACTTATAAGTGGTACATTGAATAATGTAAAGCTGGGTAATGAGGTAGTTTTTAATGAAATAGACGAAAATGAGGAAATAAAAGCAATAGGATTGGAGAATATGGTCGAATATGTCCTGGGAAATAAAACAATATACGTGTTTGATAATCATAATCATGCATTTTATTTTTGGTTAAAATCTATGATGAATGATGAATTTACAAGAGGATGTAAGTTAGTACATGTAGACCAACATAAGGACACTAGAGAGCCTGAAAGCTATGATGTAGATGTAAACAATATAGAAGATGTATTTAGGTATACAAATGAGGTTCTAAATGTAGGAAGTTTTATAAAACCAGCACTAAAACATAAAATATTTTCAGAATTAATAATAATAGACAGTTTATATGGATTTGATTTAGAGATAGAGCCCGAGTTTGTTCTTGATATAGACTTGGATATATTTTCAAGTGATATGGAGTATATACCGTTTGATTTCAAACTGGATAAGATAAAAAACTTAATTAAAAAAGCTAAAGTAATAACAATTGCTACAAGCCCTTACTTTATAAACCAAGAGTATGCTATAAAAGTGTTAAAAGAATTGTTTAATTATGATATAATATAAGAGTTAACTTTAAATAGAATATGGTATAATCAAAAAGAAGAAACTTCCGATCTAACTAAAAGATTTTATACTATAAAAACTATAAAAATATAGATGTACTTAGGAGGAAAAAAGTATGAGTTTATATACTGAATGGAGAAATTTAAGTGATAATCATGAAAGTCAAGAAGCAGAGGTAAAATTCTGGGAAGCATATTTAAAAATTGAAGCTGGAATATACAATGAAATATTAAACAATAAAATGGATGTTGTTGAAGGTAAAGTAAGTGAATTAGCTGAAAAATTTGGAACTACTAATGAATTTTTCATGGGATTCATAGATGGAATAAGTGAAAGTTTAAAAGAAGATATAGTTTTAGAAGGTGTAGAAGCTGATAAAGAAGTTTCTATAAAAATAGATTGGGAAAAATTATATAACAATATGGTAACTGTTGAAGCTCATTGGTTATATAATCTACAAGGTTGGGAAGAAATATTACCAGCAGACCAAAGAAAAGAAATAATAAAAGCGTACAAAAAATCTAAAACTATAGTTAAAGAAGCAAAAATAGGAAGAAATGATTCATGCCCATGTGGAAGTGGAAAAAAATATAAGAAATGTTGTGGAAAGTAAGGTAGTCTTATGTTTATTTTAAGATTTGCAGATGATGATGACAATTTATCAGTTAAAGATTTTACATCTTTAACTGATTTAAAAAAATATATTAGTGAAAATAATATAGATAAGACATGGCATCAAATTGAAGAGGTTAAAAGAGTAATACCTAACTTAAAAGAGGAATAAGATTAAGTAATATCAAAAAGAATATTAAAAAATAGTTGTCAATAGTTGTCTATAAGGACAACTATTTCTATTTTTGGATATAAATATAAAATATACAGGGGGTATAAATATGAAATTTATTGATTTACATTGTGATACTATAGCAAAGCTAATGGAAAATGTAGAAACAAGCGAACTTAAGTCTAACAAGTATTCTGTTGATATAGACAGATTGAAAAAAGGGGATTCATTAGCTCAAACATTTGCCCTTTTTGTTGATACTGAAGAAGTAAAGCATCCTTTTGATTATTGTATGAGCATGGCAAATAAATTTCATGAGGAAATGAAAAAAAATAGTGATGTGATAGCTTTAGCTACTAACTATGAAGAAATTATGAAAAATCAATCAGAAGGAAAACTTACAGCACTTTTATCTATTGAGGAAGGTGCAGTACTTGAAGGTAAGATAGAAAATTTAACTAAATTTTACAACTTAGGGGTTAGAATGATGACAATAAGTTGGAATCATGTGAATGAATTGAGTTTTCCTCATAATAAAGTAGAGTATAGAGAAAAAGGTCTTACTGATTTTGGAAGAGAAGTAGTACATAAAATGAATGAATTGGGAATGTTAGTTGATGTTTCACATATTTCAGATGGAGGATTTTATGAAATTGCGAAGATTTCTTCTAAGCCAATAATTGCTACACACTCTAATTCAAGAGCAATGATGAATCATTCTAGAAATCTAACTGATGATATGATTAGAGTATTGGCAAATAAAGGCGGAGTTACAGGTATAAACTTTTTCCATATGTTTTTAAGTGATAAAAGCGAAAGTAAGCTTGAAGATATGCTTAGACATATAAAACATATTGTAAATGTTGGAGGAATAGATGTTGTGGCTCTAGGCTCAGATTTTGATGGGATAGATTCAAAGGTTGAGATTGAGGATATATCTCAAATGGGTAAATTATACGAACCCCTAAAAAAAGAAGGATTTAGTGAAGATGAAATAGAAAAGATATACTATAAAAATGCTTTAAGAGTAATAAGAGATGTATTATAAGAAATGTTTTTTTGACATTAGGAAACAAAGTTTTATATCGAACATAGTATAAACTAAGATAAAAATTTATTGGAGGTTTAACTATGAAGGTAGGAGACATTGTAGCTAGAAAGTCACATAACAAAGATATAGTATTTAAAATAGTCTCTTTTGGTGTAGATGAAAATAATGAAAAAATAGCTATACTAAAGGGTATTGCATTTAGAGTAATAGCAGATGCTTATATTGATGATTTAGAATTAGTAAAAGCACCTGATATAAAAGATATATTAATAGATAAAAATGTAGAAAATTTATTATATAAGTCAGTGAGAAAAGCTAAAGAAAGACAAAAGAGAATGACAAGAGCAGTTCCAAAACTTCAATTAAATCCTAACACATATGGAATGCCTGGAAAAGTATTACAGATAGATGGAGATAAAGAATATCTAAAAATTTGTTTGGATGTATACGCTCAACTTGGAATACCTGCTGTAGGAGTAGCAGTTTCAGAGCAAAACCAGTATAAAGAAGTAAGAGCACTACTAGAAAAATATAATCCGGATATACTAGTAATAACAGGTCATGATGCAATGACAATAAAAAGAGGAGATATAGAAGATATGAGCAACTATAGAAACTCTTTAAACTTTATGAAAACGGTAAAAGAAGCACGTAAATGGCAACCAAATTTGGATAATCTTGTTATATTTGCAGGAGCATGCCAATCAAATTATGAAAAAATAATAAGTGCAGGAGCAAATTATGCAAGTTCACCTGGAAGAATAATGATACATGCTTTAGACCCTGTTTTTGTAGTGGAGAAAATTGCTTGTTCAAGAATTGATGTAGTAGTGCCTATTGACGAGGTCATAGAGCAGACTATTACAGGTGTTAAGGGTATCGGCGGTTCTGAAACAAGAGGGAAATTTAGATGGGCAATGCCAAAAACAATATTACATTAACAAAAATTAGCATAATTATACTGTATATCTTCAAAAATAGTATTGACATTTTTGCAAAAAATATATAAAATAATTAGTTTAAACATTTGACAAAAATGTTTATATGTGATATTATGTAAACATATAAACGTTAAAGAAGGTGATATTGTGGCTACTGTTCAAACTCTGGATAAGATAAGAGTAAGCTTAGAGAGACATATAGGAAAGAAAATATTGTTGAAAGCTAATAAAGGAAGAAAGCAGATTATTACAAAAGAGGGTATACTAGAAAAAGTTTATCCAAGCGTGTTCGTTATAAAATTAGATGATGAAAGTAATGGATACCCTAGAGTATCTTATAGTTACTCAGATTTATTAACATCTAATGTAAAATTGCAAGTTTTTAGAGATCAAGATAAATTACAGATAAGTTAAAATTATACCTATTAAAAATAGGTGTAATTTTTTTTTTGCTCCTTAAATATAAATATAGTGTGATACTTTTATAATACTTAAGGAGGTAAAGTATGGAATTAATTAAAGATGTAATTAAAATTGACAATAGAATAGACTTTGGAAAATTTCAAACATTTATTGAGGCGGAGGCGGTAGTACCAGACAAAAAATTAGATGTATATGAAATTGTAAAGACAGAAGGGTACATATCACTTAAAAAAATTGAAATGGCAGATGGGAAGATACTTTGTAGGGGAAGCTTTAATTATAATGTAATCTATATTGCAGATGATAAAAATACTATTTCTAATGTAGATGGAAAAGTAGATATAAACGAAGTTATAGAAAAAGATAATGTTGTTCAAGATATGGAATACATGTTATTTTCAGAAGTAGAGCATATGGATTGTACTATAATGAATGAGAGAAAAATCAAAGTAGGAGCTCTTATGAATATAAGAGGAAGTTTATTTGAAAAGCAAAGATTAGATATAGTAAAGGATGTATCACAAGTAGAAGGAATACAAAAGCATAGAAAAGAAATTTGTTTTCAAGATATAGTTGGAATAGAAAAAGCAGAAAGTTCTATAAGAGATACTATAACTATAAACACAGAAGAAATTCAGTCTATAATAAGTTTGAATCCATCTGTTAAAGTAAAAGAAAGCAGAGTGACTGACAATAAGGTTATTATTGGTGGAGTATTAGAAATAAATCCATTAGCTTGTACATATGAGGGTGAACTTGTAGAGTTAGATAGAGTAGGTATTGAGTTTACTCAATTTGTAGAAGTACCTGGAGTTAGTGATGGTATGATTGAGGAAGTCTTATTGTCCATGTCAGATTTCAATCATATTTTCAAACAAAATAGTGAAAGTAATACAGGTCTTTTAGAAATAGATTGTATGGCTTGTTGTAAAGTGAAAGTTACAGATGAGGTGACGAGAGAAGTATTACAAGATGCATATTCTCCTCAGAAAATAATAAAATTTGACCATAAGCCTATTCAATTAAACAAGACTTTAAGAAATAGTGAAGAGACATTTATGGTTAGAGAAGGCATAAGAAATGATAATGATGATATACAAATAAAAGATATTGTAAGCGTTTGTCCAACTATGTCTATAGAAAATAGTTATATTGAAGAAAATAAAAGTATTATACAAGGGATTATAAAAGTTGAGATTTTATTTGTTCCAGTTGAGGGTCTAAAATTAGTTTACAAAATTAGTGAAGAAATTCCATTTGAACATGATATAGAGATGGATAATTTAACTGATACAGCATCTGTATTTAATACAGCATGCATTGATAAAATTGAAGTTGATTTGAATAGAGACCAAATAGACTTAGTTATAAAAATTAAGCGATTTACTGAAGCACTAGATAAAAAGGCAGAAAACTTTATCATCAAAGGTGAAGACCAAGGTGTATATGATTTGTCTAAGGCTCCTAGTATAATTGTATATATATGTAAAGAGGGAGATACTTTCTGGAACATCGCAAAAAAATACAATACAACAGAAAATGAAATTGCAGAGCTTAATGATATAAAACTTGATGAACCAATTAAGCCTGGCAAGTGTCTTATTTTAGAAAAAAAAGTCGTATTAGTAGATTAATATTAAAAAATTTAAAGTAATTAAGTATAATAGGGTATTATAATACCCTATTATTTTATTTTTTGTAGTATAATATTATTGTTAGTGATGCATTATTCTTTAAACAAGGAGGATAGAATGGATTTTATAAAACTAAAAAGTAAGGCAAAAATAAATTTATCCATTGATGTCTTAGGAAAAAGGCAAGATGGTTATCATTTTGTTGAAATGATAATGCAAACGATAGATTTATACGATATAGTAAAAGTAAAAGAATTAGATGAAGATGAAATAAAGGTAAAAAGCACTAGTTTAGATATTCCTTTAGATGAAGATAATATTGTTTATAAAGCCGCCAAAATACTTAAGAATAAATTTGATATAAAAAAAGGTGTAGAAATATTCATAGAAAAAAATATCCCTGTAGCAGCGGGAATGGCTGGAGGAAGTTCTAACGCAGCCGCAGTATTAGTAGGTTTAAATCAATTGTGGAAGCTTGAATTATCTGAAGATGAATTAAAAGACATAGGATTTAATTTAGGAGCAGATATTCCATTTTGCATATCAGGAAAGCCTGCTTTAGCTCAAGGAGTTGGAGAAAAGCTAACTGATATCAAAGGTTTGCCACGTGATATAAATATATTAATATGTAAACCAGACTTATTTGTTTCTACTAAGGAAGTTTATCAAGGATTAGATTTGAATAATATTAAAAAAAGGCCAAATAATAAATATTTGATAGAATGTTTAAAATCTGAAGATATAAAAGCTTTATCAGAAAATATGGTAAATGTTCTTGAAAATGTTACTATAAGTAAGCACAAAGAAATAGATAATATAAAGCAAATCATGATGAAAAATAATGCTTTAGGTTCTATGATGAGTGGAAGTGGTCCTACAGTTTTTGGATTATTTGAAAGTAAAGAAGATGCTCTAATTGGAAAAAAAGAATTATTAAAAAAATATAAACAGGTATATGTTGTTAATAGCAGTCAAAAAGGGGTTGAAATTTGTGGAGAATTTAACTAAACTGAACTTGGATAATTACAAGCCATTAAGAGATGTAGTTTTTGAAAATTTGAGAGAAGCAATCTTAGAAGGAAAATTAAAGCCTGGTCAAAGGCTAATGGAAGTACAGCTAGCAGAACAATTGGGAGTAAGTAGAACTCCAGTAAGAGAGGCAATAAGAAAGCTTGAATTAGAAGGTTTAGTTGTTATGTTGCCTAGAAAAGGTGCTTATGTGGCAAATATGTCATTAAAAGATATTATGGATGTATTAGAAGTAAGAGCGAGCTTAGAAGGTTTAGCAGCATATCTTGCTGCTGAAAGAATCAGTGATGAAGATATTAAAAAGCTTAAAGATATATCAGAAGACTTTAAAAAAAGCACTTTAGAATGTGATGTAGATTCATTATTAAAACTTGATGTAGAGTTTCATGAATGTATATTTAAAGCAACAAACAATAAAAAATTAATCCAATTGATAAACTCATTATGGGAACAAGTATATAGGTTTAGAGTTACTTACATGTCTGATTATGACACATCACATAATATTGTTGAAGAACACAGATACTTACTTGATGCTATAATTAAGGGAGATAGTGAGCTATCTAAGAAGTACGCTACAGAACATATAGAAAAAGCAGAACAGTTTATGATAGATAAGGCTATGATTAATAAAGACTTATAAAATATAAAGTGAAAAAAGCTATTTTAAAATGATTATAATCGTTTTAAAATAGCTTTTTTTATTAATATTAAAAAATATTATGAATAAATTAAATTAAATTGGACATAATTGATGATATAAATTTATCTTAAGGGGGATTTTCAGTGAGAAAAGTTAAGATTAGATTGGGAATATTAATATTAAGTCTTATATCAGTTATATCAATAATGACAATAGTAATAAATGGTGAAGTAAAAAAGGTCGATAGTATATCAAAAGACTATAAAGATAAATTAATAAGATTTCATGTTATAGCAAATAGTAATACAGATGAAGACCAAGAACTTAAGTTAAAAGTTAGAGATGAAGTAATAAAATACCTACAGCCAAAGCTTCAAAATTCAAAAAGCATAGAAGAAAGTGAAGCAATTATAAAAAGGGAATATAGCAATTTGGAAGAAATAAGTAAAAATATTATTCTTGAAAATGGATATAATTACAGTGTAAAGGTAGGTATACAATACAGTAATTTCCCTACTAAACAATATTCTAATATAGTTCTTCCAGCTGGTGAATATAAAGCTTTAAAAATTATCATTGGAAAAGGCGAAGGAAAAAATTGGTGGTGTGTTATGTTTCCACCATTATGCTTTGTTGATGAATCTAATGGAGTAATAGATAAATCCACAGATGATAAGTTGAAAGAAGTATTAACTGATAAAGAATATAAGTTAATAAAACAAGATACACCAAAGAAAACAAGTAGAGTAAAAATTAAGTTTAAAGTACTTGAAGTAGTAAAGGATTTAGAGAAAAAATTTTAAAAATAAGATTGTAAGGAGTGGTTTTAATCATGGACAGGTGGAGTAAACTGATGGCTATACTATTAGCTTTGACTTGTATATTTATGCCTATTAAAGAGGTATTTGCATATGAACCAACAGAGAAAGTTAATAAAATAAATAAACAAGAAAAAAATATAGCAAAGAAAGAAGTCATAAATTTATCTAATGATGACTTGATGCTATTATCTAGGTTGGTTGCAGGAGAAGCTAGAGGAGAAAGCTATGAGGGACAGGTAGCTGTGGCAGCTGTAGTAATAAATAGGATATTGGACCCTAGATTTCCAGACACAATAGAAGAAGTCATATATCAAAAAAATGCTTTCTCAGTTGTGCTTGATGGGTCAATAAATATGACACCAACAGATTCAGCATGTAAAGCAGCTCAAGAAGCACTTTATGGAACTGACCCAACTAATAAAGCAGTATATTTTTGGAATCCAGAAATAGCCACTTGCAAATGGATAAATAGACTAAGTCCATATATGAAAATAGGGAATCATGTGTTTGCAAAATAAATATAAATTTTTGAAATATCGAAAGGAGTTGTCTTTTTCTAGAAATTATTTTCTAATTTAAGATAGCTCCTTTATTTTTTGTTTAAAATAAACTATAATAATCATTTAGGTAATAATATATTAACTGTGAATATAAATATAAATTTTAGCGATAAATAAGTTGTTGTTAAACACAAAATTGTAAAGTAGGTGTTGTATAAAAATGAGTAATAAGCCAATAGGAGTTTTTGATTCGGGATTAGGCGGATTAACTGTTCTAAAAGAGATAATGAAGATATTACCAAATGAGGATATAATATACTTTGGAGATACTGCCAGAATACCATATGGTTCAAGATCTAAAGAAACTATAATTAAATATACTTTTCAAGCTATAAACTTTCTAAAAACTAAAGATGTAAAAGCCATAGTTATAGCATGTAATACTGCTACTGCAAGAAGTTTAAAAGAAGCTCAAGAAAAATATGATATACCTATAATTGGTGTTATAGAGGCAGGAGCTAGAACAGCTGTAAGTTCTACAAAAAATAAAATTGTAGGTATAATAGGAACTGAAGGAACTATAAGTTCAAAAGCATATAATTTAGAAATATCTAAAATAGATGAAAGTATAGAAATTGTTAACAAAGCATGCCCTTTATTTGTGCCTATTGTTGAAGAAGGTTGGGCAAATACAGAAGTAGCTAAATTGACGGCAAAGATATATTTACAAGAATTGAAAGAAAAAAACATAGACTCTTTAGTATTAGGGTGTACTCATTATCCTATCTTGAAGAGAACAATAGGCGAAGAAGTTGGAGAACATATAAGATTAGTTAATCCAGCTAAAGAGACTGCTAAGGATTTAAAAACGATTTTAGAGGTACAAAATATTATAAACGATACAGAAGTTCATGGAACATATCAATATTATGTATCAGACATACATGAGAAGTTTTCGGATATAGCAAGAGAATTCTTAAAGAAAAAAATTGATAAGATTCAAAAAGTAGAAATACAAAAATATTAGCGTATATGAGGAATCTATGGAGGAAAAATCGTTGAGTGTAAAAATAAGTATAAATACTAGACAATATGATGAAAAAGGAAATATGGACACCATAGAGATGACTGCCTTTGGTAAAATTTTTTATAAAAATGATGGAATATATGTTATTTACAAAGAAAAAGAAGAAAATATAGAAATAACTAATACTATAAAGATACTTAAAGATGAAGTTAGTATCAAAAAATTTGGTGCTATTAACTCAACAATGCTGTTTAAGTGTGGAGAAAGTAGCGCTACAAAATATGTGACCCCACAAGGTACTCTATTAATTGATATTGATACAAGAGAATTGGATATAAATATACAAGAAGGGGAACACATAAAATTGAAAATAGACTATAATATAAAGATACAAGATTTATTTTTAGGTAGGAATAAAATAGATATATACATAGGTATTAAATAATAACTATAGCTATTTTCTAGAAATTTTATAAAGGTAGTGAAAAAACTACCTTTTATTTAATTTATTTGGTATTATTATATTTATATTAAACTTTAATTTCTTAAAATTGATACAAGGGTTTAGCGTTTTTTTATAGAAAGTATACTTAAAAGTGAATAAAACTAAGTGTAAGAGGGATAAATATGATATTTGATAAGGTACTAAGTACTATAAATAAACATAATTTAATACAAAAAGGCGATAAAATAGTTTTAGGTCTCTCTGGAGGACCTGATTCAGTTTGTTTATTGCATGTACTAAATAGATTAAAAAAAGATTTTAATATAGAAATATATGCAGCACATTTAAATCATCAGATAAGAGGGATAGAAGCTCAAAAAGATGCATTATATGTATCTAAACTTTGTGAGGATATGGGAATAGTATTCTTTGTAAAGTCTATTAATGTACCAAAATATTGTGAAAATGAGGGGTTATCATTAGAAGAAGGAGCAAGGAAGTTAAGATATGAAATGTTTTATGAAATTAAGGATAAGATTAAAGCTAATAAGATAGCTATAGGTCATAATCTTAATGACCAAGCTGAAACTGTTATGATGCGTATCATGAGAGGAACAGGTCTAACAGGTCTAAAGGGAATTGATTATATTAGAGATAATTGTATAATTAGACCAATATTAGATGTGGAAAGAAGTGATATAGAGGATTATTGTGAAGCTTATAATTTAAATCCTAGAATAGATAAAACCAACTTAGAAAATATATACACTAGAAATAAAATAAGGTTAGACCTTTTACCATATATGAAGGATAATTTTAATTCAAATGTAATAGAATCTATAGTAAGGATGAGCAATAGTTTAAAAATTGATAACGATTATATTGAGAAAGAGGCAGAAGCTAAATTTAGAGAAGTTTCAAGTGTAAAAGAAAAGGGCTTTGTAGAGATAAATTTAGACGATTTTATTTGCTTGCATGATGCTATCAAAGTTAGGGTTCTTAGAAATTCTATAAAACATATACTAGGAGATACTAATTTTGTTGACCAAAGACATATAGAGGATATAATGTCTTTAGAGGATAATTCGAAAGTAAATAAAATGTTAACTCTTCCAAGAAATATATTTGTTTATAGAAAAAAAGACAGTATAATATTAACCAATGAGGAAATTGTTAATGAGGAGATTGAATTTTATTACAATGTACCTAGTAATGGGTTTATTAAAATAAAAGAATTAAAACAAATTATTGAGACCCAAATAATGAGTATAGATAGGTATAAGAGTATGAAATTAGACAATTCATCTAAAGGGTTTGATTTTAATAAGGTAAAAGGGGGTATAGTAATAAGAAGCAGAAGGCAAGGTGATAAGATAAAGCTTGCTATGGGAAGTAAAAAAGTGAAAGATTTATTCATAGATTTAAAAATCCCAAGAGAAGAAAGGTGTAAAATTCCTATAATCACAGATAGTGAGGGAATAATATGTGTTGGAGATTATAAAATCAGTGAGAATTATAAAATTGACGAAAGCACAAAAGAAGTATTAAAAATTAATTTTAACAAATTATAGAGCAAAGCAATGTATGAAAGGAGGGCTTCTATATTGAATAAGTTGCTAAAAGGGGCAGGTTTTTATCTACTTGTTTTTATAATTATAGTGGGTATAGTTCAATTCTCAGGTAAGCCTACAGAAAAAATAAAAGATTTAAAATTCTCCGAAGTGTATAGAGAATTAACTGATGAGAATATATCAAGATTATACTTTGTAAATCAAACTTCCGTAGAAGGTACTATAAAAGATACAAATACAAAGTTTAAGTCATATGTTCCAACAGAAGTAATGGGAAATAAACTTGCAGATGAGGTGTTAGACCAAGCTAAGGCTGGTAAACTAACTTTTGGTGGTGAAGCTAAACCATCTACACCTTGGTTTGTTGAAATGTTGCCTACATTACTATTAATATTCTTTATGGTAATTCTTTGGTTTGTATTTATGAATCAGTCTCAAGGTGGAGGCGGAAAGGTTATGAGCTTTGGTAAGTCAAAGGCTAAGGTTCATAAAGATGATGAAAAGACTAGAGTTACATTTAAGGATGTAGCTGGATTGGATGAAGAAAAAGAAGATTTACAAGAAGTAGTAGACTTCTTAAAGAATCCTAAGAAATATATTGAATTGGGTGCAAGGATACCAAAAGGTATGCTTATGGTAGGTCCTCCTGGAACTGGTAAAACATATCTATCAAGAGCTGTTGCAGGAGAAGCAGGAGTTCCATTTTTCAGTATAAGTGGTTCTGATTTCGTTGAGATGTTTGTTGGGGTTGGTGCTTCTAGAGTAAGAGACTTATTTGAACAAGCTAAGAAAAGTGCTCCAGCTATAATATTTATAGACGAGATTGATGCAGTTGGTAGAAAAAGAGGTGCAGGTCTTGGTGGAGGTCATGATGAAAGAGAGCAAACTCTTAATCAACTTCTAGTTGAAATGGATGGATTTGGAGTAAACCAAGGTATAATAATCATGGCAGCTACAAATAGACCAGATATACTTGACCCAGCTTTACTTAGACCAGGAAGATTTGACAGACAAGTTGTTGTTGGTACGCCAGATGTAAAAGGTAGAGAGGCTATATTTAAAGTTCATTCGAGAAATAAGCCACTAAGTGATGATGTGAAAATGGATGTGTTAGCTAGGAGAACACCAGGATTTACTCCTGCTGATATAGAGAACTTAATGAATGAAGCTGCAATATTGACAGCTAGAAAAAGAGAAAAGAAAATTAAGATGGATACTATAGAAGAAGCTATAACTAAGGTTATAGCAGGTGTGGCTAAAAAATCAAAAGTAATAAGTGAAAAAGAAAGAAGACTTACAGCATATCATGAAGGTGGGCATGCAGTTTGTGCTCATGTACTTGAGGAAGTAAGCCCTGTTCATCAAGTTACAATAGTACCAAGAGGAAGAGCTGGAGGATTTACAATGCAACTTCCTGTTGAAGATAAATTCTATGCTACGAAAAATGAAATGAAAGAAAACATTGTAGTTTTACTTGGAGGTAGAGTAGCAGAAGAGTTAGTACTTAAAGATGTATCTACAGGTGCTTCAAATGACTTAGAAAGAGTTACAGCTACTGCAAGAAGTATGGTAACAAAATATGGAATGAGTTCTAAGCTTGGCCCAATGTCATTTGATAGTGATGATGAAGTATTCTTAGGCAATAGTTTTTCAAGTAAGAGAAATTATTCTGAAGAAGTTGCTTTTGAGATAGACCAAGAAACAAAACGTATAGTTGATGGTGCATACGATAAGACAAGAAGTATACTGCAAGAAAATATGGATAGATTAGAGTATGTAGCACAAGCTTTACTTATATATGAAACTTTAGATGCAGAGCAATTTGTAAAAGCATTTAATAAAGAATTACCATTAAATGATATTGAAAATGCAATTACAGAGGAAAATTCTCCTAAAGAAGTTGAAGAACAACTAACTATAAAATTAGAAAAAGATGAAGTAGAAAGAAACAATGTTATTGATATAAATAAAAATTTAGATAATAAATCTGATGAGGATAAATAGTTTTAAAATATTGATTATTTTAAGGTTATTATCTGTTATAGATTAAATACTAAAACTGAAAGTATAATATTAAATTAATGAGCAAAGTATATTTGCAAGTGTTAATTTGATTGATACTTTCAGTTTTTTATTATTTTACGAAGATTTAAGTAAAATAATAAATCCTCCACATAAAATATAAATATTATTGTGATAAGATATTGAAAAGGAAATTTAAAATTAATAGTATTAAAAGTCTATTAATAATGTATAATTATTTATTAGAAGAAAATAAGTCATGAAATTATGTCATATTAGAGGTGAAATATGCGAGATAAGATAATAGAAATTATATTAAATAATAAATCTGAATTTATTTCAGGAGAAGAATTATCAAAACAATTAGGGGTATCACGTGCAGCTATATGGAAGCACATGAAAGCCCTAAAAGAAGAAGGATACAATATAGAATCTGTAAATAAAAAAGGTTATAGATTATCAGAAAATCCAACGGATTTATTAAGTCCACAGAATATTTACTATAAATTAAATACGGAGTTTATTGGAAAGAATATAATACACCTTGAAACTGTAGATTCAACTAATGAATATGCAAAACGAATAGCTACAAATAATATAGATGGAACTGTGATTTTAAGTGAACATCAAGATATGGGAAAAGGTCGATTAGGAAGAACCTGGGATTCCAAACCTCATGAAGGAGTTTGGATGAGTATTATTTTAAAACCAGATATGGAGCCATTTAAGGCACCCTTTATAACTTTGATTAAAAAATAGCTACGCACACTTGTGACTTTAGTCGTGAGTTAGTAGCTAAAATAGTCAGCATATAGGGAAACTTATATGTAGAGATAGGATAGAACCTATCCAATACTACTTGAATTGCTGGAAACCCCTAAAGCTAACCAAACTAAAACATAAGGATGAAATAAACCTAAGTGTGAAAGTTACGAAAGTAGAAAAAATTGGTTAGATGGTATAAGGTTAAACCCTAAGTACTTTAAAATGGGCAATCAGCAGGTAAGCTCCAAATAGGAGAAACTTCAACGACTATTCCTCTTGAGGGAAGTACACTACAAGCTATTGGTAGTGGAAGTGGGTAGACCTTAACGGATAATGCCGAAGGATAAGATATAGTCTGTGCTTGCATGAAAGTGTAAGAAGTTCATAAGAGAACTGCATAGGTAGTAGCGAACTTATGTGAACGACAACCTCAAAAATGATAAAAGTTAGGACTTACGGTTCTTAAATATGTTATTTAAAAATAAATATAAAACCTTCGAAATAATTGTTTTAAATAATTACGTTTGTTAATATTATAATGGGTGATGAAAAATAGAAGTTACTCGGATATGTATATTAATAATCATAAAAAACAATTAAAGTGAGGTGATAGTAGTGGAAAAAGCTTATAAGTTTAGAATGTATCCAAATAAAAAACAGCAAGAGTTAATTAACAAAACTTTTGGATGTTGTAGATTTGTATATAATAAGTATCTTGCTAAAAAAATAGAAGTTTATGAAAACAATAAAGAAACTTTTACTTATAAACAGTGCAGTTCTGATTTGACCAATTTAAAAAGAGAATTAGAGTGGCTTAAAGAACCTGACAAATTTTCACTACAAAACACCTTAAAAGATTTAGAAAACGCATATAAAAAATTCTTTAAAGAAAATGCAGGATTTCCTAAATTTAAATCAAAGAAAACTAACAGATTTTCATATAGAACTAACTTTACCAATGGAAATATTATGTACTTTAGTCAATATATAAAATTACCTAAACTTGGAATGGTTAAAGCAAGGGATAAACAAGTACCTCAAGGGAGAATACTTAATGCTACTGTATCCAAAGAACCAAGTGGAAAATATTATGTATCATTATGTTGTACTGATATAGATATTGAAGCATTTGAAAATACTAATAATCAGATAGGTTTAGATTTAGGAATTAAAGAATTTTGTATCTCAAGTTGTGGAGACTTTATAGAAAATCCTAAGTATCTTAAGAAGTCATTAAACAAACTTGCTAAATTACAAAGAGAATTATCGAGAAAAACAATTGGTAGTTCAAATAGAAATAAAGCAAGGTTAAAAGTTGCAAGACTTCAAGAACATATAGCTAATCAAAGGAAGGATTTTCTACAAAAACTATCTACTAAATTAATACGAGAGAATGATATTATTTGCATAGAAGATTTACAAGTAAAGAATATGACTAAAAATCGTAAACTATCTCGTTTAATTTCTGATGTGTCATGGTCAGAATTTATTCGTCAATTAGAATATAAGGCTAATTGGTATGGTAGACAAATTGTAAAGGTAGGTAAATTCTTTGCAAGTTCACAAATATGCAATAAATGTGGGTACAAAAACAAGGAAATGAAGAATTTAAGTATAAGAGAATGGATTTGTCCTTGTTGTAATGTAACTCACGATAGAGATATAAATGCAAGTATAAATATACTAAAAGAAGGATTAAGACTAATAGCAGTTTAAAATAGATAACTTATGTAAGAACCGTAGGAACTACGGGGATAGCCTGTGGAGAATTGGTAAGACATATTTTAGTATGCGAAATTCTATGAAACAGGAACCCTGTGACTTTAGTCATGGGAGGTTCAG
Source organism: Clostridioides sp. LIBA-6822 (assembly GCF_056688955.1). Taxonomy (NCBI): domain Bacteria; kingdom Bacillati; phylum Bacillota; class Clostridia; order Peptostreptococcales; family Peptostreptococcaceae; genus Clostridioides; species Clostridioides sp. LIBA-6822. The sequence continues at coordinate 4,206,113 of NZ_CP196995.1, read as the reverse complement.
AGCAGGAGCAAGTGTAACGAAGGCTTTAAATAATTTAGGGGCAAACACCTTAATAAAATGGCCAAACGATGTTATTTTAAATGGTAAAAAAATATGTGGTATATTAACAGAGTTGTCTGCTGAAATTGAGAGAACAAATTATATTGTTCTTGGAATTGGAATAAATGTTAAGATAATGGATTTTGAGCCAGAAATAGCCGAGAAAGCTACATCATTGTATAAAGAAGGATACAAATTATCTAGAGTAGATATTGTTAGAAATGTGTTGACTGAATTTGAAAAGCTATATTTAGATTATATCGTAAATAACTCTAAAGAAAAAACTCTAAAGATATGTAGAGATTATTCTGCAATTATAGATAAAAATATATATGTATTAAAAGGCACTGATAAGGAATTAGTGAAATGTTTAGACATAAATGAGGATGGGAATCTATTAGTTCAAAGTAGTGATGGAATTGTAAAAGAAATCATTTCGGGTGAAGTTTCTATAAGAGGAGAAAAAGGATATGTATAATAATATTTTGGATATAGAAGGACTAAAGGTTGGGCAAGTTGAGGATAGAGATGGTCTTACTGGATGTACAGTAGTAATATGTGAAGAAGGAGCTACTTGTGGTGTTGATGTAAGAGGTTCTGCTCCAGGGACTAGAGAAACCGATTTATTGGACCCTGTGAATATGGTTCAAAAAGTTCATGCAGTAGTTTTAGCTGGAGGTTCTGCATATGGTCTTGAATCTACTTGTGGTGTAAGTAGATACTTGGAGGAAAAAGGAATTGGGTTTGATGTAGGTGTAGGAAAAGTACCTATAGTTGTTGGAGCAGTGTTATTTGATTTGGGCGCAGGAGATTTTAAGTGTAGACCAGATTTACAAATGGGTTATAGAGCTTGTGAAGTTGCAAGCAAGGATATTTTAAATCAAGGAAATTATGGAGCGGGATGTGGAGCCACTGTTGGAAAGATAAGAGGTCAGGAGTATGCCATGAAAGGTGGTATAGGAAGTTATTCCATAAAATTGGATAATGGTCTAATTGTATCTGCATTGGTTGCTGTAAATGCTCTTGGAGATGTTTATGAAAATGGTGAGGTTATAGCAGGTGCTTTAAATGATAAAAAGACAGAGACCATTGATACATATAAGCTAATGAAACAAGGCGAAAGTAAAGGTGAATTTAGTATAGATAATACTACAATTGGAGTAATTGCAACAAATGCTAAGTTAACTAAAGCTGAATGTAAAAAGATATCTCAAATGGGACATGATGGATATGCTAAAGCTATTTTTCCTATTCACACACCTCATGATGGAGATACAATATTCACAATATCAGCAGGAGAAATAGAAGCAGATATAACATTATTGGGTTCATTAGCTGTAGAGGTTGTGGAAAAAAGTATAATAAATGCAGTAAAAAAAGCGGATAGTATAGAAAATATAATAGCGTATAAAGATATAGTAAAAAAACGAGAAATATGATGAAATTAGCATATTTTTCTTGTCAAATTGTTGACAATAGCAACTCATCTTGATAAAATTATTCTTGTTAGAGCGGGCATCCTAGAATGGTAGCCTGACTCAGAAATATAAGAAAAAAGACCAAAAAACGAAAAAATTAAGTAGTCCGGCATCGTTATGAGCTGGAACGGAGGTGTATTTTTTATGATGAACACAAGTGCATCAGTAAGAAAAGTAAATGTAAGAAAAATGACTATAATAGGAGTACTATCAGCTATTTCTATTATGCTATCTATGACTCCATTGGGATTTATTCCAGTTGGACCTACAAAAGCAACTATAATGCATATACCAGTTATTATTGGAGCTATTATAGAGGGTCCAATAGTTGGGGGTGCAATAGGATTTATATTTGGAGTATCAAGTCTCCTAAATGCTATAATAAATCCAACCATAACATCCTTTGTTTTTATAAATCCGTTAGTTTCAATATTACCAAGAGTTATGATAGGTATATTGGCTTATTATGTATATCAGTTAATAATTAAGGCTACAAATAAGGTATACATATCAGGTTTAATTACAGGAGCTATAGGTTCCTTGTTAAATACAGCTGGAGTTTTAGGAATGATATATGTCTTATATGCTGACAAATATCTTCATGCAATGGGTCAAAGTGGTTCAGCAGGAAAAGTAATAATGGCTCTTGCCGCAGCAAATGGGGTACCAGAAGCAATAGTAGGAGCTTTAGTAGTAGCTGCCGTTGCCACTGTACTTAAGAAAAGCAAAAAATAGAAAGAAGGTTAATGACATATGCTTCTAGTATTTGATGTTGGAAATACTAATATGGTTTTAGGTATATATAAAGGTGATAAATTAGTTAATTATTGGAGAATTAAAACAGATAGAGAAAAAACATCTGATGAATATGGAATTCTAATAAGTAGTTTATTTGAGTATGATAATGTTGATATAAATTCTATTAATGATGTGATAATATCATCTGTAGTACCAAATGTTATGCATTCTCTTGAAAACTTTTGTATAAAATACTGTAAAAAACATCCATTAATAGTAGGTCCAGGCATAAAAACAGGTCTAAATATAAAATATGATAATCCAAAACAAGTTGGAGCAGACAGAATAGTTAATGCTGTAGCAGGCATAGAAAAGTATGGAGCACCAAGTATACTTGTTGACTTTGGAACAGCAACTACGTTTTGCGCTATCTCTGAAAAAGGTGAATATCTAGGTGGGACAATAGCACCAGGAATAAAAATATCTAGTGAGGCATTATTTCAAAGTGCGTCTAAATTACCTAGGGTAGAATTAACTAAACCAGGTATGACTATTTGTAAGAGTACTGTATCAGCTATGCAATCTGGAATAATTTATGGATATGTTGGTTTAGTGGATAAAATAATAAGCATGATGAAGAAAGAATTAAATTGTGATGATGTTAAAGTTATAGCTACAGGTGGATTAGCTAAACTGATTGCTTCAGAGACAAAAAGTATAGATTATGTAGATGGTTTTTTAACACTAGAAGGATTGAGAATAATATATGAAAAAAACCAAGAATAATTAATATACAGGGAATTGGGTTATATATCCAATTCCCTTTTTATGATAGTTTCCTAGCTTTATGTGGTATATTATAATGAGGAAATATGAACTTTAAAATCAAATCATAAAATAAAGGAAAAAATAGGAGAAAAGCAATGAAAATAGGAAATTTAGAATTGAAAAATAAAGTTTTTCTATCACCTATGGCAGGGGTAACAGACCTTCCATTTAGATTAATTTGTAAAGAACAAGGTTGTGGACTTTTATATACAGAAATGATAAATGGTAAGGCACTTTGCTATGATGATGAAAATACTAAAAAAATGCTTAAGATAGAAGAGGAAGAACATCCAGTAGCTGTTCAGATATTTGGCTCAGAGCCAGATTTTATGGGAAGAGCAGCAGAGATAATGAATGATTATTCAAATGAGATTCTCGATATAAATATGGGATGTCCAGCTCCAAAAGTAGTTAAAAATGGAGATGGGTCAGCACTTATGAAAAATCCTAAGCTTACGGAGAAGGTATTAAAGGCAGTAGTGAAGAATTCAAAAAAACCAGTAACTTTAAAGATAAGGAAAGGATGGGATGATAATAGTGTAAATGCTGTTGAAATAGCAAAGATAGCAGAAGCTTGTGGAATAAGTGCTCTAGCAATACATGGAAGGACTAGAGAACAGTTTTATACAGGCAAAGCAGATTGGAATATAATTGCAGAAATTAAGAATAGTTTAAACATACCTGTCATAGGAAATGGTGATGTATTTACAATAGAAGATTCAATAAATATGTTAGACAAAACTGGTTGTGATGCTATAATGATAGGTAGGGGTGCTCAAGGTAACCCGTGGATATTCAAAAGAATAAACCATTATATGAATACAGGCGAGATTTTGCCAGAGCCAACTCTTAACGAAAAAATAAGTACTGCCATTAAGCATTTAAAACTTGCAGTAGAAGAACATGGAGAGTATGTAGCTGTAAGGGAAATGAGGAAACACATCGCTTGGTATTTAAAAGGACTTAGAAATTCTGCAAGATTAAGAGATGAAATTAACAAAATAGAAGACTATCAAGAAGTTGTGTCGAAATTGGAGTACTATATGGAAGACTCCTTGACATAAAAATAATAGTGACTTATAATATAGCGCATAAATTAAAAAAAGATTATAAAATTTTTAAAATATAATTAGGAAAATTCCTAAGAAATTTGTGAAGGAGTTGTATTTATAATGGAAGAAAATAAAGAGTTTTTATTGACACAAGAGGGATATGATAAATTAGAAGAAGAATTAGAAAACTTAAAGGTTGTAAAGAGAAAAGAAGTTGCAGAGAGAATAAAGGTTGCTATATCTTTTGGTGATTTATCTGAAAATGCTGAGTATGATGAAGCTAAAAAGGAACAAGCACAAGTTGAAGAAAGAATTCTAAAATTAGAAAATATGGTTAGAAAAGCTGTTATCATAGATGAAAGCAAAATAGACCTTAATGTTGTTACAATAGGATCAATAGTTAAAGTTAAGGATTTAGAATTTGACGAAGATGTTGAATATACTATAGTTGGTTCGACAGAAGCAGACCCATATGATGGAAAAATATCAAACGAATCTCCTGTAGGGAAAGCACTTTTAGGAAGAGCTGTAAAAGAGGTTGTAGAAGTGCAAGTTCCTGATGGAGTTGCTAAGTTTGAAATATTAGAAATAAGAAGATAATCTGGAGGAAAAAAATGAAAAATAATCAACAAAGCAATGAAGAAGCACAAATTCAAGAAGACCTTAGTGAAGTACTTCAAGTAAGAAGAGATAAACTAAAAAAATTACAAGAATCAAATAGAGACCCTTTTAAAGAGAGTAGATATGATAGAACTCATTATTCTGCTGAGATAAAAGATAATTTTGATTCTCTTGAAGGTGAAACTACAAAAATAGCAGGACGTATAATGAGTAAGAGAATACAAGGTAAGGCTGGTTTTATAGATATTCAAGACCAAGAAGGAAGAATTCAATCTTATGTAAGATTAGATGCTATAGGGGAAGAAGAGTATAGTGTATTTTCAACATATGATATTGGAGATATAGTTGGAATTGAAGGGGAAATCTTTAAAACTAAAAGGGGAGAAATATCTGTAAAGGCTAAATCTGTAGTATTACTATGTAAATCTTTACAAGTACTACCAGAAAAATATCATGGATTAAAAGACCAAGAATTAAGATATAGACAAAGATATGTTGATTTAATAGTAAACCCAGAAGTAAAAAATGCTTTTTTAACTAGAACAAAAGCATTAAAAGCATTGAGAACATACTTAGATGATAGAGGATTTTTAGAAGTTGAGACTCCAATATTAAACACTATAGCAGGTGGAGCAAATGCTAGACCATTTATAACTAATCATAATACTTTACATATACCAATGTATTTAAGAATAGCTAATGAATTATACTTAAAGAGACTTATTGTTGGTGGATTTGATAAAGTTTATGAAATGGGAAGAATGTTTAGAAATGAAGGTATGGATTTAAAACACAATCCTGAATATACTGCAATAGAACTATATCAAGCATATGCTGATTATACTGATATGATGGAAATAACAGAAAATGTTATCGCACATATGGCTGAAGTTGCTACAGGAAGTATGATAATTAACTATCAAGGAACAGAAATAAACTTTACACCTCCTTGGAAAAGAATGAGTATGGAAGAGTGTGTTAAAGAGTATTCTGGGGTAGATTTTTCTACTATAGATACAGACGAAGAAGCGTTAGAAGTTGCTAAAGAAAAAGGTATAGAAATAAAACCTGGAATGAGAAGAGGAGAAGTAATAAATGCTTTCTTTGAAGAATTTGGAGAAGATAAATTAATCCAACCAACATTTATAACTCATCATCCAGTTGAAGTATCTCCATTATCTAAGAGAAATAATGAAGACCCAAGAAGGACTGATAGATTTGAAGCATTTGCTAATAAGTGGGAATTAGCTAATGCGTTTTCTGAGCTTAATGACCCAATTGACCAAAAAGGAAGATTCATGGATCAATTGAGAAAAAGAGAATTAGGTGATGATGAAGCTTTTGAAATGGATGAAGACTTCTTAAAAGCATTAGAAGTAGGTTTACCTCCTACAGGAGGATTAGGAATCGGTATAGATAGAGTAATTATGTTATTGACTAACTCTCCATCTATAAGAGATGTATTATTATTCCCTACTATGAAACCTATTGATAATAATTCAAATAAAGAAGAAGAGAACTAAAAAATATAAGCATTCTACCAAGTTTTAAATAAAGTATAGCTGTTAAATTAGCAATAAATAGCTTTATTTTATTTAAAATGTCAATGTAGAATGCTTTTTATATATTACAAATAAATTTTTAGATATTTAATTTATAAATTACCAACAAATATTACAAAATGATATTAATTTTTGTTGATTGAGATTTTATATTTAGAAAATATGATTGAAAGTAATTTATTATGAAAATATTTAGAATAATTTTTGGGAAGGGAAATGGAATAATTTCTGAGAATACTATATATAAAAAATTATTGGGGGAATGTCTGATGTTTCAAGTAATTGATTTTTTATGTTTATTTTGTGTTGGATTTTTAGTTCTTGATGTTATGGTATATTTTTGTAAAGATGCAATGGATATTTTTGAAGGTACAACTAAGGTTAATAAAGTTAAGAGTATAAATGTTTGGGCAGATAGAGTCAGAGCTAATTCATATTCTTATGAAAATAAAATTGCAAAATAGGTAAAACTATATATGCAGGTATTGCTTGTAATATCAAGGGTTATATCTATTAGTTTTAATTAAATTGATTAAAAAAAACAAAGAGCTATAACCTTTTTAAAAATAAAAAATAAAAAAATATTGAAAAAGTGTTGACGAATCATTTTTAAGATGATATAGTATTACTTGTCCTTAAGAAAAGGGCAAACATGAAAAATGAACTTTGAAAATTAAACAGTAGGTTAATTTATAAAACAAGAAACAAACCATAAAGCCAGATATTTTGATAACAATAGTATCTGAGCCTGATAAACTTTTATTTGAGAGTTTGATCCTGGCTCAGGATGAACGCTGGCGGCGTGCCTAACACATGCAAGTTGAGCGATTTACTTCGGTAAAGAGCGGCGGACGGGTGAGTAACGCGTGGGTAACCTACCCTGTACACACGGATAACATACCGAAAGGTATGCTAATACGGGATAACATATTTGAGAGGCATCTCTTAAATATCAAAGGTGAGCCAGTACAGGATGGACCCGCGTCTGATTAGCTAGTTGGTAAGGTAACGGCTTACCAAGGCGACGATCAGTAGCCGACCTGAGAGGGTGATCGGCCACATTGGAACTGAGACACGGTCCAAACTCCTACGGGAGGCAGCAGTGGGGAATATTGCACAATGGGCGAAAGCCTGATGCAGCAACGCCGCGTGAGTGATGAAGGCCTTCGGGTCGTAAAACTCTGTCCTCAAGGAAGATAATGACGGTACTTGAGGAGGAAGCCCCGGCTAACTACGTGCCAGCAGCCGCGGTAATACGTAGGGGGCTAGCGTTATCCGGATTTACTGGGCGTAAAGGGTGCGTAGGCGGTCTTTCAAGTCAGGAGTGAAAGGCTACGGCTCAACCGTAGTAAGCTCTTGAAACTGGGAGACTTGAGTGCAGGAGAGGAGAGTGGAATTCCTAGTGTAGCGGTGAAATGCGTAGATATTAGGAGGAACACCAGTTGCGAAGGCGGCTCTCTGGACTGTAACTGACGCTGAGGCACGAAAGCGTGGGGAGCAAACAGGATTAGATACCCTGGTAGTCCACGCTGTAAACGATGAGTACTAGGTGTCGGGGGTTACCCCCCTCGGTGCCGCAGCTAACGCATTAAGTACTCCGCCTGGGAAGTACGCTCGCAAGAGTGAAACTCAAAGGAATTGACGGGGACCCGCACAAGTAGCGGAGCATGTGGTTTAATTCGAAGCAACGCGAAGAACCTTACCTAAGCTTGACATCCCAATGACATCTCCTTAATCGGAGACTTCCCTTCGGGGACATTGGTGACAGGTGGTGCATGGTTGTCGTCAGCTCGTGTCGTGAGATGTTGGGTTAAGTCCCGCAACGAGCGCAACCCTTGTCTTTAGTTGCCATCATTAAGTTGGGCACTCTAGAGAGACTGCCAGGGATAACCTGGAGGAAGGTGGGGATGACGTCAAATCATCATGCCCCTTATGCTTAGGGCTACACACGTGCTACAATGGGTAGTACAGAGGGTTGCCAAGCCGTAAGGTGGAGCTAATCCCTTAAAGCTACTCTCAGTTCGGATTGTAGGCTGAAACTCGCCTACATGAAGCTGGAGTTACTAGTAATCGCAGATCAGAATGCTGCGGTGAATGCGTTCCCGGGTCTTGTACACACCGCCCGTCACACCACGGGAGTTGGAGACGCCCGAAGCCGATTATCTAACCTTTTGGAAGAAGTCGTCGAAGGTGGAATCAATAACTGGGGTGAAGTCGTAACAAGGTAGCCGTATCGGAAGGTGCGGCTGGATCACCTCCTTTCTAAGGAGAATTACCTACTGTTTAATTTTGAGGGTTCGTTTTTACGAATACTCAAAATTAGCACTTTAAGCAACAGAATAAACTGAGCGCATGCGAAGTTTGTTTGTTGGCGATGTGCGTTAGCACTTTAAGCAACGGGATTTATACGTTGGCGATGTGCGTTAGCACTTTGAAAACTGCATATATATTTAGTGATATGACATCTAATTTGTAATATATAAAGCTGATAACTTTTAAAAATTATCAAGTTGATAGACTTTAATCTATCAAACCTTTTTAACTGGTCAAGTTATTAAGGGTGCAGGGCGGATGCCTTGGCACTAGGAGCCGATGAAGGACGTGATAAGCTGCGATAAGCTTCGGGGAGTTGCACGTAAACTTTGATCCGAAGATTTCCGAATGAGGAAACTCACTTAGAGTAATGTCTAAGTATCATTAAGTGAATACATAGCTTAATGAGGGGAACTCAGGGAACTGAAACATCTAAGTACCTGAAGGAAGAGAAAGAAATTCGATTCCGTAAGTAGCGGCGAGCGAACGCGGAATAGCCCAAACCAATAAAGTTTTCTTTATTGGGGTTGCGGACATATCATAACGAAGAGGTATCGTAATTGAAGAGGTTTGGAAAGACCCACCACAGAAGGTAATAGTCCTGTATGTTAAACGAGAAGACTTCAGATATGATCCAGAGTACCACGGGACACGTGAAACCCTGTGGGAAGCAGGAGGGACCACCCTCCAAGGCTAAATACTACCTAGTGACCGATAGCGTATAGTACCGTGAGGGAAAGGTGAAAAGAACCCCGGGAGGGGAGTGAAATAGAACCTGAAACCCTGCACTTACAAGCTGTGGAAGCACATTTCTTGTGTGACCGCGTACTTTTTGTAGAACGGGCCAACGAGTTACGTTAAGTAGCAAGGTTAAGCACTTAAGGTGTGGAGCCGTAGCGAAAGCGAGTTTTAACTGAGCGTTCAGTTACTTGACGTAGACCCGAAACCGGGCGACCTACCCATGAGCAGGATGAAGCGAAAGTAAAATTTCGTGGAGGTCCGAACCCACGAGCGTTGAAAAGCTCGGGGATGACTTGTGGGTAGCGGTGAAATTCCAATCGAGCCCGGAGATAGCTGGTTCTCCCCGAAATAGCTTTAGGGCTAGCCTCAAGGTGAGAGATACGGAGGTAGAGCACTGAATGTCCTAGGGGGTATTGCACCTACCGAAGACTATCAAACTCCGAATGCCGTCATCTTATACTTGGGAGTCAGACTGTGGGTGATAAGATTCATAGTCGAAAGGGCAACAGCCCAGATCGTCAGCTAAGGTCCCTAAATGTAAGTTAAGTGGTAAAGGATGTGGGATTGCACAGACAACCAGGATGTTGGCTTAGAAGCAGCCACTCATTCAAAGAGTGCGTAATAGCTCACTGGTCGAGTGATCCTGCGCCGAAGATTTCCGGGGCTAAAACTTACTACCGAAGCTACGGCATCATTATGATGGGTAGGGGAGCTTCCCATACGGGTTGAAGCATGACCGTAAGGACATGTGGACAGTATGGGAGTGAGAATGTTGGCATGAGTAGCGAGATGTGGGTGAGAATCCCACAGGCCGTAAACCCAAGGTTTCCAGGGGAAGGTTCGTCCGCCCTGGGTTAGTCGGGACCTAAGCTGAGGCCGAAAGGCGTAGGTGATGGACAACAGGTTGATATTCCTGTACTACCGATAACCATTTGAGAGATGGGATGACACAGTAGGATAAGCTAAGCACACTGTTGGTTATGTGTGCCCAAGCATTGAGGCAGTCAGAGTAGGTAAATCCGCTTTGATAATGCTGGGATGTGATGGGGAGCGAAATTTAGTAGCGAAGTAGCTGATTTCACACTGTCAAGAAAAGTCTCTATCGAGGTTAAAGGTACCCGTACCGCAAACCGACACAGGTGGGTGAGGAGAGTATCCTAAGGCCCGCGAGAGAACTGTTGTTAAGGAACTCGGCAAAATGACCCCGTAACTTAGGGATAAGGGGTGCCACCATCCGGTGGCCGCAGAGAATAGGCCCAAGCGACTGTTTACCAAAAACATAGGTTTCTGCTAAGTCGCAAGACGATGTATAGGAGCTGACGCCTGCCCGGTGCTGGAAGGTTAAGGGGATCTGTTAGAGCAATCGAAGCAGTGAACTTAAGCCCCAGTAAACGGCGGCCGTAACTATAACGGTCCTAAGGTAGCGAAATTCCTTGTCGGGTAAGTTCCGACCCGCACGAAAGGCGTAACGATTTGGGCACTGTCTCAACAACAGACTCGGTGAAATTGTAATTCCGGTGAAGATGCCGGATACCTGCGACAGGACGGAAAGACCCCATGGAGCTTTACTGTAGCTTGACATTGGGTCTTGGTACTACATGTACAGGATAGGTGGGAGGCTTTGAAACCAGGACGCCAGTTTTGGCGGAGCCATCCTTGGGATACCACCCTTGTAGTACTGGGACTCTAACCATAGGCCATGAATCTGGTCTTGGGACACTGTCAGGTGGGCAGTTTGACTGGGGCGGTCGCCTCCCAAAAGGTAACGGAGGCGCTCAAAGGTTCTCTCAGTACGGTCGGAAATCGTACGTAGAGTGTAAAGGCAAAAGAGAGCTTGATTGCAAGACATACAGGTCGAGCAAGGATGAAAATCGGACTTAGTGATCCGGTGGTTCTGCGTGGAAGGGCCATCGCTCAACGGATAAAAGCTACCCTGGGGATAACAGGCTTATCTCCCCCAAGAGTCCACATCGACGGGGAGGTTTGGCACCTCGATGTCGGCTCATCACATCCTGGGGCTGTAGTAGGTCCCAAGGGTTGGGCTGTTCGCCCATTAAAGTGGTACGCGAGCTGGGTTCAGAACGTCGTGAGACAGTTCGGTCCCTATCCGTCGCAGGCGTAGGAAATTTGAGAAGACCTGTCCTTAGTACGAGAGGACCGGGATGGACGTACCTCTGGTGTACCAGTTGTTCTGCCAAGGGCATAGCTGGGTAGCTATGTACGGAATGGATAAGCGCTGAAAGCATCTAAGCGCGAAGCCAACTTCAAGATAAGATTTCCCACCGCAAGGGTAAGACCCCAGAAAGACTATCTGGTTGATAGGTCGAAGGTGTAAGTGCAGCAATGTATTTAGCTTATCGATACTAATAGGTCGAGGACTTGACCAAATTATTTGATGTCCATTCAGTAAAATATATATGTAGTTTTTAGAGTGCTAACTCTAAAGAAACTAGTATTACTAGATTCTAATAACTTAATAGAAATATTAAGCATAAAGATTATGTGGTTACAATAGCAGAGAGGATACACCTGTTCCCATTCCGAACACAGAAGTTAAGCTCTCTAGCGCTGATGGTACTTGGTGGGAAACTGCCTGGGAGAGTAGGACGTAGCCACGTAATTTTTTTATTTTTTGTAAAAAAAGACAAAAAATATGTATTTCTTTTTTTATTTCGGGAAAACTAAACACAGGAATTATGGATTATTATAAAAATTTAATTCTTGAGGAGTGATAGAAATGAAAAAAGTTGCTTTAATCTTAGCCATAATCGGTGCACTTAACTGGGGAGGAATTGGTATCCTAGGTACAGATTTAATAGGTAGTATTTTTGGTGGAACATATGAAATGGTAAGTAGAATAATATACTTCATTGTAGGTTTAGCTGGATTATACTTAATACCAAGCTTAATGTCTGATGATAGAGAATAATTTAATTTGTACTTTTATATTAAATGCCTCATTCTAAATATTTAGGATGAGGTATTTAATTTTATAAAAATCTTAATTTGTATCTTTTTTAATGGTAAAATAGATAAGAATTGAAGTTTTTAAAAAGATGTATTATGAAAAAAGAAATACTATGTGAAAAAAGGAGTATTATATAATATATGTTTATAATTAATGAATTAAGTAAGATTGTAGATGAAGAAGTGATATCTTTTCATATGCCTGGTCATAAAAAGGGCAGAATTTATGAGAAATTAGGATATAGAAATGTATTAGAAAATTTGTATAAAATGGATACTACTGAAATATTAGGAACAGATAACTTGCATTCGCCAGAAGGGATTATAAAGAGTTCTCAGAAGAAAGCCTCAAGAGTATTTAAAAGCGATTATACATATTATCTAGTGAACGGGAGCAGTTGTGGAATACAGTCCGCGATAATGTCAGTGTGCACTCCTAAAAGTAAAATAATTGTAAATAGAGATTGTCATCAGTCTGTTATAAATGCATGTATTTTGGGAGATATAGATATAGAGTATATTTCTTGTGAGATAAGTGAAGATACGAATGTCTTAAAGGGAATATCCATAAATAATGTAATTGATGTAATAGATAAAAATTTAGATGCAAAAGCAGTACTTCTTACGTATCCTACATATTATGGAATGACATATGATTTAGAATATATTTGTAATTATGCACATGATAAAAAAATGGTGGTGATAATAGATGAAGCACATGGTGCTCATTTAGGTCTTAGTGATAGACTTCCTAAAACAGCTCTTGAGCAAGGTGCAGATATAGTTGTGCAGAGTACTCATAAAACACTTCCATCATTTACCCAATCATCAATGATACATATAAAAGGAAATAGAATTGACATAGATAAACTCTTAAATATGTTGAGAATTACAGAATCTTCAAGTCCTTCATATATATTGTTATCTTCTTTGGAATTAGCAGTAGATATATATGAAAATAGGGGACAAGAACTAATGAAAGAGCTTTTAAATAAAATTAGAGTTTTTAAGAATAATATTAATAAAAATATTGAGATATACGATACAAATGATAAAACAAAAATATTTATATCTTCTAGAAATATAGGTCTAACAGGTTATGAACTAGAAAATATTCTAAGAAATAAATATAATATACAAGTAGAATTATCTAATTATTATGGAGTTCTTTTAATATGCACGATAGGAAATAGTACTAATGATTTCAATAGTTTAGAAACAGCATTGAACAATATTGTAAAAGAAGACTTTAAATTTACAAAGTTAGAAAATAAAAAATATCCCACTCTTATTCCAAAGAAAATATTAACACCTAGAGAAGCATTTTATAAAACTAAAAAAAGTGTTAAAATATATGACAGCATAGGTAAAGTCTGTGGTGAGTGTATAGTCCCATATCCACCTGGAATAAGCATAATATCTCCTGGAGAAATTATCAGCAAAGAAATAATAGATTATTTAATATTCTGTAATTCTAAAGGTATGGTTGTAAGTGGATTAAAAGATGTAGATTTAAATTTTATAGAAGTAATAGATTTAGAAAATATTTAAATTTATAATACAAAGTTTAGAATTATAATGCGAAGTAAAAAACTTATAGTTGTAATAAGTAATGTATAGAATATTTATATAAAGTTGTCTAAATAAAAATTATATTAAAAAGTAAAAAGTGTTTGTATGGAGGATATGAAAATGAAAGGTAAGTTAATAATTATAGAAAGTGGTTCAGATGCAAGTGGAAAGGCAACTCAGACAAAAAAATTATATGAAAGATTAGAAAAAGAAGGCTATATGATTAAGAAGGTAGAATATCCAAATTATGAGTCTCCATCATCTGCTTTGGTAAAAATGTATTTAAAAGGAGATTTTGGTAAAAATGCCTCAGATGTAGACCCATATATAGCATCAACTTTTTTTACTGCAGATAGATATGCTTCATTTAAAACCGATTGGGAGAAGTTTTACAATGAAGGTGGAATAATTATCGCAGATAGATATACAACTTCTAATATGGTACACCAGGCTTCTAAAATGGATGCTTCTGATAGAGAAGAATATTTGAACTGGTTAGCTGATTATGAATTTAATTTATTTAAGATACCACAACCTGATTGTGTTATATTTCTAGATGTCCCTATTGAGTTTAGTGAGAAACTTATGGAAAATAGAAAAAATAAGATTACAGGAGAAGAAGAAAAAGATATTCATGAAAGTGATATAGAGTATTTAAAGAAATCTTATAATAATGCTTTATACATAGCAGATAAATATAATTGGAAAAAAATAAATTGTGTTTCAGATAACGAATTGAGAAGTATTGAAAGTATACATAATGAAGTTTATGAAATAGTTCTTGATTCAATAAAATCTATGGAGAGATAAATATGTATTTTGAAAATATTATAGGGCAAAGTTTTGCAAAGAAATATTTAACAAATTCTATAAAGAAAAATAAACTTAATAATGCGTATATGTTTGAGGGAATAGATGGGATAGGGAAAAAGAAGTTTGCTGATGAACTATCCAAGCTGTTGCTTGACTATGTAAATCTAGAAAACAGTCCAGACTATGTACTCATAAAGCCAGATGGAAATAGCATAAAAATAGCTCAAATCAGAAGTTTACAATCAGACATAGTAATAAGACCTCATAAGGACTATAAAATATATATAATTAACAATGCTGAAAAAATGACTGTAGAAGCCCAAAATGCACTTTTAAAGACACTGGAGGAACCTCCAAATTATGCTATAATAATCTTAGTCACAAACAACAAAGAATCTTTATTAGAAACTATAAAATCTAGATGTGATATAATAAAGTTCTCACCTATACCAATGCAAGATTTAAAAAATTATTTGATAAATGCAGGTATAGAGGAAGAAAGAGCTCAACTGTTGGCTACTTTTTCAAGGGGAAGTATTGAGAATGCTTTAAATCTATCTCAGTCTACTGAGTTTTCAGTGATGAGAGAAGATATACAACAGTATATTCAAGTAATGTTAGATAAAAACATAGTAGAGATTCTAAACATACCAAATAATATGGAAAAATACAGAGGTAAGATTATAAGTTTATTGGATATTATGATAAACTATTTTCGAGATATTATCCTATTAAAAGAAAATGTTAATAAAAATATGCTAATAAATGTAGATAAGCTAGTTTTTATTCAAAATATGAGTGGAAAAATTAGTTATTCTCAATTGTCTAAGATTATTGATATAATAGAAGATGCAAAGAGTAAAATAAAGAGCAATTGCAATTTCAATATAAGCATACAAGTTATGTCTTTAAATATATACGAGGTGATTAAATGATAAAAATAGTAGGTATAAGGTTTAAAAGTGCAGGAAAAATATATTATTTTGACCCTGTTGATTTTAATATAGAGCAAGAAATGGATGTAGTTGTAGAAACTGCAAGAGGTTTAGAGTATGGAAAAGTAGTAGTAGGGCCAAAAGAAATGGATGAGAGCGAACTAGTTTCCCCTTTAAAACCAATTATAAGAATAGCTACAGAAGAAGATAAAAAAATATATCTAGAAAATAAAGAAAAGGCAAAAGAAACCTTTGAATTATGCCAACAAAAAATAAAAGAACATGAGTTAACAATGTTTCTAATAGATTGTGAATATACTTTTGATAGAAATAAATTGATTTTTTACTTTACAGCAGAAGGAAGAATAGACTTTAGAGAACTTGTAAAAGATTTAGCTGCTATATTTAAAACGAGAATAGAGCTTAGACAAATTGGTGTTAGAGATGAAGCAAAATCCATAGGAGGTCTAGGACCTTGTGGTAGAAAACTTTGCTGTTCATCATGGTTGGGTGATTTTCAACCAGTTTCAATAAAGATGGCAAAAGATCAAAGCTTGTCTTTAAATCCAACAAAAATATCTGGAATATGTGGAAGATTGTTCTGCTGTTTAAAATATGAGCATGATGTATATAGTGAGGCGATAGAAAAAATGCCTATTGTAGGTGCACTAGTGCAATCAGATGATGGAAAAGGAAAAGTTGTAGAAGTAAATCCTCTATTAGAGCAAATTAAAGTAGAGTTTCAGGATAAAACAGTAAAGATATATACAAGAGAAGAGATAAAAATACTTAGAGAGCCTAAAAAATGTGATGGCTGTGGCGGTAAATGCAAAGATAATGATGGATTAGATGAAGCCACACTAAGAGAGTTAAAGAAATTAGAAGATTAAATTTAAGGTAGGGCTTTTCCTACCTTTTTTAAAGCAAATAATACTTGAAGTTATTAATATTTGAGGAGCGTTTATGAATATGCAATTAAAAGATTCAGAAAGAATAGATGATTTACAATTAAAAGGTCTTAGACTTATACAAGATACTAATGGATTTTGTTTTGGTATAGATGCAGTTTTATTAGCTAATTTTACTAAAATAAAAAAAGATGCTAAAGTTGTAGACCTAGGTACAGGAACAGGAATCATACCTATTTTAATAGCAGGAAAAAGTGAAGCTAAAAAAATTATTGGTGTAGAAATACAAGAAGATGTATATGAAATGGCAACTCGTTCTGTAAAATTAAATAATTTGGAAGAAAGAGTTGAGATTATAAATGAGGATATAAAATCTATAGATAAAGTTTTAGATATAAATGGTTATCATGTAGTTACATCAAATCCTCCATATATGCATATCGATGGAATAAAAAATCCAAATGATAAAAAAGCAATATCAAGACATGAAGTAAAGTGTAATTTAGAAGATGTAATCAAAGCTGCATCTAGATTAGTTATGCCTAGAGGAAAGTTTTTCATGATACATAGGCCAACAAGGTTGGTTGATATAATAACTTTAGGGCGAAAATATAAACTAGAGCCAAAAGTTATCCAATTTGTACATCCAAGACCTAAAAAAGCACCTAATTTGGTTTTAGTTCAATTTGTAAAAGATGGAAGACCAGAGCTTAAAATATTAGACCCATTGTATGTTTATGGAGAAGATGGGAATTATACAAAAGAATTAAAAGCAATATATAATAATGAAGATATAGGAGAGTTATAGATGAGTGGGAAATTGTACATATGTCCAACACCAATAGGAAACTTAGAGGATATAACATATAGAACTTTAAGAGTATTAAAAGAAGTGGATTTAATTGCAGCAGAAGATACAAGACATAGTATAAAGCTTTTAAATCATTTTGAAATCTCAAAGCCTTTGACTAGTTATCATGAACACAATAAAGATTCAAAGGGTGATTATTTAATAAATAAACTAATTGATGGCGAAAATATAGCCTTGATAAGCGATGCAGGTATGCCTGGGATATCTGACCCAGGAGAAGAAATAATAAAACAAGCTATACAAAACAATATAGAAATAGAAGTTTTACCAGGTGCAACAGCATTTGTAACTGCTTTGGTTGGTTCTGGTATGGATACACATAAATTCGTTTTTGAGGGCTTTTTAGATAGAGATAAAAAAGTTAGAAAAGGGCAACTAGAAAAAATAAAAGAAGAAAGTAGAACTATAATTTTTTATGAATCACCACATAGATTGAAGGATACACTAAAAGATATGTTTAAGATTCTTGGAAATAGAAAAATTTCCATAAATAGAGAACTTACAAAAAAATATCAAGAGATAATCAGAGAAGATATAGAAACTGTTATAAAAATATTTGATGAAAAAGAAGTAAGAGGCGAGTTCGTATTAATCGTAGAAGGATTTCATGGTGAAAAGTCAAAAAAAGAAGATTATGATGCTCTTACAGACAGGGAATATGTTTTAAAACTAATTGAAAGTGGTATGAACAAAAAAGATGCAATAAAAATAGTTTGTAAAGATAGAAAATTAAAAAAGGATGTAGTTTATAAACAAGTCCTGGATTTATAAAACCTGAATCTGAGGTGATTTTATGGAAATAGAAAAAATTATAATAGAGAGTTTAAAGAGAAAATATACACACAAAACGTTTGTAGAGCTAGATGAAAAGGAAGAACTAGAAAAAATAATACCTAAAGTAAAATGTATGAAGTCTGTAGGAGAATGTAAGTATCATGTTGTTAATTGCTTTGAACACTCTATAAATGCATTAAGAGAATTAGAAATAGTGTTAAATGATAAAGCTTTTTTTCCAATACATTTAAGAGAACATGTATCAAATTATTTAAATGTATGTATTGGGGATGGTATAAATAAGTTACATGCACTAAAGTTAGGAATATTTCTACATGATATAGGTAAGCCTGATAGTATGACCTTAGATGAAACAGGAAGAGTTCATTTTACAAATCATGAAAAAATAGGTGCCCAAATAATAGACAATATGGGGATAAAGTTAGATTTATCAACAGAGACATATAAACTTATAAGCAAATATGTAAGATATCACATGATACTGCTGTCCTTGTATAAGAAAAATGATTTGAGTAGAAAAGAATTAATTAATGTATTTAATCTAGTGGATGAAGATACTATAGGCATAATACTTCTTGGATATGCAGATATAGTTTCTACAATAAAACTATTAGATAAAAGTGAAGAAGTGAGTGTATTAAAGACATATATGGAATACATTCTAACAAATTACTTGTATAAGAGTAATTATACGCATGTATAAATTTAGTTAACATAATTGAATTTTAAATGGTTAGATAAAGTTTAAAATATGTAGATTTCAAAAACATAAAAGAAGTTGTCTTTGTTATAAAATTATGAAAGACAACTTTTTTTATATCAAAAATTGGAATCTCATTAAGAATACTTAATGGTCTATTAGTCAATAAACCATTAGTATTTAACTTATATTACAATATTGATTTTGCTTGTATTGGTGTTGATAGTATAACAGAGGTCTTAGTAGAGCCTATTTTCTTTATAGTATCAATCACATTTTCTAATTCGTACATATCTTTTACAATGACTTTTAAAAGTAAGCAATCATCACCTGTTATATGGTGACATTCTACAATTCTAGGGTCCTTTCCAGCTGATTCAATGAACTCTGTATATCCATTACTTGGAAGAGAAATATGAATAAATGCCTTTATAACTCTACCTAATGAATCTGGGTTAACAATAGCCTTATACCCTTCTATAACACCAGATTCTTCTAATCTTTTGACTCTTTCTGAAACTGCAGGAGAAGTTAAACCAACTATTTTTCCTAAGTCCTTCATAGAAATTCTCCCATCATCCTGTAAAATTTCTATGATTCTATAATCTGTAACATCCATAAATAAACAGTCCCCCTTAAATAAAAATAATTAATGCTATAAAACTTTTTTAGAATCTATCATTTTTGTTTTTAAATACCAAAGATTTCTAGATAAATCAACCTTATAAATGTGTGGTTTTGAAAGTCTTTTGTATTGTTCCCAGATAGTACTTAATTCATATTGTACATGATTTTTTATTTCAAGAACAGGTTTTTTATTATATTTGCATATTCCTTTTATATACAATGGTTTAAGAAGCTCTTTAACTTTATAGTTTGTAAATATCTTCGTTTTCCATGTATATGTAGGATGGAAGATTTCTAAAGGTTTAGATTCATCTATAACTTCATCATGTAACATAATTAAATCTGCCTCTGCTTTATTGTCTTCGTTATATATTCTTATAACTTTCTTGTAACCAGGATTATTTATTTTCTCTGGATTTTCAGAAATTTTTATCTTAGGTTCAAGAGTTCCATTTTCACAAGATGCAGCTAATTTGTAAACTCCTCCAAGAGAAGGTGAATCGAAAGATGTAATGAGCTTTGTGCCTACTCCCCATGAATTTATAGTAGCTCCTTCTGCTTTAAGTGATGATATAGTGTATTCATCAAGGTCATTAGATGCAGTAATGCTAATATCTGAAAAACCAGCACTATCTAATTGTTTTTTTGCTTCTTTAGATAAATAAGCTAAATCTCCAGAATCTAGTCTTATACCCATAGGTTTGTATCCTTTTTCGGAAATATTTTTAAATACTTTTATTGCATTAGGTACACCACTGTTTAATACATCATAAGTATCTACAAGTAGTAAGCATTTGTCTGGATAAACATCAGCATATGCTTGGAATGCATCAAGTTCAGTATCAAATTTTTGTACCCAACTATGAGCATGTGTACCAATTATAGGTATATCAAACATTTTCCCAGCTAATACATTTGCAGTTCCAGTACAACCACCAACTACAGCAGCTCTAGCACCATATATACCTGCATCTGCACCTTGTGCACGGCGTAATCCAAATTCAAATACAGGGTCTCCTTGAGCTGCAAAACAAACTCTAGAGGCTTTAGTAGCAATAAGAGATTGAAAATTGACTATTGTCAACAATGCTGTTTCAATAAGTTGAGCTTGATATAAAGGTGCCTTAACAGTAATCAATGGCTCATTAGGAAACATGATAGTTCCTTCTTCAACAGCATATATATCTCCTGTGAACTTAAATTCTTTTAAAAACTTTAGAAACTTATCAGAAAATAAATTTAAGCTTTTTAAGTACTCTAAATCTTCATCTGAGAAATGAAGATTATCTATGTATTCAACAACCTGATCAATACCACAAACTATAGTATACCCTCCATCACAAGCGTTTTTTCTAAAAAACATATCGAATACAACAATGTCTTCGTGAATATTTTTTTCAAAATAGCCATTTAACATAGTCAGCTGATATAAATCAGTAAGAAGTGTTAGATTTCTCATTATTTCTCTCCTTAATTATTATTAAATATTAAAAATTATAAAAACTCCCACACTTATACTAAAACATAATATAGTACAACTTTCAAGTATAAAGTATTACCTAACTATCATAAAATTATTTAAAGAGGAGGATGATTAGGATAGGAAAAATATGGTTTTATATGGTATCAATAGGAATAATAGGAAGTTTGATTTCTAAAAATATGGGTGAATTAAATAAAGTTATATTAAGTGAAACATCAAAAGGTATAGAATTTGCAATAAGTCTAGCTGGTATAATGGCACTTTGGATGGGTGTAATGAATATTGCAAAAGAATCAGGTCTAATCGAAAAGATAGGCCAGAAATTAAATCCTATAATGAGAAGATTATTTCCTTCTATTCCAAAAGGTCACAAAGCAATGTCTTATATAGTTATGAACATTGCTTTAAATATGCTGGGTGCTGGAAATGGTGCAACCGCATTTGGTTTAAAGGCAATGAGTGAGCTTCAAACTTTAAACAACAAAAAAGATACAGCAACTAATGATATGATTATGTTTATGGTAATAAATATATCATCTATACAAATAATTCCATTTACCATAATTAAATTAAGGATGGATATGGGAGCTCAAAATCCAAGTGAAATAATTTTTACAACCTTATTTGCAACCATTATATCTACAGTAATAGCGATAATAACATGTAAATTTTTTCAAAGAAGATATAGATAAAGGGGATGTAGATACATGGAAGTGTTTTCAAACTTACTTATACCAATAATAATTTTGTACATAGTAGTTTATGGTAAATATAAAAAAATAGATGTGTATGATAGTTTTGTAAAAGGGGCAATTGATGGGCTAAAGGCAGCATGGGACATATTACCATATATAATAGGAATATTCCTGGCAATAGGAATATTCAAAACAGGTAAAGGTCTTGATATGTTAGAATGGTTATTTACACCAATAGCTAATATGATGAGTATACCAAAAGAATTAATAGGTCTGATAAGTGTAAAACCTTTATCTGGAAGTGGTGCTTTAGGTATGTATAGTGAACTTGCAAATAGGGTTGGAATAGGTAGTTTAGTAGAAAAAATGGGTGCTACAATTGTAGGTTCTTCTGAAACTATCTTTTATACAATGGCAATATACTATGGAAGTCTAAAGATAAAAAATACTAGGCATACATTGTCATGTGCTATGATTAGTCATGTCGCTGGTGTTATAGCAGCTGTTTTTATTTGCTATGTAATATTTGTATAATTTGTTGACAATGTGGGAAAAATTTTATAATATAGTGATTATATAGAAATAAATAGTAATATAAATTATAAGCTATGAAAAGAAGAGTAAATAAAGGTTTTTTCTATCAGAGAGCTAGGTTAGGTGAAAGCTAGTGTCAAAAGCTTTATTGAAGATGGTCTTGGAGCTTTTTATCTGAGCATATATGCTAGGATAAAACGGTTGGGCACGTTATAGTCTACTAAGATGTCTATAAAGTGAATTTCTACATTTCATGTGAAACATAATTATTATAGATGAATTAGGGTGGTACCGTGAATAATCTCGCCCCTATGTTAGCTCATAGGAGGCGATTTTTTATTATTTCAATGAAATATTTATAAAACTAGAACGATAAAAAAATTAGGAGGTAAATAATATGAGCAAACCGAGTTTTTATGTAACAACACCAATATACTATCCAAGTGGAGGATTACACATAGGTCATACTTATTCAACAGTAGCAGCAGATACGATAGCTAGATTTAAGCGTTTTTGTGGATACGATGTAAAGTTCTTAACAGGAACAGATGAGCATGGTGAAAAAATCCAAAAGAAAGCTATAGAACAAGGAATGTCAGAGATAGAATATCTTGATGGAATGATAAAAGATATAAAGGCTTTATGGAATACTATGGATATATCTTATGATGATTTTATAAGAACAACAGAAAAAAGACATACAGACATAATACAAAAAATATTTACTAAATTATATGAGCAAGGTGATATATATAAAGGAGAATATGAAGGTAGATATTGTACTCCTTGTGAAAGTTTCTGGACAGAATCTCAATTATTGGAAGGAAATAAATGCCCTGATTGTGGAAGAGAAACATATTTAGTGAAAGAAGAATCTTATTTCTTTAGACTATCTAAATATGAAGATAGATTAAAAGAGTTATTTAAGGATGATAGCTTCTGTTTCCCTGCTGCTAGAAAAAACGAAATGGTAGCAAACTTTTTAGATAAAGGATTAGAGGACTTAAGCGTAACAAGAACGACTTTTGACTGGGGTATAAAAGTTCCTTTTGATGAAAAACATGTAATTTATGTATGGGTAGATGCTTTATGTAATTACATAACAGCATTAGGATATATGACTGACAATGATGAAGAATTCAAAAAATATTGGCCTGCAAATGTTCAAATAGTAGGTAAAGAAATAGTGAGATTCCATACAATAATATGGCCAGCACTTTTAATGGCTTTAGGTTTAGAAGTTCCAAAGCAAGTATTTGGACATGGATGGATATTATTTGCTGATGATAAGATGAGTAAATCAAAAGGTAATGTGGTTTATCCAGAACCTATAATAGAAAGATATGGAATAGATACACTTAAATATTTCTTATTAAGAGAGTTTGCATTTGGACAAGATGGAAGTTATACTCATAGAAATTTTGTAACAAGAATAAATTATGACCTAGCAAATGATTTAGGAAACTTAATAAGCAGAACAGTAGCCATGGTTGAAAAGTATAATAATGGTATAATACCAACAGTAAAAGTTTCAACTGACTTTGATGCAGATTTAAAAGAGCAAGCTGTATCAACTAGAGAAAACTTTGAAGCTGAAATGGACAAAATGCAATTCCATGAAGCATTAGAGAGTGTATGGAAATTAGTTAGAAGAACTAATAAATATATAGATGAGACTATGCCTTGGGCACTAGCTAAAGATGAAACTAAGAAAGATGAATTAGACACAGTTTTATATAATTTATGTGAATCTATAAGAATAATTGCAACATTAATAAATCCTATAATGAATGAAACAGCAAATAAGATATATGAGCATATAGGAATAAAAGGTCAAGATGATATAACTACATGGGAAAGTACAAAAACATTTGGTCTTATTGGCGAAAATGTAAAGGTATTTAAAGGTGAACCTTTATTCCCAAGATTAGATGTAGAAAAGGAAATAGAAGAATTAACTAAGATGTTTTCTGGGAAACCTCCAGTAGAAGAAAAGCCATTAGAGCATAAAGAAGAAATTACTATTGATGACTTAGATAAAATAGAGCTTAGAGTAGGAAAAATAATAAGCTGTGAAAAGCATCCAAAAGCAAATAAATTATTAGTATCACAAGTTAAAATTGGACCAGAAACAAGACAAATAGTATCAGGAATAGCTGAATACTATAAGCCAGAAGACTTGGTAGGTAAGGAAGTTACAGTAGTATGTAACTTAAAACCAGTCAAATTAAGAGGTGTAGAATCTCAAGGTATGATACTAGCAGCAGGTGATGATGGAGACCCATATGTTCTACCATTTACACAAGGGGCTAAAGATGGATGCGAGGTTCGTTAATAGGCAATTAAACAGTAAGGAGATTAAAAATGTTATTTGACTCACATGCACATTTAAACGATGAAAGTTTTGATGAAGATAGAGATGAACTTATTGGTTCATTAAAAGAAAAAGGTGTAGATTTAGTTGTAAATCCAGGTGCAGATATAGAAACATCAATAACAGCAATTGAACTAGCAAAAAAGTATGATTTTATATATTCAGCAGTTGGAGTACATCCACATGATGTATCAAAGCTAGATGATACAGCAATAGATACTTTAAGAAAACTTGCAACTGAAAATGAAAAAGTTGTAGCTATTGGAGAAATTGGGTTAGATTATTATTATGATTATTCTCCAAGAGAAGAGCAAAAAGAGTGGTTTAAGAAGCAAATTGAGTTAGCTAATGAGTTAAAACTTCCAATAATAATACATGATAGAGATGCACATGGAGATACTTTTGAGATAATAAAAAGTACTAAAAGTCCTGAAATAGGGTGTGTACTCCATTGTTATAGTGGCAATGTGGAATTAGCTAGAGAATATGTTAAAATGGGTTGTTATATATCAATTCCAGGAACAGTTACTTTTAAGAATAATAAGAAAACTAGAGAAGTAGTAAGAGAAATTCCTCTGGAAAGGCTGTTTATAGAGACTGATTCACCATATATGTCACCAGAGCCACACAGAGGAAAGAGAAATAACCCTTCTCAAGTAGCTTTTGTTGCTGATAAAATAGCTCAAGAAAAAGGTATATCATATGAAGAAGTATGTAGAGCTACAAAAGAAAATGCAAAAAAGTTTTTTAATATAAAATAAACAATTAAAACTTATAATGATATATTAAAATAAATCATTATAAGTACAAAATGAGGGAGTGTCTCAAGACGAACTTTTTAGTTCATGAGGCACTCTTTTTTTTATGAAATCAAATATATTTTCATCATTTTAACAATGAAAAAGGTGATTATATCTATTTTGGGAAAACCTACTTTTTTATTTCTAGTGATTTAATTTACATTTTCAATATATAATTTCTTAACATTGTTAAAAAAGAATTTACAAGATATCCATTAGAATTAACTGAAACATAATATCTATTTAACTTAAGTTGTTTATTATATTCTTAGGTAAGTAAACGAAAAGTAAATTAAGGAGGCAAAATCTTGTATACAGTTGATAGTACTAAGATATTGATAAATATGGATTTAGGGAAACTAGAAAAAATATATTCAATGATAAAAAACATATCAAGTATTTCTATAATCAAAGAACCTAACTTAGCTACAGTGATGGTAAGAGCTAATGAAAGTGTAAATAATGCAACATTTAATTTAGGAGAGATATTAGTGACAGAATGTAGTGTAAAGGTGGATGAAAGTTTAGGTTATGGAATAGTTGCAGAAAATGATGATAAGAAAGTTGTTTATTTAGCAGCTATAGATGCAGTTTTACATAGCAATAACACTAAATTTGATGAGTTAAAAAATTATATAAATAAAAGTGTATATGAAGAGAGCTTAAGATATGAGCAAGAGATTATTGACGAGTTTAGTTTGATTAATAAAACAAAAGTTCAATTCAATACTATGGATTAAATAGGAGGAGAATCATGGTAAATTATACACAAGAAATATATAGAAAACTGCTAGATAGTGCTTCATTTCCTGGGAAATTAAATAACATAGATAATATAAATATAGAAAATAATACAAAACTATCAAATGGAGCAATTGGTATAGCAATTACTCTATTAGACCAAGAGGTTACCTTCTATGTAGAAAATCATACTCAAGAAGATATAAAAAACATAAGAGCACTTACAATGTCAAATCAAGTAGATTATAAAAAGTCAGATTATCTATTTTTAGATATTAATTCAGAAATAGATATACTGCAAGTTAGAATAGGTTCTTTTGAATATCCAGATGAGAGTGCAACTATAATACATCAAGTAAATGATTTATCAATAGATTATCAAATTAAGTATATAAAACTTGATTTAAGTGGTCCTGGTATAAAATCTAAAAATAGTTTATATATAGATGGAGTTAAAAAAGAATTTCTAGAAAGATTATCTACTATAAATAAAGATTATCCAATAGGAGTAGATTTGATTTTAGTGGATAAAAAAGGAGAACTTGTTTTTATACCAAGGTCGTCAAAATTAAGTTGGGAGGTACTATAAAAATGGCTTATGTAGCAGTTAAAGGTGGAGAAGAAGCTATATTACAGGCTAAAAATATACTTGAATTTTATAGAGTAAAAGGAGAGAGTTTGCCTATAGATGTAAAGCAGATTAAAGAGCAGATGTCTTATGCTGTAGATAAAGTAATGTCTGAAGGTAGTTTATACAACAAGGAACTATCTGCATTAGCTATAAAACAAGCTCAAGGTGATATATTAGAAGCATCTTTCTATATAAGAGCTTTAAGGTCAACAATGCCTAGAGTTACATATTCAGAACCTATAAACACAGAAGAAATGAGAATAAAGAGGAGAATATCAGCTACATTTAAAGATATACCAGGAGGTCAATATCTTGGAGCAACAAGAGATTATGAGAATAGAATACTAAATGTAGAATTATTAAAAGAAGACGAAAAAAAGAATAGAGACTTTAAAGATAGTTTCATAAATGAATTAGAAAAAGTGGATGAAATACCTAAGTTTACAAAGATATCTAATATATTTAGAGAAGAAAATTTATTACAAGAGGAAGTGTGTGAAGATAAATCAGAGGAAGTGATAGATGATATCACAAGAAATAGTCTAAGATTTCCAGTTTCTAGGTCGGCAAAATTACAGGCTTTAACCAGAGGTGAAAGTGGAGTGGTATCAGGTTTTGCTTATGCTATTGTAAGAGGTTTTGGTGATGAACATCCATATATAAGTGAACTTAGAACAGGTAATGTATCTATAAAAATAAAACATCCTATCTATGAAGATGAGCAAATAACAGTTGGTGACATGTTGGTTACTGAATGTGAAATAGTTTCCAATGCATCACAAAACAAGACTGAAAATTCTAAAAAAAGTTCAGAAGATAGAAATAAAATGTCTTTAGGATATGGTCTTTGTATGGGGAACAACGAGAATAAGGCTATATCTATGGCTATACTAGATAAATCTCTAGAACCAAATAGTGAAAAACTAGCACAAGATGAAGAATTTGTATTGCTTCATATAGATGGAATAGATTCATTAGGATTTATATCTCACTTTAAGCTTCCTCATTATGTAGATTTTAAAGCGGATGTAGAAAGAATAAAATAGTTTATGGAGGTAAGTTTAGGTGATATATAACTATGGTTTTTTAGATGAAAACACGAAGAAGGAAATAAGAAGAAAAATATTAAAAGCAGTATCAATACCTGGTTATCAAGTTCCTTTTGGTTCAAGAGAATTGCCTATAGCTAAAGGATGGGGTACTGGAGGTCTACAACTGACACTATCATTAATTGGTAAAAGTGATGTAGTAAAAGTAATTGACCAAGGAAGTGATGATTCTACAAATGCTTGTAATATAAGAAGCTTTGTCGCAGATGTAAGTAATGTAGAAACCACAAAAGATACATTAGATGCTACATTGATTCAAACAAGACATAGAATACCAGAAGAAAAACTAAAATCTAACCAAATACTGATATTTCAAGTACCAATACCAGAAACACTTAGAATAGTGGAACCTAGTGAAGTTGAAACGAGAAGAATGCATTCAGAAGAAGATTATAGCAGGATGTGGGTATATCTTTATGAAGATATAGTTAGATTTGATGATATATCAATAGCAGCCGAATATCCATGTAAAGTAAATGATAGATATTTAATGAATCCATCTCCAATACCAAGGTTTGACATAAAAAAATTAAACATGTCAGACAATTTATTCTTATTTGGTGCAGGAAGAGAAAAAAGGATATATGCAATTCCTCCATATACAAAAGTGGAACCTTTAGAATTTGAAGATTATAAATTTGAAGAGGAAAAATTTGAAGGAAAGTATTGTAGTTTATGTAAAAGTACAAACACATTTTTGGATGAAGTGTATGATAGTGACACTAATGAAAAGTACTATAGTTGCTCAGATACAAGTTATTGTGAAAAGGTTAGGTTAAGAAATAACGGTGTAGATGTGACAATTGGAGGTGCTTGGAATGAGTAATATAAATAAAACTAAAAGAATAGAAAATGTAGATAAACAAGTATTAATAGGAAGAAATATCAATCTTATTTATGGAGATGGATGTGAAAAGTGTTTTGAAAGCACAGGATATGAAAGTAACAATATATGCAAATATTGTGGCTCTATAGTTGCATGTAATAATGTAAATCTAGAACTTTATGAAGGGGAAGTCCTTGGTATTGTAGGTGAATCTGGTTCAGGAAAAAGTACATTATTAAAAATACTATTTTTTCAAGAACATGCCAACAGTGGAGAGGTATATATATCACATTACAATAAAGATGAAAATATATTAGAACTTTCAGACCAGAAAAAGAGGTATATAAAGAATCATTTTATGGGTATTGTATATCAAAATCCTCATCTTGGTTTAAACTTGGATTTTAGCAGTGGTGGTAACATAGCAGAAAAATTATTAATGGCAAATTTATATAACGTTGAAAAAATAAGAGATAGAGCCAAAGAACTTCTAATAAAAACTAACATACCTGTAGAGAGAATAGACCATAAACCAAAATACTTTAGTGGGGGAATGCAACAACGAGTTCAAATAGCAAAAGCTCTTTCAAATAATCCTCCAATATTGCTACTAGATGAAGTTACAACAGGTTTAGATGTATCTGTACAAGCCGAAGTTTTGGATTTAATAAGAGAAATTCAAAGAGAACTGAAGATTTCTATGGTAGTTGTATCTCATGACTTTGATGTTATCAAAATGCTTGCTGATAGGACAATTGTAATGAAAAATGGAAGTGTTATTGAGTCTGGTCTTACAGACCAAATAATGGAAGACCCACAACACCCATATACTCAGCAACTTATAAATTCACTGTTATAAATATTGTTTGTAAATAAGTAAAATGGGGGCTTTGAATAAAATGAAAGAAACTATACTTGAAGTAAATAATTTTAGTAAAGATTTTGAACTACATGCATTGAACAAAACTATAAAGGCATGTAATAATATAAGCTTTGAAGTTTCAAAAGGGGAATTCTTAGGAATAATAGGTAAATCTGGAGCAGGTAAATCCACTATATTAAAAAGTATTTACAAAACATACATACCAACAACTGGAGAAATAATCTTTAACTCAGAAACATATGGGAATATAGACTTGGCTAAAATTGGAGACAGAGAAATGATAAACCTTAGAAAAAAGGAAATAGGGTATGTATCACAGTTTTTAAAGACACTTCCACGAATAACTGCAATTGAACTAGTAATACATTCATTAATTGAGAGTGGGTTTGAAAAAATTTGTGCATATGATATGGCAAAAGATATACTTAATCAATTTGAAATAAAGGAAAATTTATGGGATGCTTATCCAAATAATTTTTCTGGTGGAGAAAAGTTAAGATTAAATCTTGCTCAAGCTATGGTTAAAAAACCTAGACTCTTGTTACTTGATGAACCAACTGCATCGCTTGATAATCAATCTAAAATATATGTAAAAGAAAAAATGTTGGAACTTAAAAGTCAAGGAACTACAATGATAGGAATTTTTCATGATATAGAATTTATGGAAACTGTTATAGATAAGACCTTTACTATGGCAAAAGGGACTATGAGTGAAAGTGGGGTAGCCTAGATGATAAAACTAATTCATAATGCAAATATTGTATTAGAAGATGCAATACTTGAAAATGCTCATTTAATTATAGAAGGAGATACAATAAAAAAAGTATCAAATGATAAGATTGACTATGCATTTGGTTTTAATGAGATAGATGAAATAATAGATGCAAAAAACTTGTATGTCATACCTGGTATCATAGATATTCATAGTGATGCTATTGAAAAAGAAATAGAGCCAAGACCAAGTACATTATTACCATTTAATATGGCATTTTATGAACTTGATAAAAAATTACCTGCAAATGGAATAACTACAGTTTATCATTCTATATCTTTAGGTGATGGAATAGGGGTTAGAAGTATTGATAATTCTTTAAAGATGATTGAAAATATTGATTCATACAAAAATGTAGATAGTAAGAGTATAAATCATAAGGTTCATCTAAGATACGAAGTATTATATCATGAAGGTTTAGATAAGGTTTCAGAATTATTAGAGGAAAATAAAATAGATTATTTATCAATAATGGACCATTCTCCAGGTCAAGGTCAGTATACAAATCCAAAATTTTATAGAGAATATGCTACTAAAGTATGGGGAGTTACAGAAAATTATGTTGATACATGGCTAGATGGTTTAGTAGATTTACATGATAATTTGGATTGGAACAAAATAGCTAATGTTATAGGAAAAGCAAAAAATAAAAATATAAATATTGCTTCACATGATGATGATACATTAGAAAAGATGGATTTTATAAAAAATATAGGAGTCAATGTATCTGAATTTCCTATAACTCTTGAGGTTGCAAAGTATTCAAAGAAGCTAGGTGTCTTAACTTGTCTGGGTGCACCAAATATTGTAAGGGGAAAATCTCACAATAACAACTTAACAGCAATGGATGCTATATTGGAAGACTGTTGTGACATTGTTTGTTCGGATTATCTTCCATCAGCTATGATAAAGTCTATGTGTATAGTTGCAGAAAAAACTAAAAATTTAAATAGAGCAGTCAATTTATTTACTTCAAATCCAGCTAAAGCAGTTGGTATATACGATGAAAGAGGTAGCATAGAAGAAAATAAAAAGGCAGATTTAGTTTTAGTAGATATTGATAGTGAATATCCAAAGATTGTAAATACTATTGTAAATGGAAATACAGTTTATAAAAGGGAGGTATAAAGATTGTTAACAGATTTACATTGCCATACAAGTATATCAGATAATAATTTAACTACAGAAGAAATAATAAAAAAAGCATCAGAAAAGAATATAAATGTACTAGCAATAACAAATCATGATACTTTATCTGGATTAGATGAAGCTCTTGTACTTGGAGAACATTATGGAATAACAATAATACCAGGTATAGAAATCTCGGCTTATGATTACAAAAATAGAAAAAGAGTTCATATTCTAGGATATAACATAGATTTAAATAGTCAAGAAATAAAAAGTCTATGTAATCCAATGGTATGTGATAGACATAAAGCATCCGTTAAGATGGTAAATAAAATTATAGATTTAGGATACAAAATATCTCTAGAAGATGTAAAGAAATACTCATCAAAAACTGGAATATTTAAACAGCACATAATGAAAGCTCTTATAGATAAAGGATATACAGATAATATATATTCCAGTCTATATAAAGAATTGTTTCACAGAGGAAATGGTAAGGCATATGTATCCTTAAAGTATGTGGATTATAGAGATGCAATAAAAGCTATAAAAAATTCTGGTGGAATTTGTGTATTAGCCCATCCAGGTCAAATGGACAATTTTAGTGCTATTGAAGATATGGTAAAAGTAGGATTAGATGGCATAGAAGCATATCATCCTTCACACAATAAAGAATTGGAAAAAGAATCACTTTTTTATGCTAAGAAGTACAACTTGGTAGTTACAGGAGGTTCAGATTACCATGGGGATTATTCTCAGCATAACTATGAACTTGGAAGCAAGAGCTTAAATAGAGAAGACCTATTTAAGTTCAGGTTGGCTTTGGGAGGGGTTTTATAAATGTCTTTTTTACAAGTAAAAAATGTAAGTAAAAGTTATGGACAAGTCAAAGTACTAAAAGATATATCTATTGACATTGAAAAAGGAGAGTTTATCTGTTTATTAGGTCCAAGTGGTTGTGGTAAAAGTACATTACTTAGGATAATTGCAGGTCTTGAAGATAAACATGATGGAAAAATAATAATAAACGATAAGGATATGACTAATTCACCGCCTGAAAGTAGAAATTTTGGTATAGTTTTTCAGTCATATGCATTATTTCCAAATATGAATGTTTACAAAAACATAGCTTTTGGATTAGAAAATAAAAATATAAGTAAATCTAATATCGATAAGAAGGTTAAAGAAGTTCTAGAAGTTGTAGAATTGAGTGGATATGATAAAAAATATCCATCGCAATTATCAGGAGGTCAACAACAAAGAGTAGCATTAGCTCGTGCAATTGCTTTAGAACCAGACTTTTTACTTCTTGACGAACCTTTATCGGCATTAGATGCAAAAGTAAGGTTAAAACTTAGAGAGCAGATTAGAAGCTTACATAGAAAACTAGGAATTACAACTATAATGGTAACTCATGACCAAGAAGAAGCGCTTTGTTTAGCTGATAAGATGGTTGTTATGAATAGTGGAGAAATAATACAGGTCGGAACACCAAAAGAAGTATATAAAAATCCCAACACACCTTTTGTAGCTGACTTTATAGGAACAATTAATTTTATAGATGATGGTATTAATAAAATAGCAATTAGACCAGAAGATATAAAAGTAGAATTCAATAGAGATTCTAAAGATAAGGATATAAAAGTAGGAGAAATTTTGGATATTGAATTTAGGGGATTTAACTATAGAATTACAGTTGAGTATTGTTCTAAACAAATGAAGTTAGATGTAGTTTCAAAAGTTGCTGAACAAATGAAACTATGTATAGGTTCTAAAATAAACTTTAAGATACCTAAAGAAGGAACTGTAGAATATAAATCAGAGGGATGTGCTTAATAGCTAGGGGTGAATAAATGATAACAGCAAAGAATAAAAGAAGAATAGGTGATAGCACGATACAGAAATGTTTCTTAGTTTTTTCAGTAATTTTACTAATAGTATTTATATTATTTCCATTAGTATCATTATTAAAAAATGCATTCTTAGATACAACTGGAAATTTTATAGGTTTTTCAAACTTTAGTAAGTATATTGAAAATCCAAGTCTTATAGCATCGTTTAAAAACTCAATTTTTGTATCTACAGTTTCGTCTTTAATATCACTATGTTTAGCATTTATATATTCGTATGCAATAACAAGAACAAATATAAAGTTTAAAAACTTTTTTAAAACTATGGGAATGTTTCCACTTTTTGCACCAACTATGTTATATGGTATTTCACTTATATACCTTTTTGGAAATAAAGGAATCTTTACAACAATGGGATTTGAGGTACCATTATATGGTCCATTAGGAATAATTATTTCTCAGATACTATTTACATTTCCACAAGCATTTTTAATATTGTCTGTCGCACTTTCAATGGCAGATTACAGACTTTATGAAGCAGCAGATAGCTTGGGAGCTAGTGAATTTAAGAAGTTCTGTAAAATTACAATTCCAGGTATAAAGTATTCACTGGTTAGTTCATTCTTTGTATCCTTTATACTAGCATTTACAGATTTTGGAGCGGCCAAGGTAGTTGGAGGAAACTATAATGTATTGGCTACTGACATATACAAACAAGTAGTAGGACAATTTAACATACCAATGGGAGCAACTGTTTCTATGGTAATGCTGATTCCTGTACTGATAGCTTTTACATTAGATAAGATGGCAAGTAAAAAGCAAGGAATGACTATAACTGCAAAATCTATGCCATATAAAATTAAGGAAAATAAGCTTAGAGATAGAGTATTTTTAATAGCATGTAGTTTTATAACTTTATTAATCTTTATCTTGATATTCGTTTCAGTTATAGGTTCAGTTATAAAACTATGGCCATATAATTTAAGTTTTACAATGGAGCATTATACATTTAAAGGTATCTTGGGAAGTGGAATAAAAACATATTTAAGTAGTTTAAAAATATCAACTTTAACAGCAATATTTGGAACTATATTTGTATTTTTTAGTGCATATATGATAGAAAAAGTAGATAAATTTCCTAGATTAAGACAAACGGCTTACTTTTTATCAATGATACCTATGGCATTACCTGGATTGGTTTTAGGTATATCATATATAACTTTTTTTAACTCAGCAAATAATCCATTAAACTTTCTATATGGAAGTACAGTGATACTAGTTATAGTAAATATAGTTCATTTTTATTCAGTTTGCTTTATAACTTCAAATTCATCGCTAAAGATGCTAGATAAAGAATATGAACTAGTTGCAAAATCTATAAATATACCATTTTATAAAGTGTTTTTTAACATAACAGTTCCAATGTCTATAACATCAATACTTGAAATAGTAGTATATTATTTTGTAAATTCAATGGTTACTGTTTCAGCATTAATATTCTTATATACTCCTCAGACTCAAACAGCATCAATATCAATACTAAAGTTAGATGAGATAGGATATATAGGGCCATCGGCTGCTATGGCAGTATTAGTGCTTTTAACAAATATAGTAGTAAGACTTTTGTACGAATTTGTCACAAAGAAGTTGAAAAATAACACACAAAAATGGCAACAAAAAGATGTTGCTTAGGGGAGGTAAAAATGAAATTTAAGAAGCTAGTTTCTTTAGGAGTATTATCAACACTTTTATTGAGTGTAATAACAGGGTGCAGTACTGCCTCATCAGGTTCAGATTCAAAGACTGATAGTAAGACAAAAGGAGATTTAACAGTTTATACAGCAATTGAAGAAGATAGTATAGAACCATATTTAGCTACATTTAAAGAAAAATATCCAGATATTAAATTAAATATTGTTAGAGCATCAACAGGAGACATAACAGCAAGACTACTGGCTGAAAAGGATAATCCTCAAGCAGATGTTGTATGGGGAGTTGCAGCTACAAGCTTATTAGTTGCAGATGAGCAAGGAATGTTAGAACCATATGCCCCAAAAGGTTCTGAGGAAATAGAGTCTGCATTTAAAGATGATAAGGAAGTTCCTTCTTGGGTTGGAATAGATGCTTGGATGACAGGTATAACAGTAAATACTAAAGAATTAAAAGATAAAAACATACCAGTTCCTAGTTCTTATGAAGATTTAACAAAGCCAGAGTATAAAGGTCTTATATCTATGCCTAATCCATCTTCTTCTGGTACAGGATATTTAACAGTATCAGCACTTATACAAATTATGGGTGAAGAAAAAGCATGGCAATACATGGATAAGCTACATGAAAACATTGGTGTATATACTCAATCTGGTTCAGCTCCGGCTACATCAGCAGCTTCTGGAGAATATCCTATAGGTATATCTTTTGGATATAGAGGTATAAAATTAAAAGAGGAAGGATATCCAGTAGAAGTTGTATTTCCAAAAGAGGGTTCTGGATGGGATATAGAAGCAAATGCTCTTGTAAAAAAAGATGATATAAAAGAAGCTTCAAAAGTATTTTTAGATTGGGCGATAAGTAAAGAAGCAATGAATGAGTATTCTAAGAATTATGCTGTTACTACAGTTTCTACAGGAAATCCAATACCAGAAGGATTCCCTAAAAAACCATTAGAACAAATGATAGATAATGATTTAAAATCAGCAGCAAAAAATAGAGAAACTATACTAAATAAATGGATATCAAAATATGATGGAAAGACAGAAAAAGAGAGTTAAGTTTAATAATAAAATCAAATAAAAAAGAGCCTAGAATATAAATTTTATATCTAGGCTCTTTTAACGTGTTAAAATTTTTAAAATATTTTTCAGAACCAATATAAACTCAATATTTATAAATAATTATGTATTAAACTTATAACAATCAACATATTTTACTTATTACTATTAATTTAGAAGTATAGATATTACAGATTAAAATAAGTTATTTTTAATATTAAGATTAAAATATAACTATAATATATCAAGTAATTACGTTATTAACCGATTATTAAAATAGGTATGTAAATTTTTATTTAAGTAATTCTAGAATATATGATGAAAGAAGATATAAAGAAGGAAAATAAAAAGTAAATTGCTTTCAGATAACTATTAACTTGAAAGCAAGAGTTTAAATAGAGAAGACCTATTTAGGTTCAGGTTGGCTTTGGGAGGGGTTTTATAAATGTCTTTTTTACAAGTAAAAAATGTAAGTAAAAGTTATGGACAAGTCAAAGTACTAAAAGATATATCTATTGACATTGAAAAAGGAGAGTTTATCTGTTTACTAGGTCCAAGTGGTTGTGGTAAAAGTACATTGCTTAGGATAATTGCAGGTCTTGAAGATAAACATGATGGAAAAATAATAATAAACGATAAGGATATGACCAATTCACCGCCTGAAAGTAGAAATTTTGGTATAGTTTTCCAGTCATATGCATTATTTCCAAATATGAATGTTTACAAAAACATAGCTTTTGGATTAGAAAATAAAAATATAAGTAAATCTAATATCAAAAAAAAGGTTAAAGAAGTTCTAGAAATTGTAGAATTGAGTGGATATGAGAAAAAATATCCATCACAATTATCCGGAGGTCAACAACAAAGAGTAGCATTAGCTCGTGCAATTGCTTTAGAACCAAACTTTTTATTTCTTGATGAACCTTTATCTGCATTAGATGCAAAAGTAAGGTTAAAACTTAGAGAGCAAATTAGAAGCTTACATAGAAAACTAGGAATTACAACTATAATGGTAACACATGACCAAGATGAAGCACTTTGTTTATCTGATAAGATGGTTGTTATGAATAATGGAGAAATAATACAGGTTGGAACACCAAGAGAAGTATATAAAAATCCCAACACACCTTTTGTAGCTGACTTTATAGGAACAATTAATTTTATAGATGATGGTATTAATAAAATCGCAATTAGACCAGAAGATATAAGTATAGAATTTAATAGAGATTCT
The DNA here is from genome assembly GCF_056688955.1 of Clostridioides sp. LIBA-6822. NCBI lineage: Bacteria > Bacillati > Bacillota > Clostridia > Peptostreptococcales > Peptostreptococcaceae > Clostridioides > Clostridioides sp. LIBA-6822. The sequence continues at coordinate 4,168,725 of NZ_CP196995.1, read as the reverse complement.
AAAGATGAGGATATAAAAGTTGGTGAGATTTTGGATATTGAATTTAGAGGATTTAACTATAGAATTACAGTTGAGTATTGTTCTAAGCAAATAAAAATAGATGTAGTTTCAAAAGTTATGGAACAAATGAATTTGTGTATAGGTTCTAAAATAAACTTTAAGATACCAAAAGGAATTGTAGCGTATAAATCAGAGGGATGTGCTTAATAGCTAGGGGTGAATAAATGATAAAAGTAAAAAATAAAAGAAAAATAAGTGATAGTACTATACAAAAGTATACTTTAACTTTTTCAGTAATTTTACTAATGGTATTTATATTATTTCCATTAGTATCATTATTAAAAAATGTTTTTCTAGATACAAGTGGAAATTTTATAGGCTTTTCAAACTTTAGTAAGTATATTGAAAATCCAAGCCTTATAAAATCGTTTAAGAACTCAGTTTTTGTATCTACAGTTTCGTCTTTAATATCACTATGTTTAGCATTTATATATTCGTATGCAATAACAAGAACAAATATAAAATTTAAGAACTTTTTTAAAACTATGGGAATTTTTCCACTTTTTGCGCCAGCTATGTTATATGGTATTTCACTTATATATCTTTTTGGAAATAAGGGGTTTTTTACAATTATGGGATTTGAGGTACAATTATATGGTCCATTAGGAATAATTATTTCTCAGATACTATTTACATTTCCACAAGCATTCTTAATATTGTCTGTCGCACTTTCAATGGCAGATTACAGACTTTATGAAGCAGCAGATAGCTTGGGAGCTAGTGGATTTAAAAAGTTCTATAAAATCACAATTCCAGGTATAAAGTATTCACTAATTAGTTCATTCTTTGTATCCTTTATACTAGCATTTACAGATTTTGGAGCGGCAAAGGTAGTTGGAGGAAACTATAATGTGTTAGCTACTGACATATATAAACAAGTGGTTGGACAATTTAATATACCAATGGGAGCAACTGTTTCTATGGTAATGTTGATTCCTGTACTAATAGCTTTTGCATTAGACAAGATGGCAAGCAAGAAACAGGAGATGACTATAACTGCAAAATCTATACCATATAAGATTAAGGAAAATAAGCTTAGAGATAGAGTGTTTTTAATAGCATGTAGTTTTATAACCTTATTAATCTTTATCTTGATATTCGTTTCAGTTATAGGCTCAGTTATAAAGTTATGGCCATATAATTTAAATTTCACAATAGAGCATTATACATTTAAAGGAATATCTGGAAATGGAATAAAAACATATTTAAGTAGTTTAAAAATATCAACTTTAACAGCAATATTTGGAACTATATTTGTATTTTTTAGTGCATATATGATAGAAAAAGTAGATAAATTCTCTATGTTAAGACAAATAGCTTACTTTTTATCAATGATACCTATGGCATTGCCTGGCTTAGCTTTAGGTATATCATATATAACTTTTTTTAACTCATCAAATAATCCATTAAACTTTCTATATGGGAGTACAATGATACTAGTTATAGTAAATATAGTTCATTTCTATACCGTTTCTTTCATAACTTCAAATTCATCGCTAAAGATGCTAGATAAAGAATATGAACTAGTTGCAAAATCTATAAATATACCATTTTATAAAGTGTTTTTCAATGTAACAGTTCCTATGTCTATAACATCGATACTTGAAATAGCAGTATATTACTTTATGAATTCAATGGTTACTGTTTCAGCATTAATATTCTTATATACACCTCAAACTCAAACAGCATCAATATCAATACTAAAGTTAGATGAGATAGGATATATAGGGCCATCGGCTGCTATGGCAGTATTAGTGCTTTTAACAAATATAATAGTAAGGCTTTTGTACGAATTTGTAACAAAAAAACTAAAAAATAACACACAAAAATGGCAACAAAAAGATGTTGCCTAGGGGGGAAAAAATGAAATTTAAGAAGCTAGTTTCTTTAGGAGTATTATCAACACTTTTATTGAGTGTAATAACAGGGTGCAGTACTGCCTCATCAGGTTCAGATTCAAAGACTTATAGTAAGACAAAAGGAGAGTTAACAGTTTATACAGCAATTGAAGAAGATAGTATAGACACATATTTAGCTACATTTAAAGAAAAATATCCAGATGTTAAATTGAATGTTTTTAGAGCATCAGTAGGAGATATAACAGCAAGACTACTGGCTGAAAAAGACAATCCTCAAGCAGATGTATTATGGGGTGTTGCAGCTACAAGTATGATAATTTTAGATGATCAAGGAATGTTAGAGCCATATACTCCAAAAGACTTTGATAAGATAAATCCTGCTTTTAAAGATGATAAGGAAGTTCCTTCTTGGGTTGGAATAGATGCTTGGATGACAGGTATAACAGTAAATACTAAAGAATTAAAAGATAAAAACATACCAGTTCCTAGCTCTTATGAAGATTTAATAAAACCAGAATATAAAGGTCTTATATCTATGCCTAACCCATCTTCTGCAGGAACAGGATATTTAACAGTATCAGCACTTATACAAATTATGGGTGAAGAAAAAGCATGGCAATACATGGATAAGCTACATAAAAATATTGGGGTATATACTCAATCTGGTTCAGCACCAGCAATATCAGCAGCTTCTGGAGAATACCCTATAGGTATATCTTTTGGAAATAGAGGTATAAAATTAAAAGAGGAAGGATATCCAGTAGAAGTTGTATTTCCCAAAGAGGGTTCTGGATGGGAGTTAGAATCAAATGCTCTTGTGAAAAAAGACAATATGAAGGAAGCTTCAAAAGTATTTTTAGATTGGGCTATAAGTAAAGATGTAATGAATGAGTATTCTAAGAATTTTGCAGTTACTACAATTGATACAGGAAATCCAATACCAGAAGGATTCCCTAAAAAGCCATTAGAACAAATGATAGACAATGATTTAAAATCATCAGCTAGAAATAGAGAAGCTATACTAAATAAATGGACATCAAAATATGATGGAAAGACAGAAAAAGAGAGTTAAACTTATAGAAAAGTAATTTAAAATAGAATGTATCAAAATGAAATGATAATTTATGTGTATAAAAAGGTGGATTCTGATATATAGAATTCGCCTTTTGACATATACAAATGTTCTATAGATGGCATAATATACTTAATATTAATAAAAGATATTAACATATTAAATATAAAGAAAAGTATCTCTACTACTATTTGTAAATAAGGTTATAAAAAACAAGGTAGTATTCATTTAATAAAAATGATTTTTTAATAAGATATGTTTTCAAATAAAAATAAATAGCTTAGTACCTTGATTAAATCAAATAAAAACCTTAAAATAAATAGATGTAAAGAAAAACTAAAAACGAATAAAAGGTGAATTTATATGATAAAAGAAATAATCGTAGTAGAGGGTAGAGATGATGTTACAGCAGTTAAGAGAGCAATAGATGCAGAACTTATAACTACAGGGGGATTTGGATTTCCAAAAGGTGTAATGGAGCGTATAAAAGCTGCTAATGAAAGACGTGGTGTCATAATATTTACAGACCCAGACTTTGCAGGTGAAAAAATAAGAAAAAAAATAGCATCAGAAGTTCCAGGATGTAAACATGCATTTCTACCAAGAGAAGAAGCTAAAAAAGATGGAGACATAGGAATTGAAAATGCTACTCCTAAAAGTATAATAGCAGCTTTGAATAAAGTTAGAACTGAAAATACAGAAAAAAGAAATGAATTTAAACAAGTTGACCTAATTAGAAATGGTCTTATAGGTAACGAAGATGCATCACATAGAAGAGATGCACTTGGTAAAATACTTGGAATTGGATATGGAAACGCAAAACAATTTTTAAATAGATTGAATAATTATGGAGTTGAAAGAGAAGAATTTATAGATGCATTAAAACAACTCTAAATGTAATATTTAGTATATGAAAAATATTATATAAAATAGATGTGAAATCACAGGTTAATTTAAGACAAATTATTTCTAATAAATACTTTGTTTTAAACACATACAAATATGTATAATTAAAAAAATTAAATCTTAAAATAAGTTAAAAGGAGTAAATAATGGATAGACTATCTTCACATAGTGCAACAAAAGAAGTAGTACAAAAATATAATTTTAAATTTTCAAAGTCTCTAGGTCAGAATTTTTTAATAGATAGTAATATAATTGATAAAATATTAGTTGGAGCTAGGATTAAAGAAGGCGACAACATAATAGAAGTAGGACCTGGAATAGGTACTCTTACTCGTGAAATGGGTAAAGTAGCAGAAAAAGTAGTGGCTATAGAAATTGACAGAAATCTAATACCTATACTGAAAGATACATTGTCAGATTTAGATAACACAGAAGTAGTAAATAAAGATATATTAAAAGTAGATATACAAGAACTAATAAAAGATAAATTAAATGGTGGGCCAGTTAAGCTTGTGGCAAATCTTCCATATTATATAACTACGCCAATAGTTATGAAGTTTTTAGAAGAAGATATACCTGTAACAGACATAGTAGTCATGGTTCAAAAAGAAGTTGCAGATAGAATGAATGCTATACCAAGTACTAAAGATTATGGAGCATTATCTATAGCTGTTCAATATTATTGTGAAACAGAGATTGTAGCAAAAGCTCCAAGACATATGTTTATACCACAACCAAATGTAGATTCTACAGTTATAGGTCTACATGTAAGAGCTGAAAGAAAATATGATGTTCATAACGAAGAACTATTCTTTAAAACAGTAAAAGCATCTTTTGGGCAAAGAAGAAAAACTCTTCTCAATTCGTTGGGAGGTCTTGGTTTTCTTAATAAAGACGAAATAAGAGAAATATTAAAAGAAGCTAATATAGATGAAAAAAGAAGGGGTGAAACTCTTAGTATAGAAGAGTTTGCAGTTCTTTCAAATATAATAAATACAAAAGTATCTTCTAAATAGAAGGTACTTTTTTTTATTTTATTAACATATATTGTTTAGAGAAACTGTGTTAAGGGGGGATTGCAGTGGGTTCTAAAAGAAAGTTTAAAAGAGACTATATAATACTAGAAGCTAAAGACATAAACTTTAGATACAAAGAACGAGTACTGCCAAAAGCTTTTGCAAAAGTTGAAGTAAATGATGAAAAAGCAATTATTGCATTATATGTAGAAAATCTAAAATATGTTAAAGATGGGTATAAAGCAGTGGCAATAAAAGGTGACCATGGGTTAATAGACCTAGGAAATATAATTTTAAATGAACAAGGAAGAGGTGAATTTGTTTTAGACTTAGAGGATTATGATGATGAAATAAAAGGTATTGCATTATTGTATGGAAGAAATATACCATTAATTGGATTTAAAGGAAATAAGATTGAAAATTATGAGGACATATTATTCCAAGAGGTAGAAGATGAAGAATATGAAGAGCTGGAAGAAGACGAAGAATATGAAGAGATAGACAATGAGGAAGATGGTGATAGAGAAGAAGGTAGCGACGATGAAGAAGAATATATTATAGAAGAATATGATGAAGATGAGTACGAAGATTATTGGGAAGATGATGAAGACGTTGAAGATGGAGAATTAAAAGCAAGAACGGACATAGAAGATTCTAGTGATGAGGAAATAGAAGAATTTAATAATTATAAGGAAATAGAAAACTACAATAAGGTTAAGGCGCAAGAAGAATATAGAGATATGGAATATGATGATGAATGTGACGAAGATGATGAAGAAGATTTTGAAATAAACAGAGAAGAGGAATCTGTTGTTTCTTTAAAACCTACTAAATCAAAGAAAGCTCAGAAAGAGCAGAATAATATTGAAAAAATAAAAAGAGCCAATGGAGTAAGTCAGGGGGATAGTGGAAATAAACAAGCTAGTACATTACTTATGCCTAGACAAATAAAGAAAGGTTTGAAATTATTTAGAGAAGTAAAACCTTTTGCAACAGATTATATAGATAAGACAAGATGGTGGAAAATAGAGATAAATCCTACAACTCTATGTGGATATACAATGCCACATTTAGGATATTTAAATGTGTTGAATTATACGATGTATAGTGATGCAGTATTGCATTCATATAAATATAGACATTACTTATTTGGAGTTCAATATGATGAATATAATAAAAGAAAACATTATATCTATGCTATTCCAGGAAATAGAAGTGAACAGCCAGACAATGGAAGCACAGGGTTCTTAAGATATCAAGCTTGTGACAATAGAACAAATAGCTTAGGATATTGGTTATGTTTTATAGATTCTAGACAAAGAAATATAGTTAGATAGAAATAATAAAAATGCAAGAATTTAGCCTTGACTTTCACTTTACTAAAAAAAATTAAGGAAAGTAATATAAAAACTTAAAAACTATTGATAATATTTAAATATTACACTACAATATATGTTGAAATACCTATTATATTATGGAGGAAGATTATGATAAACGAGCAAAGAATTTTAAACGAGTTCCTTGAATTAATACAGATAGACAGTTTATCTTTAAAAGAGGGGAATGTTGCTAAAGTATTAGTTGAAAAATTAGAAGAAATAGGTTGTTCAGTTGTAGTAGATAATGCTGGTGAAAAAACAAATGGAGAAACTGGCAATATAATAGCTACATTAAAAGGAAATAAAGAAGGTAAGAAAATATTATTTAGTTCACATATGGACACAGTAACTCCAGGTATAGGAGTAAAGCCTATAGTGGATGAAGCAAATGGAATAATAAAAAGTGATGGTACTACAATATTAGGTTCTGATGATAAAGCAGGTATAGCAGCTATATTAGAAGGCTTAAGATATATAAAGGAAAATAACATAGAACATACTGATATACAGGTTGTATTCTCTATATGTGAAGAATGTGGATTAGTTGGAGCTAAAAATTTAGACTATGGAAAAATAGATTCTAAATATGCTTTTGTATTAGATAGTGGTGGTTCTCCTGGAGAAATAATAGTAAAAGCTCCTGCACAAGATGTAATAAATGTTAAGATATTAGGAAAGACTGCTCATGCAGGTCTTGAGCCTGAGGCTGGTATAAGTGCTATAATGGTAGCAGCTAGAGCAATAGAAAATATGAATTTACTTAGAATAGATGAGGAAACAACTGCTAACATAGGAATTATAAACGGTGGAACAGCTACAAATATAGTAACAGGTGAAGTTAATATAGTTGCAGAAGCTAGAAGTTTAAAAGAAGATAAATTGGATGTTCAAACTAAACATATGGTAGATACTTTTGAAAAAGCTGCTAAAGATTTTGGAGCTCAAATTGAGATAGATGTAAACAGAGCATATACTCCAATAGATGTTAACGAAGATTCTGAAATAATAAAACTTGCAAAGAAAGCTTTTTCAAACTTAGGTATAGAGGGTCATACTGAATCTACAGGAGGAGGCAGTGATACAAATATATTAAGTAAAAATGGTATCGAAGCTATAACTTTAGGAATAGGTATGAAAAATGCTCATACATTAAGTGAACATATAGCTATAAAAGACTTATATGATTCTGCTAAGATGGTAGTAGAGATAATAAAAGAAGCATAAATTTAAATAATAGTGTATAATATATATATCGCCTAGCTTAAGCTAGGTGATTTTTCATTTTATAGAAGATTGATAATCTTTATTGAAAGTAAAGAGTATACATTTGCATGTAATAGTAGATTTAATCTATGTCCAGATGTATATTTTGATTAAAAAATAGCTACGCATACTCGTGACTTTAAGTCTTGAGTTAGTAGCTAAAATAGTCAGCATATAGGGAAACTTATATGTGGAGATAGGATATAACCTATCCAATACTACTTGAATTGCTGGAAACCCCTAAAGCTAACCAAACTAAAACATAAGGATGAAATAAACCTAAGTGTGAAAGTTACGAAAGTAGAAAAAATTGGTTAGATGGTATAGGGTTAAACCCTAAGTACTTTAAAATGGGCAATCAGCAGGTAAGCTCCTAAGTAGGAGAAACTTCAACGACTATTCCTCTTGAGGGAAGTACACTACAAGCTATTGGTAGTGGAAGTGGGTAGACCTTAACGAATAACGCCGAAGGATAAGATATAGTCTGTGCTTACATGAAAGTGTAAGAAGTTCATAAGAGAACTGCATAGGTAGTAGCGAACTTATGTGAACGACAACCTCAAAATGATAAAAGTTAGGACTTACGGTTCTTACATATGTTATTTAGAAATAAATATAAAAACCTTTAAAATACTTGTTTAAAAAAATTTACCTTGTTAATATTAGGATGGGTGAGTAAAAATTGAAGTAGCTCAGATATGTATATTTAGTACAATACCATATAGTATGGTGTGTAAAATATAGACATCCAGTATTACATAATCATAAAAACAAGTAAAGTGAGGTGATAGTAGTGGAAAAAGCATATAAGTTTAGAATGTATCCAAATAAAAAGCAACAAGAGTTAATTAATAAAACTTTTGGATGTTGTAGATTTGTATATAATAAGTATCTTGCTAAAAAAATAGAATTTTATGAAAATGATAAAGAAACTTTTACTTATAAACAGTGCAGTTCTGATTTGACCAATTTAAAAAGAGAATTAGAGTGGCTTAAAGAACCTGACAAATTTTCACTACAAAACACCTTAAAAGATTTAGAAAACGCATATAAAAAATTCTTTAAAGAAAATGCAGGATTTCCTAAATTTAAATCAAAGAAAACTAATAGATTTTCATATAGAACTAACTTTACAAATGGAAATATTATGTACTGTGGTCAATATATAAAATTACCTAAACTTGGTATGGTTAAAGTAAGAGATAAACAAGTACCTCAAGGAAGAATACTTAATGCTACAGTATCCAAAGAACCAAGTGGTAAATATTATGTATCATTATGTTGTACTGATATAGATATTAAAGCATTTGAAAATACTAATAATCAGATAGGTTTAGATTTAGGAATTAAAGAATTTTGTATCTCAAGTTGTGGAGACTTTATAGAAAATCCTAAGTATCTTCAAAAGTCATTAAACAAACTTGCTAAATTACAAAGAGAACTATCGAGAAAAACAATTGGTAGTTTAAATAGAAATAAAGCAAGATTAAAAGTTGCAAGACTTCAAGAACATATAGCTAATCAAAGGAAGGATTTTCTACAAAAACTATCTACTAAATTAATACGAGAGAATGATATTATTTGCATAGAAGATTTACAAGTAAAGAATATGACTAGAAATAGTAAACTATCTCGCTTAATTTCTGATGTGTCATGGTCAGAATTTGTTCGTCAATTAGAATACAAGGCTAATTGGTATGGTAGACAAATTGTAAAGGTAGGTAAATTCTTTGCAAGTTCACAAATATGCAATAAATGTGGGTACAAAAACGAGGAAATGAAGAATTTAAATATAAGAGAATGGATTTGTCCTTGTTGTAATGTAACTCACGATAGAGATATAAATGCAAGTATAAATATACTAAAAGAAGGATTAAGACTAATAAGAGTTTAAAATAGATAACTTATGTAAGAGCCGTAGGAACTACGGGGATAGCCTGTGGAGAGTTTGTAAGACATATTTTAGTATGCAAAATTCTATGAAGCAGGAACCCTGTGACTTTAGTCATGGGAGGTTCAGAATAGTTAGAGTTGTTTTATAAGGAGGAATAAAAATGGAAACAAGGTATGAGGAAGCAAATAAAATAACCATACAGTCGATACTTTGGAATATAGTATTAACAATAATTAAGATGATAGCTGGGGTTATTGGTAATTCTAGTGCAATGATTGCAGATGGATTACACTCAGCATCAGATATCATAAGTTCTGTAGGAGTATTAATAGGTAACTATGTATCTTCTAGACCAGGAGATAGAGAGCATAATTATGGGCATGAGAAAGCAGAAACATTGGTATCATTCGTATTATCAATATTACTTATATTTGTTTCTATAACAATAGGTATAGAAGCAATTAAATCTTTATTTAACCTAGATGCATTACATGTCCCATCAATATTACCATTAGTGGTATCAGTTATTTCAATCTTGATAAAAGAGTATCAATATAGAATAACAATAAAAGTTGCTAAAAAGATAAATTCTCCAGCCTTAAAAGCTGATGCTTGGCATCATAGGTCGGATGCATTATCTTCAGTAGCTGCTTTTATAGGTATAGGAGGTTCTATTTTAGGATTTAAGCCTTTAGACCCAATTGCATCAGTTGTAGTAGCTATATTTGTAGCTAAGGTAGGAATCAATATACTTATAAGCTCTGTTAATGAATTGATGGATGTTTCAGTTGATGAAAAAGAAATAAAAGAATTAAATTATATCGTAGCTGATACAGAAGGTGTTAAGAATCTAGGGGATATAAAGACTAGAAAACATGGGGCTATGGCATATGTTGATTTAACTATATGCGTTGATGAGAATTTGACAGTTAAACAAGGTCATGACATTGCTACTAAACTGGAAAAACATATAATAAAACATATGGAATTTGTAAAAGGTATAACGGTTCACGTTGAACCATGTACTAATTGTCAAGGAAATAAGTGTAATAAATAATTAAACCTTAAAAAAAAGTGTAAAAAGTTATATAATTGTTTTATGATTATAAACTCTAGGGGTGGTTAAATGAGTAAGAAAAGAAAACTAAAGAAAAAAGCTGCGATATTAATAGGAGTAGTTGTTTTCTTTATAATATACTTTATATCCTTCAAAATAGGATTGAATATGGAAAAGGATAAAAGTGAAGTTCCAAAGAAGGTAGAAAGAGAAGAAGAAGATACTAGGTCTTTAATGACTCAAATAAAAGAGAAGAAGAAGATTTATATATCAGACAAAAATATAGAAAACATAAAAATTGAAGAAGATATGTGGAATGACATAAAGTTCTTTTTCTCAGATTTTAAGAAAGTAAGAAATACTACATCTTCTTATGAAGCAGTTTATGAAGGATATTCTGATGATGGCGTTAAATTTTCTACAGACCTTAATTTTTTTAGAGTATATACTGTAAACAAGGAAGAGTATTATAAAGTTCCAGTTGATTCTAAGAATGCTTTTAAGAAGCTTTTAGATGAGAGTATATATACCTCATTTGACCTTTTAAGTCACTATAAAGATTGGAAAGAAGTGACTATATCTCATGGAAAAGAAATTAAAAAAGTTCATAGATGGAAGTTTGATGATTTAGCACATAAGATGATTTCAAAGAGGGTTGTAGGAAAAGTTCAGCCTGAGAAAAGTAAGGAAAGAAGTGAATATAACTTTACTATAGACATAAAAGGCGATAATTTTGCTGTAAAAGTTGAAACAATGGGAAAAGATTATGTGAAAGTTACTTCTAAGAAAACTGTATCTTATTATGAAGTTCATACAAGTTTGTTTGATTACCTTAAAAATGAGATATTTGAGATTGGAAAGAAATAGGACTTTAAGAAGGCTATCAAATGAGATATTTGATAGCCTAAATTATTTTTTATATATTATTTTTCAACCAACAAGTCTGCAACTTTATAAATTGGACCAGCACCAGCAGTTATTACTAAATCATTATCGTTAACATTTTCATGTAAATATTTTACTATATCTTCAAATTCTTTTATGTAGATAGCATCTACATTGTTTTGATATAATTTTTCAACTAAATCTTTAGAATGTATATCTCCTGGGTCATTTTCTCTAGCAGCATATATATCTGTTATTATAACTTTATCAGCAGCATAGAATGCCTCTGAGAATTCGCCTAAAAGAGATTTTGTTCTAGTATAAGTATGTGGCTGGAAGATACACCATAAAGTAGATTTTTTTAATTTTTTAGCAGCAGCTAAAGTAGCTTTTAATTCAGTTGGATGATGTGCATAATCATCTATTACTAAAGCATTCTTATAATATCCTTTAGCTTCAAATCTTCTTCCTACACCTTTATAAATTTTTATATTTTTTCTTATAGTCTCTAAATCAATACCAGAAACAAGAGCTGCTATTATAGCAGAAGATGCATTGTATATGTTATGAAGACCATATACAGAAAGTTCAAATTCTCCTAAGTCTTTTCCTTGATATTCTATTTTAAATATTCCATGACCACCATTGTCAAAGTGAATATCTTTTATTACAGCATCATTATCAGAGTCTCTACCGTATTTTATAATAGTAGCTTTAACATCATACAATATGTCATCGACATTTTCATCATCACCATTTATTATGAAATAGCCATCTGGAGGTAAGAGCTTACCAAATTTGTTAAAAGAAGCCTTGATTTCATCTATACCAGAGAAATAATCAAGATGGTCTTCCTCAACATTTAGGACTATAGATATTTTAGGGTTAAAATTAAGGAAGCTATCTACATATTCACATGCTTCAGTTATAAAGTGGTCAGAATTACCTATCTTAACATTACCACCTATCATACTTAAGTTACCACCAACTAGTATAGTTGGGTCTAAGTCTGCATATTCAAAGATTGTGGATAACATAGATGTTGTAGAAGTCTTTCCATGTGTTCCAGAAACTGCTATAGAATTCTTATATTCCCTCATGATTTGACCTAAAAAAGTAGCTCTGTTCATTACTAATTTATTTTTTTCTTTAGCAGCTATAAGTTCTTCATTGTCTGGATGAACTGCTGCTGTATAAACAACCATATTTACATTATCTGATATGTTCTCTTTTTTCTGACCAATATAGATAGTTGCCCCTTGGTCTCTAAGTTTGTCTAATAGGTATGATTCGTTTGAATCCGAACCTGAAACTTGGTAACCTTTATTGATACATATTTCAGCTAATGCACTCATGCTGATACCGCCAATTCCTATAAAGTGTATATTCATAATAAAACCACCTTTCTTTTTAATTAAGTCCTACAATATGAACTATTTTTGTGGTATAATAATATAATGTTCAATATTTTATAATTAATATGCATATAATATTATATGTATTTTATTTTTGAATATAATAAAACATAAGTAATATTATACCACAATAAGAATTGTTATGCATTAGTTAGTTTAACGTTATATAAAGGTACTTGTAGGAGGAAATAGTAATGAAATTTAAAAGAACAGAGAGAATTGGAGCGATAGTTAAAATACTATCTGACAATCCAAATAAAATATATACATTAAGTTATTTTACAAATCAATTTAATGCAGCAAAATCAACAATAAGTGAAGATTTATTAGTCGTAAAGAATGTATTTGAAAAACTGCATTTAGGTAAAGTTATAACTATCTCAGGAGCAGCAGGAGGAGTAAAATATATACCTAAAACTTCTATAGCAGAAAATGCAGAGTTCTTAATGGAATTATGTGAGAAAATATGCGACAAGTCTAGAATATTATCTGGTGGTTTTTTATACTTGATTGATTTAATTTATGACCCTACAATAGCTGCTAAAATAGGAAAGATATTTGCCTCAAATATTGAGTATGTAGATGCAGATTATGTTGTGACAATGGAGACAAAAGGTATACCTATGGCACTTATGACTGCAAAAGCTATGAATTTACCTCTAGTTATAATAAGAAAAGATATAAAAGTATCAGAAGGTCCTACTCTTAGTATGACATATGTGAGTGGAAATAGAAGCTCTAAGGTTGAGAGTATGAGTTTGCCAAGAAAAGCCCTTAAGCCAGACAGTAAAGTTATAATTATAGATGATTTCATGAGGGGTGGAGGTACTATAAAAGGAATGGTAGACCTTATGAATGAATTTGGTGCAGAAGTTATAGGTACTGGAGTATTCATATCTACAACAAATCCTTCAGAAAAGATGGTAAAAGATTATATCTCATTAATTCAGTTGGATGTCAATGGAGATAAAATAGTAGTAGAGCCAAATTTAAAGACTTTTAAAGATGAATATAGAAATGAAGATTTAGATGAAGAAGATTCAGAATTTGAATTTGAGATAGATGAAGATTAATAAAAAAAATATTTAGAAAAATATGTAAAAATAAAAAGAGGATATCCCTAGTTGTTCATAGAATTACTTAAAAAACAGTTTATATTAATTTATTCCAGCGATAATAATTTTAATATAAATTAATTTCTGTCAAAATCAAAGGGGGATATTTTGGTATGAAGATAACTGACGTAAGAGTAAGAAAATTAACAGAAGAAGGTAAGATGAAATGCATAGTTTCAATAACTTTCGATAATTTGTTTGTAGTACATGATATAAAAGTTATAGAAGGCCATAATGGCCTATTTATAGCAATGCCTAGCAGAAAAGTAGGCGAAGGAAATTTCAGAGATATAGCTCATCCAATAAATGCAGAAATGAGACAAGTTTTAGAAGATGCAGTTTTACAAGCATATCATGAAGCATTAGTTCAATGGGAAGTAGCTGCTGAATAATAATAAATATATAAAATGGAGAGAGCCCGAACATTTAGGCTCTTTTTAAATGTAGAATTTGTATTAAAATATGTACTTTTTAGTAAAAAAGTGCTATATTATTAGTGATAATGTATATGTTGTATACAAATTGTCAAATAAATGTATTATAATGTATATTGATTGAGAGAATAATACGAATAAAATTAAATTAGATTGAATGGAGTGTATCAATGAACTTTAAAGCTATAATCCTTGCCGCAGGCAAAGGAACAAGAATGAAGTCTAAATACCCAAAAGTTATTCATAAAGTATGTGGAAAAGAAATGGTTAACCATATTATAGATGTTTCAAAAAAATCAGGTGTGAAAGATACTGTTGTGATTTTGGGGCATGAAGCTGATGTAGTAAAGGAAAAACTAGCAGAAGAAACTATAATAGCTATGCAAACAGAACAGCTTGGAACAGGACATGCTGTAAAGATGGCTAAAGAATATATTAATGATGAAGATATAATAGTTGTACTTTGTGGAGATACTCCACTTATAAAGGAAGAGACACTAAAAAAATTATTTGAATATCATATAGAAAATAAATATCATGCCACAGTTCTTACAACAAGAGTTGGAAATCCAACAGGTTATGGTAGAATAATAAGAGATAAGAAGGGCGACCTTCTTAGAATAGTGGAACAAAAAGATGCAAATTCAGAAGAAAAAATGATAAGTGAGATAAACTCTGGAATTTATTGTTTCAATGGTAAGAGCCTTAGAGAAGCATTGGATTTGTTAAATAATAACAATGCACAAGGCGAATATTATTTAACTGATACTGCTAAAATAATGAGAGATAAAGGTCTTAAAGTTGGTGCATTTGCAGGTTCAACTATTGAAGAGCTTATGGGTGTTAATTCAAGAGTAGAATTATCAAAAGCAGAAGAGATTATGAGAAGAAGAATAAATGAATCTCATATGGTAAATGGAGTGACTATAATAAACACTAACTCTACCTATATAGAATCTGATGTTGAGATAGGTAATGATACTATAATATATCCAGGTGTTATGTTACAAGGAAAAACAAAGATAGGTTCAGATTGTATAATTGGAATGAATTCATCTATAACAAACTCAGAAATAGGTGATGGTACAGAAGTAAAAAATTCAACTATAATTGATAGTAAAGTTGGAGAAAATACTACTATTGGTCCATATGCATATTTAAGACCAAAGAGTAACTTAGGAAACAATGTAAAAATAGGTGATTTTGTTGAAGTAAAAAATGCTATTATAGAAGATGGTTCAAAAGCATCTCATCTTTCTTACATAGGAGACGCACATGTTGGTAAAAATGTAAATATAGGATGTGGAGTAGTCTTTGTAAACTATGATGGTAAAAATAAGTTTAAATCAGTAGTAAAAGATAATGCATTTATAGGTTCAAATTCCAACCTAGTTGCACCAGTAGTTGTAGAAGAAAAAGGATACATAGCAACTGGTTCAACAATAACACATGATGTTCCAGATGGAGCTTTGGCAATAGCTAGAGAAAGACAAGTTATTAAAGAAGGTTGGGTAGAGAAGAAGAACCAAAAAGATGAAGAAGGTAAGTAAGTATTAGTTTATTATTTTGGCTAATAAATTTAGCTCGAAATTATTATAAATTATATTCATTAGGATTTTAAAATTTTCAGGAGGGTTACATAAATGAATACTAGCGGAAGCGAGATTAAAATTATTGCAGGTAATTCATCGAAAGAGTTAGCACAGAAAATAGCTGACTATATAGGTGTATCAGTGCTAGACTGTGAAGTAGGTACATTCAGTGATGGTGAAATATGTGTAAACATGAACGAGACAGTAAGAGGTTGTGATGTGTTTGTAGTACAATCTACTAATAGCCCAGTAAATGATAACTTAATGGAGTTATTAATCTTAATTGATGCATTAAAGAGAGCATCAGCAGGAAGAATAACAGCTGTTATTCCTTACTATGGATATGCAAGACAAGACAGAAAAGCTAAGGCAAGAGATCCAATCACTGCTAAATTAGTTGCAAACTTAATAACTGCTGCTGGAGCAGACAGAGTATTAACAATGGATTTACATGCAGCTCAAATACAAGGATACTTTGATATACCACTAGACCACTTATTAGGTGGAACAATATTAGCAGATTATTTCAATGAAAAGAAAATAGAAGATTTAGTAGTAGTATCTCCTGACTTAGGAAGTGTTACTAGATCAAGAAAATTTGCTAATTCTTTAAATGGAGAAGTGCCAATAGCTATAATAGATAAGAGAAGACCAAAAGCTAACGTATGTGAAGTTATGAACTTAATAGGTGATGTTAAAGGTAAAAATGTTATACTATTAGATGATATGATAGATACAGCTGGAACAATAGTTAATGCGGCAAATGCACTTAAAGAGTTTGGTGCAAAAGATGTTTATGCTTGTTGTACTCATGGTGTATTATCAGGACCAGCTATTGAGAGAATTTCTAATTCAGAGATAAGTGAGTTAATAGTTCTTGATACTATACAACTTCCTGAAGAAAAAAGAATAGATAAGATAAAGATAAAAACTGTAGCTCCTTTATTTGGAGATGCTATAAGAATGATATTCTCTAACGAATCAGTAAGTAAATTATTCTAATTTATTAGATTTATAAGAGTTGTTTAAAAGGATGTAAAACTTTTGAACAGCTCTTTTTTGATATTTTAATTTATATAGCTGTTTTTTATTTATTATAAGAGTGTATGTGATTTTAGAAAAATATTATGGTTTAAAATTTATGTATAGATACGTAAAAGAAATCTGGAAAAGCACATAAAAATATGAATATTATGAATATAAAAAATATTTGGAAAAAGTATTGAAAAATTTCAGATTATGTAGTATTATGTAAATATAAACAAAGAAAGAGGTGTTTCCAATGGGAAGGTCAGAAGATGAACCCCTAATACTTAAATGATTCAGTCACAATCTAGAAGGAATATAAAAGTCTATTGAAAGTTTATTTATAAGAATTGAAAATAGTATCTATTCTATATCTTTGATGTTTGTGAGAGGGTTCTGGATTATATAAAGTTACTGTAAAGAAAGTAATTTTGCACAATGAGCATATCTGTAAATGAAGAGTTTCATTTATATAGTGATTGTGGCTGAATCATAATTAAAAGAGATAGAATGTTTATAATAGATGATTTTAATAAAATACTATATTGTAATAGCTTCTAGCTTTCAAATAAATATTAGCAAAGGATGGAAATGACAATGATAAAACTAAATGATAATTTATAAATATCTCCTTACGATATATGATAATTGTAGGGAGATGTTTCTTTTTTTGTATAGTATAATTATTTGTATGAACTGTGTTTTAATATGTAAAAAATTGGTATATATAAATAATATAAACTTAGTTGATAAAATTTGGTAACTATTATATAATATAAGTGGATATGTATATATAATTATGCATTACCCTGAATTTAATAAAAATAGAAACGTTGATATATGTTCTGTGATTTGGGCGCCTTAGAACATATGGAGTTAGTGGTGCAACCGGCTATGGAATTGTATTTATTTATGGATACTTTTATTTTCATAGCATTTTTTGTTTTAAAATGGTTATATGCTAGAAATAAATCTGGTTAGTACGTGTAAATAATTTTACTTAGATTTTTAACCAGATATATTATAAGGAAGTATTAATTAAAAAATTTGAGGGGGAATAAAAATGAAGTTAAGAAAGAATAAAAAAGGTTTCACTTTAGTGGAATTATTGGTAGTAATTGCAATTATAGGTATATTAGCAGTAGTAGCAGTTCCAGCTTTATTTAGTAATATAAATAAGGCTAAGGTAGCAAGTGTTGAGTCTGATTATAGTTCAGTTAAAAGTGCAGCATTATCTTATTATTCAGATAAGAACACAATGCCACCTAGTGGTGAATTAGATGCATTAGAGACTTACATGGATACTCTTCCAGACAAAGCAGACATAGGAGGAGGATATAAATTACTTTTAGTTAATAATAAATTAGCATTAAAGATAGGTGATGGTACTGCTGCTGATGGAGTTACATTAACAAAAGCACAAATAGAGAAATTATTAAGTGATATAGGACCAAAGAAGATATACACAGAGAATACACTAAAAACTGAGTTACAAAAAAATTCAACATTAAAAGATGGGACTCTATATATAGTACTTATAGATAATGCTGAAATGGATTCAACAAATAATTAAAGTAATATTTTTACAAGAAATATTATAAATTCAATGAAAAATATGATAAAAAAGACAGGAAGAAAATCTTCCTGTCTTTTATACTATTTTCTTTAATATCCAATCACAAATGATGATATAATTGAGATAGTAAAGGAGTGAAATCTGTGGCTAAAAAAGTTAGAATAGGAGACAAACTGGTTGAAAAAGGATACATAACAGAAGACCAGCTTAAATGGGCATTATCAGAACAAAAAAACAGTGGAAAAAGACTAGGAGAATTTCTAGTACAAGAAGGTCTTATAGATAGTAACTTATTAATAAGTGTATTAAAAGAACTTTTGGATATAGAAAGTGTATTTTTAGAAGGAACAGAAATAGACACATTAGCTACAAAGATGGTTCCAGAAAATATATGTAAAAGATATGCTGTATTTCCATTCAAAATCGATGGAGACAAGATATGTCTAGCCATGTCAGACCCACAAGATAGAGAAGCAGTTCAAGATGTAAGACGTATGTCAGGTAAAGATGTAGAGATATTTATATCGAGTGCAGAAGATATAAACAAAGCAATAGGTCATGCTTATGCACATTCAGAAATAAATAAAGCTATGACTGAGTACAACAAAAACAGAACTGGTGGAGTAAGAGAAACAGTAATACTTGAAGAAGATGTAAATGCAGCTCCAATAGTAAGATTAGTAAACAACATACTAGAAAATGCTGTTAGAATGGAAGCAAGTGATATACATATAGAACAAAGTGAAAATTACATGCGTGTTAGATTTAGGATAGATGGAATGCTAAGGGAATATATGAGAATGAACTCAGCGCCATACAAAGCAGTAGTAAGTCGTATCAAAATAATGTCAGATATAAATATATCTGAAAAGAGAATCCCACAAGATGGCAGAATCTATTTAAAAGTGGATAACAAACCTATAGATTTTAGGGTTTCTACAATGCCAACTAATAGGGATGAAAAGATAGCCATGAGGGTTCTTGATAAAAGTAATTTTATGGTTAGTAAAGAAGTACTAGGAATAGATGAACATGGCTCTAAGATATATGACGAGTTGATAAACACTCCTTATGGACTTATATTGGTGGTTGGACCTACTGGAAGTGGAAAGACAACTACACTATATTCAATGTTAAATCAATTAAATACAGAAAATAGGAACCTCCTAACAATAGAAGACCCTATAGAGTATGAATTACCTGGTGTAAATCAATCTCAAATAAATGAAAAAGCAGGTCTTACCTTTGCCAGTGGACTTAGAGCTTTTATGCGTCAAGACCCAGATATAATAATGGTTGGGGAGATAAGAGATACTGAAACTGCAGAAATAGCAATTAGAGCTTCTCTTACAGGACATTTAGTTTTAAGTACACTACATGCAAATACAGCAGTTGGAGCAATTTCACGTCTTTTAGATATGGATGTAGAAAGTTTCTTGATAACATCATCCGTTTTAGGGGTAATATCTCAAAGACTTACAAGAAAAATATGTGAGCATTGTAGGGTTTCATATGAAGCAGACATTGGAGAAAAAAAGGCTCTTGGTATTGATGTAAATGAATCAGTAACTATTTATAAAGGAGAAGGCTGTGAAAGATGCAATAATACAGGATATAAGGGGCGTCTAGGTATATTTGAAATGCTTGAAATTACACCAGAAATAAAAGAGTTAATAGATTCATCTGCCAATCAAAGAGAAATTTTAAAGGTAGCTAGAAAACAAGGTATGATTAGTCTAAAAGAGGATATAGTTAAAAAGGTTTTAAATGGAAAGACAACAGTAGAAGAAATGATTAGAATAATTTTGATGACTGATTAAAGGATGATATTATGAAAAGTTTTAAGTATACAGTAATAAAAGAGGATGGAAAAAAACAAACTGATGTAATTGAAGCCAATGATTTTAATGAAGCTAGAAGTCTACTTAGAAAAAGAAATCTTAGAGTTCTCGAAATTAAAGAGAGCAAAAGTAAAAACATAAGCGTCTTTAATAGAAAGAGAAAAAAAGACTTAGGAGCTGACCAGATAAGCCACTTCTGTAGACAGTTTGCTATTATAGTATCTTCTGGTATAAATAGTATCTCAGGTCTAGAAACATTAGCTAGAAGGTCAACTAATGTTACCTTGAGAGAAGAGATTAATCGTATAGTAGCAGAAATAAAAATAGGTTCTACTATTGCAGATTCAATGCTTTCATCAAAATCAAAGTTTCCAAAATTACTTGGGGCTATGATAGCTACAGGTGAGGCTACTGGTAAATTAGATGAAGTACTAAAAAGTATGGCTTCATTTTATGATAGTGAACACAGGGTTAAGCAAAAGCTTAGAAATGCGGCAACATATCCATTAATAGTTTTGATTTCTTCCTTTGTAATGATTTTTATATTTACAGCATTTATGGTGCCTAAGATGGTTAATTCAATTACAACAGTAGGAGCATCTCTTCCACTTATAACAAGAATTGTTATGGGGTTTGGTGTGTTTATGAAGAATTTTTGGATAATAGTACTTCTAGCTATTATATTGTCTATTTACCAATTTAAGAAGTATCTAAAAACACCCATTGGTAGAGCACATAAAGATAGAGTCATAAATAAGATTCCTATTTTAGGAAAAGGAATAAACTGTATGGTGGCTACACGGTTTTCAAGAGCATTGTATCTATTTGTATCAACAGGATACCCTTTAGTTCAGGGGCTTGATTATATTATAGATAGTGTAAATAATACCATGGCAGAAAAGATTTTGGCATCAGCCAAAGATGGAATAACAAGAGGTGAGGGCTTAGCAGAGAACTTAGAAAGATATACATATTTTGATTCTGTGCTAGTACAGATGATAGCTATAGGGGAGCAGACAGGGGAGTTAGAGAATATAAGTAGACAGATGGCCGAATTCTATGAGTATGAATCCGAAATTTATTTAAATAGGATGGCATCAATGATAGAACCTGTTTTAATAATTGCAGTTGGTATTATAGTTGCGGTACTGGTTGTATCAATATTTATGCCAATGCTTAGTATATATGATGCTATGTAGGAGGGAAAGGACAAATGAACAAGGTTTATGTATCATATTATGGCGATTCTATTTCCATAGTTGAGGGCAGATATAAACATGATAAAGATAAGTTTTATATAAAAAGTTTTAATGCGTTTTCAATAGAGGATATTGCACAAGATTTTTCTAAGGAAAAGTATGCTCTATTGAGATACGCATTAGAAAATGTGAAGTTAAAATCAAGACACGTAGTTTTTTGTTTAAATACAAGAGATGTAATTCTAAAACCCCAAAAACTCCCTAAGATGGATAAAAAGGATTTAGATGGATTTATGAAGCTAGAAATGGATGAGATGATGGCTTTGGAATCAGATGAATATGTGTTTTCATATGAAGTATCTAGTGAAACATCAGATAGTTCAACTGGTGAGGAGTCAAGTTTGAATCTTATCATTGGAGCTATAAAAAAGGAAGAAATAAATGCAATTGTAGAGATAATGCATGAGTTTGATTTAATATTAGATAGAGTAGATACACTATCAACAGCTTATTTAAGAATTCTTAAAAATTTAGATTACAGTGACATAATGGTAACTAATATAAGTGACAATAGTACAATTATAAATATATATAAGAAAGATACTTTATTTATTAGTGATAATATACCTATAAGAATAACTGCAAAAGACATGGAAATGCAGTTATTAAATGTAGTAGAAGAATCAAAAGGTCTTATGAATTACTATTCATCAAGAAACTTTGGTAAAGTTACAGACACTATATTAATATTAGGAAAAAGATATTCCAATAAATTAATTTACGAGGCTTTTAGTTCTGCATTTTCAAATTATGTTTCTCAAGGTCTTACTGAAATAATGGATATATCTGATATGATAACTGGAGATATAGACGAAGACGATATAAATTCAATCGTAGAGATTCTAGGAAGTATGATAGAACCTAAAGGTAAAAAAGATTTTGAAAATATAAACTTTTTACCAATGGATATACTCAAAAAACAGATGAAAGCCAAACAAATGAAAAACATACTGAAAATAGCACCAATAGTTATATTAGTTCTTGCTATTCCATATTTATGTTTGATTTTTTTTAATAATCTAGCCAATAAAGAGCTTGAAAATGTTAATGATGAAATAAGAAATATTGAATCTGCATATTATCAGATTGGAAACATAGAAAAAATGATACAAAGCAAAACTGAAGAAATAAAGGTATATGATATGTTAATTGGGAAAAAGGTAAAATGGGAAAATTTATTGGATGATATAGATAAAAATACTCCAAGTAGAGTTGAACTAACGAACCTATCAACGACTTATCAAAATCTTGGGACTACTAATAAAACTGAGAACTCAAATAACAATAAAACTACCACAAATAAATCAAGTAGCAATGAAACAAAATCAAATACGAAAAGTAATAATGATGGAGATAAAACCAGCAGTGATTTAAATGAAGATAAGACTACAAATGTATCAGAAGCATTAACTGGAGATAGTGAAACTGATAGTGCTGATACAGAAAAAGATGATAAAACACCATTATATGATAAGATACCAAATGTTATAAACATAGAAGGAAACGCTAAAGATTCTTCTTATGTAGGTCAATTTTTATATAAATTAAAGGGCTTGTATTATTTTGAAGATGTTAAATTACATAGCATAAAAAATAATGAAGAAGATTCTAACTATACATTTAGTATGACATTATACCTGAAAGAAGGTGTATTAACTAATGAATAAAGATATATTTAAAAAAGATATAAAAGATATATTCAAAATGGAAGTTAGCTTAAAAGGAATTCTTATAAAAGTCATAATTTTATTAGCTATTTTATCATATGGATACTTTGGGCTTTATCCTCAATACCAAAAATATGTTGCTACAAAAAATTCTGTAAAACAATCTACAGAAAAATTAAATACATATAAAGAGAAAACAGCTCTTATGCCAAAATATGAAAAACAACTTAAAGAAGTTGAAAGTGAGCTGAAAGAAAAAAGCAAAAATCTTTTATATGATATGCAAGATGGACTTTTTTTAATAGGCTTAGATAAGAAAATGAAAGTATATAATATTGACTTAACTAGTTACGATGTTGGAAGTGTTAGAGAATATGAGCATTTTTATGGTGTATCAACAACAATAAGTGTTAGAGGGGATTATAGAAATGTCAAAAAATTAATGGCTTATTTAGAAGAACAAAAAAATGTTACTCAGATATTAGATTATACAATGACTTCATACATAGAGCCAGAAAAAGAAGAAAAAGAAACGACAAGCAATAAGGATTTAATTAAAAATGTGAACATAAATAAAGATACAAAAATATATTGGGTAGAAGGCGAAGACAAATGGCACTTATATAATGATTGTCCATTGATAAAAGAAGGCGAAATTTTAAAAAATGATAAGCTTTTAGATAGGTCTACTAGTTATCTATGTAATACTTGTGTACTTAGAGCAGCTACAGAGAAAGAAACACAAAAAGAAGTTGTGGCTCCAGAAGCAGAAGGTGTAGTAGATGCTACATTTAAATTTATAATGTACACTAAGGATAATACTACTATGATACTTGATACAGATAATCCATCTTCATGGAGACCAGGAAAATATAATCCATTTAAGTCTAGTGCAAAATAAAGCTAAATAGGCTTTAAAGATAGGTGATGAACTTGTACAAAAATAATGAAAAGGGTCTTACCTTATTAGAAATAATAGTAGCAGTATTTATATTAACTGTAGTTTTAAGTATTTCTTATAAAGTGTTTAATGGTATAACATCAGCAGTAAAGAAACAACAAATCATTACAGATGCTCAAGTAAATGTTAATTTGATTAATAAATATCTAAATAGGGATTTAGAAAACTGCAAAGAGGTAAGAAAAGCTAGTTCAGGTAGTAATTATGAATATAATATAGAGACACCAGATAATATCGTAAGGTATGAAGTTTCTATAGAAACTAAAAATAATACAGGAGTATATTCTGTAACGAGAATTCAAAAAGATACTCCTGATGCCGAAAATGCGGTTAGAGAAGAAATAATATCTAATCAACCACTAGTTCAAAATAATAAAGAAATGAAGGAAACACCATTTAAAATAGAGAAGCAAGCTGATAAATCTATTTATACTGTAAGTATATACTATAATGAATCAACACAAGAAAGTCAGAAAGATAGTGATTTAAATAATAAGACTTATACATTTGATGTTATGTCTAGAATTGGGTAATAAGAATTTATTTAAAAATAAGTAGGTTGATAAAATATGCGTAAAAAGAGTAATGAAAAAGGATTTTCTTTAATGGAAGTATTAGTAGCTATGGCTATTATGGGAATTATACTATTTGCATTTTTTAATATTATCAATACTAACAACAAAGCTAACACTAAAAATGATACAGATATAAGTTCCTTAAACTATGTTCAAAGTGAAATAGAAAATCTGAGAGGAAAAATAAAGAGTGGAGAATTTGATTTTGATAGTTTAGAAAAACGAGAAGACGGAACTGCCGTGTATGAAAAACTCATAGATAAGTCAAAAAAAGTTGTGTATGATAAAGTACTTAGTAAGGATGATGTGAGTTTATATGATACTCCGTATGAAAAGATTACAACAATAGAAAATAAAGATGGAGATTTAATTGACAAGGAAAGTATTGTAAATAAGATAAAGATTACTGTAGAAGATAAAAATGGTCAAATATATAAAATAACTGCAACTGGGAAAAGTATGAGTGATTATTCAAGTAAAAAAGAAGTTAAAATTGTAACTGAAGTATTTAAAGATAAATAATTTTACTTGGGGGTGAGATTTTGAGGAAGTGGAATAAATCTAAAAGTGAAAGAGGGGCAGCTTTAGTTTTAGTTTTGGTTGTAGTAGCATTGCTTTCTATTGTTGGGTTGACGTTTTCAAATCAGATAGCTAATAGAATAAAATCTACAAAGACTACTAATGAGGGTATACAAGCAAAGTATTTGGCAGAAACATGTGTGGAAAATAGTGTTGATAAAGCATATACAAAATTATATGATGAGCTTGAAAAAATAGATAATGAGTTTAAAAATGAAAATAAAGAAAAATCTATATCTAGGTCAACATTAAGGAATATATCAGATACAGATGTTAATAATCAAGATGAGGAAAATCTTCCAGTGGAGAGACTTGGGTATATGAATAATATAAAGTTCTATTTAAATAAGGCTGCTCCAGATTTAGAAAAAGCTAGTATAGAGTTAAAAAAATTACAGGGTTTAAATATATTTGATGATAGGGATATTGAAGATATAGCTGAAACTATTCTTTCACATAGAGATTCTACATTAAAAATTTGTAAGACTTATACTTCTGGAGATATCAGTAAAATAAATGAAAGTATTTTGGTTGGAGATATAGATTCAACTACATTACTTCAGACAAAGTTAGTAAATAATGATATTCTTTTAAAAATGTTTTTAGAAGGAAATAAAGTTGAAAATGAACATTTAAATGCGACCTTTTCGTACACTTATAAAGCTTTAGATAATATTTCCTTGGCAATGCAAAATATGATTGAGTACAGACATACATTTCATATTGATGAGCAAAAAGTAGAAGTATCTGATGGAATTCCAAATTATCAACAGTATCATGACTTAATACAAAATCCTATAATAAATGGGAATAGATATTGGAATAGTAAATGGGAGACATTAGAAGATATGTTAAGGGTTTTACCAAATCAAAATGAAGGGTTTAATGCTTTGAGAGTTCACTTGAGAAATAATGTAAAAAAATTTGAAAAATTAAGTGATAATATCTCTAATGGAAATAAAAATACAGCAGAAAATTTTCTGGAATATAAAGATTTACTATATGAGATATCAGAGCAATGCAATCAATTAAAAAGTTTGTCTTATGAGAAGATACCAGTAGAATATGATAATATGGCCTTGATAACAACTTTTGACTATATACAGAATGAGCTTTTAGCAGAGATAAAATGTAGACTGAAAGAATTAAAACCTCAAGAAGTTGATAAAACAGAAGATGCCACTATAAAAATACCTTTTTATAAAGCTGACTATGACATGACAAAGGAAAACTGGCCAGAATTAAAAGAAAATGGCTCAGGTGCAGAGTTAAGTTTAATAGTAACTGGTGATAAAAATGGAATAAAAGAGGTAGAAGTTAAAGATGGGCAAAAAAATATTCTTGGATTAGGCGTTGAAGAAAACTCAAATTCAAAATATGAAGTTGAAGCTAAAGTTAAATTTAATATAAATGTAGATTCAAATATATTAGATAATTATGACATAAAAGATAAAATTTCAATTAGTCATGACATAAGTTCATACAAAAAAGTAAACTAAACATAAAAATATAACTTAGTATAAACAAACAAGTAATAAAATAACTTTATATATTTATTGCTAAAAAAATAAGTAAACTAATGGAAGATATGGAGATTAAATATTATGTATATTTATGATTTATTGGAGCAAGGTATAAGACTAAATGCATCAGACATACACATAACAGTTGGAACAAATCCTGTAGCTAGAGTAAAAGGTGGATTTGTAAAACTAAGTGAACAGATACTTACACCAGAAATAACAATGCAAATGGCAAAAGACATAGCAGGGGAATCTATGTTTAAAGTAATAGAAGAACATGGAGAAGCTGATTTTTCAGCTTCTCTAAAAACAGGTGAGAGATTTAGGGTAAACTCATATAGACAAAAAGGAAATTACGCAATAGCAATAAGAACTATAACAGCGGAGATACCAACTTTTGAGAAATTAGGTCTTCCAGAAAATATAAAATCATTTACTGACAGACATAAAGGACTAGTTTTAGTTACAGGTCCAACAGGAAGTGGTAAAAGTACAACACTTGCAAGTATGATAAATATAATAAATGAAACACAACAAAAACATATAATTACACTTGAAGACCCAATAGAATATGTACATCGCCATAAACAAAGCTTAGTAAATCAAAGAGAAGTAGGAACTGATACTGAAAGTTTTCACTCAGCTCTTAGAGCTATCTTGCGTCAAGACCCAGATGTAATACTAATAGGAGAGATGAGAGACCCTGAAACTGTATCAATAGCATTAACAGCAGCTGAAACAGGTCATTTAGTATTTTCAACACTACATACAGTTGGAGCAGCTAAGACAATCGATAGAATAGTGGATATGTTCCAACCATCTCAACAGCAACAAATAAAAACTCAACTATCTACAGTTTGTGAAGGGGTAGTATCACAGCAATTACTTCCTACAGCAGATGGAAAAGGTAGAATAGCTGCAATTGAATTGATGTTTGCTACTCCAGCAATAAAAAACTTAATAAGAGAAGGTAAAACATATCAAATTCCAAACATGATACAAACTGGCGTCAAAGCAGGTATGAAGACTATGGACCAAGATTTAATGGAACTTTATAAAAACGGAAAAATTACAAAAGATATGGCACTTAGTAGATGTACTGACCAAGAATTTCTGACAAGAATGATAGGTGGAGTAAATTATAATGGACATTATAATCGTTAATTTATATGTATTTATAGTGGGTCTAGTATTTGGAAGTTTCTTTAATGTTTGTATTTTTAGGATTCCAGAGGGAATTTCTATTTCTAGACCTCCATCACATTGTATGAGTTGCAACACTAGACTAAAACCTATAGACTTAATACCAGTACTAAGCTATTTAATTAGTGGTAGAAAATGTAGATATTGTTGTGAGAAAATTTCTAGTAGATATGCTATAGTAGAATTAATTACAGGAATTTTATTTTTAACAGTATTCATGATATATGGAATATCTACAACAACTATTTATTATTTCGTTCTTGTATCTTTGCTGATTATAATAACATTTATAGATATTGACCACTTTATAATCCCAGATAAAATACTGATTTTTGGAGCTATATTCGCTATAATTTTTAATCTCCTTTTTAAAGAAATACCAATTAAAAGTTCAATTATAGGAGTTTTTATTTGTGGAGGAAGCGTTTGGCTTATTGTGATTTTGATTGAATTTATAGTAAAAAAAGAGTGTATGGGTGGAGGAGACATTAAACTATTTGCAATGATAGGTCTTTATATGGGTGTTAAAAATGGACTTTTGACTGCTCTATTAAGTGTTTATGTGGGAGCAGTATATGGAATTTGTGTGATAATCTTAAGTAAGATAAAGAAAAAGGAATACAATTCTGTTATACCTTATGGTCCATTTATATCAATTGGAGCATTAATAACAATCTTATGTGGTAAACAATTACTTGAACTTTATTTTTCTATGATTATGTAGATAATAGTTAAATTTAATCAAGTTTTAATTTTTATAAAAGTGAATTAAAGTATTCGATAAGGACAATATTATTATTAACCCTATTACTAAAGTGCTATAGGCTATGGAGTATATAATAATAATTTCCTTATTTTTTGCACATTTGATAAATAAATCTCTATGTATTTTTTGTGATAGAGCAAAGAAAAATCTATATAATATGTTTTTTATTTACATAATAACTGTAGTTTTATCTTTATTAATATATATAAAATTTGGAATTAGTGTAGAATGTGTACAATATATGGTATTAATTCCATTTCTAATAATTATATCCATTATAGATTACTACACAATATATGTATATGATATAACAATAGTTAGTGGTATAATAGTTCAAGGTATAATTTTTTTGGTCTTTTGTAATATTGTGCAATTTGACTATATAAATCATATAATTGGACTAGCGATAGGCTTTATTATACCTTATATTATTGCTAAATTAACAAAAGGATTAGGCTATGGAGATGTAGGTCTCTATAGCTTATGTTGCTTTGCATTGGGAAATAATTATGTATTTTATGTGATAGTTTTATCATTTATTTTAGCGTTTTTGTTTTTTATTGTTTTATACATAACTAAAATATTTAAAGGTATAAATGTAAAAAAGCAAATTCCTTTTACACCTTTTATTTCCCTATCGACAATTATAATAATATTTACAGAGTATAATATATTTGATTTTTATTATAGTTTGTTATACAAATTTATATAACAGGAGGTAAGAAATGTACGTAGTAGTAGGGTTAGGTAATCCAGGAAAGAAGTATGAGAAGACTAGACATAACGTTGGATTTGATGTCATAGATATTCTTGCAAAAGAATACAACATTAGTGTTACTAAAATAAAGCATAAGGCTTTAATTGGAGAAGGTAGAGCAGGTACTGAAAAAGTATTATTAGTAAAACCACAAACTTATATGAATTTAAGTGGGGAAACATTAATAGATATATATAAATATTACAAGGTTGATTTAAGTAATATAGTAGTAGTATATGATGATATAGATTTAGAGGTTGGAAAGATACGTATAAGAAAAAAGGGTAGTGGAGGAACGCATAATGGTATGAAGTCTATAACAAAATGCCTAGGTTCAAATGATTTTCCAAGAGTAAGAGTAGGTGTATCTAAGCCAGCAATTGGGCAAGATTTAGCTGATTTTGTACTTTCTAGATTTAGAAAAGAAGAATCTGATAATATAAATGAAGCATTAGAAAAAGCGGCATGTGCTATTGACTCTATAATAAGAGAAAACATAGATATGTCTATGAACAAATACAATGGATAGTGAGAGGGAGATTTAAATGAATGATGTTTTTTTATATCCTTTGCAAAATTCAAAAGAGTATAAAGATATAATAAACTGTATAAAAAATACAAAAGGCTCATTATTGGTTAATGGACTTTTGCCAGTACAAAAACCTCATATATCTTATTCTATGTTTAATGATTTGTCACGACAAATGATTTTTATAACTAGTAGTGATTTAGAAGCCAAGAAAGTATATGAAGATTTAAGTTTTTATATTGAAGATAAAGTTGAATATTTAGGATTTCAAGATATTTATTTTTATCACTTAGATGCAAAGGACAGAAACGAAGAGGCAAAGAAATTAAAGGTATTGTTAAAACTAGCAAATAGGGAAAAAATAATTTTAGTAACTTCTATTGAAGCGGTTTTAAGAAAATACATACCAAAACAAGTTTTACTTGATAGTGTATCTCATTATAAGGTGGGAGACAGTTTAGATTTAGAAAAACTAACTGAGAAACTAGTTTCATTAGGATATGAAAGAGTTTCAAAAATAGAGGGGTTTGGTCAGTTTAGTATAAGAGGTGGAATTATTGACGTGTTTTCACTTGAATATACAAATCCAATTCGTATGGAATTATTTGATGATGAGATAGATTCCATACGAACTTTTGACGTATATTCGCAAAAATCAATTGATAAATTACAACAATTTTCTATAACGCCATCTAGAGAATTTATTTATCCAGAGAAAACTACAGATGCATTAGTTAAACTAAAAAAAGAAACAACTAAGATTACTGATGAAGGTACATTTCAAAATATAGACTATATATCAAGCAAGACTTATTTTGAAGGTGTAGAAAACTATATAGACTATATTTATCCAGAAGAAAACAAAAGTATATTTACCTATCTAGCAGATGATGCAATAGTATTTATCAATGATATAACAAGGCTTAAAGAAAGATGCGAAAATTATATAAATGAGTTTAGAGAAAATTACAAACTGAATCTTGAAAGAGGCTTGGCTATTAAAAACCAAGGAAAATTATTATATCATTATGCAGACTTAGAATATCTAGTAAAAGACAAGTCTGTAGTTTTAAACTCACTATTGCCAAAGTCTATAAATAATTTTTCTATAAAATCTATAATCAACTTTGAAAGTAGAGAAGTTCCTACATTCAATGGAAAAGTAGATTTGCTTATAGAAGAATTAAATCGACTGAAATATAATGGATACAAAATAATTTTAGCAACAAATACATTGGAAAGAGCAACTAAATTAAGAAAAGATTTATTGGATAAAGGCTTAGAAACAACTGTTTCTAAAGATAGAGATATTGAAATTAAATCTTCTCAAATTGTAATCGTACCTGCACATATAAACAGTGGTTTCCAGTATAAATCAATAAAGTTTGTTGTTATAACAGATAATGAAATGATAGGTGTTTATAAAAGAGCATCTAAAGCTAGCAATAAAAAAGCTAAAAAAGGGAAAAAGATAGAATCATTTTTAGATTTAAGTGTTGGTGATTATGTAGTACATGAAAATAGTGGTGTAGGTAGATACACAGGGATTGAACAGATTACAGTCAATGCTATTAAAAAAGATTATATGAAAATAGTTTATCAAGGTGGAGATAATCTATATGTGCCAATAGACCAGATGGATAAAGTACAGAAATATATTGGTGCAGAGGTAGAAAAAGTTAAGTTAAATAAGCTTGGAACCAATGAATGGACAAAGGCAAAAGCAAAAGTCAAAAAAGAAATTGAGGACATGACAAAGGACTTAATTGAACTTTATGCAAAACGTGAAAAAATACAAGGATATAAGTTTTCAAAAGATACACCTTGGCAGGCAGAGTTTGAGTCATTATTTCCATATCAAGAGACAGAAGACCAATTAAAGGCAATAGAAGAAACTAAAAAAGATATGGAATCAAGTAAGGTAATGGACAGACTTGTATGTGGAGACGTTGGTTATGGAAAAACAGAAGTGGCGATTAGAAGTATTTTTAAAGCTTGTATGGACCAAAAACAAGTTGCTGTACTAGTTCCAACAACCATACTAGCTCAACAACACTATAATACATTTAAAGAGAGATTTGAAAATTATCCTTTGAGAGTGGAAGTTTTAAGCAGATTTAAAACGCCAAAACAACAAAAACAAATTATTGAAGATGCAAAAAAAGGATTAGTAGATATTTTGATTGGAACACATAGAATAATATCCAAAGATATAAATTTACCAAATTTAGGTCTTGTAGTTATTGATGAGGAACAAAGATTTGGGGTAAAACATAAGGAAGCTTTAAAGAAAATTAAATCTACAGTAGATGTACTTACACTTTCAGCAACTCCTATACCAAGAACCTTACATATGTCTTTAAGTGGAATAAGAGACATGAGTGTTATAGAAGAACCTCCACAAGAAAGACACCCTGTAATAACATATGTTACAGAGAGTAAGGAAAGCGTAATTCAAGATGAAATAGAGAGAGAATTAAGTAGAGGTGGACAGGTATTTTTCGTATACAATAGAGTTGAGCATATTGAAGAAATGGCAAGTATGATTCAAAAGCTCGTACCAGATGCTAGAGTAGCTGTTGCACATGGAAGAATGACTTCTAAATCATTAGAAAATATAATCCTAGGATTTTTAAATAAAGAATATGATGTACTAGTTTGTACTACAATAATCGAAACGGGTATGGACATATCCAATGCAAATACAATGATTATATATGATGCAGATAAAATGGGATTAGCTCAACTTTACCAATTGAGAGGTAGAGTTGGAAGAAGCTCCAGACAAGGATATGCGTATCTTTTATATGAAAAAGACAAAACTCTGAGTGAGATAGCAGAGAAGAGATTAAAAGCTATTAGGGAATTTACAGAGTTTGGCTCAGGTTTTAAAATAGCAATGAGAGACCTTGAAATAAGAGGTGCTGGAAATATTTTAGGCTCTCAGCAACATGGTCATATGGCAGTCATAGGTTATGATTTGTATGTTAAAATGCTTAATGATGCAATTAAAAAGGTTAAAGGTGAGCCTATTGTGGAAGAAATTGATGTTGAAATAGATTTAAGTGTAAATGCATACATTCCAGATAATTATATAAAAGATGAATTGATTAAGATTGAAATGTACAAAAAAATAGCTTCTATTGAAAATAAAGAAGATATGTTGGAGATACAAGAAGAACTTGAGGACAGATTCTCTGATATACCTAAACCAGTTCAGACACTACTTACAATAGCTTATATAAAATCATTGTGTAAGGTATTGAAAATAGAAAAAATAAGACAATTAAAAGATGAAATATTATTAGTTCCAATAACAAAGTATAGAACTAAACAGAAAATAGGTTATAATATAGTTACAGAATTAGAAGAATTATTAGAAAAAATGTGCAAGGTGAAATAACTTGTAAATTTAAGAAGGGATGTTTTAAATTTGAAAAAAGTAATAACATTGGCAATAGCTATGATTTTGGTAGTATCTATGACTGCCTGTAGTTCTAGTAAAGAAGAAACTGTAGCGACAGTTGAAGGAGCAAAGATATCATCAGATGAATTTAAAAAAACTATAGCTCTTTATAAAGATTCTATGGAACAAACTTATGGAAAAGATATATGGGATAAGGAAGTTGAAAAAGGTGTAAAGTATAAGGACAAGTTTAAGGATTTAATTCTTGACCAACTTATAACTACAGAAGTAATATATTCTCAAGCTAAAAAAGATAACTTACTTCCTAAGAAAGAAGATGTTGAAAAAAGTCTTAAAGATTTAAAAGATGCTATGAGTAAGGACGAAAAATATAAAGAACAGCTTAAAAAGTTAGGAATAGATGATGCATTTTTAAAAGACCAACAAGAGAAAGATTTAGCTATGCAAAACTATCAAAGTAGTTTCGCTAAAAAGACTAAAATATCAGATGAAGAAATGAAAAAATACTATGATGAGCACAAAGATGAATTTAAAAAAGATGAGGTAGAAGCTTCTCATATTTTATTAAAAACAGTAGATGAGAATAACAAGCCACTTTCAGATGAGAAAAAAGCAGAAGCTAAGAAAAAGGCTGAAGAAGCTCTTAAAGAAGTTAAATCAGGTGAAGATTTTGCAAAAGTAGCAAAAAAATATTCACAAGACTCTACAGCAAGTGATGGTGGTAAATTAGGTTTCTTCTCAAGAGGACAAATGGTTGCTGAGTTTGAAGAAGCTGCTTTTTCTATGAAAAAGGGTGAAGTATCTAATTTAGTTGAAACTCAATATGGATATCATATAATTAAAGTAACAGACAAAGTAAATGAGCAAACATCATTTGAAGATGCAAAAGAAACTATAAAAGACCAATTGTTAAAAAATAAGTATCAAGAGCAAATAGAAAAATTAACTAAAGAAGCTAAAGTGGAAAAAGATGAAAAAGTAATAAATAAAATCACAATCTAAAAACTAAAAAAAGAGTAATATGCTTAAAAAAGCTATATCTAGATAAGATATAGCTTTTTTTGTATATTTTTCTTAACAATGGTAAAAATAAACTTAAAGTAATTTATGGAGGGATTAAAAAATATGAAAGCAACAGGTATAGTTAGAAGAATAGATGATCTTGGAAGGGTAGTTATACCAAAAGAGATAAGAAAGACATTAAGAATTAGAGAAGGAGACCCTTTAGAGATATTCACAGCAAAAGATGGAGAAGTCATACTTAAAAAATACTCTCCAATAGGAGAATTAAATGAATTCTCTCAAGAATATGCTGAAACATTAGCTGAAGTGCTAGGATATGGTGTATTGATAACAGACTTAGATTCTATAATAGCTGTATCTAAACTTCCTAAAAAAGATTATAAAGAAAAAAGTATAAGTGATGAGCTAGAAGCAA
The DNA here is from genome assembly GCF_056688955.1 of Clostridioides sp. LIBA-6822. NCBI lineage: Bacteria > Bacillati > Bacillota > Clostridia > Peptostreptococcales > Peptostreptococcaceae > Clostridioides > Clostridioides sp. LIBA-6822. The sequence goes on along the minus strand of NZ_CP196995.1, from coordinate 4,133,651 downwards.
TAATAAGTGAAAGGACAGTAAAATATTCAAAAGATAAAAACCTTTTACCTTTATTTAAAGAAGACCAAAAAGAATATACTAGTCAAGTTATTATGCCTATAATTAGTGCATCTGGTGACTGTATAGGTTCAATTGTAGTAGTTTCAAAAGATAAAGATACAATTGCAGAAAATGAAGAAAAATCTTTGAAAATTGCTGCTAACTTTTTAGGAAAACAAGTTCAATAATTTTATCATAAAGACCTTTTAAATGAAGGTCTTTTGAAGTTTTTGTGTAAAATATTGAATATAGCATCAAAAATATGGTATATTAAAGTTTGTTATATAAACAGTATGGAGGTTATGTTATGAACAATAACAAAAATAAAGACTCCTTTTTAAAGGGAGCCCTTATACTTGGGCTAGCAGGTGTAATCGTAAAAATAATGGGAGGATTTTTTAGAATCCCTCTTGGGAACATGATTGGTTCAGAAGGAATGGGATACTATCAGGCTGCTTATCCTGTGTATACTCTATTTTTAACATTAGCTACTGCTGGATTCCCAACGGCCGTGGCAAAATTGGTTTCGGAAAAAGTTGCCATTGGAAATTTTAAAGGTGCAAATAAGATATTTAAGGTATCACATACAGTTTTATTTATAACCGGAATAATATCATTTTGTATATTATTTTTTGGTGCCGACTACATAGTAACAAACATAATGAAAAATCCAGGTGCATTATACTCTATGAAAGCTATTGCTCCAGCATTATTATTTGTCCCTGCAATGTCTGCGTATAGAGGATATTTTCAAGGGAGACAAGATATGACTAAGATTGCTGTGTCTCAAGTTGCAGAGCAATTTTTTAGAGTTGTATTAGGTCTTACTTTGGCCTACCTACTTATGAAAAGTCTAGGTCAGACTTTTGGAGCAGCTGGTGCTATATCAGGAGCTACAATAGGTTCAGTAGCATCTATGATTTACTTGATGTTTGCTTATATGCTAGGAAGAAAAGAGCGTAGAGCAGAGATAGATGCAAGTCAAAGATTTAAAGATGAGAGAGTTTCTTATATTTTTAAAAAGCTTTTAATTGTTGCTATCCCTATAACAATAGGAGCATCAGTAATGCCACTTGTAAATATGATAGATAATGTTATCGTGATAAGAAGACTTATGGAAGCAGGCTTTACATACAAAGTAGCAAATTCAATGTTTGGTCAGTTAACAGGTATGGCAATGGCCACAATAAATTTACCAGCAGTTATAACAACTGCAATGAGTATGAGCTTAGTGCCAGCAATTTCTAAAGCATATGCATTAGGAAATAAGTCAAAAGCTAGAAAAGATACTAAGAGTGCAGTTAAGGTAACTTTACTTATAGTGTTACCTTGTGCGTTTGGTATGGCTTCTTTAGCAATACCAATAATGGGTCTTTTATTTCCACATGAACCATCTTCTGTAGGAACTATTTTGTTTACTCTTACTCCATGTGTATTATTTTTAGGTTTAATACAAACATTAACTGGTATAATTCAAGGAATGGGAAAACCAATAATCCCTGTAATTGCCCTATGTGCTGGTATGTTATGTAAGATTGTGATAAGTTATACTTTGACAGGGATACCAGATATTAATGTATTGGGTTCTGCATTTGGGACAGTTACAGCATACTTTGTAGCAGCTATGATTAACTTATTATATGTTAAAAAACACATGAATGTAAACTTCCCTAAAAAAGAATTTATAATAAAGCCATTTATAACAGTTATGACAATGTTTATAATGGTTAAGTTGAGTTACGGTGCTTTAGTTGGATTCTTAGGAAATAGCATATCTACAATAATTGCAATATGTATTGGTGGAATTGTATATGTAGTAGTTATACTTGGAATAGGTGGAGTTAAAAAAGAAGAGATTTTAACTATGCCAAAAGGTGATAAATTATATAAATTGTTAAAAAAAGTTAAACTTATAAGATAATATAGGAATATATATGTAAATAAAGGAAATACTATACAAATAGTAAAGCTCCTTATTTGCATAATAATACAAAAATAAAGTGAAATTTGCTAATAGGAGTGATGTTATGGGTAAGATAAGTATTGTAGGTCTTGGACCAGGAGATTATTCTCTTATAAGCCAAGGTGTTTTAGAATCTTTAAAAAATAGCCCTAGAGTCTTTTTTAGAACAGAGAAACATCCAATAATTGATAAACTTAAAGAAACTATACAATACACTTCTTTAGACTATTTTTATGAAAATGAAGAAAATTTTGAAAATGTCTATTTAAAAATATCTGAGTTTATCATAGAAGAAGCTACAAAGGGTGACTTAATATATGCTGTTCCTGGTCATCCAAGAGTCGCAGAAAAGACTGTAAGTATAATAGAAAGACTAGCCAATGAAAAGCACATAACAGTAGAAATATTGCCTTCTATGAGCTTTGTAGACGCTATGTTTAACTATTTGGGCATAGACCCATCTGAAGGCTTTAAATTGATAGATGCTTTTGAAATAGAAAATTCATATATAGACTTAGATACTAGTATGATAATAACTCAAGTATATGATAAATTTATAGCATCTAATGTAAAGTTAAAGCTTATGGAATACTATGACTATAATCAAGAAGTATGTATAGTAAATGGAGCAGGTGTCAAAGATTTAGAAAGTAAAAAGTTTATAAAACTGTGCGAATTGGACAGAAATGAAAACTTTTTTGACTATTTAACTAGCTTATATATACCCAAAAGTTCTAAAAAGATGTATAATACAGTACATGACTTAGAAATAATAGTTAATACACTTAGAAGTCCATCTGGATGTGAATGGGATAAAAAACAAACGCATCAGTCATTAAAAAATTCTGTTATAGAGGAAGCATATGAGCTTTGTAATGCAATTGACAATAATGATATAGATGAAATGGTAGAAGAACTAGGAGATGTTCTTTTACAAGTTATATTCCATTGTCAGATAGGAAATGAGGAGGGCTACTTTGATTTAAAAGAAGTAGTAAATGGAATCTGTAAAAAATTAATTCATAGACATCCTCATATATTTAGTGGTGTAAAACTAGATATGTCTAAGTTTGAAAAAACTTGGGAAGAATTAAAGAAGGAAGAAAAGGGCGAAAGCACTGTAACAGATGGTCTTAGAAGGATACCAAAACATCTACCAGCTCTTATGAAGGCTAGTAAAGTTCAACATAAAGCAGCCCTTGTTGGCTTTGATTGGGACAATGTAGAAGATGTATTTAAAAAAATTGAAGAAGAATATCAGGAATTACTTGACGAACACAGGGTCGGGAATATAAAATACATAAAGGAAGAACTAGGCGATTTATTATTTTCGGTAGTAAATCTAGCTAGATTTTTAGACATAGACTCAGGAGAAGCCTTGAACTGTACTACAGATAAATTCATAAATAGATTTGAGTTTGTAGAGAAAAGTGCAATGAATTTAAATAAAAAATTAGAAGACATGACACTTGAAGAGATGGATGAATTTTGGAATCAGGCTAAAAAACAATAAAATTGTGGAAGGAAATTTGTCAAAAATCTAGAACTTTTATCACAAAGATAGAAGTCTATATTATAAACATTTTTAGGAGGTAAATATCGTGAATAAAGCTGAATTAGTATCAAAGATGGCAGAAAAAAGTGGATTAACAAAGAAGGAAGCAGAGGCTGCATTAAACGCATTTATGAGTTCTGTTCAAGATGCACTAGTAAATAATGAAAAAGTTCAATTAGTTGGATTTGGAACATTTGAGACAAGAGAAAGAGCTGCTAGACAAGGAAGAAATCCAAGAGATCCAGAGCAAGTTATAGATATACCAGCTTCTAAAGCACCAGTTTTCAAAGCTGGAAAAGGATTAAAGGATATAATAAATGGATAATTAGAAATCTTGTGAAAAAGTGTGGATAAATTTGCCACACTTTTTCTATAGAACTAAGGAAGGTGATAATTATGAGATTAGATAAGTTTTTAAAAGTATCTAGGATTATAAAGAGAAGAACTGTTGCTAAAGAGGCATGTGATAAAGGAATTGTCACTATAAATGGAAAAGTTGCTAAATCTTCTTCAGAAGTGAATATTGGAGACACATTAGAAATACAATTTGGAGAGAAAAAGATGAAGCTTAAGATAAATGAAGTAAAAGAGCATGTGTTAAAAAATGATGCAAAAGAAATGTATGAAATTTTAGAATAAAATTGATAGTCCTCTAGTATATTAATAGTAGTATTAGTGAAATATTTACTGGGGGGATATTATGGAACAGAACATAACTTTGAAAGATAGATCAAAGCTGGTTATTTCAGGAGTCGAGCACATATATTCTTTTAATGACAAAAGAGTTGAGCTTAAAACTTCTGTAGGCGAGATGGTGATTGAAGGCGAGAACCTAGATATGAGCAAGCTAAGTATAGACGAAAATATAATTAGCATAGATGGAACTATAAATTCTATGGTGTATGCAAAGCCTAAAAAGCCACAAGAGAGTTTCTTGAAAAAGGTATTTAGATAGATGATACCTTTCACTCAAGATGTAAGTATTTTTTATGCTACTATTTATGGTGGAATACTTATAGGAGTATTGTTTGATTTTTATAGAGGTCTAAGAGGAAACTTTAAATTTATCAATTATTTCGCAATAATCTTTGATGTGTTGTTTTGGTTTCTAGCAACGGCTATAATATTTCTAACAATAAACCTTACGGAATTTTTTGATTTAAGATATTACCATTTTGTGGCTTTGTTTATTGGTTTTATTTTATACTATAACACCATAAGTAAAATTGTTTTATCAATTATCAATAAAATAATCTGTTTTGTGAGGAATTTTTTAAAAAAAGTTATACACTACATAGTCAGTTTTTTAAATAATTTGTATTACGTTATAATCTATTCACTACACCTACTATTTGATATTATATTTTATATACCAAACATATTTATAGCAACAAAGAAGGGTATAAAAAGAAAATCAAATAAAAAATCAAAGAGCAAGAAAAAAACAAAACCTAAGAAGAAAAAAAATAAAACTAAAAAAAGGGTGTAGAGAAAATGAACTTAAGAAAAAAATTTTCAGGACAAATTGTTGTTATCAGTTTATTTTTAGGAATATCAGTTTTTAGTATGATAACAGGGTTTGTATTTGAGTACACAAAAGCCAAGGAATATAAAAAAGAAATAGCAAGTCTAAATAAACAATTAAAAAAGACTGAAATACAAATAAACAGCTTAAAGAAAGATGAAAAATCATATGAAGGAGACTTAGAAGAAATAGCAAGAAAAAGATTAAATATGGTAAAGCCTAATGAAACTGTTTATGTTGATATAAATCGTTGATTAAAGCTTGCTAATAAGTTTACAGATGTATTGATTTTAAAATTTAAGATTTGATAAAAAAGTCATTCAGTTTAAGGATGGCTTTTTATTTTTATTGAGGAGGTATTTCATAATGAAAGTAGGAGCTATAGACATTGGGACAAACTCAATGAGATTATTAATAGCAGATTATAGAGATGGAAATCTCATAAACAGAAAAAAGTTTGTTAATACAACTAGAATTGGGCATGGTGTAGATAGTAAAGGATATATAAAAGAAGATGCTATTCAAAGAAATATAGATGCCTTAAAAGAATTCTCTGATAAGTGTAATGATGAAAAGTGTGAGAAGGTATATTGTATGGGAACATCTGCCCTTAGAGATAGCAAAAATGGAGATTACTTTGTTAAACTTGCAAAAGAAGAAACTGGAATAGATGTTGATATAGTTACAGGAATAGAAGAATCGAATTTGGGATTTAAGGGTGTCTTAGAAGGTATACAAGGTGATGATAATATTATTGTTATAGATATTGGTGGAGGTTCAACAGAATTTATTATAGGCGACTCAGATGGAATTAAATTTAATAAAAGTGAAAATGTAGGTGCTCTTAGAATGACAGAGAGATTTTTAAAGCATGATATCATTGAAGATGAAGAGTTTGAAAATATGAGTTCATTTATATATAACGAGATTGATGAAACTTTAAATTATATAAAAGAAAGGGGATTAAAAACTCTTATAGGCATAGGTGGTACGATTACATCATTATCAGCAATGAATCAAGAATTAGAGGTTTACTCTATGGAAAAAATACATAATAGTAAAATACACAAAAAAGAAATAGAAGAAATTCTACAAAAATTAATAAACATGACATTAAGTGATAAAAAGAACTTAAAAGGGCTACAAGAAAAACGTGCGGATATTATAACTGCTGGTGTAAAAATATTGAATATAATAATGGAAAAATTAGAAATAGAAGAAATAACCGTAAGTGAATACGATAATTTGGAAGGCTTAATATGTCAAAAGTCAAAAAAAATGTATTAATATTTTTTGATTTTTAAAACCGATTATGACAAAAAAAATTACTCCTCTTTGTTACAATTCTTAATATAAACAAAAGAGGAGGTTTTTTTATGCAAAGAAGTGTAGCAGTTGTGGAGAATAAGACTGTAAAACCAAATGTCATAAAATTAATAAGCGGATATATTGATTTTACTACGGCGGCATTCGCCGTAATGGGATTTTTACTTAGTAGGTCTATTATAGTAGACTCTGTAGCCCCTTTAGGAATTGCCTTTTTTATATGTGCATCAAAGATTGACAAGTACAAGATACCTGTATTCATATCAACATTATTAGGAATATTGTTATCATCTAATGATTTTGGAAATGTAGCAAAATATGCTGTGTGCCTTACAATATTTATGGCGATGAATAAGAAATTAAAATTATCAGATTCAATTGCTAAGGTAGCATTTATAGGTGCAATGATATTACTTCCAATTTCCATGGGACAAGCTTTCTTTTCAAATAGGTATACGTACAATCTTCTTATAGCAGGTGTAGAAGCAATAATAATGTTTATATCTATATATGTGTTTTCTTATGGGATAGGTTTAATGGCCAATGTCAACAATAGGATGTCTGTACGGACAGAAGAAGCTATCTCAATAAGTTTACTGCTGACCTTTAGCATAATGGGGATAGGTGATATATCCTTGTTTGGAATATCAATAAGGACCATTTTATCAACAGTATTGATATTACTGACCTCCATAGTAGGAGGAGCTACCATGGGAGCATCTAGTGGTGTAATTATTGGGGTAGCATCCATTTTAAATAACATGACATCAGCTATTTATATGGGAATATATTCTTTCTCAGGATTAATAAGTGGTGCATTTAATAAAATAAATAAATATTTCTGTATATTAGGATATATTCTAAGTTGGACAATAATATACCTATATACTTCTGGTATTCCTTCTAATATGATGCAATTAAGAGATATACTATTAGGTTGCTTAATAGTCCTAGTGTTGCCAGAGAGGTTGTTTAATAAGATTGAAAAATTAATAAAAAGTAATGTAGCTTCAAATGAAATCGTATACGATTATATTATGAGAAGCAAGAACTTAACTAATAGTAGATTGAATAGTATTTATAAAACTTATGATGACCTTGCAGATACATTTGACAAGATAAGAGAAAAGGATAAGGTACTAGACCAAAGAGATATAGCCAATGTAATAGATATGATTCATAATGATGAATGTAAAAGTTGTAGTATGAGAAGAATGTGCTGGGAATCAAGATTTAATCATACATACACTATGATATATAACATTCTTGAAAAAATTGAGGAGAAGGGAGAATTAAGTTTAAACGATATACCTAAAAACTTTAGAAAGGAATGTATGAAACCAGAGTCAATAGTGAAAATATCAAATCACTATTACAAAATGTTTGTATTAGATTATGATTGGAGTGTGAAGTTTTCAGAAAGTAGAAAATTAATAGCAAATCAGATAAGAAGTATTTCAAAGTCAATTAAATCGTTATCTCAAGATTTAGAGGGCGATATAATGCTGGATATAGAAAAAGAAAAAAATATATATGAGCAATTAGAGAGATATGACATAACAGTTGATAAAGTAAGTTACTTAACGAAGAGTAACAGTGAATTCGAAATATCAATAGAAAAGAAAACTTGTCATGATGGATGTATGTGTGAAGATAAAATTGTGAACATAATTTCAGACCTAGTAGGTGAAAATATGTCTGTTAGAAAAATAGGGTGCCATTGTTTAGGAGGTAAATGTAAGGCAACATTCGTTAAGTCCCAAAAATATAAGGCTGTTACAGAAGTTTCAGCAATGTCAAGGGATGGGCATATTCTTTGTGGAGACAATTACACATATATGGAGATAAATGATGGTAAATATATGATGGCTATAAGTGATGGTATGGGAAAAGGTAAAAAAGCATATGAAGAATCTTCTGCTACCATTGATATATTAGAAAAAATGATAGATGCAAAAATTAAAGACGAAATAGTTATAGATACTATAAATAATATGTTGCTATTAAAGTCTTCAGAAGAGATGTTTTCAACTCTAGATTTGGGAATTTTAGATTTGAAACGAGGCTCTTTAGAGACTATAAAGATGGGAGCGTGTTCTACCTATATAAAAAGAGGTGATGGAGAAGTCGACTTAATATCGTCATCATCATTACCTGTGGGTATATTATCAGATGTAAAAATTGATAGAAAAAATGTAAAAGTTAAGGAAGGAGACTATGTTATAATGGTTTCTGATGGAATTGTAGATGCAGGAAGAAATAACAATTTAGGAGATAATTGGTTAATATACTTCTTAAAGAATATAGAGACTACAAATCCAAAAGAAATTTCAAACTTGATATTGGATAGAGCATTAGAGTTACAAGCGTTACAAATCGAAGATGATATGACTGTTTTAGTTACTAAGATATGTACAAAATAAAATTTATAAAATTCTGTGTATAATATGTGGATAACTTGTGTATAATATGTTAATAGACTTTTGAAAAAAGTATAGTTATTAACAAAAAAAACATATAAATCAACAAAATTTGTTGATAAGTATGGCATAAATGTTAATAAAATGTAAAAAAAGAAAAAACAAAAGCTATTATCAAGAGAGATTCATGTTGAAATAACTAAATTTCTAGGTAAACAAAGCCTGTGAATATGTTGATTATTATGTGGATAACTATTAATTCTATATTTATTTATATAGTATGAATAATTGAATAATATATCTAAAAAAAGCCATCCTATTATTAAGTAAATTTATTGAAAGGATGGCTTTTTATGAATAGAAAATTGTGCAAAGCAATAATACCTTTATTTATTTCTATTTTTTGCATGTTAATAATAAGTATAAAAGCTGACCAAGGATATCAAAAGAATAATGATAGAGCAGTTACTGTCATGAATAATGATACTGAAGATGATGCTGAAAAAAAACAAGAAATAGATTATGAAAAAACATGTTGGAACTTACAATCTTTGTTTAAAAGTGATGACCAATGGAAAAAAGAACTTAAGAGTTTTGATAAAGATACTAAAGAATTAAAAAATTACATAGGTAAAGTAACAAAATCACCAACACATTTGTCTTTTGCCTTAAATATCAAGGAAAAGCTTGATATAAGATTAAATAGACTTTCTGCCTATGTAAAATTAAAACAAGATACTAATAAAAATTCATATAAATATTTAGATATGAATGATACTATGAGTAAATCTTATGGCAACTATATGGGGATTTGTTCGGATTTAGAATTAGAGATATTAAAATTATCAAACAAAGATTATAAGAAAATTATTTCAAATAAAAATATAAATAGGAAATATGGTGCATATTTAAGAGATATAAGAAGAAATAAAGTACATTATTTGGATGATAAGTCAGAAGACATCCTAAGTAAAGTGTCTTCAATAAGTAGTCTTCCAAGTCAAGTTTATGAATTATTTAGGAATATGGATAGAAAAACTAATTTGACACCAGCTCAATATGCTAGTGAATTAGAATCATCAGACAGAGAAAATAGAAAAAAAGCTTATCAAGATGAACTTATAACCTACAACGATAATGTAAATACAATTGCAGGTTTGATTACTGGTCAAGTTAAAAAGAATATTTTCTATTCTCAAGAGAGAGGTTATGAGTCTTCTTTAGAAATGTATTTGGAGTCTGATAATGTAGATGAAAAAGTATACAATAATTTAATAAGAACTGTAAATGGAAACATGGACAGTCTACACAAATATATAGATTTAAGGAAAAAAGTCTTAAAATTAGATAAGGTTCATTCATATGATATGTTTGTACCTATAGTTAAAGCTGTTGATAATAATATTAATTATGAAAAAGCACAGAGTATAGTGTATTCAGCATTATCACCTTTAGGAAAAGAATATAATGATGTAGTCTATAAAGCTTTCAATGAAAAATGGATAGATGTCTATTCACATGAAAATAAAGTAAGTGGTGGGTATTGCTTATCTGTTTATGAAAATCATCCATATATACTTTTGAATTATAATAATTCGTTAGGCTCAGTTTCAACTTTATCTCATGAACTTGGTCATGCTGTATATGAATATTTAAGTTCTAAGAGTCAAAACTATTTTAATTCAAATCCATCTATATTTACTCATGAGGTTGCATCTACAACTAATGAAGCATTACTTTATGAGATGCTTATAAGAGAAGCTAAAGGTAATGATGAAAAAGCTTATTATATAACACAATATTTAGACTTAATAAAAGATACTCTTTATACACAAACGATGTATGCTGAATTTGAAAAAACTATACATGAGTTAGTGGAAAAAGGAAAAAGTGTAAATGCGTTAGTATTAAATGATGTTTGGGGACAACTTCTTAAAAAATATTATGGACAAAGCTATGAATTAGACCAATTATCTAAGGTCGGATGGGCTAGAATCCCACATTTTTACAATAGTTTCTATGTCTATAAATATGCAACAGGTTGTAGTGCAGGAGTAAGTTTTGCCCAAGACATACTAAAAAATGGTTCAGATAACTATATAAATTTTCTTAAAAAGGGAAGCTCAGATTATCCAATAAACTTATTAAAATCAAGTGGTATAAATTTAACTAATACAAAGCCTATAGAAAATACAATCAAAAAATTTGACAGCTTAGTAGCAGAACTTGAAAAGCTATTATAAAAGATTATTATAATCCACATGGTAAATATATCGAATTAATGATAAAATATACTAAAAGTTTAAAGTCCTATCAAGATAGGGCTTTTTATTTATTAATTAGTGGGAGATGATTCTATGCAAGTTAAAGTTAAAAAAGCCGTAATACCAGCAGCAGGTTTAGGGACTAGGTTTTTGCCGGCTACTAAGGCACAACCAAAAGAAATGTTACCAATAGTTGATAAACCAACTCTACAATACATAATAGAAGAAGCTGTGGCTTCAGGGATAGAGGAAATACTAATAATAACAGGTAGAAATAAAAAGTCTATTGAAGACCACTTTGATAAATCCGTAGAATTGGAACTTGACTTAGAGAAAAAAGGCAAAAAGGAATTGTTAGAGATAGTCCAAAATATATCTAACATGATTAATATACATTATATAAGACAGAAAGAGCCAAAAGGATTGGGTGATGCAATTTATTGTGCTAGACACTTTATAGGTGATGAGCCTTTTGCAGTAATGTTAGGTGACGATATTGTAGATAATGATGTACCTTGCCTAAAGCAGCTAACAGATGCATATGAAGAGTATAGAACTACAATATTAGGTGTTCAGAAAGTGAATCTAGAAGACACTAATAAATATGGTATAATAGAAGCAAAAAATATAGAAGGTAGAGTTTATAAGGTAAAAGATATGGTAGAAAAGCCGGAGCCAGGAAAAGCTCCTTCAAATATTGCTATCTTAGGTAGATATATAATAACTCCTGAAATATTTGATATTCTTAAAGATTTGCCACCAGGTAAAGGTGGAGAGGTGCAATTAACAGATGCTTTAAAAATATTGTCTAGGAAAGAAGCTATGTATGCATACAACTTTGAAGGAAAGAGATACGACGTTGGTGATAAGCTAGGATTTTTAGAAGCTACTGTTGATTTTGCTCTAAAAAAAGAAGACCTTAAGAAAGATTTTATCAAGTACTTAAAACATGTTTGTGAGGAATTTGATAAAGATAAAAATGTGTTATACAATAGCACAGATGAAGAATTGGACTCATCTGAAGTGTGCGATGCTAGAGAACTTGAAATTCAAAAATAATTAGTGAAAGGTGATGTATTGTGGCAAAATCAAGTCAGAAAAAAATTAATAGAATAATAGCTGTTGGGATTGTGGGAATTCTTGTATTAACAAGCATAACAGCTGTTTTAAGTATGATTGCAACTATGTAATAGGATAAATAACTACAGTGAATATACATAAATATAAAAACCATATATAACTTAATGTAGTTAAAAATTTACAACATTTTAGTTATGTATGGTTTTTAGAATTTATAAATGTAAAAAAAAATTTTTATAATAGTTGCATATTTTAAGGGAAAATATTATTATAAGATATAAATATAGTGATAAATTTATAAAAACGTGCTAAGATTGGACTTGAGATACAATAATATAATGGATAACAGTGTTTTAAATTTTATTTATTGACCATAATGTATAAATAGTGATATTATTAGACTTAACTGTTTAAATAAGACTTTTCTTTTTCATGCCTTCAATTTCCAAAATAAGTATGTATATAAATGAATATATAGATGAGGAGGATTTTTTTGATTTTAGATGATAAAGTATTAGAAGGATTAGGTAGTAAAACCTTAGTTGAACTAAGAGAGATAGCTAAAGAATTAAAAATAAAATCAATTACTACATATAAGAAAAATGAGTTAATTGAGATTATAAATTCTAAAAGTAAAAATGAGGAAAAAGTAAACGAAGAGATTAAAGAAAAAAATGAAGATATTAAAGAAGACATAAAAAATAGAAAAGAAAATATAGAGCGTGAGAGTATAGAAAAAGAAGTTGAATATAAGAGCCCTACCAAATCATACAACAAGAAAGAAATAGATACTCAAAATATTTCCCAAAACCAAGAAAACAGAAACCAAAGAAATGATTATAATAAGACAACGAATGTAAATGATTGTAATAAGGCATCAAATATATCTAATAGAATGGTCAGAAATAATAATAAAAACTATTATATGCCTAAACAAGTCGATGAATCTAAGATAGTTGATGAATTTAACACATCAAAAGAAGATGAAGTAGTAGGTGTACTTGAAATTTTGCCAGATGGATTTGGTTTTTTAAGAGGTTCAAATTATTTATCTACTGAAGGAGATGTTTATGTCTCACCATCTCAAATAAGAAGATTTAATATGAAAACAGGAGATAAAATTAAAGGGATAACTAGACATCCAAAAAGCGGAGAGAAATTTAGAGCACTTTTATACGTTCAAAAAATAAATGATGAAAATCCTGATACAGCTATACAAAGAAACGCATTTGAGACATTAACACCAATATTCCCAGAAGAACGACTTACACTGGAGACTAATAGAAATGAAATAGCAACAAGAATTATAGATTTAATTTCTCCTATAGGAAAAGGACAAAGGGGATTAATAGTAGCACCTCCAAAGGCTGGGAAAACAGTTCTTTTAAAAAGTGTTGCAAATAGCATAGCTAAAAATCATCCAAATGTTGAGCTTATAGTACTTCTTATAGATGAAAGACCAGAGGAAGTTACTGACATGAAAGAATCTATTGAAGGAGATGTTATATATTCTACTTTTGACCAAGTATCAAGTCATCATGTTAAAGTTGCAGAGATGGTGTTAAATAGAGCTCAAAGACTAGTTGAGCATGGGAAAGATGTAGTAATCTTATTAGATAGTATAACTAGACTAGCAAGAGCATATAACCTTACAATATCTCCTACAGGTAGAACTTTGTCTGGTGGTATTGACCCTGGTGCACTTCATGGACCTAAGAAGTTCTTTGGAGCAGCCAGAAATATTAGACAAGGTGGCTCTTTAACTATACTAGGAACAGCATTGGTTGAAACTGGTTCTAGGATGGATGATGTAATATTTGAGGAATTTAAAGGTACAGGAAATATGGAATTGCATCTAGATAGAAAGTTAGCTGAAAAGAGAATATTCCCTGCAATAGATATTTACAAATCTGGGACAAGAAGAGATGACTTATTGCTTGATGATGAAGAAAAGACAGCTCTTTGGAGATTAAGAAGAGAAATGAGCAATAATTCAGTAATGGAAATTACAGATAAAGTCATTGAACTTATAAAAAGAACTAAGGACAATAAAGAGTTTGTAAAATCAATAAAGAATTTGTAAAGTCAGCAATATATCAGCAATATAAATGTAAATATAGATTATATAAAGTAATGGAAAAATCACTTGAATGGCATAATAAGTTGTGCTATAATAATGTAGTTGATAATGTAAAAAGAAAGTTAATATAATTAATTTTTTTAAATAAAGAGAAGAGGTGACTATAATGCAAAAGGAAATACAACCAAAATACAATCCAGTTGAAGTGCGTTGTGCTTGTGGGAACACATTTGCTGCTGGTTCAACTAAGGACGAAATAAAAGTTGAAATATGTTCAGAGTGCCATCCATTCTATACAGGAAAACAAAAGAACATAGAAAAAGGTGGAAGAATCGACAAATTCAAGAAAAGATTCAAAATGGATTAATTTTTATAAAAATGGAGTTGGAGGAAGCCAACTCCTATTTTATTACAAAAAAACATTCATATTCTACTTTAAATTGTCTTTTTGTATTATAATAATAAATATGTAAAATTGAGTATTCTAAATACAATAAAATGAGGTGAGTGGATGTCAAAACAAGCTGTAGGTGGGCAAGCTGTTATTGAAGGTGTAATGATGCAATCAAAAGACAAAAGAGCAGTAGCTGTTAGAAAAAGTGACGGAGAAATAGCACTAAAAGAAGATAGAATAAAAAGTTGGGTAAGAGATAAGAATATAGATAAGATACCTTTTGTTAGAGGTTCTTTTGTTATGATAGATACAATGATTCAAGGGATAAAAAGTTTAAATTTTTCTTCAGAATTTTTTATGGAAGAAGCAGAAGAGGATAAATTTGATTTATTTATAAAGAAAATTTTTAAAGATAAGGCAAATGATATAATTATAATATTTTCATTGGTCATAGCAATGCTACTTTCTGCTGGATTATTTATTTTCATACCTACATTAGTAGGAGGAGCTTTTTCTAAGGTAATGCCTAATGACTTTATGCTCAATTTAATAGAAGGTATTATAAGAATAGTGATATTGTTTGCATATATAGTACTAATCTCACGAAGCAAGGATATAGAAAGAGTATTTCAATATCATGGTGCAGAACATAAATCTATATATTGTTATGAAAATGATTTAGAACTTACAGTAGAGAATGCAAGAAAATTTAAAAGATTACATCCTAGATGTGGTACGAATTTTTTATTTATAGTTATGGCTGTGTCAATAATACTGTTTGCGTTTTTTGGTTGGCCAAATCCAATCCTTAGAATATTTATGAGAATCATATGTGTGCCTATAGTAGCAGGTTTATCCTATGAAGTAATTAGAATTCTTGGAAAATATGATAATAGATTCACTAAAATTGTTGCATACCCAGGAATGATGTTGCAATATTTTACAACAAAAGAGCCTGATGATGAGCAACTAGAGGTAGCCTTAGAAGCGTTAAAGGCAGTGGTAGATTAAAGAAAAGGATATTTATTATGACGATAAAAGATATAATTATTAAATATTCAGATACATTTAAAGATATAAGTGATACTCCAAGATTAGACACAGAGTTATTATTGCAAAAAGCATTAGGTGATGTTGATAGACTGTATATTCACTTAAATCTAAATAAAGAGTTAACTGAAGAACAAGAAATAAAATTTATAGGTTTTGCTAAAGAAAGATTAAATGGAAGACCAATAGCCTATATAGTTGAAAATAGAGAGTTTATGGGATTAGATTTTTTTGTTAAAGAAGGTGTATTAATACCAAGACCAGATACAGAAACTTTAGTAGAAGAAATAATTGAAATATGTAAGGGAAAAAAAGATGTAAGTATACTAGACATAGGTACTGGCTCTGGTGCTATTACAGTTAGTTTGGCAAAATACATTGAAAATTCTAAAGTAATGTCTTTTGATGTATCAGAAATAGCTTTAGAAATAGCTAAAAAAAATGCTATTATAAATGAAGTTGATGAAAAGATAAAATACATTAATTCTGATTTATTTACAGCAATAAGTGATAGTAATATAAAATTTGATATCATAGTTTCAAATCCACCATATATTAAAAAGCAAGATATAGAAACTTTGCATACACAAGTAAAAGATTATGAGCCATATAATGCTCTTGAAGGTGGAGAAGATGGATTAGATTTTTATAGAAAAATAACAGAGCAAGGTAAGAAATATTTAAATAGATGTGGAATATTAGCATATGAAGTTGGTCATAATCAAGCTGAAGATGTTATTAATATTATGAAAAGCAATGGATATAAAAAAATATATACAAAGAAGGATATTCAAGGCATTGATAGAGTTGTTATAGGTTACAATATATGATATAATCAACAATTGATATGTTACATTTAATCGAGGTGAAAGTATGTTAAAAAAATTAGAGGTATTGGAAGATACATATAAAGACTTAAGTGAAAAAATAGGTGACCCTGATATAATAAATGATCAAAAAGTTTGGCAAAAGTATATAAAAGAACATGCTGACTTAGAACCTATTGTTATGAAATACAGAGAGTATAGAAATGTTTTAGATAGTATAAAAGAATCAAAAGAAATATTGCAAGAAGAGTCAGATGAAGAACTAAGAGAATTAGCTAAGATGGAATTAGCTGAGATGGAAGAAAAAGTAGAACCTTTAGAGGATGAAATAAAAATATTATTATTACCTAAAGACCCTAATGATGATAAAAATGTTATAGTTGAAATTAGAGGTGGAGCTGGAGGCGATGAAGCAGCTCTATTTGCAGGTGATTTATTTAGAATGTATTCAAGATATGCTGAGAGAAGAAGATGGAAAATAGAATTATTAAGTGCAAGTGATACTGGAGTTGGTGGATATAAAGAAGTATCTTTTATGATAAAAGGTAAGGGAGCATATTCAAGATTAAAGTATGAGTCTGGAGTTCATAGAGTCCAAAGAATACCATCAACTGAATCTGGTGGAAGAATACACACATCAACTTCTACGGTTGCAGTATTACCAGAAGTTGAAGATGTAGAAGTTGATATAAATCCAAATGATTTAAGAATAGACGTTTTCCGTTCTTCAGGTAATGGAGGACAAAGTGTCAACACTACTGACTCTGCAGTTAGGGTAACACATATACCTACAGGTGAAGTAGTATCTTGTCAGGATGGAAAATCACAATTAAAAAATAAAGAGCAAGCTTTAAAAATATTAAAAGCTAGACTTTACGATAAAGCATTGGCAGAGCAACATAAAGATATAGCAGCAGAAAGAAAGAGCCAGGTTGGAACAGGAGACAGATCAGAAAGAATAAGAACATATAATTTCCCTCAAGGTAGAATAAGTGACCATAGAATAAATTTAACTTTATATAAGTTAGATGCGTTCTTAGATGGAGATATAGATGAAATGATAGATGCTTTAATTACTGTTGACCAAACAGAGAAAATGACTGCAATATAAGTAATGTTTTAAAGAAGCTGTTTCTTTCTAGAAATTATTTTCTATTTTGAAACAGCTATTTTGCATTTTAGGTCATGTTATCATATTCTACTGTATATAATTGTTATATACAAGTATAGGAGGGTTATATGATACTAAAAGTAACAATGATTGGACTTTTGGCAGGTGTTATAGGGACAGGATTAGGAGGAGTAATATCAGCTATTTTTAAAAAGGAAGTTGATAAATATCTAAATTTCTTTATGGGATTATCTGGTGGAATAATGTTAGCTGTAGTGGTATTTGATTTGATGAAAGAATCAATGGATAAAATGGGGATAATCAATACAGTTATATTTACATTTGTTGGAGCTCTCATAACTATGTACATAAAAACAAAATTAGATGTGTCTGGAAGTATGACATCTGGGTATCTTATATTCATAAGTATATTACTACATAATTTGCCAGAAGGGTTAGCTATAGGTTCTTCTTTCATGTCAACTGAAAGCTTAGGTATTACTCTTGCTATAGTTATAGGTCTACATAATATACCAGAAGGATTGGCTATGGCATTGGGTTTAGTTTGTAATAAAATGAAACTAGGTAAAGTTATTTTATTTACTGTAATAGCTGGACTACCTATGGGTCTAGGAAGTTTTTTAGGTGTTTATTTTGGAGGAGCATTTACGTCTCTTATAGGTGTATTTCTTGCCACAGCAGGAGGTACAATGATGTATGTTGTATTGGAAGAAATTTTTCCGCATTCAAAAAGTGTGTATTGTATAATTGGTTTTTTGGTAGGTACAATAATTGTAAACTATATATAAAATTAAAATGAAAGCAGGCATACAAAAGATGAAAACTATTATAAGTAGTATTGATATAAATAATATTGATTATGAGGAAATAAAAATACAAGCAAAACTTCTTAGAGAAGGTAAGACAGTTATCTTTCCAACTGAGACAGTATATGGACTAGGTGCAAATGCGTTAGATGAAAATGCAGTAAAGAAGATTTATGAGGCTAAAGGAAGACCTAGTGATAATCCATTAATAGTCCATATCTATGAAAAAGGGGAAGTATATGATTTAGCTAAAGATATAAGTGATAAAGCTAAACTTGTTATAGAAAAGCTTTGGCCAGGGCCTATAACAATAATATTAAATAAGAAAGATATAATTCCATATAGAACTAGTGGGGGGCTTGATACAGTTGCAATAAGGATGCCTTCTAATGTTATTGCCAGGGCAATAATAAGAGAAGCTGGTGTACCTATTGCAGCGCCTTCTGCAAATATATCTGGTAGACCATCTCCAACAAAAGCAAAACATGTCTATGAAGAAATGAATGGAAGAGTAGACGGGATAGTTTTAGGTGGAGATAGTAACTTTGGGTTGGAGTCAACAGTATTAGATTTAACAGAAGAAACTCCAATGATATTGAGACCAGGGAGTATAACTAAAGAAGTTTTAGAAGAAATTCTTGGAGAAGTAAAGCTCGACCCATCATTAAGTAAAAAAGAGGATAATCAAAAAGCTAAGGCTCCTGGAATGAAGTATAAACACTATTCTCCAAATGCAGATGTATATATTATATCTGGAAAAAGAGAAAATGTAGCAACAAAGATAAATGATATGATAAAATCTAATAGAGAGAAAGGCCTAAAAACAGGCGTAATGTGTATTAGTAGAAATAGAGAGTTTTATGATGGAGAAGTGATAGATTTAGGAAGCACTCTTGAAGAAGTTGCAAGTAATCTGTTTGATGCTCTTATAGAAATGGATAAAAAGGGTATTGATGTCATATATTCAGAGGAGTTCCCTAAGACTGGAGTTGGACAAGCAATTATGAATAGACTACTTAAGTCAGCAGGATATAAAGTAATAAAGGCTTAAAAGGGAGTTGTAAAATATGAATATACTTATTGTATGTACAGGTAATACTTGTAGAAGTCCTATGGCTGAGGCTATATTAAAGAAGGAAATTGAAAAATCAGGAAGAAATATTGAAGGATATTGCATATCATCAGCAGGTATATCTACAGTAGATGGTATGAATGCTTCCCAAAATTCTATAGAAGTATTAAAAGAATTAGGGATAGACTTGTCGAATCATAGAAGTAAAGTAATTACTAAGGAATTAATAGATAACTCAGATATAATACTAACAATGACCAAGTATCATAAAGAAATTTTAGTACAAGCAGTTCCAAAATGCAAAGAAAAAGTGTATACTTTTAAAGGGTTTGTAAATGAAAATGAGGCAGATATATCTGACCCATTTGGTGGAAATTTAGATACTTATAGAGATACTATGGAAGAAATAATGTATTCTGTCAACGAAATAGTAAAAAAAATATGAATTGGAGGATAAACAAATGAAGATAGGATTAGGTTGTGACCATGGAGGATATAATTTAAAAAAAGAAATAATAAGCTATTTAGAAGGTAGAGGTATAGAATGTGTAGATTATGGAACTAATAATGCGACAGATTCTGTTGATTATCCTGTTTATGGAGAAGTAGTTGCAAATGCAGTTATAGATAAAGAAGTAGATTATGGAATATTATGTTGTGGTACAGGTATAGGAATATCTCTAGCTGCAAATAAGGTTCCTGGAATAAGATGTGCAGTTGTATCAGATGTATTTTCTGCAAAAATGTCAAAAGCACATAATGATGTAAATATGTTGTCATTAGGTGAAAGGGTTTTAGGAAAAGGTCTAGCACTTGAAATAGTTGAGGCATGGATTAATACAGATTTTGAAGGTGATAGACATGCTAGAAGAGTAAATATGATTAAATCAATAGAAGAAAAACACAATAAATAATAAAAATTACAGTTTTATCAGGAGGAATTATCAAAATGAGTAAAGTGGTAGAGACAAACCATCCATTAATACAACATAAATTAACTTTAATGAGAGATAAAAATACTGGTTCTAAGGATTTTAGAGAACTTTTAACTGAAATTGCAATGCTTATGGGATATGAAATAACAAAAGATATACCATTAAAAGATGTCGAAATAGAAACTCCTATTCAAAAAACATCATCTAAAGTAGTTGCAGGTAAAAAGTTAGCAATAATTCCAATTTTAAGAGCAGGTCTTGGAATGGTAGATGGATTAGTAAGTTTAATGCCAGCAGCAAAAGTTGGGCATGTAGGGTTATATAGAGACCCAGAAACATTAAAACCAGTTGAATATTATTGTAAACTTCCTCAAGACATAGGAGAAAGAGATATAATAGTAGTTGACCCTATGCTTGCAACAGGAGGGTCTGCTGTAGCAGCTATAGATTTACTTAAATCTAAAGGAGCTAAAAGTATAAAACTAGCTAATTTAGTAGCTGCTCCAGAAGGTATAGCAGAAGTACAAAAATATCACGATGATGTTGATATATATGTTGCATCAGTTGATGAAAGATTAAATGAACATGGATATATAATTCCTGGTCTTGGTGATGCTGGCGATAGATTATTTGGAACTAAATAAAAATAAATAACCATAAATATTTCTTAGGGACTTTCTTATGTAGTATATAATTTTATGTAAGAAGGTTCCTTTTTATGTATTTTTCTCAAAATAGTAATTCTTGAATTGATAAATTTCTCGAATTGAGAATAAAAAGTTTTTACCAATTAAAAAAGAATGGCTATTTTACAGGAATCTACAAAATAGTGGCGTTTTTTAATGTGGCATGTTAGTTGCTTACAATTAAATTGATATGTATTAATTTAATTAAAAATAAAGTATGAATGATACTATTAGGAGTGATAATACATGAAAAATTGTATAGTGGTAAGAGGAGCAGGAGATTTAGCAACAGCAGTTATTCATAAATTACACAATAGTGGTTTTAAAGTGATTGCTCTAGAAATAGAAGAACCGTTAGCTATAAGAAGACAAATTTCTTTTTGTGAAGCTGTTTATGAAAAAAAGGTAGTTGTTGAAGGTGTGGAGTGCATACTTTGTAATACTGAAAAAGAAATAGAAGAAACTTTGTCTCAAGATAAAGTAGCACTGATTATAGACCCAAAAGGAGAAATGCTATCTAAGATAAATCCGATTGTTTTGGTTGATGGAATATTAGCTAAGAAAAACTTAGGTACAACTAGAGAAATGGCACCACTTACAATAGCGTTAGGTCCTGGGTTTTGTGCAGGAGAAGACGTAGATATTGTGATAGAAACAATGAGAGGTCATAACCTAGGAAGAATAATAACTGATGGTAGAGCAGAAAAAAATACAGGAATACCAGGTGCAATAAAAGGTTTTGCCAAAGAGAGGGTAATGCATTCACAGTATACTGGAATAATGGAAAATGTATGTAAGATAGGCGACATAGTTGAAAAGGGAGACTTACTTTGTTATATTAGTGATTATGAAAAAAAACATGAAGTTAGAGCAACAATATCTGGAGTGCTTAGAGGATTATTAAAAGACGGAGCAAAGGTAACTAAAAATTTAAAAATACTGGACATAGACCCTAGAAAAGAAGAAGTTAAGAATGCTTTCACAATATCAGATAAAGCTAGATGCATAGCTGGAGGGGTTTTAGAAGCCATATTAAACAAAGGAATCTATCCAAAAAATTAATTTATATTAGATAAGGCTATTAATATTTTATTAAGATGATATAATAAATTTAATAGATTAAAGAGAGCATATAACGGGTATTTAAAATTTAAATGGTAAAAATGCTCTTTTTTTATTGGACATTCAATTAACATGTGTATATAATATAAAAATAAGTATTTATTTAGCTTGAAATCTAATAAATATATAAGACCAGTACATAAGCAAAGAGGAGAAAAGTAAATTATGAGACCATCATGGGATGAATACTTCATGGAAATTGCAGAAGTAGTGAAAAAGCGTTCAACTTGTATTAGAAGACAAGTAGGTGCTGTCATTGTAAGGGACAAACAAATATTAACAACTGGATATAATGGCTCTCCAAGAAATCTTGAACACTGTGAAAATATTGGATGTAAAAGGGAGGAGCTAAATATTCCTTCAGGGGAAAGACATGAATTATGTAGAGCATTACATGCTGAACAAAATGCCATAATACAAGCTGCCCATAATGGTATTAGTGTAGATGGGGCAACTTTGTATGTTACTACAAGGCCTTGTGTTTTGTGTGCAAAAATGTGCATAAATGCAGGTATATTAAAAATTGTTTATGAAGGTGATTATCCAGATGACATGTCTACAGAATTGCTAAAAGAAGCAGGAATAGAGCTTATAAAATTTTAGTAAAGGATAATGACATGACAATAAATGCTAAATTATGACAATGGAATAGGATGATTAAAAGAAAGTGTTTGAAAAATCATCTGATTAGTAGTAAGATATATTTTATAATTAAATAAATTTATGATATAGATTAATTAAATGTTATTTATTTTGTAATAATGAGGGATACTATTTATGAGTAAAAGAAATACACATATGGAAATTGCAAAGTTGTTTAGTTTAATAAGTCAAATAGGATTGATGATTGTAATATCAATATTAGGATGTACTTTCTTAGGAAAATTTTTAGATAGTAAATTAAATACTAGTCCAGTTCTGACGATAATATTTTTATTGTTAGGTGTTGGAGGAGCTTTCAGTGGTGTTTATAAAACTCTAATAGTATATACACGAAGGAAGTGATATATTGGATATAAAATTACTTAACCAAGTAAGGTCAGTAACAAAGGGTATAGTAATATTTGATGTAATTTTAATTGTGCTAATGTTGATAACATCAACATTAAGTAAGCCAGTATTATTAGGACTTATATTTGGCTCTATAATAGCTATGTTAAATTTTAGATTATTGGCAATATCACTGGAAAAATCGGTGACATTTTCTGCTGGAAAGGCACAAGCTTATGCATCAGCACAATATACCATTAGGTTATTTATAATGGCGGTTGTTCTAATTGCTTCAGCTAAAGTACCACATTTAAACATAATCGGAACAGCATTAGGATTATTGAGTACAAAGTTTGTCATATTATCAAAAAACTTTATAAATAAATTAAAGAGGAAGGAGGCATAAGTATGAGTCAAGCGCATTATTATCTCATAGGAAACTTTAAAATTAGTGAAACAATACTAGTGAGTTGGGGAATAATGGCCTTTTTAGCGATAGCATCTTATTTCTTGACTAGAAACTTAAAAAAAGTTCCAACTAGTAAAATCCAAATATTTTTGGAATTTGCAATAGGTGGTCTTGCTAAAATGGTTACAAATGTTATGGGTAAAAACACAATAAAAAGAATGCCGTATATGATACCATACATAGGAAGTTTGTTTTTATTTTTCGCATGCTCAAATTTAAGCCCATTACTTGGATTAAGATCACCAACAACCGACCTGGATACAACTGCTGCATGGGCAATGATTACATTTTTTATGATTTATTTTGCAGGAGTTAAATTTAAGGGATTATCGTACTTTAAAGAATTGGCTCAACCACTTGCCATAATGTTACCAATCAATATTATAGGTGAGTTAGCTAGACCAATATCGTTAAGTTTCCGTCCATTTGGGAATATTTTAGGTGGAACAATTATAATGGGGCTGTTTTATCAACTTTTAGGTTTTGTATCCAGTTTAATACCAGGATTATCAATACCAATTGGACAGATATTAATACCAGTACCATTGCACTTGTATTTTGACTTATTTGCAGGATTGTTACAAGCATATATATTCATAATGTTAACAATGGTGTTTATATCAAGTGCAGGAGAATTAGATTAAGAAATCAACTTATATTAAGATAAAAATAAAATAATTTAAAAATTTAAAGTTTTAAGGAGGAAATAATTATGGAAACAGCAATAGTAGCGGCAGCATCAGCAATAGGTGCAGGAATAGCAGTTGCAACAGGTATAGGTGCAGGTATAGGGCAAGGTGTAGCAGCAGGTAAAGCTGCAGAAGCAGTAGGAAACCAACCAGAAGCTAAAGGTGATATAACTTCAACTTTATTACTAGGTGTTGCTATAGCAGAGTCTTCAGCAATATATGGTTTGGTTGTATCAATAATACTTCTATTCGTAAATCCATTCTTTAAATACTTAGGAATGTAGATTTAGTCCTTAAATATTTTGAGATAGGTTTATAGGTAAATCATCTCAAACTTATAATCATGAGAAGAGTTTTATCTTCTCGTGATTATAAGTAGTTATGATTTATGGAAAGGAGGATAATTATGGAGAAAGCACTAGTAGGTATAACATGGGAATTTGTGTTCCAAATTGTTAATACTTTTATAATATTTTTACTTCTGAGAAAGCTTTTATTTAAGCCAGTATTAAATATAATTGAATCAAGAGAAAATGATATTAAAAACGATTTGGCAGAAGGCGAAAAAGCAAAAAATGAAGGTTTAGCTCTGAAAAAAGAATATGAGTCAAAAATCAATTTTGCCAAAGATGAAGGTCAAGAAATCATAAAACAAGCAACTATAAGAGCAGAACAGAAATCAGATGATATAGTAAATACTGCAAAGAAAGATGCTCTTGATATAAAAGAAAAAGCAAGTAAAGATGTAGAACAAGAAAAACAAAAGGTTATAAATGAAATTAAGAATGATATATCTAATATAGCACTACTTGCAGCATCTAAGGTCATTGAAAAAGATTTAGATAAATCTAAGCATGAGGAATTGATAGAAAACTTTATAAAAGAGGTAGGGGAAGCTAAATGATAAATGTAATAGCCAACAGATATGCCGAAGCCCTATTTCAATTAGGAGAAGAAGAAAATTCAACTGATGCATTGTTCAAAGAATTAGAAAAAGTAGTAGATATGATGACTAAAGTTAGTAAAGATTTCTACAAAGTTTTAAAATCACCATTAGTTTCAAAATCAGAAAAGAAAAACTTGGTAGAAATTATTTTTAGTAAGGAAGTAAGTTTGAACATAAAAAACTTCCTAAAAGTCTTGGTAGATAAAGATAGAATATCATATTTAGAAGATATAGAATTAGCTTATAAAGAATTATTAAATAAGAAAAATAATGTAATTGCTGGTGTAGCAATAAGTGCTATTCCAATGAGTGAAACAGATATTAAAGAACTTGAAATTAAACTTTCAAGTAAATACAACAAAAATGTTACTATAGAAAATGTAGTTGACAAGACTATACTAGGGGGAGTTCTAGTTAGACTTGGAAATGAACAGATAGATGGCACTGTAAAAACTCGTCTAGATAAGATGAAAGAAAAGCTATCTGAAGTAATATCTTAAGAATGGCGGTGAACCCATGAACTTAAAACCTGAAGAAATAAGTTCTATAATTAAACAGCAAATAAAAAATTATGAGAATAAAGTTGAGTTGACAGATACAGGGAGTGTTTTAACAGTTGGGGATGGTATAGCGAGTGTATATGGATTAGAAAAAGCTATGTCTGGTGAGTTACTAGAGTTCCCAGGTGAAATATATGGTATGGCACTTAACTTAGAAGAAGAAGTAGTTGGAGCTGTTATACTTGGAGATGACAGTGGAATAAAAGAAGGCGATATAGTTAAGAGAACTGGAAGAATAGTTGAAGTTCCAGTTGGAGAAGCTTTAATAGGTAGGGTTGTAAATTCTCTAGGTCAACCAATAGATGGAAAAGGACCTATAGCATATACAAAAACTAGACCAGTTGAATCTGAGGCACCTGGTATAATAAATAGAAGGTCTGTTTATGAACCATTACAAACAGGAATCAAATCAATAGATTCAATGATACCAATTGGTAGAGGACAAAGAGAGTTAATAATAGGTGACAGACAAACTGGTAAAACATCTATAGTTATTGATACTATATTAAATCAAAAAGGAAAAGATGTTATATGTATATATGTAGCAATTGGGCAAAAACGTTCTACTATAGCTCAATTAGTTAATTCACTAGAAAAAGGTGGAGCTTTAGACTATACAATAGTAGTTTCAGCAACAGCATCTGAATCAGCACCACTTCAATATATAGCACCATATGCTGGAGCAGCGATGGGTGAAGAATTTATGTATAATGGAAAACATGTACTTATAGTATATGATGATTTAAGTAAACAAGCCGTTGCATATAGAGAAATGTCATTATTACTTAGAAGACCACCAGGACGTGAAGCATATCCTGGAGATGTATTCTATTTACATTCAAGATTACTTGAAAGAGCAGCTAAGTTATCAGATGAATTAGGTGGAGGCTCAATGACTGCTTTACCTATAATAGAAACTCAAGCTGGTGACGTTTCTGCATATATACCAACAAATGTTATATCTATAACAGATGGTCAAATATACTTACAACCAGAGTTATTCTATTCAGGTGTAAGACCAGCAGTTGACCCTGGTATATCAGTATCAAGGGTTGGTGGTTCTGCGCAAATTAAAGCAATGAAAAAAGTTGCAGGTACATTAAAACTTGCATATTCACAATATAGAGAACTTGCAGCATTCTCACAATTTGGTTCTGACTTAGACGAAGATACTAAGAAGAGACTTGCTCAAGGTGAAAGAATCGTTGAGATATTAAAACAAGGTGAGCATCAACCAATAAAAGTTGAAAATCAGGTTATGATAATATACGCTGTTATAAATAATCATCTAGAGGATATTCCAATAGATAATATAGCTAGATTTGAATCAGAACTGTATGCATTTGTAGATAATAATTATCCAGAAATATCAAGAAAAATATTAGGTGGAGAGGACTTCACTCATGATTTAACAGATGCAATAAATGAATTTAAAGAAAAGTTTGTTGTTGAAGTATAATCCTTTTTAAAAAAGGAGGTAAATTAATTGGCAGGAGCTGGAATTAAAGCAATCAAAACACGTATGGGAACTGTTGAAAGTACAAAACAAATAACTAAAGCGATGGAACTAGTTGCATCTTCTAAGCTTAGAAAGGCAAAAGAAAAAGCTGAAGATTCAAGAGAATACTTTAATACTTTGTACGATACAGTAAAAGATATTGCCCAAACAACACGTGGAGTTAGAAATGAATTTTTAAAAGAAAGAGAAGTAAAAAATAAGTGCTATATAGTAGTGGCTGGAGACAGAGGTCTTGCAGGTGGATACAATTCCAATGTATTAAAGGAATCTGTATCTCATATGCAAGGTAAAAAGGAAACAGTTATAACTGTAGGAAAGAAAGCTCATGAATTCTTTTCCAAAAGAGATTACAATATAGCAAAAGATATAAGTAGTGTTGAAGCTTGTGGATATGAAGATGCGATAGAAATTTCACAAACTATTATTGACCTGTATAAAAAAGGTGAGGTAGATGAAGTTTATATTTCTTATACAAAGTTTAAATCAGCTTTATCACAAGAAGTTGAAATTTTAAAATTGCTTCCATTAGTTTTTGAAAAAGATACAGATGACCATGGAATTGTAATAAAAGAAGAAAATCAAAGTAAATCAAAAGTACAATATATACCATCAGCAGAGGCAGTTTTAAGTTATATTGTACCTCAATTTATATCAGGTACAGTGTATGGCGGAATTTTGGAGTCTTTTGCATCAGAGCAAGGTGCTAGAAGAACTGCGATGGAATCAGCTACAGACAATGCGAATGAAATGCTATCTAATTTAGAGTTAAGTTATAACAGAGCAAGACAGTCAGCTGTAACTCAAGAAATAACAGAGATAGTTGGTGGAGTTGAAGCTCTAAAATAGGGAGGTTAGGAAATGGCAAATGTAGGTAAAGTAGTACAGATTGTAGGAGCTGTACTAGATGTTAAGTTTGATAGTGAACAAAGCCTACCTAACTTATTAAATGCGTTAGTAATAAAGTTAGGAGATAAAGAAATAGTTGCAGAAGTTGCTCAACATATAGGTGATGATACTGTAAGATGTATATCTATGAGTGCAACAGATGGACTTGTAAGAGGTATGGAAGTTGTAGATACAGGTGGACCAATAAGCGTTCCTGTTGGAGACGAGACTTTAGGTAGAATATTTAATGTTCTTGGAAAACCAGTTGATGGAAAACCAGCTCCAAAATCTGCACCTAAATTACCTATACATAGACCAGCACCAGCATATGATGAACTAGAAACTACAGCTGAAATACTGGAAACAGGTATTAAGGTAGTTGACTTACTAGCACCATATCTAAAAGGTGGAAAAATAGGTCTATTTGGAGGAGCAGGAGTAGGAAAAACAGTTTTAATACAAGAACTTATAAACAATATTGCTAAGCAACATGGTGGTATTTCTGTATTCTCAGGAGTAGGAGAAAGAACAAGAGAAGGTAATGACCTTTATGGAGAGATGAGTGAATCTGGAGTTATAAACAAAACTGCTCTAGTATTTGGTCAGATGAACGAGCCGCCTGGAGCAAGAATGAGAGTTGCTTTAACTGGGCTTACAATGGCCGAGCATTTTAGAGATGAGCAAGGACAAGACGTTTTACTTTTCGTTGATAATATATTCCGTTTCACACAAGCTGGTTCAGAAGTTTCAGCGCTTCTAGGACGTATGCCATCAGCTGTTGGTTATCAGCCAACATTAGCTACTGAAATGGGTGCACTTCAAGAGAGAATAACATCAACTAAAAAAGGTTCAATAACATCTGTTCAAGCGGTTTATGTACCAGCAGATGACTTAACTGACCCAGCACCAGCTACAACATTCTCTCACTTAGATGCAAAAACAGTTTTATCTAGACAAATATCATCACTGGGTATATATCCAGCAGTTGACCCTCTTGAATCTACATCAAGAATTCTTGACCCTAATATAGTAGGAAAAGAACATTATGAAGTAGCCAGAGGTGTACAATCAATACTTCAAAGATATAAAGAACTTCAAGATATAATCGCTATACTTGGTATGGACGAATTATCTGATGAAGATAAGTTAATAGTTGCACGTGCTAGGAAGATACAAAGATTCTTATCTCAATCATTTACAGTTGCTGAGCAATTTACAGGAAATCCAGGTCAATATGTTCCTGTTAAAGAGACTGTAAGAGGATTTAAAGAGATTCTTGAAGGTAAACATGATGACTTACCAGAGTCAGCATTCTTGTTTGTAGGAACAATAGAAGATGCTGTTAAAAAAGCGAAGGGAAGTATGTAGTCATGGCCAGTGAATTTTCATTGAAAGTTGTAACTCCAGATAATACTTTTTATGATGGAGACGTTGAAATGGTAGTAGTTAGAACTACAAAAGGAGACAAAGGGGTATTGAAAGGTCATATACCATTTGTTTCAGGTATACCTGTAGGAATTTTAAAGATAAAAAAAGATGGAAGTTTTAAAGAGGCGAAAATAGCAGAAGGATTTGTTAATGTAGCTCAAAATAAAACAGTTATATTAACAGAATCTGCTGAGTGGATTTAATAATTTAATTTATATCCTAAAAAGTCATTTTGACCAAAAAATATTTTGGATAAAATGACTTTTTTTGTTTTTGATGTTAATAAAATAACGAAAAAAATGTAAGTTTTTAGTGATAATAAATTCACAAAAAGTTTAAATTTACTGCAAAATTATGTTGTAATTAAGAATATAAAGAAGGTTTAGCTTGATTTTATGTAAGTGAAATCATCTTCATATAATAAATATATATAAAATTTTTATAAAATTTAAAAAATTTGCTTAGTTGTGTAGTATAATAAATAATATAATAGATTTGTATATAATATTCATTACAAATAATTTTAAAAGTTACAATTTTATTATAATGATTATTAAATTAAGATAAGTAACATAAACTAAATAATAATATGTATTATCAATAGTAAATTTATAAATTCATTATTAATATTTAAAGAAGCATTATAAATTTTCTGGAGGAACAATGAATATATTTGATATTGGTGTAGACATAATTGAAATTGATAGAATAAGAAAAGCTGTAGAAAAAAACAATAGGTTTTTGGAAAAAATATTTACTGATAAAGAAATTGAGTATTTTAATTCTAAGAATTTTAAAGCAGAAAGTATAGCAGGTAATTTCGCAGCTAAGGAAGCTATAAGTAAATCTATGGGTACAGGGATTAGAGTATTTAACTTTAAAGACATAGAAGTTCTCAGAAATGAAATGGGAAAACCAATAGTAAAAACTTATAATAATCTCACAAAAATGTGCATAGATTATAATGTTTTAGAAATAAAAGTTTCAATATCACATTCAAAAGATTATGCTATAGCAAATGCGATAACCATAATTAAGGACTAAGGAGTGATTACATTATGATGGACAAAACAGCAAAAGAAATAATGACAACAGATGTAATAGTAGCAAAACAAGATGATAGTATAGCAGATGTAGCTAACATGCTAATTGCAGAAAAAATAGGAGGTCTGCCAGTTGTAGATTCAGAGAATAGAGTTGTTGGAGTAATTTCTGAAACAGACATTCTTAAAAAGGAAAAATATATAGAAGCACCTCTCTATATAAATCTATTACAAGGTTTGATTTTCTTAGATGATTTAAAAAAAGTAGAAAAAGATATAAAGCAAGTGGCTGCTTATAAAGTTGGAGAACTTATGTCTAAAGATATAATAAAAGTTCATGAAGATGATAAGTTTGATGATGTAGCTAATGTAATGATTAAAAAATCAATAAACAGGGTTCCTGTAGTAGATGATGACAATAAACTCAAAGGTATAATTTGTAGATATGATATAATAAAAGCTTTATACAATGAATAGACTAGAATAGGAGGTGTGATGTGAGAAAAAAGTGGACCATAGCATGTATTATGTTTTTGGCACTGGTTATAATTGTAATAGGATGCCAAAAGCGACAGTCCACAAAAGAAGAAGTATACAAAGATTTTCAAAAGCAGATTTCTGATATGAATTCTTACAGTTGTAAAGCTGATGTAGAAGTATTTGGAAATAAAAGCCCACACAATTATGTTTTAATTCATACTTATAAAAAAACTGATAACTATAAATTAGAAGTAATTTCCCCAAAACATTTAAAAGGGAAGAGTATAGAGTATCAAGGTGATAAAATATTAGTTAAAAATCCAAATATCAGTGATATAGTGGAATTGCCTAATACAGGAAAGA
Source organism: Clostridioides sp. LIBA-6822 (assembly GCF_056688955.1). Taxonomy (NCBI): domain Bacteria; kingdom Bacillati; phylum Bacillota; class Clostridia; order Peptostreptococcales; family Peptostreptococcaceae; genus Clostridioides; species Clostridioides sp. LIBA-6822. Next base: position 4,102,003 of record NZ_CP196995.1, on the reverse strand, counting down.
ACAATCAATATCTTTTTATAGGAGACTTTATAAAAAACTATCTTCAAAACGAAGAGATGAAAATAAAGTTATCCAAAGGACATTTGGTTCTAGAAACTTTTATTCCTGGGGATAATAAATATTTTAATAAGCAAGTATTATATGTAAATGCTGACACAAAGAACCCTGAAAAAATGGAAGTATTGGATAAGGAAGGAGTGCCAAGATTTACAGTAAAATACAAAGATTTTGAATACAGAAACTAAGGGGGACTAAAGAAATGCAAAAAATAACAGTGCCTACATGGGCAGAGATAAATCTAGATAACTTAAGATTTAACTTAAATAATATTAAAAATTTATTAGAAGAAGATATTAAGGTTTGTGGAGTAATAAAAGCTGATGCATATGGACATGGTGCAGTAGAAGTTGCAAAATTACTAGAAAAAGAAAAAGTAGATTATTTAGCAGTAGCAAGAACTGCTGAAGGAATTGAACTTAGACAAAATGGCATAACACTTCCTATTTTGAACTTAGGATATACTCCAGACGAAGCTTTCGAAGATTCTATAAAAAATAAAATAACTATGACAGTTTATTCTTTAGAAACAGCACAAAAGATAAATGAAATTGCAAAATCATTAGGAGAAAAAGCCTGTGTTCACATTAAAATAGACTCAGGAATGACTAGAATAGGTTTCCAACCTAATGAGGAGTCAGTACAGGAAATAATAAAATTAAATAAATTAGAATATATAGATTTAGAAGGTATGTTTACTCATTTCGCAACAGCTGATGAGGTAAGTAAAGAGTACACTTATAAACAAGCTAATAATTACAAATTTATGTCTGATAAGTTGGATGAAGCTGGTGTAAAAATAGCTATAAAACATGTATCAAACAGTGCAGCTATTATGGATTGCCCTGATTTAAGATTAAATATGGTAAGAGCAGGAATAATATTATATGGTCATTATCCATCTGATGATGTATTTAAAGAAAGATTAGAACTAAGACCAGCCATGAAATTAAAATCAAAAATCGGACATATAAAACAAGTTGAACCAGGTGTAGGAATAAGTTATGGATTAAAGTATACAACTACAGGTAAAGAAACAATCGCTACAATTCCAATAGGATATGCAGATGGATTTACTAGAATTCAAAAAAATCCAAAGGTTCTTATTAAAGGAGAAGTGTTTGATGTAGTTGGTAGAATATGTATGGATCAAATAATGGTTAGAATTGACAAAGATATAGACATAAAAGTTGGAGATGAGGTTATACTATTTGGAGAAGGTGAAGTTACAGCTGAACGTATAGCCCAAGACTTAGGAACTATAAACTATGAAGTGTTATGTATGATATCAAGAAGAGTTGACCGTGTTTATATGGAAAATAATGAGCTTGTACAAATAAACAGTTATTTGCTAAAATAAAACCATGATATTATAATCTGGGAGGCGATTTTGTGTACGATAAAAGTAAAGAAAAAATAGAAGTTACTTTACCAGACTCTCTGGTTTCTGAAGTTGATAGTATAGTTCAGATGGAGAACAGTAACAGAGAAGATTTTGCAAAAGCTGCTTTTCAGTTCTATATAACTCAGAAAAAGAGAATTCATATTAAAGAATCTATGAAAACGGGTTATAGAGAAATGGGTCAAATTAATCTGTCATTGGCTGAATTAGGTATGACAGTTGAAGAAGTATCTTCTGATGATAAAAATGAAGGGAAGATTGCCCAAGGTGAGTACTAATTGTGAAATAAAGCGTGGTGATTTATATTACGCTGATTTAAGTCCAGTTGTTGGGTCAGAGCAGGGAGGCGTTAGACCTGTTCTGATAATACAAAATGATGTAGGTAATAAATACAGTCCTACAGTTATAGTATCAGCTATAACATCTCAGATTAATAAAGCCAAATTACCTACTCATGTAGAGATAAGTTCCAATGAATATGGGCTTAATAAAGACTCAGTAATTCTTTTAGAGCAAATTAGAACTATTGATAAAAAGAGACTGAGGGAGAAAATTGGTTGTCTAGATGAAAATATGATGATAAAAGTAGACGATGGACTTCAAATAAGTTTAGGATTGTTTACTTTTTAAAGAGGGGTTTGTCTTTTATTAGACAATCCCTTTTTTCGTTAAAAATATCTTTTAAGGTTTAATTTTAGTAGTGCGTATTAAGAAAATCAAAAATAACGCAAAAAATAGTATAAAAGTGATATAATAATATGGAATTGATATAAAATTACGAACTCAAGGGAGGTAATTGCATGAGAGACCATAAGGGATTAAATGAGATTGCGCGTATCATAAGAAGAGATATAGTTTCTATGATACATAGAGCCAAATCTGGACATCCAGGAGGGTCATTATCAGTAGTTGAAATACTTACTGCGTTATACTTTGATGAAATGAATGTGGATTCTTCAAATCCTAAAATGGAGGATAGAGATAGATTTGTATTATCAAAAGGACATGCTGCACCAGCATTATATGCTACATTGGCTGAAAAAGGCTATTTTGATAAGGAAGAACTGAATGGGCTAAGGAAAATTGGAAGAATGTTACAGGGTCATCCAGATATGAAAGGTACGCCAGGAGTAGAGATATCTACAGGTTCTTTAGGGCAAGGTTTTTCAGTTGCATGTGGCATGGCGATGGCATCCAAGCTGGATAATGCTCCATGGAACGTATATACTTTACTTGGTGATGGAGAAGTTCAAGAGGGTATTGTTTGGGAAGCTGCTATGAGTGCTGCACATTATAAGCTTGATAATTTAATTGCTTTTTTAGATAATAATGGGCTTCAAATAGACGGAGATACAGAAAGTGTAATGAATTTAGGTTCAATAGTTGATAAATTTAAAGCTTTTGGGTGGAATGTAATTGAAATAGATGGACATGATTTTGACCAAATATTTGCTGCTCTCGATATAGCTAAATCAACAGTTAAAAAACCTACAATGATAATTGCAAAAACTATAAAAGGCAAAGGAATATCTTTTATGGAAAATCAAGCAGGATGGCACGGAACAGCTCCAAGTGATGAAGAGTTAGAAAAAGCCTTGCTTGAACTAGGAGGTGCTGACAATGAGTAAAATGGCGACGAGAGAGGCATATGGTAAAGCATTAGTAAAACTAGGTCAAATAAATGACAATGTTGTGGTATTAGATGCAGATTTATCTAAATCTACAAAAACGCATGATTTCTATAAATCATTTCCAGATAGATTTTTTAATATGGGTATAGCAGAACAAAACTTAATAGGTGCTGCTTGTGGGCTATCAACTGCTGGCAAAATACCTTTTGCAAGTACTTTTGCTATGTTTGCTACAGGAAGAGCTTTTGAGATTATAAGAAATTCAGTTTGCTATCCAAAACTAAATGTAAAAATCTGTGCTACTCATGCAGGTCTTACTGTTGGCGAAGATGGAGCATCTCATGAAAGTGTAGAGGATATTGCTATAATGAGAGCTATACCAAATATGACGGTTCTTGTTCCAGCTGATGGTGTTGAAACAGAAAAAATGATTTTTGAAGTATCTAAGTATAATGGACCTGTTTATGTCAGACTAGGAAGAAGCTCAGTGCCAGTTTTATTTGATGAAAGCTATAAGTTTGAAATAGGAAAAGGTACAGTTTTAAGAGATGGGACTGATGTATCAATTATAGCTTGTGGAATTATGGTGAATGAGGCTCTATTAGCACAAGAAAAGTTGCAAGAAGAAGGTATAAGTGCTAGAGTCATAAACATGTCTACAATAAAACCTATAGATAAGGATTTAATATTAAAAACAGCAAAAGAAACAAATGCTATAGTGACTGTAGAAGAGCATAGTATAATTGGAGGACTAGGTTCTGCTGTAAGTGAAGTAGTTGGAGAGTCTTATCCAACTATAGTAAAAAAAGTTGGAATTAAAGATTCATTTGGAGAATCTGGTGCCCCAAATGAATTGTTAAAAAAATACGAATTAACTTGTGATGATATAATAAAAGTTGCCAAAGAGGCTATTCTTGCAAAAAGAATTTAAGGCATATAAATTATTCATGTTTGTTAATAATATAATATATTTGAAGGAGAGATATAAAGGTCTATATTAATTTATATCTCTCTTTTTTATACATGATATCAATCTATCAAAAATGTAATGAAATATTCAAATTTTTACAAAAATAGAGAAAATATTCAAATATATATTGACTATTCAGAAAAATATGACTAATATATAGTTTATAGGGAAATTAATTTTATATATAAAGACTACTTAGACAAAAAAGAATCTAGTAAATTTTATAAAAGGAGGTATACTGTATAAAAAACATATTATAAGTTTTAAGTTATTATACTAAAAAGGCTCTAAAACAGTTATCATGTATTTTATGTTAAAGGAAATTATAGGTAGTTTATCGAATTGTTTAAGCAGATGAAAAATTTCACGTGGGGAGGTAACTGAGATATGTCAGAAAAGGTAAACGTTAAAACAGTCATAAGTTTCGCAGGAGCTTATGTAGCAACAGTAATTGGTTCTGGATTTGCAACAGGACAGGAAATAATGCAATTTTTCTCTTTTTATGGTTTTGCAGGTATTGTTGGTGGAGTAATTTCAATGGTATTATTCTCATGGATGGGTGCTTCAGTTATGTCAAAAGGTAAAGAACTTCAACTTAAAGAACCTATCAAAATTTATCGTGTTTATTGTGGTAAGTATTTAGGAATATTCTTTGAGTGGTTTGGACCATTATTCTTATTTGGTGTTTTCGTAGTAATGATTTCAGGAGCAGGAGCAACTTTAACTGAATATTATGGATTAAATCCATTTGTAGGTAGAGTTGGTATGGCAGTAGTAGCATTATTAACTGTTTCACTAGGTCTTGATAAATTATCAAAGATACTAGGTGGAATAGGACCTATAATAATAATCTTTACACTTTTAGTTGGTGGTATAAGTTTAGCTAGTAATATAGGTAATATAGGAGAGGCTACACAAGTTCTTAGTACTGTAGATGTAGCTAGACCAGTACCAAACGCATATTTATCTGGTGTAATATATACTACTTATAATACAATCGTTGTCATGGCGTTCTTGACAGGATTAGGAGCAGGTGCTGCTAATAAAAAAGAAGCCATTTGTGGTGGTATATTAGGTGGAGTAGCACTTATGGCAGCAGCTATAATGATGCACTTAGCTATTCTTTCTGATATAGGAAACTTATACTCAAAAGCAATACCATCATTATTCTTAGCAGATAAGATTTCACCAATAGTTGGAGTTTTATTCTCAATAATTCTTATATTAGGTATATATACAACAGCTGTACCTTTATTATGGTCAGTAACTAATAGATTTGTTGATGATAATCATCCTAAGTTTAAAATAATAACTTTAATAACAGCTATATTAGGTCTTATAGGTGGATTCCTACCATTTGATAAGCTGGTTGGTATTTTATATCCATACACTGGATATATGGGCGTCATAATACTGGTTTGTGTTCTTTATAGACAGATTACAAAAACGTCTGGATACCAAGAGGGAGTTAGTGACAAATAAATATTTTAAGATTGTAATTTAAGAGCTATATGAAAACAATTAAATTGTTTTCATATAGCTCTTTTTATTTTACAGTTAACTTATAACAAAATGTCGAAAACATGTTTTTTAATTATATTACATATATTTAAAATTATGGATAAATATATTCTAAGCGATAATTTAGAGTCTAAGATAAAGTTATAAATCATATATTTAGAATAGATGGGAGGAGTGATAAGATTGAATGTAAAGTTTAATATTAAAGGTATAATTTATGGAGTCATAGCTCTTATATTTGTTATAGGGGGATTTATATTCATACCAAGTATGTTTGTAGAAAAATCAAAGCCTATAGATTATACAATATTACAAAGAAATTCAATACCAGAAAAGATACTTGATGTCATGGATAAGTATACAAACGAAGAAAGAGCATTGGCAGCCAAAATTGATAACAAAATATATATCATAGTGACTAGAGGAAATAATAAATATGGTATAGAAATGGACAAAATAGAAAGTGTGAGTGAAGAAGGAAAGGATGTTTTGAGAGTCAAGGTAAAGTATAAAGATAAGGAGAATTCTTTTCCATACATAGTGGTTGAAACAAACATGAGTGAGCTTCCAGATAGAATAGAATTAAATTCAACTAAATAAAAATATGTTTTATAACTAAACAACTAAAGATTTATACAATAAAGTCATGGTTTTTATTATTGTAGGTAAATTATATATATTTTATTATTTTAAAAGCCATGACTTAAAATGCTCATTATATAATGCTAAAACTATTTGGTGTTAAAATTATTTGGAGTGATAATTCTAGTTTCAGTAACTATATAATTTAATTGTGCATCATGAGTTTCTTTTGGGATAGAATTGAATATCTGGAAATCAAATGCTATTCCAATAGTTATGGCATCTTTTCTTAAATTTTCTAAAAACCTATCATAAAATCCTCCACCATACCCTAGTCTGTAGCAATCTATATCATATGCTACAGCTGGTACAATTACAACATCTAAAGCTTTAATATCAATTGTAGGTGATGTTTCCTTAGGTTCTCTTATTCCATATGTTCCAATTCTCAATCCATCTTTCAAATCTGTTATTTGAGTAGGGATTAATGTACGATTTTCTTTTATTGTTACAGGGCTTGAGACTATTTTCTTTAAGGATAAAAGTTTTTGGATTAAGTTATCTGTTTGAACTTCATTATTAAAGTCTAGATAAAGCATTATATTAGTTGCATTTCTTATATCTTTCATTTGAAGTAATTTTTCTGTTATTAAATTTGAATTATTAAGTACGAAATCTGCACTCTTATTTTTTCTAGATTCAATAACTTTTTTCCTAAATTCTTTTTTCATAAAATATTCCTCCCTTAATATGTTATAATGTGTACAGCAATTGTATTTAATATAAATTTTAGTATAGTTTGTTACAATAAAGCAATATATTTGGGTAAATGTAATAAAAATAACAGCTAGTCATATAATAATAATAGTTTATGTAAAAGGAGATGTATCTTGTGATTTCAAAGAAGAAAGCTATTTTTTTAGGGGTGATTTTAGTAATTATAACAGCGATGACTACATCAGCATTTCAGTTAACATTGGGGAATAAGGTTGTAATATCGAAAGAACTCTATGAAGACTATAAAAAATATGATAAGTTGTTAGGATTAGAATCTATTATAAAACAAGATTTTTATAAAAAAGTATCTGATGCTGACTTGGTAGATGGAGCATCAAAAGGCTTGTTCTTAGGTACGAATGATAAGTATTCTGGTTATTACACTAAAGATGAAATGGAAGATTTAATAAACGATAGTGAAGGCTCTTATGTTGGTGTAGGCATGTATATAGGTGCATCAAAAGATGGAGGGCTAGTGGTAGTTCCTATGAAAGATTCTCCAGCAGAAAAAGCAGGTGTAAAAGCAGGGGATAAACTAGTAAAAGTAAATGGAAAGTCTGTATCATATAAAAATTCAGATGAAGCTGTGCGTATGATGAAAGGTAAAAAAGGAAAAACAGTTGAGTTAGCAATATTAAGAGAAGACAAACAACTAAGCTTTAAGGTAAAGACAGAACAGATAGTTGAGAAAAGTATAGAAAGTAAAGTAATTGATAATAATTTAGGTTATATAGAAATCACTCAATTTATATCAAGTACATATACTGACTTTGACAAAGCCTTAAAAGAATTAAAGGCAAAAAATATTAAGGGATTAGTAATAGACCTTAGAAATAATCCTGGTGGAATGCTGGATATATGTAAAGAAGTTGCTGATGAGTTAATTGGTGAAGGGACTATAGTATATACAAAAGACAACAAAGGAAACACTGAGTACTTGAAATCTGATAAAGAAAAATTGGGACTTCCAATAGTAGTCTTGACTAATGGAGAAAGTGCCTCTGCTGCTGAAATACTAACAGCTGCAATCGTTGATAATAAAGAAGGTATTTCTGTAGGTACTACAACTTTTGGTAAAGGATTGGTACAATCAGTTGTAAGATTAAAAGATGGAACAGGATACAAGCTAACTACTGCTCAGTATTTTACACCTAATGGAGATTATATCAATGAAAAAGGAATAAAACCTACCATTGAAGAAAAAGATGAAAATAAACAGTTGGATGTGGCAACTAAGTGGCTTAGAGAACAGATTGATAAATAGGATTTAATTCTTATAAACTTATAGTATAAGATGAAGAGTATTATAAAAGAGTGGATAATTTTTAATTATCCACTCTATGTTTTTTATGTAGAATCTATTTATCAGTCTTATACTTACATATACCATTTATATAAGTTTCATGTATATTAAAGTTATCATCTATCACTATAAAATCTGCACTCATACCTTGGCACATAGAGCCACAGACATTATCAATATTGCAACTTAAAGCAGGTATATATGTAGCCATTTTTATTGCATCTTCTAAAGTTGATATATCCCAATTAACTATATTTCTTACAGCATTATCCATTGTCAATACACTCCCAGCTAAACTTCCACTGCTTAATCTTGCAACACCATTTTTTACATTGACATTAAACCTACCAAGAGTATATTCTCCATCATCCATAGCACCAGCTCTCATACAGTCTGTAATCAAAGCAATATTGTTTCTAGACTTAATATCCATTATTATTTTAGCAGCTATAGGATTTACATGATGACCATCACAGATTAATTCAGCATAAGTACCTTTTAATGCCATGGCAGCTCCAACCATTCCAGGTTCTCTATGATTTAAAGGGCTCATTCCATTATATGTATGTACAAACACTTTAGCACCTGAATTAACAACTTGTTCAACTTGCTCAAATGTAGCTGAGCTGTGGCCAAGTGCTACGGATATATTATTTTTAGTAGCGTATTTTGTGAATTCTATTGAACCATTACGTTCTGGGGCAATTGCTATTTTTCTTATTAAATTTTTTGATTTTTTTTGCCATAACTTTAAAGTATCAATGCTGGGGTCTCTAAAATATTTTTCGTTTTGAGCACCTTTGTATTTTTCTGTAAAAAAGGGACCTTCTAAATAAATACCTTGTATTTTTGCACCTTCAACTTTATCATAATTATTACTTATATTTTCAATACAGTCATTTAGGTTATCTATAGAATCAGTTAAAGTAGTGGGTAGGAAAGATGTTACTCCATATTTTAATAGACCTTTTGAAATTGTGTTTATTGCTTCAAATGTATTATCCATAATGTCTACACCCAAAAGTCCATGGATATGAGTATCAACTAAACCAGGAGCAATATATTTACCTGAAAAATCTATAACACTATCGGCAATATCTGGTTTTTCTTGTTGAAATTCACCAAATTTGCCATCAATTATTCTAAGGTAACCTTTTTCTTTGATGCCATACTTCATAAAAAATTTATCTGCATAAATAAAATTTTTCAAAACTACCTCCTTATAATTTGTACTATCATTTGTAGTTTTGACGTTTATAAAACATTAAGTTTTCTGGAAATCTATTTAAAATTTATTATCTTACATGCCTTATCTTATATACAAATTTATCACTTCTAGCAACACTCAAGGTAAATTCAATAACTATATTGTCATCATTATATGTGGTACGAAGTAATTTTAGACAAGGTGAATCACCTGGGACTTCTAATAACTTTGATTCCTTATCAGATATTATTCCTGCAGAAAATTCCTCATCAGCCACTTTAATAATCTCTCCATAATCTTCTCTAAATATCTCATATAGAGGTTTTTGTTCTATTTTTTCTTGTGTCAATCCTGTAAATTCTTTCATAGGAAGATATGTTCTTTCAAGCATCATAGGGAGATTATCAGCAAGTCTTAGACGCATTATTTTTATTATTTTTTCACCAGGAGTTATACCTAATTTCTCAGAAAAATATTTTGTACTTTCCACTACCTCAAATGATAATACTTTTGTGCTTGGTTTTTTTCCTTGTGTTCTCATGTAATCTGTAAAGCTATAACTATCCATTAAGTTTTGGGAATTTTGACTAAGTGCAGCAACAAAAGTTCCTTTTCCATGTCTTTTGTATATATATCCCATATGTTCTAATTCAGCCATAGCTAGTCTAACTGTAGTTCTACTTACTCCGTATTCATCACAAATTTTTCTTTCGGAAAGCATTCTATCATTTGGTTCCATCTCGTTTTCAATTTTAGTCCTTAGTATCTCAACAAGTTGGTCATATATTGGTCTTTTATCATTTCTTTTTATCATAAAAATTTATAGTCCTTTCTAAGTGGTTATAACCACAATTTGATTATAAAATATACAATTATTTCTGTCAATGAGTAAAGCTTAATTAAATAAGTAAGACTATTAATTTATTTCAAAATTATGATGCATTGACAAAACGAGTGAAATAATTTATATTCAAATTGGTAATAACCACTTGAGGTGTATTATAGACGAGGATTTTATATTTTTACATATTAATTTATTATTTAGAAAAGTAAAAGGTTAATAATGAGGAGAATCTAGTATGATTACAATAGTAACATTCAACCCATCTATAGATAGAATGTATAGAGTAAATAGTATAAATATAGGTGAGGTGCAAAGGGTAGTAAGTACAAATGCAACTGCTGGAGGTAAAGGATTAAATGTAGCTAAAGTATGTAAAGTTTTAAAAGAAAAACCTTTGGCTATGGGATTTTTGGGGGGATTCAATGGAAAATTCATACAAAATGAACTTAAAAAATTAGATATACAAAATAAATTTACAAATATAAAGCAGGAAACTAGAAATTGTCTAAATATAATTGAAGACAATAAAATAAGTACAGAATTTTTAGAAAAGGGACCAAGGGTGGAAAAAAGTGATTTAGAGAGATTTGAAAATGACATAGATGAAGTAATAAAAAGTACTAAAATACTAGTGGCATCTGGTAGTTATTGTGAAAATATGCCAATAGACTATTATGAAAAGTTAGGTAATTTATGTAGAGAAAATAATATAAAATTTATATTAGATACATCAGGAGATGCTTTAAAAGTAGCTTTAAAGTCGCAACCATATTTAATAAAGCCAAATATAGATGAAATAAGAAATTTATTAGGAATTAATATAGAGTCAAGAGAGGAAGTTATCTTATCAGGAAAAAAACTTCTTGAAATGGGGGCAGAAAATGTATGTATATCTCTAGGAAAAGATGGAATGGTTTATTTAAGTAGAGATAGTGTATATGATGTTAAAGTACCATCTGTAAAATGTGTAAATACTGTAGGTAGTGGAGATAGCACGATAGCTGGATTTAGTGTAGGTATTTTAAGAGGGTACGAAATAGAAGATTTACTTAAGTTTGCAAATGCTTGTGGTATAAGTAATGCTCTAAATATGGAAACTGGATTTGTATGTTTAGAAGAAGTTGAGAAGTATCAAAATTTAGTTGAAGTAACAAAGTTAAGTTGAATAGAGCTAATGTGAATATAATGGGTTTAGTATGTATGTAATAGAATTTTATGTATAAAAACATAGTCTTATATAAAAATAAGTTAGAGACATTTGTCTCTAACTATTTTTATAATAAATATCTATTTTACTGAACCTATAATTTTCTCTAGTAATCTTTGAGCTTTAATGCACTCTTCTCCACTAATTGCTGGCTTTATATTATTTTCTAAGCAATCAATGAAATGATTTGTTATATCCTCAAAACCCTTTTGTTTTAATATATTTACCCATGCACCACTCTGTTTTGAAGTTAGATTTCCATTTTCCTCTATTTCCAGTACATTAAGATTCTTAACTCTTTGAATCTTACCTTTTGAAAGAATTTCAACTTGTTCTAATTTTGTTCCAGAATCTCTATGCATAGAGGTATTTATAGAAAAATATTTACCTTTAAGTTTATGACTTACAAATATTAGATTTTTATTGTCTGTTAAAAATAAATCCTCTCCAGTAATTTCGACATCGCCATTGGATAACCATAAAGCAGTGTCAATAACATGTATATAGTCATCTATAAGTGTACTGTCAAATCTAACATTTTTTAAGGAATTTAATCCATGTTTACATATGTTGATAGATACAATTTCTGTGGCATTATTTTTAATTTCTTTATACATAGGACAGAATCTGCGGTTGAATCCAACCATTAAATTTAAGTTTCTTTTCAGACTTAACTCAATAAGCTCTTCTCCTTGCTCGACTGTTGAGGCAAGGGGCTTGTCTACATATATATGAGTATCTAAATTTAATAATTTCTTTATAATATCGTAATGTGTTTCTGTAGAGCTATGTAGAAAAATACAATCACATTTTTTAGCTAAAGATTCAATAGAATCAAATGGTGTGAGTCTATAATCACTACAGATTTTTTCTCTCTTGGTTTTATTTGGAGTAAAAGCTCCTACAAACTCAAATCGCTCGGATTTTGCTAATACAGGTAAATATGCCTTTTGAGCTATAGAGCCAAGACCTATCATACCTACTTTTATATTTTTCATAATAGTTTCTCCTAGTGTTTTTTATATTTATAGAAATGATTATAATTCAGACACATAAATTTGTAAACTTTGTGTCAAAAAAATAAATCTGAAGTTTATGCAGGTAAATCAATGGTCAAATAAAGATAATTGATAAAGTAATTTTAAAAAATGTATATAAAATTGACTGACATAAATATTTTATGTATTGACAAAAAATTCAAATTAATTTATATTTGGATTAGTGGTAATAACCACTTTGTTTAAATAAATTTTTATCATAAAATAAAAATACCAAAACGTCTATAATATAATTCTAATAAATTTTTTAATATAAACTAAAAATAAATTATGAAAATAATCAAAATGTATAGAGTGTATTTAAAAATTAGTTTTAGTAGTAATAAAAAGTCCAAGTAAAAAATATAAAAAGATATATTTTTTTTACATTTAAAAGTGGTTATAACCTCACTACCAAAAATAAATGTTATAAGTATGAAAGGGGAATAAAAATGTTTAAACTAGAAGAACAAAAACTAAAAGATTTAGGTGCAATAATAACGACTAATGAAATAAAACAACAACCTGAACTATGGTTAGAAACTTATGAAATATATAAATCCAACAAAGAAAGATTAAGTAGATTTATAGACACAATAAGTAATAATCATGGGCAGTTTAGAGTTATATTTACAGGTGCTGGAACTTCAGCTTATGTAGGCAACTCAATACTTCCGTATCTTAAAAATAAAAATGACATAAGAAAATACATATTTGAAACAATACCTACTACAGATATAGTTTCTAATCCATATGATTACTTAAAAAAAGATGTGCCAACGTTATTAGTTTCATTTGCAAGAAGTGGAAATAGCCCTGAAAGTTTGGCTGCTCTAAATTTGGGGAATCAGGTTGTAGATAATTTTTATCATTTAGCTATAACTTGTAATCCAGAAGGAGAACTGGCTAAAATGACTAAAAATGATGAAAATAATTACTTATTATTAATGCCATCAAAATCAAATGATAAAGGTTTTGCTATGACAGGAAGTTTTTCATGTATGATGTTATCTGCTATGTTGATATTCGATAGTTTAGAAGAGGATATAGAAAAGTCATATATACATGCAATAATTGAGATGGGAAAAAATGTTATAGATAGAAAAGATGAAATACATGAGTTAATAAATAAAGATTTTGATAGAGTTGTATACTTAGGCTCAGGGGGATTAGGTGGTTTGACACAAGAAGCACAACTAAAACTTTTAGAACTTACAGCAGGGAAAATAGCTACAGTATATGATTCTCCTATGGGATTTAGACATGGCCCAAAATCATTTATTGATGAAAAGACACTTGTCTTTGAATTTGTATCTAATTGTTCATATACACGAAAATATGACTTAGATGTTTTAGAGGAAATAAAAAGAGATAAACTTGCTAAACTTGCTTGCTCAGTATCAGTAGAAGATGAAAATAATTTCTCAGGAACAAAGTTTGAATTTGAAGGAAAGTACAATAAATTACCAGATGTGTATCTTGCAATGCCATACATATTATTTGCACAAACTATAGCATTATTTGTATCTATAAAAGTTGAAAATAAGCCAGACACACCTTCAGCTACGGGAACAGTAAATAGAGTAGTAAAAGGTGTAACAATATATGAATACTAAAAGCATTTGTTAAAATATTATAATTGAATAATTTGGGGGGTATCAATGTGGCATTAGTAACAACAACATCTATGCTTAAAAAGGCACAAGATGAAGAGTATGCAGTAGGAGCATTTAATGTGGAAAATATGGAAATGGTAATTGCTGTTATAGAAGCTGCTGAGGAGTTAAATTCTCCAGTTATATTACAAACTACTCCGTCAACTGTAAAGTATGCAGGGCTTGATTATTATCTAGCAAACGCAAAGGTTGCTGCAGAAAGAGTAAATATACCTGTGGCAATGCATCTAGACCATGGCTCAAGTTTCGACCTTGCAATGAAAGCTTTAAGGGATGGATATACATCAATAATGATAGATGGTTCTCATGAAAGTTTTGAAAATAATATATCTCTATCTAAATCAGTAGTGGAAGCATGTAACCCGTCTCTTATACCAGTTGAAGCAGAACTTGGAAAAGTTGGAGGGAAAGAAGATGATTTAGATGGTGGAGACAATAATGATTATACAAATCCAAAAGAGGCAAAAGAGTTTGTCGATAGAACAGGGGTATCTTCATTAGCTATAGCTATAGGTACAGCGCATGGGCTGTATAAAGGTGAACCTAAAATAGATTTAGACAGATTATCAGAAATTAAAAAAGTAGTTTCAATACCTTTAGTATTACATGGAGGTTCAGGAATACGTGATGATATTATAAAAGAGGCTATAAAAAGAGGGATTACAAAAGTTAACTATGCAACTGAATTAAGAATTGCATATAGTAATGGAGTTAAAAAAGTTTTAAGTGAAGATTCTGAAGTTATAGACCCTAAAAAATATGGATTAGCAGGACTTCAATCAGTAAAGGACTTTGTAAAAGAAAAGATTAAAGTATGTGGGTCTGTAAATAAAGCATAAAAAATAAAATATCCTAAATTTATTTTAGATAAGTTTAGGATATTTGTTATATGAAAAATTTATTTCATTTATAGCTATAATGGTGTATTTTTTTCATTTAATTGATGAAAAATATCAGCTTTTATTGGTAAAGTATTACATATATAATTAAAATATAATAAAAATTGAACTATATATTTTATTGTTATGAAATATATATCTTAAATTTTAGTGCTAAAATATACTAGGATATAAACTTCGATAAATACAAATAAAGAGGTTAATTTTTATAAGAAGATATTTTTGTTTATAATACTACTTTGAAAAATATAATAATACTGGGGGAGGTGGTGATATGAGAGAACGCATTATTCTTGAAACATTGAAAAATAGTAGTGGTTATCTAAATATAGATTATTTTGCAGATAAGTTGGGGGTATCTACTCGAACTATCAGAAATGAAATAAAAAAGATAGAAACTATAAAAGAATGTAATGGTTTCAAATTAGAATATAAGTCTAAATTAGGATATATTCTAAATATTAAAGACCAAGATAAATTCGAGCATTACCTAAAAAACTTACCCTCAGACTTAGTTGAAAATCCAGAACAACGGTTGGAGTCTATAATAGTAGAACTTTTAATAAATGAAGGTTATAAAACTATAGAGCAGTTAAGTAAAAAATTTTTAGTCAGTTCATCTCAAATAAAAAATGATTTGAAAAAGGTAGATGAAAAGATAAAAGATACAGAATTAAAATTAGAAAGAAAGGCTCATTATGGAATCAAAATAGAAGGCTCTATAAAAGAAATTCAAAGTATATTAGTGGAGAGTTATTTTAAAGGTAATAGAAATATAACAGAGTATAGAAATAAGTTTATAGATAATTTTAAATTAGATAATATCAGAAGTACAATAAAAAATGTCCTTAATGAACATAACTTAGAAGTTAACTTAACAGAGCTTGAGGAGATATTAGCACAAATTATTATATTGTATATAAGAGTTAGTATGAGAGTGGCGAGAGATATTAATGATTTAGACTTATATACAGAAGATTTAATTATAGATGACTTATTAGATAAAATTTTTAAAGATAAAAAATATAACCTTACTCATGACGAAAAGTATTACTTAAAACAACTTATAAAACTAAGGACTAAAGATAAGAAAGCCACTATAAAGAATATAGATAAAAATAAACTTCAAGATATAATGTATGAATTTTTTAGAGATATAGATAAAAAGTATGACTCTAATTTTTTGGAGGATAAAGAGTTTCTTAACTTATTTTATTTACATATTGCATGTTTAATAGAACGCATAAAGAAGAATCACAAGATAATAAATCCTTTTTCAGTTAAGATAAGTCAACAGTATCCAACTGTTTTTAATTTATCTATTCAATTTTCAAAAATTATAGAAAATGAGTATCATATAAAAATAAGTCAAGATGAAATAGGTTTTATAGCAACTCACATTGCTGTTCCTTTTGAAAAAAGAGAAGAGGCTAATTTTAATAAAAAATATAAGATAGCAATAATATGCTCTTCTGGCGGAGGTAGCGCATTTTTGATAAATTTAAGACTTAAAGAAATCTTTCCAAATGCTGATATAAAAAACTTTTCATTACTAGAAGAAAAGGCTGTAGTAGAATTTGCACCAGATTTGATTTTTTCAATAACAAATCTTTTATTTGAAATAAATACTCCAGTTATTCTTATAAATGAAATTTTAGACGAACTAGATTATTTGGATATTAAAGAAAGTATTAGATTTGCAGAACATATAGGAAATATATCAAGTCCAAAACAATACATATTAGGTCTGTTTGATAAGAATCATTTTAGATGTATAAAAGATAAATTCAAATATAAGGATATCCTTGATAGCATGTCACAATGCATAGTTGATGAAGGAGCTTGTTCTCCGACCTATCCTAAAGATGTGTGGGAAAGAGAGAGCTATTTGAGCACTATTTATACAAATGGTGTAGCGATACCTCATCCAATTGAAATGACAGGTAATAAAAATATTATATCAGTGGCCTTGATACAAACTGATATTAGTTATGAAAATAGAGTGCCAAAGATTATTTTCATGATTTCATTAATAAAGGGAAATCTAGAACTTCATAAACAGATATCTAAGTATCTAAGTAAGATTATGACAGATAAGGATATGGTAGATATGCTAAATAAGTCGCAATCCTATGAAGAGTTTATATATAAGTTAAAAATCTACCTGGGAGGTTAGACATGAATATAGAGTTTTTTAAGAGATTATCAGAAGCAGATGGTATAGCATCTAATGAAGAGGAGGTTAGGCAAGTTTTATTAAAAGAATTAAGAGATTATAGTGATAGAGTTATATGTGATGGGTTAGGAAGTATAGTTTTTTCTAAGATAAAAGATGAAAATGCACCAAATGTAATGATTTGTGCTCATATGGATGAAGTTGGATTTATGGTGAGGAGTATAGATAAACTTGGTATGATTCACCTAATAACAATAGGAGGGGTAAAACCCCTTGCACAGTTTGTCCAAAAAATTAGAATTACAACAAGAGAAGGAAAAAAAATACCTGCTATCATAAATGCCACATATAATAATGGCAAAGCTGAAAATATATATGCAGATATTGGAGCATATACAGAAGAAGAGGTATACAATTTAGGGATTCATGTTGGGGATATGGTGACCTATACAACAAACTTTGAGGAATTTGCTCTGTCAGACCGATTAGTGGGAAAAGCTTTTGATGATAGAGTAGGATGCTTTGTTATGGGTGAGGTTTTAAAAGCGTTAGAGAAGAAAAATCTAAGCTGTAATATTCACTTTGCAGCTACAAGTAGTGAAGAAGTTGGAATAAGGGGTGCAAAGACAGCAACACAGTTGATAAATCCTGATATAGTATTTGTGATAGATGTAGCATGTGCTAAGAACGAGTTTGTAAGAGACTATACAAATCAGAAACAAATTGATAAAGGTATAATGCTAATGCATAGAGACAGGACTCTAGTCCCTAGTAGAAAAATGATAGATTATGTAATGGAAATTGCTGATGAAAACAACATACTACTTCAACACGATATGTTTGAATCAGGTGGAACTGATGGGGGGGAAGCACATCTTGTAAATGAAGGGAAACCTTGTGTAGTAACTTGTGTACCAGTCAGATATGGTCATTGTGCATTTTCGATAGTAAGTAATAAAGATTTAGATGCCATTATAAGATTATATACACAGTTAATTTTAAATTTTGATGAAGAAAAATATAAACATATAAGAAATTTTATTTAAAGGAGAAAAAGAAAATGTCAACAGAAGTGCAAATAATGGAGCTTATATCAACTGCAGGAGAAAGTAAATCAAAAGCTTTCGAAGCTTTAAAAAAAGTTAAGGCAAAAGATTTTAAAGGAGCAAAATTGTTAATAGAGGAGGCTCGTAAAATAGATATTGAAGCTCACAGAATACAGACAGAATTAATAACTCAAGATTTAAATGAAGATGTTGAAAGTCCAGCAATGAGTCTTTTAATGGTACATGCCCAAGACCACTACATGACTTCTCAACTAGCGAAAGATTTGATAGAGGCTTTGATAGATTGTTTTGATAAGTAGTTGAAGTGTATAAATAAATTATTTACATAAATTTTCTTTTAGAAAGTTTTAAATACTTTCAAGAGATAATAAAAAATACAAATTTTAGGAGGAATTATTATGAAAATATTATTATGTTGTGCAGGTGGATTTTCTACTAATATGCTAATGCAAAATATGAAGAAGGTAGTAAAAGAAAGTACTAAACTTAATGAAAAAGATTTTGAATTTACAGCTATACCAGCAGATTCAATAGAAAGTGAGGTTGATGATTGGGATATAGTACTTATAGGTCCTCAAATAGCTCACAAAATAGATTTTTTAAAAGGAATATTAGAGCCTAAAAATAAACCTTTTGCAGTAATAGATAAAGATGTTTATGGAAAAATGGATGGAGCTACAGTTATGAAGTTAGCATTAATAACTTATAAGAAACATCAATTAGCTCAAGGATAATAAGAATATTGAGGGAAAAGGGGGATTAAATATGTTTTCAAAATTTGAAGCGTTTATGAATAGAGTATTTATGCCTTTAGCTCACAAGGTTGACAATCAGCGTCACCTTGGTTCTATAAAGGCTGGTATGGTAGCTATGACACCATTCACAATATTAGGAAGTATATTTGCAATACTTCCAGCACTTCCAAACATGCTTGGAGAAAATAACTCAATAAGCAAATTCATATTGAATAATGCAGCAATACTGGACTTGCCAGTAAGTCTTTCCATAGGTTTGATAGGATTATATGCTTGTATGTGTATTGCTTTTAATCTAGGTAATTATTATAAGTTATATATACCAGGTTGTGTTGCATTATCAACTTTTTCTTTTCTATTCCTAGTAGCATCATTCACACCAGATGGTGCATTAGAAATAGGAAACTTAGGAGCTAAAGGGCTATTTACAGGGATGATAGCAGGGCTTGGTTCTGTAGAGTTATATAATTTCTGTAGTAAGAAGAATATTACAATAAAAATGCCAGAAAATGTACCTGATTTTGTATCTAGGTCTTTTGAGTTAATACCAACTACTATAATAGTTTGTGGTACTTTTATAGTTGCTCGTTTTATTTCATTAAAAGTGTTTGGAGAATTACCTCCACAGATACTTACTCAATTTTTATCTCCATTAGTAGGAAGTATGGATAATCCATGGTCAGTTCTTGCTCTTAATTTTGCGATATGCACTATATTCTTTTTTGGAATACATTCATCAGTATTTAGCCCTATAACTAGACCTATAATGATTACATTTATAGCTGAAAATATAGCAGCTATGCAAGCTGGTGAAACAATACCTCATTTCTTTACAGCAGGAGCTTCAAGTGCATTCTTTGGATTTACAGGTTGTGGAATTAGTATAGGTTGTGTAATCGCATGTATGTTATCAAAAAATTCATCTTATAAAAAAATTGGACGTGTATCATTATTCCCTGCATTATTTGGAATAAATGAACCAATATTATTTGGTGCACCTATAATATTAAATCCAATAATGTTTATACCACATGTATTTGGTGGAGCTATAATAGGTACATTACCAATGTTTTTTATGCACTGGGGATGGTTAGCAAAACCAGTATTTGACCCTCCATATGTAGGAGTATTCTTAGAAGGTTTTTTAACTAATGGAGATTGGCATTCTATATTAGCAAATGCATTACAATTAGTATTAGCAATCTTGTTATATTGGCCATTCTTTAAAATAATGGAACGTCAACAAAACAATAAAAAACAAAAAGAAGAAACAAAGAACATATTCTCTAAAGAAGAAGAAGACCTATTAGATGATTTAGGTCTGGATTTCTAATATTTTGTTATGAATAATACAATAGAGAGACTAGTAGATTTAATCTATAAAAGAGGTGTTGACGCTCTTTTGATTAAGTCCAAAAATACTAAAAAATACATAGGAGCATTATCGGGTAGCGGTGTGTTTGTACTTATTACTAAAGATAAAAAGTACCAAATTCTAGATGGTAGATATATTGATGAAGCAGATAAAAAAACGAGTGGTTTCATAAAAAGAGTTGTATCTCAAGGTTCTTATATACCAAATATAATCGAATTATTAAGAGAATTGAATATAGGAAAGCTAGCAATAGAAAATCAGGCTATGAGTATACAAGAGTATATTTTGCTAAAAAATGCAGGTTTTGAAATCAGTTTAATAACCAATGAATTATGGAAATTAAGGGCTATAAAATCTAAAGTAGAAATTGAACTTATTAAAAAGGCATGTGAGATTACAGATGAAGTATTTAGTGAGGTTATTTCTGAGATTAAAAAAGATATGACCGAACTAGAAGTATCAGCTCTAATTCAGTATCATGCATTGAAAAAAGGTGCAAGTGGAATGTCTTTTGAAACAATAGTGGTATCAGGAGAAAGAGGAGCAATGCCACATGGAAGACCTACAAACAAAAAACTGAGAACGAATGAGGCTATAACAATAGATTTTGGTGTTGTTTATCAAGGGTATCAATCGGATATGACTCGTACAATATCTATAGGTAAACCTCCTGAAATTATTCAAGAGATATATGATGTGGTATTAGAAGCACAATTATCTGCAATAGAGTCAATAAAAGAAGGCGTTAAAGCCAGTGATGTTGACAAAGTAGCTAGAGAAATTATAGATAAACATGGATTTGGTGAGTATTTTAATCATGGTCTGGGTCATGGTATAGGTCTTGGAGATGGTGAGGTTCCTACCCTAAATCCAAATAGTGATGATATATTAATAGAGGGAATGGTAATGTCTTGTGAGCCAGGAATCTACATTCCAAATATAGGGGGAGTTAGGATAGAAGATGACATTGCTATAATAGATGGAAAAGGTGTCCCACTCAATAAGACATCTAAAGATTTTATGATATTAGGAGAATAAAATTATGAAATATAATTTTGACAAAGTATTAAATCGTAAAGAGGGGAATTGTAGGAAATGGAGCAACCATGTAATTAAAGAAAAGTTTGACTTAAATGAAGATGCAATTCCTATGGATTTAGCTGATATTGATTTTGAATGTGCTCCTGCCATAAAAGAAGCTATTTTAAAAAGAGCCTCAGTAGGAGATTATAGTTATACTTTTATAGGAGATGGCTTCTATGATGCTGTTATAAATTGGAACAAAAGACGATTTGATATATATGTAGAGAAAGAATGGATAAAGTTAACTTTTGGTACTGTTTCAACTCTTCATTATATAGTCCAAGCATACACTAAAGAAGGAGATGGTGTATTGATAAATACACCTGCCTATGACCCTTTTGCAGAAGCTGTAGTAAATAATAATAGAAAGTTATGCTGTAGTTCATTAAAATTAGATAATAATAGATATTATTTAGATTTAGAAGATATAGAAAAGCGAATGAAATACGAAAATATAAAATTATTTATATTCTGTAGTCCACAAAATCCATCAGGTCGTATATGGACAAAGGAAGAACTGTATAAAGTGTCAGAGTTATGCTTAAAGTATAATGTACTTTTGGTAAGTGATGAAATTCATAGGGATGTAGTATTTAAAGGTCATAGATTTGTGTCTTTATGGAATTCTCATCCAGAAATTTATAAAAATAGCATAATCTGTGTATCTCCTAATAAAGGATTCAACTTAGGAGGATTAAAAACATCTTATGTACTAATAAGAGATTTAAAAGTTAGAGAAATTTTGTTAGAAAGACTAAAAAGTAACTCAATAACTTCTCCAAATGTATTTGCAATACCAGCAATTGTTGCGGCATATAATGAAAGTGAAAAATGGTTAGATGAAATGACCAATTATGTAGAAAATAATTTTCAAATAGTCTATGAGTTCTTTGAGACATATATACCAAAAGCTAAGGTTATGAAATCAGACTCTTCTTTTCTAGCTTGGATAGATGTGAGAGAAGTATTTAGAAATGAAGAAGAATCGAAAGAGTTTTTTAGACATGCAAATATAACTATGGTAGTTGGAAGTTACTTTGTAAAAGATGGAGAGGGGTTTATCCGTCTTAATATAGGGTGTCCTAAAGAAACATTAAATGAGGCTCTAAATAGAATTAAAAAAACGTATATAAATATGTATTGTTAAGCCATAAAAAATAAGATATTTATAGGCTTATGTAAAAACATATTATTTAGTTATCAAATATTACTGGAATTTTGTATTCCAGTAATATTTTTTGATTAAGGAATATTAAATAATACCACTTCATATTATTATACTAACTTATATTAACATATTTTATAACTTTGGTAACACATGTAACTGACTCTTATTTAATGTATATTTATACTGTAAGAAGCAGTAAAAACTTTTCCTTTACTAAGTTTATTAATGAATTTCTTGTCTTTATAAATTTTATTGGAATACATACTATCAGCAAGACCATACCAAGGTTCTATACATAAAAATGGAGCAGTAGAATTAGACTCACTATAATAAGGAGTCCAAATACCAACTAGAGGGAAATCTAACATAGATAGAGTTATATATTTGCTACCATCATTATTACATATAGATACTTCATCTATATTGGTGTATATCAAGGCATCATTCTTGAATAGTTCCGGATTTAACTGTAAGTTTTTTAAATCACTAATAAATGTTATATCATCAGTAAAAGAACCATTTAAATTGATTTTTTCCACATCATTTCTTCTTTTAAATTCAAGATGATATTTAGAAAAACCATTTTGTTCAAAAAAAGGAATATTAAATGCAGGATGTCCACCTATAGAAAAGAATATATCTTTAGAGTCAGTATTTTTTACAATCCACTCTATATTTATACTGTTAGCGTTTAATGTATAATTTATAATTAGTTCAAAAGAATATGGATACTTTTTTAAGGTAGATTCATTGTCTATTAACTTATAAGATATGAATGTATCTCCTTTGTCTACAATTTCAAATTCCATATCTCTAGCAAATCCATGCTGAGTCATGCTGTATAGATTTTCTTCTATTATAGTTTCATTATCAAAAAGTTTACCTACTATAGGAAATAATATAGGGGATTGTCTACCCCAATATTTCTTATTGCCATTCCAAAGAATGTCTTTGTTATATTCTTTAGAAAATATTTTAGTGAGTTCAGCACCAGAACTGTTTGATTCTATAATTAACTTTTCATTTTGTAAGATATTCATTTAAAATCTCCTTTATTATATTTTATGAGTATATTATACTATAAAGTATAAGGATTATTAAATTTTATTTGATATTATATTTGAAAGGTAGATTTTAGTATATTTTGAAAATTTTGTTTTGAAAATTTGGGATTATTTAAGAAATTTTGTATTATAAATAGAAGGAAATAGATAAATTGTATAGAATAAAATATATTAAGATAAGTTAATAATGTTAAATGGGAAGTGAGTTTATGGAGAAACCAAATACAAAAGTTGTTAACTTTCAAGAGTATAAGGACAGAAAAAATGAAAGAGAAGTAAACCGAGACGAACTTTTAAAGCTTATAAAAAAAATTGTGACTTCAAAATAGGGAGTTGTTAAACTCCCTATTTTAATGGGTTTCATAGTTATTAAGACATTCTAAGTCCATCTATATAATCTTTGAATTGTGAGAAATCTGATTCGCTACTCAACTCTATAGTTTCTGAACCTTCCGTATAAAAATTCTTAAGGTAGATAGTATAATTATTATCTACACAGTCATGATAAATACATCTATATCCATCTTCATATAAATTTTTTAATTTAGAAAAATCATCCACAATATCATCTCCTTAAAGTTCTTTTAAATATATTTTTACAAAAATCATCGGATTGTATGCAAATTCATAATGTAAAATAAAGGAAATACAGATAAAATGTAGAATAATTTTTGTATATATGTAAAAATAAAAATAAAAAGTTGAAATTTTTAGAAAATAAGAGTATTTTTTATCTAAAAAGATAATTTAAAAAACAAAAAAATGTTGGGAGGATAGAAAATGAGTTTATTAGAAAGTATATCAAAAAATATATATTCTTTAGATAATTCTTCTATTGAAAAAACAAAGCAGAGATTGGACAGGCTTATACATCCAACTGGAAGCTTAGGAAAAATAGAAGATATTTGTATGCAATTATCAGGAATATTTGGCAATGAAAATTTTGATACAAGTAAAAAAGTTATAATAGCTTTTGCTGGAGACCATGGTGTATATGAAGAAGGAGTAGCACCTGACCCTCAAAACATAACAAAACTACAATTTCCAAATTTCTCAAAAGGTCTGTGTGGAGTTGGAGTAATAAGTAAATTTGTAGGGGCAGATGTTGTAGCTGTAGATGTAGGAATAAACTGTGATGAAAAACTAGATGGAGTATTGGATTATAAGATTAGAAAAGGAACATCAAATATGGCTAAAGGGCCAGCTATGAGTAGACAAGAGGCTATTAGATGCTTAGAGATAGGAATTGAAATAGCGGAACAGTGTATAGAAAAAGATTATAAGCTTATTGGTATTGGAGAGATGGGTATAGCAAACACTACTCCAAGTACAGCAATAATATCTGTGATTTCAGGATGTGACCCATTAGAAGTTACTGGTATAGGTGCAGGTCTTAAAAAAGAAAGACTAAAACATAAGGCTGAAGTAATTAGAAAGGCTATTGAGATTAATAATCCAAATCCAACTGATGGAGTAGATATTTTATCTAAAGTAGGAGGATTTGAAATAGGTTCAATGGCGGGTGTTATATTAGGCTGTAGTGCTAATAGAATTCCAGTAGTAATAGATGGATTTATTTCTTATGCAGCAGCATTGATTGCATATAAGATAAATCCAAAAACTAGAGAATATATGATAGCATCTCACTCGTCAGCAGAATCAGGGACTAAAAGAGCCTTAGATATATTGAAATTAGACCCTTTACTAAATATGGACATGAGGTTAGGTGAAGGAAGTGGAGCTGCTTTAGCATTTAATATAATAGAAGCTTCAAATTATACTTATAAGAATATGGCAACTTTCGATGAAATTGACATGGGAAGATAAGACATAAAAATTTAATATATAGGAGTGTTTTGATGAGTGAAATTATTCTGGTAACAGGAGGAGCTAGGTCAGGAAAGAGTAACTTTGCAGAAAAACTATGTTTGAACAGGAATAATAATACAGCTTATATAGCAACTTCTATTCCATTTGATGATGAAATGAAAGATAGAGTAAAAAAACATCAAGAGAATAGACCTAGAAATTGGAATACATATGAAATATATGAAGATATATATTCCATAATTAGACAGCTATGCAAAGAACATGAAACTGTTATACTAGATTGTGTGACATTACTAGTAAATAATCTAATGTTTAAACACAATCTAAATATAGAAGAGTCTACTCAAGAAGAAATAAACAAATTGGAAGAGTACATAAAAGAACAAGTTAGAAAACTTATTGAAGAAATAGAAAAAACAAATCTATACTTTGTGTTTGTGACAAATGAATTAGGTATGGGAATTGTTCCTGGGAATAAACTTAGTAGGATATATGCCGACATTGTAGGTCGTATAAATCAATACATAGCATCAAAAAGTAATGAAGTTTATTTTGTAGTTAGTGGAATACCCATGAAAATAAAGGAGTAGTATGTATCTATGAAAAGATTTATTTTAATACTACAGTTTTTAACAAGGATACCTATAAAATTAAATGTAGGATTTGATGATGAATTTTATAAATCAATAGTATATTTTCCACTTGTAGGTTTTGTCATTGGCATATTAACCTACTTAGTAGGATGGATTTCTATACTATTATTTGAGCCATTTATAGCTTCTATAATAATAACTTTAGCTGGTGTTTTAATTACTGGAGGTCTCCATATAGATGGATTAGGAGATACATTTGATGCAATATACAGTTATAGAGATAAAGAAAAAATGCTTGAAATAATGAAAGATTCAAGATTGGGCACAAATTCACTTTTAGCAATTATGTTTGTACTTTTATTAAAGGTTGGATTCATATACAATATAATAAGTAACAACTCATTATGGATTATAATATTTATGCCAATGATTGCAAGATTAGGAGTAATGTTATTGACATATAAAACTGTGACACCAAGAGAAAAAGGAATGGGAAATTTATTTATAGGAAAATTGACTACAAGTATGTTAATGACAGCTATAATATACACATTTTTAATAGTTATTCTTATTACTAAATTTATATTCTTATTACCTAATATAGTGTTGATTAAAATATTAGGTTCAGCTATAGTAGTTTTTATATTTATAATATTATTCAAAAAACATATTTATAAAAAGATTGATGGAGTAACAGGAGATATATTAGGTTGTGGAATAGAACTTTCAGAACTTGTATATTTGATTTATATATATTTGTTAATTTTTATGTTTTTTTAAAACTAAAAAGTGGTGATAATATGATAAGATTAATATTAATAAGACATGCATTGACAAATGATAATAAAAAAGGAAGATTATCAGGTCACATAAATAGTTGTATTAGTGAAGAAGGTAAATTGCAAATAAATAAAATTACTAAATATCTAAGTCATGAAAATATAGACAGAATTTACACGACGCCATCTTCACGTACTAAGGATACAATAGAAAAAATATCAAGATTAAAGTTAATAGAAATAGAAGAAAAAGAAACTCTAAGAGAAATTAGTTTTGGTGATTTTGAAGGAATAACTTTTGAGGAAATTAAAGTCAAATATCCCAAAGAATTCGAAAAAATGATAGAAGAAGGTAACAACTATAGATATCCAAGTGGAGAAAGTCTTATAGACTCTTATAAAAGAGTGGCAAAAGAGATTGATAATATAATTTTAGAAAATGATAGTCATTCAGATATAAAAACAATACTTATATGTTCTCATGCAGGAACAATAAGAAATATAATAACACATTTGATTTCTGGTAGTTATAAATATCATTGGAACTTTAAAATTGATAATGCATCTATTACGGTTTTAGAAGTTAATTGTGGATTTACTGTAGTAGATAAAATGAATTTTACAGATTTTATATAATTTAATTGAAATTAAGTATTATAATATATGTCTGTAAGAATATCAATGAAAATAGAATATTAGATTAAAATTAGGTTCTTAATTATATGTTAAAAGGGAAAAAGGTTAGATGCCTTTGCAGCCCCCGCTACTGTGAAACCAACGAAACTATAAATACCACTGTCAATTTGATGGGAAGGTTATAGAAGTAGGATGAAGTTAAGCCAGGATACCTGCCTAATTTAATTTAAAACAAGAGGTCTTCGGGGTGAAAGATTTTTAATTAATACGTATAAAAGTCCTATCTTTAGAAGCATTAGGACTTTTTTTATTTGTGTTTTAGTAAATTTTAAAAAGGAGGGATTAGAAAGTGGGGAAAAAAATAATGCTACAAGGAACAGCATCTAATGTAGGTAAAAGTATCTTAGTAGCAGGGTTGTGTAGAATATTTAAACAAGATGGTTATACTGTTGCTCCTTTTAAATCTCAGAATATGGCTTTAAATTCTTTTATAACTAAAGAAGGATTAGAAATGGGAAGAGCACAAGTGTTTCAAGCAGAAGCGGCGAAAATAGAGCCAATAGCTGATATGAATCCGATTTTATTAAAACCTTCTGGAAATAACAAAAGTCAAGTTATTGTAAGAGGGAAGGTTATAGGGGAAATGCCATCTTCTCAATATCATGATTATAAACTGGAATTGGTAGATGTATTGAAGGATACCTTTGATAGCTTGAATTCAACCTATGATATTGTGGTTATGGAAGGTGCAGGTAGTAATGCAGAGATAAATTTAAAAGATAGAGATATCTCTAATATGGGTATGGCAGAAATAGCGGATGCACCTGTAATAATAGTTGGAGATATTGATAGAGGTGGAGTATTTGCATCACTGGTAGGAACAATGCTTTTATTAAGTGAAGATGAGAAAAAAAGAGTAAAAGGAGTAATAATTAATAAATTTAGAGGCAAAAAAGAGCTTTTACAAGATGGAGTAAAGATGTTAGAGGACATCATAAAAGTACCAGTTATAGGTGTAGTTCCTTATACAGATATAAAAATAGAAGATGAAGATAGTGTGACTACTAGATTCAAGAAAAAAATGAATAAAAGCGATATACACATAGAAATAATTAGAACTCCACATATGTCTAACTTTACAGATTTCAATATATTTGAGACGCAAGAAGATGTAAGTATTAGGTATGTAGATTATGGGGAATCTTTAGGAAATCCCGATATGGTAATAATACCTGGAACTAAAAGTACTATAGATGATTTAACATATATAAGAAAAAGTGGTCTTGAGTCACAAATTAAAAATTTATATAGTCAGGGTAAATTGATATTTGGTATATGTGGTGGATATCAAATGCTAGGTAAAAAATTAAAAGACCCTTACCATGTTGAAAGTGAAATTGAAGAAGTTGATGGTATAGGTCTCTTAGATACAGAAACAATATTTGAGAAAGAAAAAACTACAACACAGGTAGAAGCTACTATTGTTGAATGTACTGGTGAATATATGAATGGCCTTAAAGGTAAGAAAGTCAAAGGTTATGAAATCCATATGGGTATTACAAATCGAGGTAATGGTGTAAGAAGCTTGGACCTGATAACAAAAAAACTGGATGAAGAAGTGAATTATACTGAAGGAAGCATAAATAAAGATGGGAATGTAATCGGAACTTATCTTCATGGAATTTTCGATGAAATAAGTTTTACAAGGAAAATTTTAAATAATATAAGAATGAAAAAAGGTCTACAAGAATTAGAAAGCAAGGTAAACTCTTTTGATGAATTTAAAGATAAAGAATATGATAAATTGGCTGATTTTTTGAGAGAGCATTTAGATATAGAAAAAATATATGAGATTATGAAATAATAATGATTCTGTATTTATAATTTAGGTAGGAGGTGTATTATGAAAAAAATTTTAATTGCAGGTACTAGTAGTGGAGTAGGTAAGACGACAATATCATTAGGGATAATGCAAGCTTTAGTCAAGAGAAATATGAAAGTACAGCCATATAAAGTAGGGCCAGATTATATAGACCCTTCATACCACACTTTTATAACTGGAAGACATTCCAGAAATCTAGATTCTTATATGTTAGATGACGAAAAAATAAAGTATATAGTAAATAAGTCCTCAAAGGATGCAGATATTTCAGTAATAGAAGGTGTTATGGGGTTGTATGATGGTTTTGGAATAGATTTAGATAACTGTACAAGTTCACATACTTCGAAAGTGTTAAAATCACCTGTTATATTAGTTATAAATGGAAAATCTATGGCAGCATCTAGTGCTGCTATGGTACTAGGATATAAGGAATTAGATAAAGATGTAAATATAAAAGGTGTCATAGTAAATAATGTTAAGACTAATAGCCATTATCAAATAATTAAGAGTTCTATAGAGAAATATTGCAATGTTGAAGTATTGGGATATTTTCCTCCAAATAGTAAATTTTCTTTAGAATCTAGACATTTAGGATTGGTTCCTAGTGTAGAGATGAAATCTCTAAGAGAAAAATTTTATACTTTAGCTGATGAAATTGAAAGTTATATAGATATTGATAGAATAATCGAAATCTCGGAAAGTGATGAGTTTGAGAGTGATTTCGATTTTCAAACTTTGATAGAGAATAATGGAATAAAAAAGCATGTTAATAATAAATCAATAGCTATAGCATATGATAAGGCATTCAATTTTTATTATAAAGAAAACATAGAGCTTTTAGAAGAACTTGGATTAGAAGTAAATTATTTTAGCCCTCTTGAAGATACATCAGTGCCAACTTCAGATTATATTTATATTGGAGGAGGTTTTCCAGAAATATTTGGAAAAGAACTAGAAGCAAATGAGTCGATGAGAACCTCTATATTAGAAGCACATAATAACAATATACCTATTTATGCAGAATGTGGAGGACTGATGTACCTAGGTGAGAAACTATTGAATCAAGAAGAACAAGAATTTAATATGGTTGGTATATTTAGTGGAATTAGTAAGATGACATCTTCTTTAAAGAGATTTGGATACTGTATTGGTGTAGCTAAAGAAAATACTCTTTTATCTAAAAAGGGAGAGACGATTAAAGGACATGAGTTTCATCATTCAATATTTGAGAGTGATGAGAAGTGTGCATATTCAATGAAAAAAGAAAGAGATGGAAACATAGTAGAAGAGTGGGATGGTGGTTATAGTAAAGGAAACACTTTAGCTACATATCTTCATACTCATTTTTATAATAATTTAAATTGTATAGAAAATTTTTTGAATAAAGGAAATAAGTAAATGAATATTTTATCTATTTATATAGGGTATGTGACAGATTTAATTGTAGGAGACCCATATTCTTTTCCTCATCCAGTGAGGTTTATTGGTAAGCTTATAAATTTTACTCAAGGTATAATAAGGAAGGTCTTTAAGAGTGATAAACAATTAAAATTTGGCGGATTTATATTATGGTTTATCACTGTTGGAATAACGTATTTAATAACCTATGCTATAGTGAAGTTATTTAGTTTTAATGTAGTATTGAGTGTTGCAGTAAATAGTTTTCTAATTTATACAACACTAGCTACAAAATGTTTAAAAGATGAAGCATTAAAAATTTATAATGTATTAAAAACTGGAGATATAGAGAAATCTAGAACTCAGTTATCTTATATAGTAGGTAGAGATACTACTAATTTAAGTGAGTCTGAGATAATAAGGGCGACTGTAGAAACTGTTGCAGAAAATACTGTAGATGGTATAATTGCACCTATGTTTTATGCATTTATTGGAGGAGCACCACTTGCTATGGCGTATAAAGCTATAAATACATTAGATTCAACTGTTGGATATAAAAATGAGAAATATAAAGATATTGGTTTTGCTTCTGCTAAGATTGATGATATAGCCAATTATATACCAGCTAGAATATCTGTTATTCTTATGACAATTGGCAGTTTCTTTTTACGTTACAACTATAGAAATTGTTTTAAAATATCCATTAGAGATAGAAAGAATCATAAAAGTCCAAATTGTGCTTTTTCAGAGGGGGCAGTGTCTGGTGCTTTAGGAATACAACTGGGAGGTACCAATTTTTATTTTGGAGAAAAAGTATATAAGCCAACAATAGGGGATAAGCTTAGGGAGATAGATAAAGAGGATATAATTAAAACGAATAAAATTATGTATGCATCTTCCTTTGTATCTATATTAGTATTTACACTAGTATATATGTTATGTAGGGCGATTTTAATTAACTTAATTATATAAATTATGGTTTGCTAACTTAAGGGGGACATAGATGAAGGATTTAGGGCATGGTGCCAATGTAGATGAAATGGCAAAATTATATGGGAAAGACCCAAAAGAAATAATAGATTTTAGTTCAAATATAAATCCAAATGTATTACCAAATTTAGAAAGATACATTTTAAGAGGATTAAAAGAGTGTAGGAATTATCCAGATATAAACTATACAAACTTGAGAGGAAATATATCAAAATATATAGATATAAATCCAAACTTTATAATACCTGGAAATGGTGCTACAGAAGTGATTTATTTGCTTATGAGGAGTATTAAAAAAAGATTAGCTATAATAAATCCTACATTTTCAGAATATAGAAGAAGTGCTAAGTTAAACAATCTAGATATTATAGAATTAGAGTTAGATTCGGAAAATAATTTTAAACTTGATATAGATATAATAAAAAAGAACATTGAAAAATTTGACAGCTTATTTATATGTAATCCTAATAATCCTAGTGGGAATGTTCAAGACTTAAAGGAACTTGTTTACTTATTAGGTCAACACGAAAAGCTATTAATAGTTGATGAAACTTTTATGGAATTTGTTGAAGATGAAAATGAGTATAGCTTAGTAAAATATATAGAATCAAACAAAAACATATTCATCATTAAAGCTGTGACTAAGTTTTTTGGTATGCCTGGCTTAAGGTTAGGATATGGTATTACAAGCAATACTAACATTATGGACAAAATTTATGAATACAAAGAGCCATGGACTATAAATTCTTTTGCAGACATACTATCTGATTTTATTTTTGAAGATAAAGAGTATATTAGAAAGAGTAAAGAATATTACATAAAAGAAAGAAAATACATGTTACAAGAGTTGAGAAACGTAAAAAATATAAAAGTCTATGATACAGATGCTAATTTTATTTTGATAAAAATTTATAAAAAAATATCTAGAGAATTGAAAAAAGATTTGTTTAAGCAAGGAAATCTATTGGTTAGAGATGCATCTAACTTTGTAGGATTAGATGATAGTTTTATAAGAGTAGCTATAAAATCTCATGAGGATAATAAAATTCTTATAGAAAATATAAAAAGTTTATTGGGTGATTAAAATGAAATCTTATGGAATATGCCCAGCATCTTGTGGAGAGTTTGTACAAGGGATAATTGATGATGAAGAATATTTATGCTCATATGCAATAGATATGTATTCCAAAGTGTATATTGAAGAAAAATTAGTAGATATAAATTTGGGTAGATATAAGTCAAGATTGGCAATTGAGAAGGTATTTGAAAAGTTTAATTTACCTAAAAAAGATACTAAAAATATTTCTTTGAATATAGATAGTAAAATACCTATTGGAAAAGGGATGGCAAGTTCGACTGCCGATATAGGAGCTACTATAAAGGCAACATTATCATTGATAGATAAAGACTTGAGTAGTGAAGAGATTTGTAAATTAGCAGCAGAAATAGAGCCAACAGATTCTATATTTATAGACAAAAATAGCATATTTAATCCTCTAAATGGAACTGTTATAAAATACCTAGGAAATATAAGTAATGCAAAAGTTATAATACTTGAGCCCAATAAAGTACTAGATACTATGAAAATTAGGCTGAGGAAAGATTATAATACCTTAAAAATAGAAAATAGGGAAATCATAAAAAAGTCATTTACTCTTTTAGAAGAAGGATTGAAAAATGATAACTTATCTCTAGTTGGAGAGGCTTGTACTTTGAGTAGTTTAGCAAATGAAAATATAGAAAAAAAAGAGTACTTAAATGAAATCATAAAAATAGCTGAAAAATGTGGAGCATATGGAGTAAACATTGCTCACAGTGGTACAGTAATAGGTATTTTAATTGATAAGTTTATGGATGATAAAAATATAATAAATGTTTTATGTGAATCTAATATAAATTCTGTTTATAATAAGATTTATACGTTGAACATAATAAATGGAGGAATTAAGGGGGAAATAGAATGCAATACATAAAGAATCCTATGAAAATAGAAGAAAAAAGTTTTGAATTAATACAAGAGATAATAGATGAGATTAGACCAGATTATAGATTTAAGAATACTATCGAAGAAAAAATAATAAAGAGAGCTATACATACTACTGCAGATTTTGATTACTTAGACATATTAAAAATATCAGAAGAAGCAGTAGATAGTATAATAGATGCATTAAAAAATAATGCGAGTATTTATACTGATACAAATATGGCTCTTAGTGGGATAAATAAAAGAAAGCTAGAAGCATTAGGATGTAAATATAAATGTTTAGTAGCAGACGAAGAAACTGCAAAATTAGCTAAAGAGAAAGGGATTACTCGTTCCATGGCAGCAGTAGAGATTGCAGCTAAAGAAGAGGGAAGAAAGATATTTGTTTTAGGAAATGCACCAACAGCTTTATATAAAGTTATGGAGATGAAATCAGAAGGAAGATTAGATTTAGATGCAGTTATAGGTGTTCCTGTAGGTTTTGTAGGGGCACAAGAATCAAAAGACGAAGTTGAAAAAACAGATATACCATATATAATTTCTAAAGGCAGAAAAGGTGGTAGTAATTTAGCAGCAGCAATAGTAAATGCTATATTATATACTATGTAGGTATGTGTATGGAAGAATATGTGTATATAGATGGTAAAAAATATCGAAGAGGATATACTACAGGTTCATGTGCAACAGGTGCATCTAAGGCTGCTGTGTACATGTTGATGACAAAAAATAAGATTGATACTATAAATATAGATACACCTAAAGGGATACCACTATCATTAAAGGTCGATAATGTAAATATTTCTAATTCTTTTGTGGAGTGTTCCATAAAAAAAGATGGTGGAGATGACATAGATGCAACTCATACTATGGATATTTATGCAAGAGCTGAAATTGTATCCAAAAACGATGAGGATAAAGAGTATCTTACTTTATATGATATCGGTAGTGTAAGTACTAATAGTGAGAGTCAAAGTGAGTTACATAAATTTATTAGAGTTTATGGTGGGATTGGTATTGGGGTAGTAACCAAAAAAGGGCTTAGTGTAGATGTTGGTAAGCCAGCTATAAATCCTACTCCACTTAAAATGATAAACGAGGAAATAAGAAAGCTTGTAGGAAGTAATTTTGAATCTATACTTGGAGATAATAAAGTTTTAAAAATAACAATATTTGCTCCACAAGGAGAAGCAGTAGCAAAGAAAACATTTAATCCAAGATTAGGCATAGTTGGAGGAATATCTATAATAGGTACAACTGGTATTGTTGAACCTATGAGTGATGAAGGATGGAAAAAATCTTTATCTATAGAACTTCAAATGAAAAAAGAACAAGGCTTAGATAAAATAATACTGGTTCCAGGAAATCATGGAGAACAGTTTATAAGAGAGAAACTAAACTTAGATATTAAGTATGTAGTTAGAACGAGTAACTTTGTAGGCTATATGATTAAAGAAGCTCAAAGAATAGGATATAAAAAAATATTAATGGCTGGCCATATAGGTAAGTTTATAAAAGTATCTGCTGGTATCTTTAATACTCATAGTAAAGTAGCAGATGCTCGAAGTGAGATATTAGTGGCAAATTTAGCCTTAATGGGAGCTACATATGAATTTTTAAATAAAATAAATCAGTGCCTAACAGCTGAAGAAGCTGTAGATATAATAAATAATAGTGAATATAAACAGGTGTATAATATATTAAGTAATAAATGTAGAGATAGAGTAAAGCAATACTTAAATGAAGAGTCAGATGATATTGATGTGGAAGTGATGATATTTTCAATGGATAAGTCATTGTTAGGTAAATCGGATAATACAGATGCATTAGTGGAGGTCTTTATATGATAAACATAATAGGTCTAGGGCCTGGGAATTTGGACTATATAACAAAAAAAGGTGAAAACTTAATTTCCACTTCTGATGTATTAATTGGTGGTAAGAGGAATCTAGAATCTATAAAAAACTTCAAAGGAGAAAAAATAATCTTAGATTCTAATTTGAGAGAAATTATAGAGTACATAAATAATAATAAAGAAAAGCAAATATCAGTAATAGCTTCTGGCGACCCATTAATATATGGTATAGGTAGATATCTATCTAAGAATATTGACAACAAAATAATAAATATGGTTTCTGGAATTAGTTCATTACAATATATATTTTCAAAAATATACGTTGATATGAATGATGTATATATCACAAGTAGTCATGGTAAAGTACCAGATTTTGATTATATACTATCACATAAAAAAGTATGTATGGTTACAGACTCTAAGATAGGGCCAAAACAAATAAGTAAAGAAATAATGGATAGAAATCTAAATAAGATTATTGTTGTAGGAGAAAATTTGTCATATGAAAATGAAAAAATAACAATAGCAAAACCAGAAGATATAATAAGAATGGACAATTTCGAGATGAATGTTGTGGTGATTTTAGATGAAGAATAGTGAATTTATAACAGGGAAAGTTCCAATTACTAAAGAAGAAGTTAGAGCAATATCAATAAGTAAGTTGAATTTAGTTAATGCTAAAAACTTTATAGACATAGGGGCTGGTACAGGTAGTGTAAGTATTGAAGCAGCATATAATTATCCAAATTTAAATGTTATATCCATAGAAAAAAATGATGTTGCTATAGAGCTTATAGATAAAAACGTAAAAAAATTCAACTTAAAAAATATAGAAGTAATAAAAGGATATGCTCCAATCGATATAGGATTAAATACTCAGGTTGAGTCTATTTTCCTTGGTGGAACAGGAAATAATTTAGAAGAAATAATAGAATGGTCTAAAAAGAGTTTGGTTACAGGAGGAAGACTTGTAGCTAATTTTATAATAATAGATACTTTTAATCAAACTTTAAAACTACTAAAAAAATATGGATTTAAAGAAATAGATGTATGCGTTTTGAATGTTTCTAAACTAGAGAAACTAGGAAAAGGTGAATACTTTAAACCACTAAATCCTATATATATAATATCTTGTGAAAAAGGGGAAAATGATTATGAATAAAGTACATTTTGTAGGAGCAGGACCTGGAGATAAAGAATTAATAACATTAAAAGGATACAAATTATTAAGTAATGCAGATGTAGTAATATATGCAGGTTCTCTTGTTAATCCTGAACTTCTGGAATATTGTAAAGAAGATTGCCAAATACATAATAGTGCACATATGGATTTACAAGAGATAATAGATGTAATGAGAGAAGGTATAGAAAATAATAAGTCTGTTGTAAGATTGCAAACAGGTGATTTTTCTATATATGGTTCAATTAGAGAGCAAGTGGAGGATTTAAATAAATTGAATATAGACTATGATTGCACTCCAGGAGTAAGTTCTTTTTTAGGAGCAGCTTCATCTTTAGGTGTTGAATATACAGTTCCAGAAATTTCTCAAAGTGTAATTATAACAAGAATGGAAGGAAGAACTCCAGTTCCAGAGAAAGAATCAATACAATCATATGCTAAGCATCAAACATCTATGGTAATATTTTTATCTGTTCAAGAAATTGAGAAGGTTGTGTCTAGATTACTGGAAGGTGGATATCCAAAAGATACCCCTATAGCAGTTATATATAAAGCAACTTGGGCAGATGAAAAAATAGTTAAAGGAACTTTAAGTGACATAGCTGTAAAAGTTAAAGAAAATAATATAAACAAAACTGCTTTAATAATGGTTGGAAGATTCTTAGGAGAAGAATATAATAACTCAAAGTTATATGACAAGGATTTTAAACATGAGTATAGAGGGTAATATTGCTATAATCTGTATCACAGAAAATGGTAAGAATCTAGCTGTAAAGATAAAATCTTTAGTAAGTAACTGTGTTATATATCAAATAAAAAATAAAAAAAGTGATTTAAATGTTCAAGAAACATGTGTACATATAGTTCAAAAGAAATTAAGTGATTTTGTGGGAGAAGTATTTAATAAATTTGATTAAAAAATAGCTACGCACACTTGTGACTTTAGTCGTGAGTTAGCAGCTAAAGTAGTCAGCGTATAGGGAAACTTATATGTAGAGATAGGATATAACCTATCCAATACTACTTGAATTGCTGGAAACCCCTAAAGCTAACCAAACTAAAACATAAGGATGAAATAAACCTAAGTGTGAAAGTTACGAAAGTAGAAAAAATTGGTTAGATGGTATAAGGTTAAACCCTAAGTACTTTAAAATGGGCAATCAGCAGGTAAGCTCCAAATAGGAGAAACTTCAACGACTATTCCTCTTGAGGGAAGTACACTACAAGCTATTGGTAGTGGAAGTGGGTAGACCTTAACGGATAATGCCGAAGGATAAGATATAGTCTGTGCTTACATGAAAGTGTAAGAAGTTCATAAGAGAACTGCATAGGTAGTAGCGAACTTATGTGAACGACAACTTCAAAAATGATAAAAGTTAGGACTTATGGTTCTTACATATGTTATTTAAAAATAAATATAAAACCTTCGAAATAATTGTTTTAAATAATTACGTTTGTTAATATTATAATGGGTGATGAAAAATAGAAGTTACTCGGATATGTATATTAATAATCATAAAAAACAATTAAAGTGAGGTGATAGTAGTGGAAAAAGCTTATAAGTTTAGAATGTATCCAAATAAAAAACAGCAAGAGTTAATTAACAAAACTTTTGGATGTTGTAGATTTGTATATAATAAGTATCTTTCTAAAAAAATAGAAGTTTATGAAAACAATAAAGAAACTTTTACTTATAAACAGTGCAGTTCTGATTTGACCAATTTAAAAAGAGAATTAGAGTGGCTTAAAGAACCTGACAAATTTTCACTACAAAACACCTTAAAAGATTTAGAAAACGCATATAAAAAATTCTTTAAAGAAAATGCAGGATTTCCTAAATTTAAATCAAAGAAAACTAATAGATTTTCATATAGAACTAACTTTACAAATGGAAATATTATGT
This sequence comes from Clostridioides sp. LIBA-6822, assembly GCF_056688955.1. Taxonomy (NCBI): domain Bacteria; kingdom Bacillati; phylum Bacillota; class Clostridia; order Peptostreptococcales; family Peptostreptococcaceae; genus Clostridioides; species Clostridioides sp. LIBA-6822. The sequence goes on along the minus strand of NZ_CP196995.1, from coordinate 4,063,175 downwards.
ACTTTAGTCAATATATAAAATTACCTAAAATTGGTATGGTTAAAGTAAGGGATAAACAAGTACCTCAAGGGAGAATACTTAATGCTACAGTATCCAAAGAACCAAGTGGTAAATATTATGTATCATTATGTTGTACTGATATAGATATTAAAGCATTTGAAAATACTAATAATCAGATAGGTTTAGATTTAGGAATTAAAGAATTTTGTATCTCAAGTTGTGGAGAATTTATAGAAAATCCTAAGTATCTTCTAAAGTCATTAAACAAACTTGCTAAATTACAAAGAGAACTATCGAGAAAAACAATTGGGAGTTTAAATAGAAATAAAGCAAGATTAAAAGTTGCAAGACTTCAAGAACATATAGCTAATCAAAGGAAGGATTTTCTACAAAAACTATCTACTAAATTAATACGAGAGAATGATATTATTTGCATAGAGGATTTACAAGTAAAGAACATGACTAGAAATCATAAACTATCTCTTTCTATTTCTGATGTGTCATGGTCAGAATTTGTTCGTCAATTAGAATACAAGGCTAATTGGTATGGTAGACAAATTGTAAAGGTAGGTAAATTCTTTGCAAGTTCACAAATATGCAATAAATGTGGGTACAAAAACGAGGAAATGAAGAATTTAAGTATAAGAGAATGGATGTGTCCTTGTTGTAATGAAACTCACGATAGAGATATAAATGCAAGTATAAATATACTAAAAGAAGGATTAAGACTAATAAGAGTTTAAAATAGATAACGTATGTAAGAACCGTAGGAACTACGGGGATAGCCTGTGGAGAATTGGTAAGACATATTTTAGTATGCGAAATTCTATGAAACAGGAACCCTGTGACTTTAGTCATGGGAGGTTCAGTACATAGTATTTATAATGGCTACAGGTATAGTTGTACGAAGTATAGCACCATATATAGTGAGTAAATTTAGCGACCCAGCAATTTTAGTACTAGATGAAAAAGGCAAAAACGTAATAAGTTTATTGAGTGGGCATATTGGAGGAGCAAATAATTTAACACATTATATAAGTAATCTTATCGATGCTAACCCAGTAATAACAACAGCCACTGATGTAAATCAAAAAGCTTCCTTAGACATGATAGCAAATAACCTAAATGCACACATTGATAACTTCAGAGAAAATGTAAAAGAAGTGAATTCTATGTTAGTTAATAATAAAGGTGTTGGCTTATATGTTGATGAAGGGTATCAAGTTGATACTAGAGGATTTAAGTTTATAGAAAACATTGATGAATTAAAAGAGAGTTTCTTAGATAAGTACATAGAAAAAGTGGTTATAATAAGCCATAAAATAAATTGTATTAGAGATGTTGAAAATTTAAATACAGATAATGAGTTTGAGAATGGTTATATTAATGAAAAAATAATAAGAGTAATTCCAAAAGATATAGTAATAGGAATTGGTTGTAGAAGAAATACAGATAGTGAGTTAATGTATAACTCGCTTGTAGAATTTCTTAATAAACAAAATATAGATATAAGAGCAATAAATATGATTGGAAGTATAGAGCTGAAAAAAGATGAGAAGGCAATCATTGATTTATCAAAAGTACTACAAATACAATTTAAAACATTTTCAATAGATGAAATATCAAAGGTGGATAATTTATTTGATAAATCCGATTTTGTTAAAAAAAATGTGGGAGTGTATTCAGTAGCAGAGCCTGTAGCATATCTTTTGAGCAAAGGTAATTTAATAGTTGAAAAACATAAATATAAAGGAATAACTTTTTCAGTGGGGAGAATAAAAATATGATATACGTTGTAGGAATTGGTCCAGGAAGCAAAGATACCATGACTTTAGAAGCAATAAAAGCAATTGAAGATTCTGAGGCTATTGTTGGATATAAAACTTATATAAATTTAATAGAAGAATTTATACAAAATAAAGAAATAATTCAAAATGGTATGAGACAAGAAGTTGACAGATGTAAACAAGCAGTAGAAGAAGCTAAAAAAGGAAAAAAGGTAGCAGTTGTAAGTAGTGGAGATGCTGGAATATATGGAATGGCAGGACTTATCTTAGAATTAATATCTAAAGAAAAAGAAGATATAAAAGTAAAAGTGATTCCAGGTGTTACTGCAAGTATTGGTGCAGCAGCGATACTTGGAGCTCCTATTATGCATGATTTTTGTCATATAAGTTTAAGTGATTTAATGACTCCATGGGAAGTAATTGAAAAAAGGTTGAAATTAGCTGCTGAAGCTGACTTTGTAATTTGTTTATATAATCCAAGAAGTAAAGGAAGAAGTGAGCATTTAAGTAAAGCATTTAAAATAATGGGTGAATTTAAAAGTGGGAATACGCCTGTTGGAGTGGTTAAAGATATAGGCAGAGAAAAGGAAGAAAAATTTGTATGTACTTTTGAAAATATGGATTTTGAAAAAGTCGATATGACTACAATGGTTATAATTGGAAATAAATCTACTTATATTGATGGTGAGTTGATGATAACTCCAAGAGGCTATACAGTATGATTTTGATTTTAGGAGGAACTTCAGATAGCTTATCTATATGTGATAAGATAAATGAACTAAAGCAACCATATATCCTTTCAGTGACCACAGATTATGGAAAGGAACTTGCACAACGACATACAAAAAATGTGATTTTAGGGAAACTCGGAAAAGAGGAAATGCTAAAATTTATAAAAGATAACCATATAGTAAAAATAATAGATGCAACTCATCCTTATGCAGTTGAAGTATCTAAAAATGCTATGTATTGTGCAAAACTATCAAATATAGAATATATAAGATTTGAGAGAAAATCTCTAATTGAAAAAATAGATTATGATAATAAGTTTATAGTAAATACAATTGAAGAAGCCTGTGAAATAGCAAATAAAATAGGAAAAAATATATTCATAGGAACAGGAAGTAAAAATTTGAATAGATTTGTAGAAGAAATAAATGATAAAAACTTAGTAGTTAGAGTTCTTCCAACTAGTGAAGTTATACTAAGTTGTGAAAAATTAGGTTTAAACGCAGACAATATAGTAGCTATGAAAGGGCCGTTTAGCCAGTGTATAAACGAAGAAACTTATAAACATTATGACATAGACTTAGTTATAACAAAAGAAAGTGGAATAGCAGGTGGTTTCTTAGAAAAAGTAAATGCATGTAAAAGTTTCAATATACCAGTGATAATTATTAAGAGAGAATCAATTAACTATGAAAATGTAATTAATGATATAAACAAAATTAAAGACATACTTGTATAATTTTTTAGGAGGAGAACATATGAAGAAGGCCTTATTAGTAGTGAGTTTTGGTACAAGCTATAATGAAACGAGAGAAAAGACAATAGATATATGTGAAAATAAAATAAAAAATTCATTAAAAAATTACGATTTTTTTAGAGCCTATACATCAAATATGATAATAAATAAAATAAGAAAAAGAGATGGAATAGAGATAGACAATCCAATACAAGCTTTAGATAAAATATATGAACAAGGATATGATGAAGTAATAATTCAAACTCTTCATATTATATGTGGAGAAGAATTTAACAAGTTAAAAGAACAAGTGGAAAGCTACTCATCTAAATTTAAAAAGATTGTATTAGGTAGACCTTTACTTACACATATTGAGGACTATCAAGAATCTGTAGAGGCAATTAAGCATCAAATCCCTCATATGGAAAATGATGAAGCAGTAGTATTCATGGGTCATGGAACTATTCATGAGTCACATTCGGCATATCCAGCATTAGAGTATATGCTTAGAGATAATGGAGTAAATGCTTATGTTGGCACAGTTGAAGGTTATCCAGAAATAGAACATGTAATAAGAAGATTAAAAGAAGGAAATATAAAAACTGTAAATCTAATGCCATTTATGTTAGTTGCAGGTGACCATGCTATAAATGATATGGCAGGAGATGAAGAAGATTCTTGGAAAACAATCTTAGAAGAGAATGGGTTTAATGTAAATATACATTTAAAAGGCTTAGGTGAAAATCCTTATATACAAGATAAGTTTGTTCGTCATGCGACTAAATGTGCAGAAAATGTTAAATTTTATGGTATAGGAGCAGGGCCAGGAGATAGTTCTTTACTTACAATGAAGGCAGTTAGCACATTAAAGAAACTAGATATTTTATATACTCCAGAATCAAAAAAAGGTGGAGATAGCTTAGCTTTATCAATAGTTAAAGAATACTTAAATGAATCAATAGAGATAAAATCTAGACATTTTCCAATGTGTTTTGATGGAAATGAAAAGAATATAGCATGGGACAATGTAGCCGAAGAGATTGCTGCCGATGTTAAGAATGGAAAAAATGTAGGGTTTGTAACATTAGGGGACCCTATGATTTATAGCACATATGTGTACATAATGGAGAGAATATCAGATGAGATAGAGGTCGAGACTATACCAGGAATTTCATCATTTTCTAATATAGCATCTAATCAAAATTTCCCACTAGTTATGGATAAGGAAGCCTTAGTAATAGTTCCTTGTACTATGGAAGATGATAAAATAGAACTTGCTTTACAAAATTATAACTCAATAGTATTGATGAAAGTTTATAAGAATTTTAAAGAAATAATAAAGAAACTAGAAAAATATAATCTAATAGAACATGCTATTTTAGTAAGTAATTCGTCTCAAGAAGGTGAAACTGTATTTAAAGATTTACGAGAGGCACATCTTGAAGATAAGATATCTTATTTTTCTACAATACTAGTAAATAAAGAGAACAAAATAAAATAGATGAAGGTAACATTTTAAAGGAGATTTAGTATGAATATCGTGGTTGGAACTAGGGGTAGTAATCTAGCACTTATACAAACAGAATGGGTAATTAATGAACTAAAAAAGAAGTATCCAAATATTAATTTTGAGATTAAAGTTATAAAGACAAAAGGGGACTTGATTCAAAATGTTTCCCTAGATAAAATAGGCGATAAAGGATTGTTTGTTAAAGAAATAGAGCAACAACTATTGGATGGAAAAATAGATATAGCAGTACATAGTATGAAGGATATGCCCTCTTATTTAGCAGATGGACTAAAATTTGCTCATACACCTAAGAGAGAAGACCCAAGAGATGTTCTAATACTTAGAGAAGGATATAAAAACTTAGACGATTTACCTCATGGAGCAGTAATAGGAACAGGAAGTAAAAGAAGAAAATTTCAATTATTAAAGCAAAGACCTGACCTAAATATAGTACAAGTTAGAGGTAATGTGGAAACTAGAATACGAAAAATAAAAGATGAAAATATGCATGGGATTGTGTTAGCTGCATCAGGAATAATAAGAGCGAATTTACAAGAAAAAATAAGTTCTTATTTACCTGTTGATGTTGTTATACCAGCACCTGCTCAAGGAGCTTTGGCTATAGAAATAAGAAGTAATGATAGTAATATAGAAGAAATAGTAAATTCACTAAAAGATGAAAATACAGAAATCCAAATATTAGCTGAGAGAGGTTTTTTGGATGGTGTTAATGGAAGTTGTCATATTCCAATGGCAGCTTATTGTGAAATAATCCAAGATAAGATACATCTTACTGGTCTATATGGAGATTCAGAAGGGACTAAAGTAGTAATTAAGTCTATAGATGGAGATATTTCTTCCCCTAGAGAGTTAGGTTTAAAGTTAGCTAAACTTGTGTTGAAGGAGTATGAGAATTATGAAGGGTAAGGTTTACTTAGTAGGAGCAGGACCAGGAGATTATAAACTCATGACTTTAAAAGGCCTAGAGTGTATAAGAAAATCAGATGTAATAGTATATGATAGATTAGCAAATAGTAGTTACTTAAGAGAGGCTAAGCCTGATTGTGAACTTATATATGTAGGAAAGGCATCAAGTAATCATATTTTGCCACAGGAAGATATAAATAGAATTATAGCAGAGAAAGCTAAAGAAGGAAAATATGTGACTCGTCTTAAGGGGGGAGACCCTTATGTATTTGGTAGAGGAGGCGAAGAAGCAGAGACTTTAGTAGATGAGGGGATAGAATTTGAAGTAGTTCCAGGAATAACTTCTGCTATAGGAGGCTTATGTTATGCTGGTATACCTATAACACATAGAGAACATGCTTCATCTTTTCATGTAATAACAGGTCACTTGAAAGGTGATGATAGTGGAGAATTAAATTGGAATGCTCTTGCAAACAATAAAGGGACTCTTGTGTTTTTAATGGGAATATCAAACTTAAAGAAAATAAGTGAAAACTTAATGAAACAGGGAAAAGATAAAGATACACCAGTTGCTCTTATAAGTTGGGCAACTAGGTACAATCAAAGAGTTGTTACATCTACACTTGAGAATGTTTATGAAACTGCTATTAAAGAAGAAGTAAAGCCACCAACCCTTATAGTAGTTGGAAGTGTTGTAGGTCTTAGAGAAAAGTTGAATTTCTTTGAGAATAAGCCTTTATTTGGAAAAAGTATTGCTGTAACTAGGTCTAGAAATCAAAATAGTGTATTGGTGGAAAAAATAATGGATTTAGGTGGAAATCCAGTTGAAATACCTACTATAAAGATAGAAAAAATACAAAATAATATTAAGTTAGAAAACGAAATAAAAAATATAAACAAATATAATTATCTAATATTAACTAGTAAAAATGCTGTAGAAATCTTTTTTGAAAAGATATATGAAATGAATTTTGATCTAAGAATACTATCTAATTTAAAAATATGTGCTATAGGTTCTGCTACATCAAATGAATTGAAAAAAAGAGGAATTATAGCTGATATAGTACCTAAAAAATTTGTAGCAGAATCACTATATGAAGAGCTAATGCCTATCTTGAAAAGTAGTGATAATATACTTATACCAAGAGCAGAAAATGCTAGAGACTATCTAGTTGACAAGCTTAAGGATATTTGTGAAGTAACAGAAGTACATACATATAGAACATTAATAGATGAAGGTAAAAAAGATGAGATATTAGATATTTTAAATTCTAAAGATATAGATTATATAACTTTTACTAGTTCTTCAACAGTAAATAATCTTGTTGAAATTATAGGAAAAGAAAATATTAAAATATTAGACAAAATAAAAACGCTATCCATAGGACCTATAACTACAGATACAATAAATAGTTTGGGAATAAAGCTATATAAAGAAGCTACTAAATCTACTATAGATTCATTGATAGATTTAATCATAAAAAATTAATTTTGGAGGATTACTATGTTAAGAAGACCAAGAAGACTAAGAGCAAGTAAAGCAATAAGAAATTTAGTAAGAGAAACTAAAGTGAATGTAGAAGATTTGATATACCCGCTATTTGTAGTAGAGGGAGAAAATATTAAAGAAGAAATTAAATCTTTACCAGATGTTTATCATTTATCTATAGATAAGTTAGAAGAAGAAATAAAAGAAATAAGTGAGTTAGGAATTGAACATATAATGTTATTTGGAGTGCCAGATGAAAAAGATGAGTGTGCTTCACAAGCATTTAATGATAATGGAATAGTTCAAAAGGCAATTAGAAAAGTTAAAGAGATAAATCCAGATATGAATGTAATAACAGATGTCTGTATGTGTCAATATACAAGTCATGGACATTGTGGAATTTTAACTGATACTGGCTATGTTGATAATGATAAATCATTAGAGTATTTAGCTAAAATATCTGTAAGTCATGCTAAAGCTGGAGCAGATATGGTAGCTCCATCTGATATGATGGATGGAAGAATACAAGCGATAAGAGAAGCTTTAGATGAAAATGGGTTAGAGAATATAGGAATAATGGCTTACAGTGTTAAATACGCTTCAAATTTCTATGGACCTTTTAGAGAAGCAGCTCATTCAGCTCCATCTTTTGGTGATAGAAAAACATATCAAATGGACCCAGCAAATAGCAATGAAGCTATAATAGAAACTGAGCTTGATATATTAGAAGGTGCAGACATACTTATGGTTAAACCTGCATTATCATATTTAGATATCATAAGAAGAGTTAAAGACAATTTTGATTTACCTCTAGCAGCTTATAATGTAAGTGGAGAATACTCTATGCTTAAGTATGCTGTAAAAGAAGGTTTATTAAATGAAGATGTAATTCTTGAATCAATTACATCTATAAAAAGAGCAGGAGCAGATATAATAATAACTTATTTTGCTAAAGATATTGCTAAGTTGTTGCAAAAATAAATTTTATAAAGAAAAAGAATCTTAGAAAGTATAGAAATTATAATTAGATATTTTAGCATGTTTTTATTTAGAAATTTATTAAATAAGAATAGATACTAATTTATAATTTCTATACTTTATTTATGTAATTAAATAAACTTTGGAGGTATAAAATGCTATATCCTATTAATTTAAAATTAGATGATTTAGATGTAGTTATAATTGGTGGAGGAGAAGTTGCATATAGAAAATGTAAGAATTTTTTAAACTTTAATAAGAGTGTTACTATAGTTTCTAAACAACTTTCAAATAGGTTTTATGATTTAGAAGGAGATATAAGAATAATAAAAGATGATTATAAAGAAATGTATATAGAAAATGCTTCTGTAATAATTGCTGCAACAAATAACAGGGAATTGAATATGGAAATAGGATTATATTGTAGAGCAAAAAAGAAGTTAGTAAATGTTGTTGATAATGTAGAGGTATCAAATTTTACTGTCCCATCATATATAAAAAGAGGTGATTTGCTTATAAGTATATCTACTGGGGGTAAGAGCCCTTCATTATCATCGAAGATAAAAAAGGAGCTTGAAGAGATATATACTGAAGATTATGAGGAATATTTAAATGTATTAGGTGATATTAGAAAAAAAGTTATAGAAAAATATGAAGATAAAATTAAAAGAAAAGATATGCTTAATATGTTGATAACACTCGATTTAGAAGAGTTAAAGAAACTTGATATATGAAAAATAAAATAAAAAATTTTAAAAAGGTGTTGACGGATTATTTTTAAGGTGATATAGTATTACTTGTCCTTAAGAAAAGGGCAAACATGAAAAATGAACTTTGAAAATTAAACAGTAGGTTAATTTATAAAACAAGAAACAAACCATAAAGCCAGATATTTTGATAACAATAGTATCTGAGCCTGATAAACTTTTATTTGAGAGTTTGATCCTGGCTCAGGATGAACGCTGGCGGCGTGCCTAACACATGCAAGTTGAGCGATTTACTTCGGTAAAGAGCGGCGGACGGGTGAGTAACGCGTGGGTAACCTACCCTGTACACACGGATAACATACCGAAAGGTATGCTAATACGGGATAATATATTTGAGAGGCATCTCTTAAATATCAAAGGTGAGCCAGTACAGGATGGACCCGCGTCTGATTAGCTAGTTGGTAAGGTAACGGCTTACCAAGGCGACGATCAGTAGCCGACCTGAGAGGGTGATCGGCCACATTGGAACTGAGACACGGTCCAAACTCCTACGGGAGGCAGCAGTGGGGAATATTGCACAATGGGCGAAAGCCTGATGCAGCAACGCCGCGTGAGTGATGAAGGCCTTCGGGTCGTAAAACTCTGTCCTCAAGGAAGATAATGACGGTACTTGAGGAGGAAGCCCCGGCTAACTACGTGCCAGCAGCCGCGGTAATACGTAGGGGGCTAGCGTTATCCGGATTTACTGGGCGTAAAGGGTGCGTAGGCGGTCTTTCAAGTCAGGAGTGAAAGGCTACGGCTCAACCGTAGTAAGCTCTTGAAACTGGGAGACTTGAGTGCAGGAGAGGAGAGTGGAATTCCTAGTGTAGCGGTGAAATGCGTAGATATTAGGAGGAACACCAGTTGCGAAGGCGGCTCTCTGGACTGTAACTGACGCTGAGGCACGAAAGCGTGGGGAGCAAACAGGATTAGATACCCTGGTAGTCCACGCTGTAAACGATGAGTACTAGGTGTCGGGGGTTACCCCCCTCGGTGCCGCAGCTAACGCATTAAGTACTCCGCCTGGGAAGTACGCTCGCAAGAGTGAAACTCAAAGGAATTGACGGGGACCCGCACAAGTAGCGGAGCATGTGGTTTAATTCGAAGCAACGCGAAGAACCTTACCTAAGCTTGACATCCCAATGACATCTCCTTAATCGGAGACTTCCCTTCGGGGACATTGGTGACAGGTGGTGCATGGTTGTCGTCAGCTCGTGTCGTGAGATGTTGGGTTAAGTCCCGCAACGAGCGCAACCCTTGTCTTTAGTTGCCATCATTAAGTTGGGCACTCTAGAGAGACTGCCAGGGATAACCTGGAGGAAGGTGGGGATGACGTCAAATCATCATGCCCCTTATGTTTAGGGCTACACACGTGCTACAATGGGTAGTACAGAGGGTTGCCAAGCCGTAAGGTGGAGCTAATCCCTTAAAGCTACTCTCAGTTCGGATTGTAGGCTGAAACTCGCCTACATGAAGCTGGAGTTACTAGTAATCGCAGATCAGAATGCTGCGGTGAATGCGTTCCCGGGTCTTGTACACACCGCCCGTCACACCACGGGAGTTGGAGACGCCCGAAGCCGATTATCTAACCTTTTGGAAGAAGTCGTCGAAGGTGGAATCAATAACTGGGGTGAAGTCGTAACAAGGTAGCCGTATCGGAAGGTGCGGCTGGATCACCTCCTTTCTAAGGAGAATTACCTACTGTTTAATTTTGAGGGTTCGTTTTTACGAATACTCAAAATTAGCACTTTAAGCAACAGAATAAACTGAGCGCATGCGAAGTTTGTTTGTTGGCGACGTGCGTTAGCACTTTAAGCAACAGAATAAACTGAACGAATGTGAAGTTTGTTTGTTGGCGATGTGCGTTAGCACTTTGAAAACTGCATATATATTTAGTGATATGACATCTAATTTGTAATATATAAAGCTGATAACTTTTAAAAATTATCAAGTTGATAGACTTTAATCTATCAAACCTTTTTAACTGGTCAAGTTATTAAGGGTGCAGGGCGGATGCCTTGGCACTAGGAGCCGATGAAGGACGTGATAAGCTGCGATAAGCTTCGGGGAGTTGCACGTAAACTTTGATCCGAAGATTTCCGAATGAGGAAACTCACTTAGAGTAATGTCTAAGTATCATTAAGTGAATACATAGCTTAATGAGGGGAACTCAGGGAACTGAAACATCTAAGTACCTGAAGGAAGAGAAAGAAATTCGATTCCGTAAGTAGCGGCGAGCGAACGCGGAATAGCCCAAACCAATAAAGTTTTCTTTATTGGGGTTGCGGACATATCATAACGAAGAGGTATCGTAATTGAAGAGGTTTGGAAAGACCCACCACAGAAGGTAATAGTCCTGTATGTTAAACGAGAAAACTTCAGATATGATCCAGAGTACCACGGGACACGTGAAACCCTGTGGGAAGCAGGAGGGACCACCCTCCAAGGCTAAATACTACCTAGTGACCGATAGCGTATAGTACCGTGAGGGAAAGGTGAAAAGAACCCCGGGAGGGGAGTGAAATAGAACCTGAAACCCTGCACTTACAAGCTGTGGAAGCACATTTCTTGTGTGACCGCGTACTTTTTGTAGAACGGGCCAACGAGTTACGTTAAGTAGCAAGGTTAAGCACTTAAGGTGTGGAGCCGTAGCGAAAGCGAGTTTTAACTGAGCGTTCAGTTACTTGACGTAGACCCGAAACCGGGCGACCTACCCATGAGCAGGATGAAGCGAAAGTAAAATTTCGTGGAGGTCCGAACCCACGAGCGTTGAAAAGCTCGGGGATGACTTGTGGGTAGCGGTGAAATTCCAATCGAGCCCGGAGATAGCTGGTTCTCCCCGAAATAGCTTTAGGGCTAGCCTCAAGGTGAGAGATACGGAGGTAGAGCACTGAATGTCCTAGGGGGTATTGCACCTACCGAAGACTATCAAACTCCGAATGCCGTCATCTTATACTTGGGAGTCAGACTGTGGGTGATAAGATTCATAGTCGAAAGGGCAACAGCCCAGATCGTCAGCTAAGGTCCCTAAATGTAAGTTAAGTGGTAAAGGATGTGGGATTGCACAGACAACCAGGATGTTGGCTTAGAAGCAGCCACTCATTCAAAGAGTGCGTAATAGCTCACTGGTCGAGTGATCCTGCGCCGAAGATTTCCGGGGCTAAAACTTACTACCGAAGCTACGGCATCATTATGATGGGTAGGGGAGCTTCCCATACGGGTTGAAGCATGACCGTAAGGACATGTGGACAGTATGGGAGTGAGAATGTTGGCATGAGTAGCGAGATGTGGGTGAGAATCCCACAGGCCGTAAACCCAAGGTTTCCAGGGGAAGGTTCGTCCGCCCTGGGTTAGTCGGGACCTAAGCTGAGGCCGAAAGGCGTAGGTGATGGACAACAGGTTGATATTCCTGTACTACCGATAACCGTTTGAGAGATGGGATGACACAGTAGGATAAGCTAAGCACACTGTTGGTTATGTGTGCCCAAGCATTGAGGCAGTCAGAGTAGGTAAATCCGCTTTGATAATGCTGGGATGTGATGGGGAGCGAAATTTAGTAGCGAAGTAGCTGATTTCACACTGTCAAGAAAAGTCTCTATCGAGGTTAAAGGTACCCGTACCGCAAACCGACACAGGTGGGTGAGGAGAGTATCCTAAGGCCCGCGAGAGAACTGTTGTTAAGGAACTCGGCAAAATGACCCCGTAACTTAGGGATAAGGGGTGCCACCATCCGGTGGCCGCAGAGAATAGGCCCAAGCGACTGTTTACCAAAAACATAGGTTTCTGCTAAGTCGCAAGACGATGTATAGGAGCTGACGCCTGCCCGGTGCTGGAAGGTTAAGGGGATCTGTTAGAGCAATCGAAGCAGTGAACTTAAGCCCCAGTAAACGGCGGCCGTAACTATAACGGTCCTAAGGTAGCGAAATTCCTTGTCGGGTAAGTTCCGACCCGCACGAAAGGCGTAACGATTTGGGCACTGTCTCAACAACAGACTCGGTGAAATTGTAATTCCGGTGAAGATGCCGGATACCTGCGACAGGACGGAAAGACCCCATGGAGCTTTACTGTAGCTTGACATTGGGTCTTGGTACTACATGTACAGGATAGGTGGGAGGCTTTGAAACCAGGACGCCAGTTTTGGCGGAGCCATCCTTGGGATACCACCCTTGTAGTACTGGGACTCTAACCATAGGCCATGAATCTGGTCTTGGGACACTGTCAGGTGGGCAGTTTGACTGGGGCGGTCGCCTCCCAAAAGGTAACGGAGGCGCTCAAAGGTTCTCTCAGTACGGTCGGAAATCGTACGTAGAGTGTAAAGGCAAAAGAGAGCTTGATTGCAAGACATACAGGTCGAGCAAGGATGAAAATCGGACTTAGTGATCCGGTGGTTCTGCGTGGAAGGGCCATCGCTCAACGGATAAAAGCTACCCTGGGGATAACAGGCTTATCTCCCCCAAGAGTCCACATCGACGGGGAGGTTTGGCACCTCGATGTCGGCTCATCACATCCTGGGGCTGTAGTAGGTCCCAAGGGTTGGGCTGTTCGCCCATTAAAGTGGTACGCGAGCTGGGTTCAGAACGTCGTGAGACAGTTCGGTCCCTATCCGTCGCAGGCGTAGGAAATTTGAGAAGACCTGTCCTTAGTACGAGAGGACCGGGATGGACGTACCTCTGGTGTACCAGTTGTTCTGCCAAGGGCATGGCTGGGTAGCTATGTACGGAATGGATAAGCGCTGAAAGCATCTAAGCGCGAAGCCAACTTCAAGATAAGATTTCCCACCGCAAGGGTAAGACCCCAGAAAGACTATCTGGTTGATAGGTCGAAGGTGTAAGTGCAGCAATGTATTTAGCTTATCGATACTAATAGGTCGAGGACTTGACCAAATTATTTGATGTTCATTCAGTAAAATATATGTGTAGTTTTTAGAGTGCTAACTCTAAAGAAACTAGTATTACTAGATTCTAATAACTTAATAGAAATATTAAGCATAAAGATTATGTGGTTACAATAGCAGAGAGGATACACCTGTTCCCATTCCGAACACAGAAGTTAAGCTCTCTAGCGCTGATGGTACTTGGTGGGAAACTGCCTGGGAGAGTAGGACGTAGCCACGTAATTTTTTTTTGAGTAAATTTATTAAAATTAAAAAAAGTTTTGTATTTTATGTTTAGACCCTGCAAATTTGGGACATAATATAATTGTAAAACTTAATATAGCAAAAATAAATTACTCAATCTCCCCCACTTAAAGGCCTCTATCCCCCATAGAGGTCTTTTTTATTTTCAACTCTAATTTTATAAAAATAAATAGTCTTATATATTATTCTATAAATTAAAATTATCTTGTGATAGGAAACATTAAATATAGAAATTATAGAAAATCATAAATTACTTAAACAACATATTCATTTAACTTTATTATATTTAACAAAAAATGTTTATAATTTAACCTTCATTTTAATAAATTTACTATATATTCACTTTGCCTTAATATATCCTTTACAAATTAATAGTATTATTAATCTATAAGTAAATCGTAAAATCAAATCAAATATTTTAGGAGGATAAAAAATGGCAGATATAAGGCTAGAAAATGTCACAAAATCTTATAATAAAAAAAATCCCGTTATAGAAAACTTAAATCTTACTATAGAAGATGGTTCTTTTACAGTGTTGGTAGGGCCAAGTGGATGTGGTAAATCTACTACACTAAGAATGATTGCAGGTCTTGAAGAGATAACTTCAGGAAAACTAAAGATTGAAGAAAATGATGTAACAAAAACGGATGCTAGTAAAAGGGATATAGCTATGGTATTTCAAAACTATGCATTATATCCACATATGACTGTCAAAGAAAATATAGAATTTGGTCTTAAAAATAAGAAAGTACTTAAAGAAAGAAGAGAACAACTTATAACAGAAGTTATTGATGTAGTAGGATTACAAGAATATTTAAATGTAAAACCAAGCAATCTATCTGGAGGACAAAGACAAAGAGTAGCACTTGCTAGAGCGATGGTTAAAAATCCAAAGGTATTTTTAATGGATGAGCCATTATCAAATTTAGATGCTAAATTAAGAAATCAGATGAGGACAGAATTAATACAATTACATCAAAAACTGAAATCTACATTTGTTTATGTAACACATGACCAGGTTGAAGCAATGTCTATGGCAGATAAGATAGTTATAATGAACAAAGGAAAGATAATGCAAATAGGTTCTCCAAAGAAAATATATCAAAATCCTAAAAACTTATTTGTGGCACAGTTTATTGGAAATCCTTGTATGAATATATTAAATATCAAGAATGATGTCAAGTTTGGATTTAGACCAGAAAAAGCAACATTAGAGAGTATAAATATAGATGGAAAAAATGACGGTGTATTTAGCCTATTTGGAAAGGTCATGACTAAAGAAGTCTTGGGAAATGAAACTATATATTGTCTGTCTGTTCTTGATAGTGAGATAAGAGTTAAAACAGAAAATGATATATTTGATATTGGAAGAACTTTAAGAATAAGTGTGTTAGAAAAAGATTTATATTATTTTGATAAACATGGAGAAAGAATAGAAGATATAAAAAAATGTAAAAATATGTATTCTAAAATTAAAGGAGATATTTATGAAAAAGCGATTTAATAAAGCCTATTTATATATAACACCTGCTATTATAGGAACTCTATTGTTTATAGTATATCCAATAATTAAGACAATATCTCTAAGTTTCAAATCAGGTAGTCTTCTTAGTTCAACTTTTGAAAATGTAGGTTTAAACAACTATACAGAACTCTTAAAGAATCCAGAATTCATACAGACTATAACGAATACTGCAATTTATACTTTTTTTATGGTGGCTATATCTATCTCATTAGCTGTAGTACTTGCTGTTTGGTTAAATAAAAACTCTATAATACACAATTTGACACAAAGTATAATCTTTACACCACATGTAATTTCACTAGTATCTGTAGCTGTATTGTGGCTTTGGATTATGGAGCCGCAATATGGCTTTTTAAACTGGATACTGTCAACACTGCATTTACCAACATCAAAATGGCTTTCAAGTGAAAGTTCAGCTTTAATGTCACTTATTCTAATAGGGATATGGAAAACACTTGGATACAATATTTTAATCGTGTTATCAGGTCTTAAATCTATACCAAACTATATATATGAGGCATCTAAACTAGATAATGCAAACAAGATAACAAATTTCTTTAAAGTGACATTGCCATTATTGTCACCAACAATATTTTTTCTTATGATAACAACAACAACTGCATCATTTCAAGTATTTGATGAAATAAGTATAATGACACAAGGTGGTCCACTAGGTTCAACCAACATGTTATCTTACTATATATATGAGTCTGGATTTATATATTATGATATAGGACAAGCAAGTGCAGCGAGTATGTTTTTACTGGCTATAGTTATGATTGCTACATATGCTAATTTCAGATTACTGTCAAAGAAAGTTCACTATCAATAAAGAGAAATAGACACTATAAGGCCTATCAAGAAGGAGGAGAAAATGGATATTATACAACCCATCAAAAAAGATAAAATTGATATAAAAAAAATAGCATCAAAATCAATAGAAGTATTAATTTTACTACTTTTATCTGCAATATTTATATTCCCTTTTATATGGATGTTATCAACATCTTTTAAAAATCCACAAGAAATGATGCAATTACCCCCTACTATTATACCAAATGATATAGTGCTAGAAAATTATAGTACAGCATGGAATTCAGGTCCATTTTTTAGATATTTACTAAATAGTGTATTTGTAACAGGAAGTGTTTTAATTATACAGTTTTTAGTGATGGTTCCAGCAGCGTATGCATTTTCTAAAATTAAATTTAAAGGTGAGAAGGTACTATTTGGGCTTTTGCTTATGGGACTTATGATTCCACCACAAGTAACTTTTCTACCAGTATATATGATGATGAGTAAGTTTGGATTTATAAATACATATGTTCCTCTTATAATTCCATTTATGACATCTTCATTTGGCATATTCTTGCTTAGACAAAATTTTATGCAGATTTCAGATGAGATTATTGAAGCAGCTAAACTAGATAATGCTTCTGATTTAAAAATAATGTTTAAAATAATGGTTCCCATGGCTAAACCAGCAGTAATAACATTTATATTATTTAATTTTATATATCATTGGAATAATTACTTCTGGCCTCTAGTAATGACAAACACAGATGCCATAAGAACTTTACCAATAGGAGTAGCACTTCTTAAATCTTCAGAAGGAATTACTGCATGGAATGTAATAATGGCAGGAAATATAATTCTAATTTTACCAATAATTCTTGTATATATATTTGCAAATAAAAAGGTAAAAGAAGCCTTTATGTATTCAGGAATAAAATAAAAAATTAAAGACTAAATTTGGAGGATGAAAATGAAGCTTAAAAGAAAATTAACAACAGGATTAGCAATAACATTATTATTAGGTTCTTTAGTTGGGTGTTCAAATTCTAATGATTCAAATGCATCTAAAGGGGAAAAGACTGATAGCAATATTACAAAGATAGATTTCTGGGCCCCTTTAGGTGGAACTAATGGTGAAACTGCACAAAAAATGGTTGACCAGTTTAATAGTGAACATAAGGATGTACAGGTAAATATGTTGAAACAGAAAGATTATTATGAAAATGCAACAAAATTACAGGCAGCTTTAACTTCTAAAGACCAACCAGATGTAACATTATTAGAAATAACTCAAACAGGTACATTTGCATCGGCAGGTGCTTTAGTAGATATGAGCAAGTATTTTGATAAAACATACCAAGAAAGATTTTTTTCTGGTCTTTTAACAAATTCCTATTATGAAAATAAGTTTGTTGGAATGCCATTTAACAGAAGTACACCAATATTATACATAAATAAAGATATGGCAACTAAAGCAGGTCTTGACCCTTCAGGTCCAAAATCATGGGAAGAGCTTAAAGAGTATTCTAGTAAAATGACAAATAAATCAGAAGATACTTATGGTTTTGAAACACCAATAGATATTTGGTTTTATGAAGCTATGGTAATGCAAAGTGGTGGAGAAATAGCTAATGGTAAAAAAGTAGCATTTAATAATGAAGCAGGACAAGCACCAGTTAAATTCTGGCAAGATATGATGAAAGATGGAATAATGAAAATGCCTCCTGGTGAAGATTATAATGCTTGGGATGTGGCAAAACAAGACTTTGTAAATGGTAAAGTAGGTATGATATTCACATCAACAGCAGATTTAGCAGGACTTATGCAACAAACAGAAGGTAAATTTGAAATATCAACAGCATTTTTACCAAAGAATCAAAAATACGCAACTCCTACAGGTGGAGCAAACCTAGTTATGCTTGAAGGTGGAACAGATAAAGAAAAAGAAGCAAGTGCAGAGTTTATAAAATGGATGACTCAAACAGACAAGATAGTTCAATTCAGTTCATCAACAGGGTACTTACCAACAACTGAAGATGCAACTAAGTCAGAAAAATTACAAACACTATATAAAGAAAAACCTCAATACAAAGTTGCAACTGACCAATTACAATATGCTGTCGCACTTCCAATGCTAAATGGATATAAAGAAGCAACTGATAAGTTAATGGATGAGATTAAAAAGGGACTTACTGATTTAAATATATCTCCAAAAGATGCAGTAAGTAAAGGAACTTCTGCAATGCAAGCAGTGATAGATAAAACAAATAAATAATTATGTAGACCTGTAGCTGATTAAAAGTATTTAATAATATATGAATGAAGAGGTAATGTAAATGACAAAAGTTATAGTATTATCAGTGGATTCTTTATTTGAAAAAGACTTGGAATTCGTAAAAAATCTACCAAATTTTAAATCTATATTAGAAAATTGTTCTATAGTAAAAAATATAAATTGTGTATATCCTACTTTAACATATCCATGCCATACTAGTATGGTTACAGGAGTATACCCGAAAAAACATGGTATATATCATAATGAAAAATTTGACCCCAATAAAGAAAATAAAGATTGGTACTGGTATTCAAAAGATATAAAAGTAAAAACTATTGTAGACGTAGCAAAAGAAAACAATCTAACTACCTCTAGCGTATTATGGCCTGTAATGGGAGCAAATCCAAATATAGACTATAATATTGCAGAAATATGGGCTCCTAATAGAGAAGATAATCCAAGAGATACTTTTGAAAAAAGTTCTAGTAAGATTATAATGGATGGTATTTACAATAAACATTGTCATTATATTGATTGGAAGTTAGAACCTAACATGGATTTGTTTGGAGTAAACTGTACAGTAGATATTATAAAGGACTATAAGCCAGATTTAATGTTGATACATTTGGCTACATTGGACCACACAAGACACAATTATGGTCTATTTAATGAGCAAGTAGATAAAGCATTGAAAATGAATGATGAATGGTTAGGAGATATAATTCAAGCTACAAAAGATGCGGGTACATATGAAGATACAAACTTTATAATACTTGGAGACCATGGTCATCTTAGAGTTGATAAAGTTATAAATCCAAATATCTTACTTAAATCAAGAGGATTTATAACAGTAGAAGACGGAGAAGTTAAAAATTTTGATGCCTATGTAAATTCCTCTGGTATATCAGCTCAGATAATAGTAAATAACTTAGATAGATTAACCGAGTTAAGACAACTACTTGAAGAATTTAAAGAAGAATTATTTATAGAGAATATTTTTAGCAAAGAGGAAGCGTCTGAACTTGGTCTTGAAGGTGATTTCGAAATGGTAATTGAAGGTATTGAAGGAATTTCATTTGGTAATGATTTAGAAGGAAATATTATAAAGGATTCGGATATAAAAGATTATAAATTTGCTGTTGCGACACATGGTCATTTACCTACTAAAGGTAATAGACCTCCATTTATAGCTTTTGGACCTAATATTAAAAGTGGTGTGGTTATAGAGAACGGAGATTTGAGAGCACATGCATCAACTATATTAAAGATATTTGATTTAAAGCTAGATGGAGTTGAAAAAGAAGCGTTTGATTTTGTTATATAAGTTAAATAAAGTATTTATTTTCCATGTATTATAGACTTCTATTGTAAAGATAGAAGTCTTTTTTTATATTTTAGATTTAAGTAAAATTTAAATGGGTAAAATATTTAAAATAACTTAAACAATTTTAGAAAGGTATGATATAATAATAAATATTAGGAACTAATGTTCGAAAAAAGGAGTGATACTGTGGATTTTAAAATAAAATCAGACTTCAAACCTACAGGTGACCAACCAGAAGCTATTAAATCAATAGTGGATTCTATAAATAGAAATGAGAAATTTTCGACATTGTTAGGAGTAACGGGTTCAGGAAAAACATTCACAATGGCAAACATCATTCAACAAGTTAAGAAACCTACCCTAATAATGGCTCACAATAAGACACTAGCGGCACAGCTTTACAGTGAGTTTAAAGAATTTTTCCCAGACAATGCAGTTGAATATTTTGTAAGTTACTATGATTACTATCAACCAGAAGCATATGTAGCTCACAGTGACACTTATATAGAAAAAGATGCAAGCATAAATGATGAAATAGACAAACTTCGACATTCTGCTACGGCATCTATTTTAGAGAGAAGAGATACTATAATAATATCATCTGTATCTTGTATATATGGACTTGGAGACCCAAAAGACTATAAAGAACTTATGTTATCTATAAGACCAGGTATGCAAAGAGACAGAGATGATGTAATAAAAAAGTTAATAGAGATACAATATGAGAGAAATGACATAAATTTTACAAGAGGAACTTTTAGAGTTAGAGGAGATATACTAGAGATATTTCCAGCAAGTAACGATGAAAAAGCAATAAGAATAGAATTTTTTGGTGATGAGGTAGATAGAATAACAGAGATTGATTATGTAACAGGAAAGATTGTTGGTACTAGAAATCACATTGTTATATTCCCAGCATCTCACTATGTAACAACACCAGAAAGAATTGAAAAGGCAATTGTAGAAATAGAAGACGAGCTTCAAGAACAAATAAAATCTTTCAAGGAAAATGATAGACTTTTAGAAGCGCAAAGAATTGAACAAAGAACTAAGTACGATATAGAGATGCTAAAAGAAATAGGTTTTTGTCAAGGCATAGAGAACTACTCAAGACATATTACAGGTAGGTCAGAAGGAGAAAAACCATATACATTAATGGATTTCTTTCCAGATGATTATTTAATAATTGTAGATGAGGCACATGTTACTATACCACAAGTAAGAGGTATGTATGCAGGGGATAGGTCTAGGAAAACATCTCTTATAGAGAATGGATTTAGATTACCTTCTGCACTTGATAATAGACCATTAAACTTTCAAGAATTTGAAGGAAATATAAATCAAATGTTGTTTGTAAGTGCTACACCAGGGCCTTATGAAATTCAACATTCAGAAACTATAGCAGAACAGATAATAAGACCAACTGGACTTTTAGACCCAATTGTAGAAGTAAGACCTATTAATAATCAAATAGACAATTTGGTAGGAGAGATAACCAAAACTATAGAAAAAAATGAAAGAGTGCTTATAACCACTTTAACTAAAAAAATGAGTGAGGACTTGACTAATTATCTTAAAGAGATAGGGATAAAAGTTAAATATTTACATTCAGATATAGTTACATTAGAAAGAACAGAAATCATAAGAGATTTAAGACTAGGAAAGTTTGATGTACTTGTAGGAATAAATCTACTTAGAGAAGGATTGGATATACCAGAAGTTTCACTTATAGCAATTTTAGATGCAGATAAAGAAGGTTTCTTACGTTCCGAAACAGCATTAATACAGACTATTGGACGTGCAGCTAGAAATGAAAATGGAAGAGTAATTATGTATGCAGACAGAATAACTAACTCAATGCAAAATGCTATTGATGAAACAAAGAGAAGAAGAGATATACAAAATCTATATAATAAAGAACATGACATTACCCCTAAAACTATACAGAAAAGTATAAGAGATAGTATAGAAGCTACTAAGGTAGCGGAGGAAGAAGTTGTATATGGAATATCTGACACAGATGATAAAGATGAGATAAGAGATAATATAGAAAAATTAAAATCAGAGATGATGGAAGCTGCTCAAAACTTACAATTTGAGAGAGCAGCAGAACTTAGAGATAAAGTAAAACAATTAGAAGAAAAATTGGAAAAATAGAAAGGTAAAAACAACATTATGGAAGATAAAATTATAATAAGAGGAGCAAAAGAGCATAATTTAAAAAATGTAGATTTAGAATTACCGAGAGACAAATTTATTGTTTTTACAGGATTATCGGGTTCTGGAAAGTCTTCTTTAGCATTTGATACAATATATGCAGAAGGTCAAAGAAGATATGTAGAGAGTTTATCTGCATATGCTAGACAATTTTTAGGTCAAATGGAAAAGCCAAATGTAGAATATATTGAGGGGTTGTCACCAGCTATATCAATTGACCAGAAGACTACTTCAAAAAACCCGCGTTCTACTGTTGGAACAGTAACAGAAATATATGACTATTTAAGATTATTATTTGCAAGAGTAGGAGATGTATATTGTCCTACATGTGGTGAAAAAATAAGCCAGATGACTATTCAAGAAATAGTTGATAAAATGCTAGATTTTCCAGATAGAACGAAATTACAGATACTTTCACCAATTGTTAGAGGACAAAAAGGTACACATAAAAAGGTTTTTGATAATATCAAAAAAGAAGGATTTGTAAGAGTTAGAGTTGATGGTGAAAACTATGAAGTTAGTGATGATATAGATTTAAATAAGAATCAAAAACATAGTATAGAAGTTGTAGTAGACAGAATAGTAATTAAAGATGGAATTGAATCTAGATTGGCAGATTCAATTGAGACTGCAGTTAAGTTATCTGATGGTCTTGTAATAGCACAAATAATAGATGGAGAGGAAATTCTTTTTTCAACTAAATTTGCATGCCCAGAACATGGAATTGGGATAGAAGAATTATCTCCAAGAATGTTCTCATTTAATGCTCCTTTTGGTGCTTGTGATGTTTGTAATGGTCTTGGAGAAAGTAAAGAAGTAGACCCGGAATTAGTAGTACCAAATAAAGACTTATCAATAAAACAAGGTGCAGTTGCAGCATGGGGGTCAACTGGTGTTAATGATGATACTTATTATAGTAAAATGATAAAAAGCTTAGCAGAACATTTTAATGTATCTTTGACAACTCCATTTAAAGATTTACCAGAGGATTTTGTTGAGGAATTACTTTATGGCAAAGACAATATAATTGTAGAGTTTACTTATGAATCAAAATTTGGAGGAACTAGAAATTATAAGTCATATTTCGAAGGTGTAATAGTAAACTTAGAGAGAAGATATAGAGAAACCAACTCAGAGTACATGAGAGATAAGATTGAAGAATATATGGCAGAAAGACCATGTCCAAAATGTAAAGGGATGAGACTTAAAAAAGAAGTTTTATCTGTTTTAGTTGATGGAAAAAACATAATGGAAGTTACAAACTTATCTGTAAATGAATTGATTGACTTTATGGAAAATATAAATCTTACAGAGAAACATAGGTTTATAGCTCATGAGATTATAAAAGAAATAAAAGGAAGAGCTATGTTCTTAAGAGATGTAGGTCTTGATTATTTAAATTTATCAAGAAAGGCTGGAACTCTATCAGGAGGAGAAGCACAACGTATAAGATTAGCAACTCAAATAGGTTCTGCATTGGTTGGAGTTTTATATGTACTTGATGAGCCAAGTATAGGACTTCATCAAAGAGACAATGATAGGCTTATAGGTACTCTTAGACACCTAACAGACTTAGGAAATACCTTAATTGTTGTAGAGCATGATGAAGATACAATGAGAGAAGCTGATTATATTTTAGATATTGGGCCAGGTGCAGGTATACATGGTGGTGAGATAGTTGCACAGGGTACTTTGGATGAAATAATTGAAAATGAAAACTCAATAACAGGTCAGTATCTAAGTGGTAAAAAACAAATATTACTTCCTGAGACTACTAGAGAAGGAAATGGAAATTTTATAGAAATAGTCAAAGCATCAGAAAATAATCTAAAAAATATAGATATAAAATTCCCATTAGGTAAGTTTACATGTATAACAGGTGTTTCAGGTTCTGGGAAAAGTACATTGATAAATGATATACTTTACAAAGGTGTTGCAAGTAAAGTAAATAGACTTAAACAAAGAGCTGGTAAACATAAGGAAATAAAAGGAATTGAAAACATAGATAAAGTTATAAATATAGACCAAAGCCCAATTGGAAGAACACCTCGTTCAAACCCTGCAACTTATACAGGTGTATTTGACTTTATAAGAGATATTTTTGCAGCAACTAATGAAGCTAAAGCAAGAGGTTATAAAAAAGGAAGATTTAGTTTCAATGTAAAAGGTGGAAGATGTGAAGCTTGTAAGGGTGATGGAATAATAAAAATAGAAATGCATTTCTTACCTGATGTATATGTTCCTTGTGAAATTTGTAAGGGTGAAAGATATAATAGAGAAACACTGCAAGTAAAATACAAAGACAAAACTATATCTGACATACTGGATATGAATGTGGAAGAAGCTGTTGAGTTTTTTGAAAATATACCGAATATAAAAAGAAAACTAGAGACTTTAATGGATGTAGGTCTTTCATACATCAAATTAGGACAGCCTTCAACTCAATTATCAGGAGGAGAAGCACAACGTATAAAATTAGCTGCTGAGCTTAGTAAAAGACCAACAGGGAAGACCTTGTATATATTAGATGAGCCTACTACTGGACTTCATATGGCAGATGTAGATAAGCTAATTCAAGTGCTACAAAGATTAGCAGATACAGGAAATACAATTATAGTTATAGAGCATAATTTAGATGTTATAAAGACTTGTGATTATGTAATAGACCTAGGACCAGAAGGTGGAGATAAAGGTGGAACTGTAGTTGCAACTGGAACACCAAAAGAAGTATCTAAAGTTGATGGGTCTTATACAGGTCAATTTTTAAAGAAATATTTTTCTTAAATCATATAAAATGTGATAAATCTTAAAATTAGAGATATAAGTTAATTACATCTTTTAGAAGTTAGTTAACTATAAGTTGTAAACAGTCAACAAAAGTATAAAGTCCATATTACTCTTCATATTTAGGTTTGTTTTTAAATCAATTATGGAAGGGGGATATGGACTTTAACTTGTCTAGAGTACTGGAAATTGTATAACTTTTTAAATTTCACATTTTAGGGTATAATTTTAGTATAAAATTTAATGTTTTGGAGGGCGAGATGTTTGATATACAAGAGCATTTAAAAAAATTACCTTCTGAGCCCGGAGTATATTTAATGAAAGACAAATACGACCATATAATATATGTGGGAAAAGCCATATCTTTAAAAAACAGGGTAAGGCAGTATTTTCAATCTTCAAAAAACCATACATCTAAAGTAAAATCTATGGTTAAGAATATATATAAATTTGAGTATATTATAACGGATTCAGAGTTAGAGGCATTAATACTTGAATGTAATCTAATAAAAAGATATAGACCAAAGTATAATGTAGTACTTAGAGATGATAAAACTTATCCATATATCAAAGTAACTACAAATGAAGATTACCCAAGAATCTTAAAAGTTAGAAGAGTTCTTAAAGATAAGGCAAAGTATTTTGGACCATATACTAATATAACTGCTGTGAATGATACTTTGGAACTTATAAGTAGCACATATCCAATAAGAAGTTGTAAAATAGATATAGAAAAAGCAATAAAGAATAAAACAAGACCTTGTTTGAATCTGCATATAAATAAATGTCTAGGACCTTGTACAGGAAATGTTTCTAAAGAAGAATATGGAAAGATGATAGAAGAAATTATAATGTGTTTATCTGGTAAAGAAGAAAAATTAATGGAGCTTTTAAAGGAAAAGATGAATGAGAGTTCTATGAATTTTAGATTTGAGGAAGCTGCTGTATATAGAGATAAAATAAAGAGTCTTGAAGAAATGATACAGAAGCAAAAAATAGATACTAATGTAAGTGACTTAAATCAAGATGTGGTTGCAATGGCAAGAGCTCATAATGAGGCTTGTGTACAAGTATTTTTTATTAGAAATGGTAAAATTGTGGGTAGGGAACACTTTATACTAGAAGGTGTAATGGATAGCCCAAGAGCTTCTATATTAGGTTCATTTGTAAAACAATTTTACAATGAGCAAGAGTATATACCTAAAGAATTAATTATACAAGATGAGATAGAAGATAGTTCTATATTAGAAGAATGGTTATCGTCAAAAAAAGGTCAAAAAGTAACGATAAGAGTTCCACAAAAGGGAGAAAAGAAAAGCTTAGTTGAAATGGTAAGAAAAAATGCTGTAGAGTATCTTGAAAAGTTTTCTGACATGAACAAAAGAAAATATGAAAAAAGTATTGGAGCGTTGGAAGAATTAAAACGTCTATTAAATCTAGAAAAGTTACCAATAAGAATAGAGGCTTATGACATATCAAATATACAAGGTGTAGATTCGATTGGTTCTATGGTAGTATATACAAATGCTAAAAAAGATAAAAAAGAATACAGAAGATATAAAATAAAAACAGTCATTGGACCTAATGATTATGATTCTATGGCTGAAATTGTAGATAGAAGATTAAAACATGGAAATTTACCTGACTTGATATTGTTGGATGGTGGAAAAGGGCAGGTTAGTGCAGTAAAAAAGGTCTTAGAACTTAATGATGTAGATATACCTCTTTGGGGAATGTACAAAGATGATAAGCATAGAACCAAAGGATTGATATGCAAAGAAAAAGAAATAGAGCTAGATAAAACAACCAATTTATATAGATTTATTGCTAGTATACAAGAAGAGGTTCACAATTATGCGATAACATATCATCGAAGTTTAAGAAATAAAGCTTTGACAAAATCTATCTTAGATGATATACAAGGAATAGGTGAAAAAAGAAAGAAATCATTACTAAATCATTTTAAAGATGTAGATGCTATAAAAAAAGCTACTATGGAAGAACTTCTAGAAGTAGATGGAATGAATAAAAACATTGCAGATAATGTTTATAATTTTTTTAGGAAGGAAGAAAATTAATGGAAACTAGCAATAAGGTATCGATAAGAGAGATAATAAAAGACCTAAAGTTAAAAGTTGTGTACATGCCTGATGATGTAGATTATTATGTCTATTCTCAAGATATAAATAGACCAGGATTACAGTTTGCAGGCTATTTTGATTACTTTGCGTATGAAAGAATACAAATAGTTGGAAAAACAGAATATAATTTCTTTGGATTGATGGATAATAATATTAGAGAAGAAGTATTAAATAGATTTTTCTCATATGAAATACCTGCTCTAATAATCTCTAGAGACTTGGAAATCAAGCCAGATGTAATAGAAAAAGCTAAAAAATATAAGAGAATACTTTTGAGTACAAACAGAAATACAACTAGACTTATAAATAGACTATCAAATTATTTGGATAATAAATTAGCACCACACACAACAATTCATGGAGTGTTAGTTGATATTTATGGGATAGGCGTACTGATAAAAGGTGAAAGCAGCATAGGAAAGTCAGAAACAGCATTAGAACTGATTCAAAGAGGAAATAGACTAGTTGCAGATGATGCTGTGGAAATAAGAAAGCTGGATGAAAGTATGCTGATGGGGCAGTCACCTGAATTAATAAGACATTTCCTTGAGATAAGAGGAATAGGAATAATAGATGTTAGAAGTCTATATGGAGTAGGAGCGATTAAAAATTCTAAAATGATAGATTTAGTAGTTCATCTAGAAGCTTGGGATGAAACTAAATATTATGACAGACTTGGACTTGATAAAGAATATGAAGAGATACTTGGTGTTAATGTAGAGAAACTTGTTGTACCTGTTAAGCCTGGAAGAAATACTGCTATGATATTAGAAGTAGCAGCAATGAATTTTAGACAAAGAGGAATGGGATATGATGCAGCTCAAGAGTTTACTAAAAAATTATCAAAATTAATTGATACTAAGTAGTAAAGAATAATATTAAAATTAAGTTGTATATAATATTTATTAATAATATATATCATATAAGGAAAATTTAAAATAATAGATTAAAATCACACTAGATTAATTTTATATTTGAATTTTATTATATAATAAGAAAGTTGGAATTTTTTATGGGAATAGACTATTTTAGTAAACTTTTACAAAGTACTACTGAAAAAGAATTGCTCTTAAGTAAAAAGTCAAATAATATAAGTACAGCGAGGTTAATCTCTTTTTTGATAGTGATAGTAGGATTTGCTATTGGACTTTACAATAAACATATAGTGGGTGTTTTTGTTGGAGTTGTAGCGATTGTAGCGTTTATAGCACTCTTAGTTATTCATAATAAAGTAAAAGAAGAAGAAATGTATTTTAAAAGTAAGATTGATGTAATAGACAAGTATATAAAACGATTTGGAGATGGCTGGAAAGAATTCAAAATAGATGGTAAAGAATACTTAGAAGATGAGAATTCACAAGCAAAAGATTTAGATTTGTTTGGAGGAGCTTCATTGTATCAATATATATGTGTAGCTAATACATCTTATGGGAAGAAGTCCTTGGCTAAGTCATTATGGAATGAAAATCCAGATGATAAGATAATATCAGAGAGACAAATAGCAATAAAAGAACTTTTATCAAAAGATGACTTTTCTATTCATATTCAAACACTGAGCAATATAATTGGTAAGGAGCAAAAAAATAACTCTGATGGGAGTATAGAAACATTTATAGAGTATGGAGAAAATAAAAATGTATATATACCTAAATGGATGCATATTTTTACTTGGGGTCTACCTACTGCTACAATCCTATCTTTTATATTTTTTACATTAGGTTTTTTACCTATTTTACCTGTTTTTTTACTTTTTATAATACAGTTGGGATTTAGTGGCTTTGGGCATACGAAACTTATGCAAACTCTTTCACCATTATTTTCATTTAGTAGAAATATACAAGTATATGAAAAGATGTTTGAGGTTTTAGAAAAAGAGACATTTGAAAGTACTTACTTGAAAGAATTACAAGAAAAACTTTCTAAGGGAAGTGGCGTTTCAAAAGGTATTAAACAATTGAATTCAATAGGAAATGCTGTGAATTTAAGATATAATCAGATATTATATATAATTGCTTGTGGTGTTCTTATGTGGAATTATCATTGTGCAGAATCTCTGGAACGATGGAAAGGAATGTATGGAAATCAAATTAGAGGATGGCTGGAATCTATTGGGGAATTTGAAGCTCTAATAAGTTTAACAGTTATTGGTCATGTAAAGGAGAATACATGCTTTCCAGTAATAAAATATGAAGATGCTCCAAGGTTAAAAGTTGAAGAAGTATATCATCCATTGATAGCAGAGAAAAGTGTAATAGCAAACTCAATACAATTAAATTCTCAGACATGTATTATTACAGGTTCAAATATGTCTGGAAAAACAACATTTTTAAGAAGTATAGGAGTGAACTTAGTATTAGCATATGCAGGAGGGCCAGTATGCGCTAAGAATTTTGATGCAACTTGTATGGCTATATTTACATCTATGAGAATACAAGATGATGTAAGCCAAGGAATATCAACTTTTTATGCTGAGATTCTTAGAATAAAATCAATGATTCAATATAGCTTAAAAAAATTACCAATGTTGGTTTTAGTGGATGAGATTTTTAAGGGAACTAACTCTGCTGATAGAATTATTGGGGCAAGTGAGGCAGTAAAGAAGCTATCAAGACCATGGGTTATAAGTATGGTTACAACACATGATTTTGAGTTATGTGACCTTTCAGGTAGTGGAGATGTTGAAGTTGTAAACTATCATTTCTCAGAGTACTATGTAGATGATAAAATTCATTTTGACTATATGATAAAAGATGGAAGATGTAAAACTACAAATGCAAAACAACTTATGAGGATGGCTGGGATTCTTTAATTAATCTATAAGTCTAAGAAGTTGTATTAAAGTAAACTAATAAGGATTGTCTTAAAATACTTAAGAGTATTTTAAGACAATCCTTTTATTTAAGAACACTTAATTTTATAATTGTTAGAGCTTATTTAGATTCCTCACAAGCACATTCTTGTGGACATTCTCCATAGATACAGCTCTTATCGAAGTAATGAGTATGAAGATATTTATGAGCTACATCGCTATTTGGGTCTCCAAAGAAGTCTTTATAAATAGCTTGTAAATCAGGGTTTTCATGAGATTTACGTATAGCTTTATTTCTATCTATTTCATATAATGCATTTGCACGTCTATCAACTATTTCAGTATTACCATGGTGATACGGTTGACCAGCACCTCCAACACATCCACCAGGACATGCCATAACTTCTATAATGTGATATTTACATTCTCCACTTCTAACCTTATCCATAATCTTTCTAGCATTTTTAAGTGTATTTACAATACACACATTAACTGTAGTTCCATCAACATCTATGCTTGCTTCTCTTATTCCTTTAAGACCTCTAACATTAGTAAAGTTTACATTATCTAAAGTCTTATTAGTTATCTTCTCATATGAAGTACGTAGAGCAGCTTCTAGAACTCCACCACTTGCTCCAAATATAGATGCAGCACCTGTAGATTTTCCTAAAGGATTATCAAAATCTTGGTCTTGAAGATTAGGTAAATCGATAGCAGCCTCTTTTATCATCTTAGCTAACTCTCTAGTAGTTATAGAAAGGTCAACATCTAGTATTCCAGATTCACTTAATTCTTCTCTTGAAGCTTCATATTTTTTAGCTACACAAGGCATTACAGATACAACATAAAGCTCTTCAGGATTGATTCCTAATATTTTAGGTGCGTAGTAATTTTTAGCTATAGAACCAAACATACCTTGAGGAGACTTACAGCTAGATGCTAAATTTAACTTATCTGGATAATTATGCTCTAAGAAGTTTACCCATGCAGGACAACAACTAGTTAATATAGGAAGATTTTCACCACTTTGAATTCTCTCTATAAATTCAGTAGCTTCTTCCATGATAGTAAAGTCTGCACCAAAGTTTGTATCAAATACATGTTCAAATCCAAGTGCTTTTAAAGCAGCTACCATTTTTCCTGTAGAAATTGAACCTGGCTCTAATCCAAATTCTTCACCAATTGCAACTCTTACAGCAGGAGCAACTTGCACTACTATAGTTTTTTCTTTTCTATTTAAAACATCCCAAAGTTTAGGTACATTGTCTACTTCTGTTAATGCTCCAGTTGGACAGACAGATATACATTGACCACAGAATGTACACTCTGTTTCAACCATATCAGCGTTAAAGAATGTACTAACTAAAGTATTAAATCCACGATTAACTCCAGATAATGCTCCTACTGTTTGTATATCATTACATACAGTTTCACATCTTCTACATAATATACACTTAGAGTGGTCTTTAACTAAAGACTTAGTAGAAGTATCCTTACCTGCAAAAGATTTAGAACCTTGATATCTTATTTTTCTTACTCCTAAATCAGCAGCTATAGTCTGTAATTCACAATCTCCATTTTTTTCACATACAAAACAATCTTGTGGATGGTCTGATAACAATAATTCAACAATAGTTCTACGAGCATTTAATGCTTTTGCACTATTAGTTTGAACTCTCATACCTTCCTTTATAACTGTCCCACAAGCTGGAACTAGGCCTCTCTCTGTCTCAACCATACAAACACGACAAGATGCACAAGTGTCAAGCTTATCTATTTCATTCATATGTAAATGACAAAGATTGTGTATTTTTATATTTATTAATTTCGCAGCATCTAAGATAGAAGTTCCACTAGGTGCTGAAACGTGTTTGCCATTAATAGTTAAATTAACTAAACTCATTGTTATTCCTCCTCCAAATAAGTTATTTCTTGATTATAGCGTTAAATGTACAATTATCTATACAAGCACCACATTTTAGACACTTAGAAGTATCTATTGTATGTTGTTCTTTAACAGAACCTGTTATACAACCAGCAGGACACACTCTAGAACATTTTGTACAACCCTTACAAGCATCTGTTATAAAGTAAGAAAGTAAGTTTTGACATTTGCCAGCAGGACATTTCTTATCCACAACATGAGCTATATACTCATCTTTGAAATATTGAAGAGTACTTAAAACAGGGTTTGGAGCAGCTTTACCAAGACCACATAATGAAGCAGTTTGTATAGTTTCAGCAAGGTTTTCTAGGTCATCTAAATCTTGTAGAGTACCATTACCTTCTGTAATTTTAGTTAATATTTCTAATAATCTTGTAGTACCTATACGACAAGGTGTACATTTACCACAAGATTCTTCAACAGTAAACTCAAGGAAGAATTTGGCTATATCTACCATACAGTCAGATTCATCAAGAACAAGCATACCACCAGAACCCATCATTGAGCCTATAGAACTTAATGAACCAAAGTCTATAGGGATGTCCAAATGCTCAGTTGGTATACATCCACCAGATGGCCCACCTGTTTGAACTGCCTTGAATTGTTTGTCTTCAGGGATTCCTCCACCAATTTCAAATACAATATCTCTTAAAGTAGTACCCATTGGAACTTCAACAAGCCCTACGTTTTCTACTTTTCCACCAAGAGCAAAGACTTTAGTACCACTAGAATCTTCAGTTCCTAAGTTAGCAAACCAGCTTCCACCATTCAGTATGATTGCTGGAATATTAGCAAAAGTCTCAACATTGTTTAAGCAAGTAGGAGATTTCCATAAACCACTCTTAGAAGAACTATAAGTCTTCATTCTAGGTTCTCCACGTCTACCTTCAATTGAATGCATTAGAGCTGTACCTTCACCACAAACGAAAGCTCCTGCACCGTATTTTAATTCTAATTTAAAGTTAAATCCAGTACCTAATATATTTTCGCCAAGTAAACCATATTTTTCAGCTTGAGCTATAGCTACTTTTAATCTTTCTATAGATTTTGGATATTCTGCTCTTATGTATATGTAACCTGTATCAGAGCCTATAGCATATCCGCATATTGCCATAGCTTCTAGTACACTGTGAGGGTCACCTTCAAGTACGGATCTATCCATAAATGCACCTGGGTCACCTTCGTCAGCATTACAGACAACGAATTTTTTATCTGTTGGACCAGCAGGATTTTTTGAAGCAGCTTCCCATTTAGAACCTGTAGGGAAACCAGCACCACCTCTACCACGAAGACCAGAAGTTTTTACTTCTGCAATAACTTCTTGAGGAGTAAGAGAAGTTAAACATTTGCCTAGAGCTAAATAACCATCATTGGCAATATATTCTTCTATACTATCTGGGTCTATAAGTCCACAATTTTTTAAAGCTATACGTAATTGCTTCTTGTAGAAAGACATTTCTTCTTGTTCTTCTACTTTTTTACTTAAAGATTCTTCTTCATATAATAATTCCTCAACAACTGTATTTCTAATCAAGTGGCTTTGAACTATCTTTTCAGCATCTGATGGTTCAACCTTTACGTAGAAAACGTTATCAGGATAAACTTTTACGATAGGACCTTGAGCACAGAAACCAAAACAACCAGTCAAACGAACACTAACTTTGTCTTGGATTCCTGATTTTTTTATTTCATTTTCTAATTCACTAACTATTTCCATACTGTTTGAAGATGTACATCCAGTATCACAACAAACAAGTAATTCTCTTCTTAATACATTTTCCTTAGAATAATTTTTTCTTAAGCTAAGATTAGGTTTCAGCTCATCAGCCAAAACTTTTAATTCATCAAATGAATTTACTTTACGCATTATTTATTCACCCCTCTTAACAATTCAATTCTAATTCTCTATAAGTATCTAATATTTCGCTTACTTGGTCGGGTTTTACCTTACCATAAACTTTACCATTTACAGTAACAACTGGAGCTAAACCACATGCCCCCAAGCATCTTAAACCTTCTAAAGAAAATTTAAAATCACTAGTAGTTTCTCCAACTTTTATACCAAGCTGTTTTTCAAAAGCGCTTAATATCTTGTCAGCACCTTTTACAAAACATACAGTACCTAGACAGACACTGATTTTATACTTACCTACAGGTTCTGTAGTAAAATAAGAATAGAATGTAACAACTCCATATACCTTTGCAGGAGCTACGCCAAGTTTTCTAGCAACGTGAAGCTGAACTTCTTTTGGAAGATATCCAAATATACCTTGCGCTTCATGTAGAACTTGTATTAACGCACCTTCCTTTGTTGCAAGAGAGTCAATAAATATATCTAGTTCGTCAAATAATTGCTTGTTGTGTGAAATAAAATCGCACATAACAAATCCCCCTTTTCTTTTTAAAGTTATTATTTTTCAAAAAATAATTAACCATGAGTTGACCCCAACCTTATGTTGGTGAACAAAACCAAAACAATAAAGAAAGAACAATATACAACAATTTCTTTATTCATAAAAACAATGCAAAAAAGTTACCTATTAAAAATAAAAACTATACTAGTCTATTATAATATAAAATAATTCAGAATAGTTAAAAAAAATAAAAAAAATGGACTAAATTCAATAAAAAAAAAATAATATATATAAAAAACTTTAAAAAATAAACTGAAATGTAAAATTTTTATAAAATAAAAGATTTATAAAACTGCTGATAATAGTCTAGAAATTGATTCCTTGATTTTTATATAAGTAGACCTAGAATTATATATATCTAATGTTATCTCTTTTGAATCTAAAATATCATTTTCAAATATAATTCTTTGTTCCAATGCTTTTTTTGAAGAGTACATAAATGCATTTACTTCAAAATTAAGTTCAAAGCTTCTTATGTCCATATTAGCTGTTCCTATAGAGCAGATAGAGTCATCTATAACTATCGTTTTAGCATGTAAAAATGCATTTTGCCCATAAGTATAAATTTTAGCTCCAAAGTTTAAAAGTTCCCCAGCATATGAATATGATGCCCAGTATACAAAAGGATGGTCAGGTTTAGAAGGAATCATAATTCTTACATCAACACCAGATAAACAAGCTATTTTTAAAGTATCTATAAACGTTGAGTCAAGTATTAAATAAGGACTCTGTATATATATATACTTTCTAGCTTTCTGAATCATTTTAAGGTAACCATATTTAATTTCGTCAAGCTCTGATATATCTGGACCACTTGACACTATCTGAATCCCAATATTTTCAGAAGGATGATTAGAGTGTGCTTCTTCTTCTATAAAGTACTTTTCTAAGTCTAAATCTTCTTTAGTTGTGTATCTCCAATCAAGGATAAATCTCATATTCAGGTCAATTACACAATCACCAGTAAGCTTAGTATGTGTATCTCTCCATAGACCAAATTTTGGATTTCTACCTAAATATTCATCACCAACATTATATCCACCTACAAATCCTACTTTACCATCAATAACAACAATTTTTCGGTGATTTCTATAGTTTAAGTTAAAGTTTACAATTTTTAAGAATGATGGGAAGAAGCTTCCAACTTTAACACCACTTTCTTTAAGTCTAGAAAGTGTACTATTCTTTAGTGTTCTACCACCCACGGCGTCAAATAAAAGTCTTACTTCAACACCTTCTTTAGCTTTAGCTACTAGAATGTCGATTATTTCAGTTCCGATTTTGTCATCTTTGAAAATGTAAAATTGTATATTTATATATTTTTTAGCTTTTTTAAGTTCATCAAGAAGACTGTTAAAAAATTGACTAGACTCAGCATAAATCCACACATCGTTATTATTGGTATAATGAGCATTATTTGAATTAGCTAATGCATAAATCATATCCTTATGTTGATGTATATCTGAATCAATTTCAGAAGTAGACTGGAGTTTAACTTGAGTATCTAGTATATTACTTTTGATTATCTTATCGTCCTTTTCTTTCAATCTAAACATATTGTTTTTTGAAATATTTCTACCAAAAGCTATATAAAGTATGAATCCAAGTGCAGGAATTAATACCAATATAAGAAGCCATGTTAGAGTTGTATTTATGTTTCTTTTTTCTCTAAAGATAAGGTTCAGTATAACCATGAAATTAATTATATATATTGTAGTAACTGCTATTTCATATATCGACATTTCGAAAAATGATATATCAAACATAAAATTTCCTCCTTCAAATATTTATTAAAATAAGTAATTATATATAATAACACAAACATATATCTATTATATATAATACCTCAACAATAAAAAAGTAAAATAAATAATCGAGAGGTAAATTTTTCAAATTCGATATAAATTATTTCGAAATTAACAAAGTTGGTATATAATAAATAGTATAATTATATGAGACAAGTATATATAAGCATATAGTATATTTTTTATGTTAATAAAATTTATTATATATCATATTGTTATTATATAATTATTGCCATAAAAAGACAAGGAAAAGTATAATTTTTAAGGGGGAAGGATTTATGAGTAAAGGATTCTTGACACCTGGGGAAACAGCACAAGCAACTATAAGTGCTGGCATTAAAAAAGCGAATATTTCAACACAAAATGCAATTTTATTAGGTTTATTTGGAGGCGCATTTATAGGTTTAGGGGCATTGGGGAGTATTATAGTTAGTCAGACTTTCGGTAAAATAGACCCAGGAGTAGCTAGTTTTTTAAGTGCTATGGTCTTTCCAGTAGGTCTTATGCTTGTAGTGGTAGCAGGAGCAGAGTTATTCACTGGAAATACTTTAATGCTTATTCCACTTATGGACAAAAAAATAACATTAGGAAAAATGTTAAGAAACTGGGGACTGGTTTATTTTGCAAATTTAGTAGGTTCAATTTTATTAGTCGCACTTGTATTTTATTCTTCTACATTGACAGGGGATGCAGCTACAAAAGCTATAGCTGTAGCAGAAGCTAAAGTTAATTCAACTATAGTTTCAATGTTTTTAAAAGCAATACTTTGCAATATTCTAGTAGTTTTAGCTGTATGGATGGCTACAGCATCTCAAGATGTAGTATCAAAGTTAACTTCATGCTGGACAGTAATAATGCTATTTGTGTTATGTGGATTCCAACATAGCGTTGCAAACATGTTTTTTATACCAATGGGAATGGCATTAGGAGCAAATATAACTATAGTCCAATTCATAACTAATTTGGTATTTGTAACACTTGGAAATATTGTTGGAGGTTCCATAATAGTTGGAGGAATTTATTATCTTTGCTATGTTAAAAATAGTTAGATAAATAATACGAATTAAATTGCCTTTTAAAGCATTGATATCAGTGATATTGATGCTTTTTTTAAATTATTTATATTCTTTTATATGTTGTTATTTTTTTTTTTTTAATTTATTATATATTTATTGAATATAGTTTGTAATTAAGAAACTTAAAATATAAAATCCATATGATAAGCAAAATCATATATTATTGAATATAGTTAATACTATATATTAATGTAATTTAAATAAGAATGACAGCTAAAGTTCAGTATAATTTGGGAGGAAATACAATGAATAATCAAGATATATACGAAAATTTATTAAATATATTAAGTAAAGATGATATAAAAGTTGATGAACCTATGAAAAAGCATATTTCATTTAGAGTAGGAGGACCAGCAGATATATTGGTTAGACCTAGAACAGAAGAACAATTAAAAAATGTACTTCAGTTGGTAAAAAAGGAATCCATTCCATATTTAATAATTGGAAATGGCTCAAATATTTTAATTAAAGATGGTGGAATAAGAGGTATTGTAATAGAATTAGCCGATAATTTCAATTCTTATGAAATAAATGATACTAGAATGATTGCTCAGTCAGGAGTTTTGTTATCAGTTTTAGGTAAAGCTCTTCAAAAACAAGAATTAAAAGGATTTGAATTTGCATCAGGGATACCTGGAACATTGGGAGGAGCATTAGCCATGAATGCTGGGGCATATGGTGGCGAAATGAAAGATATAGTAAAATCAGTAAGATTAATGGATATGGAAGGAAATATATTTGAACTATCAAATGAACAGATGGAATTTGGGTATAGAGGAAGTATAATATCAAAAAATGGCTATATAGCCTTATCAGCAGAATTAGAATTACAAAAAGGAAATTATGATGAAATAAAAAGTTTAATGGACGATTTAGCAACAAGAAGAACAACTAAACAACCATTAAATTTTGCTAGTGCAGGAAGTACATTTAAAAGACCAACAGGATATTTTGCAGGTAAATTAATAGAGGAAACTGGATTAAGAGGTCTTACTTTAAGAGGAGCACAAGTGTCTGAGAAGCATTGTGGATTTGTAGTTAATCAAGGAGAAGCAAATGCTAAAGATATCTTAGATTTAATATATGTTATAAAAAGTGCTGTATATGCCAAGTTTGGGGTTATGTTGGAAGAAGAAGTCAAAATACTTGGAGAGGATTAACAGATGAAAATACTGGCTGATTATCATACACATACATTATATAGTCATGGAAAAGGGACTATTGAAGACAATGTAAAGGTGGCCATTTCTAAGGGAATAAAAACAATAGGAATATCAGACCATAGTTATAAACATATTGCATATGGTGTAAAGAAAAAAGATATTCTTAAAATGAGAGAAGAAGTAAATTATTTAAATGATAAATATAGTGATATAAATATACTCTTAGGTATGGAGTGTAACATATTAGATGACAAAGGGAATATAGATATGGATGATAAATTTATCAAAGAATTTGACTATATTATGGCTGGTTATCATTTTGGCTCTACTCCAACCTCATTCAAAAGTCTATTAAATCATTGTAATAATTATATATTCAAAACTGAAAAAGCAAAAGAATATAATACAAAAGCTGTAATAAATGCGATGAGTAATAATGATATTTTTATAATTACTCATCCTGGAGATAAAGGCGATGTGTATATAGAAGAAGTAGCAAAGAGAGCAAAAAAAACAGATACTAGACTTGAAATAAATAGTAGTCATTCTTTTTTGAATGTTAATCAATTAAACAAGATAAAAGAGTTAAAAAATAAATTTGTGATAGGTTCAGACGCACATTGTCCAGAACGAGTTGGTGACTTTGAACTAGCGATAAAGACTGTATTTAATTCTAATCTAGATGTATCATTAGTAGAAAACATTATAATAGAATAAACGTAAGATAAAAGGGAGGAGTTAGCAATGAAATTTGTTATAGTTACAGGTCTTTCAGGATCTGGAAAAAGTGAGACAATGAGAGCTTTAGAGGATATGGGATTTTATTGTGTAGATAATCTACCTCCTGCTTTAATAACTAAATTTGCAGAATTATGTTATCAACCAAATTCAAGTATTGATAAAGTTGCTCTAGGGATAGATATAAGAGGAAGAAAATTTTTTGAAGCTCTTCATGAAAGCTTAAACTACTTGGAAAAAGAAAATTATGAATATGAGATGGTATATTTGGATTGTGATGATGATGTACTGTTAAAGAGATATAAAATGACAAGAAGAAATCATCCGTTGGCAAAAGATATGCAGATTCCAGAAGGTATAAAAATGGAAAGAAAAATAATGGAGCCTTTAAAGGAATTATCTACATGTATAATTGATACAACTAATATGAAGCCAAAAGATCTTAAAGAAGAAATAAAGAAAATATATTCTTCTGGTGAAGATAATCCAAATTTAACTATATCTGTAGTATCTTTTGGGTTTAAACATGGTATACTTGCTGATGCAGATTTAGTATTCGATGTAAGATTTCTTCCAAATCCATATTATGTTGAAGAATTGAGATCTAAAACTGGTGATGATAAAGAAGTTAGAGACTATGTTATGAATTCTAAAATCAGTGAAGAATTTTATATAAAACTTTTAGATATGATTCATTTTTTAGTGCCTCAATATATAGAGGAAGGAAAACAACATTTAGTAATTGGTGTTGGATGTACAGGTGGAAGACATAGGTCAGTTACTATAACAAATCTTATAGCGGAGGATTTATCTAATAAAGGATATAGGGTTGTAAAGAAACATAGAGACTCTATGTTACGATAGTGGAGGCAAACATGGCTAAATTACTTATTATTGTAGGAATTTTAGGTTGGATTGCATTAATTGTATCGTTATTTATATATAAAAAAGCAAAAAATGAAAAAGTAAAATTATTTCAAAGGTCTATTGTTGAAAATAGAGACCCAAATGTAGTAGTGATAGGTGGAGGTACTGGTCAGTCAGTATTTTTAAGAGGTCTTAAACATTCCACACAGAATATCACTGCAATTGTTACTGTTGCTGATGATGGTGGAGGTTCAGGTGTATTGAGAGAAGACCTAGGGATGCTACCACCAGGAGATATAAGAAACTGTCTATTAGCACTTGCAAATATAGAACCAACAATGAATGAAGTCATGCAATATAGATTTACAGAAGGACTTTTGAAAGGTCAGAGTTTTGGAAATTTATTTTTGGCTGCTATGAATGGATTGTATGGCAACTTTGAAAAGGCTGTGTATAAATTAAGTGAGATTTTTGCTATAACAGGAAGAGTTTTGCCAGTAACCTTAGAAGATGTAAACTTAGTTGCAAAATTGGAGAATGGCAACATAATAAATGGAGAATCTAGCATACCAGAAGAATCGAAAAGTCAAAAAAGCTCTATTGACAAAATTTTTTTAAATCCAAAAGATGTCAAACCATTAAAGGATGTTATTGCTTCTATTTATGATGCTGATATTATAATTATGGGTCCTGGAAGCCTATATACAAGTATCATACCAAATCTACTTGTAGATGGGATTGTAGATGCCATTAAATCGTCTGTAGCTCCAAAAGTATATATATCAAATATAATGACCCAGCCAGGTGAGACAGATGGTTACAACGTATTAGAACATGTTAATGCTATAGTGAAGCATAC
Organism: Clostridioides sp. LIBA-6822; assembly: GCF_056688955.1. Lineage (NCBI taxonomy): Bacteria > Bacillati > Bacillota > Clostridia > Peptostreptococcales > Peptostreptococcaceae > Clostridioides > Clostridioides sp. LIBA-6822. Next base: position 4,022,399 of record NZ_CP196995.1, on the reverse strand, counting down.
TGATGAGAGTTTAATAGATTATGTAATAGCAAACAATGAAATATTGCCAGAGGAAATGCTTGACCTTTATAGACAGGATGGAGCAGAACAAGTTTTGCTTGATAAAAAACAAAAAGATAAATTAAAAGAGATAGGTATAAAAACCGTAGAAAAGAATTTAATTGAAATAAAAAATAATTATATAAGACATGATGCAAAGTATATATCTAACATAGTTATTGAGTTAGCCCTAAATCATAATTACAACAAAAGTTAGTAAAAAAGGATTTTAAAAAATTGTGTAGAAATCCTTATCATTATGTTAGTTTTAAGGAGTGAACATCGATGAGAGAAGAGGTTAGTGCTGGTGGTGTAGTCCTGTTTGGCAATACAATTCTTTTACTAAGGAAGTTCAATGGAGATTGGGTGCTACCCAAAGGAAAAGTAGAAGAAGGGGAAAATAACCAAGAGGCAGCATTACGTGAAGTAAGTGAAGAAACTGGAGTAAAGGCAGATATATTGAAATATTTAGGTGAAATACATTATACATTCAAAGAAAACTGGGATGAAAATAGAGCAGTTCATAAAACAGTTTTTTGGTATTTGATGCAAGCAAAGAATATGGATACTATTCCACAAAAAGAGGAAGGCTTTATTGATGCTAAATTTATCCATCTAGATAGAGTTGTAGATCTAGCTAGATATGATGATGAAAAGGAGATAATAAAGGTTGCCTTACAAGAAATAAAAAAAAGGTTAAAGAAAAATTAGTTAATGGGTGATAGAGATGTCTTTTTCAACTGAAACCAAAAATGAACTAGCGAGAATTGTATCTGGAAATGAATGTTGTAATATAGCTGAATTGTCAGCTCTAGTCAAATCAGGGGGAAGTATACAAATTGTTGGATATAAAAAACTAAATCTAAAGATAACAACAGAATTAAATTCAATAGCCCGTAAAGTATTCAAGTTATTAAAAAAGAATTTTAATATTAATACTACAATCTCTGTAAATAAGAATCAAATGTTAAAGAGAAATAACAGTTATGTATTGATGGTAACAAGTGAAATGGGTTCAGAAAAGTTATTAAAAAAATTAGGTATACTTGAAGATAAAGAAGGATTTTTTACTATAAACAAAATTCCAGATAGCTTAATTAAACACGAAGGATGTAAAAGAGCTTTCATAAGAGGTGCTTTTCTTGGTGGAGGTTCTATAAGTGACCCAGAAAAGAACTATCATATGGAATTTGTGACTAACAACGAGGAGTTTGCAGATTCCTTAAAAGAGCTTATAAACTCTTTAGGTTTTAATAGTAAAATTGTGGCTAGAAAAAATAATCATGTTGTTTATATTAAAGAGAGTGAACAAATATCAGATTTGTTGAGTATTATAGGAGGACACCACGCTCTTTTAAGTCTCCAAAATACTAAAATAGTAAAAGAAATGAGAAATAATGTAAACAGGATAGTAAATTGTGAGACAGCTAACCTTTCTAAAACAGTAAATGCAGCAGTAAGACAAGTAGAAAATATTAAGTTCATACAAGAAACTATAGGAATTAGCAGCTTACCAGAAAATTTACAAGAAATAGCTAATATTAGAATTGAGTATGAAGATATGACTCTCAAAGAACTTGGAGAGATGTTAGAGCCACCGATAGGAAAATCTGGTGTCAATCACAGGCTTAGAAAAATAGAGGAAATTGCGACAGATTTGAGAAAAAAATCATTATAATAAATTGAGGGGACAATCTCAGAATAAGCATTAATTTCTAACATATAATGGGATATGTTGAAGTTAATTCCTATTTTGAGATAAAAGTCTCTGTTTTTGTTTTAAGACATATATTTGTGGTAAAATTAAATTTATAAAACAGGAGGTGATTTAATGGACAAAGATTTTGCTCATCTTCATGTACATACTGAGTATAGTTTACTCGATGGATTTTCGAGGGTGAAAAAACTTATAAAAAGAGCTAAGGAGTTAAACATGAGCTCAATAGCTATCACTGACCATGGTTGTATGTTTGGTGTTATAGATTTCTACAAAACAGCTATAGAAGAAGGAATAAAGCCAATTATAGGATGTGAGGTCTATACGGCTGCACGTGGACTTAGAGATAAAGACCCAAACTATGATAAATATCAAGGACATTTAGTTCTATTAGCTAAGAATATGGAGGGCTATAAAAATTTAATAAAAATAGTTTCGACTTCATACGTAGAAGGCTTTTATTATAAGCCTAGAGTTGATATGGAAGAACTTAAAAGACACAATGAGGGAATTATAGCACTTTCTGCATGCCTTGCAGGAGATGTAGCACGTGCCTTAATGAATAGAAATTATGAAAAGGCAAAACAATTTGCTATTGATTACAGGGATATATTTGGAGAAGAAAATTTCTTTTTGGAGATTCAAGACCATAATTTACCCGAACAGAAAGAAGTAAATTCTGGATTAGTGAAATTATCAAAAGAGACTGGTATTCCACTAGTTGCGACTAATGATGTCCACTATGTAAATAAAGAAGATTCAAAAATACATGATGTCCTTATGTGTATTCAAATGGGAAAAACATTAAATGACCCAAATAGAATGAGATTTGGTAGTGATGAGTTCTATTTGAAATCAAGAGAAGAAATGGAAGAATTATTTCCATATGCATTAGAAGCTATTGATAATACTACGAAAATAGCTGACATGTGTAATGTAGAGTTTGATTTTAATACTATACATCTTCCGAAGTATGATGTTCCAGAAGGATATACACCAGAAACTTATTTAAGGGAGTTATGTTTTAATGGATTAAAAGAGAGATATGACAATCCCAGTGATGAGATACTGGAGAGATTAAATTATGAATTAGATGTAATTGAAAAAATGGGTTATATGGAGTACTTCTTAATTGTATGGGATTTCATAAACTTTTCTAAAGAAAATAATATTATAGTAGGTCCAGGTAGAGGTAGTGCAGCTGGTTCAATAGTAGCATATACACTTAAGATAACTGATATAGACCCAATAAAATATTCTCTCTTATTTGAACGTTTTTTAAATCCAGAACGTATATCTATGCCAGATATAGATATAGATTTTTGTTATGAGAGAAGAGAAGAAGTTATAGATTATGTAAAGAGAAAATATGGTGATGACCATGTTGCACAAATAATAACTTTTGGGACAATGGGTGCAAAAGCAGCAATAAGAGACGTAGGAAGAGTGTTAGATATAGGATACAATAAAGTTGACAAGATAGCTAAAGAAATTCCTTTTGCTTTGGGAATGACAATAGATAAAGCTCTAGATACAAATCCTAACCTTAAAGAGTTGTATGACCAAGACCCTGAAACAAAAGAGATAATAAATATATCTAAACAGATAGAAGGAATGTTAAGACATGCTTCTACTCATGCAGCAGGAGTAGTTATATCAAAAAATCCTGTAGATGAGTATGTGCCTCTATATAAACATCAAGATGCAATAACAACACAATTTACTATGACGACACTTGAAGAACTGGGTCTTTTAAAGATGGACTTTCTTGGATTAAGAACACTTACAGTTATAAGAGACACTCTTGATTTAATAGAAAAAAATAGAGTTATAAAAAACTATACAGAAAAAATAGACTTTTCAAAGATGGATTATGATGACCCAAAGGTATATGAGATGTTATCATCTGGAAACACATTAGGAGTATTCCAATTGGAGAGTGCTGGTATGAGAAGCTTTATAAAGCAACTAAGACCAGACAACTTTGAAGATATTGTAGCGGGAATATCTCTGTTTAGACCAGGCCCAATGGATTCTATACCTGCATATATAAAAAACAAAAGCAATCCAAAAGATGTAACCTACCTACATGAAAAATTAAAACCTATAATGGAAGTAACATATGGTTGTTTGGTATATCAAGAACAAGTTATGCAGGTTGTTAGAGATTTGGGTGGTTATAGTTACGGTCGAAGTGACTTGGTTAGAAGAGCCATGAGTAAGAAAAAGATGGATGTAATGGAAGAAGAAAGACAATATTTTATCCATGGTAAATTTGATGAAGATGGCAATATAGAAATCGCAGGTTGCATTAGAAATGGTGTAGAAGAGGAAATAGCTAATAAAATATTTGATGATATGATAGACTTTGCTCGTTATGCATTTAATAAATCACATGCGGCGGCATATGGAGTTTTAGCATATGAGACAGCTTATCTAAAAACATATTATCCAGTTGAATTTATGGCGGCGTTGATAACGAGTGTCATGGGAAATACTGACAAGGTAGTTGAGTATATAAGAGAATGTAAAGCATTAGAAATAGATGTATTGCCTCCAGATATAAATAAAAGTTTTTCAAAGTTTTCAGTTGAAGGTAATAATATAAGATTTGGTCTAGCTGCTGTAAAAAATGTTGGTGTAAACATAATAAACAATATAATTGACGAAAGAGAATCGAATGGATTATTTGTAGATTTAGTAGATTTAGTTAAGAGGTTAGACCAAAAAGATACAAATAAGAGAGTAATAGAAAGCTTAATAAAATGTGGAGCTTTTGATAATATAAGTGAAAATAGAGCTAGTTTAATGGCTGGTTATGAAAGTTTATTAGAAAGTGTATCTATGGATAGAAAGAAAAATGTTCAAGGTCAAATTTCTCTATTTGATGCTTTTGGAGATAGTGAAGAAGATAATGATTTTCAACAAATATATAGTTTACCTAAAAGACAAGAATATGAAGAAAGAGAGAGACTTAATCTTGAAAAAGAAGTACTGGGAATGTATGTAAGTGGACATCCTTTATCACAATTTGAAAAAGAGTTGCAAGAAAAAACATCTATAGATAATGGAAAATTAAATTCATTAAAAGAGGATGAAGAAGCATATATACAAATGAATGAAACAGATGCCATAATGGGCGGAATGATTGTGAATAAAACTATAAAAACTACAAAGAGAAATGAAATTATGGCGTTTATTGAATTAGAAGATTTGTATGGAGCTATAGAAATAGTAGTTTTTCCTCAATTATTACAAAAATACAATGTCATTTTAAATGAAGACAATATAATCTATGTAAAAGGAACATTAAGTATAAAAGAAGGCGAAAATGCAAAACTTATAGCTAGAGAGATAAAAGATATAAACGATAGCACTGATTTTGCAACTAGAAACTATAATTCAGGAAGAACTAAAAATATACAAGATATTAAACCACAAAGTGGTAAAAAATTGTATTTGAAAATAGATAGTATGTCTGATACAGATACAACTAATAATATTGTAGAAATAGCTAAACAGCATCCAGGCAATGATAGTATATACCTATATCCTATGGATGAAAATATAAATGGTAAGCGTAAAGCATATAAAATGACAGGAGTATTGACTTGTATATGTGATGAATTTATAAATAACTTAGAAAAGTTACTTCCTAAAGATAACATAAAAATAAAAGCTTAATTTTTCGGATAAAAATCTAAATATATTATAATAATATGAAAAATATTGTCCGTTTTGTGATATAATATCACAAAATGGACATTTAAGGACATTTAATTTTTTTAGTCTTGATGGGATTGAAAAATGATATAGGGACAAAAAAAGTCCATTAACATATAATAACAATGATTATAATAAAAAATTGACATAAAATCCAAGGAGGAAAAAGATGAAAACTATAGGATTACTAACAAGTGGAGGAGATGCTCCAGGAATGAATGCTGCGATTAGAGCGGTTGTAAGATCAGCAATCTATTATGGATGCAAAGTATATGGAATCAATAGAGGATATAAGGGATTACTAGAGGAAGATTTAACTGAAATGAATTTATCTTCTGTTGGAGATATTATACACAGAGGGGGAACTATATTAAAGTCTTCTAGATGTGAAGAATTTAAAACAGAAGAAGGTAGATTAAAAGCAGTAAAAATTCTTAAAAAGTATAAAATCGATTGTTTAGTTGTAATTGGTGGAGATGGTTCATTTACAGGAGCTCAAAAACTTAGCGATTTAGGATTTCCAGCTATAGGTATACCAGGAACTATAGACAACGATTTAGCATATACGGATTATACTATAGGATTTGACACTGCAATGAATACTATTATAGATGCTATAGGTAAGATAAGAGATACATCATCTTCTCATGAAAGAGTTAATATAGTAGAAGTCATGGGAAGACACTGTGGAGATTTGGCTCTATATGCAGGTCTTGCAGGGGGAGCTGAAACTATAATAGTACCAGAAGTAGAAATTAAAGTTGATGAAGTTGCTTTAAGACTAAAGACTACTCAAAAAAGAGGTAAGAGACATAGTATAATCGTTTTGGCAGAAGGTGTCGGAAGTGCTAGCGATTTAGAAAAAGAACTTAAAAAAGAGTCAGGGGCAGACTTAAGAGTAACCGTATTGGGGCATGTCCAAAGAGGAGGAAGTCCAACTGTATCTGATAGAATACTAGCAAGTAGACTTGGTGTAAGAGCAGTAGAATTATTACTAGATGGAAAATCAGCTAGAGTCGTAGGAATAAAAGAAAATAAGATAATTGATTTAGAAATAAGTGAGGCTTTAGCTCAAAAGAAAGTGTTTGACAAAGAAGCTTATGAGATGGCAAAAATATTATCTATATAAGTTTTAGTATTAAAAATAAATCTGTGGAATAATATCTCAGGAGGAGCAAATATGTTAAATAATGTAAAGAAGACAAAAATTGTTTGTACACTAGGTCCAGCATCACAAAGCGAAGAAGTTTTAACTCAACTTATGCAAAATGGTCTAAATGTGTGTAGATTTAACTTTTCTCATGGTTCACATGAAGAACATAAGGAAAGAATAGATATGGCAAAAAAAGTTAGAGAGAAATTAAATAAGCCAGTTGCTATATTATTAGACACTAAAGGTCCAGAAATTAGAACAGGTAATTTTGAAGACCCAGAGGTATTTTTAGAAGAAGGGCAAAAGTTCACTATAACTATGAAAGATGTTATGGGAACTAAAGAAATGTGTACAGTAAGCTATAAAGGTCTTGCTGAAGACGTTAAAGCAGGAGATTCTATATTAATAGATGATGGTCTAGTTGGCTTAAGAGTAAAAGAAATAAATGTAGAAGATATAGTTTGTATTGTTGAAAATTCAGGGATAGTTAAAAATCACAAGGGAGTAAATGTGCCTGGTGTTAAGATAAATTTACCAGCAATAACTCCTAAAGATATAAGTGATATAGAGTTTGGAATAAGTCAAGGTATAGATTATATAGCAGCTTCTTTTGTAAGAAAGGCATCTGATGTACTAGCGATAAGAGAAATACTAGAAAATAATAATGCAACTGATATACAAATAATATCTAAGATAGAAAACCAAGAAGGTGTAGAGAACCTAGATGAAATATTAAAAGTTTCTGATGGTATAATGGTGGCTAGAGGTGACTTAGGTGTTGAGATACCTACTGAAGAGATGCCAATAGTTCAAAAAATGATGATAAAAAAATGTAATGAATTAGCAAAACCAGTTGTAACTGCTACTCAAATGCTTGATTCTATGATAAGAAATCCAAGACCAACAAGAGCAGAAGTTACAGACGTTGCTAATGCTATATATGATGGAACAGATGCGATAATGTTATCTGGAGAAACTGCTGCTGGAAAATATCCTGTAGAAGCAGTAAAAATGATGGCTACAATAGCAAAAAGAACAGAAGAAACTTTAGATTATGATAGATTACTAAAGGAAAATGGAACTAATAATGTTACTGTAACAGATGCAATAAGTCATGCAACTTGTACAACAGCAGTAGATTTAAATGCATCAGCTATAATAACGTCTACTTCTTCGGGATATACTGCTAGAATGGTATCTAAGTTTAGACCAAAATCTCCAATAATAGCTACTACAAATAATGAAAAGACTATGAATAAACTAGCTCTTACATGGGGAGTTTATCCAGTTAAATCTTCTGTTGCAGGAAATACAGATGAAGTTATAGAAAAAGCAATAGAGGCAGCTAGACAAGCAGATTATATAGATAATGGAGAATTAGTAGTTATAACTGCTGGAGTACCAGTAGGGGTGAGCGGAACTACTAACTTAATAAAAGTTCATGTAATAAGTGAAGAAATTGTTCAAGGTATAGGTGTAGGTACTCAAACAGTGGAAGGTAAAGTTCGTGTAATAAAGAATGGAGAGACTTGTGTAGATTTCAATGAAGGAGATATACTTGTTTCTACGACTACTGATGCTGAAATGAACAATTATATAGAGAAAGCAGGAGCTGTAGTAACGGAGAATGGTGGAATGACATCACATACAGCTATTGTAGGTATAAATTTAGATATACCAGTTATTGTGTCTGCAACAGATATAACAAATCTAGTAGAAAATGGAGAAGTTGTAACTGTGGATGCATCAAGAGGTGTGGTATATAGAGGTTCAACTAGAGTTTTATAGGAAAAATAATAAATTTATTTGTCAAGGGGCTTTATAAGCTCCTTTTTTTTTGGTAAAATAAAATATTGTAGCTTAGTAAAAAATATAGTTTAGTTAATAGCAATATTTTAATATAAATTTAAAGAAAAAAGTTTGTAAAGATTAAAATATAATAGATTGATTGGAGGGTGATTTATGCTTTCGAAAAACGAGGTGTATATTGTAGATATAGTAGACATTGGACAAGGCGGAGTAGGAGTAGGAAAGTACAATGGTATTACAGTTTTTGTAGAGGGCGGATTAATACAAGATAAGGTAAAAGTTAGGATTAATAAAGTAAAGAAAAATTATGCTGTAGGAGATATTGTTGAAATAATAGAGAAGTCTCCGTTTAGAGTAAAAAGAATGTGTAATGACAATCTTAGGGATTGTGGAGGATGTCAGATACAAGATTTAGATTATAATAAGCAACTTGAAATGAAAACGAATGAAGTGAAACAAGTACTTGCTAGAATAGGTAAGTTAGATGACGTAGAAGTTCATAACACTATAGGAATGGAGAATCCATATAGATATAGAAATAAAGCACAATTTCCAATACAAAAGAATGATGGTGTTCCAATTATTGGCTTTTACAAAAAGAAGACTCATGATGTAATATCAACAGAAAAATGCGTAATACAACATGAGATAAATGATAAAATTGTTAAGATAATAAAAACATATATAAGAGCCTATAAGGTAAGTATATATGATGAAAAGACTCATACAGGATTAATTAGACACTTAGTAACAAAAATAGGTTTTACAACTAAAGAAGTGATGGTTGTATTAGTAGCTAATGGAAATAAACTTCCATATCTTAAAGAATTAGCTTCTGTACTTAAAGAAAATATACCTGGTTTTAAAACTTTGGTTGTAAATGTAAATCAAAAAGATACGAATACTATTTTAGGAAGAGAAAATATAGTTATTTATGGTGATGGTAAAATAAATGATTATATAGGTGACTTAGTGTTTGAGATTTCACCATTATCATTTTTCCAAGTAAATCCTGTCCAAACTAAAGTATTATATGATAAAGCTCTTGAGTATGCAAGTCTAAAGGATACTGATACTGTTTTTGATATCTACTGTGGTATAGGTACAATATCTTTATTTTTGGCACAAAAGGCTAAAAAAGTTTATGGAATAGAAATTATAGAAGACGCTATAAAGGATGCTAAGATAAATGCTAGATTAAACAACATACATAATGCAGAATTCTATGTTGGTAAGGCAGAAGAGGTTGTACCTAAGATGTACAGTCAGGGTAAAACTGCGAATGTTGTAGTTGTAGACCCACCTAGAAAGGGATGTGACGAAAAGGTTCTAGAGACTATTGTTTCAATGAATCCTGAGAGGATAGTTTATGTTTCTTGTAATCCATCTACTTTAGCGAGAGATTTAGATTATCTAAATATGCACGGATTTAAATGTGTCGAGGCTCAGCCTGTAGATATGTTCCCTCATTCTACACATGTGGAAACTGTAGCTAAGGTAATCAAGCAATAGCAACGTTTATATAGATTAATATATTGGTAATATATTGTATTTGCCACCGATTTGCCACCGTAAGGCGTTTTCGGTGGCAAATTTAGTCTACAATATTATCAAAAATCTCTACGGTCTCATTTTTCATTTTATCAGTTACATGTGAATAAGTGTCCATTGTAGTTGATATTCTATTGTGCCCAAGTCGTTTTTGTATATCTTTTATATTAGCACCATTTTCTAATAACATTGTAGCATGTGTATGTCTTAAACTATGGAAATTAAAATCTATTTCAAGTTCATAATTTATAACTCTACTTAAATATTTTATACTATTGGCTGTTATATGTTCCCCATTATCTTTAGTACACACCCAGTTTGAATCAATATACCATTCTCCTAATTTTAATTTCATTTCCTTGTTAAATTTTTTGCGTTCCTTTAGTATCTTAACTAGTTTATCACCAATATGTATAACCCTTTGAGAACTTGCAGTTTTTGGAGTACCAAGTTCAAATTGCCCCTTCCCTTTATCTATCAGAGTATGTCGAACATTTATAGTTTTATTTTCTAAGTCTATATCATCCCATCTTAGTGCTGTAACTTCTCCAATCCTCATACCAGTATAAAATCCGATTTGTAAAGGTATATAAAAATTAGACTCCTTAGGAAATCTATTTAATATTTTATTGTAGTCCTCTATGCTTATTATTTTTAAAGTTTCCTTTTCTTTTATTTGTTTCATTTTTGGCATCTTAACATACTGCATAGGGTTTTCTTTTATATATTTATAGGGATATACAGCAGATTTTAAAGAAGTACTTAGTACAGTATAAAAATTATTAATTGAGTTTTTACTAAACCCATCTCTATATTTAGTATTTATAAATTTTTGCAAAATTGTTGGAGTTATTGTTTTTAATTTGTAAACACCAAGTGCAGGTTTTATATGATTTTCAATTGTTTGTTTATAATATTGTTGTGTATTATATTTACAATTTAGCATTACATATTCTTTATACCAAAAGTCTAAGTAGTCTAATAAACTTATGTTACTTTCATCAAAAACAACACCAGCATTATCAAATTCATTTATTGCATCTCTTAAAGCTTTTTCAGCTTCTTTTTTAGTTTTGCCACCAACTCTTTCTATCTTTTTTCTTTTTCCATTAATAGTTCCTAAATCAAAGTAGTAATACCATTTTTCACCACGTTTTCTTACTCCACCTTTCATAAAATTTCTCCTCTCAAAAGATTTTTATGTAATTATATAATAGCATATATAAGTTTAAACAAAATAAATAAAATTAAGAGTAAATAAAAAAAAGACTATTGATAAAAGACATTCATCCTCATAATCAACAGTTTTTAGAGATATAGATATTTAATGTTTTTTATTTTGAGTTGCCATTACTTTCTCAGCTAAATAATTAACTATTTTTACATACTCTATGTCTGTTTCTAAAGAAAAGTCAACAATATCAGGTATGGTTATATCTCCTGCATAGCTATTACCTAACCAATTTTCAATCAATTCAAATTCTTCTTCGTTTAATTCAAGTTTTTTCTTTTTATTAAAATTTAAATTCAATTTATTCACCTCAAATAATATTATATATTAAAAATAGTATTTGATAGAAGCATTCGAATTATTTATATAATTTTCTTTTTTTTATATATTCATCAGAAAAATAATTTACTAAATATTTCTCTTCTAATCCTAAAGCTATTTCTAATTCTATAAGAATAGGGATAGTTAAATCTTTATCCTCATTGTTTTCCAACCTAGAAATTTGACTTCTATGACAACCAACTCTTTTTGCTAACTCTGTTTGTGTTAATTTCTTCTTTTTTCGTAATTCTTTTAACATATATTTAACCTGCCTTTTAGATTATTTTATATATGTTAGTTTGTGTAATTTCTTGTAATAAATGTGCAATATTCGCACACTTTTTGTTGGAAATTTGTGCTAGAATGTAGTTAAGAAATAACTTTATCTAGATAAAGTAAATATAAGAAGAGTAATTTCAAAATACAGTTTTAGTTTTATTCAATTTGCAATGAAGTTTAAAAAAGGGTAGATTCTAACTATTTCAGCGAACGTAAGTTCTTGTGTGAGGCAAAAGGGGTGATAATATGCAAAATGATAGAGAAAGACTAGTTGCTATTATAAAAAAATTAAAGGAAGAATATAAATATGATTATGAAAGTTTTATGAAACTAGTAATATATTTCTATATAGAATTAAAAGAGAAATAAGCATACATATTTTTATTAATTATAATAAAGGTAATAAGGTGCGTACATTAAGAATGATTTAAGTGACATTTAGAAACTAATTTATATAAACGATATTATATACCTTTAAAAAAATAGAAAGTATAATATTGTTTATTAATTTATTATGTTTGAGCATTATAAAATTAATAAGCATAAATAAAAATATCTTTATTTATGCTTATTAATTAGAGCATCAAGTATTTTTGTAACGGTTGCCCTATCATCTTTATCTAATTCGTATATCATATCAACTAACGCTTCTACTTCCTCATCTGTTTCATTTGAACCTATTTTTGAACTTGAGTTGTTTTTATTGGTATAATTAGTTTTGTCCTTTATGTTATTATCAAGTAAAAAATCTATAGAAACATTAAAGTATTCAGCAATTTTTTTTAAAACTTCAAAATCAGGCTTTCTTTTATTTGATTCATATAAAGATAAGGCTGGTCTGGAAATACATAAACTTTCAGCAAATTCTTCTTGAGTCATATTTTTTTCCAATCTAAGACTTTTAATTTTTTCTCCTAGCATAATGCACCTCCTTTAAATTTATTATACTCTACAAAATGTAACATTTCAATTTTAGTAACAATGTGTAACTAAAATTTAAAAAATATCTTGACAGTTACATATTGTAACATTATAATATAAACATAAGATGTTACAAAATGAAACGAGGTGGAAAAATGAATAATATAAAAAGATACAAATTATATGAATTAAGACACAAACTTGGAATAACACAAAAAAATGTAGCTGAAAACGCAAAAATAAGTAGGTCTTCCTATTCTTTGATTGAATCTGGCAGAAGAAATCCAAGCATAACAGTGGCAATAAATATCTCACAAGCATTAAATGTTTCACTAGAAGATGCTTTCCCAGATGAAATCTTTTTCGGGAAAAATGTTGCGATATGAAACTAAGGATGAAAGCATAATTAACGAATACAATATCTAAATTTATTTGAAATTATTATACTTTATAAATAAGAGTAACTGAATGTCACAATAATTAAGTATTTTTAGTTATAGACTAATTATAATACTAAATGGAGGAAAACTGAATGTCATACGAATACCAAAATATTTATCAAAATGCAAGAGAAAATACCAATCTAACACAAGAAAAAGTATCAGAGCTACTAGATATATCAGTAGAGAGTTTAAGAGCATATGAGAATGATAAAAGGATACCACCAAATACAGTAGTAGCCAAAATGGTTTCTATTTACAACAACAACTTATTAGGATATGAACATGTTAGAAGAACTACAGAAGCAGGAGTAATGTTTTTGCCAAAGCTGGAAATGAAAAGTCTTTCAAGTATAACTCTAAAATTACATAAAGAAATTAAAGATTATCTAAAAAAGGAAGATGATTTCATAGACATAGTTGAAGATGATGTGATTGATGAAGATGAAGAAGAAGTTTGGAATGAAGTAATGCAAGAATTAGAAGACATTTTTAAATCAATTTTAATTCTGAAACTTTCAAAGAAGACAATATAGGAAGGAGAAAATTGTATGAACAACTTAGTTCTAATAAATGATAAGGAATTGCAAATTAAAGAGTTTAAAGGTGAAAGAGTTATAACATTTAAAGAAATTGATTTAATTCATGAAAGAGCAGAAGGAACAGCAAAAAGAAATTTCACCGAGAATAAAAAATATTTTATAGAAAATGTTGATTATTTTGAGGTCAGTACGAAAATCGTACCAAGCTTAGAGTTATATGGTTTTAGTAAATTTGCTCCAAATGGGATTCTAATAACTGAAAGTGGTTATCTAATGTTAGTAAAATCTCTAACAGATGATTTAGCATGGACAGTACAAAGAGAATTAGTTAATAACTACTTTAGAGTAAAAGAAAAAGAACAACCTAAATTACCAGCTACATATAAAGAAGCATTGCAACAGTTATTAGTAGAAGTTGAGGAAAAAGAGCAATTACAATTAGAAAGTAAAATGAAAGACCAAGTTATAAGTGAACTCAAACCTAAGGCTGATTATACAGATAAAATATTAAAAAGCGATAGTCTAGTTACAATAACACAAATTGCAAAAGATTATGGCATGAGTGGTGCAGAAATGAATAAATTACTTCATGAATTAAAAGTGCAATACAAGCAAAGCGAGCAATGGCTTTTATATAAAGAGCATCAAGGTAAGAGTTACACTCATTCAGACACAATAGAGATAATTAGAAGTAATGGGACAATTGGTTCAAAGATGACAACTAAATGGACTCAAAAGGGAAGATTGTTTTTATATGACTTGTTAAGAGTAAATAACATATTACCAGATACAGAAAAAAGTAATCAACAATTATCAATGCTAAGTTAAAACTTTGAAAATTAAATACAGAATATTCTTAAAATGGTGGTGGTTTAATATGGAAAATTTAAATATTGGAGAACTTTTTAATGAAAGTATAAAAACAATAATACTACAAGAAGTAAAAAATGCAAAACAAGAAATAGAGAAAAAAACAGATAGAGAAAAAATAGTTATATTAATGCAAAGAGGGTATCCAAACGAATTAATACCAAAAGAAAAAGTTAGAAAAAGATTAAATATAGGTAAGGAAACATTGAAAGATTTAATTGATTTAGGTCTAATTCCAGTGATACGAAATAAAAGAGCTACAAAAATAGCGAGTTATGATTTGGATGATTTTATAGAACGAAGCAAAGGAAAAGATTTAAGCGAGGTAATAGAAGAAGCCAAGAGTAGAATGGAGGTGATTTAAATGACTCTAAGATGGTTTCTAAGATTCTGTAAAAAACATAAAAAAGTCCCTACACCAAAGTTTTATGCAGAGTGTGTAGCTTATATGGAAGAATGTAAACAAAGAGGACCTGAAATTTAAGAGAGGGGGATTAATTATGGAAGTTTTAAAAATTACTTTTAATTTAGAAAATCTTGAAGTAGGTAAAACAATAAGAATAAATTCATTATATGAAGGCGAAAGAGATTGCATTATAGTTGTAGCAACTGAAAATGAATTAAACTTAGCTTATCTTGATAAAGAGAGGGGTTGTATGGAGTATCAAGCATTAACAATAGAAGATATTCAAGATAACTATTATAAGATTAAAGTTTTATCCTAGGAGGAAATAAAATGGCAGTTTTAATAATGGTAGGTTTATTTGCAATATGTTTAGCAGGATTATTTCAAAATAGAGATTAAGTGAAGGGGTGTATTTAGATGGAAGCAGCTAGATTAATAGCAATAGGTCAAATTAAACAGGCTAAAAAAGAAATAAGTAAATTGCAAGGCACAAAAAACAATAGTAGTTTAATGTGGTGGGAAGCTGTTAAGTTTGCAAGTGAAAATATATTACAAGGGTTGGAACATGATATAGAGCTAGAAGCATCAACTGAATTTAGGGAGTTTATGATAACACAAGAAGAACTTGAAAGAGATAGACCTATAGAGGTACAGATATAAGAAAAGAGCCATTACGACTGGCTCTAATCAAAAATAGATACAAATAAATTATAGCTATATTATAGCACAAGGGGGAAGAAATGAAAACTAGAAATGAGATAATTAATGATTTAGAAGATAGATTATTTTTTTCACAGTTTACTATAGTTGATGAAATTGATTTGGATGAAAGGTTTGGAGAAATATCAGCCTTAAAATCTTGTATAGAAAAACATAAAAAAGAGTGGACTTTAGAACAGTTTAAAGAGCATTTAAAAGATAATGAAAAGAAAAATGAATATGGAGATTATGTAAATGGCTTTATGTCAGTTTTAAGAAGAAATATAAAAGATATGGAGGGGTTGGAAAATGAATAATAAGGCTTTAGAATTAGCGACATGTACTTTAGAGTCAGGACAAATACTTGATTATACAACAGTAAAGAATTATCTAGTAAGTGGTAGTGGAAATGTAACAGACCAAGAAGTTCTAATGTTTATAGAATTATGTAAGGCTCAGAAACTAAATCCTTTTATAAAAGAAGCATATTTAATAAAGTTTGGTAATTCACCGGCAAACATAGTAGTTGGTAAAGATGTATTTGTAAAAAGAGCAAATAAAAATCCTAACTTTGAAGGTATGAAAGCTGGGATAGTAACTGTAAATAAAAATGGAGAAGTATTTGAAAGAGAGGGCAGTTTAAAACTACCTCAAGAGGAATTAATCGGTGGATGGTGTGAAGTATCAGTAAGAGGTATGAAGTTCCCTATAAAGTCTGTAGTGTCTTTAGAAGAGTATTCAAAGAGCCAAGCTACTTGGAAGCAAATGCCTTGTGTAATGATAAGAAAATGTGCAATTGTTACAGCTTTAAGAGAAGCATTTCCAGAAGATTTGCAAGGATTATATGATAGCGCAGAAATAAAGATTGTACCCGATAAATTACCTCAAAAGCCTATTGAAATAGGTAAGGCAAGCCCATCGCAAAAACAAGGAATACTTAAATTAGCATCAACGAAAGGTTTATATGATTATGAGAATAAAAAAGATACATCAAAGTTAGAAGAATTTTGTGAGAGTAATGGATTTGATTTAAAAGAATTAAAGTTTGAGGAAGTAGATGAATTAATTGAATTACTAAGTGAATATGAACCAAAAGATGATTTTATAGATGCTAAGTTTGAGGAAGTAAAAGAGGATGAAGTAGAGATAAAAGAAGAAATTGAAAACAAAGATAGTCAAATGAGTATGGAAGATACTATGAATTTTGATTAAGTAGGTGAAGCACCTTGAAATATACAATATTAGGATTCAGTCAGAAAAAGGCAGTAGAATTAGGATTAAATACAAAGGATTTACTTATATTGAGATGGTTTGTAGATTTTCTAGGTAGTGGCAGGATGGCAAGAAAACTTATTAATGGAATTGAATATTATTGGGTTGATTATTCTGGGGTTATTAAAGAGCTACCAATTCTTTATACAGAGAAGCATGACACTATTTATAGAGTACTCAAAAAGCTAGATAAAATAGGTATATTAGAACATGCTACATTAAAGCAAGGTGGTACATGGAGTTACTATAAATTAGGATATAGGTACATAGAGTTGATTAGTGATAGTTATCAACAGGTCGGAAATAAATCCGACTGCTCGGATATAAATCCGAACCACTCGGATAAAAATCCGACCCAAACGGATAAAAATCCGGAACGAAAAACCCATCCACTATATCCTTCTACTATACCTTGTAACCAAACCAGTGAGGTGGAGGAAAAGAAGAAAATAATTGAAGAAATGACACAATTAACAATAAGTAAAAATATGTGTAATATAATTAAAGATTGGGATATAGAAAGGCTTTTAGTAGCTATAGAAATATATAAAGAATGTGATGGTAAAAGTTTTAAATATCTGAAAACAGTCTATAGCAATGATGATAACTTTAGAAAAGATAAAAGTAAAAGCATTTCAGAGACAAAAAAGACTAAGTTTCATAATTTTAATGAGACATTTACTAAATACACATCTGATGAATTAGATGAGATTATTAAAAAAAGTCAGAAGGAGAAGTTCAGTTGAGCTAACTAATCTAGGGAGTAATTATACAATATTACTTCCTAGAAGTTAAATAAAAATATTGGAGGAATAGAAATGATAATAATTAGAAGTCAAGATAAATTAGGTTTAATGAGAACTGATAGGGTTGAAATAGGTTTTAATCGAATGTATGCAATACTTGAAAATGAAAATAGAAAAATAGCTGAATATGAAAGTAAGGAAAGAGCTATACAAGTGTTAAATGAGATACAAGAGTTTATAGAAAATGGAGTAAGAATGGATTATATAGATTCTTGCAGAGTTAGACACAATCAAGAGAAAGTATTTGAAATGCCAGCTGAATAAGGGGGATAAACATGGCTAAAGTTTGGATAGATGCAGGAGAGCTGTTAGAGAAAACTATGGATTTAGAAATTATGTATGAAAATAATCTAAAAAAAGTAAGAATTAAAAATAAGCGAGAAAATGTTATTGATTTGCAAATAAATAATAATGTGCAAGGTAGAAAGGGCAAGAAAGTAGAGTGTTTCAATATTAGAACTGGAGAAACTAAAGTATTTGATACTACTGTTGAAGCAAGTAAATATGTGCATTTTACAGATGTTCATATTGCTAACTTAGCAAGAACAGGTAAGGTTTCTAAAAATGGATGGAAAGCTAGATATATTCAAGAGGTGTCAGATGGTATTAGCAAATGTGGAACAAGTAATTAAATTAGCTGAAAAGATAATAAATAAGAGAAAGTGTTCTGTAAATAAAGCTATTGATATAGCTATAAAAATATTGAGCAAGTATGAATATGAGGGGATGTTAGAAAAATGAATATCAGCGTCGAAGAAGGTTTAAACTTATTTTTTAAAACAATATTTGAGTGGAATGACTTACCAAACTATGTATATAGCAATGAATATAAAGAAGCATTCGCAAAATGTATTATTGAAAAAAGTAAAAATAGTAAGTTGACTAAAGAGTATATTCTAAAATTGATTGACCATGAAACTGGAAACAAAAAACCTTATTTTGAATTTAATCGAGGAGGCATTAAAAAATGAGTAAAGTCATACAGTGTGATTTTTGTAAGAAAATATTTGAAAAAAATAATAGGGGATGTATCGAGCTATATAAAAAGAATATTGGAAATGAATTAATCAGTACAGGTAAACATATGTGTCCAGTATGCTACGAAAAATTTGGAGAGAAAGCAAAAAAGAAAGTGACTAATTTTGAAAAAGTAACTAGGGATAAAGAAAGTTTAATGGAGTTTTTATTTAAATGTGATGCAGAGTGTAGTTGTTGTATTTATGGAAATAAGAATGATTGCTATTATCCAACTAGTTGTATTGAAGGATGCGAAAAATGGCTTGAAAGTGAGGTAGAAGAATAATGAATAAGATTTATATATGCAGTTCACAAGGGTTAGAGGAAGTTGAAATATTAGAGGAAACAAAAGGTAGATATAAAGTAGGAAGGAATGGTCAATTTTTAAGAGTTATTAATAAAAGTGGACTTGATGCCAAATGTAGTGGTTATG
The DNA here is from genome assembly GCF_056688955.1 of Clostridioides sp. LIBA-6822. NCBI lineage: Bacteria > Bacillati > Bacillota > Clostridia > Peptostreptococcales > Peptostreptococcaceae > Clostridioides > Clostridioides sp. LIBA-6822. Next base: position 4,003,170 of record NZ_CP196995.1, on the reverse strand, counting down.
TTGCTTCTTTAAATAAAGATAGAGCTATAAAAATTTGGAATGATGAAATAAACAGAGAAATAGAAAGATTGAAAGGATTTTTATATACAGAAAATATCTAACAAAAACAGTTTATAGAGTTGCAAAATGAATTTTAATATAAATTATTGTTGAAGTGTTTTGCGACTCTTAAAAATGAAAACAAGGGGTGAAATTATGATAATACATAAATTTATAATACATGTTTTGGATAAGAATAGCGATACTCCAATACTAAATGATTTTGAGGGTAGAGTTAGTCAAGATATTGAAGTTTTCTTTCAAAAGAAAATCAACAAAGTATTAAGAGATAATGACATCAGAAAAGCAGTATTTAATGACTATAGTAACAATCTAATTAAGAAATGTTGTGAACAGATAATATATGATGAAAACTCATTTTTAAGTAACTCTAAAGAAATAGCAGCTTATTTATTTGAGATTATGAAAGTGAATGCTACATTAGAATCTTGTGACTTAGCAATATGCTTATATACTGAAAAAGATGAAAAGGGAATTGCTATATTAAAACTTGATTACAACAAGTCGTATACTCATTCTATTGAGTTTGAAGATGATAAATTTAATATACAGATGTCTAAAAATGAAGTTAATATTCAAGAAACTAAAGCAATTAAAATTGCTACTTTGGTTGGCTTGAGTGGGATGAATGACGAGTATCATTTAAGAGTCTTAGACAAGGATGCAGAAAAGGAAGAAACTAATTCTAAGTTCGTTACAGAGTTTTTAAATGCTACTAAAATTAAAGATGATAAGTACAAAACTAAGGTGTTTAAAGGCTTGGTAGATGCTTTTATAGCGGATTTATATAGTGATATGAAGCAGGGCGAAGACGTAAGAAGTATCTTACTTTATATGCTAAGAGAAAAGCAAAAACTTGATATAAATGAGTTTACTGAAATAGCAATAAAGGAAGATTTAAAAGATAGTTTTAAGTACCATGCAGAGGAAAAAGGTCTTGATGGAAGTTTTAATATTGATAAAAAATGGGTTGAGAAAAATCTGAAAAATAGACATATAAAAACAGATACAGGGATTGAGATAAAAGGCAAAATGGATGATTTTGAGGATTTTATGAAGTATGGCATTAGACATAATGCTAATGGAACTGTAGATATAATTATTAAAAATGTTACTTTCTATAATGAGAAGTAGGTGCTCATATGAAAATAGGCTTAATAGATATTGATGGACATAACTTTCCTAACTTAGCTTTAATGAAAATAAGTGCATACCACAAACAACAAGGCGATAAAGTGGAATTTGTAAACTTCTTTGAGGAATATGACAAAGTATATAAAACCAAAGTATTTACTTTCTCAGATGATGATTGCACAGTTATAAATGCTAAGGAAGTCATAAAGGGTGGCACAGGATATGATTTACAGAATAAATTGCCATCACAGATTGAATTTATGTATCCAGATTATGATTTATATGATATTAAAAATGTCGCTTATGGCTATTTGACAAGAGGTTGTCCACGAGGGTGTGAGTTTTGCATAGTTCAAAAAAAGGAAGGGAATAAAAGTTATAAGGTAGCCGATTTAAACCAGTTTTGGAGGGGGCAAAAAGAGATTAAGCTATTAGACCCTAATATTTTAGCTTGTAGTAAGTGGGAAGAACTCTTAAAGCAACTTATAGATAGCAAAGCTTGGGTTGATTTCACTCAAGGGCTTGATATAAGACTTATGACAGAGAAAAAAGCAGAAATGATTAACAGAATTAAAATAAAACGGATCCATTTTGCATGGGACAATTATGAGTTCAATACATATGACAAGCTGAAAGAATTTAGAAGTAAATTGAACTTTAAAAAACAAAAACTAGGCGTTTATGTTCTTACTAATTTCAATACTACTTTTGAAGAAGATTTAGAGCGTGTTTATAAATTAAAAGAGTTAGATTATGACCCTTATATCATGATATTTGAAAAATGGAAATGCCATCATAAGTATAGAAGGTTGCAAAGATGGGTTAATAATAAGATTATTTTCAGAAGTGTAGATAAATTTGAAGATTATAAGAGGTGAGCATATGACTAATAAAGAAATGTGCAAGTCAAAGAATCTTGATGAAAGAGAAGTGTATAAGGAATTTGGGAAAGAGATTTGTGGTAGTTGCAAAAATACTAAGATAGATTGCGAAAGCAAAGATTGTGATATAGCACATAAAATATGGTTGAAGAAGGAAGCAGAAAATTATTTATAAAATTTGGAGGGAATAAAATGTTATTAGTTGAGAATAAAAATGATAGGTCCATTCTTGCAAAAGAATCGCTTGAAAGATTAGGGGCTAAAAATGTGAAAATATATAATATGGATACTGGGAGCAATGTTATATATTCAGTTGAAAATGGAAAAGAGCATCTAACTATATCAAATGAAAAAAGATTTCCTAATTGGAATGAAATTAAGTATGTTAGATATAAATTAATGAAACCAAATAAGACTATAGTACAGATATTGCCACCAAAACAAGAATATATAAATTTACATGAAAATTGCTTTCATCTTTGGGAAATAGAGGATAATGCAGTTCCAACTAAGTAATTTGTAAAAAGTAAATAGTCAAGGTAAGTTTGTGAATGAAACTAGAATGTTATAGACTTACTTTGACTTATAAAGAGGTGATTGTATGATACATGAATTGCAGATAGCTTCTAGTACTTTTAAAGATGTAATTAAGAATAAAAAACAAATTGAAGTAGAGCATATAGCAGATTTTAGAACAGGAGATACAGTTATATTACAGTCATTTAAAGATAAAAAAATTACAGAAATCGAAGTAAACAAAGAGATTGAGTATCTTGTTAAATTGGGAAATGGGTATGTTGAGCTAGGAATAAAATAAAAATTTAAGGAGGAAGAGTAAATGTTAGAATCTGCAACAGCAACTATAGCACTAGAAGATTTAGATGAATTAAGAAAAGATAGAGAGAATTTAAGACTATTAAAAAAAGAAATAGGTAAATTAATGAAGGTTGAAATGTATTGTGATAGATGCAGTAGGGATGATTGTGAGAATTGCAAAACAAAGATTAAAGTTGAAGTTGAAAAAGATGAAATTAAGGAATTTTTATTTAACTATATTTATTATAGTAGTAGTAAAGCACGTGACTGGATAGTTCATGAATGTGAAGTAGGAGAAGCGGAATTTTATTATATAGAGGATTAAGGAGAGGCAATGAAGATTAATTTTACAATAGATGGAGAACCAAAGGCAAAGGCACGACCTAGAATGAGTACATCAACTGGCAATGCTTATACACCTGAACAAACTGTACTTTATGAAAATTGGATTAGACTTATGTATAATTCTACAGTAAAACATTTCTTTGAAGGCAATGTTAAAATGACGGTTATTTGTTACTTTGATATTACTAAAAAAGATAGAGAAGCACTAAAGAAAAATAAGAAAAATACTAAAGCGTATAAGGATGCTATAGCTAAAGTAGAAGGTTCAATAAGACCAAGTAAAAAACCCGACTTAGATAATATAATCAAGTCTGTAGCTGATAGTTTGAATGGTATAGCTTATAAAGATGATTCTCAAATTGTAGAAGTAGTGAGTAAGAAATATTATAGTGATAAGCCTAGAGTTGAAGTTGTACTAGAGGATATTATATGAAAAGAGTCTAAATAAAAGTCACAATAAAATTATTAATATACTCTATAAAAAACGATACTAGTAAAATTAAACAAATCCATGTAAAGATGTGCTTTTTGAATGGATATGTCTTATTGAGTTTTTGTGCAGCAAATGCCAGTAAAAAATAAGTACAAAGTCTTATGAAGAAAACTATTAAATCTCCCATAAAATCCTCCTAATCTTATATAATCTAACCTTAGGATACTATGAGATATTAATAATAACAATAGATTTTTCGGAACTGTAAATAAATTGAAATGAATTATTCAAAAGAGAAAAGGAGTGCTTTCACACTCCACTTGTCAAAAATATAAAGCTTTTATATACAAATATTATTATAACATAAATAATTGATAGGAGTGTGGAAGTATGAATAAAAAGACACTATTCCAAGAGATTGAGGGAAGATTATATAACTATAAAAAATTAGAAAGTCAAATAAGAATAAAAGATATATATATTAAAAAGTTAGAAAATGAGTTTTGTGGATGTAAGGCTCTTGGTTATGAAGAAAAAACATCACCTACTTATAATATAAGTTCAAGTGTGGAAAATGAAGTTATTAAAAGAGAAGAGGATTTAAATAGATTAAAAGAGGATAAGAAAACATTAGAGATTGAAAAAGAAACTATAGAATGTGCATTAACAAGTCTAAATAGCTTTGAAACAGAGTTCTTCAATGAAATGTATATGAATAATGAAAAGATAAACATGGATTATATGTCTAATGCTATGCACATAGATAGAAGTCATTGCTTTAGAATAAGAAAAAGAATAGTTTGTAAAATCATGGATATGTTATATCCGAAAATAAAAGAGTTTGAATTGCCCATTTTTTCATGGAAAGCTTAAAAATGAGACTATTTTGAGACTTTTTGGAGACTATCATGAGACTTTTTATTGGCAAAAACGTGAGATAATAATATTGTGGAAATGACATATTTCCCTCTCAAAACTAAATTGGCTAGGGTTAAGGGATTGCCCTAGCCACTATACAATAATAGAGAAAGTAATGATATATTTGCGAATATATTATGGATTTAAAAAAAGGATGCCAAAACTGCACGCTCTATTATTATAAAGGGCTTAGATGTCAGTGACAGAAAGTCTTTTATGTGAACAGACTAGGCAGGGCATGAGGATGCTGTTAGTTCAATTCTAACTATGTTCAAAATCTATTGATACACTATATTAAGTATTTGAATTGAGATTAAAATCTCATACAATTTTGTATCTTAATTCAGAGGTCTAAAAATCGGGTGGGGCTTGGTAACCTCACTCACCATGCAGGTAGTGGTTTAATCTAGGTTCGATTCCTAGAACTTGCTACCAACAATATACATTCCCTAAAAAAGGCTAAGTTACCCCTACTTAGTCTTTTATCTTTTTTTAAAAAGGAGGTCTTAAAATGAACAAAAGAGAAGTTGTTTATCTTAATTTAGAAGATATAAAACCATATCAAAATAACCCTAGACGTAATAATGAAGCAATAGAGAAGGTTATTAAATCAATTGATGAGTTTGGATTTACTAACCCAATTTTAATTGATGAAGATAACATAATAATAGCAGGTCATACGAGGTATGAAGCGTCTAAACAATTAGAACTTAAACAAGTACCTTGCTTAGTTCTAGACAATTTAACAGAAGAACAAATAAAAGCTTACAGGTTAATAGATAACAAGACTAATGAATATGCTAGTTGGGATTATAATAAATTAGTTGAAGAATTATCTGACATAGTTAATATTGATATGAAAGAGTTCGATTTTAATATTAATGATTTTGAAGATTTAAGTATAAGTGATAAAGATTTTATATTAGATGAAGAATTAGAGGAAAAAGAGAAAAAAGGTAAGATGGTGAAATGTCCATGTTGTGGTGAGGAGTTTGAAGCATAATGAGGATTTTTCTTGCTGCAACAAAAAGTGGAATGAATAAAGAATTAAGATTAGAAACAATAGAGAAATGTAAACCTTTATATATCTTAGAAACTTTTTTTAATAAAGAGAAATCATGCCTAGAAGCTTTGCAAATAGTAGGAAATGAGAATTTTTTACTCGATAGTGGAGCTTTTTCTTTTATGAATGGTACAGAAATATCAAAACAAGAAATAGAAAACTATATTGATAGATATATAAAATTTATTAAAGACTACAATATAAAATATTTCTTTGAAGTAGATGTAGATGTGATTTTTGGACTGGAGCAAGTAGAAAAATGGACTAAAAAAATAGAAAATGAAGTAGGCAGACAATGTATACCTGTTTGGCATAAATCAAGAGGTGTGGAGTATTGGAAAAAACTATGTGAGGAGTACAAATATATTGCAGTTGGTGGGTTTGCAATAAATGATATAAAGAAACAAGAGTATCCTTTAATACAAAAAATGGTTGAGTATGCTTATCAAAAAGGTGTAAAAGTGCATGGATTAGGATTTACTAAGACAAAGATATTAAAATCATTTAAGTTTTATAGTGTTGATAGCAGTTCGTGGACAATAGGGGCATCAATTGGTCAACAACTTTACACTTTTAAAGATGGAGATATACATATAAGAAGGTTAGAAAAAGAAGGTAATAAGAAAACTGATTTGAAAAAATTAGTAGCTCATAGCATGTGTGAGTGGGTTAAATACCAAAAATATATGAATGGAGTGAGATGGTGAAAAAGACAGAAAGAAATTTAACATTATTAAATTGTGTATTTGTAACAAGCTTAGTGGTTTCTAATATTGTTGCAGGAAAGGTGATTGATGTATTTGGGCTTATAGTTCCTGCCGCAGTAGTGGCATATCCATTGACATTTCTATGTACTGACATAATTGGAGAAATATGGGGCAAAGAAGAAGCTAACAGAACAGTCAAAGCAGGTATTTTAATGCAGTTATTTAGTCTTTTATTAATTACAATAGCAATAGCCCTTCCAAGTGCAAGTTTTGCAACAGAGTATAGTAGTAACTTAAAAATAGTATTAGGACAAAATGCGAGGTTTGTATTAGCTAGTTTAATAGCTTATATATTAGCTCAAAGTAATGATGTATTTATATTTCATAAGCTAAAAGAGCGATTTAATGGAAAACATAAGTGGTTAAGAAACAATGCTAGTACTATGTTAAGCCAACTAATAGATACGGCTATATTTATTACAATCGGGTTTTGGGGTACTGTTCCAAATCTACTAGTAATGATTATAAGTCAGTATGTAGTTAAGTTCTTCTTAGCTTTAGCAGATACTCCATTCTTCTATTTATTAACTAGAAATAAAGAAATAAAAGTGGATAAACAAGCTTCATAATAAAAAATAAGATTCAAACGAATATAGAAATAATGAGGTGGTGGTGTGGCAAAAGCTAGAAGCCCCAACAGGGATAAAGCACTTAATTTATATATAGAACGCAATGGAAATATAACAAACAGAGAAATATCAGAAATATTAAAAGAAAATGAAAAAACAATAAGTAATTGGAAATGCAGAGATAAATGGAATGTAGTACTACGAAAAGGTGAATGTAGTACTACAAAGAAAAGAGGGGGGCAAATTGGCAATAAAAATGCTGTTGGCAGTGGTGCTCCAAAAGGAAATAAAAATAGATTAAAGCATGGTCTTTATGAAGGTGTTTACTGGGATACTTTAAGCGAAGAAGAAAAAGAAATGTTACAAGAAATGGAATTCGATAGAGAGGAACAACTTTTAAAAGAACAATTAATGTTGTTTACAGTAAGAGAACGACGATTGCTAAAATCTATAGAGAATTATAAAAATAAACCAAAAGGATTAGTTTTAGAAAGTGGAACAATAAGAAATTTAACAATACAAGGTAATCTTGTAAAAGATAATGAGCAAAAACAGATAGAAACAACTAGTAGAACTATAAGCGTATTTGAGGTAATACAAAAACTTGAATCTGAATTAACTAAAATACAATCTAAAAAAACTAGATGTATTGAACTTCTAAGTAAAATAAATAGCCAAGAAAATAGAGAAGATAAACTCGACAGATACTTTGATAAGCTTGAGAGTGTGATAAAAAATGATTGATAAATTATATCATAAAAAGCAACTTGAAGTTCTTGATTTTGCTTTAAATAATGACTATTTCATGTTAATAAATTATGGAGCTAAGAGGACTGGTAAAACAATAATTGACAATGATTTATTCTTGCTTGAACTTAGAAGGGTCAGAAAGATAGCTAATAAACTAGACATTAAGCTTCCTCAATACATTCTAGCAGGTGCAGATTTAGGAGCTTTACAAAGAAATGTACTGAATGAACTTACAAATAAGTATGATATTGAATTTAAGTTTGATAAACATAATAGATTTGTACTTTTTGGAGTTCAAGTATGTTGTTTTGGACACTCAAAAACGAATGACTTGGGAAGAATAAGAGGTATGACTTCGTTTGGTGCATACATAAACGAAGGTACAGTTGCAAATGAAGTGGTTTTCAATGAAATAAAGTCAAGATGCAGTGGCGAGGGTGCTAGAATACTTGTAGATACTAACCCCGACCAACCCGAGCATTGGTTGAAAACTGATTTTGTAGACAAGACAGATGGGAAAGCTATTCAATCTTTCCATTACACATTAGATGATAATATATTTTTGAGTGAAAGATATAGAGAAAATATTAAAAAAACTACTCCTAGCGGTGTTTTTTATGATAGGGACATAAATGGCTTATGGGTTTCAGCAGATGGGCTTGTTTATCAAGATTTCAATAAAGATATACATTATATATCTAAAGATAAATTGAATGATATTAACTTTGTAAGATACTTTGCAGGTGTTGACTGGGGCTATGAACATTTTGGAGCTATTGTTGTAATTGGTGAGGATGATAAAGGCAACTTATACTTATTAGAAGAACATTCAGCTCAACACAAAGAAATTGATTATTGGACAGATAAAGCTAAGAGTATAAAAGAGAAATATGGAAATATAAAGTTTTATTGTGACAGTGCTAGACCCGAACATTTGGCAGCATTTAAAAGAAATGGGATAAAAGCTTTTAATGCTAACAAAGCGAGATTGTCGGGTATTGAAGCAGTTGCAAAAAGGTTTAAAACTAATACTTTATTTATAGTTTATGAGAATGTTAATTTATTTAGAAAAGAAATTTTTATGTATGCTTGGAACAAAAATACAGGTGAGCCAATTAAACAATGGGATGATGTATTAGACGCACTTAGATATGCTATTTATACAGATTCATTAGGTACAGGAATTAAAGTGCTTACACCAAGTGGAAGAAGGTGATAAATTGGAACTAGATGTAATAAAAAAGTTAATTGAACAAACTAATAGTAAACATAATAACTTTGTTAAAAAGGCTGATGAAGCTGAAAAATACTATAAAAATGAAAATGATATTATAAGAGATAGAAGCCCTAATAATGTTGGCAAAGTAAATACAACCAATAATCCATTACGAAATGCAGACAATAGAATACCATTTAATTGGTTTGGTTTTTTAGTTAATCAAAAAATATCATATCTGTTCACTTATCCTCCTACATTTGACGTTGGAGATGATAGTATAAATTCAAAGATAACCGATATTTTAGGTGATAGATACCCAAAAGAAGCCAAGACACTTGGGAAAAATGCTAGTATATGCTCTAAAGCATGGCTACATGTTTGGGAGGATGATAATAACGACTTTCAATATACTAATATAGACCCCCGCCAAATAAGAGCAGTATATTCATCAGATTTAAATGGAAAGCTTCTCGCAGTACTTAGAGAGTATGAAAAGACTGATGCCGAAGGAAAAGAATATGCAATCTATGAGTATTGGACAGATGAATGTTGTTATACTTACGGAAATAAAAATGGGAAGAGTGACATTAATGGATTAGAGATACTTAATAAATTTATAGAGAAAAACTTAGATAATAAACTTGAAACTCAAACTAATGTGTACAAACATAACTTTGGAGAAGTTCCGTTTATTGAATTTCCAAACAATGATTTAGAGGTAAGAGACTTAGATAATGTTAAACACCTCATTGATGTATACGACAAGGTTTATAGCGGTTTTGTGAATGATATTGAAGATATACAAGAAGTTATTTTTGTTCTTACAAATTATGGAGGTGCAGACTTAACAGAGTTCTTAAAAGGACTTAAAGAATATAAAACTATTGATTTACAAAGTAGTGGTGCAGATGATAAGAGTGGACTAAGTACAATTACAATAAATATTCCAATAGAAGCTCGAGATTCGCTTCTTAAAACAACTGAAAAGCAAATATATGTACAAGGTCAAGGAGTTGACCCTAAACCCGAAAATTTTGCGAATACAAGTGGTGTAGCACTTAAATTTCTATACACTTTATTGGAATTAAAAGCAGGTTTAATGGAAACTGAGTTTAGACTAGGGTTCGCTAAACTGGTTAGAATGATATGTAGATATTTAGGATATTCTCCTAAAAGGGTTTTACAGACTTGGACTAGAAATATGATTCAAAATGACTTGGAGTTAGCAGAGATATGCTCTAAGAGTGTTGGAATAGTATCAGAAAAGACTAATTTAAAAAATCATCCACTTGTAGATAATGCGGAGGAAGAAGAAAAACAGATTAAGAAAGAAAAAGAAGATAGCCAACAAGAATATGATAATCTAATTCCTAATCAAGATGGTGTCATAGATGAAACATAAAGATTATTGGAGGAAGAGATTTGAACAATTAGAAGAAGCTCAGAATAATAAAAGTGTAAAATATTATCTTGAATTGGAAAAGCAATACAAATTAGCTATGAATAGTATAGAAAAAGATATATTATCATGGTATAACAGATTTGCTGAAAATGAAGGTATTTCTTTGTTAGAAGCTAAGAAGCTACTTAACACAAGAGAGTTGGAAGAGTTTAAGTGGAGTGTTGAGGAATATATTAAATATGGCAAAGAAAATGCTATTAATCAAAAGTGGATGAAAGAGTTAGAAAATGCTAGTGCAAGGGTTCATATAACGAGGCTTGAAGCTTTAAAGTTACAAATACAACAACAAGTAGAAGTTCTTTATGGAAATGAACTTGATAGTATTGATAAACTAATGAGAGATATTTATACAAGTGGATATTATCACACAGTTTTTAATATTCAACAAGGTATTGGTGTTGGTTGGAGCTTAATGAGTCTTGATACTAACAGAATAAATAAAGTAATATCTAAGCCATGGACGAGTGATGGGTTAAATTTCTCAGAAAGAATTTGGGGTAAACATAGACCTGCTCTAATTAATGAGCTACATACTAAACTTACTCAATCAATTATAAAAGGAGAAAATCCAAAAAGTTTAGTAAATGACTTTGCTAAAAGATTTAATGTATCCAAATCCCAAGCTAAGAATTTAATAATGACTGAATCAGCTTTCTTTGCATCAGCTTCTAGGAAAGATTGTTTCAATGATTTAAATGTAGAGAAATATGAGATAGTTGCCACATTAGATTTAAAAACATCAAATATTTGTAGAGAACTAGATGGTAAAGTATTTGATATGAAAGATTATAAAGTTGGAATAATAGCTCCACCGTTTCATTGTCATTGTAGGACTACAACATCTCCTTGGTTCGAGGGTGAAGAAGGTTATAGAGTAGCAAGAGATGAAAATGGTAAAACTTATTATGTGCCATCAAGTATGAAATATCAAGAATGGTATGAGAAATACATTAATAAAAACATTAAGTTACCAGATAATGAACAACTTGCAATTAATAAATATATAAGTAGTGATTCTTATAAAATTAATGAGAAGCTTAGAAATGGTCTTACATTGACAAATGAGGACAAAAGGTTTATAAATGACTTAGATAGTGCATTAGATAAGATGTCTAACTATAAAGGAGAGGTAAATAGGTCTTTATATTTCTTTAATGATAGTGATAAAATAGCTTTTTTAGATAAACATCAAGTAGGTAAAGAAATAATCTATAATGAATATATCTCTACATCCAGTAAGGGTGAATATAATCCAAGTGGTCAAGTTGAATTAAATATTATAAGTGCAAATGGTAAAGATATAAGAAAATATAATCCTCAAGAAGCAGAAATTTTATTTAAAAGAAATAGCAAGTTTATAACTACTGATAATTTTGAATATGATGGGAAATATTATATAACAATGAAAGAGGTGTAATATGAAAAAGGATAATGAAAAATTATTTTCAGCACCAAGATGGGCAGAAATACCACAAGGTAAAGTAGTTGGAGAAAGACGTTTAACAGAAGAAGAAGTGAAAGAAGCTCAAGAAATTAGAAGAAAGATAATTGAAAGAAAAATTAATAATAAAGAATAAAAGCACTTGCTAAATGATTAATTAGTAGGTGCTTTTATTATGTAAAAATTTAGTTGAGAGGGTGATTTGAAATGTTTAAATTATATATTTTATCAATAATTGTGTTTTTCACAGGGTTTTATTTGTATATGTTAAGACTTGGAAATATTAAAGAAGTAATCGAAACTTTAAAGAAATATAAGGCTTGGAGAAACTATAAACTTATTTTTATAGCTTTGTTTCCATTGTTAAACTTTATTCTTGGTTTAATATTTATAGCAGTTTCTTTATTTGCAACAAATAAGGATATAATTAAAAGTTTGGAGGATGATAAATAAAATGGCTAAATTTAAAAGGAAGTCCGAGGAAGTAGAAGCCTTCAAATGGATATTAGGAAGTACAAACACTCCTAAATGGTTTTATCAAGCTTTTGAAAAAGGAACTATATGGCTTGATGAATCTTTAAACTCTATGAATCGCAAAGGTGAAGTAAAGAAAACTATTTGTATAAAGTATAAAAATGGAGTTATTAGAGCAACTAATGGAGATTTTATTATAAAAGATAGTGAAGGTAAAATCTATTCTTGTGCATGTGGGGAATTTGAAAAGTATTATGAGGATTTAGATGATGAAAAAACAAAGATTTCTGATAAAGTTTTTAAATATCCAAGTGAGATGGTATCAAAAGAGGTAAGGTTAATATGTCCAGAAATGAAACTTGAAATTGTAGGATTTAAGGAGGATGAATAAATGGCTAGATTTGTAAAGAAAGCAATTGAAGTGGAAGCTTTTAGATTTGATATAGATGTAGAACCAACAGTATGGATACGAAAAGAGATTGAACGTGGCAATGCTTGGGTTGAACACTCTATTGATAAGGCACATACTAAATTGTTCATAAGAACTCTTGAAGGGCTGATATATCAAGTTAACATAGGGGATTATGTTATACAAGGTGTAAAAGGAGAAATATATCCTTGTAAAGCAGATATGTTTGAAATGACTTATGAGAAAGTTGGATATAGAGGGAAAAATAAATTATCAACAGAGATGACTTTAGATTCAACAAACTTTCAAGAAAATATTAAAAATGCCACAAAGGAATTAGAGTTTTTTATAGAAACCTTAGAAAAAGCAGATGATAAAATTGATAAACTAACAGAAAAAATGAATAAATATGCTTGTAAAGTTGATGTAGATAAGATTGTAAAACAGTTAGTGAAACACCTAAGAGAAGGTATTGAATAAGTTTTGGGGGATGGAAATATGTTTAAAAAGAAATATATTAAAAAGCCAAGTAAAATAAGCGTTAGAAATATTATAGCATTTATTATTACAGTTATTGGTATAGCATTAGGTGTTTTTACAGGTATCAACATAATTATGGCTCATGTTTTAGGTATAGCTAACATGGTAGATAATAATACTTTTACATGTGTTAGATTAGTTTATGGCTTAGTAGGAGTTATAAGTGGGTATTTGATAGGAAAAGCAATATACCTTATGGCTTCACTAATAAGCTATATTATTTATGAATAATTTGTTTAAAGGTTTTTATTAGGTAAAAAACAAAAGGAGGATTGCATTATTGAAAGAGTATGTAATTTGGTTTAAGAGTGGAAATTGTGTATCTGGAATAGTAGATGAAGATGTTGCTGATAAGTTAATGCAAGATTTTATTGAAGTTGACTCAGATTGTAGAGACTTGAAAGGATATTTAGATGAAGATGGAACAACAATAATAGATTTATCACAAATAGAAGCTATATCAATAAATAATTGTAATGAGAATAATAATATTGGTTTTAGTAAGTCCTAGATAGGGCTTTTTTATTATGTAAAAATGAAAGGAGAATTAAATAAAATGAAAAAAGGTGAACTGATTGCACTAGGTCTTAGTGAAGAAGATGCAAAGAAAGTAGAAGTTGAATCGATAAAAGAATTAGAAAATTATATTAATAAGATTGAGTATGAAAAAGTAAAAGAAGAATTAAAAGCATCCAAAGAAGCAATTGAAGGTTTTAAGGATGGAATGACAAAAGAGCAGATTGAAGAGCTTAAAAAAGGTTATGAGACTAAATTAACTGCAAAAGATGAAGAATATCAAAAAAAATTAAAAGAAAAAGAGCAAAGAGAGTTTGACATAGCGTTAGAAAATGAACTTATTAAGCTTAATGTTCATAGTACTAAAGCAGCAAAAGCAGAACTTGATTTAGAAAGGGTAAAATATGAAAATGGTACTTTTACGGGGCTAAAGGAACAGACTGATAGTTGGGCAACTCAAAAGTCTTTCTTAATAAAAACAGGAGAAACTAAGATAAATTACAATCCCGATAATGGCAATAAAAATACATTAAGCAGGGCTGAAAATATTGCAAAAGAAAAAAATGAGGAAGGTTCAAAAAATCCATATGCCGACGCATGGAGTATAAAATAAAAAGGAGGATAAAGTATGTATTTTAAAGAGGTAAATTTTAATAACACACCCGAATTTCTAGCTTCTCAACACTATATTAACTTTACAAATACAGTATTAGATACAGATGTAGTGGCTGATGAAAATGGCAGAAAGTATGTATTAGCAGGAAGCTTATTAGGTGAAAGTGGAAAGGTAGTAAAGATAGCTAGAGCAGGTTCTTCGGGTAGCTATACATACACATTATCAGAAGACCCTGTAGGAATTGTATTTGCAACTGTAGATGTTACTTATGGACCACAACCAGTTGCATCAATGGTAGAAGGTTATGTAATAACTGAAAGATTACAAGGTGAGTATGTAAAAGAAGCTATAGAAACTATAAAGACAAAATTACCAAATATTAAATTTATGTAGGAGGATGAAATATGGCAAGAGTAGAGGAATTATTATCAGTTCAAGAGCTGATAAACTATACAAAGACTAGAAAACTGAAAGAAACAATGGGAGATTTATTGTTTCCAACTCAAAAGATAGAAGGGCTTGAAATAAAAATGATAAAAGGTGCATCTAACCTTCCAGTATCAGCAAGTGTTCATGCGTTTGATACAGAAGCAGAAATTGCATCAAGAGAAGGTGCTAATTTAAGTATAGCTGAACTTGCACTTGTAAAAAGAAAAATAAAGCTAGATGAAAAAGATATAATTGTACTTGAACAACCAAGAAATTCTCAAGAAGAAACTCAGATGATAAATCAAATATTTAATGATGTTGATAACCTTGTATCAAGTGTAAATACTAGAATAGAAGCAATGAGAATGGAAGTGCTATCAACTGGAGAATTGAATATAAATGAAAATGGAGTTAAAGCTGCTTTAAAATATGGAACTCCAACAAATCATAAAGAAACAAAAACTTGGTCTAGTGGAACACCAGATATATTAGGAGATATTTATAATATGACTGATAAAATAGTTGTTGATACTGGATTTACTCCAACAAGGTCATTAACTTCTAAAACTATCCTAAATGTGATATTAAGAGATGAAAAACTAAGAAAGGCTATATTTGGTATAAATAGTGATAAACTACTTACTTTAAATGAATTAAATACATTTTTAGTTTCTCAATCTCTTCCACCTATTTTTACTTATGATGAAAGATATAGAGTACAAGGCAAGGATGGCAAGTACGCAACAAAGAGATTCTTAGATGAAAATAAGTTTATACTTATGCCTGATGGTAAGATGGGAGATACTTTCTTTGGATTAACAGCAGAGGAGTTAGAACTTAGAAAAAACCCAGCAATAGATATTAGTTCAGTTGGAAATATAATTGTAGAACAATACTCTACTGCTGACCCAGTTGCTAAGTGGATAAAAGCAGTTGCAACAGTTTTACCTAGCTTTCCTTATGCCGACCAAGTGTTTATGGGTACAATAAATTAGAGGTGTTAATATGGAAATTGAAAGACTAAAAAAGCTTTTAGGGTTTAGCAGGGAAGATGATTCAAAAGATATTATATTAGAGTTTGTATTAGAAGATGTAGAGGAAATGGTCAAAAGCTACTGTAATATACTTACTATTCCCGAAGGATTAAATGGTACTATTTTAAGAATGGCTATAGATATGTACAAAAATGAGAGTCTAGGAAGCAAGGATATTGCGCTAGGCTCTATTTCTTCTATAAGTGAGGGCGATACATCTGTTTCGTATAGAAGTTCAGCTAGTGAATTTAAAGAATCTTTACTCAAAGATTATAAAGCACAATTAAACAGATACAGAAAAATTAGGTGGAAATAATGAATAAATCAAGGAAAGCAATAGAACTGTTATATAGAGATAAATGCACTATAGTGGAATATCAACCAGTCAAAGACCCTATTACAAAACGAACTAATAATAAAGAAGTAGTAGTATTGGAAAATCAACCATGTAAGCTTTCATATAAAAATATTGCATCAGCTACAGATGGAAAAGTAGCTAAGCTAGAGCAAACTATTAAACTCTTTATATCTCCAGATATAAAAATTAAAGCAGGTTCAAAACTTATTATAAATAATAAAGAATATGTAAGAAGTGGAGAACCTGCTATATATCCAAATCATCAAGAGGTAATACTTGAGTTATTTAAGGATAAAGCATAATGGCTAGATGGGGCAGTGTTGATTTTAGAGAGTTTAAAAGAGTTTGTAAGAAAATGGAGAAATTTACAAAGATTGATTTAGATAAATTTTGTAAAGATGCAGCAAGAGAATTAGCAGCAAGGTTACTAGGAAAAGTAATTAGAAGAACACCAGTTGATACAGGATTTTTAAGAGAGGGTTGGAGTGGAGTAGCTTACGCTAGGTCGCTTCCTGTTTACAAACAAGGTAATAATTATGTTATAGAAGTCGTTAATCCAACTGAGTATGCAAGTTATGTAAATTTCGGGCATAGAACTAAAGATGGTAAGGGATGGGTTAAAGGACAACATTTCTTAACTATTTCAGAAATGGAACTACAAAGTCAAGTTGATAAGATTATAGAGAAAAAGTTATTAATCTTGTTGAAAGGAGTGTTTGATGCTTAATAATATTATAGATGGAATATCAGTAAAATTAGACAAAACGTTTGGAGAAAGTTATACAATTTACAGTGAGGATGTAGAACAAGGGATAAATGAACCTTGTTTTTTTATTTGTCCTCTAAATCCAAGTAAAGTACCATATCCAAATGGAAGAGAGTTGAAGAAAAATTCATTTGATGTACATTATTTTCCACGTTCAAAAGATAAGAGTTTTGAAATAAATGAAGTAGCTGAAATGTTACTAGAGGAATTAGAGTATATAGAAATTGATGAAGATTTAGTCAGAGGTACAAATATGAACTATGAAATTATAGATAATGTGCTACACTTCTTTGTTGACTATAACTATTTTACTATAAAAAGTAATAATACAGATAAGATGGACACAGTAGAGTTGTTTGGTGGTCTAAAGAGAGGTGATAAACTTGAGTAAAACATTAAGTAAAGAAGAAAATTACAAATTTACTAAGGAACAGATAGTTAATTCTAAGAAGTATGTAAATAGAAAAGATTTATTAAATGCAATTTTAAAAGAAAATGAGTTATATTCTTTCTTAGAAGTAGAGGATAGAATAAATAATTTTATGAAAGGAGTGAGTTAGATGGCTTTAGGTGGAGGAACATTTGTAACACAAAATAAAGTGTTACCAGGAAGTTATATAAACTTTGTAAGTGCTGCAAGGGCAACAAGTTCTCTTAGTGATAGAGGTATTGTCGCAATGCCTTTAGAATTAGACTGGGGTATTGATGAAGAAGTATTTCAAGTCACAAGTGATGATTTTGAAAAGTATTCAGTGAAGTATTTTGGATATGATTACACTCATGAGAAGTTAAAAGGTCTTAGAGATTTATTTAAAAATATAAGATTAGGTTATTTTTATAAATTAAATAAAGGAGTTAAAGCTAGTTGCAGTATTGCTACAGCTAGATTCAGTGGTATAAGAGGTAATGACTTAAAAGTAATAGTTACAACAAATGTTGATGATAATACTAAATTTGATGTTGTAACTTTGCTAGATAATAAGAAAGTTGATACACAAATAGCAAAAGTTATTACAGATTTGGAAGATAATGACTATATTACTTGGAAAAAGGATGCAACACTAGAAGCAAGTGCAGGGTTAGTATTTACTGGTGGGACTAATGGAGAAGCAATTACAGGGACAGAATATCAAGCTTTCTTAGACAAAATAGAAAGCTACTCATTTAATGCTTTAGGATGTTTGGCAACAACAACAGAGATTAAAAGTTTGTTTGTAGAATTTACTAAGAGAATGAGAGATAAGGTAGGAGCTAAGTTTCAAACTGTATTATATAAAAAGAATGATGCAGATTACGAAGGTGTAGTATCTGTAGAAAATAAAGTTAAAGATACTGGATTATTAGAGTCTAGTTTAATTTATTGGACTACTGGAGCTATAGCAGGATGTGATATAAATAAATCTAATACAAATAAGCGATATGATGGTGAGTTTGATGTTGATGTTAATTATACACAAATACAACTCGAAGAAGCTCTAAAAACAGGTAAATTTATATTTCATAAAGTTGGTGATGAAGTTCATGTATTAGAAGATATAAACACTTTTATTAGTTTTACAGATGATAAGAATGATGATTTCTCAAGTAATCAAAGTGTTAGAGTATTAGACCAAATTGCTAATGATATAGCGATTTTATTTAATGATAAATATCTTGGTAAAGTGCCTAACGATAAGGCAGGAAGAATAAGTTTCTGGAATGATGTAGTAAAACATCACAAAGAATTAGAAAACATTAGAGCAATAGAAGATTTTAAAACTGATGATGTATCTGTAGAACTTGGAAATGATAAGAAAACAGTTATAGTAAGTGATGCAGTTAAGGTTATTAATGCTATGAGTAAGCTTTATATGACTGTTTCAGTTAGTTAATTAGGAAGGAGAATATTAGAATGGCTAAAAATATTACTATGAAGTCAAAAGATGCAATAAGTGCATCTTTGGCAGAATGCTATGTTACCATTGAAGGTAAAAGATACCTTCTTATGCAGTGCATCAAGGTAGAGGCTAAATTTAAGAAGAATAAAAGTAAGATACCAATTTTAGGGCAAACAGGAAAAGGAAACAAAACTACTGGATGGGAAGGCACAGGAAGTGCAACTGTTCATTATAATACTTCTATCTTTAGAAAACTTATGCTTAGATATAAGGAGACTGGAGAAGATATATATTTTGATATGCAAATTACTAATGAAGACCCTACTTCAAGCATAGGAAGACAAACTATTATATTAAAAGATTGTAATATAGATGAGGTCACATTAGCTAAATTTGATGCAGATAGTGAATATTTAGATGAGGATATAGATTTTACTTTTGATGATTGGGATATGCCAGAAGAATTTAAAATTTTATTAGGTATGATATAGAATACACATTTATAAATTATAGATGTGTGTTTTTTATGTAAAAATTAAAATAAAAAGGAGAATTAAGAAATGAGTAATTTAAGTGCTTTTTTAAGTCAAAATGCAATAAAAAATGAGAATGTAATGTATGTGGCAAGCGATAGATTTTTAGATGAAGAAGGAAAACCGGTTGAATGGGAATTAAGAGTTTTATCTTCTGAGGAAGATGAAGTATTAAGAAGAAATTGTACCAAAAGAGTGAAAGTGATTGGCAATAATGGGAAACATACAGGACAATATACAAGTGAAATTGACTACAACAGTTATGTAGCTGAATTATGTGTGGCATCTACTGTATTTCCCGATTTGAAAGACGTTGAGTTACAAAATAGTTATGGAGTAATGGGAGAAGCTCAGCTATTAAAAGCAATGTTAAATGCAGGTGAGTATGTAAATTACACTGTAAAAGTGAATGAAGTTAATGGATTTGATACCTCATTTGAAGATAAAGTAGAAGAAGCAAAAAACTAATCAGAGGTGGCGATTTCGATGCTAGTATTACTCATTATTGTATTCAAAAATTAAAGTGGAAACCTAGTGAATACTTGAATTTAGAAGTTAATGAGAGAGCATTAGCAGCCGCCTCAATACTTGTTAAAATAGAGGATGAAGAAGAAGCAATGAAAGAAGCTGAAAGAGAGAAAAAGAGAGGTAGAAGGAGATAATGTATAATGTAAAAATTGTACTAGTATAGTATAATAATATTATAAAATTATTATGCTAGGGGGATTATTATGTTTTGTTCAAGTTGTGGAGCAGAAATTACAGGGGTAGGTAAATTTTGTTCAAGTTGTGGAGCTTCTGTAGAAATT
This sequence comes from Clostridioides sp. LIBA-6822, assembly GCF_056688955.1. Taxonomy (NCBI): domain Bacteria; kingdom Bacillati; phylum Bacillota; class Clostridia; order Peptostreptococcales; family Peptostreptococcaceae; genus Clostridioides; species Clostridioides sp. LIBA-6822. The sequence continues at coordinate 3,982,951 of NZ_CP196995.1, read as the reverse complement.
GAAATCGTTATAGATAATAAAGATATTGAAACAAAACAAGATTTAATTGTTAATGTAAATAATACAGAAATAAATATGACCGAAATTTATAGAAAGTATAGAAAAGAAAAAGTAAATGCAATAAAAAATGTAATGAAAATAAGTGGTTTGAACATAAAGGAAGCAAAAAAAATAGTGGATTCTTCTTTTGAAGAGTTAAAAATTAATTTTATTGATGATACTATGAGTAATTCAGAAAAGGAAAAAATAATAAACAATCAAAATAGAAAAAATAATATTGAAAAAGCTCAACAAGAATCAGTTGCTTGTTGCCCTAAATGTGGTTCAACATCTTTGACAGCTCAAAAAAAAGGTTTTGGTATAGGAAAAGCAGTGGTAGGAGCGAGTTTAACTGGTGGAATAGGTTTAGTAGCCGGAAATTTAGGAGCAAAGAAAGTTAGAGTTACATGCTTGAATTGTGGAAAACAGTTTTGGGCAGGTAAAAAATAAATGTATTCATAATAAAAACACTTACTAAATTAGTAAGTGTTTTTATTATATAAATTAACAGAAAGGAGAGTGAAAAAATGGCTACAATACAAACATCTATAAGAATTTTCGATGGAATGACGCCTGTATTTCGACATATGACAACTGCTATGAATATAGTACTGAGTTCATTTGAGCAATTACAAAGAACTTCTAGTAATGCAGTAAATGCTAATAGCATAATAAGAGCTAGAGAAGAATTGGCAAGAGCAGAAGCTGGATTTGATAGATTAGAACGACAGATAAGAGAAGCTGATGAACAACAAAAAAGATTTAATGATGATGTTAAAAAAGGAGCAAGTAGTACAGATAAATTAGTAGCAAATGCTAAAAGATTAGTAGCGACTTATGTTACTTTAAGAAGTGTTGGTGGTTTAATTAATCTAAGCGACAAAATGACGAGTACTAATGCTCGCTTGAGTATGATAAATGATGGTCAGCAATCAGATGGTGGATTAAACAAGATGATATTTCAATCAGCAGAAAGAGCAAGGGCGTCTTATTTAGATACTTCTAAAATAGTAACTAGAGTCGGAATGAATGCAGGTAAAGCATTTAGTAGCACAAAAGAGATAGTAGCATTTGCTGAACAATTAAATAAAAAATTCGTAATTGCAGGAGCAACAACAGAAGAAACCAATTCAGCACTATTACAATTAACTCAAGGTCTTGGTAGTGGAGTTTTAAGAGGAGAAGAATTGAATGCTGTGTTTGAGTCAGCACCTAATATAATTCAATCGATTGCTGACTACTTGGATGTGGACATAGGGAAAATAAGAGGAATGGCATCAGAGGGAATGTTAACAGCAGACATTGTGAAAAACTCCTTACTTGCAGCAGCAGAACAAACTAATGCAGAGTTTGAGAAGATGCCTTACACATTTAATCAAATTTGGACATCAATAAAAAATAATTGCGTCATGATTTTTGGCGTTATACAAAAAAAGATAGAGCAAGCTATGTCTAGCCGGGGTTTCCGAACCTTTATAGATAATTTTATAGACTCTTTGTATGTGCTTGGAAATGTTGCTTATAACATTTTTAATGGAATTATAAATATATTAGGTAGTCCAGCTTTTCAAAGTTTCTCAAATGTGATGATTGTTGGAATTAGTTTAATTGCACAAGGTATGGGATGGATAATAGCACAAGCATTAAATGTTGCTAATGTATTTGCACAAAATTGGAGTATTATCGCACCTATAATACTTGGTGTTGCAGCAGCAATGCTAGTGTATAACAATGTATTACTACTTAGCATTGCAAATAAAGTTAAAGACATTGCACTATCTGCAATATCTTTAGCCATGAACTTTGCACATATAATAGCCGAATCTTGGAGAGCTGCTGCATTAGTTGCTACTACTATAGCTCAAGATGGATTAAATGCAGCAATGATGGCTTGTCCAATTACTTGGATTTTATATGGTGTAATAGCAATTGTTGTTGCATTTTTTGTGGCTATAGCAGTTTTTAATCAGTTTGCAGGAACAAGTGTTTCTGCGATTGGTGTAGTTGTAGGAACTCTTTATTTTCTAGGCACTTGTATTTATGATGTATTCGCAGGTGCGTGGAACATAGTAATGGCATTTGCAGAGTTCTTTGTTAACTCATTTAATATTTGTATCTATGGTGTACAGATGTTATTCTATAATCTTGCAAATTTTGTTATAAACTCAATGGGTGATGTTGGAGGTTCTTTTGATAGATGTGCAACAACACTTGCAAATGTATTTATAAATGGAGTAAATCTAGCAATAAAAGCGGTAAATGGCTTAATTGAATTAATTAATAAAATACCTGGAGTAAATATAGATGCATTTGGTCATGGTTATACAAAAAATATAGACTCTGTCGTTGGAGGTTTAAAAAACTATCAAAAAACATTAAAAGAGCCTATTAAGCCGCAGGACTGGAAAGCTCCATATGCAGAAATCAAAAATCCATTTGACTCTTACAAAAAAGGATATGATGTAGGACATCAATTACAAAACAAACTGAAAGACACTTTTGACATTAGTAAAATAGCAGAAGATGCAAAGAAAAAACTTGGGCTTGATGATTTATGGGATAAAAAATATGGACTTGGTGATGGATTTGGTTCAGCAGGGATTAATTCTCCGCTCAGTGACGCAGCAAAAGGAGCGAAAGATACTGCGGGAAATACTGCAAAGATGGCAAAAACAATGGATAAAAGTCAAGAAGATTTAAAATATCTTAGAGACATTGCAGAGCAAGAAACAATCAATCGTTTTACAGGAGTAAACATTAAAATTGACATGAACAACACAAACAACATAAGTAAAGATGCAGATGTAGATGGAATAGTTAATGTACTAACAGAAAAACTGAATGATGCTATGGTTGTTTCAGCCGAAGGAATCGTTTAGGAGGTGTTTAAATGGCTTATGACTTTTATTTAGATGGAGTACAATTACCAATCACACCTGGTAAGCTTGAGGTCAAAGTAACAAACAAAAATAAGACAGTTGACCTAATTAATATGGGTGAAGTAAATATATTAAAAAAAGAAGGGTTATCTGAAATAAGTTTTGAAGCAGAATTTACACACAATAAATTACCGTTTTACAGAGGGACTTTTAGGGATGTACAATTCTTTTTAAGTAAACTAGAACTACTAAAAACAGATTGTAAGCCATTTCAATTTATTGTTTCAAGGGAAATGGGTAATAAGGTCCTATTTAATACTAATATGAAAGTATCTCTTGAAGAATATACAATCTTAGAAGACGCCGACAATGCCTCAGATACAAAAGTAGCAATAAAATTAAAACAATATAGAGATTATTCAACTAAAAAGTTAGTTCCTGCTGCACCTAAAAACGAGACAGGTAGACCTAATGTAAAAATAGAGCCAAAACGAGTTGATTCAGTCAATGCACCAAATGCTAAAACATACACAGTCAAGGCAGGTGATAGTTTATGGTCAATCTGTCAAAAGCAACTTGGTAATGGCTCATTATATAAGAAAGTATATGAGCTAAACAAGACTATGATGGATAAGGCTAATAAGAATAAAAACTTAAGTAAATATACCATTTACAAAGGGCAGGTGTTGAGGCTTGGCTGATGAATTAGTATTAGCAAATGATAGAGATATAAGACTAGTAATAGCACATTGGGAAGATTTCTATGAGCCTGTAGTTTTAGATGGTATCACATGGGAAATGGAAAGACGAGGTACACCTTCAAAGTTAGAATTTACAATTGTCATGGATGATATACTACAGTTTTGTGAAGGCAATTCAGTTCGTTTATATTTTAAAGAAATAGGTATATTCTATGGATATATATTTCAGAAGAAAAGAGATAAGGAAAATCACATTAAAATAGTTGCATATGACCAGCTAAGATATTTTAAGAATAAAGATACTTATGTATATAGTAATAAAACTGCAAGTGAACTTATAAAAATGTTAGCTAAAGATTTTAATTTAAAATACAATGTCATAGAAGATACAAAATATAAAATATCGAGAGTTGAAGAAAATAAAACACTCTTTGATATGATATTAACTGCACTAGATGATACTCTAAGAGAGAAAAAGGAAATGTATGTTTTGTATGATGATTTTGGAAGGATAACATTAAAAAATGTTGCATCAATGAAATTAGATACTGTTATGAATAATGATGTAATAGAAGATTTTGACTATAATTCATCAATAGATAGTGATACTTATACAAAAATAAAACTTGTGAGAGACAACGAGGAGTCAGGTAAAAGAGATGTCTATATCGCTCAAGACTCAACGCATATGAGAAGCTGGGGAATACTTCAAATGTTTGATACAGTAGACAAGAACATGAGTGAAGCAGAAATAAAACAAAAATGTGATATACTTTTAAAACTATATAATAAGAAAACTAAGTCACTAAGTTTAAAAAATGTGCTTGGAGATACTAGAGTGAGAGCAGGTTGTTTAGTACCTGTTTTTTTGTCGTTAGGAGATATAGAGTTACAAAATTATATGTTAGTTGAGAAAGTTAAACATACTTTTGAAAATAATTCACATTTCATGGATTTAACTTTAGTTGATGGAGACGAGTTCGCTTCTTATTCTTCAAGTTCCTATTCAAGTGGAAATACAAATAATAAAGATGAAAAGAAAAATGGTACTACAGAAAGTACTGCAAGTAAAGAAGATACTGAAATGGCTAATAAAATTAATAAACTACTTAAAGGTAAATTATCAAATACAGGAAATATATTTGTTAAATATTCAAATGCTTATAAAGTTAATCCAGCACTAATGGCGGCTATATCAATGCACGAATCAGCTAGAGGAACTTCAAATATTGCAAATACTAAAAATAATTTCTTCGGAATGAGAATAGATGGAAAGTATTTAAGTTTTTCAAGGACTGATGAAGGAATAAAAAGAGGTATAAGTAATTTATCAAGAAACTATATCTATCAAGGTAGAAAAACATTAGAAAGTATCAGAAATAAGTATTCTTCAAGTTCAGACAAAGAATGGGTAAAATGTGTGAGTGCATTTTATAAACAAATAACAGGGAGTAATTACGATAATTCAAGTGGTACAGGAATTGGAAGTGATGAAGAAGCAGAAAAGAATTTAAAAGATACAACTTATCAAGTTCAAAATAATAGCACTGATAATACATCAACAAACAATAATAGTAAAGTAAGTAAAGTTATTCAAGAAGCAAAAAATCAGCTTGGTAAGCCATATGCTTGGGGTGGTAATGGTCCTAAAAGTTTTGATTGTAGTGGACTTATGATTTGGGCATTTAAGAGAGGTGCAGGAATAAATCTACCTAGAGTTTCAGCAGACCAATCAAAAGATAGTAGAGGAAAACTATTATGCAACATAAATGATGTAAAAGCTGGGGATTTAGTATTCTTTGCATACAATCAAGGAAAAGGAAAAGTACATCATGTTGGACTATGTATAGGAAATGACCAGTTCATACATTCACCAAAGACTGGTGATGTAGTCAAAATAAGTAGTTTAAGTGGTAGACAAAATAAGAATCATGATTTTGCAAGAGCTAGAAGATTCTTTTAAGTGAGGTGATAAAATGTCACAGGAATTATTGCAAATAATTAAAAAGGCAGCAATGGATGCAGTAGAAACAAGTAATCCAATGCAAATTGTATTTGGAACAATAGAAAGTGTAAGTCCTTTAAAAATTAAAATAGAACAAAAATTATCTATTGGTGAATTTTTTTTAATACAAACAGATACATTTAAAAGATATACAGATAAAAAGATAGGAGATAAATTAGTTTTAATTCGTATGCAAGGAGGACAACAGTATTTAATTTTAGATAGGATGTGATGAAGTGATACCAACAGACACTATTGACTATGATATAGAAGATGTATCAATTATAAACTTTGATGTAAGAGAAGAACCAAGTAAGACCTTTAAATTAAATATAGAAAAAAATAAAGTAGATGGTATTTGTGATGATGTGGAAGCATTAAAACAGACCATCTTTTTGATTTTAAATACTGAAAGATATGAGCACTTTATTTATTCTTGGAATTATGGGGTCGAGTTGAACGACCTTATTGGAGAACCTGTCTCATATGTAATACCCGAGTTAGAGAGAAGGATAACAGAAGCATTAGTGCAGGATGATAGAATTGAAAATGTAGATAATTTTGAGTTTGAAAATATAAAGGGTAAAGTACATTGTAAGTTCATAGTTCACAGTAAATATGGAAATATAAAAGCAGAGAAGGTGGTGAGTGTATAATTGTTTGAGTTAATGACTTTTGAAAATATAATTAAAAGAATGTTAGATAGTGTACCAAATACACTAGATAAGAGAGAAGGTTCTATAATATATAATGCCTTGGCACCAGTTGCTATCGAATTGACAGAGGCTTATATTGCAATGGACGAAATGTTAGACCAAACATTTGTTGATACTGCTAGTTACTATTATTTAGAGAAAAGATGTAAAGAAAGAGGAATCACACCACTATCTGCAACTAATACCATTGCAAAAGGAGTATTTAATATAGATATTCCTCTTGATTCAAGATTCAACTTAGGAGAATACAATTATGTGGCAGTTGATAGAATTAGTGAAGGAATATATAAGATGAAATGTGAAACTGCTGGACCTATCTTTGAACTTGGTCAGTTGATTCCAATTGAATATGTAGACAAATTAGAAACAGCAGAATTGACAGAAATATTGATAAATGGAGAAGAGGAAGAATCAGAGGACAGTTTAAGACAAAGATACTATGATAGTTTAAATTCACAAAGTTTCGGTGGGAATATACAAAACTATAAGTATGAAGTTAATAAATTGCCTGACGTTGGGGGAGTTAAAGTTTATCCAGTTTGGAATGGTGGAGGAACTGTTAAGTTAGTAATAATTAACTCTAATTTTAAAGTACCATCTAGTGATTTAGTTAATCTAGTACAAGAAGAAATTGACCCTATACAAAATCAAGGAGAAGGTATTGGATTAGCACCTATAGGACATAAAGTTACTGTTACAGGAGTCGTGAGTACAACTATAAACATATCAGCAGAGATAACATACAAGAGTGGCTATGCTTGGGAGAATATAAAGACTATAGCAGAAGAAACAATTGACGATTATTTAAATGAACTTAACATGAGCTGGGAAGATGAAGAAAACTTAATAGTTCGTATATCTCAAATTGAAACTAGATTGCTTAGTGTAGATGGAGTATTAGATATTGCAAATACTATGATAAATGATGCCAAATCTAATCTAACAATAGATAGTAATAGCATAGTAGTAAGAGGTGAGGTAGTTGGATAAAGAGATAAATCTAATAAGTTACTTACCACAAATTCTGCAAGATAAAGAAGAATATATAAAAGCATTTAATGCAGATAACAAAGAAATAAAGATACTACATGATAAATTAGATGATGTCTTAAATGACCAGTTCTTAGAAGATTTGACCATAACTGGTATAAAAAGATGGGAAAAAATAATGTCTATAGTTCCTAAATCAAATGAGAGCCTAGAAGATAGAAGATTTAGGATTTTTAGTAAATATATAAGTAAATTACCTTATTCGGAGAAATTTCTTAGGAATTGGCTAGATAGTATAGTTGGAGAAGGCAATTATGAATTAACTATAAATAATGCTACTTATAACATTCATTTAGAGAGTGACGCAAGGAATCAAGACTGGTTTGAGGAAGTTCATTCTTTTGTAAGTAGTATTAAACCTTGTAACATGAGTTTTGACTACACTAGAATACTTATAAGTAAAGATAATTATATGAATTTTGGAATAACCACTTTGATGGGTCAAGAAATAACTATATATCCTTGGAGTCCACCAAACATAGAAACGTATGGAGAAATTGATATATTAACAGGAAATGGAGTTGGATACCAAGAAATAACAATATTTTAGGAGGTGATATATTGGCTATAGATAAAAGTTATTACACTATAATTACAAATGTAGGAAAGGCAAAGATAGCAAATGCAAGTGTTACAGGTGACAAAGTAGGGTTTGTAAAAATTCAACTTGGAGATGGTGGAGGAAGTGAGTATACTCCTACTGAAAGTCAGACAGAACTTAAAAATGTGGTATGGGAAGGCAACATCGGAAATACAACCACAGATGAAACTGCGCCAAACTGCATAATATTAGAGAGTTTAATACCATCAAGTGTAGGTGGGTTTATGATAAGAGAAATAGGATATTTAGATGATGAAAATAATCTAATTGCAATCTCTAAATATAAAGAATGTTATAAACCTTCTATAGAACAAGGAGCAGTTGTTGATATGAAGGTTAAAACTGTGCTTATTGTATCTAATGTAAATAATATAGAACTTAAAATTGACCCTACAATAATTTTTGCTACGCTCAAAGATATACAAGAATTGGATACTAAAATAGACACTATTAATGCTAAAATAGATACAACTAAAACAGAGTTAACAAGCAATATAGAAACTGCTAAGACAGAGTTAAACACTAGAATTGACACAGAAAACGAGAAACAAAATATCAAAATCGACAGTATCATTGCAGGTGGTGTGAATGTATCTCATACACATATCGTAGAAGTAGATGATTGGGTTTTAAATAGTGAAACTAATATGTATGAAGTAACTATAAATCATCCTTTATTGACTAAAAGAATACTGATAGCTTTATATGATGAAATTGGAGAAGCACTTACACCAAATGCTAGAGCTATTGATGATAATAGTATTCTTGTTAGGAATGAAGAAAATATTAAGATGTATGTGTATCTAATAAATGGAAATGCACAAACTAGTTTAATTAATGCGACTGTTGATGATAATAGAGTGTCTGAAATGACTACTTATTCATCTAAAAAAATTGAGGATAGATTCGTTAATTTAGAAGAAAAAGTAAATGGTGGATTATCTAACATTGCAACTAGTGTGAATGAGTTAATAACTTATTGTTAGAAAGGAGAGTGATAAAATGCAGACAGTATGGGATTTTGATTTTAAAGCAGAAGCACAACCTATTACTCTAAAAGCAGGCAAATATAAATTAGAGTGTTGGGGAGCTTATGGAAGGGTTTGGACTGGAGATTCTCAATCTAATGGAGGATACTCTTATGGTGAACTTACATTAAAAAAAGAAACTACATTATATGTATACACAGGTGCTGCTGGTTCTAGTAATAAATATGAAGAATTTACATTTAATGGAGGAGGACTTGGTGTTAATAGCGGAGGAGGCGGAGCAACTGATATAAGACTTGTCAATGCAGATTGGAATAATGAACGAGGTCTTTTATCTAGGATAATTGTTGCTGGTGGTGGCGGAGGCGGATATAGTAAAACTCCTGCTGGCAAAGGTGGTGGTTTTAAAGGCGGAAATAGTACTAATGATGATAACAGTTCAATGCTTGTTGTACCTGGAGGAACACAATATGATGGCGGTAGAGGTTATCGTGATGAATGGGATGGTGTTTTTGGTTGTGGTGGAGGTTCTATTCTTGGTTTAGAACGAAATAAATATCCTTATAATTCTGGAGGTGGTGGGTGGTTTGGTGGTGCAGGTGCTAGAACCACTTCAAGCGGTGGAGGCGGAAGTGGCTATGTATTAACTAAAGATAGCTATAAGCCTGTTGGGTATATACCAACATCAGAATATTGGTTAGAAAATGTTGGTAGTGTTACTGGGGGTAATACTACTAAAGCGAATGGATATGCTAAAATAACATTACTACAAGCATTACCATTTTTAACAGTATCCTCTTATAACTCCACACAAGCAACATTTAAAGCTGACCACACAGAACCTGCGCTACTAACTAAAATAGAATATTTTATAGATGATGTATTAAAAGAAACTATAACAGAAGATTTAACTCTTGAAAAAACAATTAACTATACATTAGAAGATAATGCACTACACACACTTAAAATAGTCGTTACAGACAGTGCAAATGCTACAGTAGAGAAAGTATTAAGTATAAGTAAGAATATAATGCCATTACCCGAAGAAAATTCTAATTTGAGCGATATAGCATCCAAAATTGTTGAAGTAAATTCGGGTTTTAAAACTGGTAAGACAAGTATTATAAATACTTTAGCATTAAAAAATATAGAAGCAAGTTTAAATAATACACTTGTTGAGTTATCAGAGAAAATAAAAACTTCTTTTAATAGTTCAGACGCTAGTGTACAGGAATTGCAAAATAGGATAACCGAGTTGACTAACCAACTTAGTCAACGTGTCAGATATGCTAGTGGTACTTATGCTTTTGATACTCCAACTACTTTACCAATTACTGTTCCAACTAATTTGAATTTTACTCCTAAACTCGTTATAGTTAAATATTTTAGTGTATATGATAAGAATGATTTAACTATAAGCATTACTTATCTAATTAATGATGGTTCACAGTATGGTTTAGCTAGAGTTGATGGTAAAGACCGTAAAGTTTTTATATTTAATATAGAAAATATCACTGATAAAAGCTTTACTATTAGTGGTGGTTTTACTGATAGTATTGTTGAATTTCCTGTTGCTTTAAAATACAGCCGAACTGTAAAGTGGTATGCGTTTGATGTTGATATAAAATTATAAGGAGGTAATAAAAATGAATAGAGGAAATAGAATAATATATAATGAAAAAGGAGACATACTGTTTCAAACAGGAGAAGCAATAGGAGATGTATCAGAGCATGATACAATAACAGAACTACATTACTTAGATTTAGAATATGGAAGTATAGACTATAGTAAACAGTATATAGAGTCTATAAATCCAATCACAAAAGAACTTGTTTTAAAAGATATAGAAATTGTTTTGACAGATGAACAAAAGAGATTACAAGCATTAGAAGAAGAATTAAGTATGTTAAAAGAAGAAAATAAGAATAGAGATTCTGAAATAGTAAACACAGCATTTGAAGTAGAAAATATCAAATTAAATAACAATTTATAGGAGGAATTAATATGTATAACTTATTAAAACTTATGATAGAACAAAAGAACTATAGTGCGAAGGAAGATTTGCAACACAAGATAGATGTATTCTATGCAGTAAACAGGATTACAGAAGAACAATATTTAGAGTTAACAAATTCATTAAATAAAGAAGAAACACCAGTAGAACCAATAATATAGAGGTTCTTTTTTTATTGGAAAGAGGTGATTTAATTGACTTTCAAAGAGTTAGTTAATAAAGTTAGAAATCTTGTTTTAGAAGCAAAGAAAGTAACTATAGAAGATACAGACAATAAATTCACTAGTGAAAATGTTGAGGGAGCATTGAAAGAATGTATAGATAGAGCAGATTCGGCTTTTCAAAGTGCCGATAGTGGAAAAGAGTTAATTGCAACCGCTATCGGCTCTCCTGCTACGTCAGAACAAACATTTCAAGAGTATGCTGATTATATAACAGAATTTAAAGGTACCATAACTGATTTACAACAACAAGTTAATATTAGATACAAAATAACAGGAGGTTCTTTTGAAGGAGAAGAAGCAAAGCCATATAAGGTTACTTTTCCTTCTGTTCCCGAACATCTAGCAATATTTTCTATAATGAATGAAAGAGAATGTTATTATACTCCATTAAGACAAAAATTAGAAAGTAATCCTGGTGGAAGCACTGCTTATATTAAAATTAATGCAGATAAAAAAGGATTTGAAGCAGGGAGTACTAGTTATACAACAGGGAAAAGTCCGTTTAAAGGATATTTTATTGCTTGTTATAAATAAAAGGGCTTAGATAATATCTCTAAGCCTTTTTTAATGCAAATTTACAATTTAGGAGGTTTTCATGAATGAAGAACTTTTCAAAGACCATTTGAAACGACATGAAGTAACAATAAACAAACATAATGATGAAATAGACGAATTAAAAGTAGCAAATATAGAATCTAAAGCAGAATTAAAAGCGTTGTGTGAGAATTTAAATTCACTCACAAGCATGTTAAAGTGGCTAATTGGAACAATGATTACAACACTTGTAGGCTTCTTTATATTTGCCATACAGAGAGGAATATTTTAATTAGGAGGAAAATATATGGATAATTTAATAAGTTTCATACCCGAGCAGTTGCTAATTTTAGTAGCTGCTCTTTATGTTATAGGAGCAGGTTGTAAGAAGTATAAACAGTTAGATAACAAGTACATTCCAGTAGTATTACTAGCACTTGGAGTAGGCTTCTCAGTATGGATGTTAGGATTAAATCCAACCTCAATCTTACAAGGTGTAATTTGTTGGGGTATATCAATAGGTATAAATCAAACTTACAAACAATTAAAGGAGGAAAATAAACAATGAAAATAGCAATAGTACCAGGTCATACACTAACAGGTAAAGGAACAGGAGCAGTTGGTTATATAGATGAAGGAAAAGAAAACAGAATACTAACAGAACTAATAGTTAAATGGTTAAAACAAGGTGGAGCAACTGTATATACTGGTAAGATAGATAAATCGAATAATTATCTATCTGAACAATGTCAAATAGCCAATAAACAAGATATAGACCTAGCAGTTCAAATACATTTTAATGCTAATAAAATGACTCTAAATCCTATGGGTACAGAAACGATATATAAAACTAGTAATGGCAAAATGTATGCAAATAGAGTCAATGATAAATTAGCAACAGTATTTAAAAATAGAGGTGCAAAATCAGATGTAAGAGGTTTGTATTGGCTTAATCATACAAAAGCACCAGCAATATTAATTGAAGTATGTTTCGTAGATAGTAAAGCAGATACAGATTACTATATTAAAAATAAAAATACAGTTGCAAAGCTAATAGCAGAAGGTATTTTAAATAAGAAAATAGATAATATTGAGGTGAAACAAATGTATAAGCATACAGTAGTTTTCGAGGGAGAAGTTGACAAGGTATTAGCACAAGTAGTCAGTTGGAATTATAAAGAGAGTGAATGTTTAGTTTGTGATATAAAAGATTATGTGCCAGGTCAGACGGAGAATTTATATATTGTAGGGGGAGGAGCATGTAATAAGATAGATTCTATAACTAAAGAAAGATACACTATGATAAAAGGCAATGATAGATTTGATACACTTTATAAAGCATTAGATTTTATTGATAGATAGATTAGAAGGTAGCAACTAGAGTTAGTTGTTACCTTCTTTTTTTATACTTTCTTTCTTTAAGTTTTTTATTTTCCATATTATCTAATGCTTGTAATGAATTTATATAGAATCTTTGGTGACTATTTGATTTTTGCTGAAATTCACATATTAGATACGAATAAACACAAAAAAAGGCAACTATTATAGCACCAGCAATATAAATATTTTTTATAATATTGACAATAAATATACTAAAGAAAATTGATATAAATGTAGAAACAATAGCAATCATAAATGGAATTGCTGGATTGTTTTTAGAATCTAACATAGTTTTGATGCGTGTTTTTTCTATTTTTATATTTTCTATTGAATCCATCTCCTTAAGAGAATTATAAAATCTGTAATTGCATTTATAATATTCCTCAGCTTCTTTTATGTCTGTTTTTTCTTCTCCTTGAATAATATGCAACTGCTCTATAGGGCTTTTTTTGTTAAATTTAATAATATCAAATATATCATCGAGAAACATATTTTATACCTCCATAAATTAATGTCTAATATACTTTAATTTATAGCATATTTAAGAGTTTATATCAGCAATTTGTCGAACGATTTTATATGAAAAAATATTTAGACTTAATGCAAGTATTTTAAAAGCTTGTACATAAAACTTATTCTATCTGCATAGAATAATGTGTTGACTTATAAACTCTATTATAATAGAATAAAGGAGAAATCGATTTCAAAAATAATTAATTTAAATCATAGGAGGTTTTTATGTCAAAAATATTTAAAAAATTAACAGGAATATTATCAGCAGTTTTATTAGTTGCATCTATGTCTATAACTTCTTTTGCATATGATTCAGAGACACAAGAAAAAGAATATGTAGTTAATGTAGCAGGAAAGGAAATAAAACTAAAAGAAGGCGAAGAAATAGTTATTCCTTTAGTTGACCCTAATATTGATCCAAATAAAATATCTACTCGCGAGATATTTGAAGGAAATACAGGAAAATTAAGTTTAACAGCTGGTTCTAAAACTGTCAATTATAAAATAACAATGTTTATACCAGCTGCTAGATTTTCTGGAGCTGTAAATGTAACTAATGTTTCTCATGGTGGTTCTTCTTCAAGTAATAGAGTAACTGGATTTAGTGGTTCTGTACCATATAGAGCACTTTCTGGGTGTAGATATAGTGCAATAGTAACTGGTGCTGCTTATGATTTAGGTGGTAAAGTAGTTGCAAGAGTAGTTCCTAATTTAATTACATGGGTTCGTTAATTTAAAGAGGAGAATTTGATGGAAACAAAAAAAATAGATAAGAATTACATAGAGTCTCTTCTTAAGAAATTAATAGATGAATATCATATAAATGAAAATATTCTATCCAATTTACTTGATGTAAAAACAGAAAAATTGAAAAGCTATAAAAAGTATGAAAAAGAATTTACAGTAGATTTAGATATATGGTCTAAATGGATAAATTTTGTTTTGCAACTTGAATATATTATAGATGTTGATTCTGACTCTAGACTCAGAGGTATCTTAAGTCTTTTAATTAATGTATATGAAATTAATATCGAGTTTATAGCTAGGGCTGCACATATTGAAGAAAAATATCTAATAGACTTTATAAATGGAGAGGATTATCTATCAACAGAAATAAAGTATAAGATATGTGCTACTGTCATGAGTTTGAGTTTATTGTTTAAAAATACAGAAAAGTAAAACATAAGACATGTTATAATTGTATTAGATATATACATTAACATACACCAAAGCACTCTTTTTATAGGAGTGCTTATTTTTTTGAAATACATTAAATGTATAAACTATCAATAACCTTACTCAACATATCTTAAAAATGATTTAAATAGGTCTTTTTCATAGAGTAAATGATATGATATAATAAAAAAAGTAAAGATGAACATCCAATCCATCTTTACTAAGTTAACCAATATTAAAGAGAGCATTTTCTGTCGTAAGGGATGCTCTTTTTACTTTTCCAAACAACCCTGTTTTTTTCATCAATAATTATCAAATCAATCTTATTATCTTTCAAAATTTCTGTTGCAGTACAAATAAGATTATCTAAGTCAAAACTTCGAGTTATCTCCAGTTGTTTATTGTTCAGAGTTCTTTTTAATATGTAAGTTTTAAAATTACACAATTCATTCACCTACTTAACTAACTTTAATCTTCTAAATTTATTTCATTTAAGATTCTTTTTAATTCTCTGATTCTAGGTTTTAGATATTCTTGATTTTCATCTAAAAATTTTTCTAATATTTTATTATCAGATTCATTTAATATAACTTCATCTAAATTAGTCTTTGAAAGATTATTATCTTTTTTAATCATCATTGATGACAGTATTAATATATTTAAATCTAATACTCTGTGTAGCGGTAATTCTTCACTTTGTCTAGACCATTTCCCTCCAGTGTGTCTCCAAACTTTAGCTGAAATTTCAATATTCTCATCATCACTCCATTGTGCTTTCCCTAAAGACAAAGCTTTTGCATCAGAATTATTTGCATACTTTCCATCAATTCTATCATAATTATCTACCGCAACTATAGGTTTGTGTGACAAATATTCAGGTACTCTCATTTTATCAATCTCCTTTTATTTAAAAATTTTATTAAGTTTATTTTACTAGAATACTTACTAAATGTCAATAAAATAAATAAATAAATTGATTACTAAAACATTTAGTAATAATATTGAAATTACTAGATTATATTAAAATTTTCACTAGAATAGATATGATTTACACAAGATGGATGATATAAATTAATTAATCTTTTATAATTATATTTACCTATCAATATCATTGCTTTATGCAGACAAAATTCTACCATATTTTCTATGTACTATATTACAAAGTCGTCTAACTGTGTATTTATAAAATTATAATAACTATATAAACTATAATTATAAGTAGTCAATATATGTGTATATCCATACAATTTATTTTTAAATATAGATATTATTGCCCACCTAAAAAACTTTCACAAAACCAAAAGAGTATATGTTTTTGATAACTTACCAATATAACTTATAACTCATTTTACAAGTCTTATTTAATAAATATTTATGCCACTAAATTCCTCTAGTTTTGCCAACTTAGTTTTATTCTACAATTAAAACAATACAATACAACTAGTTATTATTCATTATATGTGTTTGAAAATTGAATAAGTTTATAGAAATGAATAATATTTTTTATATATAAAAACAAACTAAAACAGTAGAATATATGGTAAATTTTACCTGTAGTTTTTGTGTTAAAAAGCTCCTATTATTAGTTTAAGTTAGACTAAATGAGGAAGTGACATAAGATGAAAGAAGAAATGTTAGTAGAAAAATTATTAAGAGCAGAATTAATAGTGATGGAATATTTATGGAAAAAAGATTCTAAAATGTCTAAAAAAGAAATTGTAAAAGATATAACACAGATGTATGGATGGCATAAAAGTACAATAAAAACACTATTAAAAAGGCTACTTGACAAAGGTTATTTGGCTAGGGATATTATAAAGTTCCAATCTCATTATAAAATAATAATAGATAATGAAGAATATTATGCTTTTAAGAAAAAGGTACTAAAATCTAGTAAAAGTAGAAAAATAATGAGTTCTCTTACTACCACGCATAAAAATGTAAGTAAAGAAAAGTTGGATTCATTAGAAGAGTATTACAGAAACTTAAAAGAATGATATGGTAAAAATTGGATGGATATATTTGGCTAAATTCTCTTGTTTGAGAAGCTTTATTGATGTAGAATTTACATATACATAAATCGGCAAAGGGGTGTAAACTATGAAAATTAGTAAATTACCAGAAGCAGAATTAAAAGTTATGAGATATATTTGGGAAGCTAACAAAGTATTAACTTCTAGAGATTTAGTTAATGCAATGGAAGAAAAAAATGGATGGAATGAATCAACTACATTTACAGTTTTAAAAAGATTAGAGCGAAGGGAATTTTTAAGCACACAGAAAATAGGTAAACTTACACATTATAATATACTAGTAAAAGAGAAAAAATATCTAAGGTTTGAAACAAAAGAATTTTTGAAGAACATACATAAAAATTCAATTTCAAGTTTAATGTCAGCATTGCATGGTGAAGATGATGAAGTAGACGAAGATAAATTAAAAGAACTTGAAGAAGATTTTAAAAATTTAAAAGAGGAAGAATAAATAAAGATTATTTTAGGTGGCAAATTGCATTTTGCCACCATTTTGCCACCGTTTTAAAAACTTATACTTTTTTATAGTAAATACGATAGAGGGTAGTGCAGGAGTATAGTTTCCTTTAATGTAGCTATTTAAAAATTTTAAAAACTAGTGTAGGTTAGTCTAGCATAGTAGTTTTTGCACTCTACACATGTGGAAACTGTAGCTAAGATAATCAAGAAATAGTACATTTATATAGATTATATATTAATAATATATTGTATTTGCCACCGATTTGCCAACGTAACTTAATCTCGGTGGCAAATTTAGTTTACAAATTAGAATTTTAAAATAATGTTGATTGAGCAAAATGAAGTTTCTGATAACTTATAAGAAATTGTGTAAGTTGAAAATGTTTATATAATACTACAAGAAAAATACTTTAGAAAAACTTGATATTTCCGATAATATATATAACTTGTGACGAATACTGAATTTACTTAGATTATAAAGAATCTCTTATAAAAGAGATTTTACTTTATAGAAATATTGAAGTTGTAAAAAGTGAATGACAATATTTAACTATTAATCTAGACTTAAGAAGTAGTTTATTTTAGGAGGATAAAATTAATGAAGATTTCTAATAAACATGAAAGTCAGTACTCATTTAGTTATAAAAATGATATGATAAATAAAGAAACTAGTGAAAAGATTATTAATAAAAATGCTAATACAGGAAAAGACAATTATTTATCTAATATCATGAGGCAAAAACAAGAACTTAATAATCGAATTAGAGATTTGAAAGAGAGACAAGAGATTTATACTAAAAAAATAAATGAGGCGATTAAGAACTTACCTAAGTCAGAAATAAGAGAAACAATTAATGACTTTTCTAATATAGAAATGAGTATAAAAAATAGTGATATAGAAGATGAAAATAAAAATACAATGTTAGATGAAAATTCGACTTATCTAGATATAAATGAGGAGAAAGAATCTTTAATAACTAAAGAGCTCAATGAAGAAATTAAAAATAAGAAATTAAATGATAAAGAATTAGAAGAACTAGAACAAAAAAAGACCGATAAAGAGGCTTATAATAACAATGATAAAGTATCTGAAGATTTGTCTTTATTAGGTAAAACTCGTGAAGAGCTTGAAGGCATGCTTAAAAATTTTATAAATATGACACAAGAAGAAATAAAGAAAATAGAGTCTAGAATAGAAAAATTAGATGAGGATGTTAAAGAATATAAACAAAATTCAAATACTAATATATTTAATAAAATAGATAAACAAAAAAGACATATAAATACATTGGTTTAAGCAGTATGTCTTAAAAAAGTAATTTTAATGTTGACCTTACATGGAAACTTGTCACAATGTCAGATGAGAAAAAACTCTATTTTTTATACAAATAAATACTGTAATTTATCAAGAAATTAAATAAAAATAAGCAAATACTTTGATAAATGATGATAATATTGATACTTATAACTATATAAATTTTAACTTTGGAGTTGGGACAAGTTATACAGAAGAACACTTAAAGGACTTAATAATTGATTGGATAAAAAATGTATTTACAAGCGTTGTGTAACAACTTGTAAACTATAATAAAAGCAAAAAATAGGTTTACTTATAATAAATGGAACAAATAATTTTAGCAATTTATTATAATATACTTTCAAAAGGATTACAATATGTGTAAATATTCTAGGAAAGGGAAACACATGTATATGAAACTTGATTTCAAAGCTATAGGGCAAAGACTATAATCTTATAAAATTTAAAGGTGTAAGATATGCGCTTTTAAATTTTATAAGATTATTTTAATATAATATAGATAAATATGGGTAGGAGAGAGTAAGAGATATGAAAGATGAAAATGTAAGTTATTTGGCATTAGGATTATGCTTTGGTGTTATTTTGGGTTTAGTATTTAAAAATCTCGCTATTGGTTTGTCCATGGGGTTAGTTATTGGAGTAGTATTAGATAATAACAAAAACAAAACTAAATAAAGTTTCTATAGTAGAGTATAGCTAAAAATAAGAATTTGTTTTGAGCTTTATAGTAAGATTAATCATAAGGAAAAATACAAAAGATACTTATTATAAAAAATTAATATTGAGCTAATATTAGATTTGATAAGAATCTTAAATGATATAGAGTAAAGAAAAGATATAAACTTAAATGTATGAGTATGTTAAATTGTAGTTGAACATAAGGATATTTTATGGTAAAATATCAATAATATTATTAGAAAAGGAGAGTTTTGCTTGATGTCGGAGTTATATATAATGGTAACCAACAAATAAATAGTTGGAGACATAGATATTCTGTTTAATCAGAATTTTTAAGTGTATTTTTGATACATTTAATTATTGTGTCTTACTCTGCCTTTATAGATAACTAACATATGACAACAAATAATAATATTATATATTACTTTGTTAAATTGTGGTGTAGTGGGCTTTAATCTGCTACACCTTTATTAATTTAACATAGTATTATTTTAAATATAATTATGTTGAAATAGAAAATATTAAATTTTCTAGTCCACAGGAGTTTTCTGTTTTTATGTAGGTAAATATATACTACATAAAAAGGCAGATATAAATACCTGTGGATTTTTTTTGTGAAAAATATAAGATATTGAGTCAATAAAAATGAGCATTATTGAACTTAGTGGAAAGTGTAAGATGTTTATCTTAAGGAGGATTTAAAAATGAATTATACAAATAGAAAACGAGCTTATTATCAGGATAATTCCTGTCTAGATAACTTTATTTGCAAAAAGTGTGGTTGCCTTGTAGTTCCTGAAGGTTCTGGGACACAACATAGAAATCATTGTCCACATTGTCTACATAGTCTTCATGTGGATATTATTCCTGGTGACCGTGCTGCGGATTGTGATGGTAATATGGAACCCATCGGAGTGTGGGTAAGAAAAAATGGAGAGTGGGCAATTATTCATCGTTGCATACGATGTGGTCATCTTAGTTCTAATAGAGTGGCAGCAGATGATAATCAAGTGAAATTGATGTCGATTGCACTAAAACCATTGGCACAACCACCTTTTCCACTGGAAAAAATCACTGAGAAATTAGAAAAGGAGGAAGAAAAATGAAAGATATAAAACAGATTGATTTACAGGAATATGGTCTAGATAACAGTTTTATAGCTCAGAGTATCGAATATAGTGGTCTGTATATTGCACGTATTGTATCACAGGAAAAGAACCTTTATCGTGCGATGTGTGAGAATGGTGAACTTTTTGCAGAGGTATCAGGAAAGTTGCATTTTGAAGTTACTATACCATCTGACTTCCCAGCTGTTGGAGATTTTGTTATGTTAGACCGATGTACTGATAAAAATGGCAATGCTATTATTCATCATGTGCTTCGTAGAAAAAGCTTGTTCATACGTAAGTCTGCTGGAAAGACAAATGAGGAACAGGTAGTTGTAGCTAACATTGACATTGTTTTTCTATGTATGTCACTAAACAAGGATTTTAACATTCATCGATTAGAGAGGTATCTCTCTATGGCATGGGAAAGTGGGGCAATTCCAGTAATAGTACTCACTAAAGTGGACTTATGTGACAATTTATATCGCAAGTTACATGCAATTAATTCTGTAGCTTTGGGTGTAGATGTAGTTGTTACTTCTTCTATAGAACCAGATGGTTGGAAAGAGCTTTCTAAGTATATTAAATCAGGCTATACTATTGCTTTACTTGGTTCATCAGGAGTTGGAAAATCTTCATTAATTAATTGTATGTTAGGTGAAGAACTTCTAAATACGAAGGAAATTCGCATAGATGATGATAAAGGACGACATGCCACAACTAGACGAGAGTTATTTTTAATATCAGGTGGTGGTATTGTTATTGATACACCAGGTATGCGACAGTTGGGAATGTGGCATGCTTTGGAGGGCTTAGATAAAAGTTTTGCAGATGTAGAAGTTTACTTCGGAAAATGTCGTTTCCGTAATTGTACTCATACTTCAGAGCCAGGTTGTGCTATTTGGGAAGCCATTGCAAATCAGGAACTTTCTCCTAAAAGGTGGGAAGCTTATCGTAAGCTAAAAACTGAAGCAATATTCGCAGATGATAAAAGCAACTATTTGGCGGAAAAAGAAAAGAAATTTAAAAATATTTCAAAGATAAATAAAAAATATTTTAAAAATAAATAAGATAATTAGGATATGAGTGCAGTTGTTTTTATTCTACTCATTCTGTTTACTATGATATTAAGGAATTACCTATATTAGGATTTAAACAATAAAAACAGGAAAGGTTCTTTGTAGAGCCTTTTTTATGGATTTTTTAAGAAAAATTCTCTATAACAGTATCAATTTTAATTAAAAAATATAATCCTTTGACATCACTCTTGAAAATAGAATTATTAAAATATAATAGTCATCATATTGACTATATTTGAAACTTATGATATTCTATAATAGTCAATATGATGACTATTATAAGTTAAAAATAGTTGGTTTATATAACTATATGTAAAGATATATTGCTATTTGTGCTTAGTAACTAAATGCATAGCGAAAAGAAGTTTCTATTAATTAAAAAATGAGGAGATATTATATGGATAATAAAATTATTAATGTTCAAAACTTAACCAAAACTTTTAATGAGAAAGAAGTTATTTATAGATGTAATATGACAGTTCCACAGGGAGTAATTTATGGTTTCTTAGGAGCAAACGGTGCAGGAAAAACAACAATTTTTAAACTTATAACAGGACTATTAAATCCAACTTATGGACAAATAAACATTCTTGGTTTAGATATTGAAACAAATCATAACAAAATATTGAAACAACTTGGATGTATGATTGAATCTCCTATTTTTTATGACAATCTTTCTGCTACAGAAAATTTAGAAATACACCTTAAATATATGGGTGCTATTGATGCTAATATTGAAAAAACATTAAATGATGTAGGACTTGTTAGTACAGGTAAAAAGCCTGTATCCCAATTTTCTCTTGGCATGAGACAACGATTAGGAATAGCTAGAGCAATTATTCATAAACCACGTATTTTAATACTTGATGAGCCAATAAATGGATTAGATCCAATGGGAATACGTGAAATGAGAGAACTTTTTATAAGACTTGTTCAAGAAGAGAATATGACTATTCTAATATCTAGCCATATTCTTAGTGAAATTGAGTATATGGCAGATATTATTGGTGTGATTGTAAATGGTAGTATTGTAGAAGAAATTACTTTAGCCTCTGTTAAGGAAAAATTTCCAAATGGGCTTGAAGATTATTTTTTTAATATTATGAGTGGAGGAAATACTTATGTATAATTTAATGAAGTTAGAATTAAGGCGTACCAATGTTAAAATCTATCTAATAGCTGTGGCAGTCATTACTATGTGTAATTTCTGTATGCTATATATGTTTGCATATATGTCTATGACAGGTTCAGATGGGGAATTTTTTGGTTATATAGGGATACTATCTATTGTTAGTTCTATAAATATGGCATGTTTTTGTGTACTTAGTTCTGTCATGCATTCACGATTTATTATTGATGAATATATTGGCAAACGAGCTGTGTTACTATTTTCTTATCCAATTGAAAGAAAAAAGATGTTTTATTCTAAGTTCTTATTAGTAACTTTATTTACGGTTGGAGGAATGGTTTTGAGTAATTTACTTATGTTTGTTATATTTTTCTTAAGTGAATCAATTTTTCAAATTGTTAATGATAATCTCTCAATTAGTATAATAAGTAAGTCTATTTTTCTAACATTGCTGATGGCTATTATAGCAGGAGGATTTTCAGCAATAGCAATGTCAATTGGGTTCAAACGTAAATCTGTGCCAACAGCAATTGTAGTAGCAGTAATACTCTGTGCCTTAGTTACTAATATTTTTTCTCTTTCACCTTTTACAATGATACCAACAATTGTTACTACAGTGTTTTCAATAATAGTTTCGTCTATTAGCACTAAATCACTAGCTAATACAATAAATTATTTAGAAGCATAAGCAAAACGAGAGATTAGTTATACTAAAGTCAAATTGAAAAACTATTTATTACATCTGCTTATTAGTATATATCATAGAATATTTTATGAAGAGCATTTGCTTTAAAAGGCAGACGTTAAAACAATCATAAATTTTATATAAGTATCCAAAATGGCATAGAATAAAAACATACCATTTTGGATTTTACTTTATATGTTTTAATATATTTAGAACTAAAACCAACTAAAACTTCCTTTATTATTTCTTTTTGAGTAATACAGAGCATAATCCGATTGTTTGTACAAAGATTGAAAAGTATCTGAGTTATTTTCAAATCTAGAGATACCTATAGAACAAGAATTGCTATTAGAACACAATTCTAAAACTTTTTTTGCTTTATTTTCAACATCTTCTTTCGATTGATTACTATATTCAAAGACAGCAAATTCATCTCCACCAAGTCTTCCAATAATAGCATCATTGACAAATACTTTAGTCAAAATTTTTGAAAAATGTATTAGTATCTCATCTCCTCGAATATGACCAAATATATCGTTTACCTGCTTAAAATTATCTAAATCAAAAATGTAAAAATACCCATGTGAAACAGTTTCAAGCATTTTTTTTATATGTACTTCAAAAAAATGTCGATTATATAGTCCAGTCATAAGGTCTTTTTCTGATTTTTGCTTAAATTCATTTGCCATTGCTAATGCTTCTTGTGCTTTTTCAGCTATTGTTTTAGGATAATACTCATCTTTCATTTGGTCAAAGTTTGGAATAGAATGATGCACATGAATAAGTCTAATTATATCATCTATAACTTTGTATACCATTGTAAAGCGAGTATCCATTTCTATATAGACATCTTTTCCTAAATAATTTTTTTCTATTACCCAAAGAGTCCCATATACTATAAAAGTTTCATCTGTGACTTTGGTACATGAATACCATTCATCTATAATTTCAAAGTCTATCTGTTCTGATTCTTTTTGATCCTTTTTAAGATTTATAATAAATTCTTCTAATGTTTCATAAAATTCATGCTTTCCTGTTCCAATTAATGTAAGGTTATCCTCTAATAAGGAGATAATAAATTTAATACCTTCTTCTTCTGGATTTAAAACATAAATATGCCAAATCTTTTTTGATAAATCATTTAATCTTTTTTGTATCGTATTATTTTCCATACATTACCTCCTTAAGATTTGCAGTTTATAGTTTTAGTGTATTATAAATTAAACTATTATTACAATATTATAATATAGAACTAAATAAATTGCATTATGTGTAGAGAGAAGTATGTTTTTTATAATAAATTTATTATAGAAAAGTAATCAATTTTAATAGAAGCATTACATTTTAAAACTATAAAGAAAAATGGTAAATTAGATTTGAATTTAACTATGAAGAAATAAAATAAATCTAAATGCATTAGAGTTTTAATCTATACTTGAACATAAATAATCTTTATGATATGATGTCAATAATAATACTATGAAAGGAGTGCCTTGATGTCGGAGTTATATAATGGTAACCAACAATTAAATAGTTGGAGACACATATATTCTATATAATCAGAATTTTTAAGTGTATTTTTGATACATTTAATTTGTGTGTCTTATTCTGCCTTTATAGATAACTGACATATGACAACAGATAGTATTTGAAATATATATTACTTTGTTAAATTATGGTGTAGTAGGCTTTAATCTGCTACACTTTTATTAATTTTGCATAGTATTATTTTGATTATAATTATGTTGAAATAGAAAGTATTAACTTTTCTAGTCCACAGGAGTTTTCTGTTTTTGTGCTGGTCAATACATGCACAGAAAAAGGCAGATATACCTGTGGGCTTTTTTTATATAAATTATGAAATATGGAGGTAGTTGAAATGAGTATAATTGAACTTAGGCAACTGACTAAATCTTATAAAAGATTTGAGAAAGAGCCAGGGCTTATGGGAAGTGTAAAATCTTTATTTAACAGGAAATACACAGAGAAAACAGCTATATCATCATTTGATTTAGAAGTAGAGGAAGGTGAATTTGTTGGATTAATAGGGCAAAACGGAGCTGGGAAAACTACTCTTGTTAAGATGTTAACTGGTATTATTGCACCATCTTCTGGAGATATATCCGTTATGGGTTATTATCCTAATAAGTTGGAA
This sequence comes from Clostridioides sp. LIBA-6822, assembly GCF_056688955.1. Classification (NCBI taxonomy): domain Bacteria; kingdom Bacillati; phylum Bacillota; class Clostridia; order Peptostreptococcales; family Peptostreptococcaceae; genus Clostridioides; species Clostridioides sp. LIBA-6822. Next base: position 3,957,487 of record NZ_CP196995.1, on the reverse strand, counting down.
AACAACTTTAAAAAACAGTACGCTGTTGTTATGGGACAAAAAAGTCAACTATTCTTTGAATTGACACCAGCAGATACATTTCTTTTATTTAAAGAGCTATATGATATATCTAATGAAGAATATAAAAGAAATTTAGATTACTTTATTGAATTATTTGAGGTATCAGACTATTTAAATGTACAAGTTAGAACACTTTCTTTAGGAGAGAGAATGAAGATGGAGCTAATAGTAGCTCTTCTTCATAATCCTAAAATATTGTTTTTGGATGAACCAACAATAGGTCTAGATGCTGTAGCACAAAAACAAATTAGATATTTTCTAAAGGAAGTGAATGAAACAAAGGGAACTACTATTATACTTACTTCTCATTATATGGAGGATATTAAGAGCTTATGTAGTAGAAGTATCGTTGTAGAAAATAGTCATAAAATATATGATGGTTCTACAGAAGAATTGTTTAATCATTTCCAAAAATATAAAAAAATAACAGTTAGTTTCGCTGATGAAACTGATATTAAATTTCCGAAAGATTGTAAAATCATTGAGCAAACAAAGCATAAGATATCAGTAGTTATGCCAAAAGAAAGAGGAAATGAAACTGTTAAATGGATTTTTGATAATTATGATGTCAAGGATATGATAATTGAAGAAGAAGATATAGGTAATATTGTAGAGAGAATATATAAGAAAGGAAGTGAGGAATATCGTGAGCAACTATAATCAGGTATATTCTAGTCATTCAATGTTTTATAAATTTAAACAAAATATACGAAGATATTATGAAGTAGCCAAAATTAATTTCAAAGTACAACTTATCTGGAGATTTGATGTAGTAGTTAATATGATGTTTACTATTATAAAAATTTTATTTGCTTATATCTTATGGAAAGCAGTTTTTGGTGAAAATAAAATAGTTTCTGGCTTTACATTTAATTCAATGTTGTCTTATTACATAATAAGCTCATTTTTATCAGGTATTGATATGTCAAAGAGTACTAGTGAAGAGATATGTAATCGTGTAAAATTAGGTACATTTTCAAAATATATGATTATTCCAATTAATGTTCAAAATTATTTTATTGCTAAAAATTTTGGAATGACATGTTTCTATTTTGTATTTAATCTGATTTCTGCTTTTGTATGGATTTTCATATTTAAGTTGGATTTTGCTTTTACATCTAATCCAGTTCAAATATTTATTTCAATTTTAATGATTTTTTTAGGGCTTGTTTTTATGATGCAACTTCATTTCTTTATTGGAATTTTGTCGTTTAAATTTCTTGAGATTGGATTTTTTAGAATGATAATTGAAAATATCTCTGAATTTGTTACAGGAACAATGATACCACTAATACTTTTGCCAGAAGTTGTAGTATCAGTTATGAAGATATTTCCATTTTATTATACAGCTTATTTACCATCTATGTTACTAATAGATAGAAACAGCAGTGAGGCAACACAAGGATTGATTATTATAGCATTATGGGTTTTATTCTTTTTTATAGTGAATAAAATCATATATAAAAGAATGAGAACATTATTTGATGGGGCGGGGATATAATGAAAAAAAATTTCAAAATAATATTTATGTTACTAAAGATGAAATTATCAAAGATGATGGTATTTAGGTTTGATTTTTTTGGAGCATTTTTTGTAGATAGTTCATTATTTATATTACAATTATTAATGTTTAATGGTATATATTCTCATATAGACTCAATAGGGGGTTGGCAACATGGAGAAATGCTAATATTTATAGGAACTTTTTCATTAATAAATGCAATAAATATGACGATTTTCTTTTTTGGTATTTATGATATTCCAAGAAAAATTCAAGAAGGAGAATTAGATTACTATATTACAAAACCAATAGACCCACTATTTAGATTGACATTTGAAAATATTAATATTGGTTCATCGCCATTAATTTTGGCAAGTATACTTATAGTTTTATATGGGGTATCTGAATTAAATCCAAGGATAACTTATATCACAATAATAATGTATATCTGCATGGTACTATTGATGACATTACTTTTTTATGATGTAGGGATTATACTTCGAACAGTTTCATTTTTTGTTATATCTTCTTCTGCTATAATGAGATTAGAAGATAATTTATTACCAATGAACATGAAAATTCCTGGTGTAATATATGAAGGTGTTTTTAAATTATTATTCTATTTAATTTTACCATATGGAATTATGTCAACAATTCCAACTCAAATTTTGGCTGGTACAATAACAATGAATGGATTGATATATTCAATCTTAATTGTATTCTTGTTTACAGTGTTTATGTGGAGATTTTGGAAGTTAGGTATGAGGCATTATAAAAGTGCAAGTAGTTAACAATTTTACTGCTTTGAGGTGATGAGAATTAAAAATATAGCAAATATTATTACTATACTTAGAATTATTTTATCAATAGTATTACTTAAAACAGAAGTATTCTCTAATTTATTTTTTATAATCTATATTGTTTGTGGATTAAGTGACTTTTTAGATGGATATATAGCTAGAAAAATGAATCTAACAAGTGAATTTGGCTCAAGGCTTGATAGCATAGCAGATATATGTTTTGTAATCTCCACATCTGTTATTATGCTTCCCATAATAAATATACCAAAGTATATAGTGTTATGGATAGTAGTAATTGCTATCATTCGTATTACATCAATAATTATAGTAATTTATAAATACAATACATTTTTTATATTACACACATATGGAAATAAAATATCTGGATTTATGCTGTTCTGTTTCCCTTTATTTTATAATATGGTTAACATAAGTTTGTTTACTAGTATGATTTGTGTTGTAGCAAGTATCTCGGCTATTGAAGAAGTAATGATACATATATTTTCTAAAGAGTTGAAAAAAGATACTATGTGAATGTTTATAAGTAAACACGTTTCATGTGATACTAAACAATAAAAACAAGTGTTAGTGATTAAAATCATAAAATGCTTGGAGTAAAGGTTAAGAAGTTATTTTTAGATATTATGATAACGTATAATAGCAAGATTAATTAAAAATCTATTCAAGCAATTAGATATAATCTTTATGGAGAAAGGGGGTCTTTTAATGCCTAATAGGTTGGATATAATTTTAGATATAAGTAATGTACAAGAGAATGAATTGAATGAGTGATATATTTTATTCAGAAAATCGAAAGCAAGATAATCTTCATGCTCAGAATAATTTACTTGCACAAAGGTTTAATTTGTTTTCTCTATTAAAATTTGCATTTCCCACTATTTTTATGATGATTTTTATGGGGCTATATACAATTGTTGATACTATATTCGTTTCAAGATTTGTTAATACAAATGCTTTATCAGCAATTAATATTGTATGCCCTATTATTAATATTATCGTTGGACTTGGAACTATGCTTGCTACTGGGGGGAGTGCTATAGTAGCTCGTAAGATGGGTAATGGTGAGACTGATGAAGCAAAGAAAGTTTTTACTTTAATCGTATTATTTGGAGTTGTACTTGGGATGATAATTACTGGTATTGGGATTGTATTTATGGATTATATTATTATATGGTTAGGAGCAAGTGAGATTTTGATTAAATATTGTCGCTCGTATCTTTTTATTATTTTGATTTTTGCTTCTGCTAATATATTACAAGTATTATTTCAAAGTCTATTTGTGACAGCTGGGAAACCAAAGTTTGGATTATGGTTAGTGATAGGTGCAGGGTGCACTAATATAATTTTAGATTATGTGTTCATTGTTCCATTACAAATGGGTATTGGTGGAGCAGCACTTGCAACGGGTATAGGATATTTAATTCCTACTATTGCAGGGTTAATTTTCTTTTCAAAAAGTAACGGGATACTTAGATTTTGTATACCTAAAGTAGATAAGAAAGTATTGTTTGAGACTTGTTTTAATGGCTCATCTGAAATGGTGAATCAATTATCAACAGCAGTTACCACTTTTTTATTTAATATTATAATGATGAAGTTGATTGGTGAAGATGGAGTTGCAGCTATTACAATAATTATTTATTCTCAGTTCCTTTTAACTTCAATTTATATTGGCTTTTCAATGGGAGTTGCTCCAATAATAAGTTATAATTATGGAAGTAGAAATAATGTACAGTTAAAGTACATTTTTAAAATTTGTATATTATTTATCTCAGTAGCTTCTTTAGTGGTATTTGTTTTTTCTATGATATGTTCACCAAGTATAGTAGAGATTTTTTCTCAAAGAGGAAGCAATGTTTATAAGGTCACAATGTCTGGATTTTATATATTTTCTTTTAGCTTTATTTTTTGTGGATTCAATATTTTTACATCATCTATGTTTACAGCACTATCAAATGGAAAAATATCTGCAATACTATCTTTTTTACGCACATTTGGTTTTATATCTATAGGTTTGCTGATATTACCAAATATATTGGATATATATGGTATATGGCTAGCGGTACCAATTGCTGAGCTATTAACCTTATTTTTAACAGTTAGTTTTATATATAAATATAAGAATAAGTATAACTATATATAATAACAATTATAGTTAACATATATCTTTTTTAACTGTGTATCATTTAGTCCATAAATAACGATTTTTCCGTTATTTATGGGCTTTTATTGTATTTCTTCTTTTGAATTTATTCCTTTATGGCAAGTCTGTTCTTAACAACATTACAATTTTAATTTTTTTTTAATATTTTGTTATTCATATATTGCATAATCAAATCAGCACCAAATTCATTACTACCTGTACTTCTAATTTCTTTTAACCAAGAATCAGTCATTAACTCAACACCGTTTGACACTTTTCTAGTCCATCTGTAACATATCCATTTAAAACAGATTATGCTTAATCTTCAGCCAGAGTTAATAAATTCTTTCATCAGAATTTCATTAGGAGCTGGTGCAGTAATAATCCTAACAACAGGCTTATTGAACTTTTATGCTATATGCTTCCCTAAAAAGAAAAGATATTCATAAATAATTAAGTCAAATTTATGGGCTACTTTTATAGATGATTGATAGACATTTTTTATTAGTAGATAGAGCCTGAAGACATTACATTAGTTTTTTTAGTGGTTGATTTTATCTATTAGGAATGTTACTATTAGTAATATAAAAGGAGAGTAAGTAAAATGGATAAAATTATTTTAGGATTACTTATGTTTAAGAAGCTAACAATTTATGAGATAAGAAACATCATAGAAATAAATTTCACTTCAATGTGTAGCAATAGTATGGGAAGCATTCAAGCTGCAATAAAAAAATTACTTGAAAAGAAAATGATAGTATATGAAGAAATTATTGAAAATAGTGTAAATAAGAAATTTTATGTATTAACTGATGAAGGGAAATTATGTTTTTTAAAATGGGTACAGACTGCTATGATCTCAGGTAAAATGAAGGATATGGAATTAAGTAAACTATTTTTTATGGGTTTTGTGCCAACGAAAAAAAGATTATCATTAATAGAATCTTATCTTGTAGACCTCAAAAAAGAAAGAGAGCAGTTAGAGAATATCAAAAAACAAGACATCAATATTGCAAAATTACAGTTCATTACTTGTATAGAAGAAAACCAAGCACAGTTTAATCACTTTTCACAATACACTGAACCCTCTGACATGCAAAGAGATATTCAAGATATAATTGATTTTGAATTATTGACTTTACAGTTTGGGATTGATAGGACAAATTTTGAAATAGAATGGTTTGAGAACTTAAAGAAAAAACTAATTAATGAATGTTCAAAGAATGGTCATAATCAAGAAAAAGGGGGTAGCTAGTGTGAAAAGAATTGTAATCATAACTGGAGCTAATTCAGGAATAGGGAAGGCAGCAGCATTTAAGTTTGCATCAGAAGGTTATAGGGTCATAATGGCATGTCGAAATATTAAGACTAGTGAAGCAGTGCATGAAGAACTTATTGATAGGACTAAAAATACTAATATAGATTTGCTTCAACTTGATATTTCATCAAAACAATCAATTTATAGTTTTTGTGAGATGTATAAGAATAAATATGGTGTTCTAGATATTTTAATTCATAATGCTGGACATTTCAGACATGGAGAAAAAAGATTTCAAAAAAGTATTGATGGTGTGGAACTAACTTTTGCTACCAATCTATTTGGGCCAGTTCTCATGACTGAGTTATTATTGGATGTACTTGCTAAATCAAATAATCCTAAAATTCTAAATGTTTGTAGCACAAATATAAAACATTTTTTTGATGAAAGAAGAAAAATTAATTTTGGAGTTTTAAGTGGGGAAGCCATAGAGGATAAACAATATAATTCATATCAAATTTATGGGGATTCTAAAATGGCTTTACTTATGGCTACAACTATGATGAAACAAAAATACAAGCCTTATAATATAAGTGTAAATGCAATTATGGTTCCAGCAACAAAAATGAGTAAAGAAACAATTAATAAGTTTAATTCTTATTGGAAAACACTTGCATTTTTACAAAACCTTATTATACTAGAGCCAGAAACTATTGGAAAGGCTTACTTTTCAATTTGTACCTCTAATGTTTATACAGGTATTACTGGAAAACTAATAAATCATCGAGGTCAAATTGTTAAAATGGCTGATGATTCAATATCATTTATAAAAATTATTACAAGCAAAGAGGTTTATCCGCCTTATGTCAATAATAAAGAGGCAATAGATAAGGTGTGGGCTGTATGCAAACAGTATATCGAAAATGCTAAGTGTAGTTTGCTATCATAATATATATAATTAACGAAATTATTACATAAACAATATAATTTCATTAATATTGAAATTGCTAAAACGAGAGAGTGTATTTGCTAATTCTGATAAGTTTTTATTTTACTGCTTAAATTAATATGAGAAAAGTTATGATTAATTAGAATTTAATTTATAATTGATATATACTTGATTTTATTTAATTATTTGAATATACTTTAAGCAGAACATAGAGAGCGATAGAATTAAATAGAAAAAAATAACTCTTTATAGGAGCGATTTTAATATGGAGACATACTTTAATAAAAAAATATTACTTGTTGATGATGAGAAAGATATAATAAATCTAATTGAAGAAGTTTTGATAAAGGATGGTTTTAAAAATATTGTTAAAGCTTATAATGGTTTAGATGCTATTTCTTTGTGTAAGACAGAATGTCCAGATGTCATTATTCTTGACATAATGTTACCAGATGTGGATGGGATAGAAGTGTGTAAAAAAATTAGAGAGTTCTCATACTGCTCAATTCTTTTTCTTTCATCAAAAGATGATGATATTGACAAAATACTTGGTCTTAGTAGTGGTGGGGATGATTATATAACGAAGCCATTTAGTCCAAGAGAGGTTGTCTTTCGAGTTAAAGCTCAATTGCGTAGACAACAGTACCAAAGCATTATACCATCGGATGATGTAGTTATTAAGTTAGGTAATATTACTATTGATACAGAAGGATGTCGTGTATATAAAAATGGAGATGAAATTGAGTTAACTGGAAGAGAATATCAACTTTTAAGTTACATGGCTCAAAATGTAAATAAAATTATAGGAAAAGAAAGGCTTTATGAACAAGTGTGGGGTGTATATAGCAGTATCTGTGATAATACAATTATGGTACATATACGACATATAAGAGAAAAAATTGAAGATAATCCTTCAAATCCTAAAGTACTTATAACAGTTAAAGGTCTAGGATATAAACTTGTGAATAGAGTTGATTAGAACAAATTTTAATATTAATAGGCACTCCTAAACAAGTGCCTATTAATATTTGTATCTTAGCAATAGACTTTATACTCTTGTAGACATTTATTCTTTAAAGTTTCCTAGCAATGAAACTTTAACTAAAATATTAATACATGTATTGAAGTACTAATTAAACAATATATCATATAACATATAAATTTATATTAATTGTTTTTCTATATTAAATACCTTATCAATCCAACCTTTATAAAATTTTTCTTCATGAGAGACTAGTATGATACTTCCTTTAAACTGTTTTAAAGCACTTTGTAAAGCATCCTTTGTTTCAGCATCAAAATGGTTGGTTGGTTCATCTAGAATCAAAAAATTGCAAGGAGATAACATCATACAACATAATTTAACCTTAGATTGTTCACCACCACTCAAAGTAGATACACTCCTTGAGACATGCTCTTCCTTTACACCACATCTGGCTAGATGACGTCTAATCTCTTTTGTATTAAATTTTGGATACTTATCTGCCACTATTTGAAGGGGTGTCTTAGTAGGATTTTCCCATTTTAAATCTTGCTCATAATAACCAATTTTAACTTGCTCTGAAAACTGAAAACTTCCAGAGATACAAGGAATATCTTTAACTAATGTCTTTAATAAAGTTGACTTACCAATTCCATTAAATCCAGTTATAACTATTTTTTGACCTCCATCAACAGAGAAATTTAACTTTGGAAGTAAAGAATAGTAGTAGCCCACCTCAAGATTAGTTACTGTAAGTGCATTCTGAGCAGATATTTCAGTCTCTGAAAATTGAATATTTGGTTTTCCTACAAAACTAGGAGGAGCTATTCTTTCTATTTTATCCAATTGTTTTTGTCTTCCTCTTGCAATTTTCGAATTAACTCCAGCTTTATTTTTACGTATAAATATCTCTTCTTTTTCTATTTTCTTTTGTTGTGCATGATATCTTCGAATATAATCTTCTCTTAAGTGTGATTTTTGCTTAAGGAACTCTGAATATTTTCCATGATATTTCTTAATCATCCCAAACTCTATATCAAGAATACCTGTAGAAATTTTTTCTAGAAAATCAAAATCGTGAGAAACCACAATAAATGCACCACTAAATGTGCTTAAATAGTTAGCAAGCCATTCAACATGTTCTTTATCTAAAAAGTTTGTTGGCTCATCTAATAATAAAACTTCATGATTAGAAAGTAGTAATTTTGCTAAGATTACTTTTGCCCTTTGTCCACCACTAAGTTCTCCAACAACACGATTCATTCCTATTGAATCTAATCCAAGACCAGTTGCTATTCTGTTCACTTCATTGTCTATAGAATAGAAGTTGTTTGCTATTAATAATTCTTGATACTCTGATGCTTTAATTAGTTGTTGCTCATTTCCAGATAGAGCACTTTCTTGGTATAGCAAGTTCATCTCCTTTTCTATTTTATAAAGTTCTTCAAAGGCAGTGTGTAAATAGAGGGATATTGTTGTATCTCTATTAATTTCTGCATATTGGTCTAAATGACCTATTTTGATACTAGTTTGCCACTTGATTTCTCCTTCATCTGGAATAACTTCTCCTAATAAAATTTTAATTAAGGTACTTTTACCTACACCATTTTGACCAACTATACCAATATGTTCACCTTTGAATAAATCAAAGTTAGCTTTTTCATACAGTGACTTATCCATAAAACCTTGTGATAAATTAGTTACTTTTAATAAACTCATAATTCAAACTCCTTTTCTTTTATTAAAAAATTTATGAAAATAAAAAAAGCAGAGGAAAGGCATTTTAAAATGCCGACCTCTGCTTTTGGAAAAACAAAAGGTCATAGACAAGCATTGTTGTCTATGACCAGAAAATCTATATATCTATCGGCAAATAGGCAATTTTAAATAAGCATAGCAGAAAAACTATACTATCTAACCTATATTTGCCGATGAAGATAGAAAGCTCTAAGCTTCCAGATTAACCTCTACACAACGCTTCATCGTATACATTTGTGTAGAGTTAAGTTTTCTAACAAGTTTAACTAATTTTATATAAATCATAATTATTCACATCCTAATCTTAATAGTAATTCTAGTTTATTTATATTTAAATTGTACTTTGTACTTTTGATATTATCTTATTTATTTAAAATATATTTTGCTAATTATAGCTTAAATCATGTTATCATAATACGTGATTATAGTCAACAAAAAAAGTTATTTTTATATAGTCACCTTGATAGCATAATAAATTAAAGTTTATATTATTAAGATGAAGGATAGTATTAATTATAATAATTCTCCATATTTTTTTATAAATATCTTTTTTAATAGAGTTACCAAGACCATATAAGATAAAATAGTAAAAATCAATCCAATAAAGTATATACTTGGAAGTGGCATCATACCAATAGCATGACCAAGGGATGTATAGGGTATAACAGTACCAATAACAATTCCCATTGTTGTAAAAAGAGTTAATTTCCATGAAGCTCGACTTTTAATAAATGGGATGTGTGGAGTTCTTATCATATGAATAACCAATGTTTGAGACCATAAAGATTCTATAAACCATCCAGCATGAAATAGAGATATAAATCCAAGCTGACCTGTAGTATCTAAGCTGTGAAAACTTCCACCAAATACACTTGGGCATACTATAAAATACATTAGTATATATGTTGTAATATCAAATACTGAACTAGATGGACCAATCCAAGTCATGAATTTGCTTATAGATGATGAATCCCATTTTCTTGGAACTTTTAGATAATCATCATCCACATTATCCCATGGAATAGTTATACATGAAATATCATAAATTAAGTTTAGTATTAAGATTTGAATTGGTAGCATTGGTAAAAATGGTAAGAATGCACTTGCTATTAATACAGAGAACATATTACCAAAATTAGAACTTGCAGTCATCTTTATATATTTTATAATATTTGCATATGTTTTTCGTCCTTCAATGGCACCTTGTTCTAGTACCATAAGGTCTTTTTCAAGTAGTATAATATTTGCACATTCTTTAGCTATATCAACCGCTGTATCTACGGATATGCCAACATCAGATTCCTTCATAGCAGCGGCATCATTTATGCCATCACCCATAAATCCAACGATATGTCCATTTCTACGAAGAGATGCAACTATACGAGATTTTTGTTCTGGAGAAAGTTTTGCAAATATACTTGTATTTTCTACTATTTTATCAAGATTTTTATCATCCATGTTTTCTATGTCTGAACCAAGTAAGATATTTTCGATTTTAATGCCTACTTGTTTGCAAATATACTTTGTTACTGCATCATTGTCACCAGTTAGAACCTTTATATCAACTCCATTTTTAAGTAGAGCTTTTACTGCATTAGATGTACTTTCCTTTGGTGGGTCAAGGAATACAAGGTAACCTATTAAAACCATGTTACTTTCGTCAGAAACTGAAAATTCATCTACAGGAGAAGGGTTATTTTTCTGTGCAATTCCCAAAACTCTCATACCCTTATCGTTGTATTTAGAAACTATTGTAATAATTTCTTTACGTATTTCATCTGTTATCAACTGAATCTCACCTTTATACTCAACATGAGTACAAATTGACAACATCTCTTCAATAGCACCTTTTGTAATAAGCTGAGTTTTTCCAAATTTATTTTTAACTACTACACTCATTCTTCTTCTATTAAAATCAAATGGGATTTCATCAACTTTTGTATAATCTATCCAAAGCTCTTGCATACCATTATCATTTGCATGGTTAATAATAGCTATGTCCATAAGATTTTTAAGCCCTGTCTGATGATAACTATTTAAAAATGCATGGCGAAGGATTCGTTTATCTTCTTTTCCATGAATATCAAGAGAATACTCTAAAACTACTTTATCTTTAGTTAAAGTTCCAGTCTTGTCAGTACAAAGTATGTCCATAGCACCAAAATTTTGTATAGAGCCTAAATCTTTAACAATAACTTTTTTCTTTGACATAGCAACGGCACCTTTAGCAAGATTTGCAGATACTAACATTGGCAACATCTCTGGTGTAAGTCCAACTGCTATTGAAAGTGCAAACAAAAAAGCTTCCATCCAATCACCTTTTGTAAAACCATTTACAAAGAGAACTATTGGAACCATAACAAACATAAATCTTATAAGTAGCCATGAAACTGAGTTAACACCCTTTTCAAAACCTGTTATAGTTTTATTGTTTGTTATTTGCTGAGCCATAGAACCGAATACAGTACAATCACCTACTGAAATAACAATAGCTATGGCTGAGCCACTAATTATGTTACTACCCATAAATGCAATATTATCTAAATCAAGTATATTATTGCTAGCTCTTTTGTAGACATCAGAAAATTTTTCTATTGGCTCACTTTCTCCTGTAAGAGAAGATTGACTAACGAATAAGTCTTTACATTGTAATATACGTACATCAGCTGGAATCATATCACCAGCGGCAATATGGATAATATCTCCTACAACAATATCACTTAGTGGTATTTCTATTAATCCTTTAGAATCACGCATAACTGATATAGTAGTATTTACCATATCACTTAGGGCTTGTGCTGCTTTCCCAGAACGAGATTCTTGAATAAATTGTAGTAATCCACTTATAGCTACCATTGTCAATACGATAATGACTGTAGTTACATTTTTATCAGCTGGCTTTGCTAAAATAACATCTGTGACAAAAGAAATTATAGCTAAAATAAAGAGTACAATGGTAAATGGGTTTACAAAAGCTTTTACAAACTTTTTTATCATTGAATTACCAGATTTTTGAGTGATTTCGTTATTACCATACTTGTCTCTCATTATATTAACCATTTTTTCAGAGTAACCATTATAAGAATTTTTATATTCATTTAATAAAATATAGTCTTTCATTATAGCTGAATCAAGTATACGTTCTTTTGAAGTTGAATTATATATAGTTTGTGTAATAAGTTTTTTATTTAATTTTTTTATCATGTCTGAGACCTCCTTAAATAGTTATCTATTTCTTGAAAATAAGGAAGTAAAGACATAAGTCTGTGACGAAAAACATCACTAGTTTTAAGTTTATTAAAAATAGGCAGAAGAAATAAGACGTACAAAATAGTACAATTCTTCAAATAAGTGACTACTTCGCTCAACAGAGCTTATGTTATTACTACTTCCTGCGTCCATTCTTCTCACCTCCAAAATTCAAAATATATAAATCTAAAATAAACATTAAAAAATCCCTTATCAAAGCATAAACAATGACAAGGGAATTAAACCTACAATAAAAACAACCAAGGCATAGAAAACCTAAGTATATTTATAATACAGTAAAAAATGTTTAATCATCGTTCAAGCTTTAACTTCATAGGGCGATGAAATTGCATTAGATTATGCCTTGGAATCGACATAAACTGTTGACCTTCTCATAGTGTCTCCACTATTTTGCGGCAGCAACCCGTATCCCTATGGTAGCCTCACCTACCGAGATATTTAATTTCTATGAGATTATAATATATAAAAAAATATTTGTCAACATATAAAAAACTATATACAGTCAATATATTATATTACTTTGTCAAACTTATTGTTCTAAATCTTGTATTTGTATAATTACAAATATTTTTAATGTATGTTTTTTTTTATTAAAATTGTATAACAATTCATTTCTAATAAAATTGTATAATCTATAAAAGCAATTAAGGCTATTAGCTTTATAATTTTAATATAGCATGTACTATTTTTATGAAATATTACAACCTGTAGAAGCAGTTGAATACTATTGTTGAATTTTAAAGTATGTGCTAAGATACATATATAATTGTTAGAAACAAAATAAATATAAATTTTATATATGAAAGTATACATTTAAAGTAATAAGTAAGGATATATGTTTATTTATGATTATATAAATAGGTATATTTTGAATATAATATCATTAGTAACATAATGTAAATAAGTATTGTTATTAAAATAATCGCAAGCAATTTCAACAAAAACTTTTTATAAAGGGGGGAATTAGATTTGTGTCAATTAAAAGAATTGCTTTTATAATTTCTTTAATTATCTGTATAATATTTGTGTATCTCCCAATACAAACAATTGCTACATCAGAAAAGCGTGTTGTAAAGGTAGGTTTTTTTGAGTTTGAAGGGTATCATGAGTATAATGAAACTGGGGATAGAAGTGGGTATGGATATGAGTATCTTCATGAGATTGCAAAGCATACTGGCTGGACATATGAATATGTATCTGGTACATGGGAAGAATGTCAAGCTATGTTAGAAAATGGTCAGATTGATTTGCTTACATCTGCACAATATACAAAAGAACGTGCAGAAAAATTTGATTTCTCAGAATTGCCTTTGGGAAGCAGTTATGCACGCATTACAGTAAAGCATGGAAATTCAAAATATTTACCAAATGATTATAAAAATTTTGATGGAATAGTGATTGGATTACTTGAAAGTAATAGTAGAAATGAAAACTTAAAAAAATTTGCATACGAAAAAGAATTTAATTACACATCTAAATATTTCAAAAATCAAAAAGAGTTAGAAAGTGCATTAAAAAATGGAAAAGTGGATGCTATATTAACTAGTAGCCTAAGAACTGCTAAAGATGAAAATGTAATTGCTCAGTTTTCTCCATCTCCATTTTATTGTATTGTAAAAAAAGGTAATGCTCAATTGTTAGAAGAAATTAATAATGCTCTAGAAGACATAGAAATGGATAATCCTGCATATAAGTTTAATTTATATAGTAAGTATTATCAATCTAGTAATCAAAATGAGTTTATCCTTTCTAAAGAAGAACATAATTATTTAAAAAGAAATGATAGTATACGTTTAGTTAGTATGCCAGAATCATATCCATTATCATACTTAGACAACGGAAATTTTAATGGTATAATATCAGATATGTTTAGTTTAATTGTTAAGGACCTTGGTTTGAAGATAGACTATATAGAAACCAATTCATATAAAGAATCAATTAATATGTTAAAAGAAGGAAAAGCAGATGTTATATGTTTTTTTAATTCTGATTATGGATGGGCAGAACAGAATGGAATAAAAATTACATCTCCTTATATGGAATTGAACTACAGTGCAATAACTAAGAACTATAGGAATACTAAGTTTAATAATATTGCTGTTGTTGACAGTGATAAGTTTAATGATGAGTATATCAAAAAACGTTATAAAAAATCTAATGTTAAAAGTTATAAATCTGAAAAAATGGCTATAAATGCAGTAGAAAGAGGCGATGCAGATGTAGCGTTTATAAATACATATTCTGCTGAAAACTATATACAAAAGGATTATAATAATTTAAAAGCAACCTTAGTTACTGATTATAAAACCAATATATCTCTAGGAGTTAGCCAAGATATAAATCCAGTATTATATTCTATTTTGGATAAAAGAATAAATTCACTTAATAAGGATGAGTGCTCTGAAATTATTGCAAAGTATACAATGTTTCAAAATTATGAAACTAGCTTATCTCAATTTGTTCATCAGCATCCAGTTCAGACAGTTTTAGTTTCTTTTTGCTTTTTCTTAATTATAATAGCTGCTCTTTCTTATATAATTGCAATTAACAGAAGACATTCAATACATATTTTTGATTTAGCATTTAAAGATACAATTACTGGAATTTGGAATTACAATGGATTTGAAAAAGAAACAACAAAAATTTTGGAAAAACATAAAGGAAAGTTTTATGCACTGGTTGCTTTTGACATAAAAAAATTTGCTATAATAAATGAAAATTATGGTAGAGATTCTGGAAATATAATCATAAAAGAAATTGTTTCAGTCCTAAAAAGGATTATCGGAGATACAGCCTTATTGGCCCATGTAAAAGCAGACCATTTCCTTTTTCTTTTACCATACGAGTTTAAAAAAGATTTGGAACTAACTCTTAACTGTATAAATGAAAATATCTCATATTTTGAAGTTAAAGGTTTTAGTATTAAAGTTAAGCCCAACTTTGGAGTATATAATATTGAAACTGAGAATATTGCTGTTACAAAGGCTATTGATTATGCTGAAATTGCTAGAAGAAAAGCAAAGGAAGGCAAGCTATCTATTGTATATTTTGATGATTCACTTAGAGAAAATCTTAAAAAAGAAAAAGAGATTGTTGACAGAGTAGATTATGCATTAGAAAACAAGGAGTTCCAAGTTTATTATCAACCTAAATTTGATATGAGAACAAATGAAATTATTGGAGCAGAAGCACTTGTAAGATGGAATCATAAAGAACTTGGCTTTATGAATCCAGCAGAATTTATTCCTATACTTGAGAAGAGTGGTGGTATTATAGAAGTTGATTTTTTTGTGTTGGATGAAGTATGTAAATTGACTCGTTTTTGGATGGATTCTGGAATTAAACCAATTTCAATTTCTGTAAATCAATCAAGAGCACATTTTCAGAGAAAAGATTATATAAATAGATTGCAAGAGTTGCTTGTTAAATATAATATACCTAGAAACATAATTGAACTTGAAATAACTGAAAGTTTGTTTGAAAATGATAGTATATCAAATGATATGATAAAAAAGATTAAGGAACTTGGATTTTTTATTTCTGTTGATGACTTTGGGTCAGGTTACTCTTCTTTAAATCTTCTCAACCAAGTTTCTGTAGATATTCTAAAAATAGATAAATCTCTATTAGATAATTCTAAAGGTGAAGGTAAGATTATAAGTAAAGTAGTTGAGATGGCAAATGACTTGGGTCTAGAAGTAATTTGTGAAGGTGTTGAAAATATGGAACAGGCGGAATTTTTAATGAGTATTAATTGTTATTATGCACAAGGTTATTTATATGCTAAACCTATGCCAAAGGATATGTTTGTTCAAAAAGTGGAGAAGTCTAAAGATATATAGAAATTGTATAAATATTTAAGTTGTTATAATAGTATATTAAAGATTACAATAAATAAAATATTTATGTATGATATCTAAAAATGAATGAAAATTAAATATATAGTAAAGGCACTTTATAAATTATGAAGTGTCTTTTATTGTTGTAAAAATAAGTAGTGTATTACGAATAACAAAAAGAATAACATTAATTAAATCTTAGATAATCTTAGGTATAATGTATGATTTACTTTGAAAAAACTAAAATTTTAAGGTGAAATAATATAATTATATTAAATTTTATTGAAATAATTAAAATTATTTACTTAATATAACTTATTAGTTAGAATTATACTAAATAATTAAGGAGGTGAGTAGCGATAGATGAGATAGATTTAAAAATAATTAATTCTCTAAAGAAGAATAGTAGAGCCTCAACTTCTGAAATAAGCAGGCAAGTCAATTTATCAATACCAGCAGTATCAGAACGAATAAAGAAAATTGAGCAATCAAATATAATTCAAAAGTATACTATCCAAATCAATCGAGAAAAAACAAAATACAAACTTTTAGCTTTTATATTTATCAATACTGATTTATCTGAAAGTATGGAAGATTTTAAGCAAACTATATTGGAACATGAGACTGTATTGGAGTGTCATCATATTTCAGGAGAGTATGATTATTTGATAAAAGTATTAGCAGAAGATACAAATGACCTTGAAGAATTCATATCTGTGACATTAAAAAGAATCAAGGGAATTCAGAAAGCTAATACAACTATTGTTCTATCTACAATTAAAGAAGAAATTAATACATGTAAAAATATTTTTAAAATAGATTAATAGTTAAATGTTAATTACCTTATCTATATTTATTTTAACTAAATTTTAGGAGGAAAATGTAATATGAAAATTTTAGTTTTTTTAGCAAAAGGTTTTGAAACTATGGAATTCAGCGTATTTATAGATGTTATAGGATGGGCTCGTAATGATTATGGTTGTGATATTGATGTAGTAACTTGTGGCTTTAAAAAGAAGGTTATGAGTACGTTTAATATTCCAGTATTTGTTGATAAGACTATAGAAGAAGTATGTGTTGATGATTATGATGCTCTAGCTATTCCTGGTGGTTTTGAAGAGTTTGGATTTTATGAAGAAGCATATGATATGTCTTTTTTAAATTTAATAAGAGAGTTTGATTTAAAAGAAAAGATAATTGCATCTATTTGTGTGGCGGCATTGCCAGTTGGCAAAAGTGGAGTTTTAAAAAATCGTAAAGCTACTACATATCATTTGAAAAATGGTCAAAGGCAAAGACAGTTAAGAGAATTTGATGTAAATGTAATTAATGAACCAATTGTTGTAGATAAAAATATTATAACTTCATATTGTCCAGAAACTGCTCCACATGTAGCTTTTAAACTTTTGGAAATGTTGACATCTAGAGAACAAATGGAGACTGTTAAACTAGCTATGGGATTTAAACTATAATGAGCTATAGATTTTCTAAGTAATCAGAACCCCAGTCACACATACAATCTAGAATTGGAATAATACTCTTTCCAAAATCTGATAGTGAATATTCTACTTTTGGAGGAACAACAGGATAAACAACTCTGATAATTAAACCATCTGCTTCTAATTCACGTAGCTGTTGAGTTAACATCTTAGGTGTTGCTTTAGAAATTAATTTTCTTAGTTCATTAAATCTCAATATAGTGTCTTTGAGATGCCAAAGTATAAGTGTCTTGTATTTACCACCAATCAATGCAAGTGTTGCTTCTATTGGACAACTATAATCACTAGAACATTTTTTCATTTTTAAGCTCCTTTTATATATTTTAAGTATCTTTTTAGGTACTATATTACAAAAAAGTGCATTATTGTAATATAAAACTATAGTGATAAAATTATAGCATAGGTTAAATAAATCATCAACTTAGCCTAATAAAATGATAGGAGGTAAGTAAATGAATTTTGTTGAACTTGCAAAAAAAAGATATTCTTGTCGTAATTATCAGGATAGAAAGGTAGAGAAAGAAAAACTTGAGAAAGTTTTAGATGTTGCAAGAATAGCTCCAACTGGTGGTAATCGTCAACCACAAAGATTAATTGTTATTCAAGAAAAAGAAGGTCTGAATAAACTTTCTAAGGCTGCCAATATATATGATGCACCATTAGCTATTATCGTGTGTGGAGATAAGGAAAAAGTTTGGACAAGACCTTTTGATGGGAAACAACTTACAGATATTGATACAAGCATAGTTACTGACCACATGATGTTACAGGCAACTGAACTTGGATTAGGAAGTGTTTGGGTATGCTATTTTAATCCAGATGTAATTAGAGAAGAGTTTAGCTTGCCAGATAATCTGGAAGCAATAAATATATTATTGATAGGATACGAATCTAAAACACCAGAAAGCCCAGAGAGACACGAAAAAACTCGTGTTCCTTTAAGTGAAATTGTTTCTTATGAAACTCTTTAGTCATAAAATCAGGTTATTTACATAATAAATGTCATAAAATATTTACTGTAAGTAAAATTCAAAATAAGTAATATCTACATGAAATTAACTTTAGTGAAGTGTATCTAGTTTTAATAAAAGATATACTTCACTAATTTATTTTTTAAAAATATTTATTAAATATGAAGGTTTTACGAATTAACTAAAATATATTTATTGAACTAACTTTTAAATCTGAAAAAGCACTTGAAATATAGTCTTTTATATCATTTAGATGGTCTTGAATTTGTTTTTCTGATATTCTATCAGCTCCATATACAAAATACATAATATTTTTAGTATCTTTTGTTATAGATGTTCGATTATCTGGTCCATTAAGAATACTGGATAATATACCAATGTTATCAGATAAAAATAAATCATACTTTGTTAAAACCTGTTCTTTTCCACCTATCCCATAAAAATGTTCACTACCATTTGCAATATCTATTCTCAAAGGTAATTCTATCTTATCAAAGTCATGCCCTGCTGTTAGAAGAAGGTTTTTTAATTCTGCTAAAAACATTGATTCAACTGTTATTCCTGCATCTGGAATACCTTTTGATTTTAATAAAAGAGATTCCAATTGAAGTAATACAGGGTAAGTTTTCTTAAATTTTTTATAATATTTTATATAACTTGAAATTGGTTCTGTTTTAATTTTTTCTTTACGATTGTACTCTGGGTGTTGTTCAATAATATTTTCAGTTATAGAGTTTTTAAGGAATAAAAAATTTTCTTTATTAGGATTTGAATATGTAATATTTATAACCATAACTCCGAATTTAATATTAGGATAAATTTCTTTTACCTTACTTGATATTTCTAGCATAATATAGACTCCTTTTTATTTTATATTTTATGATATAATCTTAGCAAGTTAAAAGTGGATTTTGTAGTTCCACTTTTATAGAAATTTTATAGAACCACTTTTGGAGGTATTAAAGTGTGGATTACAATTAATAGAAATAGCAACATATCATTATCGAGGCAAATTTATTGTAAGATAAAGGATATGATTTTGGATGGAAGCTTAAAGTTTGAACAAAAATTGCCATCATCTAGAACTTTGTCAAAAGAATTATCTGTATCTCGCAATACAGTTTTGGATGCATATAATCAATTGATTGCAGAAGGATATTTGGATACAAAAAATGGCTATGGTACAATCGTAGCTAAAGGTATATCAGGGTATAATGTTGGCTTTAAATTAAACTATACTTTTGAAAGTGCAGATAATTTGCACATCAATGAACAAAAAAATTGCATAGATTTTCGTTCTGGTATTCCAGAATTAAAACTATTTCCACGTAAAGAATTTTCAAAGCTATATAAACAAATACTATATGATTTATCAGATTCAGACTTTAGATATGGAAGTGTAGCTGGTGTATGGGAATTGAGGGTAGAAATATCTAAGTATTTATTTCGAACTAGGGGGATTAGATGTAATCCCCAAAATATTATGATTGTCTCTGGTTCAACACAAGGTTTATCCCTAATTTCCCAACTTTTATATAAAAATAATAAAAAGGTAGTTGTAGAAGACCCTATTCATAAAGGATTATTAAAAGTTATTTCATCTATTGGATATTCAGTTGTTGGAATTAAAGTAGATGATAAGGGTATGAATACTGATTTAATAAAATCGGTAAAAGACATTTCTTTTGTTTATACTACGCCTTCTCACCAATATCCGTTGGGAGGCATTTTACCTATTCAAAGAAGGTTAGAGCTTATTAAATGTGCAACAGATAATAGTTACTATATAATTGAAGATGACTATGACGGTGAATTTAGATATGAGGGACCACCAATTAGTTCTCTTTATGAACTTAATCCAAATAAAGTAATTTATATAGGCTCTTTTAGTAAAATATTATCTCCAGCTATTCGTATCGGATTTATGTTACTACCAGACAATATGCTAGAGAATTATAAAGTTTTAAAAATGTACTCTGATGTTCATACAGAAACAATATTTCAGTATGTATTGGCTGAATTTATTAGAAATGGAAGCTTAGAAAAGTATATTTTTAGAATGAAGAAGCTATATAATAGAAAACGTAAACACCTAATTGAAGTATTAAATACTGAGTTTAAAAATGAATTTAAAATAAAAGGTGAGGCAGCAGGTCTTCATATAGTTGTTCATTTTTATAATATTAAGTTTACAGGAAGCTTGATTAATAAAATTTTTGAAGAAAACATAAAAGTTTATCCTATACAGCAGTATGCAATTAAAAATACATTAGAATATGACCATGAAATTATACTGGGTTATGCTCATCTTAGTATTGATGAAATTGAAAAAGGTATAAAAATACTCAGTAAAATAGTACATATGAAACAAGATATATAGATAGAACCTATAGCGATTTATATAAGATGCAATCAAGTTGAAATTTTAATAATAGTATTATATTAATGATATCTATTATTATTTTTATGTTGGAATACTTAATATTGTGTTGTGGATATTTTGTAACTATTAATTAAGTTAAGATAGCAATTTATATTAAGAAAAAAGTTTTTGCATAAGTTATAATACTTAAAAGGAGATGATGAAGTTGAAAACAAATACAGATGTGATTATGGAAATCATTGATTATATAGAAGAAAATCTTACAGAAAATTTAAATTTAGATAAGATAGCAGATATTGCTAATTATTCAAAATATCATTTGCACAGAATGTTTACAAATATTGTAGGATGTACTATTCATCAATACATACAGAGAAGGAGACTTACTGAAGCAGCTAGACAACTTATATTTACAGATAAATATATTATAGACATAGCTATTACAGCAGGATATTCTACACATCAATCATTTACGCTAGCATTTAGAAAATTATACAAAGAGTCTCCACAAGTATATAGAAATAAAGATGAATTTTATCCTATACAACATAGATTTGTTTTAAATCTAAATCATCAAATCCAAAATACAAAATGTATTTCTTATACAAGTATTAATTATGAACAAAGAAGAGACGAAATCAATTCTTATTTTAATATTAATTGCGAGGTGAAGGTAGCATGAATTTAGTACCACATGTAATTGAACAAACAGGTAAAGGGGAAAGGTCGTATGACATATATTCGAGATTGTTAAAAGATAGAATTATATTTATAGGAGAAGAAATTAATGATGATATTGCAAGTCTAGTAGTAGCTCAATTACTGTTTTTAGAATCAGAAGACCCAGATTCAGATATAATTATATATATAAATAGCCCTGGTGGCTCTGTTACAGCAGGATTTGCTATATATGATACTATGCATTATGTTAGATGTGATGTGTCAACTATTTGTATTGGTATGGCTGCAAGTATGAGTGCATTTTTACTTGCAGGAGGAACAAATGGAAAAAGATGTGCTTTACCTAATGCAGAGATTATGATTCATCAGCCGATGGGTGGAGCTAAAGGTCAAGCAACAGATGTAAAAATAGCAGTAGATAATATGTTAAAAACAAAAGAAAAATTAGATAGAATTCTTTCTGAAAATACAGGAAAATCAATAGAAGATATTAGAAGAGATACAGACAGGGACAATTTTATGACTGCACTAGAGGCTAAAGAATATGGACTAATTGATTATATAATGAATAAAGAAGAGTAGAAAGCTGATTTTAGAATCTAATCTATAGTATATAGATACTAAAAAATAACCATGTTTATTTAAACATGGTTATTTTTTTTTAGAAAAAGAAACTTTTCTTGGGATTATAACCACACTGGTTAATATTTGTACAAAGATTTATTATAAATACAAACTTTATACTATTAAAATAAAAATAAAGTATTAACATGTTTAATCAACTAGCAATAAACCAAAATGATTTTGAATTTCTCCTTTTTTTCGTAAAGTATTTATTTCTAATCCATTTGACCTTACTGTAGCAAATACGTCAATGCCACAAGCTTCCATTGATGGAGCCGTTTTGTTAGGAAAATTACAGGTAGCAGGGTTACATTTGGCGCACATTGTGCAAGGTCCACTTCCAAAAGCAATTACTTTATAATATCCATCTAAAAATAGTTCTCTTGCAAGTTTGACAGCTAAAGGAGTGACAATACTCATTTCATGACATCTAAATAGAATAGCTTTATCATAGCAATCTATTATTGCTTGTGTCTGTTGATATGTTGGTACATTAGGTGGACAACAATGGCTATGCCCAAATGTATTACAACCAAACTGGCACTTGTAAATTGTCCATGCTGCTGTGAGAATCGTTTTAGGGTCTATTGAAATAGCAATATCTGCTCCATTAGATTTTAATGTTTCAAAGTATTTTTTCATAATTTGCCTCCAATAAAAAGTAGTTTAATTTTTTGTACTATGAATGAATAAATTTAACAATTTCTTATGATTATAATAACTCAAAAGTATATATCAAACAAATTAAAGTATTAGAATTCTGAATTCAATAGAAATGAACTATAAAGTAAATATTGTAGATAGAGTTATATACTGTTTTTTTGTCGTTAAAAATTTCTGAAATTTCAATAACAAATTAAAGAGAAATACCATATATTACTTATGTCTGTAATATATAGAAGACAAAGGAGTTGTACATTATGATTACAATAAGTTTGTGTATGATTGTTAAGAATGAAGAAGAGGTTATAGGAAGATGTTTAGATTGTGTAAAGGATATAGTAGATGAAATTATAGTTGTAGATACTGGTTCTACAGATTCCACAAAAGAAATAGTCTCAAAATATACAGACAAGGTATATGATTTTAAATGGATAGATGATTTCTCTGCTGCAAGAAATTTTTCATTTTCTAAAGCTTCTAAAGACTATACAATGTGGCTTGATGCAGATGACATAATTTTAGAAGATGATAGGAAAAAATTATTGGAAATTAAGGAAAGCTTAGATACTTCCATTGATATTGTTATGGCAAAATACAATGTCTCCTTTGATGAAAACGGCAAACCAACTTTATCATATTATAGAGAACGATTATTTAAAAGAAGCTCTAATTATAAATGGGTTGACCCTATTCATGAAGTGATACCTCTTGTTGGAGAGATATTCTATTCTGAAATTGCAATATCTCATAAAAAACTACACAGACAGGACCCTCTAAGAAATCTTAGAATATTTGAAAAAATGATTTCAGAAGGTAGGGTATTAGAGCCAAGACATCAATTTTATTATTCAAGAGAGCTGTACTATAATGCGAGGTATGAGGAAGCAGTAGAAGGTTTTACTAAATTTTTAGATTCATCTAGAGGGTGGATTGAGGATTGTATCAGTGCTTGCAGAGATTTAGCCACATGTTATTACTTAATTAATGATGAAAAAAATGCCTTATATTCTTTATTTAGAAGCTTTGAATTTGATGAGCCAAGAGCAGAAGTTTGCTGTGATGTAGGAAAGCACATGTTTGATAGACAAAAATATAAAGAGTCCATTTTTTGGTATAAGGTAGCACTAACAAGAGATAAAAATGATACTAATGGAGGATTTAAATCGAATGATTGCTATGGATATATACCATATATACAATTGAGTGTTTGCTATGACAGATTAGGAGAAACAGATAAAGCTATTTATTGTCATGAAAAAGCAAAAGAAATTAAACCTAATGATAGTGCTATTTTGCACAACGAAAACTATTTTAATAAGTTAAAAAATAAGTGATAAGTCACAATAATACTAAATTTGACATATTATATATAGAGCTTAAAAGCTCAAATATATTAGGAGGTGCTTTTAATAATGAGTAGAAATAAATATTTTGGCCCATTTGATGATAATGATTGCAACAATAACTATGATGATTGCAATGGTGGTCATGATAATTATAATAGCTGTGATTGTCATCATGGATGTCCACCATCTTGTGTAGGACCAACTGGTCCAATGGGTCCAAGAGGTAGAACAGGAGCAACGGGATCAACCGGACCAACTGGTCCAAGAGGTCCAGGAATAGGATCAACAGGTCCAACAGGCCCAACAGGTCCAACAGGAAATACAGGAGCAACAGGAAATACAGGAGCAACAGGATTAAGAGGTCCAACAGGAGCAACAGGTTCAGCAGGCCCAACAGGTCCAACAGGAGCAACAGGATTTGGAGTAACAGGTCCAACAGGAGTAACAGGAGCAACAGGAAATACAGGAGCAGATGGAGTAACAGGCCCAACAGGCCCAACAGGAATAACAGGAGCAAATGGAATAACAGGACCAACAGGAGCGACAGGAGCAACAGGAATAGGAATAACAGGCCCAACGGGAGCAACAGGAGCAACAGGAGCAAATGGAGCAGCTGGAGGGACAGGAGCGAATGGAGCAACAGGAGCAACAGGAACACCTGGGTCAACAGGTCCAACAGGTCCAACAGGCCCAACAGGAGCAAATGGATTAGCAGGTCCAACAGGTCCAACAGGGGCAACAGGAACACCTGGAGCAACAGGAGTAACAGGCCCAACAGGAGCAACAGGAGACACAGGTGCAGATGGAGTAACAGGTCCAACAGGGGCAACAGGAGTAACAGGAATAGGAATAACAGGCCCAACAGGTCCAACAGGAGCAACAGGAGTTGGAGTAACAGGAGCAACAGGATTAATAGGTCCAACAGGAGCGACAGGAACACCTGGAGTAACAGGTCCAACAGGAGCAACAGGAGCAACAGGAATAGGAATAACAGGTCCAACAGGAGCAACAGGAACAACAGGAATAGACGGAGCAACAGGAGTAACAGGTCCAACAGGAGCAACAGGGGCAACAGGAGATGCTGGAGTAACAGGTCCAACAGGAGCGACAGGAGCAACAGGAATAGGAATAACAGGAGCAACAGGTCCAACAGGTCCAACAGGAGTAGGAGTAACAGGGGCAACAGGATTAATAGGTCCAACAGGAGCAACAGGGGCAGACGGAGCAACAGGTCCAACAGGGGCAACAGGAGCAACTGGAACAGCAGGTCTAATAGGTCCAACAGGAGCAACAGGGGCAACAGGAGCAGATGGAGCAACAGGCCCAACAGGAGTAACAGGAGCAACAGGGGCAACAGGAGCAGATGGATTAGTAGGCCCAACAGGAGCAACAGGAGCGACAGGAGTAGGAATAACAGGTCCAACAGGAAATACAGGAGCAACAGGAGTAGGAATAACAGGAGCAACAGGAGCAACAGGGGCAACAGGCCCAACAGGAGCAGATGGATTAGTAGGTCCAACAGGAGCAACAGGAAATACAGGAGCAGATGGAGTAGCAGGTCCAACAGGAGCAACAGGGGCAACAGGAAATACAGGAGCAGATGGAGCAACAGGTCCAACAGGAGCAACAGGAAACACAGGAGCAGATGGATTAGTAGGTCCAACAGGAGCAACAGGAAACACAGGAGCAAATGGAGCAACAGGAGTAACAGGCCCAACAGGAGCAACAGGAAACACAGGAGCAGATGGAGCAACAGGGGCAACAGGAGCAACAGGGGCAACAGGAGCAGATGGATTAGTGGGTCCAACAGGAGCAACAGGGGCAACAGGAGCAGATGGAGTAGCAGGTCCAACAGGAGCAACAGGGGCAACAGGAGCAACAGGAAATACAGGAATACCAGGAGCTAGTGCAATAATACCTTTTGCATCAGGTATACCACTATCACTTACAACTATAGCTGGTGGATTAATAGGTACACCAGGATTTGTTGGTTTTGGTAGTTCAGCTCCAGGCTTAAGCATAATTGGAGGAGTAATAGACCTTACAAACGCAGCAGGAACATTGACTAACTTTGCATTCTCAATGCCAAGAGCTGGAACAATAACATCTATTTCAGCTTACTTTAGTACAACAGTAGCACTTTCACTTGTTGGTTCAACGATTACAATCACAGCAACACTTTACCAATCGACTGCACCAAATAACTCATTTACAGCTGTTCCAGGAGCAACAGTTACACTGGCTCCACCTCTTACAGGAATATTATCAGTTGGTTCAATTTCTAGTGGAATTGTAACTGGATTAAATATAGCAGCAACAGCACAAACTCGATTCTTACTAGTATTTACTGCAACAGCTTCAGGACTTTCATTAGTTAATACTGTAGCAGGATATGCAAGTGCAGGAATTTCAATAAATTAGATTAGATAATTAAAAAAAGGCTTCTAGTATCTTATTGATATTAGAAGCTTTTTTAATACTGATAGATAAACATAGTTTTAATATTAATTGTTGAGCATAATATAAAGTACTATAATATAATATAAAATAAATAACATTAAATTTTAAATGGAAAGTTGTCTAGGGGGGATATTGTGAAAAGTAAGATTGAAACATTAATGAATAATTTTGTAAAAGAGTATTATAAATTAAATAATATAACTACAAAATGGCAAGAGCTTTTATTTGCTTATGCATCTGCTGAAGATGATATGTTTCAGAAGCTAAAAATTGCTGTAGGAACATCTCATGCTATGCCAAAAGATTTTTTGAAAGATGGTAAAACTATAATTACATATTTTATACCTTTTGATTAAAAAATAGCTACGCACACTTGTGATTTTAGTCGTGAGTTAGTAGCTAAAATAGTCAGCATATAGGGAAACGTATATGTAGAGATAGGATAGAACCTATCCAATACTACTTGAATTGCTGGAAACCCCTAAAGCTAACCAAACTAAAACATAAGGATGAAATAAACCTAAGTGTGAAAGTTACGAAAGTAGAAAAAATTGGTTAGATGGTATAAGGTTAAACCCTAAGTACTTTAAAATGGGCAATCAGCAGGTAAACTCCGAATAGGAGAAACTTCAACGACTATTCCTCTTGAGGGAAGTACACTACAAGCTATCGGTAGTGGAAGTGGGTAGACCTTAACGGATAATGCCGAAGGATAAGATATAGTCTGTGCTTGCATGAAAGTGTAAGAAGTTCATAAGAGAACTGCATAGGTAGTAGCGAACTTATGTGAACGACAACCTCAAAAATGATAAAAGTTAGGAATTACGGTTCTTACATATGTTATTTAAAAATAGATATAAAAACCTTAAAAATACTTGTTTAAAAAAATTACACTTGTTAATATTAGGATGGGTGGAAAAATCAGAAAAACAAGTAAAGTGAGGTGATAGTAGTGGAAAAAGCATATAAGTTTAGAATGTATCCAAATAAAAAACAGCAAGAGTTAATTAACAAAACTTTTGGATGTTGTAGATTTGTATATAATAAATATCTTGCTAAAAAAATAGAAGTTTATGAAAACGATAAAGAAACTTTTACTTATAAACAGTGCAGTTCTGATTTGACCAATTTAAAAAGAGAATTAGAGTGGCTTAAAGAACCTGACAAATTTTCACTACAAAACACCTTAAAAGATTTAGAAAACGCATATAAAAAATTCTTTAAGGAAAATACAGGATTTCCTAAATTTAAATCAAAAAAAACTAACAGATTTTCATATAAAACTAACTTTACAAATGGAAATATTATGTACTGTAGTCAATATATAAAATTACCTAAACTTGGTATGGTTAAAGTAAGGGATAAACAAGTACCTCAAGGAAGAATACTTAATGCTACTGTATCCAAAGAACCAAGTGGTAAATATTATGTATCATTATGTTGTACTGATATAGATATTAAAGCATTTGAAAATACTAATAGTCAGATAGGTTTAGATTTAGGAATTAAAGAATTTTGTATCTCAAGTTGTGGAGAATTTATAGAAAATCCTAAGTATCTTCAAAAGTCATTAAACAAACTTGCTAAATTACAAAGAGAATTATCGAGAAAAACAATTGGTAGTTTAAATAGAAATAAAGCAAGGTTAAAAGTTGCAAGACTTCAAGAACATATAGCTAATCAAAGAAAGGATTTTCTACAAAAACTATCTACCAAATTAATACGAGAGAATGATATTATTTGCATAGAGGATTTACAAGTAAAGAATATGACTAGAAATAGTAAACTATCTCGCTTAATTTCTGATGTGTCATGGTCAGAATTTATTCGTCAATTAGAATATAAGGCTAATTGGTATGGTAGACAAATTGTAAAAGTAGGTAAATTCTTTGCAAGTTCACAAATATGCAATAAATGTGGGTACAAAAACGAGGAAATGAAGAATTTAAGTATAAGAGAATGGATTTGTCCTTGTTGTAATGTAACTCACGATAGAGATATAAATGCAAGTATAAATATACTAAAAGAAGGATTAAGACTAATAACAGTTTAAAATAGATAACTTATGTAAGAACCGTAGGAACTACGGGGATAGCCTGTGGAGAATTGGTAAGACATATTTTAGTATGCGAAATTCTATGAAACAGGAACCCTGTGACTTTAGTCATGGGAGGTTCAGAAAAGTGTGAATAATAGTAATATTGGGGGATTTGAATGTTCAGAAGTTTGGGCAAGGGCATATGTAGAAACTAATAGATTAATTTCAGATCTGAATAATTTTTTATGTGGAGAACTAGAGAAGATAGGATTTAACTCATATGCCATTCCTGGGTCATATAATTTTGATAACAATAAATTAGTCAGTGATTGGTCACAAAGACATGTAGCATTCATAGCAGGTCTTGGAACTTTTGGCCTAAATAATATGCTTATCACAGAAAAAGGATGTTGTGGAAGAGTAGGAAGTATAATCACAAGTTTAGAATTAGAGCCAACTAAAAGGCCAGAACAAGAATACTGTTTGTATAAACAAAATAACAGTTGTAAAAAGTGTGTAAGTAAATGTGTAAAAGGAGCTTTAAAAGAAGATGGATTTGATAGAAAGAAGTGTTACGAGATGTGTATGCTAAATGAAGCTAAGTATTCCTATATAGGTGGATGTGATATTTGTGGGAAATGTATAGTTGGTGTTCCTTGTTCAGTAATAAATCCATTAAGATAAAGAGCTCACATTAATTAACGATTCTAATTATATCTGTAATAAGTTACAAGAATAAATAAAGTATAAAGTATATATAAATAATTTATATTGATTGACAACTATTTATGCTATTGCTAGACTTATATGTATCGCTGTGATATATAAGGAGGGGTGAGAATTTATGTTTGATTTAATCTTTATTTTTGCATAGCAAGGGCTATTGCAAATATAAAATTTAATATATAAATAGCCCTTTGCTATTCCTAATAAAAAATTACTATTTAATAGGAGAGCAAAATGAGCTATAAAAAAGCAATACATATACTACCAGAAGAATTACTTGAGTTAATACAAGAATATGTAGATGGAGAATATATCTATATTCCTAGAAAATACAATAATAAAAAAGAATGGGGAAGTAATACATCTACTCGTTCAGAATTATCAACTAGAAATATGCAAATTTACGAAGATTATCAAGTTGGACATGACTTAAAATACTTATCAGAAAAATATTACTTATCTTTGAAAAGTATTCAAAGAATTGTATTACAAGAAAAAAGAAAAGATGTTTAAGAATGAGCTAGTATAGTTTTATAACTATACTGGCTCATTTTCTTTTGATAAAAGTGTTTGAGGTATAGTTTCTTTTAAGTGGATGATATAATTTAAGTAATTTCAATAACTTATACAAAAGCTAACAAAGCTAGTTGTAAAGTACCTAATAGTAAGCAATAGCTTTTTATATGTGTGAAATTAAAATTTATTAAAATTAGGAGGTCTTGTTTTGAAAAAAATACTTGATTATATTCCACCTTTTCATAACTTTCTATTAGTTTAATAATCTTATAGAAAGGAAATTATGTTTATGCAAGAAATTACTTGGGAGGTGAAATATATCTCCCAACTACCTGTAATTAGGTACTGTAAAAAATGTGGAAAAAAGGCTGAATATATTTGTTCTGGTTTATTTAGAGTTAATGCTCAACATAAATATTTGGATATATGGCTAATATATAAGTGTTCAAATTGTGATTCAACATGGAACTCAACTATATATTCTCGTGTTAATCCAAAAAATTTAAATCAAGAAATACTAGAACAATTCCATAAAAATGATGATAATCTTGTTGAGCAATATGCTATGAATGCAGAACTTTTACATAGAAATGGAGCAGAAGTTGGTATTCCAGAATATAAAATAGTAGGTCAAGGAATTAACATTAATGACCTTACACAAGTTAGAATTGTTAGTAAATATCCATCTCAGCTAAAGGTATCAACATTATTACGTGAGAAACTAGGTTTATCTAGGAAGAAATTTGATGAAATGTTAGACTGTGGGGTTATTAAAAGTATATCTGGAGTTGATTTAAAGAAAATCAAATTAAATTATGAAATTATGTTAGAGATAGGTAAGGAGAAGCAGAAGTCTTCAAATTTACTAGAATAACTAACTTAATATATTTTCTATTATTACATCTTTTAAAAAATAGTGGCTATGAAAATGAAAAGCCACTATTTTTGTATATAACTATTCTCTTTCTAGATTTTTTAAGATTTCATAGTAGTGTGTTGTAGCCTGTGTACTTGGCTTACCTTTTTTACAGAAAGATAATTTTGATAGTTTGGGAACTACACGCTCAACCACAATTTTATTATCTATTATTTTAGATTCAAGTGTTTTTAACGCTTCTAGAAATCTCTTATCCTTTTTTGCACTATTGTAAAATGATAAAACATAGACATAAAGGAATAGATTATAATTACGAAAAGGATATTCAACTTGCATAAATAATGTGCCAATTCCATAATGGCAAGGTCCAATTGGTTTTTTTATAGTCCAATGATTAAGTAAAAATTCTACAGCTTTGTCAAGCTTTGACTCTTTATTTAAATAATCACTAAAACGAAATGCGTTTAGTATATTAAGTGTTGGAAGAGGATTTGAATATTCAGTCTCTGGACCTCTACCAAAACTAAATTTATTGCAACGCCATCCACCATCACTATATTGTGTATCTAAAAAATGTTGAAACGTTTTTTGTATCCTAGTGTCAAACGCATATCCCATATGACAGAGTACATTAGCAGCATTAGCAGTATGACAAGGGTAAATACCTCCATTTGGATATAGTTTAAAACGTCCATCTTCTCTCCAAGTACTAAATATTAGTTCAGCACATTCTTTAAGCAAAGTATCATTAGGATTAACTCCCAATTCTAACAAGTAAAGTATACTATCAAGAGTGGAGAAAGGGGAACCTTTTATTAAACGTTTATCAGGTGTAGTCCAATAGTCTGCACCATTATCATGCCTGTGTGATAATATTATTTCAATATCTGATAAAGATTGATTTTCTACATTCATGTCTTTGACTCCATTTCATATTACATTTTAAATGAATCTATAAGAAGTTTTATTATTATATTAATTGATATTTATAATTTCTTTACTTTACTTAGAATTGCATCTATAGCTGTGTCAGGAACAACCGCTAAGTCTTCTGCATTAAAGTAATAAATTATATTAGAATCAAATAATATATTTGAATTTGGAGGGAATTCATCATCTCCAAACCAAAGTATAAATATCATAGATGTATTACCCATATATGTAAACTTATAAGCTAAATCGCCCATGTTTACTTTTTCAGCTCCTATACTTTCCATAACTAACTTGTATTTGTCTATTTGAGATGCAAAAACTTCTGAAAGTCTAGAGAGGGTCCTATTTAAAAAGTTTGGATAGTAAACATTACCTCCTGGTACTTCTTTAAAAGTTACATATTTATTAGTTCTAGGAATACCTTTAGCATTGATTAAGTATCTAATTATCAAAATTTTAAGCTCAAAATTTTTACAAAGGTCATCATTACCATTCCAAACTTCTCCACTTGGATAGTCTATAATATATTGTCTATCAAAAAAATTTAGTGTGAATTTATTTGAATTACTGTTGAAAGGTATATCGCTTAATTTACTAATTGTATGAGGGTCTAATTCTTTAAATTTTTCTCGAGCATAGTCAAATGGAACATTATAATTACTTTTTGTTAATTTTTCATCCATGATTTTTTCCTCCAATTTAAATAATTAAAGATATGTTAATAAGAAGTTTTCTTATTATTGATTTTATTACATATTTAAAATATTACAACTATAAATTTTGATATTTAAGCGAATATACGTAAAATAAATATAAAGTGCTTGAAATATAAAGTTTTTGTATCTAAAATATTTTATTTGTAAAATATTAAGCAGTTATTGTAATCTATAATATGAGAGTATGATAGTTGATATAAATTTGTAAAAATATGCATTAAAATGTTATTGAACACATAAAGGGAGGAGTTAGTATGTCTAAGATACTAGTAATAGATGATGATTTAGATATGTTAAAGCTAATTGAAAATGTATTAAAAAGAGATAGACATGAAGTAAAAGTAATTAGCGATGTGGAAAATGCTATGGATATCAATTTTAATTCTTTTAATTTAATAATATTAGATGTAATGATGCCTAAGATGGATGGTTTTGAAGTATGCAAAGCTATAAGAAATAAGGTTGATTGTCCAATACTGTTTTTGACAGCTAAAAATATGGAAAGTGATATTATGTATGGTCTTGGTATAGGAGCAGATGATTATATAACAAAACCTTTTGGTATAGGAGAATTAAGAGCTAGAATAACAGCTCACCTAAGAAGAGAAAATAGAGAGAAAAAAAATTTATTAACTATATCAAATGTTCAATTTAACTTTTTAGGAAAAGAAGTTTCAGTTGATGGTAAAAAAATCAACTTTACTAAGAGTGAATATTTAATATGTGAATTTTTAGCAAAAAATAAGGGGCAAGTATTTTCAAAAGAAAGAATATATGAGTCAGTATATGGTTTTGATGGAGAAAGTGATATAAGTGCTATTACAGAGCATATAAAAAATATACGAAGCAAATTAAAACAATATAACATATATACAATAGAAACTGTGTGGGGTATAGGGTATAAATGGGTGTAATAAATGGAAGTGTAATTTAGTGAAAATATTATATATATCTACAAAATGTTTGTAAAATATTAATCTATATATTAAAATTTAATTTATAGATTAATATTTTTTGTGAATGACAAAATTGCAAGGTA
The DNA here is from genome assembly GCF_056688955.1 of Clostridioides sp. LIBA-6822. Taxonomy (NCBI): domain Bacteria; kingdom Bacillati; phylum Bacillota; class Clostridia; order Peptostreptococcales; family Peptostreptococcaceae; genus Clostridioides; species Clostridioides sp. LIBA-6822. Next base: position 3,923,434 of record NZ_CP196995.1, on the reverse strand, counting down.
TTTTGTTATAAAATATTAATATTCGTAGTGTATACTAATAATAAGGTATTTGGTATTAAATCTTGAGAAAAGGACGGTTATCTTTAATGGATAAACTAAAGAATATTAGAAAAAGTTTACTACAGTATACATTTTTATTTTTACTAATAGGTATAACGATTTATCTAGTGTTTAAAACATTAGACATTAAAATGTTATCAAATGTTATAGTTATGGTAGATAAGAAATTTTTATTTATAGGTGCCTTGGCAATAATGTCTCATATAATGCTTGAAGGAGTGGTAATGAAGATAATTATAGAAAGCACCCACAAAGTTAATATTAGATTTATTGGTTTTAAGCTAGCCATTATGGGATTTTATTATAATTTAATAACTCCATTTGCCTCAGGAAGCCAGCCAGTGCAGATATATGTACTTAAAAAATGTAAAATGCCACTTAGTAAGGCAAGCGCAGTTGTTACCAATAAATCTATTATTTTTCAAATAGTAGTTACTTTTTATTGTACAATACTTGTTCTAATGAATTTTTCTATGTTAGAAAAACAGATGAAAGTGATTATGCCTTTAGTCTTTTTAGGGATAGCTATTAACTCATTTGTCTTAATTATGATAATATTAGTTATTTTAAATCCTCAAAAAATAAAATATTTTATGAGAGTTTCTATAAAGCATTTAACAAAAATTAAATTTTTGAAATTTTTAGATAATAAGGTTGACTCTATAGAAAATTTTATAGATGATTATAGTAAAGCGATAAGTTTTTTTGCCAAGAATAAAAAAGTGTTAATTTTAACTATAATAGTAACTTTTATTCAATTAAGTGCTTACTTTAGTGTTTCATTTTGGATATACAAAGCATTTAATTTACAAGGTTACAGTTATATCTATATATTAACACTACAAGCATTTTTATATATGGCAATATCCCCAATACCAACACCTGGGAATGTAGGAGCTAATGAACTAGCATTTTTCACTATATTCAAATCAGTATTCCCTCAACCTTTGATGGGATATGCAGTATTTTTATATGGTGGATTTATGTACTATTTGATTCTGATTGGAAGTGGAATATTTACTGTAATCACTCACTATAGAATGAAAAATAAGATTGGAAGAAATGTCGTTTTAGGTGAAAATTAAATAAATTTAAATAAGCGTATATTAAAAAATATGTCATAAGAGCTAGAATATTTTAATTAGGTAGTTGAAATATAAAGATTGTTATGACATATTTTTTTTAAAACATAAAAGGAATTGTGAGAAAATTGTTGAATTTAATAGATAGTATTGCAAAATATTTGTAATTTTGCATATTATAAAAACATTTCATTATCTTTAAGGTAAATTTTACTTATCAGGGGATAAATCTAAGGGGGGAAATGTATGGAGAAAAAAATTTTAACAGTTTGTCCATACTGTGGAGCTGGATGCCAATTATATCTAGTTGTGAAAGATAATAAGATATTAAGAGCTGAACCAGCTAATGGTAGAACAAATCAAGAAAGTTTGTGCTTAAAAGGTCGTTATGGATGGGATTTTCTAAATGACCCTAAAATTTTAACACCTAGGCTAAAAAAGCCAATGATAAGAAAACAAGGTGTATTAGAAGAGGTTGAATGGGATGAAGCTATAAGTTACACAGCTTCAAGATTAAATGAAATTAAAGAAAAATATGGTCCTGATTCTATTATGGGAACAGGTTCTGCAAGAGGTCCTGGCAATGAAGCAAACTATATAATGCAAAAATTTATGAGAGCTACAATAGGAACTAATAATGTTGACCATTGTGCTCGTGTCTGACATGCACCATCTGTAGCCGGTCTGGCTTACTCATTAGGTAGTGGTGCAATGTCAAATTCTATACCAGAGATAGAAAATGCAGATGTTTTATTTATATTTGGATATAATGGAGCAGATTCACATCCAATAGTAGCAAATAGAATAGTAAAAGCTAAAAAAAATGGAGCTAAGTTAATTGTTACTGACCCTAGATTAACTGAATCTGCGAGAATTGCTGATATACATCTACCTATAAAAGGTGGAACAAACATGGTTTTAGTAAATGCTTTTGGAAATGTCTTGATTGAAGAAGGTCTTTATAATAAAGAATTTGTTCAAAATCATACACAAGGATTTGATGAGTATAAAGAAATTGTTAAACCATATACAGCTAAATATGCTGAAAAGATTACAGGAATTCCAGAAGAGCTTATAAGAAAAGCTATGAGGGAATATGCAAAAGGTAAGAAAGCTATGATACTTTATGGAATGGGTGTCTGTCAATTTGGTCAAGCTGTTGATGTAGTTAAAGGACTTGCATCAATTGCTTTGCTTACAGGTAACTTTGGTAGAGAGAGTGTTGGAATAGGACCTGTACGTGGACAAAACAATGTCCAAGGGGCTTGTGATATGGGAGCTCTTCCTAATGTATATCCAGGGTATCAAAATGTAACTGATGACAAGATAAGAGAAAAATTTGAAAACGCTTGGGGTGTAAAATTATCTCCTAATAATGGTTATAGTTTAACTCAAGTTCCAAATTTAGTACTAAAAGAGAAAAAGCTTAAAGCTTACTATATATTTGGAGAAGACCCAGTGCAAAGTGACCCAGACGCATCAGAAGTTAGAGAAGCTTTGGATGAATTGGAGTTTGTCGTTGTTCAAGATATATTTATGAATAAGACAGCACTTCATGCTGATGTTATACTTCCAGCTACTTCTTGGGGAGAACATGAGGGAGTATATACATGTGCAGATAGAGGGTTCCAGTTGATGAGAAAGGCTATAGAGCCACAAGGAGATGTAAAACCAGATTGGCAAATTATAAGCGAAATTTCTACAGCAATGGGATACCCTATGAACTATAAAAACACTAAAGAAATATGGGATGAACTTAGACAATTATGTCCTAGTTTCTTAGGTGCCACTTATGAAAAAATAGAAGCTCAAGGGAGTGTTCAGTGGCCTTGTAAGAGTGAAAGTGTAGAAGATAAAGGAACTATGTATTTATATGAAGGTCAGAAGTTTTCTACTCCTAATGGAAAAGGTAATTTATTTGCTGCTGAATGGAGACCTCCTATGGAAGTCGAAGATGATGAATATCCATTTAGCTTATGTACTGTAAGAGAAGTTGGACACTATTCAGTAAGAACTATGACTGGTAATTGTAGAACACTTAGCTCATTAGAAGATGAACCAGGCCGTGTTCAAATAAATTGCAATGATGCTGAAAAATTAGGAATTGAAGATGATGAGTTAGTTAGAATTAGTTCAAGAAGAGGAAGTGTAATAACAAGAGCAACAGTTACTGATAGGGTTAAGGAAGGTGCAACATATATGACTTATCAGTGGTGGGTTGGAGCTTGTAATGAACTTACAATAGCAAACTTGGACCCTATATCTAAAACACCAGAATATAAATATTGTGCTGTTAAACTGGAGAAACTTGAAGACCAAGAACTAGCAGAAAAATGTGTGAAAGAAGAGTATCAAAATCTCAAAGATAAAATGACTGCTACAAATATTTAGCTGTTAATTGGATTAAAGATTTATAAAAAGCGGAAAGGCTAATATTTTATGAATAATATATACTCAAAAACTAAATTACAAGAGAATAGCAAAGATGAAGTTTTTGAAAAAAGTTATAGTCTAGTGGATTACAAATATTTAAATTCTTTTAATGTAGAAGTAAATAAAATAAACGAATATGAACTATCATCAGATAATGAAGAAATAATTGCAGAATATCCACTTAGTTTTATTTTGAACGATAAATATATAAATACATTTTTATGTACCCCATATAATTTGAAAGAACTTGTAGTTGGTTTTTTGAAAACTAAGGGATACATAAAAAATAAAAAAAATTTATTAAGTTTGGAGATAAACGAAAAGGAGCGTTTTGCAAGAGTAAATATTCAAAGAAAACAGGAAATTGAAGATGAGCAAATTATATTTTTGAATTCACTAGACTATATAAAATGTGTTCCTGTAGAGAGTAATATAAAAATAAATTATGATACGGTTTATAGTATAATGGATAGAAATTTGAATTCGTCAGAATTATTCAAAAACACAGGTGGAGTGCATAGTGTATCCATATTTAATTATGATAAAAACATAGTAACTTGTGAAGATGTAGCGAGACATAATGCAATGGATAAGGCGATTGGGTTTTGTGTTTTAAATGAAATATCATTGGAAGATAAAATTGTAGCAGTAAGTGGAAGAATATCATTGGAGATGATATTGAAAGCAGCTATGACTCAAATTCCTATTGTAGTATCAAAATCGGCACCGACTAATTTATCAATAGAGCTTTCTAAAAAATTAAACATAACTCTTATTGGGTTTGTAAGAGGAAGACGAATGAATATTTATGCAAACCCACAGAGAGTTATTAAAAAGTGAGACTGAGTATATGTGTATTAAAAAAGAAAAACAAAAATATTCAAAGTGTGAAATTTGTGGAGCATTAATTGATGACACTGATAAAATATATGAAAACACATACAATTTGTGTAAAAAATGTAAGCGAAATATAAGTACTGAGAAAATATTAAAATATATAAATATATATAATGGAAAGTAACTAGGGTGTTAGAAATATGCAAATTGAAAGGTGGGATAATATGAAAAATAAGATAGGCTCTTTTGTAATAGCAGACCCAAACAAATGTACAGGTTGTAGAGCTTGTGAAGTAGCTTGTTTTACAATGCATAATCAACATAACAATGTAGGTTATACAGTTGGAACAGTTGATATACCTGTTATACCTAGACTTTATTTAGTAAAAGGTGATACTTTCTGTATGCCAATACAATGTAGACATTGTGAAGATGCTCCTTGTCTAAACTCATGTCCACAAAAAGCTATAATCAAAGAAAATAATATTATGTCTGTTAATGAAGAAAAGTGTATAGGATGTAAAACTTGTCTGCTAGCATGTCCTTTTGGAGCTATAGATTTACTTCCACAATATGAAGATGGTAAAGAAGTAGAACAAGTAATTTTAGAAGAAAATAAAAAAATAGCTTATAAATGTGACTTATGTAAAGACAATGAAAAAATAGCTTGTATAAGTGCATGTCCTCAGGAAGCATTAAAACTTGTTACTCCAATAGATGACAAAAAAGCTAAGAATAGACAGGCTGCACTTAGTTTATTGTTAACAAATAAATAAAGGATACAGGGGTAGGTGACGTTTATGATAATAAATATAGATAAAGATTTATGTACTGGATGCAGAGAATGTTCAAAAGTCTGTCCAGTAAATGCTATTGAAGGTGAAGAGGGGAAACCACAAGAAATAAATTTAGATAGATGTGTTATGTGCGGTCAATGTGTTCAAACTTGTAAATCATATGCCTCAGTTATAGATGAAGGTTTTGAATTTTTACAAATCAAAAAACAAGAAAGAGATATACCAGAGTCTATAAATGAACCTATATTTGCAGCACATAATGTATGTGATGTGGATAGGGTGAAAAAGGCTTTAAGTGACCCAAATGTATTTACTATGGTTCAATGTGCACCAGCAGTTAGAGTAGCTTTAGGAGAAGATTTTGGATATTATTTAGGATACTTAGGTGCTGGTAAAATGGCAGCAGCACTTAGAGCTTTAAATTTTGATAGAGTCTATGATACTAACTTTGCAGCAGATTTGACTATCATGGAAGAAGGTAGTGAGTTAATTAAAAGGGTTACAGAAGGTGGAACTCTCCCAATGTTTACATCTTGTTGTCCAGCATGGGTAAAGTTTATGGAAAAAAATTATCCTAAATTAACTAATCATTTATCTTCTTGTAAATCACCTCAACAGATGGGTGGAGCGATATTTAAAACTTATGGAGCAGAAATAAATAATGTAGATGCATCAAAGATATTTAGTGTTTCTATAATGCCATGTACATGTAAAAAATATGAATGTGATAGAGAAGAAATGGATTCTAGTGGATATAGAGATGTAGATGTAGTGTTAACTACAAGAGAATTAGCTTACCTAATAAAAGATATGGGAATTGATTTCAAAAACTTAAGAGAAGAAAAGTTTGATAGTCCTTTAGGTAGCTATAGTGGAGCTGGAACTATATTTGGTGTTACTGGTGGAGTTATGGAAGCCGCTATAAGAACTGGTTATGAGCTTATAACTGGAGAGAGTATTCCTAATGTAGAAGTAAAGCAAGTAAGAGGAGAGAATGGTTTTAGAAAGTCAACTATTAAAATAGGAGATTTAGACCTAAGAGTTGGAGTAGTGAGTGGACTAAAAAATGTAATACCAGTACTTGAAGATTTGGAAAAAGGAAAATTGGATGTAGATTTTATTGAAGTTATGACTTGCCCTGTTGGATGTGTAAGTGGTGGAGGTCAACCAAAAATTTTACTAGAAGAATATAAAGAATTAGCCTATGAAAATAGAACAAAAGCAACATATGTGCATGATGAACATTTAGCAGTTAGAAAATCTCATGAGAACCCTGAGATTAAAAAGCTGTATGATGAATATCTAGTAGAACCATTAGGAGAAAAATCTCATCATTTATTACACACTACATACTGTATAGGAAAGGAAGTGGCTAAGTAATGAACTATTTTGTTATAGCAGACCCTGATAAGTGCATAGGATGTAGGACTTGTATGATAGGATGTGTAGTTGCACATTCAGATGAGGATATTTTTTACAAAAATCCAGATGAGATAAATTTTAACCCAAAACTTTCTGTTATAAAGACAAAGGAAGTTAGTGCTCCAATACAATGTAGACACTGTGAAGATGCTCCTTGCGCAAAGGCATGTCCAAATGGTGGTATAGTTAGGGTAGGAAACACAATAAAAATAAATGAAGAAAATTGTATAGGATGTAAGACTTGTATGTTAGCTTGTCCTATAGGAGCAATAGATATAGTTACATTAAAAGATATAGACGAAGGAAAGCTTTGTTTTAGAGAAAGAATGACAGCAAATAAATGTGATTTTTGTATAGAATCTCCAGAAGGACCTGCATGTGTAAATGTCTGTCCAACCAAAGCATTTACTATTGTTAAGGATGAAGATATAGATAGTAAAGTTAAAAACAAAAGAAAATTAGCTATATTGTAATATATAAAAAGATGGAGTTCTATTTGATATTAAAAGCTCCATCTTTTTTATATAATATTTATATATCTAAAAATCAATTATTGCATTAGTTTATCGAGCCTTTCCTCATTCATTTTTTTCATTCCTATAGAAGTTATAATAAGTAAAGTATAGGCAATTATAACTGATAAAATTATAATAGACCAAGAAAACCTATATCCAAAGTTATCAACCAATAATCCAAATAATGTTGAACCTAACGCAAATCCCACTGCAAAAATTAATTGTACGATTCCATATATACTACCAAACTCCTTTTGACCAAAGAAAGCACCAGTTAAATAAGCAGGACCAATCATATAAGCAAATACAGAAAGTCCTTTCAAGGCAGCAAATACAAATGCAAAGTTAGAATATTTGTCTACAAGTAGTAGTGATAAAGTAGCTATAAATACCAATATAAAAGATATAATAAGCGGTTTTATCTGACCAAATTTGTCAAATAATAATCCTCCAATTAAATTACCAATGAGAGCAAATAAAGCAAAGGTGGAGCCTACTATTCCTACTAGAATTGGATTTAGATAGTTTCTAAGATAAGTTGGATATTGCACAGATAGTGATGAAACATATATACCAACAAATATAAATCCAATTGTCATAATCCAAAAATACTTAATTTTTTTAGCTTCTTTTAATGTATAACCCCATACTGAAGGAGAAACTGTACTAGATACTTTCTCTTTTTTACCTTTGGATTTCACTTTTTCACTAATGTCCTTAGGCATTTTAAGTATGAATAATATTACAGGTATACCAACTATTAATGCTACAATTCCAAATATTAGATAGGAACGACTATATCCTTGAGAAGCTAATAAGCGAACTGCAATTGGTTGTAAAAATATGCTCCCAATAGAGCCACCCGCAAAAGCAAAACCAAGAGCTTTTCCTTTACTTTCTTCATCAAACCAAGCACTTATTAAAACTGGTATCCCTATGGAAGATATAATTGTAGCACCAATTTGCACAATACATGATACAGTGTAAAACTGCCATAATTCAGTACATATAGAAAAAGCAGCAAATGCAATGCTAGAAATTAAACAACCTAATAAATATAGTATCTTAATATTGACCTTAGAAAATAATGTACCTATAAAAGGTGATGCAATTGCTGAAGCTATAGTACCAATAGTGAATATTAGAGAAAAAGACGCTAAACTAAAGCCTTCTCCTTCTACAACGTAACTTATAAACTGAGGCTGTATACTTGCTACAATACTAAATGGAACAGCTTGCATCAACATACAACCAATTACTATAACCCAAGCATTTGAAAAATTTTTAATGCTAAATTTATTGTTTAGTAGTGTATTCATTGTATCTCTCCTTTAGATTAGGATTTGTAAATACTAATCTAATTATTCTAGTTTTATAGATTAGTTTTGGATAGTATAATTATTTAAATATAATTTTGAGTATTAATATAAAAATTCTCTATAAAAATTGATTATTTTAAACGGATGGGGTAAATTAACATATATAGATAGATAAATGAAAGGATGGATGAAATGTCATTTGAAAAGATAAATAATAATAATCTAGATAAAATACACAATAGAAAGTGTATCATGTTTGTAAATTTTAATAAAAAAGAATTATCACTAATTAAAAATGTTAGTAATTTTGCTGGAATAAGAGACCACATAATTTTAAGTGATAAAAATGGAGAAAATGTAATAAGAGATATTTTGGATGGGAATATATCAAATGAATGTGAAAATGGAATTAAGAGTAAATCAGTGATATTCAATAACACACCAAGTACACAAGTAAATGCATTTTTAGAAGGATTAAAAAAAGTGAGAATAAGTAGACCTTTTACAGCTATTGTAACTGAAACATCTATTGATTGGACATTAAATAATTTAATAGAAAATTTAGTTCAAGAACGTAATGCTATGGCTTTAGGAAAAACAATTGAACATAAATAATTTTGAAACATCTTCTAGTGAGTTTAACTAATATACATTAAGTATCATATTATACTGTAGTATATAAAAATTTTAATGTGAGTGGATGAAGGAGATTAAGATGAAAGTTTTATTTACAATAAACTATGGAAAAGAAAAGTTTGATAAAATAAGTGAATTAGGATATGATGTTATACATTACTCTGAAGATAGTATTGAAAATAATGAAGATGTAAACACTGCAGATGTACTAGTTACATATAATCCTTTTAATAGACTAGATATTTCTAAAATGGAAAATTTAAAATATATACAAACAACTAGTGTAGGTATAGACCAACTTCCAAGAGAAGAAGTATTAAAGAGAGATATTAAGATAGCTAATAATAGAGGTGGATATAGTATACCTATTGGTGAAAGCATAGTCATGTATATTTTAGAAATCTATAAAAATAGTGCAAAGTTTTTTAAACAGCAACAAAACAAAGAATGGAAGATGGATTTTTCCGTATCAGAATTATATGGTCAAAGAGTTGGATTTCTTGGAACAGGTACTATATCATCAGAAGCAGCTAAAAGGTTAAAGGCTTTTGGTCTAGAAATATGGGGTGTAAATACTGATGGAAGTAGTAAAAAATACTTTGATAAATGTTTTGCTACTGACAATATGAATGTTGTATTTGAAGAGTGTGACATAGTTGTTGTAGCAATGCCTTCCACAAAAAGTACAGATGGAATAGTAAACAAGGACATGTTTAAGCTTATGAAAGAAGGTTCAGTATTTATCAATGTTGGTAGAGGAAATACAGTTAACCAGAAAGATTTAGAAGAATGTGTAGAAAAATTTAGAGGGGTAGCATTAGATGTATTTGAAAGTGAACCTTTAAGTCAAGATAATAAGTTATGGGAGTGCGAAAATGTCATAGTAACTCCTCACAATTCTTGGGTATCTGATAAGAATAAGGAAAGAACATTTAATATGGTTTATAATAATTTGAAACACTATATAATGGAGAATAAACCTATAGATAATGTTGTAGATATATCAAGAGGCTATTAAACATAAAAAATTCTAGTGAAAATAAAAACTCTTATTGGTATTTTTAGAGATACTAATAAGAGTTTTTTTTGTAATAAATTTAAAGTCAAAAAAGTGATATACTAAAAAATGTATAAATAGGAAATAATCAATTATAAGGAAATTTAAAAATAATTTAAAAAATATAAAGAGGTGCAAAAAGTGAGTGTTAAAGATGAAATTAATAAACTTATAGAAAAAATAAACTACCATAATGAAAGGTATTATAATCAAGATAGCCCAGAAATATCAGACTATGAATATGATAAATTAATGAAGGAGTTAATTTCTTTAGAAGAAGAAAATCCAGAGCTAAAGAGAATTGATTCCCCAACAAATAGGGTAGGAGGTAAGCCATTAGACAAATTCAATCAAATTGTACATAAAACTCCTATGTTAAGTCTATCGAATGCTTTCTCAGAACAAGACTTAAGAGATTTTGACAAGAGGGTTCAAGAATATGTAGGAGATAATGTTGAATATGTTGTTGAGTTTAAAATAGATGGTCTTTCTGTAGGTCTTACTTATAATAATGGAGAGTTCGAAAAAGGAGCAACTAGAGGAGATGGAATTGTAGGAGAAGATATTTCTCATAATTTAATGACAGTAAAAAGTATACCTCTTAAAATAAACGACAAAAAAGAACTGATAGTTAGAGGAGAAGTATATATATCAAAAGATAATTTTAGAAAAGTAAATGAGCAACAAGAAGAACAAGAACAGCCATTATTTGCTAATCCAAGAAATCTTGCAGCAGGCTCATTAAGACAATTAGACCCAAAATTAACTGCAAAGAGACCATTAGATATATTTATATTTAATATGGAAAATATAGAAGCGTACGATTTAAAAAGTCACAGTGAATCACTAGAGTATTTAGAAAAACTAGGATTTTCAGTAAGTCAGAGTTATAAAGTTTGTAAAAGCATAGATGAAGTTATTGAACATATTGAGTACTGGACGGAAAATAGAGGCAATTTGGAATATGAGATAGATGGTATGGTAATAAAAGTAAACGATATAAAACAGAGAGAAGAAATGGGATATACAGCAAAAAGCCCTAGATGGGCAATTGCATATAAGTTTCCAGCAGAAAAGAAAAAAACTAAAATAATAGATATAATAGTGGAAGTTGGTAGAACTGGTACAATAACACCTTCAGCAATACTTGAACCAGTTAGACTTGCAGGTACTACTGTGAGTAGAGCTACACTTCACAACGAAGATTATATAAGAGAAAAAGACATAAAGATAAATGATACAGTATTAGTTCAAAAAGCAGGAGATATAATACCTCAAGTTTTAGAAGTTATAAATGAAGAACGTACTGGAGATGAAATTGATTTTAAGATGCCAGAAAAATGCCCTGTATGTTCAGAGCCAACGGTAAGATTAGAAGGAGAGGCTGCTGTAAAGTGTATAAATATGTCTTGTCCAGCACAAATAAGAAGGGGAATTATACACTTTGTATCAAGAGATGCAATGAATATAGATGGCTTAGGAGAATCTATAATTACGTTGTTATTAAATGAAAAAATAATTCAAGATGTATCTGATTTATATTATATAAAAAAGGAAGATGTAGTAGACCTAGAAAGAATGGGTGAAAAGTCTGCTGATAATTTAATTAATTCAATTGAAAAATCAAAAGAAAATGATTTATGGAGACTTATAAATGGATTAGGTATTAAATTTATAGGAGTTAAAGCAGCTAAGATACTTGCATCTAACTTTAACGACTTAGATGATGTAATTTCTGCAACAAGTGAGCAACTGGAAGAATTAGAGGAATTCGGAAGTATAATGGCAAACAGCGTTGTCGAGTTTTTTAAGGAAGAGAAAAATATAAATGTTATAAACAAGTTGAAAAGTGTAGGAGTAAATACAAAATCATCAGACAGTACAGGAGAAAAGGTAGAAAAAATATTTGAGGGAATGAAAATAGTCTTGACTGGGACACTTCCTACATTAAAAAGGAATGATGCAAAAGAAATGATAGAAAAAAGAGGTGGAAAAGCTACATCTAGTGTAAGTAAATCGACAACATTTGTTTTGGCAGGAGAGGAAGCTGGTTCTAAACTTACTAAAGCAAATGATTTAGGTATTAAAGTTATAGACGAAGAGATGTTTTTAGAATTATTGAATTTATCATCGAAAGATGAAGTAAAAGCTGTATTAGAGGGCTAAAAAGTCGTTTAATTTACTAGAAAACTACTATAATTAATGATAGAATAGTTCAGTAAGCTAATAAGACTGTGAAAAAGACAAAAATTAATATTTGACGAAACTAAAAATTATAAAAATAATTTTATAAAATATAAAAAATATAAGAAAGGATATAAAAAATGACCAGAAGTTATGATAGAAGTAATGACCAGATAAGACCTGTAAAGATAAGCAGAAATTATACAAAGTATGCAGAAGGTTCTGTTCTTATAGAAATGGGAGAGACAAAGGTTATATGTACTGCATCAGTAGAAGATAAAGTACCTCCCTTTTTAAGAAATAGTGGTACTGGGTGGATAAATGCTGAATACTCTATGTTGCCAAGAGCAACACAACAAAGAAAGATAAGGGATGCATCTAGGGGGAAAATCGACGGAAGAACACAAGAGATACAGAGACTAATAGGAAGAGCAATAAGGTCTGTTGTAGATTTGAATAAATTAGGTGAAAGAACTATATGGGTAGATTGTGATGTTATACAAGCTGATGGTGGAACTAGAACAGCGTCTATAACAGGAGCATTTGTAGCAGTTGCAGAAGCAATATATAAATTATATAAAGCAAAGACAATAAAAGAAATGCCAATAACAAACTTTGTATCAGCAATTAGTGTTGGTATAGTAAATGAAACACATATGATAGATTTATGTTATGAAGAAGATTCTAAAGCACAGGTAGATATGAATATAATAATGACTGATAAGTGTGAGTTTGTAGAAGTACAGGGGACTGGAGAAGAGAAGCCTTTTTCAAGAAAAGATTTAAATTTATTGTTAGAGTTAGGAGAAAAAGGGAATAAAGAATTAATAAGGTTTCAAAGAGAAGCTTTAGGTGAAATAGCAGATGAGATATTAGGTATGGAGTACGGTAATGAAGTAGTAATTGCTACTAATAATGCTCATAAGTTAGAAGAAATAGGCGAAATCTTAAAAGACTTTGAATATAAAGTATATTCTTTAAAAGATGTTGACCTAGCAGGTATAGAGATAGTTGAGGATGGAAAAACATTTGAGCATAATGCCTTAATAAAAGCTAGAACAATAGCTAAAAAAACTAAACTTATAGCCATATCAGACGATTCAGGTCTAGAAGTAGATGCTTTAGGAAAAAAACCTGGTGTTTATTCAGCTAGATATGCAGGAGAACATGCAACAGATGAAGAAAATAGAGAAAAGCTATTAAAAGCTATGCAAAATGTACCAATTAGTAAAAGAAATGCAAGATTCGTTTCTGCAATTGCAGTAGTTTTCCCAGATGGAAAAGAATTTGTAGTAAGAGGAATCTGTGAAGGAATAATAGGTTTTGAAGAAAAGGGTAAAAATGGCTTTGGATATGATAGCTTATTTATAGTAAAAGGATATAATAAAACTTTTGGTGAAATACCTAGTGTTATAAAAAATTCAATCAGCCACAGAGCAAATGCACTAAAACTTATGAAACAAGAGTTTATGAAAAGGGTAGTGAAGTAATGAAGATAGGCATAGTAAGTGACACACATATGATGATTAAAAATATGGAAAAAACAATACCATATTTGAAAGAATGTGACCTAATAATTCATGCAGGAGACAACTTTACAGACTCAAGATATATTCATAGTATGACTAATGTGGGAATTATTGCAGTTAAAGGTAATTGTGATTTTGATGCTGTTGAGGAAGAAGTTGTCTTTGAAGTGGCAAATAAAACTATATTTTTATGCCATGGAGATAAGTATGGTGTAAAATATGGAACACAGATGTTAGAAAACAAGGCAACTGAAGTTGGAGCTGATATAGTTATATTTGGTCATACCCATACTCCGTTTAGAGAAGTTAAAGATGATGTGCTTTACATAAATCCTGGAAGTACTTCACTTCCAAGAGGAGTATCGTATAAAAGTTTTGTTATTATGGACATAGAAGGTGATGACATAAATATTGAAGAAATACGCATATAAAGGTGTGTTTATCCAAAAAAACGGCAAAAAACGCTCAAAAAATTAAATTTTATCAAATAAGTACAACGATATTAATGGAACACTTGTAAATAAAAAAACTTATGTGATATAATTAAGTGGTTGAATTATAAATAGAATGAATTATGATACCATTATCGGGTATTACATAAATATCACTAGGAGGATTAGAAGGATGAAAGCAGAACTAATTAAAAAAGAGGGTAATAAAGTTACTTTAAAAATAACAGTAGATAACAATAAATTTGAAGCAGCAGTAAATAAGGCTTATAATAAAAGCAGAAATAAATATAATATACCTGGATTTAGAAAAGGTAAAGCTCCAAGAATTGTTATAGAGACTCAATACGGAAAAGGCATATTCTATAATGATGCTATAGAAATATTATTCCCAGAAGTTTATCCAGAAGCTATCAAGGAATTAGATATAGACCCAATAGACAATCCAGATTTAGATATAGAAGAAATAAGCAAAGATAATGGATTAGTTATGGTTCTTAATGTAGAAGTTAAACCAGAGTTTGAATTAGGAAACTACAAGGGTATAGAAATAGCTAAGGTTGAGAATACTGTAAGTGACGAAAATGTTGAAGCTAAACTACAAGAAATGGTTGAAAAAAATGCTAGATTAGTAAGTGTAGAAGATAAAGCTTTAGAAGATGGAGACACAGCTATAATAGACTTTGAAGGATTTGAGAATGGTGTAGCTTTCGAAGGTGGTAAAGGTGAAAATTATAACTTAGTTATAGGTTCAAACACATTTATACCAGGATTTGAAGAACAATTAGTAGGTAAAAAAGCTGGTGAAGAAGTAGAAGTTAATGTTACTTTCCCAGAAGAATACCACTCACAAGATTTAGCTGGAAAACCAGTTGTATTTAATGTGAAAATAAATGATGTAAAAGTAAAAGAATTATCTGCATTAGATGATGAATTTGCTAAAGATACTAGTGAATTCGATACTTTAGATGAATTAAAAGCAGATGTAAGAGCTAAATTAGAAGAAGAAGCTAAAAATAGAGCAGATGCAGAAACTAGAAATTCAGTAGTAGAAAAAGTTGCTGAAAATACAGAAATAGAAATACCAGAAGTTATGGTACAACATCAAATAGATAATATGTTAAACGAACTTAACTATCAATTACAATATCAAGGATTTGGATTACAACAATTATTAGAGATGACTGGTAGAACTATGGAAGAATTAAGAGAAGAGAGAAAAGAAGATGCTAAAAAATTAGTTAAATCTTCTCTAGTATTGGAAGCAATAACTAAAGCTGAAGGAATTGAATCAACAGAAGAAGAATTTAAAGCTGAGTTAGAAAAAATGGCTTCTGCTTACAATATGGAAATAGACAAAATAGAAGCTTCTTTAAGAGATGCTGATAAAGAAGATATAAAAGGACAAATAAAGATAAGAAAAACAATAGATTTATTAGTTGAGAATGCAACAATAGCTTAATAAAATAAACGCTAACTAATATAGTTGACGTTATAGAATGTTTAGTATATAATGATGTGCAAATATAATTTAGTTAAATGCGTATAATAATTTACAGTAGCTCAAAAAAAGCTACTGTAAATTATATAGAATAAAGGGGGTATGAAACCATGGCATTAGTACCTGTAGTTGTTGAACAAACAGGAAGAGGAGAAAGATCATATGATATTTTTTCTAGACTATTAAAAGACAGAATAATCTTCTTAGGAGATCAAGTTAACGATGCCACAGCAGGGCTTATAGTAGCACAGCTATTATTTTTAGAAGCTGAAGACCCAGACAAAGATATACATTTATATATAAATTCTCCAGGAGGAAGTATAACTTCTGGAATGGCTATATATGATACTATGCAATACATCAAACCAGATGTAAGCACTATATGTATAGGTATGGCTGCTTCTATGGGAGCATTCTTGTTGGCAGCAGGAGCAAAAGGAAAAAGACTAGCACTACCAAATAGTGAAATAATGATACATCAGCCATTAGGTGGAGCTCAAGGTCAAGCAACAGATATAGAAATTCATGCAAAAAGAATTTTAAAAATAAAAGAAACTCTAAATGAGATATTATCTGAAAGAACTGGTCAGCCATTAGAGAAAATAAAAATGGATACTGAACGTGATAACTTCATGAGTGCAATAGAAGCCAAAGAATATGGTTTAATAGATGAAGTATTTACAAAGAGACCGTAGATAGAGAGAGGTGTTAATATGTCTAAATATGAAGAAAAACGACAATTAAAGTGTTCATTCTGCGGTAAAAATCAAGATCAAGTAAGAAGATTAATTGCAGGTCCAAATGTATACATTTGTGACGAGTGTGTTGAACTTTGTGACGAAATTATTCAAGAAGAGATAGAAGATACTATAGATGAAGATACTACATCATTACCAAAGCCAAAGGAAATGATGGAAATTCTAAATGATTATGTAATAGGTCAAGAAAAAGCTAAAAAAGCTTTATCCGTTGCAGTTTATAATCATTACAAGAGAATATACAGTAAAAAATCTAGTAACAAGGATATAGAAATTCAAAAGAGTAATATACTTTTATTAGGACCTACTGGTTCTGGAAAAACATTACTTGCTCAAACTCTAGCAAGAACTCTTAATGTACCTTTTGCAATGGCTGATGCTACATCATTGACTGAAGCTGGATATGTTGGAGAAGATGTTGAAAATATACTTCTAAAACTTATTCAAGCTGCTGATTTTGATATAGAAAAAGCTGAAAGAGGTATAATATATATAGATGAGATAGATAAGATTGCAAGAAAATCTGAAAATCCATCTATAACTAGAGATGTAAGTGGTGAAGGTGTTCAACAAGCCCTTCTAAAAATATTAGAAGGTACTGTTGCAAATGTTCCACCACAAGGCGGAAGAAAACATCCTCATCAAGAATTCCTAAAGATAGATACTACTAATGTATTATTTATATTAGGAGGAGCTTTTGATGGATTAGAAAAAATAATCCAAAAACGTGGTGGAGATAAAACACTAGGTTTTGGAGCTAAGATAGAAAGTAAAAAAGAATTAGATTTAGGGAAGTTATATGAAAAAGTACTTCCAGAGGATTTATTAAAATATGGTATAATACCTGAATTTATAGGAAGAATACCAGTTTTAGCTACTTTAGAATTGCTGGATGAAGATGCATTAATGCAGATATTACAAGAACCTAAAAATGCTCTAGTAAAACAATATAAAAAACTATTAGAGTTGGATGATGTTGAGCTAGAATTTGAAGATGGTGCGCTTCGTGCAATAGCTAAAAAGGCTATAGAAAGAAATACAGGAGCTAGAGGGCTTAGAAGTATAGTTGAAAGCGTAATGATGGAGACTATGTTTGAAGTACCATCTAGAGATAATATAAAGAAGGTTATAGTAACAGAGAAATCTGTGAACGAAGACTCAGTAAATCCTATCATAGTACTTAAGGATCAAGAGGAAAGTGCATAAGATGATGAAAAGGAGCTTTAAAGGCTCCTTTTTTTATGTTAATATGCTTAATATAAAACTAGATATTACATTATAAAAATGAGAGTAATATACCTAGAATACCAAAGACGAATACAATTGCAATAGAACCAATTTTTCCTTTATATAAAAGATAAAATGAAGCTATAAATGCAATTATTCCATATAAGTCCCAATTAACCTCTTTGGCAGATGAAAAAGCTGCTGATAATATGAATCCCAAAGTAATTGGTCTAAGAACCATCAATAAGTTTTCTACTTTTTTATTGTTTTTGAACTTAGAAAATAACTTTGATATAATAGTTAGACCTATTAACGCAAAAATCGTTACACCAATAGTTGCAGATAGAGAACCAAAGAAACCTGCAGTCTTAAATCCTACGAATGTAGCACTATTTATTGCTACAGGACCTGGTGTAGATTGTGATATAGCAAGTAAATCTAAGAATTCTTGATTAGTTATTAGGTGGTATTTAGATATAAATTCTTGTTGAATAAATGGTAGCATAGCATACCCACCACCAAAACTAAAGGCTCCTATTTTAAGGAATATTAAGAAGAGTAGTGTTATTTCTGACATAGACTATATACACCTCCTCCAATTATTAAATAAATAGGGCTTATATTGAATACACCAACAGATAAAACTGCTATAATTAATAGTAGTATGTTAGTTCTAGACTTTGGCAGTTTCTTAAACATGCTCGTAAAAGAATACAATATAAGAGCTATTACAACAGGGGCAACTCCCTTGAAAAATCCATCTAAAATTTTAGATGATGAATTTTTAAAATATAGATATGATAAAACTAAGACTATACAAAATGATGGTAAAGCAGAGCCTAAGGTACATATAAGAACTCCTGGTATACCATAAAGTTTATATCCTAATAATACAGATATATTAACTGCCAGCACTCCAGGGTAACTTTGAGCTATGGATAGAAAATCAATAAATTCTTCCTGCTCTAAAAGTTTTTGTTTGTTTACAAGTTCATCTTGTATAAGAGGAACCATAGCGTATCCACCACCAAATGTAAACGCACCGATTTTTAAAAAGGTTAAAAACAATTTCAACATAATAGAAACCTCCAAAAGATAAATAACATCTAAGTATACTAATATTAATATTATATCATAATAAAATAATAATATAATATGCTAAGAATTTATCATTAATGTTGAAAGTTAACCTATTCGAATATATAATATTAAAAGCAAAATAATTAGACTAGAAAAGGAGTAATGTTGATGGAACAAAATTATACTAAAATAGATCATGAATTACCATTAATTCCTCTAAGAGGATTAGCAATATTTCCATATATGATATTAAATTTTGACATAGGAAGAGAGATATCTCTTAAGGCTTTAGACCAAGCTATGATGGAGGAAGAACTTATATTTTTAACATCTCAAAAAGAAGCTGAAGTCGATGAGCCAGGAGAAGATGATTTTTATCATGTAGGAACAATCTGTAAAGTTAAACAAATGATAAAATTACCAGGAGATACAGTTCGTGTTTTAGTTGAAGGTGTATCAAGAGGTAGAGTAAAGCAAATAGAACAAGAAGAAGGGTACTTCAAAGCAGTAATAGAAGAAATAGTTTTTGATAGTGATAATCTAGATAGTGAGACAGAAGTTGAAATTGAAGCATTTGTAAGAAATGTATTTGATGCCTTTGAAGAGTATATAAATATTGGAAACAGAGTATCACCAGAAATATTAATATCTTTGGCTGATATAGAAGATGTCGATAGATTTATAGATACAATAGCTGCAAATATATATCTAAAGTCAAGTCAAAAACAAGAAATATTAGAAGAATTTGATATTAAGAAAAGACTTGAACTTATATATTCTATATTATTAGAAGAGATAGATATATTAAAAATAGAAAAAAAGATAACTTTAAGAGTTAAAAAACAGATGAATAAAGTTCAAAAAGAATATTATCTTAGAGAACAATTAAAAGCAATACAAAAAGAATTAGGTGAAGAAGAAGATATAAATTCTGAAGCTGATGAATATAGAGAAAAGCTTAAGAAAATAAAAGCACCTAAAACAACTAAGGAAAAGATAGAAAAAGAAATAGATAAATTTTCAAAGATATCTTCAATGTCTCCAGATGTATCTGTAAGTAGAAACTACTTGGATACTATCTTTTCATTGCCATGGAATAAAGAGACAAAAGATAAACTGGATATAAATAAGGCAAATGCTATATTAGATGAAGACCATTATGGCTTAGAGAAAGTAAAAGAAAGAATATTAGAATACCTAGCTATAAGAACACTTGCTAAATCACTTAAAGGTCCTATAATATGTTTAGTTGGTCCTCCAGGAACAGGAAAGACATCTATAGTAAAATCAATAGCTAGAGCATTGAATAGAAAGTTTGTAAGAATATCTTTAGGTGGAGTTAGAGATGAAGCAGAAATAAGAGGTCATAGAAGAACGTATGTAGGTTCAATTCCAGGAAGAATAATCAATGGAGTAAAAGAAGCACAAACAAAAAATCCTGTATTTTTATTTGATGAGATAGATAAAATGGCAGCAGATTATAAAGGTGACCCAGCTTCAGCAATGCTAGAAGTATTAGACCCAGAGCAAAATAAGGATTTTGTAGACCACTACTTAGAAATACCTTTTGATTTATCAAAAATACTATTTGTTACAACAGCAAACAGTTTAGGTAATATACCAAGACCATTATTAGATAGAATGGAAGTAATAGAAGTATCTGGATATATAGAAGAAGAAAAACTAAATATAGCAAAAAAATACTTACTTCCAAAACAAATTAAAGAACATGCTTTAAAAGAAAACTTCATAAAAATGGATGATGAGACTTTAAGAAGCATAATAAATCATTATACAAGAGAAGCTGGTGTGAGAACACTAGAGAGAACTATTGGTAAAATTTGTAGAAAAGTTGCAAAAAAATATGTTGAAGACCCAACTCTTGAAGAAGTTGTTGTAAATAAGTCTGATTTGGAGACATATCTTGGAAAGGACATCTTTAAGTATCAACTTGCAGAAGTTAATCCTCAAATAGGACTAGTAAATGGTCTTGCATGGACAGCAGTTGGTGGAGTTACACTTGAAGTAGAAGTAAATGTACTTAAAGGTAAAGGAGAAATTGTATTAACTGGAAAACTAGGGGATGTTATGAAGGAATCTGCTAAGACAGGTATCTCTTATATAAGGTCAATAGTGGACAAGTTTGATATAGACCCAGACTTTTATAAGACAAATGATATCCATATACACATTCCAGAAGGTGCTGTTCCAAAAGATGGGCCATCAGCTGGTATAACTATGGCTCTTGCAGTGATTTCAGCACTTACTAAAAGACCTGTTCCAGGCAATATAGCTATGACAGGAGAGATAACTTTAAGAGGTAGAGTGCTAGCAGTAGGAGGAGTTAAAGAAAAATTATTAGCAGCTCACAGAGCTGGCATAACAAAAGTCTTAATTCCTAAAGAATGTGAAGCTGACTTAGATGAAATACCAGAAAATGTAAAAGAAAAAATGGAGTTTGTACTCGTAGAACACATGGATGAAGTATTGGAACAAGCTTTATTAAAGAGTGGTGAGAAGAATGAAAATTAGAAGTTCAGAGATAACTATGAGTGCTGTGAATAAATCACAGTATCCGGCAGAAGGAATTCCAGAGATAGCATTAGCTGGTAGGTCAAATGTTGGAAAATCATCAATAATAAATACATTGCTTAATAGAAGAAACTTTGCTAGAACTAGTCAAACACCAGGAAAAACTAGAACTATAAACTTTTACCTAATAAATAATGAGTTTTATTTTGTGGACCTTCCGGGCTATGGATATGCAAAGATAGCTAAGTCTGAAAAAGAAAAATGGGGAGGTATAATGGAAAGATATCTAGAAAGTAGACAAGAATTATGTTCTATACTTCTACTTGTAGATATTAGACATGAGCCTACAGCAGATGATAAGCTTATGTATGAATGGATAAAACACTTTGGATACAACTGTGTAGTTATTGCAACTAAGGCAGATAAAATATCTAGAGGGCAATATCAAAAACATATAAGTATAATAAGAAAAAAATTACAACTGGAAAGTAGTGAAAAAGTAATTCCTGTTTCTTCATTAAAAAAGACTGGTGTTGAAGAACTATGGGAAGAAATTGTAAATCAATACAATCAACATGGATATGAGATAACAGTAGATTAAATTTAAAATATCAAATGTTGGCATAATACTTGTTTAGATAATCTATATAAGATTAGATTAGTTTTAATTGTATTAATATCAAAATAAAATATAGGATGCCTCAAAATGGTTTTAATGGTCATTTTTTGGCATCCTTGTTGTTTATAAGCAATAAATATTAGCAATTTATTGTTAAAAATTATAAAACTTAGCAAAACTACTATAAATTAATGTAGATTAGTATATTTAAAAATTTATTCACTAATGAAATAACCAATAAATTTTATTTAAGAAATAGATTTATCTGTTTTTCTCATAAAGAAAATAGTTAGTATAAGTCCTATAAAGCATACTGCTGCTGCAATCCAATAAGATTGATTACTAGCTGTGACATAAGCTGATGTATGGCTTTTAAAATTTTGATTATATGTAAGGCTTTGTGCAAAGAAACTACTAAAAAATGCTGTTCCAAGAGCAAATGATAAATTACGAACAGTTGCAAGAAAGCTACCTCCATATCCCTGTTTTTGTGGAGGGACATCTGCAAGGATACTACTATTGTTTGGTGAACTAAAAGCACCTAGTCCAAGTCCAAAAATAACTAAACATGCAATTAGAAGGAACAATGGTGAATCTGCCTTTAAAAGTGCCATTCCAACAAGGGAAATAGTCATAAATGAAAAAGATGCTGTTAAAATATTCTTTGCACCATGTTTATCAGAAAGAGAACCTGCAATAGGAGCTATAAGTACCATAATAAGTGGATGTACAGTCATTACAGAACCAGCCATCATAGGAGATAAATTTTTTAATTGCTCTAAATAAAACGGAAGTAGGAAAGACACTGCCATTTGAGGAAAATAACAAGCTATTCCGATAATGTTACCTACAGTGAAATTTCTATTTTTAAATAGAGGTAAGTCAATAAAACTTTGTTCAAATTTTACTTCTCTTAATGCCAACAGTAAGAATATTATAAGTGATGCTATTCCTAGATACAATCTTGTATCTCCCTTTCCATTCATCGCAAGTAATATAAGTGTAGTACAAGTTGCAAATAGTAGAAGACCTGGAATATCAAAGCTATTATTTTGTTCATCTAAAACAGGTCTAGGAAGAAATTTAATTCCAAGAAAGACTGCTACAATGCCAATAGGTATATTGATAATAAAAATAGAAGGCCATCCGAAATGTTCTAAAAGTATCCCTCCAATTACGGGACCACTCATATTTCCTATACCAACTACAGCTCCAGTGATTCCTATAGCCTTTCCTTTTTCATTTGCTGGAAATGCATTAGAAACTATGCCAAGTCCAGTTGCCATTAAAATACTTGCTCCAACTGCTTGAAATATTCTTGAGGAAATTAATGTTGATAAATTGTGTGATATACTACACAGAAAAGAACCTATTGTGAATACAAAAAATCCTAACGTGTATAGTCGATTTGAGCCTACTTTATCACCGAGTTTTCCAAAAAATAACATAGTAGCTGTTACGACAAGCATATAAGCTGTTACAACCCACTGAATTTGTGACATGTTAATTTTAAAGTCAGTAGCGATTGTAGGATTTGCGATATTTAGTATACTTCCATCAAGAGTAGACATAAATACACCAATACAGATGATAATTAATACTATCCATTTTTGTTTCATGATAACACTCCAATCTTTTATATAATAGATTTTATAAGTACAGAATGGTTATATAAATAAACAACAAAAAAGCACCTACATCTTAGGTACCTCGAATGTGTTTAATTTCATGAATAAATACGGTAGTTGAAGGAGTTGTATAGATTACTCATGCAAAATTACATAAAGGTACTCATATACTATTTTCTTCTACCATCCAGATTTTACTGTCGGCTTTGGAATCTGACCAAATTATGCCATAAGGCTCGCGGGCTTTTACCGCCGATAGGGAATTTCACCCGTTTCTGAAGAAAAACAGATGTATTTTGTAATATTATTTTAACATAAAATTACAACGGAAACAATTGGATTTAAACAATACACAACTATATTACTGTATAAAGAGTGAAATTATATTCATACATAAAAGTATATAAAAGTTAAATCACATAGTATGGAAATCTACTATAATTAGATAAAATTAATTTGTTATTGGTATTGAATGATAAGTTTTAGATTTATCAAAAGCATAAAGCTGTAACAAAACTCGTATAATATTAATATCTTAATTAAGAGATATTGTAAATTATGAGGAGGCGCTAATATGGAAG
Organism: Clostridioides sp. LIBA-6822; assembly: GCF_056688955.1. NCBI lineage: Bacteria > Bacillati > Bacillota > Clostridia > Peptostreptococcales > Peptostreptococcaceae > Clostridioides > Clostridioides sp. LIBA-6822. The sequence goes on along the minus strand of NZ_CP196995.1, from coordinate 3,899,188 downwards.
GAAAGGTAAAGAAGGCATTTCCAGGTGGGAACACATCACAAGGCTCATATTCTTTTTTTGAATATATAATTCCTGAAAATGTAAAAAGAGTTTTTTGTTTAAAAGGTGGACCTGGAGTAGGAAAATCCTCACTTATGAAAAAAATTTATAAAGAATTTTTAAATAGAGGATATGATATCGAATTATATAACTGTCCTTCTGACCCAAGTTCATTGGACGGTGTAGTTATAAAGGAATTAGGCGTGGTACTTATGGATGCAACTGCTCCACACACTATGGACCCAAAGCTACCAGGAGCTTTGGACGAGATAATTAATTTAGGTGATTACTGGAATACAGAAGAGTTAGAAAAAAACAGACAAGAAATATCAGGATACGATAAAGATATTAGTAATGCATTTAAAAGAGCATTTAAATTTTTAAAAGCATCAGAACCAATCTTTAGAGATATAGAGGAAAAGTATTCTGACTGTATGGATTATGGTAAAGTGAATTTAGTTACAGAAGAACTTATTAAAAAATTGTTTGATGGAGTTGAGAGCACAGGAAATTTAAAAAAAGCAAAACATTTATTTGGTTCAGCCATAACTCCTGTAGGATGTTTAGATTATACAGAAAACATTTTAAAAGATGTAAATAAGGTGTATTATTTAGATGGAGAAATAGGAACTGGGAAAACTACACTATTAAATAAAGTGTATAAAAAAGCTATTGAAAAAGGTTTAAATGTAGAAGTTTATCATTATCCACTTATTCCTGAGAAAATTGAGACTGTATTATTAACTGACTTAGATATAGGTATAACTATAAGCACAACTTTTAAAGAAGAGGAGACAATTAATTTAAATCAATTTTTAAATAGGGAAAAATTACTTAAATATGAAGAAGACATTAAATTTGATGAAAAAGTTTTGGATGATTTAATTTGTTGGGCAGTGTTAAATCTTAAGAGAGCTAAGTCTAAGCATGATATTATAGAAAGTTACTATATTCCTAACATGAGATTCGATGAAGTTGGAAAGTTAAGAGACAAACTAGTTAAAAGAATTTTAAAATATGAGAAAAATGTATAAGAACATATATATTAAATTAGATATTAATTATAAAATATGATTTTTAGTAAACTGGCGTAGCTTTGAAGCTATGCCAGTTTGCCGTTTTTGATACAATTAAGAAATAATTATTAATTAATAGAGATTTTTATATAAAAAATTAATATTCTAGAAATAATTTTACAAAAAATATCTTACTTAGCTATAATATCTTTAGTTTGAGTTAAGGTGTGATAATGGAATATCCTTTTCAAAGTTATGCTTTTATAATAATACAAAAAAATGTTTATTGAAAGTTCTCGTATTTTGTAAATAAGATTTAGGGATATATACTTGGTATTAGTAATTTAGTGATAGGAGTTCAATGTATGATATTATATACTAAAGATGAATTTTAATATATAACTTTGATATAATAAACATATGTAAATGTTAAATGGTTAATTAAATAAACTTATCATATAAAAATAAATTTGTAAGGAGCAATACAGTATGAAAAAACAATATGTGTTTATAATACTAGCAAGTACTATTTTAGGTATACTTGTTGGAACCATATTTAGAGATTATAGTAATGAACAAACAGTTTATACAAGTAAAGATAAGTCAATAAGAAAAGAAATAAAATTGACAAGAAAGTCTATAAAGGAATTAACAAAAGAAAAAGACAAGTTAGATGAAGAAATTAATTCAATGAAAAAAAATCAAAAAAATTCTGAAAAAATCTCAGAAATAGAAACTCTTAGAGATAGCCTATCATATTCAGATGTGAAAGGTAGCGGAATAATATTAAGTATAGACGCTATAGATGAAAAAACAGGAAATATAGCCAATAGTATAGACTATAATAAAATACTTGTAAAAGTCATAAATGAATTAAAAGTAAATGGAGGAAAATACATAGAAATAAATGGTCAAAGAATCAATCAGTATTCAGAAGTTGTACTTGCAGGAAGCCACATAAATATAAATGGAGTTCCTGTAGCACAACCTTATGAAATAAAATGCATTGGGGATAAAGATAAACTATCTAATTATGTAGATAAAGGCAGTAAATATTTAGATAGTATACAAACTACTTATCCAATGAAAGTAAGTATAAAAGCTGAAGAAAATATCTCTATGAAAAAAATGAATATACCTAATAAATTAAAGTATATAAAGGGTGATTAAGATTATATTAGAGGAAAGCAGTTTGCCAATGTTAATACCAGAAAAACTTGCAAAAAAATATAATGTATTTCCAGTAGAATTTCAAGATGATAATTTAGTAGTAGAAATAGAAGATGAAGATATATACGCTCTACAGGATTTAAGATTAGCTACAGGGAAAGAAATTATATTGAAAAAAGAGAAAAAAGAACTTATAAGTGAGAAAATTGATAAATATTACAATAACTTTGAACTTGATGAGGATTATGCAAAAAAACTATTTGAAAATCTTTTAGAAAAGGCTATGAAAGAAAATGCAAGTGATATACATATAGAACCATTTAAAGAGCATTTAATAGTGAGAATGAGGGTAGATGGAGAACTAAAGGAAGTATCAAAGTTTTTAATTGATATATATCCATCATTATCTACTGTCGTAAAATTAAAGGCCTCAATGGATATAACGGAAAAAAGACTTCCTCAAGATGGTAGAGTGGATGTAAAGTTAGGTGGGAACTTAATTGATATTAGGGTTTCATCAATACCAACTGTCTATGGTGAAAAAATTGTTTTAAGAATACTTAATAGAGATACTTTCTTAAAAGATAAAATAGAACTTGGATTTTCAGACGAAGCAATAAAATCTATAAATAATATAATAAATAAAAGAGCAGGGATATTATTAGTTACAGGCCCTACAGGTAGCGGAAAAACTACAACAGTATATTCCTTATTAAATGATTTAAAAGGCATAAAGAAAAATATAATGACCATAGAAAATCCAGTAGAGTATAAGATGGATGGTATAAGTCAGATTCAAGTGAATTCAAAAGTAGGATTAAGTTTTGATGTGGGTCTTAGAGCGATATTAAGACAAGACCCAGATATAATAATGGTTGGAGAAATAAGAGATGCAGAAACAGCTAAAATAGCAGTAAGAGCAGCTATAACAGGTCATTTAGTTATAAGTACTTTACACACTAATGATGCAGTGTCTTCTATAGCTAGATTATTAGAAATGCAAATACCACCATATCTTTTGAATGCATCTCTTATAGGTGTTATCTCTCAAAAATTGGTTAGAAAAGTTTGTAATCATTGCAGTCATGAGATTATGATAAAAGATAATTTTAGTGGAGATGTAAATACTAAAGTAGCTGTAGGTTGTGAGAGATGTAATGACAAAGGGTATTTTGGAAGGACGGCAATTTATGAAATATTAGAAGTCAATGATGATATAAAGACATGTATAAGAAATATGGATGATTCTAGTACTATAAAAGATGTTGCACAAAAAAATGGAATGATAACATTTGAAGATAGTTGTAAAAGATTAATAAATGAGAAAATTACTACATTAGAAGAATGTTTAGTAGTAAATGAAATGATTTAATTTAATTGTATAGTTAACTTTCATTTAAATAGTTAGACTTCATTTAATCTACTTTAATTAAAGTATTTGAGTATAAATTATACTTAAGTGAGAAAAAGTTAAATGTATTAAATTAGAAAATATTAAGTTTATTTAATTATAATTAATATAATTTGGAAGGAATTATAGTACATGAGATTATCTAAAAGTATATTTTATAATTTAGAAAAGCTTTATTTAGTATTAAATAGAATTAGTGATAAAGAAGTTAGAGTAATTTGCAAAGAGCTAGGTATATTACTAGAATCTGGATGTGAGATTACGAAGATATTTGAAGTCATTAAGGGTCAGTCTAGTAAAAAGGTAAAAAATTTGCTTAACATAGTATCAAATCACATCCAAAAAGGTAACTCAATAGCAGAATCATTTCAGATAACAGGTACATTTTCTAAATTTTTTATAAGCATGATAAGAGCAGGAGAAACTAGTGGAAACCTAGATGTAATAATGAATGATTTATCTAATTATTATGATAAAGAACACAAATTAAAAATGAAAATAATAAATATTTCAATCTATCCAATAATACTTATAATATTATCTATCGTATCAATGATATTTATATTAGTATTTGTAATACCTAATTTTCAGGTGGTTTTTACAAGCAATGGAATTGAACCACCTTTAATAACTAGAGCCTTAATAGTAATATCTACAATAGTTACAAATAATCTAGGTTTTCTGATGCTCAGTTTTATATTATTTTTAATAGTAACTATTTACTTTTTTATAACAAATGATAAAATAAAAAGATTGATTAATTCTCTGAAATTTAAGGTGCCTTTTATAAGAAGGATTAATCAGTTGGTAGCTACAACTAGATTTTCTAGAGCATTGTCTATCTTAATTAGTAGTGGAATACAAATTGTGGACGCTATAGAAATGTCAGCAAGTGTTGTAGATAATGAATTTATTTGTGAAAGACTAAAGATTTCTAATAATTATATAAAAAAGGGAAATGGTATAGGTAAGTCCTTAAATCTAGCAAATATTTTTCCTAAATTATTTATTTCAATGGCAAACACAGGAGAAGAAAGTGGAAAATTAGATAAAAGTTTAGATGTAATAAATAAATTTTATGAAAGTGAATTAAATAATAAAATAGAACAAATAATGAAATTTATAGAACCTATTTTAATTATTTTTATGGGATTAATTATTGGAATTTTTATTTTGGCGATGGTTATTCCAATGTTCGATGCAGTTACTAGTTTTTAGGATAAAAAATAAATTTTATTAGAGAAAACTTTTAAAAGGAGAGAATATTTAATTGATAAATAAAAAACGAAAAGGATTTACACTCGTTGAAATGATTGTAGTAGTAACAATTTTAGGTGTTATATCTAGTATAGCATTAGTTAAATACAGCAAGGTTCAAGAAAGTGCTAAGCTAAATGCAGATTATACAAATGCTGCAAATATAGTAACCGCAGCTAGTATGGCTATTAATGATGATGAAAATATAGCAGAATCTCTAAGTGTAGAGTCTTTAAAGGAAAAAGGATATTTAAATACTGTTCCAGTTCCTCAAAGTACATCAGGTAAATTTGAACTTGTTATAAATGATAGTGGTACAGATATAAGTGTAAATATAAATTCTAAACAATTCTATCCAAAGTAGTATTTATATCTATATATTTTAGAGTTTAATTAAAGGAGAGGATTATAATTAAAAAAATTTTAAATTTAGAGATAAATGATGATTATATAAGGATTGTATTTTTAAGAAAAAATCATAAAAAAATTTTTATAGATAAGTCATTTACAAAAGAGATTAACTTTAATATAAAAAATGATAGTAATGAGGTTGTGAGGATTAGATACGTAGAAGATGTAGTTAGACTTGTAAAAGAGGAGATAGCTAAAACAAAAATATCATATAAAAATGTATACTTTAATATTCAAATTCAAGATATAGTTATTAGGAATATTGAAGTTATAGATACTAAGAAAAAAAGAGATATATTAAATATGATTGAATTTGAAATAACACAATACATTCCAATAAATATAAATAACTATTCAATAAAATATAAAGTTATAAATTCTAGCCATGATAAATTGAATATACAAGTGATTCTTTTTCCAAAAAGTATTATTCAATTAATTAAGAGCATTTCAGAAAATCTAAACTTAAACCCAAAGGCTATAAATATAAATTTTGATATACTGCAAAAACTCATAAACTTAGACTTGATAGAAGATTTTTTAGAAGAAGGAGTATTTATAGAGTGTAAAAAAAATCAGTTTATTATAAATATAACAAGAAATAAAAAAATAGAAGAAACATACTTACTATCAAAAGAAATAAAATCCTATGAATCAGTAAAGAAGCTATTAAGTAGTTTTAAGTGCATTTATTACTATGGAATAGAAAATTATTTTGTTGAAGAATACTTTAAAGATACAGATAGGTATATTGAAATAAGTCCATTGAAATTAAAAGATAAAGTAAAAGTAGAAAATAATTATGATAAAGGTTTAGAAGGTAGCAGTATAAATTATATAAGCAGTATAGGAATGATTATTTAAATGAAGCCTTGTAAAACTATAAATTTTCTCAATGGATTAAAAGAAACTAAATCATCTAATAAAGTATATAAACTAATAATAGTCTTAATTTTAATGTGTGTTATATTCAAATCGTTTATATATTTAAACTCTATAAGCGAACTTAAAAATTACATAAGTCAAAATACGTCAATAAAAGAATCAAAACAGGCTATACCAATGACTGAAGAGAATAGAGAGCAATTCTCTAAAATAAAATTTAATGAAATAAAAAAAATATATGAGACAGTTGGAATAAATAATATTACTAGAATATCCATAGATAAAAATAAACTGGAAGTGGAAGGAGTATGTAATGATTTAGATGTTTTAAATAATCTAAGAAAAATAAAGTACATAAAATATTATCATATAGACAGCATTGTAAGAGATGGAGAATATTACAAATTTAAAATAAAAAGTTAGATGGGTGATTATTTTTGAGATTAAATAATAGAGAAAAAAATCTACTTAAAATATTGTTCATATTAATTATTATATTAGCAACTAATATAGTATTAAGTCCACTAGAAAAAAACTTAACTAGTTTGAAGAAAGAAAAACAAAATTTAATAAATAAAATAAATAAGCAAGATAATTATCAAATAAAGGACAATAATTATAAAGATGATAAATATATAGAAAATGTTGAATTAAATGGAAATGAAGAATTGAAAAGTAATTTTAATAATTCATTTTTAGATAAAAAAACAAATAAAGATATAGTATTATTAGTAGAAAACGAACTGAGAGACATAGTGAACATAGAATATATTAATCAAGAGAGTGGTTTGGATAATAGCAATAAAAAACAAGTTAATTTAGAAATAAAAGTCAATGGTGAACTTGAAAATGTATTGAAACTTGAAGGTTTAATGAAGAATTTGAAGTTAAGTAATAAACTTGAAAAAGTAGAAATTAACAAATTAAAAACGAGTAATTTAGACATCCAAAATATTTCTAATGGAGATAAACGAGGAAAAGACAATATTGTTGAATGTAAAATGACAATTAGAGTCACATAACAAAAAAGAATAGATAAAGTAAAAAACTATTATCAATTAATAAAATTTTATAGAGGAATTAGTTTTACGATAATTCATTTCTACAAGAGGGATTGTTAGTGATTTTATCGAAATCCTAATTAAAGTTAATATATTATACCAAAATATAAGTAAATTTAAGAGAATATTTACTTATACTATAGATTGATTAATAAAAAAATGGTATAATAACAAATTGTACTTTAATTTAATAATAAGGGAGTGGAAGTCATATTGTTAGGGAGAAATGAGCTATGCCCTTGTGGAAGTGGCAAAAAATACAAGAAATGTTGTTTAAATAAAGATATTGTTTCAGAAAGAGCATGCAGAAAAACTGAACTTTCACAAAAACAATATACAGATTTATATTCAAAGTTATATGATTATTCAAGACAGGACAGATTCAAAGACGAATGTGAAAAAGCTAAAGAAATGTTTTATATAATGCAAAATGATAGTGTAAATGAAAAATTTGAAAGATTTTTTAATACTTATTTAATACAAGACCACATAATGGAAAATAAAAAGGTCATGACTGTTGGGTTTCTTGAAGAAAATGGTGCAAACTTAAGCCAATCAGAAGTATCAATATTAAAAAGTTTGTTTGAATCATATGTAAGTATTTATGAAGTAAAAGAAGTTTCTTCTGGAAAAATAGTATTAAAAGATTGTCTAAGTGGGAATGAACTTTACACAGAAGATGTAAAACTTCTAAGAAGTTTTAAAAGCGGAAGTTGTATGATAGCTAGAATTATTGATATTGAAGGAACTAACATACTGATAGATGTAACTATAAGTATATCAAATGAAGTTAAAGACATAATTTTAAAAGATGTTATGAATTTATTTAATCAATATCAAGACTTATACAAAGATATGAAGACTTTCTTAATCTATCATACACATATACTATACAAGTATATACAACAGCTTTTAGACCCAAGTATAGCTGAATACTTAAAGAGAGAAAGAGATAAGAAGAAAACAAAAGTTAATTCAGAAAATGAATTAGCTGAAGTAGAGTGCAAAGTTTTAGATACTCTTAAAGAAAATGTAGAAAAAGAAAATATAGATGCCTGTATAGAGTTTTGGAATGAGTATAAGAAAAAACATGAAAATATAAAAGGAGCTGAAAATGGTTGGGCAGCTGCTGTTGAATATTATGTTAAGAAAGAAGCAGGACAACCTATAACTCAAGTACAAATATCAAAAAAATACGATATAAGTTCCAGTACGTTAGGAAAAAGATACAAAGATTTAAAAATATCTTAATTAATTATGAAAAGCTTTAAGTCATAGATAAAGAATATATAGTATAATATATGTATAATGTTGAGAAAGAGGTATTAATAATGAGTCTTAGTTTAGGAAATGCAATTGCTGTGTCAACGAACTTTATAAAATCTAATCCAGCAGTACCTGTGTACAATGGAGAAGAAATATATGCGGTTATTTATCATATAGAAATAGGATATAATAATGGTGTATCACCTGATACCAAACAATATATAATAATAGACTATAAAGAGTTCGATTTATCTATGGATAAAAAAAATGAACTAATAGAAATAGCAAAAGAATACTGTAAATCTAAAGGTATTATAGAAAATGAAAACCTTGAAATAAATCTTTTAGATAATGAAGAAGCAGAAAACTTCTTAGAAAAGGTATTTAATAACATGAAAGTTATAAGAGGCCTTATAACTAAAAGAGGATAAATAAATGGACTATGTAGGAATAGAAAATATAACACCTTATGAAAATGTATATGAATTTAGTGTGTATAAATATGATGATGAAATCACTTTAGGTAGTAAAGAGTTATATGTGTGTGAATTAAGGGTTATATTAATTAAAGTGAATTCTCTGTATGTTGAAAGATTGAATAAGTCAGTTGAAGCAATGGTCTTAGTAAAAAACTTGAAAAAAGATTTAGATAAAGCAATTGTTGTAAATAAAATAAAGAATTTTGTGTTAGACGAGATTTGGGTAGAAAATCTAGTAAAAGAGAATATAGAAGTTATATTTGTAGAAAGCTAGGAATAACCCTAGCTTTTTTATATTACAATCTAAGAGAGGAAAACAGTATGTTAAGAGTATCTAATATAAAACTTGGAATTGATAAAGATATATCTTTATTAAAAGATATTGTACTTAAGAAGCTTAGAATAAAAGAAAAAAACTTAGTTAAATATAGTATATATAAAGAATCTATAGACGCTAGAAAAAAAGGAAAAATGGAGTTTGTTTATTCTGTAGATGTAGAAGTTAAAGATGAAGATAAAATACTCAGTTCAAAAATAAAAGATGTAACAAAAATAAAGGAAATCAGATATACAAATGTGACTATGGGTAATAAAAAATTGAAGAATAATCCTTTAGTAATTGGTAGTGGACCAGCAGGTTTGTTTGCAGGTTTAATTTTGGCTCAAATGGGTTATGAACCAATCATACTTGAAAGAGGTCTTGATGTAGACAATAGAACTAAAGATATAAGTGATTTTTGGACAACTAGAAAGTTTAAAAATAATTCAAATGTTCAATTTGGAGAAGGTGGAGCAGGAACTTTTTCAGATGGTAAACTTACAACTAGAATAAAGGATATACGATGCAGAAAAGTATTGGAAGAGTTAGTTCAATTTGGAGCACCAGATGAAATATTATACTCACATAAGCCACATGTAGGAACAGATATATTAAAAAATGTAGTTAAAAATATAAGAAATGAAATAATAAATCTAGGTGGTCAAGTTAGGTTTAATTCAAAAGTGACTGATGTAGTTGTATCAAATGATTCTATACAATCTGTAATGATAAATGGTATTGAAAAAATAGATACAGATACAGTTATATTAGCTGTTGGACATAGTGCAAGAGATACTTATGAAATGTTGTATTCAAGAGGTGTAAAAATAATTCAAAAACCTTTTGCAATAGGAGCTAGGGTTGAACATCCACAGGATTTAATAAATAAAGCACAATATAAGGAGTTTTACAATCATCCTAGACTAGGAGCAGCCGATTATAGACTTATAGAGCATGTTTCAAATGGAAGAACAGCATATACCTTTTGTATGTGTCCAGGAGGTAGTGTCATAGCATCTGCATCAAATGACTTTGAAATAGTTACAAATGGTATGAGCGAACATGCAAGGGACAAGGTAAATGCAAATAGTGCATTTTTAGTAAATGTAACTCCGGAAGACTTTAATAGTGATAATCCTCTAGCAGGTGTACATTTCCAACAAGAATATGAAAAATTAGCTTTTGAATTAGGTGGAAAAAATTACAATGCACCAGTTCAACTTGTTGGAGATTTTATCAATAATAAAGCATCTACAAATTTAGGCAGTGTTGAGCCATCATATAGACCTGGATATACACTTACAAATTTAAGTGAATGTTTACCTAGTTTTGTAACAGAAACTATGAGAGAGGCATTCATATCTCTTGATAAAAAATTGAATGGATTTGCAATGTACGATGCTGTTTTAACTGGAGTAGAGACTAGGTCATCATCACCAATAAGAATAGTAAGAGATGAGGATACTTTAGAGTCAGTAAGTGTTAAGAATCTATATCCATGTGGTGAAGGTGCTGGATATGCAGGTGGGATAGTCACAGCAGCAGTTGATGGTATAAAATGTGCAGAAAAAATAATACAAAAATACACTAATAATACAAAAATTTAACATAAATTTAATGATTTTTTAATATTTAACATGAATTTAACATTATCACTCCTATAATTTGATAAAATACAATAGGTTATAAAAATTTTTAGATACAGTAATCTCTTTACAAGGAGGAAATAATTTGAACATTATAATAAGTCTAATGGGTGGATTAGGTCTATTCTTATATGGTATGAACCTTATGGGAGAAGGTCTACAAAAATCTGCTGGGACAAAGCTAAAAAAGATAATAAAATTACTTACTAGTAACCTATTTATGGGAGTTTTAGTAGGTACAGGAGTTACAGCAGTAATACAAAGTTCAAGTGCTACTACTGTAATGGTTGTTGGTTTCGTAAATGCAGGCATAATGACATTAAAGCAGGCAATTGGTGTAATAATGGGTGCCAATATAGGTACTACTGTTACAGCCCAATTGGTATCTTTTGATCTAACTGGTATGGCTCCAGTAGCATTAGGTATAGGTATCATACTTTATTTATTTGGAAATAAGCCTAGGATAAAAAATATAGCCGAAATACTTATAGGTTTTGGTATATTGTTTACAGGTATGGATTTTATGAAAATGGCAGTTGAGCCATTAAGAGACTATCAAGGGTTTACTGACTTACTAGTTACATTTGGTAGATATCCACTACTTGGATTATTATTGGGATTTGGAATTACAGCAATAATACAAAGTTCAAGTGCATCTATGGGTATGTTGGTTGCATTGGCAGCAGAAGGTCTAGTGCCATTATCAGCAGCATTGCCAATTCTTTATGGTCAAAATATTGGGACATGTGTAACTTCGCTGTTATCGAGTATTGGTGCCAATAAAAATGCACGAAGAGCAGCTATGATGCATCTAATCTTTAATGTTTTAGGAACGGTGATATTCTTAATATTATTAAATAAGCCAGTAGTAAACTTGGTTACAAGTTGGGACCCAAGTAATGTTGCAAGACAAATAGCTAATACACATACACTGTTTAATATAATATCTGTCTTAATACTTTTACCATTTACAAAGCTTATAATAAAGTTAGCAATAAGACTTGTTCCTGATAAAGAAGGCGATATAGATGAAGATGAAGCTAAGACTATTAAATATATAGATGATAGAATGATAGAAACTCCTTCTATAGCTCTTGCAAATACGATAAAAGAAACACTTCGTATGGGTGAAAAGGCTAAGGAAAGTTTAAATGCTTCTATGGAGGCTTTAGTAGAACATGCAACTGAAAAAATAGACAAGACATATAGACGAGAGAGATTAATCAATGATTTGCAGAAAGCTATTTTGAATTACTTACTTAAACTTTCAAAAGCACCTTTAGATGATGATTCGAGAGAAGTTGTGGATACCTTGTTTAACACAGTTAATGATATAGAAAGAATTGGTGACCATGCTAAAAATATAGCTGAATTATCACAAGTTGCAATAGATTCAAATATTTCTTTCTCAGAAGAAGGACAATCTGAACTTGATGTTATGTACAATAAGGTTGTTTCAGCATATACTTATGCATTAGAATCAATGAGAACTGATAATGTAGATTTGGCTTGCAAGGTTATAAAAATCGAAGAGCAAGTTGATATAATGGAAAAATCTTGTAGAGCTAATCATATGTACAGATTGAATAATAATCTATGTAGTATAGAGAATGGAGTTATTTATTTAGATGTAATAAGTAATCTAGAGAGAATATCTGACCATGCTGTCAACATAGCACAACAAGTTATAGCTAAGAGATTAGGAAATGATTAAAAATAATATAAGAATTAAAATATAAATGAAAGAGAAACTCTAAATGATAAGTTTAGAGTTTTTTTTATTGGTTATTTATAATTCAACTATCCGATTATATAACTATTCCAATAAAGAGACTTTAATACTGCATCATAAATTTAGTACTAGATTTTTCCATAAAAATTTTACCTACAACTTAAATCTATTTAAATTTACATGTAAGGACGTATAAACTGTATTTCAATTAATTTAAACAAAGCATTATTTCTTGTCAATCATCCATATAGCATGTTTTAATTTTCTGTGAAATACAGATGATATACTATTTTTAATAACTTTATTTGATTAAAAATTTATAATTTATAGATAGTTATAGTATTTAGAAGAATCGATTTCCTGATAACAAATGGTGATATATGTATAATTTTGTGGCAAATTTTAAAAAAAAACACCCATATTTTATGTTATAATCTCTTTAAAACGAATATGCTGAAAAGAGGGATTTAAATGGGAAAAATAAATTTTGATTATAGTAAAGCTACGGAGTTTTTTTGTCAAAACGAGATAGATGTTATGCAACCATATGTAGATGTTGCACATGACATGTTACACAATAAAACGGGTTTAGGAAATACTTTTCTAGGTTGGATAGACCTTCCTAAAAATCATGATAAGGAAGAGTTTGATAGAATAAAAAAATCTGCTGAAAAGATAAAATCTGACTCAGATGTTCTTTTAGTAATAGGTATAGGAGGCTCTTATTTGGGTTCAAGAGCTGCTATAGATATGGTAAGTCATTCATTTAGAAATGGACTTAAAAAGGAACAAAGAAAGGCTCCAGAAGTATATTTCGTAGGACAAAATATAAGCTCAACATATATTATGGATTTATTAGATGTAATTGAAGGTAAGGATATTTCTGTAAATGTAATATCTAAATCAGGAACTACTACAGAACCAGCTCTTGCTTTTAGAATATTTAAAGATTATTTAGAGAAAAAGTATGGTAAAGAAGAAGCGAAAAAGAGAATTTATGCAACAACAGATTCAAGTAAAGGAGCACTTAGACAGTTAGCTACAGAAGAAGGATATGAGACTTTTGTAATACCAGATGATGTAGGTGGTCGTTTTTCTGTACTAACAGCAGTTGGATTACTTCCTATTGCTGCTGCGGGGCTTGATATTGATGCTATGATGAAAGGTGCAAGTGATGCTAGAGAAGCATTTCAAAATCCTGATTTAAAAAGTAACGATAGTTATAGATATGCTGTTGCTAGAACAATTTTACATAGAAAAGGAAAAGATGTAGAGCTATTGGTTAACTATGAACCTCAATTGCATTATGTGAGTGAGTGGTGGAAACAGCTTTATGGAGAAAGTGAAGGAAAAGAAAATAAAGGGTTATTCCCTGCTTCTGTAGATTTTTCAACAGATTTACACTCTATGGGTCAATATATCCAAGATGGGAAAAGAATTTTATTTGAGACAGTACTTAATGTTGAAAACTGTAAGAGAAATATAACTATAAATTCAGAGGAAGTAGATTTAGATGGTCTAAACTATCTAGCAGGTAAGACTGTAGATTTTGTTAATCATAAAGCTTTTGAAGGAACTCTATTAGCCCACACAGATGGAAAAGTACCTAATTTAGTAATAAATATACCTCAATTAGATGAATATAATTTTGGATATCTAGTGTATTTCTTTGAAAAAGCTTGTGGAATAAGTGGATATTTATTGGGTGTTAATCCATTTGACCAACCAGGAGTAGAAGCCTACAAGAAAAATATGTTTGCCTTATTAGGAAAACCAGGTTATGAAAAAGAAAAGGAAGAATTAGAAAAAAGACTTAAATAATTTTAAATAGTTAAGGTTTAATTAAGATTAAAATAATATAATGAAATCATCGAAAAAGAGTTTACTCAAAATAGATGATTTCATTTTTTTATGAAAAATTGGGAAAAATATATTTTGATAATTTATATTATATTAGATAGGGAGTGGTATGAGATGTCAAGAAGAAAGAAAGGTATAAGTTTAGTAATATTAGTTGCTATAATAAGTTCAATACTTAGTAGTTTACTAACAATAATTTTAGTTAAAGATAATTTAGGAAGTAAGACTACAGGAAATTCTACACCTATAGTTGTAAATGATGATGGTAAGAGTCAAAATATTTATCAAGCAGTTGCAGAAAAAGCCACACCATCTGTTGTAGGTATTACGACAACTAGCGTCGATACTAATAATATGTTTGCAATACCAACTGAAACACAAGGTGTAGGAACTGGAATCATAGTAGATTCAAATGGTTATATACTTACTAATTCTCATGTTATATCAGATGGTCAAGCTACAAGTGTAAATGTACTATTCAATGATGGTTCAACAACTTCAGGTAAAGTTGTATGGTTTGACCAACAACTTGATTTAGCTATAGTTAAAGTTGATAAAACTGGATTGACACCAGCAGAATTTGCTGATAGTGATAAAGTAAAGGTTGGAGATATATCAATAGCAATAGGTAATCCACTTGGATTAGATTTCCAAAAAACAGTTACTCAAGGGATAATAAGTGGATTAGATAGAACTATACAAACAGAAAAAACTAATATGACTGGTTTATTACAAACTGATGCAAGTATAAATGCAGGAAATAGTGGAGGACCATTATTAAATCAAAAAGGTCAAGTAATTGGTATAAACACAGCAAAAGCTTCTCAAGCAGAAGGATTAGGATTTGCAATACCAATTAATACAGCTAAAAGCATAGTTGAAGAAGTAATAAAAACTGGAAAATATGAAAAAGTGACTCTAGGTATAAAAGGTACAGATGTATCAAACTATGAGGCAGCTACAGGAACAAAATTAAGTACTGATAAAGGTGTTTATGTGGCAGAAGTAGTATCTGGCTCATCAGCAGAAAAAGCTGGAGTAAAAGTAGGAGATATTATAACTAAAGTAGGAGATGCAAATATAACAGGTATGAATGACCTAAATAAAAAGTTATATACTTTCTCAAAAGGAGCTAGTACAAAAATTACAGTAAATAGAGGCGGAAAAGCAGTAACAATAAATGTGAATTTCTAAATATGACTAGAAAGGTGGAGACTACATGATAAAGTGTAGTCTCTATTTTTATTTAATTTTTATAGTATATATATCTAAATTAACAAAAATAATATATTGTTTATGTGATATAGCTATATTTACTTATAAAAATAAATTTAATAAATATTTAAATTTAATTTATAAAATCAGTATAAATATCATAATAAAATAAAATTTTTTAATAACACTAAAAAAATATAGACAAAATAATAACAAATATAGTATTATGTAATTGTAGAAATGCTTTTCATAGATACAACCTATGAAAATAAATTACATAAAGATGAAAAAATGGAATGGATATTATTTAGGGGTGAAAAATTATGAATCCATTAGTTATAAACTTACAAAAATGTAGTATACATGATGGACCAGGAATAAGAAGTACAGTTTTTTTTAAAGGATGTCCACTTGAGTGTGTTTGGTGTCATAATCCAGAGAGTCAAACATATACAAAACAAGTTTTGTATAATGACGAAAGATGTTCAAGATGTGAAGCATGTATAAACATATGTCCTCATAAAGCAATCTTCAAAGGGGAAACAAAAATATGTTTAGACCAAGATAAGTGTGAATTTTGTGAAACTTGCTTAGACTATTGTGTAAACAATGCAAGAGAAATTGTTGGTCAAGAGTATTCTGTAAAAAGTTTGGTTAAAGAGATAGAGAAGGATAGAATTTTCTATGAAGAATCAGGTGGAGGAGTAACTCTATCAGGTGGGGAAGTAATGGCTCAAGACATGGATTTTATTTGTGGAGTAATAAATATGTGCAAATCAAAGGGGATTCATGTAGCAATTGATACTTGTGGTTATGCAAGGTCAGAAAATTATGAGAGAGTTGCAAAATGTGCAGATTTATTTTTATATGATATTAAGCTTATTGATGAAGAAAAGCACATAAAATTTACAGGAAAATCAAATGACTTAATATTGGAAAATGTTAAACTTCTGAGTGAATTAGGAGCTAATATAAATATAAGAATACCATTAATAGTAGGAGTAAATGTAGATGATGAAAATTTAGAGGTTAAAAAAATGATAGAATTTTTAAAGCCTTTGAATATAAAAGCTGTAAGTCTTCTTCCATATCATAATATTGGTAAACATAAGTATGATAAGATTTATAAAAAGTATGAGGGAGAAGAATTACAAAGACCAACTGAAGAAAAATTAGAAGAAATAAAAAGGCTGTTTGAAGCAAGTAATTTCAATACTAAGATTGGGGGGTAATAAAATGTCAAGAGGAACTTTTGAGAGAACTAAAAAATTAAGAGAAGAAAGTGTTAACGCAGAACCACACATATCTATTGAAAGAGCAGTACTTATGACAGAGGCTTATAAAAAATATGAAGGAAGTGTAGAAATTCCTGTACTTCGTGCTTTATCATTTAAGTATTATATAGAGAATAGAACTCTTAGCATAAATGATGGAGAATTAATAGTAGGTGAAAAAGGTGATTCTCCTAATGGAGCACCAACATATCCAGAAATTTGTTGTCATACTTTAGAAGATTTAGATGTAATGCACAATAGAGATATAATAAATTTCAGTGTATCTGAAGAAGCTAAAAAAATACAACAGGAAGAAATAATACCTTTCTGGAAAAAGAGACAAACAAGAGAAAAAATAATAAATGCAATGACACCTGAATGGTTAGCAGCATATGAAGCAGGTATGTTCACAGAGTTTATGGAGCAAAGAGCTCCTGGACATACAGTTTGTGGAGATACAATATATAAAAAAGGATTTTTAGATTTAAAGAAAGATGTAGAAGCAAGACTAAAAGAATTAGATTTTCTTAATGATTTAGATGCATATAATAAGAAAGCTGATTTAGAAGCTATGGCAATAGCTTGTGATGCAATGGTAATATTAGGTAAGAGATATGCTGAGAAAGCAAGACAAATGGCAGAAGAAGAAACAGATGAAGCTAAGAAAAAAGATTTATTACTAATTGCTGAAACTTGTGATGTTGTACCAGCTCATAAACCAGAAACTTATCATCAAGCTATACAAATGTACTGGTTTGTTCATATAGGGGTTACTACTGAACTTAATATATGGGATGCTTTTACTCCAGGAAGACTTGACCAGCATTTAAATCCTTTCTATGAAAGAGATGTAGAGAATGGAGTGTTAGATAGAGATAGAGCACAAGAATTACTTGAATGTTTATGGGTTAAATTTAATAATCAACCAGCACCACCAAAAGTTGGTATAACATTAAAAGAAAGTAGCACATACACAGACTTTGCAAATATAAACACTGGTGGAATAAATCCAGACGGTCAAGATGGTGTTAATGAAGTTAGTTATATAATACTTGATGTTATGGATGAAATGAAATTGATACAACCTAGTTCAAACGTTCAAATAAGTAAAAAAACTCCTCAAAAATTCTTAAAGAGAGCTTGTGAAATATCAAGAAAAGGATGGGGTCAACCAGCATTTTATAACACTGAAGCAATAGTACAAGAACTTATGGAAGCTGGAAAGACTATAGAAGATGCAAGACTTGGTGGAACTAGTGGGTGTGTTGAAACTGGATGCTTTGGTAAAGAAGCATATGTTTTAACTGGATATATGAATATTCCAAAAATACTTGAATTAACATTAAATGATGGATATGACCCAATTAGCAAAAAGCAAATAGGTATTAAAACTGGAGACCCTAGAAGTTTTAAATCTTATGAGGAATTATTTGAGGCATTTAAAAAGCAATTACATTATATGATTGATATAAAAATAGAAGGAAATGCTGTAATAGAAAATATATGTGCAAAACATATGCCTTGCCCACTTATGTCTACAATAGTTGATGATTGTATAGAAAAAGGTAAGGACTATCAAAGAGGTGGAGCAAGATATAACACTAGATATATACAAGGTGTTGGTATAGGAACTATAACAGATAGTTTAACAGCAATAAAATATAATGTATTCGATAAGAAAAAATTTGATATGGATACATTACTTAAAGCACTTGATGTTAATTTTGAAGGATATGAAGCTATACTTAATTTAGTTTCAAATAAGACTCCTAAATATGGAAATGATGACGATTATGCTGATGAGATAATGCAAGAGATATTCAACACATATTATAATGAGGTAACTGGTAGACCAACTGTTTGTGGTGGAGAATATAGAGTGGATATGTTACCAACAACTTGTCATGTATACTTTGGTGAAATTATGGGAGCAAGTCCAAATGGTAGACTTTGTGCAAAACCAGTTTCAGAGGGAATTTCACCTGAAAAAGGTGGGGATACTAATGGACCTACAGCAGTTATAAAATCTTGTGCTAAGATGGACCATATAAAAACTGGTGGAACATTATTAAATCAAAGATTTGCACCATCAGTAGTTCAAGGTGAAAAAGGATTGGATAATATGGCTAATCTAGTAAGAGCATACTTTAATATGGATGGGCATCATATACAATTCAATGTATTTGATAAAAATGTATTATTAGAGGCTCAAAAGAATCCTCAAGATTACAAAGACTTAATAGTTAGAGTTGCGGGGTATAGTGACCATTTCAATAATCTAAGTAGAACACTACAAGATGAGATAATAGGAAGAACTGAGCAAACATTCTAGGATTGTTTGTAAACAAAACTTCTTACTATATAAAAAAGCAACTGGTATAATAATAGTATAGACTATTAGATATCATTTAAAAAAATTCAGATTAATTATGAGCTAACTTTCTAAATTGGAAGTTAGCTCGTTAAGTTTAATGAAAAAATCGTTAAATTTATATTTAATAAGTGTTATATATATTAAGGAATAATTTATATTAATATAATATGGTTAGATTTTATGAGAATAAGATAATTTTAAGCAGTTAAAACATAGTTAATTTAGCTACTTTAAAATAAAAACTAATAGAAAAAAGGAGATTTGATATGAAAACTTTAGGATTTATTGGTTCAGGAAATATGGGAAGTGCAATGATAGGTGGTATAGTAAAATCAGGTCTAGTAAAAGCAGAAGATATAACTGTATCAGATTTAAGCCAAATTGCTTTAGATAAAGTAAAAGCAGAATTTTCAGTAAAGACTACAACTGATTCCAAGGTAGCTGTTGCAAATTCTGATGTAATACTAGTGGCACTTAAGCCTAATATATGTGAAAAAGCTTTAGCTCCACTTAAAGAATTAATAGATGCAGATAAAATAATAGTATCAATAGCAGCAGGAAAAACTATAGAAACATTAGAAAATATTATAGGTTCAGATAAAAAAATAGTAAGAGTAATGCCAAATACTCCAGCTCTTGTTGGAGAAGGTATGTCAGCTCTTTGTAAAAATAATAATGTAACTGATGAAGAACTAAATATGATTAAGTCTCTATTTGAATCATTTGGAGAGGCAGAAATAGTATCAGAGTATTTAATGGATACTGTTACAGGTGTTAGTGGGTCTTCTCCTGCATATGTGTTTATGTTTATAGAAGCTATGGCAGATGCAGCAGTATTAGCTGGTATGCCAAGACAACAAGCTTATAAATTTGCATCACAAGCAGTTATGGGGTCAGCTAAGATGGTTCTTGAAACTGGCAAACATCCAGGGGAATTAAAAGATATGGTTTGCTCTCCAGCAGGGACTACTATAGAAGCAGTTAGAGTGTTAGAAGAAGAAGGATTTAGATCAGCAGTTATAAAGTCTATTGTTGCTGCTATAGATAAATCTAAAGATATGAGCAAATAGTAAATTAAGAATAATATAAAAATAAATGTCTCAAAATGACTTTCATAGCTTGTTTTGAGACATTTTTATTTTATATTTTATTTTTTAGTCCATTCATACCATGTGCAATAAATGTACTAATAGTTTTTGCAGTATTTTCTGCTACTTCTGAATTATTTTCACTATATTTTTTAGAAATCATCTCTAAACAACCATCTATAATTCCTCCTACAATACAAGCATCTAAAATGTCTACAGTTTCTTTATTTTCTATTGTGTGACTGCTTTTTTAAAGTCCTTTTTAGCATTTCGTTATATTTATAAAAAATATACATTTTACCCTTACAAGATAAATTTTTAATTGTACTTGTATATTTTGGAAAAAGATTAATGATTGATTGAGTATTTAGTAGTTAAATATTAATAGCTAGTTAGATAAAAATTTAACTATATTATAAATAAATTATAATAATAAAAAATTTATAAATATCATTTTTAGACTCTAAGTAGATTTATGCAAAAGCAAATTTACTTAATGGACTTTGTAAATTTGAAATAATATTCATAGAATAATAAAATTTATAAGATTTTCTTCATTAATAAGTTCTAAAAACATATATATTACATTACTTTTGATTATAGTAAATACAATGAAACTATATTACATAGATTCTATACTAAATATTCTGTACTAAATTATAGATAGATATTTTGAATTTATGGCTAAAAGCTAAAGATTTTATCTATAAAAAATTTAATATTATTACTCCATAACAGAAAATTAATAAAAGATAAGAATATAATCTGCTTTTTCATGAGTATATAAATGATATACTAGTGCTATAGTATTATTGATGTTTATATTGGAGGTTGAATATGAGGAATGAGATTTTAAGTTTTGTAAATGAATGTACATTATTTAACAATTTTGATGAACTTAAAAAAAAGGGTGGTATTGTAACAGAAGATATAGTGAAAAAGTTTAATTTAAGCAGAACTCAATCAAGTAGATTATTAAATGATTTGGTAAAGTCTGATAATCTTATAAAGATAAATAGTAGACCAGTTATCTTTTTACCCAAAAATAAGATAAATAATGTAATAGGACCTACGAAAAAAAGTATTTATGAAAGTGTAGACGAACTTAACAATGAGTGTAAAATATTAAAGCAAGAGGTTGTATTCAATAGTATTATAGGTCATGATAATAGCTTAAAAGAGGTAATAGAACAAATAAAAACGGCTGTACTTTATCCAAATGGTGGACTTACAATAATGTTAACAGGTGAAAGTGGAGTAGGAAAAACCTTTTTAGCTAAAGTAATATATGAATATAGTGTAAATAGTAATATATTAGAAAAAAATGCTCCATATAATGTACTAAACTGTGCGCAGTATTATAATAATTTGGAGCTATTGTCCAGTATACTGTTTGGACATGTAAAGGGAGCTTATACAGGAGCAATTGAATCTAGAGCAGGTCTAATAGAGCAATCTGATGGGGGCATATTATTCTTAGATGAGGTACATAGGTTGAACAGTGAAGGACAGGAAAAGTTATTCACATTTATGGATACAGGTACATTTTCTAGAATTGGAGAGAATGGGGTAAGCAGAAGGGCTAAGGTAAGATTAGTGTTTGCTACAACAGAGAGTTTATCCGAATTTTTACAAACTTTTCTAAGAAGAATACCTATAAATATTTATGTACCTAATATAGAAGAAAGAGGAAGTCTTGAAAAAAGAAAGATTGTAGAACACTTTATATACGAAGAAAGTAAAGTGCTTGGTTTGCCTATAGAGATAACCCAAATTACATTAAATACAATTTTAAAGATAAAATTCAAAGGCAATATAGGTGAATGTAAAAATGTAATAAAATATGCATGTGGACGAGCATACGCAAAAAACCAAAGACGAAATGAAAATATCTTTGTTACACTTCAGGACCTTCCTAGGAACATTTATATAGAAAATGCAGATGTATTTCAATTCCAAAGTGGGAAAAGCAAAAGTATTGTATTTTCTCCTAACCAATCTAGTCTTGAGATATCAGTTGGAGGAAATAAAAGAAATATAATATATCAAACTCTTATAGAGTGTTTAAATTACTTTGATAGTCTAGAAAAAAACGAAATAACAGACAAGCTATTTAGCGAAAACAGCTCCAATTTAATGATTAGATTAATGGATAATCTTATTTTTTCAAATAATGATGAAAATAAAAATGTACTTATGGATCTTATAATATCTATAATGCAGGATATATTTAGAAGTCTAGAAGTTAACAACAATATAAAATATGATGGGAATAATGTATTAGCATTTTCATCATATCTTTATCTAAAGGATGAGTCTTATCAACTGTCTGATGAATATAAGAATTTAGAAAGCAGATTACTAATGTACTTAAAAAAAGAAAATTATAAAGAATACTCTATAATAAATAAAGTATCTACATTAATAATGAACAGATTAGATATGTATCTTAATAATGCAGATATAATTATGATGACTATATTTATTAAGTCAACAGTTATAAGAATGAAGTCTAATAAAATTAATGCAATGATTATAGCACACGGATATGCTACAGCTAGTAGTATGGCAAATGTATGTAATCGTATGTTAGGTAAAAATGTATTTACAGCTATTGATATGCCTATAGATGCTACTATAGCGGATGTATCAAATCAAATGTCTAGATACTTGGATGAAGATAGAATAAAAAATGGACTAGTTGTGCTATTTGATATGGGTTCTCTCAATTTGATATATGAAGATTTAAAGAATAAAATAAATAGTCCAATGTTATTTATAGACCAAATATCTACTATCTCTGCACTAGAGGTAGGAAATTTATTAATGCAAAGTAAAAATATTGAAGAGATTGCAGAAATTATGGATGAAGAAACTAAACCAAATATACAATTGTATTATCCTCAAAAAAATAAGGAGTATGCAATCGTATCTTCTTGTTTTACAGGAATAGGCACTGCTATAAAAATTCAGCACCTACTTTCAGATAGTTTAATGGGAATCTTTGATGTTAAGATAATACCATATGATTATGATAATCTTGTCTCTATGGGAGATAAAGACCCAATTTTCAAGATGTATGATGTATTGGCCATAGTAGGGACTGCCAATCCAAATGTAAATGGTGTAGATTTCATACTATTAGAGGATATGATATCGGGAAAAGGAGAAGACGATGTCTTTAGGATACTTAGCAGAGTAGTAGAAAGTGAAAAAATTAAAAATATAAATGATTCTATTATAAAGAATTTTTCATTGACTAGAGTAATAGATAGCCTGACCATTTTGGATTCAAAAAAGATAATAGAACGAATAGAAGAGGGAATAAATGCTATAGAAAATATTCAAAAGAAAAAACTTCCTAATGATAAAAAGATTGCTTTATATGTTCACTTAAGTTGTATGATTGAAAGATTAGTTAGACAAGCTGAGATTGAAGAGTATAATGATATGAATTTATTAATTAAAAACCATAATAGTGAAATCAAACTAATAAAAAATGCGTTTAGTGTGCTAGAAAAAAGTTATAGTGTGCAAATACCTATTTCAGAAATAGGATACATCTATAATATTATTTATGGTCTACCTCAGTAGAATACAGGATTAAAAAATAGATAAATAAAATTAAAAAAAAGTATGCCACTATTTGGCATACTTTTTGCTTTTATAGCTAAGTAAGAGAATAAATAGTAAAAATTTTAATATAGAATGGAGGATTTAAGGAAAATGATATCTTTAATGAGAATTGATGACAGATTAATACATGGTCAGGTAGCGTATGGATGGTCAACGTCACTAGGTATAAATGTAATCTTAGTTGCAAATGATGAAGCAAAAAATGACCAAATGAAAGCTATGTCATTAAATTTAGCTAAGCCTAGCAATGTAACCTTATATATAAGGGGGATAGAAGAATCTGGAGAAATAGTAGAAAAATTTGCTTCATCAAAGAAAAGTAATGTATTAGTATTAGTAAAAAATACAAAAGATGCTTTAGATGTAGCCAAAAATTCAGGAGGAGTTTTAAAAGAAATAAATGTAGGTGGATTAAGGTATGAAGAAGGAAAGAAGAAGCTTACAGACTTAGTTGCTGTTGATGATAATGATATAAATAATTTTAAGGAAATAATTGATTTGGGAATTGATATAGAATTCAGAATGTTACCTAGAGACAAAAAGAAAAAACTATCAGACTTAATAAAATAATTTAGGAGAAAGAAAATGAAAAAATTTTTAATTGCAACACATGGAAAACTGTCTAGAGAGCTTGTTGATACAAGTAAATTAATAATTGGTTCATTAAATAATGTTGAGTACTTTTGTATGACAAAAGATAAATCAGCAGATGATGCTGAGAAAGAAATTAGAAGTATACTATCAAATAACAAAACTAATGAAGAATTTGTTGTTCTAACAGATGTATTTGGTGGAAGTGTAGCAAACATATGTACTAATTTACTTTTAAAAGGGGTCAAATTTGAGTTATTGACAGGAGTAAATTTACCAATGCTTTTATCTGTTCTTTTATCAGTTGAAGAAGATACAAAACTATTAACTAAATCAGGGTTAGAGGAAGCAAAAAATGGAATTATTTATGTAAATGAATTATTAGAAAGTCAAAATAAAATTAAGAATGTGATGTAATTAATTTAAATTTAAACTGAATTAAGAGGGAGGTTTACTATGTTAGTACAAGCTATCATGTTAGCTATTATAGCAGGTTTTGGCATATTAGATGGGCGTATATTTGGTCAGTCTATGCTGGATAGACCCATAGTTACAGGTATGTTAGTAGGGTTAGTTTTAGGAGATATAAAGGCAGGAATTATGATTGGTGCACAACTTGAGTTAATTTGGATGGGAATTGCAGGAATAGGTGCAGCTACTCCTCCAGATGTAGTAACAGGTGGCGTATTAGGTACAGCTTTTGCTATATTGTCAGGAAATGGTGCAGAAGTTGCTTTGGCAGTTGCAGTGCCAGTAGCAGTCTTAGCGCAATCTCTTGGTGTATTGGTTAGAATAATAAACTCATACTTTTCTCAAAAAGCAGTTTTTTATGCTAAACAAGCTGATTTTAAGAAAGTTACTATAATGATGTGGATACCAGTAGTACTATTCTTTTTAAGTACATCAGTTCCAACTTTTTTAGCAATCATGATTGGTGCTGATAAAGTTACAATATTAATAAATGCAATACCTAAAGTTATATTAGATGGATTAGGCGTCGCTGGAACATTATTACCAGCAGTAGGATTTGCACTTCTTATGGATATGTTACTTTCAAAAAAGATGTCTGTATTCTTCTTTATAGGATTCCTTTTAGCATCTTATGGTGGGATAGATATAACTGCAATTGCACTGTTTGGAGTTTGTGTAGCAGTCGTATTAAACTTTTATATAAATAACAAAGAAAATAATCAAAATCCTCAAGTGGCAATTAATACTTTAACGGAAGGAGAGATTGACTTTGAATAAACTAACAAAAAAAGAATTAAGAAGTATGTTTTGGCGCTCATTTGCTCTTCAGGGCGCATTCAATTATGAGAAAATGCAAAATTTAGGTTACTGTTATTCAATGTTACCTGCAATAAAGAAACTATACAATAATAAAGAAAAGCAAGCAAAAGCAATAGAAAGACATCTAGAGATTTTTAATACAACAACCGTAGTAGTTCCTACAATATTAGGGATAACAGCAGCTATGGAAGAAGAAAACGCTAACAATTCAGAGTTTGATGAAAGTTCAATTAGTGCTGTTAAAACAGCGCTTATGGGACCTCTTGCAGGAATTGGAGATTCACTATTTTGGGGAACATTTAGAATTATAGCTGCTGGAGTAGGAGTATCACTTGCAAAAGAAGGAAATATATTTGGACCATTATTATTCTTGCTATTATACAATATACCAGCATTTGCTCTTAGAATATTTGGACTTAAATATGGGTATCAAGTCGGAGTAAATTCCCTTGAGAGAATACAAAAAGAAGGACTTATGGAGAAAATAATGTCTATGGCTACAACTGTTGGTTTATTTGTTGTAGGAGGAATGGTGGCAACAATGTTAAGTATAACCACTCCTTTGAAATTTAACTTAAATGGTGCAGAAGTAGTTTTACAAGATATATTAGATAAAATAATACCTAATATGCTACCTTTAACTTTTGCGTTTGTAATATATTACATGTTAAAGAAAAAGGTAAGTGTAACAAAATTAACTATAGGAATTATAGCAGGAGGAATTGTTTTACATGCTATAGGTCTATTATAGAACTTAAATTATAATTTATTGAATATATTATAGATAAGGAAGGCATACAAAATGAGAATACAAGATTATATTTTAGAGACACCAACTAGAATGAGAGAAATGATATCCAATGCAGATAATTTGTTTAATGAGGTTAAGAAAGAAGATATAAAAAAGATTATAATAACAGGTTCAGGGACTAGTTATCACTCAGGGGTACAAGTACAAGCATATTTACAAAATTTATTAGATATAGATGTTGTAGTGATATATCCATTTATGATAACTGAAGATACATTTAAGTTTAACAATGAAAATACTTTAGTGGTAGGGATATCTCAAGGTGGAAGCAGTTATTCTACATATAATGCTATGAAATTAGCAGAAGACAATGGTTGTAAAATAGCATCTATGGCAGGTTGTAAAAACGCTCTAATAGATGAGATTTCTGATTATATATTAACAGTAAATTGTGGGGAAGAAAAATCTGGAGCTAAAACAAAAGGATACTACTGTACAAAGTTGAACTTAATGTTATTAGGGCTTCAAATAGCTAGAGAAAAAGGATTAATATCTAGTAAAAGGTATAATGAGGAGATAAATAAGATATTAGATGCAATTGATAGATTTAAATCAGTGTATAAGTTATCTGAGCAATGGATTGAAAGAAACAAAGAAAAGCTGATTGACTCTAAAGAAATAAGAATAATAGGTCATTCTGATATATATGGAGATACACTAGAATCAGCATTGAAATTATTAGAAACAATGAGAATACCTGTAACTGGATACGAGTTTGAGGAGTTCATACATGGTATATATAATGCTATAAATAGTGATTCAACTATATTTATATTAGATACAGGAAAAGAGCCTAGAGTAGCCAAAATGGTTCAGGTACTTTCTGGATGGACAGACAAAGTATTTGTTATAGGTAGAGAAGTTACAGAAGATAATAAAAACTTAAAAATAGATATTACAGATAATCATTATTATCAAACATTTAACTTTATAATACCTATACAATTAATATGCGGAGAAATACCTATATTAAGGGGAGTAGACCCAAGTATTCCAAAAGATACTAAGTTCCATATGAAATTAGGAAGTAAGAAGCTGAATAAGTAAAAAAGAAGCTATCACACAGCAATTTAAAATTGTTTGTATGATAGCTTCTATATTATTCTAATAAGGTTTTTGTAGGAACTATCTTTAAAGGATAGTTCTTTAAATTTATCTTTAAATATAAGACATCTACATGTTAGTGTGTACTACTTTTTTTATCATTATTTTCTTCGTCTGAACAAGCATTAGAACTTGGACATCCACTACAGCCAGAACATCCACTACAGCTATTTCCATTCTTTGTAGACTTGAATTTATTAAATAAAATCACAACTGCAAGAACTATAATTATTCCGCCTATCAAAGCTTCCATTATTGAATTGCCCATAAATAATACTCCACCAATACTTTTAACTATAAACGCCATTATCCATGCTAATACAAACTGATATGCAAATGATGCAAACATCATCTTATTGCCATATTCTTTTTTCATAGTTGCAAGTGCAGCTATACATGGAGTATATAAAGCAGTAAATATCAAGAAAGTATATGCAGTAACTCCATTAAATATTGTTGGCAATACAACATTTAGATTACCATATAGTATATTTAAAGAGTTTACTACGATTTCTTTTGCTCCAAGACCACTTAAAATAGCAACTGAAGTTCTCCAATCATCAAAGCCAAGGGGCTTGAATATAGGAGATATAATATGACCTAGAGTAGCCAAAAAGCTTACATTTATATCTTCTGTATATCCAAAAATATTAAATGAAGAAAGTCCCCAAATTACAACTGACATTGCAAACATAACAGTAACAACTCTTATTAAGAAACCTTTTGATTTATTCCATGTATTTTTAATAAGTGCATCTATAGTAGGAATTCTATATTCTGGTAACTCTAATATAAATGGCTCAGCCTCTGTTTTAAATGCCGTTTTATTTAAGAATAATGCAATCACTATTGCCATAACTATACCAACCAAGTATAGTGATGTAGTCACTAAGGCAGCATTATGTGGAAAGAATATAGCTACGAATAGTGCATATATAGGTAGTTTTGCTCCACAAGTCATAAGTGGTGCAATAAGAGCTGTAACTCTTCTGTCTTTTTCACTTTCCAATGTTCTAGTTGCCATTATAGCTGGAGAAGAACATCCCATACCCATAACTATAGGTATAAAAGCTTTACCAGATAGACCAACTTTTCTCATAACTTTATCCATTAAAAATGCTGTTCTTGACATATATCCACTATCTTCAAATAGTGATATACCAAAAAACAATGTAAATATTAATGGGAAGAATGGTAACGTGCCACCAACACCTCCAATTATACCGTCAACTATAAGTGACTTAAACCACGGGCTAGAGTTAGATAACATATCACTAGCAGGTGCAGAAATATAAGCTTCTATAATACCAGCAAAGCCCTCTTGTAGTGGTCCTCCAACCCAATCAAAGGTAAATTTAAATAAGAGGAACAGTACACCAATAAATATTGGATAGGCTAATATAGGATTTAAAACTACATTATCTATTTTATCACTGATAGATTTTTTGTGTGTATATGTAGTTTTTGTACATCTTGATAAAATGGATTCTAATTTTTTGTATGTTTCCGTTTCACTTCCAAAGTTTGTTTGATATATAAAAGCTTTTTGAGTAGCTCCTTTAATTTCTTCTTCTATTCTCTCAACACCGTTTTTCTTTTTTGCAATAATTGGAACAACAATTACTCCAAGTTCTTCACCTAATTTTTTAGCATCTATATTAACACCTTTAGATTCTGCAATATCTAACATATTAAGCAGTATAACTATAGGTTTGTTAAATTGCATAAGTTGAGTTGTTAAATAAAGATTTCTCGATAAGTTAGATGCATCAACTACATTTACTATTACATCAACGTCTTCATTTTCTAAATATGATTTAGAAACCTTTTCTTCATTTGAGAAAGTATCCATTGCGTATATACCAGGTAAATCTACAACTTTTATTTCTTTCCCAATAAATCCTTCTTTTTTTTCTATAGTAACACCAGGCCAGTTACCTACATATTGATTTGAACCTGTAAGTAGGTTGAAAACAGTAGTTTTACCGACATTTGGGTTTCCTAATAATGCTACATTAATCACAGGTAGCTCCTCCTCTATTATTGTAAAGAAATATTTTTAGCATCAGATTTTCTAATAGCAAGGTCAAAACCTCTAAATCTGATTATAATTGGGTCTCCAAATGGAGCAACCTTTTTAACTTCTATTTCAGTACTATTTATACATCCAAGTGCAAGTAATCTTTTAGATAATTTAATATCTCCATCTATACTATTAATAAGTCCTTTTTCTCCTATTTTTAAATCGTAAACAGTCATTATTAGCACCTCCTAATGAAATTCATTATCATTAAAATTGTAACAAGTATGATACAAAAAGTCAAGAATTATAGAGGCAATTACACATTGAAATCACTAATGTTTATTTTAAATAAATTGAAAAATATTTTAATCTAAATTAGGTGTTTTTATATATTTTGTATTATAATGTAAGATGATAGATAAAATTTGGAGGAGTTAACTCAATGAAAACTAGAAAAATGACATTTTTAGGTCTGATGATAGGGTATAGTTTAGCTTTATATGTATTAGAGACATATATACCGAATCCTCTTATAATTATATTTCCAGGGGCAAAATTGGGTTTGAGCAATATTATAACTTTAATTTCATTAATGTTGTTAGGTGTCAAAGATACTGTTATAATTGTTACTATCAGGGTAATTTTGTCATCAATATTCGCAGGTCCTTTGTCCTATCTTCTATTTAGTATAGGAGGAGCTTATCTAAGTCTTTTATTTATGTATTTAGCAAGTAAAATAAAAGGTTTATCATTGATTGGAGTAAGCATTATAGGTGCAATAGGGCATAATATAGGTCAATTAATAGTTGCAAGTTTAATCATAGAAAATATACTTGCTATAGGATACTTACCATTTATGTTAATGGCATCGTTAGTAACGGGTATGTTTGTAGGCTTAGTGTCTAGGTATACAGTACCCAAGTTGGAGCATTTTTATAGTAAGTTTTATTGACATAATATTGACAAAATATAATATTGTTTGATAAAATGTATATAAAAATATACAAATTTGTAATAGTGGTGATTATTATGGCGAACAATGAATTAGAAACGTTAAAAAATGAGATTGAAGCAGTTAGGGAAGAGATAAATACATACATAGAATATCCAGAAATATTTCAAGAAGAGTTAGTAGAATCGAGTAAGAAAATAGATATATTAATAAATAAATACATGTACTTAAGCAAATAGCCCACAGTTGTGGGTTTTTTTGTATCAAAAATTAACAGATAGCTATATTTTACATATATTAATAATAATATTAAGATATAAAATAGTATTTCTGATGTGTAAATTATCTGTAGGACATAATTATGATTAGGTCAGGAGGGTTTTATATTATGGTTGACATAGGAAGTAAGGAGATAGCAATAAGGTTACTATTAGCTCTAATAATAGGAGGAATAATAGGTTTAGAAAGAGAAAAAATAAGACAGTTTGCAGGGTTTAGGAC
This sequence comes from Clostridioides sp. LIBA-6822, assembly GCF_056688955.1. Lineage (NCBI taxonomy): Bacteria > Bacillati > Bacillota > Clostridia > Peptostreptococcales > Peptostreptococcaceae > Clostridioides > Clostridioides sp. LIBA-6822. The sequence continues at coordinate 3,867,777 of NZ_CP196995.1, read as the reverse complement.
ACATATATTAATAGCAATAGGTTCTTGTATTGTTTCAATAACTTCAATTCAGTTATTTTCTGATTATAATTTATATACAAATGCTGACCCAGCAAGAATGCCTGCTCAGGTATTATCTGGAATTGGTTTTTTAGGTGCAGGAGCAATTTTAAAAAATAAAGGTGGAGTAAAAGGGCTTACTACAGCTGCTGGCATGTGGGCAACTGCGTGTATTGGTATAGCAGTAGGTTATGGTTATTATGAACTATCAATTTTAGGTGGGCTATTTGTAATGATAGCATTATTTGTACTTAGGATAATAAATACGTTTTTATTCAGCCAAGAAAAAAATGTGTTGATATTAAAATTAAGCAATTTGGATTCGATACCTTTTTTATATGATAAATTTGAAAAAAGTCAACTTATTGTAAGAAATATGGAAATAGAATGTCGTAATGAAGAATACTGGAAAGTTAATTTTTTTGTATCTTATGGTAAGAGAATACACTTACATGATGTTATGAAGGAAATAAATATGATAGAAGGAGTAATAAATGTAGATTATTTGGACTAAAATATATACAATATATTTTGTAAAGATAATAAAATATAAAAACAAATCAAAATAGAGGTGTATTATATGGGAACTGATAGAAGTACAGTAGAAGAAAAGTATAAGTGGAAGATAGATAAGATGTATTCTAGTAAAGAAGAAATCGAAAAAGACATAAGTAAAGTAAAAAATCTTATCCAAGAGGTAAAAGAGTATAAAGGTAAAGTTTCTGAGAGTAAAGAGAATTTATATAAAGTATTAAATATTTCTGAAAATGCATCTAGAATTATTCAAAATCTATATGTATATACTCATATGAAACAACATGAAGATACTAGAATCAATGACAATCAAGGAAGAGCTACTAAGACAGAAATGTTATCGACTGATTTGGGTGTGGCTACTTCTTATATAGTTCCAGAGATACTGGCTATAGAAGAGAATAAACTAAATGAATATTTAAAGGATGAGGAGTTATCTTTTTATACAAAGTATATCAAGGATATATTAAGAGATAAACCTCATACTTTAAGTGAAAGAGAAGAAGAAATACTTGCTGCTACATCAGAGCTATCAACAGTTCCAGAAAATGTATATGATATGTTAGCATATGCTGATATGGAATTTCCTGAGATAGAAGATGAAGAAGGCAATAGAGTTAAGCTTTCTCATTCAAATTACTCTTTATTTATAAAAAGTAAAAATGACAGAGTTAGAAAAGAAGCTTTTGAAGGTGAATTTTCAACTTATGGAAAATATAAAAATACATTTGCATCAACTCTTTATGGTGGAATAAAGTCAGAGATATTTTATGCAAAAACTAGAAAATATAATTCAGCAATAGAGGCTTCCTTATTTTCAGATGATGTAAGTTTGGATGTTTACAATAATCTTATATCAGCTATAGATGAAAGTCTTCCTACTTTAAATAAATATGTTGAACTTAAAAAGAAATTTTTAGGGCTAAATGAAATACACATGTACGATTTATATGTACCTTTGACAGAAAAGTTTGATATGGATATACCATATGATAAAGCACAGAATATCATATTAGAGGCACTTAAGCCTTTGGGAGAAGAGTACTTAAAAGCTATAAAGAGTGCTTTTGAAGAAGGCTGGATTGATGTATATGATAATGAAGGTAAAAAAGGAGGAGCTTATTCTTGGGGAAGTTATGATTCGCATCCTTATATATTAATGAGCTATAAAAATGACCTTAATTCTCTATTTACTTTAGTTCATGAATTGGGTCATTCTGTCCATAGTCATTATTCAAGAACAAGTCAACCATTTTTATATTCTGACTATAAGATATTCGTTGCAGAAGTTGCATCTACTTTAAACGAATTACTTCTTATAAATTATTTGTTAGAAAATTCTAAGTCTAAAGATGAAACTATATATCTATTAAATTATTATTTAGAACAATTTAGGACTACAGTTTATAGACAAACTATGTTTGCTGAATTTGAAAAAATTGTACATGAAAAAGTAGAGAGTGGAGAACCACTTACTGCTGATGAATTTACTGATATATACTATAAATTGAATGAAAAGTATTATGGAAAATCTGCAGTAGTAGATAAACAAATAGGAATAGAGTGGGCTAGAATCCCTCATTTTTATTCAAATTTCTATGTATATAAGTATGCTACAGGATTTTCAGCTGCAAGTGCTTTAAGTCAACAGATACTTTCAGAAGGTAGTACTGCTGTAGATAGATATTTAAACTTCTTAAAAAGTGGAGGGTCAGAGTATCCTTTAGAACAATTGAAATCTGCTGGTGTAGATATGACAAAAAAAGAATCTATAGAAGAAGCCTTAAATGTATTTGCTGGTTTAGTTAATAAACTAGAAAAAGAATTATAGAATGTGGCAAATTAATAATCTTAGTGAAGGTTTGCAATAATTCTAAATGTTGCGTTATACTCATATACTTCAAAAATAACTTAAAAAAATTAATATAATTAGCAATATACTATATAAAATTAAATTTTTACATGTATTTAACAATATTTACACTTACTTAACCTCGCTCTAATATTCACTTAACAAAAAATATGTATTATTAAAATATAGAAAATATGACAACAAAAAAATTAAAATATAAGCGGGGGTAAGTGAAATGTTTAAAAAGAAAATAGGAGTTCTTTTAGCTAGTACAATGTTAGTTGGAGGTTTAGCAGTAGGATGTGGCTCTGGCTCAGGAGGTTCAGCAGACTCAAATAAAGTTTCTGTTTCAGGTTCGACTTCAATAGGTCCTCTTATGGAAACTATAGGAGAAAAGTTTCAGGAAAAAAATGAAGGTGTTAGTGTAGAAGTTCAACAGATTGGTTCTTCTGGAGGTATAAAAAATGCTATAGAAGGAACATCTGAGATAGGAATGAGTTCAAGAGACTTAAAAGATGAAGAAAAAAGTGCTGGATTAAAGGAAACTAAGATAGCAATAGATGGAATAGCATTGATAACTAATACTACTAACCCAGTAAAAAATTTAACAATGGATCAAGTTAAAGGTATTTATACAGGAAAGATAACTAACTGGAAAGACGTAGGAGGAAATGACGCTCCAATAGTAATTGTATCAAGAGAAGAAGGTTCAGGAACTAGAGATGGATTCCAAGAAATTGTAGGATTCAAGTCAGAAGAATTAACTAAAGATGCACAAATAAGTGATGGTTCAGGAAATATAAAAACTACAGTTGAGGGAAATGAAAATGCTATAGGATATATATCATTTGGATATGTTGATGAGAAAGTAAATAGTTTGAAAATAAATGATGTTGAAGCAACTGATGCCAATGTAATAGCTAATAAATATCCAATATCAAGACCATTTATACTAGTTAATAAAGAAGATAATTTATCAGAAAAAGGTAAAGCTTTAATAGATTATATATTGAGTGACGAAGGACAAGCACTTGTTTCAGAAAAAGGATTTATTAAAGTTAATCAATAATATAAATATTTAATATAAAATGAATATATAGTACCCTGCAAGATAAGCTCATAAAAATGTTGCTGTAACTTGCAGGGTATTGTCTATTATTGGTGATATGAATATAAATATTTTAATTATATAATAGATATTTTAGTACATTATCTCTAAAGAATATTGGAATATTGACAAAATAATATTACAATGTTAGAATAAAAAGGAAATTTATTAAAGTGTATTAAAATTTTTTAATAAAAATATTTTAGAAACTGAGAAGTATACCTTATTATTGGGCATCTAGAGGTATATGGAGTTAGTGGTGCAACCGGCTATGAATATAATTTTATATTGCATAGCCTTTTTTTGTTTTAAATTTAACAAAAATATTTAAAAATCTAAAGACTATTGAATTAGTAGTTAGATTTAATTTGATACGTGGAATTTTGGCTTTTAAAGTAGCCATTTGTTGGAAAAGGGGAATTTTTTTTAAAGTATAATATAATTATAATAAGAAAATAACGTTTTTATAAACATCAAGATGCGAAATATAAACATTTTGTAACAATACATTTACCAAAATAATCCAATTTATTTTATATTATAACTATATAAATCATATAAATCAATACTCAAACTGGCTGATTGACAAGTTTCTAGAAAAATAATAAATTTATAATATAAAATCACCTTAAGCTCCATTTTCCAACAATCGGAGACTTTGATTAGTATTTAATAATGAATCTTAATATTTAATTCAATATTCAAGAATTATTCAAAAATACTTAAGTTTTATAGTCGAGTTTGTAAAGATATTATAAAATAATAATACTAGTTATATAAAAAATAAAACATCATAATTTGTAATAATTAAAACCTTAGACTATGATTGAAATATTTTGAATGGAGTGGTGTAATGTATAACTTACTGGTTGTAGATGATGATGTTGATATTTTAAACATAAATCAAATTTATTTTTCAAATATAGGTTTTAATGTATATATATCTAAGACAGCTAAAGAGGCTATGAAGATAGTAGAAAGTGTAGTTTTAGATTGTATAATTCTAGATATTGCATTACCAGACTTAGATGGGTATAAAGTATGCAATGTTATAAAAGAAAAGGTTAACATACCTATAATATTTTTATCTAATTATGAACATGAAGAAGAAAGAGTTCGGGGTTTTTTAGCTGGAGGAGATGATTATATAACAAAGCCATATAGCTTAAAAGAACTTGAACTTAGAATATATGCTCGTATGAGGCAATATAAAAACATTACATCAGTTCCTAATGTGTTAAAATTTTCGTCTTTAGTGATAAATGTGAACTCAAGAAAAGTAACTTTTGACGAAAAAAGTATCGATTTAACCACTATGGAGTTTGAAATATTATTGTTTCTAGCTGAAAATAAAGAACAAGTATTCTCAAAAATAGAAATATATAATCAAGTTTGGAAAATGCCTGATATTGGAGACCAACATACAGTACAGGTTCATATTGCACAGATGAGGAAAAAAATTAATTCTTTAAGCAGAGAGCATCAATACATTCAAACTGTATGGGGAAAAGGATATAAATTTGTACCGTAAGTGGGATACTGTAATCAATAAATAGTTCTTGTTTTATTTAGTACTACTATGAAAGAGATGTGATTGATGCAATGAAAAAGTATAATATACTAAAAGGAACTCTCATTGTATTGATAATCTCTCTGTTGGCAATAACAGGATTAAATCTTCTGTATAAATATGATAATAAATATACATATAAGTCTATTAGAGCAAGTAATGGAATTTTAACTATAGATAGTAATACCTTTACTAAAAGTAAACTTGTCTTTTTAATAGATGATTGGGAGTTTTATAACCATAAAATATTTAAACCAAATGATTTTATAGAACAACATATAAAACCAAAATACGTTTTTATAGGTCAATATCCAGATTTCTCTATGAGAAAAGAGAACCAATCACCATATGGCAATGCTACTTACCGTATGAGAATAAAAAATGAAGGTAGGGATAAGGTATTAAGTCTAGAGATTCCTGAAATTTTTTGTGCAAGTGAAGTATGGATAAATGGAGAAATGGTTTCTAAACTGGGAGATGTAGGAACAGAAAAGTATAGACCAAAAATTAAAAATTCAGTAGTAAGTTTTGTCGCAAAGAAAGATACAGAAATTATAATCAATGTATCTAATTTTTCACATTATTATAGTGGTTTGTATTATCCACCTGCATTGGGGGAAACAAAAGACATAAGTAATATGGTATTTTATCGATTACTTTTTTATAGTATAATTTGTTTCACAACTTTTGCAATAGCTATATTTTCACTAGCTGTTTGGTTTTTTTCAAAAAAAAGTAAACTCTACTTTTATTTTGGATGTATGTGTATTTTCTTTGCAATACATGTATCATATCCTTTTGTGCATCTATTGGGGCTTCCTTTAGTAAACTTTACATATGCAGTTGAGGATTCATCATATTTTATAGCGGTCTTATGTATTATTTGTATAAATGGAAGTATATCCAAAATAGAAGAAAATAAAGGATATAGATTTTTAATTTTACCATTAGGGATTACAATGTGTATTATATCTATTGTAATACCAGTTGTTCTTCTTCCATATTATATAGATTTTGTTGATATATATGGAAAATTAATAGATATATATAAATATATTGTATTTATTTATATCTTAATGTCTTCACTAGTTTCAATCTATAAAAAGACATGCTCTGAGCATATAAGTTCCTATATTTTAGTTTCAGTAAATATTGTGTTTGGTATTAGTGTATTATTCGATGCAGTGACTAGTAACAGATTTGAGCCTATATTTACAGGATGGCAAACAGAATACTGTGGGTTTATAATTGTTATTTTATTTTCTATTATGATGATACATAGGAACAAGATGATAATAAAAGAAAATGAAAAACTCACAAAGAATCTTGAGCATGAAGTTGAATTAAGAACTAATGAACTTATGACACTATTAGATGAACGTAAAAAGTTCTTGGCTGATGTGGCACATGATTTAAAAGCACCTGTTTCAGCTATACAGGCATTTATAGATTTAATAAAGGTTGGTAATATTCATGTAGATGAAGAGACAAAAGCTTATCTATCTGCGATAAATCAAAAATCAAATGAAGTACAAAGTAGAGTACGTAGTCTACAAGAATTTACATCACAAGATAAAGAAATTGGTCTTAGTGAGAAGATATGTCTAAATGATTTCATCAAAGAGATATATGAAAATAACTTGCCAGACACACAAGCATGTGGTGTAAACTTTGAACTCTCTCTATTAGATAAAAAAATATATGCAAAGATAAATAAAGAAAGATTGGCTAGAGCATTTGAAAATCTAATTTACAATGCTTTAAGCTTTACTTCATTTGATGGTAGGATAAGTTTGTCAATGAATAAAGAAGATGAATTTGCAGTTATTAAAATTTCTGATAATGGTAAAGGAATACCACCAGAAAATATACCAAAGATATTTGAACGGTTCTTTACAGCAAGAGATACTGACATTTCAACAGGGCAAGGGTTAGGGTTATATATTGTAAAGTCCATTGTAAAAGAACATGATGGAGAAATTTTTGTAGATTCAGAGTTAGGAAAAGGAACCGTTTTTACAATAAAATTAAATCTCTGTTTTTCATAATAATGGGTTATTTAATATAAAAGAATAATGATATTTAGGAGTGATTATAATGCAAACTAAGATATTGATAATAGATGGAGACAAGAATAATTGCCAGGAATTGAAAAACTTTTTAGAAGGAAAAGGGATAACTATAGATTTAGCATATAGCTGTGAAGAAGCTATTGGAAAAATATTTAGTAATAGATATGATTTAATATTTTTAGAGATAATCCTAACTGATGGTGATGGATGGACTCTCTGCAAGAAAATAAGAAATGTAACTACTTGTCCAATTGTTTATATGACTTACATAAATGAAGACCAAAGTATTTTAAATGCCTTAAATTCTGGTGGAGATGATTATTTGATTAAACCTCTAAATTTGGAAATTTTATATGCAAAAGTAAAAGCAATTTTAAGAAGAGTAAATTCATATATAAATAGCAATGAAAGTAATTCAAAATTAGAGGAATACAATAGAACTAGTGGAGTAATAAAATTAGAAGACAAAATAATAAAATTAACTCCAACAGAAAATAAATTATTAAATTATTTTATAGAGAATCCTGAAAAGACATTGACTACTAAAGAGATATATGAACATGTGTGGTTAAATGAATATTTAGAGGATAATTATAGTGTAGTAGTTGCAGTGAACGGATTGAGAAAGAAAATAGAAAAAGATTATAAAAATCCTCAAAAAATTATAACAATAAGAGGAGCAGGTTACTATTTTAATAAGGAATAATAAATATATTAACATCACTAATAAGTATTAAAAATGTGCAATGTTAGCAATATCTAAACGAAATTATAAAATAGCTGACTATAATTTAACTGGTGAAACCTATTTTTCTAGGCTTTATCATTTAAATTATAGTCAGTTTTATTATTTAAAAAGATTTTTACCTGAATTATTATTTTATAGATTATATTTGAAAAGATAAGCAAATTGCATATCTAAATTCATATATTTTTCATTTTCATGATTAAGATATACTAAATAAAAAGTTAAATAATAAGATTAAGAATTTCTTAATAAATTCTCATGCAAAAAATCATATATAAAAAAGTTAAATTTAGTATAATAGATATAAATATATAGAAAGGATTTTTAAAGTTTATGAGTGGAAAAATTTTAGTTGTAGATGATGAACGTGATATTGCTGATTTAATAGAAGTTTATCTTACAAATGAAAACTATATTGTTTATAAATTTTATTCTGGCCTTGACGCGCTAAACTACATTAACTTAGATGAATTTGACCTTGCAATTTTAGACGTTATGTTGCCAGGGATAAATGGTTTTTCTTTGTGCCAAAAAATTCGAGAAAAATATACTTATCCAATCATTATGTTAACAGCCAAGGATGAAGAAACAGACAAAATTACAGGTTTGACCCTAGGTGCTGATGATTATGTTACTAAACCTTTCCGACCTTTGGAGCTTGTTGCCAGAGTAAAGGCACAACTTAGACGGTATAAAAAGTATAGTGGAAGTTTACAGTCTGTTGATGAATTTTCACATATTTTTTCTTTTTTAGGTCTGGAATTGAATACCCAGACATATGAATGTCATTTAAATGGCAAAGCTCTTTCACTTACACCAACAGAGTTTTCTATTCTACACGTATTATTAAAGAATCAAGGTTCTGTGGTGAATTCAGAAAATCTTTTTCATGCTATTTGGAAAGATGAATATTACAATAAAAGCAACAATACTATAACAGTTCATATTCGTCATCTTCGTGAAAAATTAGGTGATACTGTAGATGAAGCAAAATATATAAAAACAATTTGGGGTGTTGGCTACAAGATTTGACACCTATTTTTCTTGTCAAGAAAGGATGTAGTATTATGAAAAAGACTAATAATTTTACTTATAGTAAACAAAATACAGAGGCATATATAAAATATAAGTTATATACAATGTTAGCTCTCTACACAGTTATAATGTTGGCTTCAATGTTTATAGCTGATTATACATTTTCAAATTTTTCAAATCCTTTTATTAAATGGTTTCAGTTGAGAAGAGATGTATTATTTTTTTTGGTTTTTATACTTGGATATATCACTATCTTCAATTTTTATTGGAAAAAACCATGGAATTATTTAAGAGAAATTATCGATGCTACACATACTATTTATCAACAAAATGATGATTTGGTAGAATTATCTAAACCATTAAAGGAAATAGAACAACAAATGAACCAAATTAAGATGTCTGTTTTGTTAAGTCAGCAAGCAGTGAAAGAGGCCGAAAATAAAAAAAATAATCTTGTAATGTATCTAGCACATGATATAAGGACACCTCTTACTTCAGTTATTGGATATTTGAGTTTATTGAAAGAAATACCTAATATGAATATTTCTCAAAAATCTAAGTATATCGAAATTGCACTTGACAAAGCACAATATTTGGAAAGACTTATCAATGAACTTTTTGAAGTAACACGATATAATTCTAATCAAATCAAAATTAATTGCGAAAAAGTAGACCTATATTATATGTTGCTTCAGTTAAAGGATGAATTTTATCCAATACTATCTGAAAATGGAAATACAGCTATTCTAAAAGCAAATGAAAATTTAACGATAAAAGCAGATTCTGAAAAACTTGCAAGAGTGTTTAATAATATCTTAAAAAACGCTATTGCTTACAGCTATCCTAATACAGAAATTATTATCTCAGCAGTTTATAAAGACAGCAAGGTAGATATTGCTTTTAGAAATTATGGTCAGACAATTCCAGAAGAGCAACTTTCTGCTATATTTGAAAAATTCAATCGTTTAGATGAAGCTAGGAAATCTGATATGGGTGGTGCAGGCTTGGGGCTTTCTATAGCGAAGGAAATTATAAATTTGCATGGTGGTGATATTACTGTTCAAAGTAAAAATGAAGTTACAATATTTACTATATCACTTCCTGCATCTGCTTAGTAAAATATGAATCAAATATTAGGATTTTCTTAAGAAATTATCTATTTAATATTAAAACTATGAGTGTCTTTGTTTAGTAAAATAAATACTGAGCAAGGCACTTTTGTTTTTGCAGGTAAGTAGATAAAGAGAGGAGTTTCAAATATGGAATTAAAAATTGAACATTTGACAAAAAAATTTAAGGATAAAATTGCTGTAGATGATGTTTGCCTTACTTTAACACCAGGTGTATGGGGATTTCTCGGAGCGAATGGGGCAGGTAAAACTACTTTGATGAGAATCATTACAGACATTATGAAACCCACCAATGGTAAAATTTTATATAATGGAAAAAATATCTATACAATGGGTGCTGATTACAGAAATTTACTAGGATTTTTGCCACAAGAATTTGGTTTTTTCCAAGATTTTTCCGTAAAAGATTATCTAGAATATGTAGCAGCGTTGAAAGATGTACCACCAAGAGAAGTAAAAGGAAAAATTAATAATCTGTTGGAAATTCTTACATTATCTGATGTAAAAAACAAAAAGATTATTAAATTATCTGGTGGAATGAAACGAAGAGTGGGAATTGCACAGGCTATGTTAAATGACCCTAAAATCCTTATAATGGATGAACCAACAGCAGGACTTGACCCTGGTGAACGAGTGAGATTTCGTAATTTTATTTCAGAATTTTCTCATAATCGTATCGTCCTAATATCTACTCATATTGTATCTGATATTGAGTACATATCAACTCAAAATGCTATTATGAAAAGTGGAAAAATTCTTGATGTAGGTACAACTGATAAACTGGTTAAGAAGGTAGAGGGTAAAGTATGGGAATGTCTTATATCAAATATAGATATTCCCAAATATGAAATGAACTTACGTATAATCAATCAGCGTAGTGAAAAAAACAATCAAGTATCTATTCGTTATTTGTCAGAAAGGTCACAAATTGATAACTCTATTGCTGTTGAACCAAGACTAGAAGATTTATATTTATGGTTATTTCCAGAAGCAATTTATAGTAAGGAGGAGAAATAAATGCGTATTTTTTATTTGGAAATCAAACGAGTGTTGCAATCACGTCGTACATTAATTTTATTATTGCTGGCATTAATTTTATCTGTGCTGATGGCTTTTCTTCCAATTACTTATGAGGGTATCAATTATTTAGATAATAATGGAAAAGTAGTCGAATTGAGTGGTTTGGATGCTATTGAATATAAAAAAACAATTTATGCTAATAACAGTGAGATTAGTAGTGGAGTTGTAACACCCAAAAAATTAAAATATGCTTTAAATATATGGAAAAAAACAGAAGAAAAGTATGGAAAAGTAGGTAGTGAGGATTTTCCATTAGATGTTTATTCTAAGAGTATTCTAGCAATTCGTCCATTGTTGAATAGACTTCCTGAAGCATTTGCTAATTCGGAAACAGGATTTGCAATAGAATTATCAGAAATAAATACGAATGATTTAGATTCTTTTTATGAACAATGTAAAACGCACTTAAATGATATTATGAAGATTGAACAACAAACTTCTAATGCACAGATGCAGGCTCAAGAGCTTTATAGCAAAGTAGATACTCCATTTGAGATATATCCAGGTTATTCTAAAGATGCTTTTGATTATATAGTATTTTATATTTTTATATTATTAATTATATGTGTTGCAATTGCTGCATCTACTTTTTCTGGTGAATATCAGACACAATCAGATAGCATCCTTCGTTGTACTAAACATGGACATACTCGTCTAGCGTTTACTAAAATATTAGCTCTATTTTCTATATTTATAGTAATGTTTGTTGTATGTATTTCTATCCATTTGGCAATTTCTGATTTAGCTTTTGGCACTGAATGTTTGAGAACCTCATTTCAAATGTTGTTTTCTGTTATTAGCCTAGTAAATATAAATTTACTACAAGCACAGATTCTTATAGCTATTGGTGGGCTGATTTCAATACTTGCAATGGTTAGTTTGACATTATTTTTATCTGCAAAATGTAAGGATTCTCTTACTTCTATGCTGATTGCTTTTTCTATTTGTTTAATTCCTATGGGAATAGGTGTTAGCTGGTTTGGATACCTACTACCATCAGGGGGAATTGGTTTTAAGATTAGTTTATTATATCAAATGACATCATTTAATTTCTTAAATTTAGGGAATATGAGCTTTTGGACACCACACATTATACTGTTTTTCTCAGTGATAGAAATACCTATTTTTATATTTTTGGCTATTCGTACTTATTGTAAACATCAAGTATCATAACAATTTTATGGAAATAATAGCTACATAGACAATAGAATATAATAATTACATATGTAGTATAGATGTTAAATTTAGTTAACAAATCTTAATAGCAGGTATAAGGAATAAATTACACATAAAGTGTATTATTACTTATATCTGCTATTTTAATATAATAAAATACCATCGTAATGTAAATTAAATGTCAAATATAGTTCTAAAAGTAAAATCAATGTTAAAAAAGTGAATATAATTTTACACTTGTTTAACTTAATCCTAATATAGATTTAACTTAAAAAAAGTAGAATAAAAGTATAGAAAATTTAATTGATACGAATTATAAAAATTTAAATTTTGAATACAGAATGAAAATCGATTGGGAGGATATTATGATAGTAAAATCTAGGTTAGTAGGTTTAGAAAAAAACAACAATAATGGCAACAAGACAAAATATATAATTGAAAAAGTAGCAAAAAATATTTTTTTACTTAGTGCTTTGGTAGCAGTTGCAAGTTTACTTTTGATAATAGGATTTGTATTTTATAAAGGACTAAGACCATTTATATTTGAGGGATACTCATTTATAGATTTTTTAACTGGTGCAGATTGGGTTCCTTCTGCTAATAAATTTGGAATATCATCTATGATAGTAGCATCAATATTTGCAACACTTGGAGCACTTGTGATAGGAGTACCAGTGGGTATATTAACATCTATATTTATAGCAGAAGTAGCACCTAAGAGGTTAGCAAAAATAATGTCACCAGCAGTTGAGCTTCTAGCAGGTATACCTTCAGTATTATACGGTGTATTTGGTCTTGCAGTGATAGTTCCAATGATACAAAATATGTTTAATCTTCCAAAGGGTCAAAGTTTATTAGCAATAGTAATAGTACTAGCAGTAATGATGTTACCAACAATAATATCTGTATCAGAAACAGCTATAAGAGCAGTACCAAAAGCATATAAAGAAGGTTCATTAGCACTTGGTGCATCAAAAATAGAAACAATCTTTAAAGTTGTATTACCAGCTGCGAAATCTGGAGTATTAGCTGCAGTAGTATTAGGAGTAGGAAGAGCTTTAGGAGAAACAATGGCAGTAATACTTGTTGCAGGAAACTCACCAGTTATGCCAACTTCAATAACAGACAGTGTAAGACCACTTACAACTAATATAGCACTTGAAATGGGATATGCATTTGGTACACATCAAGAGATGCTATTTGCAACTGGAGTAGTACTGTTTACATTTATATTAATCTTAAACTTAGTTTTAAATAAACTTTCAAATAAGGCGGTAAATTAAGATGAGAAAGTTCAGAGAGAATACATTAAAATTATTAGTATACCTATCAGCACTATTTACAATAGTATCGTTAGTAGTCATAGTAGGATTTATATTTATAAAGGGAATCGGAAATATGAATTTTAATTTCTTATTCAGCAATTATTCAGCATCAGGTGATGGTGGTATACTTCCAATGATAATTACAACATTATACACAGTAGTAGTTTCTATAGTCGTAGCAACGCCTATAGGAATCTTAGCTGCTATATATTTACAAGAGTATGCAAAAAAAGGAAAAGCAGTTACAGCCATAAGATTCGCAACTGAAAGTTTATCAGGAATACCATCTATAGTGTATGGATTATTTGGAGGAATTTTCTTTGTTGTTACATTAAAAATGGGGTATTCAATAGTTGCAGGTTCGCTTACAGTAGCAATAATAATATTACCAGTAATAATTCGTACAACAGAAGAAGCTTTAAAGACAGTTCCTCAAGCGTATAGAGAATCATCATTAGCACTGGGAGCTACTAAATTTCAGACTTTATATAAAGTAGTACTTCCAAGTGCAATACCAGGAATCTTATCAGGAATAATCTTATCAGTTGGTCGTATAATTGGAGAATCAGCTGCGATATTACTTACAGCAGGTACTGTAGCTAAGATGCCAGGTGGAATATTTGATAGTGCAAGAACATTAACTGTACACTCATATTTACTGACTAAAGAGAGTGGAGATATAGCAACAGCAGCTAGTATAGGAATTGTTTTAATAGTAATCGTATTAGCACTAAACATGCTAGCAAGATTTGTTGCTAAGAAGTTAAATAAGGCTAATTATTAAATTTAAGAGGTGTGAATGATGGAATTAATCGATAATATAAAAATGAGTGTAAAAGATTTGGATTTATTTTATGGTGACAAACAAGCATTAAATAAAATAAATATGGACATAAAAGAAAATAAAGTTACTGCTTTAATAGGACCATCTGGATGTGGGAAATCAACCTTTATAAGAACTTTAAATAGAATGAATGACTTAATAGAAGATGTAACAATTAAAGGAAATATTTTTGTGGATGGAGAGGACATATACATTTCAGATGATGTCATAAATCTTCGTACTAAAGTAGGGATGGTATTTCAAAAACCAAATCCATTTCCTATGAGTATATATGATAATGTTGCCTATGGCCCTCGTACACAAGGGCTAAGAGATAAGAAACAATTAGATAAAATTGTAGAAGAGAGTTTGAAAGGAGCAGCTATTTGGGATGAAGTTAAAGATAGGCTTAAGTCATCTGCATTAGGACTTTCTGGTGGACAACAACAACGTATATGTATAGCAAGAGCAATTGCTATGAGACCAGAAGTTATTCTTATGGATGAACCTACATCTGCTTTAGACCCAATTTCAACATTAAAAGTTGAGGAACTTATAGAGGATTTAAAAAAAGATTACACAATAGTCATAGTTACTCATAACATGCAGCAAGCTGCTCGTATATCAGATGAAACAGCTTTTTTCTTAAATGGAGAGGTTATAGAATTTAGTGATACAAAAACTATGTTTACCACTCCTGTGGATAAAAGAACAGAAGATTATATAACAGGTAGATTTGGTTAAAATATATAACTATAAAGGAGTTAGACAATGGTCAATAATAGCTTAGATATAAGTATTGATACTTTAAAGGAACAAACAGTACTTATGATGGAAAAATGTGAAGAAGCAATAGAAAAGTCTGTGACTTGTATGATAGAGAAGGATTTAGAAGGTGCAAGAAAAGTAGTAGAAAATGATGAAGAGATAAATAAATTAAGAGAAGAGATAAGGGATAAGAGTATAGAACTAATAGTATTAAAGCAACCAATGGCAAGGGATTTAAGATTTATTTATTCATTAGGAAATATATCAATAGAATTAGAGAGAATAGGAGATTATGCAGCTAATATAGCTAGAGAAATGCTGAAAATAGGTGGAGAAGCTTATATAAAAGAGCTGATAGATATTCCTAAGATGGCAAAAGAATGTAAATCTATGATGTCTCAGACTAGAGAAGCTTTAATCTTATTTGATGCAAGTATAGCTTATGATGTAGGAACTAAAGATGATATTGTAGATGGTTTGTATGAACAAGTACAAATTGATTGTTTAAAAATAATGCATGAAAATACAAATACCATAGACCAAGGGGTAAAACTTTTACTTATAGGAAGATACCTTGAAAGAATTGGAGACCATATAACAAATGTGTGTGAAAAAATAATTTTTGCAATTGAAGGTAAAATGGTAGAGATAGGATAAAAAAACTGCTTTAAAGCAGTTTTTTTTATTGTCTAAATTAAGAAGTAATTGATAAAAAAATATGATTAATGGGTAAATTTAAAAAATTGTGATATACTAGGAACATATTAAATTTGAGGATGCGTATTTTATAGAAAGTGCTTTTTAGGAGGTGGAACTTTGAAACTTCAAAAGATGGGTATGAGAACTATAAAAACAGGAATTAGTGTAACGTTATGTATGCTTTTAGGAGACTATTTAGTTGAGAATATGTTTTATTCTCTGGTAGCATGTATAATTTCTGTCCAAGATACAGTAAAAGGTTCTTTAAAAACAGGAATCAATAGAGTAGAAGGTACTATTTTAGGTGGTATAATAGGATTCATCTTTGCCATCACTAAAGCTGGAGACCCTTTTTTATGTGGTCTAGGAGTAATGTGCTCAATATATTTATGCAATCTGTTTAAAATAAAGTCAGTAGTAGTTGCCTGTGTAACTTTTCTGGCTATACATCTAGGTGTAGGAAACAATGACCCTGTATATTATTCTTTACATAGGGTACTGGATACATCTGTAGGTGTCTTGTTTGGGGTACTTGTTAATTACTATGTTGCTAGACCAAATTATCTAAATAGTGTTATAGATGAGTTTAAAAAGATAGAAGAACTGTCAATGTTACTTATTGAAGACAAAATACTTAGAAAAAATAATTTAGATGTAGAGAGATTTGAAGAAGAAGTAGAAAAATTAGAAGAAATATATTCAAAACTTATTGATGAATTGGATTATAGTTTGAGTGAAACTAATATAGAAAAAATTGAGAATGCCTTAAGGATATGTAGAGAAATACATTTTCATATGCAGTCTATAGAGTTATTAGAAAATAAACTTTATTTAAAGGAGCATACATATAAATACCTTAAGAAAACATATAATGTGGATGAATTAGACTGGAATATAGATGAAGAAAAAAGCCCTGTATTTAACTATCATTTAATGAAAATAATGCTTGAAATAGAGATGTTAAAGAAATTAAATAAATTATATCAATAATAGTAAGTAAATAATAAATAAAAAATAGTATCTTTGTAAATATTAAACATATATAAGTTTAATTTACGGAGGTACTATTTTTTATGAATACTAGAAATGATAATTCTAAAATATTAGAAATATATAAGATGAAGCTTTTTGGAGAACTTGTAAAGGCAGTGTGGAATGATAATACAGAGGATATTGAAAATCTACCTGAAAAAATTTTAAATGATAATTTGAATAATAATTTAAAAAATGATTTTAATGAGGAATTTGATAAAGATACCATGGTAAATCTAATTAGAGTAACTATGGGATTAGATGTAACAGGAGACACAGATAAAAATTTAAAAGATGCATTACATGAAGCTATAAATTTAGATGAAGTCAAAAGACCAATAATATCTATAATATCAGATGCTTGCAAATATTGTGATGAAAATAATAAGGAAGATGAGTCATGTAAAATAAAAAGCAAGCATATTAATTGTAATGAGGAAGATGTATGTAGTGCTTGTGGTGATTGTGTATCAAGATGTAAGTTAGGTGCAATATCAGATAAGATAGAATTTATACCAATGATAAAGTTGTTGAAAGATATAAAGAGTCCTGTATATGCAATAGTCGCACCAGCTTTTGTAGGGCAGTTTGGAAAAGATGTAAGCCCTGGTAAATTAAGAACTGCATTAAAAAAGATAGGATTTGAAGATATGATAGAAGTTGCTTTGGCAGCAGATATGCTTACTGCAAAAGAAGCATATGATTATTATGAACATATGAAAAAGGATGAAGAAGGATGCTTTATAACTAGCTGTTGCTGTCCTATTTGGGTAAGCTTGATACAAAATAGTTTTCCTCAAATATTGGAGAATGTATCACCATCTGTTTCTCCTATGATTGCCTGTGGGAGAGCTGTAAAAATTTTAAATCCAGATGCTAAAGTTGTATTCATAGGTCCTTGTATGGCAAAAAAGAAAGAAGCAATGTTAGAAGATATAAAGGATGCAGTTGATTTTGTGCTTACATTTAAAGAGTTACAAGAAATATTTGATGCATTAGAGTTAAATCCAGCTATAATGGATGAAAGTAATAGAGTAGAGGCATCCCTTTCAGGTAGAGTTTATGCTAGAACAGGAGGTGTAAGTAAAGCAGTTAAGTTATCAGTTAGAAGAATTGACAAAAATATAAAATTTGAAGAAAAAGCATTTGAGGGAACAAAAGAATGTATGGACGGTTTAAAGAAAGTTTTAAATAAGGAGATAGAAGCTACCTTTATAGAAGGAATGGGGTGTGTAGGAGGCTGTGTAGGAGGTCCTAAGCGTATTTTAAGTGTAGAAGAAGGTACTAAGAATGTTGATGAATATAGTGAAAGCACAAATATGGAAACTCCATTTGATAATTTAAATGTGTTGCAATTTTTAACTTCTTTGGGAATCAAAAGAGTAGAATCTCTAGGAGAAAAGGAAGAAGAAAAAGTTAAAAAAATATTTAGTAGAGATATAAAAAGTAATAAGAAAGAGAATAAGTATAAAAAGTAATTTTTACTCTTAAACTTATTCTTTTATAAAAGGGAGATATGGGGGATGAAAATTAAAGATAATAAGGCTACTTTTCATGTAATGATAAGGTTATTTCTTATAGCTGTTTTAATTTTAACTGGGACATTATTGGAAGAAAAAATCAATAATGTTCCAGTCCAAAATATAAGCACAAAAGGTGAAAATACACTAGAATTACTTTCTCAAGGGAATACATTAGGAGAAATTATGTATAAAGCATCTCAAGAGGAAACAAAAGGACCAGGGGCTACTTCTGAAAAAGTAGCGTACATAACGATAGATGATGGACCATCAAAATATACAAATGCACTTCTTGATATTTTAAAAGAGAACGATGTCAAAGCGACATTTTTTATGCTTAATCAAAACATGAAAAATCATAAGGAAGAAGTAAAAAGGGTATTAGAAGAGAAAAATTCAATAGGTTTTCATAGTGTAAGTCATGATATACATAAGCTATATAAAAGCCCAGAGGTAACAGTGGGGGAGTTCAATACATGTAATGATACTTTACAAGATATAACTGGTCAGAGTTCAAAATTAATAAGATTACCCTATGGAAGTAAGCCATATATGCCAGAAGGTTCATATAGTAAACTTATGGAGAATGATTATTTAATTTGGGACTGGAATTTGGATACACAAGACTGGAAATCTTCTACAAGTCAAATTGTTAGTAATATATTGTACTATGGAAGAAAAAGAGATGAATTAGTAGTGCTGATTCATGAGAAAGAACAAAGTTTAAACGCTTTAAACAATATTATAAGAATTTTGAAGGAGAGAGGATATACAATATTGCCAATTACAGAGAATATCACACCTAAAAATTTCTGGCAAGAAAACTTACAATAAATTCAATTATAGTAAAAAATAAAGTAAATTATTTAGGAAATAAAACATATAATTTATAAAATAGAATATAAAAAATAGAACATAAGAAAGATAATGTAAATAGAATGTAATCTAAAATAAATAACATGGCGTTAAAATTTAAACAAAAAATAGTATAGTTATTGACATTATAAGACAAAATAAGTTGAAAAAAATAGTATAGAATATAATAATCAGCATATAATATAAAAAAATAATTAAGAAAATTCAGAAAAAATAAAATAAAAATAATTGACAAAGAGAATAATATTTGTATATAATAATATGTAATATTAAAGACTGAGAAGAAGAGGAGTAAGTAAATACTACTAAAAGAGAGGAAAATTCACTGGCTGTAAGATTTTCTAAGTATAAGGTTTGCTGAACGTAGCTTTGGAGTTTCTAAACTGAACTGTTAGTAAGTTTAGACGGTTAGAACCGTTAAATTCTTTGAGAGTCAAAGTTGATGAAATAACATTAAACAATATTTGATTAATGTTATTGTATTTTAAACTTTGGAATTAAGGTGGTAACGCGAGCTTTTCGTCCTTTTAAAGAGGATGAAGGGCTCTTTTTTATTTCTAGATATATTTTAAAAAATTTATTTATAAAAATACAGGAGGCAAGACAATGGAAAATACGAACTTATCAAAAACTTATAATCCAAAAGATTTTGAGGCTAGGTTATATAAAAAATGGATGGATGAAGGGTATTTTAAATCTAAACCAAATCCAGATAAAAAGCCATTTACAATAATGATGCCACCACCAAACATAACAGGGCAATTGCATATGGGACACGCTCTTGACCATACACTTCAGGATATATTAATAAGATGGAAGCGTATGGATGGGTATGAAGCTTTTTGGCTTCCAGGAACTGACCATGCTTCTATAGCAACTGAAGTTAAAGTTGTTGAAAGAATAAAAAAAGAAGAAGGTAAGACAAAGTATGAAATAGGTAGAGATGAATTTTTAAAGAGAGCTTGGGACTGGAAGGATGAATTTGGAGGAAAAATATCTAACCAACTTAAACAATTAGGAGATTCTTGTGATTGGGATAAAGAGAGATTTACCATGGATGAAGGGTGTAATGAAGCAGTTATAGAATTCTTTGTAAAACTATATGAAAAAGGTCACATATACAGAGGGAATAGAATAATAAACTGGTGCCCAGATTGTAAAACTACTTTATCAGATGCAGAAGTTGAGCATGAAGAACATGACGGAAACTTTTATCATATAAAATACCCACTAAAAGATAGTGAAGATTTCTTAGAAATAGCTACAACTAGACCTGAGACGATGATAGGGGATACTGGTATAGCAGTAAATCCGGAAGACGATAGATACAAACACTTAATAGGAAAAACAGCAATACTTCCATTAGTAGGAAGAGAACTTCCAATAGTTGCAGATAATTATGTTGACTTAGAGTTTGGAACTGGTGCAGTTAAAATGACTCCAGCACATGACCCTAATGATTTTGAAGTAGGATTAAGACATAATCTTGAGCAGTTAAATACTATGAATGAAGATGGAACTATGAATGAAGTTTGCGGAAAATATGAAGGTATGGATAGATTTGAATGTAGAAAAGCTATCGTAGCAGACTTAAAGGAGCAAGGTTACCTAATTAAGATAAAAGAGCATAATCATAATGTAGGAACTTGTTACAGATGCCATACAGTGGTTGAGCCTAGATTATCAGAGCAATGGTTTGTTAAGATGGATGAACTTGCAAAACCAGCTATAGATATTCTTAAAAATGGAGAACTAGAATTTGTTCCAGAAAAATTTGATAAAACTTATTTACAATGGCTAGAAAATATAAGAGATTGGTGTATATCAAGACAATTATGGTGGGGTCATCAAATACCAGCTTACTATTGTCAAGAATGTGGAGAAATAGTAGTAGCAAAACAAATGCCTGATAAATGTCCTAAATGTGGAAGCACTCATTTTAAACAAGATGAAGACGCATTAGATACTTGGTTTAGTTCTGCACTATGGCCTTTCTCTACTCTAGGATGGCCAAATAAAACTGAAGCTTTAGACTACTATTACCCAACAAGTGTACTTGTTACAGGATATGATATAATATTCTTCTGGGTAGTTAGAATGGCTTTTGCAGGGATGTTCTGTATGAATGAGAAGCCATTTGACCATGTATTAGTTCATGGATTGGTAAGAGATTCTCAAGGTAGAAAGATGAGTAAATCTTTAGGAAATGGTATCGACCCATTAGAGATAATCGAGCAATATGGAGCTGATGCACTAAGATTTACATTAACAACTGGAAATTCCCCAGGAAATGATATGAGATTCTATATGGAAAGAGTAGAATTTGCTAGAAACTTTGCCAATAAATTGTGGAATGCATCAAGATTTGTATTTATGAATATTGATGAAGATATAATTAAAAACATAACTAGAGAAAGTGTTAAAGATAACTTAACTTTAGCAGATAAATGGATAATATCAAGAGCAAATAATATTGTAAAAGAAGCAACTAATAATATGGATAAGTTTGATTTAGGAATAGCACTTCAGAAGATATACGATTTCACTTGGTCAGAATACTGTGACTGGTATATTGAAATGGTTAAACCTAGATTATATGGAGAAGATACAAATGCTAAATCTGCAGCATTATATACATTAACTTATGTTCTTGAAAAGATATTAAAATTATTACATCCATATATGCCATTTATAACAGAGGAGATATACACTTACCTTCCTACTGTTGAAGGATGTATAATAGTATCTGAGTGGCCAAAATATAATGAAGAAGATAATATGGCTGAAGAAGAAGAAATGATGAATTTATTGATGGAAGGTATAAGAAGTATAAGAAATGTAAGAGCAGAAATGAATGTACCACCTTCTAAGAAAGCTAAATTGATAATAATACCAAGTGAGGAAAAGATAGAAGCTATTGAACTTGGTAAAGATTATTTCATAACTTTAGCATCTGCTTCAAATGTTGAGGTAGCAAAAGACAAATCTAATGTACCAGAAGATGCAGTTGGAGTAGTTATTGATGGTGTTGAAATATTTATACCTCTTAATGAGTTAGTTGACTTTGAAAAAGAAATTGAAAGATTATCTAAAGAAAAGAAAAAATTAGAAGGAGAAATAAAAAGAGTTAATGGAAAACTTGCAAACCAAGGATTCCTAGCAAAAGCTCCTGAAAGTCTAATTGAAGAAGAAAAAGCTAAAAAAGAAAAATTTGAAGAGATGATTAAATCTGTTGAGGAAAGACTAATAAATTTAGAATCTAAAATAAAATAAATGAAAGTGTTAATAAAAACATACAAAAAGTACGTAATTTGTACTTTTTGTATGTTTTTCTTTCTATATATACAAATATGATGTTATAATTCATTACAGATGTGTTATATTTTTATCTTATTTTATGATTATATTAATCTTACATTTAAAAAATTTATGAGTAATAAAAATTTGCTGTATTATGATATTTAACATAGCATAATAAAATACATATTACATTTGTTTTCATATATTTTTTACACAATATAACTAGAAAAATAGATGAATTTATCATAATTTAAGTTTATGTATCAAAGATAATTACTAGAAGTAGTTTAATCGACAATTTAAACTTGTAAAAAAATTTGAATAGAAAAGTCAATGAGTACAGTTTGGAAATTGAAATAAAGTAAACTAAATGATATTTTAGATTTGGAGGTGATATTATGTTCAGGGTAGTTATATGTGATGACGAAAAAATACAAAGAAGCATACTGAAGGAATTTGCAGAAAAACTTTTGTCTGAAAGGTGTCTAAATTATCAAATACTGGAATTCTCCTGTGGAGAAGATTTAATATCCAAATACCCAGAAAAAATTGACATTATATTTTTAGACATCCAAATGAAAGATATCAATGGAATTGAGGTGGCTAAAAAAATAAGAAAGTTTGATGAAAAAGTAGAAATTATATTTACAACAGCTTTTTCAGAGTATGCTCCCCAGGGTTATGAAGTACGTGCTTATAGATATTTAGTAAAACCTATAGAGTATAGTAACTTTGCAATGGGTGTAAATCTTTGTATTGATAACCTTCAAAGAAAGAAGGAGCGTTATATAGTTTTAAATAGTAAAAAAGGATTTAATAGAATACTGATAGATTCTATTTTATATGTTGAAACTGTAAAGAGAGATTTAGTTGTACATACATTAGGGAGAGATTATAAAGCTAATATGAGCATGAAACAAGCAGAAAAATTATTATGTGAAAATGGATTTTTCAGATGTCACACAAGTTTTATTGTCAATTTGAGAAGAATAGAAGATCTTGGGGATAATATGATTACTATTAATGATAAATTTATACCTATTAGTAAGTACAGGCTCAAAGATTTAAAAGTAGCATTAACAAGCTTGTTATGTGATATAATGTATTAATTTTGAAAAAGGTAAAGTAAAATATTTTGAAAAATATTTAAAGTCATCACAGAGCTATTAATTTAAAACTGTCTTAATATAGAAAAAATTCTCTGTATTAAGACAGCCCTTATTATGATGTAAAATAGTAGCTTATAGATTATTGATATTGTTTTAGATGTAGAGTACACAATTATAATAGATTAATTATTAGTATATTATGACTGATTTTTATATGCAGTATTGTACAGTATTTCAGTTTTTTACTGTATAGTGACATAAAATTTTAAAAGATGACTCCAAAAAAGCATATAGATATTGCACCTACAGCTATTGAGATAGCAATAGATTTAAATTTATAAGCTACTAATAGTACTATGATACCTGATATAATTTTGGGATTGGTGAATGACAAATATATACTATCTCCATTAAAAAAAATATCCTTTGCTATTAGTGAACTAAGTATAGCGATAGGTATAAATTTCATAATGTCTTTAATAGAATCAGGCATATCATTTTTTGAAAGTATTATCATAGGTAAAATCCTTGGAATATAAGTAACAATTGCCATACCTAAAATAACTATAAGTATGTAATTAGTATTCATAGACTTCCTCCTTTTTATGAGTTAATTTTTGTATATAAAAGCCAAATAAAGCAGATAAAACAGAGGCTATTATGATAACTAAACTGCTTTTAAAGAAAGTATATAAAACTATTGATAATAGGATAGAAAGCATTGAAACGAGTATATATACTTTACTTTTAATTTGATTAACTACTAATGTGATGAACATTGCTGTAAGTAGGAAGCCTGCAACAGAATCACTGATAGTAACAATTTTTCCAAGAAATGCTCCTAAGAAACAACTACCAGCCCATACTATTATACAAAGATTGTTTAGGTATAATGCGTGTCTATCTGTCCAAGTACCATAAGTATATTTTTCTAAGTTTATAGCGAATGTTTCATCTGTAACACCATGGCAAAAATACATTAAAAATCTCATATTTTTATTTTTTATATGCATATGTAGGTTGGAACTCATTAAAAAGTTACGAAGATTCAATATAAATGTAGTTAATACTATTGAAGTTATACTTCCATTTGAAGCTAGCATTGAAGCTGCTACAAATTGTGAACTACCCGCAAATACCATAAGTGACATCATTAATATGTAAAAGGCAGATAAACCTGCTTTTTGAAGCATAATACCACAAATAAGTCCTAATGGAATATATCCTAGAAATATTGGGATTGATGCCAGAAAACTTTCTTTTAAGATTTCTTTTTTTGATGTTTCTTGTTTCAAATACAATCACCCCTTTAAAATAATGAATATTTATAAAATTCTATAAATATTTGTTTCATTTTATTATATCTATTTTGATTGGTTATATCAATGTTTGAGGCAATACAGTATATACATTAAAATAATTATTTATAATTTGTAGAACTTATAGTAATAAATTAATAGATAGTTTAATTCTATTAAAAGACTTCCTTTTATGCGATTTATTTATTGAAATATGATATAATGTATAAGGGTGTAGGTATTGCTTCTTAGGATAATACCTATATAAATTTTTAGAGTGTACTTGGTACAAATTTTTACATAGTAATTTAAATTTATATTTATTCGCAGTTCTTGGTGTTTTTTTACACTTTGATTCATACTTTGTAGAATGAATAGTATGTTTTGTAAGATAGATTACAAGACGATTATATTTAAATTAATTTTCTTATAGTATATAAATAATTATTCCCCTAAATAAAAATGAGATTTATGTAATCTAGATTGAAAAGTATAATATACAATTGATAGTTAATTATGAATAAGTATTAATAAAGTATACAAGGGGATTGTCTAATAAGAAGGATAATCTCCTTTTTACAAAAAATTCTAAATTGTGATATAAATCTAAAAATTTTATCTTAATTTTTAACTATTTAATGATAATAATTGATATAATGAATATAAATTGAATATATAGTATACTTAATTTGTGTTTTTAGAAATAAATATAGCATTTAAAAGATAAATTGTGCAACTTAAATTAAAGTTTAAGATGAACTATTAGCATAGATATATTAAAAACTTTTAGTAATGGAGAATATATGTGATATGAATAATAAAGTTAAGGTTGCAGTATTAGATACAGGAATAGATAAAGAACATGATTACTTAAAGGATAACTTAGTTGGAGGAATTGCTTTTGAATGTATACATGATTATATTTTTATATCAGATAAATTTGATGATGAAGATGGTCATGGAACTGCTTGTGCATCAATAATAAAGAAGGAATATGAAGATGTAGAGCTATTTGTCATAAAAGTTTTAGGAAAAGATAGCATTGCAAATATAAAAGTTCTTGAAGAAGCATTAAAATATCTTCTAGATACTAACATAAGATTGATTAACTTAAGTTTATCAGTCATAGGAGTAGAAAGTGTCAAGGGATTATTTGAAGTATGTTATGAATTGTTTAGAAAAGGAAAAATAATAGTATGTTCATTGTCTAATAATTTTGACTTAAGTTATCCAGCAATGTTTAATAATGTTATAGGCGTGAGAGGATTTACTTTAGATGTAGAAGATTCTTTTTGGTACAATAAAAAATATGATGTTCAATGTGTAATGGATAGTAATTCATATATAAGTTGTGACATAAACAACTCCTACAGGTTACCACCAAAATGTAATAGCTATGTAGCAGTGAAGTTTACTGGAAAAATAGCTAAGATATTGTCGGAAAATCCAGATATAGAGATATCTGATTTAAATGATAAACTTGAACTATTAGCAACTAAAAACCATTGGGATAGTTTTGAGTTTGATGAGTATAGTAGAATTCCAAACTTTAAATTGGATTTGTATGACAAAGAAAATACTCTTCTTATGAAAGTTGCTGATGTTGTTAGAGATTGTTTAAACATTAAAGCTGATAATGAAAAATTATTTCAATGTAGTCTTTTTAATAAGGAGATAGGATTAGTTTAGGATAATTGTTTTAATTTACTTCAAAAATTAGAGCAGGTATTTAACATAAAATTTAATTATATGGATATCTCAAAGTATGATTTAGTTTCGATATATACATTAACTGAGTTAGTAGAAATGTATAAAAATAAAAATTTATAAATAAAGAAAATAAAGAAGTAGTAACTAGATTTAATGTAGAAGGTATTAGATTATATGTATTCTTTGTCAGTAGATTAAAAGTAGAAAATATACTATAATTAGATAACATAAAAGAAAATGCCGATACAGGGGGAATTAGATAATGAAATATGAAGAAGCATTGGAGTATATATCACAAACCAATAAATTTGGTATAAGATTAGGTCTAGAGAATATTGGAAAATTATTAGAATTATTGGGGAATCCACAAGAAACTTTAAATATAATACATGTAGCTGGAACTAATGGAAAAGGCTCAGTGTGTTCTTTTGTTTCTAATATACTAAGAGAGTGTGGATATAAAGTCGGTTTATATACATCTCCGTATTTAGAAACCTTTACTGAACGTATAAGAGTAAATGGAGAAAATATACCACAAGATGATGTTGCTAGGATAATTGAATTAATAAAAGAAAAAATAGATATTATGGTAGGACAAGGCTATGAGTATCCAACAGAATTCGAAGTAGTTACTGCAATGGCATTTTATTACTATTCAGAACAAAAGGTGGATTTTGTAGCTTTAGAAGTTGGTTTAGGTGGAAGATATGATGCTACCAATATAATAACAAAATCACTTGTAAGTGTAATAGCATCTATAAGTTTAGACCATACAGGTATACTTGGAGATACAATAGAAAAAATAGCATATGAAAAGGCTGGTATAATAAAGGAACGTGGAGTAGTACTAGTATATGACCAAACTGATGAAGCCAAAAATGTTATAAAGTCAGTTTGTAAGGAGAAAAAAGCACAATATATAGAAGTTAATTTTGATGATGTAAATATAAAAAAATCAGATATAGACTCTCAAATATATGACTGTACTGTAATGAAAGAAATTCACAAAGACCTTGAAATAAAGTTGATAGGTGAACATCAAATAAATAATTCTATATTGGCGATGAGTGTAATAAAATATCTAAAAGATATAAATAAACTAGAAAATATAAGTGAAAAATCTATAAGAAAAGGACTTATAACTACTCAGTGGCCAGGAAGAATAGAAAAAATAAAAGAAAATCCAATTTTTATAATAGATGGTGCACATAATGAAGATGGAGCAAAATCTTTGGCAAAAGCACTTGATAAAAATTTTAAAGAGAGAAGTTTAACTCTATTGATAGGTATGCTAGAAGATAAAGATATTGATAGTGTTTTAAATATATTATTGCCACGTTTTAATAAGGTAATAACAACAACACCTAACAATCCAAGGGCCATAAATTCAGATATACTAAAAGAGAAAGTATTAAAATATGTGGATGATGTAACATCAAAACACGAGATAGAAGATGCAGTAAATTACACACTAGAAACAGCAAATAAGGATGATGTGATAATAAGTGCAGGTTCTTTATACATGATTGGCACAGTGAGAACTTTAGTAAAGAAATTATAATTTTATAAATAAATACAGGAATATAAATAAAAATATAAAAAAGAGTTGTCTAAGATGGTAGACAGCTCTTTTTATGTAAAGTAAGTTTTTAATAAATTTTATTGATGTTATATAGTAGTAATTATATAGATTGACGGATAGCCTTAGATAACTGGTCTGGGCAAGAAGTACCTTTTCCACCGCAATCAATACCATTTAATTTATCAGCTACTTCAAGAGCATTTTGACCAATTATTAAGCTTCTAAGTCCTGATAAATTACCATTACATCCTCCTACGAACTCAGCATCAACAATCATATTATTTTCATCAACTTCAAAAATCATTTCTCTACAACAGACACCACTTGGGTTAAATGTTACTTTCATTAAAAAGACCTCCATTAAATATTATTTCATTTTTTTAACATTAATAATAATACCAAATATATGCGTAATAATGCAACTATAAAGCATAATACAAGCTAATGAAATAATATATTATTGTAGTATATGTATTGTGGAGAGGAGGGGTTATGTGAAAATCTATATTTCTAACTATCTATCAAAGAGCATTAGCATAGTTGATTATTCTACACTTGAGCTAGAAAAGGAAATAGTATTAGAAGATAATATATATCCACATCATTTTTGCATAGAAAAAGAAAAAAATTTAATATACATACCTAGCTCAAGTAATGGTATACTCTATGTCTTAGATTTAAGTAATGATAAAATAATTGATACTGTTTCCATAGGAGGAAGTCTTAGTCAAGTTGTACTTAGTGATAATGAATTATTTGTAGCAAATGAAGATTCTAATAGTATATATGTATTGGATAAAGACACATTAAATCCAATAGGAATTATTGGTGTTGATAATATGCCACATGGATTTGACTTTGACAGAGAAAGTAAAAAATTATATGTACCGTGTATAAATTCAATAGTATGTATAGATACAATAAATAAAAATATACAAAAGAAAATTAATATGGACTTTAGAGCATGGCATATAGAACTTGATAAGCAAAAGAAAGAAATGTATATATCAACACTTGATGGAAAGCTCATAATAGTTGATGAAGTAAGCATGGATATAAAAAAGGTATTATATGAATTCTTATTACCAGTGGAAATAAGATTTAATTATAGTGGCAAAAAAGTTTATGTTGCTGACTTGGGTTATAATAATGTGAGAATTTTAGATTATACAACAAGTAGATATATTGGAAATATTGAGATAAATGGAATTCCTCAGGGATTAGAAGTATCTAAAGATGAAAAGTTATTATTTGTATCAGACACACAAGAAAACTCAGTGAAAGTTTACGAAACCGCAAATAATAAATTAATAAAAGAAATCAAGGTAGGAAAAGAGCCTACAACTATAATTTGTTTGTAGGCTTTAATGTATGTCTCTTATAAGTAAGTCGATAACTTCGGCATACATATAAGATGCATTATTTTTCCAGTTGTTGCAAATAAGTTTTGCTTGTTTCTCTGATGAAACATTTAGATTTAAATCTATTAAGTTAGACTGATTTTCTATGACTCTAAGGTTTACAATAAATTCATTATCACTTTGCTTTACGAAACTAGACTTTACTTGAGTATCTGCTAGTAAATTTTCTTTATTAGAATCTATATACTTGTCTATTTTTTCTGTAACACTAGTAGGTATTCGATTAAAGAAGTATTCTAGACTTTCTACGCCTCTTTGAGTAAGAGCATAATATTCTCTGTCAGAGTCTTTATATGTAGTCAAAAACTTAGATTCCATAAGCTGAGATAAAAGCTGTTGTAATGAGAAGTAATTCATCATTTCAGTCTCTAATACTACTTGAGTTATTTGAGAATTAGTTAAATCCATTTTAATTTTTTCTAAGATATATAAAATTAAAAGTTTATGATACGCTAATTCTTCAGACGAGTTTTCAAACATAAATATCATCCTCCGTCAAACTATTTCTATATATAATATATTAAACTAATTTATACAAAATTAAAAGAACAATTTGTATAGTATTATTAATCTTTAACAAATCATATAAAATTAATTTTATAAATAAATACAGAGAAATAGGGCTGCTAATTAGCAGCCCTGTTGATACCCAGGTGTCAAAATTTACTATCTATTTTCCAGCCATTTGTCTTTCAGCCATTTCAACTAATTTCTTAGTCATGTATCCACCAACATATCCATTTTCTCTAGCTGTTAAGTTACCTTTGTCTATGTTCTCATAGTTAGATAAACCTATTTCGTTAGCTATTTCTAATTTCATTTGGTTTAAAGCAGCTTTTGCTTCTGGCACTACTGTTCTGTTTGAATTTGACATAGTAAATTTCCTCCTCAAATAATTAGTTTATGATGTCTAACAACACTTTTATTTATGTGATGTTAATACTAATTTCTCCAAAATAAAAACAATATATACAGAAAAATAAAGGTAAAAATGTAAAAAATATAAAAAAATTAAATAAATGAGTATTTTAGAGCATTTAACTGGGTCAAGATAGACTTTGTTTTTTTCTTTATTGTCCTATAAATTAAATATTACAGTACTTTTTTGAGCTAAAAAAAAATAAATTTTAAATATAGAAGAAATTATCTAAAAGGGGGAATAGTATGAAAAGAGAAGTTAAAAGAACTAAAGCTTTGATATATAGTGTTTTATTTTTTTCATTATTATTAGTATTAATATTTGCTTTTGTTTGTGGAATAAAGTACATATGTTCTAAATCTGACAACTCAAAAATGCCTATATATAAAGTTGATACAAATGAGAAAAAAATAGCTTTAAGTTTTGACGTGGCATGGGGAACTAATAATATGGATGAAATTCTAAATACTTTAGATAAACATAATATAAAAGCTACTTTTTTTCTAGTTGGTAGTTGGGTTGATGATAATGAAGATATTGTAAAGGCTATAGATGAAAGAGGTCATGAAATTGGAAACCATTCAAATACCCATGCTAATTTGAAAGAAATATCAAAAGAAGATATAACAAAAGAAATAGAAACGACATCGGGAAAGATATTTAATATAACAGGGAAAAAGACCAATCTGTTTAGACCACCTTTTGGAGATGTAAACAACAAAGCTATGGACATTTGTAGTGATTTAGGTTATAAAGTAATTAAGTGGGATGTGGATTCTATAGACTGGAAAGAGCTTGGACCAAACCACGTAATTGAAAAAGTAATAAAAGAATCTCAACCTGGTTCAATAGTTTTATTTCATGCTAATATAAATGATGTAGATAACTACTTGGACACTATAATAAGTAAACTTAAAAAAGATGGATACAATTTAGTAAAGGTATCAGACTTACTATATAAAGATAATTACATAGTTGACTCTAATGGAGTGCAAAAACCTAGGAATTAATAAGTAATAAATGTATATTTTAAGTAAAGTTGTGGTAAATTATATAATATATGTTAGAAAAGTGTCGATAAAAAGACGGTGTCTATTTTTTGACACTTTTTATGCATGTATGCGATATCAATAATTATAGATTAAATTAATTAAAAAAGTGTCTAATAATTGACTTATTTAAAATAAGTTTAAATATTTTAAATAAGTTATGAATGCTGTAAGACAGTATTTTCAAAGGATATAAGTTTGTTTAAAAGTTGGCATAGAAATTGCTTTGTTAATAAGCGATATGTTCTATAGAAATAAACAATATGTTAAGACATTGTAATAGAAAAACAACATTAACATTATTTGAACAGCTTATAAAAAAATTAATATACTTAAGGGGGCGTACTAGTTGAACAAACTATATTCTATTTTATTAAAACAACACGTTGGTGGTCCAGATAAACCAGTAGTAAGTGTTGGAGATGTAGTAAAAAAAGGAACTCTAATCGCAGAACCAGCTGGATTAGGGGCAAATATTTATGCCAGTGTTAGTGGAAAAATAAGTGAAATAAATGACCAAGCTATAGTAATCGAAGCTGATGAAGTACAAGATGATACTTTTGAACCATTAAAAGGAGAAAGTATACTTGACTTAATTAAAGAAGCTGGAGTTGTAGGAATGGGTGGAGCAGGATTCCCTACTCATATAAAATTAAACATAGATTTAAAAGGTGGAACAATATTAGCAAATGCAGCTGAATGTGAACCTTTATTAGCTCACAACATA
The DNA here is from genome assembly GCF_056688955.1 of Clostridioides sp. LIBA-6822. NCBI lineage: Bacteria > Bacillati > Bacillota > Clostridia > Peptostreptococcales > Peptostreptococcaceae > Clostridioides > Clostridioides sp. LIBA-6822. Next base: position 3,835,275 of record NZ_CP196995.1, on the reverse strand, counting down.
AAAGAAATAGAAGAAAGACCAGAAATAGTTTATCAAGGTATAAAATACGCTATGGAAGTTACTAATGCTGGAAAAGGTATGCTAGCAATAAAAAGCAAGCATCCAGAAGCAATAGCAGCATTCAAAAAAGTAATAAAGCCAGGAGATAACATAGAAGTTGCAGAACTAGTTGACATGTACCCAATGGGAGAAGAGAGAGCGATAGTAAGAGATGTTCTAGGTAAATTACTTGAGCCAACTCAATTACCTTCAGAAGCTAATGCAGTAGTAATAAATGTAGAGACATTAACTAGAATAGTAGAAGCTGTTGAGCAAAAAAGACCAGTTATATCTAAAAATGTAACTGTAGTTGGACAATTAAACAGTGGAAAAGAATCTATAGTATTTGAAGATGTACCTATCGGAACTACTGTTGGAGAATTAATTGAAAGAGCTGGTGGAATAAAAGGTGAATACGGAGAGATAATCTTAGGAGGACCTTTCACTGGTAAAGCTACTACTTTAGATACTCCAATAACTAAAACTAGTGGTGGTATAATAGTTACTATGCCATTTGTTAATGAAAAGAGAAAAATGGGTCTTTTAGTCTGTGCATGTGGACCTAATGAAGAAAGAATGAGAGACATAGCAGCTAAAATGGGAGTTACTGATATAGTATCAGTTCAAAAATGTAAACAAGCTCAAGAAATTAAAGGTGCATTAAAATGTGAAAATCCAGGACACTGTCCAGGACAAGCTCAAAAATGTATAGAATTTAAGAAAGCTGGAGCAGAAGTTATATTAATAGGAAACTGTACTGACTGTAGTAACACAGTAATGGGTTCTGCACCAAAATTAAAATTAGGTGTATATCATATTACTGACCATGTAATGAGAACAGTTAATCACCCATTAATAAGAAGAATAAAAGGTGACGTAAGATTAAAAATAAAATAATATAATATAAATAATAATATAATATAAAAATATATGAAAAAAACATCCTTAGAAAAGTTTGAAAAATTACTTTAAGGATGTTTTTTGTTGCAATATGACGATAAGATTATGGAATAATATAAATAATATGGAAGAAATAGACAAAAGGTAATGCATAATGTATAATGATGGAAATAGCTATTAAAATTATATTAGACAAAAATAAAGACTCAAATATGTGGCCATATTGACAAGTAAAAATTTAATGAAGTCAATCATCCAACAGGGTAAAGTTTTTGTGTTATATCAAGATACTCTATGGTATCTTTTTTAGTGTGAAAATATATTTTTGTCTTTTATTAATCAAGAATATCTTAAATAATAAGATTATATTTTAGGATATTCATAAAAAGTGCACTTAAAATACTTAAAAATAAGAATTAAAAATTACTAAAAACCTATTTATAGAAACTGTGAAGTATATCTTAAACCTGGGCACTTAAAAGATATATGGAGTTAGTAGTGCAACCTGCTATAAATATAAATAGGAGGAAAATCTTGAAAATAAAAATTAAAAAATCAAGTATAATTAGTTTAGTAATTGCTTTTAGTATAGCATTTACTGCATTTGCACCAATAATATCTTATGCTGACGAAGTAGATGGAAAAGATATAATACTCGATGGAGAGAAACCAACAGTAGGAGAAACACCAGATGGAGAGAAGCCAACAGTAGGAGAGACGCCAGATGGAGACAAACCAACAGTAGAAGAGACACCAGATGGGGATAAACCAACAGTAGGAGAGACGCCAGATGGAGAGAAACCAACAGTAGAAGAGACGCCAGATGGAGACAAACCAACAATAGGAGAAACACCAGATGGAGAGAAGCCAACAGTAGGAGAGACGCCAGATGGAGAAAAACCAACAGTAGGAGAGACACCAGATGGGGATAAACCATCATTAGAAGAAGTACCAAATGAAATGATACCATCAGAAGAAGAAAAATTAGAAGTGGAAGAAATGAGTTTGAAGAAGAACATTGAAGATATTCTTAATCTTACTGTATCTCAAATAAATAAGATTGTATATAATTTCTGGGAAGACGAAAATGATGTAAAAACAGATGAACAGTCAGAAATTTATGAGGTACTTACTTCACGAGATGGAAATACTAGCTTTTGGTCTAATAATAAAAATTCAAAAGTAAAGAATAGTTGTTTATTAAAAGAAACAGATGGTTCAAATAGACCTTATTTTGATTTAAGATTTGATGATATTACAAAAACTTTAACTTTCGATTATGTAATAGAGGGTCTTATAGGTGCAAGCCATAAGTATGGTAAATATGTAATAGAAGGTGAAGATGGAGAACAAACTGCATTTTGTTACAATAATCATTTAAAATCTCCAAGTAATAAAAATAAGAGTCCATACTTACCAGCAGAAGATTTTAATGGTCAAGAAAATAAAAATGAAGATGCAATTAAATCTATACTATATGCAGGTTCTGAGTTTGATGGATTTGGATATAAGCAACAATTTAATTTAGGTGGAAAAGAATATGAAGGTATGATTCATTTTGCAACTCAAGATGCAATTTGGATTATGCTTGGGCAAATGAATGAGCAAGAGAGACTTAAGCTTTATCAAACTCTTATAGATTCTTATGATAGATTGATAGAGAATGCAAATACTGAAGAAGAAAAAGCTAAATATCTGAAAGACAAGGAAGCTCAAATAAATACAAAAGCTTATTTAGAAGCATTATTAGAAGCTGGTCGTAATGAGTTAAAGCCAAATGATACAGGAAAACCTAGTTTAAGTAGTGGTTTAACTGATATTAAATTTGATAAAATTCAAGATGGAACTTATGAAACAGAATCTATAGCTCTAGTAGGCTACAGTGGTGTGGTTAAGTTGAAATTACCAGATGGAGTAACTGCTTATGATGAAAACGGAAATGTAATAGGTACAGGTGAAGTAGAGATTTCAACACAACAAAAGTTTAAACTTAAGAGCATAGATAAGCCAGATGTAAAAGATAAGGTATCTGCATTATCTTATGATTATATTTTCCCAAAAGCCATTCAATATTTTAAGACAGTTTTTGATTTTGGAGAAAAAGACCACTCATCTGTATTACCAGCTAGTAAGCAAAATTTATTGAGCTATACAATAGAACAAAAAAGTGGTGAAGTAGTTGATTTCAATATAGATGTACCAACGGATGGAGACCCAGATGTAAATCCGCCAATACCACCAAATAATGATAATAATGACTCAAACGGGCATAAACCTAAGCCATCACCACCATCAGATGACACAGTGATAAATCCACCAGTACCACCATCAGATGATACAGTGATAAATCCACCAATACCACCATCAGATGATACAGTGATAAATCCACCAATACCACCATCAGGTGATACAGTGATAAATCCACCAGTACCACCATCAAGTGATATAGTAGAAAATACATCAGTACCATCAAAAAATGATACAATAGTAAACCCACCAGTGCCACCATCACATGATATAGTGGTAAAATCACCAAAAACAGGTGATGAAACGCAAATAATGCCATATATACTTATTGGTGTTATAGCAATTTGTGGATTGGTATATCAAGCTAAAAGAGTAAAAAATTAATACGGAATACTGCTTATTATTAAGTTTTAAAATATATTGTCTCAAATTGATTTAAAAATCATTTTGAGGCATTTTTTTATGTAAATATAATCTTTTTTAAAATGGATGTTAACTGTTTTATGAATAGAAAAATAATTTGAAGGTGAAAATAGTATTGAAAAAATAACATACTAAAGGTATAATTCATTTGATTTTATTTGTATAGATTTAAGTATTCATTTTAGTACTTACATGAATTTGTATTAGAAATCTGTATAATAATCACTTAAGAAATTTTAATATTAATTATTGAATAAATTGTTATTATGATATGCTAGAATAAATATGTATAAATAAGTTTTGATGATGTACTACTATAAAGGGGGGACTTTATGTTTTCGATACCAGAAGTAAAAAAAGTAGAAGAGGTAATGGATACAAAATTTACAACTATAGACGAAGACACAAGAATTGAAGATGCAATAAAAGAAATGATAAAAAGCAATACAAAAACTCTAATGGTAATAGATTCATCTGGTGAATTAAAAGGTATTATATCTATGACAGATATACATAATCTTTATGACATGCATAAGAAATATGAAGGCCAGACAGTAAAACTTATAATGAAAAAGGATGTAATATATGTCAGCGAAGGTTTAACCTTAGATGAGTGTAGAGATATAATGATATTGAAAAATATAGGAATTCTTCCTGTTCTTAGAGATAATAAAATTATTGGTGTATTAAAACAAGAACATATTAGAGATTATCTATATATGCACTTAGAAGACTATGGTTTGACTTTAAAATATATTATAGGACAAATTAAAGAAGGAATTTGTGCTATAAATAACGAAGGTGTAGTTATATTATGGAATAAGTTTATGGAGGAAAGGTATGATATAAAATCTGAAGACATAGTCGGTCGACCGATGAACGAATTTTTGGAGAATACTATCTCAGAGAAAGTATTGAATAGTAAAATCGGTATGAGTGACTTATATTTTACGGATAAAAAAGAAAATATGTATGCGTTAGTTCATGCAAATCCTATATTTTATAAGGAAGAATTTATTGGTGTTGTATGTACAGAGGTTGATGTTACAGAAGCCAAGATACTTGCTCTTGAGCTTGAAAAAGTAAATGATACTTTGAAATATTTAAAGAATGAAGTTAAAAACTTATCTAAAGGTAGCTTTGACAAAATTTTAGGTAAAAGCTATAAATTAGAAAAATCGAAAGCGATTGCAAAACAAGTAGCTAGAACTAATAGTAGTATATTTATCTGGGGTGAAAGTGGTACAGGTAAAGAAGTATTTGCAAGAGCTATTCATGATTATAGTGAGAGGAAAGGTCAGTTTATACCTGTTAACTGTAGTGCTATACCAAATGAGTTATTTGAAAGCGAATTTTTTGGGTATGAATCAGGTGCATTTACTGGAGCAAGTAAAAAAGGTAGAATAGGTATATTCGAACTTGCAAAAGATGGAACTGTATTTTTAGATGAAATTGCTGATTTACCTCTTAGTATGCAGGCTAAGTTGCTTAGAGTGTTGCAAGAAAAAGAAATAAGAAGAGTTGGTGGAGATACCACAATAAAAATAAATCCCAGAATAATATCAGCTACTAATAAAGATTTAGAGAAAATGGTAAAAGCAGAAAAGTTTAGAGAAGATTTATATTATAGATTAAATGTTGTGGAAATAAAAATACCACCACTTAGAGAGAGAAAAGAAGATATAGGATTGTTAGTGCATAGTTTTTTAGAAGAAATATGTAAACAAAATAATAAACCTGTTCTTACAATTAGTAAAGATGTAATAGACATATTTCAAAGTTACAGATGGAAAGGCAATATTAGAGAATTGAAAAATACAATTGAAAATATGGTTGTTTTATCTCAAAACTCTAGGATAGAGGTGGAAGATGTACCAAGTTATATGATGGATTCTACTAATAAGAGTATTGAAGAAGAGGAATATCCTTTGGATTTGACGAAAGCTACTCAAAAGATTGAAGTAAAAAATATAACAAAGGCTTTAAAAATGTCTAATGGAAACAAAGCTAAAGCAGCTAAGATATTAAATATACCAAGAACTACATTGTATTATAAGATAGACCAGTATAAAATAGATGTGTCTAAAATATGACACATGACTAAATTTTGACAAAATAATAAGTGCGAGTTTGAAATGTAGCAAAATCAATGGCTATAACAATGCTATGTATGTGGGTATGTTAAAAAAAATGAAAAAGTGTTGATAAATTGACACTTTTTTTTGTTTGAGAAAATGTTTACAAGCATAAAAAATAAACTGCTTTAAATAAATATTTATATGATATTTGGCTAAAAATAGCGATAAGAGAAGAATCTATTATAGAAAAAATCTTTTTGTTAATAAGTTGGCATAGGAATTGCTTATATATAAGGTGACTTCAAATGAGAAAAAAACAATAATTTTGATGACTTATGTAGTTTAAAAATCTTAACACTTGGAGCTGTTAGTAGGGAACAGTAAAAATGTTTATTATTAAAAGTGTTAAGGTATCAATATAAATTAAAAATCAAAAGAAGGAGGCATTTTTATATGTCAATAACTTTAGAAACAGCTCAAGCTCATGCAAATGACCCAGCAGTATGCTGCTGTAGATTTGAAGAAGGAACAATAATAGCACCAGAAAATTTAGAAGATCCAGCAATATTTGGAGATTTAGAAGATTCAGGATTGCTAGTTATACCAGAAAATCATTTAACAGTAGGTCAAGTATTAGGAGCTAAATTAACAAAAACTTTAGATGCTTTATCTCCAATGACTACAGATAATGTAGAAGGGTATAAAACAGCAGAAACGGATGTTGAGGAATCTACTGAAGAAGTAGTAGAAGCTCCAGTAGCACCTGTATCTACTTTGACACAGGCTACAACAGGTCAAGTAATAAAAATACACATACAAGAAGGTAAAGATATAAACTTAGAGATACCTTTAGCAATTGCTACTCAAATGGGAGTAGTACCACAAAAATAATAGTTAAAATACAACTATTTAAGTAGGTTTTAATTTACTTGATTCCTCAGTTAAGGGGTTACCTGTTGAGGAATCGAGATTTAAAATAATAAATAAGAAAATAATGTAAGGAGGTATTTTATACTATGTCAATAACTTTAGAAACAGCTCAAGCCCATGCAAATGACCCAGCAGTATGTTGTTGTAGATTTGAAGCGGGAACAATAATAGCACCAGAAAACTTAGAAGATCCAGCAATATTTGCAGACTTAGAGGATTCTGGATTATTAACAATACCAGAAAATGGATTAACTATAGGTCAAGTACTAGGAGCTAAGTTAAAAGAAACTTTAGATGCGTTATCTCCAATGACTACAGAAAACGTAGAAGGATACAAAGCAGGAGAGGCTAAAGAAGTAGTAGAAGAAGCAGTAGTAGAAGAAGCTCCAGCAGCTTTAGAAGCAGTAGTGCCAGTAAGCACAGGAGTTTTAGGTGAAACAGTTAAAATACACATAGGTGAAGGTAAAAATATAAGTTTAGAAATACCTTTATCAGTAGCTGGTCAAGCAGGAGTTGCTGCTCCAGTAGCAAACGTTGCTGCTCCAGTAGCAGGTGCAGTAGAAGTAGCTCCAAAAGTTGCAGAAAAGAAACTTTTAAGAAGCTTAACTAAAAAACACTTTAAAATAGACAAAGTTGAATTTGCTGATGAAACTAAAATAGAAGGAACTACTTTATACATCAGAAATGCTGAAGAAATATGTAAAGAAGCTAATGATACTCAAGAGTTAGTTGTAGATATGAAGTTAGAAATAATAACTCCTGATAAATATGAAACTTACAGTGAAGCTGTATTAGATATACAACCAATCGCTACTAAAGAAGAAGGCGAATTAGGTTCAGGTATAACTAGAGTTATAGATGGAGCTGTAATGGTATTAACTGGTACAGATGAAAATGGAGTTCAAATAGGTGAATTCGGTTCTTCAGAAGGTGAGTTAAATACTACTATGATGTGGGGTAGACCAGGTGCTGCTGACAAAGGTGAAATATTCATCAAAGGTCAAGTAACAATAAAAGCAGGAACTAACATGGAAAGACCAGGACCTCTAGCTGCTCACCGTGCATTTGACTATGTAACTCAAGAAATAAGAGAAGCATTAAAAACAGTTGACAACTCTTTAGTAGTTGACGAAGAAGTAATAGAGCAATACAGAAGAGAAGGTAAAAAGAAAGTTGTTGTTATAAAAGAAATAATGGGACAAGGTGCAATGCATGATAACCTAATATTACCAGTTGAGCCAGTTGGTACATTAGGAGCTCAACCAAACGTTGACTTAGGAAACATGCCAGTTGTATTATCTCCACTTGAAGTATTAGATGGTGGTATCCATGCATTAACTTGTATAGGACCTGCATCAAAAGAAATGTCAAGACATTACTGGAGAGAGCCATTAGTAATAAGAGCTATGGAAGATGAAGAAATAGATTTAGTAGGTGTTGTATTTGTTGGTTCTCCACAAGTAAATGCTGAGAAATTCTATGTATCTAAGAGATTAGGTATGTTAGTTGAAGCTATGGAAGTTGATGGAGCTGTAGTAACTACTGAAGGTTTCGGAAATAACCATATAGACTTCGCATCTCACATAGAGCAAATAGGTATGAGAGGTATACCAGTAGTTGGTGTAAGTTTCTCAGCTGTTCAAGGTGCTCTAGTTGTTGGTAATAAGTACATGACTCACATGGTAGACAATAACAAGTCTAAACAAGGTATAGAGAATGAAATATTATCTAACAATACATTAGCTCCAGAAGATGCTGTTAGAATAATGGCTATGCTTAAAAATGCTATAGCTGGTGTAGAAGTTAAAGCTCCTGAAAGAAAATGGAATCCAAATGTTAAATTAAATAACATAGAGGCTATAGAAAAAGTTACAGGAGAAAAAATAGCATTAGAAGATAATGAGCAATCTTTACCAATGAGTAAGAAAAGAAGAGAAATATACGAAAAAGACGAAAACTAAGATTTAGATAATAGTATAAATTTAGATCCAAGTTTAAAACAGTGTAGAGAGGTAGAATTATAATGGATAGATTAAAATATATCTCATCAGAGACTTTTTATGAGGGTATTATAGTTGACATCAAAGGTGGTGGAGTGACTATAGACCTGAAAGGTAGACTTGGACAATTTAAAATACCTAATAGAATGCTTATAACTGACTACGAACTTAAGATAGGTCAAGAAGTTGGATTCATGCTAAGCTATCCTGAGGTATTAAGTCCAGAGCCTAATCAAGAGTATGTAGAAAATATTAGGAGAGAAAAAGAAAAACAAGCAGAAATGCAATCAAAGCAAGAAGAAAAATAATAAATAATCGTTTGAAAATAGAAGGGAGAGGAAATATATGAGCCTTACAACAGTACAAGGACTTCAATCTGAAATATTCGTTCCAATAACACCTCCTCCAGTTTGGACTCCTGTAACTAAAGAATTAAAAGATATGACTATAGCTTTAGCTACAGCAGCTGGTGTTCACTTAAAATCTGACAAGAGATTTAATCTAGCAGGAGATACTACATTTAGAGCAGTACCTAATACAGCTACAGTTGATGAAATGATGGTATCACATGGTGGATATGACAATGGAGATGTAAACAAAGATATAAACTGTATGTTTCCTATAGATAGATTACATGAATTAGCTGCAGAAGGATTTATAAAAGCAGTAGCTCCTATGCACTATGCATTCATGGGTGGTGGAGGAAACCAACATGTCTTCACTGAAGAAACTGGTCCTGCTATCGCTGCTAAACTTAAGGAAGAAGGAGTAGACGGTGTAGTCATGACAGCTGGCTGAGGTACTTGCCATAGAACTGCCGTGATCGTGCAGAGAGCAATAGAGGAAGCTGGAATACCTACAATAATAATTGCAGCTCTTCCTCCAGTAGTTAGACAAAACGGAACTCCTAGAGCAGTTGCTCCATTAGTTCCAATGGGTGCTAATGCTGGTGAACCACATAACATAGAAATGCAAACACATATACTAAGAGATACATTAGAGCAATTAGTAGCAATACCATCTGCTGGTAAGATAGTTCCATTACCATACGAATATAAAGCTCACGTTTAAAATGTAATTTATATTTGAAAATATAAAACCCTTCTCCCATACAGTTGGGAGAGGGGTTTTAAGAACAAAGGTGGATATTATGGAAGAAAAAATAATGAGAAGACTTGTTATAAAACCGTTTCATATGAATGAAGTTAATTTCGGTTCAAAAACTTCTATAAAGAAAGATGTACTTACAATCAACTTATCAAGTATAGATGAAATAAAAAAAAGAGAAGATTTAATAACAGACATAAAAGTGGATATAATAAAGCCTGGAGATTATGACAGAGAAATTAACACTATTATGGACATTATACCAATATCAACCAAAGTTTTAGGCAGATTGGGAGAGGGAATTACACATACTTTAACTGGTGTATACGTAATGTTAACTGGTGCAGATGAAGATGGAAATCAAATGCATGAATTTGGTTCTTCAGAAGGTATTCTGAAAGAACAAATGGTGTTTGGTAGATATGGAACTCCATCAGTTGAAGATTATATAATTCATGTGGATGTAACTCTAAAGGGAGGTTTACCTTTCGAAAGAACACTTCCACTTGCAGCATTTAGAGCGTGTGATGATTTTATACAAGAAATAAGAACGTCTTTGAAAATGGAAGACGGAAGAAATGCTACTCAAGTTCGTGAATATTTTGACAAAATTCGACCAAATGCAAAAAAGGTTGTCATAGTAAAGCAAATAGCAGGTCAAGGTGCTATGTATGACAATCAGTTATTCTCAAAGGAACCTAGTGGTTTTGAAGGAGGAACATCAATTATAGATATGGGAAATGTACCTATGATTATATCTCCTAATGAATACAGAGATGGTGCCCTTAGAGCTATGACTTAAGAGAGGTGGATATTATGGGAATAGGACCTTCAACAAAAGAAACATCTCTTCATCACTTTAGAGACCCACTTTTAGACATCGTTGAAAGTGATAAAGATGTAGACTTACTTGGAGTAATAGTAGTAGGAACTCCAGATGGAAATGAAAATAAGACTTTTGTGGGACAAAGAACGGCCGCTTGGCTGGAAGCCATGAGAGCAGATGGAGCTATAGTTTCATCAGATGGATGGGGAAACTCACATGTTGACTATGCTAATACATTTGAAGAAATAGGCAAAAGAGATATACCTGTAGTTGGAGTGACATTTAATGGTACTCAAGCTAAATTTGTTGTAAGCAATCAATATATGAATACAATAGTTGATATGAACAAATCAAAAGAAGGTATTGAGACAGAAGTTGTTGGAGAAAACAACACAAATGAAATAGATGCTAAAAAGGCTTTGGCATTTTTAAAGCTTAAAATGAGAAAACATGGATAAAAAATTTAAGTAAGGGAATGAGTTTTGTGGGAATTTCTACATCAATGAAAAACACATCACTTCATATATTTAGAGACCCATTACTAGATTTGATAGATAATGATTCTGACATAGACTTGTTAGGAGTGGTTGTAGTTGGGACATCAGAGCACAATGAATGGAAAACATTTTTGGCAACTAGACTTGGAAGATGGATTGAATCATTGCGACCTGATGGAGTGATTATAACTTTAGATATGGCAGGAAACCAGCATATTGATTTTACAAATGCTATATCAGAGTTTGTAAAATCAGATATACCTACAGTAGGTCTTACTATTATAGGAGCAGATGGATTAGTAATTACCAATTCATATTTGGATAAAGCTACTATAATTGATTATAAAAAGACAACAGGCTACATAGAGACAGAAGTAGTTGGAGACAATCACATGGATGAAGTTGATGTTAAAAAAGCATTAGCTTTCCTAAAATTAAAAATGCGTGAGCACGCAAAATAAACCTAAGGGGGAATTTGATATGAAATTTAGCAGAAGTATACAAGCTATAGACTCTCATACAGCAGGTGAAGCAACTAGAATAGTTGTAGGTGGAATACCTAACATAAAAGGAAATTCTATGCCTGAGAAAAAAGAATATTTAGAAAAAAATCTAGATTATTTAAGAACTGCTATAATGTTAGAGCCAAGAGGACATAATGATATGTTTGGTTCTGTAATGACTCAACCTTGTTGTCCAGATGCTGACTTTGGAATAATCTTCATGGACGGTGGCGGATACCTTAACATGTGTGGCCATGGTACAATAGGAGCTATGACAGCAGCTATAGAAACAGGTGTAGTTCCAGCAGTAGAGCCTATAACTCATGTAGTTATGGAAGCTCCAGCAGGAATAATAAGAGGAGATGTTACAGTTGTAGATGGAAAAGCTAAAGAAGTATCATTCTTAAACGTACCAGCTTTCTTATATAAAGAAGGTGTTGAAGTTGACTTACCAGGTGTTGGAACAGTTAAATTTGACATATCATTTGGTGGAAGCTTCTTTGCTATAATACATGCAAGTCAATTAGGTTTAAAAATCGAACCTCAAAATGCTGGTAAATTAACTGAGCTAGCTATGAAACTTAGAGATATAATAAACGAAAAAATAGAAATACAACATCCAACTTTAGCTCATATAAAAACTGTAGACTTAGTTGAAATATATGATGAGCCAACTCATCCAGAAGCTACTTACAAAAACGTAGTTATATTTGGTCAAGGTCAAGTTGACAGATCTCCATGTGGAACTGGAACAAGTGCTAAATTAGCTACTTTACATGCTAAAGGTGAATTAAAAGTAGGAGAAAAATTCGTATATGAAAGTATATTAGGAACTTTATTCAAAGGTGAAATAGTTGAAGAAACTAAAGTTGCAGATTTCAATGCTGTAGTACCTAAAATAAGTGGTTCTGCTTATATAACTGGATTTAATCACTTTGTAATAGATGAAGAAGATCCACTTAAACATGGATTTATTCTTAAATAAGTAATAAATAACTTGGGAAATTAAAATAGAATAGTAGCCTCTTATTGGCTACTATTCTATAGCTTTTAGGCTATAAGATTCAGAATATATTAAAAAATAAAAAAATAGGAGGATGGATTATGGTAGCAATCTTAAAGGCATTATACGTAGTATTCGCAGCAATCTTTGCAGTTGTGTTTGGTAAAGACGTAGCTAAAGCAAACAAAGAGGGGAAACTAGAAGAACAAAGTACTCCAAAAGTTGCTGTAACAGGATTTATAACAGATTTCTTTGATACATTAGGAATAGGGTCATTTGCTCCAACAATAGCAATGTCAAAAGCTTTAAAATTAAATATACCAGATAAGAAAATGCCTGGTACATTAAACGTAGCACATACAATTCCAGTTGTAACAGAAGCATTCATATTTACATCAATCATACCAGTTGATGGTGTTACTCTAGTATCTATGGTTGTGGCAGCAGCTGTTGGTTCATATATAGGTGCAGGAATAATAGCTAAAATGGACGAGAGAAAAATACAACTTGTTATGGGTGTGACTCTAGCATTAACAGCAGTATTAATGTTATTAGGTCATCCTTGGGTTAATGTATTACCAGGTGGAGGAAATGAATTAGGTCTTACTGGTGTTAAATTAGTAATAGGTGTAGTAGGTAACTTTATACTAGGTGCTTTAATGACAGCTGGTATAGGTCTATATGCTCCTGGTATGGCAATGGTTTATTTCTTAGGAATGTCTTCAAAAGTTGCATTCCCAATAGTTATGGGTTCTTGTGCATTATTAATGCCAGTTGCAAGTATGAAATTCATAAAAGAAGATGCATATACTAAAAAAGCATCAGTTATAATAGCTATCTGTGGTTTAATAGGAGTTTTCATAGCAGCATATATAGTAAAAACTCTACCAATGGATATATTAAAAGCATTAGTAATAGTTGTTATAGCTTACACTTCTGCTACAATGATAATGGCTGCAAATAAAAATAAAAAGACTGCTTAGTATTTATTAAATATTACAGCTAATAATAAAAATCATAAACTGCTTTAGAATATTGAATTAATATTTTAAGGCAGTTTTTTATTTATTAAATTAATATAATTATATAAAGCAATTAACATGCCAATTATGTAATATATATAATAATTTAGTAAATTAGATGTATAAATTGTTATATTTCTAAAAACTAAAGTATAATTTGAAGTTAAATATTTATATTTTATACTCAATAAACTGACTAAGTATTCATATATTAAAATAGATTAGTAAAAATATTATCATAATAAGTCTAATATAACTTGTATATAATAAAAAGTAAGTTTATAATGACTTGATAGTTGTCTGAGTTATTTGTATAAATTTAAGTTGTTGAATTTACTTGCATATAAGTATTAAAAATGAGTTATATATGACTTAAAAAGCATTAAAAGAGTTTCATAATTAATCTAAAGCTAAAATGGGGAAATTCATCAGTGATGATATATAATCGTATAGAAATTTTATAAGTTTAAAACTGAAAGATTAAATGAAATTTATAACTAAATAAAAATTTTTAAACAGCAATCAAAGATTTGTAATAAAATACATCTCTCACAAATATATTTATTATATAAGCTGATACCAGAAATATAAGAATTAACAATTGTGGAGGGATAAAATATGATAGCTGTTAAAGATGAGAATAACGTAGTAAACTTAAGAGGGGAGTTAGACAATAAGCTAGAATTTAGTCATGAGATATTTGGAGAAAAATTTTATAGCATGAAAATAAAAATAAACAGACTAAGTGATTCTTTTGATATACTTCCAATGACTGTATCAGAAAGACTTCTTCAAGACATTGACCTCGATAAACAAAATTTAGTCAATGTTGTAGGACAATTAAGATCATATAATAAAACATTAAATAATAAAAATAGATTAGTGCTTACTGTGTTTGCCAGAGAAATAAAAAGCATAGACGAGGAAAATAAGGACCCTAATAGCATATTTCTAGATGGATATGTATGTAAGGAGCCTGTGTATAGGAAGACACCTCTAGGAAGGGAAATAACTGATTTATTAGTGGCTATAAATAGACCTTATAACAAATCTGATTATATACCATCTATAGTTTGGGGAAGAAATGCTAAATTTGCAAAGAATCTAAAGGTTGGTGATAGAATACAGCTTTGGGGTAGGGTTCAAAGTAGAGAGTATGAGAAAAAAATAGATGAAAATAATGTGATTAAAAAAATGGCATATGAAGTATCAATATCGAAAATAAAAAAACTGGATGAAAATAACAATGAATAGACTCAAAAAGTATACTGTTTTTTATGAACAAAATACTAATAATTTCGCTATAATAACATATTAAAATGCATAAAGATTGTTTAAAAAAATACTAATGAAATATCTCTTGAATAGTTGCTCGCCATTTATTATAATGTAATCTGTACATAATTTATAATTGAGGAAATGAAGAGGTGAAGCATTGTGAAAAGCATATTATATCAGATAAATAGACAGCCAGTTAAAGCTAAATATACATCTGATGAATTAGAATGTTTTTTGGATACAATTGAGTATAATGTAGGTGATAAAATATTGCTTGTTGGTCATATAGGAAACCTAGGCAAGAGATTAAGAGGTCTTGGTACTTCTGTAACTATACTGGAGAATAGTAACTATGAAGATGTCTGTTACTCTTTAGTATATAATGAAAATTGCAATGTAGTTAAAGGTAAGTTAGAGTTTTTACCATTTGATGATAATCATTTCAACAAGATAATAATAGTAGACCAATTTAATGTTATTACAGATTGTGAAAAAGCTTCATCCGAAATACAAAGAGTTTTAAAGGGCAATGGAGAGGTTATATTAGAGGATTTAAATTTAAAAAATTTAAAAGTTAAGTTAAACTATCTTAAACATAAGTTTTGTGGTTCTGTTGCAAAGATTCACTATCCACATGAAGTATTCAATATATTTTCAAGATTAAACTTTGACGGTATGATTAAAGAGTCAAATAAATTAAAATATATTTATGTGGGAAAAAGAAGATAAATGAGTTAAAATATAAATATGGATATAATATAAAAGACTAGGTTAAGCCTAGTCTTTTGTTATAAGGAGATGTTTAGATGGAAATAAATTATGAGTTGATAATAATTGTTATGCTCTTTGTAGTCCTAATGTCAATCCAATTTACTTTAAATAAGATATACTTAATTCTTAAAGAAATAAGACAAATACTTATGTTAAGAAAAAACAAGGAATGATGATTATGATAGGTCTAGAATATATAAAAACTGATATTCAAAACATAGCTGAGGCTATAGTATCAGTACTCAATATAGATGTAACTATAGTAAATAAGGAGTTATTTAGGATTGCAGGAACAGGAGTATATGTAGATAAAATAGGTGAGAAAGTAGATAAGTATACGGCTTTTAAAAAATCACTTACAGAACAGATTACAATACTGATTGATGACCCAAAGAGTAGTGATATATGTAAGGAATGTTATAAAAATGATGCTTGTGTAGAGTTTGCAGAGGTGTGTTGCCCTATTATATGTGATGGTGATTCTCATGGTGTTATAGGTCTTATAGCCTTTACAAAAGAGCAGGCACAGATTATAGAAAATAATAAAAGTGGTCTTATAAACTTTTTAGGCAAGATGGCAGATTTAATATCTAGCAAATTAAAAGCTCAAATTAAAACATATGAACTGGAATTAGAAAAGAAAAAATTAGAAACTTTATTAAACAATATGGACAAGGCAGTTGTATCTATTGATGTAGATGGTAAAATTGATAAATATAACTCAAAATTTAAAGAGCTTTTTAATCTAAAAGATAATATAACTGGCAAAAACATATTTGCTGAATTAGACTTTATACAGAAGCCTTCTATAAATAACTTTAAGAAAGATAAATCATGTAGCTTTTTTTATAAGAGATATGGATATGATTCAAAGGGAATATATAACATCAATAAAATAGTATTAAAAAATGAATTAAAAGGATACGTTATTGACTTTATAGATAAAAGAGACGCTATAAAAAACTACAATAAGATTAATAAAGATTATAAGATAAAACTGGAAAATATAATTGGAGAAAGTACAGCTATAAGAAATTCTAAAAAAGAAGCACTGATGGCTTCTAAATCAACTTCAACAGTACTTATTACTGGTGAAAGTGGAACGGGTAAAGAGCTCTTTGCAAGAGCCATACACAATCATAGTAATAGGGTTGATAATCCTTTTATAGCTGTAAACTGTGCAGCGATACCAGATAATTTATTGGAGAGTGAACTATTTGGATATGAAGAGGGAGCTTTTACTGGAGCTAAAAAAGGTGGAAAGCTTGGAATGTTTGAAGTAGCTCATAAAGGAAGTATCTTTTTAGATGAGATAGGAGATATGAGTTTGCATTTACAGTCAAAGCTATTGAGAGTATTACAAGAAAAAGAGCTCAATAAGATTGGAAGTAAATCAAATGTTTTAATTGATGTAAGAATTATTGCTGCAACAAATAAAGATTTAGAAAAAATGGTTCAAAATGGGACATTTAGAGAAGATTTATATTATAGATTAAATGTTATACCTATAAAATTACCAAGTTTAAGAGAAAGAAAAGATGATATACCACTTATAATTAAGCATATGGTTAAAGAGTATTCAAAAAAACTAGCTAAAAATGTTATTGATATAGACAGTAGGGTTGTTGATACCTTGATTGAATATAAGTGGCCAGGCAATATAAGAGAGTTACAGAATATCATTGAATATAGTGTGAACATGTCTTCATCTCCAATAATTACAATGAATGTGATTCCTCAAAAAATAAAAAATACATCTGTAGAAGAATTAGAAGTTAAAAGTGATAAAGTAATTCCACTTGATGAACTTGAGAAAATTGAGATAATAAAAGCTTTAAATAAATACAAAGATTATAAAAAAGATAAAGAATTAACAGCTAAAGCACTTGGAATATCAAGAGCTACATTATATAGAAAAATTGAAAAATACAATATAATCTCATAGTAATATAAGAAGGTAATAAAAAGTTGTATAAAACGTAAATACAAATAAAAATATTAATTGTTTGAATTTTTTTTAATTTATAACTTTTAAGAATAGCATAATTTTTATTATGAGTATTTTGAATATATATATTTAGATAGTATATTTGAACCGTCTCAAAATGATATGAAATCTCATTTTGAGATTTTTTTTTGTCTTTTTGCGAAATTGTCGCTATTTTAGCAATTGAAAAAAATATAAAATCTCTATATAAATAAAAAAAATATATACATAGAATTAGCCATACCAATGATTGTAGCATATCAAAAATAAAAAAATAAAAAAAATAAAGAATATGGCATGTATATTGCTATAAATATAGATAAGAAATTATTTAATAGAATTATTTGAGTACTAAATCTAAACTTAATTGGGAGGTTTATATAAAATGAGAGATATAAGAAAAGAATTAGTGGAAATGTTAAAGGCAGAAGTTAAGCCAGCAGTAGGATGTACTGAGCCAGTAGCTTTAGCACTAGCATGTGCAAAGGCAAAAGAGTTATTAGGAGAAGAAGTCGTTGAAAATCGTATGTTAGTTAGTCCTAGTATCTATAAAAATGGTATGTGCGTAGGTATACCAGGTACTGAAAGATTAGGATTAAAAATAGCAGCAGCTCTAGGTATAGTAGGTGGACATTCTGAAAACGGATTAAGTGTGTTAGAGACCTTAACAAAGGAAGAAGTTAAAATAGCTGAAGATTATATAGATAATAATCCTTTATCAATAGCACCTGCAGATACAAAAGAGAAAGTGTTTATAGAGGTTGTATTAAAAGGAGCAAATCATACTTCTAAGGTTAGAATAAGAACTAAACATGACAACTTCACATACTTTGAGAAAGATGGAGAAGTATTACTAGATAATGAACCAAAAGTATCAGCTTCAAATGCTTCAGCAGAAAAAGCTGAAAGCTTAATGGATACTGTAACTATACAAGAGTTAGTAAAAAATATAGAAGATATGGATTTTAAAGATATAGAGTTTTTACTAGATGGAGTAAAAATGAATGAAGAAATGGCTGAGTATGGATTAAAGCAAAAAACTGGTATAGGTGTTGGATATGGAATTAAAAAATCTATGGAAGAAGGTCTTTTAGGTAATGATGTTATAAACTATGCAATGATGTTAACTGCTGGAGCTTCAGATGCTAGAATGGCAGGAATAAAAATGCCTGTTATGAGTTCAAATGGAAGTGGTAACCACGGCTTAACAGCAATTCTTCCAATAGTTGCTTACAATAAAAAATTCCCACAATCTGATGAAAGACTAGCAAAAGCTTTAGCTATATCACATTTAGTAACTGGTTATATCAAAAACTATACAGGAAGATTATCTGCTGTATGTGGATGTGGAGTTGCTGCATCTACTGGAGCAACTGCTGGTATCTCTTGGCTTATGAATGGTACTGAAAAGCAAATAGAGGGAGCTATAGAAAATATGATAGCTGATTTAAGTGGAATGATATGTGATGGAGCAAAAGCTGGTTGTGCATTGAAATTATCATCTGCTGCATCTGCTGCTGTACAAAGTGCTATAATAGCTAAGCAGGATTGTTTTGTACCACCACTAAATGGTATAGTTGGTTCAAGTGTTGAGCAAAGTATACAAAACTTAGGTAGAGTAAGTGATAAAGGTATGTCTATAACAGATGAGATAATCCTAAATGTAATGAATGATATGAATAAAGTTGATTAGTATTTTAAAATATTTTTATATTATAAATACAATAAAAATAGCATAAATAAATTTGGTTAGTACCCCTAATAAAATGTGATTATGTATAAATGGAAAAAACTTGTTATTGCAAGTTTTTTCTTTTTTTGTCTAAAATATATAGTATGTAATTTAGTATTAATATATCGACTACTTAAAATATAAGATACATTGTTAATAATTGTTGAATGTACTTAAAAACTCAATAATATTGGCTAATATTGAATAAGAGTATTGAAAAAATGAGCAATCTCTTATAAAATTAAGAAGGATTATTACAATTGGAGGTCTTTTTATGGATATAGAAACAAAAAAATGGGAAGTGTTGTATTCAGAAGAAAAAATTAAAGATAAATTAAAAGAATTAGGAGCAGTTATAGAAAAAGACTATAAAGATAAAAATCTTATGGTAGTTTCTCTATTAAAAGGTAGTTTTATATTTTGTGCGGACTTAGTTAGAAATATAAATTTACCTCTTAGAGTTAATTTTATGACTACATCTAGTTATGGAAATAGTGAAGAAAGTACTGGAAGGGTTAAAGTAGTTGCGGATGTTACTACTGATATAGCAGGATATGATGTATTAGTTGTAGATGATATTACTGATTCTGCATTAACTATGGATTTTGTATTAAAGCATTTAAAAGCTAAAAACCCATCTAGTTTAAAATGTTGTGTTCTTTTGGACAAACCAAGTAGAAGAAAAGTAGATTTAGTACCAGATTATTGTGGATTTGAAATAGAAGATAAATTTGTAGTTGGATATGGATTTGATTTTGGTGATTACTATAGAAATGTTCCTTATATATTCAATGTTACTGATGAAGATAGATAAGCAATTATATAATTTTGTGGATGCCTTAATATGATTTTTATTAATCGTGTTGGGGCTTTTTTCATTTAAAAAGCAATTTAAAGTAGGATTAATTTAACTTTATACAGATTAACTGGTTTTATTTTTATAATATAATAAAAAAAATTTAAATAATTGATAGGAAATGAGATTTTTAATTGTATTAGTAATTGTAAAGGCTTTTACAAAGGAGGTATTAAATTGGAGGATAAACTTATAATCAAAAATATAAAAAAGCAAAAAGAAAAAGGTATGGAAATGCTTATTGATGAGTATGGGAATTTTATAACATCTATAGTCAGAAGAACACTTGCTAATGCTAGAATTTATGAAGAAGAATGTATAGATGATGTACTTTTATCAATATGGAATAACATAGAAAAATTTGATATTGAAAAAAATTCATTTAAAAATTGGATAGGTTCTATCTCTAAATATAGAGCAATCAATTATAGGAAAAAGTACACAAACAATAATATGCATTTAGAATTGGAAGATAAAGAAATACTCTATATAGATAAAAAATTGGATAAAAAAGAAATTGAAGAAGAAGTAAATGACCTTATAAGTACATTAAGTGATAAAGATGCAGAACTCTTTAGAAAGTATTATTTAGAAGATATTTCTCTAAAAGACATAGCTATACAAAATGAAACTACTGTTGAAAATCTACATAATAGACTTTCAAGAGGTAGAAAAAAGATGAAAATTCATTTAAATAAGAAGAAAGCTTAAATATAAAATGAATAATAGCAAGTATTTGAATATAAAAAATATAGAGGAAAAGGAGATTTTTTATGAAAGATAAATTTGATTTATTTAATGAGACAAATATAGATATAGAAGAATATGATGACATTGTATTAAGTAGTGAAGAGAAATCTAAGATGAAAAAGAGAATGAAATCTAAGATTCAATATAATAAGAAGAATAATAATTTTAAGAGGTATGCTCTAGTAGGGGGATTATCAGTAGTTATTTTAGGTACATCTGCATTTACTAATGAAACTACTCTAGCATATATGCAACATATAGGAAAACAAATAGAATATTTCTTTAATAAGGATACTGAAGAACTCAAACCTTATAAAAACATTGTAGATAGTGTTGCTACAGATAAAGGAATCAGTATAAAGTTAAATGAGATTATGCTTGGAGATGGAGAACTATTCCTCAACATAAGTGTTGATGATAGTAAGCTTGATAAAGATGCTTTGGGGTTAAAGAAACAAAATGGATTCTTAGGAATTGATGATATTAAAATTAAAGTTGGAGATATGAACTTTGTTTCAATAACAGGTGCTTCTACATCAGAAAAAAATAAAGATGGCACTACTAATATGGTTATGACATGTAAGCTTGATAATCTAGATAAAGATGGAGATGGAAAAAGTGATGTAGAAAATTTTGATTTATTAAAAAATATAGATTTAAATAAAGACTATGATATAAAGATAAGTATAAATAAAGTCGAGTATGAGTTAAATAAGAGTATAAAGACATCAAAAGAGATAGAGATAGGAAATATGGGAGGAGTAGAAGGTGAGCACTTAAATGGATATCTTAGTGGAAATTGGTCATTTAATACGAATATAAATGGTTCAAATATAGTTAAAGATACAAGAATTTATAATGTAGATAAGAATGTAAGATTAAAAAATAAAGATATTGATGTTGATTTAGTGTTGAAAGAAGTAAGAGTTTCTCCTACAAAGATTAGGATAATATATGGATTTAAAACTAATAAATATAATTTTGATAAGGATGATAATGCACCAAAAATATTAGAGTTTGAACTTAAAGATGGAAGAGGAAAAAAATTAGAATTTGTTGGCGGTGCAGGAGGCTATGACTTAGGTTATCCTAAAGGTAAATATGTTGAATCTTATTTAGAATATGAAATTAGAAAAAATGTTAAGAAAATAAGTGTTACTCCAATAATAGAAGACTGGGGTAAAAATAATAATAATGTAACAACCTTTAACAATCAAAGTATAGATATTGATATAAGTAAATAGATATATTCTCACATAAAAAATTGTCGATTCATATAATTAATTAGAGCAATACTCAATATTTATAGAGTGTTGCTCTAATTTTAAAATAGGGAGGATTTATTATATGAGTAATTATAAGGACAATTCAGGTCCAAGTTTGTATCAAGATATAGGCCCAACAGGTCCAACGGGTCCTGCAGGTCCAACAGGGCCAACAGGTCCTAAAGGAACGACTGGAGCAACAGGGGCCAATGGAATAACAGGGCCAACAGGAAATACAGGAGCAACTGGAGCCAATGGAATAACAGGCCCAACAGGAAATACAGGAGCAACTGGAGCTAATGGAGCTACAGGGATAACAGGCCCAACAGGAAATATCGGAGCAACAGGAGCAAACGGAATAACAGGCCCAACAGGAAATACAGGAGCAACTGGAGCTAATGGAATAACAGGGTCAACAGGAAACAAAGGAGCCACAGGAGTAAATGGAATAACAGGTTCTACAGGTCCAACCGGAGTAACAGGAAATACAGGAGCAAATGGGATAACAGGTCCAACAGGAAATGCTGGAGCAACAGGAGCAACGGGCCCAACCGGAGCAACAGGAAATACAGGAGCAACAGGAGCCAATGGAATAACAGGTCCAACAGGAAATGCTGGAGCAACAGGAGCCAATGGAGTAACTGGAGAAACAGGAGCAACAGGAAATACAGGGGCAACAGGTCCAACAGGAAGTACAGGAGCAACGGGATTAAATGGAGTAACAGGTTCTACTGGTCCAATAGGAGCAACAGGTCCAACAGGAGCAGATGGGGAAGTAGGTCCAACCGGAGCAGTAGGAGCAACAGGTCTAGATGGAGCAATAGGCCCAACAGGAGCAGTAGGAGCAACAGGCCCAACCGGAGCCAATGGAGCAGTAGGGGCAACTGGAGTGACAGGAGCAACAGGGGCAGATGGAGCAATAGGTCCAACTGGAGCAACAGGGGCAACCGGAGCCAATGGAGCAATAGGTCCAACCGGAGCAGTAGGAGCAACAGGCCCGACAGGAGCAGATGGAGTAGTAGGTCCAACTGGGGCAACTGGAGCAACCGGAGCCAATGGAGCAGCAGGTCCAACAGGAGCAGTAGGAGCAACAGGAGCTAATGGAGCAGCAGGTGCAATAGGTCCAACAGGTCCAACAGGAGCTAATGGAGCAGCTGGTGCCACAGGAGCAACAGGAGCAACAGGGGCCAATGGAGCAGCAGGTCCAACAGGAAACACAGGAGCAACAGGAGCAGCAGGAACAGCAGGAGCAATAGGCCCAACAGGCCCAACAGGGGCCAATGGAGTGGCAGGAGCAACAGGAGCAACAGGAGCAACAGGGGCCAATGGAGCAACAGGTCCAACAGGAAACACAGGGGCAACTGGAGCATTAGCATCAAATAATGCACAATTTACAGTAACTTCTCCAAGCTTAGTGAATAATTCATTGGTGACATTTAATTCATCATTTATAAATGGAACTAATATAACTTTACCAACAAGTAGTACTATAAATCTTGCAGTTGGAGGAGTGTATAATGTATCTTTTGGTATACGTGCTACGCTTTCACTTGCAGGGTTTATGGCAATTACAACTAACTTTAATGGAACAGCTCAAAATAACTTTGTAGCAAAAGCAGTAAATACACTTACCTCATCAGATGTAAGTGTAAGTTTAAGTTTTTTAGTTGACGCTAGAGCAGCAGCAATAACTTTAAGTTTTACCTTTGGCTCAGGAACAACAGGTACTTCTCCATCTGGTTATGTATCAGTGTATAGAATACAATAATTTATATGAGAAATAAAAAACTATAAGATAGTAAAAGATATTATTATATATCAATAAGTGAAATAATAGATAAGAAAATATTTATATGCAAAAGAAATAGATAGAAGTTATAAACTTTAGAAATATGTTAAAATCTCAATCTATTAAGTATTCAAATTTTAAAATATGGATATTTAAATAGATTGAGATTTATTATGTATAAAAAGCTATCCTAATATATCTGACATTTTATAAAGTCCAGATTGTTTACCAACTAAGAATTTAGCTGCGATTATAGAACCGTTTGCAAATACCTCATCAGATTGAGAATGATGACTTAATGTAAGAACTTCATTATCTCCTGCAAATATAACGTCATGGTCGCTGATTATATTACCACCTCTTATAGAGTGTATTCCAATTTCGTTTGCTTTTCTTTTACAATCTCTACCATATCTTCCATGTGTGTTTATACTTTCTGGTAATACTTCTTTAATTGCATTTGCTATCATAGTAGCAGTTCCACTAGGAGCATCTTCTTTTCTATTGTGATGTTTTTCTATGATTTCAATATCAAAGCCATCTAGCATTTTTGATGCATCTTTAACTAATTTGATTAAGATATTCACTCCAAGAGATGTATTTGATGACAATAATACAGGAATACTTTTTGATGCTTCTTCTATTCTGTTTAAATCACTCTCATCATAGCCAGTAGTGGCTAATACCACAGGTGTATTATTTTTTAGTGCATATGATAATATTGGCTCTAAAGTTGCATGATGTGAAAAATCTATTATGACATCAGTTTTTTCAGTTACATCAGTCATTGTTTTATAAAGTTTTGTATCACCATGACAACCTTTTTCATCAGCAGACCTAGCTACACCACACACTAGTTGTAATTCACTATCCTTTTTTACACATTCTGCTAATACTCTTCCCATTGTTCCATTATAACCGCTAATTATAACTTTCAACATAAATTCCTCCTATGAAATTAATAAAAATTTGTTGTATTACTATAAGTTTATTTTATCACTAATATAATCTATATAAAATAATATTAGTGATAATAGGGTTACAATTTACTGGATATTTAAAAAAGTGTACTCAAATTTAATATATATTAAATATAAGTTCATATTTCATAAAAGGCATTTAAAAATTAATATTGATATATTAAAAATACTAAAGATATATATAGGTGAAAATTTAGAGTATTAACTTTAAATTCAACATTTAGGGCATTAAAAGTGATATTATTAAATTAGAAATATCTTAACTTAATACACGAATATGGGAGTGATAGATATGTTAAAAGAAGAAAAAACTTATCAAGAGAAAGAAGCGAAAACATTTAATGGAGTAGTGGCTTTGATAATGATTATCTTGTTTTTAATAGTTTCAATAAGCATCATGGTTTTTGGAATAATAAAACTTGATAATGGTTTTGCTGGGATAGGCTCACTTATGCTAATTTTAGGGCTTGTATTTATACTGGTAGACTTTATCCTATGTTTTGGTCTAAAAATGATTAATCCTAAAGAAGCTATAGTTCTAGTTTTGTTTGGTAACTATTATGGAACTATAAAAAAAGAGGGATATTATTGGGTAAATCCATTTTGTTCAGCAATAAATCCAACATCATCGAGAATTAATGTATCAAAATCTTCTTCTGATGAAAAAGTAGATATATCATCTAATCCAAGAGGGAAAAAAGTATCTTTAAAAACGATGACTCTTAATAATGAAAAACAGAAAGTTAATGATTTACTAGGGAATCCAATTATAATAGGAGTTGTTGTAATTTGGAAAGTTATAGATGCAACTAAGGCTGTGTTTAATGTGGATAATTATAATACATTTTTATCTATTCAATGTGATTCAACTATTCGTAATGTTTCAAGACTTTATCCATACGATGTGTCTGAAGATGGAGATGAGAAATCTCTTCGTGGTAGCAGTCAGGAAATAGCAGATAAATTAAAAGACGAATTACAATCAAGAGTTGATATTGCAGGAATTGAAGTGTGTGAAGTGAGAATTACTCACCTTTCCTATGCACCAGAGATTGCAGCAGCGATGTTACAACGTCAACAGGCAGAGGCTATAATAGCAGCACGTAAAAAGATTGTTGAGGGGGCTGTGAGTATGGTAGAAATGGCACTAACTAATTTAAGTGAAAATAATGTTGTAACTTTAGATGA
This sequence comes from Clostridioides sp. LIBA-6822, assembly GCF_056688955.1. Lineage (NCBI taxonomy): Bacteria > Bacillati > Bacillota > Clostridia > Peptostreptococcales > Peptostreptococcaceae > Clostridioides > Clostridioides sp. LIBA-6822. Next base: position 3,809,104 of record NZ_CP196995.1, on the reverse strand, counting down.
AGAACGTAAAGCAGCTATGGTAAGTAATCTATTGGTGGTTCTTTGTGGTAATAAAGATGCACAACCAGTAGTAAATAGTGGTTCGATGTATTAATCTAAGGTAAAGTTAAGATAGTTTAAAATGCTGAATAAGAATGAATAAAATACAATAAAAATAAGTAATCAGATTTAGTAAAATAAATAAACATAGTGGAAATAAGCAGTCGGATTTGATAAGGATAAACAAGAATAAAAATAAGAAACTATATTGAATAAATTAAATATTATAAAAAGAGGGTGTCTCTAATGAATTAAATTCATGTTGAGACACCCCTTTGCTTATACATTACTTATTTAATTAGTCTAAATTTCTAAGGTCATCCATAAGTTTAGTCTTGTCAGCCGTTTTTTCATCTTTCATTTTTATAACTTTAGCAGGAGAACCAGCAACAACAGCACCAGCTTCTACGTCAGTAGTTACAATAGCACCAGCTGCAACAACAGCACCTTTACCGATTCTAACACCTTCAAGAATAACTGCATTAGCTCCTATTAAAACATCATCTTCAACTATAACAGGAGTAGCAGAAGGTGGTTCTAAAACACCAGCAACAACAGCTCCAGCACCTAGATGAACATTTTTACCAAGAGTACCTCTAGCTCCAATAACAGCATTCATATCTACCATAGAACCTTCACCAATAACAGCTCCTATATTTATAACAGCTCCCATCATGACAACAGCATTTTTTTCTATAGTAACCATGTCTCTTATTATTGCACCTGGCTCAATTCTTGCATGTTCACTTAAAGTATTTTTTAGAGGAATAGCAGAATTTCTTCTATCGTATTCTACATGAGTATCTATTATATCTTTACCATGTTTATCTAATACTTCCATTATATCTTCATAGTCACCTATAAATATATAAGAACCATTGCATCCAAATACTTTAAATTTATCAGTTGATTGGAAATGTAAAGAGTTAGTATTTACATATACCTTAACAGGTGTTTTCTTTTTAACTTCTTTTATATATCTTGCTATTTCATAAGCATCGTTTAAATTTACCATTTGTTAATTCTCCTTGTATTTCATTATATTTCTTTTATTATATACTTATTTATCAATTTTAGTATATACTTACTTTTCATTATTTACATTTTATTTTACAGATTTTTTATTATATAAGCATAGTATCAAATAAATTTATCTATTGTATATATTTGAGTTATACTGTGTATTCTCATTATATTATTGTTATTATCCTAACATGCTGTCCATATTATAAAATCCTGGTTTTTGTTTAACTAAATATTTAGCAGCAGCTATAGAACCACTTGCAAAGATACCACGAGATTGTGCTTGATGGCTTATTGTAAGTACTTCATTATCTCCAGCAAATAGAGCATCATGTTCACCAACAATGTTTCCACCTCTTACAGCATGAATACCAACTTCGTTTGGTTGTCTTTTCGCACTACGACCATATCTACCATAATTATTTTCAACGTTTGGTAAAACATCTTTTATAGCGTTAGCAATCATAACAGCTGTGCCACTTGGGGCATCTACTTTTCTGTTGTGATGTTTTTCTATTATTTCTATATCAAATCCTTCTAATAATTTAGCTGCATCTTTAACCAATTTTACTAATACATTTACACCAAGAGACATATTATATGATTGGAATACAGGAATAACTTTAGCCGCTTCATGTATTTTGTTCATTTCTTCATCATTATATCCAGTAGTAGCGATTACTAAAGGTGTCTTAGTTTTTAAAACATAAGATAAGATATTATCTAAATTAGAGTGATGAGAAAAATCTATAACTACGTCAACTTTTTCAACTATAGTGCTCATATCTTCATAGATTTTAAGGTCACCTTCACAGCTATCCATACCTCTAGCTGCAACACAAACTAATTCTAATTCACTATCTTCTCTTATAGTATCGGCTAAAATCTTACCCATTTTTCCATCATAACCAGTTGCTATAACTTTTAACATAATTTCCTCCTATGATTAAGGGCTAACTTTTGACCAAACTTATTTTTTACCATGCATCAATTTTTACTATGCATTAACTTTTAGTCCAAAGTTAACTAATTCTTTCTTTAATACTTCTAAATTTGCTGGGTCCATTTCTGCTAGAGGTAATCTTAAATCTCCAACATTGAATCCTAATAAATTCATTGCAGTCTTAACTGGTATAGGATTTACTTCTATAAATAAAGCTGCGATTAGAGCATCCATACCAAGTTGTAATTTTCTAGAACCTTCTATATCGCCTTCAAAGAATTTGGCTACTAAATCGTGAGTTTCTTGAGGGCAAACATTAGCAAGTACTGATATAACTCCTTGACCTCCTAAAGACAATAAAGGAAGTATAGTATCATCGTTACCAGAGTAGATAGCAAAGTCATCTGGTACTAAGCTAGCTATTTCTGCAACCTGTCCTAGGTCTCCACTAGCTTCTTTTACAGCAACTATATTATCTATTTTAGCAAGTTCAACTATAAGGCTAGGGCTTATATTTACACAAGTTCTTCCAGGGACATTGTAAAGTATAATTGGAAGTTTGACACTGTTAGCTATTGTTTCAAAATGACGTTTAAGTCCAGACTTATTAGCTTTATTGTAATAAGGAGTTATGATTAATAGAGCATCTACTCCTAATTTTTCAGCTTCTTGGCTTAGATTAACTGAGTGCATAGTATCATTAGAACCACTTCCAGCTATAACAGGAACTCTTTTATTAACTTTTTCTACAACATACTTAATAGTAGCAAGTTGTTCTTCATCAGTCATAGTATTAGCTTCACCAGTAGTACCACAAGATACTATAGCATCAGTACCATTAGCTATTTGGTATTCAACCAATTCGCCTAATTTGTCAAAATCAACTTTGTTATCCTTTGTAAATGGTGTAACTAGAGCAACAGCAGAACCTTTAAATATCATATAAAATCAATCCCCTCTTTTTTATTTTTGTGTTTTATATTACAGTTACTTCTAATGCTTGTTTTTGTGTTATTATTAATATTTTACAAAATTATATATTTATACAATTTTGCATATTATACTAAATCGTATGATAAAGCCATTTCAGCTATTTGAATTGCATTAGTTGCAGCACCTTTTCTTATATTATCAGCAACAACCCAAAGATTTACACCATTATCAACACTAAAGTCTCTTCTTATTCTTCCAACAAATACTTCATCTCTATTGTCAAATTCTACAGCAGTTGGATATTCATTATTAGCAGGATTATCAACTACTACAACCCCTGGAGCTTCTTCAAGTGTTTTTACCAAACCTTCTAATTCAAATGGATTATTAAATTCAACGTTTATAGATTCACTGTGACCATTTCTTACTGGAACCCTTACAGTAGTTGCAGTTATTTTTAAGTCGTAATTATTAAGTATTTTCATAGTTTCATTTACCATTTTCATTTCTTCCTTAGTATATCCATTTTCAGTAAATGAATCTATATGAGGAAGACAATTGTAAGAGATTTGATGAGGGTAGAATCCAGTAGGATTACCATTCATTCCTTGCTCTAAATCCTCAACTCCTTTAACACCAGAACCAGATACAGCTTGGTAAGTAGAGTATACTACTCTCTTAATTTTGTACTTATCATCAAGTGCTTTAAGAGGAACCATAGCTTGTATAGTAGAGCAGTTAGGATTAGCTATTATGCCTTTGTGTTCTTTTATTGCCTCTGGATTTACCTCAGGAACTACTAAAGGCACATCTGGGTCCATTCTCCAGTGACTAGAGTTATCTACTACTAAGATTCCATTTGATGCTGCTATTGGAGCATACTTTTCACTAATACTTCCTCCAGCAGAGAATAATGCTATTTGTATACCTCTATCAGTAAATGAAGTTTCCTTCAATTCTTCTACTATATATTCTTTACCACCAAATACTACTTTAGAACCAGCTGATTTAGAAGATGAGAATAAAAATAGATTTTCTATTGGAAAATTTCTTTCTTCTAATACTTTTAAAAATGTTCTACCTACCATTCCAGTAGCACCAACTATCGCTACATTTACTTTTTTCATATAAATTCACCCCAATTTTAAATTATTAAAACATTATTTTATTTGATTTTAGTTATACAAGTAAGATATGTTAATATTTTTATATATCCAAAAACTTTAATATTATATTAACAACTTTAATTATATACAAAAAACGTACAAAGGTATACTTTGTACGTCTAATTTATCACTCAAAGTAAACCCTGTAGCTCATCACTCATAATATAAGTGACAGTATTACACATGTTATGTGTAATCCCAGAAAATATAATTGCAAGAAATATTTTCTTCGGCTGTAAATCCTTTTTCCAATCATTAACGCCTGCCAGCTACTATTGGATACTCTTAGTTACAGCTACCTCTACCCTAGGTTAATAGGATATTAAAATTTGATTATTCTAATAATAATACATATTTAAGAAAAAATCAACTTATTTATATAAATATTGCTAAAATTTAAATCCAAAATTTGTAATTTCTTGTTTTAATACATTTAGATTAGTTTCTTCCATTTCAGCTAGAGGAAGTCTTAAATCTCCAACATTAAAACCTAAAATATTCATGGCAGTTTTAACTGGCACTGGATTTACTTCTATAAATAAGGCAGCAATTAAAGCATCCATATCAAGTTGTAATTTTTTTGAGCCTTCAATATCACCTTCAAAGAATTTAGTTACTAAATCATGTGTTTCTTTAGGACATATGTTAGCAAGTACAGAGATAACACCACTTCCACCTAATGATAATAGTGGTAAGATAGTATCATCGTTACCGGAGTATATAGCAAAGTCTTTAGGTACTAATTTAGCTATTTCTGCAACTTGAGCTAAATCTCCACTAGCTTCTTTTACAGCAACTATATTATCTATCTTAGCAAGTTCAGCCACAACAGATGGCTTTATATTTACTTTAGTTCTTCCAGGTACATTATATAAAATAATTGGTAACTTAACGCTATTTGCTATTGTTTCAAAGTGAAGTTTAAGACCTTTTTCATTAGTCTTATTATAGTAAGGAGTTATTATTAAAAGACCATCGACTCCTAATTTTTCAGCTTCTTGACTCATATGAACAGACAACATAGTATTGTTTGAACCAGTACCTGCAATGACAGGTATTCTTTTGTTAACTTTTTCAACTGTATATTTTATTACAGCAAAAATTTCAGATTCACTCATAGTAGTTGCCTCACCTGTTGTTCCACAAACAACTAGTGCATCTGTGTCATTCTCAATGTGGTATTCGATTAATTCACCTAATTTTTCAAAGTTGACATTATTATCCTCTGTAAATGGGGTAACTAAAGCAACAGCAGAACCTTTAAATAACATATAATCAAATCTCCTTTTTTATCTAAATTTAATTTTTTAAGTACAATAATAATTATAGTACAAATTAATTAATTTTAATAGGTATAGTTAATATCTTAACTGTTTAAATAAGATATTTATATTATATTAATATTACAAAAATTTGAAATAAATGTTTTATTCTCAAAATATGCATATTAATTTAATAAAATATACCAAAATGGAAATAAAAAATAAATTTTATGCGAATTTAATAACTAATAATTAATATATTTAGGTTATAATAAATATGTGCGTAAAATCTAATAATAAGTAATAATACGGAAAATTTAGGAGGAATAATATGGATACTTTAAAGGAACTTTTTAAAATAGGAAGTGGGCCTTCAAGTTCTCATACTATGGGGCCACAAAGAGCAGCAGAAAGATTTAAAAATGAAAACCCAGATGCAGAAAGTTTTAGAGCAATATTATATGGTAGTTTGGCAGCTACAGGAAAAGGTCACTTAACTGACTATATAATTGAAAAAACTATAGCACCTAAAAAAGTTGAAATTGTTTGGGAAGAAGATATTATAAAAGATTTTCACCCAAATGGAATGAAGTTTGAAGCTTTAGATAAAGAAGGAAATGTAACAGCTGAATGGACTGTATACTCTGTAGGTGGAGGAACTATAGCAGAAGAAGGTCAGAGAAATAGCAAAAGTAACAGTATATATCACCTAGATACTATGGATGAAATAGTAAAATGGTGTAAGGAAAATAATAAGACTTTAGTAGATTTTGTGTTGGAATGTGAACCAAAAGACATAAAAGATTATATAACAACTATAAAAGATGCTATGAGAAAATCTATTGATGATGGACTAAGCACAGATGAGATAATACCAGGTAAACTATTATTAAAAAGAAGAGCAAGTACATTTTATAATGCATACCAAAAAGATAAGAATTTCTCAACGCTTGTATACGCATATGCACTGGCAGCGTCAGAGCAAAATGCTTCTGGTAATATAATAGTTACAGCACCAACTTGTGGTTCTGCTGGTGTAATTCCAGGAATATTCTTTGCAATGCAAGATTTTTATAAGTATGATGACGAAAAAATAATCGAAGCTCTACTTGTAGCTGGGATAATAGGAAATATAATAAAAACTAATGCATCAATATCTGGAGCAGAGGTAGGGTGTCAAGGTGAGGTTGGTGCAGCTTGTTCTATGGCAGCAGCGGCAGTAGCATACTTAAAAGGTGGGACTATAGACCACATTGAATATGCAGCAGAAATAGCACTTGAGCATCATCTAGGAATGACTTGTGACCCTGTATATGGATACGTTCAAATTCCATGTATAGAAAGAAATGCAATGGCAGCTCAAAGAGCTTACGATGCAGCTAATTATGCATTATTAACTGATGGCTCACATTCTGTCTCCTTAGACCAAGTTGTTGAAACAATGAAAGAAACTGGTATAGACATGATGGATAAGTATAAAGAAACTGCTAAGGGTGGACTTGCTAAACATTTCTTCTCTTGCTAAAAAATAAAATTTTTAACTAATAATTCCCCTGTTTTGATTTATGAAACAGGGGAATTATTATTAATGGTGAATTATTTAATAATGCAAAATATTTTTATATTAAATTTAATTTTTTACTTTTAATTAGTATAGTTTGTTATATAATATTTTAATTATGAGAGATATAGAAATATTTTTTAATAAATTAGAATTTGGAGGAGATTACATGAGAGAGGCATCATATTTACAAGAGCAACTTTATAAACATAGAAAGGCATTAAACCCAATCGCAGAAATTGGAAGAAAAGAATATAAGACTTCAAAGTACATAAGAGATTATCTTGACAAATTGGGAATTAAATATGAAGTTTATTTAGAAACAGGTATAGTAGGTATAATAGAAGGTAAAAGACCTAAAAAAGATATAGCTTTTAGAGCTGATATAGATGGGCTTCATAGCGAAGAGGGTGTAAAACATTTATGTGGTCATGATGGACATGCTACTATATTACTTGGGTTAATTGAGTATTTAAATGACAATAAAGAAGAGCTAAATGATAATATAGTATTCATATTCCAACCAGCAGAAGAAGGGCCAGGGGGAGCAAAAGCTTTAATAAATGAAGGTGTGCTTAGAAAATATAATGTTGATGAAATATATGGGCTTCATATATATCCAGAGTTACCTGAAGGTTATGTTGGTACAAGAGAAGGATACTTTATGGCTCAAATAGGAGATATTGACATAGAAATAGTGTCTAAAAGTGGGCACGGTGCTATGCCACAAAATGGGATTGATGGGATAGTAATAGCTTCAAACTTTATAAGTTCACTTCAAACTATAGTATCAAGAAATATAAGTCCAATAGACAATGCAGTGTTGACTATTGGTAGAATTGAAGGTGGGGCTAGAAGAAATATAATAGCTGAGAACATAAAGATGGAAGGTACTATGAGATGTTTCAGCCCAGAAGTGTATGAGAAAATGAAACTTAGAGTTAGAGAACTTGCTAGAGGGTTTGAAGTAGCTTATAACTGTAAAGTTAATATAAATATCATAGACGATTATATTGCTGTTAAAAATGACAAGGATTTATATCAAGAATTTGTATCAGCTGTTGGAAATGATACTGTTGTGGAATTAGAGCCACTTATGATATCAGAAGATTTTTCTTACTATCAAAAAGAAGTTCCAGGTTTATTTTTTATGTTAGGTTCAAAAAATGAGGAAAAAGGATTTGTAAATGGCCTTCATAATATAAACTTTAATTTTGATGAAAAGATATGTGTAAATGCACTGAATGTTTATGCAAAATTATTGAAATATAAAGAAGCTATAAATTAAGAAGTAATTTATAAATATTAAAAAGTAGAGATACTTAAATTTAAAAAGATGTGAATTGATAAATACCCCTTACATATTTGTATAAATTTCTTTTAATTGACAAAAATACAAATAAGAAGGGGTGATTTTTTTGAAAGAAAATATGCAAAGAGAAAAGAAGATAACTAATGGCAAGAATACTAAAATATTGACAAATGATGATATAATGAAATATGAGATAGCCTCAGAACTAGGTCTTATGGACAAAGTTGGAGAACGTGGATGGGCAGGGCTTACAGCTAAGGAAGCTGGAAGAATCGGAGGTATGCTTACATCACGCAAAAAGAGGCTGAAAAAGATTGTGGAGGGGCAGAATAAAAAGGATGAGTCAATATAGCGATTTTGCGTTTGTATACGATGAACTTATGAATGAAGTTGATTATGAAGGCTGGGTTAAATATATAGAAGATATAATAGATGATGAAGGTGTAAAAGTAAAAAATATATTGGAATTGGCATGTGGTACAGGTAATCTTACAATTCCATTAACTAAAAAAGATTATGATATAGCTGGCATCGATATATCTGATGAGATGCTTAGTGTAGCAAGAGAAAAAGCAGAAAAAGAAGGAGTAGAATTGGTTTTACTTCAACAAGATATATCAGAACTAGATTTTGAAATATCTGATTTAGATTGTGTGCTTTGTGCTTGTGATGGATTCAACTATATAACCTATGATGATGATTTGGAAAATGTATTTTCAAAGACATATGAATTATTAAAAAAAGATGGAATATTTATATTTGATATAAGCTCATTTTATAAATTAGCCAATATATTAGGAAATAATATGTATGGTGAAAATAGAGAAGATATAGCATATATGTGGCAAAATTACTTTGATGATGAAGAAAATCTAATTGAAATGGAGCTTACATTTTTTATTAAAGATGAATATGGAAAGTTTGAAAGATTTGAAGAAGTACATCAACAAAGAGCGTATACTGAAGATGAAATAGTTGATATGCTTAAAGAATCTGGGTTTAAATATATAAAATCTTATGGAGATTTTACTTTTGATGAACCTAATGAAGAAAGTCAAAGGATATTTTTTGTATGTAAAAAATAAGATATTTTTGTATGTAAAAAAATTTTGTATATATTTGTATATAGAAGATAAATGTCATATAAAAATACAACAAATACAGGTTTATATATTAAAACAAAGTGATTACGTTTTATGAACCATTACTTTTTGATAATTATAAAGTTTTATAGATTGAGAGTAAATCTAATATAGAAGAACTATTATCTAAGGTTAAAATAGGTAAGTATTTATATATTGAAATTAAAATAGTAATATATTGAAATTAGATAATTAACGAAATATGGAGGAATATAAATGAGAGATTATGTATTAAGAGCAACATCAGGAAATGGTCAAGTTAGAGCATTTGTTGCAACTACTAGAAACACAGTGGAAGAAGCTAGAAGATTACATGAAACTACAAAAGTAGCAACAGCAGCACTTGGAAGAACATTAACTGCAACATCTATAATGGGACTAATGATGAAAAATGATAGTGATAAATTGACTGTAATAATAAAAGGTGGAGGCCCAATTGGAACTATTATTGCAACAGCAGATTCTAAAGGTATGGTAAAAGGGTATGTAGGAAATCCACAAGTAGAAGTTGAAGACTATCCAAATGGTAAGTTAAATGTAGCTGCAGCAGTAGGTACAGAAGGTGTTGTAAAAGTTATTAAAGACTTAGGCCTTAGAGAGCCATATAATGGTACTTATCCATTGGTAAGTGGAGAGATTGCAGAAGACTTTACTTATTACTTTGCAGTATCAGAACAAACTCCATCAGTAGTAGCTTTAGGTGTACTTACAAAAGAAGAAGAAGTAGAGTTTGCGGGAGGATTTATAGTTCAATTGATGCCAGATGCAGAAGAAGAGACGATTGCTAAATTAGAGGAAAATGTAGCTAAATTACCTTCAGTAACGAATCTGTTAAAAGAAGGAAAATCACCAGAAGATATATTAAGTATTGTTTTAGATGGTTTAGAGCCTAAGATACTTGATACTTGTGAAGTTGGATTTATGTGTGAATGTTCAAAGGAAAGAGTAAAAACTGCTTTAGTTGCAATAGGTAAAAAATCATTAGCTGAAATAATAGAAGAAGACAAAAAAGCAGAAGTTGGTTGTCAATTCTGTAATAAGAAGTACATGTATAGTGAAGAAGAGTTACTTGAAGTTTTAAAAGAAATGTAGACTATGAAAATAGTCGTATTTATATAGTAATTAAAGTATAATTTATCTAAAATAGACATGTTTAGATTAAAAATAAGCTTAATAAATTTTAAGAATTAAGAAGCTTTCTAGCTGTAATATTTGCAATGTTACGGTTAGAAGGCTTTTTTATTTTATTATAGCTCGTGTCAAAGATTGTATGAAACTATAAAATATTGTAAAATAATTTGTGTATTTCAACCTATTTGCCACAAAGGTTTATCATATATTTGAATTAATAAGAAGGAGAAAACTTTAAATATGGAAAATAAAACAAAGCACATAGGCATAAGTATATTAATATTATTAATGATATTTTTAATTGCGAAGAATTTTAATGGAAAACTTGAAATGCCTATTCCTAAGAGTAATAGCAGGAAGCTTAAGTCAGTAGCAGTATTTTATCCTCAACATCAAGATGATGAAGTCCTATGGGGTGGAAGTGCAATTGTAGATGCTATAAAACAGTGTGGTGTTAATAATGTATATGTTGTACTAGTATCAGATGGTTCTGGGGTTAACGTTTTTAAGGCTAATACTAAATTTAGAAATCTGACTAGAAAGCAAAAAGAAGAGCTTAGAAATAATGAATTTAAATCTGCTTTGAAAGAACTTGGAGTGAAATCTCAAAATGTAATTATACTTGCAGATATAGATAAAAAAGAAGGAACACATTATGAGTTAATGAAGAAGACTATATTGGATTTTGAGCATAAATTTAAGGGTGATGTTACTCATATAGCTCATCATTATAAGTATGATGACCATATAATGCATAGAAAAAATGGAGAAGTTTTAAAGAAGCTTAAACGTGAGCGTAAGATAAAAGACGACTTGTATTTTATCAAGCCGAAATATGTAAAGTATATACCAAGAAATGAAAGAGCTATCTATAAAGCAGTGGATTTTAATGACTACAATAAAGTCAAGAGTGCATGTTATGAATATAAGGTTGTAAATTCAAAACGTAAAATGTATGGAATAGGATATATTTCAGCACATAGCTATTTTGAACATCTTTTAAATGACCCTGAGCTTACATCTGTGTTAAGTGGAGATTAATTGTTAATATTAACAGATGGAGATACTCTAGCATGGAGATTAAATAATATAAAAAATAAATATGTTTAAATAACATATAAAATGCCCCTAGAATCTAAATAATTAAATTCTAAGGGCATTTTTACTACATATTTTAGCACTTAAGAAATAATTTAGACTAGCTCATTTTTATAAGTAAATACACTTAATAAATTATTCTCTATATAGTAAAATTTTCTTGCATCTTTTTTAAAAATATTTCAGCAGCAGGTGAAAAAACTTGATACTTTTTCCATACAATATTTAAGCCTGATTCAAGATTTGGCTCTAAAGGTCTAAAGCAAAGGTTGCTATTCTCAGTTGTATTGACTAATTTCTGAACCTCCCATGACTAAAGTCACAGGGTTCCTGTTTCATAGAATTTCGCATACTAAAATATGTCTTACCAATTCTCCACAGGCTATCCCCGTAGTTCCTACGGTTCTTACATAAGTTATCTATTTTAAACTGCTATTAGTCTTAATCCTTCTTTTAGTATATTTATACTTGCATTTATATCTCTATCGTGAGTTTCATTACAACAAGGACAAATCCATTCTCTTATACTTAAATTCTTCATTTCCTTGTTTTTGTACCCACATTTATTGCATATTTGTGAACTTGCAAAGAATTTACCTACCTTTACAATTTGTCTACCATACCAATTAGCCTTATATTCTAATTGACGAATAAATTCTGACCATGACACATCAGAAATTAAACGAGATAGTTTACGATTTTTAGTCATATTCTTTACTTGTAAATCTTCTATGCAAATAATATCATTCTCTCGTATTAATTTAGTAGATAGTTTTTGTAGAAAATCCTTCCTTTGATTAGCTATATGTTCTTGAAGTCTTGCAACTTTTAACCTTGCTTTATTTCTATTTGAACTACCAATTGTTTTTCTCGATAATTCTCTTTGTAATTTAGCAAGTTTGTTTAATGACTTTTGAAGATACTTAGGATTTTCTATAAATTGTCCACAACTTGAGATACAAAATTCTTTAATTCCTAAATCTAAACCTATCTGATTATTAGTATTTTCAAATGCTTCAATATCTATATCAGTACAACATAATGATACATAATATTTACCACTTGGTTCTTTGGATACTGTAGCATTAAGTATTCTCCCTTGAGGTACTTGTTTATCCCTTACTTTGACCATACCAAGTTTAGGTAATTTTATATATTGACTAAAGTACATAATATTTCCATTTGTAAAGTTAGTTCTATATGAAAATCTGTTAGTTTTCTTTGATTTAAATTTAGGAAATCCTGTATTTTCTTTAAAGAATTTTTTATATGCGTTTTCTAAATCTTTTAAGGTGTTTTGTAGTGAAAATTTGTCAGGTTCTTTAAGCCACTTTAATTCTCTTTTTAAATTGGTCAAATCAGAACTACACTGTTTATAAGTAAAAGTTTCTTTATCACTTTCATAAACTTCTATTTTTTTAGCAAGATACTTATTATATACAAATCTACAACATCCAAAAGTTTTGTTAATTAACTCTTGCTGTTTTTTATTTGGATACATTCTAAACTTATAAGCTTTTTCCACTACTATCACCTCACTTTAATTGTTTTTTATGATTATTAATATACATATCCGAGTAACTTCTATTTTTCATCACCCATTATAATATTAACAAACGTAATTATTTAAAACAATTATTTAGAAGGTTTTTATATTTATTTCTAAATAACATATTTAAGAACCGTAAGTCCTAACTTTTATCATTTTTGAGGTTGTCGTTCACATAAGTTCGCTACTACCTATGCAGTTCTCTTATGAACTTCTTACATTTTCATGCAAGCACAGACTATATCTTATCCTTCGGCATTATCCGTTAAGGTCTACCCACTTCCACTACCAATAGCTTGTAATGTACTTCCCTCAAGAGGAATAGTCGTTGAAGTTTCTCCTATTCGGAGCTTACCTGCTGATTGCCCATTTTAAAGTACTTAGGATTTAACCTTATACCATCTAACCAATTTTTTCTACTTTCGTAACTTTCACACTTAGGTTTATTTCATCCTTATGTTTTAGTTTGGTTAGCTTTAGGGGTTTCCAGCAATTCAAGTAGTATTGGATAGGTTCTATCCTATCTCTACATATAAGTTTCCCTATATGCTGACTACTTTAGCTACTAACTCACGACTAAAGTCACAAGTGTGTGTAGCTATTTTTTAATCAATAGTTATAGCATAGCCTACACCTTTTTCTACCATTATGGCTGCATTATATACAAGATTAAAAGTAGCAACAATGTTTAATTTATCAAAGTCTCTTCCAAACCATTCTGCAAATTCATTTTTTGATATTGTTTGGAGTATAGCTTGTCTTGAACAAATAAGAGGTACATCTAATAAATCTTTACGGCTAATAGTTTCTTTTGTAGCAAGTGGGCTATTTTTTTGCATAATTACTCCCCAAATATCTTTTACAGGCATGTTAATATAATCATACTTTGATATATCAGCAGGTTGAATTAAAATTCCAAAATCTAATAATCCTTTATCAAGCCTTTCAGTAACATCCTCTGAATTTCCACTATAAAGATGATAATGTATACTTGGATAATCTTCTTGTAAATTTTTTACAATATCAGCAATATATTTCATCGCATCTGTTTCCCCACTACCAATATAGACATCACCACAAATAGTTTCTTCCATTGAGTTAAACTCTGATTCTGTTTTTTCAACCATTTCAATAATTTCTTCAGCTCTTTTTCTAAGAAGCATTCCTTCGTTTGTTAGTGTTACATTGTGGTTACTTCGAATAAAAAGTTTTTTACCCAATTCTTCTTCAAGTTCTTTAAGTTGTCTGGAAATTGTAGGCTGTGTAACATGTAAAAAATTTGCAGCTCTTGTGATACTTCCTTCTCTAGATACTGTAAGGAAATATTTTAAAACTCTAAGTTCCATATGTAAATCTCCTTTTTATCAATTTTCTTTATCATATAGTTATTAGAAATGCTTGTCAAGTATATCTGAATATAAGATATAAGTATTTGCTATAGACTAAAAATAGTATTAGAATTAATTAAGAAAAGGAGGTGTTATGTTGAGTGAAATAGCAAAGGAAAATATTACTGTAATTCGTAATCTTAAAGATGCAGGTTGCGACTCTAATATGATTGATAAGTTTTTACAATTAAAAAAAGATGGAAAAATCAAAGAGCAATTACGTTTATTGTCTTGTCAAAGAACTTCATTACTTCATAAGGTACACGAAAATCAAAAAAAGATAGATTGTCTTGATTTTCTAATTTTTAATATGATGCAGAAAAAATAAATTATTTTAAATTAGTTAACTACAAATTACAAATAAGAAGGGTGATAATATGAAAAATAATATACTGATAGCATACTTTTCCTATACAGGGAATACTAGAAAAATCGCTGAACAAATCCAAAATATAATTGGTGGAAATTTATTTGAAGTTGAACCAGAACAAGGTTATTCAAATGACTATAATGAATGTGAGACAAAAGCAAATAAAGAAGTTAAAGAAGGATATAAACCTAAATTAGCTGTGGAATGTAAAAATATTGATTACTACGATATAGTTTTTATTGGTACTCCAAATTGGTTTAACACTATGGCTCCTCCTGTTGCAACATTTTTATATGAAAATAATATGTCAGGTAAGACTATAATTCCATTTTGTACCAATGGTGGTGGTGGTCTAGGTCATGTTGTTTCAGATATACGTACATTTTGTAATGATTCAAATATTTTAAATCCACTTGAAATTTATGAAAGTGGTGGTAAAAATTCAGAATCTGAAATAATAAAATGGTTGGAAAAAAATGGTTTTAGAAGCTAGTTTAAATATTTTTATACTATAGAAAAGGATGTAAATAATTATGAATGAAGTTATAGGAGCACTGCTTTCACATCGCTCTATCCGTTCTTACTTAGACAAACCTATAAGTGAAGAACTTTTAGAGCAGATTATAAAAGCAGTACAATCAGCGCCAAATTGGGTTAATATTCAGCATGTATCAGTCATTGCTATTAAAAATATAAAACGTAGAGAAAGACTTGCATTACTTTGTGGTAATCAAAAGCACATTGAAGAAGCGCCTGTGTTTCTTGTATTTTGTGCTGATTATTATAGAACATATCTTGTATGTAAGGAAAAAAATCAGTCTATAGATAAAGTTATTAAAGATATTGATAATTTAATTGTAGGGTCTCATGAAGTTGGTATTGCTTTAGGTACAGCAGTTGTAGCGGCTGAATCGCTTGGGTTAGGAACTGTAGTAATTGGAGATGTACGTTTAAATGCTTTAGAAGTAATTAAAGAGTTAAATTTACCTAAATACGTTATTCCTATCTTAGGTTTATGTATTGGATATTCTGCTCAGAATCCTGATTTAAAACCACGTTTGCCTAAAAATGCAGTCTATTTTGAGGAAGTTTATAATCATGATTTACATGAGTTAATAAAAGAGTATGATGAAACCTATGCTAAATATTTAAAAGAGAGACCATACAATAATCTTATATCTAATTGGACAGAGCTTGTAACTGATTTTTACTGTTATCCTTATAACCATTATCCACAAATTTCTAAAACGCTAAGTAAACAAGGATTTGTTAATGATAAAAAATAAGATTTTAAAATAAATTTATTAAAATACAATGAATTGATTATTTTAAAATAGAATAAAAATTATAAAGGTGGATGAAAAAAATACTTATGACTAAACATAATAACCTGTTTATATTTATATTAACTTTTGGAGTATTTGCAATTTTAAATACTGAAATGGGAATTATAGGTATATTACCTATAATTGCTGATAATTTTAATGTTAGCATCTCTCAGGCAGGACTTCTTGTGAGTCTATTTGCCCTTGCTATTGCAATATCTGGACCAATTATGCCCTTATTATTCTCAGGAGTAAACCGCAAAAAGGCGATGCTATTTGTTCTTGGAATTTTTCTTTTAGCTAACATTTTATCAGTGTTTACTTCAAGTTTTACAGTCTTATTAATTGCTCGTGTAATATGTGGTTTTTTACAACCAATATACTGCTCACTTGCATTTTCAACAGCTTCTGCATCAGTAAGTGAAGAAGAAGCGCCAAAAGCTGTTGCTAGGGTAATGGTTGGAGTATCAGCAGGTATGGTAATTGGTGTACCAGTAGCCAATTTTATTGCTAACACAGTTTCATTAGGAGTGGCTATGTCATTCTTTGCTATAGTAAATGCTATAGCATTTGTAATTACATTAATATTTGTGCCATCTATGCCTGTAGAAAAAAGACTTTCTTATGGAGCTCAATTAAGTGTATTAAAAAAACCGATTGTTTGGTTTTCTATTATGGCTGTAATTTTAATAAATGGCTCAATATTTGGAGTGTATAGTTATTTTGCTGAGTATCTTAAAAGTGTAACAAATTTGCCTGAAAAGATAATTAGTGTAATGTTATTGATATATGGTATGGCAAATATTATTGGAAATCTTATAGCAGGAAAATCACTTAGCAAGAATCCTATAAGACTTATAAAATATTTTATTTTTTCAATGGTAGTAGTATACATAGTATTATTCTTATTAGGTCAGTTTAGCTTACCAATGATGTTAATTACTTTGGCATGGGGAGTATTAGCTGGTATAGCTGCTAATATTAATCAATACTGGATTGCATCTGTAGCATCAGAAGCTGCTGATTTTGCTAATGGATTATACTTAACTGCATCCAATCTAGGAATAACAACTGCTACAGCTGTATGTGGATTATTTATATCGGGATTAGGGACAAAATATGTTGTATTAGGTGGATTGATGTTCTTAATATTAGGTATAGTTTCAGTTTTATTAAGAGAAAGTTTAAAGACGATATTATCAAAAAATAGTAGTGAAACTTGATTTTACACATATATGAAATGTAGTATCTTATTTATGATTTTAGAATTATAGATAAGATACTTTTTTTGTAATTAATACAATTATATAAAGTTTTTAACTTAAGAACTTTACATAATTTAGTATCTATATAATTATGATATTTATATAAAATAGATTCAATAGTGTTTATATAAAATAAATTTATTTTCTATAAATATTAAGCCCTCCAGTATACTACCAGATAAAATTTACATGTTATAATTTAACCTGTATTTACAAGAAAAAGTAATTTAATAGAAATAGTATCTTACTTATTTATAGCTATTACTATGATTTACTCTAAAGAATCTAAATAGAAACAATGTAGGAGGTAAAATATGAATAATGAATTTATAATTTTAAAAGGGTGCAAAGAGAACAATTTAAAAAATGTATCTTTAAAAATACCTAAAAGAAAAATAACTATATTCACAGGTGTATCAGGTTCCGGAAAATCATCTATTGTATTCGAGACAATTGCAAAAGAATCCCAACGCCAGTTAAATGAAAGATTTAGCACTTTTATAAGAGGTTTTTTACCTAAGTATGGAGAAGTTAAAGCTGATTGTATAGAGAATCTATCAACCCCAATTATTGTAGACCAAAGTAGACTTGGTGGCAATTCAAGGTCAACTCTAGGGACTATTACAGATGTAAACTCATTTTTAAGAACCTTATATTCAAGATTTGGCAGTGAACGTATAGGTAATGCTAACATGTTTTCTTTTAACAATGTCTATGGTATGTGTCCAGACTGCCATGGACTTGGAAAAAAGCTAATGCCTAATATGAATAATATTCTTGACACGAATAAATCACTAAATGAAGGTGCCATATTGCTTTCAGGATTTGGAGTGGGTTCTTGGCACTGGAATATATTTGCTGAATCAAGATACTTTGACCTTGATAAAAAAATCTGTGATTATTCAGAAAAAGAGTTAGAAAAATTCTTATATGGTGAAGCAGAAAAGATTAAAGGAGAAAATGCTGGTCAAACTAATATGACATATGAAGGATTGTTGATTAAGTTTAATCGTCTATATTTAAGTAAAGAAGGAGAAATCTCTGAAGCTACGAAGAAAAAAATGAGTAAACTTCTTATAGAAGACAAATGCCCTGTTTGTAATGGAAGGAGACTTCATGAAAGGGTGTACAAGTCTTTAATTAATGGCTATAACATAGCAGATTTAACTAGTATGCAAATTGATGAATTAGTTGAAATTATTAAAAATATAGATGAACCAGAAGCCCAACCTATACTTAAGGGAATAATAGAAAAATTAAATAGTATAATAGATATAGGTCTTGGGTATTTAAGTTTAGATAGAGAGACATCTTCTCTATCAGGAGGTGAATCTCAGCGTATAAAGATGGTTAAATATCTGAATAGTAATCTTGTAGATTTAATGTATATATTTGATGAACCAAGTGTAGGTCTTCATCCTAAAGATGTATATAAATTAAATAAACTTTTAAAACAATTACGTGATAAAGGAAATACAATTATAGTTGTTGAACATGACCCAGATGTCATTAAGATTGCAGACCATATTGTAGATGTAGGTCCAAAAGCTGGTAAGTATGGTGGAGAAGTTGTGTATGAAGGAAGTTATGAAAATTTACTTACAAGTGGGACAGTGACAGGAAATGCTTTAAGTAAATCTCTTACTATCAAAGAAAATGTAAGAGAAGCTAGAGGATATTTAGAAATTAAAAATTGTAATAAAAATAACTTGAAAAATATATCTATTAAAATACCTAAGGGTGTATTTACTTTAGTTACTGGAGTAGCAGGAGCAGGTAAAAGTACCTTAATTAAGGATGAATTCTTAAAGCAAAATCCTAATGTTGTGCTTATAGACCAAAGCCCTGTGTCAGCAAATTCAAGGTCAAGTTTAGCAACATACAGTGGCATTATGAACAATATAAGAAGTATATTTTCAAAAACAAATGGAGTGAATTCTTCTTTATTTAGCTCAAATTCAGAAGGAGCTTGTGATAATTGTAAAGGGTCTGGAATAGTAGAGATGAATCTTGCCTTTATGGATAGTATAAAGAGCGTTTGTAATATTTGTGAAGGGAAAAAATTTAAAAAAGAAGTTTTAGAATATAAGTTTCAAGGGAAGAATATAATAGAAGTTCTTGAAATGTCTGTATCAGATGCGATTGAATTTTTTAGTCTAAAGCAGATTAAAACAAAATTACAATGTATTGAAAAAATGGGCATAGGATACCTTACTTTAGGGCAAACTCTTGATACCTTATCTGGTGGAGAATGTCAAAGGTTAAAGCTTGCTAGCGAATTAAACAAGGAAAGTTCAGTGTATATATTGGATGAGCCTACAACAGGACTTCATATGGCTGATATTGAAAATTTTGTAACTATAATTGAAGAAATTGTAGATAATGGAAATACGGTTATAATAATTGAACATAATATAGATGTAATTAAAAGAGCTGACTGGATTATTGATATGGGTCCTGAAGGTGGAACAAAAGGTGGAAAAGTAATATTTCAAGGAACTCCAAAACAATTGAGCAATAATAGAGTATCATTAACAGCAAAGTATATAGTATAATAAATAAAATATAATTAATATATGATATATTAATAAGTATAATGGGTATATAAAATGATACTTAAACTTAACAGTAGTAAATAATATGAGAAATATTCAAATTTAATTAAATATAGTGTCAGAAATTCGTTTAAATATCAAGATTTTAACGATTCTGGCATTTTTTCTTATTTTTATAGATAATATATAAGAAAATATTCTCTAATAGTTACTTTTTTGTGCCTACTTGCAAGTTTAATATTATAACCTTAACATGTAATTTATGGAATAATTTGTTGATGTATTAAAATGAGTACTATTACTAAATTAAAATTTAAATCTTGTTAAGTAAAACTCATAAAAAGGAGTGAGATAAATGATAAATGCTATTTTGACATTATTATCTGAGAGAAGTGATTTTTTTATAAAATTATCTATAGAGCATTTGACTATTTCTATTATTTCTATAATAATCGCAATAGTTTTAGGTGGTATAATTGGTATAATTGTAAGCGAATTTCATAGTTCATCTAAACCCATATTGGGAACTATTAATTTTCTATATACCATTCCGTCGATTTCTATGCTAGGATTTTTAATACCATTTTCTGGAATTGGAAATACTACTGCTGTTATTGCTCTTACTATCTATGCATTATTGCCTATGGTTAGAAATACATATACTGGAATTACTAATGTAGATAAAAATATTCTTGAAGCGGCTAGAGGGATGGGAAGTACAGATTTTCAGATACTATATAAAATAAAGCTTCCACTAGCTTTACCAGTTATTATGTCTGGTATTAGAAACATGGTCATTATGACAATTGCATTAGCTGGTATTGCTTCGTTTATAGGTGCTGGAGGATTAGGTGTAGCCATATATAGAGGAATCACGACAAATAATACAGTAATGACAATTACTGGAAGTATACTTATCGCTTTGTTAGCTTTAGTATTTGATTTTATTTTAGGATTAGTAGAGAGATTTTTTCAAATAAAAAGAAAAAAGAAAAATAAAAGAAAAGTTTTTGCCATTCTAGGAAGTTTTATTCTCATATTAGCTATCTTTACATCATATTTATTTAATTCTTCGAAGACTCAAACTATTCATATTGCTACAAAACCTATGACTGAACAATATATACTTGGTGAGATGTTGGATATTTTAATTGAAAAGAATACTGGTCTAAAAGTAGAAATTACACAAGGTGTAGGTGGAGGAACGTCTAATATTCAGCCAGCTATGGAAAATAGAGAATTCGATATTTATCCAGAATATACAGGGACAGGTTGGAATATGGTACTTAAGAAAAATGAATTATATACTGAAGATATGTTTAGTGAATTACAATCGGAATACAAAAATAAACTTAAAATGCAATGGACTGGTATGTATGGTTTTTCTAATAGCTATGCATTGGCAGTCAGAAAAGAAGTTGCAGAAAAATATAACTTAAAAAATATCTCGGATTTAAAGGATGCATCTTCTAAATTAACATTTGGAGCAGAATATGATTTTTATGAGAGAGAGGATGGATATACTCCATTGTGTAATACATATGGATTAAACTTTAAAAACACAGTTGACTTAGATATTGGATTAAAATATCAAGCTATCAATGAGGGCAAAATTGATGTAATGCCTATATTTACAACTGATGGTCAGTACAGTGTTTCAGACGTTGTAGTTTTAAAGGATGATAAAAACTTCTATCCATCTTATCAATGTGGAAATGTTGTTCGTTCAGAAGTATTAGAGGAACATCCAGAGTTATCAAAAGTATTTAAAATGGTTGAAAATACTTTGACTGATAAGGAAATGGCTAAAATGAATTATGATGTAGAAAATAACAATTTAGAGCCTAGAGAAGTTGCACATGAGTTTTTGAGTAAAAAAGGTCTTTTATAATTGGAGGAAATATAATGACACCTATTATACAATTTAAAAATATTGAAAAACAATATGATGATAAAACTATCATAAATAATCTTAATTTAGATATAGAAAAAGGAGAATTTTTAACTGTTATTGGTTCATCTGGTTCTGGTAAAACAACACTTTTAAAAATGATTAATGGTTTGATTTTGCCAGATGGTGGGAATATCTTGATAAATCAAACAGATATTAAAAATGAGGACTTAATTAAGTTAAGAAGAAAAATAGGGTATTGCGTACAGGGAAGTGTTCTTTTTCCTCATATGACTGTTGAAGAAAACATTTCATATGTACCAAATCTTCTCAATAAAAAAAATAAATCAGAAGTGAAAAATGCTGTAGACAAGTGGATGGAGATAGTGGGATTACCGAATGATATGAAAGTCCGCTATCCATCAGAATTATCGGGTGGGCAACAACAGCGTGTAGGTATTGCAAGAGCTTTAGCTTCTTCTCCAGAAATTTTATTGATGGATGAACCTTTTGGTGCCGTCGATGAGATTACACGAAAGCAATTACAAAAAGAGATAAAAGAAATTCATAAAAAAACAGGAGTTACGATTATATTTATTACACATGATATTTATGAAGCTTTGATTTTAGGTACAAAAACTTTGGTATTAAATCATGGGGTTATTCAACAGTATGATACTCCAAAGAATATTTTAAATTCTCCTGCTAATCAATTTGTAGACCAATTATTGAATATAAGAAAATCTATAATTGAGGATGAGGATTTATAAGGAATAGATTAAAAAATAAATCTAAATTAAAAATTAAATTATTATAGTAAAAGCTATTGCCTTAGAGTTAACTTCAAGTTGTATACTTGAAGTGTAAAAAAGTTAGATTAAGGCATAGGGGGAATTAGAAATGAGTAGAGAAAAAGATTTAGGTGTAGGAGCAGTTTTTCCTATTGGTGAGGAAAATAAAGCATTTGCACAGTATTTTACAGGAGAATGTTATTTAAATATGCTTAGCACGAATGGAGTAGCAATTGGCAATGTAACATTTGCACCTTCTACAATAAATTCATGGCATATACACCATAAGGGAGGGCAAATTTTACTTGTAACTGGAGGTAGAGGATACTATCAAGAATTTGGAAAGCCAGCTCAGGAATTGCATGCAGGTGATGTAGTAAATATACCACCAGATATAAAGCACTGGCATGGAGCTGCACATGATAGTTGGTTTCAGCATTTAGCTATAGAGGTACCTGCTGAAGGTGCCTTCAATGAATGGCTAGAACCTGTATCTGATGAAGATTATAGTAAACTTAAATAAAAAGCTAATAAGTTGTAAGCTTAGTTAACAGATAGGTCTATAAATCTTTGGAAATAAGGAATGTTACAAGTATGTTTATATAAGAGTTGAAACATTAAAAGAGTTGAAATATTAAATCTTATAAATAGTGATAGATATTTAAATTAAAAAAATAAAGATGTAATGTATAGGCACTTCAAGTTGAAGTGCCTTTTATATGTAAGAAAATAAATCAAAACATTAGCAAAGAATGTGAAAAATAAACTAAAACAATATGTTATCTTTAAAATAGGAGGTGTTCTACATGGATAATAATTTAATTACTATTGAAAAAGCTTTGGATTATATAGAGATACATCTTTTAGATGAAATGTTGGATTTAGATGCCATTGCTAAAGAAACAGGTTATTCAAAGTACCATTTACATAGAATGTTTACATCAGTTGTAGGTTTTACTGTTCATAATTATATACAAAGACGTAGATTGACTGAAGCAGCAAGAATGCTTATTTTTACAGAAAGGCCAATTATTGAAATTGCTTTAATTTCAGGTTATGACACACAACGCTCTTTTTCACACAGATTTAAAAAAATGTTTAAATATAGTCCGAATTTTTTTAGAAAACATAAAGACTTTTTACCAATACAATTAAAATTTGATATTAATAATCGGAAAAAATTGCGTGTAGATATGATTTTAGACATTAAAAAAGTCGATTGTACAGAGATAAATATTGTTGGCTATTCTGGTAAAGTAAAAAGGGGATTTCATATTATTGGAAGGTGTTGGAGAAGTTTACATAAAAATAAAGAATTGATAGAGAACAGAGTAGATTTAGATTTCTTAATTGGAGTCAATGATTATAGTGACTTTAAAGAAGTTGAAAATACACCTATGTTTACATATATTGCAGGAGCACAAGTATCTTGTTTTGGTAAATTAACCAATGGAATGGAAAAATTTACACTTCCAAAAAGTAATTATATTATCTTTACATTTATTGGAAGAAATGAAGATAGTATGCAAAATGTTGTAGAATATATCTATCAAGAATGGTTTCCTAATTCAAGTTGTCAATTAAATGAAAATAATTTATATGATTTTGTAAAATATGGAGAAAATGTTAATGATAGTGGTTTGAGCGAAATTCAGTTTTGGGTTCCAATTCTTTAAAAAAAGTAGCAATATAAAGTAGAGAAATTCATATAAAAATAGTTTTATAACTCTAATATGTTAATAAGGAATTTATAAACAGTAGAAAAAATTACTTTATTAGAAGGCTATGATAAAATAGAATTAAATAATATATATTTAATTTTATAAAGGGTGAGGTGTTCTAATACGAATGAATCCAGAAAATGAATTACTTAGAAATCTAGATAAATTACATACAACAGAATTAGGTGTGGTAAGAATTAAGAAAAACCTTTCTTTAGAGATAAATGATGTAGTGAACTGGTGTAAAACTAAAATAGAATCTTCAAGTGCTGTTATTAATAGAAAGGGAAAAAACTGGTATATAAGTGTAGATAATTGTATTATAACAGTAAATGCTTATAGCTACACAATCATTACAGCTCATAAAGAAAAGAATTGCAACATATAGAAATTAGGAGTATTTTATGCTATCTATTGTTTAGTAAATATGAATATCATGAAAACCATCAAGATGAATGGCTTTGCTGTACTTGACGGTTTTTTTGATATTGTTATATCATTCTATTTTTTTATTTCTTTAGTATATCACTCTTAGTTAAACCATTTGATTTAGCTTGAGGATTCCACTGATAATTACCCAGAAGTTTATATAGAAATCTAGGGAAATTAGGTGAAATGAAAATATTATTTTTACGAGAATTCTCAATGTTCATATTGTCATTAAGTATATTTCCTGATAATTCTTTTAGTGTAATACCTAATTTTTTTTTTGGACCTTTACCCAAAGGCACAGATTCTAGTGAACCAAACATCTCGCCAGCACCAATTCCAATACCTTGAACCCATGTGAAATTGACCTTTTTACACCAATGCTCTATCATTTGAATTGCCAAATGATTATGTTCGCCCTCATAGAATCCACAGTTAACAATTGCATACACTGGAATAGGTTTTTTATTTTGTGTATTTAAAAATTTTTCACATTTCTCTAGAAAATGAACCAAATGAGATGGAATGCCATCTACATAAAGAGGAAATGCAATTACCAATCTATCACAGTTAAGTATAGCATTAAAAGCATCAGGGTATTTAGAAGTATTATCTATTTTAAATGTAAAAATTTTATTGTCTTTTTTAATAAGTTTTTCTATTTCAGATAAAAAATACTGTGAATTATTTTTATTCACTTTTGGACTACCATTTATCATCGCTATATTCATATAGATTCACCTCTTATATCTTGTATATTTTCATAAAAACAAATAGAGTGTTCTTTCATATTAAAATTTATGGAATTTCCATGTACTAATTTGGTAGCAGTGTCTTTTTCAGCTTCTGTAATATGATTTCCATAAAATATAGCTTTTAAATTTATTTGTTTGCTATATCTACTTTTATGACGCATCATATTATCTTTCATTACAAAGTATGGGAGGATATAGCTAATACTTTTATCAATTATATTTTTTACAAAAAGGCTGAATCCTCCATAACAACATCTACTTATTATAATAAGTTCATCAGAGTCATTTATAAGTTTACTCATATTACTATAATAATCTTTTATAACACATTCAGTAGGAGTTTTAATCCAGCAACCAAAACAACCAATACATTTGTGAATTTCTTTTGTGTTTGGAAGCACTTTTATATTTTCATTAAGCCTAGGTGCTAGCTTATCTAATTCTTCCTCAGTTAAATCATGTATTAAAAGTCTCATAAGTTTCATCTCCTTTTATTATGTATATTTATTTTAAAAAATTATATCTTACAAATTTTTTAGTAAATCTTTACACCAATTAATTACAAAACTATAATAGTCAACTCCATAAATCATTGTGGAATACATGTATTTGTATTCTTCAATACAATGATTTTTTTCTGCATCAATTTTTTGTTTATTTAGTTTATCTGAGAGTAATTCAACCTCAGCTATAAATAGTTTTAAGTTTGTTTCAATTACTTCTTTAGGTAGATACTTATAAAAGAATATATTAACAAGATGGTCTTGCTTTGTTTTAGAAAATTTTATCGGTTTTTTTAGCCATTCAAGAAAGTATTCTTTACCTGAATCAGTTATAGAATATAGTTTTTTTAATTTGCTACCATCTATAGCTTCACGACAGTAGATATATCCCTTTGTTTCTAATCTTTTAAGTGCTGGATAGATGCTACCAAAGCTAGCATCAAAAAAGTATGATGTACTATGTGACATCCATTGCTTTAAGTCGTACCCACTTAATTCTTCTTCCATTAAGAATCCTAAAATAATGTATTCTAACATATTGCCTCCTAATATCACTTAGATATATATCGTTTCGATATAAATATTATTACAGATAATAAATATTGTGTCAATATGATTTTTAAAATAAACTTAAAAGGAATTAGGAATTAGGAATTAGGAATTAGGAATTAGGAATTAGGAATTAGGAATTAGGAATTAGGAATTAGGAATTAGGAATTAGGAATTAGGAATTAGGAATTAGGAATTAGGAATTAGGAATTAGGAATTAGGAATTAGGAATTAGGAATTAGGAATTAGGAATTAGGAATTAGGAATTAGGAATTAGGAATTAGGAATTAGAAAATATTTATGTAAATAGATTAATATAAAAGGTAATTAAACATTAGTGAAAAATTAAAGATAGTTAAATTAAAGTAATGGTCTAATATATGAAATTTATAGTGACTTTATAATTTAAATATAAACTTGGGTGCTATTGACAAAGAATAAAATTAGCAGTAGAATGATTGCATGAGCAAATAGATTATTGCGTACGCAAAAAATGGTGAATAATAAATAAGGAGAGAATATGAGAGAGCTATTAAAATGGGTTTCCATTATAAATAGATATAATACAAATTATATTGACAGGAAATTGGCGGATATTGGAATCAATAATAGCCAATATTTTTATGTGTTACACATATGTAATAATCCAGGCATTACACAAGATACTATATTTAAAAAAATCCTTGTGAATCCTAGTAATATAACAAGAGCTTTGGCAAATTTAGAAAAAGAAGGATTCATCACTAGAAAACCAAGTGTAAAGGATAAAAGAACATGGCATTTATACCCTACAGAGAAATCTTTAGAATGTTATGATGAAATATTAAAAATAACAAATGGATATGTAGAAGAATTGTTGAGTTCGTTTGAGAAAGAAGAGAAAGAGTTATTTATATCAATGTTAGAAAAGGTTGCCTTTCTAGCTATTGATATGAATGAAGAAGCAAAATTGGAGGCGAAAGAAATTGGAAGAAAACTATAAAGAACCATTGGAATATGATAAAGTTTCAAAATTATTAACTAAGTATGCAATTCCTAGTATTATAGCAATGTTAGTAAGTGCATTATATAACATTGTTGACCAAATATTTATTGGGCAAGGTGTTGGGGTATTAGGTAACGCTGCTACAAATGTTGCTTTCCCATTAACTACAATATGTACAGCAATTGCCTTGTTATTAGGTATTGGAGGAGCATCTAAATGCTCATTGGAATTAGGGGCTAAAAACTCAGAAAAGGCTACAAAAGCAGCAGGAAATTCTATTTGTTTGATGGCTATTTTTGGAATAAGTTTGTTTGTAATAGTATCAGTATTTTTGACACCACTATTAAAATTCTTTGGTTCTACATCAGAAATACTACCTTATGCACACACATACACAAAAATTACATCAATCGGATTACCATTTCTTATAATGTCCACTGGAATGAGTAAGTTGATACTTGCAGATGGAAGACCAAAAGCTTCTATGTTTTGTATGTTAGTAGGAGCAGTCATCAATACAATCTTAAATCCACTATTCATATTTGTTTTTAATATGGGGATTGCTGGCTCTGCTTTAGCAACTGTCATTGGGCAACTTATATCTTTTGGAATCAGTGTTTATTATATAAAGAATTTTCAACATATCAAATTACATAAGAAAAGTTTTAAATTAGAGAGTATAATTTATAAACATATATTTGCACTAGGTTCAAGTTCATGTTTTAATCAATTAGCAATGACTGTAACACAGATAGTGATGAACAATACATTGGCATATTATGGAGCTAGGTCAGTTTATGGAAGTGAGATTCCACTTGCTTGTGTTGGTATTATTATTAAAGTAAATATGATTTTTATATCTATAATTATAGGTATAGCACAAGGTATGCAACCTATTATAGGATACAATTATGGGGCTGAAAAGTATAATCGTGTAAAAGAAGCATATAAGTTAGCAGTAGGAAGTGCAACTGTTATAGCTAGTATTGCATTCTTATGCTTCCAAATATTCCCACGACAAATTACATCTATATTTGGTAATGGAAATGAGACTTATTTTATATTTGCAGAACATTATTTTAGAACTTTCCTATTCTTAACATTTATAAATGGTGTTCAAATAATATCATCAACTTTCTTTACATCAATTGGGAAATCAGTACTGGGACTTTTTACTTCTTTGACTCGTCAGATTTTATTCTTAATTCCATTAATAGTGATTTTACCAATGTTTATGGGAATTGATGGAGTAATGTTTGCAGGGCCAATAGCAGATGCCGCGGCAGCAATTGTATGTATATACTTTGCACTTCATGAAATGAAGTCATTGACTATAAAGCAAAATAAGGTGATTGGTAATCACAAAGAGGTTATGGAGGTATAATATACTTTCTAAGAAATATATTAAATATATTAAATTAATTTTTATTAATTAACACTAAAATAATATTCATATGTAACCTTAGGTGCATTTTCAGGAGCTACAGTTAGATTGTAGAGTGTAGATACTCTGCCTTGCTTGAGAAGGTTGTTTAAAAAACAATCAAATTTTCATAATAGCTCAAGAAAATGCACTATTTACAATGTTTATTTTGTTTTGTGTACAATTTTAGAAATAATTACTCTAATCAAATCTAAGATTATGCCATAAATAAGAAAAGAAAGCATAGATGCTATGTACCAATAAATTGAAATTGACCCCATAATCGTTCTACATGGTATTTGCATACCTGAATCCATGAAAACAAGAAAACTATCAGTGCGAGAAATAATAGATAAGATAGGATTTAAGCCTATTAGAACAATACTCTTTGAGTCTTGCCCAATTTGATGCATATAAATCTCAAATAATGCTATTAAAAGAAACCAAAATGTAAAAGATTTAGCTATTTTTTTCATTAAAATACCTCGCCTAATATAAATTCTTTTAGTCTTATTTACCCAATATAATTATTTATCTCCACTCAGTTACATCGCTTAATTGTAATCTAGGTCTCATTGATGGTTCTTCATCAGGATAACCTAAAGATATTGCTGCTACTAATTGGCTGTCTGTATCTAACCACTCACATAATTCACGATATGCAAAATATACATCACAAATCCAAAGACTACCTAGACCTAATTCTACAGCCTCAAGTGACATGTTTTGAATTGCAGCTCCAATTGATTGTATATTTGCCATTTCATAAAAGCGTTCTTCAGCAGATAAGCTTTCTAAAGGTGATTTACCTAATATGTTTAAAATAAAGATTGTTACTGGAGCTTGTTCCATAATTTTAACTGTGTAATTTGCACCAGCGATATGTTGACGACTTTCTGGAAGAAGTCCATTGTCGTCAATTTCATTTTGAATACCTTTACTCATAGCTTTGAGCATAGATTCTTTTTCCTTCTCAGTGACAACAACAAAACGCCATGGTTGTCTGTTTTTAGATGAAGGTGCATTTATTCCAGCTTCAATTATTTTTTCTATAGTTTCATGTGAAATACTTTGTTTTTTATATTTTCTAATACTACGTCTTTTTGATATAGAATCACTTATCATCTTAAGTAACCTCCGTTTATTTTTTTGAAAATTCATTTGAGTTTTAGTTTCTATTTTTAATTATTTTAGCACTAATCATAAAAAAAGTCATTGATTTTAGTATTTGGTTATATTTAATATTGTATTAATGACTAAATGTAAGAATTCAATATAAAAATTCAATATTGTTTTGTTCAGATATTAAAAAAAATATTTTAAAGGATTTTGCTTAGAAAATAGCTACGCACACTTGTGACTTTAGTCATGGGAGGTTCAGTAAATGTTATATATGAAAAGGCTGGATACTTATAAATATTTCGAATAAAATATGATAAATATTACAACTTGTATATTTACATTAGGAAATTTATATACTATAATTATTTAAAACTAAGTATGAACACTGAAATTATTTAAAGCTAAATATAAATACTGAAGAGGTGATGTAGTGAAATTAGATATGGATAGTATGATATATATACTAATTTATATGACATTATTGATATCTATCGTTGGTAGTATAATTTATTTTTGTAAAGACCTCTTAAATCATAGAATTACATATGTTTTAATAAGAAACATATTTGTAAATAGAATTACATACTCTGAAGAAAGATTGCCTAAACAGTATATCGTTTTTCAAAAGTATGATATTTGGAGGTATTGTAGTTTATTTTAATTTGAAATGAATCTGTTATAATCCTAAAAACTAAAAATAAAAGGAGAGAATAAAATGGATTTCATTTCAAGTATATTACAAGGATTACTAAGTATATTATTTAACTTTACAGGAGATTTTGGAATTTCTATTGTACTTATAACTTTAATAGTTAAGTTAGTACTAATGCCACTATCATTAAAACAAAGGTTTTCTGTAAAAAAACAGCAAGAATTAGCAGAAAAAATGGAACATATAAAAGAAAAGTATAAGAATGATACTAAAGAATTGGAAAAGCAAATACAAGTAAATTCTGTAGAAAGCATGAAGAGTATGCTTGGATGCCTTATAATTTTGGTGCAAATGCCAGTAGTATATGCGTTATATCATGTATGTCTAGATATGACAAAGGAATTTACAACAATTATAATTCCATGGATTGCTAATTTAGGTACATTTGATAACTTATTTATACTGCCTTGTATATATACATTAATTATGTTAGCTTCAAATTTGGTGAATTATATACCGTATTTTAAGGTGAATTCTCAAGTAAAGTTTAACAAGCAAATGGCTATAGTGACTACTATAATGAGTCTTATATTGACTGTTAGAACTCCAGTAGCTATAGGTCTGTACTTTATAACAAGTGCAATTTATTCATTAATTGAAGATATTTGCTTTAGAATATATTTTAATCGAAAAAATAGAATAGTAATAAAGTAATATATTTATTATTCTAGAAATATTTTAGCCTGCTAACATGAGATATAGTTAGCAGGCTATTTTTATCAATAATACTATAATAATACTATAATAATACTATTAAAAATAGTTGCAAAATAAATAAATTGATATAGACTAAAATAAAATCTATAAAAAAGAAGATAGATTTACATGACTGCTGATAATGAAGTTAAATCACTTACAATATTAAAAAACAGTCATATAGATTTAAAATAATTAGATATCATGATTTTATATTTAAAATGAATTCTCAGCATGTAGAGTTTCACGTGAAATGGCTAAGATACTTATTATTAAGGCAGTATATAATTTTAGTTGAGCATTGTATAGTATGATTCATTTTAGTATATATTATTTAGATTCTTTTGACTTAAATATCCCTTGCTTATAAAACTGTTTTGAGTAGGGAATAGAAAAGGCAAAAAATAAGAGTATAATACCTGCTATTATGATTAAATTATTAATAGATATTATATCTGCCATTGGTCCGAAAATCATCATACCAAGAGGTATGAAGCCAGTATATATAATAATAGGTAAACCAAGCACTCGACCTTGCATTTGTGGTTCTACATGTTCTTGTAACATAGTCATAGCTGATGCTTGAATAATTGGAATTGAAAAATTGGTAAAAAACATAAATATAAAAAATTGCCATGCCTGTGTTACAAAACCTAAAATAATTGAAAAAACAGCATAAGATAATATTGCTAAGAAAAAAGTCTTGTTTCTGTTTTTAAAGCCACCAAATATTCCTATAATCAATCCACCTAAAACCATACCCCAAAATCCAATCATTTCAATAATGGACAGATAGATATAACCTCTACCAAATGTACGTTCAATCAACAGTCCTATAAGGAATCCTGATGGAACACAAAGAAACATAAAAGCTCCATAACTAAAAAGTATCTTTCTAATGAATTTATCTGAAAAGCAGTACTTTATTCCTGACACCATATCCGTAAAAAATGATGCTTTTTCAACTTGTTTTGGTATGTTATGCTTAGGAATCTTGATAAATATCAACAATACAATAGCAATAATTGCAGTGAATACATCGATTAAAAGAACTTGATTTATTTGGTTACCAAAGCTAAGTATTGCTGCAGCTACAATAGGAACTATAAATTGTACTATAGATTGTAGACTACCATTTATGCCATTAAAACGCATTAAGTGTTCTTCTGGTACAAGTTGAGGAATCATTGCATTTACAGCAGGTGTCTGCACACCACTTCCTAGAGAACGTATAACAGATACTATTGCTATGGCTATCAATTCATTTTTTGTTCCAGTTGATGACATCATAAATATGATTAGAACTAATGTAGAGATGGCAATTATTGCATCTGATACAATTATGAGTACTTTTCTATTGTAGTAGTCTGCCCATACCCCAGCAAAAAAAGAAATTATCATTTGAGGTATAAAGGAACATACAGTTAAAACTGTTACCCATATACCTGATGATGTTTGAAGTGTGACATACCATATTAGAGCCATCTGTACAAGTGATGAGCCAAATAAAGAAATATATTGACTTGCTAGAAATGTGATTACTTTTTTCTTCCATGTAGAGTGAGTATTTTTGTTTTCCATTCTATTCCTCCTTTGATTTGTGTGTTGAATTTTTCTCGTTCTTAAGGATAACACACAAATCAAAGTCTGGAGTTAGAGTGTAGGGTTAAGAAAATTGTTTTTTCATAATTTGAAGATGGGACTTCATGGTTTTTGCATTATGCTCAGCTTCTTTCAACGAAGTTATCAATTTGTCACATACTGAAATAATTTCATCGTCATCTTTTGGAGTGTCAATGACAACTTTGATATTAGTATCAGGATTACAAGACAAAGCATTTAACATTCGTAAAATAGCTGAAAGAGAATAGTTTGCTAAACGAAGTGAACTGATAATTTTAAGTCTCTTTATATCTTCATCAGTATATACACGATAACCATTTTGTTTTCTTTTTACTTTTAGCAAACCATTCATTTCCCAGTTTCTTAGAGTATCTATTGTAACATTTAAGTGTTCTGCAGTTTCTTTTCTAGTTAAAAATAGTTTATTTGTTTCCTGAGAATTTCCATTTAAAATTTGAGTGACAATAGTGAGTGCTTCTTCAGCATTAGATTTTTCTATTTCTAATTGTTGCAAGTAGTGATTTACAAGACAAATAGCCTTGTCAAAATCTCTATTTGCTGATGTTTTAATAATCTCAAGAGCATTTTTTCTCAATCCTCTTTGTAGAACTTCAATTTTTAAGGCTGTACGAGCAAATCTAAATTGTTCTATATGAAAATCATTAAAGATACGATAACCATTTGTATTACGCTTGGGTCTAGGTATTAAGTTGAGTTCCTCATATAAACGCACAGTATTAGGATGTACACCAATTAATTCTGCTACCTCTGATGTTGTGTAAGTCTCCATTAGTATTCATCTCCTTTTATGTATATAGTATCAATCATAATATCACTAAACCAAAGTCTGGTGTTATAGTGGAGGGTTTCGCTATTTGTGATATAGTTAATCTATCATAGATGTAAGTATGTGCTTTTGAATAAAATCCCATCTGTCACGAGGTTTAAAAACTATCTTAGATGGGATAGCTATCACTAAGTCATATTGTGGAATACAACAGATAGCATTTCCTCCAGCTCCCATTGCTGAATACCATAAAACTCCATCTTTTTTACATAGCCACCATAGGTAACCATACTCATTGGTATTCATTTTGACAGACTCTTCAATCCATGATTTAGATATAATACTTTTATTATTCCAAATACCTTTATTTAAATACAGAAAACCAAATCGTAACATATCTCTAGTGCTCAACATAAGTCCCCATCCACCTGTAGAATTACCTTGTCTGTCTTTTGCCCAACCCTTAAGATTTTTTCCAAATAAATCTTCAAAGCCAAAGCCGTTCATATCATAATCTGGTATCTCTTTCATACCAATAGGTTTAAATAAGTATTCATTAGCAAATTCACGAGCAGATTTTCCTGTAGTCTTTGTGATAATAGCTGAAAGTAGATGCGTTCCAGCTGAAGAGTATTTGAAAGTACCAATATCACCTTTTTGACCAAGTTGATTTAAGGCATATTTTATCCAATCTTTCTGTTTACAAAATCTCTCTAACGACTCAGTATTATTTTTAAAAGGGTATGGTGCAGTCATTGTAAGTAGATGTCGTATAGTTACTGCCTTTTTACATATTTCAGTAGGACTACAAGTATATTCAGGAAAAAAATCAACAACTTTTTGGTCAACATCTTTTATATATCCGTTGTCTATTGCGATACCTATTAAAGCTGATATAACACTTTTTGTAACTGATGCAACATGAAAAGTATCATCAATATTATAACCATTATAATATTTTTCAAAGACGATATTTCCTTTTCTTGCGATAATTATTCCATTTATATTGCTGTACTGAGAGATTATTAGAGGTTCAAGTTGTGAAAGTTTTTTTGAACTCATACCAACATTTGAGGGTTCTATACTTTCAAATGTCAAATCTAAGCAACTATTTTTATTCATTATAGGTACCTTCCTGTTATAGAGTTTGGATTTTCTTTTAGAGCTTTAGGGGAGCCTTCTGCAATTATATAGCCTCCTTTATCACCACCTTCTGGACCAAGTTCAACAATCCAGTCGCAAACATTTAAAACATCTATATCATGTTCAACAACAATTACAGAGTTTCCATTTGCTACTAACTCATCCAACAGTTGAATTAGTTTGGCAGTATCATATAGACTTAGACCAGTAGTTGGCTCATCCAATACATAAAGGATATTACCATTTCGTTTTTTACCAATTTCTTTTGCAAGTTTGACTCTTTGAGATTCACCTCCACTTAAAGTAGGTGTGGGTTGACCCAATTTTATATATCCCATACCTATTTGTTCTAGTACCTTTAAGTGTGAAACAATATTTGGCATATCTTCAAAGAAATTTACAGCTTCAGAGACACTCATATTTAAAACATCATGAATATTTTTATTTTTATATTTAATGGATAAAGACTCATCATTAAACCTCTTTCCATGACATTCGCTGCATATATGGTCGATGCTTAAGTTATTACCCAGCCAGACCTTTTCATATCCACTACCACTACATTTAGAGCAAGCTCCTTTAGAATTAAATGAAAAATGACCAGCTGTAAATCCTCTATTTATTGATTCTGACTGATTTGCAAATAATGTACGTATCTTATCCCATATACCAATATAAGAAGCAGGAGTTGAATTCATATTTTTGCCAATAGGAGATTGAGATATTTCTGAATATCCAGAAATATACTTAGTACCTATTAATCTATCTGCTATAGTCTCAACAACTGCATAATCATCTTCATCACTTATTTCACTCTCTAGAACACTTGATTGACTATTGATAGTATGGTTATTAAAGTGACTTCTAAGAAGAGGGAGTAGGGTGTCTGATATAAGTGAACTTTTTCCACTACCTGATTTACCAGATATTCCAACCATAGAACCCAAAGGCATTGACACTGTTACATTTTTAAGGTTGTTTGTATTTGCATTTTGAACAGTTATACAAGGCATTTTATCAATACTATCAATATTTCTAGAGGTTGCTCTGTTAGGCATTGAGCATTTTCCTGATAAATATTGTCCAGTGATTGATTTGTCTGATTTAAGTAAACCATTTAAATCTCCTTGATAAATTAGTTGTCCACCTTCAATACCAGCCTTTGGACCAATATCAATAATATGTTCTGCCATTTCAATTGTATTTCTATCATGTTCAACGACTATAACTGTATTTCCTAAGTCTTTAAGTTTTTTTATTGATTTTAAGATGTCTATTTTTTCTGATTCATGTAATCCAGCAGTTGGCTCATCAAGTACATAAATTAATGAATCCATCTCTGAATCAAGATGTGAATTTAAAAATAGTCTTTGAATTTCTCCACCACTCAAAGTTGACATTTCTCTGTATAAGGATAAATGACCTAATCGTGATTCTATTAGATGTCTTGTTTTGGATAAAATATCATTTATAAGGTTTGTACCAAATGTATTTAAATTCCCTTGACCTAATAAGATTTTAAGGAACTCATCAATTTCTAAAATAGTCATTTTTCCAAGTTCACCAATATGTTTTCCATTTAAGAGAACTCCACGTGCTTCTTCACCAATCTTAAAGCCTTGACACTCAGAACAAGCAGTCATAGTGTAAACTCCATTCAAATCCTCACCCCTTTTGTAACGGTTGTGAAATAGCTTTGATAAAGAGGAACTTTTTTTGCCATTTTCATAATGACCATAGAGTACTTCATTTTTTATTTCTTCAGGTAATTGTAAGAATTGTATCTCTAAATAATCGTTGAATTTTTTAGAGAATACTCTCAAATATCCTGGTGTAATTTTTGCTCTATCCAAGACTTGTTTTAGGGTATCGTGTTTATCAAAGACTAACTTTTCAATATTAATCTCAAAGTATGCTCCATGTCCAGAACATTTCATACACATTCCATCTGAAGAGTTGTATGAGAAATAACTTGGTCTCAATCGTTCTTCTTCATGACCACAATTATTGCAAACTAGATTGGTGCCTAAAGGAGTATTACACATTGTACACATTATCTGTCCCTCTGCTGAGTACAATAGTGTAAGCATATTAAGTATATTAGTTCTTGTACCTACTGTTGAACGAGGATTACTTTGACGAATAATATTTTGTTGAACAGCTATAGTAGGAGCTAGGCCTTGAATATTATCAAATTTATCTTCCTTATCAATACCTGAAAGTATACCTAAAGATTGCAGATATTGTTTACGCCCCTCCTCAAATACAATGTCAAACATAAGGCTGGATTTACCTGAGCCACTGACACCTGTTGCAACAACAAGTTTGTCTTTTGGGATAGAAACATCTATATTTTTAAGATTGTGTATCTTAGCTCCATTAATTTTTATTTCTTTCATTGGTTCACCTCATTTTATCAATCTTATCAAACCATAAAATAGGGATTATGAACCCTTAATACAAGAATAATTTATACGAGGTTATTTAAAAAGGTTCTATCGGCAAATATATATCAACTAAGTGCCTATTTTGAGGGTGATTATTTGGGTTATTAAGATATACTTCAAAAGGAAAGGATGCACGTAGCTTGTAATTGCCATTTGATAGCCATTCTCTATACATAAAATCCCACGCATCACTGTATTCGTATTTTGAAATATCGAAATGTCCCACAAGATACTTTCCAGAAGGTATTATCATATTGCCAAGATTATCATTTTCTTTGACAACTTTGTTGTCTGGAATTGTCATACAAATACTAGTCCTTAATTGGTGCTCCTGTGTAAATTGTGGATTATCATGATAGATGGCTAATATTTTTGTATTTTCAAGTCCAATTAGATTCTGCTCACTTGCATATATGAATAGCTTTTCTAAAAGTTTTGGAAAAGTACTGGTTAGATTACCATATGAACCAGTATATCTAGTGTAAATGGTGTTCATATTACCAAGTTCTAGAATTTCAATTTCACCCTTAACCTCTCTAATATTCTTACATTTAGGTTTTGATATGCTTCTATTGTACTGAGAAATTTTATATGGTTCTTTGCAATTCTTGCTATAATTATTTCTATATTTTATAGGGCTTATTTTATAATAATTTTTAAATGCTCTAGAAAAAACAGCAGAATCAGTAAAGCCAAAGTAATGTGCAATATCAGTAATTGTCATATCAGGGCGGTGAATAAGAAAAGAAGTTGCGTTTTCTAATTTTAGCCTATTTACATACTGAGACAAAGTTTCTTTTTCTATGGCTTTGAAAATTCTATGAAAATGAAACTTTGAAAACCCTGCTATGTTGGAAAGTTCATCAAGAGAAAGAGGTTCATGCAAATGTTCTTCTATATAATCTTGTACTTTGTAAATACGATTTAGATATTCTGTTTTACTTTTAGAGTTTGTCATAACTATTCCTCCTCATTGTGTAAAATATGTATATTAACTAATTGATAATACATAAAATTTTAGGTATTTGTAATTTATAATGAATAAGGTGTTATACATTTTTCTTGTGTTTAATAAAAAGTATAAAGCTCCTTATAGTTGTTTTTGTAGCTATCAGTATAATCTTCGTAATAATTAGTATAGCATAGTGATTTATTTTTGATTGCGTATTTATATAAATATATAGTTTATGGCAGGGACAAATTATTATATGAATAAACCATAATTTAAATAAATCATAATATAAACAAGTTAAGATATGAATTAGAGTTTAGTACATAGCAGAAAAATATAGAGAAGATAAAATAATATTAAAAAATTACATGCTAAGTTTAATAAAATCTTTATATTAAAAGTAATATTAAACTTATTGTTTAAATAAAAAAGTTAAATCTGCACCATTAACTTAATATGATTAAAAGTTTAAAATAAAAATATCAAAGAATTATTTTTAATAAAAATAATAATTTAATAAGTTATTTAGAAATCTAAAAAATTTTACAAACAAATATTTATTCAAATTGGAGGAGTGGGAATATGAGTAATGGCTTTTATCAATTAAATTCAGCGGTATTGTATTTTAATGAGCGAAGTGATGTAAATAGAATCAGATTTAATCATTATATAATGAGAAAAGAAAATATACAAAGATTAAAAGGAACTTTGCCAAGAGGTCAATTTATGATGACAGTAAGAAAAGCTGCATCTGACCTTGATGTATCTATATCTACAATAAGTAGACTTGTAAATGAATTTATAGATTTAGGTATATTGAGATTAATAAGTAGAGGAGTAAAGGGAAATTGTTGTTCTGTGTATAGTTATATATGTTCTGAAGATAGTAATACAGAGGTTGTAGGAAAAAATAGTGATATTTTCACAAATATAGAGAAATATATTAACGGAACTATTAACAATAATCAAAAAACAATGAAACATAAGCATAGAGATGAGTTGTTCAAAACCAATAATACCAGCACATACGGCTGTATAGATGAATATAGTATAGACAAAGATTATGAGTGGGTAATTGATACAGGGTGTGAAACAGAAAATGAGACAAAGAAAAAAGAGTTATTAAAAAACAATTTAAATAAAAAGAATTTTAAAAAAAATACCCTTGAAGAATCAAATGAAGAATCGACTTGTGGAGTTTTAGAAACTATTCATGAAGTTATTATAAAAAAATTAAACAATGAATCAGGAAAAAATTTTAAAGTTGATTGAAAAATAGCTACGCACACTTGTGACTTTAGTCATGAGTTAGTAGCTAAAATAGTCAGCATATAGGGAAACTTATATGTAGAGATAGGATAGAACCTATCCAATACTACTTGAATTGCTGGAAACCCCTAAAGCTAACCAAACTAAAACATAAGGATGAAATAAACCTAAGTGTGAAAGTTACGAAAGTAGAAAAAATTGGTTAGATGGTATAAGGTTAAACCCTAAGTACTTTAAAATGGGCAATCAGCAGGTAAGCTCCGAATAGGAGAAACTTCAACGACTATTCCTCCTGAGGGAAGTACACTACAAGCTATCGGTAGTGGAAGTGGGTAGACCTTAACGGATAATGCCGAAGGATAAGATATAGTCTGTGCTTGCATGAAAGTGTAAGAAGTTCATAAGAGAACTGCATAGGTAGTAGCGAACTTATGTGAACGACAACCTCAAAAATGATAAAAGTTAGGACTTACGGTTCTTAAATATGTTATTTAAAAATAAATATAAAAACCTTCGAAATAATTGTTTTAAATAATTACGTTTGTTAATATTATAATGGGTGATGAAAAATAGAAGTTACTCGGATATGTATATTAATAATCATAAAAAACAATTAAAGTGAGGTGATAGTAGTGGAAAAAGCTTATAAGTTTAGAATGTATCCAAATAAAAAACAGCAAGAGTTAATTAACAAAACTTTTGGATGTTGTAGATTTGTATATAATAAGTATCTTGCTAAAAAAATAGAAGTTTATGAAAATAATAAAGAAACTTTTACTTATAAACAGTGTAGTTCTGATTTGACCAATTTAAAAAGAGAATTAGAGTGGCTTAAAGAGCCTGACAAATTTTCACTACAAAACACCTTAAAAGATTTAGAAAACGCATATAAAAAATTCTTTAAAGAAAATGTAGGATTTCCTAAATTTAAATCAAAGAAAACTAATAGGTTTTCATATAGAACTAACTTTACAAATGGAAATATTATGCACCTTGGTCAATATATAAAATTACCTAAACTTGGTATGGTTAAAGTAAGGGATAAACAAGTACCTCAAGGGAGAATACTTAATGCTACAGTATCCAAAGAACCAAGTGGTAAATATTATGTATCATTATGTTGTACTGATATAGAGCTTGAAGCATTTGAAAATACTAATAATCAGATAGGTTTAGATTTAGGAATTAAAGAATTTTGTATCTCAAGTTGTGGACAATTTATAGAAAATCCTAAGTATCTTAAGAAGTCATTAAATAAACTTGCTAAATTACAAAGAAAACTATCGAGAAAAACAATTGGTAGTTTAAATAGAAATAAAGCAAGGTTAAAAGTTGCAAGACTTCAAGAACATATAGCTAATCAAAGGAAGGATTTTCTACAAAAACTATCTACTAAATTAATACGAGAGAATGATATTATTTGCATAGAAGATTTACAAGTAAAGAATATAACTAGAAATCGTAAATTATCTCGCTTAATTTCTGATGTGTCATGGTCAGAATTTATTCGTCAATTAGAATATAAGGCTAATTGGTATGGTAGACAAATTGTAAAAGTAGGTAAATTCTTTGCAAGTTCACAAATATGCAATAAATGTGGGTACAAAAACGAGGAAATGAAGAATTTAAATATAAGAGAATGGATTTGTCCTTGTTGTAATGTAACTCACAATAGAGATATAAATGCAAGTATAAATATACTAAAAGAAGGACTAAGACTAATAACAGTTTAAAATAAATAACTTATGTAAGAACCGTAGGAACTACGGGGATAGCCTGTGGAGAGTTTGTAAGACATATTTTAGTATGCAAAATTCTATGAAGCAGGAACCCTGTGACTTTAGTC
The DNA here is from genome assembly GCF_056688955.1 of Clostridioides sp. LIBA-6822. Lineage (NCBI taxonomy): Bacteria > Bacillati > Bacillota > Clostridia > Peptostreptococcales > Peptostreptococcaceae > Clostridioides > Clostridioides sp. LIBA-6822. The sequence continues at coordinate 3,767,398 of NZ_CP196995.1, read as the reverse complement.
ATGGGAGGTTCAGTCAGGTATAACTAAGGACATTATAGATGAAAGATTAAAAGAAGGATATAGTTTAGATGATTTTTATAAGGTTATAGAGGCAAAGGTAAAAAGATGGAGATATACACCTATGGAAATGTATATAGAACCAGCAATTTTGTTTAGTTGTAATTTTGAGTCGTATTTAAGTGAAGAAAGTTCCTTAAAACCCTGTAATTATGGGGATGGATATGATGATATGTATTAGGAGTTATATAGAGATATTTATTAAGAGGTGAGTTTGTTTTTTAGTTGCTTAAAATATGAGTATATAAAAATAAACAGTATATTAAAAAATAGTGTGCATTTTTTAAATGAGAAAAGCACACTATTTTTTTTAATATACTGGAGAAATATAGCCCATTTGAATTGCTTTTGTAATAGCCTCAACTGATGAAGAAACATCTAATTTGTCATATATGTGTTGTAAATGATTTGATAATGTTCTTTCACTTATGTACAATTCATCAGCAATCACTTTTCTTTTTTTTCCACTACAGATAAGTTGTAATATTTTTTTCTCCATACTTGTCAAATCTTCAATAATTAGTTCATTATTTTCAGATGGGAAACAAGTTCGACCTTGATGGACTTTTAATAATGAATCAATTAAACTATCTGGACTGATATTCTTATTAAGGAATCCACAGATACCTATTTTTTTAGCTTTATATTTATAAACTGGTAGGTCATATCCAGTCAACATTATTATTTTAATGGTAGGGTTAGTTTCTAATAAATTGTAAGCTAGCTCTAAGCCATCATATTCACTTAAGTCTCTAAGATTTATATCCATCAATACAATATCTATTTTTTTATTTATAATTATTTCTGATAAATTATGAACATCTTGTGTGGAATAAAATTGTTCGAGTTCTTCATATTCTTCTAATGCAATAGACAAGCTTTTAGCAAAAAGCATGTGGTCATCAACTAACAAAATATTTATATGAACCATCTCCTTTCATAGGAATTGTAATTTGTACACAAATTCCGGGAGGTATATTATCAGAAATATTTATTGTTCCTCCTAGATTTTTTACTTGTTCTTTAATTGAGATAATGCCCTTATGTTTTGTTGTATCTAAAGGCATTTTAGGTGTATCTAAATTAGTTTTAAAGGATGTATTTGTCACACCATTATCACCAACAGATAATTTTATTATATCTTTTTCTAGTGATAAAGTTATCCATGCGTGGCTACCATTTGAGTGTTTATATACATTGGTCAATAATTCTTTAATTAGACGGTACATCAATATATCATATGGCTCAACCAAGAATAGAGTATCAGAACACTTAAAGGCAACCAGGATATTTCTTTGTGGAAATGATGAAGAAACACTTTCAATCAAATTCTGATAATTTTCTTTTATTGTCAGATTTTTTAAGATTACAGGATGATAGTCCTGCATCTGCTTTCTTATACGTGTATTTAAGTTGTTAAGTGTTTCATATATAATATCTTGTACTTCTGGACGATATGACTTACTAGTCATATTTTTTATTGAAAGCAAATCTTGTAACACATCGTCATGTAAAAAATTAGAAAAATCTGTTTTTAGTTGTTCCTCTTGTTGTAATCTCTCTAATGCAAAAGTATACTTACTATTTCTAGGAATTTGATTTTTTTCATGCTTTAAATTAAATTCTAAAATAATGTTACAAAGGAAAATCAGCATAAATAAAACATTTATAGCGATTAATATTATAGAAAAATTACCACTACTAAGCAGTACTACCAAACTAATAACTATAATACTCGTAAAAAGAAAAATAGACCTTTGTTTTAAGTTAAAAACTGTTGAAATAGGAAAACTATCATTTTCTTTAAGTACAATACCATGAATACTCATAGAAAATATCAATACAGTTAGATAGATTCCAAAATTACCAATATGATTTGATATTTTTAGTGTGAAAAAATAATAAATAAGGAATCCTATAATTGTTATAAATACAGAAATCAGTATAGGTCTTTTTTCACTTCTTATAACAAAAGTGACTCTTTTCCAATGATAAAAAATAATATAGAAAAAGCTTACTATACTTACAACAAACTGTATTCCATACATACAAGCATAGATTTTGTCAGATATAAATGCTCCCATAATTGCAGTAATACAGGTGATAATTAACAAAATATCTGTTATCTTACGAAATTTGTATCCACTACCTTGAAATAAAAATAAAAATATGAACTTAATAGAGACATACGCTATAATTGTGTTTAATATTTTAAAAATAATAGTACCTATTGGTGTGGCTACAAATGACAAGAGTAAATACCAACTATCTAGTGCTAATAACCCACAAAATAGTGAAATAATCTTATTTTCTCTGACATTACAAGAAGTTATATATGTAATATCTATAAGCAATAATGTTGAAATCATTAAGGGGATAATGCTTTGTATATTCATATAAGTTTCAATACTTGTAGAGATTCCCATAAAGAGGAGTGATAGGATGTAGTTTCCTAAAAATAATGTTTTTAAATTAAAGTTTGGCAATCTTATACACCTCCTTATGAATTTATAGTATTGTACTATATCAAGTTTATGACTACATTAAACCTATGAATTTATAGTTTTGTATTATATCAAATATTTATAAATAAATAAAGTATACCAAATCGCCACACATTTAAGTATGACGATTTGAAAAATATCATTTTTTTAATACGATTTTACAACAGGATTTAGTAGTAAGTATGTAATATATTAAATATACTATAGCAGTTGAGAAAACCGCAATAATTACAGGTATATATTGTGAGAATGAGGTTCCAAGTAAATTTTGCATCAAAGCAGTTTTATAGACCAAAGTAGCAAATGCACAATCCAACATCCCAAGTAAAAACGGAATATTAAAAAATGGTAATACCTGTTTTTTAATAATTTTTTTAATTTGTATATCAGTGTAGCCCATTTTTTGTAAAATCTCATAATCAGACTTTGAATCTAAAATTGCTGTTATATTGTTAAAGTATAATATACTTCCAACAGCAATAAAGAATAAAATAACGAGAAATCCTATTAGTAGGAATGTAGAGCTATTAATTGATAATAAATCATTAATCCTGTGAGAATGTCCTTGTAAATAAGGGCTTTTATTTAGATAATCTGAAATATCACCATATAATTTTTCATTGTTTTTAATTGATTTACTATTGATACTCAAAATACTTGTTACTGGCAATTTATTTTGTTCTATTTCTTTGTATATATTATCACTAACAATAAGTGTTCCAACACTATTACCAAAAGAAATGGTATTGTTTAATGATGTTTCTCTTACAGTTATAGGTGTTTCTTTACCATTGATGAGTAGTGGGTAAATCATTCCATTTTCAATACTTCCATCATTATTTGGTTGATACTTCATCAAAATACATTCATTATCATTTAAAGGTGTAAGTTGCTTTAGCAGTTTAGTTCTACCTTGTGCTTCTAATAATGTACAATAGTCCGAAAAAGATATACACTCAAATCCTGCTTTTCTTGAGATAACTCCTTTAGATGAACTATTATTAGATAGCTCATTTTTAGATGTACCAATCTCATATTCAAGAGGAAGGTCTTTTGCTGAAGATGTTACTTTATAAATATCTGTCTGTGTAAAAATAACATCGTCTGTATCAGAAGTATATCGACTTACAATTTGTTTTACATCTTCAACTTGTTCATTTCTTTCTACCCTAAATTCTATCTCTGAAGGTGCAATACGTGAAATTGATGCAATAGGATAGTATAAAGAAAGTGCCATAACACTTGAAACTGTTAAAGTAGAAGCAGATAGTAATGTAAGCATAATTAGAGTCTTAGAATTTGAGCGTATACGATAGATAAAGTTTGGAATAGTTATTATCTTCATATCTGTGTAGAAAGCTTGTCTATTTTTTTTGCTCTGTTGCATAATGTATGGAAGAAAGGCACTGATAAAGAGAGCTGTACCAATTACAATAAGAATCATAGTTACCAATCCTATTTGATAAAATCCTATACGTATCCATACCGACTTAGTTCCACGAAGAATATCTAATGCCAGACAATAGCCACTTAAAATCATAATAAATCCCATAAAAGCTGGGATTTTTCTGCACTTCAACTTTTTTTCTGCACTTTTTTCATACCTTACTAATTTTATAAGTGAAGTCCTAAAAAGGAATTTAGCGTTTGATATAGCTATTACTAAAACAACGAATACTATAAAGAGTGTTGTTTTACCTATTGCACTTATATTAAAAAATGGTATTTGTGAATTGTCAATTGATAAATTGAGTAGATTAGTAATTCCAAAGACAATACCCTTATGAGCCAATGCTCCTAATACCAACCCTACAATAAAAGCTCCACTACAAATTAATATATTCTCAAAAGTAAGTAGTGATAGGATTGCAAACTTGCGATATCCAAGAAAAGCATATATACTCAGCTCTTTTGTACGATGTCTCAAGAAGAATCGATTTGAATATGCCATATAGAAGATAACAAAAGCCATTAAAAATATAGAGATAACATTGCACATAGACTCAACTCTACCATCAGTTGAAATCTTTTCTAGCATTACCTTATTAACCGAAAATGAAGTAAATGCAAAAAATACAGTGATAACAAAAGAGACTGAAAGCATATATAGAGAATAGAATGAAAAGTTCTTTTTAAGGTTTTTTATTGCCATATAAAAAATGTTCATTAAATTATCCTCCTATCTTTTAGTATCCAATTTTGTAATTTCTTTAATAATCAATTCGTAAAATGTATGTCTATCGTTTTGTTGTTTGTGTAGTTCTTTAATAATACAACCATCTTTAAAAATCAAAATTCGATTTGCAAAACTAGCTGCATAAGCATCATGAGTCACCATTAAAATTGTTGTATTCAATTCCTCATTTGCTTCTTGTAGTGAGTAGAGTAGTTGGGTAGCTGAATTGGAATCTAAAGCTCCTGTTGGCTCGTCTGCAAACAGGATACTAGGCTGTTTAACTATTGCTCTAACTGCTGAAGCTCTCTGTCTTTGACCACCAGATAATTCATTTGGATATTTGTTTAATTGAGCAGTTATGCCAAATCGTTCGGCTAGACTTCTTACTAGATTTTCTATTTTATCTGGAGGTAGTTTTTTTAGAGTAAGAGGTACTGAAATATTTTCAAAAATTGTGAGACTGTCCAGTAAAAAATATTCTTGAAAGATAAAGCCTAAATTATTTTTACGAAAATCAGCAGAACTAGTATCATTAAGTGATTTTAAGTTTACATTGTTTATGAAAACATCCCCACTTGTTGGTTTATCAATTGTAGATAATACGTTAAGAAGAGTTGTTTTTCCAGAACCAGAAGCCCCCATTATTCCTATAAATTCTCCTTCTGATACATTAAAGGACACATTATCTAAACTCGGTTGTTGACCTTTAGTATAAATTTTAGTTATGTCATTTACTTTTAATATGGTATTCATAGTATATATCTCCTTTCATCTTAATACAGTCAAATTATATATTAACTTTATTGTTCGTTCATGAGTAAATCACGCAATAATTTTAGGCAAATTAATAATATTATAAAATATTATCTAAAAACCTTTCTTTTCTAGATGTTGTGAGAAAAGACTGGGTTTTAATTTAATCTTTTTACTGTATTTTGTAGATGAAAGGGAATTATTATCAAAGAATTGAAGGAGTAGATTATCATAAGGATATATAGTACTTACTAAACTTTTTATTAGATTTGAGTTAAAAGACATGTGTATAGATATAGCGATGTGAGAGGATAAACCATTTAAAAAACAAAAATAAAAAAAGCCATATATACGGAATAATCCAGTATTTATGGCTTTGTGATAATTAATAAAGTATATATTTTATTAATTGTCTATTTCAAATTCCAATATTTCACCAGTAATTGCATTGATTGTTATCTCATATTCAGTATTTCCTTTTATTAGTTCACCTTCATATTCTTTATCATCTTTATCATATTCAAATTTTACTATTTTTCCATCGGGAACTTTACTTAGCATTATTGATTTAGCTTTTTCAGCACTAATAATAGAATTGTTATCATTAGTATTAGAGTTATTATTGTGATTATTATCATTATCATCAAAGTCATCATCAGAATCATTGTCCATGTCAATATCTACAATTCTTCCATCAAATGCATTTATCTCTAATTCATATGTTTTATTGTCTTTTACTATTTTAGCTTCATATTCATTATCCTCAGCATCATATTTACAATAGATTAAATTACCATTAGGAACAGTATCTAGTGCTATAGATTTAGCTTTGTCCAATGATATATTTTTTGTACCTAAATTACTATCATTTAAGTCATCATCTTTTTCAATTTCTATTATTTTACCAGAGTAGGCATCAATTTCTATCTCATATAGGACATTATCTTTTATAACTTTGCAGTCGTATTTATTATCATCTTCATCATAGTAACAAACTAAAATATTACTTCCTGGAAGAGCTTGTTTTAATAGTTCTTTAGCCTGTATTAAAGATACTTTTTTAGTTTTATTTCTTATGTCGACATTTTTTAGTTTTAAAATATCTTCAAACGCTTTTTGGTTATATCCTCCTCCTACTTGTGTTATTTCATCTATGTCTTTATTTTTAATAAATTCCTTTTGACTATTTACGAGGCTACCATTAGATATCATTATAGGTGAATTTTCTTTAGCAGCTAGTACTCCTATTGATAATGAATCTACTAGTGCATTTTCTTGGTTAATACCATCTTTAGCTACAAATACATTATTTATTTTTTTGTCTTTATAAAATTTCTCAATAATTTTTGCATTAGTATTGTTTCTATCCAAACCGCTAATTCTTTCTCTGTTTGGATATTTTTTTACTGTATTGTCTGATAAAACCTTACTTCCTCCAACTATGTAAGATTTTTTTATAAACCTATTGTTTAAGAAATTTACACTACTATCATTACTGTTTTCATCTGATACTAGTATTATAGGCATATTATGTATTGCTGCTGGAGAAGCTATGCTAACTGCATCAGATAACCCATTTAATCCATTTACAACAGCAACATTTTCTACTTTTTTTATTTTATCTATTTCTTTAAGTACATTTGTAGACATTTCATATATATTATTTCCTGCGACTTTATTTATTTTTATGTTAATTGATTTTAGCTCATTTTCTACTTTAGCAGAAATACTATTTCCACTATCTACTATGTACACATTTTCTACACCAAGTCTTTTAAGTTCAGCTTTAGTCGAACTCTCAATACTATTACTGTTTACTAAAAGAATAGGTGCATTCTTTAGTATAGCAAATGGATTTGCACAAAGAGCACTTTGAATAGAGTTACCATTAACTAGAATAGCTGTTTTTGATTGAACCCACCCCAATTTACTTACTTCTACGGCTGTTTCATATCTTGTTTTACCTATTAGTCGTTCTTGTTTTGTAGCATTATCTGCAAAGATTACTGAAAAACTAGAAAAAAACATCATACCCGATACTAATATAGCTAAATTTTTCTTATTCATATTTTTACCTCACAATCTTTAAAATTTTATTATTTAGCGTTACTTAGTAAAATATAATCTTAAAAGTAAGCTGATATTAAATCTGATACTATAAAATCAACAGATAAGATTATTTAAAAACAAAATTTTCCTTTTTATATTCAATATTGTATCATAAATATAAAAAGGAAAATGCTTTTTAAAAGGGGTATACACTATTCATTTTTATCATTTGATAAATGAGTCTTTCCCCATTGTTTCATATGTTCTAAAACAGGAACAAAACTTATTCCTAAATCTGTTAGAGAATATTCTACCTTAGGTGGGATTTCTTCATAAATATGTCTAGAAATAAAACCATCTGATTCTAGTTCTCTAAGTTGTTTTGTTAATGTAGATTGAGTAATGTTTCCAATCTGTCGCTGTAGTTCTCCAAATCGTATTGTTTTTAAAGATATATAGTAGAGAATTTCAATTTTCCATTTGCCTCCTAATATTTTTTGTATCTTGACTATCGTTTCACATCGTTCAACTTTTGATGAATTATTTTTCATAAAAACCTCTCCTTGAATTTAAGTATAAAGCAGAGTATTTTTAAATTCAACACACTTTATTTTGAGATACTTAGTAGCATATTTGATACTATAAACATAAAAAGACAGTACTTTTCGATTTCAATATGCAATGCTATCATTAGCCCTGAAAGAATTTTATTGATAGGGGAGAGTTGTGTTATGGCAAAAATAAAAAAAATAAGTAAAGACTTACAGAAAATAGATGTTTTTCAAAAGGGGATGTTTTCTAAACAAAGTTTGAAAAAAATAGTTATTCCTTTGATGATTGAGCAGACTTTGATGTTATCAATAGGTATGTTTGATACGTTAATGGTATCTTCAGTTGGAGAAAGTGCAGTTTCTGGTGTTTCTCTTGTAGATACCATCAATACTTTGCTTATATACCTATTAACTGCTCTTGCTGCTGGAGGAGCTATAGTAGCAGGTCAATATCTAGGTAGCAAAAACTCAGAAAAGAGTAATCTTGCTGGAAAATAGCTGTTGACTGTCAGCTTTGGAATATCTGTGTTATTTATGACAATTTGCTTGATTTTTAATCACAGACTTTTATCGTTGTTTTTTGGAACTATAGAGCACGATGTCATGAGAAACGCTAGAATATACTTCTATATAACAGCAGTTTCCTTTCCTTTTATAGCTGTTTATAGTTCATCAGTAGCTTTGTTTAGAGCAATGGGAGATACTAAAACTGCTATGATTAATTCCCTTATTATGAATGTAATCAATATAGGGATAAATGCTTTACTAATATACGGGTTGCAATTGGGTGTATTAGGAGCTGGGATAGGCACTCTAACTGCAAGAGTTGTTGGAGCTACAACAACCATACTTATGTTACGTAATCCGAAATTAACAATTTCTATTTGTTCATATTCTTTTTGGGATATTGACTTAAATACAATCAAAAATATCTTAAAAATCAGTATTCCTGCCAGTTTAGAAAACAGTATTTTTCAAATAGGAAGAATAATTCTTACAAGTTTAATTGCTGTATTTGGAACAAGTGCAATTACAGCAAATGCCGTAACAGGAAGCCTTATTAATGTAGCTACCATTCCAGGTCAAGCATTAGGTTTAGCAATCACTATTGTAGTATCTCAATGTGTAGGTGCTAAGGAATTCGAACATGCCACTTTATATACAAAGTATCTGCTTAGATTATCTTGGTTTTATATGGCTATACTTAATTTAGGAATTTTACTTCTATTAAATCCTATTCTTAATCTTTACAATCTATCCAATATCACATTTTATTTAGCTTTTGAGATTATGATTATCCATATTAGTGGTTGGATAACTGTTTGGCCTCTTTCCTTTGTATTGCCAAATTCATTTAGAGCTTCTGGTGATGTAAGGTATCCTATGATTATTTCTATTTTCTCTATGATTATTTTTCGTATTGGGTGTAGCTACTTATTAGCTTATGTGGTAGGAATTGGTGTTTTGAGCGTATTTATAGCAATGCTTATGGATTGGATTTTCCGAAGTATCTGTTTTTTGTGGCGTTGGAAAAGTGGAAAGTGGAAAGAACATGCTTTGGATTAATATTAAAAACTATATTTTTATAATATTTGGACTAAAAATAAAAAAAGCTATTGACTTGAAGTTAACTCCAAGTAGTAAAGTATAGTTATACAAGATTTGTATAGATTTAAAAGAGAAGTTAAAAAGAAATAAATTAAATAAGATTTAAAGGGGGAAGTAAAACAATGGAGGCAAAAAAATTAGGTTTTGGATTAATGCGTTTACCAATAAAAGATGAGAATGATGTTACAACTATTGATATGGAATATTTAAATAAAATGATTGATACTTTTTTGGAGAGAGGATTTACATATTTTGATACAGCTTATGTATACCATATGGGAAAAAGTGAGATAGCACTGAGAGAATCTTTAGTAAAGAGACATAAAAGAGATAGTTTTACTGTAGCTACCAAACTGCCATTAATGGTTTTAAAGAAAAAAGAAGAACAAGAGACTATTTTTAATGAGCAGTTAGAAAAGTGTGGTGTAGATTATTTTGATTATTACCTTTTACACAATATAGGTGTATCACATTATGAGGTAGCCAAAAAATTTGATAGTTTTAAGTTTATTGAAGAAAAGAAAAAAGAAGGGAAAATAAAGAATATTGGTTTTTCTTTTCATGATAGTGCAGAATTATTAGATAAAGTCTTGACTGAGCATCCAGAAGTAGACTTTATTCAATTACAGATTAACTATATAGACTGGGACAATGAAAGTATACAGTCTAGAAAATGTTATGAGATAGCAGAAAAGCACAATAAGCCTGTGATTGTTATGGAGCCAGTAAAAGGAGGCACACTTGCAAAGGTACCAGAAAAGGCAGAGAAGTTATTCAATGATTATAATCCAGATATGTCAATACCATCTTGGGCAATCCGTTTTGCAGCAAGTAAAGACAATGTTATGATGGTCTTAAGTGGAATGTCAAATATGGAACAATTATTAGACAATACAGGATATATGCAAAATTTTAAACCATTTATAAAAGAAGAATATGATGTTATAGACGAAGCTGTAGAAATTATCAATGAATCAATTGCAGTTCCATGTACTGCATGTCAGTATTGTGTAGAAGGATGTCCAAAAAATATTGCTATTCCAAACTATTTTGCATTGTATAATTCAGAAAAACAAGCTATTAATGCTGGATTTTCAACACAGATGGTTTACTATAATAACTATACTAAGACTTATGGCAAAGCATCAGATTGTATTGGATGTAAACAATGTGAGGAAAGTTGCCCACAACATATTAAAATTATAGATGCTTTAAAGGATGTGGCAGAAATCTTTGAAAAATAATTAGTAGCTATAAATAAGAAGGATAAATAATTTTAAAAAATAATTACATGTAGATAAATAGAGTAAGTAGTTTTGATTAAAAAATAGCTACGTACACTTGTGATTTTAGTCATGGGAGGTTCAGAAGTTACTAACTATGGCTAAACAGAATAAGAAATTTCTATAGGATATTATTTGAATTATCTAATGATATTTTAATCTATACAATATCAAGAGAGAGGTATGTATGTATGACGATTTCAGAAGTTAGCAAAAAATACGAGCTTTCAGCAGATACTTTACGATATTATGAAAGAATTGGTCTGATACCACCTGTAGGTAGAAATAAAAGTGGGATTAGGTCCTTTACAGAAAAAGATTGCGAGTGGGTTAATTTTATAAAATGTATGAGAAGTGCAGGACTTTCTATTGAGACATTGATTGAATATGTGGCTATGTTTCAACAGGGAAATAGTACTATTAAAGCGAGAAAAGAACTTTTAATAGAGCAGAGAAATCAGTTGGCTAAAAGAATGGAAGAAATGCAAAAAACTTTGGAGCGATTAAATTTTAAGATTGATAGATATGAAGAAGGTCTTGCTGAAAAAGAAAAGACATTAGAAAGCAGTATAAATAAATAAGAGGAGGAAGTATATTATGAGTAAAAATGTATTAATAGTATCCGCAAGCCCTAGAAAAGGTGGAAATTCTGATTTATTGTGTGACCAATTTATGCAAGGGGCATTAGAATCAAAAAATAAAGTAGAGAAGATATTTCTAAAAGATAAAGATGTTAACTACTGTACTGGATGTGGTGCTTGTTATGAAAAAGGAGCAAGTTGTCCACAGAAGGATGATATGGGAGAAATTCTTGAAAAAATGATTGAAGCAGACGTGATTGTTTTGGCAACTCCAGTTTATTTTTATACTATGAATGGACAAATGAAAACTATGATTGATAGAACCTGCTCTAGATATACTGAAATTTGTGATAAAGATTTCTATTTTATTGTTGCAGCAGCAGACAATAATGTGGATGATATGGAAAGAACAATAGAAGGATTTAGAGGGTTTACATCATGTTTAAATGGTGCTAAGGAAAAAGGTATAGTATATGGTGTAGGAGCTTGGCACATAGGTGATATTAAGGGAAGTGAGTCAATGAAACAGGCATATGAAATGGGCAAGTTGGCATAGTATGTTTGTATATAATAAAGGAGCTGTCTCAAAATAGAGATAAGCTTCTTTTTTATTGTTGAAATTATGAAAATATATTTGAGTTCATACAAAAAAGAGTGCCTCATGAACTAAAAAGTTCATTTTGAGACACTCCATTTATTTTATGATAATTATCTAAATATTTAGTATCACCCATATATTTTAATAATTATCATAAAAAATTATAAAGATTCTTGCATGATATTATTTTCTTTAGCAATTAATTTTTCTAAGCTTTTCCAATCAGTTTCTTCCATATTTGCAAAATAATGACCGCTTCCTATACAAGTCAAGTAAGACTTTCCATCTAATTCAAATGAAGAACCACCAATACACTTTGGATTACATTTTTTACAAGTACGAGTTTTAGTGATACTTTCCTTAATAGTTTTAGAACATTCTTCTACAACATTTTTATATGTATTTAGATGAAAAAGATTTGCTTTAACTCTCCATTTTTTTTCGTTACATTCTATAGTAAATAGGCTACGCTTTGGTTTCTTAGTGGAATATTATACTATCTTGTAAGAACGAGCACCTGTCTTTGGCTCAATTTTGCAATCTAATGATTTACCAAGTTCATGTAAATCACAAGCAACATTATAATCTTTACCACTTAATACCTTTAACATTTCCTCTGTTGTTTCTGCTGTTAATTCACTTTTACCCATATTAAAAAATCCCCCTAATAAATAATAATTTCACATAAAAATAATTAATATTAGTATATTAAATAAATTTATTAAAATCAATAAAATAACTACAATCTTACATTATTAGACATAGAATAAGAGCTAATGCTTTATTATAAAAAAGACTTAATAGTATGAAAATTCACTTAGACATGATACAATTCTATAAAAGATTTAAAAAATATGAAAGGAGAAAGTTGCTGAGAGGTAATCAACATAATAATTTACTGATAGATTATAAATTTATTATGAGAAGAATAATATTATGAAGTAAGGTTATTAAAAGAGGGATTTGTGAGTTCTCAGCAATGGTGATGGGTATTGATGATTTTTTGGTTACTATTATATTTAGCTATTATATTTTCAATAGGTTCTATGATAACTAGAGTAAATAAGGTTTGGGTAAAGGTTTTACTATTTATAGTGGTTGGATTGTCAACTATAGTTCTTTCATACATAATAACTTGATAATTCATACATAATAACTTGATAATTTAGGATTAAAAAACTGGTTTTAACATATAAATTCTCAAAACAAGAATTCTCAAGTTGGTAAATTTCTAGATATGAGAAAAAATTTGACATTACGAAAAATAATTTTGAAGCGTTTTTTTATAAAAATATTTAGATGTGGCTGGTTTGAATGACTTCACAAAATTTTATATATAGGTAAAATTTGGCATGTTAATTGCTTTAATAAAAGTTAACATGGACACAAATAAATATAATCATCTAAGTATTGATTATTTGAAGTTTTAGATTTGAAATTTAATCTAAAGGTTCATATTGATATTGGTGTTTAGGAAATTTTATTTTCCTGTAAATATAACCTAATAATAGGAGGTGAAATTATGTCAAAAGTAGTAATAGCTACAGAGAAAGCTCCAGGAGCAATTGGACCATATTCTCAAGCGATACAAGTTGGAAATATAGTTTCTACATCAGGTCAACTTCCAATAGATATGAAAACTGGTGAGTTAGTATCTGACCCAAAAGAAGCAACAAAAGCTTCTTTAGATAATGTAAAAGCAATATTAGAACAAGCTGGTACAAGTATGGATAAAATATTTAAGACTACAGTATTCGTAAAAGATTTAAAAGATTTTAATGATATTAATGAAGTGTATGCTACATATTTTAAAGAAAACCCACCAGCAAGATCATGTGTACAAGTTGCTCAATTACCAAAAGATGCAGTTTTAGAAATTGAAGCAATGGCAGTATTATAACAATAAAACCAATAACAAAACTAATGAAAATTAAAAACTAATAAAAAAAGTCTACAATTAAAAAAGTTTATATTAAAAAAGTCTATATAAAAATCTATCTAAATATTTAACTATTGAGCTTTTCTCATATAATGTATATTTTTGTGCCAAAAATATATTTGTTATATGGGGAAGGCTTTTTTGTATTTTATTATTGTATTATGATTCATTTTATTATTTCTATATTATAATTAATGTAATCACAATATAAAACAATTTTTTTATAATTAATATTATGTATTTTAATCCAAATATATAAATAAGTAATGTTTTATATATATTTTAAAGATTGACTATATGTTAAAATATAGCTAAACTGATAATTTGGTAAATTAAATTATAATGGGGGAAACTATGTTAAGTAAATTAAAAGAATTTCAACAAGAAATGATAAAATACACTGAAACAGTAGCTAGTGTGTTAGATGTAGATATTGAAATAGTTGATGATAGATTAATAAGGATTAGTGGCACAGGTCTATATAAATCAAAGATAAATGAAAGCGTTGTTACTGAAGGATTTATCTATGATAAAGTTATACAGACAGGTCAGGAATTAGTCGTATTGGATATATGTGATAATCAGCTTTGTATAGAATGTTCCCATTACATGAAATGCCTAAATAAAGTAATAATAGCAGTCCCAATAAAATATAATAATCGTACTATAGGGGTAATTGGAGCTATTAGTACAGATAAAACTAAAAAAGTAGAAATAAGTGCAAAAATAGATAATTATCTAAAATTTGTCAATCATATATGCGATTTAATTTCTATGAAGATAGAAGAACATGAAGCGTCAAAAAATAGTAGCAGAAAAATGAATATGATGATAGAAATAATTGAAAATGTTGAAAAAGGCGTTATTATTCTAGATATAAATAGCAAAATATCATACATAAACAATATAGCTCTAAAAAAATTAGACATTGAGAAAGATATAATAGAAAATATAGTAAATATAGTATCTGTTGAATCCTCCTCAAATGGACATGAATTACTAGAAATTGATATTGATAGCAAGATTTATAATATAAATGCCAAAATAATTCCCGTATATCCATATATAAATCAATACGACAAAATAATAATATTTGACAAGACATATATCAACCACAAAGGACATGGAAAAGTTAATAGTGGATGGGGAAATAGTGATATAGAGTCTATAATTGGAAATTCAGAAGCGATGGTGAAAGTTAAAGAGAGAACCAAGAAATTAGCAAAATCAAATTCAACTGTCCTTATAACTGGTGAAAGTGGTACAGGTAAAGAGCTAATTGCTAGAGCTATACATGCAGAGGGTAGTAGGTGGAATAAGCCATTTATTGCTATAAACTGTGCTGCTATTCCAGAAAATCTTCTTGAAAGTGAGCTATTTGGATATATAAAGGGTGCATTTAGTGGAGCTAGTAGTGGCGGTAAGGTAGGAAAATTTGAACTTGCAAATGAAGGTGTGATATTTCTTGATGAAATGGGAGATTTGTCGATGCCTCTACAAGCAAAGCTACTTAGAGTCTTACAAGAGAGAAAATTTGCAAGAATTGGCTCAAATAAACTTATTGATTTAGATATAAGAGTAATTGCCGCTACAAATAAGAATTTACTGAAATTAGTAAATGAAGGTAAGTTTAGGGATGATTTATATTATAGATTAAATGTAATTCCTATAAATTTGCCACCTCTTAGGGAAAGAAAAGATGATATTGAAGCAATAATGATGAAATTTGCTTCTAAATATTCTTTAGAATTAGGTATTCAATTGAATAAAATAGAAAAAAATGTGATGAATATGTTGATTAACTATAATTGGCCGGGAAATATAAGGGAACTGGAAAATGCAGTTGAGTATATGATGAATTTAGTTGGAGATGATGGAATAATATACAAAGATATGCTTCCATTAGATATTTTGAACTATTATAATATTAATGGAAATGCATGTAAGAGTACAAATGGAACCTTTGAAGATGATATAGTTGAAGGTATAGTAGAAAATCAAGAAAGGATACTTTCAATCAAAGAATTAGAGTTGACTTATATAAGTAAGTTGTTGAATAAGTATGGAAGAGATACAAAGACAAAGAAAAAAATAGCGAAAGACTTAGGTATCGGTTTGGCTACATTATATAGAAAATTAGAAGAGGAACAGCAATAACTTAAAATACGAAGTAAGAAAACTTTAGACTAGACATATATACAATTGGACTAAAATAATGACAGTTGGGTCGATTGAACTACTAGTTGGGTCATATATATTGATACTAAAAAATAAGGATGTTATCTTTTTATTAACAGAAGATAACGTCCTTATTTTTTAGTGTCATAAGAATTTATAAATTTTTGGATACTTATGAGAAGGATTAGTTACAGACGAATGTAGTATGGTAAATAATTAATAAATACTTGATAAGTAAAAATATATGGAAGAAGAAAGTACATTCATCTTCTATTCAAAGTTTACTGTAATGAATTTATATGGTAATTTTTATTGAAATAAGGAGGTTTATATGAAAAAATATGGAGTTATTTTACTAGTATTAATTATAGGATTTACAGGATTTTTTGTATATGATAAATCCTTTAAACCCTGGAATGAAGCTGAAAAACGTATTAATAAATACATGGTAGAGCAGCGAGTTTCAAAAGATGATATAAGTAAAATCATAAAAGAAAAAGCAAAAAAAGCAAGTTACAAGGGTATCCTTTATAAGGTATCTTATAAAAATGACCCTCAATATGAATATCAATACTTTTATAGTGATGATTATCATGCTTTATACGTAAACAAGGTTTTATTACAAATATATGACTTAAATGATGGTCATGAATTAAAGGCTGATAAGGAACTTAGAAATTTAAAATATCCGCCAATCTACTTGGATAAATAAGCTATAAAAGAAAAAGGAGTCTTATGAAAATAGACTCTTTTTTTATTTTTACATTAATTTGTTGGTATTAACTCTGAATTGTCTACCTTTACTACAAATAACACATTATTTTATTATTTGTGTATTATAATTAAGCTAATTGAGGTATAAAACGGATTTTTTATAATTGATATTATGTATTTTAATGTAAATATACAAATAAGTAATGTTATATATTTTTAAAAAATTGACTATATGTTAAAATATAGCTAAAATGGTAATTTGACTATATAAAAAAAGTATTTAGTGGAACTAGTCTTAAAGGAAAAAGGATATTTAAACACTGTTTCAGTTCTTCAAAGTAATCAGGTAAATTTAAACTCGCAAATGAAGGCATTATGTTCAGTGACAAAGTGAAATAAAAGTTAAAGTGAAATAGAAGTTATAGAAAATAAAGGCAGTAATATATCTGACAAAATAATAGACATATAAAGAATAAGAGCATAATAAAGGAAAAATTAAAACAAAGAAACGGTTTCTCGAATTGATAATTCTCGTATTGATAAAAATTTCCCAATATGAGAATTTTTTCTTTTATAAATCTTATTTTTCACATTCATAATTTATAAAATTTAAAGAAATTTTATAAAAGTATGTAATTCCAACATAAAAAAAATATTTTTAGAATAAATAATATTGGCATAGTAATTGCTTTACTATTAAGACACAAAGATAAAAAATTAAAATGACACCGAAAAATTTGAAAGGGGAATATAAAATAAATGAGAGAAATAAAATGGAAATTAAATAATCTACCTAAATCTGAGGAAAAAGAAAAAGGTATTGAATTTTTAAAAGATGAAGAGATTGCAAAGGCTAAAGCTTTCCATGAGAGCTTTCCACAATATGAAAAAACTCCTTTAGTTAAATTAGATAACTTAGCAAAATCACTAGGAGTAAGCGGAATATATGTTAAAGATGAATCTTATAGATTCGGATTAAATGCATTTAAAGTTTTAGGTGGTTCTTACTCTATGGGTAGATATTTAGCTCAAAGATTAGATACAGATATATCTGAGTTAGGATATGACAAATTAACTTCAAAAGAAATAAAAGAAAAGTTAGGAGAAATAACTTTCTTTACAGCTACAGATGGAAACCATGGTAGAGGAGTTGCTTGGACAGCTAATAAATTAGGTCAAAAATCTGTTGTATTAATGCCAAAAGGTTCTTCTGAATTTAGATTAAACAAAATCAAAGGAGAAGGAGCAGATGCTAGTATAACAGACTTAAACTACGATGATGCAGTAAGATTAGCTAATGATTATGCAGAAGCTGATGACCATGGAGTAATGGTTCAAGATACAGCATGGGACGGATATGAAGAAATACCAGCATGGATAATGCAAGGATATGGAACTATGGCTAAAGAAGCTATAGAGCAATTAAAAGAATATGGAGTAGATAGACCAACACACGTATTTGTGCAAGCAGGAGTTGGTTCACTTGCTGGAGCAGTTCAAGGATATGTTGCTTCAATATACGATGAATGCCCAATAACAGTAGTAGTAGAAGCTGATGAAGCTGATTGTTACTATAAATCAGCAGAAGCAGGAGATGGAAAGCCAAGATTTGTTGGAGGAGATATGCCAACTATAATGGCTGGTCTTGCTTGTGGAGAGCCAAATACTATAGGGTTTGAAGTGTTAAAAAATTATTCATCAGCATTCGTTTCAGCACCAGACTGGGTTTCTGCTAAAGGTATGAGAATACTAGGAAATCCTCTAAGAGGAGATGAAAAAGTAATCTCTGGAGAATCTGGAGCAGTTACAACTGGAGCATTAGTTTCAATTCTTGAAAGTGAAGATTTAAAAGACTTAAGAGCAGCTTTAAAATTAGATGAGAATTCTAAAGTATTATTAATAAGTACAGAAGGAGACACTGACCCTGATAAGTATAAAGATATAGTTTGGAATGGTGAGTGCCAAAGTAAATAAAAGACTTAAAATAAGAACTAAATAAAATCAAAATAAGAGCTAACTAAAATTAAAATAAAGTCTAAATAAAAGATTAATAAATAAAATGTAAAGAAGTCAAAAATCAATAAATTAAGTAGAGTATGAATAAATTAAAAAAGTAAAATGTCAAAGTGAAACACCAACAAATTAAAAATTATATGGGGGAATATCAAAATGTTAAATGAAACAAGAAAAAAACAATTAACTGAAGTATGCCAAGATTTAATAAGAAATGCTAGTTATTCAGGTCAGGAAGAAAATGTAGTAAAAGCAATAGAAGAAAACTTTGCTTTACTAGGTTTTGATAGCTGGTCAAGAGATAGATATGGAAATATAGTAGGATGTATAAAAGGAAACAAACCAGGTAAGAAAATATTATTTGATGGACATATAGATACAGTTCCAGTTCCAGATGCAAGTAAATGGAGCGTTCCTCCTTTTGAAGCGAGAATAGTAGATGGAAAAATATATGGTAGAGGAACTTCTGATATGAAAGGGCAAGTAAGTGCTATGATGGCAGCTGTTTCATATTTTGCAGAAGATACTAACAAAGATTTTGAAGGTGAATTATATGTAGCAGGAGTTGTTCATGAAGAAATATTTGAAGGAGTTTCAGCTAGAGAAATAAGTAAGGCTGTTGAGCCTGATTATGTTGTAATAGGTGAATCTTCAGAATTAAACTTAAAGATTGGTCAAAGAGGTAGAGGAGAAATAGTAGTAGAGACTTTTGGTAAACCAGCTCACTCTGCTAATCCAGAAAAAGGTGTAAATGCAGTTTATAAAATGGCTAATGTAATCCAAAAGATACAACAATTAGTACCTCCAACTCATCCAGTTTTAGGTGATGGAATACTAGTTTTAACAGATATAAAATCTTCTCCATATCCAGGGGCTTCAGTAGTGCCAGATTACTGTAAAGCAACTTTTGACAGAAGATTATTAGTTGGCGAAACAAGAGAAGGAGTATTAGCTCCAATACAAGCATTATTAGATGAAATGATGAAAGAAGATGCAGAATTAAATGCAAAAGTTTCTTATGCAGCTGAAAAAGCTGATTGTTATACAGGAAATACTATAGAAAGTGAAAGATTCTTCCCAGGCTGGTTATATGACGAAGAGGATGAATTTGTTCAAGCAGCATATAAAGGATTAAAAGAAGCTGGAATAGATTCAGAAATAACTCAATACTCATTCTGTACAAATGGAAGCCATTATGCAGGTGAGGCTGGAATAAGAACAATAGGATTTGGTCCTTCTAAAGAAAATCTTGCTCACACAATAGATGAGTATATAGAATTAGACCAATTATTCAAAGGTGCAGAAGGATATTATGGTATATTAAAATCAGTTTACAAAAAATAATTAGGAGATGGTTTTGTGAGAACTTTAATAAAACATGGGCTTATAGTAGATGGAAGTAAAACACCAGCATATGAAGGAGATATTTTAATAGAAGATGAGAAGATATTAAAAATATCACAGGATTTAAATGAAGAAGCTGACAAAGTTATAGATGCAAAAGGTAGAGTTATATGTCCAGGTTTCATAGATACTCATAGCCATTCAGACCTAGTTATTTTAGTTAATCCATATAATGAGGTAAAGATTAGACAGGGAATTACAACAGAAGTGTTGGGCCAAGATGGTATATCTATGGCCCCTCTACCTCAAGAACATATATCTTCTTGGAGAAAAAATTTAGCAGGCCTAGATGGTGAAAGTGATGAAATTGATTGGAAATATGAAACAACAGAGAATTATCTAAAAATGATGGATAACAATGGGGTAGGTTTAAATGAAACTTATTTAGTACCTCATGGAAACGTTAGAATGGAAGCGATGGGGCTTGAAGATAGACCTGCCACTAAAGAAGAAATTCAAAAGATGTGTGAAATCACAGAGAGAGAATTAAAAGCAGGAGCTATAGGATTGTCTACTGGACTTATATATATACCTTGTGCATATTCGTTGACAGAAGAAATTATAGAAATGTGTAAGATTGTAGCAAAATACGATGGAGTATTTGTAGTTCACCAAAGAAGTGAAGCAGATACAATTTTAACATCAATGGAAGAAATCATAGAAATTGGAAAACAATCAGGAGTAAAAGTCCATTTTTCACACTTTAAGGTTTGTGGTAAATCAAATTGGAAGTATATACCTCAAGTTATAGAGCTTTTAGAAAAAGCAGAAAAAGAAGGCATACGAGTATCTTTTGACCAATATCCATATGCGGCAGGAAGTACAATGCTTGGAGTAGTTTTACCTCCTTGGGCACATTCTGGAGGAACTGATAAGTTAATCGAAAGATTAAGTGATGAAAACGAAAGAGCAAAAATGAAAAAAGATATAGCAAATGGAATAGAAGGTTGGGATAACTTTATAGAATTTGCAGGAATAGACCAAATATTTGTAACAAGTGTAAAGACAGAAAAAAATAAAGATACAATTGGTAAGAGCTTACTAGAAATTGGAGAAATGAGAGGAAAAGACCCATTAGATGCAACGTTTGATTTATTAAAAGAAGAAGAAAATGCAGTTGGAATGGTAGATTTCTATGGATTGGAAGAACACATAATAGGATTCATGAAAAGAGATGAGCAAAATGTGTGTACAGATGGTCTTTTAGCAGGTAAACCACATCCAAGAGCCTATGGTTCTTTCCCTAAAATACTAGGAAGATATGTTAGAGAGTTAAACGTATTAACAATTGAAGAAGCTGTTTATAAAATGACTAAAAAGGCAGCTACAAGCTTTAGTATAAAAGATAGAGGCGAATTGAAAGAAGGATATTTTGCAGATATAGTTATATTTGATAAGGATACAGTTACTGGTTGTGACGATTTTATCAACTCTATGCAGTACCCTACAGGTATAGATTATGTAATTATAAATGGAAATTGTGTTGTTGAAGAAGGAAAATACAATAAAATTAAAGCAGGGAAAGTACTTAAAAATTAAATCTTAGCTTTAAGGGGGAATAAATTTATGATTTTAGTGGGGAATGGGAGGCTAATAAGCCAAGATTCTTTAAATCCCTATATGGAAGATGGATGTGTAGTAATAAACGATAATCTAATTGAAGATATAGGTACTACAGAGGAAATGAAAGCTAAATATCCAGTACATGAATTTATAGATGCAGGCAAGAAGATAATCATGCCTGGTCTAATAAATTCACATATGCATATATACAGCTCATTTGCTAGAGGAATGGCAGTTCCAGGAAAACCTTCTGAGAATTTTTTAGAGATACTGAACAATTTATGGTGGAGACTTGATAAACAGCTTACACTAGAAGATACTAAATACAGTGCATATGCAACGTATATAGAATGTATAAAAAATGGTGTGACAACAGTTTATGACCATCATGCAAGTCCAAATGCAATTGAAGGAAGTTTATTTACAATATCAGATGTTGCAAAGGATTTAGGAATAAGAACATGCCTTTGTTATGAGGTATCTGATAGAGATGGTGGGGATACAATCCAACAAGGTATCAATGAAAACGTAAACTTTATAAAATACGCTCAAAAAGATGATACAGACATGATAAAAGGTATGTTTGGTCTTCATGCTGCCTTTACACTATCTGATGATACATTAAATAAGTGTGCTTCAGAAATGGATGGTCTTGATACAGGTTACCATGTACATGTTGCTGAAGGATTAGACGATTTACAGTACAATTTAGACAAATATGGAAAGAGAGTTTTAGAAAGATTTAATGATTTCGGGGTATTAAAGGAAAAGACTATAGCAGTTCATTGTATATATATAAGTACAGATGAAATTAGCCTTTTAAACAAAACAAATACATTTGTAGTTCATAATCCAGAATCTAATATGGGAAATGCAGTTGGATGCTCTCCAGCAATAGAGTTATTAAAAAGAGATGTTACAGTAGGTCTAGGAACTGATGGATACACTAGCGATATGTTTGAATCATTAAAAGTTGCTAATATAATTCATAAACATCACTTGAGTGACCCAAGAGTTGGATTTGGAGAATCACAAACAATGTTATTTGATAACAATAGAAAAATAGCTAAGGCTTATTATAAAAATGACTTAGGAGTACTTAGAAAAGGTGCTTATGCAGATGTAATAGTAGTTGATTATATACCACATACTCCATTGACAGAAAACACAATAGGGGGACACACTATCTTTGGAATGAGTGGAAGAAGTGTAGATACGACTATTATAAATGGAAAAGTACTTATGAAAGACAGAAAGTTAGTAAATATAGACGAAGAAAGTATTCTAGCTAAAAGTAGAGAATTAAGCCAAAAACTATGGAATAGAATTTAAATGTTGTAAAATAGAACTTAGACAAAAATAGGAATTTAAATGAAGTATATATATATAAAATATACGGAATAGAATATTAAATTAAATAAAGAAGGGAGACCCAAAATGTCTCAAGATAAAAGCCCTAAAATAGCTCCAGTAGATGAAAGGTTACCCGTATCCAAATCTTGGGTATTTTCATTACAGCACGTTTTGGCAATGTGTGCAGGAGCAGTAGCGGTTCCTATGATGATAGGAAGTGCTGCACGACTAGATCATGCTAGTATTGTTTTTTTAATAAATGCTTGTTTATTTATGGCAGGGATAGGAACACTCATACAAAGTGTTGGTATAGGAAATATTGTAGGTGCTAAAATACCAGTAATAGAAGGAACTAGTTTTGCCGCTGTGGCAGGTATGACAGCAATAGCCTCATCATATAGTGATTCTCAGGTTGCAATACAGACAGTATTTGGTTCTGTAATAGTAGCTGGATTGTTTTGTATATTACTTGCTCCAGTGTTTGAAAAATTAATAAGATTTTTCCCTAGTGTAGTTACTGGAACAGTTGTTATTGTAATAGGTATTTCACTATTTCCAGTTGGGATAAAGTGGATAACTGACAACAAATTGGAAGCGGTTGAACCAAACTCATTAGCATTGGCTTTGGCAGTATTGGCAATAACTTTACTTTCATTTAAATTCTTAAAAGGAATTTGGAATAGTACAGCTATATTGGTAGGTATAGTACTTGGTACACTACTTTCCATGGCAGTTGGAATGGCAGATTTTAGTGCGGTAAATGGAGTTGGGTGGCTTAACTTAAATGTACCTTTAAAATTTGGAATGCCTAGATTTGAACCATCTGCAATACTATCATTGTGTTTAATTATGTTAGTACTTATGACAGAATCAGTTGGTAATATGATAGCTATTCATGAAATGGTAGACAAAGAAGTAACAGGTAAAAATATCAAAAGAGGTCTATTTGGAGATGGAATATCTACAGCTTTATCTGGAATATTCAACTCATTCCCAATAACTCCATTTGGTCAAAATACAGGAATAGTAGGTCTTACAGGTATAAAATCAAGATTTATAGCAGTTTATGCAGGGGTTATATTGCTAGTACTTGGTTTCCTACCAAAATTTGCAGCAATAATAGGAGCAATACCTAAGCCTGTTCTTGGAGGAGTAGGGTTTGCAATGTTTGGAATGGTAATGGTTGGAGGCGTAAAAACTCTAAGTAAAGTAAAGTTTGATGGAACTAAAAATGGAGTTATAGTAGCAGTTAGTGTTGGCTTATCTATGATACCACTAACAAATCCTGCTTTCTATAATAATTTCCCAACTTGGGTACAAACAATATTCCATAGTGGAATAACAACAGGTAGTTTATCAGCAGTACTTTTAAATATATTCTTCAATGAATTAGGTTCTAAAAAAGAAAAGAATAATAAAGTTGAAGAAGCAAAATAGAAATAAGATAAAAGGAAGATAAACAACAAATACAAATAAAATAAAAAGAAGATAAATAACAAATACAAATAAAAGAATATAAGCTAAATATTAAAAATATTTAATTAAGGGAGAGATAATAATATGGCTAATTTAAAAGTTAATTTATATGGAATGGAATTCTTAAACCCAATTATGACGGCAGCAGGTCCTGGAGCAAAAGATGGTGCTCTCTGTCAAGAGGCAGCAAAAGGTGGAGCAGGAGCTATATGTACAAAAACTATATCTGTATTACCAGCAGATGTACCAAGACCATGTATGGCAAAAACTAATAGTGGTTTCTTAAATACAGAATTATGGTCAGAGCTTCCAAAAGAGCAATGGATAGAAGAAGAATACAAAAAAGTAAAAGAAACAGGTCTTCCAGTAATAGTAAGTATGGGATATTCAGCAGAGCAAATAGCTGAAGTTGCTCCTTTAGTAAAACCTTATGCTGATGCAGTTGAATTATCTACTCATTATGTAGGTACAGATGTTGCTCCAATAGTAAATGCTTTAAAAGCTGCAAAAGCTGTTTTAGACGTACCAGTATTTATGAAAATGAGTCCTCATACTGATATTCAAACTATTGCAAAAGCTGTTGAAGAAGCAGGAGCAGATGGACTTGTAATGATAAACTCATTTGGACCATGTATGGCTATAGATGTAAATACAGGATACCCTATAATGGGAAGTAAAGCTGGATATGGATGGTTATCAGGTGCACCAATAAGACCTTTAGCAATAAGATGCATATATGAAGCTTCTCAAGTTGTAAATATACCAATAATAGGTGTTGGTGGAATCACTTGTGGAAAAGATGTAGCTGAAATGATGATGGCTGGAGCAAGTGCTGTTCAAGTATGTACAGAAGCAATCCTTAAAGGACCTTCTATCTATGGAAAAATTGCTAAAGAATTAAATGAATTTTTAGATGAGAATGGATATTCTGATGTTAATGAAATAAAAGGATTAACTCATAAAAAAATGGCAGCTAGAGGATTTAGAACTCATTCAGTAGCTCCAGTTGTAGATGATAACAAGTGTATCAAATGTAAACAATGTGTAACAAGCTGTGTATACGAAGCATTAGAAGTTACAGATAAATTAAATATAGATGCAGACAAGTGTTTTGGATGTGGACTATGTGTAACTAGATGTCCAAAAGGAGCTTTAAGCATCTGCTACAATCAAGTAGAAGCTGTAAATGAATAATATTGTATAAAAATTTAATAATTAACTTAGAGTAATATGTACTGAGATGATAAATATATGAGATTAATAGACTAGCTATAGCAATAATCTAATATAAAGCAATATACAAAACTATTCTAGTACAGTTTAGGTGGTATAAGGGTTTTAGTAAAATTACTTTAAGTTAATTGCTTGAGATAAAATAAATTGATACGTTATAAGTAAGGTGGAGTCTATATGGGAATTGTTTTAAAAGGCGGGAAAGTAGTAACAAGTGAAAAAACTTACTGTGCAGATGTAAGAATAGAATATGAAAAAATAGTCGATATAGGTTTTGATATATCAAAAGAAAATGATGACATAGTCGATGTTAGTGATTCTTATGTTATACCAGGAGGTATAGATACACACACTCACTTTGACTTAGATACAGGGGTTACTAAGACAGCAGATAACTTTGAGACAGGTACAAAAGCTGCTATAGTTGGAGGAACTACTACTATATTAGATTTTGCTACACAAGCTAAAGGATGCTCTTTAAAAGAAGGATTAGAAGAATGGCATGAAAAAGCCAAAGATAAATCCTACTCAGATTATGGTTTTCACATGGCTATAACAGACTGGAATGACTCAGTTTGTAATGAAATGGAAGATATGGTAAAAGAGGGTGTATCTTCATTTAAATTGTATATGGCATATAAAGGAAGTCTCCAAGTTGATGATGGTGTCATATTTGAAGCTCTGAGAAAAGCAGAAGAGATAGGTGGAATTATTGGATTCCATTGTGAAAATGGGGATATAATATGTGAACTTGTGGATAAAGCAAGGGCAGAAAATAATTTATCTCCAAAGTACCATCAATTAACTAGACCAGCTATACTTGAAGCAGAAGCTACTTCAAGACTTATGAAGATAGCTGAAGTTGCAAACTCTAAGGTATATGTAGTTCATCTAAGTTGTAAAGAATCCTTGGAAGAAGTTTTAAAAGCTAAGCAAAGAGGTGTGGATGTAATAGTTGAAACTTGTCCTCAATACCTTCTATTAAATGATGAATTATATGATTTAGATGGATTTGAAAGTGCTAAGTATGTAATGTCACCACCTTTAAGAAATAAGGAAAATAATGAAATATTATGGAATGCTATTTCAGATAATCAGATAGATACTATAGGAACAGACCACTGCTCTTTTAATTATAGGAGACAGAAGGAACTTGGAATAAACGATTTCAGCAAAATACCGAATGGTTCTCCAGGTGTAGAACATAGGATGAGTCTTTTATACACATATGGAGTATGTAAAAATAAAATATCTATCAACAAGATGGTAGAAGTAACATCAACTAATGCAGCAAAATTATTTGGAATGTATCCTAATAAAGGAACTATAGAATTAGGTAGTGACGCAGATATATTAGTCTTAAATCCAAACAAGAAATCTAAAATAGAAGCAAAAAAACAATTACAAAATGTAGATTATACACCTTATGAAGGGTATGAAGTGGATTGTCAAATAGAACATGTTTACTTAAGAGGAAAAGAAGTAGTTAGAGAGGGAGAATTAATCTGCAATACTCCAAGTGGGAGATATATAAATAGGCGTCTAACAAAGGGGGCTAGAGAATGGTAGAATTTATATTAAATGGAAAGAAAGTTGTTGCAAAAGAAGGCAAAAAACTTTTAGACTTCCTTAGAGAAGATATGAATATAACTTCAGTTAAAAATGGATGTTCAGAAGGTGCTTGTGGAACATGTATGGTTATAATAGATGGTAAAGCAACTAAAGCATGTGTATTTAAAACTGATAAATTAGCTGGAAAAAACATAACGACTATAGAGGGATTATCAGAAAGAGAAAGAGATGTTTTTGCATATTCTTTTGCTAGCCAAGGAGCTGTACAATGTGGATTTTGTATTCCAGGTATGGTAATTAGTTCAAAAGCACTCATAGACGTTAACAATAATCCTACTGAAGATGATATAAAGAAAGCCTTAAAAGGTAATATATGTAGATGTACAGGGTATGTAAAAATAATTAAAGCTGTTGATTTAGCAGCAAAGATTTTTAGAGAAGATATAGATGTACCAAAAGTAAACTGTAAAGGTCTAGTAGGAGAAAATCTTCCTAGAGTTGATGCAGTAGGTAAAGCACTTGGATATTCTGAATATGTAGATGATATGAGAATTGAGGGTATGATTTATGGTTCAGCAGTTAGAGCAAAGTATCCTAGAGCTTTAGTCAAAAAAATAGATATAGAAGAAGCAAAAGCTTATCCAGGAGTTGTTGCAGTTCTAACAGCTAAAGACATTCCAGGAACTATAAAAGTAGGTCACTTAAAGAAGGATTGGGATACTTTAATACCAGAAGGTGAAATAACTAGATATTTAGGAGATGGAATAGTCTTAGTGGCAGCAGAAACTAGAGAGGCATTGGAAGAAGCAAAAAAACTAGTTAAGATAGATTATGAAGAATTAACATCATTGAGTACTACAGAAGATGCTCTTAGAGAGGATGCTCCAAAGATACATGAGACAGGTAATGTACTTGTTAAGGAACATTTAGTAAGAGGAAACGCTGAAGAAAAGATAGAAAATTCAAAATATGTTGTAACTAAAAGATATACTACACCTGCTACAGAACACGCATTTTTAGAGCCTGAGTGCGCAGTAGCTGGTCCTTATGAAGAAGATGGAGTAATAATCTATTCAACAGACCAAGGGGTATTTGCTACTCAACATGAATGTGCAGATATGTTAGGGCTTCCACATGAGAAGGTAAGAGTGATAAATAAAATGGTAGGTGGAGGATTTGGTGGAAAAGAAGATATGAGTGTTCAACACCATGCAGCCTTACTTGCTTATCATACGAAAAGATTTGTGAAAGTACAGCTAACAAGAAAAGAAAGTATTATTGTTCATCCTAAACGACATGCCACAGAAATGGAATTTACGACAGCATGTGATGAAAATGGATATTTAACAGGTATGAAAGCAACTATAATATCTGATACAGGTGCATATGCATCTCTTGGAGGTCCAGTACTACAAAGATTGTGTACTCATGCAGCAGGACCATACAACTATCAAGATATTGATATAACAGGAACAGCAGTATACACTAACAATCCTCCTGGTGGAGCATTTAGAGGTTTTGGAGTTACACAGAGTTGTTTTGCAACAGAATGTAACCTAAATTTACTTGCTGAAATGGCAGGAATATCACCTTGGGAGATAAGATATAAAAATGCAATAAGACCTGGTCAAGTTTTACCAAATGGTCAATTTGCAGATGAAGGAACAGCAATGGCAGAAACACTAGAAGCTGTGAAAGAAGAGTATGAAAAGCATCCACGTGCAGGTATAGCTTGTGCAATGAAAAATAGTGGAGTTGGCGTTGGTATACCTGATGTTGGAAGATGCAGACTAGTAATAAAAGATGGAAGAGTTCATATAAGAACAAGTGCTTCTTGTATAGGTCAAGGTCTTGGTACTGTTATGACTCAAGTAGTTTGTGAGGCTACTGGTTTACCACCTGAAAGTATAGTGCATGAAGTTCCAGATACTCATTTGACACCAGACTCTGGGAATACTACGGCTTCAAGACAGACCGTATTTACAGGGGAAGCCACTAAAGTTGCATCAAATAAATTAAAAGAAACTTTGGAATCTGGTAAAACTTTACATGATTTAGATGGAGAAGAGTTTTACGGAGAATATGCAAGTATTACAGATAAAATGGGTTGTGATAAAGAAAATCCAGTAAGCCATGTTGCTTATGGATATGCTACACAAGTTGTAATGCTAGATGAAAATGGAAAATTGGAGAAAGTAGTAGCAGCACATGACGTTGGAAGAGCTATAAATCCAATCAGTTTAGAGGGTCAAATAGAAGGTGGAGTAGTTATGGGTCTTGGATATGCTCTAACTGAGGATTACCCAGTAGTAGATTCTGTGCCTACAGCTAAATTTGGTACACTAGGTTTATTTAAGTCTACAGATATACCAGAAATACAAGCTGTAATAGTTGAAAAGAACAAAGATTTACTAGCTTATGGAGCAAAAGGTGTAGGAGAAATTTGTACAGTTCCTACAGCACCAGCAGTGCAAAATGCCTATTATGTATTTGATAAAGAGTTTAGAACTGAACTACCACTACAAAATACTCCATATAGTAAAAAAAAGTAACAAAAAAAAGAAATATTAAATAAAAAAATAGATGAAATTGTAAATAAAAAAAACCCTTTTGCATAAGGTATATTTTAAATGATAGAATATACATATACAGGAGGGTTTTTCTTTTATAAAAATAAGTTTAATAAAATTGAGAGGTGAGCAGAATGAATTTTAATAATAGTCTAGAGTTAACTCAGTCTCAGAAGCTAATAATGACTACACAACTCAAGCAATCATTATCAATATTAAATATGAGTAAGTTAGAATTAGAAGAAGAGATTAAAAAAGAAGCAGAGAATAACCCATTAGTTGAAGTTGAAAAAAGTGGGGAGATAAATTGGGAAGAATATATAAAAGATATGGATAAGTCAAGACGTTTAGACAGAACAGAGATAAGCTATAATCCCGATAATGAAGTTAATCTAGAAAATTTAGTTAAATATTCGTCAAATTTATATGAGGATTTAAAATTTCAGATAAGCTTATATAAACTGACAGATAAAGAATTGGAAGTCTGTGAGTATATAATTGACAGTTTAGATGAAGATGGGTATTTAAGAACTGAGGAAAAAGTAATTGTTGATACTTTAAAGATAGATGAGGAACTTTTTGAAAAATGTTTGATTAGTGTTCAGCAGTTGGAACCTAGTGGAGTAGGAGCAAGAAGTCTTTCAGAATGTCTGATGATTCAAATGGCA
The DNA here is from genome assembly GCF_056688955.1 of Clostridioides sp. LIBA-6822. Classification (NCBI taxonomy): domain Bacteria; kingdom Bacillati; phylum Bacillota; class Clostridia; order Peptostreptococcales; family Peptostreptococcaceae; genus Clostridioides; species Clostridioides sp. LIBA-6822. The sequence goes on along the minus strand of NZ_CP196995.1, from coordinate 3,736,555 downwards.
AGTTTAGGAATATATAATGAAATTTTAGAGGAAATCGTTACAAAAGACTTAAATTTGATTGCAAATAATAAATATAAAGAGATAAGTAAAAAATACAATATGTCACTACAAAAATGCGTTGAACTGATAAATATAATTAAGACATTAGACCCAAAACCAGGAAGAACTTGTTCAGTAGAAAAAAGTGTATACATTCAACCCGATGTAACAGTAGAAAAAATTGATGATGAATTTATTGTATATTTAAATGAAAAAGATTCTTATCAGATAAGAATCAATAGTTATTATAAAGACATATTAAAAAATTCACAGTCTGATGAAAGTGCAAAAGAATTTATAAAAGAAAGACTAAATTCAGCAACAGGACTTATGAAGAATATAGAGAGTAGGAAAACTACAGTACTTAAGATTGCAGAAGAAATAGTAAAAGCTCAAGATGAATTCTTGAGAAAAGGGACAAAATATATAAAACCCTTAAAAATGAAGGACATAGCAGAAAAATTAGAATTCCATGAATCTACTATAAGTAGAGGTGTAAATGGTAAATATATGCTGACACCTTTTGGCGTGTATGAATTTAGATACTTCTTTAGTAGTGCTATTGAAACTGAGAATAATGAAATGGCATCTAGTACAAGCATAAAAAAAATTATAAAGGAAACAATAAAAGACGAAAATAAAAAGAAACCTTTAAGTGATGACCATATATCTAAGTTACTAAAAGAAAAAGGAATCAATGTTGCAAGAAGAACAGTTGCCAAATATCGTGAAGAATTAGGAATCCTATCTTCAAGCAAGAGAAAAGAATACTAATAAGTAAAAGACAAATATCAATATAACAAGGGGAAAAGGCTAATTAAAAGGTGAATGGAAATTAGGCTAAAAATGTTATGAAGTAAAATATTGAAAACATGAAAATGATATAGAATTAGAGAGTATAAAAATATTGAAGAGTAGTAAAATACTAAAAAATATTAGAAAACCAAATAGCATTAAAATATTAAAAAGCTAGAGAAAATTAGAATAGTGGAAAATACTAAAAAACTAGAAAACATAATTAAATGAACATTTTTAAAGAATCATTAAATATTAGAACAATAAGAATGTTGGTATAAATAAACTATTATTAAATTTAATAACTACAAAAGGAAAAACACATAGAGTATAAATTAAATAAAAATATAAAAACATATACAAAAAACCTTATATAAAAAAGAAAAAATACTGTACTTTGAAAATGGTGGAGAAATATATTACAAAACAAAAAAATAAAAAAGTTTTTGAAAAACTATTGAAATCTATACGCAAATCCTATAAAATAAAAATATCTTGTGGGACTTAAATAAACACTAGGGACAAAAAAAGTCCCTAAAGGAAAGTAATAAGGAGTATGTTATGAAGAACTTATTAGAAATTCAAAAGAAATTAATTCCACAGGCAATTGAACTTATGGAAAGAAGATACTCTATTTTAAGACAAATATCTTTAAGTGAACCAATAGGGAGAAGAACTTTATCAAATGTATTAGAAATTAGTGAAAGAATAATCAGGTCAGAAACAGAGTTTTTGAAAGAACAAGGACTTATAGATGTAGCTGTATCTGGAATGACTATCACTAAAGAAGGTTCTGATTTGTTAGATAAACTTAAAGACATCATGAGTGATATCATGGGATTGTCTAAGTTACAAGATAGAGTAAGAGAAAAGCTTGGAATAAAAAAGGTAATACTAGTTCCTGGAAGCTGTGATGAAAATGGAAGTTTACTAAAAGATGTAACTAGATATGGATGTGAGTATTTCTTAAATATTCTTAAAGATGGAGATATTGTTTCAATAACAGGTGGAAGCACTATGTTGGAGTTTTCAAACGTTATTAAAACTGATAAGAGATATCCAAACTCTACAATAGTACCAGCTAGAGGAAGTATGGGGACTGATGTAGAGATGCAATCCAATAATATAGTTGCTTCAATAAGTAAGAAGTTACATTCTAATTGCAAACTTTTACATATACCAGATGAGTTGGACGAAAGTGCAATGAAAACTCTTAGCCAAGTGCCAGAGATTAAGACAACTTTGGAGTATATTAAAAGAACAGACATTTTAGTTTTTAGCATAGGTAGAGCAGATGTCATGGCAAAGAGAAGAAAACTTCCAGAAGATAAGGTTGATGAGATACTATCTAAAAATGCGGTTGGAGAAGCATTTGGATATTATTTCAACAAAGATGGAGAAATAGTTTATAAATTAAATACTGTTGGAATTGATTTAGAGACAGTTAAACAAGTAAAAGAAACTATTGCAATCTTTGCAGGTACAGAAAAAGTAGAAGCCTTATTAGCCATATCAAATATGCATAAAAACATGGTTCTTGTAACAGATGAAGAAAGTGCTTATAAGATATTGTCATTATTATAAAAGTCAAGACCTAGCATAGAGCTAGAAAACATACATTTACTTTATAGGAGGTAGCGAAAATGGTTAAAGTAGCTATAAATGGATTTGGAAGAATAGGAAGATTAGCATTAAGAAAAATGATGGAGCAACAAGATATGTTTGAAGTTGTTGCAATAAACGACTTAACAGACGCTAAAATGTTAGCTCATTTATTTAAATATGATACAGCTCAAGGAAGATTTAATGGAGAAATAGAAGTTAAAGAAGGTGCTTTTGTAGTAAACGGAAAAGAAATAAAAGTAACAGCAGAAAGAAATCCTGCTGACCTACCATGGGCTGAACTAGGAGTAGATATAGTATTAGAATGTACAGGATTCTTTACATCTAAAGATAAAGCTGAAGCTCATATACAAGCAGGAGCTAAAAAAGTTGTTATATCTGCACCAGCTACTGGAGATTTAAAAACAATAGTATTCAACACAAACAGTGACATATTAGATGGTTCTGAAACAGTTATATCAGGAGCTTCTTGTACAACTAACTGTTTAGCTCCAATGGCTAAAGTATTAAACGACAAATACGGTATAGAAAAAGGATTAATGACTACTATACATGCATACACTAATGACCAAAATACTTTAGATGGTCCTCATCCAAAAGGTGATTTAAGAAGAGCTAGAGCTGCTGCTGGAAATATAGTTCCAAACACTACAGGAGCTGCAAAAGCAATCGGTCTAGTAATACCTTCATTAAAAGGAAAATTAGATGGTGCAGCACAAAGAGTACCAGTTGTAACTGGTTCAATAACTGAATTAGTTTGTACATTAGGAAAAAATGTTACAGTTGAAGAAATAAATGCAGCTATGAAAGAAGCTTCAAACGAATCTTTCGGATACACTGAAGAAATGTTAGTATCTTCTGACATAATCGGAATAAGCTACGGTTCATTATTTGACGCTACTCAAACAAAAGTTATGGAAGTAGATGGAAAGCAATTAGTTAAAGTTGTTTCTTGGTATGATAATGAAATGTCTTATACTTCTCAATTAATAAGAACTTTAGGATACTTTGCACAATTAGCAAAATAGTCAGCTTTGAGAAAATAGAAAAGTAGATTGACAAAGTCCGAGTTTGTAGTTTAATACTACGGACTCAGGACTTTTTTTAAGAAAAAATATATAAAATACACCTAAATAATGTTACATACTATATATAAAAATATGATAATATGATATATTTAATAGGGTAAAAGTATGTACTATATTATACTTGGCAATAAAAAATTACTTTATTAAAAGGAGAGATATTTATGTCAATGCTTAACAAAAAAACTATAGAAGATATTGATGTGTGCGGAAAAAAAGTATTAGTGAGATGTGACTTTAATGTGCCATTACAAGATGGTGTAATTACTGATGAAAATAGATTGAACGGAGCTTTACCAACTATTCAATATTTAATTTCTAAAGGAGCAAAAGTTATATTATGCTCTCACTTAGGAAAGCCAAAAGGAGAAGCTAAGCCAGAACTATCTTTAGCACCAGTGGCAAAGAGATTATCTGAAATGTTAGGTAAAGAAGTGGTATTTGCAGCGGACGACAATGTTGTAGGAGAAAATGCAAAAAAAGCTACTGAAAACATGAAAAACGGAGATGTAGTATTATTAGAAAATACTAGATATAGAAAAGAAGAAACTAAAAACGAAGAAAACTTCTCTAAAGAGTTAGCTTCACTTGCTGAAATATTTGTAAATGATGCATTTGGAACTGCTCATAGAGCACATTGTTCAACAGTTGGAGCGGGAGAATTCTTACAAGAGAGAGTTTGCGGATACTTAATTCAAAAAGAATTAAAATTCTTAGGAGAAGCTGTTGCAAATCCAGTAAGACCATTTACAGCTATACTTGGAGGAGCTAAGGTTTCTGATAAACTAGCTGTTATAAATGAATTATTAGAAAAAGTTGATAACCTAATAATAGGTGGAGGAATGGCTTATACATTCTTAAAAGCTCAAGGATATGAAGTAGGAACATCTCTACTTGAAATAGATAAGGTAGAATACGCTAAAGAAATGATGGAAAAAGCTAAAAATAAAGGTGTTAATTTATTATTACCAGTAGACGTTGTTATGGCAGACCACTTTGCACCAGATGCAACTCCAATAGTAACAGAAGATGCTAATGTAAAAGAAGACTATATGGGTCTAGATATGGGACCTAAGACTATAGCAAACTTTGTAAAAACTATAAAAGAGTCAAAAACTGTAGTATGGAATGGACCAATGGGAGTGTTTGAATTTGAGAACTTTGCAAATGGGACATTATCAGTAGCTAAGGCTATGGCAGAGTTAACTGATGCAACTACTGTAATTGGTGGTGGAGATAGTGCAGCAGCAGTTAATCAATTAGGATTTGGTGATAAGATGACTCACGTATCAACAGGTGGAGGAGCATCACTAGAATTCTTAGAAGGTAAAGAATTACCAGGTATTGCAGCATTAGATAATAAATAAACTAATATATAGAGGAGATTGTAAAATGAGAAAACCTATAATTGCAGGAAACTGGAAAATGCATAAAACAATAAAAGAAGCTTTAGAATTTGTAAATGAAGTTAAAGATAAAGTTAATTCTGATAAAGTAGAGGCTGTTATATGTGCACCATTTACTTTATTAAAGGATTTAAAAGAAGCTACTAAGGGTACAAATATAAAGATAGGTGCTCAAAATATGCACTTTGAAGAAAAAGGAGCATTTACAGGAGAAGTTTCACCTCTTATGTTAAAAGAAATAGATATGGACTATGTTGTAATAGGACATTCAGAAAGAAGACAATACTTCAATGAAACTGATGAAACTGTAAATAAAAAAGTTTTAAAAGCTTTAGAAGTAGAAATAGACCCAATACTATGTGTTGGAGAAACTTTAGAGCAAAGAGAAGCTGGAAAAACTAAAGATGTTTGTAAAGTTCAAGTTGAAAAAGCTTTAGAAAATGTTCTTAAAGAAGATTTAGCAAAAGTAGTTGTTGCATATGAGCCAATTTGGGCTATTGGAACTGGTAAAACTGCAACTGCTGAAGATGCTAATGATGTTATATCTTATATAAGAGAAGTTATAAAAGGATTATATGGAGAATTAGCTAACGAAGTTAGAATACAATACGGTGGAAGTGTTAAACCTTCAAATGTAGCTGAAATAATGGGTCAAAGTGATATAGATGGAGCTTTAGTAGGTGGAGCTAGTTTAGCTAGTAATGACTACCTAGACCTTGTTAATTTCTAAGGAGTGAAATGATGAAAAAACCAGTTGCTTTAATTATTATGGACGGGTTTGGATATAATAAGGACGTTAAGGGAAATGCAATTGCTAAGTCCAAAACTCCTAACTTAGAGAAAATAATAAAAAAATATCCAAACACATTGATAAATGCTAGTGGTCTTGATGTTGGTTTACCTGATGGTCAAATGGGAAATTCAGAAGTTGGTCACACTAATATAGGTGCAGGTAGAATTGTATATCAAGATTTAACTAGAATAACAAAATCTATAAAAGATGGTGATTTTTTTAATAATGAAGTTTTATGTGAAGCTATGAATAATGCAAAAGAGCATTCTCTTCATGTAATGGGACTTTTGTCTGATGGAGGAGTACATTCACATATAGACCATCTTAAAGCCATAATCAAAATGGCAAAAGATAGAGGTGTAGAAAAGGTGTATGTTCATGCATTTACTGATGGTAGAGATACTGACCCTCAAAGTGCATTAGAATATGCTAAAGAAGTACAAGCTAGTATGGATGAAATTGGAGTAGGAGAATTTGCTACAGTTTCTGGTAGATATTATGCTATGGATAGAGATAAGAGATGGGAAAGAGTAGAGCTTGCATACAATGCTATGGTTAGAGGTATTGGTGAAAAAGCAACTTCTATTGAGGAAGCTATTCAAAACTCTTATGACAATGGAAAAAATGATGAGTTTATAATGCCAACAGTTATTATGAAAGATGGTAAAGCAGTTGGAAGTATAAAGGAAAATGATTCAATTATATTCTTTAACTTTAGACCAGATAGAGCTAGACAAATAACTAGAGCTTTAGTTTGTGAAGAGTTTGATGGATTTAAAAGAGAAGATATTAAAAACTTCTTTGTATGCTTAACAGAGTACGATATAACTATAGAAAACGTGCATATAGCATTTGGACCTCAATCTTTAACCAACACTCTAGGTGAGTATCTAGCTAATAATGGAAAAACTCAACTTAGAGCTGCTGAGACTGAAAAGTATGCACATGTAACTTTCTTCTTTAATGGTGGAGTAGAAGAACCAAATAAAGGCGAAGAAAGATTATTGATACCTTCTCCAAAGGTTGCAACTTATGATTTACAGCCAGAAATGTCAGCATACGAATTGACAGATAAAGCTTTGGAGAAATTAGGAGAAGATAAGTTTGACTTTATAGTGTTAAACTTTGCAAATCCTGATATGGTAGGTCACACAGGAAGTATAGAAGCTGCTGTAATAGCTGTTGAAACTGTAGATACTTGTGTAGGAAAATTAATAGATAAGATAGTAGAGTTAGGTGGAAGTGCAATAATAACTGCTGACCACGGAAATGCTGAATATATGTTAGACCCAGAAACAGGAAAGACTGTAACAGCTCATTCTATTAATCCAGTACCATTTATTGTAGTTGGTCAAGAATTTGAAAGTGCAAAGTTATTGGATGGAGGAAGATTGTCTGATATAGCACCAACTGTTTTAGATATGATGAAGTTAGAAAAACCAGAAGAAATGACTGGTCATTCACTTATCTCAAAATAATTAACTCTGATAAGTAGAAAAGAAAATATAAATATAAGCAAAAATTTTAGAATCATTAGTTGTACATTTTATGTTTAATGTTTTAAATCTAGTTATAATGTTATGTATTGAAGATTACTTTTGAATTTTAGTCAAGTTTTTTAATACTATATAAGTTAAAATATTATAAAAAATAAAATAAAAATAGGAACTTTTACAAATTTACCCATCAAATAAATTTGTACCTAATTTTCAAAAAAGTCTTTATGTACTATAATATAAAAAGTAGAGTAAAATAGTAGACGTAAGTTTACAGTAAATGAAAATTTAACTAATAGAAAATCGAAGGGAGATATACAAATGTCAGTTATTGAATTAGTATATGCTAGAGAAGTATTAGACTCAAGAGGAAATCCAACTGTAGAAGTTGAAGTAGTATTAGAAGATGGAGCAATGGGAAGAGCAATAGTTCCATCAGGAGCATCTACAGGAGCTTTTGAAGCTGTTGAATTAAGAGATGGAGATAAAGACAGATACTTAGGAAAAGGTGTAGAAACAGCTGTTGCTAACGTAAATGAAATAATAGCACCAGAAATAGAAGGAATGGATGCATTTGACCAACCAGCAATAGATGCAATGATGATAGAATTAGATGGAACTCCAAACAAAGGTAAATTAGGAGCTAATGCTATATTAGGTGTTTCAATGGCAGTAGCTAGAGCTGCTGCTGATGAAATAGGTCTTCCATTATTCCAATATTTAGGTGGAGTAAATGCTAAACAATTACCAGTACCAATGATGAACATATTAAACGGTGGAGAGCATGCTGATAATAACGTTGATGTTCAAGAGTTCATGATATTACCAGTAGGTGCTTGTTGTTTTAAAGAAGGTTTAAGAATGGGTGCAGAAGTATTCCATGCATTAAAGAAAGTTTTAGGAGAAAAAGGATTAGCTTGTGGTGTTGGTGACGAAGGTGGATTCGCTCCAAACTTAGGTTCAAACAGAGAAGCTTTAGAATTAATAGTTGAAGCTATAACAAAAGCTGGATACAAGCCAGGTGAAGATGTTATGTTAGGACTTGATGTTGCTGCTACAGAAATGTACAACAAAGATACTAAAAAATATGTTTTAGCAGGAGAAGGAAAAGAGTTAACTGCTGCTGAAATGGTTGCTTTATATGAAGATTGGTCAAACAACTTCCCAATAATAACTATAGAAGATGGTTTAGATGAAGAAGATTGGGACGGATGGAAGTTATTAACTGAAAAATTAGGAAATAAATTACAATTAGTTGGTGACGACTTATTTGTTACTAATACAGAGAGATTAGAAAAAGGAATTGAAAATGGAGTAGCTAACTCTATATTAGTTAAAGTTAACCAAATAGGTACAATAACTGAGACTTTAGATGCTATAGAAATGGCTAAGAGAGCAGGATATACTGCTGTTATATCTCATAGATCAGGAGAAACTGAAGATTCTACTATAGCAGATTTAGCTGTTGCAGTAAACGCTGGTCAAATAAAAACTGGTGCTCCATCAAGAACTGATAGAGTTGCTAAGTACAATCAATTATTAAGAATAGAAGAAATGGTTGGAGAACAAGCTAGATACTGTGGGTTAAAATCTTTCTATAATTTAAAAAAATAGTTATTGAAGATTAAAAAGATAGTATTAAAGATTAAAGAGATAACATAAAAGATAAAAATTTATCTTATAAGGGATAAGTGATAGTTGATTTTTCAATTCACTTATCCTTTTTTTATATTTCATTTCTTACTTTTATTCACAGCTTTAGAAAAAATACGAATAAAAGTTTCTATTTCATCTTTATCTAATTGATGTAAGAGATTTCTAAATACAATTATTTCTATATCTCTATGTTCTTGTTGAGCCTTTAAACCTAATTCAGTTAAGACTAAGTTATACCCCCTTTTATCTTTAATACAGGGATTTTTTTTAATAAATTTTTTTAATTCAAGACGTTTTACAGCACTTGTTAATGTGCTTTTTGGCAATTCTAAAATTTCACTAATTTCTTTCATTATACTATTTGGATACTGTTCAACTATTTCTAAAATACTTAATTCTACTAAAGAAATACCATGAATAGTAGGATACTTACCACTACACATTTCTGTTTTCATCTGCATACTAACAATATGCCACAGGTTGTTTAGCTCTTTTACAGGATTCATTGACTTTTACCTCCATATATGATACGATTATCGCACTAATATAGTACGATAATCGTATTAATTTGTCAATAGGATGGTGTTTTTATGAATTTAGAGATTATACGAGCTACAAGTGAAAATGCTACAGAAATGGGCTTTATACATTCTTGTTCGTGGAGAAAAGCGTATAAAGGAATTATTCCAGATAAGATAATAGATGAATTCACTTCTGAGAAAAGAGCAGAAGTTTTCCAAAGTGTTATTCCAAAAGCTGAAGAGGAATATTATCTTTTTAAAGTAAATGGTATACCTGCTGGTTTTGCTTCATTAAATAGAAGCCAAGAGGATAATGCTCCAAAATATGTTGGAGAAATATATTCTATCTATTTCCATCCTGATTTTTGGGGAACATCTGTGACAAAAAAAGGATTACAATTTTGCATTGATAGATTAAGCAATTTAGGATATTCACATATAACGATATGGGTTCTAAAAGACAATACTAGAGCTATAAATTTCTATAAAAAAAATAGTTTTACTTGTGATGATTTTGAGAAAGAGATACATATTGGGAAAAAATTATTAGAAGTACGTTATTCAAAAAAGATATAGTAATTGCATATTATTTTTGTTTGTTATTTATACTTTAATAGTCTTGAAATGACTATATTATTGTGATACACTAAAGAGTAATGAAATTTAAGTAATAAATAGATAGGAGGGGCAATAATGAGCAACATTTTAATGGGTGTGCAAGTAGTGCTAGGGATTTTACTAGTAATTAGCATAATGCCTCAAGATTCAAAAAATGCTTTGCCTTCAGAGTTTGGTGGAGAAGGAAGTCAAGCTTACTTTAAACCAAAAGGTAAACAAGCATTTCTTGCTAGAGTTACAAAGATAACAGCAGTATTATTTTTTATAAATGCATTAGCATTACTTATAGTTAAAAAGTAATGATATTGTTGAATAACTGGCCATTATTTGATTAGTGTATTTAGGAAATATTTAAAAATTAAATTTAGTTTTTAATAAAAGTACGTAAAGTAAAAAATAAAAAGGGAGGTGTCTCAAAATGAACTTTTTAGTTCATGAGACACTCTTTTTTTTATGAAATCAAATATGTTTTCATCATTTCAACAATGAAAAAGAGGCTTATCTCTATTTTGAGACAGCCATTTTTATTTTAAATATTAAGTTAGATATTTTGATTATTTACACTTATGTGTATCTTTATCAAACCAGACAATTAGTTTATTACAATTTGGACAAGTATTTTCAGTGACTTGTTTTTCAATCCACCTAAAAACACTGTTTTCCTTCATATACTGTAGATTATCAATGACATTTTTATGATGACAAATTCCATTGACAATATGTTTGTTTTTAAAATCGTGTAATCTATCACAAGGGAATTTATCACATTCATAACATCGTGTAACATTATTCAATTCTGCACAATCTCTAAATCCGTGGTCACAAACTAAACACTCAGAGTTAACATTATCTGACAGACAACCATGACAGTTTTCAGGGTATTCAGGACAAGTCCCACAAAATAAGCCACAAATAGCAGCAGTATTTTCACAAGGTTTCATAAAATCATCTCCATTAAGTTTTATAGTATAGCTAGTGTATTGTAAATATAAACAGTACTTTCATAATACTTAATAGAATCATCTTCATTAGGGCTTATATTATAAATATGGTGTACAAGTAAAAGCATACAACTAGAAAATATCATGTAAGTAAAGCTAAATTTTTAAATAAAATTAGTTTAAATAAAATTATTCTGTTTTAAAATAAATATTATTAAAAATACTGTAATTATAGAAAATGCAGAAGTAAATACTACAATTTGACCAGCTAGTTCACTATCAGAATCCATCTGTTGTGCCATTGTAAATGAAGAAACTGCAGTTGGAGCAGACAACATTATCATAAGTGAGGCTAATTCTACATTTCTAAATCCAAGAAAAATACTAATTGGCAAGAATATAGTAGGTACTAGTACAAGTCTTCCACATACTCCCAATATAATGGGTCTTATATGTCCCTTTATAGAAGAAAAACTAAAGGAGCCCCCTAAAATTATAAGAGATAAAGGTGTTGCGATTTTAGATATATCGCCAATTGTATTATGTAAAAATGTAGGAATATTTACATCTAAAATTAACATAATAAGACCTATTGCAGAAGCTATTATAAGTGGATTTGTTATAATACCTTTAATCATATGTTTTATATTTACTCTGCCTCCTCTAAAAATTTCAAGTATTACGACAGACAACACATTAAACATAGGTACAATGACTGCAATTAATAAAGATGTGACTCCAATGCTCTTATCACCAAATAGTGAGATTGTGACAGGAATACCAAATATAACGAAATTACTACGAAATATACCTTGTATTAATGCACCCCTTGATTTATTATCTTTTTCAATTTTAGGAATAATAAAAACTAAGATTAAGAAGGTTGAAAAAATGATTATAACAGCCACAGTCATAAGTCTAAAATTAAGAGAGCCGTTTAAATCTGTGTTATATATATTAAAAAATAATAATAATGGCAAGAAAGATTTGAAACAAACATTATTCATTTTATTTAAAGTATGTTCATCAAATAAGCCTAATTTTTTTAGAACATATCCAAGTGACATTGTGAGAAACAAAGGAAGAACAACATTTACTGATAAAATTAAATTTTCCAAAGTCTATTCTCCATAACTTGACAATTCAATTAAATTTCCATCAGGGTCTCTTAAATAAATGGATTTCATTTTACCAAAAAATCCTGTGCGTTCTACAATTCCTTGTTCAATTTGAATATCATTTTGTTCTAAGTATTTTTTTGTCTCATTAATATTATCGTTTATTTCAAAACATAAATCGGCACTACCTGTTTGTACGTTTTTGCTATGTGGTGAAAGTTCATGACCTTTTATATGGATATTTATCTTGAAATCTCCAGCATAAAGCTCATATCTTTTATTCATTTCCTTAAATGTAAAACCAAGTTTTGTATAAAATTTGATACAATTTTCTATATTATTAGTAGTAATTACTACATGGTCTATTTTTTTTATCATTACAACTCCTTAAGATTTTATATATTGATAAACTTATCATAAATTTATTTGATTTTATAAACTGATACGATTTATCTTGATTATCTAATTTTATCTTGATTGTTGAATTTTATATTTATTATTAAATTTTATGTAAATTGCAGGATTTAATGTAATTTGTTAATTAAAATATAAAAAATATTCTAATAACAATTAAGCTAATCATTAATCAAATGTAGACATTTAGTTAATGATTAGCTATAGTCAATCTAATTAGTTAGAATAACTTCCTTTTAATGTAAATGTATCTAAAACGTGTCCATCCATAGCTTTGAAAAATTCATTCATATAGAATCCTTTTTCAAGGTCAAGAATAGTATCAAGTGCAAATACATGTATCTCATAAACATGAGGTCTGTCTGGAGGAGCCATACCACCATATACACTGGCTTCTAATCTATCAAGACCTCCTAGCTTACCATGCCAGCTAGTAGTACCTTGAATAAAATCAGTAGCTGTTATACTTTCATTTTCACTTAATTCGTCTCTTGTTATATTTACAGCTAACCAATGTATCCACGCAAATCCACATACAGGGACAGAGTCTTTGTCTTCTAAAAATACAGCAAAGGATACTGTATTCTTTGGAGCATCTTCAAATTTTAGAGGTAGTGAGTATGTAGGCATACCACCTTCATTGAACTGAGTTCCTCTTTTTCCATATTTATCTTCTATAACGCCATTTACTATACCAGTACTAGTTACTTTCATAATAATTTACCTCCTAAATATATAATAAATTAATATAATATTTCTGTAATTTAATTATATACCAGTTGAAAATAATGGTAAATTACTTACTTTTTTGTGGGTATATATTTAGAGTGTATCTACCTATTTTAAAATACCCTTTTCCTTAAGGACATCTTCCATACCATTATCTAGCATAAAGTTAATTCCTATATCTTGCATTATAGCCAAAGCATCTAATATTTGCTTTCCTCGAATAGGTGTAAGTAAATATTCAACCTTAAGCGGGTAACCTTCATATGTCTTTTTATCTACAAGACCAAATTCGATTAATTCTTTAAGTTGTTCAAGCAACATTTTTTGATTAATACCATTAATTTCCTTCTCAAGTTTTGATAGGGAAGTAGGTCCCATACGTAATCTCCATAATATAATAGATTTCCATTTGCCTTTTATCATATCATGTGTTAGTTCTAAGGGGCAAGTATATTCATCGCGAAGTTTCAAATAAGGTCACCTCCAATTTATTTTGCTAAGATACGTTTTGAAGCAAGCTTATATACAAACTCAATTTTTTTATTTGAAATATCCCATGAATCTAATTCTTTTTTTATTAAATCTGGATATTTTTTACTTATATCTCTAAGTGCATTACCTACAGATTTTCTTAAGTATTCACTATCATTATCCTTTAAACTGGAAAGTAGAGATATAGCGATATCAGGATTAGATTTAAAATAATCTCGATTGGTCCAAATCCTAAGCCCTTCTGTGACAGCTCTTTTTATGTTTGGGTTGTCAGAATTAATCCATTCTTTTATCACAGGTAGTGATTTTTCATATCCTACCTCACTACAATAATAATCAAATGATTTAGCTAATATCTCTTGTACCCTCCAGTTTTCATCTTTACTCACATTGTCTTTTAAAAATAACAAAGCTTCAGAAATCGTTATTGATATAAAGCCAAGTATAAACACTGCCAATTCTCTTACTTGATAGTATTCTGATCTATATAAGTAGATTGATAGATAATAACATTTTTTTGATTCATTATTTTTTACAATCTTTTTAGCGATGCTTTCAATTTCTTTAAAGCCATTTTCTATAGTAATAATTTTTGCAATTACTTCTTCCAATTTTATCTCCTCCAATAAGTAGATTAGTTTAAATTTCATGTATTTATTTGTAAAAAAAAGTTTGTTTAGTTTAGATAAAATAAAGACTTGTCAAAAAACGTTTGCAAGTCTTTAGTACTAGCATAAATAAAAAATAATAAAAAATCAACCTAATTTAGCATATAAATTTACTTTTATTATGAGTTTTATATTATAAAGTTGTGTTTAAAAAATTAATTGAGTTATATAAATTTTACATGATTTGAGTATACTAATAGAATAAATTATTATATAGTAATACTTATATGAGATGAATATTTTACCAATCTTATCTGATAGTGTATAATTAGGTGATAAAGTAGATAATAAATAGTAATTTAAACGATAATAATCACATTTATTACAGATAATTTATGATTAGAAAATCACTATAATGATGTTTCAAGATATTCCTTTACAATTTATAATAAATCAAAAATATAAATAAGTAATTTAGTTTGTAGGAATAATAAAAAGTATAAAAAGTTATGTGTAATTAATAAAAAAGCTTTGTTATAAGGAATATAAAGGATAACATAATATAAAAAATAATATAATAAAAGATTAAAATAGGAGGGAAAAATGATACCAGGACTTAAAGAGAGTTTGTTAGGATTAATAAATGAAAGTGCATATAATCCTCTAAAAAAAGAAGAATTAGCAGAAATTTTTGATATACATTCATCAGAAATGCCAATGTTTTATAATTTTTTAAATGAATTAGAAGAAGATGGTTATATAAGTTTTACTAAGAAAGGAAAAATAATATCTCCAAATCAAATGGGATATTTTGTTGGAAAATTTGTATCACATAAAAAAGGATTTGGATTTGTGGAATCTGATGCTGAGTATACGCAGGATTTATTTATCTCAAGCGACAATATAAATGGGGCTATGCATAATGATAGAGTTATGGCAGAAATAGTTGTACCTGCTACTGAAGAAAAGAGAGCAGAGGGAAGAATAGTAAAAGTTATAAAGAGAGAGATAACTAGAATAGTAGGAACTTTTCAATCAAGTAAAACTTTTGGATTTGTAACACCAGATAACAAGAAGTTTACTAAAGATATATATATACCTAAAAAACATTTTAGTGGAGCAGTAGATAATGATAAAGTAGTATGTGAAATTACAGTATGGCCACAAGAGGATAGAAAGCCAGAAGGAAAGATTATAGAGATATTAGGTCAAAAAGGTGAAAGAGGCGTAGAAATAGACTCTATAATAAGGGAACATGGTCTGCCAGAAGAGTTTCCAAAGAAAGTATTGCAAGAAGCTGAAGCTGTAGCTGTTGAAATTCCTCAAGAGGAGATAAAAAGAAGAAGAGATTTAAGAGATTTAAACATATTTACTATAGATGGAGATGACGCAAAAGATTTAGATGATGCTATATCAATAGAAATATTACCCAATAAAAACTTTAAATTAGGGGTTCATATAGCTGATGTCACACATTATGTAAGAGAAAAAAATAAACTTGATAAAGAAGCTTTAAAAAGGGCTACATCAGTTTATCTAGTAGATAAAGTAATACCAATGCTGCCAAAGACTCTTTCAAATGGAGTATGTAGTTTAAATCCATTTGAAGATAAGTTAACACTTTCTATATTTATGGAAATAGACCATAAAGGAAATGTAGTCAAACATGAGATATGTGAATCTATAATAAATTCAAAAGCTAGAATGACTTATACAGAAGTGTCTGACATATTAGAGAAAGATGATGAAAAACTTAAAAAGACTTTTGAACATGTTGCAGATGACTTTAAAAATGCTGAGGTTTTGGCTAGAATTCTTATGTCAAGAAGGGAAAAAAGAGGAGCTATAGATTTCAACTTCCCAGAAGCAAAGATAATTCTAAATGGAGAAGGTGAAGTTGCAGATATAAAGCCTTATGAAAGAAGAATATCTAATAAAATAATAGAAGAATTTATGCTTATAAGTAATGAGACAATTGCAGAACATTTTTATTGGATGGGAATACCATTTGTTTATAGAATACATGAGACACCATCTTTGGAAAAAATGGAAGAATTGAGCAAGTTTATATCTACATTTGGATATGTAATAAAGGGTGATAAAGAGGAAGTACATCCAAAAGCATTACAAGGTATAATAGAGAAGATAAAGGGCAAAAAAGAAGAAGGTGCTATTAGTACTATAATGCTTCGTTCTTTAAAACAAGCTAAATATTCACCAGAATGTAGTGGACACTTTGGATTAGCAGCTAAATTCTACTGTCATTTTACTTCACCAATAAGAAGATATCCTGACCTTCAAATTCATAGAATAATAAAAGAATCTTTAAATAATAAGATAAGTGGAAAGAGACAAGAACAGCTTACTACTATAGTTGATTATGCATCTGTTCAGTCTTCTGAAAAAGAAAGAAAAGCAGAGTTGGCTGAAAGGGATGTACATGATTTCTATAAGGCTCTTTATATGAAGGATAAAGTTGGTCAAGAGTTTGAAGGTGTTGTATCTAGTGTAACTTCATTTGGAATATTTGTTGAGTTGGATAATACTATAGAAGGATTAATAAGACTTGCAAATATGAATGATGATTATTATATTTATGATGAGAGTTCTTACAGTGTTGTAGGAGAAAGAACTAAGAAGTCATATAAGATAGGTGACCTAGTTAAGATAAAAGTTGAGGGTGTAAATGTAGATTTTAAAGAAATTGATTTTGAAATAGTTGAAAAGATAGAGGAATAAGTAAAACATTTAAAAAAGATATGAGAAGTTGTAGTATTTATGATATAGCTAAATTTACAATACTCAATGCGCAATGAAAATTAGTAGTTAAAAAATATTTAATGAAAATAGATAATATAAAAATATTTGATGAAAATAAGTAGTATAAAAATACTTAGTTAAAAACAGATATTTAAAAAATAAATTTTTAATATAAAGTAAGTGTATCCTTTAAAATTTGAGATACACTTATTTTTTTGTTCTATATAAATTTTTGTTTTATTTAATTTATAAAAATGTATTACTTTGTATAAATTTAGTGTTAAAATTATTAAAAACATTACTTAGGAGGAATGAAATTATGGGTATGATAGGATGTTATACTAAAATAAGTGAAGAAAATGTTTTGAAACTACAACGAGCAGAAGGGAATTTACAAGAGTTTGTTTTTGGAGATGTGAATGAAAATAATTCTATTAATATTGATAAGGCATGGGATGCTATTCACTTTACTTTAACAGGTTGTCCATTTGGAGGAGATGATGATAATATATTTAGCAAATTAGTTCTAAGTGGAAATGTACTTGTAGAAATTGATGAAGAGCCACCTGCAATGTTGATTACAGCTAATGATGTAAAAAAACTATCAGAAGCAATGAACAATTTAGAAGAGCAGATGTTTAGAACAAAATTTAATATTGGTGAGATGTTAGAAAATAATATTTACCCTGTTATGGATGATGAGAATGAAGAAGAGTTTTTTGAGTATGTATGGGCAAATTTAATTGAACTTAAAAAGTTTATAGAGGAAGCAGCTAATGAAGGAAAAGCAGTGATATTTTGTATAATGTAATGATTACTAAAAAACTATGAATGTTGATGTACTTACATATCTTAGACAAGGAGAAGGATGTTTTTTATAAGGGAAGAATAGATATTATATTAGCCTTTTAATTATTTATTTAATAGTAGCATTTTGAAATACGTATATTATTTTGAATTCTTGTGATGTATAGCTACATATGTTTTAATTTATTTTAAAAGGCTAAATGATTTATCCGAAGTTAGTATCATTAGGATACAAGTATGTGATAAATATTTCTTAGAACAGACTATATAATATGATTTTGAAATATATGAGTCTACAATAGGCATTTAATAATCTTTTAGATTCCAATTCAATTGATAAAATAGAGGATTTTTTAATTATAGTTTTGAATCTACTATATTTTTGAAATTTATCTATTGTGTCCTATAATTCTCTTGTATATCTATAATATTTTTTCATTATGTGACTCGATTTATTTTTGAAGCTAACCTATTATATTCAATAATTCTTTTAATTAGATATTGTATTTTTTTATTATGTGAATTAATTTTTAAAAAAATTTATATCTTATATCCAACAATTCTTTTGTATACTTATCTTATTTTTTAATTATGCAAATTAACTATTTTTTGAAGCTAATCTCTTATATCCAATAATTTTTTTAGTTATCTGCAATATTTTTTAGTTATAGCAACTTACCATCACATTGAAAGCTATCCATTATAAATAATTCTTTTAGCCATCCACCATATCTTTTTATTATATAAAACGGATTCACAAATAAAGTAAGTAAAAATTAAAAATATAGATACTTTAATTAAAAGTAGAAAAATTAAAATCTTTAGGAAAAATTTAGAAAATTATAAATAATATCTTAAGTTTTAGAATTTATTATGAAAATACAATAAAAAGTTTATAGAAACACAATTCTATAAAACTATTTCTGGAGGTGTATTTATATATGGAAATGAAAATATCAGTGTCTAACCTTAGTAAAAGGTTTGGAACAAAAAGTGCTCTTGATAGCATAAATCTTGAAATCGACAGTGGTATGTTTGGACTTTTGGGGAGAAATGGAGCAGGAAAAACGACTTTTATGAGAATATTAGCCACTTTATTATCAAAAACAGAAGGCTCAATAGACATGTGTGGAGTTCCTATTGAGAATACTAAAGATATTAGGAACATGGTTGGCTATTTACCACAAGATTTTTCAATGTATCCTAATATGACAGTATATAAAGCAATGGATTATTTAGCA
The DNA here is from genome assembly GCF_056688955.1 of Clostridioides sp. LIBA-6822. Taxonomy (NCBI): domain Bacteria; kingdom Bacillati; phylum Bacillota; class Clostridia; order Peptostreptococcales; family Peptostreptococcaceae; genus Clostridioides; species Clostridioides sp. LIBA-6822. The sequence continues at coordinate 3,717,413 of NZ_CP196995.1, read as the reverse complement.
GTTTTATCGAATATACCACTAAGAAAAAGAAGAAAAATTATATGCAAGTTATTAAGTAAAGTAAACCTTACTAATCACCAAAATGTTAAGGTAAAGTCTTTATCTGGAGGTATGAATAGGAGGCTTGGTATAGCACAAGCGCTAATTCATAATCCAAGAGTTTTAATAGTAGATGAACCAACAGCAGGTCTTGATCCAGAAGAACGTATAAGATTTAGAAACCTATTATGCGAAATTGCAAATGATAGAATTGTCATCTTATCAACGCATATTGTTGGAGACATAGAAGCTACATGTGAAAATGTGGCTATATTAGATAGTGGAAAGGTCATATACAATGGCTCTACTGAGGCATTAGCAAAACTAGCTGAAGGAAAAGTATATAGCATTGAAGTAGACAAAAAAGATATTGAAAATATAAAAAGTAGATTTGTAGTTATAGGTATGCTGACTCAAGGTGGAAAGGCTACACTTAGGGTCATATCGGATGATAAACCTTTTGAAAATGCAGTAGAATGTAATCCAACTATTGAAGATGGCTATATGCTTATAATGGGAGGAGAGAAGATATGAATTTATTTGTAAAAGAATGTAAAAATATATTAAAAAGTATAGTATATTATGTTTTTATTATAGTTTTAGTATTTTTCTATGTTTCTCAACTTGGTGGTTCAGTTTCTAAAGATGTAAGTAAAACTGTCCCTAATAATGGAAATCCACTAGTTGCACCTCAAAGGGTAGAAAATATTGAGGAATATTATTCTATACACAATCAATATCCATATGGTCAAAAAGAATCTATGAAAACAGAAGAAGTCATTCCCAACGCAACTATAAATTTAATTAGAGAATATCAAGAGAACTCATATACAACATATCCAACAGGAATAGCTAAATCTATAAAATTGGACCAAAATAAAACTAAGACTATAGAACAATATATAGAAGAAATAACTGATAGAAGTATTGAGGAAATAAATTCACTATGGAAAAATGGAGATAGCATAAAAATAGATTATTCAAGAGTATCTATTGGAAGATTTGAAGAAATAATGCAAAAAGTAGATGATATTTTAGGTGGAGGGTCTGCATATGCCTTTGATAAGTTGCAAAGATTTGGAGTAGTTCCAATTACTTATAATGAAGCAGTGAAGAATTATAACTATACAATACAAAAAGATAAAGTTACTAATGGATATGCAAGAATTTTTTGTGATTATATAGGTATAGTTTTAAGTATATTTCCAGTGTTTGTGGCAGTTTTCATGTCACTTAAAGATAAGCGTTCAAGAATGAGAGAAATTATTTATTCAAAACAAGTATCATCATACAAAATAGTTTTATCAAGATATTTTGCACTTGTTTTTATGATGTTATTACCAGTATTAATTTTAGGTATAAAAGATTTGCTTCCTTTGATTGCATTTGGTAAAAATGAAGGGATATCAGTTGATAATTTAGCATTTATAAAATATACAATATGGTGGCTACTTCCAACTCTTATGATAGCTACAGCTATAGGTATGAGCCTTACTATATTAACAGATACGCCAATAGCAATTATTGTTCAATTAATTTGGTGGTTTTACAGTATAAATTCTACAGCTCTTAAAGGGGATTATCCAACAATGGGATTAATGATAAGACATAACAGTGTGTTAAGTGGGGATATTGTTGCACAAAACTTTAATCAAATTATGAGTAATCGACTTATGATGAGTTTAGGTGCATTAGTGATTGTTTTGTTAACGATATTCTTATATGAGCAAAAAAGAAGGGGGAATCTTGATGTTGGGTCAAAGCTTTCAAAACTGTTTAGTTTTAATAAAAGAAAACTTCAAATTAAGCACTTTAATTAATTTGATATGTTCAATTATATTGTTATGTTTGATTCCTCTAATACAAGGAGTAGCTAATTTAGATAGAATTTCGGCAGCCATATGCTTAGAAAATTATGTTGCAATATTAGGAATAATAATGTTGGTACCTATATTTTCACTAGAACAATCAAAGGAGATTGATGAAATAGTATCATCAAAATCATTATCTCAAGTTGTTGTACAATTAATTAGAATACTGATGTCAATTACAAGTATAGCTGTTTTAATTATAGGCTTTGTAAATATTTTAATATATTTAGGTGGAGATTTTCCAGTAATCGAGTATATTGTTGGAAGTTTCGCATCAGCTATATTTATAGGAAGTTTGGGAATGTTTTTCTCGAATTTATTTAACAATACAATCATGGGATATATGATATCTATAGGATATTTAATTTTAAATATGATGACTAAAGACAAATATGTTGGAAATCTCTTTATAATGTCTATGAGTCAAGGCAGTTTTAATGAAAAATATTGGTTGATATCTGGAAGTGTAGTGTTGATAATTCTATCTCTATTGATAAAACCAATAAAAAGGAAGGTTAGATAATAAAATGAGAGCTTTAATAAAATGAAGGTAATAGAAGTAAAAAGTGTATTTATGAAATACAAGTGTATTTTTATATACACAAACTATAACTTGATATTTATGTATGTAAATAGATGTACATATCTATTAGTATAAAAATACATACATATACTGCATTTTATTAAAAGCTCTCAAATTTATATTTTATATTGATTTCACAATAATAGTCTGATAAAACTTATAGTAATTTTATAAATTTCATAGTGATTTTATAATAATAGTTCAATAAAACCTACAGTAATTTTATAAATTTCATAATGATTTAATAATACTAGTTTAATAAAACCTACAGTAATTTTATAAATTTCATAATGATTTTATAATACTAATTCAATAAAACCTATTAATAATTTTATAAATTTCATAATGATTTCACAATAATAGTCCAATAAAACCTATTAGTAATTTTATAAATTTCATAATGATTTTATAATACTAGTTTAATAAAACTTATAGTAATTCTATAAATCTCATAGTGATTTTATAATACTAGTCCAATAAAACCTATTAATAATTTTATAAATTTCATAATGATTTAATAAATATTTATAAAACTACTATTTTTGTTTAGAAACTTTATTATTCATATTATCATTAGTAGGCATTGCTCCAAAGCTTAATTTTTCATACATTACTTGAGTTGGAGCTAACCAAACTGTGCCATTACCAGTAAATGTATTTAAGAAACCTTCACCATTTAAAGCAGAACCTATTAAAGACTTATCTGATTTAGTAACAGAGAAATTAACTCCAGATGTTCTTGCTATTGCAAAGTTACCATCTACCTTTAATTCTTCTCCATTTTTTAATTCATACTCTACAATTTCACTTTGAGGAACAACACATTCTAGAACGATTACACCAGTACCACTTAATTCTATTTGGAAGAAACCTTCGCCACCAAGTAAAGCAGATGAGAAGTTCTTTTGTGTAAATGCCTTTACTTCTATTGTATCAGAACAGCAATAGAATAATCCTTTATCAACAACTATTGAATCATTATCAAGGCTCATAAATAAGTAATGTCTAAAAGAAGGTTCTAAGTAAACTTCACCAGTACCTTTATATACAGGTTTCATCATTGATTCATTAGTAAGTGCTCCTGATATTCCTTTTTTGAAAAGACCACCAACACCACCAATTTTAGTTTCAGAAGAGATATTACCTTTATAATAATATAACGCACCAGCTTCTGTTTTTATTGATGAATTATTTAACTTTATCTTAATTTGTCTAGCTCTTAAGCCAGCTTCTCTAGCAAAATATAATCCCATTGCCATCATTGGGCTAGAAGCACCTTCAAGTTTTTCAAATTCCAATATTTCAAATTCACTTTTTCCATCTGATGCATTTTCTAAAATTCTTACTTTTTTGCTTAAATCCATACAAATTTCTCCCTACTATAGTTAATATTTATCTCTAAAATATTACAAGATATAATTATATATTACATTTTTTTTGGAAAAATGGCTACTTTATCATCAAATTTTTACATCTTTTAAGATGATTCTAGTCGGAGTAGGATTGTTTAAGGGTGTGTGATTATTTAAATAGATATTTTGAGTATTATTTATTATTTGTGGGTATTATATCTTATGGGCATGTTAAAAGATAAAAGATAAAAATTTAGAGTAGTTTTTGTTTTGAAGTTAATAAATTAATTTTATCAGTTAAATTTAGCTTGGTACTGAATGTATTTGATATGTCTTGTTATTTATTTTGCTTTATTATTTATCATATTACTTAAGAAACTTAATACATTAGTGTAATCTTGACTAAAATCCCTGAATATGTTATTATACAGGTTAGTCAAATGATTTAGTAGTATGGAAAATTTAGCAAATTCTTAATATCAATTGAAGAATTTTCTAGCAAAGAAGGTGAGATTTATATGGCTGGTAAGAAAGTATTAGCAACAAATAAAAGAGCAAGACATGAATATTTTATAGAAGAAACTTATGAATGTGGAATTGAATTAAAAGGAACAGAAGTAAAATCAATAAGACAAGGTAAAGTTAACCTAAGTGATGGATATGCATCTGTAGATAATAGTGAAGTATTTTTGAAACAAGTTCATATAAGTCCATATGAGCAAGGAAATATATTCAATGTTGATTCTTTAAGAGTTAGAAAATTATTGCTTCATAAGCATGAGATAAGAAAACTTATTGGAGCAACTACTATAAAGGGGTATTCACTTATACCACTTAGTTTATATCTAAAAAACGGTAAGGTCAAAGTAGAGATTGCTTTAGCAAAAGGTAAGAAGTTATATGATAAGCGTCAAGATATGGCTAAGAAAGATGCACAAAGACGTATAGAAAGAGAAATGACAGGCAAGTATTAAATTAGATAAAAGTGTATTTTTTAGAATAAAATTCTTTATTATCTAGAACATAACATTGATTTTTATTCTTAAAAGTATTATATTATATATACATTAAAAATTTAATAAAAATGGTGATAAAGTTTGCGAAAAGTCTACTGGACTATAAACTACTCAAGGGGGCGTAAAGGTTTCGACGTGGGTTTGGAACTTGAGGCTGCATGTCGTGTTACTCTGGGTCACGTAAAAACTGGGGAACTTTAAAATAAACGCAGACGATAATTTCGCGATAGCAGCCTAGTTGCTGCTCGTCCCTCTTAGTCCTCCTGCCGACTAAGACTGGACGTCATTATGCAGGGAACTACTTTAAGGGTGTCTCGACTTAAAGTAGATTAATTGGGACTGGCTAAGCATAAAGCCTGCCACTTGGCGTTATGTGAGGCGAGATACTAGTGAAGTTGGCTAAGCATGTAGATGCAACGAGGAAAAGACTTACGGACAGGGGTTCGACTCCCCTCGTCTCCACCAATTTTTAAAAAAGAATGATGAAATACTTGGAAATACTAGTCTTTATTGACTAGTATTTTTTGTTTTGGAGATGAAATCCACCAACCGTACCCCAACCACAGAAAAAGAGGTTTTTTTGAGCGTATATTGGGGTGCATTTAGGCTGTATAAAAAGCCTTTATTTATTATGATATTAAGTAACATAGAATTTTAATATCTACTTTATGATATAATATTTTTATAAATGTAAAATAGTTTAAGTTGTTAATTAATAAAAATATATATTATATAAGTTTGATAGGAGTTGAGGTTTGTAATGGATGAAAGAAAACTAGAATTTTCTATTTTATTGCATAGAAGCCTTAAATGAATCGAATGTAGTTTATTAGCATGAAGATTATATAAATTTAGTAGAGTAAATTAATAGTACAAAATTAAATTAGTTACTTAGTATATATTCTCTTAAGTACTGAATATTAGTTAACTTTTTTATTTTTATAAATTAGTAAGATAATTAATAGCTAGAAAGGATCGTAGAGAATGGAATTTAATATGGATAATAGAATAGATGAGAAGTATAATTTAAACCCATATAGTGTTATTGTACAAATACCTAAGTTTAAAACAAAATATGGATATTTAACTTTAGAAGATGAATCGTTTATAAAACAAAAACTTCTTGAAGCAGAATCTAATAATCAAATCATTAGATTAGCAAGGGGAGAATCTAGAAGCTTAATTTTAGATAACATAGTAAGTAATCCTGATATAATATTTGATTGGGGAATAAAATCAATGCATGCTCTTTATTATAACAGTGAAAATTCTGAGCTTAGAGATTTTTTAGAACCAAACCAAATAGATAAAAAATTATTAAAAAGGCTATTATACAGATATAAAAGAAAATTATTAGAATTACACAAAGATGAAAAAAAAAGATTGGAAAATATTCAACAAAATCATTTGGAAAAATATAAAAATAGATTAGATAAAATAAATGAATGGAAGGAAAAACACCCTAACCGTAGATGTCCATTTGATATTATTAGATTTAGTGAATCAGGTATAAATCAATCAATAAATACTATCGAAAAAGCAATAGATAATGAGGATAATTATGAGAATTTAATTATAATTAAAGAATTCTTATGCTATTCATTACATACATCTGGATATTCAAAATATAAAGACATTAGTCCGTGGGTATCTACATCAGAGGGTGATAATAGATATTTTTATGCTAGAAAATTTATATTTATGTCACCTAAAAATTTAGAAAATATAAATAGGCGAAATACTAAGAGAGGAATAATACTTGATTATTGGGTTGATAAATGTGAAGATGGACATGCATACAGAAGCACAAATCATATTGTAAGAAAATTACGTGAAATAGGTATACCATGGTACAGGAATAAGTATAACGAGGTAATGGTTAAGTATGCATTGTACCCCCATCAACTGGTAGGTTACTACTATTTTGAGGATAATGAATTAAAACACTATGTTGTAAATCATCACTATGTGGATATGTGGAAAGAAAACCCACAATTTAATATTGGTGACTATGTATACATAGATCAGGGTAATGTGGATTTTCCTGCGGATAATCCATATAAGGTTGTGTACTCAAAGCATGACTTTGGAAGATATACTTCAATACATAATAAAATATGGTAACTATAATAAGGTGTATTGAGGATGTATATTTTTGTAAAAGTATGACTGACATTATGTAGATATAGACAGGTGTGTAATATATTGATAAGTATAAATATAGATGGAGGTGTTTGTGTATTTAATGCTTTTAGGAAAAATACAACAAAATTCAATAGACTAGTTGATTTTATAGAAGCTAACTGCGATAGATTTAAATTAGGAGAGTTTAGAAAAACAATCAATAAAACAATATATAGTGAATGGGTGGATAAAGATAAAAGGATATGATGTGGGCTGGTTTAAGTTTTTTGATTATTTTGATACTTTTGAAAATAAAACATATGAGAACTCAAGTATAGGATTTAATTTTATATATAATCCAAATGAACAAATATGTACAACCAATCAAAATGTAATAGATAAATATTTAAAGTTTAGATGTGAAGAGGAGGTATAGTGCTTATGGAAGCAAATAAAACATTATTACAATCACTATATAAAAAAATCATATTAGAATTTTCTAAGCAGACAGGCAAGAGTTTGGAAGAAAGTATGGATTATTTATATACTTCTGAAACATATAAACTTATAAGTGAGGGTGTATCAGATATGCACTGTAAGGGTCATATATACTTGGCTCAAGAATTAATGCTAGAAAATGGATTAATGTATCATAAAGGCTATCCAAGATAAATAGTTAAAACTAGATACGAATTAAGGATACAAGATAATATGAAATTAATTTGTATCCTTATTTTGATTTTGTAATTAACTATATGAAATCATAGTATTTTTATGTATTTGATTTTTACAATGAAAATATTTTATCTAACTTTTCTACAGCTTCAATTTTTTTATCTTCCATAACTTGAGTATATATATTCAAAGTTATTGATATATCATAATGACCCATTAAAACTTGTACAGTTTTAGGAGGGACATCATTCTCAAAAAGTCTAGTTGCATAAGTTTTTCTAAGGCCATGAAACTTTATAGGCTCTATATTTAATCTGTTTAATATAGATTTTAAATTCCTTAAAGGTCTTTTATCATCTATAGGGGCACCTAATTCATTGCAAAATACATAATTATCATTTCTATATAATTCTCCAGCCTTTAATATATCTGTATTTTGATTTACTTTATGTTCTTTCAATTTATTTAAGACATCCTTTGGAATAGGCACAGTTCTGTAAGAATTTGATGTCTTTGGCTCTTGTTCTAATACTTTAAGCTCTCTATTTCCAGTCTTATCTATAAAATATGTTCTTTGAAGAGTTCTTTTAACTGTTAAATTAGACTTTTTAAAATCAATATCAAACCATTTAAGTCCTAATAATTCTCCTAATCTAAGTCCAGTACCAAGAGCAAGTAAAAATAATACCTCTAATTTATGCCCCTCTATAGCTTTTATAAAACTCTTTTGTTGTTCAAGAGTCAATATTTCAAGCTTATTTTCCTTTTTCTCAACTGGTATATTTACCATAGTACAATAATTACGTTGTATAAGACCTTGTTTTTCAGCTTCTGATAAGCAGGTTTTCAGTTTAGTGTTTATTTGTCTTATAGTAGGTATACTTTTATTAGAATCAAGCAATCTATTGTAATATTTTTGTATGTGAGATACTCTTAAGTCTTTTAATTTAACATTGCCTAAATCAGTATCTTTAATATAATTACGATAGATGCTTTCATATCTTTCAAATGACTTAGGTTTTAAATCTTTTATTCTATATTCAAACAACCAATTGTAAAACCAATGCTCTAAAGTTATTTTATCATCTGAAATATCAGAGCTTAAATAATATTGTTTTTTATAAGCCTCTAATTTATCTTTAACTTCCTTTTGAGTCTTACCATAAAATTCTTTTCTTATTGGTTTTCCATCTTCATTATAACCAATCATTATACGAGAACGCCAACCATCTTTATATTTTCCGATAGAGCCTTCTCCATTAGCTCTTTTAGTTGCCATTTTTAAACAACTCCTTATATGATTTATAGTTATATCCATCGAAGAATGTAATACATTTCTCTAATAAGAATTTTATAACTTCATCAGCTTCTAGTGTTTCATAGAAGTTTAGCATTAATGTGTTGTATTCTTGTTTATGTTTGGCTGGTATTGATAGAACTCCTATATCATTACTTATAAGTATTAGGTTTGAGGTAAGTCTAGCAGTTCTTTTGTTGCCATCATAGAAGAATTGACAATAGGACAACCATAAATTTATTATTATAGCCTTTTCTAAGGGGTTAGTTATTTTATTTATGATACTTATGTCACTTATAAATAAATCCTTTAATAGAGTGGCTTCTATGCACTCATATTGAGTAGTACCAGCTATACCTATGTTACCGTTTCTAAAATCTCCAACAATTAGAGCTTCATCTTTTGCAACTATTTTATGTATAGAGCAAATTGTATCTTTATTTAAAGATAAGTTTTCTTTGTTACTTAATTTTATTACATAATCCCATGATGATTTTATATTTAGTATTTGATTTTGGTCACTTAATTTATGGCCACCTACTGTTATACCATCAAGTAATGTTTGTACTTCTGGGAATGTAAAGGGGTTATTTTCTAGGTTACCCATATCATATACAAATTCACTTATCATTCTTCTAATATATGTTAAAGTATATTTTTTATCTCCATGAGGTAGGTTAGTAGGGAATTTATATATGTATTTTGGTATATATGATTTATTCATGATTTTAGCTCCTTTCATATCTAATTTTTATTTATTAACTATGAATGTATAAAAGTTAATAGGTAAACCCATATTTTGAAAATGTGCAATACTAATATTCTTCATCCTCATCTTCAATAAGACCATTAGAGTTTTCTTGTATAAAATTTTCAACAAGACCATTTATCACCCAATTTAGATTTTTGGAGAAGTCTTTGAAGTCAGAGAAGCTTAAGCTAATTGGTTTTATTGTATCTGCATTATCTGTAATTTCAAACTTTTTTTTATAGTCTGTTTTTATATCATAACCATAATTTTCTAATATGTGAACTACTAAATCCAACTCTTTATCAAATACTTTTAAATTAATATTATTATTTGTTAAAGTATCTAAATCATTTTCTTCAACAATGAGTTTATTTATGGCAATTGATAAAGCAGTAGATATTTTTCTTATCATATCTAGACTAGGTATTCTTTGATTTTGCTCATATTTAGCTATAGCATGAACTGAACAACCAATCTTGTTGGCTAGCTCATTCCTTGACATATTTATCGATTTCCTATATTGTTTAATCTTTTCTCCGATTGTATTATTTATCATAATTCCACCTTAAATATATCATCAAACAATGATTGTACTTTTACACATATAAAGGAGTTATTTTCTAGATTATCTATATCATATGCTAACTTACTCATAATTCTTTTAATGTATGTTAGAGTATATTTTTTATCTCCATAAAATAAATTAGTAGGGTATTTATATGTGTATTTTAGCATATATGCTCTATTAATAATTGTAACTCCATTTGTAGTTTTTTATCATTGCTTTAGATAGTATTGATATTATTTTATATTTTAGTTAGTAGTTTTTTTATTTCTTTAAGTGTATTTTCAAGCTTTTTATTTTTTTCCTTTAATTCATTATTTTCTTGTAATAATTTAAAGTAATCATTATTTTTAATAGTCATATTTTCTTTTTGAGATATTAACTTTTTTAGTCGAATGTTACTCCCATTATCTGTTGCCTCACTAAAGTAATCATAGATTGCTTCTATATTTTCTTCTGATAGACCAATATCTAATAATTCATCAATTGATTGTTTTATAAGAACATCATTTTTAATAATTTCTTTTATATCATCAGGATGTAATGAAAAATCTAATTCAGTATTAGATACACAATCTGAAAGTATCCAATTATAAACTTGATTTTCATTTAGTTCTAATTTTTCACCAAGTTTATAATATTGGTCTTTATCAGACCAAGCACCTAGCAATAAACTTGAGGTAATCCTAATATCATCATCTTCCATAAGATTTGAAATAGCATTTAAAAATTCATCAAAAGAATAGTATTCTTCTGGGAATAAAGACTGTAAAAAGTATAAAACATCTTCATTAGTCATTACTTCATTTTCAATATCAAAATAAAAGATAGTCTTTTCAATTTTCAAAGCTTTAGCGAGTTTTGATAAGGTATCTATACTAGGTATTCTTTTATCATTTTCATAATTTATTAGAGCATTTCTTGAGATGCCACTAATTTCAGCAAGTTGAATCTGTGTTAGTTCTTTTTGTTTTCTTATCTTTTTTAAGTTTTTTCCAATTTGCAATATTATCACCTCGTATAAAGTATATCCCAAAAGTACACAAATGAGAACAGAAAAATAATATATTCTTATTGACAGCACACATATGTCGACATTATAATTAAAATGTAAAGTTTACGAATGTAAACTAGAAAAAAGGAGGAAAAAGTATGGGAATCAATTTAAAAATATTTAGGATTAAAAAAGCTTTAAAGCAACAAGAACTGGCAGATAGAGTTGGTATATCAAGATATTATTTGTCAAACTTGGAAACAGGTAAGGCTAATAATCCAAGCAATGATTTGATGATTAAACTATCTAGAGCTTTAGATACAACAGTAGAAGAATTATTTTTTAGTAAGGAGGAGTAAAATATGAAAGAGAATAATAATTTAGAAGTTTTAAAGACATTACAAGCTACTTTAAACATTATTGTAAAGAATGAAGAAGAAGCACAAGAAAAAAAGCAAGGATATAAAATTATTGAAAATGCGAAAAGAAATAAAGCTGAACTTATAACATGTAAAGAAGCATCTAAGCTTTATCCTATAGGAGAATCAAAATTTAGGCAGTTATGTCACTCTAAAAATAAAGGTTTCCCTTGTATATGGATAAATAATCGAGTATACATAATAAAAAACAAATTGGATGATTGGTTTATTGAAAATGCAAATGGTATCAAGTTATAGTCTTAAAGTAGGTGTTTGCAATTGAGCAATAAAGGGTGGATAAAGCTTTATAGGGAGTTGTTGGATAAATCAATTTGGAAAGATATTAAACCAGAAAGAAAAGTAATATTAATAACTCTATTACTTATGGCTAGTCATAAAGAAAATCATGTTTTTATAGATAATAAAAAGATAAAAATAAAGTCTGGACAATTTATTTCTTCATATAGCAAAATAGCTGAAAGATGTGGTAAAGGAGTTAGTTATCAAATGGTTAGAAGTTGTTTGTTGTTTTTTAAAAATGCTGGTTTTCTAACATACGAAACAACAAACAAATATATAGTCATAACTATTGAAAACTGGGAGCTTTACCAAGAGAACATAGAAAATCAACAACCTAATCAACAGACGATTAACAATCAATCAACAACAATCAAGAATATAAAGAATGAAAATAATATTATATATAGTGAAATTATAAGCAAATTTAATTCAACTTGTATTGAACTTTCAAAGGTCAAGAAACTAACAGACACAAGAAAGAGGAGAATAAATTCAAGAATAAGAGAATATGATAAAGAAACTGTATTAGAGGTTATAAATATAGTTAGTAAAACAAGTTTTCTGAATGGAAATAATAATACAGGATGGAAAGCAAATTTTGATTGGATAATGAATTCAAGTAATTTTACCAAGATACTAGAGGGCAATTATCATAGCAAGGAAACTGACCTAAATAAAGATGAAAAGGTATATAATCCAGATGACTCACAATTAAAGTGGTAGGGAGGTTATATTATAAATAATTCAAACAACTTAATTAAAAATACAGAAGCAGAGCAATCAATATTAGGAAGTATTTTATTAGATTCAACAATAGTACAAGAGTTAGAGCAAATGTTAAATGAAGACATGTTTTATCATGAGGAACATAAATACATATTTAAGGCTATAAAAGAAATAAATAAGAGAAATGAAGTAATAGATATAATAACTCTTACAGAAGAATTAAAGAGAAAAGGTCATTTGAATAATATTGGAGGTATAAGCTATATTAGCAGTTTGTCAACAATAGTCCCAACAGTATCAAATTTTATGAGTTATGTCAGTATAGTTATTGAAAAATATAAAAATAGAAATATAATTGATAAATTCAATAAATTCAGTCTTGGCGAAATAGATGATAATACCCTTATATATCAGTTAGAAAATGATATAAATAAAGCTAATCAGAAATTAATAAAAAAGGATTCAAGTATAACAGCCATATCAGAGAGAGCCTTTGAATATATAAATGATGAAATAAATGAAGGTATTAAGACTGGAATAAAGTTCTTAGATGATACTATAGGAGGTTTATATGGGGGTGAACTAACTACAATAGCAGCTAAAAGTGGAAGGGGGAAAACGGCATTAGCTTTACAAATACTTAGAAATGTAATATTTCAAGGTAAGAAAGTACTTTTTATAAGTGGAGAAATGAGCGATATACAGATTTTGTTTAGAAATATAGCATCACTGACTGGAATATCAGTTGTAAAAATGAAAAATAGAAATCTAAATGATGATGAAATAGTCAAATATATACAAGCTTTAAGCATAATAAATCAAGAAAATAATCTTTATATAAATGACTCTGTAAATACAGTATCAGGAATAAAGAGAGAAATAAAGAATATTAAGCCTAGTTTAGTAATAATTGATTATTTGCAGATTTTGGATTATGAGGGTAAAGAAGTAGGAGAAGCTAAATTCGCTGACTTATCAAGGCAAATAAAAAAGATTACTTTAGATTTTAATATACCAGTTATTCAGCTTGCTCAATTAAATGATGAATTGAAAGATGAAAGACCTAAAGGGGATAGAGTAATGAGAAGCTCAAAGCAGATATATATGGATTCTAATTCAGTTATATATATTCATAGACCTACAGAAAAAGAGGCTCTTAATTATTGCAAGACAATGGGAATTGAGGATATAAGAGAGTTGAGACGAAGAGAAAAAGGTTTTGGTGCTAATTTAAGTGAGATTATTGTTGCCAAAAATAGAGATGGTGAGTCAGGATTTAGACCATATTGGTATATAGGAAATTTGTTTTCTTTTGAAGAATGTAAGAAGATACAAGAGATATAAAAAAGAAGCATGATTTATTAAGTAATAGATAAATTATGTTTCAAGAAGTATTGAAGGATAAATATAAGTATTAATTAGATGTAATAAAGATTTAAAATATATTGAGTTTAGATTTAAACACTTATTAGAAAAAGGTAGTTGCCATATAAATATAACAACTACCTTTATAAATTAGGTACTTAATGTACACTAACCTAGCAACTTAAGTATATATTAAGTACCTGATGAAAGTCAAGGAGGTACTAAAATGTATGATGAAATTATAGAAATATATTTTGATTATTGGATAAATGAACATATGTATAGAAGTATTTTAGAAAAAGATGAGTATTATATTGAATGTTGGAAAGAGGTTAAAAAAATTAATGAATTATTGGAAAAAAATTTGGAAGATGATAAGAAATATCTGTTGGTTGAATTAAATGATTTGTTTAATTCATTAATAGAATTTGAAAGGGAACTTAGTTATAAATTAGGATTTAAAACAGGAGCAAAATTTATAATAGAGTTGTTGAAGTAATTAATTTGTGTATCTCAATAGAATAATTAAATAATAAATCGAGATTATTAATAAGTTGTACTAGAATACTTTAAGTAAAGTATATATTAATATATTGTTTAAAATAAATATATTTAATAAAGAGGGTATAGGTATGCCCTCTTTTGTTTTTATGCAATCAATGATATTGTAGGATTTATGTATTTTGATAAATAGCACAATATATTTTAATAATAAATATATGATACAATAATTTTATTAAAATCTAAAATAATCAATTGAGGAGGAGAATATGACAATACCTAAGTTAGAGTCTAATGATAGAAAAAGAGAGTTTAATAAATACACATCAGAGCAAATAAACAAAGTAGTTTATAATTATTTATTTAAAAATAATATGAGTAATAGAAATATAGATGATGAGATACTAGATTTATCATCAAAACAAAGTAAAGATTATCAATCAATGGGTATATTACATCATTTAGGAATAAATAAAAATCATAAAGGTATTTTTAGCGGATACACAATAGATAAAGCAATTGAAGTTCTTAAGGAAGATGAGATACATTTCAGTCAAATTATTAATATACTTTTAGAAATTAAAAATATAAATGAGTATCCTATAATAGTTGACTCTTGGGAGTTATTAGATGAGAAAATAGCTTTAAAAACAATTGATAAATCTACATTAAAACATAATGGGACAGGAGTTCCAATAGAAATAAGACATTTTTTTGAGATAAATAATTTAGGAAAGAATGAAAAGAAAAATGTGAATTTTAAATATAATGATAATTATTATAGTGCAGTTATAGAGATGGATAAATTAGAGAATCCAAGAAGTAGAATAATTTGGAAATCTAAGTTTAGAGATTTACTAAGAAGTATATTTCCTGAGTATTATGAGAAATTCTTAGAAAATAAAATAGAAGGAAAAACAAATTTACCTAAAATAAGATTCATAAAACTTGATAGTAATAATTTTAACATAGAATTCATTTTTACTACTGAAATAGAAGACGATGTATTAGAGGAGATAAGTCAAGATAATCCTTTGAACATTAATACTATTAACATAGAATTAGAAACTGAAATTAGAAAAGAAGGGAAAGTTAAATATGTTTATGGGAAACAGTATGAGCGTAACCCCAGAAATAGAATAGAAGCAATAAAATATCATGGCACAAAGTGTATTGTATGTGGGTTTGACTTCGAAAAAACGTATGGAGACAGAGGTAAGGGATACATAGAAATTCATCATATTAAACCATTAAGTTCTGTTGGAGAAGAAAGCAATATAAATCCCAAAACAGATTTGGTGCCAATATGTTCAAATTGTCATAGAATGATTCACAGGAAGAAAGATAATGTTTTGAGTATTGATGATTTGAAGCAAATTATAAAAGATAGTAAATAATACTTATGTATGGCAGAGATGTATAAAGTATATATTCTAAACTAGTTAACAACAAATACTGATATAAAAAATCAAAGAATTTATTAGGAAAAGGTAGTTGCTAAAGTATAACAGCTACTTTTAGAAATTAAGTATTTGAGGTATATTAGTCTAACCGATTAGGTATATCTTAAGTTATTGATGAAAATCAATTAAGTACTAACATGTATGATGAATCCATAGAAATGTATTTTTATTGTTAAATAAATGAACATACATAGAAATATTTTAAAAAATTACAAGTACTATATTGAAAGTTTGAAGGAGAACCTTGATTTAAGGTAAGTGTAAAGTTTTTAAAAACTTCACTAAAATAATCTAATTAAGTTATATATTGTTACTTTTAGGAAAATAATGGTAAAAATTAAAGGTTTTTATAAATGAATGTCTAATTTTATAAATAAAATGGAGTATTTTAACTAAATATTTGAGGAGATAAAATGATATTAAATAAAATCGAAATAATTGGAGATATGGCTCACTTTAAAATTCCTATGCATAGCAAGATACAAAGAACATATGAAATTCCACCAATATCAACAGTTGTCGGAATTTTAAAAAATATATATGGTGAAGAAATAGATGATTTTATATTAGGATATGTTATATATCATGATGGTACATTTAAAGATTTACAGACTATATATAAAGAAATCAATCCAAATGTAAAAACATTGACAGATAGCGATAGATTTCAAACTGATGTATGTCCCATTGAATACCTAATTAATCCTAAACTTATCATATATACTAACATAGATAAAAATATAGAATTTAATGAGCCGCTATGTTTAGGTAAGACTAATTGTTTAGCGAAGGTATTATCTTTAAGTGAAATTGAAGTAAATCTAATAGATAAAAAAGCTATTGGATACAATCAATATACAGATATTAATATTGGAGATGGAATGATAAAAAGAATAAATACATTGACAGAGTATAATGAAAAAAAAGGTTATTATGATATATATTCTTCAATGGTAAGAGAAAATGATGAGTTTGAATATGGTAAATATTATGATGAAGATGAGCAACAGAATATTTTTTTATGGAAATGGAAAAAAGGGGGAGTAATTAAATGCATTTAGTAAGAAGACATTTGATACTCACAGTGGATAATGAAGTTGTATTAGATTACAATTACCAGTATGAGCTAATGAAAAGGATATATGAGGCTATAGAAATTAATGATAAAAGAAAAGCACTAAGTCTTCACAATGAAGGCTATAAGGTGGATAAGAAAGTATTTAAATTATTTAATTACACAATTATGTTTGAAAATGCTAAGTATTTAAAAGAGGGAATACATTTAAATCCCCAAACAAAAATCAAATTAATTTTAAGTGGATATGATGATATATTGAATAATATTATAAAAGGTTTTATTAAATTTAAAGTATTTAAATTGAATAATATAGAGTTTAAAGTTTCAGATATAGAAGAAGATTCAAAGAAAAATTTTAATAATATAACACTTTATAAAGTAAGGTCACCTATTGTAGCAAGTTTATATGATTTAAAAAGTAGGAAACAAGTATACTTAAATCCAATGCAAGAAGAGTTTTATAAAGCATTACATGATAATTTAGGAAATAAGTATAAGCTTATACATAATAAAGAATATACTGGTGAACTATACTTTGATATTGAGGATGTATTAGCAGTAAAAAAGAAATATATAACTAATATAAAAGGAAAAGGATTTATAATTGGATATACAGATTTTGAAATATTTGTACAAGCTAATAAAGATATGCAAGAAGTAATTTATTATTGTGGATTAGGTGAAAAAAATAGTATAGGAATGGGGTTACTAACTTATATAACTTCTAGGAGGGCTTAATATGGATAGAAGTTACAATGTATTTGTTGATAATGGTCTATATGTGTTGGCTTATTATCTGAATAAAGATATTAATGATATAACTTATCAAGATATAGAGAATAGTATAGATTTAATGAGTGATAAAATTGAAGAATTTGTAAGTTGCGAAAAATACTCTAATTTAAAAAGTATGTGCTTTAGCAATTCTACACTAACTCAACCAAAAGGAAAAGTTACTTTAAATGAGAAGCTAAAAGGTTTTGTTAAAAATCAAGGAGATGAATATTGTAGTTTATGTGGTCAATATAAGGCCAAAGTCAAAATTGAAGATAAAGAATACAATATAGGGAGAAGTTATATGCCTAATTTGGTTGCAAATACATTTTATAATTTCTCCAATAATTTGCAAGGTTTGAATGTATGCCCATATTGTTTAGTATTGACTATGTATTCAATTTTGAATTGCAGAGTTAGTAGGTATGTTTTTTTATACAATTCTACATCAGATGAATTTATGAAAGATTATACTTGCCATATTCAAGACGAAAATTTAACCGATGTAGAGTTAGGAGCAAAGAAAGAAAAAGAAAAGTATTCAATTGTAAAATTATTAGAAAGTCTAGTGTGTAAATATAACTTATTTGATGGTGATATAGAGCAATATATGTTTAATAACTCTGGTCAATCTCAGGATATTCAGGTAAATAGAATAAAAAATAAATATGTGAATTTATTAATCAAATTACAGGGAAAAGCACTACTATCAAACTTTGAAAAGTTACATTTGGATAGGTATATCTTGAATGGGACTTTAGAAAGCAATTATCTCAGAGAAGTATATAGGGTAAAAAAGGAAGAAAAAATGGATGAGAAAGAACAAAAGAATTTTGATGAACTTGTTATTCTTTTAAACAGGGAGGTAAATGTATTGAAAAAAGTCAAAATAGATATAATAAAAAAATTAACGGATAAATTAAAAACTAGTGACTTAGATATAGACAAAATATATAAGGAGCTTAAAATGTTAGGAAAATTTTATGCATATGAGGACTGGTTAGTTAACTTAAATGAAATGTATTATGAAAAAACTGGAGAAAAACTATTTGAAGCAGAGGATTATATTGAGTTGGATGATATAAGAAGCTTTAGACAGATTAAAAATTTAATATTAGTAAGTTTAATTTAATAACATTATGGAGGGTTAAAATGGAAAATAAAAATTCAAATAGAATGTTAAATATAGGGTATGCAATAGAAGTTTTATGTGGACGATTAAATGGAAGTAGTAGTGAAGTAGAAAAGAAAAATAATTCATATAAGAATTCTACTTATACTAAAAAAATAGGGAGCAGAAGTAGAATCTCAAGTCAATGTCAAAAATACAATCAAAAGCTATTTATGGAACAAGTTTGTGGTTATGAACAAAATGTTAAAACTAAAGATGGTAAACAAGTAAAATTGGTTCCAAACCCATTTAAATATGCGACAGATGATATATTTGGGTTTATGATGGCGGAAAAATTATCTATAGAAGAAGATGTATACAAAGAATTATCAGATGAAGAAAAACAAATATATAAACAAAATAAAAAGAAATATGAAGCAAATATAACTAAAAAAAGAAAGTCAAGATGGCAAATGAACTCTTTAATAAATGTATCAAATAGAAAGGTTGAATGGGAGTGGAATGTTTGTGGAACTACAGGAGATAGTATGCCATATCAAGTTGAGGTATATTCAGGGGTACATACAAATATAGCAAATCTTAATATAGGAAAGATAGGAGAATATGATATATCTGATATAGCAAGTGAGCATAGAGATTATACAACTTTAGAAGCTAAATCAATTGGAGTTGAAAAGTTAGATAAAGAAGAAAAGTTTAAAAGAATAGAAGCTCTCCTAAAATCACTAGAATACTTAAGTGTAGAAGGTAATAAGACAAATCATCTAACTGATACAAAACCAAAATTTGTTATATTGGGAGAGTATTCATGGGGAAATAATGTATTTCAGGGTATTATCAAAGAAAATGGCTTAGATGTAGAGATGTTAAAAGAATCTATAGAACAAAATGAAGAATTTAGAAAAAGCGATATATGGATTGGAATAAATAAATTTTATGATGATACATTTAATGAGATAGAAGTTAATAATGAAAAGGAACAAATAAAGAAGTATTTAGAAGAAGAGTTTGAAGAGTATGATTTTATGAAAATATCAAATGTACATCAAGCTTTTGAAAGTTACTTAAAATATTTAAAGGAGACTTTATAAAGGATATATCATGAATAATTTATATAAATATAAAGCTAAATCAGATGGGACAAGTATAGATAAGCATAATGAAGATATGAATTACATAATGAATCAATTAGTTAACATATATAATATATCTAATGATATGAAAAATGATTTATATGAGGCAATTGTATGTCATGATGTAGGGAAAGTAGTAAAAAGCTTTCAAGATAATATTGAAAGTAGCACAAGAAGAGTTAGACATGAGTTATTATCAGCAAGTATTAAGTATTTAAATAGAGGTCAGAAGTTAGCTATATTAACCCACCATAAAGATATAAAGTTTCTAGAGGGTCAAATAACAAATTCTATTTATGAAATTGAATTAAAGGAATTAAAGGAACTATTAGATATTGAAGTAGAAGATATAAGACCATTTATAAAGGAAATATCAAGAGCAAGAAATGATGATACTAGAAAACTTGAAAATATATTATTAAAAGGTTACTTGCAATATTGTGACCATATAGCTTCTGCGGGAATTAAAAGTATAGATAAGGGATTTAATTCTATTAAAGATTTTAGTCTACCAAAGGGTGTAAGTTATAATTCAATACAAGAAAAAGTCTTAAATATGGATAAAAATGAAGATATAATGATAATGGCTATGACAGGTCTTGGAAAAACAGCAACATCATTGTATTGGAGTAACCTAGTTCAAAATGAATATAAAAGTAAGAGAGTGTATTATATACTTCCTTATACAGCAAGCATAAATTCTTTATATGAAAATTTATATAATAGAAATATAAGCGTAAGTATGTTACACAGTAAAGCTCCATATTTTTTGAATAAAATTAGTGATGAAGAAGATATAAAACAACTTTACCAGATATACAAAAAGAGTGTAAAACAAATTAATGTATGTACTATATTTCAATTAGTAAAGTCAGTATTTTCTTGTAAGAGATTTGAAATGCTATTATCACAATTAAAAGGTAGTATATTTATAGTTGATGAAATACATTGTTTTGATACAAGAGTATTGTGTTATACATTGGAATTTTTAAAATATTTAAAAGAAAACTTAAATGTACAAATATGTATAATGAGTGCAAGTATACCAACTTGCTTAAAAAAGTTAATACAGGAAAGATTGCAAATAAGTACAATTATTGAACCAGATAGTAAAGATTTAATATTTAGACATCGATTGAATAGATTAAATGAAGGGATACTTGATAACATACATAAAATAGAAAATGATTTAATGCAAGGAAAAAGAGTATTAATATGTGTTAATTCAGTAGATTTATCTCAAGAGTTATATGGAAGGCTCCAAAAATATAATCCTAAATTAATACATGGTCGATTTAATACTAGAGATAGAGAGCAGGCAGAAAAAGGGATAGAAGAAAGCTTCTTATTGATAGGTACTCAAAGTATAGAGGTAAGTTTAGATATAAGTTATGATGTTCTTTATACAGAGTTAGCTCCTTTAGATTCATTGTTGCAAAGGTTTGGTAGAGTAAATAGAAGGGGAGATAATGCTGAGTTGAGCAATATTTATATATATGATTATGATAGAAAGCTTAATATATATGATGAAGATATAATAAATAGAACTGATATAGTAATATCAAATATAATACATAATGATAATTCCATAGTTGATGAGAGTAAAGTTCCATTTTATTTAGATAATGTCTATTTAGATATAGATATGGATAAATATAATAAACATAAAGTTGCTTTAGAGATTATAATGAAAAATATGAGGTTAGGGGTATGGAATAAATCTGCTAATAATGATATGTTAAATAATGATACAATTAGTGTTGTGCCTGAATGTCTTTTAGAAGAGTATAAGTTCTATATTGATAAAAAAATGTATTTAGAAGCGAGTTCATTATTTGTAAATGTATCTGTAAAAAGATACAATTATAATAAAAAGATGTTTTATGAATGTGGAGATATAGTCGTTACAAGTTATAGTTATAATGATAAACTAGGTCTAATATTTGGTTGGATTTTTAATTAAATATTAGATTGTTAAGAGAATGATAGTATAACTAATTAAAATATTTTATTGGGAATTTGTTATAATTTATATCTACTACAAGTTTTATATGTTATAGTAGAATAATTTTGCAGTGAGCGAAAAATATGTGTGAATGTCTGTGAGCTAGTGATGGCAAGGTTTATAACTGTATTTTTATTTTTAGCTAAAAACACTACTGGTGGCTCACTGCAAATTACTTATTTTAATAACCCTACAAGTGTTGGAATTACTATAGTTTTATTTGGGGGTTTAAATTACACTAAGTTAGTTATAAATCTCTCCATTTTTATTTGCATTAAAATCTATGTATTCAACGTTTAAATTACACTAAGTTAGTTATAAATAAGGCAGTTAGAGAAATGATATTATCTAATACAGTAGAGTTTAAATTACACTAAGTTAGTTATAAATTACGCTAAAGTGCATTATTATAATAATGCTGGGCGTGTTTAAATTACACTAAGTTAGTTATAAATCCCATTTCGTTTGGTATATATAAATATTTCTACCTAGTTTAAATTACACTAAGTTAGTTATAAATCAGAAGAACTATGCCCGCAACAAGACCAGCTATTGCAAGTTTAAATTACACTAAGTTAGTTATAAATTGGGAAAAAGTAAACCCTGACTTGCAGGGGGAAAAACGTTTAAATTACACTAAGTTAGTTATAAATGAAGAAAATGTTAATTTAAATGATATATCTACAAAAGTTTAAATTACACTAAGTTAGTTATAAATTATGATAAGCATGATTTAATGGGACAAGCATTAAAAGGTTTAAATTACACTAAGTTAGTTATAAATGTCGCATACTGTTTTGCTAGATAGGTTCTTTCATCTTGTTTAAATTACACTAAGTTAGTTATAAATTTTTTTGCTTATTCCTTTCGTTACTATTTTTGTATAGTTTAAATTACACTAAGTTAGTTATAAATTTTGGATATGATGTTTTACTTGAATTTATAGGAACAAGTTTAAATTACACTAAGTTAGTTATAAATACTTTAGTTGTTGCTGCTGTTCCTTCCCAAACTACTGTTTAAATTACACTAAGTTAGTTATAAATCCTGTACCTCCTGATTTACTTTTGACATCAATCCCTGTTTAAATTACACTAAGTTAGTTATAAATTTTAGTGTATAATGAACTTTCATAGAATCATTAAACTGTTTAAATTACACTAAGTTAGTTATAAATATCCAATTGACTGGAAAAGGAGTCATGGATGGTTCTTGTTTAAATTACACTAAGTTAGTTATAAATCCTGCTGTTACATATGCTTCTAGCATTTGTTGCATAGTTTAAATTACACTAAGTTAGTTATAAATTTGCTAGTTAAAAATGTCTTATAATATTCTATCACTGTTTAAATAACACTAAGTTAGTTGCAAATAAATCAGATATATAAAATTATGTATAAGCTATATTGTTATGAGTACAAATAATATTTCTCTATTCATTAAAAAACTTAACTAAGAATTTGATTTATATTATTGAATTAGCAAGAATTTTGAAAAGTAGAAAATTATACCCCAATAATACCCCAACTACAAAAATAAACAATAAAAAACAACCAAAAAAATTGCTCTAACATCATAACTAAATAGCTATATACCGACATTTACAAAAACCAACAAAACAATCAAATAACCACTTATAGACTCCCCTCGTCTCCACCATTGAAATCCACGAAAAGATATTGATTGAAAAATCAATATTTTTTTTATTATATGAGGTAATAAGATGAAGATATTTGAATTAAGCAAGATTACTTTTAATACAAAATAATATATAATATATTTAGTAAAATAACTAGATATTATTTGTGTATATAAAAAAATTATAGAAAATAATATTTGAGAAATAAAATTTTCTGTTATACAAGGAATATGAGAATTAATCTGATAAAATTGTACAGTTTGTTTATAATCTTATTTATACATTGTATAAAAACTTATATCTTAAAATTTACTATGGTAGTCAAGGTAGATTTTATTATTGACGCTATATCTATTAATGATATAATGAAAACATAAATTTTGAAAGTAAATGAATACTATTTTGAAGTAGACTGAAAAGAAGAACAGAATATGGCGAAATATAGATTCAAAGTACATAAGATTAAATGTACAGTAGATGGATAAATGGAGACTTGAATAGGCAAAAGATTGTAGTGAAAATTATTACTGAATGAGTATATGTACCTATAGATAAAACTGTAGAACTGATGACGCCTGTTCAGATATATATCATAAAGGATATGAAAAAAAGATTAAAAACTTATTGTGTATTTAATGATGTTAGAATGAAAAGTATGTTGAGAAATATACTAGATGAGTTTTTGAAATCTAAAGGGATTTAATTAATTCATGATATAATTTTAAGGAGGAATTAAAATATGGCTAATATTCATGCTGTGATTGAAGAAGTTGCAAAATTAAATCCTGCATTAGCAAGGGAGATTCAGAAATATGTGAAGACGCATTCTTATGGTCTTGTATATGAGAATAACTTACCAGATGCAGTAAGATTATATAAAAAATTGCCTGGAGTTGGTGATAATGTTAATATTTTATCCAAACGCGGACATGAAGAAACAGATGTAAACAAAGTGGTATGGACTGTTAAAGAAATTAAAGATGGAGTTGCAATTATTCAGAATAGTGACGAATTTTGTGAAGTACCAGTGGAAGATATTGTTCCAATCGTTGGATATAGAGATGTTATTTATCCAGGTTTAAAAGAGGTTGACCGTGTAGAGAATGGGAAACCTGAAGATCCATATCATATGGTAATTAATTCTGAGAACTATCATGCATTGGAAGCTTTGACTTATGCATATGCTGGTAAGGTTGATTGCATATATATTGACCCACCATATAATTCAGGTGCTACTGATTGGAAATATAATAATGATTATGTTGATGAAAATGATAAATATAGACACAGCAAATGGTTAACATTTATGGAAAGACGTTTAAAATTAGCAGCTCAATTATTAAATCCTAATAATTCTGTTCTAATTGTTACAATAGATGAAAAGGAGTATGCTAGATTAGGATTATTGTTGGAGCAAATTTTTCCAGAAGCTAAAATTCAGATGATAAGTAGTATTATCAGTAGAAAAGGTACTGCTCGTGCGGATGAATTTTCTCGAACAAATGAATTTATTTATTGTGTCCGTTTTGGAAATTGTTCGATTGAGAAATTAAATGATGTTAAATCTGTTTCAAAAGATTCTGAAGTGCATTGGCAACCATTACGTAGGAGCGATTTAGCATCTAAACGAGGTACAAAAAAAGGTGGAACTGCACAATTTTATCCTATTTATATTGATTCTAAAGAAGGGAAGATTGTTCATATAGGAGAGCCATTAATGCCAAGTGATAGTTTAGATTCAATTCCAATGATTGAAGGTACAATTCCTGTTTTTCCAATTCGTGATAATGGTATAGAAATGAACTGGGGGCTAACTGGGGATGCATTAAAAGCTCGTCTAGAGAAGGGATTTGTCAGAGTTGGTAAATATTTTAAAGACAAACCTCAAAAATATGTAATATCATATTTGACAACAGGAACCATTGAGGATATTGAAAAAGGAGAAGCAACTATTACAGGTTATGCAAAAGATGGTAGCGTAAATGCTTTTTATTCTACTGGAAAGAAATCATTGCCAACAACTCAGTGGGATAATATTGCATATGATGCAAAGATATATGGAACAAATGTTAATTCGTGTTTTATGCCAGATAGAATATTTCCATTTCCTAAGTCAGTATATGCTGTAGAGGATGTTATTCGTTTATTTGTTACAAATAAGCCAGATGCACTTATTGTAGATTTTTTTGCGGGTTCAGGTACTACAGCAAATGCAGTAATGCTTCTAAATCATCTTGATGGAGGAAATAGACGTTCAATTTCTATTACAAATAATGAAATTGGGGCAGATGAAGAAAGAACATTTATACAAAAAGGTTTACAACCTTATGATGCTGAGTGGATGGAATATGGAATTGCGAATTATTTCACGTGGCCTCGTATTAAGTCAGCAATTACAGGTATCAATACTCTTAATGAACCGATTAAAGGTGACTATAAATTTACGGAAGAATTTCCTATGTCTGATGGATTTAAAGAGAATGCCATATTTTGTGAGTTAACATACGAGTCAGCATGGCCTATTCGACTGGATAATGCATTTGATGCAATTGCTCCTATTCTTTGGATGCAAGCAGGTTGTCGTGGACCAATTATTAGAAAAATAGGAAAGAGTTATTTAACAACAGATTATTATGGTGTATTATTTGATTACAATCAAGCGTCAAAATTTTGTGAGAAGATTAAAAATACACCATCAATTAAGACAGTATTTGTTGTAACAGATGATCAAAGAAGGTATTCTAATATGTGTAAAAGGTTGCCAGGAGTAGAAGTACATAGATTGTATGAAACATACCTTAGAACATTTGAAATTTATGGAGAAGGGGGTATTGACTAAATATGAAATATGAGTTATTTGATTTTCAAAAAACTGCAGTAAATACTCTTTTAAAGAGATTAGAATCAATGCAGAGAAGCTATGAATCAGATGGTTCATTATCTGCAGTTCCGTTAATTGCACCTACGGGTTCTGGTAAAACAGTTATTGCTGCAGCTGTGGCAGAGGCATTGTTTTATGGAAATGATATCTATAGTGGAGATAGTAGTGCGACTATTTTATGGTTGTCTGACAGTCCATCCTTGAATGAGCAGACATTAAAGAAGTTTGCTGACGCGACAGATTTACTGTCAGATGCAAAAACTATGGAAGTTATTGGTCCAGATTTTGCAAAGAATCATCTGAAATTACAGCAGGGACATATCTATTTTTTAAATAGACAGCTTCTTGGTGAAGGAAAAAAGTTATCAAATCCATCAGAAGTTGGGCGTACTTTTTATGATGTTCTTACAAATACAATTGAAGACGATAATATTCGTTTTTATTTATTTATTGATGAAGCACATAGGGGTCTTGGTAGTAAAGGTGATAGCAAGGCTACATCTGAAAATACTAGTAAGACTATTTATGCTAAATTGATTGATGGTCAGGAAGGAAATAATCCACCCGTACCTGTAGTGATTGGTATTTCTGCTACTCCTGAAAATTTCAACAAAGCAATGAATGGTAGAAAAGAACGTGATATTAAAGCTGAAGTGAAAGTTCCAGTATCACAGGTAAGAACTTCTGGGTTGGTTAAAGATTCTATTGAGTTAAGAACACCCCAAAAAGCAGTTGATACAAAACATCAGGATTTGAAATATGCTTGCGAGAAGTTAGCTGAATCATCAAGTCTTTGGAAAAAGTATTGTGAAGAGAATCATATATATCCAATTATTGTGCCACTTATGGTTGTACAGGTTGAAGACAAGGTTAGTAAAGAAACATTGGCTGCATTATGTAGCCAGATTTGCAAAACTTTACCTTGGCTTGATAGTTCAACATGCTTTGCTAATGTATTTGGTGGACATGAAGATATTATAACTAATGCAGGGAAAATTCCTTATGTAAAACCTGAGGATGTTGCAGAACATAATGAAATTAAAGTTCTATTCGCTAAGGATGCGGTTTCAACTGGTTGGGATTGTCCACGTGCTGAAGTAATTTATTCTAGACGTAAACGTAGTGATCCAACATATATTGCTCAATTAATTGGTCGTATGGTTCGTACACCGTTGGCTCGGAGAATTCGTGATATAGAGGAGTTAAATACTGTTTCTTGCTACCTTCCACAGTATGATGCATCAACAGTTGAAAGTGTTGTTAAAAAGTTGAAAGAAGATAATATAGACCAGACTTCTAATATCACAGTTAACTCTGTTGATGTTGCATTTTTTGGTAAAACAAAGAAGATGTTAGAGGAAAAATTGGAGAATAAACAGAAAAAAGAAAGTGGACAGAATGATATATCTTTATGCAATGAGGATACAATTGTGCAACATGTATCTAATGCAACGGAAATTTCAAATATAGTTAGTTCTGGTATGTTAGATATATCTAATTTAGAGGATGAATTTTATGTAAATATGGATGATGGTTTTTCAGTTAATTCAGACGAGGCTCAAGAATTTATGCAGAAACTTAATGAGATACTTGAACGTATTCCTAAGGTCGATAGCGAAGCTATACGTACATGTTTTGAGAGTATTATTACAAGGCAAGTACGTCATGATAAGCCAAATCATTTTTTAGATTTGTGGGATTGTGTCGATATAATTGAAGCGGATCTTAATCCAAATGGAAATCTTGATGCTGATATTCAGGAAGATTTCTATCGTAATATTGAGGCTGAAATTAAGAGGAATCCAGCACAATACAAGCGTTCACTTGGTGAAATTCGTAGTACACAGATGTCTATTAAAAGAGTTGACCCATTAACTGGTGAAGAATTTGAAGATCGCGTTGAATTGGCTGAAAATGATGCAGATAGATTACTCGCTTACTATAAGAATACAGTGAGAGTTTTCTCAGGTGCATCTGATAAAATTAAATACTGCATTAATAAAAGAATGAAAGATGAACTTGATACAGAAGAAGATGCTATTCGTATGATGTGCGCAGTTGGATATTGTATTGAAATTGTTCAGGCTATGGAAGTTTGGGCTGAAAGCAAAACAGAAGAACTACTTGACATATATGGACCATTTAGAGCTTCTGTATCTGAAGAGAATAGAGAAAAATGGGATAGAATTGAAGGTAATACAAAACCTTATGTTGAAGATTATTTGAACATAAAATCTACTAATACACATCAGAATAAAGATTATGATAGATATGAAAAACATATCATCAGTGATGATGATGGATGGTCATATCATAAGTTAAATGAATTAGAACAGAAAGTTCTCAGAACAGAAATGAGTCATGCATTGAATGTTGCTTGGTATAGAAATCAACCAAAGAATCTTCGCGCATCACTATCTATTCCAAAATGGATGAATAGTGAAGGAAAGCAGCTCGATAATTGTTATCCCGATTTTATATTTTTTCAGAATGTAGGCGGAAAAATTATTCCTTCAATTGTTGATCCACATGGAGGCTGGTTGGGTGATAGTGTTGGTCGATTGAAAGGATATGTTTCATATCTGAAAGATCATCCAACAATGTTTGCAAGAGTACTTGCTGTTACAGATGAAAAAAATGGTGAGATTCGTTATCTAGACTTAATGAAATCAGAGGTACAAGAGGCAATTGATAAGTTTACTGGTAGTCATGCAAAAGAATTGTTTAATGGAACATTAAGTAAACAGTATAAGATTGTAGATGAGGATTAATTTAGTGAGGCTGTAGCGTAACTAATTTTAAAATTGGGGGCGTATGCAGCCATCTTTTTTAATTAAAAAAGATGAATAATTAAATACTTAAATGTGCTTAAAGCGGTCGGTAAACAGAATAAATATCTGCAAGATTTAAACTGCAGAATAAATTTAATATCTTATTAGTATATAAGTAATATATTAATTATACCGTATAGATTTGAAGAATTAAAAAATTATGAAAATGCATTAATAGACCTAATTATAGTGTTAACAAATAACATATTTGAAAATAGGAACAAAATAGATTATATAAGAAATCAAATTTTGATGTAGATAAAATAGATAATATGTTAGAAGCTATAAAGAAAGATATTTTACAAATAGATGGTAGGCTAGAAAGTCGTATCAAATTGTTTTACAACTATATATTATATATTTGATCTATATTAAATAGATAGCCTACTAGAATAGGAACATAAAAGCTAAAAAAGAGATGTTGATAAAAATATTAACATCTCTTTTTTAGTATAAAAAATTAAAAGGAGGAAGTTAATATGATTAACTTATGTAAGAAAGAAGATTTAAACTTATTATCAGAATATCCTAAAGAAATTGTTGATAGTGTAGATAACATTATCACGATATTGAATTAATCTTACGGAAAGGATAGAAAATTAACAGATGATGGTGGATATGTATGTGTAATTGAGGAGATTGAAGAAGTAGAGTCTCTAAAAGTAAACATACTAAAGGAATTAATTGAAGAGTTTAGTGATGTTATACATGAAGATGGTATTGATAAGTATAGTTCAACATTATACTTATTATCTAGTGATTATTCTATTACCGTAATTACTAAGAATAAAGCAACTGATGAATTACTAAAATAAGCATTTATACTAGCAAAGTATAGATGCTTATTTTTATTTAGCATTAAGAAATATATTAACTATTGATAATTTAAAGGAGGTTAGAATATGTGGACATTAATAATAGCATTTGTTTTAAGTCTTATAGCAGAGGGGATAGATCCAAGCGAAGCAGTAAGTAAAGCTTGTTCAAAGTATAGAGTTTCATCAAGTGATATATAGGATAGATTATAATAAATAAAGGTATGGATATATAAGGAGAGATAAAAATGGAGGAGGAAGTATCAGCAAAGAGAGTAAATATTATATCTCTTAAAATAGTTAAAGAAAGTTCAGTACTATATGAAACTAGAAAAATAAGTAATCCTTATGATGCATATAGATTAGCAAAAAACTTTCTAATAGATAGTAATAGAGAAAAGTTTATAGTGGCTTGTTTAGATACAAAGAATCAACCTGTAAGTATAGAAGTAGTAAGTGTTGGCACTGTAAATTCAGCTATAGTACATCCAAGAGAAGTATTTAAGACAGCAGTTCTTACTAATGCATCAAAAATATTATGCTTTCATAATCATCCATCTGGATTAATCCAGAGTACGCATTTAAAATTAGCAATGGAATAGAGTATAAGTATACAAATAGGAGTAAATAAAATATGTTTAATAAAGAAAATAGATATATAACTAACCACTTATAGACTCCCCTTCGTCTCCACTATTAAAATCCAAAAAAGATATTAGCAAATTGCTAATATTTTTTTGTGAAAACTAATCATAACCTATATAATTAACTTATAAAACACACATGAAGAGGTAAAACTATATGGCTAAAATTGATAATATGATGTCCATATTATGGATGTTAAACTCAGACAAAAAAGTTACCGCAAAACAAATATCTGAAAAACTAGAAATAAATATAAGAACTGTCTACAGACACATTAATGCATTATCTGCTAGTGGAGTACCTATAATTTCAGATACAGGTCATAATGGTGGGTATACACTTTTGAATAATTTCATCAAAGCACCTCTTTTTTTCGATACAGAAGAACAAACTGCGTTACTTCAAGCAGCTATATTTGCTAAAGAAGAGGGATATTTCTTAGATGACACACTAGACAAAGCAACATCAAAGTTAAAAATGTATTCAAATCAAAAACAAGAAGAAACTTTAACAAAACATTTAATAGGTTTTGAAGTAATAAAACCAACTGGAAAAATATCCATAGAATCTGTACTTAAAAAGTTAAAAAATAGTATAGCAAATGAATTATCTGTAGAAATCAACTATCGTACAGCTCGTGAAGAAAAATCAAAATGTAGGACTATAAATCCATATGGAATTGTTCGTTGGAATAATAATTGGTACATAGTAGCATTTTGT
Source organism: Clostridioides sp. LIBA-6822 (assembly GCF_056688955.1). Lineage (NCBI taxonomy): Bacteria > Bacillati > Bacillota > Clostridia > Peptostreptococcales > Peptostreptococcaceae > Clostridioides > Clostridioides sp. LIBA-6822. The sequence continues at coordinate 3,685,719 of NZ_CP196995.1, read as the reverse complement.
CAAATGAGAAATGAGATTCGTAGTTTTAGGGTAGATAGAATTAGTAGTGTCATAGAAACATCAAATACTTTTAATAGGCCAAAAGAATTTTCAGCAAGTGAATTTTTTATAAGAGGAATTATGGATGAAACAAAAGATGAGGATAATCTTATATCATTAGTTATAGAAGGAAGGATAAATACATTGGATAACTTATGTCAGCATTGGCTTCTAGGATATTATTTAAAAGAAAGGACTTCAAATAAAGCAATATTTAAACTTCAAGAAGAGATAATATTTACATATGTACCAAATATACTTATACCTTATAGAAAATCTATACAAATAATTGAACCATTAAGCCTTAGGGATAAAATAGTTGAAGATTTACTCGAATTAATTAATCATTATCAAATTTAATAACTTAACTGACAGAGTATGTCAGTTAAGTTATTTTACAATTAGGTATATTAATTAATTATAGAAGGAGCAAAAAAATGAAAAATAGAAAAGTATATATGTATGTATTCGATACTATGTCAGATTGGGAAGTTGGATATCTAACTGCTGAATTAAATACAGGAAGATATTTTAAAAAAGGATTAAAACCACTAAAAGTAATTACAGTAGGAGTTGATAAAAATCCTATTATAACAATGGGTGGATTAAAAGTTTTACCTGAGATTACAATTGATGAGCTTAATATTGAAAGTAATGACTTATTAATTTTGCCAGGGGGAAATACTTGGACATCTATAGGTCATGAGAAAATATTAGAAAAATCTAAAGAGGCTTTGAAACAAAGGTCTATAGTTGCAGCTATTTGTGGTGCTACTTTAGGGTTAGCTAAAACAGGTTTACTAGATTTTAGAAATCATACAAGTAATGATTTAGAATTTTTAAAAATGGTGATACCAAGTTATTCTGGAGAAAAATATTATAAAATGGAATCTGCGGTTAATGATGAAAATTTAATTACTGCTTCTGGAATTGCACCATTAGAATTTACAGTACAAGTTTTAAAAGTTTTAGATGTTTTTAAAGAAGAAGCATTAAGTTCTTGGTTGAACCTTTATAAGACGCATGACTCTAAATATTTTTTCGAACTAATGAATTGTAATAAATAAATTTAAGATTTAATTTTAAATTCAAATTCTAAACTACTTTTTCTATGGCAATAGATAAGTAGTTTAGAATTTTATCATATATATAATTTGTACTTATACCAACACAAATAGAAATGATAATTCCAATAATAAAATTTATAATTAGTTCAATATGGAGTACACTTTTTTCCTACTAATATAACTAAGAATATATGAAACCACCATAGATTGTAGTTTTTTCTGTTGTATTATATCATGGGATAGTAAAGTGACGTATATTTTTGATGAAAACCTAGGATTGTATATGAAATGAATTAATCCTGTGTATTATTCCTGAGATTCGTGTCCAATGATTTGTAAAAATAAATAATGAAATACTTAGAAATACTTGTAAATACTAGTCAATATTGACTAGTATTTTTTATTTTATTAATGAAATCCCCAACTGTACTTCATTCACAAAAAAAGAGGTATTTTTGAGGATGTATTGGAGTGAACTTAGGCTGTATAATTATACATCTCAATATTTCATATTAATTAGGATAATAGTTGGTAAATGATATGATTGAAACAATAGATATAATAAACTAATCTAGTACTGTACTGCTTACTAAAGAATATATTTTTATGGTATAAGAATTTTTTAGAGAGTGGTTCTATAGGAGGGAATAAAAAAGTAATTTTATAATATTATTTGTAACCATTAGATGTCTATTATGAAATCTTTTATGGACTATACTTGTAAAAATGTTATTAAGTATTTACAATATTTTCTTGCAATTTGTTTGGAAAAGTTATATATTTATAACATGAGGTGTTATAAATATATAACTTTTAAGGGGTGATTTTATATGTCTAGATCAGAGCTTGGTGTTAAAGCAAATCTTGTTTCAGAATTACTGATGCTATCCTATTTCTTTATAAACTTATTATTAGAAAAGTTTATTTTTAAAGGAGAAGGTATTTGGATTACTTTTATAATCTTATTAGTTTTTTGGGTATTTGACTCCATGTATAATAAAAAATATAATGATTTAGTTGATGAGGCATCAAAACTTATGTTATTAAAGGTTGATCAAATTGCATCAAAAATAATGCTGTACTCTATATTTGTAATAGCTGTTCTCTTTTCAGCTAATCATGCAAGAGCTTTGGATATATCAAATTTGGATATAGGTATAATTCTATTAGCAGTTTTATTTATACAATCGTTATCTAAATTAATTTTGTATATATATTTTGATAAAAGAGGGATATGTAATTAAGTAATTATATTAATGAAAACAAAAACTAAAGAATATATAACTTTTAAGGAGGGCTTTTATATGTCTAAATCAGAAACTGGTGTAAAATCAAAACTCATATTGGAATTACTTGTAATAACTTATCTTTTTATAGCTGTATTAGCTACTCAGTATATTTTTAAAGGTCCAAGTACTGCATCTCTTCCAGGACTGAGTTGGTTAATAGTCTTTGGATGCTATTCAGTTTATAATAAAAAATATAATGATTTAGTTGATGAATCATCTAAATTTATACTATCAAAGGTTAATCAGATTGCAATAACAATAATGATGTATTCTATAGTTATAATAGCTATTTTCTTTGCAACACCTTATACAAGTAATATAAATATATCAAACTTGGATACTGGTATAATTCTTATTGCAGTTTTATTTATACAATCGTTATCTAAATTAATTTTGTATATATACTTTGATAAAAGGGGGATATGTAACTAAGTGGCAATATCGATGAAAACAAAAATTAAAGAATATAGAGAAAAACTCCTTATGACACAAAACGAACTTGCTAAATCAGTTGGGGTAAGACGTGAGACTATTGTACACTTAGAAAATGGAAAATATAATCCTTCGTTAAAGTTAGCGATGGATATTGCTAAAGTATTCGATACCACAGTAGAAAATTTGTTTGAATTTATTGAAGAAGATTAGTAGATAGGCTATAAACATTTATAAGATGGTTAATAAAATATAGCTATTTAATTATTAATTTTGTTAAAAATATTTATATATAATATAATGTATGAGTAAAGTTAGGTTGTAATTATTTTAAGATAAGAAGACTACTGTAAATGATAAAAATTAGTGAATATACAGCCAATTAATAAATAATAGATAAAACTTTAAAGTTTAGATGTGAGGATGAGGTATGGTTTTACAGTAGTTCACACTTTTAATTAAGACTTAAAATGGAAACCATATACATACATGCACTATTTACTGAAAGTGGACTAGATAAAAAAATAATAAGTGATTTAAGAAAGTATCTCATATACTATATAAGCATTATTTTAGGTGACCTATTTATAGGTCATTTTTTATGTATATAAATGATAATAATACTAATATTTAAAATAGGTTTTAAAGAAATAAAATATCCAGATTGAAAAATGGATTAATGTTAATAAAAAAATTATATGTATAAAAATAGGTATAATTATAGAAAAAAACAATAATAAAATAAGCTGTTATAGAAAAATACAATTATATAGATTATTGTCGAATCGTTGACTATAAGAATAATAACATTTAAAATGAACATGGAGAATATGAGGGAGGAATCAATATGAAGAGGAAAATAGCAGCTATTTTATTAATTGTAGCAATATCATTATCACTTGTAGCTTGTAGCAATGATAGCACAGCAAAAAGTGATAAATTAGAGGATACATTAGTAGTATATACTACACATGCAGAGGATATGCTAGGAGCAATCTCTGAAGAATTTAAAAAGGAAACAGGAGTTAATGTTGAATTTATAAACTTAAAAGGTGAACTAGCAGATCGTGTTAGAAGTGAAAAAGATAATCCACAAGCAGATATAATGTTTGGTGGAGATACATCTACATATATGCAATTAAAAGAAGAAGGATTATATGAAAAGACTGAACCAAGCTGGAATAATGAATTGGACAAGTCTTATAAAGATTCAGAAGGATATTGGTATGGAACTATAAAAACGCCAGTAATGATGTTTTATAACACAAAACTATTATCAGCTGATAAAGCACCAAAAGATTGGAGCGATTTAACAAAAGAAGAATATAAAGATTTAATAGTTACTAGAGACTCATTATCATCATCTATGCGTTCTACTGTTAGTAACTTAATCAATTACTATTCAACTACTAAAAGTGAAGATGAAGCTTGGAAGTACCTTGAAGATTTAAATAAAAATATAAAGAACTACTACAATAGTGGAAGTGTTATGTATTCAGCAATAGGTAAAGGTGAAGCTGCTATATCTGTTGCAGTATTAAGTGATATAATAGATAATAAAGAAAAAAATAATATGCCATTAGAAGTTGTGGATGCAGAGAGTGGTTCTGTAGTAATCACAGACTGTGTAGCAGCTCTAAAAAATGCACCACATCCAAAAGCAGCAGCTAAATTTGTAGATTTTGTTGGAAGTGCTAAGGTTCAGGCTATGATTGCAAATGATTTTAACCGTATTCCGACATTAGATTCTGCACTTAAAGATTCACCAAAGTGGATGTCGAAAGAATATAAAGCTATGGATGTAGATTGGTCTGTAATTGGAAAAAATCAGTCTAACTGGATTGAAAAATGGGAAACAGATATAATAGATAACAATAAAACTATAAAATAGCCTAATTAAATAATTTAATATTATATACAAAAATAGTGAGGATTTTCCTCGCTATTTTACGTATAAGGGAACTATGGTATCTCATAGTTTTTGTATAGCTCATACAAACAAATGATACTAATACACCAATATTAAATAAAATAGCTTTTGAGCAACTGACGAAGTAGTTGGAGATATGAAGTGATTCTTAGACGTAGTCGCTCAATTGAAGCAAATTTTTTATTATGTAAAACTTTTAATTATAGTAAAGGTACAATTTATGTGAGCAAGGAGATAAAAATGGGACTGAAAATTAGTGATTATAAATTATTATGCAATAAAGGTAGTGGCAATTTTAACGAAGATATCATAGGTTTATCACCTTATGGAGCATGGGTACTTGATGGAGCTACAGGTTTAAATAATAAGAACTTAGTCTCTACAGAAAGTGATGCCAAATGGTATGTAAGTTGGTGGAATAGTTATCTTCATGATAATGTGGGAAGAGAAGATAGCTTAAAAGTAATTATTAAAGAAGGCATTGAGGAAATAACAAAAGAGTATCGCAAATTAATAGGTGATAAAGAAATAGAAGCAATAGATATTCCTTCTTGTTCATGCTCTATATTAAAGTTTTATAAAGATAAGATAGAGTATTTACTTTTGGGAGATTGTACTTTATTAGTTAGCTATAATGAATCTGTGAAAGTTTTAAAAGATGAGACTCTATGTAGGCTTGATAAAAAAGTATTTGATTTTATGCAAGATGGCAAAGACTCTTTAAACCTTACCTTAAATGAGAGAAAAGCTAAGGCAATGCCAATTATAATAGATAATAGACTTAAGAAAAATACTGTAGGTGGATATTGGGCTTTAGAATTTTCTAAAGATGCTGTTGATAATTGTGTAAGTGGATTTATTGATATAGAATATAAAATGAAAATTATGATATCTAGTGATGGTTTTTCATGTGGATATGATAGATATAAGATTTTTGATAAAGACGAAATGATGAAAATAGCAGAAGTTAAAGGTATAGACTATATATATAGAAAAGTTAGGAAGCTAGAAAAGGATGATGAAATGGCAATAGAGTTTCCTAGATTTAAAATCTATGATGATTCATCATGTGTATATTTAGAGATTTATAAATATTAGATAATTTGTGGAGACGATATGAAGAATATAGAATTAAAAGAAATTAATCATTATTATGGAAAAGAAAAAGTATTACATGATATTAATATATCCATTAAGGAAGGAGAATTTTTTACTTTATTAGGCCCTTCTGGATGTGGTAAAACAACTATTTTAAGAATAATTGGTGGATTTATAAAACCTTCTTCTGGAAGTATTTATGTTGGTGATAAGAATATTACCAATCTAGAACCAGAAAATAGAAATATGGGGACTGTTTTTCAAAACTATGCACTGTTTCCAAATATGACTGTAGAAGAAAATGTATCTTATGGATTGAAAATAAAAAAGTTATCTAAAAAAATTATAGTGGAAAAATGTGATACTTATTTAGAATTGGCAGGAATGAAAGATTTTAAGAAAAAAAAGATTGATGAATTATCTGGTGGACAGCAACAAAGAGTAGCAGTAGCAAGAGCATTAGCTACTGAGCCTACTATGCTTTTATTAGATGAGCCAATGTCTAATCTAGATGTAGCTTTAAGAGTCAAAATGAGAGAGGAAATAAGAGAGATACAGAAAAAGATAGGTATTACTACTTTATTTATTACTCATGATCAACAAGAAGCCTTAGCTATTTCTGATAGAATAGCTATAATGGAGAAGGGGAAAGTTCTTCAAATTGGTATGCCAATGGAAGTTTACAAAAGCCCATTGAATGATTTCGTAGCAAACTTTGTAGGTACTTCAAACTGTATTGAAAAAGAGGATTATGTTAATTTCAGCATTGAAAAAGAGACAAAGCCCTATATTTATAAAAGACCTGAAGAAATGGTATTATTACAAAATACCAACCAAAGCGGATTTGTAAAAGTAAAAGTAGAATCTAAGAATTTCTTAGGTCCAATTTTAGAATATACAGTATCAAATAATGGAAAAAAGTATCAAGTAACTGAACTTAATAGACTGAATAATAGTAATAAATTAAACGTAGGGGATATGGCATATTTAGGTGTGTTACAAGGTGAACAATATGATTAAAAAAATAAACCATAGTAAATTCACACCTAAAAATATTATTTCTATTATTTTATACAGTATATTATTTTGGATTCTGATTGGATATATTATCGTTCCAATAGGTAACACTTTTGCACAAGCATTCCAAGGTGAAGGAGGATATTCTTTTGAAGTTTTCAAAGAATATTTTTCAAATACTAATAATTTAAGGGTAGTAAGTAATACTATAATTTTGGGGTTGGGTTCTGTATTCGTATGTGGAATTATGGGAATATCACTTGCCTTATATATGACATTTATTTGTGATAAACACAAAAAAATAATACATATTCTTTTACTAAGTCCAATGATGATTCCTGGAGTAATTATGGTAATTGCATGTATTCAGCTTTATGGAGAAACTGGTATAGTTACAAAATTTATAGAAATTTTACTCTCCTTTATCAACAAACCTTATGATTTTAGTGGGTTAAAGGGAATTTTATTTGTGGTTGCCTATACTCAGTATGTGTATTTTTATTTAAATGTATATGTTGCCTTAAAATATGTGGATTACTCAACAGTTGAGGCTGCAAAAGGAATGGGAGCATCAAAGCTAAGAGTATTTTTTGATGTAATATGGCCTGTTATTACACCTGCTGTTATAACCTCCACTATTATAACTTTTGCATCAGGTATTAGTTCTTTCTCAGCACCAAATCTTATAGGTGGTGGTTTTAAAGTTTTAAGTACTCAGATTGTTAGGTCTAAGGCTAATAACCATATGGATATAGCCTCAGTTCAAGTAATTACTTTATTACTAATGGGAATTGCATTTATGCTTTTGTTACAGTATTATGGCAAAAAATATGGAGTAGTATCATCTCTAAAATCTCAAAGTTATAAAGTCGATAATAGAAAAAAAGACTTATTTACATTTGTATGTAAGATTATTATTGAAATACAAATTATTATGATTATGCTTCCTATAATTACTATTGTATACTTATCATTTGTAAGTACACATTCAATTATGACAACCATATTTCCTAGGGACTTTACACTGGAAAACTACCAGATGATTTTCCAAAAATCACGTGTACTACAGCCTATTTTAAACAGTTTGAAAATGTCTTTAATGGCAGTAGCATTAGGGTTGATAATTACTGTACCAGTATCATATTTAGTAATTAAAAAGGATAATACACATAATCGACTAGCAAAATTTATTATAATGTTACCTTGGAGTATGCCTGCAAGTGCCATTGCAGTTAACCTAATTAATACATTTAATCAAAAAAGTATATTTGCTTTTAATGAATTCTTAATAGGTGGTTTTTATATTTTACCTATAGCATATACAATTTATGCCTTGCCATTACTATTTTCATCCAATGAAGTTGCTATGAAGTCAATAAATTTAGGACTAGAAGAATCATCAAGGAGTTTAGGTGCTGGAAAGATACAAACCTTTTATAATGTAATAATACCAAATATGATGCCAGGAATAATTTCAGGAGCTATATTAGTATTCATTCGTACAATTGGAGAATATACAATGTCAGCCTTGCTTTATGGCGTTTACAATAGACCTATTTCAATTTCTATTGTAACTAATATGCAAGAATTTAAGATAGGAGTATCTATGGCTTATGGTGTATTAGTAATTGGTATATGTTATATAGCATTAGGAATAATTTTTAAATTGGATAAAAAAAGATTTACATAAAATAACAGATACTAATTTATAAATTAGTGGTTAGAAAACCAAGTCTCTTCATTTCTTAGAACTGAACTTAAGGAGTGTAATTTTGGTGTTTTATGTCAAGATTATGTGAATAAAAAATTAGATAATTGTGAGTATGATTCCTATAAATCATATCTGCTATTGAAATCTACAAAAAGATATTGGCTAAATAGCTAATATCTTTTTAATTTTTTGATACAAATATAGTATTAACTGTAGTGTTAGTATTTTAAAATTTATAGCTATAGGTATGTAAAATATAACATCTATATAAAATATGTTATTATTGCCTGTTAATTTTTTAGTAAATAAAAGTAGGATATTTGATATGCCTTATATCTTTTGATAAATTAGATGATATAACTATAGGATAGAATTTAAATGAATACTTACAAAGAACCGTAATTATTAGAGTCAGCTTTTAAGCTTATTGAGTATTGATAACAAATAACTTTAAGAAATTAGGACATTAAATGATTTCATAAAATTTTGTAATTTAGTATATCTTTGCTTTATGAACTATTATTCCAGTTTATAATATTAATTTGTTAGAATGTAATAATTTGAAACACTAAAGGCATTGTAATTGTATTTATCTAATTGATTATTATAAATAATTAGGAAAGATAAGTCATGTTAAAACAGTTAAGAAGAGAAGTTGTACCTAAGAAATATAATTAACTATGATACAGACTTCTAAAAACTCCTTATTGAAAAGGAACTAAGAATATATAATAAAAGTTCCTTTTCAATAAGGAAAACGATTGTTATTTTCTGACTTTTATTACCCTGATATTATTTAAATATAAACAATAACAAAACCAATAACAAATAAATCAAAATTAAAAATATCAGGAGGTACAATATGTTAATAAATATGAAGGAAATGTTACAAGTGGCACAAGAAAATCAATTCGCTGTACCAGCATTTAATATAGGGAGTGGGCAAATACTTAAAGCGGTAGTACAGAGTGCTAATGAAAAAAATGCACCAGTAATCCTTGCAATTCACCCAAATGAGTTAAGTTTTCTAGAAGATAGTTTTGTAGCTAGTTGTATAGAAGAAGCAAATAAGAGTAAGGTACCTATGGTAATACACTTAGACCATGGAGCAAATAAAAGTCAAATATTAAGAGCTATAAGATGTGGATTTACATCAGTAATGATTGATGGGTCACATTTACAATATGAAGAAAATGTAGCTATATCTAGAGAAGTAGTAGAAATAGCAAAAGGATTAAATGTATCTGTAGAAGGAGAACTTGGCACAATAGGGACAACTGGAACATCAGGAGAAGGTGGTTCTGATGAAATAATATATACAAATCCACAATTAGCTAGGGATTTTGTTGAAAAAACAGGAGTAGACACACTAGCCATTGCAATTGGTACAGCGCATGGTATATATCCAAAAGGGTTTAAACCAAAACTTAGATTAGATTTATTAAAAGAAATAAAAGAAGTAGTAGATATACCTTTAGTCCTTCATGGAGGCTCATCAAATCCAGATGAAGAAATAGCACAAGCAGTTAAACTAGGAGTTTGTAAAGTAAATATTTCAAGTGATGTTAAATCAGCATATTATAAGAAGTGCAGAGAAGTATTAGAACAAAATCCAAGTTTATATGAACCAGATGCTATATATCCACAATGTATAGAGGCTGCAAGGGAAGTTATAGAGTTTAAAATGAATTTATTCAATGACATAGATAAATTAAAATGCTTTTCACAAAAAGAAGAATTAGTGATTGGATAATAAATTACGAGGAGGTGAGAGTCTATGATAGAGCAAATATTACGTAGTGATTGTATTGTATTAGATAAACAATTTAAAACTAAGAAAGAAGTAATTGATTATATGGCAAATCATTTGTATCATGGAAAGTATATAAATGATAAAGAAAAGTTCATAATTGATATTAATAAACGTGAAGAGGAATCACCAACCAACATGGGAAATTTAATAGCTATTCCTCATGCTAAGTCAAGTGCAGTAAATCAACCTGTGATGATGTATTTAAGAACAGATAAGGACATTGTGGATAATGATGGTCAAAAACTTAGGTCATTTTTTATGATAGCAATTCCAGAATCAGGTTTGGACGCTCATCTTAAGATTATATCTAAACTAGCTACATATTTAATGGATGAAAATCTTATTAAGAATCTACTAAATGCAGAAACTCCATATGAAATATTAAATATATTTAATTGTAAGGCTGTAGAATCAGGAGATTTAAGTAATAATCAAAGTAAAGGTCTTATAGTTGGAATAACAGGATGTCCAACAGGGATAGCTCATACTTTTATGGCAAAAAAAGCGTTAGAGGAAGCAGGACAAGAACTTGGATATGAAGTTAAAATAGAAACACATGGAGCTATAGGTATAGAAAATAAGTTAACCAAAGAGGATATAAAAAGAGCGGAGTACGTGATAATAGCTTGTGATAGAGAAATTCAAACAAGTAGATTTATAGGAAAAAAAGTATTACAAAAGAAAGTAGCAGATGCTAAGAATGTTTCACTAGCAAAAAATCTAATTATAAATGCTGAAAACGGCATGGCCAAAGAAATTAAGCCAGGTGGAAAAACTTTAGAAGATTCAAAAGAAATACTTCAAGGGTCAGAGAAAAAAGGTATTTATAAACACTTAATGAATGGTGTATCTGAAATGATTCCATTTGTAGTAATAGGTGGGATTGGTATAGCTATAGCGTTTATGTTTGGTATATTTGCATCAGACCCAACTCATGAAACATACAACCCTATAGCTGGATTCTTTGGACAACTTGGAGGCGACTCAGCATTTAAGTTATTCATACCAATACTTGCTGGTTTTATAGCTAAATCAATTGCTGGAAGGCAAGGTTTTGCTCCTGCTATGATAGCTGGTTTTATGGCAGTTATTGGAGGTTCAGGATTCCTAGGGGGTATGGTAGCAGGATTCGCAACAGGATATATAGCTTTAGGAGTAATGAAGATAACAGAAAATTTACCAGATGTATTAAAGGGAGTAAATGCCGTACTGATATGTCCATTGTTGATTGCATTCACAAGTGGGGCTATAATGTTCTTCATAGTTAATACGCCAGCATCATGGTTAAATGAAGCTTTACAGTCATGGTTACAAAGTATGTCTGGAACTAATAAAATATTATTAGGAGCAATATTAGCAGGAATGATGGCATCAGATATGGGAGGTCCTATTAATAAAACAGCTTCAGCATTTGGATTAGCTATGTTCTCTAGTAATGTATTTGAACCATCAGCAGCATTAATGGTAGGTGGAATGGTACCTCCATTAGCAATAGCATTAGCTATGTTAATATTTAAAAATAAGTTTACTAAAGAAGAAAGAAAGTCAGCACTGCCAACTGCTATAATGGGTGCATCTTTTATAACAGAAGGAGCAATACCATTTGCAGCTGCAGACCCATTAAGAATGATTCCAGCAAATATAATTGGTTCTTGTATAGGTGGGGCAATATGTATGAGTTTAGATATAACCTTGATGGCACCACATGGAGGAATATTTGTAATACCATTTGCATGTAGTGCACCAGTTGCGTATATAGCTTGCATATTAGCTGGAACAGTAATAACAACATTAATTATAGGGATAACAAAACCTACTGTAAAGAGTGAAAGTAGTGAATTTGAATTAATTAGCGCTTAAATTATAAATAAGATTGAAAATAAGGATATTGAGAAGTAGTCAGCTACATCTCAATATCCTTACTTTTTATTTTGAAATTATATTATATATTATATTAATTTTGTAAAGTGTATCATAAATTCTTTTATGATACAGAAGTATCTTAGTATTCTTACATAGTGATAAAATATGCTAAAATGGTACTTAATAGAAATATCAAAAAATAGGTAGGGGGCATAAGTATGCTTGTATCAAGACAAATTGAATTTCTTAAATTGATATTAAATGAAAATGAATATAAACCTATAAAATACTTTAAAGATAAGTTAAATGTATCAGACAAAACATTACAAAAAGATTTGAAGATTATTGAGATATATCTAGAAACTTTTAATATAAAAATTGATATAAAAAGAGGTTGTGGAATATTAATCGAAGCTTCAGCAAAGAAAAATATAGACCTAATTAATAGTTTAAATATACAACCAAAGGGAAATAAATCTTTATCAGTAGAGCAAAGAAGAATGGAAATTTTAAAATATCTATTATTAAATTCAAGTAATATAACTTCAATAAATCAGTTATCGGATAAATATTATGTAAGTAAAACTTCTATAGTAAATGATTTTAAATATATAGAGGAATGGATAAAAGAATATAATTTAAAACTTAATAAAACCTTAGAGGGAACTAAAATTATAGGTAAAGAAGTAGATATAAGGAAATCGATTGCTAAGATGGTAGATGATTTATTAGATGAAAATTATGAACAGCATGATATATCTGAGTTAACAAGATTAGATTCTGCTACATTTAGTGCATTGATAAATTTATTTGATATTGATTCCATCATATTTGTAGAAACTATAATTACAGAATTGGAAAACAATTTAGGCTATGTTATAAGTCAGCCCTACTATATAAATTTAATTACGCATATACTTATATGTTTAAAGAGAGTTAAAGAAGGTAATCAAATAGAGTTTCAGGAAGAAAAGGAAGTTTCCATATGTAATTTGGATGAGTTAGTATATCAAAAAGTCACTACACTTATAGGTAAAATAGAAAATAGATATGGAGTAAAAATAACTAAAGATGAAATTAAATATATATATATTTATTTAGTATCATCTGGATTTAGTAGCGAAAGTAATAGGAGTTGCAATGATGAATCATATATATTAAGTGACAGTGAAAAAGTATCATCTATAATGATAGAGAATATGTCACAGTTTTTAAATATAAGTCTTAGAGATGATGAACTATTACAAAAAAGTCTAGTATCTCATGTAAGGCACATGTTAAACAGATTAAGATATGATATCCAAATAAAAAACCCATTATTAGAAGAGATACAAGAGAGATTTTCGGAGGTATTGGGATTGTGCATGATGACTATAAACATTATGAAAGAACATTATAATCTTAAGGATATTAGTATAGATGAAGTTTCGTATATTGCTACATATTTTCAAGCGGCTATAGAAAGAAATATGAGTAGTAAGAGAGTAATAGTAGTTTGCAATACAGGATATGGAACATCTCAGCTTCTTGCAGCTAGATTAAAAAGAGAATTTCCTGAGTGGACTATAGTTGATATAATTCCTATGCATCAGTTGAATAAGCGAAATTTAGATGATGTAGATTTTGTAATATCTACTGTAAATTTAGATTTGAGAGACAAATTACATATAGTTGTATCAGTGCTATTAATGGAAAGTGATATCAATAATATAAAAAATGCTTTACTTAATAAACCTAGGAAGAGTATGAACTTAGATACAAATTTATTAGGAGTGTATTTAAAAGATAATATATATTTTAATCTTGATGTAAGCCAGATGGGAAGTTTAATAGGTATGAATTTAAGCAGTAAATATGATTCTATCTCATTAGGAAAAGATTTAAATATATATATATGCAATCAAAGTAAAGTAAATAAGGTAATAATGAATGTTGATAATGTTAATAGAGTGATTAATCTTTATTTAGAAACTAGTAATCATAGTTTTTTAAAGCATATACTGATTGAAGTATCAAATCTATATAGGCAAAAAAACTATGTAAATTATATAATAGATTGCGAAAGAGAAGAGGATATTAAAATATTATTTGATAATAATGTACTGGAGAAAATAAATGGAAATTAGAGATATATTAAGCGAAGAAAGTATTATTTTAGACTTAAAATCAACTACAAAAGAAGGCATAATACAAGAATTAGTAGATAAATTATACGATAAAGGAAGTATAACTTCAAAAAGCAAGTTCATAAAATCACTAAAGCATAGAGAGAAAATAGGCTCTACAAGTATAGGTTATCAGATGGCTATGCCACATGGAAAGACAAAGTATGTGAAGAAAGTATCTGTAGTAATAGGTAAATCTAGAGAAGGTGTAGATTGGCCAAGTATAGATGGCTTGCCTGTAAAAGTAATAATTATGTTTGCTATGCCACAATCTGAAAGCAATGAGGATATAATATTAATATCTAAAATAGCTTATATTTTAGGTGGTAAATATGTAAGTGAAAAGCTTTTAAATGCACATACTAAAAAAGAAATACTAGATGTGTTTTATGAAGCTTAAATATTATATAAACTATAAATTTGAATTTATTTTTGGATATTGAATTAATATAAAAGAACCTGGTGAAATCTACATGGATTATAATTTTTATAAAAAATATATTTATTTAAAATGTGCATCTGATTGGGGATGTGCTTTTTTGTTGTTTGTTATAACTACAAATGAAAGATAACAATTATGAGGATTTTTCAAAACTTAACCCATAAAGACATAAAATGTGTTGTTATAGGTGCCTATTCTAAATATGTATCAAGTTATGAAGGTGGTTATTAGGCTTAAATAAAAGAAAGTTACTATATGAAAACAATAATGCTTTAAAATCTATGAAAAGCTTGTGTAATAGAAATGGTAAAAATTTAATGGTAATCAAATTCTTTACCAATGAATATAAAAAATAGCTATGTGTTATAATAGTTTAAACTAATGAACGAAAGGTAGATAAAAGCATATGAGATATAAGCATATAATTGAAGTTAATAAAGAACTTTGTATTGGATGTGGACTTTGCAAAAATGATTGTCCAGTAAATAATATAGATATAAAAAATAAAAAATCAGTAATTAAAAATCAAGACTGTCTAATGTGTGGACATTGTGCAGCGATTTGTCCAAAAGAAGCTATTACACTGACAGGGTTTGATGAACCACCAATAGAACTTACAAATAGGCCAAAATTAGACTCAGATGAATTATTAATGGCAATTAAATCTAGAAGAAGTATTCGTAAATTCAAAGATAAAGAAGTTTCTCCAGAAATTGTAAAGCAAATTATTGAGGCAGGTAGGTATACACCTAGTGCTAAAAATTCACAAGATGTATCATATATTGTTTTGGATAATAAAAAAGCAATATATGAAAAGGAAGCAGTGAAATTTTTTAGAAAAATAAAACCTATTGCAAATATTGCTGTTAAATATTCAAAGGAAGTTTCGATTGATGATAACTTTTTTTTCAAGAATGCTCCTACTGCAATAATTATAGTTACAAAAGATAAGATTAGTGGTTCACTTGCAGCATCAAATATGGCACTAATGGCAGAATCTTATGGTCTAGGAGTTTTATTTAGTGGATATTTTTCAGATGTAGCAAATAATTCACCAAAGTTAAAAAAACTTTTAGGTCTAAAACACAGGGATCATGTACTTATGACACTAGTGATTGGATATCCAGATGTTAAATATAGACGTACAGCACAAAAAGAATCAGCAAATGTTAAGTACTTATAAGAAGTGGAGGATTTTATGGAAAAAGAATGTCAGCAAAGAATACAAGAAATAACATCTAAATTTAAAGAATGTCGTAAAGCTATTTCTGCTATGGGTGATGAAACTAGACAGTTGATTTTAATTACACTTCTAGAGAGTGATTTTAATGGAATAAGAGTGGGAGAAATTACAGAAAAAACACATCTTTCTCGTCCTGCTGTATCTCATCATCTTAAAATATTGAAAGAAGCAGAAATTGTCAATGTACGTAGAGAAGGAACAAAAAACTATTATTATCTTGATTCAAAAGAATCACAATGGAAATCACTAACAGAATTAATAAATCTTATATTTATTGGAATACAACATATTGGTGAAAATGATGCAAGAAAAGGTGAGTAAAATAATTTAACAAAAAGGGAGTATCTCAAAACTAACTTTTTAGTTCATGAGGTTCTCTTTTTTGTATGAAATCAAATATATTTCTATGATTTTAACAATGAAAAAGGGGCTTATCTCAATTTTGAGACTGCCCCTTTTATAATGGTTTAAATGGCAAAAATGTATTATTTTAAATAGTATCTTTCTTTATTCTGAGTATTATTTTTATACTCAATAGCTTCAGTAGGGCAACCACAAATACATGCCATACAATGAGTACAGTTATTTCCCCAATCTGGTTTTTGATTTTTTAAATTAATATTATTTAAAGGACATAATGCTACACATTTTCCACAGCCAATGCATTTATCAGTATAGTGAAATCCTTTGGCATGAACAATTATCTTATAAAAAGCTATGTTTGTTATACCACTTTTAATTGTACCGCCTAAGCCACTAGGGGTAATGGTTTCAAATTCATTTTCATTACGTATATCAGAAATAATTTTATATATTTGTTTATCTGCCTCTTTAATCATTTGTTTTGAGGTTTCTTTATCTGTTGTTGGAAATAAAGCTATATAATTTTCTGGCATTTTAATTTCTGCCATGCCTTTTAGTTGCCAATCTTTATATTTACATAGTTTTTTAATATAGTTTACAGCTTTTGCTGTATCTCCTCCGCAAGTCATTACAAAGTAAACTTTATTGTTTCCTAAAAATTTTGTTCTTTTTATAAAATCTGTAACTACTATTGGCAATCTCCATGCATAAGTAGGACATACGAATATGAATGGTTTATCTATTGATATTAAGTCATTTGTTTTTTCTTCTTTTATAAGTTGATTTAATGATATTAGTTCATCGTTTAATTCTTGTGCAATTTTGCGAGCTACATATCGGCTATTACCAGTACCGCTAAAATATAAAATCATAATTATATCTCCTAACTATTTTTTATGTTAATCTTTAATATTTTTTTGTAATAAAGTAATTTATGAATATATTGCATTATAATAAATATAAAATTTACTAGTTAAAGAAATTATAGCACATTAATCTTTTTTATATTTATTGGTAAAGAATTTGATTACCATTAAATAATAGTCATAGAAGATTAAATAAATGTATAGAAAACGTTGACAAAATATGTCTAATGTTTTATCATAATAATTGGAATTAGGTAGTAATTGTTTAAGTACAAGCTAAGCTTATTCATTAATAATAGCAGTATCCTAGGAAGGAGTATGCCCATTATTATGGATAAGCTTTTTTTATGCTTAAAAGGAGGATAATCATGATAATTAATAAGATATTAAACAATAATGTTGTAATCACATTAGATGAAAATGATGAAGAAATTATCGTCATGGGCAAAGGCATTGGTTATCAAAAATCAAAAGGTAGTCTAATAGATAAAACTAAAGTTAACAAAGTATTTAGAATATCAAACAAAGAAATATCAAATAAGCTACAAGAATTACTTAATAACATTCCTATAGAACACATGAAATTATCAAGTGAAATTATAGAATATGCACAGACAAAGTTAAACAAGAACTTAAATGAAAGTATTTATATATCACTAAGTGACCATACATATTCTGCAATTCAAAGAATGAAAGAAGGAATAAACGTAAAAAATGCAATACTTTGGGAAATTAAAAGATTTTACAAAGAAGAGTTTGAAATTGGAATGAAAGCACTAGACATTATCGAAAGCAAAACAGGTGTAAAATTACCCGAAGATGAAGCTGGATTTATAGCTTTTCATATAGTAAATGCCCAGCTAAGTGAAGGTCACACTTTGGCATCTGATATTACAAAGCTAATACAAGAAGTACTTAGTATAGTTAGATATCATTTTAGGATAGAATTTCATGAAGAATCAGTATTTTATTATAGATTTATAATGCATCTGAAATTCTTTGCACAGAGATTACTTTTAAATAGTGCACATGAAGGTGAAACAGATAAAGAGTTATTAAGTATTATTAAGTCTAAGTACAATAAAGAGTTTGAATGTGTAATTAAGATTAAAAATTTTATTAAAAAACAGTATAACTACATATTAACAGATGATGAACTTATATATTTAACTATACATTTAGCTAAAGTAGTTAAAGATTCAAAAATATAAGTTGAATAATCTTGTAGTAGTTTATATAGGAATAGCTATTGAAAGGAAGTGATACTAAAAAGATATACCTATGGTTGGATGGTAACATTGAGTTGGCCAAACCTTCAAATTTCAAAAATTTAATTTAAACGAAATATGGAGGAGAAAATGGGAAAATACAAACAATTAGCACAAGACATAGTAAAAAATGTTGGAGGAAAAGAAAATATTAGTGGATTAGTACACTGTATTACGAGATTACGTTTTACATTAAAAGATGAAAGTATAGCAAATGACGATGTGTTGAAAAATATGGAAGGTATTGTTACTGTAATGAAAAGTGGAGGGCAATATCAAGTAGTTATAGGAAATCATGTTGAAGCTGTATATAAAGATGTAGTTGAAATAATTGACTTAGATGACTCAAGTACAAATTCAGAAACGAAAAAGTCAGGTAGTATGTTAGATAAATGTATAGATATAATATCAGGAATTTTCCAGCCAGTATTAGGAATAATGGCAGCTTGTGGTATGTTAAAAGGTTTTAATGCTCTATTTGTAGCAATGGGACTATACAGTGATGTATCTGGTATATATATGGTAATAAATGCAACAGGAGATGCATTGTTTACATTTCTTCCTTTATTTTTAGGATATACTTCAGCTAAAAAATTTGGTTTAAAACCAATGTTAGGATTAGCACTAGGAGCTGCAATGTGTTATCCTGCTATACAAGGTAGCAGTATATCAGCAGGTACAGATGCGATGTATACTTTATTTAAAGGAACGATGTTTGCATCACCAGTATATATTGATTTCCTTGGATTACCAATAATATCAATGGATTACACTGGAACAGTTGTACCAATTATATTTATAGTGTATTTTGCATCTAGGTGTGAAAAATTATTTAACAAGTTTATTCCAGATTTAGTTAAATTCTTCTTTGTACCAATGCTCACATTATTAGTAACATTACCTGTTGCACTTATAGTTATAGGTCCTATAGCAACATTTGGTTCTACACTTATTTCACAAGTTGTACTTTCAGTAAGAGATTTTAGTCCATTATTAGCAGGTGCTATAGTAGGATTTACTTGGCAAATTCTTGTTATTTTTGGTATGCACTGGGGATTTATTCCTGTATATATAAACAATGTTATGACTTTAGGATACGATAATGTTATGATGCCATTCTTTGCTTGTACATTTGCAAGTTCAGCAGTTGTATTAGCGATATTTTTCAAGACTAAAGATAAGAAATTAAGAGAGATGGCAATACCAAACTTTATATCTGGTATATTTGGAGTTACAGAGCCAGCAATTTATGGAATATTACTACCTTTAAAGAAACCATTTATAATAAGTTGTATTGCTAGTGGTATTGGAGGAGCTTTCTATGGATTCTTTAATCTTAGAAAGTTTATAACTGGAGGTATGGGAATATTCGAACTTCCAGCGATGATTGAGCCAGATGGAGGAATGGGCAACTTAATAGTAGCTCTTTCTGGTATAGCCATATCAATGGTTGTAGCTTTTGTATTAACTATGGTTTTATATAAAGATGAGAAAAAAGAAGAAGCTAAAAAGGTAGAAAATAAGGTAAAAGAAGAAATAAAAGAAGTTAAGTCTGCTAAATTAGAAAAAGAGATAGTAGCAAGCCCTATAAAAGGAGAAGTATTAAAATTAAGCGATATAGAGGATGCGGCATTTGCATCTGGTGTACTAGGTCAAGGTGTGGCAATAATACCTAGTGATGGAAAAGTAGTTGCGCCAGTAGATGGTGTGGTTACAACTTTATTCCCAAGTTTACATGCTATAGGAATTCTTTCAGATGAAGGTGTTGAAGTACTTATTCATATTGGATTAAATACGATTCAGTTAGAAGGAAGAGGTTTTGAGGCATGTATAAAACAAGGTGACAGGATTACAAAAGGTCAAACAATACTAAAATTTGATATTAATGTAATAAAAGAGTCAGGATATAGTGTTGTAACTCCAGTTGTTATTACAAATTCATCACAGTTTTTAGATGTAGTAGAAACAGAAAGTAAAAATACTGAATTAGAAGATAATCTGATTACAGTTATATTTTAGTAAAATATTAAAGTATTAATAAAAGACTAAAGTATTCGCATAGGTTAATGCTTTAGTTGTAATTTTAGGAGGCTTAACTATGAGTTTTAAAAAAGATTTTCTCTGGGGAGGAGCTACTGCTGCTAATCAATGTGAAGGTGGATATAATGAAGATGGAAGAGGTCTAGCAAATGTAGATGTATGCCCAACAGGAAAAGATAGAACGGCAGTTATTACAGGAAAATTAAAAATGCTTAATTTTGACGATGAGCATTACTACCCAGCTCAAACTGGTATTGATATGTATCATAATTATAAAGAAGATATAAAGTTGTTTGGCGAAATGGGATTTAAAGTATACAGAATGAGTATCGCATGGAGCAGAATATTCCCAAAAGGTGATGAAGAAACACCAAATGAAAAGGGGCTTCAATTTTATGAAAATATATTTAAAGAATGTAAAAAATATGAGATAGAGCCACTAGTTACTATTACACACTTTGATTGTCCAATGTATTTAATTGAAAAGTATGGTGGATGGCGTAATCGTAAAATGATAGATTTCTATGAGAAACTATGTAATGTTATCTTTAGAAGATATAAAGGATTAGTGAAATATTGGTTAACTTTTAATGAAATAAATATGATTTTACATGCTCCATTTATGGGTGCTGGTATTTATTTTGAAGAAGGTGAAGATGTTGAAAAGATAAAATATCAAGCTGCTCATCATGAACTTGTAGCTAGTGCAGTTGCAACTAAGATAGCACATGAAGTTGATGCAAATAACTTAGTTGGATGTATGTTTGCAGCTGGAAGTGTATACCCTTATAGTTGCAATCCTAATGATGTATGGGAAGCTACGAAGTTAGATAGAGAAAATTATTTCTTTGTAGATGTACAATCTAGAGGAAAATATCCTAATTATGCATTAAAGTATATGGAACAAAGAGGTATTACACCAAAAATGGAACCTGGTGATATTGAGTTACTGAATAAATATACAGTAGATTTTATTTCATTTTCATATTACAATAGTCGTTGTGTTAGAACTGATGAAAATACAGATGATGTGGCTGAAGGAAATATATTTACATCTGCTAAAAATCCATATCTTTCATATAGCCAATGGGGATGGCCAATTGACCCATTAGGTTTAAGAATTACATTAAATCATGTATATGATAGATATGAGAAACCACTATTTATTGTAGAAAATGGATTGGGTGCTAAAGACATAGCTGACGAAAATGGTTATGTAGAAGATGATTACAGAATTGATTATTTAAGAGAACACATAAAAGCTATGCGTGATGCAGTTTATATAGATGGTGTAGATTTATTAGGTTATACTACATGGGCACCTATTGATTTGGTAAGTGCTGGTACGGGTGAAATGGAAAAGCGTTATGGGTTTATATATGTAGATAGAGATAATAGTGGTAATGGAAGTTTAAGAAGAACGAAAAAGAAAAGCTTTGAATGGTATAAGAAAGTAATTGCTTCAAATGGTGAGGATTTATATTAAATAAAAAGAATATAAAACTAATAGTGGGTATAATTTTTCATCCTTGTATCGACTATTTAAACTCACAAAAAGATATTGGAGAAATAACTTATAATTATTATATTAGATTGATTGTGACGAAGATTCGATTTAATATCCATAAAAAGATATGAAAATAGAGTTAAATTAAAATGTACCCTATAGAGTAGATACCGAAAAAGTCTATTTTGTAGGGTATTTTTACATATAAAATAAATATAGCGTGGATGATTTAATATGAACTGTAGTAGTTTTTATAACTTTAAGAATGAATCAAATATAAAATCATGCTCTAATTTTAAATAGTTAAAAGATGAGATAGATTAGTATATGTATTACTGTAATAGTTAAAGGAATCATTGAGAATAAAAAAGATGACTCCCATTCAAAATGGAAATCATCTTTTTTATGTTGTATAGCTCTTTAAAAACATTTATTTTTTACTTTGATTTAAACAAATATCTATACAGTTATTTAGCCATTTAATTTGACCTTCTTCTCTTATAATGGCACCATCTAATACAAGATAATCACCAAAATAATCATCATAAAAATCAGGAATTTCAGTATAAGCATTTTTTTGACTTATTAAGAATTCAAGTCGTTTACTATGCTGAACAAGTTGGTGTTTAAGTAAAGCAATTCGATTTTCTAAATCTAAATTATTATAAAAATACACTCTCAAGCGAAACTTATTTTTAGGAGTAGGTTCCATTGGAATATCTTTAGATAACCAAATTAAAAATTCATCTTTTCCTTTTTCTGTTATGTAGTAAACTTTTTTTTCTAATACATCACCACTAATTTCAACTTCATGAACTATCAAATCTTCATTAGTTAATTTTTTTAGTTCTGGATAAATTTGGCTATGTTTTGCACTCCAAAATTCATTTAGTTGAAAATTAAACTCTTTACTTAAATCATATCCTGTCATAGGTTTTCTATTTAATAGTCCTAATATTGCATATTTAAGGGTTCCCATGTTTCACCTCTTTAGTTTTATTATCAATAAGTCTATTATATCATTATTTATAAAAAAATAGGTTAAATAAAAAAATGTAAATACAAACATGTAATTTATTACATGTTTGTATTTACATGAAAACATTATTATGATAATATTAACCTAAATAAAAGGAATAGATTGAATTATTTGGAGGGGAAAAAATAATGAACTATACTAAAAAAAGATGGATTATATTAATCGCAAGTTGTTTTATTAATTTGTGCATTGGGTCAATCTATGCATGGAGTGTATTTGCTACACCTATGGCAGAATACTTAAGTGGAATTAATGGAACAGTATTTACTGCAGGAACTTTAGCAATAGTATTCACGGTTACTAATTCTGTTGGACCTATAACTATGATTACTGGAGGAAGAATAAATGATAAGTTTGGACCTAAAAAAGTTATTTTTGTAGGTGGTCTTATATTTGGTATTGGAATGATTTTATCTGGATTTTCAAAAAGCTTACCAATGTTAATTTTAACATATGGAATCATACTAGGACTTGGGGTAGGTATGGTATATGGATGTACAATAAGTAACTCTGTTAAATTTTTCCCAGACAAACGTGGGTTAGTAGGGGGAGTAACAACTGCCGCCTATGGATTTAGCTCTGTAATTATACCACCAATAGCAAATAGCATAACTACTAGCTTTGGTATTACAACAGCATTTAAATCAATAGGAGTTGTATTTCTTATAATTGTATGTGGAGCATCATTTTTTATTGAAAAATGCCCAGATGATTTTGCACCAGAGGGATGGACTCCACCAGTTACGAAAGGCAAACAATTAAAAAATAAAGATTGGAGAGAAATGCTTTCTTCATCTATATTCTATGTGATGATTATTTTATTAACATGTGGAGCGTTTTACGGATTGATGTGTACATCAATGGCATCTGCTTTAGCACAAAATATGATAGGAATGACATCAGCAACAGCTGCGATGGCAGTTTCTATTTTAGCTTTATTCAATACAGCAGGTCGTATTGTAGCAGGTTATATATCAGATAAGATAGGTAGAATAAATACTTTATCAATGGCATTTCTAATTTCAATTGTAGGTTTATTATGTCTATCAACTTCAGTACAAGGAGATGTAGTGAAGTTTTACATAGGGATTTCTATTATAGGAGTATGTTTTGGGTCATTTATGGGTGTATTCCCAGGATTTACAGTAGATCAGTTTGGCCCTAAAAATAATAGTGTTAATTATGGAATCATGTTTATAGGATTTGCATTTGCAGGATACATTGGACCTACAGTAATGAAAAATGTTTATGCAGTAGATGGTAATTATACAAGAGCATTCACAATAGGAATTGTTATGGCAATAATAGGATTAGGATTAACATTTGTTTATAGATTTGTAAATAATAAAGAAGTATCAAAATATCAAAGTAAAAAAATAAGTTAATATTGGGGGAAATAATATTATGAAAAGAAAATATCCAAATTTATGTAAGCCAATTCAAATAGGAAATGTAGTATTCAGAAATAGAATGTTTTCTGCACCAATGGGTGGAACAGATATAACAGCTGATTGTACAATAGGACCAAAGTCAACAGCATTTTATGAATTAAGAGCAAAGGGTGGAGCTGGAGCTGTAACTATAAGTGAGTGCATGGTTCATCCAGAAACTGATGGTTCACATGCGTATCATTTAGATTTAAAAATAGTTGATTCTTTAGCTAGTTTTACATATACAGCAGATGCTATAAGACGCCATGGAGCAATACCAAGTGTAGAACTATCACATTCTGGTCAATATGCAGGGACTTACCTAGTGGATAAAAATAAAAAGCAAGGTTTGTCACAGTATGGAGTAAGTCCAAGTATAAGGGCTGATGGTCTAGAAATAAAGGAATTAACTCAAGAATTAATTGATGATATAGTAAAATCTTATGGTGAAGTTGCAAGTCTTGCTAAAAGAGCTGGATTTGAAATGATAATGGTTCATGGAGGACATGGATGGTTAATCAATCAATTCTTATCACCATACTTTAATAAAAGAACTGATAAATATGGAGGTACTTTAGAAAATAGAGTACGTTTTGCACAAGAAGTATTAGATAGTGTTCGTAAAGCTGTAGGTCCAGGGTTCCCAATAGAATTTAGATTAAGTGGTTCTGAATTATTTGAAGGTGGATATGATTTAGATGAGGGTATTGAAATATCTAAGTTATTAGAGTCAAGAATTGACTTACTTCATGTTTCAGCAGGAACGTATCAAAGAGGATTTGGAATAACACATCCATCTATGTTTGTACCTCATGGCTGTAATGTTTATCTTGCATCAGAAATCAAAAAACATGTAAGTGTACCAGTTGCAACTCTTGGTGGATTAAATGACCCATCTCAAATGGAAGAGATAATAGCAAGTGGAAAAGCTGATGTAGTTGAAATGGCAAGAGCATTATTGGCAGACCATGAACTTCCAAGAAAGGTAATGTCAAATAGAGATGAAGATATAGTTAAGTGTTTAAGATGTTTCACTTGTATGGCTGAAAGAGCTGCAACTTCCACTAGAAGATGTACAGTAAATCCACTTATAGGTCGTGAAATAGAAGGTATGGAAATAACTCCAGTATTAAAACCTAAAAAAGTTTTAGTAGCAGGTGGAGGGCCAGGTGGATTAAAAGCAGCAATAACAGCAGCACAACGTGGTCATAAAGTAATACTTTGCGAAAAATCAGATGCATTAGGTGGAATATTAAAAGGAGAAAAAGCTATACCATTTAAATACGAAATGTATGAACTTGGAAATACTTTTAGCAAATTAGCAAAAGATGAAGGTGTAGAGATTCGTTTAAATACAGAAGTTACTAAAGAGTATGTAGAAAAAGAAAATGTGGACGCCTTAATAATAGCAGTAGGTTCGTCTCCTTTAGTTCCACCAATTCCAGGACTTGATGGTGATAATGTAGTAGTTGTAAATAATTATTATCTAGAAAAAGATAAAGTAGAAACTGCAAAAGAAATAATAGTACTTGGTGGAGGTCTTGCTGGATGTGAAACAGCAATACATTTATCGAAAGAAGGTAAGAAGGTTCATCTAGTAGAAATGAGAGGAGAACTTGCTCCAGATGCAAATATAAGACATCGTCCAATACTTTTAAGTGAAATAGAGAAACAAGATATTAAAGTACATACAGAGTTTAAAGGATTAAAAGTATCAGAGAAGGGTGTTCTTTGTGCTGATAAAGATGGTAATGAAATTTTAGTTTCAGGAACACATGTTATATGTGCACTTGGTCAAAGAGCTAATCGAAATATAGTAGATGAGTTAATAGATTGTGCTCCACATGTGGCACAAATAGGTGACTGTGTACGTCCATCTACTATAACAACTGCAGTATATCAAGGATATCATGCAGCACTTGATATATAATATATGTGAAGTTTATAAAATAATAAAGTTTGAATAGTGGGTATAGGTAGATTTTTGTGAAAATAAATCTATCTATACTCTTTTTTTAACAAATTAATAATTGTGAATATGATTTTCTATGAAAAAAGTAAAATTTGTATTGAAAATAATACTAATTTTTTCGGTAATTAGGAATTCTAGATATTATTCTAAAATAAGATAGGCAAAGGATTTACATAGTGACTATAATATAACATTTAATAATATCAATTTAGGATGTAAATTTTATAGAGGATTGTTTAACAAGCCTATACTTATCAAGTTTAAAAAATATCTAGGAAATCGTTGACAGATTTATATAGATAGTATAATATATAGAATATAAAATTAAACGAAAAAGAATTCTAGTTATGGCGACGTAGTCATAATTTTGAGTATGTTACTGATTAGCAGGCAGAACTCAAGTATATATGTAAAAAATAGAGGAATACTCTATACATATATGCTTGAGTTCTTTTTATTGAAGGGAGGAAGATATGAAAATAATTCAGATTTTAAATAATAATGTAGCCTTAGTAAAAAGAGGTAAAAACGAAATTATTGTATTTGTCAAAGGTATTGGTTTTAAAAAAAGAGTAGGACAAGTAATAAGTGAAAATGAAATAGAGAGAACTTATATAATAGATTCATATGATATGTTGGAACACTTTAGTTACTTACTACAAAACTCAGATTCTAACAACATAGTTCTTATTAATGAAATAATTGAATATGGGGAGAAAGCTTTAAATATAAAATCAAGTGATTATCTAAGTTTAACGTTACTAGACCATCTAGAGTTTTTGCTTAAAAGGTGTGAAAAGAATCAGTTTATAAAAAGTCCCTTAGTATGGAATGTCAAAAGATTTTATCCAAAGTACTTTGAAATTGGTATGTATGCACTAAAATTAATTGGTGATAGTAAGGGGATTAATCTTCCTGATGATGAAGCAGTATCAATAGCACTTCATTTTGTAAATATGGAAGTAAATAAAGAATCTCATGATGACACAATTGTAGAATTAAGAACTCTAGGAGATATAGTTTCGATAATAAAATATCATTTTAATGTAGAGTTAGATGAAACTTCAACAAACTATATGAGATTTACAACTCATCTACAGTACTTCATACAAAGAATTATATCAGAGGAAGCTTCAATAGATGAAGATGGTTCAATAGACTTATATAAACAAGTAAGTAAACTTTATCCAAAATCATTTGGAAGTGTTCAAAAAATAAGAAAATATGTAAAATCACAATTTAATGTTGATATATCTATAAGTGAAGAAACTTATTTAATGTTGCATATAAATAGGGTGACTCAAAGATTGGGGGTAAAATCAGATGAAGTATAAAGAGTTAAATGAAAATATAATAAAATTCATAGGAGGAAAAGAAAATATAAAGTCGGTAGCACATTGTGTTACTCGCTTAAGATTGACATTAAATGATAGGAGTATAGCTCAAACAGAAGAAATTAAAAAATTAAAAGGGGTAATTGATGTAGTTTCTAATGATGTTGCTTATCAAATTATAATAGGAACTCATGTTGTAGATGTATATAATGAGTTTATGTCTATGATAGGTTTAAGTTCAAGTGAATCAAGTATAAAGAGTGAAAGAAAAAAAGGAGTTAGAGGTATCAAAGGTATATTTAATTCCATATTTGTAGTAGTCTCAGAGACTATGACTTCAGTAATTGAGGTACTACTTGCAGCTGGTATACTTGCAAGTATATTAGCTCTTTTAAATATGTCAGGTATACTTCATAGTGATAGCCCTACATATCAAATATTAGATACATTAAGAAGTGCTACATTTCACTTCTTACCAGTATTAATTGCAATAGCTTCAGCAAAAAGACTTAATGTAAATCCTTATATAGCAGTAGTATTAGCAGTTACGTTATTGTCTTCATCAATAGATGGTGTAGAAGGATTGAGTATTTTTGGTATAAACTTACAAGCAACAACTTATGCAAATAGCTTTATTCCAATACTTTTAGGTGTATGGGCAATGGGAATTATAATTGCAGGTTTGAAAAAAATCCTACCTAAAGCATTACACTACTTTTTAGTTCCAGTACTATCTTTAATAATAACTTTATCAGTTACATTAACAATATTTGGACCTATTGGTATGTGGATTGGTGATGGACTAAACTATGCATGTATGTTTTTAATTGATACAGTAGGAAATTGGAGTGTTGTTGCACTGTATGCAGCTTTCCAACCACTTTTAATAGTTTTTGGTGCAGCAAACTTTACTATGCCTATAGCTTTAAATTCTGTGACAGCATTAGGATATGACCCAATTTTTATGGGAGCAGCAACAATATCTGATATTGCAGTTTGTGGTGCAATGTTTGGATATTTCTTAAAAACTAGAAATAAGGAACAAAAGCAGTTATTTGGTACGGTAAGTTTTAGTGCACTTATGGGAGTTACAGAGCCTTCAGTGTTTGGTGTGTTTATGAAATATAGAAGACCATTTGTAGCAGTAATGATAGGTGGAGGTCTAGGTGGTTTAATAGCAGGGTTGGCACAAGTTAAAACATACGGAATGGTTTGGGGATTAGCAGCATTACCAACGTATCTTGTTGGAGGAGAGCTATCCAACTTTACATTTATGATAATAGGTGTAGTAGTAGCATTTGTAGTAGCAACAGTAGCTTCTTATTTATTAGGAATACCTTCAGATGAGAAAGAAGAAATTAAGAATGATAATGAAAAAGGATTAGAATTAGTAGTTAATGAAAACGACTCAAGAACTATTAGTGTTGGAAGTGTTGCAAAAGGTAAGATAATTGCACTTGAAGAAGTTAATGATAAGGCATTTTCATCTGGAGCACTAGGCAAAGGTGTTGGAATTACACCTAGTGAATCAAAATCAACTGTTATATCTCCTGTAGATGGAACTATAACTATAGTATTTCCAACTAAACATGCTTATGGGATAGTGACTGACGAAGGATTAGAAATATTAATTCATATTGGTATAGATACTGTAAATCTAGATGGAAAGTTCTTTGAAAGTCTTGTAACACAAAATCAAAGAGTTAAAAAAGGAGATGCTTTAGCAGTATTTGAATCTGATAAAATTATAGAAGAAGGATTTGATTCAACTATAATAACTGTAGTTACAAATACTAGTGATTATTTAGATGTAATTTCATCAAATGATGAATCAGAAGAGCTATTAACTGTAATAGTATAAATTTTAGGAGGAGAAATTCATGAATTTTAAAGATACATTTTTTTGGGGAGGAAGTATTGCAGCTCATCAATGTGAAGGTTCATGGGATGTTGATAACAAAGGGCCTGCAATTATGGATTTTGTAACTAAAGGCTCTTATGAAACACCAAGAGTAATTACTGATAAAATAGAAGAAAAATTAGATTATCCATCTCATAATGGAATTGATTTTTACAATAGATATAAAGAAGATATAGCTTTATTTAAGGAAATGGGTTTTAACGCATTAAGAGTATCTATAGACTGGTCACGAATTTTTCCAAATGGGGATGATGAGAATCCTAATGAGTTAGGGATTAAATATTATGAAGATTTGATAGATACATTGATAGAAAGTAATATAGAACCTATTGTAACATTATATCATTTTGAATTACCTATGAACTTAGTACATAAATATGGTTCATGGAATAACAGAAAGCTTATAGATTTGTATTTAAAGTATAGTGAGACTGTAATAAGAAGGTTTGATGGTAAGGTAAAGTACTGGGTTACATTTAATGAGATGAATCATATTGACCCTCAAACAGAACACTCTGACATTTTTACTTATATGATAGCAGGAATTAAGTATAGTGAAATGGAAGACAAGGTTCAAACACTAGCAAGGGTAGGGTATAATATGACTTTAGCAGGCGTAAAGGTTACAAAGTTGGCTAGAAAAATCAATCCAAATAATAAAGTTGGATGTGTGTTTGGATTAAATCCAATTTATCCATATAATTGCAATCCTAGTAATGTATTAAATGCATTTTTAGATAATGACCGTGACTATTATCAAATTGATGCAATGTGTAATGGAAAGTTTCCTCAATATAAATTAAGAGAATATGAAAAAAATAATATAAATATTGAAGTGACTGATGAAGATAAAAAAGCATTTGAAGAAGGTAGGTTAGATTTTATAGGGCTTAATTATTATTTTTCAAGTGTGTCTACTCCAAAAGAAAATTTATCAAGTGATAAATCTTTATTTGGGGGAATTCAAAATCCATATTTGGAACAAAGTAAGTGGGGATGGGCAATAGACCCTATAGGTTTAAGATTTACTTTAAACTATATTTACAGAAAGTATCAATTACCTATCTTAATTACAGAAAATGGGTTAGGGGCGTACGATAAAGTTGAAGACGATGGGTCTATAAATGATGATTATAGAATTGAGTATTTAAGTAAGCATCTATCTCAAATGAAGTCTGCAATTGAAGAGGATAATGTTGAATGTTTTGGATATTTAATGTGGGGACCAATTGACCTAGTTAGTGCAACTACAGGACAGATGAGTAAAAGATATGGATTTATCTATGTTGACTTAGATGATGAAGGTAAAGGTAGTTTTAAGAGATATAAGAAAAAATCATTTGATTGCTATAAAGAAGTAATAAAATCTAATGGAGATAATTTAAATTCATTAGATATGTAAAATAAAATGTGTACTCTCCTAAATATGGTGGTAATTAAAGAAATTAAATCTACTATAACTGGAGGTACACATTTTTATGTATAGTAAAAGTATTCGGTCTTATAGGCTTAATATTCGTTTAAAATATAATGAATTGTGATAATTAAAGTATTAAACATTATGACAATGAAAGGGATGGGCACTTTTATGGTTTTGTTTAAGTAAAGAGATGTACACGTTCATAATATGATTTATTTACTATATAAAACTATAAATTTATGATTTATTGTCAGAATATATTGACAAATATAACGTTTGAAATTATAATTTATATCAAGAATAGTTTGACAAAATAAAAACTAGTGACTTTAGAGCTTAATAAATTTTTTTATTTTTATTTTAAGAATAATTTAGGACTACTGTGTATATATAGTTCATTATTGATTTAATATGATAAATAATTTTTGTTTTTGGACATATGATTTCTAAAGTCTCTAGAGATAGTCTAATTTATAAATGAGGGGGGATGTACTAGCAGATAGAATTTGTACCAAAAGGAAGGCTTAAATTTAAGAATTGAAATAATATATGTTTTAACTGTGATGATGTACATGTTATTAATTTATATTAGATATTTTAGGAATAATTTGAGACGTATATACAACGTAAATTACATATTCAATATTTAAATTAATATAAGTATTCTAACATGTATATTAAAATTGAAGCTGATTGTAGTATAATTCTGTATTTATACAATGATGCAGAAAGTTAAATACTTAAAAGAAGTCTAGTAAATTAATAAATAGTGATGAAGAAAGCGAAACACTTAAAAGAAATCTAGCAAATTAATAAATATGGTTAATATTTAAAAGTTAACTCTAGTTGTCTTTATTTAAGTATTTTAAGAATAATTTGAGACGTATAAAAAACAAGAAATATCAAGCTGTACTATTTGTAGTTAAAATAACTACAGTATATACATTTTATAATTATTGTTTTATTGATAAAAAATTATTATATTCAGGAGGAAACAACAATGGAAAATTTTTGGAATCCACTTACTTGCTTTACTGTATGTGTAATGATTTATGCTTTTAGTGAGTTTTTATCTAAGAAAACAAAAGGTGCAATTTCAACATTGCTATTTGTATGTATTATATTTTTAATAGGATTTTGGACAAATATTCTACCAAAAGACATTACAGGAGCATCAGGCATATTAGCTGCAATGAGTAACTTTGGTATAGCTTTATTAATAACTAACCTAGGGACACTTATAAATCTTGAAGACTTATGTCATGAATGGAAAACGGTTGTAATTGCATTAGTAGGTATTGTAGGAATAGGGGTTGGCTGTTTAACAGTGGGTAGTATGTTATTTGGTAGAGAGTATGCTTTAATAGCAGCACCTCCAATAGCAGGTTCTACTGTTGCTGGTATTATTGTAACAACTGTTGCAGAAGCAGCAAATAGACCTGAACTTGCAGCATTTGTAATTCTAGTATTATCATTTCAAAAATTCTTTGGTATTCCAATAACTACATATTGTATAAATAAAGAACTAAAATTTAAAAGAGATAAAGGAGATTTCTTAAAAGATGAATCAAAAAGTGATTTTAAGCTTCCAAGTATGAGGATTTTTAAAGAAGAATCAGGTAAAAAATCGTCTACTTTAGTATATCTTGCAAAACTTTCATTTGTTGCTATGATTGGTAACTTTGTAGGATTGGCTACTATAATACCAGGTTTTACTCCTGCAAATTATTATTTAAATCCCAATATAGCATGTTTGTTAGTGGGATTAATTTTTACAAGAATAGGATTTTTAGAAAAAGGAATTTTAGATAAATCTCAATCTAATGGGATTATAATGTTTGGTTGTATGTTAATGTTACCTGGAGG
The DNA here is from genome assembly GCF_056688955.1 of Clostridioides sp. LIBA-6822. Taxonomy (NCBI): domain Bacteria; kingdom Bacillati; phylum Bacillota; class Clostridia; order Peptostreptococcales; family Peptostreptococcaceae; genus Clostridioides; species Clostridioides sp. LIBA-6822. Next base: position 3,652,584 of record NZ_CP196995.1, on the reverse strand, counting down.
ACTTGCTAAGGTAACTCCAACTGCATTGTTTTCAATGATTGTTCCAACTGTAGGAATACTTGTTGTAGGAGCTGTATTTATCATACTCTTTACTGCAATCGTAGGAAAATTATTAGGATATTCTCCAAGAATGTCAGCTGCAATTGGTGTAACTTGTATGCTTGCTTATCCAGCAACACAGATAATTTCTAATGAAGGTATTGATGCTATGGAAGGCACTTTAGAAGAAAAACAAAGGGCAACAGATTATTTATTGCCAAAGATGATTATAGGGGGATTTGTTACAGTTACTATTGCCTCAGTGGCATTTGCTAGTATAATAGGTCCACTTATATTTGGTTAATATTAAAATAGATTTATAGGGGGTATGAAATAATGATAGGAAGTATATCTATAAGTGAGATAGAGGAAAAAAGATTTAAACTTGATGATTTGAGTAAGAAGATATGGAAAAATCCAGAAAAGGCATTTAAAGAGTTCAAAGCATGTGAAAATACAGCAAATTTTCTAAAAAGTGAAGGGTTTGATGTGGAAGTAGGGGTGGGAGGCTTAGCTACAGCTATTAAAGCTAGTTTTGGTTCAGGCAAACCAGTTATAGGTTTTATGGGAGAGTTTGATGCATTACCTGGTTTAAATCAAAAAGTTTCAACAAAGCAAGAAGCATTTGAACTGGGAGCTTATGGTCATGGATGTGGGCATAATTTATTATGTACTGCACATGTAGGAGCAGTAGTAGGACTTAAAAGAGAAATGATAGAAAAGAATTTAAGTGGAACTATAGTATTTTATGCATGTCCAGGAGAAGAACAATTAACAGGAAAAGGATTTATGGCTAGAGGAGGTGCATTTGAAGGTCTAGACTTAGCTATAAATTTCCATCCAAATAAAATTAGTGAAGCTACAGTTGGTATATCAACAGCTGTTAACTCTGTAAAATTTCATTTTAAGGGAAAAACTGCACATGCAGGGTCAGACCCTCAAAATGGAAGAAGTGCTTTAGATGCTGTAGAACTTACTAATGTAGGAGCTAATTATTTGAGAGAGCATGTTACTTCTGATGTAAGAATTCACTACACTATTACAGATGGAGGAGTAGCACCTAACATAGTTCCTGATAAAGCATCAGTATGGTATTATACAAGAGCCTTAAGTAGAGAAGCTGTAGAAAGTACATATGAAAGACTTATAAAAGTAGCAAAAGGAGCTGCAATGATGACTGAAACTGAGGTTGAAGTAGAGTTTTTAGGAGGATGCTATAATACTTTAAACAATCATGTTTTAGCAAATCTTGTATCAGAATGTATGAATGACATTAAACAAGAGCCTTGGACTCAAGAGGAATTGGATTTTGCAGCTGAGTTAGATAGACAAAGCCCACAACAATATAAGGCTATGATAAGTAAATATAATTTACCAGAAGGAACTCATCTATATTATGGTGGAGGAAATGTTACAAACTTTAATAGTTATGGCTCTACTGATATTGGAGATGTAATGCATATAGTTCCGACAGCATACTTTTTTACAGGATGTACAAATCTAGGTGCACCAGGTCATAGTTGGCAGTTTACATCCTGTGCAGGAAGTTCTATAGGAGAAAAAGGTATGATATATGCAGCGAAAATTATGGCTATGTTTGGAGCTAAAATATTAAATAATCCAGAAATAGCTAAAAAAGCAAAAGAAGAATTTGATAAATCTATGAATGGAAGAACATACAAATGCCCTATTCCAGAGGGTATTCCGACTCCTTAAAAGAGATGTAAAGTTCAAAATATAGAATTATAATTTTTATACTAGTTTATTTCCTTATCAAAAGAACGTGAAATTTTGTTGGTTGTTTGATTATAAATACTACAAAAGGTATATCTTATATTTGTGTTTTTAAGATATACCTTTTAAAAAATTATATAATTTTATTTATCATTCAAAGATAAAATATTTTTATGCATTCTATATTTTAATACTCATTTTCTGATATAAATAATTTGTATACCCTTTCAGGTCTACCTTTTGTTGAGTTTTGTTTTTCATATAATATAGTAGCATTTCCAGACTTTAATAGACTACTTAGAAATCTATTGGCAGTTCTTACTGTTACATTTAAACAAGAAGATAATTCCTTAGGAGTAACTTCATCTCTTTGTAGGATTTCAGTAACGGATATAATCTTTTGAATAGTAAGAGTAGAAAGTTTAGAATTTTTAGCAATTGTATTTATGTGTGGAGTCACTTTATTTGAAACAGTAAGTAGCTTATCAGATAATAAAGGCCCTACTGTCTCATAATTTTCATTAACTAAGAAACTGTAATTTAAAGGGTTTATTTTAGACTCCTTATTAGCACTTATGGCACTAGACATAGCTTGTTTTATATCATTACCAATTCCATATCCAACACATACCTTAATATCAATACTATTTTCAATAGATTCTTTTATATAACATGTAGTAAAATTTTTAGTTAATGATTTAATAGTTTCACATTTAGTGAAGATTTTAAAAGAATTACTATTTTTTTCAATTATAAAATCGGTTAATTTATCTTTTTTTATACTATTTAATATTTTATAAACTTGGTCTAAAGTATAATCATCATAATTTATATCTTTAACTGTTATATATATTACACTTGGTTGATTTCCCTTCATTCTATGTAAATGAATATCTTTTATTAAGTTGTTAAAAGTACTTTTTAATAAACCTATATCAGGGTATATGAAATGAAAATTTACTCCTGCATCTTGTAACATAGGAACAATACTACTGAAACGAGTAGTAGAAAAATCAATTTTACCTTCATTCCATAAATTAATATGTTTTTTTGCAATATTTTTTTCGAGTTTTGCTATATCAGATAAACTCATTTTAGACGCATTTCTATTAATACTATTCATTAAGTCTCCAAATGTACCATTTGATAAATAATATGAGATGTCTTTTGGATTATCTGCCCAATCCATTAGGTCAAAGTATGCTCTAGAAAAATCTAATGTATTATATTTGAAAATAAGCTTTAGAAACATATCATAGTAACTTTGTAAATCAGTACCAAAATCAACTAAAGGTTTTTTTATAGTCCCAGCCTTTTTTGTAATAGCTTCCTTAGGAATAGGACCACTAACTGCAAATCCATCAAATTTATCTTCGATTTCTAGATACAAATCTCCAACATGAGAAAAATCTTTATAAATATATATTTCAATTTCTGCATTAATATTTAACTTTTTTATAGAATTCTCTACAAAATCTTTTAAAAATTCTGTTGTTATGATTGCTATTTTCATATATTACTTCCTTTTCAATTAGTATAATTATTTCATATTAAATCTTCTATATAATTTTTACTTTTTCTAGTCATGATAAAACTATTTCTCTCTTTACTATTATACATAATAATAGCATGACTAAATATTTATTGTCTAACTAATTATAATTTAAGAAGATATGTTAGCTAAATGTATATAAGTATACACATTAATGTTAAGATTAGGTGATAGAATTTAGGTGATAAATCCAATACTATAAATATAGGAGGTATGAAAAATATGATTAATACGAATTTGAAAAGACTAAGAAAAATACACCAGTACACACAAGAAGAGATAGCTGAAAAGCTTGATGTCTCTAGGCAATCAGTAGCAAAATGGGAAAGTGGAGAATCTACTCCAGATATAGATAGTTGCATTAAACTTACAAAATTGTACAATGTCAAACTAGATGACTTAGTTAATCATTCGGAAGAAAAAACAGGTATTATAGTACCACCTAAAGGAAAATTTTTCTTTGGAACTGTCATAGTTGGTGAACGTGGTCAGATTGTTATTCCAAAAGAAGCCAGAGATATATTTAATATAAATGCAGGAGATAAATTATTGATACTTGGAGATGAAGATAGAGGATTAGGAATTGTTCATCAACGTGATTTGATAAATTTTGTAGGTAGTATAGGAGTGGTAAGTAAAGAAGAGTGAGTTCTAGAGAGATTGTAAAAGGAGGATTAAAATATGAGTAAAGTAGTCTTTTTCAGTATTCCAGCATATGGTCATACTAATCCTACGATTGAAGTAGTTCGTGAATTGGTAAGTAGAGGTAATGAAGTATGGTATTATTCTTTTAAAGAATTCAAAGATAAAATTGAGGGTGCGGGAGCAAAATTTATTTGCTGTGATAAGTATCTTCCAGAATTACACCCTGGAGATGAGAGCAAAATAGGCAAGGATTTTGCTGGATTAATTGAGATGATTGTAGATACTACGATATCTTTTGATGTAAAAGTTTGTACAGAACTTAAAGATTTTAATCCAGATTGTATTGTATCAGATTCATTAAGTTTTTGGGGAAAGTTATTTGCACAAAAACTTAATATTCCATATATATGCTCTACAACAACTTTTGCAATTAATAAATATACAGCAAAAATGATGAAGCAAAGTTTTAGTGAAATTATTCGTATGATTTTTGGTATGCGACGCATTAATAAAAAAGTAAAGCTCTTACGAAAAAAAGGATATAAGGTAAAAAATTTTATTTCTATAGTTTCTAATGATAACGATGTGAATACTATTGTATATACATCAAAAGAATTTCAACCGAGGGTAGAAACTTTTTCTAGTAAGTATTCTTTTGTAGGACCATCAATATCAAAGGTGATTGTCGAATCTAAAGAGAGAAAGAAAAAACTAATATATATTTCACTTGGTACAATTAATAATAAAAATATTGAATTCTATGAAAACTGTATAAGTGCATTTAAAGATTATGATGTTGATGTAATTATGTCTGTGGGTCGAAATACTGATATTAAAAATTTAGGACATATACCAAATAATTTTAAGGTTGAAAATAGTGTTGAACAGATTATCATACTCCAAGAAGCTGATGTGTTTATTACTCATTGTGGAATGAATAGTGTTAATGAAAGTTTATATTATGGAGTACCCATGGTATTATTTCCACAACATTCAGAGCAGAGAATGGTAGCTAATAGAGTTGCTGATTTGGGGGCAGGACTTATGTTAAAAGAAAATAATACAGAATATATTAAGGATGCAGTATTTCAAGTTATGAATGACAGTGAATACAAACAAAATGCAAATAGACTCTCAAAAAGCTTTTATGATGCAGGAGGTTCAAAAAAAGCAGCTGATATAATATTACAGGTTATACATGATAGTAGATAAATTAAAGTATAGTGAGTTGATTAAGAATGTTAGAAAAATTTTGTCGAAATTTAATTGAGGATACTATTCCTTGGAATTGTATCTACCATTGAAATCCATGGAGGGGCTGTCAAATAACGATTTATAATTGTTAGCGTGACAGTCCCTTGTGTATTCAAATGTGAGTCTATTGAATATATTCCACATCTTGACGATTGTTTAGTAAAGTACTGAGAAAGAAGGTAGTCCATTTTTATATTTGATATCTGGGTTACCTTGAATAAGTGGAGATAGGTAATCTAAAGCATCATCAGTCACATGATTACATTCTTTATTTATCCACTCTATAGGGAAATACTTTGTCTTATTAGCTATTTTAGAAATATCAGTATGATTAACTTCATACTTATAAGGAGTATTACTTATTCTATTAATAGTAGCCATAACACCTGTATATCCTTTTTGAGAAAGTTCTAATCCATGTGCACCAACTTCAGCAGCTTGTCTTAAGTCAGTATCTGCAGCTAAATGTATAGCACATCTTTGTATTACGCCAAGTTCTAAAGTTTTTACTCTTGTTGTAATTGATGATGATACTATAAGGTCCTTTAGATAGTTACTTACTCCACCTAATTGAGAATGACCAAATTTATCATGAGTAGAAGTTTTTTGCTCACATATAAAGTTTCCATATTTATCTCTTATACCTTCTGATGCAACTATATAAACCTTATTTTTTTCTTTAAATACTCTTCTAACATCTTCTACAAACTTATCTTCATAGAATTCAATTTCTGGAAGGTATATTAAATCAACTAGTGGATTGTCGTCATTGAGTCTAGCCAGTGCAGAAGAAGCGGCTAACCAGCCAGTATCTCTACCCATAGTTTCAAGTATGAATATTCCATTATTTTTATATATAGAAAAATCTAAGTAAGTTTCCATTATTAGTGTAGAAATAAGCTTTGCAGCGGAACCAAATCCAGGACAGTTATCAGTTCCCAATAAATCATTATCTATTGTTTTGGGAATTCCTATAAACTTTATTTTACAAGTAGTGTTTTTACAGTATTGAGAAAATTTCATGACTGTGTCCATAGAGTCGTTTCCACCTATGTAAAATAATGTATCTATTTCATACTCATCTAGTATATTTATAACTCTGTCATAATCATAAGAATTTATTTTATAATCAGCTAGCTTATACCTACATGAACCAAGACCAGAAGAGGGGGTTTGTTTTAAATTTAGTACGTCTTCCTTATTTAAACATTCTGAATCTACTATATTCTTATTTAATATACCTTCGATTCCATTGATACCAAAATACACTTTATAAAAGTATTTAGTTTCTAAGTTCTTTTCATAAATACCAATGGCAGAAGCATTGATAACAGCTGTAGGGCCTCCAGATTGAGCAATAATACAGTTTCTCATTTTACATCTCCCCTTTATTAATATTATTATGAATGATGCTTTTTATTAAGCAAATTTGTATTTATAGTCTGATTATATATTAAGTGAACTAGTGATATCAATTGACCTAGTATAGACAATAAATGCCATAAGAATGTGGTAAAAAACTAACTTTTATACATAATTAATGTCTATAATTTACCACAATATAAAGGTAATTTTAAGGAGTAGTAAAACTGTTGTGAAAAGAATTATATCAGTGTAATATTAATTTACAAAGCAAAATAAGTTCACAAAAGCAGAATAAGTTCATACAAGAAATACAGACATCAATAAAAGTAATAATACGTTAAAAAGTATCAAAAACTAATATCTAATACTAATTAAAGTAAAATATGGAGGTACATAAATATGAAACACATAAAAATAGCAGCAGGATTAGCACATGTAAATTATGGGCACATATCAGCAGTAGTTAAGGAAGCAATGGATGCTGGCGTAGACTACGTACATTCAGATGCAGCAGATATGCATGACTTAAAAAATATGCAACTTATGGGTGGGCATCAAATAATAGAAGCAATAAGACCAGTAACAGATAAGCCAATAGAATGTCATATATACACAAGAGATTGTGATAGATTATTTATAGAAAAAATAGCGGCGGCAGGGTGCAATATGTTAATAATACCAGCTGAGCAATTCTTAGGAGCTCCTCTTGCATACATAATAAATTACTGTAGAGAATTTGGTATGAAAGTAGGATTAACAGTTGGATGTTACACACCATTATGTTTTGTTGATGAAGCTATATATGATATAGATAGATTACAAATAGTTGTTCATGGTGTTGATGAAACAGATGGAAAAGATAACTGGGGATGGAGAAAGAGTTCTGTTGATTTAGTTAAGAGAGCTAGAAAAATGATAGACGAAAAGAATCCTAAATGTGAGTTGGCAATAGATGGTGGATTAAGAGCAGATAATATGGAACCATTAATAGAGTGTAATCCAGATATTGTAATATTATCTTCAGCAATATTCAAAGATAAAGATGGTATAACAGCAGGTGTTAAGAATTGTAGAAAAGCTATAGATGAAGCAACTGCAAAATTTGGTTTAGAATAAGGTAAATAAACTATGATAAAAGAGATGCTTTCTTAATGTTTTAAGGAAGCATTACTTTTATGAAAAACTATGAGAAATCAGAATAATCTAATTGATTTTTTATACTGAAATAATGTAATTATTGGAGGTTATTAAATGAAAAAAGAAATGGTAAAAGACTATTTATTAATAACAATATCAGCATTTTTAATGGCATTAGCAGTTAATTTTTTCTTTGCAGAGCATACACTAGCTCCAGGAGGTATAACAGGATTATCTGTTGTACTTAGTACATTTTTATCAATGCCTGTTGAGAATATCTCTTTAGGAATATCTATGCCACTTCTAGTAATGGGAGTATTATTTTTGGGTAAAGGCTTTGGAATAAAAACATTATATATAACTCTTATGGGTCCATTATTCTTAAAAGTAATACCACAAACTCATATAACTGACAACTTATTAGTGGCAGGGATAATAGGTGGATTATTAGTGGGAACTGCTATAGGTATAGCGATAATAAGGGGATGTAGTACTGGTGGAACTGATTTAGTGGCCATGCTTATTAATAGGATAATTAAGTTCTTGAAGTTACCAGTTATACTATTTATTTTAGATGGATTTATAATAGTTGCATCTGGAATCATAAGTAAGAACTTTATGATATCTATATATTCATTAATATCTTTGCTATTAATAATAAAAACAATAGGGTTTGTAACTACAAAATTTGCAAAAAATACTGAAGAAACTAACAATATGAATAGTGCTTGTACTCAATAAAATAGTAAAATTTACTTTAAATATAAAAAATATCAAGATAACTTAAGTCATCTTGATATTTTTTATGTTTATTTAAATGATAGTATTTTATTTTTTTCAGAATATAGCTTTTTAATAATTGTACTAAGTCTAGAGATATCATGCTTGCTTAAAAGGGCATTTATATTTATCAACTCAGCATGATGTTCAAAGTCTACAGGAGCAGTAGTTAGTATTAAGTCTACATCTTCAAAATTTGTAAATGAAATAGAAGAGATGGGGATAGATTCAACTATATTAATCTGGTTAAACTCAAAGCTTAATTTTTGAACTAATAAGTTGGATACACCAGCACTACAATGACATATTAAAACAGTATTTAAGGGAGCTTTGTTTCTATCTATTGCTGATATTAAATATAAAGTAAGATATCCTATTTCATCTTCATTGACCTCGTAATTCATCAAACGTTTAATAACAGTATTAGACTCTTTGGCAGCCTTATATGTGTATGGAAATGTTCTCTTTATATCATTTAATATGGGATTTGTAATAGTAAATCCATAATTTATTCGGTGTAAAACTGACTTAAGGTGATTAGCAAGAGATTTTATTAATACTAAATCTTCTTTTAAATTTAGATTTAGTATATCACCCCAATAAGTAGCTATTGCTTCAGATAGATTATACTCTGTAATTTCTTCACTTCTAAGGGGTTCAAGAGTAGTTATTTTCTTTATTGATTTGAGTAATCCCTCTATATGAAGAAGAATATAACAAACCTCTTCATCAATAAATTCTACATCAAAAGCTTCACTTAGATTAGAGCATAAGGTTTTTGATTTTCCAAAGCACTCATGTTCTAATAATTCTTTAAAAAAACTTTCAGATAAGTTAATATATCTGTTAATAGAAATTCTTTTAATACATATAGCTATATGTATTAAGAAATTTATATAATACTCATCACTGAGATTACTTTTTTCTACTTGTAAAGTATGTAGAGTAATTTGAGATAATTTCTCGAAATCATAATTGAATAACTCCTTAAATATTTTTGTTGAAGGAGTATCCTTATCTTTATCAGATATCGAGAATAATATTTCTTTAAGTTCAGTATAACTTTTATTAGAAGTAGCAAGTTCAAAAATTGCCTTTCTAATATCTTTTTCTTTACCTTCTAGATATACACCATTATTGGTTTTTCTAACTAGTACTACTTTAAAGTTTTGCAAAAACTTTTGAATAACTACCAAGTCCTTATGCACAGTGGCTCTACTAACATGTAGTTCATTGCAAATATCACGAATCCTAAACTTAGAATTTTTAATAAACAATTTACTCAAAATATATCTTTTTCTATCTTCAGGAGAGTACGCATATATACAATTTGATTTATCGTTGATATCTCTAATAACTTTAAGTTTTATATCTTCATTACCTAGAATAATAACTCCTGAACCCGTCTTTTTATCTAAGGATAAGTCAAACTCTAAAAGCCATTCATCTAAAATAACAAGGTCATTACGAATAGTTTTATTACTAACATTTAATTCTTCAGCAATAGTATTTACAGTAATATAGTCTGAACTATTTAGCAATAATTCTGCAATATCTAATAATCTTTTGTTCAATGCAAACCCTCCTAAATCTTAATTGCTATTTATTAACTTGGGACCAATCTTTTTCAAAAGTATTGGTACCATCTACTGTAAGCTGGTTAAAAGAAGCTTTTTTAAATAAATCATATGTTACAGCTGCATAATCACATCCACAAAGAGATGCTTGAGTTAAGTGGAATACATTTTTAATAGAAGCTGCAACAACTTTAGTATTATATCCATTTATTGATATAAGGTTACATATTTCTGTAAGGTTTTTTATACCATCATATCCATTTTCATCATTTCTACCTATGAAAGGGAATAGGTAATCAGCACCTGCATTTATAGCTAATGACGCTTGATTTGTATTAAAAATTAAGGTGCATGCAGTTTTTACACCTTTACCATTCAATATGTTTATAAGTTCTAAGCCAACTTCAGAAAAATTTATTTTTATTATAGTGTTCTTGTTTATATTTGATATCTTATCACAAGACTCAAGTAATTCATATAAATCATTTCCTATAACTTCAGCAGTTAATATTTCTGGATTTAAATTAGTACATGCTTCAATGAATTCATAAAAGTTTACATTTTCTTTAAGATACATAGATGGATTAGCTGTTATTCCTTTAAATCCATACCTTAAACACTTTTGAATTTCATCAAGATTTGCACTATCTATTAAATATTTCATAATTTAATTCTCCTTTAATTTATTTATTACAATAAAAGTACTCTTTTATTAGCTATAGACGTCCTCTGAATACAATAATTTTTATTTATAAGATATTAAGTTAATTATACAATAAGATTGTTTATAAAATTATCACATGACTACTTAATAAAATTTACATAATGATATGGTAATAATAAAACATTGATTGTTTATTAATTGCCATAAGCTTTAGTAAATAAGAGTTAACAGTTAAAGTATTGCCTTAAAAATCCTGTGATAGGTATAATTTGAATATGAAGGCAATAATTTAAGGGAGGAAAAATATGATTAACTTTTATCAACCATCAAGAATCAATTTTGGACAAGGAACTTTAAGTGAGTTACCTAGAATAATAGGAAAATATGGAAAGAAATGTTTGTTAGTTACTACTCCAAATGTAGAGCCATTAGACAAGTTATATGAAAGAGTTAGATTAGATTTAACAGGAAAAGGTATAGAAGTTGTACACTTTGATAAGGTACAGCCAAATCCAACTGTAGAGCTAATAAATGAAGGCTTTGAGTTAGCTAAAAAAGAATCTGTAGATGTTGTTTTAGCTGTTGGTGGAGGTTCAAGTATAGATACTGCTAAAATATTAGCCTTAACTTTTGGACTAGAAAAAATAGATTGGGATTATATGTTTAATACATATACAAATGCATTTAAAATATATGATAAAGTAAGTGAAAAAGAATTACCATTAATAGCTGTATCAACTACTTCTGGAACAGGAAGCCAAGTTACACAAGCAGCAGTAATATCAAGAGGAAGCGAGAAAAATACAATATTCCATCAAAATTGTTTCTCAAGAGAATGTATAGTAGACCCAGAACTTATGCTGACTTTACCAGAGAGAATTACTGCATCAACAGCATTTGATGCCTTTACTCATGCATTTGAAAGTTACATAAACCCAAATGCTAATGATTTTACAGAGATAATGTCTGAAAAATCTATGGAATTAGTTGTTAACTATCTACCTAAGGTAATGGAAGAAAAAAACAATATAGAATATAGAACAAAACTAGCAGTAGCAGATACATTAGGTGGAAGCTCACTAGCAAATGCTGGAGCAGCAGCACCACATCCACTAAGTGAGATAATAGGAGGGGTTACACATATTCCTCATGGTGAAGCTTTAGCTATAGTATTCCCAGCATTTACAGAAAAGTTCTGTGACAATAATATAGCTAAATTTGCTAAAGTAGCTAGAATATTCAACAAAGAATTAGAAAATGTAGAAGATAATGAAGCAGCTAAAGCTTTAAAGAATGAAATAGAAAGTTTTTTAAAGAATGTAGGTCTTAAGACAAAAATGTCTGAGTTTAATGTTACAAGAGAGCAGTTAGAAGAAATAATAAGTTGTCCAGTTTTAGGATTTTTACCTTTTGGAAAGAAAGAAGACCTTGTTGAAATATTAGAAAAATCTTACTAGGATGTGATACAAATGAGCTATAAATTAATTTGCACTGATATGGACGGGACTTTAATGGGTAAAGGATTTGAAATATCAGAAGAAAATATTAAAGCATTAAAAGAAGCTATGGAAAAGGGAATTAAGGTAGCATTAGTTACAGGAAGACCTTATAATGTTATGAAATACTTTACAAGCATTTTAGGTGATGATATATATGTTATTTCAACTAATGGAACATATTTTAATTTACCAGGATATGAGTATAAAAAAGCTTTAAGTAAAGATGCACTAGAAAAGATATACACAATAGGTGAAAAATATAATTTAAATAGACATTTTAAGGGATGTAGAAGAATTATAGCTAACAATGAAATAGGAGAAGAACATCCATACAGATTAGTAAACAGTAAAAATAAAGAAGAAGACAGAATTGAAATAATAGAAAATGCAAGCTGTGAAATTTTACTAGAAAGAGCTGAAGATGAGATTTTAAAGTGTATACTATTTTCAGAAGACTCAGAGTCTCTAAAAAAAGCAAAGAGTGAGCTTAAAAAACAAGGAGATTTAGAAGTAGTAAGTTCTGGAAAGATAAATTTTGAAGTTATGAGTAAAGGTACTTCAAAAGGTATTGCAGTTAAAAAGTTTTGTGAGATATTAGGTATAGATAGCAAAGAAGTTATTTGTATAGGTGATAATGAAAATGATATATCTATGATTGAATTTGCAGGTCTTGGTATTGCTATGGGAAATGCTATAGATGAAGTAAAGTCTAAGGCGGATTTTGTAACTGATACAAATGTAAATGATGGAGTAGCAAAGGCTTTAAGAAAAGTATTAGCATAAAATTTTATAGTATGGAGAGTGTGTTATGTTTAACATATTTAAGAAAAAAGAAAATAAGACTGAGAAGATATATAGTCCATTTAAGGGAAATTTAGTTAATTTAGAAGATGTCCCAGATTTAGCTTTTGCTCAAAAGATGATGGGAGATGGAGTAGCTATAATACCGAGCGAGGGGAAGTTATATTCTCCTGTTGATGGTGAAATAGTCAGCATATTTGATTCAAAGCATGCTGTAATGATTAAGAGTGCTGATGGAACAAACATGTTAATACATGTAGGATTAGAGACAGTATCACTAGAAGGAAAACCATTTGATGTTAAGGTAAAGGCAGGAGATAAGGTAAAAGCTAAAGATTTAATAATGGAAGTAGATTTGGATATTATAACATCAAATGATTTACACGTAATAACTCCTGTAGTAATAATGGATGATGTGGATGCTGTTAAGAGAATAATAAAGTATAGGCTAGAACCTAGAAATGTAGATATCAATAGTGTGATAATGGAAATTGAATAGATATAAAGAGGCTATCTCAAAATAGAGATAAGCCTCTTTTTCATTGTTGAAATGGTGAAAATATATTTGATTTCACACAACAAAGAATGTCTCATGGACTAAAAAGTTCATTTTGAGAGACTCTCTTTTTTGAGATATTTTATTAGAAGTAAGTTACATTAAATTTAGAGATAACAGTTAATTAAAATGTTAATAAATGGTAGATTATGATTTTGTCACAATCTGTTGATTATTTACCGTATCATTATGGTAATTTAGAGAAGTATTTGAAATATTGAAAAAACAATATTCAAAATTTATAATGTAGATATGAACTTAAATGCTTTGTAAAACTAATATAAAGGGGTGATAAATAATTAAGATGATAGTAAATAAAGAGCTAATTATTGATTATTTAAAATCCAATCAAGAGAACATAGTAAAAGATATTGCGGGTCTAGTTGAGATACCTTCAGTTAGAGATGAAAGTACAGTAGATATAAATCAGCCATTTGGGGTAGAAATAAGAAATGCATTTGATAAGCTTATTCAAATAGCAAAAGACAAAGATTTTGTTGTAAAAGATTTTGATGGATATGCAATCCATATAGAATATGGAGAAGGCGAAGAAGTAGTTGGGGTACTTAATCATATAGATGTTGTACCAATATATACTAAAGAGCTGTGGAAGAGTGAACCTTTTAAAGTTTGTGAAAAAGATAATTATCTTTATGGTAGAGGTGTTAATGATAACAAAGGACCTTTGGTAGGAATTTTATATGCATTACTTTTCTTAAGGCAACTTAATGAAAAACCAAAGAGAAAGATTAGATTGATAGTAGGTGGAGCTGAAGAAACAACTTGGGAATGTATGGAGCATTACTTTAGCATCAATGAACAGCCAAAGTTTGCATTTTCTCCAGATGGAAACTTCCCAATAGTAAATGGAGAGAAGGGTATTTTGTACTTTAATCTAAAAAAGGAAATAAAAGAAGATAGACTTAGAAATCACAATTTAGTTGAGATAAAGTCAAATAAAGAAGATGGATTTGTATGTGATAAAATTGAAGCTATTTTTAAAACTAATGATAAGGAAGATTTAATAAAATTATTGGTTTATTATACAGAGATAGAAGAAATTGAAGAAGATAAAATATTAGTAAGATATATAGGAAAAAGGGCTTTATCAAGAAACCCACACAGGTCATATAACTGTGCATTCAATTTAGCAAAGGACTTAGATAAAATCAAAAAGCTAAATGATAAAGGAATCATAATAAAAGATATTTTAAATTCATACTTTACAGATGATAATCATGGAAAAAAATTAGGATTATATACAGAAGATGTAGATATGGGAATTTCTACAATATGTATAATGAGCCTTTTATTAGAAAAAAATGAGTTAAGTATGAAAATAGATTTTAGATATCCTAAGGGTATAAGTTGGGAATTTATAATTAATAAAATCAATGAAATTGGAAAAAAAGAAAATTTAATAGTTAATATATATAAGGATTTAAAACTATTGTATGTAGAACCAGATAGTGAGTTAATAAATAAGTTATCAATTGCATATAAACAAGTTTTTGGAAAAGAAGCAGAACTTTTTACAAAAGGAGCTGCATCTTATGCAAGGGTATTAGAAAATGGAGTTGCATTTGGTCCCACAATAGAGGGAGATATTCCAAATTCACACCAGGCAAATGAAAACATAAGTATGGACACACTATATAAAGCTATAGAAGTTTATATATATGCATTATATAGTTTAGCATTTCAATAAAAATGGAGGAAATAATACTATGAAGGATAAATTACAAGTACTTTCTGGAGCAATGATGATTCCTGTTATATTACTTGTTGTAGCAGGAGTATTTATAGGATTAGGGTCAGCTTTTGCAAATATGGAAAACGTTTCTGCTTTAGGGCTCAGCGGGTTAATACAGGAAGGTTCATTTATAAATGTATTCTTTAAAGTAATAAATGACCTAGGATTTATGGTAATGAGATATTTACCTATATTCTTTGTTACTGGTATAGCTTTTGGATTATCTAAAAAGGAAAAAGGGTGGGGTGCATTAGGAGGAATTGTTTTATTCATAGGAATGCACACAGTTATAAACACATTATTAATAGCAAATGGTATAAATTCAGACACAGTTACAGCGGAAGCATTTATGGCATCTGGATTAGGTGAGGCAGAAGCATATAGTCGTAGCTCATTATATGGTTCTTTCTTAGGAATATTCTCATATGACTGTAGTATATTTGGAGCTATAATAGCAGGTTTTGTGGCTAGTGCAGTACATAACAAATTTGTTGACACAGAACTTCCTAGTGCATTATCTTTTTTCTCAGGAGCAAGGTCTTCAATGATTATGATGTTTATAGCAGCAATAGTATTAGGCACAGGAATGTACTTCATATGGCCACCAATAGGTTTAGCATTATCTAAGCTTGGTAATTGGATAGGTTCAAGTGGATTATTAGGAACATTTACTTTTGGAGCAATGGATAAAGCGTTATTACCATTTGGGATACACCATTTAATTGCATTTCCTATAGAATACACAAGAGTAGGTGGAACAATGGAAGTAGGTGGAGCAATTTACGAAGGTGTTAACAATATCAGATTGGCTCAAATGGGAGACCCAGATACACTATCTTATATTACTCGTAATTTTACAACAGGGCGATTACTAATACATTTTGCAATATTACCAGCAGCAGCTTTAGCTATGTACAAGTTATCCGATAATGTTAATAAGAAAAAAGCCCTAAGTATATTGATACCAGCAATAGTGACAGCTATGCTAGTAGGAGTAACAGAACCTATAGAATATACATTCTTGTTTGTTGCACCATTATTGTACTTTGTGGCATATGTTCCACTAGCAGGATTAACATATGTGTTTACAGAGATGTTTAATGTTTCTATAATGGGTGAATCATTTAGAAATATGTTCCCTAACTTATTACAACCTCAAAAAGTGGATGCATTACCTCTATTATTTTTAATACCAATATTCTTTGTAGTTACTTATGTAATATTTACATGGGCAATTAAGAAGTTTGATATAAAAACACCAGGAAGAAGTTCAGAAGAAGTTAAGCTTTACAGTAAGAAAGAATATAGAGAAAAACAATCTGCAGGTGCTGTTAAATCTACAGACAACGGGACAGTAGAAGATAAGGATACAGAACTTGTATATTCTATAATAGAAGGTTTAGGAGGGAGTGACAATATAAAAAACATTACGAACTGCGCAACTAGACTTAGAGTAGAGTTAAATTCAATAGATGGATTTTATGAAGATTGTTTTTGGGTAAATGAGTTAGGAGCAAGTGGAGTTGTTAAAAAGAAAAACTCAGTTCAAGTTATATTTGGACCAAGGGTTATTACAATAGCATCTAAGGTTAAAGCTGTGTTAGGTGTAGATTAATAGATGTAGAGCCATACAAATTAGATTATTTTGTATGGCTTTATTTTTTAATTATAGAAGACTAGTAAAAAAATATCTACTTGATTTAAATAGTATATTATAGGCATTTTAGCTATACGTTGTCTAATAATAATTAAGTTGTAAAATAAAACATAATGGGGAGATATATAAAATATTTTTTGTCTAGTTATCATATTAATTGCATTAATATTAATATCATTATCACTTGGAAAATATTCAGTAGAGATACAGTAAGTATTTAGAATTTTAATTTCTAAAGTACGTAACATAGATAAGTACAATATTTTACTTTACAAATAGTGATATATTTTGATTTAAGTTGACAATCCATATAAGATTGCATACAATTAAGTTAATAACTGAATAAACATATTTAAAGAGTAGGGAAGTTGGTGAAAGTCCAACACGAACCCATCACTGTAAGCATGAATAAATTCCTCATATCTACCATAGGTTACTTGGTAAGGTTGAGGTATAAAATGTAAGTCAGATACCTACATTAAATATTAGTAAATAAATTTAGGGGGGAGCAACTAAATTTATTATTTTGTATATTGAATTTGGAAACTAAAGTATACATATTAAAATGGGATGTTATAGCATTATTTGCTATAACTTTTTTAATGCTCATATTTATAAATAAGGGGGAAGTATATCATGAGGAAGAATTTAAATGGGAAGCTGATTAGTATAGTTTTAACAGTTGTGTTAATGTTGTCCTTATTAGTTGGATGTGGCAAACCAAAAGAAAATAATGATGTTAGCAAGATGAATAATGAAAAGGAAGTAGTTTTAGCAGCAGCTAGGGATTTGGCTCCAGGAGAGCAAGATGCGTATTACACAAGTTCAATACTTTATGTATGGGAGCCATTGATAGGGTTAGGCAATGATGGAAAACCAAAAGCTGAGCTTGCAGAGAAGTGGTCAAATTCAGATGATTATAAAGAATGGACATTTACAATAAAGAAAGGTGTAAAATTCCATGATGGAGTAGAATTAAATGCAGATTCAGTAGTAAAAAACTTTGAGCGTTATATGAGTATGAAAACTAAATCTTCGCCTTTTTATTCATTTGATATAGAAAAAACATATCCTAATTTACAAGATGTGAGTAAAGTTTCAGACTATGAAGTTAAACTTACTTTTAGTAAACCGATATCAACTTTAATATATAATATGGCTAGGTTTGGAAGTGCTATGTATAGTCCAGAGTGTTTTGATGTACAAACTGGAGATTTTACTAAATATGCACAAGGAACTGGGCCATTTAAAATAAAAGAAAGAGAAAAAGAACAATATGTTTTGTTAGAGAGAAATCAAGATTATTATGGAGAAAAAAGTAAAATTAAAAATGTAAGAGTAAACGTAATTAAAGATGCTCAAACTCGTTACACAGCACTTAAATCAGAAGAAATTATGGGTGTTATGGATTTAGGGGCAATTACTCCAGAGTTAGCTAGTGAACTAGTAAAGGATGAAAACTTTGAGATTAAATCGTCTCCATCAACAATAACTCAATTTATATCAACAAATGGTACTAGAGCACCGTTTAATAATGTGAAAATAAAAGAAGCTTTAAGTTTGCTGGTAGATAGAGAAACCATAGTAGATAAATTTTATGGAGGATACGGAACTCCAACTATGAATATATTGAATCAAGGTTCTCCTTTTGGTAAGGAAATTAAACCTGTTTATGATGCAGAAAAAGCAAAGAAAATAATAAAGGATGAACTAAAAGGGGAAACAAAGGAGCTAGAGTTTATAATTCCATCTTATGGTGTAGACCGTTACCCATATAAAACTGTTGCTGAGTATATACAATCTGTATTAAGTGAAGTTGGATTAAATTCTAAAATAACTATACTTGATGGAGCTGCTTTTAAGGAAGCACAAAAAACAGGAAATTATGATATAGCACTTCACACACAAGGGCTTCCAAATGCAGAACCATTTTCTATATTTGATAGTTATATGAGAAGTACAGGGTCAAGTAATATAGCTTATTCGTTAGGTTATAAGAACGAAAGAGCAGATGAGTTAATAGCTAAATTAGAAAAAACAATGAATTTAGATGAAAGAAGTAAAATATATGATGAACTTCAAGATATATCAGCAGAACATCCATCAGCTATACCATTATTTGAAGATGTTAACTTAATTGCCTATAATAAAAAAATAGCTGGGTACAAGCCGACATTATATGGAACTACATTAGTAAGTATGGAGTGGAGTGAGTAGTGAAAAATTCATTTAAATATTTAATTAAAAGAATATTGATGACTATTCCTATTTTGGTAGGAATAACATTTCTAGCATTTATATTGGGTGTTATAGCTCCTGGTGACCCAGCAGTTGAATATTTAAGCATGGATGGTGTTTCTGCTCCTACAGAAGAAGAAATAGAAATAGTTAGAGAAGAGTTAGGATTAAATGATAGTATTGTAGTTCAATATATTAATTGGACTAAAAAAGCTATAACTGGAGATTTAGGACTTTCCTATATCAAAAAGACATCTATCACAGAAGATATATTGAGAAGGTTGCCAATAACCTTCTCTTTATCTTTAATGGCTATGTTTTTTGTTATAGTATTATCTATACCATTAGCTATAATCATGGCTCTTAAAAAGGATTCAGCTATAGATAAGATTGGTACTTTTGTATCATTATTTCTGACTTCTATCCCAGGATTTTGGTTAGCAATTATCATGCTAGGTATATTTTGTGAAACTCTTAGGTGGCTACCTACGAGTGGGTATGGAACAATTAAACACTTAATAATGCCTGGATTTGTTTTAGCAGCTGGTACAATAGGAACTGTAGCTAGGTTAAATAGAGCAACTTTAATAGAAAGTATGGGACAAAACTATATAACAGTAGCAAAATCTAAAGGATTGCCAAATAGGATAATTACTTTTAAATATGCTTTTTTAAATTCTTTAATGCCTATTGTAACCGTTTTAGGAAACTATTTTGGTGCAATTTTAGGAGGTTCTACAGTAGTTGAGGTTATTTTTAGTATTCCAGGTATGGGAAGCTATGTAATACAAGGAATAATGAGTAGAGACTATCCAGTTGTACAGGGATACGTACTATTTACAGGAATTATATTTGTATTATTTAGTTTAGTTGTGGATATATGTTATCTATTTCTTAATCCTAAAATAAGGATAGGAGGTAAATGATATGGAGAAATTTAAAGGAATGTTATTTATACATAAAGTAGCTTTTTTAGTGTTAATAATTATGATACTTGTTGCTTTTTTTGCACCTAAATTAGCTCCATATGACCCTAATAAGGTGCAAATGGCGGATAGGTTAATGGGAATATCTAGAGAGCATATACTTGGGACTGATACTCTAGGAAGGGATATTTTAAGTAGGATATTGTATGGAGCTAGAGTGTCTATATCTTTAGCATTTGTAGCAACCTTATTAACAATGATATTTGGAAGTTTTGTAGGTATAGTAGCAGGGTATTGTGGTGGTATAGTAGATATGATAATTCAGTCGATTGTAAATATATTTCAAGGTCTTCCAAGTCTTAGCTTTATGATTGCTCTTGCTGGAGTTCTTGGTCCAGGAATAAAAAGTTTATTAATAGCAATAGTATTTACTTCTTGGGCTGGGTTTTCAAGAGTAGTTAGAGGAGAGGTACTAAAGGTAAAAGAGGAAAAATATGTTGAAGGTGCAAGAGCATTAGGTGCCAGCCATCTTCATATAATTTTTCATTATATAATTCCAAACATATTTGCTCCATTTATAGTACTATTTACAATAAGAATAGGGAAGAGTGTACTTTCTATGGCATCGCTAAGTTTTTTAGGATTAGGGATACAACCTCCACAGGCAGATTGGGGAGTTATGATAAATGATGCTAAAACACATTTTAGAAGTTATCCTAATTTGTTGCTGGCACCAGGCTTTAGCATATTATTATTGTGTTGTAGTATAAATTTAGTTGGTGATGCGCTAAGGGATATGTTTGATGAAAAAATCAACTCTTTAAGTCAATATCTTTAGAAGGAATCAAAAATATGAGCAGAGATATAAATATAAAAGATTTAAAAATTTATTTTAATACTAAAGAAGGAAAAGTGAGAGCTGTAGACGAAGTATCTGTAACTTTTCAAAGTGGTAAAATTACAGGAATTATTGGAGAAACTGGTAGTGGAAAATCAGTACTAGGATTGGGAATTTTAAACCTTGTATCCAATAATTCAATTGTCTCAGGTAGCATTTTATATGAAGACAAAGATTTATTAAAACTTAAGGAAAAAGAACTCAGAGAAATTAGAGGAAAAAAGATAGCATTAATACCACAAAATCCGTCGAGTTCTTTTAATCCAATGTTAAAGGTAGGAAGTCATATTAATGAACTTTTCTATTATCATGCAAAAGAAAAAAAGAGCTCATGTAAGAGTAAGAGCTTAGATATATTAAGAAAATTTTCATTTTCAAATACTGATTTAATTTACAATTCTTATGGTTTCCAACTAAGTGGAGGAATGAGCCAAAGAGTATTGGCAGCTATAGGGACAGCACTAAACCCAAACTGGATAATTGCAGATGAACCAACTAAAGGGCTAGATGCAATAATAAGAAAACAAGTATATGAGGTATTTTGTGATTTAAGAAGTAATATGGGTGTTAGCATGATACTTATAACTCATGATTTAATGTTAGCCAAAAAACTTTGTGATGAAGTTATGGTTATGTATGCAGGGAAAATCATAGAAAGGGGTTCTAAAGATAGTGTATTTAATAACCCTTTACATCCTTATACAAAAGGTCTAATTGATTCACAGCCAAATAAAAAATTAATGCCTATTGATGGGATAGCACCAAGTCTAACAAACTTACCAAAAGGATGTAGATTTTTTCCAAGATGTAAAGTTGCAAAAAAATCATGTTCTGATTATGAGCCAGTGCTATTTGATGTAAATAGCTCAAAGGTGAGGTGTTTTATTTATGATAAAAGTTTGTAATCTTTATAAGGAGTTTAGGAGCGGAATAATTAATAAGAAAATAGTTAAGGCAGTAGATGATGTATCATTTGAAATAGAAGAAGGAAAAACCTTGGGTCTTGTAGGAGAAAGCGGATGTGGAAAATCAACTTTATCAAGGCTTATTTTAAGACTTGTTAAATCTGATGGAGGTAAAATTTATTTTAATGGTAGAAATATAAGTAATTATAATTTTTCTCAGATGAGGAATTTAAGAAAAGAGATGCAAGTAATATTTCAACATCCAGATTCAGCTCTAAGCCCTAAGAAAACTATATATGATAGCCTTGTAGAACCATTAAAGATTCATAAAATCTATGAGAAGAATAAATCAACAGAATATATAAAGGAATATTTAAGTTTTGTTGGAATCAGCGAGGAAATCTTAACTAGATACCCATATCAAGTCAGTGGAGGACAAATACAAAGAGTTGCTTTAGCCAGAGTCCTTTTATTAAAGCCTAAATTTATAATATTGGATGAGCCTACATCAATGTTAGATGTATCTGTACAAGCTCAAGTTGTACAAGTTCTGAAAAAAGCTCAAAAACAATTTAATATAACCTATTTATTTATATCTCATGATATAGACTTAGTAAAGGAATTTAGTGATGAAATTGCAGTTATGTTAAATGGTAAGATAGTTGAAATTATAGGTTCCAAAGAATTATATAAAAGTGCAAAGCATACTTACACTAAAGAGCTTATTGAGAATTTTATTAATTTTTAGAGCAGAGTAATCAATTATTTAGTTAAGCACTTAATTAATATAGCATTAATTTAGTAAAAGTGGTTTACTTTGATTATGGAAAATGATAAGTCTCAACCTTAACATTTTTAGAAAGGAAGATTAATCATGTATTATAAAGATATAGATTTCGAAAAAAAATGGCATGAGTATATTGAAAATAAAGAAGGATATGCAAAGGAAAGAGCATTTGATGATGAGGTGGAAAGACTATTTTTTAAAAAATTATCTCATAAGTATGATGATAATCCAACACTTTATGATTATTCAAAAGAAGTATTTGATTTTATTGATAAATTAATAGATGAAGGAAAAAATCTTATAGAAATTGGTGCAGGTACAGGTAAATTTACTATACCACTTTCTAAAAAATGCAAGGTCGTAACTGCTAATGATTTTTCAAGGGATATGCTTGATGTACTTGAACAAAAGATTAGGGAACATAATATAACTAATATAAACACAGTACAAGGTAAGTGGGAAGATGTCAATATTGAGTGCAGTGACTACATTTTATCTGTGAATTCACTTTATAGAATTTGGAATATTAAAGATGCCTTGAATAAAATGAATAAGTTGGCTAAAGAAAAAGTAATTATAGTAAGGGCTATTCAAAAGCCATTATTCAATGACTTGTATATTGATTTAGGGGAGAAAGATAGAACCTGCCCAGATTATATATATATTCCAAATATACTACATTCTTTGAATATATGTGCAGACACAAAGTTTATTGATGTAGAAAATGAAATTGAATTTGATAGCATAGAAGATATACATCTTAAAATGGAAACTGAATTAAATAAAAAGATTAATTTTGGTGAAGTGGTAGATAAATATATAGATAATATAGAAAAAAGAGAAGATAAATATATTTTTAAACATAAAACTAAAGTTATAATTATATACTGGAATAGTATAAATTAAACTTGTCAATGTCATTAAATGTAAGTATTATTATATTGAAAATATTTACAATCTCGACATATTATGCTACAATTATTTACAATAAATAAAATTTAATAAGCATTACCTCATCTAATAAAAAGATTGAGGTAGAGGTTGCATTTACTAAGATTAATATTGAAGAGGTCGGAAACCAATGAAGCAATATAAAAGGAGTAAGTGCCGAAGTGCTAGTGTCCAAAGCTAGTGCTGGGACTGTATTTAATAAGTACAGTACTGTCATCAAAATCAGCCCGAATTTTGATGGAGAGCTATCTTAGATAAGATAAAGGGAAGATGTAGGTATGTTGTATTTAGCACATTTAGCTCAACATGTATCCATGTTGAGCTTTTTTACATCTATGCAAAATAGGATAGAAAAGGGATGCAATAATAAAATATTTTAATTTAAAAAGTGGGGAGATTACAAATGAGCAGTTTAAAAAAGAAGAGGTTTAGTATGCCACAGACACTTACTATAATATTCTTATTAATAGTGGTAATGGCAGTTCTTACTTGGATAGTACCAAGTGGAAATTTTGAAAGGGTAGATATAGATGGAAGGTCAGTTGTTGTAGCTGGAACTTATGAAAAAGCACCATCAAATCCACAAGGTGTTACTGATGTATTTTCAGCTCCTATAAAGGGATTTATAGATGCAGCTGAAGTAGTTGGATTTGTTTTGATAGTTGGAGGAGCTTTTGGAATAGTTAACAAAACAGGTGCAATAGAAGCCATTATAGCACACACTGTAAATAAAATGAAGAAGTTTCAATTTTTAATAATACCTATATCAATGATTTTGTTTGGTCTTGGTGGTACAACTTTTGGAATGAGTGAAGAAACATTACCTTTTTATATGATATTTATTCCACTTATGACCAGCATGGGATATGATTCATTAACTGCGGTGGCAACAGTGTTTATAGGAGCAACAGCTGGATTTGGAGCGGCAACTACTAATCCTTTCTCTGTAGGAATAGCACAGGCATTGTCACAAATAACACCAGGTTCTGGAATAGAGTTTAGAGTTGTTATGTTTATAATATATATGGCTATATCTATAGGATTTGTTATGATGTATGCCAATAGAGTTAAAAAAGACCCTAAAAAGTCTTTAGTACACGATATATCACTAAATCAAGAATCAATGACTAATACTGATACAAACATAAAAGAATTTACAAAAAGAGAAGCCATGGTAATAGCAATTTTCGTAATAGGTATGGCAATTATGATATTTGGAGTTTTAAGGTTAGGATGGTATATAACTGAGATTGCAATGATATTTACAGCAATAGGTATAATATCAGGAATAGCGTCAGGGCTTAAACAAGATGAAATAGTTAATTCATTTATAAGTGGAGCAGGAGATTTAATGACAGCTGGGTTATGTATAGCATTTGCACGTGGAATCGTAATAATAGCAGAAAATGGATTTATAATAGATACAATTTTAAATTCTGCAGCAAATTTATTAAATGGACTACCAAAAACTATATTTATAAATTTAACTTTCTTGATAGAAGGTTTAATAGCATTTTTAATACCATCAGCATCAGGACTTGCATCACTTACAATACCTGTACTTGCACCACTTGGAGACTTAGTTGATGTATCTAGACAAATGATAGTTACAGCTTATCAATTTGGTATAGGTGTAACTAACCTAATAACACCTACATCAGGTGTTTTAATGGGAGCACTAGCAGTAGCTAATATTCCTTGGTCAAAGTGGGTTAGATTCGTAGTTCCTCTAATGGTAGTATTAACAATTCTTGTAATGGTATTCTTGACAATAGGATTATATCTAGGATTCTAATAGGAGGTAAGTTATGATAGATAGTGTAAAGAAAAGAGCCTATGAGATAGAGAATGAACTTGGAAAAGAAATTGAAGAAGTATGTGATTTTATATTCAATAACCCAGAACTAGGCGAAGAAGAATATATATCATCAAAGTACTTAGTAGAGAAAATGAAGGAATATGGATTTGATACAACTTATCCGTACTGCAATATGGATACTGCTTTTAGAGCAGAATTAGGAGATAGTGATGGTCCTACTATAGCATTTTTAGCTGAGTATGATGCACTTCCTGGATATGGAGAAGATAAAGAGCCAGGTCATGCTTGTGGACACAACTGGATTGCGGCATCTACACTAGGAGCCTGTATAGTATTAAGTAAGTTAAAAGAACATTTTAAAGGAAAAATTGTATTAATAGGGACACCAGCTGAAGAAACAACAGGAGGAAAATGTGACTTAGTTAAAGCAGGAGCTTTTGACGATGTTGATGTAAGCTATCAGATGCATATAGAAGCGTTCAATAATATAAACTGCAAGGCTTTGGCAATAGATTCATTAGAGTTTAGTTTTGAAGGGGTATCAGCACATGCAGCTAGTCATCCTCATATGGGAGTTAATGCATTGGATGCAGTGCAACTTACTTTTGCTGGAATAAACGCTTTAAGACAACATGTAAAATCAGATGTTAGAATACATGGTATAGTTTCAAATGGAGGAGAAGCCCCAAATATAGTTCCAGAAAAAGCAGCTTGTAAGTTTTTTGTAAGAGCTGCTGAAAGAAGTTATTTAGATGAAGTAACTAAAAAAGTTATAAACTGTGCAAAAGGAGCAGAGTTAATGACAGGAGCTAAACTTTCTTATAGATATTTTGAAAATTCTTTTGACAATATAATAAACAATAAAGTACTTCAAAGGATAACAAAAAACAATTTAATCGAAGCAGGTATAACAGATATACTAGAAGGGAAAGATGGGCCAGTAGGTTCTACAGATATAGGTAATGTAAGTCAAGTTTGTCCTACTATGTATACAGAAATAGCTTTAGATATAAATCCAATGGTATATGTTCATGAAAAAGAGTTTCTAAATTATGCAAATTCTGAGGAAGCTTATGATAAACTTCATAAATCAGTAAAGGCAATGGTGGGCTGTGCATTGGAGATTTATCTGGAAGATGGGCTACTTGATGAGATTAAGAAAAATCACTTAAATTAATTTAAATTGAAAATAAAACAAAGAGGTATTACCTAAAAATTGGTAATACCTTTTTTATATGATGGAAGTGAAGGCTTGCTATAACCAATTTGGGTGTATAAAGAGAAACATGTATGATAATAATTACGTAAATAGTTCTACAAACGAAAATCTATTTAATATATATTTGTATTTTTACAAAATAAAAATAAGATAAATAGTATATGTTATATACAAAGAGAGATGTAGGGTATAAAATAAAAATGAAATTATTCTTATAATAAAATAAGGAGTAGATAAATATGAAAATATTAATCTCTATAGATTCCTTGAAAGGAAGCTTATCTTCAATAGAGGCAGCGAATGCAATAAAAAAAGGAATATTAAAAGTTAAAAAAGATGCAGAAGTAAAGATATTACCACTTGCAGATGGTGGAGAAGGAACAGTAGATGCTTTAGTTCAAGGAATGAATGGTGAAAAAGAAATCATAGAAGTTACTGGTCCAATAGTTAAAAAAGTAAATGCAACATATGGATTATTAAAAGAGACAAATACAGCAATAATAGAAATAGCTCAAGCATCAGGACTGACATTGGTTCCAATTGAACTTAGAAATCCTTTATACACTACAACTTATGGTGTTGGAGAAATAATAAAGGAAGCAATAAATAAGGGATGTAGAAACTTTATAGTAGGTTTAGGAGGAAGTGCCACCAATGATGCTGGAGTAGGTATGCTTCAAGCCTTAGGATTTGAGTTTTATGATGAAAATAACAAATTAGTAGGATTAGGTGGAAAAGTTTTAAATGAAATAAGACATATAAAAATAGATAATAGATTAAAAGTACTAGATGAATGTAATTTTAAAATAGCTTGTGATGTAAACAATCCACTGTTTGGGAAAAATGGAGCTGTACATATATATGGCTCTCAAAAAGGTGCAACAGCAGAAATAATTGAAGAGTTAGATAATGGGCTTAGAAACTTTGCTAATGTAGTCAAAAATGATTTAGACAAAGATATAGCAAATGTGGAAGGGGTAGGAGCAGCAGGAGGGCTGGGTTTTGCGTTTTTAGCATTTTTAAATTCAAAGTTAGAATCTGGAATAAAAATAATATTAGAAGAGATTAAATTAGAGGAAGAGTTAAAAGGTGTAGACTTTGTTATAACTGGAGAAGGTAGATTGGATAATCAGACTGCTATGGGAAAGGCACCAATAGGAGTTGCAAAATTAGCTAAAAAATATGGTGCAAAAGTAATAGGCTTAGCTGGAGCGACAACAGAAGATGCAGTTAAGTGTAATGAAGAGGGGATAGATGCTTATTTTTCTATAGTAAATAGGGCTATGACAATAGAAGAAGCAATGGATAAAGAAACTGCCATTGATAATATGACTGCCACAACAATACAAATATTTAATCTTATAACTAGTGTACAATAACCAAAAAATAAGTAATAAAAATAAGATATATTAATTAAAGAAGAAAGCTATTACGAAAAAAGAAAGATATCACGTAGAAATTTAGACTTTTAGTGTAATAGCTTTTTTATTTTGTATTAATAATTTTAACAATATATATTGTAAATACATGTATTTAGATATTCTGAATAAGATAAGCTATTCTATTCATAAAACTACTATAGCTATCTGCCTTAGTAAGTTCTTTAACATTATTCCACTCAGACAGTATTTCAATAAGGCTTTCGAATATGTAATTGAATTTTTCTTTTTCATTTTCATTTATGGGTATCATGGCTATAATTTGTACTTTTTCCTCACCCCATTTAACTGGTTTATCATTGACAATTAAACAGACACCAGTTTTTAAAGCATCCATTTTCATGCTATGAGGAATTGCTACATTGTTATTAAAAGCAGTTGAAGACATGTTTTCTCTTATAAGAACATCATCTACATAAGTAGTTTTAACATATTTATTTTTGTGCAGAATATTTCCCATAAATTTTATATAATCTTTAGCGCTATCTAAATATATATTTTTCATAAATAAAGACTCACTAAAGTACATTTCTAAATGATTTTGTACAGTAAGTATGTTTTTTCTATCTTTGATTTGAATAAATTTACTTTGGATATTATCATAATCTTTTCTATTTGGGTAAGGATTTATATATACAAAAGGTATGGGGCATCTATTACTAATTGGTAAGGTAGTGATGACCATGTCTACTTTGCTATCAAAGTCTAGATTATGAATATCTGAAAAAATTTGAATAACTTCTATAGATTCATTAAATCTTTTTTCAAGGTCTCTTACTATTCTTAGTTGTAAATCATAGTAATTTGGAGTAATTAATGCACAAAGAACTTTATCTTCTAGTAGTTTTTGTCTATCAAAAAATGAGCCTACATGTAGAGATATATAAGATATTTCATCTTCATCTATTTCTATGTTTTCTAAAATTTGAATCTGATTACAAATATAAACAGATATATCATATATCAGAGGATAGGAATCTTTTAACTTCTGAGGTATTTGATTTCTCAAAATTTGATTATTCTTAGCCCTACTGATTAAATTTTTTACATGAAGAGTAAATTTAACAACAAATTCATCATCAGATAAATCTATAAAGTATAAATCATACACATTTTTAATTATTTTTTTAGTTAGATTAATAAAATGTTCATTTATATAATTTGATAAAGATTTAGTATCCATTTTATGATAGTTTAAAACTGTGGTTTTGTTTGTTAACTGAAATACTAAATAGTATAACTCTGTACTAGTTAAAGTTATGTTGTACTCTGATTCTAAAAAATTTGATATATCTTTTGCAATGTTTATATCTATATTATTGTCTATATAGTTTACTACTTCAACAGACTCTATGTAGTTATTCTTTTTTATTCTATCTATAGTTATCATTAGATGAAGAAGTATATTATTTATAGCGTACTCATTTATAAATAAATTGTATTTTTTTAATATATATATTATGTTTTCTTTTAATTTAGTTAGATTATATTCTTGATATATTTTTTGTACATCAAATAAACTTAAAAAATCACTTCCTGTTTCTTTAAATATTATGGAACTCATTAATTTACGTTTTTCAGATTCATTTCCAATCAGTTTCAATAAAAATCTTGATTGTTTTATCTTTAAATTATAACTTCCTATAAATTTATTAGCTTTAACTATGTCACTTTCAATGGTAGCTGAACTAACGAATAATTCTTCACTTAAATCAAATATATTAATTCCACTACTATTAACTATAAGTTCTTTTAAAATTAAATTTAACCTATTATCAGGTGATGTATTTTCTGAACTATCAATTTTAGTTTGACAATTATTATTAAGATTTACTTTGTATCCTTTTTTAGATGACAGTATAAATTCACCAGTGGAGTTAATTTCATTTACATATTTTCTAATCGAACGTGTTGATACATTAAGGTAATTAGCTAATGTGGATGAATCTATCCAATCGTGTTGCGTTTTTATATAATTTAAAAATAGCTCTTTTTTAGATGTTTTCATTAGTATTCCCTCGCATAGTTTTAAAATAAAATCTGCATGATATGATATATTATATAATTGAATGTGCGTATTATAAAGTACATTATACTATATATTAATAGGCTTAGTTAAGAGTAAATGATTTCCTATTATTAGGAAATATATTTATGTGAAATGAACTTATTTAGGAAGTACAATATAATCATAATCAAATAAAAAATTCATTAAGAAATAAACTAATGGATAAAAATACTGGAGGTATTAATATGAAAAATATAAGAGTATTATTGGCATGTGGTTCAGGAGCCAGTACAGGTTTTATGGCAACTAGTATGAGAAAGAGTGCAAAGAAAAAGGGCATAGAAGCAGATATAAAAGCGAGAAGTGAGTCAGAAATAGATAAGTATTTATCGGAAATAGATTGTTTATTATTAGGGCCACACTTAGATTATATGAAGGAAGAAATTCAACAAAAAGCTAATGAATATAATGTGCCAGTAGCATGTATATCTAAAACTGCATATGGAAGATTAGATGGTGCTAAGGCTTTAGAAGAAGCATTAGAGTTAATATCAAACAAATAAAATACTTATGGGGAGATTATTTATGAATAGATTTATAGATTTGTTAAGTGAAAAGTTTACTCCTGTTGTAAATAAAATAACTAAGAATATATGGGTACAATCAGTTCAATCAACTATAATGAAAGTTTTACCTATGGTATTTGTAGGTTCTTTAGTAACTATCGTTTCTGTCTTGAAAAATTACATAAGTTTTTTACCTGATTTAAGCCCAATAAATCAATATACATTTGGGCTTTTAGGATTGTTTATAGCATTTTTATTACCTATGGAAATAATGAAGAATAAGAAATTTGAAAATATGAGTATAGTTGCAGGCCTTGCAGGAGCTGGATTAATGCTGATGATGATTCGTCCAGAGATTACAGAACAAGGTGCTTTATTTAACTTCAATAGATTTGGAGGAGAGGGGATGCTTGTGGCACTAGTTGCAGGATTGTTCTCTGGATTAATAATGTCCTTATTTGGCTCTTTTTCATTTTTCGGTGAAGATTCAGCACTTCCTGATTTCGTAAGTAAATGGTTTGACAGTATGTTACCTATAGCAGTGATAATGTTTATAGGTTGGGGATTAATTTATGGACTTAATTTTGATATGTTTGAGATAATAGTTAGAATATTTAAACCAGTATCAGACATAGCACAGACATTGCCTGGATTTGTATTGTTAAATTTCTTAGTAGTATTTTTATACTCTTTGGGTATAAGTGGCTGGGTACTATCCCCAATAACCTATGCAATTCAGCTTAGTGCAATTGCCGCCAATGCAGCAGCTGTAGCATCAGGTGGCATGGCAACTAATATATATACTTATGAAGTTATTCAAACAGGATGGATAACTTTAGGTGGATGGGGAGCGACATTGCCACTAGTATTAATGATGTGTATATCCAAAGCTGGTAGAATAAAAGCAATAGGAAGAGCATGTGTTGTTCCTTCAATAATGAACATAAATGAACCAGTAATGTTTGGAGCTCCAGTAGCATGGAACCCTTTTTTAATGTTACCTATGTGGATAGGAACAGTGTTAATATCAATAACTACTTACTTATCAATGAGTATGGGATTCGTTGCAATTCCAAGTAAGGTGTTTAATTTATGGTATCTTCCTTTTGGTATATCTACTTTTATGATAAATCAAGATGTTAAGGGACTCATTGTTTTAGCAATAAATATAGTATTATTATTTATGATATGGTATCCATTTTTTAAAGCTTATGAAAAAGAAGAACTAAAATTAGAGAGTCAAGAAGCTTAAATTTAGATGTTGAAAGGAAATTATAAATATGACAATTGAAGAACATATAATAGATGAAGAGCTAGTAGAAGTAGCAATGCAAATAATACTTAGTGCAGGAGAGGCTAGAACTGAAATTAAACAAGCTCTTAGTGATTTAGAAAAGTTTGATTATAAAAATGCTGATTTGAAACTAGCTAAAGCAAAAGAGTTTATGACAGAAGCACATAGAGCTCAAACTAAAATTATACAAGGAGAAGCTAGTGGAGAGAAAAGAGCTCACTCACTGTTATTTGCACATGCTCAAGATACTCTTATGACAATATTCAGCGAATTAAATATAACTAGGTCTTTAGTAGGAATAGTAAAGTCCATAGAATACAAAGTAAATGATTTAAATAACAAATAGAATAAGGAGTGATTAAGTTGAGTAAGTTTCCTAAAGGTTTTTTATGGGGTGGGGCTGTAGCAGCTAACCAATTAGAAGGTGCCTGGAATGAAGGTGGAAAAGGGTGGTGTTTAGCTGATGTACATATATATGATAAAGATAGAGATATATCTAAACATTATGAGTCTGAT
Source organism: Clostridioides sp. LIBA-6822 (assembly GCF_056688955.1). NCBI lineage: Bacteria > Bacillati > Bacillota > Clostridia > Peptostreptococcales > Peptostreptococcaceae > Clostridioides > Clostridioides sp. LIBA-6822. The sequence goes on along the minus strand of NZ_CP196995.1, from coordinate 3,620,005 downwards.
ATGACTATAGAAAAAATAAAGTTTGCTATGAAAGATAAGAATGGATATTATCCTAAGCGAAGTGGAATAAACTTTTATCATACATACAAGGAAGATTTAAAGCTTTTAAAAGAACTAGGATTAAAGTGTTTTAGATTTTCAATAAATTGGGCTAGAATATTTCCAAATGGAGATGATTTAGAGCCTAATGAAGAGGGGTTAAAGTTCTATGATAATCTTATAAATGAAGTAATAAATAATGGCATGGAGCCTATTGTAACACTACTTCATTATGAAACACCTTTAAATTTAACATTGAAATATAAAGGGTGGGTTAATAGAAAAGTAGTAGATTTCTTTGTTAGGTATGCAGAATTAATGTTAAATAGATACAAAGATAAAGTTAAGTACTGGATAGTTATAAACCAAATAAATTTGATGTATCATGAATCATTTAATTCAGTTGCATTTTGTGTAGATCAGGTAGAAGATGTAGAAAATGCTAAATATCAAGCTATTCATCACCAATTTATGGCTACAGCTTTAACTAAGAAGCTTGGAAAAGAAATAAATTCAGATATGATGATAGGTATGATGATGGCAGATTGTACATCCTATCCAGAAGACTGTGACCCCGAAAATGTAGTATTTGCTTTAAAACGAAATAGAATACAATACTTCTTTACTGATGTAAGTTTTAGAGGGAAGTATCCAGCTTATATTAAGAGGTTTTTCAAAGAAAATAATATAAATATAGTTATGAAGGACGGTGATGAAGAGGTATTGAAAGAAAATACTATGGATTTTCTAGCTTTATCATATTATTATTCTACAACGGTTTCAGCAAGTAAAAATACTATGAATCCAATTGACAATATAAAAAATCCATACCTAAAAGCAAATCCATGGGGATGGGCAATTGACCCAAAAGGATTATATCATACTTTATCTCAATACTATGATAGATATCAAAAACCAATAATGATAGCGGAAAATGGATTTGGAATGCATGATAAATTTGAAGATGGAAAAATCCATGACAGTTATAGAATAGATTATTTAGGAAAACATATAGAGCAAATAGGTGAAGCTATAGCTGATGGGACTGAAATACTAGCTTATTGTATGTGGTCACCGATAGATATAATAAGTTGTTCATCTCAAGAAATGGAAAAGAGATATGGATTTATATATGTAGATATAGATAACAATGGAAATGGAAGCAAAGAACGTCATAAAAAAGATAGTTTTTATTGGTATCAAAATGCAATAAAAACTAATGGAGAAGAATTAGGAGAAAAAGTAAATAATTTCTAAATATAAATAATCCCTCTTATAAATACTATATTATTAATATAGTTTTATAAGGGGGATTATAATTATAAATAAGGTGGTTTATTAATTATGAGTGTTATAAAAAAATTTATGTTTGTATTTTTAATTATAAATATGTTGGTATGTGGTATATCTCTTATACTTCAGTCAGGTCTTGGTAGTGATTCAATTACACTATTAAATGAAGGTATACATCTAAAATTAGGTGTAAATTATACAATAGCAGGATTAATATATAATGGAACTTTGTTATTTATAGCATTGTTATTGAATAAAAAAAATTTGGGATTAGGAAGCTGTGTTTATGTATTACTAGCAGGAATATTTATAGATTTTTATATATATTTATTATTAGATTTTAATATAGGTAGTTTAGGGACTACTATTAAAATAATGAGTTTCATAATTGGTCATATACTTATGTGCACTGGATTTGCAATGCTCATAAAGTTTGATATTGGGATGAGCCCCTTAGACGCTATATTAATCTATATTGAAGATAATTTTAGATATTCATACAAAGTTTTAAAAACTATAGCAGACGTATTGTTTTTAATTTTAGGTATATATTTAGGGGGAAATATAGGGTTTGGAACTCTATTTTCAATATTATGTACGGGCACTACAATTTCAATTGTTAGTAAGGCAATTTCTATTAATAAAAAAAGATATTACTCAAGTATATAAGCAGAAGATAAAGTTTATTGTTTGTAAATCATTTCTAATAGTTTAAGTTACTTGAAGGTTGTAAAATGGGGGATTAATCAGTACTAGTAATTGAATAATTCCTTTTTTATTGCAAAATAACATAATGAATTAAAGCATAAAATTATGATATTATAAATTTACATATATAGACATTGACTAAATCTTAATTGTGTATAAAAATTAATACTTAAGAGGTAATATATTATTATAAATACTTGATAAATTTAGACAAATAAAACTATATACGAGGAGATAAAAAATATGATAATTGAGTTAAACAAAAGCAACTCTGAAAATCTAACAAAAACAGAACTTGAAATAATTAAATTTATAAATGAAAATGAGTCGATATTGCCAGAATTATCTATAGTAGAGATTGCTCACGAAACATATTCATCTCCAGCAACTGTTTCAAGAGCAATTAGAAAATGTGGTTTAAATGGTTTTAATGAACTTAGGTATAGGTTAACAGTAAAAGATGAAAATGATGATATACAAAATATGGGGGATATAATAAATAAATCTTTTATAGAAGCACAGAGGGTTATAGAACAAATATCTTTAACTACATTAATTAATATAATAAAAACTATAAATAAATCTAGTAAGATATACATTTTAGCAAGAGGACTTACTGAGTATGTAGCAAAAGAGTTTAGTCTTAAATTGCAACTACTCGACTTCAATGTAGTGTTTATAAATGACCCAAATATAATGAAAATAAAATCTAAATCAATAAAAAAAGATGAGCTTATAATTATATTTTCATTGAACGGAAATACTGTAGAACTTGTAGAATCAGCACAAAATGCCAACTTAGGAGGGGCTAAAGTTATAACTTGCTGTTGTAGTGAAAATGCAAAACTTATAAATTATTCAGATTTATATATTGTTGGATATAAGCATGAGCATATCTCAATTTCTGAATATGAAGTATCATCTAGGTTACCATTGTATATTATATCTAGAATAATTATAGACTATATGGTCAGATATAATAATTCTGAAAACTAAATTAAAAAGTCTATGAAAATCGATTTTCTATTTGTGAAAAGATTTTCATAGACTTTTTTATTATAATGAAAACATACACAACAGAAGCAAGGGGGAAGACAATGATATATACATTAACTACGAATCCAGCAATAGATATGAATATATCTACTAATGGTATAAAGAGTAAATTAGTAAATCGTACATCCAATGCTATATATTCTCCTAATGGAAAAGGTCTAAATGTATCATTTGTACTAGGTCATTATGGAATAGAATCTAAAATATTGGGTTTTTTTGGAGGATTCTCAGGAAGATATATAGTTGAAGAAAGTGAAAAGAGAGGGTTTGATGTATTACCCACTTGGGTAGAAGATACAACCCGTATAAATATATTTTTAAATGATGGAAATGATGAGTTTAAATTTGTTAACTCTGGGTCATATGTAGATGAAAAACAAAAACTAGATATGTTAGAGAAGATAGAGGCTCTAGAAGATATAAGTCATTTATCAATAAGTGGGAGTCTACCACCTGGCATTGATGATAATTATTATGAAGATATATTTAAGATATGTAAAAATAAAAATATAAAAATAATACTGGATATAAGTTCACCAAAATTAAGAGAACTATTACAATATAATCCATATTTAATAAAACCAAATGATGAAGAAATCAAAGATATATTTGGAATTATTGTAAGAGATGAAGAGGATATTAAAGATGTACTTAAGTTATTACACTTGAAAGGTGCTCAAAATATATTGTTAACCTTAGGAGAAAAAGGTTCTTATTTCTATAATGGAAAATCAATTTATTATGCGAGTACTCAACCAGTTACAGTTGTTAGCTCTGCCTGCGCTGGAGATTCTGCATTGGCTGCTTTTCTAAGTATATGGTTGAAAAATCCAGAAGATATTGAAAATGCATTGAAAAGGTCATCAGCAACAGGAGCAAGTGTAGCTGAAAGTAATGGGATAGGCAATTTAGAAAATGTAGAAGATTATATAAAAAATATAAAAGTCAGAAAGGTGGTATAAAAATGGGGAAGAAAATGATTCTAGGGGTAACGGGTTGTCCAACTGGAATAGCTCATACTTTTATGGCAGAAGAAGCTTTAAAAAAATCAGCCAAAGAATTAGGTTGTGATATAAAAGTTGAAACTAATGGAGCCATAGGAGTAGAAAATAAATTAACAGCAAAAGATATCGAAATGGCAGATGCAATAATAGTGGCTTGTGATAAAAATGTTGATATGGATAGATTCAATGGAAAGCCAGTAATAGAAGTACCTGTCAAAGAAGGTATACATAAAGCTAATGAACTTATACAAAGGTGCATTGATGAGAAAGTACCTATTAGAAAAGGAAATAAGTCAAGTAGTAAGCTTAAAGAAGAAGGTAATTTGTCATTTGGTCAAAAGTTATATAAAGACTTAATGAATGGTGTATCTCATATGTTACCTTTAGTAGTAGCAGGTGGAGTACTAACTGCTATATCATTTTTATGGGGGATTTACTCATTTGACCCAAATTCAGAACAGTATAACCAGATAGCAGCTACATTAAAATCTGTTGGTGGATATTCTATGAATTTGATGGTTCCTGTATTAGCAGCGTTTATAGCTCAATCTATATCGGGAAGACCTGGTATGTTAGCAGGTCTTGTTGGAGGAATGATATCCTTTGACACAGGTTCAGGTTTCTTAGGTGGAATTATAGCAGGATTTTTAGCAGGTTACTTAGTAAATTTATTTGTACATGTATTAAGAAAATTACCACGACAATTAGAAGGACTTAAATCTATTTTTATAATTCCTATAGTCAGTGTAGGTATTGTTGGTGTAGTTATGTTATTGCTTGGAGGTCCATGCTCAGCACTTAACAATGCTATGATGAACTTTCTTTCAGGATTACAAAATTCAAGTCCTATAATCTTGGGAATAGTAATAGGTTGTATGTCAGCGTTTGATATGGGAGGTCCAGTAAATAAAGCAGCATATGTAACTGGAACGATGCTTCTAGGACAAGGAAACTACTTATTTATGGCAGGTGTATCTGCAGCTTGTATAACACCACCATTAGTAATAGCAATAGCATCTACTTTATTTAAAAACAGATTTACAGAAGAAGATAGAGCAGCAGGGTTAATTAACTATATACTAGGTAGTACTCACATAACAGAAGGAGCAATACCTTTTGCAGCGAAGAATCCATTAAAAGTGTTGCCAGTACTTATGATTGGTTCATCAATATCAGCAATTTTAACTTATATAATGAAAATAGAGGTACCAGCTCCACATGGAGGATTTTTAGTTCTAGGATTAGTCAATAAACCGCTTTTATGGGTAGGATGTATATTGGTAGGTTCATTAGTAGGTGCTGTGCTTTATATGATGGTTACACCTAAGGTAGTAGATAAGAAAAATACTACAGAAAATACAAGTGAAATTAAAAATGAAAACAAACATAAAAATGTAAAGTCGGAAAACGTATCTAATGATATCTCTTTATATAGTGAAGAAACAGTAGTTTTAAATGTTAAGGGAAAAAATAAAGCAGATGTAATTGATGAAATGATTGGGATACTTGATAAATCAGGTGTTATTTCAGATAAAAATAAGTTTAAAGAAGAAATCCTTAAGAGAGAAGAAATATCTTCTACAGGTTTTGGTATGGGAATAGCGATACCACATGCAAAAACAGATGCAGTAAAAATACCACGTGTAGCGGTGGGTATATCAAAAGAAGGATTTGACTTTGAATCAGAGGATGGAAGTCTAGTACACATTATATTTATGATAGCTGCAACAGATAATGGCGATAATTTACACTTAAAGACATTATCTCAACTATCTTCAAAGTTAATGAATGAAGAATTTTTAAATGAGTTATTAAATAGTAAGACAAGTAGAGAAATAGTATCAAAATTAAACAATGAAGAAATTAAATCATTATAAGTATATAGGAGGATGAATTATGGCATTAGTGACAACTAAACAAATATTATTAGATGCACAAGAGGGACATTATGCAGTAGGAGCATTTAATGTTGAAAATATGGAGATGGTTATGGCAGTAATAGAGGCTGCTGAGGAACTTAAATCACCTGTAATACTACAAACGACACCTTCAACAATAAAGTATGCAGGACTAGATTATTATTTAGCAAATGTAAAGGTAGCATCAGAAAAAGCAAGTGTTCCTGTAGCGATGCACTTAGACCACGGTTCAAGTTTTGGACTAGCTATGCAGGCACTTAGAGTTGGGTATACTTCTATTATGATTGATGGTTCCCATGAAAGTTACGAAGATAATATTTCAATATCTAAATCTGTTGTAGATGCATGTATGCCTTCATATATACCTGTTGAAGCTGAATTAGGTAAAGTTGGAGGTAAGGAAGATGACTTAGATGGTGGTGATGGTGGAGCATACACAGACCCACTAGAAGCAAAGGAATTTGTGGAGAGAACGGGAGTATCATCTTTAGCAGTAGCAATAGGTACGGCGCATGGGATGTATAAGGGAGAGCCAAAGCTTGATTTAGATAGATTGTCCGAGATTAGAGAGGTTGTATCAGTTCCATTAGTGTTGCATGGTGGGTCTGGAATACCAGATGAGATGATTAAGGAATCTATAAAAAGAGGAATTTGCAAGGTTAATTACGCAACAGAATTAAGGATTGCTTATAGTAATGGAGTTAAGGATGTGCTTAATTCTGACCCAGAAGTGATTGACCCTAAGAAGTATGGTAAAAAAGGTTTAGATTCAGTTAGAGAGTTTGTTAAGAGTAGAATGGAAGTTTGCGGATGTGTAGGAAAAGCATTAGGGACAGTAGAGTGTTAATAATAAAATAATAAGTAAGATTAGAGTAAGAGTTCTATGATAGAGCTCTTATTTTAATTCTTATAATTAAAAATTTAATTGAGAAGTTTGAATTAAGAAAGACATTATAATGAAATGAAAAGTTTTTTACTATTCCAAGTCAATATTGAAGAACATGATAGAGATATAGTTATCTAAGGAGAGGATATACTTCTATGATAAATGTGTGATAAAATAATTTTATGCACACTTGAGATAAAGTTATATATAATTACAGAAAAATTAAGAGATAAAATAGAGAAGATTTAGTGTATATTTATTTAATTAGATAATAGTGGATAATAAATGTGAGGTGATTATATGAGGAATATATCAGAGGATATTAAAAACTCAATAATAAATATATTTCCAAAAGAAAATACTATGGCCATCATAATATTTGGTAGTTATGGTACAGATAGGTATACATCAAAAAGTGATATAGATATAGCATGGATTCCTATCAAAAAAGTACCAATTACAGAACTTGCAATTAAAACAGAAGCTCTAAGAAATATATTAGATATTGATGTAGATTTAAAAATCGTTACAGATAATTATACAATAGCACTTAGAAAAACTATTCTAGAAGGTGATGTTATTTATGAAGCTAAAGATTTCAAGGATTATATAAATAATTTCTATTTTGAAAATAGTGATGTAATAGATATCTTAAATTGGAGGGATATGTATGATAATTAGAAACAAATTGTCTTGGAATTCGATAGAAGAAGTAAGCAGAGATTCTGGTTCTTGCCTGTATGATTTGCAAAACTTCAAAATACTATATACTAAAGAGGAAACACTTGTAAGAAGTAATTTTTTATGGATAACATAGATATACAAAAGAGATATTGAATGATTCTGCAATATCTCTTTTGAGTTAATAAATCATATGTATAAATACCTCATTAAGACGAACTAGACGTATTTCTACTATATTGACTTATAAAACCTTTAGGCATTTTACTTATAAAATATACAACCATTATGCAAGATAAAGGCTTGTCCACTATATTGCTGAGAATTCTTGGAAAGAATGCAGCAGTAAATATCTTCTGCCCAGACTGAACTAAAAAACCAACCAATAAATCAGCACCACTTCCACTTAAACCACCAAACAATAAAACTGAAATAGGAGTACCAATTAAAGGGCAAACAACAGATAAAATTATTCCTGTGATAATAGCTTCTTTATAACCAAAACCTTTTTTCTTAGAAATATAACCAACAATAAGACCAAGAGCAATATTTACAAGAGCAAAAGGTATATTTGTAGGCCCTGATATGACACCTAAAACTAAATTTGTGCATCCACCAATAAGAGCACCCCAAAAAGGACCTAATACAACAGCCCCAAGTACAGTACCAACTGTATCTAAAAATAATAATGGTATGTTTATCATAGATATAAACATACCTAAGACAATGTTAATAACTATACACATTGAAGAAAATGTGATTTTTTTAGTATTCAATTATAATACCTCCTAAAAAATGTATACATTTATCATATTATAGATTATAAAAGATTACTAATTGTATATTTCTATATAGAATATTAGAAATATAGAGCAAATAAATAATATAATTGGCGAAATATATAGTATTATTAAAATTAAGAATAACTAAGGAGATTATTATGAAAAGAAATAGAGAGATTGTAGTAGTATGTCATTGTATATTAAACTGTAACTCTAAGGTGGAGGGGCTATCAGAATTTAAAGGTGCACAAAGTATAGTAATAAATTTAATAAATAATGGATATGGAATAATCCAACTACCATGTCCAGAGATAATGATGTATGGAATAAATAGGTGGGGACATGTAAAAGAACAGTTTGACAATATGTTTTTTAGAGAACAATGTAGACAAATGTTATTACCTTATATAATGCAGCTTGATGAGTATTTAAAGAATAATTATGATATAAAAAGTATTATTGCAATAGATGGTAGTCCAAGTTGTGGCTATAATAAGACGTGTAGTTCTAAGAAGTGGTTTGGTGAATTGAGTGGTTGTCGTGATTTAAAGAACAAGATAAATGATGTACAAGTAGTAAATGGTAAAGGAATCTTTATAGAAGAGTTGGAGAAGTTACTTAATGAATACAATTTGAATATACCAATAGTTGGCTTTGATGAATCTGGAGAAGATAAGTAATAATATTATAAATATATTTTTAGAAAGTATGATAATTATTTATAATTAAAAGAATATTGAATATCTATAATGCTATAAATAAGTTTATAAAAGTATTATTTATATATAAGTTAAGTTTTTAATAATTTTAAAATTAAAAGAGTAGAATTTTTTTAAGATACTAGTTTGGTAAAACTAGTATCTTTTTTTGTCATGAAATCTATAAATTACATTTAAAATATGTATAGTTAATTGAATTACAAACAAATTTAAATTATGACCATTACTATTATAGAATGATTTAATATGTATGGGTTAGTGCCATAAAAAACTACTAGAAATATATGATTAGTTATCTTACCCAATCATGAGAAACCAAAAAAGTGTAAATTAAAAGAAATTTAGGGTACTAAAAATGATTACCTTTTATCAAATTGGAAAATTACGTTAAATTATGGAAAACGATTGACAAATAGAGTCAAATAAAGTATATTATTGGTAAGTTAGTTTAACGTACAAATAAATACTAATATAAAATCTTCTACATCAATTCATATATTAAAGTAGTTGACCTAAAAGTACATTAAATATAACACTATATCATCAATTTAGGAGGGTGGCTGTGGTAAGAATATTTGAAAACTATATTGAAAAAAGATTTGACAATGAACTATTGCGAATAGAAGCATGGGGAAAAAATTCCTTACGTATCAGGTCATTTGTAGACCAAAATTTTGTTGACGAAAACTATGCTCTTAACGAAAAGCCTAAGTTAAATAAAGACGATATTATAATTAATAAAAATGAAGATAATAGTGTAATCATTAAAAATGGAAAGATAAAGGCTGTCTTAGACCATAGAGATAGAATTACTTTTTACAATGATAAAAATGAAATATTATTGAAAGAGTATATTCGATTAAGAGCTGTAAAACATGATGACGGTGGAGAGGATGTAGGTACAATTGAAATTACCAAAGACTTTAACTCTACTCTTAAATTAAAGTCAAGAGAATATCGACCAAGTTACAGTGGAGACTTTGAAGTAACTACTAGATTTGAGTCTGAGCCTTCTGAAAAGGTTTTTGGAATGGGACAATATCAACATAAATTTTTAGATTTAAAGAATACTGTGCTAGAACTGGCACAAAGAAATTCTCAAATATCAGTTCCTTTTTATATTTCTAGTTTAGGTTATGGATTTTTATGGAATAATCCAGGGATTGGAAAAGTATCTTTTGCCAAAAATATGACAGAATGGAAGATGTTTTCTACAAAATTTATAGATTATTGGATTACTTGTGGAGAAAGTCCAAAAGAGTTAAACAAAAATTATTCTCAAGTTACAGGAACTGTTCCTATGATGCCTGAAAACCTTTTGGGGTTATGGCAAAGCAAATTAAGATATAGAACTTCAGAAGAAGTTTTAGATGTTGTGGAAGAATACTCGAAAAGAGGAATTAAACTTTCATCAATTGCAATTGACTATTTTCATTGGCCTAAACAAGGTGAATATAAATTTGACCTAGATTATTGGAAAAATCCTAAGGAATTAGTTAGGAAACTAAAAGAAGAGTATTCAGTAGAGCCAATGGTATCAGTATGGCCTACAGTTCAAAGTGATGCAGAAAACTACAATGATTATTTAGAAAATGGTTATTTAGTTAATGTTAATCGTGGTGTCAGAATGACAATGCAAATTCAAGGAAATACAGTATTTGTAGATATGACAAACAGAGATGCAAGGGACTATGTTTGGGATAGAATAGATAAAAATTATAAACAGCTTGGAATTAATTACTATTGGTTAGATGTAGCTGAACCTGGATATTCTGTTTATGATTTTGATAATTATAGATATAAAAAAGGAAATGTTTTAAGTTGTGGTAACATTTATCCTATTGATTATTTAAAAATGATTTATCATGGTTTACATGATGATACAGAGTCAGTTGTAACTCTTGTAAGAGGAGCTTGGGCAGGAGCTCAAAAGTATGGAGCTTTAGTATGGTCTGGTGATATTGATTCTAGTTTTGAAGCTTTTAATAATCAAGTGAATACAGGGTTAAATATGGGACTAGCAGGTATACCATGGTGGACGACAGATATTGGAGGTTTCCACGGAGGAAATCCTAAAGACCCAGAATTTAGAGAACTTATGGTAAGATGGTTCCAATATGCTACTTTTTCACCAATTTTAAGAATGCATGGAGATAGATTGCCTCATAGCAAACCATTATCAAATAAAGGTGGAGGTTCAATGGTAACTGGAGCTCCGAATGAGATATGGTCTTATGGTGAAGACGTTGAAGTAATTCTTACAAAGTTCATCAAAATTAGAGAAAGTATAAAAACTTATTTATCAAAATTGATGAAAGAAGCTCATGAAGAAGGAACACCAATTATGAGAACTTTATTTTATGAATTTCCTGAAGATGATAAAACTTGGGAGCTTGATAATACATATATGCTTGGAGATGAAATTTTGGTCGCTCCAATAATGAATTATAAAGATAGAAGTAGAAAAGTATATTTGCCAAAAGGATATACATGGGAGAATATCTTTAGTGGTGTTAGTTATGAAGGTGGAAAAACTTATGAAATTGAATGCCCACTTGAAGAAATTCCTATTTTCTTAAAGCAAAATTCTAAGTATAACTTTGAAGAACTAAAAAATATTTTGAGCGAGGTGAAATCATAATGGAACCACAATTATGGCAATTGTTATTAATAGTAGTATATGGATTTTTTATAAACTATGAAAAAAATTCAACAATGTTTGGAACATATCAACCAGTAACAGCAGGTTTTATTACTGGTCTTATCTTAGGTGATATAAACACAGGTTTATATATCGGAGGGACACTACAATTATTATCATTAGGTATTAGTAACTTTGGTGGAGCATCAATACCTGATTATCAGACAGCAAGTATAGTAGCTACATTTATAACTATTACAACTAAGCAAGAAGCATCTGTAGGAATCTCTATAGGTATTCCAGTTGCTTTATTGATGGTACAGTTAGATGTTCTTAGAAATACTATTGGTATATGGCTAGTTCATAAAGCAGAAGATGGAGCTAGAAAAGGAAATTACAAAAATATAACATATATGCAAATGTTAGGAGTATTATTAACAGCAGCTACAACAGGTATTCCAGTAGCTCTATCTGTAATATTTGGACCTTCTTTAATTAACACAATTTTAAAATATACACCTGAATGGTTAACAGGTGGTTTAACAGTAGCTGGAGGACTACTTCCAGCGGTAGGAATAGGATTATTACTTAGATACCTTCCTGCTAAGGAGTATTTTAGTTATTTAGTAATTGGTTTTGTTTTAGCAGTATATATGAAAGTACCATTGTTAGGTGTAGCTTTAATTGGAGGAGCAATTGCACTTATAATTTATAAAAAGAATGTAGAAAATCAAGCACAACATTATACTGTGGCAGGAGGTATGGATGAAGATGAGTGATAATGTATCAGTAAATAAATCAAATGAAAAAGTTAAAAAAAGTGTTCTGTGGCGTTGGTTTTTCACTAGTTCTGTTTCTTCAAATTATGAGAAGATGCAAGCTTTAGCATATTGTTATGCAGTACTACCATTTTTAAAGGTAGTATATAAAGATAACCCAGAAAAACTTCAAAAAGCTGTATTAAATCATTTACAATTTTTTAATACTAACCCATGGGTTGCACCTTATATTTTGGGTATTAATGTAGCTATGGAGGAATTATCAAGTGAAGACACTGAAGAGGCTGTTACCTCAATTAAAACAGGATTGATGGGACCAGTAGCAGGTTTAGGAGATAGTTTATTTGTTGTTATTCCATGGACAATTTTTGGAGCAATAGCAGCTAATATGGCGATAGATGGAAGTCCGTTTGGAATCCTGCTATGGATTGCAGTGAGTGTAGCGTTAAAATTATTAAGTATACCACTATTTAATGCTGGGTATACATCAGGTACTAAGCTAATATCTTCAATTGAAAAAAGTTTGAAGATTTTAACTGAAAGTACATCTATTTTAGGCTTAATGGTGGTAGGTGCATTGATACCATCTGTAGTAAAAGCTAATGTTGCTTTGAACTTTCAACAAGGCGACTTTACAATGAAAGGTCAAGAAATATTAGACCAAATTATGCCTGGATTAGTTCCTGCAATTTTAGTTTTAGTTGTGTATTGGGCTCTTAAAAAGAACATAAAGCCTATATACTTAATTTTAGGTGTGATGGTTGTTTCAATAATTTTATATGCATTAGGTATTTTAAAATAAGGAAAGGGTGATATTTAGATATGGAAATGAAAGGTATAAAGAATATTCGTATAGATGACCGTTTAATCCATGGTCAAGTTGCAACTATGTGGAGTAATAAATTAGGTGTTACAAGATTAATGGTAGTAAATGATGCAGTAGCTAATAATTCTGTGCAAAAACAAGTCTTAAGAATGGCTACACCTGCAGGAATAGCATCGTCTATAATTACAGAAGAAACTGCTATAAAAAATATTACTGCTGGGAAGTATGAAGGACAAAATGTATTATTAATTGTCAAGTCTCCTGTTGACCTTATTCCATTTGTGGAGGCAGGATTAAAAATACATAATATAAATGTAGGAAATATGTCAAGTAGAAAAGATACAACAGTATTAAAGCCTAATATCAGTGTTACAGAAGAAGAGAAAGAAGCATTTAAAAAACTTTTAGATGAAGGAATTGAAATAACAACTATAATGACGCCTGATGACAAGAAAACTTATCTTGTAGACATTTTATAGATTTAGAGAGGTGTATTAAAATGAATAGTATTATTTTGATGAGCCATGGAAATATGGCTGAAGAAGTCTTAAATTCTGCAAAAATGATAATAGGGGATTCTGTAGATTATCCTACTGTAAATATGAAACAAGATGATGGAATTGAAGGGACAATAAAAAAACTTAAAAAGGCCTTGGAAGTATATAAGGAAAGTTCAGAAATAGTTATAATGGTAGATTTACTAGGTGGAACTCCATGCAATGCAGCTTTATTAGAGGCTAGTAGTGATAGTAGAATTAAAATTATTTCAGGGCTAAATTTAGGTATGGTTGTTGAATCAGCTTTTTCAGATGCAGAAGAATTAGCAACAAAATTAGAGCAAATAGGCAAAGATAATATTTCTATTGTTGAACCAACATCAGGTTTATTATCTGATGATGAATAGATATATTATATTAATATTTAATTAATATATAACTTCTGAGAAAAAGAGTACAAATAATTTTATGTAAACTCCAGAATAAATTTAATTTTAGAATATATAATTTAAAGGGGTTATGGCTATATAGTCATAACCCTTATTTAAGATTATTTCTATTCTTGTAAAAATAGTATATTTCTAAATATATTCTTAACTTTTTTGATTTTCGTAATTACTATAACTAGTATTTAATTAAGATGAATATTTAATTGATTTAATAATTTAGGTCAGTTTCTAAAACTTTGAATTCACTTATATATAATTAAAGCTATTAGATAAAGTGACTTATGAAGTGGTTCATCTGTTGTAAATGTTGATTTAGACGTAGTTATCTTTTCTAGTGTTCTATTATATTTTTAGTAAAAGTAATATATAGATTCACTTAGATATTAAAAAATGTAACTAGCTTAAATAAGCTAGTTTTTAGATTATCCAATATTATAGTACAGCTATTTTATCATTTATGTCATTCATCAAAGTTAGGTTTTGTATATTTAAGAAGCTTTTAATATTGACAGCAGAGCCACCATATAGAGATGCCTCAGAACCTAATGATGAAATTTCTATATTTATGCCTTTGTTAAAAGAGCTAACCAGCATATCTTTTGTAATATCTAATATTTCAGGGATATTTCTGATTATTTGGCTGTTTAAATATATTATCTCAGGAGCATAAGTTGCAATAGCATTGTTTATAGCTAGTGATAGGTAACTACAAAACTCATGGATAACTTTTTTAGTATTCTGATTATCTTCATAGTATAGTTGTTTTACCATATCAGAATCTATTTTAGGAATATTTTCTAGACAACAAATCTGTTCAAATACTTTTTTCTCTGAACAATATTGTTCTAAACAACCACGGTTTCCACATGGACATAGTTTACCATTAGGCATGATAATAGTGTGGCCGATTTCACCACTCATACCATTTCTACCACTATATAATTTATTGTTTATTATAATGCCTGAACCGAATCCACTGTGGATGCTAAGACTAAGTAGTGAATTATGTACAGTTGAGAAAGTACTCTCAGCTAAAGCTGTTAAGTTTGCTTCATTTTCTATATGAATAGGGAAGTCGTATTTTTTACTTAGGATACCATATAAATCAATCTCATTGAGATTGTAATATGGAGTGAATAATATGTTATTTTCACAAGTAATCCCATGTATAGCTAAAGTAAGCCCTATTACATGATAAGGAGTGTCTATTTTGGATATGTTATAACTATCTATAATTTCATCTATTAATTGTATAACGTTACCTTTATTTACTTGTATATCTGTTAATTTCTTAGATTTTATAATAGTCCCATCTAAGTAAGATAGAGAAGAAAATATATAGTCATATCCAATATCCATACTTAAAGAAATCCCTGCACACTTATTAAATACTAAAAGTATGGGTTTTCTTCCGCCACTATGAGTACTATTTCCAATTCCTATTTCATGAATCAGAGACTCATCTATAAGTTTTTTGGTAATAGCAGATATAGTTGCTTTATTTAATCCTATAGTAGAGGCTATACTTGCTCTAGAAATAGGACCACTCTTTATAATTTGTTCAAGTACCAATCTTTCATTCATTTCTCGAATCGTGTATTTATCAGTAACCAATTTGATATTCCTCCTTAAAATAATATTGTAATACTTTTTAGACAAAAATAAAAGGCTATTTTGCATTGACAAAGATAATTAAATATTTTATTATTAGTTCATAAGTTAGTTTAATATACTAACAAAAATAAAGCAAGTAAAATATACCTAAAATATAAAAAATTAGAATAGGAAAACGATAATTATGAAGTGATGTCTCAAGGAGGGATAAAGTTGGAGTATGTGTTAGGTGTGGATATTGGTACATCAGGTACTAAAACAGTCTTATTTGATAAATTAGGAAATACTATAGAAAGTTGTACATATGAATATCCTCTTATACAAGAGAAAGCAGGTTGGGCAGAACAAGATGCAAATGATTGGTGGGAAGCTGTAGTTGAATCTATAAGACATGTAGTTCAAAGTTCCAATATAAGTAGTGAATGTATAAAAGGAATTGGGTTATCAGGACAGATGCATGGTCTAGTTATGTTAGATAAAGAGGGAAATACCCTAAGAAACTCTATAATATGGTGTGACCAACGTACAGTAAAAGAATGTGAAGAGATAACTGATTTGGTAGGTAGAGAAAGACTGATTGAAATAACTGCCAATCCAGCACTTACAGGATTTACAGCATCAAAGATATTATGGGTTAGAAATAATGAACCCAATATTTATAAGAATACTAATAAAATATTTCTTCCAAAAGATTATATAAGGTACAAATTAACAGGTGAATACGCTACAGAAGTATCGGATGCAAGTGGTATGCAGTTACTTGATATAAGAAAAAGAAATTGGAGTGATGAAGTACTAGAAAAGTTAAATATAGATAAAAGTCTTTTAGGTAAAGTTTATGAATCTCAAGAAATTACAGGATATGTTACTAGAGAAGTAGCAAACTTAACAGGGCTTAAGGAAGGAACAATAGTTGTAGGTGGGGCTGGAGACCAAGCAGCAGGAGCTATAGGAAATGGAATAGTTAAAGATGGGGTAGTTTCATCGACTATTGGTACATCAGGTGTAGTCTTTGCATATACAAAAGAACCAAAAATTGATAAAGAAGGTAGAGTTCATACTTTTTGCCATGCAATACCAAATACATGGCATGTTATGGGAGTTACTCAAGGGGCTGGATTATCATTAAAATGGTTTAAAGATAACTTCTGTCAAAGTGAACTGGAAGTATCAAGCTCTTTAGGTAAAGACGTATATGAAATTATAAATAGTCAAGTAAGCCAAGTACCAACAGGATGCAATGGATTACTTTACCTACCATACATGATGGGGGAGAGAACTCCTCATCTTGACCCTTATGCAAGAGGAGTGTTCTTTGGATTATCTCCAATACATTCTAAAAAAGAAATGGCAAGGTCAATTATGGAGGGAGTTTCATATAGTCTAAAAGATTGTATGGATATAATAGAAAAACTTAATATAGAAGTCAATGAAGTAAGAGCCTCAGGTGGAGGTGGTAAAAGTAAAGTATGGAGACAGATGCAAGCAGATATGTTTAATCAAGATGTATATACTATAAATTCAAGTGAAGGACCAGCGCTAGGAGTTGCAATTCTTGCATTAGTAGGAGCTAGAATATACGAAAATGTCCAAAAAGCTTGTGAGACTATAATAAAAACTTCAACTAAATTAGAGCCAATAAATCAAAATGTAGATACATACAAGAGATATCATAGATTGTATAAGAAGATATATAATTCTTTGAAAGATGATTTTAAATTATTAGATGAAGTAGTTAATTTTAAAGATGAAGAATAAAAATAGCTACAAATGAATATGAAAGATATTTTTAAATTAAAAAAATATTACATACATCATATGTGTAAAACATTAGGAGGATATGAAATGAGTGAAATATTTAAAGGAATAGGACAGATAAAATTTGAGGGACCACAATCTAACAATGAGTTAGCATTTAGATACTACAATCCTGAACAAGTAGTAGGCAATAAGACTATGAAAGAGCACTTAAGATTTGCAATGAGTTACTGGCATACTTTATGTGGAGAAGGGAATGACCCATTTGGAGTAGGTACAGTGGATAGACCTTGGAATAATATAACAGACCCAATTGAAATTGCAAAGATTAAAGTTGATGCAGGATTTGAATTCATGTCTAAGATGGGAATTGAGTATTTCTGTTTTCATGACAGAGATATAGCACCAGAGGGAAGAAATTTAGAAGAAACAAATAAGATATTAGATGAAATAGTTGAGTACATAAAAGCTAAGATGAAAGAAACAGGTATAAAATTATTATGGGGAACTGCTAATATGTTTGGAAATCCAAGATTTGTTCATGGTGCATCTACAACATGCAATGCTAATGTTTACGCTTATGCAGCAGCTCAAGTTAAGAAAGCTATGGAAATAACTAAGTATTTAGGAGGAGAAAACTTTGTATTCTGGGGTGGAAGAGAAGGTTATGAAACTTTACTTAACACTAATACAGAACTTGAAATGGACAACTTCGCAAGATTCTTACAAATGGCTGTAGATTATGCTAAGGAAATAGGATTTACTGGACAATTTTTAATAGAACCTAAACCAAAAGAGCCTACTAAACATCAATATGATTTTGATACTGCCACTGTTTTAGGATTCTTAAGAAAGTATAATCTAGATAAATACTTCAAAATGAACATAGAAGCAAACCATGCTACACTTGCAGGTCATACTTTCCAACATGAATTAAATATGGCAAGAATAAATGATGTTTTAGGAAGTATAGATGCAAATCAAGGAGACCTATTATTAGGATGGGATACAGACCAATTCCCAACAAATATATATGATGCAACACTTGCTATGTATGAAGTGTTAAAGCAAGGAGGAATAGCTCCAGGAGGATTTAATTTTGACTCTAAAGTGAGAAGAGCATCTTTTGAAGTAGAAGACTTATTCTTAGCATATATTGCAGGTATGGATACATTTGCAAAGGGATTATTAATAGCTCATAAATTATTAGAAGATGAGGTATTTGAAAACTTTACCAAAGAAAGATACTCAAGCTTCAGTGAAGGCATAGGTAAAGATATAGTAGATGGTAAGGTTGGGTTTAAAGAATTAGAAACTTATGCACTACAAATGCCAGTTATAAAGAATAAGTCTGGAAGACAAGAAATGCTAGAAGCTATACTTAATAGATATATATATGAAGTAGATACAATCTCTAAGAAGTAGATACAATCTCTAAAGTGTAAAATTAAAATCATAATAAAAGAGGCTATTTCAAAATAGAGATAAGCCTTTTTTTTATTGTTGAAATAATGAAAATATATTTGATTTTATACAAAAAAGAGTGCCTCATGAACTAAAATGTTCATTTTGAGACACCACCATTTTAAAAATTATTGCAACCAAAATGGCATATTTACAAATGGAGTAAATTTATCAAATAAGTCTAAATACTCCTGAGCTTTTTTAGGGTTATTACATTGAACTAAAGAATTTTCAATAGCTTGAATAATTGTGATTTCTTTTGTAATTAATTTTGCCCAGGTTTCTTTAGAGGTTTCAATTGAAACATCGGTTTTTACGTCACTATCATGATTATGCATTTCAACAATCCCTCTACGTAACTCTAGCTTAAATGTTTCATTAGTATCAGTCACACATGCCAATAGTGTCATATGAACATCAGAACTTTTAGGACCATTTAATTTAACCTTAAAAGATTCAAACATAGCTTTGGATGTTAGACCTATAAATGAGTTTGAAAATGGAGGAAACCCAGCATTAGCCCCAACTTGATTTACTATCTTTTCAAAACCTCCATCTAATGCCATAGCACTAGTCAAATACCAATTACGCCAAGTAGCATTTTCTGTTTGGTATCCAAGCATACGAATAGCAGTTGCTTTAAGGTCTCTAGCTTCCATATCATTATTATCTATACGTATAGGATAATTTAATATCTCTGTAGCCCATTCATAATCTTTTTCATCAATAGCTTTTTTAGCTTCAGCTAATATTATTTCACGACCACCCATAATTTTCACATATTTTTTAGCTGCATCCTTAGGATAAATAGGATTTAATTTACTTGATTCACCATTAAACCAACCTATATATTGGTCATAAACAGCTTTAATTCCTTGTTTAAATGTTCCATAAAATTCACCTAAACGTTCTCTTTGAAATAGATGAGGAGGAAGTTTTCCTAACTCGTTTATTGCATAATCAGGAGTATAACCCATATTTATAAGTCTGACTGCTTGGTCATGGGTATATTGTATGGCATCTCTATAATCCATCAGAAGAGAACTACATTCATCTTTACCATGTAGTGGTCTCATATGAGTTCCAACTAAATAATGTGGTTTATATTTACGAATTTTATCAATTCCTGTATACCATTTCTTAGCATCACGAACAGTCCCTCTAACAGTATATATATTAGGGAATATTTCACCTTGAACAGCATCTCCGACAAACATTATCTTTTCTTTAGATAAAAATATACACATAGCATCTTCAGTCTCAGCTTCACAATGGAACAGTTCTAAATCAACTCCTGATATAGTTATTTTTAATCCATCTTCAACAGATACAAATGTATTTGGTTCAATAAATTTATTAGAACCCTTTGATAAAACAGGTCCACATCCTAAATTAACATAACCATGTTCTCCTTTAGGAAGTATAGAGCCATACATCCAAACAGCTCTTCCCATTCTAATGTCTAGCAGTTCTCCACTAGCTTGAGAGAAATGTTTTATAAATGTCTCATCAACAATAACAAGAATCTCTTTATTTTGGCTTTGTTCTTGACTCACACAAACACTCATACCACCCCAATGGTCACCATGATTATGAGAGATTATCACAGCTTTAATAGGTTTATCAGTAATCTTACGAAAATGCTTCATGATTTCTTCCATCATTTCAATAGTTTCACCTGGGTCAATAATTATAATTCCATCAGTTCCTTCAATCATAACAGGATAAGATAATCCAAAACCAACTGCACTATATACATTTTCGCCTGTTTTATAAATTTTTTGTTCCATTGTTTTAGAATGTTCTGTTAATCTAGGATTAACAAATTTTGATTTTTCAGTATATGCAAAATTGCTCATGAATATAACTCCTTTTAAATATTAAAAAATTTACTGGTTTGCTCTAGTAACAACTGGAGGTAACCATTTACCCGAAATGGCATCTTTACTTGGACCATATAACCTTAGTGTCATGTAAAATTTCTCTTTAGGGGATGGTAGCCAGTTTGATATTTTATTTTCATCTTTTGGTGGTTTATTTTGTATATATATAGTTAGTGAACCATCCTCAGTGTAAAATAGTCCTTTTGTACGGTCTCCAATAGAGTAGCGGTCAATCTCATTATCTACTAAGAATGCATTTTTAAATAAATACATTGTTAATGACCAAAATTGGCTTACGGGAGGAAGTTCGTTTTTATTGAACTTTAGCTCATAGTCGAAATTTCCATCTAAAAATTGACCAGTACTATCTTGAAAAATACTTGGATATAAAGATTCTTCTGGTTGATTAGCTAAAGCACCTTTATGCCAAACTATTGAACGTTGTAAATAATCCTCTCCATAATTACCAATGCCTTTTCGAGCAATTCTCCAGAAGTTATGGGATTCTCCAAATGCTAAGCCACCTTCATTAATAAGTTTTTTTGCACTATCACAAGCTTCATTTAATATATCATCAGGAACTTCTTTTAGTTGTCTTGATGATAGTATGTTTGTCCTAGTTTTTAAGTATGGAATTAATAAAAGTATGCTATTAAGGGTCTCAAAGAATTCATAGTAATTTGAATTTTTATATATTGGTAAATATTTAGTATCATAGTTATCATGATGTGTTTTATTAGACATTTCAGAAGGTCTATGTATTTTAAACTTGCTTTGTATATCTTTAACTTCTTGAATATCATTTTTATCATTGATAAGAATTCTTAAAAATGCTAATGCAAAAGGTGTATCACTTTTAATTATATGAGTATCTTTAGGTAAGTCACCATTCCAACCTGGTCCAATAACAGTAAATTTATTTGATTTTGTTCCAGTTAATCTTCTACCAATATTAGTAATTGTCTCTGTAAATAAGTCTAATAACTGTATAGAGTAGTATCTATCATTAGTATCTGGAACTTCTATTATTGCTGGTTGCTCACGTAAGTCTAACCAAGCTCTTGAATATGTTGTATCATTGTTTGGTGCTGGGATAAAGGATGTTTTTGGTGATGCTACAGTAACAGTATGAGCAAATTCATTAAAATTTGTTGTTTTAGTTTTTGAATTAATAACTTGTGTATAGAGTAATTCATACATCCCTACTATTGGATATCCATATATATAAGCATTTTGAACTGTTTCAAGTAAATTAGTTTTATTCATTAAGAGCCTCTCCTTTAAAATAATCTTATTATATTCCACAGACATGTCATTATAACGAATAACATGACTGAATTATAAGCAATGATTAAATGATTTTTATTTATTTTTCTATTAATAGTTGTACCTAATAGTCCTCCTAATATTGCAGCTGGAATTATACAAAGTAACATTGATACTTCAAGCCCTGAAGGTATTGATTTTGAAATTAATAGAGTTATTATTTTTGAAGCTTGTGAGAATAGTATTAGTATTACTGAGTTAACAGATGCACTCTTTAAATTCATTGAGAAAAATAATGTCAGAGCTGTTATATTTATAGGGCCTCCACCTATTCCTAAAAAAGATGAAATCATTCCTAAAGTATATCCAAGTAAAAGTGTAAATATACGATTCTTTATGTGGAATTGTTTTTTGTTAGGTAGATTTATGTATACTAATATAGTTACTAATAAAGATAAAAGGAGTCCGTTTTGAATTAGCTTTATAAACCTATCCTTGTTAATAAAATCAACTATAAGTTCAAATATCTCAGTACCAATTAAACCACCTAAAATTGCACCCATTCCAAGTAATACAGTCGTAGGCTTTTCAAACTTAGTTTTATATTTAATATGTTTAGTAACAGCAGAACAAGACATAGTAAATACTGCACATGTTGATAAAAAGTTTATAACTGAAGCATCTAGTTCAGTTACTGCATCTAGTACTGGTTTTATGATAATCCCGCCACCAAGTCCAGAAATTGCACCTATAATAGAGGCTATAAATCCTACTATAAAAAACACCATATGTATCTCTCCTTTTCTTGAGTTTTATGTTGATTTCTTGGTAGTAAGTTTGCCCTAAAATAGTAAAATAATTTATTCTAAGGAGGTTTAAATTTAAAATAATATATCTATTTTTACAAATAATATAGATATATGATAAAATGTAGTAATTATTTGACTAGTATATTTTGATTTGTCTAAAGTCATTTTGAATTAAAGTAAATTAAAAAAGAGGAGAATAGTAATTTCTATTTACGATAAGAATATTAAGATGCTAAAGATGTCTAACTAATATATGAATTATAATAAGATTATTAGATATTTATGATAGTAAAATGTATTAAAATATAAAATTTGAAAGTTGATGAGAATTATATGAAAAAGAAAATATTGTTTTTAGTAATTATTTTAACATTTATAATTTTATTAGGTAATTCTACTTATTCACAAAAAAATCAACTATCTGAAGAAGAAAAAGTAGATGATTTTAAATATGTATATAATGTTATAAAAACAGGATATCCTTATCTAGATGTAAATAAAAGACTTAATAATACTGATTGGTTACAAAATAAGGAAGATTATATAAAAAGAATAAAGAGTACTGAAAATGATGAGGAATTTATAGAAGAAATGTCATCTATATTATCTGAATTAAATAATAAACATACAGAGTTAATTGATAATAAAAAACGATATGAGCTTTTTAAGAAATCATATTCTAATAATGATTGGTATGATTTTCTTAATGATAAAAAAGTTGTGGTGAGATATGATTCTATAAATCCTAAGATAAAAATGCCAAATGATATTTTTGTAAAAAAAGAATTAATTTTAGAAGATGTAATCAAAGGGAAAGTAGGATACATGTATCTACCATCAATGTCATCAAAGCATGGAGCTATAGATAATGATTTAAAGGAAATTGAAACCTATATTAACACTTTAGAAAAGCATAAAGCTCTAATTATTGATATAAGAGGAAATTCAGGAGGAAGTGATAGATATTGGCAAGGAATTGTATCTAAACTTATAAAAGATGATGTCAAAATAGATGGATATAGAGTTTATAGAAATAATAATGAAATAGTAAAAAAATACACTAATGTAAGAAATATAAAATTAGAGCCTATAGAAAATTTGCCAACAAGTGTAAAGAAAAATGCTCCAGAAGAAATTATGAAAAATTTTAATGGCTTCGAAAATACTTCTTATACCATAAAATCTAAAAATGATTTAAAATTTAAAGGTAATATATACTTACTTGTAGATAAAAAAATATATTCATCATCAGAGTCACTTGCTATGTTTTGTAAAGAAACTAAATTTGCAACTTTAGTAGGTGAAGCTACTGGAGGAGATGGAGGATGTATAGACCCTGTGTTGTTTAACTTAAAAAATAGTGGTCTGATAGTCAGAATGGCGAGTTGTATGTATTTAAATAAGAATGGAATATGTGATGAAGAATTTAAAACTATTCCAAACTTTAAAGTGAAAGATTGTGAAAGAACTGCAAATTTTAAAGATGATAATTGTATAAAAAAGGTACTAGAACTTGAAAATATTACTTACTAGGTAGCCTTTTAAGTATCACTTTAGTGGTTGAAGTATTGGAATTTAAAAATGTAAAAACATACTATGAAAAGCAATTTGAAAAGATTTTAAATCTTTTTAAATTGCATTTTTAATTATGAAATTTTTCATTCTAGTGGTGTATTATTGTAGAGTTTGATTTATAGGCTAAGTTGAGGTATTATCATGATTTATTAGAAAATATCATAATATCATAAAATATAAAAGTATATGAAAATACAATAAAAGGAAACAAAAAGCAATAAAATACAAAATAAATTTGACTTTTTGATATTCCTAAATTAATATATTATTATTATCAAATGAAAGGTAAGTGTAGCTATGGAGGAAAAGTTTTATACAATAGACCAAGTCGCAGATGCTTTGGAAATGCATCATAAGACAATAAGAAAATTTATAAAAGATGGGAAATTAAAGGCTAATAAAGTCGGTAAGCAATGGAGGATATCAAAAGAAGATTTAGATAGATTTATGGATGTAAAGAGTGATAAAAGTAATAGTTTGGAATTTAAATTGGATTCCTCTAAAGAACGAGGGTGTATTCCAAAGGTTAATGTATCTACAGTAATTGACATAAATAGTATTTCTAACAAGGAATACTCACGTCTATCAAACTTACTTTTGGCACTTGTAAATAATCCAACTTCAATATCAAATGGCTCTACTATTAATTTGAAATATAATGAAAATGAAAGTAGGCTTAGAGTTATGTTATGGGGAAATATAAAATTTATTGAGGATATGTTAGGTTCTATATCCATATTAATAGAAAATATTTAAAACAGAAATGAGGAATAAGAATGAATTATAAGATAAAAGAAGAAAATAACAAGAAATATATTTTTTTAGATAGTAAATTTAATAATGAAGGAGAAATAATGGATATTATATCTCTATGTATGGAACATGGTGTAAATTATCTGATGCTTAGTAATAATTCATTTTCAGATGAGTTTTTAAATTTGAAGACTGGACTAGCAGGTGTAGCATTACAAAAATTTATAACTTATAGAATACAAGTTGTTGGGATTATTGCTGATGAGAATAGGATAAATAAAAGATTTTCAGAATTAATGCTAGAGCTGAATAAATCAAATAATTTTAGAATAGTAGGTAATTTTGAGGATGCTAAAAAATGTATCTTAAATATAAATTGATAGTAGAAAGATATAGATCAAATATTTTAATAGCCATCTTGTTCATGTTACAAAAGTGTAATGTTAACAGTTAAAATGTAATATTTACTTAAGGATTTATTTAAATAAAACCTTTAAAATAAATATATATTAAAAAATTAGCAACTGGAGGCTATTATTATGAAAGAAATATTAAAAATAAAAAATATATCAAAAGATTATGGAATAAAAGGATTTAGAACAAATGTATTAAAAAATATATCACTTACAGTCAATGAAGGTGATTTTATAGCAATAATGGGACCATCTGGTGCAGGAAAAACAACATTACTAAATCTCATGTCTACACTTGATAAGCAAACTTCTGGAGATGTAATACTAGATGGAATCAATATATCAAAAGTAAAAAATAATGAACTTTCAAAACTAAGAAGAGAAAAAATAGGTTTTATATTTCAAGACTATAATCTATTAGATAATATGAAACTAATGGATAATATAGCACTTCCTCTAGCATTAGGAAAAAAGAAAAGTAAAGAAATAGAATCTAAGGTGTTTTCCATAGCCAAAAAATTTGGATTAGAAAATCATTTAGATAAATATCCTTATCAGTTGTCAGGAGGACAAAAACAAAGAGGTGCAGCAGCTAGGTCATTGATTACAAATCCAGCAGTCATATTTGCTGATGAACCAACAGGTGCTTTAGATTCGAAGTCAGCATATGAACTTTTAGAATCATTGGAAAGAATAAATAAGGAGAATAATGCTACTATTATAATGATTACACATGACCCCCTAACTGCAAGTTATTCTAATGAAGTATATATGATAAACGATGGCAATATAAAGTGTAAATTAAACAAAGGAAGTAGCAGAAAAGAATTTTATAAAAAAATTATGGATATGTTAGCCTCTATGGGAGGTGACATGTAAGTGAGTATACTTGGAATTGCGTATAATAATTTTAAGAGTAATATAAGAACGTATCTAGCATTTTTTATATCTATGGTTTTTTCAGTAGTTGTACTAACCAACTTTGAATTATTAAGATATGGTGATGCTATAAATGTATTACAAGGAGAAAATAAAAATTTTACATTATCAGTATTGGTGGCTGTGATAATGATACTATCAGTGTTTTTGTTTTTCTTTATTTGGTATGCAACAAATATATTTTTTAAAAATAGGTCTAAAGAAATTGGTATATTATCATTTATGGGGTTAGACCTATATACGATAGGGAAAATATATTTTGTAGAAAATATGCTTATAGGAGTAAGTTCTTGTATAACAGGAATAGTTATAGGAATAATAACATCTAGATTTTTTCAAGTAGTGATAATAAAGCTATCTGGATTTGATATAAATGTATCTAATGGACTTAGCATGGAGGCTATACTATATACTACTTTGATATTTATGTCTATATTTATGGTAATGGCTATAAAGGGCTTTATAACAATATGTAGAAGTAGTGTAATAAACCTAATTAATACATCCAAAAAGCAAGAAAAAATACCAAAGATAGGAATAGGTATATATATATTAGCTATAGTATCAATTATAGTAATAGGATATGGTTATTACCGTTCTACTAATATAAGGACTGGAAATATAATGAGTGTAATACCTGTTATAGCTATAATAATAGTTGGGACTTATGGTCTATTCAAATCAGTTGTTCCTGTTATATTTGATATTATCATAAAAAACAAAAAAATATTATTCAAGGGAAATAATATAATAGCAATAAATAATATAAATTACAGATTAAATAAAAATTACAAAACTTATGCTATAATAGCAATAATTATAACCACTACGATATCCACTCTTGGAGCGTCAGTTGCAATGAAATATATACATCAAAACGCTCAAGAACAAAGAAATGTATATACTGCCAGTATAGTTTCAATGAACAAAGATGAAGTGAATAAAACAAAAATAGAGAATATAATAAAAGATACTAATAAAATAAAATATTCAGTAAATCTAGAACTAACAATTTTAGAAAACACAGATAGTAAGGATATTTATGATAAAACTGATGCCATAATGAAATATAGAGATTTTAGTAGTATTCTTAAAGAGAATGGTCATGATGAAGAATTAAAAGAATATAGTGATAAACTAGTTAAAGGAAATAATGTAATAGAGTTAAAAAGCCCTCAAACGATAGTATCAATACCTACAAAAGAAGCCCACGTAAACATTGATGGACATTTATATAATATTTCAAAAGGAAAAGTAAAAGTTCCAGTGTTAGGGACAGGATTCAATCAAAGCATCATAGTAGTAAATGATGATACATATTTCAAATTAAGAGATAAGGGACAACAAGTATATTTTTACGGAGCAAAAGTGTATCAAGAAGAAAATAGCCAAATGATGTTTAAAAATCTTGAAAAGAATATAAATTTAAAAAATAGCTATATTCAGAATGGATATAAAGGTCTAAATGAGGGTAGATGGATGAAATTTGCATATGTAGTGCTTGTATTTTTATTCTTAGTATTTGTACTTGTAGCTGGAAGTATAATTTACATGAAAATATATAGTGATGCATATGAAGATAAAGGTAAATATAAGATTTTATTAAAAATAGGTACTACAGAAAAAGATATAAATAGAGCTATACTTAAAGAAGTAGCCATCTTTTATACTTTACCAATGTTAAGTGCAACAATATCTAGCTATTTTGCATTGAGGTTAGCAGGAGATTTATTGATGACTAATTTATTTGGTATATATATACTAAGTTTAGTTATATGCTTGATAATATTTATAATATATGGAGCAGTATCCGTCAGTAAGTTTAAGCGTGTAGTATATAAAAATTAACTGATAAATTGCTAAAAAACAAGGAGATTCTTTTAATAAGAGTCTTCTTGTTGATTAACGAAACAACTTGGTTAATCAACCTATATAATAAAATATGTTATTATAGTAATAGTTTATAACATAGTTAAATATTAAAATAATGGAGAATACACAAATGTATAAAATTTTATTAGTAGAAGATGATATTGATTTGGCCAAAGAAATTGCTCTTGCATTGGATAAATGGGGATTTAACATAGAATTAATTAATAACTTTGAGGTAGTATTAGATGAATTTGTAGACAAAAAACCAGATGTAGTACTTTTAGATGTAAACTTACCATTATATAATGGGTTTTACTGGTGTGAGAAAATTAGAGCTATTTCTAATGTACCAATAATATTTTTATCATCAAGAGATTCTGACATGGATTTAATAATGGGGATAAATAATGGAGCAGATGATTATATTACCAAACCATTTTCTATAGATATATTGGTTACCAAAATAAATGGTATAATAAGAAGAGTCTACAATTATAGTGACTCTAGTAGTATTATGTACTACGACGAGTTGATATTTGATACAGGAAGAGGAGTTATAAAGCACAAATACAAGGATGAAAGTTTAGAATTGACTAAAAATGAAATAAAAATTTTAACCTTATTATTAAAAAATAAGAATAGAGTTGTATCAAGGGAAAGTCTTATGATGACTCTATGGAATAATGATGAGTTTGTGACAGATAATGCACTTACTGTAAATATGAATAGATTGAGAAGTAAAGTTAAAGAATTAGGTTTTGATGATTTTATAAAAACTAAGAAGGGCATAGGATATATAATACAATGATAGCGAAATATTTAAAAGGTAGGTCTAAGTATATTATCATCTGTTTAATTATAGTCAGTATAATAAATATATACTTATTTGCTATAGATGTATTTAAAAATAAATATGCAGAGTTGGTATATTTAGATTTTTTAGTACTATTTATAACAATATTATTTTTTGTTGTGGATTATATCGGCTTTAGAAATAGTTATAAAAGTTTATATAATTGTATAGAAGATAATGGTGAAATAGATGGTTATTTGGTTGAGGGACAATCTTTTGAAGAGAATCTAATGAGAGCTATTATAGAAAATCTAAAAATAAAAAATAACAATGATATAGAAATTTATAAACAATCTTTAAAAGAATTAGATGAGTACATGGCTAAGTGGGTTCATGAAATAAAGATTCCAATATCTTCTTTGAGTATAATTACAGATAGGTTAAGCAGTATAAAAGATAGTATAGATATTAAGAATCAGGTTGCTAAGATAAACTTTTTAGTTAACTCCATTTTATATAGTAGTAGAAGTAATACCATGTTTGAAGATGTATTTATAAATAAGGTTAAATTAGAAAAATTAGTAAAAATGGCTGTAAAAAATAACTCATTTTTGCTTATAAAAAATAACATTGAAGTTAGTTTAAATAAACTAGACTATGATGTCTATACAGACTCTAAATGTATGTCATATATTTTAGACCAAATTATTAATAATGCCATAAAGTATTCTAAAAAAGCTGGTAAAATTGAGTTTGATTCAAGAGAGTTAGAAAATGGAGTGGTATTATCTATAAAAGATTTTGGAATAGGCATAAGTGAAGAAGATATAGTTAGGATTTTTGATAAAGGTTTTACAGGTACAAATGGAAGAAATCAACTGTATAAGTCTACTGGAATGGGGTTATATTTTGTAAAGAAAATGATAGATAATTTGGGTCATGACATTGATGTATGTTCAGAAAATGGTTCGTATACAATTTTTAATATCTATTTTTATGATATATCAGATTATTTAAACCTAAATAGTTAGGTTATTATAAAGACTATAACAATATTAGAGATAAAAATATTTGCATAAATTTTATAAAGATTTTTATCTATTTTAAAATAAAAATATTATTGGAATAAAAAAAGACCAGTAATATTTTTATTTTAAACTTGTCAGTATATTTAAATGAATAATATTTATAGTATAAATAAAATATAATAAAGTTTATCATAATATAGTATTTTTATAAACATATCCTATATTTTTCCAAAAACTGTATTGAATATAAAAATTATAATAGATATAATATTAGGTGGAGATTGTATAAAGTGTATACAAATTTGCCTTTAACTCTCTTATTGACAATTCTATTTATTCTTGCCATTACTAATAATTGAAAAGAAATATCATTTGCTACATGATAATGGTTTTGAATATATTAATTACCATCATTTTATCAAGCTGACAGCAAAGGCATTGATTTGCTAGTTGTACTGTATACAAACCATGTAGAAAATATCGACTAGATTTTTCATTAAATTTGAACATTTCACGAACGTATGAATGGAGAAACCTACATGTTGACAATCCACCTTTTTAAATCCAAAGTGAGCATTATTAATGGCAAGGAATAGGAAGTAACTATATTTTATAAAGGAGAATATTGAGTATGAAAAAAATTAGGAAGTTAGCTACCAAACTATTGATTGCAACCATAGTTTTAACCTCATGTATGAGTATGACAGTTTATGGTATGACGGGCAAGGAAGTAACAGCAAAGACACCAAAAAGCTATGTCACAGGAACTAATAGCATATATGGCCCAAAGCTGTCACAAGCACAATTGAATTCAGTAGCACAAGCAACAGCGGATTTTATGAACAAGAAAATCACAAAGAATATGACCACAGATGCTAAGATTTTAGTTGCCTATAATCACATTAAAAATAACACAACATATGTTGACTGGAATGCATCAGAGGGAGCCAATACTGCCTATACACTGGTTACTAAAAAGGGAGCATGCTCTGGAATGGCTAGGAGCTTCAAAGCTTTATGTGACGCTATGGGAATTGAATGTTATTATGTCCATAGTACATCAAATGACCACCAGTGGAATCTTATCCGTTTTGGTGATGGGCGTTTGTATCACGTAGATATTGATGCTAATAAATCGGCAGGAAAGGACATCATATATAAGAGTCTTAGCCACCCATTACCATTTGACAAGAAGGCATATCCAGAAGTTGGGGCAGTAGTACAGACGACAAAACCAGAACAGACACAGAAACCAGCGCCACCTGGTAAGCATACTATGCAAGCACATCAAGAAGGGGCAAAAGTTGTTGGAAATTTTGGAAAAAATGGAGAAGATATAAATAATAAACATATAACATACCAAGGTGTTCGATGTGCTTTAGTCAACTCATCAGTAAATACAATTACATTTTCTGGAAAGGAATCAAATTTAGACCCATCAAAGCATACATATGCTGTAATAGGATTTATGAACACACCATATGGTATGTTTGCATTAGCGCCAGAAGGTAAACCTGTTGAATATCCTTTTGAATATGATAAGCCTTTTTCTTTAGATTTTAGTGGTAAGAACCGTTCTGGTGCAGAATTAGCGAAGTACTGCAAAAAAAATGATGTAACTATTAAAATAGAAATCACTAATCCAAAACTTAATAACGGAATTGGTCAAGTAATGTATGTTCGATATGAATAATGATTAACTCATGACAGTAGAATAGATTATAAACAATGCACCCTCTTACTAGGGGCGCATTTAACATTATATCTGATATTTTGTAGTTGGGTCAACTGCTGGATTTCTCCTCTTTTTATTTATAAAAATTATTATCTCTAAGTTCCTGAGCATGTATACGATTAATTAAAAACTGTTTTAGCTTAGTCAAGCATAAGAATAAAATAGCTCTATTTTCAAATTCTATTCTATTTACAGGTAAAGGTTGATTTTTCATACTTAACAATAATCTATCCAATTCTTCAAGAAGTAGATTACCTGTTTTAGCTTCAAATTTGGTATAACCTATCTTATGTATGAAAGCAGATAGAATATGAGCTTGTGGTGGTGTAGAATTTAGTTGAGATACATAACTATACAAATTTTCTAAAATATCCCGTTGACTTTTTATAATATCCATGTGCTCTAAGAAGAATCTAGTGTCATTTAATAAAGTATTATTAATATTATCATAAGTTTCAGAAATACTTCTATCAATAAGTGAATTTAATGTATATAAATCTCTACTATATTCATTTTCTTTTTTAGGATTTACAATAATATCTGCAATGTCTATAAGTACAACGCTCACTTCTTCCTGTAACTTTTTTTGAACTTCATAGATTTTATGTATATTTGTTGGAATATACATGTTTATTATGACACCTATTCCAGTACCTACTGCAAATATTCCAGCTTCGTTTAAAATCCACTTAATAGATGTTTCTTCTTGAATAAAGTAATGGGATGCGATGACTACACACATAGCAATGACATCTTGAATATTTAATAAAAAACAAAGTGGTATAATTATAAATATAAATATTGAAAATGAAGTCAAATTATATCCTAAAATATTAAAGCATAAATATGAAAAAAGAGTACATAAAAGAAAACCATAAAACTTTCCAATAAAACCTTTAAGAGTTTCTTTTTTAGTGTCTTTTACTGTAAGTAGTACTATAACTCCAGCAACCATTGAGTATTCTAATTTTAATAGCCAAGCAATAAATATAGCAAGAGAGCATCCTAAAGATAACTTTATAACTTTAAGCAAATCAATATCGTTCAAATACAAACCTCCTTTAAAATATAATAAAAATAATTTTATCATAAAATCAATTTTATTTGAAATTGAGTTAACAATATTTTATTTAAAAAATACTGTAAAATTCGATAAAAAAATAAGTAAATAGAAACACAAAGATATTTTTTTTAATGTAATACATTGTAGAATACAAAATATTATAATGAATATAAAATAATTATACTCTATTGAGGAAATAATATTTGAAATTACTATTATATTAGTGAACGATATAACTATAGATATATCTATTATTATTAACATAAAATAAAATTATATAGTTAATGTTATTTTATAATTGATTTGGTATGGAGATTTTTTTCTTTTATGTTATACTATTTATGAAAGCAGATATAAAGATTAAAATACATTAATAAATTATGTATTAGAAGTTTTAAATAGCCATATTAATGAACTTAATTATTGTTCATAATAGCAAATTGGAGGAGATAAACATGAAAATTACTGAAGGATATATGCCTTTTGAAGGTTTTAAAACTTATTACCGTATAGTAGGAGAAAACACTGAAGGGAAAAAGCCATTAGTACTACTTCACGGAGGACCAGGTTCTACACATAATTATTTTGAAGTGTTGGACAAGATAGCTGAGAGTGGTAGACAAGTAATAATGTATGACCAAATTGGTTGTGGTAATTCATTTGTAGAAGGACATCCTGAGTTATTTAATGCGGACACTTGGATAAAAGAGCTTATTGAACTGAGAAAACATCTAGGGCTTGAAGAAATTCATCTATTAGGTCAATCTTGGGGAGGTATGCAGGCTATTTGGTATGCTATTGAGTATAAACCAGAAGGTATTAAGTCATACATTCTTTCATCTACTCTTTCATCTGCAAAGCTTTGGGAGAAAGAACAAAAAAGAAGAATATCATATATGGATGAAGCTGACCAAAAAGCATTGCTTGATGCAGTAAATACTGGAGATTACTCTAGTAAAGAATATAATGATGCACTAGAAAAATTTATGGAAATGTATTGTGCAGGTGAAGTAACAGAAGATTCTCCAGAATGTTTAAGAAGACCTAAAAAATCAGGTTCTGAAGCGTATATTGTAGGATGGGGACAAAATGAATTTTCTCCTACAGGAACTCTTTCTGGATATGAGTTTACAGATAGATTACATGAAATCAAAGAACCTTGCTTAGTAACTAGTGGAGCAATAGATTTATGTTCACCATATATTGCAAAAACTATGTATGATAGAATTCCTAACAGTAAATGGGAGTTATTTGAATATTCAAGACATATGCCATTTGTTGAAGAAAATGATAAATATATAGAGGTTCTAACTAAGTGGTTAGATGCTAATGATTAAAAATAATATAAATTTATATAAAAAAGAGGCTGGACATATTGTCTAGTCTCTTTTTTATTATTAATAGAAGTACTAAACTTTTATTTGATTTTACAAATAGTGGAAATATATTTGTGTATATGTATTTAATTTTATTCGATTCTAGAAATTTTTTTATATATTGGTATAATTATTCTGTTTAAATTTGCTTAAAAAGTATATTAATTATAATAAGAAACAATTATATAAATAGGAATAGATTATTATAATTAGTATAGAGATAAAAATAATTATAGAAAGAAAGGCATATTATGGAAAAATCAAGAGTTATTGAAATGATAAAAAATAATCCTAATATTATATCTACTTTAAATAATCCAACTGATGAAATGAAAATACTAGCTATCAAAGAAAATGGGCTTGTACTAGAATATATAAATAATCCAACTAGAGAGATGCAAGAGTTAGCAATAGATAATAATGTTAGAGCAATTAAATTTGTAGATAATCCAACAGAAGACATGATGATAAAAGCAGTAAATGAGGGGTGGAGTATACTAGACTATATCAAAAATCCAACTGATAGAGTTATTAAGATGGCCATAAATCAAGCAGGATGGGCTATTAAATATGCTAAAAATCCAAGTGAAGAACTGCAATTATTAGCAGTAAGAAAAAATTATGATTCAATAAAATTTATAAAAGAGCCTTATGAAAGTGTACAAGAAGAGGCAGTTAGAATAAGTTATGATGCATTAAGATATATAGAATCACCTAGTTATAATACAGAAATTATAGCTATAAAAAATAATGAAGCAGCTATTGGCTTTATAACTGATTTAGATAAGAATAAAATGTTAGAGTTTTTGAAAGTTAATATTTTAGTGATTAAATATATTATAAAGAAAATATCTAAAGATGAATTAGAGGGAGTATTAAAAGACGTATTATCAAAGGAAAATGTTGAAGAAAAATATGTTAGAGATTTTTTAAACTGTAGTGTTATAGATAGGAATAGTGAAAATCTGACAATAGATAAAATTATGTTTATTTATAAGTATGGAAGTAAGACAGCAAAAAAAATCGCTGTAGACGAGAAATTAAAGATTATGTAGGAGAGAGAAAAATGAATTTTATAGACACATTAAAAAGCGTTGACTTAATATTATCCACTGGAGAAGTTCCCTTAATAGTGGGAGAAAGTGGGATAGGAAAAACAGCTTTAGCAAAAAAACTTGCTGAAGAAAATTATTGGAGTTTAGTTGTTATTGATGGGAACCTACTTAAAGAGGGCGAAATAGGAGGCCTTCCAACTATAGAATCTTATGTAGGAGTTGATTCCAATGGATATAAGATTGAAAAGAAAACAACAGTATATGCTGTTCATAATAAATTAAGAGAAATTGATGAAGAGATATCTAAAGGTAAGATTGTTCTTTTATTTATAGATGAGATAAATCGTTGTGAGCATACTGTGCAACAAGAACTTATGAATTTAATTCTAAATAGAGAGATTAATGGATATAAGTTGGATGATGATGTAAAGATTTTAGCAGCAATGAACCCATCAAGTAAATATGGTTCAGACTTTGATTATCAAGTTGTGGACATGGACGCAGCTCAAGAAAATAGATTTGTCTGGTTAAATATGGAGAGTGAGCATACACAATGGTTAAAATGGGCAGTTGATGAAGGAATTGAAAGAAAGGTCATAGAGTTTATTTCTACTTTTCCAGAATATCTTCATAAAATAAATGAAGATGATGTAAGGGCAACTCCTAGAAGTTATGAAAGAGTATCTAAAATTTATAAAGTTTATAAGGAAAAAAATAATTCAATTCCTAGAGCTGTATTTTTAAATGTTATAAAAGGGAATATAGGTAAAGTTATTGCAGAAGAGTTTATAAGCTTTATTGAATCAGATTCTAAACCACTAATATCTTATGAAGAGGTTTTTTTAGGAGAATCTATTGATGAGTCTATTATAGAAAGAGTAAAAAATGAAAGTCATACAAGACTTTATCTATCAGCTATAAATATCTTAAAAAACTTAGAATCAAATGTGAAGGAGGGTAAATATGAATCAAACCGATACATTAATAGATTCATTGAGTTTTTAAAAGTATACCCTGTAGATTTAATGATAGGAATTATGAAGGACATTAGAAATAGTTATACTGAAGTGTATAAAAAAGCCATAGAAAATGAAGAGTTTGTAAAATCATATTTTGAATCTTATAGTTTAATAAGGGGATAGTGTATGGAAAATTATTTTAATAAGCAAGCAAAAGAACTTTATAATAAAGCAAGTGAAATTATAAGTACTCATTCTATGCTAAAGGCGAATCGTGCCAATGAGAAATTTGATGTAGATATACCACAAGATTTTAAATATGAATTTTTTAACCTTATAGATAAAGTTAATTTAAGTCTTATGGAAGAAAAGGACAATTTTTATGGATATTTTTTATTTCAGATGTCAAGAGAGATACGATTTGATATAAGTAGTCCTACGGGTGTGAATTTTAAAGGAGCTAAGTATGTTATATACTTTAATCCAATGATTTTTTTAACACTTGACATAAAACAAATGGAGACTACAATCAAACATGAAATTCATCACATATTATCTATGCATTTGGTGAGAGCAAAGGAATTAAAAGGAAAGTATAGTACATTAGCTATCAACATGGCAATGGACATAGTAGTAAATAAATTTTTGAATAATTTACCACCATATGCAACTACCTTGGAATGGGTAAATTTAAAATATTCCTTAAAACTTGAGCCATATGAACCTTTTGAATATTATGTAGAAAAGATTCAAACTGAATTAGATTTACTAGAAGAGGATGAAGATGGGGAAGAAGATGATAGTGATAAGTATGGAAATATAGAAACTGATTATAGCCCAGAAAAAACTCATAATATTTGGGAAGAATCTAACGACATAGATGAAAAAATGCTTAAAGAATTTACTGAAAAGTTTATTGATAGTTCTCAAAAAGGTACAATTCCTGCTTATTTAGAAAGTATGATATCGTCACTTAAAAATAGTAAAGGTGAATTGCCATGGAATTTGTATCTTAATAGGATAATGGGAACCGTTGAAAGTAATAAAAAGAAGACTATAACAAGAAGAAATAGAAGACAACCAAATAGATTAGACTTGAGGGGTGAACTTAGAAGTCATAAGGCAGAAATAGCAGTTGCACTTGATATAAGTGGAAGTATCAGTGATGAAGAGTTTAAACAAGCGATTAAAGAGGTTCTTAATATCGTAAAAAACTATAGTCATGAAATTACGATTATAGAGTGTGATAATGAAATTAGACGTGTATATAAGGTGAGAACTGAAAAAGACATAAAAGATAGAATTAGGATAGGTGGAGGTACTAGATTTTCTCCAGTTTTTGAATATGCTAATAATAAAAAGATTAATTTATTAGTTTACTTTACTGATGGAAAAGGTGAAAATAAGCTACAAATAGCACCTAAAGGGTATAAGATTTTATGGGTTATTTCTGGAAGAGGAGATGAACTTTCATTGAAAGAGTCTTATGGAGCAGTTAAGAAACTTACAAAAGTCGAAATAAAGGGCGAAATTTTAGAGATAAATGATGTAAGAAATGATGGATATTCAATGAATAGTCAAGCACCAATTTTATAAGTACTCATAGAAGATAAACTATTTTAAGTTATATTTACTATGTAAATCTAAAAAATACGTTAACTAGTAGTTAATGTATTTTTTTATTTTAATAATATAAGTTTTATTTACATTAAAGTACCAAAATATGTTAAAATTAATATATAGCAAATAGTTTTGGCAAGATGAATTCAGTTGTCAAAGCTATTTTTTATTAAGGAGGGTGATGTTTTTGTTTAAGGTTGATGATTATATAATGTATGGTATGACAGGAGTATGCAAGGTTCTAGACATAACAAATGAAAAATTTACAAATGGAATAAAAAGAGAGTATTATGTGTTGAGCCCTATTTATTCTAATAATACAGTAATAAAAATTCCTGTAGATAATGAGAAAGTACCAATGAGAAAGTTACTTTCTAAAATTAATGTTATTTCATTAATAAATGATATTCCTAATATGGATACACTATGGATAGATAATGAAAAAACAAGAAGTGAGCAATTTAAAAAAATACTTAGAAATGGTAAATGTGAAGAGCTAATAAAATTAATAAGAAGTATATATGATAATAAAGAGTATGTAAAATCTATTGGTAAAAAAACACATCAAGCAGACGACAATATAATGAAAGAAGCCGAAAGATTATTGAATGAAGAGTTTGCAACTATTTTAGATATCTCTCCTGATGAAGTTAGTTCATATATATCAAGTCATATACCTCAATAAAGTATTTTATAGTATCTTTTATTTAAAAATCATAATCTAATAAAATATAATATAATTAAAAAAATACGAGAATAATGTAATTATAGATTATAAGTATTAGAATGTAAAAAAATATTGAATTTAAAGTAATTATACATAATTTAAATATAGACTGTAATAAAGTTGAAAAATTAACATTCAACATAAAAGATAAAATGAAATTTAACAACAACTTTAAAATAGGTGGTTATCAATATTTTATTGTTGTTTTTAGTCATTTTTAAAAATTGATTATCTAGGTTAATAGTATGATGAGTTATCTAGATTCTAAAATGTATAATACTATCAAAAAGTTTTTTTGTTTCGAGTAAATAAGATGGATACTATGTTAAATAGAATCCATCTTATTTAAATTTTATTTATAGTTATTTTTTAGGTGCTATTTTTTAGACATGAAAATCTATTGTAATAGAATGTATCTAGATTAGGAAATCTTATAAAAAATATAATCGACAAAATAAGACTAAATATCTATTGTAATTTATAACTAAGATAATTACTGCATATTTATAGTCTAACCTGAAAAATTATAGATGTGCGAAATTTATTAAGTATTTTATAGGAGTAATATAGAATAATTAAAAAGTTTATTTTTAAACAAACTTTTTCTTTTTTAGATAAAATATTATTTGAATAATAAATAAATATAATTATTTATAAATAATTTAAATTTGTTAAAAAAATATTTATTGATGTGATTAGTTAGATTACTTATAACACATTTGAAATAATTGTATTTATCTATGTTTAGAAATTTAAGATAAAGAATCATTTTTACAAGATAAGATACATATAAGTTTAAAAATTAATGAATTCTATTAAGATAATTAAATATATAACAATTATTTAATTATCTTAATAGAACTTATAAAACTCAATTTGGATTTATTTCATTTCTTAATTTATCGTTTTTATTCTTAAAAAAATAGATGTTAATAGTATGTAATTTGATTATTATATATTGGATACAAAAAACTTATTTTTGAAAATAAGTAAATTAAGAAAAAGATTAAAATTTCATTTCTAAAAAACCATTCTAGATATTGATTTAACTTATATTTCCATATAAAAAAATATATATAATATACTTGATAAATATAATTTAAATTTTTCTAATTATTTACTGTCGATTAATCGATTTTTTTCTTGCATATAAGTATGTATTTATGGTACGATTTACATGGTGAAATAAATAGGGGGAGGTGGAAAATAAATATTCGTGAAAAAGTTTTCAAATTGAAGCATTTTTATGGAAAATATATTATAAATACATAATATAGCTTCAGTTAATAGTATTAAAGCGAATATATGGATAATCACTTTAAAATAACAGTTTTTATGTTTAGATTCACAGTGTTTAGTATAGTCTTATATCATAAGAAATAAATCTAATATGTGAATGGATAGTAGTTTATTTATTTAAGTTGAGAATTGGTTAGACGAAGTAACATAGAGATTTAAAAAATAAATAAAAACATTATTTGAATAAAATATATGTTGCTTTATTCGAGACTCCTTTAAAAAAGCACTTAAATGTAATTATATAAGTTGCCACAAAAGGAGGAATTTAGTTTGTAAAATACTATCACGTAAAAAAATAAGAATTGCTATGATGAAGATTTTTTCATGGTCTTAAATAAGAATCTAATGATTTATAAATATATCTGAAAATAATGAATTTATATAATTTAAATTTATAATTAAAAAGCATATTTAATTTGTTCCATGAAAAAATAAATTCTACAAATAAAAACGCAATTATCTTAATAATTATTACAAATTGTTTTACAAAACAATATCACCGAATCTTTCACCAAAAGAAAGAATCTAGGTAAAACGTAAAAATATAAAAATACAAAAATACAATTAAGAAAGGATTTAAACTTATGAGCACAACAGTAAATAAGAAGGGTAAATTCCCTATAGGATTTTATATCTGCTCAACAACTTTCTCATTTGAAAGAGCAGCATATTATTCTGCGAAGTTTTTAATCTATATATTCCTTACAACAGCTGTAATTCATGGTGGTCTTGGAATAGATAAAGGACAAGCTGCCATAATGCAAGCTAACCTTGTTGCATTCACATACCTTGCACCAATCATTGGGGGATATATATCAGATAGGTGGATAGGAGCTAGATATACTATACCTATAGGTATGCTTATCATGGGGATAGGATATTATCTTGGTTCTATTGCAACTACAGTTTCTATGGTAAATGCAATGATAATATTAGTTTCAATTGGTACTGCATTCTTTAAAGGAAATGTATCTGCAGTAAATGGACAGCTTTTTGACAATCAAGAAGAACTTGATACAGCATTCTCAGTACAGTATTCTTTTGTTAATATAGGTTCTTTTATTGGAACTACAGCAGTTGGTATACTTTATGCTAAAACATTTGCAAAAAATGGTGTACTTGGATTCTCTCAATGTTTCTTCATAGCAGCTGTACTTTGTGTAATAGGTGCAATATGGTTCACATATGGATGGAGATTCCTTGGAAATGCAGGAAAGAGACCATTTAAAGAAGGCGTAGTTGCTGAAAAAGTTGAAGCAAAAGATAATTCGCCTCTTACAGGTATGGATAAGAAGAGAATTTGGGCTATTATACTTATTTCATTCTTCTCTGTAGTATTCTGGTTATTCTGGTACTTAACTTATCTTGCAGTTTATGATTATGGTGCAGCATTTGTAGACATGACTATTGGAGGATTTGAAATTCCTCTTGCTTGGTTTGACTCATTAAATGCACTTGTATGTATAGTATTAGGACCAGTTCTTGGAGCATTATGGTTCAAACTTGCCAGTAGACCACAAGGAGATATAAGTTTATTTAAAAAGACAGGTCTTGGATTAGCATTCTTAGGTCTTGCATTCTTAATGCTTGTTGGAGCAGAACTTTCAAGAGGTGTTGGAGCTCCTGAAACTGCTAAAGCTAGTATAATATGGATAATCATGTTTGGTATACTTCTAAGTTTTGGAGAAATGTTATTCTCACCACTTGGTAACTCTTTCGTAAGTAAGTATGCACCTAAGAAACTTCTAGGTGTTCTTATGGGAGTATGGACATTTGCTACTTTCTTAGCTGGTCAAGGATACGGATATATATATGCATTCACTCTTAAATTTGATATGATTAAGGTATACACTGTAATTCCAGTAATACTATTTGTTGCAGCTATACTATTATTCTTATCTGACAAGACATTAAGTAAACTTGTTGAGGATGATAAATAATCAATAAATAATTATTATTTTATATAGATTAATCTACAATAATTATATTATATTAGGTTGATTTATAGCTAATTAGTAAGAAGAATAAAAATTTACGTTTAAGCATAATATTATTATATATATTGAAGTAAATTTATTAAAAAATAGATAAAAAAATACTAGTCTTAGTTGGCTAGTATTTTTTTATATTAAATTATATAGAGAATTAATACATAATTTCTCCACTTAAAACAGTATAAGCACTTCCTCCAATTTTTACAGAAGATATATCATTATTTTCCTTGGCTATATTTACATATACTTTTCCAGGTCTGTTTATAAAGTTACCTTCCTCACCAATAAAACTAGTTTTTTCTAAAATATTATGTTGTACTATATAAGATGACACACAAGCATTTCCAGTTCCACATACAGGGTCTTCTGTAACTCCAA
Organism: Clostridioides sp. LIBA-6822; assembly: GCF_056688955.1. Taxonomy (NCBI): domain Bacteria; kingdom Bacillati; phylum Bacillota; class Clostridia; order Peptostreptococcales; family Peptostreptococcaceae; genus Clostridioides; species Clostridioides sp. LIBA-6822. The sequence continues at coordinate 3,577,353 of NZ_CP196995.1, read as the reverse complement.
CATATGGTGCAATAGATCTTAAATGATAGTCACATTTTTCATCTATAGTCTCTATGCAAAATGGAGTTATACCAATTATATTATTTTCACCACTAAATTTTTTGATTTCATTTAAGTCTGGAGAAATATTTTTTAAATCATCTAAAGATTTTAATCCAAATACAAGCCACCAAAGTCCAGTATTTACCTTCATAATTGGATACTCAAGCAATCTATCTTCATTTACACCTATCATTTGTGCAAGTTCTTTTCTGTAGTTATCTAAATTCTCAAATTCAGGGGGATTTTGTTCCATCATAAATATATTTTCATTATCTATTTCTTTAAGCTCTACAGATAATACACCAGCTTTTGTTTCTTGATAAAATATATTCTTATTAGTATCAAGTTTACCCTCTTCTAAAAGTGCATGAAAAGCTCCTACTGTTGCATGACCACATAAATCAACTTCTAAACCAGGTGTAAAGAATTGTACCTTGAAATCTGCTACATTTGATTCTGAAACAAATGCAGTTTCTGATAAGTTCATTTCTTTAGCCACATTTTGCTTGATTTCGTCAGAAATATTGGATGCATCAGTAACTACACCAGCAGGATTTCCTCCAAAAGGTACAGTTGTAAAAGCATCAACTTGTTTAATATTAATTTTATTCATTTTTAAAACCTCCTTTTGTTTTTTCTGAAATATAAATTTCATGTTTTATGTATTGAGCTCCAATATATAAAATATTAGAGTTTCTTGTCCAGATTGAAATAGCTTCACTTCCTTTAGATAAGTTTCCTGTCAGTATTTCATTGTTATCTACAATTAAAATAATTCCTCTGTAAAGCTTTTTATTTTCAAGTGTAGTATCATTTCCTCCATGGATATGAATATTACTTAGGCCTTCTAGTTTTTTATTTTCTGAAAGAAGTATTTCAACATTAATATTTTTTTTACAAGCAATTAGAAGGTCATTTTTTAGTTCAAGAATTTCTTCATAAGGGCAAGAAAGTATAATTTCTTGTTTTGCATTATTTATCATTTCTATTGCCTTTTTTAAGATATTTTTATTATCTTTTATATTTAAAACATATTCTATACTTTTACCTTTATTTAATACCTGTAAGTTGTCGTTTAGCTTATCTATAGAATTATTAAATTCTTCTTTTTTATTTTTTAATAATTCGCTAGGATTTATAGGTACATATTTAATAGGGTCAGTTCCAACATTGACAATTATATTATTGTTTATTAGTTTTGTTATGTTTTCATATACTTTTGATTGTGGGACACCTGATAATTTGCTTATCTCGTATCCTGTTAAAGGATTTTCTTTTAATAATGCTATGTATATTTGAGATTCATATTTTGTAAATCCTATATTTTGTAATTCATTAACTATATCATCCATAGGTAAACTCCTTTTATAAAAGTTTAGTAACTACATAGGTAGTTATTAATTTAATTTTATAACCTAAATAGTGAAATGTCAACTATAATTAAGCAGAAAGTAAAAATATATAGTATAGATATGTAACCTCATAATCATACTTAGCATGAGATTAAAGTTATTAAAAATGAGTAGTTACAAAAAAGTGACTAATTGCACTGTTACATGGGTCGTAGTATATTAATATCAAGAAAACAATAAAGGAGATATATATTATGTCAAAAATAATAAATAACAATGAATTTATAAACGAAGTAGAAAATAAAGATGGATTAGTAGTTGTAGATTTCTTCGCAACTTGGTGTGGACCTTGTAAAATGTTATCACCAGTATATGAAGCATTAGGAAATGAGATGGCTGAAAAAACAGATTTTCTAAAAGTGGATATAGACCAAAGTATGGAATTAGCTCAAAAATTTGAAGTATCTACAGTACCAACTGTAATAATATTTAAAGATGGGAAGCCTGTAGATAGATTAATAGGTTTTATACCTAAAGATAATTTAAAAAGTAAAGTTGAATCATATATGTAATTAAAATAATTCATATATATAAACAAAAAACTCATTATAGTGAGTTTTTTTGTTTATATAGTATAAATCTTAAAGCGGTTACAAATAAGTGCCTAATTGGCAATGATATCATCTGTTGATATAGTATTTATATAAAAGAAAAATGAAAGGTTATAAAAAATAGGTGAAACTATGAGATATGATATTGCGATAATAGGAAGCGGTCCAGCAGGACTTGCAGCTGCTATAAATGCTAAAATTAGAAATAAAAATATAATTTTATTTGGAACTGAAGATATAAGTCAAAAGCTTATTAAAGCGCCTTCTATAGAAAATTATTTAGGAATTGGTAATATAAGTGGCTTAGAACTTAAAGATAAATTTAAAAAGCACATAGATGATATGGGAATAGAGATAACTCAAAAAAGAATTAATAATGTATATAGTATGGGTGAATATTTTACATTAGTTTCTGGAAACGATACATATGAATCAACTACGGTTGTATTAGCTACAGGTATTGAATATGGAAAAATGATAAATGGAGAAGAAGAATATCTTGGAAAAGGGGTAGGATATTGTGCAACATGTGATGCAATGTTATATAGAGATAAAAAAGTGGCTATAATAGGATACAATCATGAAGCTGAAGAAGAAGCAAATTTTTTAAGTGAAATAGCAAGTAGTGTTTACTATATACCTATGTATAAATTAGAAAATAAAATCAATAGTAGTATAAACATAATAGATGATAGACCCTTAGAAATAAAAGGTGGAAAACTAGTCAATAAATTAGTATTGAGAAAAAGTGAGTTGGATATAGATGGTATATTTATCATAAAAGATAGTGTATCACCAAAATATATGGTTCCAGGATTAGAAGTAGAAGATTCTCATATAAAATCAGATAAAAACATGAATACAAATATTGAAGGTTTATATGTGGCAGGGGACTGTGCTGGGAAACCATATCAATATTTAAAATCAGCAGGTCAAGGTCAGACAGCTGTATCTAGTGCAATTTCTTATCTAGATAAGCAGAAGATAAAGAAATCAATGCTTGTTAATACTTATTAGATAAAAATTAATAAAAACCTAAGGTATTATTTTTTTAATACATCCACCCAACATTAAGAAATGTTATTTGAAAATAAAGATTTAATGTAAAAAGGTGAATTCTATTATATGAATTCACCTTTTTACATTAAATCTTATATAAGTTGTGTATAAAAATGTATTTCTTTTGATGATTAAAAATATTTTAATAGAGTTAATTTTTTGTGTAAAAATAAGATTAATCTTTATCTATTGCTGAAAAAGAATAGAAAAATCTTATTTAAAAGCCAAAGTTTTAATAGCATATATAAATTTATCTATCTCATCAAAAGTATTGTACATTCCTAAACTTATTCTAACAAGCCCTACAGGACTTTCCCTCATAAATCTAATATATGCCTCTTTTGGACTTATACCTAACAGTTTTTGTACATAAATATCTGCACCTACTACTCCAGCTCCAGTTTCTATTCCAAAGTTATCAACCAAATATTTTGCTACATCCTTATAGTACATATTACTTATATTAAAAGATATATTTGGGATAATTACATTGTTTGACTTATCTCCATATATTATCACATTAGGTATTTTCTTCATTTCCTCTTTAGCATATAAAAATAATTCTCTTTCATATTCTGAAATTCTGTTTAAACCAATTTTGTTTAAAGTGTTTAGTGATTTTCCCATTGCAAGAGTTCCAAAATACTCTGGATATCCTGCTTCAAAACGTTGAGGTATATTTGCATATATTATTTTGTCATCGGTTACAAATTTTGTAGAACCTGAACCATATAATACAGGAGTAAATTTTTCAAAGAATGCTTTAGGACCTACTAGAGCCCCACCATTTAATGGGGAATAGCATTTATGTCCACTAAAAACAATAAAGTCTATATGCTCAGCACATTCATGTGGCATCATTGAAAAAGGTTTATGCTGAATTACTTGAACAATATCCACTAATATCTTTGCACCGTATTTATGAGCAATTCTTGCTATTTCATATATAGGAGTGGTTATACCTGTAACATTACTAGCACCTGTAACCGTAACCAGAGATATATTCCCAGCATTATTTCTAAGTATATTCTCTAATTGGCATAAATCAAGTTCTCCTTTTTCTGTAATTCCAACAACTTTTGTAGGAAAATTAACTTTAAAAGGCAGGTAATTAGCCATATGTTCCATTGCTGTAGTAATAACAAGTTTATTTGGACTTTCATTCTTAAAAAATTCCGCTAATAAGTTTATTCCTTCTGTAGCATTTTTGACATAAATAACAGAGTCTTTTTCTTTATCTCCATCAATGAGTTTTAGAATGGTATATCGTACATTCTCATATTCTAAAGTATTTTTTTCTGAGATTATTCCTGGAGCATTAATATAAGTAAGCCACGGAATCTCGCAATTTAAATTATCCACTACGTTTTTTAGAACTAATGGAGTAGCAGAATTGTTAAAATATATCCTTTTAACAGTTTCACTACTCTTAGTTTTAACTTTAAGATTTGCACCTTCAATGTATTCAGATAAATCCATGAATGGCATAAAAAAACCCCTTATCTAACAAACTATTGTATTTTTTATTAAACAAGTTCAAGTTTTAATCAAGAGCTTGTTTAATATATGTTATGTTTTTAGAAAGGGTTTTGTTAATTAGCTCTTGTTAAGTTATTTATTGAATTTATTAATATTTGTAGATAGATTATTAAATCCATTACTAGAAACATTAAAAGATTGGATTGACTCAAATTTGACACGTGCAAATATTTGAATAATAATAAGGTTGAGTTTTGTTTAAAATATAAATAGTTATAAGGTGAAGTTAACATTCAATAAACATTCATTATATATAATAAATAGATTGATATTTTATTTAGGAGATGATTATGTGAGAGTATTAATAATAGAGGATAATAAGGAACTTTCTTATAATATAAAGTCAGGCTTGGAAAATGAAGGACTTGTAGTAGATATAGCAAATTGTGGATTAGATGGAGAAGAAAAAGCATTTATAAACGATTATGATGCTATATTATTAGATTTAAACTTACCTGATAAAGATGGAATAGAGATATTAGAATTTTTTAGAAGTAATAATCTAGAGATACCTATAATAATTGTAACAGCAAGAGATGGAGTAAATGAGTTGGCAAAGGGGCTTGATTTAGGAGCTGATGATTATATAGTAAAGCCATTTCAAATTATAGAATTAAGAGCTAGGATACAAGCAGTTATAAGAAGATTTTATGGTAGGACAAACCCAGATATAAAAGCAGGACCCATTACAATAAATCCAGCATCGAGAAAAGTATATGTATATGATAAAGAAGTAAGTCTGGGAAGCAAAGAATTTGATATAGCAGAATATATTGCAAGTAGATATCCAAATATTGTGTCAGGTATAGATATATCAGAACACGTTTATGATGAATATTTTGACCCTTTATCATCTGTACTAAGGGTACATATAGCTAGATTAAAAAAGAAATTAAAAGAAGTGGCAGGTAAAGAGATAATAATAACTACTAGAGGGATAGGATATTCTATATGCAAGGATTAAAGAATAAAAAGTCTATAGTGTTAATTTTATATTCTGTTATAGTTTTTATAATTTTTACAATAGGTCTAAAATATATTATAAACATATCTGATATAGATAAGAATTTAATTTCTAGAGATTTAACTCCATATAAGGGCGAAATGATGCCAGACAATGTATATGATATAGATAAAGGAGTAATAACTAATTATGATCTTATACTTAAGAATAATTTTAATGTAGTTATAATATTATTTTTTGCTTTTATAGTGACATCTAATTTCATACTTTTATCGATACTAAATAGATTGGAGTTTAAAGAAAGAATAGAAATATTAAATAATATAAATAACATTGAAGATGAGGACGAAATATTGAGCATAGACCCTATTATGTCTAGAGTGTATAAAGACTTAAAAAATAAATTTGATTCTCATATTGAGGACTATAAAAGATTGAATTCATATTTATCACATGAACAAAAAAACGCTATATCTATATTGAAAACAAGTTTAGAACTTGATGGAAATAATGAATTATTAAATACTCTCGATAAAGTTTCAAATAGCGTAGAAGATGTACTTGCAATAAGTGATATAAAAAATAATGAGGATATGTATGAGGTTGATATAGCTTTAATATGTGCACAAGTGTGTGATAATTATTCTAAAGTGTATAGCAATTTGAACTTTGATTTTGATGAAGATGAAAATATGAGTATCTATGGAAAAGAAAAGTGGATTTATAGAGGTGTATCCAATCTTTTAGATAATGCAATAAAATATGGTGAAGGTAAAGATATATATGTAAATGTAAAAAATCAAAAGGGAAGTGTTATTGTATTGGTAAAAGATAATGGCATTGGAATGAATAAGCATCATATAGATAAAATATTTTATGATAGGTATAGAATAAATGAATTAAATAAGGACGGGTATGGTATAGGTCTTAGTTTAGTAAAGCATGTATGTAATTTATGTAATGGTTTTGTATGGGTTGAAAGTGAAGAAAATAAAGGTTCAACTTTTTATTTAGTGTTTAAAGAATATAAGTGACAATTAATAAAAATTCTAATAATATTGCTAGCACAGTATTCAATTGATAAGAGGAGATATAAAGTGTATATTTTAAATAATGCAATTAAAAATTTGATTAGAAATAAAATTCATAGTTCATTTAGTATAGTTATTATGTTATTAATGGTTTTATCAATTGCTATTTTCTCAATAATAAATTTAAGTGCATCTATTATAAATCAAAAATATGAGAAAAAACTTGAGTCAAAGGTAAGTATTAAAATTAATGAAAAAAAGATTGGCCAAAATGATTCAATAGAATCTTTGAGAGGATATAATGTTTTAAATTTAGATGACTATTTAAACTTTTCAAAATCAAAATATGTAAGAAAAATGTCACTTATAGGAAATATTGTTTTGTATCTTGATAATAATAAAAAACCTGTAGTTAGTAATGATAAAAATCTTGTATATGGTGATATAGGCACAAATTTTGTGGTTATGGGATTTACAGATAAAAATATAAATCTTAAATATTATAATTTAGATATGAGTAGAGGGAGATTATTTGAAAAAGATAATGAATGTATAGTAAGTGAAGACTTTCTAAATGTTAGTGAGTCTGAGGTTGGAGATACAATATCTTTGCTAAATGATTATGATGCTAATACTATGTTAAATCTAAAAATAGTAGGTGTATATAAGAAAAAACATGGCAATAAAGTAGAAAATACTCAAGATATAAGCATATACAATAACATATTAACCTCATACAACACTTTACTTGAGTTTGAAAAAAAGATTAGACCAGAGAATCAGATGATTTATACAAGTGCTAATTTTTTACTTAGAGATTCTAATAGTAGAAAGGTTTTTGAGAAAGAACTAAGAAATAAAGGGCTAAGTGATATATATAAAGTTACTATAGATGATTCAGTGTATCATAAATTAATGGCACCAATAAAACACTTGTCTAGTGTAGCTTTTACATCTATTTTTGGAATATTAGTGTTAGGCTCAATATTATTGATGATAAGTTCTGTAATATCAATAAAAAAAATAAAATATGATATAGGGGTGTTGAGACTAATTGGAATGTCTAAATTTAAGATAATTAGAAGTTTCGTTTATGAAAGTATCATAATGATTTTGATATGTATTATACTTGGATTGGGAATTGCAAGTATATCAGAAAAAGCAATATCAAATTATGTTTTTGAATATCAGTATAAATATAATGTAACATATAATGACTCTGTATTTGATTATGGAGGATATAAAGATATAAACATAAATTATAGTAACAGCAAACAAGAGATGAAAAATTTAAAAGATAAATCAACTTTAAAATTTATGTTTAATATAATTATTATGGCAATTATATTGATATTGTTGACTAGTATAGTATCCATATATAGTACAATTATGTACAAGCCAATACAAATAATTTATGATAGAAATTAGGTGATGGAGATTGCCAATACTTAAATTAATTGATGTTAATTATAAATATGAGGGCAGTAGTAAGTTTGTATTAAAAGATATGAGTGCAGAGTTTGAAACTGGAAAAATGTATGTTATTATAGGAAAAACTAGAGCGGGAAAGAGTACTTTATTGTCTACAATATCGGGTCTCGATGATTGTACTAGTGGAAGTATTATATATAATGGTGAAGATTTAAAAGATATAAATAAAAATATTTATAGAAGTAAGTATGTAGGTGCAATATTTAAAGGTTACAACTTGTTAAATGATGCCACTGTTTTAGATAATATTATTATGACTATGTTGGTTGGTGGAAACAGAGAAAAGAATAAGGATGAAATTGTATATAAGACTCTACAAAAAGTAGGAATTAATAAGGAAAAAGCAAATTGTAAAGTGAAAGATTTATCTAACTATGATAAGAAGAGAGTCTGTATTGCTAGAGCATTGTCTAATAATCCAAGTTTAATAATTTGTGATGATATCATAGAAAATGATGATATTATAGAAAGTACTGATGATAAAAGCAAAAAAAGCTTGGTAGATATACTTTACAAACTAGCATCTAAAGATAATAAATGTGTGATAATAGCTACAACTTTAGATAGAATTGCTTTATGTTCAGATGAGTTATGGGGAATAAGTAATGGCAAATTGATGTTTATAAAAAGTAGAGATAATAGGATAGACTAAAAATATAATAAGATAGATTAAGATAAAAGCATTATTATAAATTTGTAATAGTGCTTTTATTTATGAGTTATTATGTAAATAATTTGTGTAATAGTCTATATATTTTTTATGAAGATATCAAAAAGTATAGGACAATTAAATTATTAAATTACACGAAAATGAGCTACAGTTGGGGGAAACTGTAACTCATTCTATTTTGGGGGAGATAGGTTGAACTTATTGGTTATCCGTATCATATTTTTAGTATAGTCACTTATTTAAATTTATATACATTTTTTTATAAATTTTACATAAAATGTTAAATATTAATTGAAACTAATGATAAATATGACCAGTAAACTTATAAAAATATTAAAGATATGACTAAATAAAAGTAGTTAAAATGTATTGTAAATAATTAGAAAAAATGATTTTATAAGTAATTATAGACATATAAGTATAATAATCTAATAAAAAAACATAAAACAAAATATAAAAATTATTATAAAATATATTATAAAAAACTATGCCTAATTTATCTAAATTAAAATTTATATTAGTTAATACATATATTTGAGAAAAAATTAAAAATACAATATAATTTGAATTTCAATATATATCTATATAGTTCAAATTGAAATACTTGAAAATACTGGAAAATAGTTTGAAATTAGTTTCAGAATATAAAATGTCGATTAATTTTAACTAATTGAATATACAAAAGAAATATTTAAATATATTTAAATAAAAAAACGACAAAATATGATAATTTGATTAAGAATAATTAAAATATTTTGTTATTGTAGTATTATAGGGTAAAATGCAAAATATATTCGAAAATAAAATTTTAAATATTGACATTAAATTAAATATAATATACTATGTAAGTGTGATGAGAGATTTTTTTTAGAGGGGATTTATAGTGAATATAAAAAAAATATTTAATAACAATGTCGTAGTAAGCTCCTTAGAAGATGGCACAGAAATAATTGTTACTGGTGCTGGAGTTGGATTCAAGAAAAAAGTAGGAGATTTGATAGATGAAAATTTGATTTCTAAGAAATATTTTGTTCAAGATAATCAAAAAGACAAATACAATCAAATACTTAATAAGACCTCTATTGAATACTTTAAAATTTCAGAAGAAATTATAGAAAAGGCTAATGAAGTTTTAAATACTCAAGTGAATGATTCAATAATATTAGCCTTAACTAGTCACATAGAATTCGCTGTCCAAAGAGAAAAACAAGGTATAAAATTACCAAACTTAATATTGAATGAGACAAAACAACTTTATAGAGAAGAATTTGAATTTGGATTATGGGCAATTGATGAAATTGAAAAAAGGATAGGAGTAAAATTGCCTGAAGATGAAGCAGGATATATTGCTATTCATATAATCAATGGTTTGGAGAATTCTCAAAAAGATGAAGGTATTAATATACTTGAGTTTTCAAAGCAAGTTATTCAGATAATTGAAGAAGTACATGGGTTTAAATTAGATGTAAATTCACTAAATTACACTAGACTTATAACTCACTTAAAGTTTTTTGTTCAAAGGATTTTAAGAAAAGAAACTTATAAAGATAGTGATATTGAAGATATGTACAAATTGGTAAATAAAAATTATAATAAACCTAAAATATGTACTGAGGAAATTGCAGCATTGGTATTAGACATGTTTGAATATAAAATTAGTAAAGAAGAAGAATTATATCTAATGATTCACATAAATAAAATAACAAACAGTGGTTGTTAGGATTGTAACTGATAAGCAGGCAAAACCTAAGTCATTGAACTTAACTATAGATTAAGTTTTTTGATTTAGGCTTTTTTATTAAATACAGACAGTGAGTTTTAGGATTGTAACTGGTTAAGCAGGCAAAACCTAAATCATTGAACTTAACTATTAGATTAAGTTTTTTGATTTAGGTTTTTTTATTAAATACAAGCAGTGAGTTTTAGGATTGTAACTGGTTAAGCAGGCAAAACCTAAATCATTGAATTTAACTATTAGGTTAAGTTTTTTGATTTAGGTTTTTTTATTAAATATAGACAGTGAGTTTTAGGATTGTAACTGGTTAAGCAGGCAAAACCTAAATCATTGAACTTAATTATTAGATTGAGTTTTTTGATTTAGGTTTTTCTATAAATTTGATTATGTTTTTAGATAAAAATAGGAGGGTAAAATTATGAAAAAAAATAAGTTAGGTTTATGGAACTTCTTCCAAATGTTAGGAAAAACGTTTATGTTCCCAATAGCACTACTTAGTGTTTCAGGGATGATGTTAGGACTTGGTGCAGGTTTTACAGACCCTAAGATGATTGCTATGGTTCCATTTTTAGGAAATGAATATGTTAACATGATTTTAAATTTCATGCTGACAATAGGATTATTTGCATTTAATAATTTGGGAGCATTATTTGCAATGGCAATTCCATTAGGATTATTAAAAAAAGAAAAAGAGTTTGGAGCGTTTTCAGGTTTAGTAGGATTTATAGCAATGCATATAGGTACAAATTTTTATTTAACAAGAGCTGATTTATTAGTACCAGTAGACCAAATGTCAACTAATGGTCAAGCTATGATTATGGGGATACAAACATACAATACAAGTGTTTTAGGTGGTATTGTAGCAGGTTTAATTGTTTATGCAATATATGATAAAGTTAGTAATTTAAAAATGCCAGAATCATTAGGATTCTACAGTGGTCCAAGATTAGTTCCAATTGTTAGTTTAATAGTTATGAGTATTGTTGGATTATTAATACCTATTGTTTGGCCACCATTTTTCAATGCGTTCCAAAATTTAGGAAAATGGATTTCTTCAGCAGGACCATTAGGCTATTTCTCATATGCAGTGGCAGAAAGAGTTACAATTCCATTTGGATTAAATCATCTTGTAACATCAGTATTCCGTTTTACACCAATAGGTGGAACTGCTGTTATTGACGGAGAAACATACTTTGGTACATTGAATATGTTTATGGCATATGTAGAGAATAATCAGATTATACCTCTTGATTTAGCTGGTAAAATGGAACAAGGTAAATTAATGATTCAATATGGATTAGCTGGTGCTGCACTAGCTATATATCGTACAGCAAAACCAGAAAATAGAAAAGCGCTTAAAGGACTTTTAATATCAGGAGTGTTGACAGTTATTATAGGTGGTATAAGTGAGCCAATAGAATTCTTATTCTTATTTATCTCACCAGCATTATTTGCTTTCCATACATTTATGAATGGTTTAGCAAACATGGTACTTCCATACTTAGGTGTATTAATGGGATTCACAGGAGATTTAATTGCATTTATAAGTTTTGGTGTGTTAAGAGGTACAGCTACAGGATGGCCAATAGCAGTATTAGTAGCAGCCTTATACTTTGCAATATACTATTTTGTATTTAAGTGGGCAATTATTAAGTTTAATATAAAGACTCCAGGACGTGAGGATAAAGAAATAAAAGTATCTGAGGGAAATGGTTCAGATTTTAAAAATCTATCTACATATAAAGGACAGCAAATGATAGCTGCTTTAGGTGGACAATCTAATATATTATCATTAGATAATTGTGTAACTAGACTACGTTTAAAATTACAAGATGTATCACTAATAAATGAGGATGCAATTAAAGAAGCTGGTGGTATAGCAGTTGTTAAATTAGACGAACACACAATACAAGTAATTATAGGGACTCAAGTGTATTCTTTAAGAAAGCAGATGGATAAAGCTATGGAAGGTCATTTGGAGGCATGTAATGATTAACTTTGATAAAAAAATAGACCGATTGGGTACATATTGTACCCAATGGGACTATGTAGAAGATAGATTTGGAAAAAAGGGGTTACTTCCTTTTACAATATCAGATATGGACTTAGAGTTTCCATATGAAATAACAGAAGTCTTACAAGAAAGATTAAATCATAGAGTTTTGGGATACAGTAGATGGAAACATGATGATTTTAGAAATTCAGTTACGAATTGGTACATTAGAAGGTTTAATTGTAGTATTGACAGTAATTGGATATATTACAGTCCTAGTGTAATGTACTCAATTAGTAAACTTATTGAGATATTTAGTGATGAAGGAGATGGAATCCTGATAAATACTCCTGCATATAATGCTTTTTATGATGTTATAGCAAATAATAATCGTAATATTATAAAATCGCCTCTTGTAAATGAAGGTGGATTATATTTGATTGATTTTGAGGATTTTGAGAAAAAATGCAAAAAATCTAAGATATTTATTTTATGTAATCCTCATAATCCAACTGGAAGAGTATGGAGTGAATTAGAACTCGCTAAGATTGTAGGTATATGTAAGGACAATAATGTAAAGATAATATCAGATGATATACATATGGATATTGTATATGATAATAGAATGACTCCTATCTTAAAGGTTGCAGAAAGCTATTTAGATTCTATATTTATTTGTACATCAGCATCTAAGACTTTTAATATACCAGCATTAACTGGGTCATATGTGATTATACCAAATGAAAGTATTAGAAATCAATTTGAAAATATCACTAGATACCGTGATTTTGTAAATTCACCTGCAATACTAGCAATACTAGCAACAATGGTTTGTTATAATGATTGTGAATATTGGTTGGATGAGCTATTAAAATATCTTAAAGGTAACCTTGAATATACAATTAATTATATAAAAGATAGTTTAGAACCATTAAAATTGATTATGCCAGAAGGTTGTTACTTTGCTTGGATAGATTTTTCTGACCTTAAGATAAGTAGTGAGGAATTCCAAAAGTTATTGATGGATATTGGAGAAGTAGCTATTATGTCAGGAAACGTATATGGTGAAGAAAGTGAGTTTTATTTAAGGTTAAATGTAGCATGTTCAAGAGAAAAACTTGAAGATGGTTTAAATAGAGTTAAAAAAACTATAGATTATATTGCAAAAAATATTTAATATAGAAGGGGAGATAGTTATGAGCTATTTAAAAACAATGGTTGATGTTATGACTACTGAAATGAATGCCATAAAGTGTTTAATAGATGAAGCAGGTATTGAATATGAAAGTATAGTTAATGAAATTGCCAACTGTGAAGGTAAAGTAATTTTTATGGGAGTAGGTAAATCTGCACATATAGGCAAGAAATTGGCAGCTACATTTGCTAGCACTGGGACACCAAGTTTTTTTGTACATGCAACAGAGGCAGTACATGGAGATTTGGGAATGATTGAAAGTAAAGATATTACAATTTTAATCTCAAATAGTGGAAATTCTATGGAAGTAGTAAATTGTATAAAGTATGTTAAAGCAATAGGTTCTAAAACAATTGCATTTACTTCAAATAGAAATTCAGTATTGGCAAAAGAGTGTGATTATGCTTTAATATATCCTGCAAAGGATGAAGCAGACCACTTAAATTTAGCACCAACAACATCATCTACGATTACTTTAGTTTTAGGAGATTCTATTGCATGTGCATTATCTAAGAATAGTAACTTTGATTCAGCTGATTTTTATAAATATCATCCAGGAGGAAGCCTAGGAGAGAAATTAAAAGCAGCAAATAATGGTTAAAAGTAAAAAAGGAGAGTATGCTTTATGTTCAAAATGTTTAAAAAAAAATCAATAAAGTCACCCATATCAGGAAAAGTAATAGAATTATCTAAAATTCCAGATGCTGTATTTTCTCAAAAACTTATGGGAGAAGGTGTAGCTATAGATTCTACAGGAGATATTGTTTATGCACCAATTAATGGAAAGATAGCAGTAATAGCAGAGACTAAACATGCATTCGTGATAGAATTAGAAAATGGAATGGAGCTTCTTATTCATATTGGATTAGATACTGTAAATTTAAAAGGAGAAGGGTTTGAAGCATTAGTAAGTGTGGGTGAACAAGTAAAAGAAGGAACACCAATGTTGAAAATTAACCGTTCTTTGATTGAATCAAAGGGGATATCACTTATTACTCCAGTTACAATAACTAACTATTCAGAGTACAACATGAATACATATAATGTAGGTAATAGTGTTGAGGGTGGAAAAGATACTGTAATTGAGTTTAAATAAAAAACTAAGGTACAAGACTAGTATTTATAAATTTATGTTTTATAAGTTTAATTACATAGATTTGTTGAATAAAAAGGAATTCTTTAATTATTAATTGAGGAGTTCCTTTTGTTTTGTAAATATTAAATAGTTTTATGTATATAGAAAAATATTTAATGTTAAATAAGACAAATAAGTACTCATATAACTAATAATTTAGATATATTTGTTTAGATATATTGTTTTGTATATTGTAATTTAAAACTAATGAATAAGTAGATGTTGCAAACAAAAAATAAAAAAGTTGACTAAATAAATAAACTTTAATATAATATATCTATTAAAACTATAAACCATAGAGCGGAGGTAGAGGTATGAAAATTGAAAATCTTTCTATTAATGATATTAAACGAGGTTATGTATTTAATGATGAGTTAAATTGTTATACTTGCATTACATGTACAAAAACGTATGAAGTTGGAGAGATATACAGAATAGGTGATAGATTCTTTGAAGCTTCAAAAGCCATTGAATTACATATGGAATTAGAGCACAGTGATTATTTGGAAAAATTGATTAATGGTGATTCAAAGTACAACACACTGACTGAAAATCAAAAACACTTATTTCAATTATTCATTAGTGATTTACCAGATAAGGAAATTGCAAAAAAGATTGAAGTATCTACATCCACTATTCGCCATCAAAAATTTATGTTTAGAGAAAAAGCAAAACAAGCTAAACTATATTTAGCATTATATGAGTCTGTATTTGAAGAAAAACCTAATAGAGGTAGTACTATAGTACCAATACATGAACATGCTAGAATGGTTGATGAAAGATATGTAGTAACTGAAGAAGAGAGAAAACACATTTTAGAAACTTCATTTGAAAGTATGAACCCTCTAAAATTAAAAGTATTTTCCTCAAAGGAAAAGAAAAAGGTTGTAATTTTATCCAAGATTTTGGAACAATTTGAATATGGAAAGCAATACTCAGAAAAGGAAGTTAATAAGATTTTAGAATCAATATATAATGATTTTGCAACAATTAGAAGATACTTAATTGAATATGGTTTTATGAGTAGAAATAAAGAATGTACAAAGTATTGGTTAACATAATGATAATAGTAAAATCTACTAACATATAATGCTATTTTTACTTTGTTAATTATGGAAGGAGTTAAGTATGAATGATGAATTGAAATCTATTTTGCACAGTAAAGGTGTAGATATTGTTTGCTTTATTGATATATCTGAATTTCCAGCAAGTCAAACACATGGTTTTTCTAAAGCAATTTTATTTTGTATAGGATTATCAAAAAAATTCGTTACAGATATATATAATAACTTACCTACAGATAGTGATGATTTCTTAGAAAAAGAGGAAAAAGTAGAAGAGTTAGCTGATTGGATTTCAAAATATATTCAAGATAAAGGTTATAAAGCTTATTCTCAATCAGAAAAAAATAATCTAGAACATGGATATTCTGAAAAGGGTTATATTAATCCAACAATGCAATCTGGTATTAGTACTTTACCACATAAGACAATAGCAAATATTAGTGGTATTGGATTTATGGGGAAAAATAATTTGTTTGTAACTGAGGAATATGGTTGTGCTTTTAGTATGTGTACTGTACTTACAGATGCTCCAATTTCTGTTGAAAGATATCCTTTAATGGATTCGAAGTGTTTAGATTGTAATATTTGTGTAGAAAACTGTCCTGCAAAAGCTATACATGGAAATGAGTGGACTCTGCCAGGTAAAAGAGAGTCTCTTATTGATATTTCAAAGTGTTTTTGTGTATTGAAGTGTATAATGAGTTGTCCATGGTCATTAAGATATGCAAACCAGAAATAAGTCTACTAGATATTATGTTAAAATATATTAGAGCATAATTATATTAATAAGGAGGCTGAATATGATAGTAAGTGTGAGTAGGAGAACAGATATACCTGCTTTCTATAGTAAATGGTTTTTTAACAGACTTAAAGAAGGTTTTGTATATGTTATTAATCCAATGAATCCAAAGCAAGTTAGTAAGATAGAGTTAAATCCACATACTGTCGATTGTTTTGTATTTTGGACAAAGGATGCAACTCCAATGATACAGGATTTAAATAAATTAAAAGACTATAAATATTATTTTCACTATACTATAACATCATATGGCAAAGAAGTAGAAACACGAATTTCAGACAAACAAAAGATAATAGATTCATTTAAGGAACTATCTGGAAGAATAGGTAAAGAAAGAGTAATTTTGAGGTATGACCCAATTTTTCTAAGTGAAAAGTATACTGTAGATTACCATATTAAAGCATTTGAAAGGTTATGCAATCAACTTGATGGATTTACAGAAAAATGTATAATGAGTTTTATCGATTTGTATAAAAAAACAAAATTTAATACTAAGTCATTACATATAAAACCATTAGAAATTGCAGAAGTAGAAATGTTATCAAAAGAGCTTTCTAGGATTGCTCATAAATATGGTATAGTGCTTGAAATGTGTTCAGAGGGATACAATCTAAGAAAATTTGGGATTGAAGAAAGTAAGTGTATTGATGATAAGTTAATATCAAAAATCATAGGTAGTGAAGTAAAAGTAAAAAAAGATGATACACAAAGAGATGTTTGTGGGTGTGTCAAAAGTGTTGATATTGGGCAATACAATACTTGCAGACATTATTGTTTGTATTGTTATGCTAATTTCAATTATACCAAAGTAGAAGAAAACTATAGACTTTACAAAGAAGACAATAAATTACTTATAGGTACTTTAAGAGATGATGCTAAAATAACTACTAGAGATATGAAGAGTATTAAAGTAGATAAAAGTGAAAGTACACAAATTAACATGTTTGATTTAAAATAAATAAACAAATTACCTTAATATATTAAGGATATAGATACTTATAATAACAAAATTAAACTTAATAGATATTTTCTATATAAGAAAAATGGTCATAATATGTCAACTTGACCATTTTTTTGATATAATTAAAAATACAAATAACTTAGTAACAAAGGAGGTAGAATTTGAATTTTTTTAAAAAATATCCTATACCTATTGCAAGTTTGATTTTATCAATATTTACTTTAGGTAACTTATTACAATCTTATAGTGAACCATTACGTAATGTAATTGGATTTATAGGCTTTGTTTTGTATACAATTTACATAGTCAAAATAGTATTACTTAAAAAGGGTGTTAAAGAGCAATTAGAAAATCCCTTAATATCAAGTACATTTCCAACTATAACAATGGCAACGATGATATTTGCTACATATGTAAAACCATTATCTTTAGAATTAGGTATTGTAATTTGGAGCATCGGAGTTGTAGGTCATATTGTGTTGATAATCTTATTTAGTAAGAAATTCTTAGTTAAATTCTCAATAAAAGCAGTATTTCCATCTTGGTATATAGTCTATGTCGGGATAGTTGCAGCAAGTGTTACAGCACCAGCATTTAATCAGCTTTTAATAGGTAAAATTGCTTTTTGGATAGGATTTATATCTTATATAGTTCTTATACCAGTAGTTTTAAAAAGAGTGTGGATAATCAAGGAAATGCCTGAACCATCTTTACCAAGTATAGCTATATTAGCTGCACCAGGGTCATTACTATTGTCTGGATATATTAATTCTTTTTCAGATAAGAATAGTGTAATATTATACTTATTATTTATACTGTCAATTGTATTTTATATTATAGTTTTGGGGTATTTACCAAAATTATTAAGGTTGCCTTTTTATCCAAGTTTTGCTGCATTTACATTCCCTATGGCAATAAGTGCAATGGGCATGAAACTAATGAATGGTTATCTAACTAAATCAGGTCATCCTGTAAGTTGGATTTTATATGCTTTTAAACTAGAAGAGATAATAGCTACAGTGATTATTTTGTATGTTTTAGTTTTATTTATTATATATCTTAGTAAATCAGAAACTACATCTAAAGCTAAATAAAAATTATTAAATATACGTATTTAATAAAGATATTAATATCAATGAGTGAAAGTGATATGAATTTTAGAGACTTAATTTAGCTTAATTTTATTGGAGGATAAACAAATGAAAACAAAAGAGGAATATTTACAAGAGGTTAGAGAAATATCAGAAGAATACTTTAGAAAAGGAGAGTTTTTTTGTTCTGAAGCAGTTCTTCAAACAATAAATGATGCTTTAGGTCAACCTTTGAGTCCAGATATAACTAAGTTAGCATCAGGATTTCCAATAGGTCTTGGAAAATCACAATGTCTTTGTGGAGCAATATCTGGAGGTGAAATGGCTTTAGGTATTGTATATGGAAGAGTTCATGGTGAAACTATGAATCCAAAGATGTTTGAATATGCTAAAGATTTACATGATTATATTAAGAAAGAATATGGTGCAACATGTTGTAGAGTTATTACAAAGAAGTGGGATGGTGATAACTTTATGTCTCTTGAAAGAAAAGAACACTGTATTAAAATAACAGGTCAAGTCACAGAGTGGGTTGCAAATAAACTTGTTGAAGATGAAGAACTTAAGATTAAATAGAATTATAGTAGCCTGTAAATTTTAAAAACTAAATTTACAGGCTTTAATTATATAACTAATTTTAATAATACAATTAACTATAAATATATAAATAAAATTGTTCAAACAAATAAATAATTACTTTATAATACTCAACATAAGGACACCAAACATGATTAATATTATGCCAAGAGAAATAGAAAACCATTCTTTTTTATTTTTCTTCTCTTTAAAGAATATAATACCTCCTAAAGTGGCTACTATCACACAACTTTGGGAAATAGAAAAACTTATTGTAACCCCCAATGCATTAGTTGTTATAAACATACCTAAATTTGCTATTGACCACAATACTCCAGTAATTAAATTAAATGAAACATTTTTCTTATATACAATCTCTTTAGAAAAATACTTAACAATAATAAATGAAGTTATCAACATACCCACAGATTGAGGTAATATAATTCTATATCCTTCGATTGAAAATATTTGATTAGTTACAACGTATAATGCTAAAAATAAAGAAGATAATAATACAACTCCTACACATTTTAATATATTGTTATCAGTAGATTTTTTTGTTTGATAGTTTGTAAGAAGTATGCCAAGTACTATACATAATATCGATGAAGAGCCAATCAAGAACATTTTAGAACTAGTCCACTCATTAAATAAGAGTACAGCTAATAATGTTGTAAAAGTCAATTGTGAACCATTTGAAATCGGCATTACTTTAGATACACTAGTAATTTGAATTGCTTTAAACTGCATTAGCTGTCCTAAACCCCAGAATATCCCAGAAATCATACTTACAAAAAATGAAAAAAATGTAATTTCAGGACGCATAACCAAAGTTATTATAGTGGAAAATATAAACGCACTTATAGATGTACCTAAAAGTTGTTCATAAGGAGAACTTTTTTTTAGGTTTGCAACTATTGGCATCAGTCCCCATCCCATTACAGGAAGTAAAGCAATAATTATTGTCAGCATTAGGTTATTTCCTTTCATATTAAATTTAGACAGTTTTTAATTTATCATCTAAAATTAAAGTGTTCAATACATCAAAATTACCGTATTTAATAAGGAAATATTAGTAGTTTTTTAGAAAAACATTTTCCATTAAAATAAAAACAAAGGGAAGGAGTAAATTTGAAAATGTTAACTGATATGATTCAAAATCGTGAAATTAGAATAATAAAGTTTTTATTAAAAGAAGGTCATACAACTGTCAAAGAAATAGCAGATGATTTAGATGTTTCAGAAAAAACAGTTTCAAAATCTCTTAAAGAAGTAGAAGCAGTACTTAAAAAGATAGGTCTTTCTTTAGTTAGAAAACCCAAAATAGGTGTTTATATTGATGGAGATTTGAAAAAAATACTTCCTTACCTAGATAATAAAGGAAGTCAAATTCCTACAACTAGAGAGGAGAGAGTAATATATATATATTCAATTTTGTTAAAAAGCAATGATTATATTACTATACAACAAATTTCTGACGAATTATATATAAGTCGTGGAACTATTGAAAGAGATTTAGCTGAGGTTGAAAAATTACTAAAAAACGAAGGAGTTTCTATATATAAAAAACCTAGTAAAGGAATAAAGTTGGACATAAGTGAAAGAGATAAAAGGCAACTCACTGCTAAGTTTATACATAAATTTTGGAGCAGAAACTGGTATATTAAGCAAGAACAAGAAAGCTTTTATCAGGCATTTGAAAAAATACAAGCAGATGTAAATGGTATTTTTTCTGAAGATGATTTGTCTATAATTATTGATATTCTTAGGAATTTCAGCAAAGAAAGAGAGTTTGAGTTTTCTGATTATGAATTTCAGTCATTAGTTATCCATTTAGCCATAGCTGTAGAGAGGATTAGAAAAGGTGAGTATATAGAAGAAAGCTTGTATGTTGATAATATTGAAAATAATCAAGTGTTAAATACAAATTATTTGGCAAAACAACTAGAGCAAAAGTTTTCGATACTGTTGCCAAAATCTGAAATTGGATATATAAACTTACATCTAGTAGCAGCTGACCAACATAGAGATACTACTGAATTAAAGGATACTTCAGACAATCACTATGAGACAAATACAAATAATATCTCAAATCTTCGAGAAATTATTAAAAATACATTGTATGAGACAGCTTATGACAAAGATTTGATTGATGGACTAACTTCACATGTACATTCATCAATAAATAGATTGAAATACGGTCTTAGTATTAAAAATCCATATGTAAATACAATCAAGCAAAACTTTTCTTTATCATTTGAACAGGCTTTGGATTTAAAGAAAGTAATTGAATTTATATATGATATTAGGATAAATGATGATGAATGTGCTTATATAGCACTACATTTTGAAGCTTTTAGGGAAAGAATGAAAGAGCTTCCACAAAATGTTAGAGTAATTCTAGTATGTAGTACAGGACTAGGCTCATCTAGATTATTATCTGCAAGGATAAAAAAATACTTTCCTATGATAAAAATTGAGAAGATACTTTCTGTACAAGAATTAGTATCTAGTAAAATTGATGCAGATTTGGTGATAAGTACTATTTATTTAGAGTTAGAGGCTATTCCTACAATAATAGTTAGCCCTATTTTAAATGAAAGTGATATAAGAACATTGGAAAAAAATATACAAAATGTTTCAGAGAATACTTCTAAAAAATATAAATCTTTTAAAAACCTAATCTTTGAAGAAAATATTTTGTTAAATATTGAAGCTTTAAATTATGAAGATGTAATTAAATGTATAACAGATAATTTGATAAAAAAAGATTTTGCAAGAGATGGAATCGCTGAGAGTGCAATTGAGAGAGAAAATTTATCTTACACTTCTTTTCAATCTATAGCTACACCTCATGCTAATCCTAGTTATATTAAAAAATCTAATATATCTGTTGCAACTTTAAAAAATCCTATTACATGGGGAAATGAAAAAGTAGAAGTTATTTTCTTTATTTCATTAGAAAATGACAAAAACTTAGAGCTTGATGAAATATATGAAGTTTTTTATGACTTCATTGACAATAAAAAAAATATAGATGACATATTAAGTGCAACTTCACCAAAAGAAGTGTACGGTTTGCTAATGGAGGAGAATATATAGTGAAAATATCAGATGTATTAAAAAAAGAGCAAATTGTTTTTAATCTTGATACAACTACAAAAGAAGAAACAATAAAAGAATTAAGTAGTATATTTGTTAAAAATGGAATTGTAGATAACAAAGAAGAATATGTTAAGTCTGTGTTAGAAAGAGAAGAACATGCAACTACAGGTATTGGGAATGGTATTGCTATTCCTCATGGAAAAAGCGATGCTGTCAAGAAATCTTCTATAATATTTGCAAAAACTAAAAATAAGATTGAGTGGGACGCTTTAGATGAAAAACCAGTAGATAGTATTTTCTTACTGGCTATAAGTAACATTGATAAGGATAGTAATCATCTTGTATTATTATCTAAATTGGCTACTAAGCTTATGGATGATGATAATGTGGATGCATTAAAATTAGCTAATTCAGCACAAGAAATAATTAATATATTTAATGAAGGAGATATGTAGAAATGAAAAGAAAAATTATAGCAGTAACAGCATGTGCGACAGGAGTTGCACATACATATATGGCAGCACAAGCATTAAAGAAAGCTTCAAAAAAAATGGGGCACCTTATAAAAGTTGAAACACAAGGAGCTACAGGAATCGATAATGAATTAACTACAAAGGATGCACAAATTGCCGAAGTAGTAATATTTGCAGTAGATACTAAAGTTAGAAATGCTGAACGTTTTGAAGGAAAAGAAATATTAGAAGTACCAGTTAATGCACCTATAAAGGATGCAGAGAAAGTAATAAAGGATGCACTAAAGCTAATTGACAATAAATAAGTGGAGGGAAATACAATGTTAAAAAAGATAGTCTCTGAGTTAAAAAAGCATGTCTTAACAGGAATCTCATATATGATTCCATTAGTAATTGCAGGTGCTATGATAATGGCAATATCCCGTGTGGGTGGTTCTTTCTATAATATACCAGATATATGGGATGCTAAATATGCAGAAAGTGCTAGTAGTATTATCAGGCTATTGCATGACTTAGATGGTTTTGGAGGCACTGCTTTAGGATTAATGTTTCCTGTAATTGCTGCATTTATAGGATTTTCTATAGCTGATAAATTAGCTATTGTACCAGGTCTTGTTGGAGGTATGATTGCTAAAGATATAGGGGCAGGATTTTTAGGAGCTTTAGCAGTTGGTCTAATAGCAGGATACACATGTTTATTTATTAAAAATCATGTTAAACTACCAAAATCAGCAGCTTCAATAGTACCAATATTCATAGTACCAGTATTTGGTACGTTAATCACTGTTGTATTAATTAATTATGTGATAGGTATTCCTTTTGCTACATTAAATACTGGATTAGAAAATTGGTTAAATGGATTGTCAGGTACAAATCAGATATTAATGGCAGCTATTATTGGAGCTATGATGGCAGTTGACCTAGGTGGACCAGTTAATAAAGCAGCCTTAACAACATCACTTGCATTATTAACAAGTGGGATTTATGCACCTAATACTGCTGCTATGGTAGGAATTGTTATACCACCATTAGGATTGGGTCTTGCTACTATATTAGCAAAACAGAAGTATAATAAGCAGTTACGTGAAGCTGGTAAATCATCTCTTATAATGGGGTTAATTGGAGTAAGTGAAGGAGCTATTCCTTTTGCAGTAGAATCTCCATTGAAAGTAATACCTTCATGTGTGATTGGAACAGCAATTGCTTCAGCTATGGCAGTTGGTCTAGGTTCAGTAAATGCAACTCCAATTAGTGGATTTTATGGATGGTTTACAGTGGAGAACTGGCCAATGTATATATTATCAATAGCAGTTGGAACAGCAATTGTAGCAGGTCTAGTTATAGTATTACGTGGAAATCCAGTGATTGAAGATGATGAATTTGATGATGATGAATTTGATGAAGCAGAGTGGGAATCTTAAAATGTAATATTAATTTAAGAAGAGTTATAAATTGTATGTGAATTATATTCTTAAGATAAATCCTATACTCAATGAAGTATTAGAGATTGATTTTAGACTTAAATATTAAAGATAAGGAACAGAGGAGAGTAAATGATAAAAGCACACATTGTTAATCATACACATTGGGATAGAGAATGGTATTTTACTTCTGGAGACGCACTAGTACTTAGTGAACAACTATTTACAGATGTAATTGATGAACTAGAGCGCAATACAGATGTAAGTTTTGTACTTGATGGACAACTTTCTATTTTGGATGACTATGTACAACTACATAGAGAAAAAATAGAAATCATCAAAAAGCTAATAAAGGAAGATAGACTTCACATTGGACCATGGTTTACTCAAACAGATGCATTCTTTGCTAGAGGAGAGTCTATTTTAAGAAACTTAATGATTGGAATTTTTGAAAGTAAAAAATATGGTAAGTATATGAAAATTGGATATTTACCAGATACATTTGGGTTTAATGCACAGATGCCTGTATTATTAAAGCATGTAGGTCTTGATAATATATTCTTTTGGAGAGGCATACATCTTGGTAAACAGGTGCAATCACCATATTTCAAATGGAAAAGTCTAAATGATGAAAGTTACATATATGCTGTAAATATGCCACATGGATATGGAACAGGGATGCTTTTAGAGCCTTCATCAAAATATGTTAATGGACGTTTAGACCCTGCAATTGATTTTATCAAATCGTATAGTGATGTAGATGAGGTACTAATACCGTCAGGAAATGACCAGTTGAATATAATAGGTGATTTTAAAAACAAAGTTAAAGAGATTAATGATATTGGAAAATATTCATATATAATAAGCTCATATCAAGAGTTTTTGAAGTATGTAAAATCTATAGAATCACTAGAAAGTTACAGGGGTGAATTTAGAGAGCCAGTACTTGCAAGAATACATAAATCAATTGGTTCTAGTAGAATGGATATAAAACTAGCGTGTGATAAACTAGAAAATAAGCTAATTAAAAGGATAGAACCATTACTAGTAATTGCCAAAAAGAGTAAGATTGAAATAAGCAATCAGTTGTTGATAAATACATGGAAAAAACTTTTAGAAGGACAGGCACATGATAGTTTGGCTGGATGTGTAACTGATACTGTGACAGAGGATATTCTTCATCGTATAAGAGAAGCGAACGAAATATGTGATAGTATTGAAAATACTATTGTCAAAAAAATTTCGGAAGGGCTTAAATTATCTAAAAATGATATTTTAGTATTTAATACAGAAGCTAAAAGTTTTAATGGATATAAAGAGATACAGGTTGTAAGTGATAGTAAAAAAATTTGTTTTAAAGAGGATTTAGATGCCACTATAATTGAAGAAACTTATGTTAAATCGAGAGAAAATATATTAGAAGAGACACCTGCTGGTAATATATTTATTGAAGAGCCAGGTTATTATATATTAAAAGTAAGAATAAACATAAAGCTTCCCGCACTTGGGTATAAGGTTGTCAGTTTTGAATCAAGTGATAAGGAAATGTTAGTACTTAATGAATCTAATGATACCTTTATATCTAATGATAATTATAAGATAGTGTATGAAGATGGAAGTTTAAATTTAAAGCTTAAAGATGGCACTTATATATCAAACTTTTTAATATTAAAAGACAGTGCAAATGCAGGAGATACGTATGATTTTTCTCCATTAAAAGATGATAAGGATATCAAACTTTTATTTGATAAAGTATCTACAGAAAAAGCTTTAGGATATGAAAAAATAGTGGTTGAAGGTACTACTTTACTACCACTCACACTAGAAGATAGAAAAAATAAATATCTTAATGGAAAGTTAAATGTAAAAGCTAGTATTACCTTATCAAAAGAAAATCCATTAATGGATGTAAAACTTTGTGTTGATAATACAGTATATAATCATAGACTACGTGTTCATATAAAAACTAATATAAAAGATAATAAAAACATAGCATCACTACCATTTGGATATATAACAAGAGAAAATGGAGTTTTAAACAACTGGGAAGATATTTACAGTGAAATGCCTATAGATTTAGAGCCATTAGAAAGTAATATTACACTGACAAATCAAAACAGAAGTTGTACTGTATTTACTAGAGGAATAAAAGAATACCAACATGTTGAAGATGAAATTGCACTGACTTTACTTGCTACTACGGATGAATTAGGGAAGCCTGACTTATTATATAGACCAGGACGTGCTTCTGGTGATACGACTAAAAAAGGTCATATAAGAATTAAAACTGATAAAGCCCAAATTCTTAAAGAGGTAGAGTTCTCATTTGCAGTATACATGAATTCTAAACCATTTGATGAACTAGAAGTTGCAAGTTTAGCTCATAATTATCTACAAGAATGTGTAAATTATCAATTACAGGATTATAATTTCTTTTTATACCGTATAGATAATAAGATTCAAAAATCTATTGTTGAAAAATCTGTAAGTAGAGAATTGGAAATAATATCTTTACCAGAGAACTATCTTGTGTCAGCATGTTACCCTTCTTACTATAATAAAGAAAAATTTATAATAAGATTGGAAAATCCAACTAGTAAGAAAATAATATTAGATGAGCAAATATTTAAAAATAGAAACGGGAAAATAGTAAATGCAATAGAAGAATTACAAGAACAACAAGTGTATGAAATAGCACCTTTTGATTAAAAAATAGCTACGCACACTCGTGACTTTAGTCGTGAGTTAGTAGCTAAAGTAGTCAGCATATAGGGAAACTTATATGTAGAGATAGGATAGAACCTATCCAATACTACTTGAATTGCTGGAAACCCCTAAAGCTAACCAAACTAAAACATAAGGCTGAAATAAACCTAAGTGTGAAAGTTACGAAAGTAGAAAAAATTGGTTAGATGGTATAAGGTTAAACCCTAAGTACTTTAAAATGGGCAATCAGCAGGTAAGCTCCGAATAGGAGAAACTTCAACGACTATTCCTCTTGAGGGAAGTACACTACAAGCTATTGGTAGTGGAAGTGGGTAGACCTTAACGGATAATGCCGAAGGATAAGATATAGTCTGTGCTTGCATGAAAGTGTAAGAAGTTCATAAGAGAACTGCATAGGTAGTAGCGAACTTATGTGAACGGCAACCTCAAAAATGATAAAAGTTAGGACTTACGGTTCTTAAATATGTTATTTAGAAATAAATATAAAAACCTTCCAAATAATTGTTTTAAATAATTACGTTTGTTAATATTATAATGGGTGATGAAAAATAGAAGTTACTCGGATATGTATATTAATAATCATAAAAAACAATTAAAGTGAGGTGATAGTAGTGGAAAAAGCTTATAAGTTTAGAATGTATCCAAATAAAAAGCAACAAGAGTTAATTAACAAAACTTTTGGATGTTGTAGATTTGTATATAATAAGTATCTTGCTAAAAAAATAGAATTTTATGAAAACAATAAAGAAACTTTTACTTATAAACAGTGTAGTTCTGATTTGACCAATTTAAAAAGAGAATTAAAGTGGCTTAAAGAACCTGACAAATTTTCACTACAAAACACCTTAAAAGATTTAGAAAACGCATATAAAAAATTCTTTAAAGAAAATGCAGGATTTCCTAAATTTAAATCAAAGAAAACTAATAGGTTTTCATATAGAACTAACTTTACAAATGGAAACATTATGTACTGTGGTCAATATATAAAATTACCTAAACTTGGTATGGTTAAAGTAAGGGATAAACAAGGACCTCAAGGGAGA
The DNA here is from genome assembly GCF_056688955.1 of Clostridioides sp. LIBA-6822. Classification (NCBI taxonomy): domain Bacteria; kingdom Bacillati; phylum Bacillota; class Clostridia; order Peptostreptococcales; family Peptostreptococcaceae; genus Clostridioides; species Clostridioides sp. LIBA-6822. The sequence goes on along the minus strand of NZ_CP196995.1, from coordinate 3,549,276 downwards.
ATACTTAATGCTACTGTATCTAAGGAGCCAAGTGGTAAATATTATGTATCATTATGCTGTACTGATATAGATATTGAAGCATTTGAAAATACTAATAGTAAGATAGGTTTAGATTTAGGAATTAAAGAATTTTGTATCTCAAGTTGTGGACAATTTATAGAAAATCCTAAGTATCTTCTAAAGTCATTAAACAAACTTGCTAAATTACAAAGAGAACTATCGAGAAAAACAATTGGTAGTTTAAATAGAAATAAAGCAAGATTAAAAGTTGCAAGACTTCAAGAACATATAGCTAATCAAAGGAAGGATTTTCTACAAAAACTATCTACTAAATTAATACGAGAGAATGATATTATTTGCATAGAGGATTTACAAGTAAAGAATATGACTAGAAATAGTAAACTATCTCGCTTAATTTCTGATGTGTCATGGTCAGAATTTGTTCATCAATTAGAATATAAAGCTAATTGGTATGGTAGACAAATTGTAAAGGTAGGTAAATTCTTTGCAAGTTCACAAATATGCAATAAATGTGGGTACAAAAACGAGGAAATGAAGAATTTAAGTATAAGAGAATGGATTTGTCCTTGTTGTAATGAAACTCACGATAGAGATATAAATGCAAGTATAAATATACTAAAAGAAGGATTAAAACTAATAAGAGTTTAAAATAAATAACTTATGTAAGAACCGTAGGAACTACGGGGATAGCCTGTGGAGAGTTTGTAAGACATATTTTAGTATGCAAAATTCTATGAAGCAGGAACCCTGTGACTTTAGTCATGGGAGGTTCAGGTTATTTCAATATTATTAGATTTATAAGTGAAAAATAAGTTTATCGTTTAAAGTCTGACTGATAGTAATTGGTCAGACTTTTTAATTTGCATAAATTTGGGTAAATATTAATGTATAAGTATAGTATTCTATATAAAATTTGTTAAACCAGATAAATAGTTTAACAGGATAAGTTGTTTAAACAAAGAACTATTATATTAGAGTAGTTTTATATGCAGTTTAGAATCAACAAAATTTTAATGAAATGAATTAAGGTATACTTTAATAACAATTATTCAATTTGATTTTATGATAAGTTCTATGTAGTTACAAAAAAGTGACCAATTGTGATATGTATATAAAACTGATATATTAATTACATAACACTTAAAATAATTTGTCTTAGGGATACATATAATAAAAATTTTAATTAAGTAAAGTTAGAAGTATACATAATATCTATAAACATACTGCTATAACAATTTACTTAATAATTAAAGAAAAGAGGAGAGTAAAATGTACAATATAGATGACATGATATATGATTGTCCAGTAGAAGCTTTATCAAGTATATTAGGTAAAAAGTGGGTAGCTATAATAATATGGGAGATACAAAAGGATAAAAAACGATTTGGAGAGTTACAAAGAGCTATACCAGAATGTAGTAAGAAAATGCTAACTCAACAATTAGATTTTTTAATTGAACAAGAAATTATAGTTAAGAAAAAAAGGCTGGTTAATAATATTGTAGAGTCAACCTATTTTTTAAGTGAGTCAGGATTACTATTGCTTCCTGTTATGGAAAAAATGATAATGTGGAGTAATAAAAACTTAAACTGTGATAAATAAATCTTAAAATTTTGTATGAGATTTAGAAGGATTCATTTAAATTATGAGTAAAAGGTATTAAAATTGAATGTTTTTAATCTAATTTTAGCATAGTGATAAAATTTTAATATTGGAAATAAAATAAGGAGGAATTTTAACTTGCAAAATGTAAATTTATTTTTAGTATTTATAGAAGGTATAGTGTCGTTCTTTTCACCATGTATATTGCCAATTTTGCCTATTTATTTGAGTATATTATCAAATAGTAGTGTAGAGAGTTTAAAAGAAGGAAAGACAAATTTTATAAGAAGTTCTCTATTTAAAAATACTATATTCTTTGCTCTTGGAATCTCGACAACATTTTTTATATTAGGTTCATCAGTAAGAGTATTGAGTATGTTCTTTAATGAGAATAAAGACTTAATAATGTTCATTGGTGGGATTATAATTATTATCATGGGCTTATTTTACATGGGAATAATTAAATCTTCAATATTGAATAGAGAAAAAAGATTTAATGTAAAGTTTAAAGAAATGAAAGCAATAACAGCTTTTATATTAGGTTTTACGTTTAGTTTTGGATGGACACCTTGTATTGGTCCAATACTAGCATCTGTATTAGTAATGGTTTCAAGTTCAAGCAATCATCTTAGTGCAAATCTTTTAATAGCAGTATACACTATTGGATTTATTTTGCCATTCATAATTACATCTATGTTTTATAGTAAATTATTTAAAACCATAGACAAGATAAAATCTAACATGGAGATTATTAAAAAAATAGGTGGGCTTATACTTATAGTATCAGGAATATTAATGATGGTAAATGGATTTGGAAGTATAAGCAAACATTTTAATATCCCACAAAATAGTAAAATTGAAAGTAATCAGGAAGATAATAAACAATCAAATTCTAAGGATAAAGAAGACAGTTCTAGTAGTAATGATGGTCAAAAAGACCCTAATGATGGAAATAATGAATCAGGGTCTAAAGATGAAGAGAGAATAAAGTCTATTGATTTTACTCTAATAGACCAATATGGTAAGACACATAAATTAAGTGATTATGAAGGTAAAGTTGTATTTTTGAATTTCTGGGCTACATGGTGTCCTCCATGTAAAGAAGAAATGCCTCACATAGAACAACTATATAAAGACTATAAGAAAAATAATGAAGATGTAGTGATTTTGGGAGTAGCTTCACCTAATTTGGGTAGAGAAGGTTCAAGAGAACATGTGGTTAAATTCTTAAAAGAAGAAGGGTATACCTTCCCAGTTGCACTTGATGAAGATGGAGCATTAGCATATCAATATGGAATTAATGCTTTTCCAACTACATTTATAATTGATAAGGAAGGATATGTAACTCAGTATATTCCAGGAGCTATGGATAAAGAGACTATGGCATCTTTTATTGAGAATCAAAGAAATAAATAGATTAAAATGTTTAAATATAAGGACTCAAATAAATTTAAGGTTACAAAAAAGTGCCTAATTGTACTACCTAGATAATCTTGTTATAGTAAAAGTATAAATAACACAAGAAGGGGTTGAAAATTATATGAAAAAAACATTTGATGCAATAATAATAGGATTTGGAAAAGGTGGAAAAACACTAGCAGGAGATTTGGCAAATAAAGGATTAAAAGTAGCTTTAATAGAAAAATCAAATAAGATGTATGGTGGAACATGTATAAATGTGGCATGTATACCAACTAAAAGCTTAGAAAATTCAGCAAACAGTATAAAAACAAAACATATAAGTTCTTGGGATGAAGCTCAAGTTGAATATGAGAAAGCTATAGATAAAAAAGAAACTTTAATTACAAAACTTAGAGAAGCTAACTATAATAAATTAAATTCAAATGAGAATGTAACTATATTCACAGGAATGGGAACTTTTATTGATGAAAATACAGTTCAAGTTAAAACTGAAAACGAAGTTTATGAGTTAGTAGCAGATAAGATATTTATTAATACTGGTTCAAGACCATTTATACCTAATATTAAAGGCGTGGAAAATAAGAATGTAGTATATGATAGTGAGTCTCTTATGAATCTAAGAACTCTACCTAAAAAAATGACAATCATAGGAGCTGGCTTTATAGGTCTAGAGTTTGCTGGTATTTACAGTTCATTTGGAGCAGAAGTTACAATATTAAATTCAAATAATGGTATTTTACCTAATGAAGATGTTGAAGATTCAGAAGAAATAATAAAACTACTTGAAAAGAGAAATGTAAAAATTATAAATAATGCAAAGATAAAAGAGATTAAAGAAGTTTCTAACTTAGCTATAGTAGAGTATGAAATAGAAGGTAAATTACAGGAATTAACAAGCGATATGATACTTGTAGCCACAGGAAGAAAGGCAAATACTGAGGGGTTAGGACTAGAAAATGCAGGTATAGAATTAAATGAAAGGGGATTTATTAAAGTATCAGATACTCTTAAGACTAACAAAGAGCATATATGGGCTATAGGAGATATAAATGGAGGTCCACAATTTACTTATATTTCACTAGATGACTATCGTATAATTATTAATCAATTATTTGGAGATAAGACTAGAAGCAATAGTGATAGAAAAAATATACCAAATTCTATATTTATAAGTCCAGCATTTTCAAGAGTTGGTCTTAATGTTAAACAAGCTAAGGAAAAAGGATATGAAGTATTAGTAGCAAAGATGCCAGTCGAAGCGATTCCAAGAGCTAAGCAGATTGGTAAGACAGATGGTTTTATAAAGATTGTGATTGATAAAAAATCAAATAAGATACTCGGAGCTACTATGATATGTGAAGATTCAAGTGAGATTATCCACTTAATTCAATTAGCCATAGATTTAGAAGTAGAGTACACATATTTAAGAGACCGTGTTTATGCACATCCAACTATGACAGAAGCCCTTAATGATATTTTATCTCCTAATATGATAAAGGAAGTATAACATAAATTTAATATATAAAGCCTAAAATTATCATTATAAATAGATTTTATAAAAGGGATACTATAATAAATTACTAATAGTATCCTTTTTGTATTGTAAAATTACAAATGTACTATAGAATTTATTATTTTGCATTATAAACTGGAATTAAACGGTATAATTTAAGTATTAGATAACTTAAATAGATAATGTAATAGTATCAAAAATATTTTAAAAGAGTAAGTTTATCATATTTAAGATATTAAGGCAATGTTTAAAATAGGGAGGTGAAATCATATGAATAAAGTATCTAAAAGAGGATTTGATGAGAGTGATAAGAGATGGTTTTCAAGTAATGAATTAATAAGACTTACAAAAGCGAAGGAAGAAATAGAATGGTTAATAAATAGGGGTTATAAAATAGACCCAGTTGTTACTTTTGTTGGAGATAGGTATCAGTTTTCCATAAGACAAAGAGATGCACTAAAAAGGGCAGTATGCACTGAAGAAAAAAATATAACAAGACAGTCAAAAAAACTTTCTCTAGATAAAATCAAAGAAGGGCTTATAAATATAGATGGTTTTAATTTGATAATAGCTATAGAAGTGGCATTATCTGGTGGAACTTTAGTAATAGGTAGTGATGGTAATATGAGAGACTTAGCAGGGCTTAGGGGGACATATAAGATTATAGATAAAACAGAAGAAGCCTTAAAGTTGATAGGAGACTTTTTTAATAAATACAATGCACAAAAAATTAGATTTTACCTAGATTCTCCAGTTTCTAATTCAGGAAATTTAAAGTATAAGATACTGGAATATGCTAAAATATGGGGAATTGAAACTGAGGTGGAGCTAGTAAAAAATGCAGATGTCGTATTAGAAAAATTAGATAGAGTAGTTAGTAGTGATGCAGTCATAGTTGATAAATGCATAAGCTATTTTAATGTCACTAGAGGTATAATTGAAGAATATATTAAGGATTGTAATATTGTAAATTTAAATAAATAGATAAATATAAATGAGAAAAGATAAGTTTGTATATAGCAATATTATCAGTAATACAAGTAAAGTTTGAAAATAGGAGAACGAATACATATCGAATTTCATAAAATGTTGTAAAAAGACATATGAGAGGATGGTATGTGTGAAGTTAACTAAAATAAATATTAAAAAATATAGAGCACCTGTATATAAATATACTTTAGTAAATGTAAATTTGAGGTCTGCTAAATCTACAAATTCAAGTATTATAACTGTAATACCTCAAGGAGCAAAAATGGAGGTATTAGATGAAGAAGATGAATGGATTAAAGTAGTGTATAATTCTCAAGAAGGGTATGTATATAAGGACTTAGTATCAGTAAGCGAATATACTTGGAGTAACTTAAATTTAAGGGAAGACAAATCTACGACTTCAAATATAATTACAGTAATTCCCGAAAAGTCTAGAGTCGAAGTTTTAGAAGTAGATGGGGATTGGAGTAAAGTTATATATGATGATAAAATAGGATATGTTTTTAATTATTTCTTATCAACTGATGGAAATAAACCTAATGAGTTAGATTATAAATATTTTTATACTGATATGACAAAGTTTGTTAATGAAAATAATATTAAAAGTACGAGTGATTATCTAATTGTGACAGACCTTAGAAATAAATATACTTATATTTTTAAGAAAGATAATGGAAGTTGGGGTCAACTTTACAAGTGGCAATGTACTATAGGGAAGCCTGAAACTCCGACTATAACGGGTATATTTTATATAAGTGGAAGAAAGCCTTCTTTTGGAACAGATGAGTATTCAGTTAAGTACGCTACTAGAATTAAAGGTGGATATTATTATCATTCTGTATTATATGATTCAACAGGCAGTTATATAATAGATGGTAGACTTGGTGAAGCTCTTAGTCATGGTTGCATAAGACTAAATACAGAAAATGCAAAATGGATATACGATAATATACCTGATACAACAACTGTTATAATTCATTAATAAAATATTTGGTTTGTTAATTAAGAGCTAGTATTCTTAACTAATAATATTATATGTTAGTATTTGACAAGAATTACGATTTGAACGATGTAATAAGAGAGTGCCAATAATAAAATAAGGTATTTTGAGGCACTCCCTTATAAATATACATAATTAATTTATGGGGTAGGTTGTTATAATTAAGATATTTTCATAAATAATTCTATAAGTTTATCTTTATCAAAGAAAACAGGATTGGCTCCAGCACATGCATCTTTCATAGAGTTTTCTGCAAGTAACTCAAAATTAGGATTATCAACACCTACATCTTTTAAAGATTTTGGGATTCCTACTTCTTCAGAAAGAGTTTTTATTTTATTTATTACAAAGTCAACACACTCTTTATCTGATTTATTATGTACATCCATTCCAATAGTTTCAGCTATTAAACGGAATTTAGAAGGAGCAGATTTGGCATTTTCTTCTTCAACTATTGGAAGTAGCATGGCATTACATACTCCATGAGGTAAATCATATAAACCTCCTAATTGATGTGCCATGGCATGTACATTTCCAAGCCCTGCGTTACTAAATGCAATTCCATTTAAGAAACAAGCGTAACACATTTGTTCTCTAGCCTCTATGTCATTACCATTCTTAACAGCTCTTGGAAGATATTTAAATATCTGTTTTATAGAATATAAGGCAGTCGAATCTGTAACATCATAAGCTCCATTAGCTACTACAGCTTCTATAGCATGAGTTAACGCATCCATACCAGTTGCTGCTGTTAAATTAGATGGTTTACTAATCATTAATTCAGGGTCATTTACTGTCATTGTAGCTAATGAATTAGTATCAACCATTATCATTTTTACATGTCTGTCTTCATCAGTTATAACATAGTTTATTGTAACCTCAGCAGATGTACCAGCAGTAGTAGTTATAGCTACAATAGGAAGACATTTTTTAGAAGTTTTGTTGACACCTTCATAATCTCTAATATCTCCTCCATTAGTAGCTAATATAGAAATGGCTTTACCACAGTCTTGTGGAGAACCCCCTCCTATTGTAATAACAAAATCACAATTTTCTGACTTTAATATTTCAAGTCCTTTGTTTACATTAGTTACAGTTGGATTTTGTTTAACTTCATCATAAATAGCAAAATCTACACCTATCTGAGATAGAATATCTGTTACTTTTTTTACAGTACCATTTGAAACTAGAAATTTATCACTAACAACAAATGCTTTTTTAGTTCCCAGTGATTTAATTGAATCTTTAGCTTCATTAAGACATCCTTTTCCAAGTAAATTTATTGGTGGTACATAATAAATGCTCATAACTAAAATCTCCTTTTATTTTAAATTGATTTTTATATAAGAAATATATATCTAATAATCTTTCTTTAGCTTGTTTATCATATAATTATGGCTTAGATTAATACAGATATGCGAGTTCTTATATAAGAACTTAATTCGTAAATACGATTATGATTAGAATTTAACATAGTATTTTTATCATGTCAATAAAAAAATAAAAATTATCATAAAAAAACAAAGCTACTGTAGTTAAATCAGTAGCTTTGTTTTTTATTGTATAAATCAAATAAATATGCCAGTTTAAAATAGAATTTTTAATTATTACAATTTTCAATATGTCGTATCTGTTAAACATTAACTTAATTTATTATAATATCTTCATTGCGTTCTTCCATCATAGATTGAATATTTTTCTGAGCATTTAAAAGTAATTCTTTTATCAGTTCTATTTTTTCTTCATTAGCTCTAAACAGTGGTAATGTCACACTAACAGCAGCTCTTATACATCCATTTTTTCTTATTGGCACAGCAAGACACTTTAGATGTTGCATTGATTCTTCACATTCTGAAGCTATTTGTGTTTTTTTAACTTCAAGAAGTTGCTCATATAAAACATCAAAGTCTGTAATTGATTTTTCTGTAAAGCCTTTTAAACCATCTGGATATAAACTTATTAGTGTTTCCTTATCAAAATCACATAAAAGAGCTTTTCCAAGGCCTGTACAATTAGCAGGTATTTTTTTACCAACATAAGAAATAAGTCTAATTGGTTCTGGAGAATCTACTTTACCAACATAAAGAACTTCATTGTTGTCAAGGATACCAAGCTGGCAAGTTTCAGAACAAGAATTAACTATATTAGTCATTTCTTCAATTACATAATTGAAAATAGTTCTCTTTTCAAAAAATGAAGACCCCAATGTGTAAGAACGTATCCCTATAGAGTATTTGGATGTATTCTTATCAATAGTAATATATTTTCTAGCATTAAGTGTATGAACTATAGGAAAGATGCTACTTTTTGGAGCATTAATAGCATCTGCTATTTCTGTGAGAGTATATCCGTTTTCGGACTCAGCTAATGCTTCTAAAATATCTAATATCCTAGCTGTTGGGCGATGATTATCTGAAGTCATAAATTTCCCCCCTCTTTTTATTAATTTAAAGTATTAGAATATGTTGATTTTAGCACACTATGTGATATTTTACAATGTGGAAAATAAATATGTAGATTTGTACATAAATAAGCTCTTGACTCAAAGACTGGTAGATATTTTTTAGGAGGTTCTACATAAATAATTACATTAATTTCCAAAATATACCTAAAGAAAGTTGGTGATATTTAGTTATATAATTTAAGAGAATCTATTTAATAGCTGTATTTTATATAGATATATCAAAATATTGTGAATTATATCTTATAATTTGTCTATTATTCGAATTGTATAAAAAATTTTATAGTTTTGAGCACTATATATTTTTGAGTGCTTTGTATTTTTGCATATAATGAAGCTATTTGATAATACATAGTATATTATCAGATAATTTGAAAAAATTTTGACAAAAATTTATTTTTTTTATTGACTCATAAATAGGAAAATGCTATCATTAATTCAAAGATTCGTAAATAAAAACTTAGTTCTTAAATACGAACTGAAACGGCCGTTAGAATTAAAGCTAAAAACTTAATAAGAGTAATTAAATATCATGTTTTAGGAGGCGTAACTTTATGATAATGGATTTTATTAAAAAAATTCCTGCAGGTATGATGATAGTTCCAATGTTTATAGCAGCTTTCATTAATACATTTTGCCCAGATATTGTGCAAATAGGTTCATTTACAACAGCAGTATTTTCAAGTGTTGGGTCTGCAACTATAATTGGAGTTCAACTGGTGTGCTTAGGAACTCAACTTCAATTTAGAGAAATGCCAAAAGTTTTAAAAAGAGGTGGAATACTTCTGGGTTCCAAATTTGCTATAGGTGCTTTAATAGGTATCCTTATAGGTAAACTATTTGGAATGGATGGAGTACTTGGTCTCACAACATTGGCTGTTATAAGTGCAGTTACAAATAGTAATGGTAGTATATATCTTTCATTGATGACTTCATATGGAGATGAAACAGATTGTGCAACTATGAGTTTACTTACTTTAAATGATGGACCATTTTTTACATTAATAGCTCTTGGGACTTCAGGTCTTGCAAATGTGCCTTTGTTGTCTTTATTGGCTGCAATAGTACCAATACTTGTTGGTATGATAATAGGTAATTTTGATAAAAAAATGAAAGAATTTTTAGAGCCAGGATGTAATTTGCTTGTACCTTTTGTAGGATTTGCACTAGGTAGTAGTATAAACCTTGCAAGTATACTAAAAGGAGGATTATCAGGAGTAATACTTGGATTAATATCTGTGTTTGTAGGAGGTATATTTATAGTATTCTGTGATAAATTTATAGGAAAACGTCCAGGATATGCAGGATGGGCTGTAGCTACAACTGCTGGAAATGCAATTGCTGTACCCGCTGCTGTTGCATTAGTTGACCCATCATGGCAACCATATGTTGCAACAGCAACAACTCAAGTAGCAGCCGCAGTAGTTGTCACTGCAATATTAGTTCCTCTTATAACTAGTTGGTGGGCTAAGAAGTATGGATGTCCTAAGTTTCCAAAACAAAATGAGGATGGGACAATAACAGCTTAATATTACATGAGTTACTATTGAAATAGCAAATTCTTTAATTAGATTTTAGGATATTAATAAAATTATATTATTTACAAAGGAGAGTAAGAATAATGATAAATGCGGTGATAATTGATGAAAAAGATAACGTTGCAGTAGCTATTGAAGCAATAACTAAGAATAGCGAAATTAGTTTTAAATTAAAAGATAAAACAATAAAGACAATTAAAGCATTAGATGATATAACTATTTATCATAAATTGGCTATAAAAGATATGGCTGAAGGTGACAAAGTTACTAAATATGGAGAGCATATAGGAGAAGCAAATCAGGAAATAAAGATTGGTCAACATGTACATATTCATAATGTTAGAAGTGTTAGAGAGGATTTGGACAAACAAGCTATGGGCAATGTATAAAATAATACTTATTTATAAATTTATAGAAGTTAAATTCATTGTTTTTTAGTATTTAATTATTATCAAATAAGATTTTATCTATTTGATTAGTGAGTGTAACAAAAAGTTATAATATATGAAAATTACAGAAGGTATATAGACTATTTTAGGAGGAAATCAGTATGAAATTTTATGGATATAAAAGACCAGATGGAAGAGTTGGTATAAGAAACCACATATTAGTATTACCTACTAGTGTTTGTGCATCAGATACAACTAGAATAATAGCGTCTCAAGTTCAAGGAGCAGTTACTTTTAATAATCAAAATGGATGTTCACAAGTAAATTCAGACCAACAATTGACTATGGATGTTATGGCTGGATATGCAGCAAATCCAAATGTATATGGGGTAATAGTGGTATCTTTAGGATGTGAGAATTGTCAAAATGATTTGGTAGTAGATGCAATAAAAGAGAGAACAAACAAGCCAATAAAAACCCTTGTAATACAGGAAGAACATGGGACTTTGAAAACTATAGAAAAGGCTGTTCGTTATGCTAGAGAAATGGCTCAAGAGGCATCTTTACTTAGAAAAGAAGAATTCCCAATATCTGAGATTATACTAGGAACTGAGTGTGGAGGGTCTGACCCAACAAGTGGATTAGCAGCAAATCCACTAATAGGTGAATTAAGTGATAGACTTGTTGATTTAGGAGCAACATCAATTTTAAGTGAAACTACTGAATTTATAGGAGCAGAGCATATATTAGCTAGAAGAGCAGTAAATGAAGAAGTAAAAGAAAAAATATTACATATAGTGCATAGATATGAAAATTCGTTAAAATTAGTTGGAGAAGAGGTAAGAGAAGGAAATCCATCTCCTGGAAATATAGCTGGTGGCTTGACAAGCTTGGAAGAAAAATCACTAGGTTGTATACATAAAGGTGGTCATAGACCAATAAGTGAAGTGTATGATTATGCTAAACAGATTGATAAAAAAGGTCTTGTTATAATGGATACACCTGGAAATGATGCTTCATCTGTCGCTGGTATGGTTGCAGGAGGAGCTCAAATAGTAGTATTTAGTACAGGTAGAGGAACTCCATCAGGAAATCCAATAGCTCCTGTAATAAAGATAACTGGAAACAAAATAACTTTTGCAAATATGGAAGACAATATGGATTTTGATGCTAGCCCAGTTATATATGGTCCACAAACAATGGAAGAATTAACAGATGATTTATTAAATATGATTGTAGATGTAGCAAATGGAAAACAATCAAAGGCTGAGTCTCTTGGATATACTGAAATGGCAATAGCTAGAGTATGTAACTATGTATAAGATTTAATTAAAAAACGAATACATAGAATTTTAATAAAGGGTGAGATTATGAAGTTTGTCAGTTTTACTGAAGGAAAAAATGAATGTAAAAGAATAGGAGTTTTTTCTAAAGATGAATTATTTATTATAGATATTAATTCCTTAAATCTTAGCAAATCTTTTAAGAACTTAAATGATTTAATTCAAAATATATCTCAAGACGATATCATTAGACTGAAAAGTACTATAAAGGAAGATATATTCCATAATTATGATGTTTTTAAAAGAGAAGAATGTATTATACATGTTCCTATAGAAAAACCTATACACGATATTTTATGTGTGGGAGTGAACTATAAAGACCATCTTGAAGAAACTCAAACTCACTTTGATGATAGTTTTGAAAAACCACAAAAAACAGTCTATTTTACAAAACGTGTTACAAAAGCTATAGGCCCAGAAGATAAGATAGATGGTCATTTTGATATAAATAGTCAATTAGACTATGAAGTTGAACTTGGAGTAGTAATAGGTAAAACAGGTGTTAATATTAAAAAAGAAGAGGTCGAAGATTATATCTTTGGATACACTGTTATAAATGATATTTCTGCTAGAAAGTTACAAAAAGAGCATGTTCAATGGTTTAGAGGAAAGGGATTAGATACATTTACATCTTTAGGGCCATGTATCGTACATAAAAGTGCAATTTCTTTTCCTGTAAAACTTAAGGTATGCAGTAGAGTAAATGGTGAAGAAAGACAAAATTCTAATACAAGGTTATTCATATCAGACATTTCAGACATAGTTTCAGAACTTTCAAAAGGTATGACTTTAGAGGCTGGAGATATTATAGCTACTGGTACACCTTCTGGAGTTGGTATGGGTTTTTCACCTCCTCGATATATGAGTAGTGGAGATGTAATTGAATGTGAGGTTGAAAGTATTGGAATTTTAAGAAATTACATTAAGTAAATGTTTTAATATAGGTAATGTTAAGGCAGAACCTGAATGTATTAAATGAACATATTAAAATAAATTTTAGGAGTTTAAATTATGAAAGCAGAATTTTTGACACCAGTGGTTACAATATTTGATGAAGAAGGAAATTTAGATAAAGAAGGAAATAAGAAAGTCTATGACCATCTTATAGATGGAGGAGTAGATGGCCTAGTTGTAATGGGAAGTACTGGAGAGTTCTTTAATATGTCTATGGATATGCAAAAAGAACTTATAGATTTAGTAATTAATCATGTTAATAAGAGAGTAAAAGTGTTTATAGGTACAAGCCGTATGAGTATAAAAGAGTCTATAGAGCTTTCAAATTATGCACATAATAGTGGAGCAGATGGAGTTATGATAATAAGCCCTTATTATTTCTCTCTTGATGATGACAGTATTGAGTTGTTTTATAGCGAAATAGCTAAAAATACAGAAGCTGAAATATATCTATATAATTATCCAGATAGAACTGGTTATGATTTGAGTCCAGAACTTACATTAAGACTTGTAAGAAAGCATAAAAATATAGTTGGTTATAAGGATACAGTAACTTTGATGGGACACACTAGAGATTTAATAAATACTATGAAAGCAGAGTTTCCAGATTTTAAGATATATAGTGGTTATGATGAAAACTTTATACATAATCTAATGTCTGGAGGAGCAGGTTGTATAGGAGGTCTATCAAATTTAATTCCAGAAGTTTGTTCAAAATGGGCAGAAGCTTATAATAATAGAGATATGGATAAGGTTATAGAAATTCAAAAATATATAAATAAAGCTATGGATTTTTATTTAATAACAAACCCATTTATACCAGCAATGAAAAAAGCAATGAATATTAGAGGCTTACAAGTGAGTGATTACATGACTGCACCTTTTATAAAGCCAAATGAAAATCAAGTATATGAGATTAAAAAACTAATGAATGAATTAAATATATGTTAACTGGTTAATTAGATATATAGTAAAAAACAAAGAGTGTTTTAAACTGATTTTTATAGTCATTTTAAGCACTCTTTTTTTTATATGTTAAATCAACCTTGCAAAGTGGTCAACAATAAACTACAATTATGTTAATAAAAATTAAATAAAATGATACTAGGGTACTATATTAGTTTAATAGGGAAAGTGATGTAAATTCACTACAGCCCCCGCTACTGTATACGGATACGAAATCAAAATCCACTGAGATTTATATGAAAAGTTTTGGGAAGGATGATAGAGGAAAAGCCGTGAGTCAGAAGACCTGCCCAGTATTACATAGGTTCAATTTAGGGTGGAAATTGTAATTTATAATAAAATGAAATATCAATTCATTTTTTGTAAAATTGATATATAAACTTCTCCTTTCTAAATTAGGAGAAGTTTTTTATTTTATTAAAAGGTTATAATTATTAAAGATGACTTTAATATAGTTCTAATGAGATATATTTTAAAAGTATATGTTATTAGAATTTTTAACCACTTATAAAAAATAAAATATTGGAGTGAAAGAGATGAAATTTAAAGTAAATGTTTTAAAGCAATTTTTTCTAAGTATTATGATAGTTCTTTTAGTAGGAGGTCTTATAGGATGTAGTAAAAATGATAAAGAGAATGCACAAGTTAGTAGTGGTAAGAAGTTAGAATTAAAATATGCAAGTGGGTTTAGTGTTGAAGACTTAGAGGATGGAATTAAAAAAGTAACTGATGGAGATAAAAGAGAACTAATTTTAATTCCTAAAAAAATTGAAGTTCCTGAAAAGTATAAAAATGCTAATATAGTTAGAACACCTGTAGATAATGTCTTAATAGCATCTACAACACAAGCTTGTTCTCTAAGAACAATAGGTGAGCTAGATAGCATAAAAGCAGTAACAACAGAGGAACAGTATTGGACTATCAAAGAAATTAAAGATTTGATGAAGGACGGAAAGATACATTATGTTGGTTCAAACTTAGCACCAGATTATGAAAAAATAGTAGATTTAAACCCTGATTTAACTATAGTTAGTAGTGGTTTATCAGAAGCTGATACAAAATTTATTGATAAACTAAAAGAATTAGGACTTAACTATGTTGTAGATAATGAATATAAAGAGCAAAATCCATTTGGAAGAATGGAATGGACAAGCTTAATAGCTGCATTTTATGATAAAGAAGATATAGCCACTAGTGAATTAAATAAGACAGTACAAAAGATAGAAGAAGTAAGTAAAAAAATAAAAAACAAAAACAAGCCTAAGGTAGTATGGGCATCTGTATATGAAGGAAATGCTTATGTAGCACCTAAAGATTCATATGTAGATAATATGATAAGAATGGCTGGTGGAATAAATGCATGTGCTTCAATGGATTCAAATGAAGGAAGAGTGAGTATTGAACAACTACATGAAGTTGCAAAGGATGCAGATATATTTGTATACTCATCAAGCTCAGATTATGCACCAAACTTAGAGTCTATAAAATCTAGTGCACCTGTATTGGCTGATTTGGATGTTGTAAAAAATGGTAACTTGTGGGTATTTGCTCCAGATTATTATCAATCAGTAGATAAGACTGATGAATTAATAGTAGATTTAGTTGAGATGTTTCATCCAGGAGCTACAGGTGAAAAAATTAAACATTATATAAATTATGATAAATAATATATAATACGACACTAAAAGATGAGTTTTATGGATTTTAGTTAATATAGATTTGTTAAGAGGGGTATATAAATGGATTTTATCAATAAAATGAGAATAAAGAATACTACAATATTTATAGGACTAATTATAGGTATGATACTTACTTTTTTAGTGTGTGTAGCATTTGGATCTGTAAAAATTGAGTTTAAAGAAATAATAGATGTTGTATTAAGAGGTATGGATAATACAGAACACTATAAAATAATATACAACATAAGGATTCCAAGAGTACTTGCAACTATGGTGGGTGGAGCTTGTTTAGCAGTATCAGGAATTTTACTACAGATATTTTTTAAGAATCCAATAGTTGAACCATATATATTAGGTGTATCTTCAGGTTCTACTTTATCAGTAGCACTTATGATTTTGGGTGGATATACATTAGGATTTGAAAATATAACTTCAATGAGTATATTTGTGGCAGCATTTATAGGAGCTTTGATTGTAATGTCTGTAGTCATTTTATTTGCAAGTAAGGTAAAGAATATAACGACTCTTTTAATAATAGGAATTATGACTGGATATGTGTGTAGTGGTATAACTAATGTACTACAATCATTTGCAAATAGTGAAAAATTAAAGGAATTCACTGTTTGGTCTATGGGAAGTTTTTCTGGATTTACCTGGGAAAAAGTAGAGATACTTATATTGATTGGTGTTCTAGGTCTTTTAATGAGTATCTTTATAATAAAACCTCTAAATGCTTTTTTATTAGGAGAAGAATATGCTAAAAGTATTGGTATAAATATAAAATTTTTTAGATTTTTGGTAGTATTTATATCTAGTATACTAGCAGCAATAGTATCAGCATTTGCAGGACCTATAGGATTTATTGGACTTGCAGTACCACAAGTTTCAAAATTGATATTTAAGACATCAGATAATAGAGTACTAATACCAGTGGTAATTTTTTTAGGAAGTATAGTTACAGCTCTTTGTGATTTAATATCAAGAGTAATTCTGTCGCCAATAGAATTACCAATAAGCACAATAACATCTTTATTAGGAGCACCAATTGTAGTAATGCTATTGATGAAAAGGAAGGACAGGGCTTAGATATGTTGAAAACTAATAATTTAAGTGTAGGATATAATAAAAAAGTAGTTGTGAGTGATATAAATATAGAGGTGAAAAATGGAGAGATATTATGTCTTTTAGGAAGTAATGGAGCTGGAAAAACTACTATATTAAGGTCTTTATCTAAACTTATAACGCCAATAAAAGGGGAGATATATCTAAATGACATAGATGTAAATCATATATCAAGAAAGTCATTATCGAAAAAAATGGCTTTAGTGCTTACAAATAGATTATTAGGTGATTTAATGACTGTACAAGATATAGTTAATATAGGAAGGTATCCATATACAGGATTTTTTGGTAACCTATCCAAAAAAGATTTAATACTGGTAGATGAAGCATTAGAATCTGTAGATGCATTACATTTAAAGAAAAGATATTTTGACGAACTAAGTGATGGAGAAAAACAAAAAGTATTAGTTGCAAGAGCTTTAGTTCAAGAGCCAGAAATAATTATATTGGATGAACCAACAACTCACTTAGATATAAAACATAGGTTAGAGCTTATAAATATACTAAAAAAATTAAGTAAGGAAAAATCAATTTCAGTAATACTTTCATTGCATGAAATAGATATAGCATTAAAAAGTTGTGATAAAGTTGCTCTTATAAAGAATAATAAAGTCATAGATTATGGTCAGCCTGAAGATGTAGTGGATGAAGATATTATAAATTCACTTTATGAATTGGATGATAAAAATTTTAATAGTCTTTTAGGCTCAGTAGAGATTAGTAATAAATCTAAAAATGAAGTTTTTATAATTGGTGGTGGTGGTAAAGCTACACCAATTTATAGAGCTTTTACTAAAAAAGGTATAGGGTTATATTCTGGAATAATACATGAAAATGATATTGATTATGAAATTGGCAGAACTATGGGCATAAAGATGTTTACAGAAAAGCCATTTGAGCCAATAAGTAATGAGAGTTTTGATTTAGCTATTAGAAATTTAAATGATTCTAAGATTATAATAGATACAGGGTTTAGCGTAGGAGAAACAAATAAAAGAAATATAGATATTATAAAAGAGGCTTTAAAATTGGATAAAAAAGTTTATTCATTTAGGAATAGGAATGAGAGCAATAAGTATTATAGTAGTCTTGGTAATGATATAGAATATATAGATAAGGTTTCACAAATTATGGATAGTATCAAGACAGATAATTTACTATAGATTGTAAAATAAAATGTAATTGCAGACTACAAAAAATATAAAAGAGTATCTTAATAGTTTTTAAACATTATTATAGATACTCTTTTTTTATTGTTTATTTATTTTGTGTATGGTGTTATAAAAAAGTATTCCTTTATAAATAACCTATAGCTTCCTCTCTAGTTAGAAAAAAGTGAATTCCTGCAGTTGATTCTTTCCATCTATTTTCATTAAATTCTTCAGCTATAATAGTTTCTCCTACTCTATATATAAAATTTTCATCAGCATATGCACGAGCACTTTTAAAAGATTCTTTGCCATCTATACTTGTAATTGACAGTACTTTTGCTTTATCACATCTACAAGCATTTGATGTAGCAGAAACCCTTTTTGCATCACTTGGAATTAATAATTGTACCATTCTAAAATTAAAACACTTTTTATAGCCTATAAATGCTCCTGTTTCAGGACAGTATAACTTGAAAAAGCGAGTATTTTCATCTGATACTACTCCATCTAAAGTAGCATATTCTAAGTTGGAGTTTTCTAAATTAGCTCCTCTAATATCTGACCTAGATAAATCACAAAATCTAAAATTAGCTCCACTTAGGTCTGCATTTTTTAATATGGAATTTTTTAATGAACAATTTGAAAAATAAGAGTTACTAAAGCTAGAGTTTTCTAAATCTGCTTCTTCTAAGTTTAAATCAATAAGGTCAGACCATGAAAAATCAATATTACTTAAACAGTATCCCTTTAAATTCATATTTTCTAATTTTATTTCTCTTAAATCAGCTCTTTCTCCATCATTGTTGTTTTTAAGCCATAAATAATGTTTTTTAAGTATCTTTTCAAGTTCATATTTAGAAATATCTCTCATAAAAATCACCTTCATGAATTTATTTTTATATATGTAGTAGCAAAATAGTCATATATTTAATTATATAACAATAAATAAAAAACTTCTAAATAATATATAAAATATCATATATAAAATATTTTGTTTTAAATATATTATAATATATTCTTAGGCTATTTAGGGATAATTTGCACTTTTAAACATGACATAATAAGTTTGTATTGTTTTATATTTGAGTTGATAAAAATTTCTTTAAATAAAAATAATATCAGTGATACAATAATAAAAGTTTAGATATAAAAAAATTTGTGTATATACTATATGTAGTATATAATAGATAAAGCACTGACTATATGTAGTGCTTTTGTTTTTGAAAAATACTTATTATATTCCAATAGTTATAGGTTATTTTGGGGATTTCAACTAATAAATACTAAAAGAAATAATAAGAAAATTGAAAGAAATTATAGCACAAGATTATGTTAAAAGGACGGTAAATAATGAATTGGATAGAGCTTAACAATCAAGTGATAATTAAAAATGAACAAGGTAAGTATCAATTGGAAAAAGACAAGGAAGCCTTAAGTAGTTACATAGAAGAATTTATAAAACCAAAGTTGAAAAAATTTAAAGATTTAGAAGAAAGATTAAAGTACTTAATAGATGAAGGTTATTATTCAGAAGAAGTAATAAATAAGTATAGTATGGATTTTATTAAAAAGGTATATAAGTTTATTGAGAAATATCAGTTTGAATTTCAATCATATATGAGTGCAAACAAGTTTTATCAAAATTACGCATTAAAAAGCAATGATGGAAAAGAAATATTAGAAACATATAATGAGAAAGTATTAATTGTAGCTTTGACATTAGGAAATGGTGATGAAGGTTTGGCCCTAAGCCTTACAGATAAAATAGTAAAACAAGAATTTCAACCAGCTACTCCAACGTTTTTAAATGCTGGAAGAAAAAGAGCTGGAGAGATGGTATCATGCTTTTTATTATCTGTAGAAGATAGTACAGAAGGTATATCATATGCTATATCTTCATCAAATCATTTATCAAAGATTGGTGGAGGCGTTGCACTAAATTTATCCAAACTTAGAGCATCAGGTGAATCAATCAAAGATATAGAAGGGGCAGCTGGAGGAGTTGTTGGTGTAGCAAAAATGTTGGAGCAATCCTTTAGTTATTTCAATCAAATGGGAGCTAGACAAGGTTCTGGAGCAGTTTACCTTACTGTATTCCATCCTGATTTTGAATTATTGATGGATACGAAAAAGATAAATGCTGATGAGAAAATAAGACTTGCTACATTATCACTAGGAGCTATAATACCTGATAAGTTTATGGAATTAGCAGAAAAAAATGAAACTGCATATGCATTTTATCCTCATACTGTGTATAAGAAGTATGGAGTTTATCTTGATGAGATAGAAATGAATGAGTGGTACGAAAAATTGGTTGATGATAAGGATATAAGAAAAAAAGAAATAAATCCTAGACAGATGCTGACTAAAATAGCACAGATGCAACAAGAAAGTGGATATCCATATGTAGTATACATAGACACAGCAAATAAGGAACATACATTAAGAGATGTTGGAATGGTCAAGATGTCTAACTTATGTTGTGAGATATTCCAATATCAGACACCTTCACAAATAGAAGGTTATGGAGGTAAAAATGAGTGGGGACAAGATATAAGTTGTAACCTTGGTTCTTTAAATATAGCTAATGTTATGGACAATAAAACTATAGAAAGTACGGTTGAGACAGCAATAAGAGCATTGTCATTTGTAGCAGATAGCACAGATATAAAACCAGTACCAACAGTTAGTAAGAGTAATAGTAAGTCTCACTCTATAGGATTAGGAGCTATGAATTTACATGGATATTTAGTAAGGGAAAATATCTTATATACTTCAGAGGATGCCATAGATTTTTCTAATGTATTTTTTGCAATGGTTAGATATTACTCAATTAAAGCATCAATGAAAATAGCTATAGAAAAAAATCAAACTTTTGAGGGCTTTAATAAATCAGAATATGCTAAAGGTAGAGAAAGTAAAGTACTATCAAAATACTATGAGCAATCTTATTTACCAAAGTCAGATAAGGTAAAGGCATTATTTGAAGGTATCCATATACCAACTAAAGAAGATTGGGCAAGTTTATTAGATGAAGTAAAAGAAAAAGGCATATACAATGCTTATTTGATGGCAATAGCACCAACTCAAAGTATTAGTTATGTGCAAAATGCTACATCAAGTATAATGCCAATTACTGAACCAGTAGAAGTAAGAACATATGGAGATTCTACTACAATATATCCAATGCCATTTTTAACAAATGATAATATGTTATATTATCAATCAGCATACAGGATGGATATGAGAAAAGTAATAGATTTAGTAGCGACAGTTCAAAACCATGTTGACCAAGGTATATCAACAACTCTATTTGTCACAGACGAAAAGACAACTAGAGACATAGCTAGACATTACATATATGCATATAAAAAAGGTCTGAAGAGTTTATATTACACAAGAACAAAGATGACAAGAGACACTCATGAGTGTTTAGTATGTTCAGTATAGGGAGAGAAATATATGACGTTTAATTTACATAAAATACATAATGCAGTTAACTGGAATAGAGAAGAAGATGGATTTACACAGGCTTTTTGGGAGCAAAATGTAAAACAATTTTGGCTTCCTGAAGAAATATCTGTTTCTAAGGACATCAAGGTATGGAATGAACTGAGTGATAAGGAAAAGGAATTGTATAAAAAAGTATTGGGTGGTTTAACATTATTGGATACAAAACAGGGGAATAATGGAATACCATCTATGATGAGTTTAACAGAAAATCTGCAAAGAAAGGCTGTCTTGTCTTTTATGGGGACTATGGAAGAAATACATGCAAAAAGTTATTCTTCTATATTTATGACTTTACTTTCTAATTCAGAAATAGATGAGTTATTTGAATGGATAGAAACAGAGCCAACTTTACAAAAAAAGGCTGACTTAGTTTTAGCTCAGTATGAAAACACTACAAATCAAAAGGATTTGTACTTATCTATGGTTACAAGTGTATTTTTAGAGAGTTTTCTGTTTTATTCAGGATTCTTTTATCCATTGTATCTATCTGGTCAAGGAAAGATGGTAGCTAGTGGAGAAATAATATCACTTATTCTTAGAGATGAGTCTTTACATGGTAAGTATATAGGATTGCTTGCACAAGAAATATACGATGAATTTGATGAAATTGATAAGAAAAAACTAAAAGAGAAGATGTATTCTATACTTGATAACCTTATGGAGAATGAGATAGAATACACAAATGCTATATATAAAGAAAGTGGGCTTGAAAAAGAGGTAGTAAACTTTTTGAAATATAATGCAAATAGAGCTTTAGAAAATCTAGGCTTTGAGAAGTTATATATTGTAGATGCTATCAATCCAATTGTATTAAATGGTCTTAGTACGGAAACTAAAACACATGATTTCTTTTCAACTAAAGGCAATGGATACCAAAAAGGAGTATATGAGGAATTAGAAGATGAAGATTTTATAATATAAATTTATAAATTGTGACATACTGTTGTCACTTTTATCATGATAATATCAATGTATAAAATATATATGGAGGTATTCTCATGAAATATGAATGGAGAAAAAAAGATAAGGAGTTATATTTACTTAAGAAGAATCCAGTAATAGTTGAAGTACCAGAGCAGAAATTTATTATGTTAAAAGGGAATGGAGACCCAAATGACAAAGAATTTACTGAAGCAATAGGAGTACTTTATTCTTTGGCATATGCAATAAAATCCATGCCTAAGAAGGGAATTGTGCCAGAAGGGTATTTTGATTATACTGTTTTTCCTTTAGAAGCTATATGGGATAAAGGAGAAAAAAGCAAATACTCAGATATACTTATTAAAGAAGACTTGATTTATACTATGATGATACGTCAGCCAGATTTTGTTACACAAGACTTGTTAGATAAAGCTATCGACATAGTAAAAAAGAAGAAACCACATAACCTTCTTGAAAAAGTTAAATTTGGGTTTATTAATGAAGGATTGTGTGTCCAAATGCTTCATGTAGGTTCATATGATAATGAACCAGAAAGTTTTGACATTATGAGTGAATTTTGTAAAAGAAATAATCTTGTAAGAAAATCTAATGTACATCGTGAAATTTATATAAGTGATGCTAGAAAAGTATCTCCTGATTTATTAAAGACAGTTTTACGTTTTGAAGTAAAAAGAGAAATATAAGTGTTATATTGTGGTATTATATTACTTTATTGTTATACTATAATAAAGTAATGAGGTGATTATATGAAAAGTAATAGATTATTTGAAATTATTTATATCCTTTTAGATAAGAAAAAAGTAACTGCAACAGAATTAGCTGAACATTTTGAAGTATCTAGAAGAACTATTTGTAGGGATGTCGAAATACTGTCAACTTCTGGTATTCCAATTTATACTGACAAAGGTAGAAATGGGGGTATAGGTATTTTGGATAATTTTACCTTTGATAAATCTATTTTATCTGAGCAAGAACAGAAAGAAATTCTAGCCTCATTAGAGAGTTTAAATATGCTTAAATATCCAGAGGTTAATTCTATATTATCGAAACTTAAACCTTTATTTTGTAAGTCAGATATAAACTGGATAACTGTTGATTTTTCTCATTGGGGTAGTGATGATGTAGAAAAAGATAAATTTATAAAAATAAAATCAGCTATATTAGATTGTAATATTATAACTTTTGAGTATATAAATACTTATGGAAAGGTAACAAAGCGTTGTGTAGAACCACTTATGCTTTGGTTTAAAGAGAAGTCTTGGTATATCAAAGCTTATTGTCGTCAAAAAAATGATTATAGAATTTTTAGGATTGTAAGGATGAGAAATATATGTGTTTGTAAACAGACGTTTATAAGGAGTATACCAATTGAAGTGGGAGAGATAAAAGAAGATAAAAATGAAAGTATTACTTTAAAGTTGAAAATTTCTAAAGATGTAGCTTATAGAGTGTATGATGAATTTGATATTGATAACATATTATGTGATAATGATGGAGATTTCATCGTAACAGTACAGTATCCAAAAAATGATTGGATATATGGATATATACTTTCTTTTGGAAATAAGATTAAAGTATTGGAACCAATAGATGTTAGAAATAGAATTTTACAAATTATAGATGAAGTTAAAATGAAATATTTATAAAGATTATAAAAAGAGGTTGTCTCAAAATAGAGAGATAAGCCTCTTTTTCATTATTGAAATGATGAAAATATATTTGATTACATACAAAGAAGAGTGCCTCATGAACTAAAAAGTTCATTTTGAGACACCAGCTTTTTTACTTTAGTTTCAATATTCAATTTGATTTCTTATAATATTAAAAAAATTTCTACCTTTATTAGTATTATTATCAAATATTAATACTAATTGCGTACATATCATTATATAATATTTATAGATTATTATATAAGTAGGTTACTAGAAATATATGTATATAATTATTTAAAATAAATTGAATATACTATTTACTATTTTAATTAAAACAGTAAAAAAATGTAGATAAATATTATTTTATTAAGAAAAATTTAATATATTGACAAAATTTAAGTGCTCATTTAAACTAGTAATTGATAATAATATTCAATATTAAATAATAGGAGGAGCTATGAATAAATATCTTCTAATAAATCCAGTGGCAGAAAGAATGTATGGGGAAAAGTTTCACCTTGTCAAAGAAAATTTGATAAAAAAGGGTTACATAATGGCAGAATGTGAGCCACAATTGGAATATGTAAAGAAGCAATACAAAGAGTATATAAAAAAGACTGAAAATACAATGTTAGATTGTAGATGTCCAGAAAGTATAAATCTTTTAAAAAGAAATAATTTGATAGATAGTTTTGAAGTACCTATGATAGAACCAATACTAGTAAGGACTTGTAGGGTTTTATATGATAAATATATCAAAAGTGAAGAGGATATGTTGATAGTAACCTGTCCATGTACACAATTAAGGGACTTTGCAAGTGAAAAGTTTAAAGATAAGAGTAATGCTATATTTTATACATGGAAAGAGTTTGCTGAAAAAGAAGGTATAAAATCGCTTGGAAAGATAGATGAATCTCCAATTCCATTAGGATATTTTAAAGACTCTTTTGAAAAAGTTCTTGAAGTATCGAGTGAAGATGAAATCTTAAGCAAAATACAAAAAATAAGAAATAGTTCTGAAGATAAGTATGATATAGTAGAAATGTTTTATTGTAAAGATGGATGTAATAATGGAGATGGTTTGTAAATGGTCAATAAATTTAATAATAAGTTTTTAAGTCTAATAAAAAGTGTTTTGATATTTTTCATAATTCTTTTACTATGGAAAATTACTAATTATCTTGGTATTTGGAGTGATTATATATTACCATCACCTGAAAAGGTGTATAGTACATTTTTAAATATGATAAGTGATGGTTCAATATTTATTAATGTATATGCAAGTATGAAAAGAGTTTTGATAGGATTTGCAATAAGTACTGCAATAGGTGTACCTTTAGGGATATTCTTTGGAATTCATAGTGAAGTATATGAATATTTTAAATCACTAATAAATTTTTTAAGAAATACACCTCCACTTGCTTTAATACCAATGCTTATACTATGGTTTGGCATAGGAGAAGAATCGAAAATTATAATTATAGTTTTGGCTTCTTTTTTCCCAATCTTTACAAGCACATTAAAGGGGATTAGGAATTGTGACTCAAAACTGATTGAAGTAGGTAGAGTATTTGAGTTTTCAAAGCTACAAATAATATTTAAAATAATTATACCTAATGCCATTCTTGATATTGCAGTCGGGCTAAAGTTGGCTCTTGGATATAGTTTTAGAGCGATTATTGGGGCAGAACTTGTAGCAGCATCATCAGGTCTTGGTTACTTGATATCTGATGGAAAGGAAATGTCTAGGACAGATGTTGTCATTGTAGGTATAATCGTAATTGGACTTTTAGGAATAATTACAGATTATATATTTTCAATTATTGTGAAAAAGGTAAGTAAGGGAAAGATGGTGGAAGCCTATGAATAATTTAGTATGTGATTCTGGATATATAATCAGAAATCTATCTAAAAGTTATGAAGTTGACAATGAAGAGCATATAGTTCTTAGTAATATTTCTTTAAACATAGATAAAAATCATATAACTGTAATTTTAGGTGAAAGTGGATGTGGAAAGACTACCTTACTTAGGGCAATTGCATCCCTTGAAGATATAAATAGTGGTGAGATTAGATTTGTTAAAGATAATAAAGAGCATAAACCTAATGTAGGATTTGTATTTCAAGAGAGTAGATTGATGCTTTGGTTAAATGTAAGTGAAAATATAGCCTTTCATAATCAAAGAAAAAACACTATTTTAAGTAAAGTATTTGGTAAATTCAAATATCAGAAAAGCATTGATAGTAAAGGTATAAATGATGATTCCATAGATTTAGAAACTAATGATAATTTAAATTACTTGAATAGACCTAATAAGAAAAATTGTATCGATGTAGAAAAATATCTTAAGATGATGAACTTGCAGAAATTTAAAAACTCTTATCCAAATGAGTTATCAGGAGGTATGGCGCAGAGAGTAAGTATAGCTAGAGCTCTTTCTTTCAATCCAGATATGTTGTTTATGGACGAACCTTTTTCGGCATTAGATTATTTTACAAGGATTGATATGCAAAACGAAGTTATAAGAATACATAAATCAACTAATAAAGGTGTAATATTTGTAACTCACGATATCGATGAAGCATTAAAGATAGGCAAAAAAATAGTTGTTTTTACAGATGAAAGAAAAATAAAAGAATTTAATATAGAAGATGATTATGATAGAGATTTAACTTCAGACTATTATATTAAATTAAAAAAAGATATTTTAATGACAATGAAATCAAACAAAGACGTTTAAAGAAATTAATAATATTTTAAGGAGTAAAGTAAATGAAATTAAAAAAACTATTGGTAGGTATAACGATATTAACACTTGCAACAACAGCTTTAGCTGGATGTGCTAAAAAGGATGATGGAGAAAAACTTTCAGAAATAAATTTAACTTATGTAAAATCACCATTAAATGTTCCTTCTATAATTCAAAAACAGGATGATTTATTTGGAAAGGAATTTAAAAAGGATAATATAAAAGTTAATTTCCATGAAATTACTACAGGACCAGAGCAGACACAGGCCTTAGCTGCTGGAGAAATAGATTTTTTACATGCACTAGGTGGTACGTCAGCTTTGATAGCTGCATCTAATGGAGTGGAATTAAAGATATTAAACACTTATAGTAGGTCACCAAAAGGATTTATGATTTTGACTAACGATGGTTTAATAAAATCAGCAGCAGATTTAGCAGGTAAGAAGGTAGCAGGGCCAAAGGGGACTATACTACACCAAGTATTAATTGCAGCTCTTGATAAAGAAGGATTAAGTATGGATGATGTAGAGTTTATTAACATGGGTATCCCAGAAGCATCAGCAGCTCTTGCTGATGGTAGTGTTGATGCTGCATTGATTGCTGGACCAGCAGCCCTTAAAGCTATGAAGTCTGGAAGTAAACTTGTAGCAAATGGTGAAGGTTTAGTAGATGGGATAATAGTAACAGCTGTTAGTACAGATTTTGCAGAGAAACATCCAGAGATAGTTGAAAGATTTATGAAGGTTGAAAAAGAGACTTTAGAATATGTAAATAATAATTTTGATGAAGCTATGGAAAAAGTAGCTAAAGAAGTTGATTTAAGTGTTGAAGAAACTAAAGAGTTATACGCTTGGTATGATTTTAGTTTAGATATAACAGATAAAGACATATCTTCACTTGAAGATACACAAAACTTCTTAATAAAAAATGGATTACAAGAGAAAAAAGTAGATATAAAAGAATTACTATATGCTACTAAGTAGAAATTATGCTAAAATAATATTAAATAGAAACTATAATAAAAGTTTAAGTTACCTTAATTAAGGTAACTTTTTCTATTTTATATTAATAATTATATTTATTTTTAGTAGGGTTAGTTAATGTTAAAATAGATATCGGGAGGAATATATGAGTCATAAAATATATATTGTGGAAGATGATATATCAATAAGTACATTACTTAAGGATTATATTGAGAAATATGGATTTGAAGTGGTTGTTGAAGAAAACTTTGATGATATAATGGTTACATTTGAAAAAATAAAGCCAGATTTAGTGCTATTAGATGTAAATTTACCCAAATTTGATGGTTTTTACTGGTGTAGATGTATTAGACAGCAGTCTAATCTACCTATAATTTTTATATCAGCTAGAGATGGGAATGTAGACCAGATTAGAGCTTTAGAAAGTGGAGCAGATGATTATATAACAAAGCCTTTTTATTATGATGTAGTAATGGCAAAGATAAAGAGTCATATAAGAAGAGTATATGGTGAATATTCACCTAAAATAGATGAAAGAATAGTTGAATTAGATGGATTGAAGTTTTATCCAGAGAGGTTGGAGTTAGAATTAGGTGGAAAGGTTCTAATTATTACTAAGAAAGAAGGCATATTGATTGAATGTCTTATTAAAAAATATCCAAAGGTAGTAAGTAGAGATTATCTGTTAGAAAAGATATGGGACGATATTGAATTTGTAGAAGAAAATACTCTAAATGTAAATGTTAGCAGGATAAGAAAAAGATTTGAGGAATTAGGTATAGATAATGCTGTTCAGACTGTACGAGGATTAGGATATAAATTAAATAAAAATTGGTAGGGAGAAAATATGAAATTATTTTTTAGAGATTGTAAGGGTTATATTTTTATATATTATATAGGAATATTTATGACAATTACTTATTGTAATCTTATGAAGTTTATCAATTTTGGAGAGAGCTTATATATTCTTTTATTTAGCTCTTTTATATTATTGTGTTTTTTAATATATAAGTACTATAAGCATAGAGAAGTATATACTCTATTCAAAAAAGGTATAAAATCTCTGGATGAATCATTCTTGTATTTAGGAAATTCTTTTTTGGGAAGAAATATATCAGCTATTTTAAAACAACAACATAAATTATATCAATCAATGATACAAGAACATAAAAAAGTACATAGTGAGCATTTAACTTTCATCAACCAGTGGATTCACCAGATGAAAACACCAGTATCAGTTATAAGTCTTCAACTTCAAGAATATGAGGGAGAAGAAGTAACAGAAAACATAAGAGAAGAGTTAGATAGATTAAATAAAGGTCTAAATATGGCTATGCATTTTGCAAGGGCAGATAATTTCCAAAAAGATTTTGTGGTTGAAAAAGCTAGATTGAATGAAATTGTAGTTGGTATTGTAAATGAAGAAAAGAGATTGTTTATAAAAAGTGAGATAATTCCTAATATAAAAATAGACAAGTTTACTTATGTTTATACAGATATAAAATGGATGAAATTTATAATAAGTCAATTGATTACAAATGGTGTGAAATATTCTAAAGGTTATAGCAACTACCTAAATATAAAAGCTGAAGAAAACAATAAATATGTAACTTTAAGTATAATAGATGAAGGGACTGGGATTGTTTCTAAAGATATAAAAAGAGTATTTGACCCGTTTTTTACAGGGGAAAATGGTCGTAAGTTTGGAGAATCTACAGGTATGGGACTTTATCTAGTAAAAAAAGTATGTGATGATTTAGGGCATAAAGTCAGCATAAAATCAGAAGTAGGAAAAGGCACAGAAGTTTCAATAATGTTTAATAAAGATAATATGAATAATCTTCTATAATGAATCTTCAATTGATTATGTTTTTTATTAATTTATATATCATTTGTTGAATGAGATAATTACAGTTAAAAAATCTAATTTTAATAGAGTTTACTTGCAAACCTTACATAGCTGTAAGGTTTGTGTAATGTTTGTAGATAGTTAAATTTTCTAATCTAAATTACAATTAGTGTAAGAAATAACATAAAAAATAAATTTTGTAAAAAGGAAAGGATGTTTATTGATGAGCTTAGATATTATTTTCATATTAAAATCAGTTATGATAGCTATAGTAGAGGGGCTTACGGAATTTATCCCAGTTTCATCTACTGGTCATATGATATTGGTTGGTAGCTTGATAGATTTTAAAGGACAATTTGCTGAAATGTTTGAGGTTGTAATACAACTTGGAGCAATATTAGCAGTAGTAGTACTTTATTGGAAAAAAATAAAAGATAGTGTTATAGAATTTTTTAAGTTTATATTTACTGGTGGAAAAAAAGGAAAGACTGGCTTTAAATTTGGAATGAATGTAATTATAGCATGTATTCCATTTGCGATTGTGGGGGTTCTATTTTATGACAACATAAAAGCCTTGTTTAATTTACAATCTGTAATTATAGGATTTATAGTTGGTGGGATTTTATTACTAGTGGTAGAGACTTTGTTTAGAAAAAAGAAACATTCTACTGATAATATAGACAAAATCACGCCAATACAAGCATTAAAAGTTGGAGTTTTACAAGTTTTATCTGCATGGCCAGGTATGTCAAGAAGTGCATCTACTATTATGGGTGGATGGATAGCAGGACTTAATTCTCCTATAGCAGCTGAATTTTCTTTCTTTTTAGCTGTGCCAGCTATGGTAGCTTCCTCAGGAAAGGATTTATTTGAATTTGATTATTCAATAATGACACCAACATTGTGGATTGCCTTGATAGTTGGATTTATAGTAGCTTTTATTGTATCA
Source organism: Clostridioides sp. LIBA-6822 (assembly GCF_056688955.1). Lineage (NCBI taxonomy): Bacteria > Bacillati > Bacillota > Clostridia > Peptostreptococcales > Peptostreptococcaceae > Clostridioides > Clostridioides sp. LIBA-6822. The sequence goes on along the minus strand of NZ_CP196995.1, from coordinate 3,518,487 downwards.
ATAGTAGTTATGGAAAAATTTGTGGATTTTCTAAAGAAAAAATCAATGAGAGTATTTGCTATATATAGAATACTTATGGGAATATTGCTTGCTATATTAGCTTTTACAAACATAATTAGTGTATAGATTAAGATATATTTATTATTTACAAAAATTAGCTAACCAATATAAATAATAATTAACAAATAAATATATATGTTATTTCAAAAATTAGATTAGAAAGGATAGTTAATAATGAAAATTTTAACTGTAAATAATTTAAGTAAAGTATATGGCAAGAAAATAATTTTTAATGCATTAAATGATATAAATTTTAGTATAGATGATGGAGAATTTGTAGGAATTATGGGACCATCTGGCAGTGGGAAAACTACTCTTTTAAATATGATTTCTACTATTGATAAACCAACTACAGGAACTATGGAGCTAAAAGGTAAGAATCCACTACTATTAAAAGGTGAAGAACTTGCATTATTTAGAAGAAGAGAGTTAGGTTTTGTATTTCAGGATTTTAATTTATTAGATACCCTGACTATAGGTGAAAATATAGTATTGCCATTGACATTAGATAAGGTTAGTGTAAAAGAACAAAATAATAGATTGGCTGAAGTATCTGGAATTTTAGGGATAAAAGATTTATTAGACAAAAGAACTTTTGAAGTATCAGGTGGTCAAGCTCAGAGGACTGCTATTGCTAGAGCATTAATAAATAGACCATCAATACTTTTAGCAGATGAACCAACTGGTAATTTAGATTCAAAGTCATCAAAGACTGTTATGGAGTTATTTGAGAATATAAATAGAGAAAATAAGGTTACTACTATGATGGTAACTCATGACCCATTAGCTGCAAGCTATTGTAGTAGGATTTTATTTATAAAAGATGGAGCTATATATAATGAAATATATAAGGGAAGTAGTAGAGAGCAGTTTTATCAAGAGATAATGGATGTACTTACATTATTGGGGGGCGATAATTAATGAATATAAAACAATTTGCCATCAACAATATTTCAAGAAACATTAAAGCTTATGTAGGGTATTTAGCAAGTATTGTTATATCCTCTGCCCTACTATTTTCTTTTATCATGTTTACAAGTCATCCAAATTTAGAGATATCTCAATTTCCCGATTATCTAAAAGAGGGACTTAAGATGAGTAAAATAATTGCATATTTATTTTTATTCTTCTTTGTGTTTTATTCGGTTAGTATATTTCTTAAAAGTAGATATAAAGAATTTGGAATACTTTATATTACAGGGATATCAAAGCGACAGGTAATGAAGTTAATTTTTATAGAAAATATAATAATAAATATAGCATCTTCTGTAATTGGAGTAATAATAGGCTTAGTCTTTTCAAAGATATTTTTAGTGATTATGTCTACCTTTTTAGAATTATCACCATTGAAGTTCTATATACCAATAAATGCAATATTATCTACTTTATTTTACTTCATAGTTTTGGCTATATTAACATCAGTATTTACTTCTTTTATAGTTAAGGAAAATCAAGTATTGAGATTGCTTAAAGGTACAAAGACTCCAAAACCAGAGCCTAAAACATCACTAGTATTTGTTATATTAAGTATTTGTCTGTTTGTAATAGCATATTATAGTGCGGTTACATCAACTGACCAATATACAACATATCTACGCTTAGTTCCAGTTACATCTCTTACTATATTAGCAACCTATTTATTTTTTTCTCAATTTAGTGTGTTTTTTCTAAAAAAGCTAAAATTAAATAAGAGATTTTATAGAAAAAATACGAATATGCTTTGGATTTCAAATTTGATTTACAAAGTAAAGGATAATGCTAGGATATTCTTTTTGATAGCTATAACTTCTGCAGTAGCATTTACTGCTATAGGTACAGTTTATTCATTTTGGAAAGATGTAAAGCGTCAAATTAATTTAATATATCCTAACACAATGTATTATTCAACAATGACTTTGCATAATGATACTAACAAGCCTGATAGTAAAGAAAAAGATAAGGAAAGAATGAGCTTTATAGAAAGCAAATTAAAAAAAGAAAATATAGATTATACGAGAATTAATGGAGAATTTAAAACTGTATTTCCTAAGAAAAGCGATTTTAATGTGAGAATTATGAAAGAATCTAAGTATCTAGAAATCACAAAGATTATAGGAGTTAAGCCTATAAGTTTTGAAGATAATGAATCTATATCATTGCTTTCATCAGGCTTACCAGGTGATAAGAAAGTTAAAGACAATGTTGTTATAGGGAATAAAAGTTTAAAGGTGGTAAAACAAGTAGAAGAGTGTGTTATGCCAGCATATTATGACAATATGTATGTGGTAAAAGATAATTTTTATGATAGTATAAAATCAAAATTTATAGTGGATAGATTTACTACATTTGAAGTAGTTGATTCAAGCAAAACTACAGAGATATGTAGGCAATTTGAGAATAAATTTAATGATGAGTCTGGAATGCAACCATATTTATTCTTCTCTAAAGAATTAATGATAGAAAATGGTAAATTAACATATTCTACATTTATGTTTTTGGCAATATTTATAGGTATGATTTTCTTTGTTACTACAAGTAGTTTTTTATATAATAAGTCTTATATGGATTGTCAAGTTGACAAGAAAAAGTATGAGCAGTTAAATAAATTGGGGATGACATATAATGAGATTAAAAAAGCTTCAACTATTGAAATTGGAATTGTATTTTTGTTGCCTTATGTAGTGGCAGTTATACATTCGATATTTGCACTTACTGCACTGAGAAATTCTTTTGATATAGAGGTAGCATCTTCGGCAGTTTTGGTAATGGGAAGCTTATTTTTAGTTCAAATAGTGTATTTCTTAATTGTGAGAAATAATTATTTAAAAGAGATAAGGTTAAATTTAGTTAATTTTTAGGAGAGATTATTAACTAATAAAAAGTATTTAAAATTGATTAATATTACTGGAATTATAAATATTTATTTTTTCAGTAATATTTTTTATTGTATTAATTATTAAGATTATATACTAATATGTCATAATAAGTATCTAAATAGTAAAAAATTCTACTTACATAAAACATAAGGAGGTTATATGTATATATGTGTAGAAATAAACAATATAAGATATTAATTAATATTATTAGGAGGTGTTATTCATTAGTAAATTAGCTAATACAATAAGAATGATGATATTAATTCAAAGTAGAGGAAGAATGAAGTGTAAAGAGCTAGCAGAAGAGTTGGAAGTAAGTGAAAGGCAAATAAAAAGCTATAAGGAATATTTAGAACAAGCAGGTATATTTATAAATTCAACACCTGGGATTTATGGTGGATATGAAATCGATAAATGTAATAGTATCTCACTAATTAAATTATTGGATAGTGAAGTTTCAATTCTAGACATGATAAATTCACAACTAGAGTACAATAATGATATTTACAAAAATGAATTTAATAGTATTGTAGAAAAAATAAAAGCAGTATTAAATACAGGAGAAAAAAGCGATATATATATGGATTATTTCACAGTACAAGCACAACGTAATTGTAATTATGAGTTTGAAAAAGAAAAATTCAGTGAAATAACAAGGGCATATACAACAAAACGCAAAATCAAGATAAAATATTATTCTTTGAATTCTGGAAATAGTGAAAGAGTTGTACATCCATATTGTTTATTTAACTATAAATCAGATACCTATATGGTAGCTTTTTGTGAAAAAAGACTTAAGTTTATAGATTTTAAATTATGTAGAATTAAAGAGTATACTGTTTTAGACGAAAAATATCTTGTAGATAGAAGTTTCAATTGGAGCGAATATAGTAAGAATAGTATAGGTATTTATAAAGGAGAAGAAATTAATATAATTATGAAAATTAAGCAGCCATTTTCAACAATTGTAAGGGAAAAGGGTTAATAATCAACAAATTAGTGAGTATGATGAAGAATCTATATTATTTAAAGCTAAAATGAGAGGTTATAAGGAAATAAAAAGCTGGATTTTAAGTATGGGAGCTTATGTTGAAGTCATAGAACCTGAGAGGCTTAAGAATGATATATTATCTGAAATTGAAAAAATGAGAAAACTTTACTGATTTTTTCCAATCTCTTTATATTTAGACAGATATACTTTATAGTCTAGTGTTAATATATTAGTTAGGAGAGGCGATATTACTGATGGAAAGTTGCATAAATGTATTTCTGAAATAGAAAATATTATTGATAATAGTGAGGATTTAATCTATGTTTATGAGATAAAAAATCCTAATTCAATTAAAAATAAATGTTATGGTATTGATAAGCATTATGATGAAATATTTATATAAGTTTTCAGTGAGCGATATTTATGCTAAAATAGTTGTTAACAGTTGGAATATAAGGGATTGAAGGTGTATAATAAATATTATCAATTGCTTGAGTGTAGTATATTCAATTATATCTATTTTGGAGTTTTATATTAACTAAGTGGTATGTAAAGATATGAATCATTAAATTTACATTTAACAACATATGACATTTTATATTAACTAAGTGGTATGTAAAGATTAAAATAAAAATAATTAAGATATAACACTTTAAAGTTTTATATTAACTAAATCATATCTAAATGAAGTAAACTTATACTATAAATAAAAATCAACATAAAAATGAGGTGAAATAAAATTTATGATAAGAAAATCAAATGATAAAGATATAAACAAAATCATGGAAATATGGAAAGAAAGCACAATCAAAGCACACAACTTTATAAGTAAAGAATACTGGGAAAATAACTATAACACTGTCAAAAACGAATATATACCTATATCAGATACATTTGTATATGAGGATGGTCAAGAAATAAAAGGATTTATAAGCATAATAGATAAAAGTTTTATAGGAGCTTTATTTATAAACTCAAACTATCAAAACCTAGGTATAGGAGGTAAACTTTTAGACTATGCAACTAAAGAATACAAGAATCTAAGTCTAGCAGTATATAAAGACAATAAAAAGGCGGTTGTATTTTACAATAAAAAAGGATTTAATATAGTAAAAGAGCAAATAAATGAAGATTCAGGATTTAAAGAGTACATAATGGAATATGGTAAATAACGTTAATATATTCGACTAAAATAATAATTAACATATTTATTATTCTAATAGGCATAATTTTAAAAAAAATTTTTAGAATTGTGAATTACATGTACTTAAGACATTAATAAACATAATGATAGGGGGAAAAATAATGAATAAAAGAGCATTTATGTATTACACTAGAATAAGAGGATAGCGCACAAATTGTGGCTATTTTACAACAGCTTATAACACATTTTATATAATCTAGAAAAGTTATCTTATGCAAGTAGCCATAATTTCGTGCTATTTAAATTAAATAGTAAATTTAAGGAGATTATGGGAATGAAACAGAATATAAGTAATGTAAATAAAAAAAATACTGGTAAACTAAAAAAGATAGAAACAACTAGATTACTACTTAATGAAAATATAGATGTATTTAAATGTCCACTTTGCAAAGCAAATATGGTTACTGTTGATAAAAATAGTGTCAAATGTGTGAACAAACACTGCTTTGATATATCTAAAAAAGGATATGTTAATTTATTAAATAGTAATACAAAAACTATTTATGATAAAGAGCTATTTGAGTCAAGACATGAAATATATAATTCTAATGTGTATGATTATTTAATAGAAGAAATAAAGTCTATAATCAAAAATTACACTTTAAATAAATATAGTAACTATATATTAGATGCAGGATGTGGCGAAGGATATTTTTTAAATAAATTATCTGAAGATGAAGAGATTAATAATAGATGTAAATTAATTGGAATTGACATAGCTAAAGAAGGGATTTCTATTGCTACAAGAGGAGAAAATGAAATTATGTGGTGTATTTCAGATTTAGCAAATCTGCCACTTCAAGATAGTAAGTTTAATATAATATTAAATATACTTTCTCCTGCAAACTATAAGGAGTTTGCAAGAGTTTTAAGTGATGGTGGAATAGTAGTAAAGATTGTCCCAGAGTCAAATTATTTAAAAGAAATAAGAACAAGTATACAGAAAGACATAAAAAATAGCGATTATAATAATAAAAATATTATAGATGTGTTTAAAAAGCATCTTGATTTGATTTATGATAATAGAATTAATTATAAGACTAATATCAATGTATTAAACTTAAGGAATTTAGTTAAAATGACACCTTTGACATCATCATTACATGAAAAAGAGCTTTTAAGGTTGTTAGAATCAGATATATCTTATATAACAATCGATTTAAGAGTTATAGTTGGTATTATAAAGAAATAAAAGAATTTTTATAAGAGTTTGCTAAACTTTAATTATGATTTTACAATAGAAAATTGCTATGAGACTGGCTTAGTAAAGTCGGGTTTCATAGCAATTTTAATTATTATAAAAATGTTTATTTTATATATTTTAAAAACTTATATAGTATCTAATAAAATATTCTTCTTATTTAAAACGATAAATTGTTAAATCTTAAAGTGTTCTTTTTGAGACATGTTTATTTCAGAGTCGCAATTTCCACAACAATAAGATGTTGAAACATATTTAAATTCTTCGTTATTCTCATCAAACTCCATTTTTTTCTTTGCAAGAATCCCAACTTTAGTTAAATTAGAACCACAATTATTACAGTTTTGGATTTTACATATACTATATAATTTGTCAGGTGTAATATTTTCTAACAGTTCTTCACAATTACAACATCTAATGGAAGCAATTTCACTAGATATTTCAACAGGTTCAGATTTATCAAAAGAGAATTTATATACTATGTCATTTGATACTTTATAACCTGTATCAAAGATATTAGAATTACAGTTTGGACACAAGTATTTTGGAATGTAGAAATCTTTTTTTTCAAAATTATCACTACTAGTATTACAATCCAAATCATCTAAAGTTGAGTTTTCATCTATAGTATCATCTTTATTTAAACTTAGAAGATAATTATAAATTTTCTTATCTTCATTCTGTTTTGCCGTATCTAAAAGATGACTCATTATATTAGGATATTCTTTATTTTTTGATTGTATATTCAAATCTATATAATTATTCTCAATAGCAAAGTATAATATATTAAAATAATTATACTTAACTGCAAAAAATAATAACATCTCATCAAACACTTTATCAATTACTTTGTCTGAAATGCTTATCCAAAAGTCTGGCGAATCTAAATAAACTTTCTTACTAAGTTCATCTAACTCTTCATCTATGTTATTTAAATTATTTTCATTAATTTCCATATCATCACTTCCTTATTATTTTTATATAAAATAAAATCTCATATAAAAATATATCATATTATAATTTACAAGTATAGACAAAATAGGTTAGTTTCTAAATAAAGTTTTATAAATAACCATTAAAATATAAAGCATTAGTCTAAAGTTTACTTAAAAATAAAATGTAAACCTATAATTTATTTTGAGTTGACAAAAAAACGTCTTTCTTTTATACTAAAACAAAGCTTTAATAGAAACTTTGTACATGTACATATAAACTAAATTGAATAAAACGTATGAAGGGAATTATAAAAATGAAAAATACTAAAGTAAATATTCAAGATTTAACTAAAATGTCAATATGTGTAGCATTGTTATGTATATCATCCTATATATATATACCATTGCCATTTACACCAGCAGGAGTAACAGCACAAACAATAATGATAAATCTAATAGCTTTGATTTTAACACCAAGACAAGCATTTAGCACAGTTGGTGTATATATAATGATAGGTTTGATTGGAATACCAGTATTTGGTGGAGGAGCATCTGGGATTGGAAAATTGTTAAGCCCAACAGGTGGTTTTTATTTTGGATTTTTGTTCGCAGCATTAATTATTAGTCTATTTAAAGGAAAAAATAATGATATTAAAAGATATATACCAATAACAATTTTTATTGGTATGCCTATTATATATTTTATGGGAACAGTATTTATGTGTTATTTTAATCAAATGACAGTAGAAGCAGCACTTTTTGCAGCTGTAGTACCATTTTTAATTGGAGATACAATAAAAGCAGTTATTGCATCTTTTTTAGGTGTTAAATTAAACAATGTATTAAAAAGAAATCTACTGTAAGGAGGGAATAGAATATATGGAAGATGTTTTTATATTAGGAGGACTTAGAAGTCATATAGGTCTAAAAAATGGAATCTTTCAATTTGTTCAACCAGAATCTTTGGGTGCAAGTGTATTAAAACACCTAATTGAAAAATATGAAATTGATAAAATTGATGAGGTTATATGTGGAAATGCGGTTGGAACAGGTGGCAATATAGCAAGATTAATGACTTTAACAGCAGGAATTTCAAATGAAGTACCTGCTTTTACTGTAGATATGCAGTGTGCCTCTGCTATGATGAGTATAGAGATAGCATTTTCAAAAATTAAATCTGGGCAGTGTGATTTAATTATTGCTGGTGGATTTGAAAGTAGCTCTCTGCAACCAATGCGTACATACCATAAAAATGATAAAAGATATGATATAAATAATTCTAATTATACAGTTGCTCAATTCTCTCCTGATGATAATAGTGAAAATAGTATGCTAGAAGGCGCAGAAAGAGTAGCAAAGTTGTATCAAATTGAGAAAACAGAGTTAGATTTTTGGGTGAAAGAAAGTCATAAAAGAGCAAAGAAGGCTAGAGAAGATAAAGTGCTTGAAGATATTATATATCCTATAGATAATAATACTTATGACGAAGGTATACGTGACAAGATGAGTCAAAGATTATTAGATAGAGTACCATCTATTTTAGGAAAAGGAACTATTATAAATGCAGCAAATTCATGTCTCATTAATGATGGAGCTTCATTTATTGTACTATGCTCTAAAAAATACATAGAAAATACAAAAAAGAAACCTAAAGCAAAGATTGTTAATGCCTGTACAATAGGAACAGATGCAAATTTAAGTCCAACATCTGCTATAAAAGCAATGGAGAAAATTTTAGAAATAGAAAAAATTAATTACCTAGATATATCTGCTATTGAATTTAATGAAGCATTTGCAGTTATAGATGTGCTATTTCAAAGAAAGTATCCAGAATTGATTGATAGATATAATGTATTTGGTGGAGCTTTAGCCTATGGTCATCCATACGGTGCTTCAGGTGCAATTATTGCATTACATCTTTTAAAAGCATTAGAAAAGATTAATGGTAGATATGGAATTTGTTCTATAGCCGCAGCTGGTGGCTTGGGTTCAGCCTTATTGATTGAAAGGGTGTAGATTATGAACTACTATGAACTTCTAAAAATAAAGAAAAATAGTAATAAAAGTAAAGATTTTTTAATTGTAGATGGAGAAAAACATACTTATGAAAATATGTTAAGTTATAGTGAAAAACTTGGAAAACAAATTTCTGTAGGTGAGAATGTACCTATTTTAATATATTCTAAAAGTATAATGTTTCAGTTAATGAGCTTTTTCGCAATTAATTATTCAAAAAATATACCTATTATTTGTCATTATAATCTTTCTAAAAAAGTATTGAATGACATTATAATAAAAAATAATATTTCAATAATTATATCCGATGAGACTATGGACAACATTAATTTATCTGATGATAATGAAAAAGTAAAGAAAACTAATTTTTCTATATCTAATCCTAAAGTTAATATATATATGTATCAATATAATACTCCTACAAACTATCTAGATAAAGATATATGTATGGGAGTTTTATCTTCAGGTTCTACAAGTGTTCCAAAAGTATTGTATAGAACATATGAGAGTTGGGTTGGATTCTTTCCTACCCAAAATGATATTTTTAATATATCTGAGGAATCAATTTTGTTTATTAATGGGACATTGAGTTTTACAGGAAATCTAAATTCTTTAATATCAGTATTATATGAAGGTGGAAGTGTTGTAATAAATTCGGGTCTAAACTGTAAGTCATGGATAAAAACAATAAAACAATACAATATAACTAACATATACCTCGTACCTACAAAGCTTCAACTCTTGGCTAAACACTTAGAAGAAGCAATACTCAATGTTGTAAGTATTTTCACAGGTTCTCAATTATTGTTTGAAAATACTGCAAAAAGTTTAAAATACTATATGCCAAAATCTGAAATTATTTTATATTATGGAGCAAGTGAATTAAATTACATTACATACTTATGTTATGATGAATTAATTAAGAAACCTTTAAGCGTAGGTAGACCATTTCCAGAAATAGATGTATATGTTACAGATGGAAAGATTTTTGTAAATACAAAATATGCAGTATATAATGCAACAAAACCTTATTCTGTAAATGATGTTGGATATTTTGATGATGATGGATACTTAATCTTTGAAGGAAGAAATGATGATATTGTAAATATTGGAGGATTTAAAGTTAGCTCTACTAAAGTTGAAAATGAGGTGAAAAAAATTCCTCAAATTGAGAACGCAGTTGTATTACCATATTCAGACTCCATAAGAGGAAGTCAAATTGCATTATTTGTAACAATTATAGATAAAATTACAAAAAAAGATTTATTGATTAAAATGAGAAAGAATCTAATAAAAAATGAAATCCCAAGAAAAGTTATCTTTTTAAATTCATTTCCATATACCTCTTCTGAAAAGATAGATAGATTAGCACTATTAAAAATATTATAAGTATAATATTTAGTAATTTTAGTGAACCAATATATTGATAAAAACATATTGTATATAGTAAAGGAGGCTTACAATATGTCAAATCAATACGATATAACTGTTATCGGGGGAGACCTGCGACAAGTGTACATGGTAAAAAAACTAATTAATAAAGGGTATTCTGTAGTCACTTATGGAATATCAAATGAAATCATAAATGGAATCGTTGGAAAAGCAACTTCACTAGCTGAGGCACTATCCAAAAGTTCCATTATTTTATGTCCAATTCCATTTACAAAGAATCAAGTTAACATTGAAAATACTGATGGTTGCCTAGATGCAACTATTGATAACTTGCTAATTAATTTATCTCCTAATCAAATATTGTTTGGAGGTAATATACCAACTAAAGTTTGTAAATTTTGTGAGCAACACTCTATTCAGATTTATGATTTTATGAAAATGAATGATGTTGCTATTTTAAATGCAGTTGCTACAGCTGAAGGAGCCATAGCAGAAGCTATTAAAAGAAGTATAATTAATATACATCAAAGCAACTGCTTAGTATTAGGTTTTGGAAGATGTGCACAAATACTTGCCAAAAAATTATACTCTTTAGACGCAAATGTATGTGTTGGGGCAAGAAAGAATGATGCAATAAGTACGGCTAATGCATTTGGATATTCTAGTATTTCCTTGAATCAACTTGATGATAAACTTTTACAGTTTGATTATATTTTTAATACTATACCGGAATGTATTTTAACAAAAGAAAGACTGGAAAAAGTATCACAAGAAGTAACTATTATTGATATAGCTTCTTCTCCTGGTGGAGTGGATTACTCTGTTACGAAAGATATAGGTATTAATGCGACTCTTTGTCCTGGGCTTCCTGGTAAATACTCACCAAAGACATCTGGTGAAATTCTTGTTAACGCTATAGAAAATATTATAAATGAAAGAAGGGATTAGAAAATGAGACTTAAAGGACTTACAATTGGAGTAGGATTTACTGGTTCGTTTTGTACTTATGATAAAATATTTATAGAGTTGGAGAATTTGGTTAAAGAAGGAGCAAATGTACACACTATATTTTCAGATGTATCACAAAATATCGATTGTAGATTTGGAAATTCTGAAGAGTTTATGAAAAAAGCATATGAACTTACAGGTAATAAACCTATCGTTACGATTGAAGAGGCAGAGCCATTTGGACCTAAAGGAATTGCTGATATTATAATAATAGCACCTTGTACTGGAAATACTGCTGCAAAATTAGCAAATGGTATTACGGATTCACCAGTATTGATGGCAGCTAAAGGTCATCTTCGTAATGATAAACCACTAGTAATATCAATATCAACGAATGATGCTCTAAGCTTTAATTTCAAAAATATTGGTATTCTCCTTAATTCTAAAAACATATATTTTGTACCTTTTGGCCAAGACAACTGTAAAGCAAAGCCTAATTCTATGATTGCACATACGGAATTAATAGTTCCAACTATAGAACTTGCTCTAGAAAATAAGCAATTACAGCCTGTTATAAAAAGCCCACATCAATAGATTAGTGGTGTGATATATGTATTGTATGTAATATTAATAAAGTCCAGCAATATTATTTGCTGGATTTTATTCTATAATTTATTAAAATATTTACCTAATCTAATTTATAAACTGGAATTTATATTACTTTGCTTCTTTAAATATTAATCTCACTGTACTTGATACAAAACAAGCAGACATAATCAAGATAAATACTGATAGTCCTCTAATAAATAAATTATCTACATAATAAGCTACTACTGCAATACCTACAATCATTAAAATTGTACTTATAATTAAAGATAAAATGCTGATTATTTTTAATTTTTTCATCCGTATTCCTCCTATGAACTTTAAGTTTATTTTTACTGTATTAACTATACCTTATTTCGTATTATATAAGACTTGTGAATTTATATGTTTAATTATACTACATTGAAAAAACTTATCTGTATATATTTTTATTCATAAGAAAAACGCAAAATATTCATGTTAAAATAATAACGTTATCATTAAGTTTTAAGATGAAAATTTCTATAATCTACATAAAAAATAAAGTGATATATAATGAAACTAATGATTCGTAAACTAGAGTATTAGTGGAACAAGTAAGATTATTTTAAATAAAAATAAAATGTTAAAAAAATAACTTGAAAATAGAAAGAGAAGATGTTATACTGTTAATAAATTAACATTTAAGCAAAAAATACTATTCTAGGAGGTTGTCAAAATGTCCAATAAAGAACAGGATATAATAGAAAATATAAAGGGAGATGAGGTTATGTCAATTAATGTAGGTGTTGTAAATAATGTTGAAACTTTAGTTAAAAAATTAGCAAAAATTAGAGAGGCTCAAAAAAAATTTGCCACATATACTCAAGAGCAAGTAGATAAGATTTTTTTAGCAGCATCTTTAGCAGCTAATAAGCAAAGAGTTCCTTTAGCTATAATGGCACAAAAAGAAACTGGTATGGGAATTGCTGAAGATAAAGTCATAAAGAATCATTATGCTTCAGAGTATATATATAATGCATATAAAGAAACAAAAACTTGTGGCGTAATAGAGAAAGACGAGGCATTTGGTATGACTAAAATTGCTGAACCAATAGGTGTTATTGCAGCTGTTGTACCTACAACTAATCCAACTTCTACTGCTATATTTAAAGCACTATTGGCACTTAAAACTAGAAATGGGATAATCTTCTCTCCACATCCAAGAGCAAAGAATTCTACTATAGAAGCTGCAAAAGTAGTTCTTGAGGCGGCTGTTTTAGCTGGAGCACCTGAAGGTATAATTGGATGGATAGACGAACCTTCTTTAGAATTAACTACAACTGTTATGAAAGAGGTAGATTTAACTCTTGCTACAGGAGGACCTGGAATGGTTAAATCAGCATATTCATCTGGAAAGCCAGCTATTGGAGTTGGAGCAGGTAATACACCAGCAATAATTGATGATAGCGCAGACATAAAAACTGCTGTAAACTCAATTCTTGTGTCTAAGACTTTTGACAACGGTATGATATGTGCTTCTGAACAATCAGTTATAGTATTAGAAAATGTATATAATGAAGTTAAAAAAGAATTTAAAGAGCGTGGAGCTTATTTATTAAATAAAGATGAAACAGAGAAAATGGGAAATGTAATTTTGGTAAATGGAGGATTAAACTCTAAAATAGTTGGTCAGACAGCTTGTACAATAGCAAAACTTGCAGGTTTTGAAGTTCCAGAAGATGCTAAAGTTTTAATAGGTGAAGTAGAATCAGTTGAATTAGAAGAGGCTTTTGCTCATGAGAAACTTTCACCAGTACTTGCAATGTACAAAGCAAATGATTTTGATGATGCAGTTAGAAAAGCAGAAAAGTTAGTTGAAGATGGTGGATTTGGGCATACATCTTCATTATATATCGATGATGTAAATCAAAGAGAAAAACTTGATAAATTTACTTCAGCTATGAAAACTTGCAGAATTTTAATTAATACTCCTTCTTCTCAAGGTGGTATAGGTGATTTATATAATTTTAAACTAGCTCCTTCTCTTACTTTAGGATGTGGGTCTTGGGGTGGAAATTCAGTATCTGAAAATGTAGGAGTTAAGCATTTACTTAATATTAAGACAGTAGCTGAGAGGAGAGAAAATATGCTTTGGTTTAGAGCACCAGAAAAAGTTTATTTCAAAAAGGGTTGTTTAGGAGTAGCACTAAAAGAACTTAAGGATGTAATGAATAAAAAGAGAGCTTTTATTGTAACAGATACATTCCTTTACAATAATGGGTATACTAAAGCAGTTACTGACTTATTAGACGAAATGAATATTAAACATACTACATTCTTTGAAGTAGAGCCAGACCCAACTTTGGAATGTGCCAAGATAGGTGCTAAAGCTATGAGCGAATTTAATCCAGACGTAATAATATCTATAGGTGGAGGAAGCGCAATGGATGCAGGGAAAATAATGTGGACATTGTATGAACATCCAGAAGTAGATTTCCAAGACCTAGCTATGAGATTTATGGATATAAGAAAAAGAGTATATACATTCCCTAAAATGGGTGAAAAGGCCAATTTCGTAGCAATACCAACATCAGCAGGGACTGGTTCAGAAGTAACACCATTTGCTGTTATAACTGACCAAGACACAGGGGTAAAATATCCACTAGCTGATTATGAATTAATGCCAAATATGGCCATAGTTGATTCTGATATGATGATGAATATGCCAAAAAGTTTAACTTCTGCTTCTGGTATAGATGCTTTGACTCATGCATTAGAAGCATATGTATCTATGCTTGCAACTGATTATACAAATGGTATAGCACTACAAGCTATTAAGAGTATATTTGAATATCTTCCACGTGCATATGATAATGGAGCAAAAGACCCAGAAGCTAGAGAAAAAATGGCAAATGCTTCTACAATGGCAGGTATGGCTTTTGCAAATGCATTTTTAGGTGTTTGCCACTCTATGGCTCATAAGTTAGGTGCTTTCCATCATGTACCACATGGAGTTGCAAATGCTCTTTTAATAACAGAGGTTATGAAATTTAATTCTTCAGATGCACCAAAGAAAATGGGGGCATTTTCTCAATATAAATACCCAGAAGCTTTAAAGAGATATGCTGAAATAGCTTCATTCTTAGGTTTAAAAGGAAATTCTGATGAAGAGAAATTCCAAAGCTTACTAGTAGCTATTGAAGAATTAAAATGTAAAGTTGGCATTCCTAAAACTATAAAAGAATTTGGTATTGAAGAATCTAAGTTTATGGATTCAATAGATGAAATGGTAATTCAAGCATTTGATGACCAATGTACAGGAGCAAATCCAAGATATCCTCTTATGAATGAAATAAAAAATATGTATTTAAATTCATATTATGGAAGATAAATTATTAAAAAATATATAAAATAAAATCCCTTATACATGAGATAAAATTTTACTGTATAAGGGATTTTTATTTGGAAAAATGAATAGTTTTTATTCTTTAATTCAAAATTCAATTAAATAGTGTTATTATAATAGTTAAAGAATGTTTTATATGATAATTAGATTGGTTTTATATATGGTATTTGGGTATATTTGTATATAACATAAATGATAAATTTATATTAAATAAGGTATGTTAGCTATATAAAGTAGTGACTAATTAGGGGAGGAGAAGAATGACGAAGAGAAATAAGAGTGTTACATTAATTATAATTCTTTTGTTGACATCAGTATTTCTGATAATGGGGTATATCTATATAGAAAATACAAAAAATCTTCTTATATCAGAAGCAGAAGTACATATAAAAGAAGTTGCAATACAAGGTTCTCAATTAGCCCAGAGACAAATTGAAAAAGATTTAGATGTTTTAAATATTTTTTCAAGTTATTATGCTTCGAATCCAAACATATCTAATGAAGAAAAAATAAAAAAGCTTTTGGATGAAATGGAAAATCAAAAATTTTACACCATGGCAATAGTTGATATAAATGGTAATACAGAAAATACTAAGGGTAACAAGTTTTCAGTTAAGGATAAAGAATTCTTCAAAAACTCAATTAAAGGTAAAAATTATGTTTCAAGTCCATATGTTGATGAAGTAAATAAATCTGTAAAAAAGATTACTATATCAGTGCCAATATTAAATAATGATAAAATAGTTGGAGTTTTATATTGTACCTATGATATCAATACTTTAATGAAACTTATAAATGTATCTTTTTATGAAGATAATAGTATATCTTATGTTGTAAAAAATGATGGGAAAGTTATACTTCATCCTCAACAGGACAGACTATCAAAAAATATTTATGAATTATTAAAACAGGATAATGATATTAAAGAGGTAAATGATTTAAATAAAAAATTAGAAGAAAATAAAACAGGTGCAACAATATTAACAATCTCAAGAGAAAGACGATATCTAGGATATGCCACTATGGATAATGGAAATGAAAAAAATAACTATATAAAGGATTGGAACTTGATTTTTTCAGTTCCAGAAAGTGTTATATTCAAGAATTCAGAGCAAATTATTAAGAGAGCTGTATATGCAGTATTATTTATTATATTTGTATTTATTACAATTATTTTCTATATAATGTATATAAAAAAATCTAATGAAAAAGAAATATTAAGTTTGGCTTATGAAGATAAGATTACTCATATAGGAAATCAAAATAAGTTTTATAAGGAGTGTAGTAAATATCTTTTAAATAAACCATCTTTAAACTATATTATAGTATATTTTGATATTAATAATTTTAAGATGATTAATGATACTTTTGGATACGAATTTGGTGACAATCTGTTAATCACAATAGCAAGGGCTTTAAAAGAGGAACTAACAGAAGGCGAAATATATGCAAGACTTTCGAGTGATTATTTTTCAATTTTCTGTGACTATAAAAAGGGAAGAGATAAAATTATAAGAAAACTTGATAATATACGAAATAATATTGAAAGTAATTTAAATACAGTATTTGAAATTTCTCTGTGTGTTGGGATTTACTTTGTAGAAGAAGGAGAAGTAGATATTCAAAAGGCTGTAAATAAGGCAAATATGGCTAGGTCTGTTGCTAAAGGTAAAAATATAAATTATGCTATTTATAATGAGGATGTTAGAAATAAGCTTAGTGAAGAATCAATTATTTTAGATGATATAAAAACAGCCTTAGTAAAAAATCAATTTGATGTATATTATCAACCTAAGTTTTCACTTGTAAATGGTGAAATGATAGGTAGTGAGGCATTAATACGATGGAATCACCCAGAATATGGATTTATAAGTCCAGCAATATTTATACCTATAGCAGAGAAAAGTCAATTGATTTTAAAAATTGGGAGATTTGTGTTTGAGAGAGTCTGTATAGATTTATCTGACTGGAAAAAACAAGGTAAAAGTATAGTTCCAGTTTCAGTGAATTTATCTAGAGTTGAATTGTACCAACCAGATATCGTAAAATTTATTAATAGTACTATACAAAAATATAATATAAATTCAGATTTAATTGAGCTGGAGATAACAGAAACTGTAGCTATGAATGAATTAAATATTTTGAAGAATGTCTTAAATGAGTTAAGAAAGTATGGATTTTCTATTTCTATGGATGATTTTGGGACAGGATATTCTTCCATTAGTTGTTTAAGAGATATGCCAATTGATGTACTGAAATTAGATAAATCTTTTCTTGATGGTATAGAAAATGATGAGAGAAGTCGTAATATAGCAAAATCTATAGTATCTCTAGCTAAATCCCTAGACTTAATTGTAACTATAGAGGGTGTTGAAAGTAAGGCTCAAGCTGAGCTAATGAAGCAATTCGGATGTGATTTAGTCCAAGGATTCTATTTTGCAAGACCAATGCCAGGTATAAATTTTATAAGTTTATTGCAAGATTGAAATTTAAATTTTATATAAAACACTATTATAGATACTTGAGTTTAGTAAATTCTTGTTAAATAATTAGTGTTTTTTGATTTTTGGTCATATGCAGACTATATAAGGGAAAAGTAATAGTTTTTTACAAAGATTGTATTAAAAATAAATTATTTTGCTAATAAACATTTTATTAACAAAAGAATAGTACTATAATGTATAGATGATAAAAACTTTAATAAAAATTCAGTGTATAGGAGTTGTTTAAGTATGATAGATGTAAGTATTGATAAAAAACTTAAGGAAAGATGGCCTGATGCGAAGTTAGGCTGTATCCAAGCAAAAGTAGCAGTAAATAAGAGCTCAGAAAAATTAATTAACAAGATAAACGAGTTTTGTGACATTTTAAATCAAAGTCTAAAAGTTGAAGACATTACAAAATTGGATAAGATTAAAGATGCAAGAAATGCTTATAAAGAACTTGGTAAAAATCCAAGTAGATATAGAACGTCTTCAGAAGCATTAATTAGAAGAATTATCCAAGGGAAAGGTCTTTACACAATAAATAATATAGTTGAAATAAATAATCTAATATCAATAAAATCGTTGTATCCAGTAGGTACATATAATGTAAGTAAATTACATTCACCAGTATGTTTTACTGTAGGAGACGAAGGTGAACAGTATAAAGGTATTGGAAAAGAATTAATAAATATAGAAAATCTTCCTATATTATCTGATTCACTAGGTAAATTTGGAAGTCCAACTAGTGACTCTGAGAGAGCAATGATAACAGAAGACGCAAATGAAATACTGATTTGTATATTTTCTTTTAGTCAAGAATCTGATATTGAAGAATATTTTGATTATGCTAAGGAATTACTAAAAGAATATGCAGATGGAAAAGATATAGAGACTAAGATAATTAAATAGAATGTATATAACAACGTTATGTTAGATTGGAATATAATGTTTAAGAAATAATTTAAGATAAGTAAACTAATAAATAATTATTTTCTTTTATTTAAAAAAGTAGTTTAAAGTTACAAAAATAGATAGATATCCCCATGATTCCTAAAAGTATGGTAATATATTAATATAGCAGAGCCTATATTTAAGGGATTTTGAAAGGAGGTATTTACAATAACTATTTTACCTAAAAAATAAAATAGTATGATGGAAATAACTCTATATTTAAAAATGTAAATAATACTACAGTAATTTGGGTATATAAAATAAGGCAAACGTGATTTTGTTTAAAAAGCAATAAGGTACATAGGTAATTATAATGTAAGGAAGGATTTAATTATGATTGATGGAAAAGAGGTAAAACAAGAAAGTGGGCAAAAAAATCTAAAAGTTAAGATAGCTATAGTAGTAGGTGTTTTAGTTGTAGCTTATATAGGAATGGCAATCTTTTTTAGAAATCATTTTTACTTTGGAACAACTATTAATGGGGTTAAAGCTTCAGGAAAAACAGTTGAGCAAGTAAATGATTTATTAACATCAAGTACTAGTTCTTATACTTTAAACTTAGAGGAAAGAAACAATAAGAAAGAGCAAATAAAAGCAAAGGATATAGATTTGAAGTTTACACCAGATGATAAAGTTCAAAAGATAAAAGATAGCCAGAGTGCATTTGGATGGATTGGTGGAATATTTAAATCTAAAGAGTATAATAATATGGTAACTCTTTCATATAATAAAGATTTACTAGAAAAAAGATTTAATTCTCTAGCTTGCTTTGATAGTAAAAAAGTTGTAGAACCTAAGAGTGCTTATCCTAAGTATGATAGTATTAAAAATGCTTATGCTATAGTTCCAGAGGTACTTGGAAACAAAGTAAAAAAAGATGATTTTTATAAGTTAGTACAAAAATCAATTAATTCTGGAGATACTTCTATTTCTTTAGAAGAAAATAAGGTATATGAAGCACCAAACAATACAAAGGATTCAGAAAAATTGAAAGAAGCTATTAAGACATTAGATAAGTATGTTGGTGTAGTTGTTACATATGATTTTAGTGACCGTAAGGAAACTTTAGATGGTGTTGAGATTAACAAATGGTTAAAGGTGGATTCAGAAAAGAATTATGAGATAAGCTTTGATAATGCTGCAATGGTTGAATATGCAAGAGGACTAAGCAAAAAATATAGTACTTTTGGAGATTCAAGACCATTTAAGACTGCAACAGGTAAAGAGATTACAATTTCAGGTGGAATTTATGGTTGGTTGATAGACAAAAATAAAGAAGCTAAAGCATTGGTTGATGTTGTAAAAGCTGGTAAAAATGTTACAAGAGAACCTATTTACATACAAAAAGCTGTATCTCGTAATAGAGATGATATTGGAAATACATATGTAGAGATTAGTCTTTCTAACCAACATATGTGGTTCTTTAAAAATGGAGAGATGCTTGTATCAACAGATGTTGTAACAGGTGATTTAGGTAGAGGATTTGCCACACCATCAGGTATATACCCTCTTAACTATAAAGCTAGAAATGTTTCATTAACTGGGCAAGGTTACAGTTCACCTGTAAGCTATTGGCTTCCATTCAATGGAAATATAGGAATTCATGATGCTACTTGGAGAGGCTCTTTTGGTGGAGGTATATATAGATCTTCAGGTTCGCATGGATGTGTAAATACACCTTTTTCTAAAGCAAAGAAGATATATGAAAATATAGAACCAGGTACACCAATTATTTTATATTAAGGAATGTACTACTATAGACATTAAGTGAAGTCATCTTAGTTTTTTTAAGATGGCTTCATTTTTATATAATGATTATCAAAAGGAGGAACATATAATGAATGAAAAGTTAATTAAAATTTTAGAAGCAGCCAGAAAAGATGAGAAATTTAAAATAGAGCTTATAAAAACAAGAGAACAACGTGATGTTATGGATTCATTTTGTAAAGTGGCTACATCTAAAGGTTACAATATAACAGTAGGTGAGCTTTTTTCTATAGGAGAAGAATATACATCAAATCTATTGAAGAGTGTAAATGGTGGAGCAGCATATCCTATTGAAGATTGGAGTGATTGGTACGAGGATTTTTTCATAATGTTGTCGAATATATAAAGTAACTGTATATGTTATCAATTTAAAATTAATATAGCTAGTTCAAATAAAAATATCAGATGTAAGTGTAAATTTTATCAATCTTAAAAAATATTAATTTCTTTCTAAGTAAATATAAAAAATTAGACTAAAAATAAGGTGACAAAAATCGATATAGCCCAATGATTTATAAAACTTAGATGAAATAATGAGAGATATTTCTAAAAATTCAAAAAAAACAATAAGTTTCAGTACTATGAGTGTTGAAAAAACAAATAAAAATATTTTATATGTAACAAATAAAATTATATGTAGAAAAAAATTAAAATAAAAATTTAAAATGTCGATAAAACGTTAATTTTAAAACAGAATAACGCTATTGACAAACTATATCGCTTTAAATTATAATTATTGAAAATAATGATATTTAAAAATCATACTCATGTCATAGTCTAAAAGTAAGTCAAAACAGGATATAAATCTAAGTAAGTACTATTCTAAAATATGTTTTATTAAGAAATAAACGTTGAAAAATATTAATTATTATATAAAAATGCTGTTTATACTTTAACAATGAGGTAGTAATCTAATTAGAATAAAAAAATCTAATTGGTTATATACATAGTAAAAAGGTAAGAGAGGTGATTTGGATGGCTTTTGAAATAATAAAAAGCATTGTTGAGGCAGAGCAGACAGCAGACAGTATCAAAGTTAAAGCTGTTACTGATGCAGAGTCTATCAGAGCTGATGCTGTAAACCAATGTGAAAGCATCTTTGCTGATGTAAAAAAGCAAGCAAAGCTTATGGAAGAAACTCTTATTGAGAAGGCAGTCACCGACAGTAAGGTGGAGGTTGATAAAATCTTAGCTGATGCTAAAAGTGAATGTCTGAAAATTGAAAAAACTGCTAAAGAAAGAAAAAGTAAGGCAATTGAAGCGGTTATTGGAAAGGTAGTGAGATAATATGGCAATAGTTAATATGAACAAAATATCTATTGTTGGCTTAGAAGCTCAAAAAAGCCAGATTTTAAAGCTACTTATGAACCGTGGGTTTGTTCAGATTGATGATAGTGCCTTTCTTACTGAGGAGGAGGAATTAAAAAATTATCTTGTAAAAGATAGTGAAGAATCAGAAGTTATAATGCTAGAACAGAAGATGTCTCATGTAAATCAAGCAATTAACATTGTTTCTTCACTAGTGAAACAAAAGAAAGCCATGTTTGCACCAAAAAGAGAGTTTAACAGAATTGATAGTGAAAAAGAAGAGCAAATTTATGCTGAAGCTTTAGAGTTAAACACTCTACATAAGGAGATAGGTACAATAAGGACTAACATAAATCTATTGAATAACAATAAAAACATGTTAGAACCATGGGTGAACTTTGACATTCCTCTTGAGAATATGGAAACTAAGTATACAAAAACTATACTTGGAACTGTACCTATAAGTGCAAATATTGATGCCTTAAGAGTAAAATTAGAAGATGAAATACCAGAAAGTGTTCTTGGAATTATTAATTCCGATAAATTAATGAACTATGTTTATTTAATTACTTTGAAAGAAACTTTTGATAATGCTTTAGAGGTTCTAAAAGAATTTAATTTTTCAGTAGTTGCATTGCCAAATGAAGAAGGTACACCATCACAAGCTATTAAGAAATATAATGAAATGATAATTAGACAGGAAAACGTTTCTAAAGATAAGACGGAAGAAATTAAAAGCCATGCAGATAGTGTACACATGCTTGAAAATCTATATGATTTTTACACTATAGAGAGAGACCAAAAAAAGATTATAGAGAGGCTTGTCAAAACAAAAACAACATTCTGTCTTAATGGTTGGCTACCAAGTAAAAGAGCAGAAGAACTAATTAAAGAAATTACAGAGAAGTTTGATTGTTGCGTTCAGACAGAGGAAGGAGATAAAGAAGAAGGCTTCCCAATTCTGCTTGAAAACAATAAAATTGTAACACCTTTTGAAAGTGTAACAAACATGTACAGCTGTCCAAGCACAAAAGATATTGACCCAAATACAATTATGACTTTCTTTTATGTTATATTCTTTGGAATGATGCTAAGTGATGCTGCGTATGGGATGATAATTGCACTAGCATGTGGATTT
This sequence comes from Clostridioides sp. LIBA-6822, assembly GCF_056688955.1. Lineage (NCBI taxonomy): Bacteria > Bacillati > Bacillota > Clostridia > Peptostreptococcales > Peptostreptococcaceae > Clostridioides > Clostridioides sp. LIBA-6822. The sequence goes on along the minus strand of NZ_CP196995.1, from coordinate 3,495,262 downwards.
ATTGTATACAAATCAAAAATGCAAAAAGGTGAAGGGAATTTAATTAAACTTATTGGTATTTGCGGAGTTTCAACTACTATATGGGGTCTTATATTCGGGGGTATTTTGGGGGATTTAATTCCTATAAAAGCTTTAATCAATCCTTTGGAGGATGTTATGGTACTTATGGGAATGTCATTACTGTTCGGTATTATCCATATATATGTAGGTTTGGGAATTAAAGCATATACATTAATAAGAGATGGAAAGGTAATAGATGCAATTTTTGATATAGGTTTTTGGTATTTATGTATAACAGGGGTATGTCTACTTATAATACCTTTTGTTGCAGGAGATATAGGTGTATTTTCTGAAGTAGGAAAATATTTAGCAATTATAGGTGCTATAGGTCTTGTTCTTACTCAAGGAAGAAGCTTTAAAGGTGTTCCTGTTAAGCTTTTCAAAGGATTTTCAAGTCTTTATGGTATAACAAGTTATTTTGCTGATATATTATCTTATACAAGAATTATGGCACTTTGTCTAACAACAGGAGTTATAGGGCAGGTTATCAATCTTTTAGGGGCTATAGCTGGTCCAATATTTGCAGTTGTAATTGGTGTTGTAGGACACACAATAAACCTTCTTATAAATGCACTTGGTGCATATGTTCATACAAGTAGGTTACAGTATGTAGAATTTTTCAACAAGTTTTATGAAGGCGGAGGAGTTCCTTTTGTTCCGTTTAAGTATAAAACAAAATATACAAGCATTAATAAAAAGGAGATGTAAATATGGAATTTTTAAACGCGTTAGGAAATGGTCAATTTTTGGCAATATCAGGAGCTGCTATAGCAGCATTATTTGCAGGTATGGGTTCTGCTAAGGGTACTTCAATAGCAGGTCAAGCCGCAGCAGGTGTTGTAACAGAAGACCCTAGTAAATTCGGTCAACTTCTAGTTTTACAACTTCTTCCTGGTACACAAGGTCTATATGGATTTATCATAGCTTTCCTTATTTTATCAAAAGCAGGAATTATTGGGGGAGACGCAATACCAACATCAGCTCAAGGTTTACAACTTCTTATGGCAGGACTTCCAATTGGTTTAGTTGGTTTAGTGTCAGGTATTGCACAAGGTAAGGCAGCAGCAGCAGGGGTTGGAATAGTTGCTAAAAGACCTGAAGAACTTGGTAAGGCTATAACATTTGCAGCGATAGTTGAAACATATGCGCTTTTAGGACTACTTGTTTCTTTCTTAGCTTACAATGGAATTGCAGTTGGTTAAATATAGAGTATAATTCATAAGTAAAAAAAATGAAAAGGAGGAAGCACTCCTATGGGTAATGAACAAAAAATGATTGACAGAATTATAGCTGATGCCAAGCAAGAAGCACAAGAAATATTGGATAAAGCTAAGAGTGAGGCAGATTCAAAAATAAATTCAGCTAATGAAAAAGCTGAAAAGGAAATGGCTTCCTATACAAAGCTTGCAGAGGCAGAAGCAGAAAAAGCAGCTTCTAAGGAAATATCAGGAGCTTATATGGAGGCTAAAAAACAAATATTATCAAAAAAACAAGAGATTTTAGAAGAAGTAATCTTAGAAGCTAAAAATAAACTTTTAAATCTTAAAGATAGTGAATATGAAGAGATTATATTAAATATGATTGAAAAATCAAATTGTACAGAAGATTCACAGATAGTGTTATCTAAAAAGGACAAAAAAACATTAAAAGATGTATTATCAAAAAAAGGCATTAAAGTGTCTGATGAAATCAGAGATATTACTGGAGGCTTCATAGTTAAAAAAGGTGACATTGAGTACAATTATTCATTTGAAGCCATAATTGCAGTAGAACATGAAGATATTGAACAAATTGCAGCAGAAATTTTGTTTAATTAAGGAGGGGTTAAAAAATGGCAGAAGAAAAAACTTATCCCTATGCCGTGGCACGAATAAGAGTGCTTGAAAAACAGCTTCTTAACAGACAAATGTTTATTCAAATGGCAGAAGCCAAAAGCCCTGAAGACTCTTTAAGAATTATAGCTGAAGCAGGTTATGTGGATACAGCAAATAATAATATCCATAATTTTGAGAATATTTTGACTCAAGAATTATCAAAGACATATGAAATTCTTAAAGGTCTAGCTCCTGAAGAAAAATTTGTTGATGTATTTCTTTATAAAAATGACTATCACAACTTAAAAGTGCTGATTAAAGAAGAAATTTCTGGTGTAGATGGTGAAAAATATTTGATTGATGGAGGTACAATTCCTCTTGTTAAGCTTAGAGAATCTTTAGCAAATCGTAGTTTTAGTGATTTACCTAAGATAATGGAAGCCGCCATAGTAGAGGCATTTGATGTTTATAGTAAGACACAAAATGGTCAAATGGTTGATATTGCTTTAGATAAAGCGACTTTTTCTAGTATGAGAGAGACTGCTAAAGAAAGTCAAAACAAATTTGTAATAGATTATGTTATGAAAGTTTGTGATTTAACAAATCTAAAAAGTTTTATAAGAGTTAAAAATATGAATAAAGATTTTCAGATGTTTATGAATGTGTTTGTTTCAGGGGGGTCACTTGATAAGGAAAAATTCTTAGAAGCTTTTTCTTCAGACACTCCAGCATCATGTTTTAAATCTACTTCTTACTCTGATGTCTGTAAAAAAGGTATGGGTAGTGGATTCACTGTCTTTGAAAAACTTTGTGATGACTATCTTATGGAATATGTTAGAGAAGCAAAATTTAAACCTCTTACATTAGAACCATTAATTGCTTATTTATATGCTAAAGAATCAGAGATAAAAACAATAAGAATTATTTTGACTAGTAAGCTTAATAATATAGACGCAGATACTATAAAAGAAAGGCTAAGGGATGCTTATGTATAAGGTAGGAGTAGTTGGAGATAAAGATAGCATCATGGGATTTTTAGCTCTTGGAATAGATATCTTCCCAGCCTATGATAGTGACGAAATTAAAAAAAGTATACATAAGTTGGTTGAAGATGAGTATGCGATAATTTATATTACAGAACAGGCATCATTGCTTGCAAAAGAATCAATAGCAAAATACAAAGACTACCAACTTCCTGCTATTATAGTTATTCCAGGTATTGGAGGAAGTATGGGATTAGGTATGAATGAAGTAAGAGAATCTAGTAAACGTGCTATAGGTGCAGATATATTATTTAAAGAATAAATGGAAGTTGAATAAAAGACAATCTCAAATTTTATTAGTGCTAAAGGTATGTATTGATAAAATATAGGAGGGAGTATTTAAATTTTGATAAAGTATATGATTGCAGGTGAGAGAATATGAAAACAGGCACAATTGTAAAGGTGTCAGGACCGCTTGTTGTAGCGGAGGGCATGAGAGATGCGAATATGTTTGACGTCGTAAGAGTTTCAGATAAACATCTTATAGGCGAGATTATAGAAATGCATGGAGATAAAGCTTCTATACAGGTTTATGAGGAAACTTCTGGTCTAGGGCCAGGGGAAGAAGTAGTTTCTCTTGGAATGCCTATGAGTGTTGAGCTTGGGCCAGGTCTTATTTCAACTATTTATGATGGTATTCAACGTCCACTTGAAAAAATGTATGATATTTCAGGTACTAATATAACTAAAGGTGTTGAAGTATCTTCACTTGATAGAGCAGTTAAGTGGGAATTTAAACCTAAAAAAGCTGTTGGCGATAAAGTTGTATCTGGAGATATAATAGGTGGAGTTCAAGAAACAGCTGTAGTGGAATGTAAAATTATGGTTCCTTATGGAGTTAAAGGTACTATAAAAGAAATATATTCTGGAGAATTTACTGTTGAAGATACAGTTTGTGTTATTACAGATGAAAAAGGTAATGACATACCTGTGACTATGATGCAAAAATGGCCAGTTAGAAAAGAAAGACCATATAGAGAAAAGAAAACACCAGATTCACTTCTTGTTACAGGGCAAAGAGTTATAGATACATTTTTCCCAATTACAAAAGGTGGGGTAGCAGCTATACCAGGACCTTTTGGAAGTGGAAAAACTGTTACACAGCATCAGCTTGCTAAATGGGCAGATGCAGATATAGTTGTATATATAGGATGTGGCGAGCGTGGAAATGAAATGACGGATGTTCTTCTTGAATTTCCTGAATTAAAAGACCCAAGAACAGGTGAGTCACTTATGCAAAGAACTGTGCTTATAGCCAATACATCAGATATGCCAGTTGCTGCACGTGAGGCTTCTATATATACTGGTATTACAATAGCTGAATATTTTAGAGATATGGGATATAGTGTTGCACTTATGGCAGACTCTACATCAAGATGGGCCGAGGCTCTTAGAGAGATGAGTGGTCGTCTAGAGGAGATGCCTGGTGAAGAAGGTTATCCTGCATACCTAGGTTCACGTCTTGCTCAGTTCTATGAGAGAGCTGGAAAGGTAAATTGTCTAGGTATGGATGACAGAGAAGGAACACTTACAGCGATTGGAGCAGTTTCTCCTCCTGGTGGTGATACATCAGAACCTGTCAGCCAAGCAACACTTCGTATAGTAAAAGTATTCTGGGGGCTTGATGCTTCTTTAGCATATAAGCGTCATTTCCCAGCAATCAACTGGTTAACAAGTTATTCACTCTATCAGGAAAAAGTTGATGTATGGGCAGATAAAAATGTAAATGATAATTTCTCAGCTCAAAGAGCTCAAGCTATGAAACTTTTACAAGTTGAATCTGAACTTCAAGAAATAGTTCAATTGGTTGGAGTTGATTCACTTTCAGATGGAGATAGATTGATATTAGAAGTTACTCGTTCTATAAGAGAGGACTTCCTTCATCAAAACTCTTTCCATGAAGTGGATACTTACACATCACTTCATAAGCAATATAGAATGATGGGACTTATACTAAAATTCTATAAGTCAGCACAAGATGCCATCAAGCAAAATGTTACTATAAATGATATTATCAAGCTTTCAGTTCTTGAAAAGATTGGTCGTGCTAAGTATGTAGAAGAAGACAATATAGATGCTACTTACGATTCAATTGAAGATGAAATAGACAATGAGCTTGCAGACCTTATTAAAAAGAGGGGGGCTGAAGAACTATGATAAAGGAATATAAGTCAATACAAGAGGTAGCCGGTCCTCTTATGTTAATAAACGGTGTAGAAGGTGTAAAATTTGATGAACTTGGAGAAATTGAGCTTTCAAATGGAGAGATTCGCCGTTGTAAAGTTCTAGAGGTAAATGAGGATACTGCACTTGTTCAGCTTTTTGAAAGTTCAACAGGTATAAACCTTGCTGAAAGTAAAGTTCGTTTTTTAGGAAAGAGTCTTGACTTTGGAGTTTCACCAGATATATTAGGTCGTGTTTTTAGTGGAATGGGTAAACCTATTGATGGAGGCCCAGAAATTATACCAGATAAAAGACTTGATATAAATGGAGCTCCAATAAATCCAGCGGCACGTGACTATCCGGCTGAATTTATACAGACTGGTGTTTCTGCTATAGATGGGCTTAATACACTAGTTAGAGGTCAAAAACTTCCTATATTCTCAGGTTCTGGTTTGCCACATGCTAATCTTGCAGTTCAAATTGCAAGACAGGCAAAAGTACGTGGGACTGACTCTAAGTTCGCCGTTGTGTTTGCCGCAGTTGGTATAACCTTTGAAGATGCAGATTTCTTTATAAGTGACTTTAAAGCAACTGGTGCAATTGACCGTTCTGTAGTATTTGTAAATCTTGCAAATGACCCAGCTGTAGAGCGTGTATCTACACCTAGAATGGCACTTACAGCAGCGGAATACCTTGCTTTTGAGCAAGACATGCATGTACTCGTTATAATAACAGATATTACAAACTATGCAGAGGCATTACGTGAAGTTTCAGCAGCTAAAAAAGAGGTTCCAGGACGTCGTGGATATCCAGGTTATCTTTATACTGACCTTGCTACAATGTATGAAAGAGCAGGAAAAATGAAAGGGCATGAGGGCTCTATAACTATGATTCCAATACTTACAATGCCTGAGGATGATAAAACACATCCAATTCCTGACCTTACAGGATATATTACAGAAGGACAGATTATACTTAATCGTGAACTTTATAAAAAAGATATACAGCCTCCTATAGATGTTTTACCATCACTTTCTCGTCTAAAAGATAAAGGGATTGGTAAGGGTAAGACTCGTGAGGACCATGCAGATACAATGAACCAGCTTTTTGCAGCTTATTCAAGAGGTAAAGATGCAAAAGAACTTATGGCAATACTTGGTGAATCTGCACTTTCTGAGATTGATTTAATGTATGCAAAGTTTGCAGATGAATTTGAAAAAGAATATGTTTCACAAGGATTTAGAACTGATAGAACTATTGAGCAGACATTAGAAATTGGATGGAAGCTTCTTAGTATGTTACCAAAAAGTGAACTTAAACGTATTCGCGATGAATATTTTGAAAAATATATGCCTAAGGAGTGATATCTGTGGCTAGATTAAATATAAATCCAACACGTATGGAAATGACTAGACTTAAGAAACTCCTTAAAACTGCTACAAGAGGTCATAAGCTTCTTAAAGATAAACTTGATGAACTTATGAAACAATTTCTTGAGATTGTAAGAGAAAATAAGCGATTACGTGAAGAAGCAGAAAATGCTCTCGATGGTGCTTATAAGAATTTTATAATTGCAAGAGCAGTTATGAGTCAGGAGTATCTAGGTTCAGCGCTTATGATGCCAAAGCAATCTGTTTCCGTAGATGTATCTACGAAAAATATAATGAGTGTTGACGTTCCTGTGTTTGACTTTAAAACTGAAAACAATCAAAGTGATATTTATCCTTATGGTCTTGCTTTTACATCAGGTGAATTGGATTCTGCTATGGAAGCATTTTCAGCTGCTATGGAACCACTTTTAAGACTTGCAGAAAGTGAAAAAAGTGCACAGCTTCTTGCACAAGAGATAGAAAAGACACGTAGACGTGTTAATGCTCTTGAAAATGTAATGATACCAAATTACATTGAGACTATTAAGTATATTGCTATGAAGCTTGAAGAAAATGAGAGAGCAAGTACTACTAGACTTATGAAGGTTAAGGATATGGTGCTTAAAAAAGCACTTGAAGAAAAGAAAAAAAATAATTTGGTTGTGTAATTAAATATTTATAGAAATAAGTCTAACATTCTAATTTATAGAAGTTAGGCTTATTTTTTATGTTTAAATTAAAAATATGGATACTGTAAAAAAGATAGATTGTTTAAAAACATACTATATTTAATTAAAAATAATATATTTAACAAAAATTTCTAAAAATTAACGAACTGTTAATTTACACTTAACTTTATATTAACAAATTAGGTGTATTATATAAATATAAGCAAAAACAACAAAAAACAATTAAAAAAAGAAAAAAGCAGATAAAGGGGGACGATATGAAAGAATTTATATTTACTTGTCTGTGTATTGTAGTAATTACATTTATGACAAGTTGCATATCAACAACACCACAAACTACTCAAGGAAAAGGAAATAATAAACTTACAATATATGCAGCATTAGAGGAAGAACAAATAGCTTACTATATGGAAGGTTTTAGAGAAGAGTATCCCAATATAGATGTAGAGATAGTTATGGATTCTCATGGGGTAATAGCTTCAAAATTATTAGCAGAAAAAGATAATCCACAGGCTGATGTTATATGGGGGTTATCAGCAATGAACATGATAGAATTAAAAGAAGATGGGGCACTTGAAGCATATAAGCCTAAAAATTATGACAAGGTTGATAAAAAATTTAAAGATACTGAAGAAGATGTATCTTGGGTAGGAATGAGTGTACCAGAAACTGCAATAGTAGTTAATTATAAAGAGCTTGAGAAATTAGGTATTGATATTCCAAAAAGCTATAAAGATTTGATAAAACCAGAATACAAAGGACTCATAACAATGCCAAATCCAGCATCATCTGGAACAGGATATCTTACAGTATCAGGACTTATTCAAATGATGGGCGAAAAAGATGCTTACGATTATATGGATAAATTACATAAAAATATAGCTACATATACACATTCAGGTTCAAAGCCTGCCAAACTAGCTGGTTCTGGAGAATATCCAATAGGTATTACACTTGGATATAGAGCTACACAACAATTATCTAGCGGTGAACCTATAGAAGTAGTATTTCCAAAAGAAGGTTCAGGTTGGGATTTAGAGGCAAATGCTTTAGTTAAAAAAGATAATATAAAAAAAGAAGCAAAGTTATTTTTAGACTGGGCAATGAGCGATTCAGCTATGGATAGATATGCACACGAAGTAGCAGTTACTTCTATAAAGACAGATAATCCAGTTCCAAAAGGTTATTCTAAACAACCATTTGAACAGCTAATAAAGGAAGTAGATTTAAACTCTGCTGCAAAAAATAGAAGTACAATATTGAAAACTTGGGAATCAAAGTATGGTTCAAAATCTGAAAGCAAGTAAAATTTAATTTTATAATCTAGAAGATGCAATGTTATAAGAAAAAAATTTAAAATAAAAATATAAGTATATAAGGGGAGATAAGATATGAGTTACTTAAAAATAAATAATGTGTTTAAAAATTATGACCAAAAAAGGGTTTTAAATAATATTAGTTTAGATATTGAAGAAGGTGAATTTCTATGTTTACTTGGACCTAGTGGATGCGGTAAAACTACATTACTTAGAATAATAGCAGGTCTTGAAGAAGTAAATAGTGGAGCTATAATTCTTCAAGATAAAGATATTACAAATTTAGAACCATCAAAGAGAGGTTTTGGAATAGTATTTCAATCATATGCTTTGTTTCCAAATATGACTGCATATAACAATATAGCTTTTCCACTTAAAGAAAGAAAAGTTTCAAAAGAAAAAATAGATAGTAAAGTTAAGGAAGTTCTTGAAATAGTTGGATTAACTCATGAAGCTCATAAATATCCTAAAGCATTATCAGGAGGGCAACAACAGAGAATTGCAATAGCAAGAGCATTAGCACTTGAACCAAAATTTTTACTTTTAGATGAGCCAATGTCTGCATTAGATGCAAAGGTTAGACACAAGCTTAGAATGGATATTAAAAGATTACAAAAAGAACTTAATATAACTACAATAATGGTAACACATGACCAAGAAGAGGCTATAACAATGGCAGATAAAATCGCCATTTTAAATGGAGGAGATATAATGCAGATAGGAACTCCAGAAGAAATATATCAAAATCCTCAAAATTTATTTACAGCTCAATTTATAGGAGATACAAACTGCTTTGATAATGGAGATTCTATATTAACTGTAAGACCAGAATATGTTCAAATAGAGAAATCAACAAAAGAAAATTATCAAGGAATAATATCTAATATAGAGTTTAGAGGAAATCTACTAAGAGTGGAAATAAAAGATAAATTAAATGAAAATTTCATAATAAGTGATGTTTCTATAAAAGAATGGGTTAATTTAAATTTAGTAGAAGGTGACCTTGTAAAAATAAGTATAGATGAAAAATACTATTTAAAGTATCCAAAAGTTAAAGGAGCATAAATGTATGAATAATAATGCTATAAGTTCTAAAAGTATAAATCTTAAATCAAAAATGAATTTAGATATAAAAAAGTGTATGCTCACAGTATTGGTCATGTCTTTAGTAATCTTTTTATTGGCACCTATAATATATCTATTTATGCAGGCATTTTTAGATAAAGATGGAGTCTTTGTTGGATTACAAAACTTCCGAGAATACTTAGCTTCTGAAGCTCTGTTGAATTCACTGAAAAATACAGTATTTGTATCTATTATATCAACTGTAATATCGTTAACACTTGCATTGGTATATGCGTATGCACTAACGAGGACAAAGATTAAATTTAAAGGATTTTTTAAGTCTTTAGCGATGTTTCCTATGTTTGCTCCAACAATGATGCATGCAATAGGTTTAGTATATTTGTTTGGAAATCAGGGGTTAGTCACTAATTTACTTGGAATACATGTTCCAATATATGGAGCAATGGGAATAATATTAGCACAAATTATATATGTATTTCCTCAATCATTTCAAATACTCTATATATCATTAAGTTCAACAGATTACAGATTGTATGAAGCTAGTAACACTATGGGTATAAGTAAGATAAGAGAATTTATTAGCATAACAATTCCCAGTATAAAATACTCTTTAATAAGCTCTGCATTTGTGTCATTTACATTATGCTTTACAGATTTTGGAGCTCCAAAAGTAATTGGAGGGGAGTTTAATGTATTATCAATAGATGTGTATAAGCAAATTATAGGACAACAAAATATGCCAATGGGTGCTACTGTATCAATATTACTTTTAATACCAGCAATAATATCATTTATAGTAACTAAAAAAATTGAAAAAAATCAAAATTCATATATAAACTCAAAGTCAATTCCATATAAAGTTAAATCTAATAAGTTAAGAGATGGTATCTTAGGAGGAATTTTAGGATTTATTGCATTTGGTATAATAGCTGTAATGTTAACTGTAATCTTATCATCATTAATTTCAGTTTGGCCATATGATTTAAGACTTACACTGGAACACTTTTCTATGAAGAATAGTATTGATGGAATTAAACCATTTATAAATTCAATAAAAATGTCGCTATTAACAGCTATTCTTGGCACAAGCTTTGTTTTCTTATTTGCATATCTAAATGAAAAAACAGAAAAAGCTCCATATTTAAAATCATTTGGATATTTTTTAAGTACATTACCTATGGCATTACCAGGGTTGGTTTTAGGTATAGCTTATGTATTATTTTTTAATAAGTTAGAGTTTAATTTTATGGATACAATATACATTAAGAATTTATTCAATGGATTATATGGGACATTACTCATAATGGTTATATGTAATATAGTACATTTCTTTTCAGTAGCATTTATAACTGCCACTACAGCCATTAAGAAAGTAGATAAGGAATTAGATATGGTAGCTAAGTCAATGGGAATAAACAGTGTATCAATTCTTAAGAATGTAACTATACCACTTTGTTTACCAGCAGTTTTAGAAAACTTTATGTATTTTTTCTTAAACTCTATGGTGACAATATCAGCTTTAGTATTTATATACACTGCTAGCTCAAAAGTAGCTGCGATATCAATTGTACAATTGGATGATAAAGGTAGCACTGCACAGGCTGCAGCATTAGCAGTATTAATACTAATTACAAATATATTAGTGAAAGTAATACATGAATTTATAAAAAATCGTTTAGAAAAAAGAAATAATCTCAATTAAATAAATTATTAAAAAAACACAAATTTAAAAAGGGGCTATCTCAAAATAGAGATAAGCTTCTTTTTCATTGTTGAAATGATGAAAATATATTTGATTTTATACAAAAAAGAGCGCCTCATGAACTAAAAAGTTCATTTTGAAACACTCTCTTTTTAAACTTAAAATCAATCACGCTCTTTCAATTTTCTTTTATTATCGTACATTTGAGAATCTGCACGGTGATATGTATCAAACAAAGACACATCTAATTTTTCATCAAATATAGCATATCCAATAGACATTGATAATTTCAATTCGTTAGTCGAGTTTTCTTCAATTATTTTTAAATTGATATTATTTATAATACTATCTATCTCTTCAGAAGATAAATTTTTTAGAATAATTAGATATTCATCTCCACCAACACGATAAACTACATGTTTTGTATCTATAACATCTCGTATAATTTTACTTGCATGCTTAATGTATAAATCTCCTGTTTGATGACCAAATTTATCATTAATTTTTTTTAAGCCATCTAAATCTATTGATATGATAGATATTAGATTCTTTAGGTTTGAATTGTTTAGATTATTCATATCTATTTCAAAAGCATTTCTATTTTTTAAACCTGTTAAGTAATCTGTATTGGCAAAATCAGTATATGTAGGATTAGATATACGCTTAAATAGAACTACTGCAACCAATGCTGATATTAGACAAGTCAATAATGCTATAATTGGTGTAACTATACTTATGAATTTAAATGTATTATATTGATGATTTGCTTCAAATTCAATTCCTATTACCCCAACAACTTTACCAGCGTTATTGTGAATAGGAAAGTATGATATGAATATATATCCCCAAGATGTTGCTTTAATTTTTTTAGGTAGCAATATATTATTATCTAGTGCTTTGTTAAGATCACTCCAAATCTCTTTTTCTATCAAATCACCAGCATTTCTAAAATCACTTCTAGATGAATCCAAGCCATCAACAACATATACTAATGAGTCATCTTTTGTTTTTTTAGCAGTATATAGATACATAACTCCTGTAGTATTTTTTACAGATTCCAATAAGGTTTTAGAACTTTTATAAGAGTCTTTTGATTGGTCTTCTTTAGAATTAATTTCAGTAAACGTATCTTTATCAATATTTTTTTCTACATAATTATAGATACGTCTCGACCTTTCACTTAGAGTATGTATCATATCATGATAAGTCAATACATAATTAAAAAAATATACACATGAAGAAGATATTATTACAATAATTGCAGTAAGTATTGAAACTTGCATATCAACTCTATTAAATTTTTTATTTGTTTTCATAGCTTAAATTTTTTGTGAAAAGAGTCTCCCACAATCTCCCATAATTAATATATATAAATTTTACTATAATATATCTATATATTACCAAACTTATATAAAAATTACAATGAATAAACAAGCTTAAAATGTTCAAATATAGGGATTCTTAGAATTATAATATACTCTATAAATAGTATTTAAAATGTGTTGATAGTAATTATATTATAATTGTTTTATTTGTTAATATTTGCTATTATATTGCATACTATATCAATTCTTTTAAATGGCGTTATAATATAATAACCATCTACATAAGGTTCAATTTCTTTTGCTATTTGAGTAGATATATTAATAGCAAGTTCAGTAGACTCTTCTTTTGACGTATTCTTGTACATATCTATAATATTTTGAGAAACAGTAATTCCAGAAATCTCATTATTCATAAAACAAGCATTTCTATAGCTTACAACAGGTATTATTCCTCCCAATATCTTTACAGGAAGTATTTCTTTAGCTTTTTTTAAGTTTAATAAAGCTTGTTCTGTTAAAACTGGTTGGGTTAAAAACATAGTAACTCCATTTTCTATTTTAATCTTAGCATGTTTAAGTTGAGAATCGAAATTTACTGCATTTATATTTAATGCTCCAAATATATTAAAAGGTGTATTAAATGTATTTTCATTCAATGTTTTTATGTAATTGGCTAATATGGAAGAGTTAAAACTAAACATAGCTTTTATTTCATCTCTTTCAGCAGATGGGATAGGGTCTCCAGTTACTACCAGTACATTGTCTATATTTTCGATATTCAATCCTAAAAGTAGAGCTTTAGTGGCATTAATATTTCTATCTCTACATGTCATATGAGGTATAGGAGTAATATCTAATTCTCTCTTTATTTTACAGGCTAATAGACTACTATCAACTCTTGCCCTAGCTATTGGGCAATCAGCAATTGTAATTGCATCAACCCCATAGTCTTTTAATTTTTTAGCACTATTCATAAAAAATTCAATATCTGTATCAACTGGAGGGTCTAATTCAACTGCTATAATTTTTTTGCCTATTTCAAGCTTTTCCAAGAGTTTATTTTTTGATATTGGTTTAACTTTTTCCCTTGGAGAAAGAACTTTTTCTATAGTATTTTCATATATGTATGAAGAATTTATTATATCAACAGTCTTTTTAATAAATTCTGGTGTTGTACCACAGCATCCACCTAATATACGTACTCCTTGATTTAGTATTTCCAACATTTGTTCTGAAAAATAGTCTGAATTATCTTCAAAAAAAGTACGGTTATTGATGATAGTAGGATAGCCAGCGTTAGGCATAATAGAAACTATACTGTCATTAATAGCAATTGTCTTTATAAAGTGTAATAAATGATGTGGTCCAGAGATACAATTAAATCCCAATGCATCTATGTCTTTATTTTTTGAAATAGATTCAAATATTTTAATACCACTTTTTCCAAGTCTAGTAAATCCCTCAGGATTAACTGCAAATTCTGTTAATATAAATGAATTTGGTCGTTTTTTCTTTATATAACTTGAGATTTCTGGTAGATATTCGTCACTACTAAATGTTTCAAATATGAAATTTGTTGCACCAATCTCTAAAAATATATCCACTATTTTTTTATAGTCAGATAGTAAGTCTCTATCATTTAAAGCAGGTATTGGGCCTATGTCAGCAAATACAAATACGTCTGTATTTTTTGTAGCTTCTAATGCAATTTCATATCCACTTTGGATAATATCTTTGATAGTTTTAAAGTCACATTCTAATAGGATTTCATTGGCAGCAAAGGTATTTGTTTTAATGGCCTTACACCCAGCTCTTATATATTCTCTATGAATAGATAAAATTGTAGATGCGTCATTTATATTAGCCATTTCACAGTTGAAATCGTTATTCTTTAGTTTAGAATAGTATGTTCCCATAGCACCATCAAAAACTAAAATAGAGTCTTTTATATATTCATTTATGTTCATTGATTCACCTCATAAGAATTTAAAATATTTTAAATATTAGTATATCAACCTCAAAAAAACTTGTCAATGTTTGGAAAATATAGTATAAATTATTCTAATTAAGTACAAGTTTATTATTTATTTAGCTATATATACTTAATTGATGTTAAGATAAGAATTATAATAGGAATTGAGGAAATAATTATATTTATACTTATGAGTATATAGATACTTTATTTATTATAGAGCGTTTAATTAAATAAATTAATAAATCTAGCTGTATAAACAAGTAAATTTAAAAATTTATAATATAGAAGAGGTGGGAAATGAAAGATAGACTTGATTTAACAGAAGGAAGAATTACAGAAAAATTACTTAAACTATCACTTCCAATAATGGGGACCTCATTTATACAAATGGGATACAATATGATAGATATGATATGGGTCGGTAAAGCTGGAAGTAGAGCAGTAGCTGCAGTTGGAACGGCTGGTTTTTTCCCATGGCTTGCAATGGCATTTATTATGATTTCAAAAGTGGGTGGAGAGGTAAAAGTAGCACAAAGTATAGGAGAAAATAATATAAGCACTACCAAATCATATATAAAATCAGCAATAGAAATAAATATTATGTTAGCAATAATATATACAATATCTTTAATAGTATTCAATAAACAGCTGATAGGTTTTTTTAAGTTGGGAGATTTAGAAGTTATAACTATGTCTAGACAATATTTGATAATAGTAGCTTTAGGCATGATATTTTATTTCATAAATCCAGTTTTTACTGCAATTTTTAATGGACTTGGAAATAGTAAGACTCCTTTTTGCATTAATACGGTAGGATTAATAACTAATATTATACTTGACCCTATATTAATTTTTGGATGGGGACCTGCTCCAAGGCTTGGAGTAGCAGGAGCTGCTATTGCAACTGTGTTTGCACAGATAGTAGTTACTACATGTTTTTTATGTATAGTAATTAAGAGCAAAGAAGAATATTTTAAAATAAAAATATTTAGAAAAATAGAACTTAGATACTATAAAGTGTTATACAAGTTAGGTTTTCCTGTAGCTATACAGAATGGTATGTTTACAGTATTTTCAATGTTACTAGGAGTAATAGTAGCATCATGGGGTCCTGTAGCAGTTGCAGTTCAAAAAGTAGGTTCACAGATAGAAGCAATATCATGGATGACTGCTGAAGGATTAGCAGTTGCATTAGGTAGTTTTGTTGGACAAAATTATGGTGCTAAAAAGTATTCTAGGATAAATAAAGGTTGTAAAATAGCTATAATTGCATCTTCTATACTTGGGATAATAACCACTTTAGTACTAGTATTTGCAGGAGAAAGTATATTTTCTGTTTTTATAGATGAAAGTGAGGCTATAGAAAAAGGAGCAACTTATCTTAAAATATTAGGCTATTCTCAGTTTTTTATGTGTTTAGAAATAATAACAACAGGAGCTTTTAAAGGATTAGGGCGAACTTATATACCTTCTACTATAGTTACTATATTGACTGGCGCAAGAGTACCATTAGCTTATTTTATATCTAGACCAGAAATATTAGGATTAAACGGTGTATGGTGGAGTATAACCTTATCGAGTATCTTAAAAGGAATATTGATGATAAGTTTATTTATATATTTACTGAAAGTTGGAAAGTTGTATAAGATGTCCAAATAAAATTTAATTTATCCTAAATGTATAGACATTTTCTTTATTTGTATATAAAATTATCTTATTATATAAAAGCTTTAATTGATGAGGAGTGAATTAAATGAAAGAGCCAATTTATAAAGTTATAGAAAATCATGTTAGAGAATTGATAAATTCAGATAGTTTAAAGGAAGGGGATTTAATCCCTTCTGAAAAACAGTTGAGTGAAGAGTTTAATGTAACTAGAATGACTGTAAGGTCTGCATTAAACAATCTAGTGAAAGAAGGGTATATAACAAGACAAAGAGGTGTAGGAAGTATAGTTCTTGCAAATAATATATATGATAATATATCATCTGTGAGTGGTTTTACTAAAGAGATGGAAAGTAAGGGATATAAAGTGTCTAATATATTGGTATCTCTTGAAATAGTTCAGGCAGATGAAGAGTTATCAAGTAGGTTAAATATAAGTCTGGAAGAAAACGTATGGGAAATAAAAAGAGTAAGATTAGCAAATGATACAAGAGTTTCATATATGATTACTTATATGCCAGTTAAGTTATTTCCAAATTTAAATAAGATGCACTGTGAAAATTCTCTTTATAATTTTGTTGAAGAAGTGTGTGGATATAAGATAGCTATGTCAGAGAGAGAAGTACAAGCTGTAATATCAAATGAAGAGTGCATGGTAAATTTGAAGCTGGAAGGACCAGAGCCACTTTTGTATATAAATCAAATCTGTAAGTTACAAAATAGTGAGGTTTTTGAATACTCACACACATATCATCATGGATACACTTTAACTTTGAGTGCTGTTGTCGAATAAAATTTAAATAAAATGAAAAAGTTTTCTTGAAATGTATATACATTTGATATATAATAATATCAAGAATTAAATGTATATACATTTAAAAATAAGATATATACATTGGAATAATAATTAATAAAAGAGCATACTTTAAATGTATAGTTTAAAGACAGTATGACTTAAAAAAATATTTTAATAAATCTAATTTGGAGGGAAAAAAATGATAAAAATAATGTTAGCTTGTTCAGCAGGAATGTCAACTAGTTTGTTAGTTACAAAAATGGAGGATGCTGCGAAGGAAAACGGTATAGAAGCGAAAATATGGGCTATATCAGAAGTAAACTTAAAAAATGAAATAGAAAATTGTGATGTCTTACTTTTAGGACCTCAAGTTAGATATGTATTAGGAAAAGCAACTGAAATGGCAAAACCACATAATATTCCAGTAGAAGTTATAAATATGATGGATTATGGAAGATGTAATGGAAAAGCTGTGTTAGATAGAGCTATAGAATTAAATAGTTCAAAATAAAGTTGTACTGGAGGATGTAAAATGGAAAATTTCATGTCATTTATGGATAAATATATAGTGCCTGTAGCTGCTAAAATAGGAGCTCAAAGGCACTTAGTAGCAGTAAGAGATGCATTTATAGCAATGATACCTATAACTATGGTAGGTGCATTAGGAACATTGATAAACAACTTGCCATTAGAAGCATATAAGAACTTAATGGCAAGTATATTTGGAGAAAACTGGACTACATTTGGAGCTGACCTTTGGTGGGGAGCAATAGGTACGATGGCAGTATTTTTAGTAATAGGTGTTGCCTACTTTTTAGCCAAATCTTATGAAAGTGATGGGTTACAGGCTGGACTTATAGCATTATCTATCTTTTTTATAATGGCTCCACAAATTGGTAAAATAGTTCCAGAAGGTGGAACTACAGCAGTTGAAGGATGGGGAATGATACAACAAACTTACCTAGGGACAGCTGCCTTATTCTCTTCTATATTAATAGGATTATTATCAACTGAAATATTTGTAAGATTATCTAAAGTAAAGAAATTGACTATAAAAATGCCAGACGGAGTTCCACCAGCAGTTTCAAGGTCATTTGCAAAGTTAATACCAGGAATGTTAACTATAATGATATTTACAGTAATAGGAGTATTGATAAAGATACTTTCAAATGGAAGTTTCTTAACAGATATTTTAAATACTTATTTGGGAGCACCACTATCAAATGTAGCTGATAGTCTAGGTTCTACAATGCTTATTGCATTTATAATTCATATACTTTGGACTGTTGGTCTTCATGGTGCAAATATAGCACTTCCTTTTACAGAAACTATACTTATGAAGTTAGGTGGAGAAAATGCCGCTTTAGCTCAAGCAGGAGCAACTGAAGGATACCATGTACTTGCAGGCTCATTCTTTGATGCATTTGTATATTTAGGTGGTTCTGGAATGGTGTTAGGATTAGTTATAGCTTTAATAATAGCAGGAAGAAGACGTAAAGAAATGATAGTATTAGGTGGACCACCAGCAATATTTAACATAGGAGAACCATTGATATTCGGACTTCCAATAGTTTTAAATCCTATATTTATGATTCCATTTGTACTTGCACCAGTAATATGTAGTGCTGTATCATACTTAGCAATAGATTTTGGGTTAGTAGCACCAGTAATTTTACCTAAAATACCTTGGGTAACACCTCCTATACTAGGTGGAGCAATGGCTACTGGTGATTGGACTGGTGGAGCTTTGGCACTATTTAATTTAATAATATCAATATTAATATATATTCCATTTGTAATAGCATCTGAAAAAATGGAGGCTAAGAAACTAAAAAATTAACAACTAGGTAGTTTTATTCGTTTAATAAATGTATATGCTTATATAGAATATGCTAAATTGTAGGTAAGGATGGTATAATAAGATGAAAAATGGACTAAAAATAGTTACAATCGGAGGAGGTTCAAGTTATACTCCTGAGCTTGTAGAAGGTTTTATAAATAGATATGAAGAGCTACCTGTAAAGGAATTGTGGCTTGTAGATATAGAAGATGGAAAAGAAAAATTAGAGATAGTAGGAAATCTAGCTAAAAGAATGGTAAAAAAAGCTGGAATAGATATGAAAATAAATCTTTCCTTGGATAGAAGAGAAGCTCTAAAAGATGCAGATTTCGTGACAACACAACTTAGAGTAGGTCTTTTAGATGCAAGAATTAAAGATGAAACTATTCCTTTATCTCATGGAGTTATGGGACAGGAAACTAATGGTGCTGGAGGGCTATTCAAAGCCCTTCGCACAATACCAATTATATTTGATATAATAAAAGATGTGGAAGAATTATGTCCAAATGCATGGATGGTGAATTTTACAAATCCAACAGGTATAATAACAGAAGCTGTATTAAAATATACTAACTTCAAAAAATATATAGGTTTATGTAATGTTCCAATTCATTTAAAAAATGATGTTGCTAAACTATTTAACGTAGAAAGTGATAGAATAAGTATGGATTTTGCAGGTCTTAATCATATGGTTTATGGTTTAAATGTATTTTTAGATGGAGAAGATGTTACAAAAGAAGCCATAGATAAGTTTGTTAAAGCAGATATAAGTATGCAAAATATAAAGGCTATTGATTTTAATTCGGAATTTGTAAAATCTCTAGGTGCTATACCTTGTCCATACCATAGATATTATTATAAAACTAAAGAAATGCTTGAAGATGAGTTAATAGAGTTTAAAGAAGGAAAAGCCAGAGGTCAAGTAGTTAAAGAATTAGAAGAACAATTATTTGAATTATATAAGGATGAAAAACTAGATATAAAACCACCTCAGCTTGAAAAAAGAGGAGGAGCTTATTATAGCGATGCTGCTTGTAATCTAATAAGTTCTATATATAATGATAAAAAAGACATCCAAGTAGTTAATACATTAAACAATGGTGCCATAAGAGATTTTAAAGACGAGCAAGCTGTGGAAGTTAGTAGCGTAATAACAAAAAATGGTCCAAAGCCATTAAGTATGGGATATTTACCAGATTCTGTGCATGGGCTAGTAAGTCAAATTAAGTCATTTGAAGTCTTGGCAGCTAAAGCAGCTGTGTATGGAGATTATGAGTCTGCTCTTTTAGCGCTTTGTATAAACCCATTAATTCCTTCAGATGATTTGGCAAAAACTATATTAGATGAAATGTTAGAAGCTCATAAAGATTATCTTCCTAGATTTAATAGATAATCTATAGAAAGTAGGTTATAGTATGACTAAAATTATAATAAATGCAGATGACTTTGGCTATTGTGAAGCTGTCAATTATGGTATAATATCAGCTCATAATAATGGAATAGTTAAGTCTACTTCTATGATGGCAAATATGCCTGGGGTAGAACATGGAGTGAAATTGCTTAAAGAAAATAAGTCTTTAAATTGTGGCGTTCATATGACTTTAAGTTGTGGTAGACCATTATTATCTGATTTAAAAACTATTGTTGACAAAGATGGTTTTTTTATTAGAAGAATTACAGATGAAATTATTAAAAATATGGATTGTGATGAGATTTATAGAGAACTTTGTGCTCAAATAGATAAAGTAAAAGCGCTTGGAATAGACATATCTCATTTGGATAGTCACCATCACATCCATACTTTAGTAAGTTTAAAACCAGTAATAGAGCAGATTGTAAATAAGTATAATCTTCCAATAAGAGGTGGATTTGAATATAATTTGGAGTATTCAAAAATAGTACCATTAATTGATAGTTTTTATAAGGAAAATGTAAGTGAAGAGTTTTTTATAAAAAATATAGACGAAATAATGAAGTATGATGTAGTGGATATTATGTCTCACCCAGCTTTTTTAGATGATTATATTTTAAATTCCACATCTTATGCGATTGATAGAACAAAAGAGCACAAGATACTTACATCTAAAGGAGTCAAAGAATTTTTAGAAAAGAATGGATTAGTCATATCAAGCTATAGAGATATTTAGGAGGTAGAATAGATGGATGAAAAAATGATAGAAATATCTTTTGGAATAATTGGATTTGCAGGTGATGCAAAAGGGTTGGCATTTGAGGCTATAAAAGAAGCAAAGAGCGGGAATATAGATA
This sequence comes from Clostridioides sp. LIBA-6822, assembly GCF_056688955.1. Lineage (NCBI taxonomy): Bacteria > Bacillati > Bacillota > Clostridia > Peptostreptococcales > Peptostreptococcaceae > Clostridioides > Clostridioides sp. LIBA-6822. Next base: position 3,474,150 of record NZ_CP196995.1, on the reverse strand, counting down.
AAGCCAGAGAATGTATTGAAAAGTCAAAAGAATCAATTCATAAAGCTCATAAATTCCAAACAGAACTAATACAAAATGAAGCTAGTGGTAATAAAACTGATATAAGTGTTATACTTATTCATGCACAAGACCATTTAATGACGTCTATGAATTTTCAGCAATTAGCAGAAGAATTTATAGATGTATATGAAAGATTAGAAAGTAAGTAATTTAAAAGAGTTATCATAAAAAGGTATCTGTAGTAATTTATTATAATTATTACAGATACTCTTTTTATTAAAATAGAATTTAGTAATTTATTATGCTTTTATCCATGTTTTAAAATTTAGATTTCTCATAATTATAAGGTATACTAGTGCCAACAACTACATCTTCAATTTTTTCAATAATAAGCCAATCATCCATATTTCCTTGATGGTCAAAATCAAGATATGTTATTTCTTCTACATTTTCAAATTCTACTAAACATAAACACTTTTTGTGCCAACGAATTTTTTGCTTTTCAGATAAATTTAACTTTGGTTGATTTTCATCAAGAATCTTGGAAATTCCATCTTCTGTTAACTTAGCATAGTTTTCTACTTTTTTGACAGTAGCTTTTGCAGATATCTTTCCAGTTCCTTTTTCCATAAAATAAAGTGACTCATCTTGAAATACTCTGCTATGCGGTATTTTTCTACCAGCAGCACCTCTAATAACCATTGTTTTTGTTCCAGATAAAATTTTATCTAAGACCTTTTCTCCTTTTTTTCCTGCATTATCACAATATACTAAATGTACCATATTTCAAATCCTCCTTACTAAAGACCTTTTTTATAAGTTGTATTTTATCATTGTTTAACTGAAAAGTCATTCTGTCTATATAAAAATCTAAGTTTTAAATTATTGTTTAATACGAGAAAACCTTATCTGTAGTATATATAATTAAGATTAATTAGGAATTTTTATCCTTTTACAAAATAATATTGACTAAAAATAGAAAAATGCTATAATAAATATGTGCTTATGATAATCAATATCATATAATTATAATAAACAAGTAGGAGAAAAAATCATGAAAAAAATAAAATCACTTGCAATATTTATATCTATTATAACTACGCTAGTACTTGTTACAGCATGTTCAGATAAGAATACAGATGATAAAGATAAATCAGATACAAGAGTTGTACAGTCTGTTAAGGGAGATGTTAAGATACCATCAAATCCTAAAAAAATAGTTGATATATCAGGAAGTAGTGAAGAACTATTATTAGCAGGTCATAAACCTGTTGCAACAGCAAACGTAGACTCATATGAAACTGATAAATTACCAAGTTACATAAGAGAAGAACTTAAAGATGTAAAAATAGTTGGACACTCAATGATGGACACTATGGATATGGAAGCTATATTAGAAGTAAATCCTGATTTAATAATAATGAGTCAAAGACAAGAAAAAATATATGACCAATTAAAAGAAATAGCACCTGTAGTAATGATGAAAGATTATGCAAATGACTGGAGAAGTAAGTTAACTGATGTTTCAAAGTTATTTGATAAAGAAGAGGATGCTAAAAACTGGTTAGAGAAGTATGATGAAAAAGCTACAAAATTAGGTAAAGAAGTTACAGAGAAAAATGGAGAAAAAACTTATTTACCAGTGTTAGCAAGTTCAGGCCAATTTATGGTATTTAGTGATGGTGGAATAGGAACTTTAATCAATGATGATATGAAACTAGCTAGACCTAAAAACATGCCTAAACAAGATGGAATAACATTACCAATGGTAAGTATGGAAGGTCTAACTGATATAGATGCAGACCATATAGTTGTAATTGCTACAGAATCAGATAAAAAAGATTTAGAAAATAGTGCTATCTGGACTCAAATAAGAGCAGTAAAAGATGGAAATGTAACAATACTTGACGCAGCTCCATTTTTTAGTCAATCATATAATCCAATTGGAAAAGAGTTATTATTAGAATCAGTTAAAAATGAATTAACAAAGTAATTCTTAACTTAGTAGGTGTGAGATAATGATATTCATTTTTCACACCTATTTTTAATAAAGTTTAAAATAAAAAATATTTAATAGATGTTACTATACTAATGATTAAAAGGGAAAAGGGGGTAAGATAATTGACTAAGCTTAGTAAAAAGAATTTAACTTATTTGTTGATACTAGTAAGTATAGTTGCACTTGTACTTGGAATTGTATTATCCATAGCTATTGGGGCAAAAGATATGAATCTATCGACTGTTATAGATAGTTTAATAAAAATGGAAGATGGAATAAATATGAGAATAGTAAAGGATGTTAGACTTCCAAGGGCAATAGCAGCAGCTCTTGTTGGAGGCTTTTTAGCAGTTTCTGGAGCAATAATGCAGGGAATAACAAGAAATCCTATAGCTGAACCTTCTGTTATAGGTATTACACAAGGGGCTACATTTGCAATTGCGATATCACTAGTGCTTCAGAAAAAACTTCCTCAACTTATACATGGAAATTTTAGTGTAATGATGTTTGCATTTATTGGAGCAAGTATAAGTGGATTATTTATATATTTTATAAGCTCCAAGTCAAGAGGAAGAGTTAATAATGTAAAGTTAGCTCTTGCAGGAGTAGCACTTGGAACACTGTTAATTTCTTTAGCATCAGCGATATCTATGTATTTTAATTTATCTCAACAATTGAGTTTCTGGATATCAGGAGGTCTTGTAGGAGTAAATTGGGAAGGTGTAAAGCTGTTATTTATAGCTGGAGGTATTGGATTTATATTAGCTATGGTTATGGCTCCAAGAATAACTATATTAAGCCTTGGAGAAGAAGTAGCAATAGGACTGGGTCAAAAAACTAACACTGTTAGATTCATATGTATAATACTCGTAATATTAATGACTGGGGCATCTGTTTCGGTGTCTGGTAATATTATTTTTATAGGGCTTATAGTTCCTCAAATAGCTAAAGGAATAGTAGGTTCAGATTATAAGTATATAATACCAAGTTCTCTAGTTCTAGGAGCTGTATTGCTTGTATATACAGATATATTAAGTAGGATGATAAATCCTCCATATGAGACACCAGTAGGTTCTATAACAGCACTTATAGGAGTGCCAATATTTATATACCTTGTTAGAAAGGGGGAGAAATAAGTACTATGAAAAATATTATGAAAATAAATTCTAAAGCATTGCTTGTTATATCAATTTTAGTGGTACTTATTTTTATCACTTTTCTGGTGAGTTTAAATATGGGCTCATTTTCTATAGAACCAATGGATGTTATAAAGACTTTTTTAGGTCAAGGTCAGCGTAATCATGAAATTGCTATATTTAAATTGAGATTACCACGAATAGTAATAGCACTTTTGGTTGGTTCAGCATTATCAACATCGGGAGTAATACTTCAAGGTGTTACAAAGAACGACTTGGCTGACTCTGGTATTTTGGGAATAAATTCAGGTGCTGCACTATTTGTAGTCGTTTACATATACCTTATGAATGGGAATGTTTATGAAGGAATGAGTAATCTAACCGTATTTACAATGCCAATTGTTGCACTTGTAGGAGCTTTATTTGGAGCCTTTCTTATATATTCTCTTGCATGGAAAGGTGGGATAAATTCTTCAAGATTACTACTTATTGGTATAGGCATAAATATAGCTTTCACCTCAATTTTGACGATATTCCAATTGAAATTTACAACACAAGAATTTAATAGAGTTATGGCATGGACATCAGGTAGTATTTGGGGAACTAGTTGGAAATACGTGATAGCTGTACTTCCATTTATAGTAGTTTTTATGGGTATAACTATGTATAAAGCTAAATATATAGATGTTTTAAACTTGGGTGATGAAGTATCTACAAGTCTTGGTGTAGAAGTAGAAAAACAAAGAAGAAGGCTCATAATATATGCAGTAATTTTATCTGGTGTATCTACAGCAGTAGCAGGTAGTATTTCATTTTTAGGTTTAATAGCTCCACATATAGGTAGAAAAATAATAGGACCAAAACATAAAAGATTAATACCAGTATCAGCGCTTATAGGAACATTATTACTTTTAGTAGCAGATACTATATCTAGAAATATTCTGGCACCTATGGAAATACCAGTAGGTATAGTGGTTTCTATAATAGGAGTGCCATACTTTATCTATTTAATGTTGGCAAATGATTAGGAAAGGGTGTTGTTATGAACTGTATAAATACTAAAAATTTAAATATATCATATGGAAATACAGATATTGTAAAAAATTTAAATTTAAATATACCAAAAGGAAAAATAACTACTATAATAGGGGCTAATGGTTGTGGAAAATCAACAATACTTAAAACTATAGGAAGAATTATTAGTCCTAAGAGTGGAAGTATATATATAAATGGAAAGGATATTTATAAAAAGAAATCTAAAGAAATAGCAAAAGATATGGCTGTACTTCCACAAAGTCCTCAAGCTCCTAGTGGTCTTACTGTCTCAGAGTTAATTTCTTATGGAAGATTTCCTCATAAGAGTGGATTTGGTAATTCTAGTAAAGAGGACAGAGATATTGTAAATTGGAGTTTAGAAGTTACTGGAATTGCAGATTTTAAAGACAGAAATATAGAAGACTTATCGGGAGGACAAAGACAAAGGGCATGGATAGCTATGGCTTTAGCACAGGAGACTGATATATTACTACTAGATGAGCCTACAACATATTTAGATTTAGCTCATCAGTTAGAAATATTAAAATTATTAGATGAATTAAATAAAAAACAAGGAAGAACTATTGTTATGGTAATACATGAACTTAATAATGCAGCAAGATTTGCTGACCACATGATAGGTATTAAGAAAGGTAAAATAGTTTGTGAAGGTGATGCATATGATGTTATGACGAAAGATAATCTAAAAGAATTATTTAACATTGATGCAGAAATAGCAACAGACCCAAGAACAAATAAACCAATTTGTATAACTTATGACATGGTATAAATGGTGACAACATGGAAAATCAAGAAGCATTAAGACATGAAAAAATATGGATTTTATTACTTAGATATTCGATACCTGCAATAATAGCAATGATGGTAACTTCACTTTATAATGTAGTAGATAGAGCATTTATTGGTTCTATGGAAGGCATCGGTTCCATAGCTATTGCAGGTCTTGGCGTAACTATGCCAGTATTTACACTAATAATAGCTTTTGGAATGCTAATATCAGTAGGTGCTAGCACAAGATTGTCTATTAAGTTAGGTGAAAGAAATAAGGAAGAAGCAGAAAAGATATTAGGTAATGCTTTGACACTATCTATAATTATATCTTTAATAATAACTGTATTAGGGTTAGTTTTTTTAGAAGATATACTTTTTATTTTGGGTGCAAGTAAAGATTCAATCTCTTATGCAAAAGACTATATGAGTGTTATATTGGTTGGAAGTATATTTAATCTAGTTGCATTTTCTCTTAATAATGCGATTAGGGCAGAAGGTAATCCAAAATTAGCAGCAAGAACAATGATTGTAGGTTGTGTATTAAACTTGATATTGGACCCTATATTCATATTTGTGTTTGATTTAGGTATAAAAGGAGCTGCTATAGCAACAGTACTCTGTCAAGTAGTGGTGTGTATTTGGGTAACATATTATTTTATAAGAGGGAAGTCCAATTTAAAACTAAAAAAATATAATTTAAAATTAGATAAAGATATAGTGAAAAATGTATTTGCAATAGGTATGACACCTTTTGCTATGGAAGTAGCTATAAGTATAACTCATATATTTACAAATAATTCTTTAAAGGCTTATGGTGGTGATTTAGCTATTGGAGCTATGACAGCACTTACATCTATTTTATTGATGTTTATGATGCCTGTGTTTGGCTTGAATCAAGGTATGCAAACTATAATATCATACAATTATGGTGCAAAGCAATATGAACGTGCAAAGAAAACTTTAATACTATCTATTATAATGTCAATTGTTATATTGTCCTTTGGATTTTTAGTAGTACAAGTTTTCCCAGAAGTATTTGTAGGTATATTTAATAAAGATTCAGATTTAATGGAGATAGCTGTAAGAGGTATAAATATAAATCTAATTACATTGCCGATAATGGGAATTTCCATTGTAGGTCCTGTGTATTTTCAGTGTATAAGTAAGGTTAAACATTCTATGTTTTTAACTCTTTTGAGACAATTTATTTTATTTATACCATTAATTATTGTGCTTCCAATCAAATTTAATTTAGATGGAGTTTGGTTAGCACAACCAATTGCAGATTTTATTGCTATGATAATTGTGCTGTTATTCTTAAAAAGGGAATTTAAAACGAGAGAAGTATAAGCATATCAAAAAATAAAAGGTCTATCACTTAATAATTTTAATTATTGACTGATAGACCCTTTTATATATTTTAAATTTTATGTTAAAGGATTTTTATCTTGTATATATAGGGGGAGTGTATTTATATAAAGATACTTTATATATTATATTTATCAGATATTAAAATGTAGAAGCAATTCTATAAATACCAAATTCTCTATGACCAAGACTTTCAGCTTTAGTATATTTACCATTACATACTTCTACTATTTCGTTGAATATTTCTTGCCCTATATCTGCTATTTTAGCACCATCTGTTATAATTCTACCTGCATTTATATCTATATTATCTGGCATTTTGTTGTATGTATCACTATTTCCAGTGATTTTAATAACTGGAGAAATTGGGCTTCCTGTTGGAGTACCTCTACCAGTTGAAAAGATTACAATCTGTGCACCACCTGCTACCATACCAGTAATAGAATCTATATCTTGTCCCGGAGTATCCATAAAATATAGACCTTTTTTATCATGTGGTAAAATATCAGCATATTCAAGAGCACCTTTAAATGGCTTGTTACCTGCTTTATACATACATCCAAGTGATTTTTCTTCGATTGTTGAAAGTCCACCAGCTTTATTACCTGGAGTAGGTTGACCACTACGTAAATCTTCTCCCATAGCAATTGCTCTTTTTTCTACATCACTTACAAATTTAAGAAACTTATCTTTCATTTTTTCATCTTCAAAACGAGTAGCCAGTAAATGTTCTGCACCAATTACTTCTGTAGTTTCACTTAGTATACTGCTTCCACCTTCATCTACAAGAAGATTTGATGCAACCCCTATTGAAGGGTTTGAAGCTATTCCACTTGTTGGGTCAGAACCACCACATTCAAGTGCTAATGTAATTTCGCTCATATCGAATTCAACTCTTACTTCTTTTGATACTTCACGAGACATTTGACCTATTATTTCAGCTCCTTTAGAGACTGTTTTTAAGGTTCCACCACATTCTTGTATAACAACATAATCTACTTTTTTTCCTGTTGTAGCTATCTCAGAAGCTAAGTCTTTTGCTTGTATACCATCACAACCAAGACCAACTACTAAAACTGCCGCAACATTAGGATTTTTCCCAAATCCTATCAATGTTTTTGCTGTAAGTTCTATATCAGAACCAATTTGACAACATCCATGTTGATGAGGGATAGCTATTGCTCCAGGTACAAGTGATGCTATTCTTGTAGCTGTCTCACTTGAACATACAGATGTTGGAATAACTAAAACATGATTACGAATACCAAACTGTCCATTTTCTCTTAAATAACCCATTAATTTCATTTTAATTACCTCCTATTTTTTGTCTCCACGACCACGTGTACTTTCAATATTATGTACATGAACATAGTCACCAGTTTTTATATCAACTGTTGCGATTCCTATAACTTCACCATATTTATAGACAACGTCACCTTTTTTTACATCTTCTGTAGCCATCTTGTGAAAAACAGGGATATCATCATTTACTATGTAAGATTTTCCATCAATTGAAACTTTTTCACCCTTAACTAAAGGTCTAACACATGTAACTAGATTATCTTTTTCATTTGCATGAATAATTGCATTCATCACTTTTACCTCCTTAAATATTAATTTACTTCAATATTTTTATTTGTTTTAAAAATAGCTTTTTTCTTTTTTTCTCTTTTATCTAGAAAAGAAACTAACATTGGACAACATATTGCTGTAACAATGATAGCAGCAGCAACCTGTACTGTTGAAACAGCTGCAATTGTAGCTAGAGTAGGGTCTATAGCAGCTAAAGCTTCAGGAGTACCAGCTGCATTTCCGGCTGTTGTTCCAGTTGCTGCACCCACTGCTGGATGCTCTGCACGTATAAGTTTCATTACAAAGTATCCACCCATACCTGTTATTAGAGTAACTCCTAAGCCAAGTACAACCCCAGGTAATCCAGCAGTTATAATTTGATTAAAGTTTAATGCTGCTCCTAAAGGGAAAGCAAAGAAAGGAATTAATAATGTTGTACCAGGTGCAAGGAATTCTCGTATATCTTCATCGAGATTCCCAAGTATAAATCCAAGTAGTATTGGTATGAGTGCTGCAAATAGTGCAACTATAGGTACATTTGCAAGTCCAGTCACTCCAAAAGCAAGCATTGTGAAAAAAGGACCATCATTTAAAGATAATATAGATATTGCTCCAACATCTGTAGAGTCTCCATATTCACCTGCAAGTGCAGCAAATAGACCTCCATTTGAATTGGTCATGGTAGCCACTATGGCAAGAGGTGTAATACCAATTATGCCTTTAGGCCCTATAAATTTACTGACGATAATACCTAATACTGCACCAATTATAAATTTTGTTGCTGTAAGCACTATTCCTTTAGTCAATGGTTTACCAGCTTGTCTAATGTTAATTTGAGCACCATTACATAGACAGAATAGAGCAAGTATACTCATTGCACCAGTTTTAAATAAGGATGTTGTGAATCCTCCAATTTCTAGAGCTTGTGGACATACTGTATTAAATAGTGCTCCCAATAACAAGGGACATACCATAAGTCCTCCTGGTATCTTTTTCACTGATTTTAAGATGTGCATCTAGTATCACTCCTTTACATTTTTATATAAGTATCTAAAAGCAATTACTATGCCAATATATAGATTTTGTATTTAAAGTTATTTTGATTATTTTTGTTGCTTGTTTGAAATGCTGTAGATTACTTAGAATTAAATGCATAATTGTGTGAAATTTAAAATTGAAAATAATTATTTTATTATATAATCGTATTTTTCAGCAAAATAACGAAACGTTTTATGTATTAAAATTAAACATAAAACGTTTCGTTATATTAAATATGTGTTATTTTTAAACATCATTTTCTATTTCTTTTAATTTTCTCCATAGAGTAGAGCGGGTTATTTTTAGAATTTCACAAGTTTTTGTAGTATTTCTATTGTTTTCATTGTAAATTTTATAGATATATATTTTTTCTAATGTCTTTAAATCTAAGTTATTACATTCAAAATTATTATTATTTGTATTAGCTATATTATTTGTATACTCGCTGTTATATTTTTCTGATAAAATTGAGTCAAATGATTCTACAATAACAGCTCTTTCCATCATTCCCTCCAGTTCTCTTATATTCCCTTCGTATTCTCGTTCAAGAAGTACTTGTTTAATATTTGGAGTGATTATTAAAGGTGTTTTGTTGTATTTGATTGAATATTTATGTATAAAAAATTCTGACAACTCTAAAATATCTTCTTTTCTTTCTTTTAAGGAAGGAAGATATAGTGTTAAGATATTTATTCTAAAATAAAGGTCTTGTCTAAATAAACCATCACGCATCATATTTTTTAAGTCTTTATTAGAAGCACAAATAATTTTTACATCTATAGGGATGACTTTATCACCACCAATTCTCATAACTTGTTTTTCCTGTAATACTCTCAACAGTCGTCCTTGAAGTTCAAGAGGAATTTCACTTATTTCATCGAGAAAGATTGTACCTTCATGTGCTAACTCAAATACGCCTGCTTTACCTTTTTTTCTTGCACCTGTAAATGAACCTTCCTCATAACCAAAAAATTCACTTTCTATTAAAGAAGGAGGTATAGCAGCACAATTTACAGCAACAAAAGGTGCCTTTTTACGTTTACTATAGTTGTGTATACTTTGACAAAACAGCTCTTTACCAACACCTGATTCTCCAGTAATAATCATTGGAGTATCATAACAGGCATATTTCTTTGCAATTTCTATGCAATTTTTCGTTTTTTCACTAGCATGTATTATATCATCAAAAGTGTATTTGGCAGAGAGTCCTTTATTTAATAGACTTCTTCTTATTGTATGTTCAAAAGAACTTATTTCTTTACTATCTTGAAATGTAGAAACAGCTCCTTGAATTTGACCATCAACTATGATTGGAACTCTATTTGTAATGATTTTTGTACTTCCTATATTTTGTATTTCACCAATTTGAGGTTCCATAGTCTCAACTACTTGTGGAAGAACTGTGTTTGGAATAACATCTATAACATTATGATAAAGTGCATTTTCTTTTTTTATACCAAATATTTTTTCAGCACTCTTATTAAATAATGTGATTTTAAAATTTTTATCGACTGTTATTATCCCATCATGTACGAAATCTGTCATAGCTTCTATCTGTAATCTTCTTTTTTGTTCATCTTTAGTTGCATCAAGTATTTGTTCTGCTTGTTGAATAGCTCTAAGTATGTTTTCTTCCCTAGATTCGATTAATATCCCCTTGCAATTGAGTCTTTTAACAATATGTGCAACAGTAGTATCTCCTATATATGTGTTGATACCTTTCTTTCTATATTTTTCTATAGCATCATAAATCTCTTCTTCTTTTTCAATTTCAATCATAGTTATTTTTTTATTCAATATTTCTTCTATAATGTCAAAACCATAGATTACATTATTAAATCCAATTATTCCAAATGGTTCATTAGAGTTTTTTACTTCTTTATAGCTTTCTATGATATCATAAGCATCTACTTTAATTTCAACTACAGGTATGTTGTAAGTAGATTTTAGCATATTGTAAGTCCCACCTCGGCTTATGATAATTCTGGTTCCATGATTAATACTTTTTTCAGCAAGAGGTATCCCTTCTTTTAGATTACCAAATACAACATCAATATTTGTATACTTGTGTTTTTTAACTATGTGAATTGATTTTTCATAGGTTCCTTTAGTGGGAGCAATAACGAGTATTTCTTTCATAATGATTCCTCCATATTTCATCAAATAAACTTAAATATTATACTATGGCTAAATTTATCAGTTATATTTTAATATTTTACTTTATATTTAATTATAAATAAAGTGTTTTTAAAAAGAACATTATAAAAGACTGTACAAAAATTAGATTTTAGAATTCTAAAGTTCTTTTTTTGTACAGTCTTTTAATATATAATGTCTATTTATCAAATCTATTTACTCTAAACAATTTCATATTTTTATTTTCTTTACCAAGATACAATTCACTTAACATTATACCACCAAGTATTGCAAAGAGTATTCCATTGGCTCCATAACCTAGGCAATACCATAGATTGTGGTTTTTGTTATCTGGACCAATAAAACCTAAATTATCTAAAGTAGAAGCAAAACAACCACAATATTTATACTCAATCTGTATATCTTCTATATCCTTAAACATACTTTTTAATCTTTGTTCTAAAATGTCATACTTTTCATTAGCTAAAGTTTCGTTTTCTATATCATCAAAACTTACATCCTCGCCACCTATAATTAATCGATTATCTTTCGTAGTTCTTAGATAATTATATGGGTCACAGTTATCTCTAATTAGAATATTGTTTTTCCAAGAGTCTATATTTTCAATCGGTTTTGTCGCTATATTGAAAGTATTTGACTTAGTTGCAAAGTTTCTTTTTGTAAATAAACTTGTATTGTACCCTGTAGCTACGATTAGTTTTTTTCCATGAACTTTATAACCATAAGATACTTCAGCAGTCACTTTATCATTTGAAAAGTCTACTTTTTTTACTTCTGTATTTTCATATACTTGCAGACCATTTTTTAGACTTACATCGATTAAATGATGACTATACTTATATGGGTCTAGTTCTCTTCCTCCGTTTTTTGCTATTAACCCTGATTTCAAATCAAAACTAAAAGGGTTTGTAGATTCATCAATATATTCAACATCGAATCCATTTTCTTTTCTTAAATTATATTCTTCTTTTATAGCCTTAACTTCAAGTTTATTAGCAGTATAAAGTAGAGTATCTCTCTTGGCATAATCACACTTATTTCCATAGAGTTCTATAAATTCATCTAACTCTTCAAGTGCTGATACACAAAGGTTGTATGCTTTTAGAGCATCGGTTAAAGTCATAACTTCTGTTAAGTCTATCAAATTGTCATCTAACTCATACTGTAAAAGAGAAGTGGTTACACTAGTGCTTCCATGTGCAATCCTTCCTTTTTCAAGAATGACTGATTTTATATTGTTTTTAGCTAGATAGTAAGCACAAATGCATCCAGTAACACCACCACCAACAATTATAACATCAGTATCAATGTCATCAGTAAGATACGGAAATTGTTTTGGAATTTTGTTTATATTAGTAAAAATAGGTTTTCCTTTTACATATTCTTGATTCATATATTTCACTCCTAAAATTTATTATGTATGAGTGTATTATTTTCTATAGCAAATAATATTATACATTTTAATTATCTAGATATATGGGTATGTATAAATAAAAATGTGATAACATTTTAGTGTAAAACATATGTATAATATATTTATAAGTACTTTACTTTAAGTAATAGTGGTATATGATGTTTTTAATAAGTAAAAGGATTAGATAAAAGTTAATTAAAAATTTAAAGTAGGAGGTAAATTTATGCTTTCAAAAGATATAGCTTCAAAGGTATTAGAAAAGTGTCTAATTACTGGAGGAGACTTCGCTGAGATTTTTGAAGAAGACACTATAAATAATTCTATTAGTTTAATAGATAATAAGGTAGAAAATGCAATAGGTGGAAGAAATTATGGTATAGGAATAAGAATATTTAAAGGATTAAAAAGTATATATGCTTATACAAGTGACAATTCGTTAAATAGTTTGTTGGATGTAGCATATAAAGCTGCTGTTGCTCTAGGTAGATTAGAAGATGGAAAAAGTGTAATACTAAATGACAATATTAAAATAAATAACATACATAATATAAAAATTTATCCAAATTCAATAGGTAATAGAGATAAAGTAAATGTAATGAAGATTGCATATAAGAGTGCAAAAGAGTTTAGTAGTGATATATCACAAGTGAGTGTTAGCTATTCAGATAAAGACCAAAAAATATTAATTGCAAATACTGAAGGAGTATATGTTGAAGATAGAAGAATAAGAACGAGACTTGGAATAAGTTCAGTTGCATCTAAAGGCAATGAAAATCAAACTGGATTTGAAGGTCCTGGAGGTTGCAAAGGATTTGAGATATTTGAAGAGATAGACCCAGAATACTATGCAAGAGAATCGGCTAGAGTAGCACATACTATGTTGCATGCTAAAAATTGTCCAGCAGGTAATATGATGGTGGCGATAGATAATGGATTTGGTGGGGTAATTTTTCATGAAGCATGTGGACATTCTTTGGAAGCTACATCAGTTGCAAAAGGCAACTCTGTATTTGCAGATAAATTAGGTCAACAGATTGCTTCTACAAAGATTACAGCTATAGATGATGGTACAATACCAAATTACTGGGGCTCTATGAATATAGATGATGAAGGAAATCCAGCTCAAAAAAATATACTAATTGAAAATGGAATATTGAAGTCTTATATGATAGATAAGCTGAATGGTAGACGAATGGGAATGAATCCTACAGGAAGTTCTCGTAGACAAAACTATAAATTTGCTCCAACTTCAAGAATGACCAACACTTATATTGCTGCTGGAGAAGATAAACCAGAAGATATTATAAAGTCAATACCAGATGGACTTTATGCTAAAAAAATGGGTGGCGGTTCTGTAAATCCTGTAACAGGAGAGTTTAATTTCGCAGTTTCAGAAGGCTACTTGATAAAAAATGGAGAAATACAAGAGCCAGTTAGAGGTGCTAGTTTAATTGGAAAAGGTAGCGATGTACTTATGAATATAGATATGGTTGGGGACAACTTAAAACAAGCTCAGGGGATGTGTGGTTCATCATCAGGAAGTATACCAACCAATGTAGGTCAACCTATGATAAGGGTAAAAGAAATTACTGTAGGTGGAAGATAGGAGGGATAATTGTGGAACTTAAAAGTTTTAAGGATATATTATTTAAAAAGGCTCTAAGTGAAGGTTTTGAAGAGTGTGAAATATATTATTATACAGGAGAAAATTTAAGTATAAATATATATGAAGGAGAAGTTGAAAAATACAATCTTGATAAGTCTTTCGGTTTATCTTTTAGAGGTAAGGTAAATGGAAAGATAGGTTACTCTTATACTGAAATTTTAGATGATAAAGCTGTTGATATGTTGATAAAAAGTGTAAAAGATGGGGTAAATACCATTGAAAATGAAGATGTACAGTTTATATATGAAGGTGACAAGCACTATAATGATGTAAAGACTTATTCTAAAGAGTTGGAAAATTTAGAAGCAGATAAGTTGATTGATTTAGCTCTAGAAATGGAAAGAGAGACTAAAGCTTATTCAGATAAGGTAGTAAATTTATCTAGATGTACTATATCTTATTCTGTATCAAGCAATGGTATATATAATACTAAAGGTCTTGATTTGAGTAATACAACTAATATGCTTATAGGGTTTGTAGTTCCTATCATAGAAGACAATGGGCAAAAATATGATGGAGTAGGATACAATATAGCAACTTCTATTGGAGAAATAAAGCCTTACGAGATAGCAAAACTTGGTGTTGATAATGCTTTATCTAAAGTAGGTGGTAAGAGTATTCCATCAGGTAAATATAAAACTATACTGTTTAATGAAGCTATGGTATCTTTACTTAGCACATTTTCTGGAATATTTAATGCAGATTCAGCTCAAAAAGGATTATCTTTATTAAAAGACAGAGAAGGAGATATGATAGCATCTCCTATAGTTACAATAGTTGATGACCCACTTTTAGAAAATGGTATGGCATCTACTCCTTTTGACGATGAAGGAGTAGCCACATTTAAAAAAGAAGTCATTTCAAATGGAAAGCTTATAACTTTACTTCATAACTTAAAGACGGCTAATAAGGCAAATGTAAAGACTACAGGAAATGGAATAAAATCTTCGTATTCATCACCTATAGGTATACATCCAACTAACTTTTATATAGAGAAAGGAGATAAATCTCTAGATGAAATTATGAAGGATATAGGTGAAGGATTGATGGTTACTAGTTTTGCAGGTCTTCATTCAGGTGCAAATTCAGTAACAGGAGACTTTTCTTTGGCAGCTAAAGGTTTTTATATTAAAGAAGGGCAAAAAGCATTTCCAGTAGAGCAAATTACAGTAGCAGGAAACTATTTTGACCTATTGAAAAATATTGAAGTTATAGGAGAAGATTTAGAATTTCCAATGAGTAGTATAGGCTCACCTTCAGTTGTTATTAAAGAATTATCAGTAGCAGGTAAAGATGAATAATTAAAAAGTAATTGTATAGGTAAAAAGCCATGTTAATCAAAATTAACATGGCTTTTTACTATGTAATTTAAGTTTTAGTATTTAAATCATAGAGACGGATTTATATGCATACAATTAATATCATATGTTAAATTTAGAGGAGGATATATTATGAGTGATGCACATTACGATATGCACAAGAGAAAGGGATATTCAAGTGATGAACCATACCCAGAAATAAGAGTCTTAGGACCAAATAAGTATTATGCAGAACTACTGATGGATGATTATTCTGGTAGAGCTAGTGAATTTACAAGTGTAACACAGTACTTGTACCATGATTTTGATTCAGATGAAAATTATAAAGAACTTAATGAAATGTGGGTAAATATATCTATAACAGAGATGTTACATATGGAGATATTGGCAAAGACAATAAGATTGTTGGGTGGAAACCCTGTATACAGGGGTTCTACAAGTTCATGTGGTGCATATTGGAATGGCAGTTTTGTATATTATGGAGATTCCATTTGCGACAGACTAAAATCAGATTTACACTTGGAGTATGTAGCTATTGATAATTATTATAGAGATATAAGTATTATAGAAGACCCTTATATAAAAGCTATATTAAATAGAATAATTTTAGACGAAAAAGTTCATGTAGGCTTGTTTAAAAAAGCAATAGAAAAGTACTGCAGATAAACTCGAAAGTTTAGCTATTCATAATTTTATTCATATATATAAAATAGATATCATAAATTTTCTTGAAGGGAGTTGCTATTGATATGTATTATGTATATGTAAATGGTATAAATATAGCAGTGTATGATTTAAATCCGCACGCTAAAAAAACAGTACTTTTTATACATGGTTGGCCATTAGGGCATGAGATATTTGAATATCAAACTAATATACTGCCAAAACTTGGATATAGAACAGTTTCAATTGATTTAAGAGGTTTTGGCAAGTCTGATGCAACATCAGGAGGGTATAATTATAGCCAATTAGCAGATGATATTTATAAGGTGGTGCATGCTCTTGGATTAAGAGATTTTACCCTTGTTGGTTTTTCAATGGGGGGAGCAATTGTACTTAGATATATGAGTCTATTTCATGGGTATGGTGTATCAAAATTGGCATTGTTTGCTGCCGCTGCACCATCATTT
This sequence comes from Clostridioides sp. LIBA-6822, assembly GCF_056688955.1. NCBI lineage: Bacteria > Bacillati > Bacillota > Clostridia > Peptostreptococcales > Peptostreptococcaceae > Clostridioides > Clostridioides sp. LIBA-6822. Next base: position 3,457,524 of record NZ_CP196995.1, on the reverse strand, counting down.
GTACAAAGACCTCCAGAGTTTCCATATGGTATGACACGTGAGGATGTTAATAAATTAATAGCTCAGGCATGTACTGATAGACCAGAAATGGTAAGTAATTTTGGAGAAAAAGTATTTGCATCTAATCCATCAGAAAGCTTTAGAAGGTGGTTTGACGACATTGGTTTTAGCGCATCGGGTATTGGCACGATTGGAACAGCTGTATCTTTAAGAGATGAAGAATTGTTTAACGATTTAAAATGTGTAAGAGTGCCAACAGGTATATTCCATGGAAAATTAGACCAAGTATGCCCATATGAGTTTGCAGTTTTTATGAATGAAAAAATAGAAGATTCAACTTTATATACTTTTGAGTATAGTGGTCATGCTATATTCTATGATGAACTCAAACTATTTAATCAGGAATTTTTACAGTTTTTAGAGGAATAGAAATATTTTAGTAGTATTTAAAAATAAGATAATATTATATAAAGTGGTATAGATTAAGTCTTATGCCACTTCATATACTATAGATAAATGGGGTTTTAGAACTATCACTAAGTTCTGAGACCCTATTATTATATGTCATTAAAGTTAACTGCTATGTATGTTATTTAGGAAGAATTCCTCTATAAAGAGAAATTAATTAATCTATAATCAAAAATAAAAATAAATGCTTATCTGAATAAAGAATATGTCTATTTATTTATATGTATACTTTTGTATAGGACTGATATTGCTGCTGATATAAGTATTATACCCATGAAAGCAGGGGAAGCATGACCAAATGATACATAGATTTGACCTCCAATGATAGGTCCAATTATTCTCGCTAAAGATTGAATAGATTGGCTACCTCCTTGAATTCTTCCTTGTTCACTAGAATCAACAGATTTGGATACCATTCCATTGAATGAAGGTCCAAAAATTGAATCACCAAAGCCAAATATAAACATTCCAATAATAAAAAGGGGATAGAATGAGAGTAAAGCTGATGCTGCAATAAAGCAGTAACCTGCAATCTCCGAAACCATTCCTAAAATTACTATTTGTACATCACTAAGCTTTAATAAAAGCTTTGGCATTATAAAACCTTGTGAAATTATATCTTGTATACCCATAATTGAAAACATAAGCCCAATTAGTGTAGGTCCCCAATTGAAAGTATCTAGTGTAAATTGAGAAAAGACAGCCTGTAAAGAGCCATTGGGTATCCAAAGTAAAAATCCTGAGATAAGTAATCTTTTTAAGTTATTTATGGAAAGTACATTTATGAGTTGAGTAAAGGGATTCAATCTTACAAAAGTAATCTTCTTAAGTCTATTAGTTTTGTCAAGGCTCTCAGGCATATATAAGAATCCATAGATAAAATTTAATAAAGTAATTGTTGCACCGAAATACATAGGTACAGAATAACCAAATCTTGCAAGTAATCCTCCAATAGTGGGTCCTATAGCAGCACCTGCACCTGCAACTGCACTAACCCACCCAAAGTATTTTGTTCGTTGTCCTATAGGGGTGATATCTGCAAAATATGCGAAGATAGTACTTATACTACCTCCTGTTAGTCCTTCTATTATACGTCCTGCAAATAATACCCATAGAGCTCCTCCTATACCAAAGATTAAGTATCCAATTGCAGAGCCTAGGAAGCATATTAAGAGTAAAGGTCGACGGCCATATCTATCACTTAAGGCCCCAAGTCCAGGAGCAGCAAAAAATACACAGAATGCATAAATGGATGTAAGTAGAGTAACGACTATGGCTTGATTTTGGGGGTTAGTTATATAAGGTTGTACTAAGAATGGAACAACAGGATTTATAATACTGAAGCCTATTCCACAAAGAAACACAGACATAAGACCAAATGTTAAAGCTTTTTTATTTAGGGTTTGTTCTATGCTTCCTCTATTGTTTGATTTAAATTTGAACATTTAAATTCTCCTTTCAAAAGTTGGTTTTGATTCCTTGGAAACATATTTATCGTATCATCATTTTGTTTCTTTGTCAACAAAAAATGGCGATAAAAAAGCAACCTGTTCTCATCAGAGTTTGGTTGCTACAGTTTCATTTTATTCATTTAAATTTATTCTGATTTAATATCTATATCAAGTTTTCTAATCTCTGCATCCAAATGCCTGTTATACTTTTCTACAAGGTTAATCATACTGTTAAACTGTTCTTCTGTTACATCTTCAAATACAGTTTTATCTCTTTCTTGAAATTCTCTATGCAGTTCCTCATGAACCTTGTTAATTTCTTTTCCTTGTTTAGTAAGCCTAAAATAGATTTCTTTTTTGTTATCCTGTTTTTGATAACTTTCAATATAGCCTTTTTTCATGAGCTTTTTAGTTATTTTGCTCATAGCTCCTCTAGTCATATAAAAAGATTCTGCAAGTTTTGTTACGTTGGAATCTGTATTTTTTGCAATGTATTCTATACAATGTACCTCAGAAGGTTTATAATCCTTAAGTGCCTCTTCCATCTTAGACTTATTAAGCCAAGCCAGTTTGTTAAATAAGTTCCTAAAGCCTGTTATGACTTGTTCTTCTTTATTCATGAACCGTCCTCCAATTCGTTGATGCATTAACAATATTATATTAAATTTTTGTTACTATTACAACAACGTCAAAATAATCATATTAGAAATTGAAGTATAGATGAAAAAATAGAAGATACACTGTTTTCCTATGGAAAATAATAACAAATGATATAAAATATGCTTTTTAAGATTTAAAACTTTTTTAAAAAGTGCTACAATAGACCAAATTATTAGTTTCTATATTCACTAAACAGGAGGTGATGGTATGAAAAAACATAATATTTTATTTGTATCAACAGATGACAAAATAAATATAGATATCTCAAAACAATTAGAAAATATATTTGGAGAATTTTGTAATATAGATAATTTAGTCTATATGGATAGCATAAATATTGAACTATTAAAGTATGAGCTTATAGTATGTTCAGATAATGAGATAAAAGAGCATATACACAATAATATAGATAAAAATATACCTATTGTAATAGTACATCGTACAATAAATATTGAAAATATAAACCAGATAATAAGTATAGAAAATGATTCTGAAGTTATGGTTATAGATGATTATAAAGAATCAGCAGATGAAACCGCCAAGATAATTAAAAAATTAGGATTAATTCATATTAATCTAATACCATATTATCCAGGATGTGATAAGTCTAAATGTGAGATTGGAATTATTACAGGAAGTAGAAATAGAGTACCACAGAACTTAAAGCAAATAATAGATATAGGGGCTAAAATAATAGATATAAATACAGTTATAGAAATCTTTACAAAGCTGAATATATCTATAGATAAATTACATATTATTAAAGAAAAATATAATGAAGACACAGTAAGTGGATATAGATACTATACAACTATGAATAAAACTATGAAGAGTTTTTTGGAGATTATCGATGAAGGTATTGCTTCTATTGATAAATTAGGGAAATTTATATATTGCAATAAAGTATTTTCTAATCTAGTTGGAATAGACCAAAATGAGATTATATCTAATAATTTTATGGATTTATTTAGTGATAAAATTATTAAAAAAATATTTTTTCAAGAGGATGAAGTTAGTGATGAAGTAGTAAGCCTAAATAACAAAAAACTCATAATTAATAAAGTAAATGTGTATGAAAATAATGAACGAATAAAAAGTATTATAAGTATTAAAGATATAAGTGCAATTCAGATGCTTGAGGATAAGATTCAAAATAAATTTCAGACAAAGGGATTTGTATCAAAGTACACATTTGAGAATGTTGTAGGTGAGAGTAAAATAATAAAAGAAAAAATTAATATAGCAAGAAAAATAGCATCTACAGATTTTTCTGTGTTGATACTTGGAGAAAATGGAACAGGAAAGGAAATATTTGCCCAGGCAATACACAATGAGTCTCTAAGAAAAGACAAGCCGTTTGTTGCAGTCAATCTATCTTCTTTGTCAGATACACTTATTGAAAGCGAACTTTTTGGGTATGAAGAAGGCAGTTTCACAGGTGCGATAAAAGGCGGAAAAATAGGGATATTTGAAAGAGCACATACAGGAACAATTTTTTTAGATGAGATAGGTGATATCTCTCTAGAGGTACAGCAAAGATTGTTGAGAGTTTTACAAGAAAAAGAAGTTATGAGAATGGGCGGAAGTAAAATTATACCAATAGATGTTAGGATTATAGCTGCTACAAATAAAGATTTGAAGAAAAAAATCAAAGAAGGTTCTTTTAGAGAAGATTTGTATTATAGGATTAATGTATTACATATAGAAATACCAAGGCTTAGGGAGCGTAAGGAAGATATACCCCTTATAAGTAAGTATTTTTTGGATGAAATAAATAGCAATAAATGTTTTACAGAAAAATCAATGCAGGTATTAAAATTGTATGAGTGGCCAGGTAATGTGAGAGAGCTTAAGAATTTGATTTATTATATCGACACTATAGTAGAGGAAGATAGAGTAGACTATGAGCATTTGCCAGAACAATTTAAATTTCAAAATAACAATACTTTAGTTAATGAAAATTTTGATTCAATTATATTGGATTTTAAACAATCAAATTTCTTTAATGAGAGTATTTGTATATTGATGAGTATAGAAACTTGGAATAATAAAAATATATCATTAGGAAGAAATAAATTACAAGAAATCTTAAAAGAAAAAAGTATGACATTAAGTGTAGACCAAATTAGAAAAAGAATAGATAAGTTAAAAAAACATGGATTACTGTCATCTGGAGTAAAAAAACAAGGGAGTTTTATAACTGATGAAGGAAAGAATTTTATATCATATGTAAAATTTAAGGGGGAAATATAGGGGGCTATAAATGTGAAATCCCCTAAAAACTCCCTATAATAATTCTAAATAAGTAAAATTATTTTAAATATTGAGATAATTTTAAAAATATTAAATTAAAAATAAAAAATATTATTTCTAATAAACAGTAGTAAATCATCACTTTACTACCGTTTTTATTTTTTGAAAGATTTAATATACAATTAAAATTTATATTTTGGCATATCAATTGCTACATAGTGAAAATATAAAAAATTGTAGAATTTGGAGGATATTGTTATGAAGTCAGCTTATAAAGGATATGAAGCTTATAGTTATTTAGAAAAGGGAAAAGATATTTCATATATTGAGATGTGTAAAGGAGATAAGAGAGTAAAAGAGTACCTTATCGAGTTAGATGATGTTCAAGAAGCTAAGGTTAAAAATATAGTAGATAACAAAATATTTATATCACTACATGAACATCCAGTTTTATTTCCAGAACACTTAGAAAGAGATATATTTGAATACAATAGAGAGGGCAAACAAAGATGTGCTTATGAAGCATTATCAAGAGGATATTACGATGCTATATTTGATAATTTAATGGATGGTGTATGTACAATAACATCAAATGCAGGATGGAAGTGGGATGATATATTAATAGATTTAGGTATGAGGTTATGTGATTTAGCACACCAAGATTTTGTTATAAAGTGTGAAAAAGTGGAGGATATATACAGAGCTAAAAGTGAAGGTAAAGTGGCATTAATACCAACACTAGAAGGGGCAGCACCAATAGAGAATGAACTTGATAGAATAGATATACTATATGGATTTGGTATAAGGTTAATGGGTATTACATACAGTGAATCCAATGCACTAGGCTCAGGATTAAAAGAAGAAAAAGATGGCGGTCTTACAAATTTTGGTAGAAAAGCTGTTGAAAGAATGAATAAGATTGGAATGGCAATAGATTGTTCTCATGTTGGAGTACAGACAACACTTGATGTTATAGAGTATAGTAAGGACCCAATAATATTAAGCCATGTTGGGGCAAGAAGTTTATGGGATACAAAGAGACTAACTCCAGACGAAGTGCTAATAGCATGTGCTAAAAAAGGAGGGGTTATAGGTGTAGAAGCAGCACCTCATACGACGATAACTGAGAAAAATAAAGAACATTCAATAGAGTCATTTATGGAGCATTTTGAGTATATTAAAAATTTAGTAGGAATAGACCATGTGGCTTTTGGGCCAGATACAGTATATGGTGACCATGTAAAATTACACTCAGTACTAGCTGCTAGATTTGATATAAAAAAGATAACAGGTACAAAAGAACATCCAAAAGTAGAATACGTAAAAGGTCTTGAGAATCCAACTGAGACTTCAAAAAATATTGTTAGATATCTAGTAAAACATGGTTATAGTGATGAGGAAATAGAAAAGGTACTAGGTGGAAATATACTTAGGGTATTGAAGCAGGTATGGAAATAAGTAAATAGAGTAGAAGTATTAATAAAATTTGAGGATTTATAGGGAGGTTTTATAAATGGATTATTTAAAATTAGCTAATCATCCACTCTTGTGGATAGCAAGTACAGTAGCAGTATCAATAGTAGTAGTACAGTCACTTATATTTGCTATAAAGTCTTGTAAAGTTGGTAAAACAATGGGAATAACAGATAAACAAATAAAGTCAGCTGTCAAAAGTAGTGCTATTTCAGCTATAGGACCTTCAATGACTATATTTGCTGGAATGGTATCACTTATAGTTACTATGGGTGGACCTATAGCATGGATGAGACTATCTTTTATAGGTTCTGTAATTTTTGAATCTATGTCAGCTGGATTTGGTACAGATGCATTAGGTATAACTTTGGGTTCTTCTGAAATGACAAAACTTGCATTTACAAATGCAGTTTGGACTATGATACTGGGTTCTTTAGGATGGATAATATTCACATTACTATTTGGACATAAACTAGACAAGATAACCAATGTTATATCTAGTGGAAAGAAATCATTTATACCAATAATATCTTTAGGAGCTATGCTAGGTTCATTTGCATATCTAAACGCTGATAGGGTGTTGCGTTTTGATAATGGTACAATCGCATGTATAAGTGGGATGGTTATAATGATAATATTATGTATGCTTGAAAAGAAGAAAAATATAAAATGGTTAAGAGAGTGGGGGCTTACAATATCAATGTTCAGCGGAATGATAATAGCTTCAATAATATAAAGGGGGGAGTTTTATGAGTAAAGTAAAATCTATATACAATGAAGAATACTTACCTTTTATGATAAGGTATGGAAGATTGACATTATCTTTGGGTATTATAGCAGCATTGGTACCTGGAATAATTTTGAGTTTTGGATTTGGTCTTATGCCTCCAATATCAGCACTATTGGCAAGTACGATGGCAATTGTTAGTATGAGTGCACCAAACTATATAATAGAACCAGTTTCTTATTCGCCAATTTTAGGTATACCAGGAACTTATATGAGTTTTCTTTCTGGGAATATATCTAATATGAGGCTACCATGTTCAATAGCAGCTCAAAAAGCAGCAGAAGTTGAATCAGGAACAGAAGAAGGTTCAATAATATCTACAATAGGTATAGCTGTATCTATTTTAGTGAATATAAGTATATTAACGATAGGAGTAATTCTAGGAGGAAGTGTATTATCTAAGATTCCAGCTGAAGTAGTAGAGAAACTAAATTTAATCTTACCAGCTCTATTTGGGTCAGTATTTGGACAAGTATTTTTACAAGATAAAAAATTAGGTTTAGTAGCAATAGTAATATCTGTATTGACTATTATATTATCAAAGCAAGGTATAATACCTCAGTCTTTAGTAGTTCTTATATGTGTATTTGGAACTATATTAATTGCAAGAGCTATGTATAAAGATAAGCTTAGTGATTAACAACAGTGAAATGATAATAAGTTTTTAAATATAATAATTTACTTTTAAGGTATAAAAAATTACAATGAATATTACTAAAAATGTGGCTTTAGGGAGGGAGTATCTTGATATACGATTTAATCTTAAAAAATGGATTTATAGTAGATGGTACTGGAAATACTGGTTTTTATGGAGATATAGCAATTAAAGACAATTTAATAGTTAAAATGAATTCTGAGATAAATGAAAATACAAATAAAGAAATTGATTGTTGCGGAAAAGTTATAACACCTGGATTTATTGACCCTCATGTTCATGAAGAGATAGTAGCAATACTAGATGGCAAATTTGAAAAATTCCTAAAACAAGGAGTTACAACAACTATAAATGGTAACTGTGGACATTCTATAACACCATATTCTTCTGAAAATATATATGAATATATGTATAAAAACGGCCTATTACTTGAAGAAGAGAAAAAATATCTTATAGATAAAAATAAATATTGGAATGATTTTACAGAATATTGCGACCTTATATCTGAAAGTAGTATTTCTATTAATATGGGATTTTTATTGGGGCATGGTACTATAAGATGGAGTGTTATGGGAGGGTCTAAAGATAGACCACCTACAGAAAAAGAAAAAAATGAAATTGCAGAGATAATAAATGATGGCATGAAAAGTGGAGCTTTTGGAATATCTACTGGATTGGCATATATACCAAGTAAGTATGCTGATATTGATGAACTGGTTGATATTGCAAAGTTAATTAAAGAACATGATGGTATATATACATCTCATATTAGAGATTACATAGGAAGATATAATGCAGTAAAAGAAACTATAGAGGTAGGTCAAAAAAGTGGTGCTAGAGTCCAAGTATCGCATTTAAGTCCAGTTGAAGTAGAAGCCTTTGATGAGATATTAAAAGCAAGATACAATGGTGTTGATATAATGGTTGATACAGTGCCAAGAAGTTCTGGGCATTGCATGAAGAAAAAAAGAGTGATTCAATTTATTATGGCAATATCATCTAGTCTATTTGAATTAGGTATAGATGGAGTAATGGATGCTCTTAGAAATGAAGAGGGAAGAGCGCTTATATTAAAAGAGGCATTTATACTTGGAGATAGAGGGAGTATAATACTCCTAAACACTAAGGATATTGACATGGAAAAGAAATCAATACGTGAAATAGCCATACAAAAAGGTATGGATGAGGACAAGTTATTACTCGATTTACTTTTATATGGAGATGAAGAGCTTATCTTTTGTTTAGGGGGAATGTATAGAGCTGATTTTCCGGATAAATTGCATGATGATAAAATAATTGATAACCCATTTGTTATGGTTGGTTCAGATTGTTTGTTTAGTGTAGGTGGGGATATGTCATGGTTTGAACTACAAAGAAGAGGAGCTTTTCCAATTTTCTTCAATATGTACAGAAAATCAGGTGTAAGACTAGAAGAAATTGTAAGAAGAGTAACCTCATTACCAGCTAGGCAGTTTAAAATAAAAAATAGAGGTATTCTTGAAGAAGGAAAAATAGCTGATATAGCTGTTATTGATATGGAGAACTATAGTTATCCTAGGTCAGAAAATATTGATTTTTCAAATCCACAATTATTAGCTACAGGTGTTGAATATGTAATTGTAAATGGAAAAATTGCATTGGAAGATGGGAAGGTTACTGGTAATCAATATGGTGAAGTATTAAAAAAATAAATTCTTGAAAATAATAGAAATCTAAAAATTAAATAAATACCAAACAAGTAAAGACGAAATTTGAAATTTATTTAAATAAAAATCATGTTTCGTTTTTACTTATAGTAATAAAATTTAATTTATTTTAATAAAAGTGAAGATGCATATAAAAAATATTTCTATTCTGTAGTGAAAAAATTAATATTTTTAAACATTAAATTATGTAGAAAAATTGGATAAATAAAAAATTATATCGTTTTGGGAAAAATACTTTATAAACAAAAAATGATAAAATTATAACGAAAATATGGAAGTTATATTAAAAAAATAATTATATGTTTCATGACTTAAAAATCATAGAAATAATTCAAATTATGTTATATATATTAAAATGATATAAAATAAAATTATGATTTTAAATATATACGTTTGTTGGTTGTGAGTATATGTAAAATATAGTATTTATCACAGTATTACAGTTGTCTGATAAAGAAAATTTCTAACTGCTTAAGAAGAGCTTTTCTACCTATTAGTTAACATAATTTACTTATACAAAATATGATAAATGTAATATAGATAAGTATTATATATTATGGTTATCGTAGAAATATAACATGTAAAATAACTTTAGATTAAGCTATAATTCTTTATATATATCTTATAAAGCTAAGTAAAAATGATAAAAAAATAACATATATTTAAGCATTAAAGAATTTTAATTCTGACTTTGTTCTACAAAATAAGTATTATTTTTATTTTAAGAAATATAAATAAAGTTGAAATTAAATTGTCAGAATAATCTTGACAGTATAAAATCATGACTGTATAATACAATTAAAAATCGGATTAATTACCTAGTTTACAAAAAATAAAAATAATGCTAAAAGCAAACGTTTTATTTTTTTAGTAAGTAATCCTCCGCCACTCCTTAAATTAGAGCTTTTCTAATTTCAAAATGTATAACTAAAACTTCATAATTTAACTGTGCAATATTTATTAGGCTCTAACTTTTAAGGTTACTAATAATTTATTACATAGCTCCATACATTTGGCGGCAATGGCGGGAGCGATAAGGGGTAAGATATGGAAAATTACAAGTATGGATTTAACGACAAGCCAAAGTTTCTAACAGCAATACCGCTTAGTATGCAACATGTTTTTTCTGCTTTTGCGGGTACTATGTCTGGTGCTATTTTAGTAGCTGTTGGCATGGGTCTCTCACTAAGTGAGACTGCATTTTTGATTCAATGTTCGATGTTGATTGCAGGAGTGAGCACCATACTGCAATCTATGGGGATTGGGCCAGTAGGGTCACGGTTGCCAATTGTTACTGGTGGTAGTTTCACCTTTGTAGCACCATTAATTGCCTTAGGTACAAATAATGATGTTGGTATTGCTGGAGCTTTTGGGGCAGTACTTGTAGGAAGTGTAGTTTTAACTTTAGTAGGACCATATGCAGTAAAATATTTGCATAAATATTTTACACCTACGGTTACAGGAAGTGTCGTTTTAGCAGTTGGGTTATCACTTATGAGTTCTTCGTTTGACTATGCAGTATCATTTGATGTTCATAGCCCAGATGTAGTTGCTAATTTTTCTTTAGCTGTATTTACATTGCTGTTGACACTCATTTTAAATCAATTCGGAAAAGGTTTTCTAAAGGTAGCATCCATAATAATTTCAATAGTGATAGGGTATGTAGTAGCAGTGATATTTGGTATGGTTGATTTTTCTAGTATGGCACAAGCAAATTGGTTTGCAATGCCAAAGCCTGTATTTTGGGGGCTGGAGTTCAACTTAGGGGCTATTATGACCATATGTACGATTCATATTGTTACAGTTATGGAAATAATAGGAGATACGACAGGCGTTGTCAGCTCTGTTGAGAATCGATTACCTACACAAACAGAATTGATGAGAGCAGTAAGAGCAGATGGAGTTGGAAGTTGTTTTGCAGCTTTGTTCAATGGACTTCCAGTTATATCAGGTAGCCCAAACATAGGAATAATTTGTATGACAGGTGTTGCAAGTAGGTACATAGTAGCACTTGGAGGAGTAATGTTAGGTATTTTAGCATTTTTCCCAAAGTTTGCACAAATATTAGCTTTAACACCAGACCCAGTTATTGGGGGAACATTAGTTATGATGTTTGGAACAATTGCATCATCAGGTATTAAAGTTATTGGAATGGGTAAAATGACAAATCGCAATATAACAATTTTAGCAGTTTCATTAGGTATTGGTATGGGTGGTTATTTTAACCAAGCTGCATTAGCATTTTTACCAAGTATAGTAGTCACTTTAATGACTGGTATATCTGGAACAGCTTTATTGTCTTTAATACTAAATATCATATTACCTAAAGAAAAAGAAGATGTAGTTGAAAGTGAAGTAAGTTGTAAAGCTTAGAGAACGTAATTCTAAAGGATATCCAAGAAGGAGCGCCTTGCTTCTATTTTTTTTACCAAAAATAGGATTGAACTTTGAAGGAAACCTAATAGCTTATAATACAATCTGAAAGGATATCCAAGAAGGAGCGCCTTGCTTCTATTTTTTTTACCCAAAAACCTTAAAAATTTGAATAATCAAAAGATATGATACTCATTTTAATAAAAGTATAATCTGAAAGGATATCCAAGAGGAGCGCCTTGCTCCTCTTTTTTTAGCCATAATTAGAGGGCTTTGTGTGAAAAAGAGTTGAAAAAAGGGCTTAAATAATATAGACAAAGTAATTAAAATCTCAATTTTGTAGAGATATACATAATTAAATTCTGTAGATGGAAGGTGAAGATTATGGAGGTTATTGAACTCGATATAAATGGCAGAGTCAGAGAGGTAGCCATAGAAAATAAGTGGACTTTACTTTATGTCTTAAGAGAAAAATTTAATCTAACTGGAAGTAAATGTGGATGTAGTACAGGTGATTGTGGAGCTTGTAAAATAATTTTAGATGGAGAAGCAGTGAATTCATGTCTGATTTTAGCAAAAAACGCAGTGGGTAAGAAAATCCTGACAATTGAAGGGTTATCAGATGGAGTCAGTATACATCCAATCCAACAAGCATTTATTGATTGTGGAGCTGTACAATGTGGGTATTGTACTCCAGGTATGATAATGTCAGCAAAAGCTTTGTTGGATAAAAATCCAAATCCTTCTGAAATGGATATTAGAAAATCCATAGACAATAATCTTTGTAGATGCACAGGATATGTAAAAATTGTTGAGGCTATACTTTTATCAGCAAAAAGGATGGGAGGTGTGGTATGTGAGTAATGAACTAAGTGTTATAGGTGGAAGAGTTCCAATAAGGGATGCCGTGCTTAAAGCCACTGGTCAACTTAGATATACAGCAGATATGAAAATCCCGAATATGCTATATGCAAAAGTATTATTTAGTCCTGTAGCACATGCAAAAATCAAGAGAATAGACACATCAAAAGCAGAAAAGTTAGAAGGAGTAAAAGCTGTAGCTACATATAAAAATTCACCAAGAATAGCTTTTAATAGTGCAATGAGGTTTTATGAGCATGAGTTGCCTGAAGTTGAATACATTTTTGATGATGTTGTTCGTTTTGTGGGGGATAAAGTTGCAGCTGTTGCAGCTGAAGATTTAAAAATAGCTGAAAAGGCATTGAAACTTATTGAAGTTGAGTATGAAGAATTACCTTCAGTATTCAATCCAGAAGAAGCAATAAAAGAAAATGCATATCCAATACATAAAGGAGGTAATAAACTTCCAGAAAATGTGCAAGAATGTGGAAATGTGGAAGAAGCTATGAAAAAAGCTGATTATGTTTTTGAAGATAAATATACACTACCAGCTATACATCATGGAGCTATAGAAACTCATGTTGCTATTGCAGATTATGATTATAGTGGAAAACTTACAGTTTATAGCCCTAATCAAAATACTTTTGCTTTTAGAGTAATATTATCTAAAATATTTGAATTGCCAATGAATAAAGTAAGATTGATAAGTCCAGCTATTGGTGGTGCTTTTGGAGGCAAATTGGAAATTACTATTGAGCCAATAGTAGCTTTGCTAGCAAAACTATCAGGTAGACCTGTCAAATTAGAGCTTAATAGGAGAGAAACTATAGCCTCAACAAGAACTAGACATGGTGCAGTTGTATATCTAAAAACAGGTGCTATGAAAGATGGTCAAATTATAGCACAAGATATGAAAGTTATTACAAATACAGGAGCATATGCATCAAGTGCCTTAAATGTGATAGGAGCTATGAGCCATAAAGTATTTAAAGCATATAAAATTGAAAATATGAGATACACTGGGATTCCAGTGTATACAAATACTCCAATTGCAGGAGCTATGAGAGGATATGGTTCTCCACAAGCTTTCTTTGCTCAACAATCACAACTAAATAAAATTGCAAAGAAACTCAACATGGATATTTTAGATTTACAACTTAAGAATTTAGTTGAGCCTGATGGAATAGATCAGCGATTTAAAAGTCCTCATGGAAATCCAAGACCAATGGACTGTATCAAGAAAGGAATGGAACTATTTGAATGGAAAAAACAGATTAAACAACAAAACGATTCAAGTGGTAGATTCTTAATTGGTATAGGTATGGCAGTTGGTTCACATGGAAATGGATGCTTTGGGGCACATAGAGATATAACAGCTCTGATGCTTAAGATGAATGAAGATGGTTCAGCTGTATTATATACAGGTACTCACGATATGGGAAATGCATCTGTAAGTGTTCAAGTACAAATTATATCTGAAATACTTGGAATAAGCCAAGAAAAAATAGAATGTATACAGGCAGACACAGAAGCATCACCATGGAATCTAGGTGACTATGCAAGTAGAGGAGTATTCGTATCTGGAAATGCAGCTTTAAAAGTTGCAAATTCAGTGAAAAAACAACTTTTAAAAGAAGCATCGCAACTTTTGGAAGAGGATGAGGAATGTATAGAATTAAAAAATGACAAAGTATATTCTATTAAAAACAAAGATAAACAAGCTACATTGTGTGATGTCATGATACATGCACAAAGAGTAAATTTAAGAGAAATTATTGGGGTTGAAACATTTGCTTCAAATACTGGTGCAAGTTCATATGGTGTACATTTTGCCAAAGTTGAAGTTGATACAAAATTAGGAAATGTAAAGGTGTTAGAATATGTGGCAGTACATGATGTAGGAAAAGCACTAAACCCAATGTCTGTAGAAGGTCAGATTGAAGGAGCAATTCAAATGGGAATAGGATATGCGTTGACAGAGGCACTTGAATTTGATGATAGAGGAAGAATAAAGGCTAATTCATTTCGTTCGTACCACATGATAAAAGCAAGTGAAATGCCTAAGATAAAAGTAGGGATGATAGAATGTGGAGAACCTGGAGGTCCATTTGGAGCTAAGAGTATAGGGGAATGTTCAGTAGTACCATCAGCACCAGCAGTGGCAAATGCTGTAGCAAATGCATTGAAGTGTGATTTTTATAGTTTGCCATTAAAGAAAGATATTTTACTAGAGAATATAAATATTTAATCTTCTCTTATAAAAAATAGAAAAATATTTAAGAAATTTTAGATATTGTAGTGTAATAATTTTCTCTAGAGTAAGTATAAATTATGTAAATGTAAGGGGTGTGATGGTTGTGGATTTAAGGTTTAGAGATAAAGTTGTTGTGATAACAGGAGCAGGTCAAGGCTTAGGAGCAGGTTTTGCTTTAGATTTTGGTATAGAAGGGGCAATTGTAATTTTGCTTGGTAGAACTAAAAGTAAGTTGGATAATATTGCAGAGAAAATCATCAAATCTGGCGGTAGAGCATTTGTTTCAGTTTGTGATGTAAGTAACTCTGAAGAAGTAGACAATTGCTTTAAAAATTTAATAGAAAAATTTGGAGTTGTAGATGTTTTGATTAATAATGTTGCTATTCATAAATCATCTCCAGTAATTGACACTACAGCTGAAGAATGGGATGCTCAAATAAAGACGAATTTGAGTGGAACTTTTTATTGTACTAAGGCTGTTCTCAAGACAATGATAGATAAAAGATATGGAAAAATAATAAATATTAGTTCTACAGCAGCAAAGCACTTTTTTCCAGGATTTGGTGCATATGCAGCTTCTAAAGGAGGCGTGGTAAGTTTTACTCAAACTTTATCTGAAGAAGTGAAAGAATATGGAATTAATGTAAACGCAATATATTTAGGAATGACAAATACAGAATATACAAGAAAAAGATTTGACTATGATGATGCAGTTACAATACCACTTGCAGAAATGTTGCAAGTAGAAGAAGTATCAAAGGTTGTGACTTTTTTAGCATCTGATGAAGCTAGTCCAATAATGGGGGCTGCAATTGATGTCTGTGGAAAAAAGGCATAAATAAAATATATTGAGAGGTATAAAAATGATAAGTTTAAATAAAAAGGCAATGGTAGTAGTAAGAGAAATACTGGAAGATGCAGAATCATTAGGATGTGAAGTTATTAAGACAGATTGTGGAGCAACTATAATTGATATGGGTCTAAATTGTAGTGGAAGTTGGAAAGCAGGTGTTTTATTTACCAGAGCTTCCATAGGTGATTTAGGAATAGTAACACTGGGAGATTTTAAATTAAATGAAGAATATTCTTTTTCATCTGTTGAAGTATTCATAGATAAGCCTTTAATTGCATGTATGGGTTCACAGATTGCAGGATGGAAACTGGGTGAAGGAGAGTTTGCAACTATAGGGTCAGGTCCAGCAAGAGCTTTAGCAAGAGTTAAATCAGATTGGTATTTTGAAATGACTCCATATGAAGATGATTATCATGAAGCAGTCTTATGCATTCAAGATGTAAAATACCCTGATGAGAAAACCATTTTAGAAATTGCAAATGCTTGTAGAGTAAAACCAGAAGACACATATATATTGATTTCACCGAGTACATGTATTGTAGCATCAATGCAAGTATCAGCAAGAATCATTGAGCAAGTATGTCATAAAATGTTTGAAAAAAACTTCGATGCAGGTCAAATTGTACTTGCAAGAGGAAAAGCACCAATAGCACCAATAGTAAAAGATGAAATTAAAACTATGGGAAGAATAAATGATGCATTAATTTATGGTAGTGAAACTGAGTTTTGGGTAGACTCAACTGACACTGCTATTGCAAAGACTATACACCAATTGGCAGGAAAAACATCATCTCCAAATTATGGAGAGTTGTTTGAGGATGTATTTGAAAAAGCAGGAAGAGATTTTTTCTATGTAGACCATGATGTACATTCAATTGGCAAAATACAGATACACAATATAAATACTGGAAAATCATTTTCATCAGGAGAGATAAACTATTCAGCTCTTGAAAGAAGTTTCTTAAAATAAATGATTTAAATTCTATTAGTTTAGGGGGATACAAAATGGTATTAGATAAAACAAGATTAGAAAAATTATACCGTGATATGGTTATGATTCGAAGATTTGAAGAAGTAATAGAAGAGTATGCTGCAAATGGAACTATACCAGGATTTGTGCATTTAAGTATAGGGCAGGAGGCTTGTCAAGCAGGTATAGTAGATGCACTTAGAAAAACAGATTATAAATTTCCAGACCATAGAGGACATGGAACTATAGCACTTTGTGGAACCGACCCAAAACTTGTAATGGCTGAAATATTTGCTAAAGCTACAGGTATAAATGGTGGCAGAGGTGGTTCAATGCATATAAATGATATTGAATGTAGAAATATGGGATTCAATGGAATACAAGGTTCTACGATGGTAACTTGCCTAGGTACAGCTTTTGCATCTGTATATAAAGAAACTGACGATGTTACAGCAGTATTTTTAGGTGATGGCACTTTGGGAGAAGGTACTTGTCATGAAAGCCTTAACATGTCAGCCACATGGAAACTACCAATTATATACTGTTTGCTTAATAATCAGTATGCTATATCTACACACTATACAGATTCTCATCCTCAAAAAGAATTAAAAACATGGGGTGAAGGATACGAGATTCCAAGTTATAGAGTAGATGGTAATGATGTAGAAGCAGTAATTGAGATAGTAGAAAAAGCAGCAGATAGAGCAAGAAAAGGAGAAGGTCCAACATTGATAGAGTTTCTTACTTATCGTTGGCAAGGTCATTTTGCAGGGGACCCAGCAGCATATAGACCTGAAGAAGAAGTTAAGTACTGGAAAGACAGAGACCCAATAAAGTTAACGAGAAAAATACTTATTGAAAGAGAAGGTATGTCAGACGATGTACTTAAAGATATTGAAGAAGAGATAGAAGATGATGTTCAAGAAATGCTAAGATTCTCATTGGAGAGTCCATCACCAGATGTTAAAGATGCAGTTACACACACATATGTTGATAGAGAGGTGGAAATAAGATAATGGGAAGAAAACTTTCGTATGGAATGGCAATAAATGAAGCACTTCATCAAGCTATGGAAAATGATGATAGAGTTTTTATATTAGGTGAAGATGTCGCTAAAATGGGTGGAGATTTTGGAATTACCAAAGGAATAATGGCTAAATGGCCAAATAGAATCAAGGATACAGCTTTATCTGAGTCAGCTATATTAGGATTATCAAATGGAGCGGCACTTTGTGGACTAAGACCCGTACCTGAGATAATGTTTGCAGACTTTTTAGGTGTTTGTTTTGACCAACTTGTAAATAATGCAGCAAAGCTTAATTTTATGTTTCAGGGGAAAGCTCATTGTCCAATTACAGTTCGTGCTGTACAGGGTGCTGGTATACGTTGTGCATATCATCATTCAGTTTGTGCAGAATCATGGTTTATGAATACTCCAGGGCTTGTAGTAGTTTCACCAACAACACCTTATGAAGCCAAGGGAATGTTACTTTCGGCTATAAAGAACGATAATCCAGTATTATTTTTGGAACATAAAATGCTATATAACGTTAAAGGTGAAGTACCAGTTGAACCATATGAGATTCCTCTATATGAAGCTGAGATTGAGAGAGTAGGTAGTGATGTTACAATAGTAGCTACTCAAATGATGTTAGGTCTAGCACACAAAGCAGCAAATGAACTTCAAAAAGAAGGAATTAATGTAGAGATAATCGACCTTAGAACTGTTTTTCCTTATGACAAAAAAACTATAGTAGAGTCAGTAGCAAAAACTAGCAGATTGGTCATTGCTCAAGAAGGACCAAGAGTAGGAGGATGGGCGGCTGAAATATCTGCCATGATAAATGAAGATGTATTTGAGTATCTAAGTGCACCAATAAAAAGAGTTACATCAATTGATGCTCCAGTAGCATATGCACCAGTTTTAGAGGATTTTGTTTTGCCAAAATTAGAAAATCTAATTAGAGCTTGTAGAGAAGTTATGCAATATTAATCAAGGGAGGATAAGTCATGATTACAGAGGTTAAAATGCCAAAGTTTGGTCTTTCTATGGAAGATGGGACAATTGGTACATGGTTGATTGAAGAAGGTGCCATTGTAAATAAGGGAGATGAACTTTTAGAAATTGAAACTGATAAGATAACAAATACAGTTGAAGCTACAGAAAATGGAGTACTAAGAAAGATACTGTTTGAAGAGGGTGAAGTTGTAGACTGTGGAGAAATAATTTGTATAATTGCAGATGAAAATGAAGATATTAGTGGGCTTAACCCAACAGTTAAAGCAGATATAGAAAAAGAAGAAGATACTCCAAGCTTAGAGCAGATAACAGAGGTAAAAAATTTAGTGGTAGAGAAGAAAATAACTCCAAGAGCTAAAAAAATAGCTGAAGAAAAAGGCATTAACTACTCAAACATAGAGGGTACAGGAATACATGGAGCAATAACAATTGATGATTTAAAAAATTTCATGAATAAAAATCTAGAAGAAAAGGTCGTTGAAACTAATCAAATTAAAGTAGCTGAAAAAGGAGTACGGCAAGATGCTACATCTATTCCTCAAATAAAGAGTGCTAAGGCAACTATAGGGGAAAATGATGTGGTAACTAAAATGACTCAAATGCAAAATATAATAGCGAAAAAAATGCATGAGAGTTTATTGACAACAGCTCAAACTACGATTGCTACTGAATTAGAAATTACAAATCTAACCAAAGTATATAAGAGTCTAAAAGAAAAGTATAAAAATGTAGGTGTTAAATTGAGTTATACAGCTCTTATAATAAAAGCTGTAGCCCAAGCACTCGAAAATCATCCTAAACTTAGAACACAAGTATTTGATGAAAATCATTTTAAAATAAATGATGAAATTAATGTAGGTATAGCTGTAGACATTCCAAATGGATTAGTAGTACCTGTAATAAAGAATGCAAATTTAAAAGATTTAAGAACAATATGTATAGAGTTGAGTGATTTAAGTGAAAGAGCTAAAAATAATCAGTTAAATCAAGATGAAATGAGTAATGGAACTATTACTATAACTAATTTAGGCATGTTCGGAATAACATATTTTACTCCAGTATTAAATACACCAGAAAGTGCCATTTTAGGTATTGGAAGTATAATAGAAAAGGTTCTTGTAAAAGATGGTGCATTTTATGCTGGTTCTATAATGAATATGAGTTTGACTCATGACCATAGAGTGGTAGATGGAGCCCCTGGTGCACGTTTTCTTCAAGAAGTTACTCAAAATCTCTTAGATTTTAGATGGATGTAAAATAATATTATAAGCACCACAGTAATCGACAGATAGTTTGTTATGCGTTTCTCGAAAGATTTTTCTCTCCAAACTATCTGTCAAAATTAAAGTATGGCAGAAAATTATATGGAGGTTACTGCATGAGAAAAGTAGATTTGATAATTAAAAACGCTTATCTAGTTTCAATGAATACTGAGAGGGAAATATTAAATGATGCTTGTATAATAATTGAAAATAGCAAGATAATTGATATAGGAAAAGCCAATTTATTAGAAAAATATATTTCAGAAAAAACTATAGATGCTAAAGGTAAAGTGGTTTTTCCTGGATTCATAAGCACTCATTCTCATCTATTTCAGACTTTGTTAAAGGGATTAGGAAGAGATAAATTATTGCTAGACTGGCTTGATAGTTCTGTTAGAAGAGCTATCCATAAGATAGATGAAGAGTGTTGCTATTATGCAGCATTAACAGGGTGTATAGAAGCAATTAAAACAGGTACAACTACTATACTCGATTATATGTATTGTCATGGAAAAGAAGGGCTTGATGATAGTATAATACGAGCATTTGAAGACTTAGGAATAAGAGGGATACTTGGCAGAGGATTTACAGATACAAGTAAATTTCCTGAGGAATTTGGTTGTACTTATCATGATACAGAGCAAAAATTCTTTGATGATGTCAGAAGATTAGATAAAAAATATAAAAACCATTCAAGAATTAGTATGGCATTGGCACCTGGGATTATATGGGATAACACAGAAGATGGCTATAAAGAGATAAGAAAGATAGCTGATGAACTTAATATACCAATAACAATGCATTTACTTGAAACTGAAGATGATGATAAATATTGTTTAGATGATAGAGGTATGAGAACTGTACCATATCTTGAAAAAATGGGGATTTTAGGTCCTGATTTTATTGCAGTTCATTGTATACACATGTCAGATGAAGACATAGAGTTATTTAAAAAGTATGATGTTAAAATATCTCATAACCCTGTATCTAATATGGTTCTAGCAGCAGGAGTGGCACCAATTCCAAGGTTTATAGAAGAGGGATTAACTATAAGTTTGGCATGCGATGGTTCAGCTAGTAATGATACTCAAAATATGCTAGAAGTAATGAAGATGACTACATTATTACAAAAGGTTACTCATAGAGATGCAAAACTTTTACCTTCATCAAGTGTACTTGAAATGGCAACGTTGGGGGGAGCAAAATCTATAAATAAATTAGATTCACTAGGTTCAATAGAGGTAGGAAAAAACGCCGATATTGTAATTTATAACCCATATAAAAGTTCAATTTCTATACCAATTCACGACCCAATTAGTTCACTAATATATTCATCTACTCCAAATAATATAGAAACTTCTATTATAGATGGAAAAGTGGTTATGGAGAATAATCAGATAACAACTATAGATGAAGAAAAGGTATTATATAAAACTCAACAAATAGCAAGTAAATTAATAGCTGATGTTGGTCTAGGTAATGTACAGTGGGGAAAAAGAATTTATAGATTGTAAAACAATTAAGAGAGGATGGTAAGAGTATGAATAATCTTGAATTTTTCAGTATACCAAGAGGTAATTTAAAAATAGATGTATTAAATAGAAATGAAAAGATATTAAGTACAATAAAGTCAAATTCTAAAGAAGATGTATGTGTACCAGATGTTGTAGAGTATTATACAGAATTATTTTTTCCTCAGGCAAGTGAAAAAAGACCATACATATTTTCATCTATGGTGTTATCTTCAGATGGAAAGATGGCCTATGAAGATAATAAGGCAGGACCTTTAATTGGGAAAAATAATTTTATAGACCCAGATGGTGCCCTAGCAGATTTTTGGGTTTTAAATGTATTAAGAGCTTGTTCAGATGCTGTGATTATTGGAGCCAGAACTCTTCAAAATGAACCTGGAATAACATGTCATGTATATGATGAAGGTCTGACACAACAAAGAAAAGATTGTTTAAATAAAAAATATCAACCATGTGGGGTAGTAGTTTCTTTTGATGCTACAGATATTCCATTTAATCACTATACATTTAAGGTTGATAAAAGCCAAGAATACAAAATGGTTATAGCTACATCTCCAAACGGATGGGAGTATATAAAAGAAAACTCTCCTTTAAAACATGTATGTATAGGAAATTTTAGTTCAATTAAGGATGTTGATGATTATATATTTGAAGAATTATATAAAGATTTTGATGTTTTTCCTGTAATTGTCACTGGAAAAGATAGTACGCCAGATTCTGAGGTATTGCTTTATGTTCTTAAAAATTTAGGGATAGAAAAAGTGTGTGTAGAATCTCCTTCATATTGTACGCACTTAATAGAGAGTAAGTTACTCGATGAATATTTTATAAATTATTCGATGGTATTTGTAGGTGGAAGTATGACTCCAGGTTGTACAATACCTTATAGCCATTTAGAACATCCACATTCAGAATTATTGACAATAGGAATTCATAAAAATAATTTTATATTTACACGTCAAAAACTTCATTATGATATTAAAAATCAAATAGATTTAACAGCGTATAAATATTGATAACAAAATTTTGTGTATAGTGGATTAATATTTATGACTTAAAAGGAGGAATAGTGAAGATGAACACTGATTTAATAGTAATTGGTGGTGGACCAGGAGGATATGTTGCAGCAATTAGAGGAGCTCAACTTGGATTAAATGTTGTAATTATAGAAAAAAATGAACTTGGAGGTACTTGCTTAAATACAGGTTGTATTCCTACAAAGACATTATTTAAGGATGCACAAGTTTTAAATTATTTTAATCATGCTGAAGAATACGGTATAAAAGTTGACAAATATGAACTGGACTTAGAAAAAGTACAATCAAGAAAGAAAAAGGTAGTAAAAACTTTAACTAGTGGTGTAAAAGGACTATTAAAGGCTAATAAAGTAGTAATAGAAAAAGGTGAAGCAAAACTAATAAGTAGAGATTCTGTAGAAGTAAATTTGGATGATGGGTCTAAGAAAATAATTAAAGGTAGAAATATTTTAATTGCATCTGGCTCAAAATCTTCTAAGCCACCAATAAAAGGAGCTAATTTAGAAGGCGTAATAACGAGTAAAGAAGCCTTAGAAATGAATAATTTGCCTAAGAAAATTGTAATTGTTGGAGGAGGAGTTATAGGAATTGAGTTTGCAGGAATCTTAAACGAATTTGGTTCAGATGTGACTATTGTTGAATTTTTGGATACTATAATTCCTATGGTTGATAAAGAGGTATCTTCTAGATTAAGCAAATTACTAAATAAAAGAGGAATTAAAATAATGGTTTCATCGAAAGTAGAAGAAATATATAAGAATGGCGAAGGATTAGTTGCAGAGATAAGTAAGAATGGAGAAAAAACAAAACTAGCCTGTGACAACATACTTATATCCACAGGAAGGGAACTTGATGTAGAGGGATTAAATCTAGATGGTATAGGAGTAACATATGATAAAAAAGGGATAAAAGTTGATGAAAATTATTGTACGTCTATACCAGGAATATATGCAATTGGTGATGTGATTGGAGGGGTAATGCTTGCACATGTAGCATCTGAAGAAGGCAAAGTTGCTGTTGAACAAATAGTAGGAGAAAAAACGAGTGTAGATTATAATTTAGTGCCAAATTCAATTTTTACTTTTCCAGAAGTATCTACAGTTGGATTATCTGAGGAAGAAGTTAAGGATAAAAACTTAGATTATGTTGTCAGTAAGTTTCAGTTTTCTGGGAATGGAAAGGCACTTACAATGAATGATTCAGAAGGCATGGTTAAGATAATTGCCTCAAAGGATAAAACTACAATATATGGTGTTCATATTATAGGACCTAATGCTAGCGATTTAATACATGAGGCTGTGGTTGCAATGAAAGCTATGTTGACAGTTGAAGAAGTTGCAAGTATTATGCATGGACATCCAACTTTATCAGAAGCTTTTTTAGAAGCATCTATGGGAATATTAGATAAATCAATACATATGCCACCTGTCAGAAAATGATATTGTAATAAATAAATGTAAGAATAAGAAGTGGTTATATATAGGTGGATTAAATTGAAAATAGTGGTATAGAAAAAGTAGTCAAATATTAAAGAAGGGAGTATATAATATGAAATTAAAAGTATTTGAAAAACCTTTGTTTGTTGAAGAACTAACTTTCAGGATAAATACCAACTTAATAGAAAAGTACTTACAGTTAGATTATGAGATTTGGGTTAAAGGTCTGGAATTATTAGAGGGATTTGCTGGTTCTGAGATATGGATTAGTAAAAGTAATCCAGGAGAAATAACATCAATAATATATTGGACTGATTATAAGTACTATAAAAATATTGATAAAAACTGGCTCTATGATAGAAAGAGAAAAATGTCTGAATTGATGGGTGAGGGAAATTTAGAATTTATAAAGGCAGAGCATGAGGTCAATAAAAGATATAAACTTAGAGAATACAAGGAATAAAATTGAGTGTCACTAAAAACTATACATAGATAATATTGTGGTCAAAATAAGCATCATTCAAGTTGAAAATTAACTATATTAAGGTGTGTATAGCTCAAAATTGATTGTTAATAAATTCATGGTCGTAAAGAAAATAAAATTTATGGGAGGATTTATTTATGAAAGAGCACGATACATCAAAATTTCATCTAGAGGGAAGACCACCTTTAAAGGAAGCATTACCTTTAGGGTTACAGCATTTTGTTTCAATGATTGCAGGTAATATGGTTCCAGCTATGCTTATATCAAATATAGTAGGACTTGATAAACAGATGTCAACTATGCTTATGCAAGGAGCTATGTTGGTAGCTGGAATAGCAACTTTACTACAATTATATTCAATACCATTATTTAAAGGTTATAGGTTGGGTTCAAAGCTTCCTGTAATAATGGGTACAAATTATGTATTTTTAGGAGCATGTCTTTCAGTAGCTGGTAAATATGGACTTAAAGCTCTTTTTGGGGCGCAAATTGGTGGAGCAATAGTAGTATTCTTTATAGCTTTTGGAATTAAAAAGATAAGACATTTATTTACTCCAATTATAGCAGGTACAATGATTGCCTGTATGGGTATTAGCCTATTTCCAACTGCTGTAAAAAATTTAGCTGGAGGAGAAGGTTCAGCGACATTTGGAGAACCTATAAACTTCATGATTGGGCTTATGGTCGTTATAGCTATAATTTTGCTTATGAAATTTGGTAAGGGATTGGTTCAAGATGCCGCAATTTTAATAGGTATAATATTTGGTTATATAGTATCACTTGTATTTGGATTGGTTGATTTTTCAGCAGTTCAAGGGACTCCTATATTTTCATTTCCAAAAACATTAGCTTTTGGTCTAGAATTTAGACTTGATTTAATATTGATGTTTGCCATACTGTTTATGGTAGCTATAGCTGATATGATGGGAGCTGCAACAATTGCTACTATGGGAGCTATGAATAGAGAGGTTACAGATAAAGAGTTAGAATCTGCTACAATGGGAAATGCATTAACATCTATAATATCATCTATATTTAGTTCAATACCAACTGGAGTATTTGGTCAAAATGCTGCAATTGTAGCTATAAACAAGGTTACTAGTAGATTTGTATTGGCAATTACAGGTGTTGTATTAATTCTGGTTGGATTTTCGCCATTATTGGGAGCAATAATAACAACTATACCTTCATGTATAATAGGAGGCGTTACTTTAATCGTATTTTCATCAATTGCTATGGCTGGTTATGATATGATAAGTCAATCAGGATTTACATCAGATAATAATCTTATAGCTGGAGTATCAATTACTTTAAGTATAGGTATAACTTCTGTTCCTCAGACATTGGAAAAGTTTCCAGAGCTTATTAGAACTTTAGTTGGAAACTCTTGTATAGTATCAGTATTTATCGTAGCAATGATAATTAAGTATATATTATCAATAAAATCGAATAAGTCTAATGATATAAAAATAGAGGCTTAAATTAAAATTTATAGGAGGTATAATCATGGCTAAAATATTGGGAATATGTGGGAGTCCAAGAAAGGGAGCAACTGAATATGCAATACTACAAGCACTGGAAGAAGCTAAAAAGATACCAGGGATAGAAGTTGATTTTTGGACTGTAAGAGGGAAAAATATAGCCCCATGTATACATTGCGATGCTTGTATGAGAAAAGCAGAAAAATGTACAATACAAGATGATATGGGAGAATTAGAAAAAAAATTACTAGAAGCAGATGGATTTATAATAGGTTCTCCTGTTTATGATATGGGTATAACTGCTCAATTGACTGCTGTATTAAATAGATTGAGACATATGTATTTGGTACATGGGTGTAATTTACAAAACAAGGTAGGTGCTGCCATAACTACTGGAGGGACTAGATATGGTGGTCAAGAAATGGCTAGGTTGCCAATTATAAATTTCTTTTTAATGCATGAGGTGTTGGTAACAGGAGGTCTTATTGGGGGATATACTGGTGCTAGTATTTGGAGTAAGGACGCAAAGGAACAAGGTGCAAAAGAAGATGAGGTAGGTATGAATACTATAAAAAGACTTGGTAGAGGGATAGCTGAAGCTGTTAAGGTATCTAAATATGGACTTGAAAAATGGAATACAGAAAAAGATGAACTAGGAATATTAAGTGAAGATGAAAAGAGTCCAGTAAAAGACCACTAGAATTTATTTGCTGATATATATTTAAATAACCCCTTTTAATGTTTATTAGATAGACTATCATAAATATTAAAAGGGGTTATTTGGTATATAAAAATTATTTGTAATAAAGTAAGATATATTAATAAATATGATAGAATATATATTATAAATTAAATTTTAGAAATATAAGGGGGGGAACTTTGAGTTCTTATAGATTTCTTATATTATAAGAACCAATACTTTATGCGGGATTTATTAAATGTAACACTTATAGCAGTACTTGTTTTGATAAATGCTTTTTTTGTAGCTTGTGAATTTGCTATGGTAAAGCTTCGTAGTTCTAGAATAGATACTATGATAGCTGAAGGCAATAATAATGCAATAAGATGTAAAACAATAAAAGATAATTTAAATTCCTATCTTTCTGCATGTCAACTTGGGATAACACTCTGTTCACTTGCATTAGGTTGGATGGGAGAATCTACAGTTAAAGAGTTAATTTTACCAATAATAAGTATCTTTAATCTTAGTGAAAGTATTATATATACTATATCAATTTCTATTTCATTTTTAATTATAACGATGGTAGAAGTTGTAATAGGAGAATTAGTTCCTAAAGCTTTAGCACTTTATAATACAGAAAAAATAATGCTAAGTACATCTTTTTTATTAATAGGGTTTTACAAGTTAACTTATCCAGTAATATATTTTTTCAACCTAAGTACTGATTTATTTCTTAAACCCTTTGGATATTCACAAGGTGATGAGGTTGATGAACCACATACAGGTGATGAAATAAGATTATTAGTAGAAGAAAGTTATAAAAGTGGGCTTATAGATGAATCAGAGCAAAGATTGGTTGATAATATTTTCGAATTTGAGGAAAAGAAAATTAGAGAGATAATGGTGCCTAGAACTGATATGGTATGTATATATGAAAGTGATTCAGAAGAAAAGATATTATCGACTTTAAACGAAGAAGGTGTTACAAGATACCCAGTATGTAGAAAAAATAAAGATGATATATTAGGTTTTGTACATATAAGAGATTTATATAATCAAAAGATAAATGAAAATAAAATTGAACTAGAACAGATGTTGAGGGATATTATATATATATCTGAAAACTTAACTATAGATAAAGCTCTTGAAAGAATAAGAAAAGAGAAGCTTCAACTTGCTATAGTCGTGGATGAATACGGTGGTACATCTGGCGTGGTTACAATAGAAGATATACTAGAAGAAATAGTTGGAGAAATCCAAGATGAATTTGATAAAGAAGAGACTCATATTAAGAAAATAGGAGCAGATTCTTATTTAGTTGATGGAACTGAGTCGATTAACTATATTAATAAGTATTTTGGGCTTGATATAGAACATGATGGGTTTGACAGTATAGGTGGATGGATATCTTATATGCTTGGTTCAAATATTAAAGTAAATCAAAGTGTGACTTTTGAAAATTATAATTTCACCATATTAGAATTAGATAAATTGAGGGTTGTAAAATTAATCATAAAAAGTGTAATATAATTATATCAAAAAATATTGGAGGAATTGTATGCAAAAAGTAGAAGGAATTATTTTTGATATGGATGGAGTCTTGTTTGATTCAGAGAGAATATCTCTTGAATTTTGGATAGAGACATTTGAAAAGTATGGATATACTATGACTAAAGAAATATACACATCAGTTATGGGAAGAAATCGTAAGGGGATAATAGAAGGTCTTACGAATATATACGATAGCTCTGTGCCAATAATAGATTTATATGATGAAAAAACTAAAAACATGATTGAATTTATGGATAGAGAAGGGGCTCCTATTAAATTAGGAGTAAATGAATTAATCTCTTTTTTAAAGGAAAGTGGATATAAAATGGCTGTGGCTACATCTACAAAGAGAGAAAGAGCAGTAAAGAGATTAGCCAAAGCAAATTTAAAAGATTACTTTGATGCTATAGTCTGTGGTGACGACGTTATAAACTCTAAACCAAATCCAGAGATATTCTTAAAAGCAGCTAAAAAGATAAATGTAAATCCCCAAAATTGTATTGTTATAGAGGATTCCCCTATGGGAGTGGAAGCTGCATATAATGGTGGCATAAGGTGTATAAATGTACCAGATTTAAAAGAACCAGATGAACAGATTAAAGCACAATCACATAAGATACTTGAAAATTTACTAGAAGTTAGAGAATATCTAAAAAGTTTAAATTCTAAAACATGTAATAACCTATAATATAAAATGTTAAATTAAACAAATTAAATATAATTTCTTTGATTTAGAATAAATCCATGAATATGAGAAAAAATAATTATAAACAACTAGGAGGAATATTCATGGATAATGTAAGCTCTCTATTATATTTTTTATTTAATTTTTTCTTGTATGGTTTTATAGGTTGGATAATTGAAAACTTATACAGTTATTATACACAAGGTCATTTTCAAGAGGATGGATTTTTAAACGGTCCATTTAAGCCAATGTATGCAATTGCAATGTCGATTATAGTAGAGGTCTCAAGATTTATTGACCCTAATAATATATTTGCATTGCTTTTGTTATGTTTACTGGTACCAACAACCGTAGAATATATTACAGGTATACTTATGAAAATATATTTTAATAAGGTATATTGGGATTACTCTGATTACAAGTACAATAGTAGAGGAATAGTATGTCTAAAGTTTTCTATGTACTGGACTATATTGACTTTTATTGGAGTAAGATATTTTCAAGTATATATAGTTGATAACTTGTATCGACTTATAATGCCTTATTGGCCAATTCTTGTAACTGTACTATTGATAGCACTGTTTATAGATGAAATTTTTACTATAAAACTATTGAGAGGAAATAGAGATATAGTAGAAAGATAACTTTAAAAAGTATAGGTTAAACTTAGATTGTAGTAGAAAGAAAGCTATGTTAAAATGATGAAATCATTTAAAATTAGCTTTCTTTTTTATTTGATGAATTTATTTGAGAATATTATAATAGGTTATAAAGTTTTCTACTTAAATCAAAATAAATCATATAAAATAGGGAGTGATTGATAATGAGTAAAGTAAGATTTGGTATTATTGGTACAAGTAATATAGCAAAAACATTTCTAAGAGCTGCTTCTAGAATTAAAGAATTTGAATTGGTTGCTGTATATTCAAGGGACTTAGAAAAAGCTAAGGAATTTGGAGAGTCACATGGAGCAAGTATTTTTTTTGATGATTTAAAAAAAATGGCTAAATCAAACGATATAGATGCTATATATATAGCTTCTCCAAATGCTATACATTCAAAACAAGCTCTTACTTGTTTAAAATACAAAAAACATGTACTTTGTGAAAAATCATTAGCATCTAATTTAAAAGAAGTAAAACTAATGATAGAAACAGCTAGAGATAATAATGTACTTCTTATGGAAGCTATGAGGATTACATGTGTTCCAAACTTTAAGTCAGTTAAAGAAAACTTGTATAAAATAGGAAAGATAAGACGATACTTTGGAAGTTATTGTCAGTATTCTTCAAGATATGATAAATATAAGAATGGAATTATAGAAAATGCTTTTAAAAAAGAATTATCGAATGGTGCATTAATGGATATAGGGGTGTATTGTATACATCCTATGGTAAATTTATTTGGAGCTCCAAAGTCAGTGAAGGCAACTTCTCATATACTTCAAACTGGAGTTGATGGAGAAGGTTCAGCTGTATTTCAATATGACGATATGGATGCAATAATTCAATATTCAAAAATAGCTGATTCTTATATACCATCTGAGATACAAGGAGAAGAAGGTAGCATAATAATTGAAAAACTGAATCTATTTGAAAAAGCTATTATAAAGTATAGAGATGGAAGAGAAGAAGATATATCTATTTTAAAAGAAAAAGAAGAGGAAAAACCTAGAGAAATAGAAGGAATGTATTATGAACTTGTGGAGTTTATAAGTCTTATAAATAACAATAAAATAGAGTCTAATATAAACTCTCATGAAAACTCAATAATTGTAATGGAACTTATGGATGAGATAAGAAGACAATGTAATATTGTTTATCCAGCTGATAGTATGTAATTTATATTGTAAAGTATTGATAATATATAAAAGTGTGAGGAGATGTATATGTATAATATAAAGTGGGCTGTATTGGGACCTGGGACTATTGCTTCAGAGTTTGCACAAGCTATGAATGAGTTAAATTGTAGCGTGTATTCAGTTGCTTCAAGAAGTATTGAAAGAGCTGAGAACTTTGCAAACAAGTTTGGTATAGAAAAAGTGTATGATGATTATGATAAAATGTTAAAGAATGAGGAAATAGATGTAGTGTATATATCTACTCCACATTGTAACCATTATGAATATATAATGAAAAGCTTAGAAAATGGAAAACATGTTTTTTGTGAAAAGGCTATAACAGTAAATGGAAGTCAACTAAAAGAGATTGTAACTTTAGCTAATGAAAAGAACTTAATAGTAGCTGAGGCAATGACTATTTATTATATGCCTTTATATAAAAAATTAAAAGATATAATAGAATCTGGAACTTTGGGAAAAATTAAAATGATACAAGTATCTTTCGGAAGTTGTAAAGAGTATGATGTTAATAATAGATTTTTTAGCCAAGACTTAGCTGGAGGAGCATTACTCGATATTGGTACATATGCACTTTCATTTACTAGATACTTTATGTCAACTCAACCAAGTGAGATTTTAACAACTGTTAAAAACTTTGAAACAGGTGTAGATGAACAATCTGGAATAATTTTAAAAAATTCTAACGATGAGATGGCTGTAATATCATTAACTATGAGAGCTAAGATGCCTAAAAGAGGTATTGTTGCAGGTGAATTAGGATTTATAGCTGTAGAAAATTTTCCAAGAGCATCAAAAGCTACAATAACTTATACAGATGATGGAAGAATTGAAAATATAGAATGTGGATATACAGAAAAAGCTCTAAAGTATGAAATTGAATATATTAATAATTGTATCTTAAATAAAGTAAAAGCTGATACTATAGAATTGTCTGTAGATGTTATGGATTTAATGGATGAGATAAGAAATCAATGGGGATTAAAGTATACTTTTGAATAAATTTAATTTTAGATTAAGTTAAAATGTATACATAATTAAGTATTAAAATGTCAGATTATAAGTATAAAAAAGTACTAAAAGGAAACTCTCTTTTAGTACTTTTTTTCTATTTTTTTTACAATTTTGTAACAGTATCAAAAAAAGTTTTGACGATTTTATTACAATTTTGTAGTTGAATATATACAACAAAACTAATATGATTAATAATAACATAAATTTGAATATTTTTAGAGGAGAGAAAATATGAGAAAATTGATATACTTTATTACTCCGTTTA
Source organism: Clostridioides sp. LIBA-6822 (assembly GCF_056688955.1). Taxonomy (NCBI): domain Bacteria; kingdom Bacillati; phylum Bacillota; class Clostridia; order Peptostreptococcales; family Peptostreptococcaceae; genus Clostridioides; species Clostridioides sp. LIBA-6822. The sequence continues at coordinate 3,425,453 of NZ_CP196995.1, read as the reverse complement.
TAATAGGCGTAGTATTTTTATTTGGGCTAGACAAATTTCTTGATTCTAAAACTGATGAACTTTTGAGGGAGAAAAATCTAATTCCAATTATGGATGATACTTTAAGTGATATAAAGGATAAAGGAGTTACAGCAAATAATCATTTTTTAAGAGAAAAAGATATTATGATTTTGGGGTCATCAGAACTTGGTAATTCAACAAAACAACATCCGAAGTACTATTTTAACACGGATAGAAGTAAAGATAAGGTATTTGCAATTGGGAGAGCCTATACTCAGACATTACAAGATGCTGCAATATTAGGAAGTATGAATCCTAATGTTGACAATAAGAAAGTTGTCTTGTTAATTTCTATGCAATGGTTTATGGAGAAGGATGGAGTAACGAGCCATCATTATCAGTCTAGATTTTCACCAATACAATTTTATAGATTTTTAGATAATCCAAAAATATCTAAAGAAAATAAGATTGAATATGCAAAAAAATCAAGTAAACTATTATGGGGTAGTGAAGAGTATAAAGCAGAAGCATTATATGCGAAGCTATATGAGCCTAGGAACTTGTCAGAAAAAGCTGAGAAGGTGATTTTAGAGCCTTATTTCCAAGGAAGAAAGTATTGTATAGCTCTTAAAGAAAAAGGGATACTTTATAAAAAATTAATTAGGCTAGATGAAAGAAGAAAAGGAAAAAGAAAAGGATCAATAAATTGGTCACATGAGAGAAAGAAAGCTATTGAAGATGCTAAAAAAAGAGTTGGTAAAAATCCACTAAATATTGATAAATATTATTATCAAATGCATTTTAAGGATGGTATAGAACAATTTAAAGGAAGAGATAAAGACGTAGATTTGTTAACTTCTAAGGAGTTTGAAAGCTATAAACTTATGCTAAATGTCTGTACTGACTTAGATATTAAGCCAGTTGTTGTACTAATCCCAAGTATGGGTAAATTCTATGATTTGACTGGGATATCTGAAAAAGAAAGAGACCAATACTATGATAAAGCACAAAAAATAGCAGAAAGTAAAGGTTTTGAAGTTCTAAATCTTAAAGATAAAGGGTCAGATAAATATTATTTAAGAGATGTAATGCATCTTGGTACGAAAGGATGGGTAGATGTCTGTGAGAGATTATTTAAAATATTTAAAGAGCAATAAGGAACTGGTAACTAGTATTTGTTTAACTATGGTTATAATATTGGCGATAGGAGTACTAACATTTACTCCATTTAAAGAATTGCCATTTATTTATAACGGATTTTAAAGGAGAATTTTTATATGAAAATTATTGAAGGAATAAGAAAATATTCAAATACAGATAGAATAGCACTAATGTGTAATGGAAATAAACTTTCTTATAAAGATTTAAATCAGTATTCAGATGCTATATCAGTATTTCTAAAAGATGTATACAAAGAAGAAGATACTCCAATAGTGATTTATGGAAATAAAGAAAATATGATAATGGCATGTATGATAGGAGCTTTAAAATCAGGTAGAGCATATGTACCTCTTGACATTAGTTTTCCAATAGATAGAGTTTTTGAAGTTACTAAAGAGATAAAACCAAAGGTATTATTTAATTTTAGTGATGAAAAAGATTTTGGAGATATCAATGTAATTGATATGGACAAACTAAATAACATAATAAATGAATATCAAGGAAAATCATTACATAAAGAAAACTGGGTAAAAGATGATGAAAATGCATATATACTGTTTACCTCAGGAAGTACAGGAAAACCAAAAGGGGTTCAAATAAGTTCAAACAATTTAGATAGCTTTTCGGATTGGATAAGCCCATATCTAAATATAGATGGAAGTGAAAAAGTAATAATGAATCAAGCAGCATATTCTTTTGACCTTTCAGTTACAACAATATATCCTGGTCTTATTCATGGAGCAACCTTATTTTCAATATCAAAAGATGTATTAGCAGACTATAAAGAACTATTTAGACAGTTTAGTATGTCAGATATAGCTGTATGGGTGTCAACTCCGTCTTTTGCAGGTGTATGTGTAACAGAAAAAGAATTTAATAGTAAGATGCTTCCTAAACTTGAATCAATGATATTCATAGGAGAAGCACTTTCAAAAAATCTTACTAAGGAACTTATGAGTAGATTTCCAAATACAAGAGTCATCAATGGATATGGACCAACTGAAGCTACTGTTGGTGTGAGTGTAAATGATATGACTCAGGAAGCCATAGAGGATGAAAAAAGTCTTCCAGTTGGATATCCTATGCCAAACTGCAAAATAAAAATAATTGATGAGGATGGAAATGAGCTTGAAGAAAATGAAAAAGGTGAGATTATAATAATTGGGCCATCAGTTTCTAAAGGTTATTTTAATAATAAAGAAAAAACTGACGAAGTATTCTTCTATGATGAAATAGATGGTGTAAAATGGAGAGCTTATAAAACTGGAGATATGGGATATCTTCTAGATGGAAACATATACTATTGTGGAAGAAAAGACTTCCAAATAAAATTAAATGGATTTAGAATTGAAATAGAAGATATAGAGAATAACTTAAGAAAAGTACATAATGTAAAAAATGCAGTAGTTTTACCAATATATAAGGATGAAAAAATTGCTTACTTAAAAGGTATTGTTGAGTTAAATGAAAAGAATGATTTAAGTAATATTAAAAATGGGATGGTAATAAAAAAGGAACTTGGAAAATATATACCTTCATATATGATTCCAAGAAATATTTCAATAATCTCTAAGTTTCCAACAAATATCAATGGTAAAATAGACAGAAAGAAACTTATGGAGGAAATTTAATGATTTTTTCACAGTATGGAGATTATTTTTATCTTTATATATTATTATTAACATCAATACCAGCAGTGATTTTAGGTCTAATGGGTAAGAATATAAAGTATTATGGTATGTTGGCAAGTTTATTCATGGTATTCTTAATTATAGGAATGGATGTCCAACTAAAATACCTAGTGATATTTATTATTTTTGAAGTGATAATAGTTAAAGGATATGAATATGTAAGAAGAAAAACTAAAAATAAATACATATATTGGGGCTTCTTGTTTGCATCAATGCTCCCAATAATAATCAACAAAATATCTCCAGTTACTTCTTTTGGGATAATTGGATTTATTGGAATATCATACTTAAATTTCAGAACTATACAAATGGTTATTGAGATTTATGATGGAGCTATAAAAGAAGTTAAAATTTCAAAAATGCTTTATTTTATGCTATTTTTTCCAACATTAAGTTCTGGTCCTATTGATAGGTCAAGACGTTTTGAGAAAGATTTGGAAAAACAAATATCTAGAAAAGAGTATCTAGAAGAATACTTGCTGCCTGGAATAAAAAATATTGTTATGGGTGTAGGTTATAAGTTTGTTATAGCATTTTTGATAAATACATATTGGGTATCAAGAATACCTAAAGATATGAGTTTTATAAATATTTTAAGCTATATGTATGCATACAGCTTATACTTATTCTTCGACTTTGCAGGTTATAGTCTATTTGCTATAGGGGCAGGATACATATTTGGAATACAAGTACCTATAAACTTTGACAAGCCATTCATCAGTAAAGATATGAAGGAATTCTGGACAAGATGGCATATAAGTCTTTCAAGATGGTTTGGAGATTATATTTTTTCAAGATTCGTTATGTCATCAATGAGAAAGAAAAGGTTTAAGAAAAGGACTACTGCTGCTCATGTAGCTCAGATGATAACCATGATAACTATGGGATTTTGGCATGGGCTAACTTGGTATTACGTTGCATATGGAGTATATCAAGGACTAGCGCTTGTTTTAACTGATATATATCAGAGAAAATCTAAATTTTATAAAAAACATAAAAAAGAAAAATGGTTCGAGAGAGTTCAAATTTTCATTACATTCCATATTGTATGTTTTGGATTACTGATATTCTCAGGTTATTTAGCTTAATTTTAAGGAGGCAAATTTATGCAAGAAACAGTTATAGAAATATTTGAAGATGTATTAGGAACTGATGAGATAAGAGAAGATTTAGACCTTAACTTATTTGAGACAGAGCTTTTAGACTCATTAGCTATAATTGAGGTTTTACTTGAAATTGAAAATAGACTAGGTATAGAACTTCAACCAACTGATTTAGAGAGAAAAGATATGTCTACTGTAAATAATTTAGTAAAATTCTTGGAGACAAGAAAATAAATTAATAGTTAAGTTTTAAATATTATTTTATAAAATAAAGTTTTACCAAGTCCATCTGATATTAATATTTGATGGACTTTTTTTATTATAATATACATTCTTTTAAATTGAACTTTAATTGAGTGAAAATGTTTATCATGGAATAATAATTTTGTAAAGGTAGGTATTATTGTAATATTATAGGAGCAAAATATACATATTTAGGAGGAAAGTCAATGTCTTTAAATTCAATAGATAGAAAGAAAGAAATACTTAAATTATTAGATTCAAAAGGTAAAGTAAATACAAAAGAGTTAGTAAAAAAACTAGAGGTATCATCAGAAACAATAAGAAGGTATTTGGAAGAATTAGAAAATGAAAATAAATTAAATAAGGTTTATGGTGGTGCTGTAAAAATAAATTATGGAGTAATTGAACCAGCGCATATAAAGAGAAATAGTACTAATTTAGATAAAAAACAGATTATTGCTAAATATGCAGCTAAATTCGTGAATGATAATGAATCAATTGTCATAGATGAAGGTACTACTAATTTACAAATTGTGGATTACATAGTATCCGTAAAAAATCTAAAAGTTATTACAAATTCTTATCCTGTACTATCAAAGTTGATTTCTTATGAAAATCAAGGTTTATTTGATGGGGAAGTTATATTTATTGGGGGAAAAGTAAATTTAAAGCATCAAAGAACAGCATGTCCAATGTCAATAGATACTATGAAAAACTTATATGTAGATAAAGCTTTTATATCTAGTGAAGGTATACTTGATAGCTTTGGGATTAGTAGTATAGACCAAAATAAAGCACTGTTATCAAAAGAATATATAAAAAATTCAAAAGAGAGTTTTGTACTGTGCGATAGTTCTAAAATTGGAATTGTAAGTATGTATAAGATAGCAGATTTAGAAGAATTGGATTTTGTAATTTGTGATATAGAACCTCCAAATGAATGGAGAGATAAATTAAATGAAATAAACATAACATGGATAGAAGCAAAATAAATACAATAAAATTATAAAATGTAACTGACTCATAGATTTATATGAAAAAGGAAATTTCAACTTATAATTTGGAGTTTTGTGAAGTTTTTATATAGAATAGTAAAAACAAGTATAACCAACTAAAACCAACTAAAAACAGAAATTTAATATACATTTAACCTAAATATGATGTATAATTAACATGTAAAAGTTATACTTTAAAAGTAAAAACAATTAAAAACACAAAAATTCTAAAAAAAATCTATGGGGGCTATAAATATGAAAAAGATATATGGAGAAAAAATAAAGGCAGTAGTATTTGATTGGGCTGGAACAACAGTTGATTATGGATGTTTTGCACCTCTTAATGTATTCATAGAGATATTTAAAAGAAGAGGTATAGATGTAACAATGGAAGAAGCAAGAAAGCCTATGGGAAAATTAAAGATAGACCATATAAGAGAAATGTGTGAAATGGATAGAATAAAAAAACTTTGGTCAGAAAAGTTTGGTAAAGTACCAACTGAAGAAGATGTGAATGAGCTTTATGCTGAATTTGAGCCAATGTTATTTGAAACATTAGAAGAATATACAACTCCAATTCCTCATGTTGTTGAAACTGTTGAGAAATTAAGAAAGAATGGATTAAAAATAGGTTCTACGACAGGTTATACAAGAGAGATGATGAATATAGTTGAACCAAACGCAGCAAAAAAAGGGTACTCACCAGATTTTCTTGTAACACCATCAGAAGTATCTCAAGGAAGACCATATCCTTGGATGTGCTATAAAAATGCTGAAGCTCTAGGAGTATCACCTATGAGTTCTATGGTAAAAGTAGGAGATACAATAAGTGATGTAAAAGAAGGCGTAAATGCAGGAATGTGGAGTGTTGCTGTAATAAAAGGTTCAAGTGAATTAGGACTTACACAAGAAGAAGTAGATAACATGGATAAAGAAGAGTTAAAAGTTAAGATGGATGCAGTTTCAAAGAAATTTAAAGAAGCAGGTGCACATTTTGTAATAGAAACTATGGCTCAATTAGAAGATGTTTTAGTAAAAATAGAAAGTGAAACTATTAAGTCAGACTTTGTACCAGAAAATGATTACATATTGCTTACACCAGGGCCACTATCTACTACTAAATCAGTAAGGGCGTCTATGTTAAAAGACTGGTGTACTTGGGATGTTGAATATAATGACTTAGTACAAGATGTCAGAAGAAGATTAGTATCTCTAGGAACAAAAAATACAGATAAGTACACAAGTGTATTAATGCAAGGAAGTGGGACTTTCTCAGTGGAAGCTACAATAGGAAGTACCATTCCAGAAGATGGTAAACTTCTTGTAATTGCAAATGGAGCATACGGAAAGAGAATGAAAGATATATGTAATTATTTAAATATAGAATTTATTGATTGTACATTTAAAGATGTAGAAGCAGTTGATTTAAATGTAGTAGAAAATTTATTGAAGGAAAATAAAGATATAACACATATATCAATGGTTCACTGTGAAACTACTACAGGTAGATTAAATCCTATACAAGAAGTAGGAAAACTTGCAAAAGAATATAATAAGATTTATATAGTTGATGCTATGAGTAGTTTTGGAGGAATTGAGATTGATGTTGAAGATTTTAATATAGATTTTCTAGTTAGTAGCTCTAATAAGTGTATACAAGGAGTACCTGGATTTGGTTTTATAATAGCTAATAAAGAAGAATTATCTAAATGTAAAGGTATAGCTAAGTCATTGTCTCTTGATGTGTATGCACAATGGGATACTATGGAGAAGAATAATGGTAAATGGAGATTTACTTCACCTACACATGTTGTAAGAGCCTTTTATCAAGCATTATTGGAGTTAGAAGAAGAAGGTTCTGTTGAAAAAAGATACGCTAGATATAAAGAGAATCAGTTTACAATAGCATCAAGATTAAAATCTTTAGGTTTTGACACTTTAGTAAATGATGGTGCTCAATCACCTGTAATAACAACTTTTTTATATCCTAAAAATGCAAAATTTGAATTTATGGAATTTTATACTTATCTAAAAGAGAATGGATTTGTTATTTATCCAGGAAAATTGACTGATATAGATACATTTAGAATAGGTAGTATAGGAGAAGTTTATCCAACAGACATGGAGAGATTGGCTGATATAATCGAAAAATTCATCAATATGTAGAAGGTGACGGATTGTGAATTATTATAGAGTTTAGAGAATAATACTTTATAAGTTTATATAAAAAAATATATAAAGACTGAGTAATAGGGATATATTTTACTTAAACCACAAATCTAAGCGACTTAGATTTATAGTTTGAATATAATATTTCCCTATTATTTTTTTGATTATTTATATAAATTGAAATAGATATTAAATGAGGATTGTTTTATTGAGTATAATTATTATACTTGACAACGTAACAATGTTTTGTTATATTAAATTTAAGGATAAAATATGTTAATGAAAGGATATCATTATGAATGAAGGATTAAATTCACTAGACTTTAATGGAGTTGGAAAGTGTAAAGGTGGAATTTTTGATAATGTTAATGTAACAGGAACAGGAAAGATAGAAGGAAATGTAAAATGTAGTAAATTTGATTCTTCTGGTTCAGCAAAAGTGTTTGGAACAACAGAATGTAATGAATTTTTTACATCAGGTTTAAGTAAAGTGGAAGGAAATATATTGGCTTCAAAAGTGGATATATCTGGACTTCTTAAATGCACAGGAAATATTAATTCTATTGAAATAGATACTGGTGGAATTATTAATGTTGAGGGAAATATAAAGTCGGATATTATTCATGGAAAAGGATATTTAAAGGCCAATGAGAATATAGATTGTGAAAACATCAATTTAAGTGGAATTTTAAATTGTAACGGATTTTTAAACTGTGAAGAAATTAATATTAGTTTGAATGGAATTTCTAATTTTAATGAAGTTGGAGCAAGTAGGATAAATATAAAAAAAGGTCATGGAGACTATTGTAAAAAGTTTCATATATTGGAAAAAAAGTCCATAAATTTTGAAAAAGTATCTTCAAATTTAATAGGTTTAGGTCTATTATCAATTAGAACATATACAGAAAGTAAATTATTTGCAAATATTATAGAAGCAGATGAAATAAGCTTAGAAAATAGTGAAATCAAAGTTGTGAGAGGTAAAAATATTAAAGTAGGTAAGGGCTGTTATATAGAAAGTCTAGAGTACAGTGAAAGTATAGAGATTGATGAAGATTCAATAGTTGCTGAAATAAAGAATATAAATGAGACAGTAAACTTAAAGAAAGATAAGTAATAAATGGTTTTAAAAATAAAATTTAAAATGAGGTAATAGTATGGAAAAAGGGTCTATAAAAATACTTGGAGAAGGCTTTGTAAGCAGTGGGGAATATGAAAGCATAAAAATCATGGGAAGTGCTAAATCAAAAGGCAATGTTACAAGTGATGAAGTAAAAGTGTTTGGAGATGCAAAGTTTGAAGGTAATATAAATATAAAAAACTTTGTAGTAAATGGAAAGGCTGTTATAAGAGGTAATCTTAAAGCAGAACGTGTAAGAGTGAATGGTCAACTTAGTATAGATGGAGATGCAGAGGTAGATGACTTGGTTATAACTGCTCAACAGAAAGTTGATGGGAAACTGAAATGTAATAATGTTACAATAAAAGGACAATTAAGTGTAAATGAAAATATGTATGCACAAGATATAAAAATATATGGTGAAATGAGAAATAAAGCAAATATAGAATGTGAAGATATAAAGGTATATGGAGCTATAAAATGTGATGGCCTTTTAAATGGAGAAAATATATATGTTTACTCAGGAGGAGGTTCTTACTGTAAGGAGATAGGAGCAACCAATATACAAATAGGAAGAAGTAAAAATGCTTTTCAATTAATCAAAATTATTAATATTTTTTCTGGAAAATTTAAATGTGATTTGATAGAGGGAGATACTATTGAATTAGAGGATGCATCAATAAAAGATATACGTGGAAAAAATATATCTTTAGTAGATAATTGTGATGTTGGAAATATTGAATACAGTGATAATTTATCAATTTCAGATAATTCTACTGTAAAAAACAGTATAAAGGTGGGCTAGAGAAGTTATGGAAGAATTAATATCTAAGAAAGATTTACTGAGTAAAACTAATATATCTTATGGGCAATTATATAGATGGAAAAGAAAAAATATTATACCAGAAGAATGGTTTATAAAAAAATCAGCTTTTACAGGTCAAGAAACGTTCTTTCCAAGAGATAAAATACTAGAGAGAATAGAACTAATATTATCTATGAAAGAAGAGACTTCTCTTGATGATATTGCAAATATGTTTATGAAAAAAGATACTAATAAAGAGTTCGATATTGATTTTATTCTCAGTAAAGAAGTTATATGTAATTATACAAAGGAAATATTTCAAAACTTATATAAAAAAGAGCAGAGTATAGGTAAAAAAGAACTACTTATATTGAATATAATAGAGAAATTCTTAGTTAAATCTACAATAACTTTTGAAGAATTAAAACTGATAGTGAACATAATAGAAGAAAACTTTACAGCAATATATAATGAAAATGGTAAGATTTATTTATTTAGAAAGTTTGGAGTTCCATTTGTAGTAGGATGTTTAGATTACAAAAAGATAAGATTTGAAAAAGATGTAGTTAAAATTATTGAAGTCGATTTGATGAAAGAAATAAATGATATTAGTATAAGATTGTCATAGTAGATTATCCTATCTAAATTAGCTAAGATAAATTTAGACGAAGTTATAGTTTTAAAGGAATAATAAAATGAACCATAATGTATTACTATAAATTATATTCAAAGGATATTTTATATCTATAGTAATCTTTATGGTTCATTTTACTGTTATGAAGGTAATATAGTACTTATAAACATATTTAAGTAAAATCAAACCTATACTTTTTGATTATTTCTTTAGAAGTTCTTATATGCCAGTATAGTTTGTATTTATGTGCCTTACGGTATTTTTATGCTAATTTAGAAACTGAGGATTTAAAGGTGGTTTAAAGTTTACTTATAATATTTGCTGTAAAGCCATTATCTGCTCTAGTCGTTTATTACCCTCTGGATATGCTTTTTTAATCGCGTTTATAAGCCATTCCAGACTTTCTTTTGATAGTAAAGGAGAAGTAAATTCAAAATCAAGACTGTTTTTTTCTCTATGATAATCGGATTCAAGATATGCTGGATTTGCAATAAGAAACAGTATTACTTCTGGAGCTAAAAATGGTATATTATTACGATATAATATTGCCTTATCAAGTTCTCTCGATATGTTTTTTTCTTTATCACAAATAAATTCTCCGTTTTTTCTTGTATTAAAGATAATATCAATAAAATCAAAATTTGTTTGTTCTTTATCTAAAATTTCAAAACTGAAAATATCATCTTCATAGGGTGTGGGTTCTATTTTGAAAAATGAACAGTTCGGCTTTATTGCCCACACATAAAAACAATTTAAAGCTCTTTCATCGTTAGAGTTAGTAATTTTTCTTAGACAATTCTCTGAATGTAGATGTTCATAAATATCCCAGCCTTTACCAAGTATGTAGTCAATGATATGTTTTCTATCTTCAGAAAATAACGTTATATCTACATCTGAATGAGTACGCGTTTTTATATTTGTAAATAATTCTATTGCATACCCACCACAAAAAGCATAAGTCAAGTTGCAGTCCTTCATAAATTCATAACATTCAGTTATAAGACGTTCCATAATTCTACCTCCAAATTCTAATAAATTGTTTTGTATATTTCTTATCAATATCTGTGTACAGATTATGAATAAAATTATATCATTTAATGCTATCCATCACAAGGAACTATCTTGTAGTTTTTGATTAAAAAATAGCTACGCACACTCGTGACTTTAGTCATGATTTAGTAGCTAAAATAGTCAGCATATAGGGAAACTTATATGTAGAGATAGGATAGAACCTATCCAATACTACTTGAATTGCTGGAAACCCCTAAAGCTAACCAAACTAAAACATAAGGATGAAATAAACCTAAGTGTGAAAGTTACGAAAGTAGAAAAAATTGGTTAGATGGTATAAGGTTAAACCCTAAGTACTTTAAAATGGGCAATCAGCAGGTAAACTCCGAATAGGAGAAACTTCAACGACTATTCCTCTTGAGGGAAGTACACTACAAGTTATTGGTAGTGGAAGTGGGTAGACCTTAACGGATAATGCCGAAGGATAAGATATAGTCTGTGCTTGCATGAAAGTGTAAGAAGTTCATAAGAGAACTGCATAGGTAGTAGCGAACTTATGTGAACGACAACCTCAAAAATGATAAAAGTTAAGATTTGCGTTTCTTACGTATGTTATTTAAAAATAAATATAAAAACCTTTAGAATACTTGTTTTAAGTAATTACATATGTTAATATTATGTTGGGTGATGAAAAATGGAAGTGACTCATGGTAGAGGGTATGTGTATTTAGTACAATACCATATAGTATGGTGTGTAAAATATAGACATCCAGTATTAACAAATGAAATTGAAGAAGATTTAATTAATATATTAAATAAAATAGCTAAAGATAATAAATTTCAAATATTAGAATGTAATAGTGATAAAGACCACATACATTTACTAATAAATTGTTCACCACAACACTATATACCAGATATGATAAAAGCATTAAAAGGTGTATCGGCAAGGTTGTTAATGAAAAAACATGGAGAACAGTTGAAAAAGAAATTATGGGGAGGACATCTTTGGAATCCTAGTTATTTCGTTGCTACTGTATCAGAAAATACAGAAGAACAGATAAGAAGATATATTAATAATCAGAAAAAGCAAGTAAAGTGAGGTGGTAGTAGTGGAAAAAGCTTATAAGTTTAGAATGTATCCAAATAAAAAGCAACAAGAGTTAATTAACAAAACATTTGGATGTTGTAGATTTGTATATAATAAATATCTTGCTAAAAGAATAGAAGTTTATGAAAACAATAAAGAAACTTTTACTTATAAACAGTGCAGTTCTGATTTGACCAATTTAAAAAGAGAATTAGAGTGGCTTAAAGAACCTGATAAATTTTCACTACAAAACACCTTAAAAGATTTAGAAAACGCATATAAAAAATTCTTTAAAGAAAATACAGGATTTCCTAAATTTAAATCAAAGAAAACTAATAGATTTTCATATAGAACTAACTTTACAAATGGAAACATTATGTACTTTAGTCAATATATAAAATTACCTAAACTTGGTATGGTTAAAGTAAGGGATAAACAAGTACCTCAAGGGAGAATACTTAATGCTACAGTATCCAAAGAACCAAGTGGTAAATATTATGTAGCATTATGTTGTACTGATATAGATATTAAAGCATTTGAAAATACTAATAGTCAGATAGGTTTAGATTTAGGAATTAAAGAATTTTGTATCTCAAGTTGTGGACAATTTATAGAAAATCCTAAGTATCTTCAAAAGTCATTAAACAAACTTGCTAAATTACAAAGAGAATTATCGAGAAAAACAATTGGTAGTTTAAATAGAAATAAAGCAAGATTAAAAGTTGCAAGACTTCAAGAACATATAGCTAATCAAAGGAAGGATTTTCTACAAAAACTATCTACTAAATTAATACGAGAGAATGATATTATTTGCATAGAGGATTTACAAGTAAAGAATATGACTAGAAATAGTAAACTATCTCGCTTAATTTCTGATGTGTCATGGTCAGAATTTATTCGTCAATTAGAATATAAGGCTAATTGGTATGGTAGACAAATTGTAAAGGTAGGTAAATTCTTTGCAAGTTCACAAATATGCAATAAATGTGGGTACAAAAACAAGGAAATTAAGGATTTAAGTATAAGAGAATGGATTTGTCCTTGTTGTAATGAAACTCACGATAGAGATATAAATGCGAGTATAAATATACTAAAAGAAGGATTAAGATTAATAACAGTTTAAAATAGATAACGTATGTAAGGAACCGTAGGAACTACGGGGATAGCCTGTGGAGAATTGGTAAGACATATTTTAGTATGCGAAATTCTATGAAACAGGAACCCTGTGACTTTAGTCATGGGAGGTTCAGATTACTTAATTTGTAGTAATTCCCTTTCACTTTTATATAAAGACAAATAGAAAAAAAGAATCAAGTTTGCTAGCCAATAACTAGCCACCGTTGTGACAGCAAAGCTACGTGATAAGGCTCTGTATGCTCCTACTGTGTGACATGAGGGCATAAAAAAGCGGCGTTTCTATCTTCCCTTGTGGGAATTACTAAACGCCACCTGTATAAATATAATAGAATATTTAAATAAAATAATTACATTGTTTTATTCAAATAATGAGTTTTTAAAATCTAAGAAATATCCTTGTGGATGAAGACATACAGGACAAGCTTTTGGTGCTTCTTTACCTACATGGATATGCCCACAATGTGTACATATCCATTGTATATCTTCATTTCTTCTAAATAAAGTACCTTCTTCTAAATCAGTAGCATATTTACCAAATCTATCACCGTGAACCTTTTCTATTTCAGCTATATTTTCAAATAATTTAGCTATAGCTTCAAATCCTTCTTCACGAGCTGTTTTTCCAAAGTTTTTATATACATCATCCCATTCTTGAAGCTCATTATGTTGTGCTGCTTTAAGATGTTGAGCTGTTTTATCATATAAATCTACAGGATATGCTCCTGATATATTTATATTTTCACCAGCAAATTCTTTTAGTTTAGTAAAGAACTGTTTTGCATGTGCTTTTTCTTGGTCAGCAGTATAATTAAATAAAGATTCTATTATATATAATCCTTCTTTTTTTGCTACAGATGCAGAAATATTATATCTATTTCTAGCTTGACTCTCACCTGCAAAAGCTCTTAATAAATTTTCTTTAGTTTTACTATCTTTTAAATTCATATTCTACCTCTCTATCACAATAAATTTTTACAATATTTGATTCTTTTTATTTATTATTCCAATAGGAGATATAATTATGCTCAATTTAGTCAGCATTTTTAAAATTATCATTGATTTTTTTTAAAATTCTAAGAAATTCTTGTTTTTCATTTTCTGTAATATTATGGTATGCTGTCTCTTTAACTTGTGTTGAGATACTATTAAAAGTATCTTCTATAAGTAATGCTTTTTCTGTAAGTTTTATATATGTAATACGCTTATCACTAGTACATTTTTGTCTTTCTATATATCCTAGATTTATGAGTTTATTAACCAATACTGTAACAGTAGACTTATCCTTTCCTATTTTAGTTGCAATTTCTTTCATTGTAAGTATTCCATTGTTTTCATAAAGTGCAGTTAAAATATTTCCATGAGTAGGTATCAATTCATCTAAACCATTTTGACTAAGTTTACTTTCAATAAACTTAACCATATTAGCTTTTGTTTTACTTATGAAATGTATAATATATTTATCTTCCATAAATTAATCTCCAATCCTTAATCTATTTAAATTAGTTTGACATAAAACTATTTATAAACTATAATTAGTTTAACATAAAACTAATTATATTGGGAGGAAATTTATGAATAAAAAATTTAAATCATTATATATTACAGAAGAAGAAGGCAGTTTTAAGAGAAATATAGTTGAAAGAGAAATAGACTCATTGCCAGAAGGAGAAGTTTTAATAAAAGTAAAATATTCTTCTCTAAATTATAAAGATGCACTTTCTGCAAATGGAAATAAGGGTGTTACTAGAAAATATCCTCATACACCAGGAATTGACGCATCTGGTATAGTAGAATCTAGTAGTTGTGATGATTTTAAAGTTGGAGATGAAGTTTTAGTAACAGGTTATGATTTGGGGATGAATACTTCTGGTGGATTTTCAGAATATATAAGAGTTCCTTCTAGATGGGTAGTGAGACTTCCCAAAAATCTTTCATTGAAAGAAGCAATGGATTATGGTACAGCAGGATTTACAGCAGCTTTATCTATATACAAATTTATAAACTCTGTAGATAAGGATATGGGAGATGTATTAGTTACTGGTGGTACAGGAGGAGTTGCAGTAATTGCAGCCAAAATATTGATTAAATTAGGTTATTCAGTTGTAGTATCAACAGGAAAATTAGAAGAACAGAAAGAAGTACTGTTAGATTTAGGAGTTAAAGATGTTATACATAGGTCAGAAGTAGACGATAATTCAGGTAGACCTCTACTTAGACCAAGATGGGCTGGAGTGATAGATACAGTAGGAGGAAATACTTTATCAACAGCAATAAAGACAACTAATTATTGTGGAGCAGTGACAACTTGTGGTAATGCAGGTGGAATTGAGTTTACAAGTTCAGTGTATCCATTTATCTTAAAGGGAGTTACTTTATATGGTATAGACTCTGTAGAATGCCCAATGAATGTAAGATTAAAGATATGGGATTTATTATCTAATGAATGGAAATTACATGATTTAGATGATATGGTAAATGTAGTATCGCTAGAGGAATTAAATAATAGTATAGATTCAATAATGGCAGGAAAGCATGTAGGAAGAACAGTAGTTGATTTAGAAAAAAAGTAGGTAGTTAAATTAAATTTATAAGTATAATTTTAGATATTAAGCAAATATAATTTTAGAATATTAAGAAAAAATGAGATACCTTAAATTTATTTAGGAGTATCTCATTTTGATTTTTATGTAAAGGATTATTCATGAACAATTAATTCAAAGACATCAGGTCTTGAATAATGACCTTCTGAGTCAAAATCTAGTCTACTAAGAACTATCTGTTCTAAGTCTAAATCAGCTATTAACATTTCTTCTTTATTGAAAATAGGTCCAGCTACATATTTTCCAAAAGGGTCAACTATACAGCTTCCTCCTGGACACATAATTTCTGGTTCGACATCTAATTCTTTATAGTAATTAAGGTCAGTTGGATACATATTTTTTTCAACGTATTGATTACATCCGATAACGAAACATCTTCCTTCTAAAGCAATATGCTTCATAGTTGATTGCCATTCTTCTCTTGAATCTGCGGTAGGAGCTATATAAAGTTTTACTCCTTTAGCATAAAGAGCTGTTCTAGCTAATGGCATATAGTTTTCCCAACAAATCAAGCCCCCCATTTTTCCATATGGAGTATCAACTACTGTAAGAGTACTTCCATCTCCTTCGCCCCAAATACATCTTTCTGTTCCTGTAGGTTTAAGTTTTCTGTGTTTACCAATAAGTTTACCTTCTGGAGAGAAAAATAAGTTTGTGCAATAAAGAGTACAGTTTATATCATTACCATCTCTTTCTGTTATACCCATTGATAAGTATACACCTGCTTCTTGAGCTGCTTTTCCTAATAAATCTGTTGTAGCACTAGGAACTGGCACAGAATTATCATAGTATCTTTTCCAATCTTCTCTACCTTCCATTGTTCTACTTCCAACAACAAATCCAAATGAAAGACCTCTTGGATATGCAGGTATGAATGCTTCTGGGAAAACTACAATATTTGCTCCTTTTTTACCAGCTTCTTTAATTAATTCTAATGCTTTTTCAACTGTTTTTTCTAAGTCCATTATGACTGGTGATGCCTGAACAACAGCAATTCTTACACTTTTATTTTCTTTGCTCATAAAAAACCTCCTAAAAATATTTAAATTTGTTGCTTTGAACAGACTACATCAAATGATATTTGATAAGTAAAGTCTTTATATTGTGAATAATGATGTAACTGTATACTTAAAATGATACATCATGATTTAAAAAATTACAATTGTGCAAAAACAAGTAAGTTCAAATATTTAATCTCACTATTTTATAATAGCTTTTTAGCAATATGAAGACTATTAAATTGTCTTATTTATAATGAATAGTATTTATTTCTTGGCGAACAATAATTAAAAACAAAACTTTTACATGAATAAAGTCTAAAGAAACAAATTTAATGTAATGTAATATAATTAAAAAGAAAACAATGAAGAAAATTTATAAAAATAGACAGCTTAAGGAGAATTTTATGAAAGAAAAAATTTATTACAATGGAAATATCATTACAATGGAAGATTCAATATGTGGAGATGCTATTCTTATAAAAGATAAGATAATAAAAAAGATAGGAACAAAAGAAGAAGTCTTTGCTTTAAAAAATAAATATACAGAAGTTATAGATTTAAAAGGGAAGACATTGATGCCTTCTTTTATTGATTCACATAGCCACTTGATAGCTTTTGCTACTACACTAAAGTTAATTCCTTTAGAAGATGCAACTAGTTTTAAAGATATAGTAAAAAAAATACAGGATTTCAAAGATAAAAATAATATAAAAAAAGGCGAATGGATAATTGGATTTTCATATGATAATAATTTCTTAGAAGAAGATAGACATCCAGATAAAGATGTACTTGATAGTGCATCTTTAGAGAATCCAATACTAATTTCACATGCTTCTGGTCACATGGGTGTTGCAAATACACTAGGATTAAAGCAACTTGGTGTTACTCATGAAACACAGGACCCAGAAGGTGGGCATATTGGTAGAATAGAAGGAAGTCAAGAACCAAATGGATACTTAGAGGAGAATGCATTTTTTAATGTATCGTCTAAAATAAAGCAACCATCACCAGATGAGATTTTTAAATCAATTGACAAAGCACAGGACATATATCTAAGCTATGGTATTACAACAGCTCAAGAAGGTCTAATGGCAGAGAATCAGTTTAACCTTCTAAAAACAATGGCAAGTCAAAAGAAATTAAAGATGGATATTGTAGGATATGTGGATTTGAAAAAAAGTAAATCTGTAGCAGATGGAAATAAAGATTTTATAAAGAAATATACAAATAGATTTAAAATAGGAGGATATAAAATATTTTTGGATGGCTCTCCACAAGGTAAGACAGCATGGTTAACTAGACCATACGAAAATTCAGATGATGATTATTGTGGATATCCTATATATAAAAATGAAGAAGTAGAGAAATTTATAAATATTTCATTAAAAGAAAAAATGCAACTTCTAACTCATTGTAATGGAGATGCGGCAGCAGACCAGTTGATAGATTCATTTGAAAAAGTTTTAAACTTAAAAGAAGAAAATAGTAAAAATGATGCAAGACCAGTTATGATACATGCTCAAACAGTGAGAGAAGACCAAATTGATGATATGAAGAAAATAAATATGATACCTTCATACTTTGTAGCTCACACATACTATTGGGGAGATATTCATATCAAAAACCTTGGAGAAGATAGAGCATTTAAAATTAGTCCACTTAAAACAACTATAGAAAAAGGTCTAACTTACACTTTACATCAGGATACACCAGTAATAGCTCCTAATATGCTTGAAACAGTATGGTGTGCTGTTAATAGAATTACGAAAAAAGATGTGCAAATAGGAGAAAATGAAAAGATAAGCCCATTAGATGCTTTAAAGGGTGTTACTATAAATGCAGCGTATCAATATTTTGAAGAAGACAAAAAAGGCTCGATTAAAGAAGGTAAATTAGCTAATTTAATAATACTAGATGAAAATCCACTTACAATTGACCCTATGAAAATAAAAGATATTAAAGTACTAAAGACTATAAGAGAAGGAGAAGTATTATATTCTTTAAAATAGATGTAAGTTACATGAGTTTGTTACTATATAAAAATAGACTTAAATAACAAATTAGGTAGAATTAAATGATATTATAGCTAAATCAACAATTTATTATATTGAAGATTTACCAGTATAATTTTGTTAATTCTACCTTCTTAACTAAATATCAATTTATTGAGTTATCTATGTAGTATGTCAGATAATTAAGTAGATAATAGTTTATGAAACAATTATGTATATTACTTTACTTTCAATTTCATTAGGATTTCCCCATTTATGTCTCATGCCAAATGGAATTTTTACACTATCACCTTCATTTAGTTGAAATATATCGTCTTCTAAGCTAAGTTGGACACTTCCTTTGAGAACATATGCAACTTCATCTCCGTCATGCCCATTTTTTTCTTTACAATAAGACTTAGGAGCTAAGTTCATAATGGCAAACTCAAATTCATTAAATGGATTACTTGATAACATTTCATATAAAATATCTTTTGAGTCTGGCAGAATTAATATCCTTCTTTGATTATTTCTCACAATTAGTTCTAAATTATCTATAGAAGGAATAAAAAAATTGACTAATGGTACATTTAAAGCATTTGAAATTGATTTTAAAAAACTTATGGATGGATTTACACTTCCTTTTTCTATTTGGCTTATTAATGAAGGTGTAACTTTAATTAGTTTAGATAAGTCTTTTATACTGAGATTCTGTTTTTTTCTACATAAAGTCAATTTCTTACCTATATTTGAATCGCTCATCTAAATCCTCCTATTCAAATAAATTATTTATAAAGAATTATATCATAAGGTAAAAAAATTTATATGAAAGTTAATAATTATATAAGATTGGTAAATAAAAAGTCAAAATAGATAATTGATTAGCAAAATCGATATAATTATAATGAAGTTAATTATAAAAACAACAATTAAAAATTAAATTATATTAATTTAATTAAATATAATTTGACAATATATAAAAAAGTTAGTAAAATATAAATAAATTAAATAAAAATAAATAGGTTCGGATAAAACAAAAAAGATTTCTTAACCTCAGACAGAAAACATATTATCAAAATTATTTGAGATTAAGAGATAACATCCAATCTTAAGTACTGAGGAGGAAAAAATGCTTGATATAAAAAGAATAAGAGAAAATCTAGATGGTATAAAAAAAGCTATGGAAAGAAGGGGTGAAAAAGCCTTTAGCCTTGATGAAGTAGTTAAGTTAGATGATGAAAGAAGAAAAATTCTTCAAGAAGTTGAAGTCATGAAAAATGAATTAAATATAGCATCTAAAAATATGCCAAATCTTATAAAAGAAGGTAAAGATGTAGAAATTGAAAAGGTCAAGTTAAAAGAGTTATCTGACAAGATTAAAATTATAGACCAAAACCTTAAACAAGTAGAAGATAAGATGGAATATCTGTTAATGAGAATACCAAATGTACCACATCCAGAAGTTCCACAAGGTGAAACTGATGAAGATAATGTTGAGGTAAGGACTTGGGGAGAGACTACTAATTTTGATTTTGAATCTAAGGCTCATTGGGAAATTGGAGCAGGACTAGGTATACTTGACTTTGAAACAGCTAGCAAAATAACTGGTTCAAGATTTACTCTTTATAGAGGATTAGGAGCTAGGTTAGAAAGGGCATTATTAAATTTTTACTTAGACACAAATACAACAGTAAACGGATATACAGAGGTTATTCCACCATTTATGGCAAATAGAAATAGTTTTTTAGGTACAGGGCAACTTCCTAAGTTTGAAGAAGATATGTTTAAAATAGAAGGACTGGACTATTTTCTAATTCCAACATCAGAAGTTCCTTTGACCAATATACATGCTAATGAAATACTTAAATTTGAACAATTACCAATAAATTATACAGCATATACTCCATGCTTTAGGTCAGAAGCTGGTTCTGCTGGAAGAGATACAAGAGGATTGGTAAGACAACATCAATTTAACAAAGTAGAAATGGTTAAAATAGTAGCACCAGAAGAATCTTACAATGAGTTAGAAAAGCTTACTAACAATGCTGAGACTATGCTACAATTATTAAAATTACCATATAGAGTAGTGAAGATATGTACAGGTGATTTAGGATTCACAGCTTCTTTTAAATATGATGTAGAAGTTTGGATGCCAAGTTATAATAGATATGTTGAGATTTCATCTTGTTCAAACTGTGAAGATTTCCAAGCTAGAAGAGCAGGAATAAGATTTAAAAGAGATAAAGATTCTAAAGCTGAATATGCACATACATTAAATGGCTCTGGATTAGCTATTGGAAGAAGTGTTGCAGCTATATTGGAAAATTATCAACAGGAAGATGGTTCTGTAGTTGTTCCAGAAGTTTTGAGACCATATATGGGAGTTTCTGTTATTAAATAAGAGTTAAATTATGTATTTTTAAATAATACAATAAGCTAGAAGTAATTAAAAAATAATAATGAATATAAAAAAGTGTACAAACTAATGAATATTGATATAGTAAGCTATCATATGAAAGAGTATGTATACTTTTTTATTTACTAAATTTATTAAAAAATAAACATAAATAATTTACAAGTAGAAAGGAATTTTTTATGAAAATTCAAAAGACAGAGTGGGGATATATTGAATGGAAACACACTTATGATGAAAACAATCCAAAACAAGCTATGAATATATATATTGCAGTAACTATGCAAGGTAAAAAACATTTTAATCATGTTCATTATGGTCAAGAGCAAATGATATATATTTTAGAAGGAGAAGGTCTGTATATCATAAATGGAGTATGGAAGCCATTTTACCAAGGTATGATTTTTTATATAGAATCTGGCAGTACACATGAAACTATAAATACAGGTGATAGACCAATAAAAGAACTTATTGTTTCAAATAATGTAAACGATGTAGGAGAGAGTGAGGTTATAGATGTTAATCCTAATAATTATTTGAAGAAAACTTTAATAAATTATAGCGAAAGTACTTTAAATTTGTATGCAGCAATAGAATCAATTCGTGGTCAATTTATAGACCCATTCAAAATTCCATTGATTATATATGATGATTCATGGAATATAGTTTTAAAAAATCCTTATTTTCCTCTATTTTGTTTTGAAAAATGTAACCCTATGAAATTTCCTCAAAACTGTGATTGTATGAATCAAAAAAGTAGCAACCAGTTTGTATGTAAGTATGGGATAACAATATATAATATTCCAATATTATACAAAAACAATAGTATAGGAGTGATAAGAGGAGGATATGTATTATTATCTGATTTAAATTTAGATACAACACATAGTAATTTATATGATATACCAGAAGGTGCTGCTAGAAGTATAAAACGTCTCTTAAAACAAATATCTAAAAATATAATAAATTTTTGTTCATTCAATGACATAAGAAAAGATTTACAAGAAAAAGAGAATACTATTGCAAGAACATATCATTATGGCGAGCAACTTGAAATGAATTTAAAGGTAGCTCAAGATATGGTTACCAACTTAAGAATAAACCATCACTTTTTATTTAATACTCTAAATTCAATGGCAAGTATAGCACTTGATGATGGTAGTTATGATTTGTATAGTGCAATAATAGATTTATCTAAAATGTTTAGATATACAATGAGGTCTGATTTACGCTTTGTAGAATTAGAATCGGAAATACTATATATTAAAAATTATTTAAACTTACAGAAATTGCGTTATGGAGATGCGCTTAAAGTAAAGTATCTTATTCCTGAGAAGCTCTATAGTCTTTCTGTACCGTTTAACTTTATTCAACCTATTGTAGAAAATGCTTTTACACATGGATTTAGAGATATTGATACGGAAAAACGAGTTGAGATAATTGCAAGAGTTGATTCTGAGTATGCTATTATAGAAATTCATAATAATGGAACTATTTTAGAGGAGAACAGTATAGACAAAATAAGGGCAGGTATTCGTAGTAATAATGGTCATGGATTGTCTTTAATATATACAAAATTTACATCTGCTTATGGAAATGATTTTGATATGAATATAAAGTCAAGTGATAAAGAGGGGACTTACATAATGATTAAAATTCCTATTGAAAATTGTAAGGAACATGTATAGAGCTTATGAAAAATTAATAAGTTTTATAAATGTTAAGAAATATATTAGATGTTTTTATGTTGTTTTATATATCTTACTTTTTTATATTATTAAGCTAAAAGGGAGGAATTCTCATGAGAAGAGCACTAATAATAGATGATGAAGAAGCTGTTCTAAAAATAATAACACACTTTATAGAAATGAAAGATATGCCAATAAAGATTGTTGGTAAAGCAACATCTGGTGATGAAGCAGTAGCTAAAATAATTGATTTAGAGCCAGACATAGTGTTTATAGATATTCAGATGCCAATATATAATGGGTTAGAGGTAATAGAAAAAACATCTCACCTAGCCAAAAAAATAAACTTTGTCGTAATAACTGCTTTTGACTATTTTGAATATGCACAAAAAGCCTTGAGATTAAATGTGAAAGATATACTCCTTAAACCATTAGACATGAACGAGTTTAATAAGTCTGTAGAAAATATTATCGGTTATCAATATACTAATAATAATCTATTAAATGAGATACTAGAGTATGTAAATTTAAATTATAATAAGGACTTAAAGCTAAATGATTGTGCTAAATTATTTTTAACTAATCCATCTAATATATCTAGGATTTTTAAAAGTAATTTGAATACAACTTTTATATCATATCTAAATCATATAAGAATAGAAAAATCTATTGAGTTACTTGAAAATACTACGAAAAGTATAAATGAGATTGCAGAAATGGTTGGTTACAATAGTCTAAATAATTTCTACAAAAATTTCAAGATAGAAAAAGGAATGACTCCTAAGGTCTATAAATTAAATACTAAAAATTGAAATTGATAAATAAAAAGTCAATATAGATAATTGTTTGAGTGTGCCTGAATAAGTATACTTTAATTATAGTAAAAATTAAAGCGCTTTAAACATATTTAATAACATTAAACCTTATAAAAGCTGTACCTATTTATATAAAAAAATATATATAAATAAAAATAAAAAGATATACAAAATAAAAAAAGCAAATCAAATACTGTTCTAAAAAGACAGAATTTTCATTTAATTTGCTGAGGATTTATATTTGTTGAAGAAGGTAACTTTATAATGGAGGTAATTTAATATGTCAGACAAAGTGAATGTGAAAAATATTATCTATATTGCAGGGGCTTATTTAGCAACAGCAATTGGTTCTGGATTTGCTACAGGTCAAGAAATACTCCAATTTTTCGCCTCCCAAGGATATATGGGGCTAGTTGGAGCATTAATATCAATGGTGTTATTTTCATTTCTTGGAGCTGAAGTTATAACTAGAGGTAGAGAATTAAAACTTAAAGAACCAACGAGAATTTATACTTTTTATTGTGGAAAGATTTTAGGTAAATTCTATGAATGGTTTAGCCCAATATTTTTATTTGGAATTCTTATAGTAATGATTTCGGGTGCAGGCTCAACTTTAACTGAATACTATGGTATAAATCCTTATTTGGGAAGAGTTTTGATGGCTGTTGCTACGTTAATCACAGTGTCTATGGGTTTAGAAAAATTAGTAAGTATACTTGGTCGTATTGGACCAGTAATAGCAGTATTTACAATTGCTGTTGGGCTAATAAGTTTATTTAAGCATTTAGATGGATTATCTATGGTTGGAGAAGCTATGAAGAATATTGAAGTTACAAAAGCATCAGGAAGTCCAATAGTTTCAGGAGTAATTTATAATACATTAAATATTATTGTAATGATTGTTTTTTTAACAGGAATGGGAGCTTCTATTGAAAGTAAAAAGGATGCTTTCTGGGGAGGTCTATTAGGTGGAGTAGTATTTATGACTGCTGGAATAGTTATGTATTTGGCTATGATTTCAGATATAGGAAACTTATATATGAAAGAAATACCATCACTTTATTTAGCAGATAATATAGCTCCTATTGTAGGTGTACTTTTCTCAGTTGCACTTATATTAGGTATTTATACGACTGCTGTTCCACTTTTATGGTCTGTAACTAATAGGATTGTTGAAGATGAACACCCTAAATTTAAACTTGTAACAACAGTAATAGCTGTTTTGGCTTGTATAGGTGGATTTTTACCATTTGGTAAACTAGTAAACATTCTATATCCATATACAGGTTATATGGGACTTTTAATTTTAGTCTGTATGGTATATAAAGCTATTACATGTAGAGAAAAATCAACACAAAGTCAGGAATAGGGTTACTTATCAATAGATTATAGTTAAGGGAAGTTTTTTATATAATATAGATTTTAAAAAGTCAAAATAGTTAAATAAATTGCAAGATATGATAATATATTTAATTAAAACGATGTAGTAAAATATAAATATAAATGAAATTAAATTGAATTTATAAAAAATATCTTTATTAATATTAATGACTTATATATAATTTGTAGTTAACATAGTAGAAAAATCAAAAATAAAAATTTTGGAGAGGTGTTAGTATGCATGAACTTATTTTGATATCAGAAAAGTACAAAGAAGATATTTTAGAGTTTTTTACAGATATTCATATGCACCCAGAACTAAGTTTTAAAGAATTTAGGACTACAAAAGCTATAAAAGATTTATTAGTAAGTTTAGATATAGAGATATTAGATATGGGAATGGAAACAGGAGTTGTAGGGTTATTGAAAGGAAAGTACGATGGTCCTACAGTAGCATTAAGAGGAGATATTGATGCTTTACCAATCCATGAAGAGGTTGATATTGAGTACAAATCACAATATGATGGTATAATGCATGCATGTGGACATGATATACATACATCTTGTCTTGTAGGATGTGCATATGTACTATCCCATATTAGAGATAACCTTCATGGAAATGTAAAGTTTATATTTCAACCAGCAGAAGAAGTTAATAAAGGAGCAAAGATGCTAGTTGAACGAGGAGTAATGGAAAATCCAAAAGTTGATGCTATATTTGGTCTTCACAATCATCCAGATATACCTTGTGGAAAAGTAGGTGTTAAGTTGGGTGGATTAATGGCAGCAGTAGATACTATTAAGATAGAAGTAAATGGTTTTGGAGGGCATGGAGGTATACCAAATAGAACAATAGACCCTATAGTAGCATCAAGTGCAATTATAATGGGTATTCAAACAATAGTAAGTAGAAATATAAGTCCATTAGAATCAGCTGTTATATCAATAGGCACTATAAATGGAGGAACTGCAAATAATGTAATTTCAGAAAAAGTAGATATGACAGGTACATGTAGAAGCTTTAGTAATGAGGTACGAAAGAAAATATCTGAAAATTTGGAAAATATAGTTTGTGAAATAGCACGTGGATATCAAGCAACTGCAAAACTAGATTATTTATTTGATTTACCAGCTGTTATAAATAGTAAAGAAATGTACACAATAGCTTGTAAATCTGTATGTGACTTGTATTCAGAAGATGCTGTAGTTGATCCAATACCTTCCACAGGAGGAGAAGATTTTTCTATATTTATGGAAAAAGCACCAGGATTTTTTTACTGGTTAGGTGTAGGCAACAAAGAACAAGGTTGTACGTATCAGTGGCATAATCCTAAATTTAAAGCTGATAAAAATTCTATTTTAGTAGGTACAAACGTACTATGTCAATCTGTTATAAATTATATGGATAAATTTAAAAAGTAAAATTTAACATAGAGTGTTTCTGGAGATAAAGTTTATGGGGGGGATTAGTTTGAGAAAAATTAATTCACAGGAAAAAAACAAAGATAGTGGATTGTTAATGAGAGCATTAAATGTTGTAGAGAGAGCAGGTAATAAACTTCCAGACCCAGTAACCATATTTTTACTACTATGTATAATTGTCTTAATATTGTCAGCAGTTATATCCAGTTTAGGAGTAGAAGAAATACACCCTTCTACAAAAGAGGTTGTAAAAGTAGTAAATCTACTAGAGAAAGAGCAGATTCAATCCTATTTAGGTAGTATAGTTACAAACTTCCAGTCATTTGCTCCATTAGGATTAGTATTAGTTACGATGCTTGGAGCAGGTGTTGCTGAGAAATCTGGATTTATGGAAGTATTAATGAAAAAAGGGATAAGTAAAGTTCCACAAAAACTTGTAACTGTAGCAATTGTATTTGCAGGTATGTTATCACATACAGCAGCAGATGTAGGATTTATAATATTACCACCACTTGCAGCACTTGTTTTTTTAGGCATTGGAAGACATCCTCTTGTAGGTATGTTTGCAGCCTTTGCAGGTGTTGCAGGAGGATTTGCAGCAAATGTCATGCTTAGTACGACAGATGTATTATTAGCTGGATTTACAATACCAGCAGCTCAAATGATGGACCCATCTTATCAAGGTAATCCAGCAATGAACCTTTATTTTGCTTTTATATCAGCAATAGTTTTAACTTTTGCAGGAGCATTTGTAACTGAAAAATTTATAGCTCCTCGTTTTTCAAAATACAGTGATTCAGAGAATGATAAGGATATGCAGGAATTGAGTGAACTTGAAAATAAAGGTATAAAATACGCTTTATTATCATTGTTAGTTGTTGTGGTAGTAATAGTTGCTTTATGTATAGGTGACAATGCATTTATGAAAGATTCAGAAACTGGTTCAATACTATCTAGTAATGCACCTTTAATGAAAGGTATAGTTCCTATAATCACTATTATATTTTTAACTCCAGGATTAGTGTATGGAAAAGTAAGTAAGAAGATAAAGAATGACAAAGACTTAGTATCTATGATGGGTAGTAGTATGAGTGATATGGGTGGATATATAGTTTTAGCATTTATAGCATCTCAATTTATTAATCTATTTAATCTTAGTAACTTGGGAACAATTTTATCAATAACAGGAGCAAAAGTCTTGGCAGAATCCGGGATACCTAGTTATGGATTGATAATAGGATTTATATTTCTATCTGGATTTATCAATTTATTTGTAGGAAGTGCTTCTGCGAAATGGGCTATTTTAGCACCTATATTTGTTCCAATGTTTATGTTACTAGATTTTAATCCAGCATTAACTCAAATAGCTTATCGTATTGGGGATGCTTCAACAAATCCAATAAGTCCACTTTTTCCGTATTTCCCAGTTATATTAGCTTTTGCTAGAAAATATGATAAGAATCTAGGTATAGGTACTGTCATATCGAATATGATTCCATACTCGGTGGTATTTACATTAATAGAAATAATATTGTTATTACTGTTCATGGGTATTGGCATACCATTAGGACCTGGTGGAGGAATATCTTACATTTTATAGGTTTTTATAATAAATTTATTAATAAAGATTAAATCAATAAAATATATTCTTTAATTAAGAGGAGGATTATGATGTTAAAAACAACAAAAATTTCAGACCCAGAGTTATATAATATTGTAGCTGGAGAGTTGGTTAGACAAGAGCATAATATTGAGATGATAGCTTCTGAAAGTACAGCACCAACAGAAGTACTTGAATTAAGTGGATGTGTATTTACAAATAAAACAGAAGAAGGTTATCCAGGGGCTCGTTTTCAAGCAGGTTCTGAAGAAGCAGATAAACTTGAAACTCTAGCAATCAAACGTGCAAAAGAAGTATTTGGAGCAGAACATGTAAATGTACAGCCATACTCAGGTTCTACAGCCAACTATTGTGTATATTCATCAATATTAAAACCAAATGATACTGTCTTAAGTATGCGTCTTGACCAAGGTGGACATTTAACACATGGTAGCACAGTTAATTTTTTACATGACATTTATAAGTATGAATTTTATGGAGTAGACCCAAGTACTGGACGTATAGATTATGACGCTCTTGAAGCAAAAGCAAAAGAATGTAAACCAAAACTTATAATTGCAGGAGCAAGTTCATATCCAAGACTAATAGATTATGAAAGAATATCAAAGGTTGCAAAAGAAGTAGGGGCTTACTTTATGGTAGATATGGCACATGTTGCAGGTTTGGTAGCAGCAAAAGTAATTCCTAGCCCTGTACCTTATGCAGATTTTGTTTCTTCATCTACAACAAAAACTTTCTGTGGTCCAAGAAGTGGTATTGTACTTTGTAAAGCTGAACATGCAAAGAAACTAGACAAAGGTGTTTTCCCAGGAACATTAGGTTCTATACATCTTAATACAGTTGCAGCAAAAGCCTTTTCACTATTGTATTTAAGCACAGATAAATTTAAAAAAATAATGGAACAAGTGGTAGTAAATGCTCAAACTTTAGCATCTGAACTTATTTCACATGGTTTTAGTATTGTAAGTGGAGGAACTGATAACCATATAGTTATGGTTGATTTAAGAAGCAAAAATCTTACAGGAAAACAATTTGAAAAAGCTCTTGAATATGTAGGAATAACAGTTAATAAAAATGTTATTCCTGATGACCCACAGTCACCATTTGTAACTAGTGGTGTTCGTATAGGTCTTACATCAATATCTCAAAGAGGTCTTAAAGAAAAAGAAGTTATACAAATAGCAGGAATAATGAATAAGGTAGCAGAAAATATTGATAATAAAGAAGTACTAGATGATTGTAAAGTGGAAGCTCAAGAGCTTATATCTAAGTTCCCATTATATCCAGAAGGGTATTTTGAAGATTAAATATATTGATTTATATAGCCCATAACCTATAAAGCCTATAACATAAAACCTAATAATATATAATTACTATAAGGGGATGCCTCAAAATAACAATTTGAATCATCTCCTTTTTTATATAAAAAATAAAAAAGGTGTTTTCGAAGAACTCTTAACCTATGTGATAAATGTAGCAAATACAGGTGTTGTAAACATCTCATTGTGAAAAGCTACACTTGCGTGTTATAATGTTATAAAAAATAAATTTGGAGTAATGTCATGATTGAAAACTACACTTTGTGTGAAATTGAGGAATTAAAGAGTAAAATACATAAAAACATTAATGTGAACGATGATATTGTTTGTGGAATTTGTGATAAACTGATTTCGCTTGCAAAAGAAAATAAAGATTGGCAAAGTGTGGCTTTTGGATATGTATGGCGTGCCGATTATTATTTCTATGTAGAATCAAATATGAAATGCGTATCAAAAGAGTTAGAGTATGCACAGGAGTATATTGATGAAAAGAAACCAAGTGAGTTATTAGAAAAATTTTATGCAATGCATAGTTTGCTTTTTTCAAATTCATATGATAAAAAATCTGCATTTAAATATACTTTAAAAGCCTTGGACATTTCTGAAAGATTAGACATTAAATACCGAATTGGTATAAATTATGGAAATATTAGTTCTTATTATTTGGATTACGAATTATATGATGAAGCAATGCTTTATTTAGATAAAGCAATGAAAGTATTGCGTTCTTTGCCAGATACAAAACCACGTTTTCTTCGAATGTTGTTAATTAATTTCATTAGTATATATTTAAAACTAGGTAAGCTTGAATTGATGAAATCAACTATTGAAGAATTGAGTTCACTTCCATTTGAAGAGAAAGATTTAAAAATCTATGTTGATTATGGATATTTACTTTATTATGCAGAGATACAAAATCAAGAAAAGAGTTTATACTATCTGCAGGAAATGAAGAATGATGGACTTATGATTTTTCCAAATCGAGTTTACTTAATAGAATTTTTGATGAATGCAATAGAAGCAATGATACATATTAAAAGTAAAATAAAATCAAGTGAATTATTACAATCTTTACAAGAATTAATAAAAGAAGATGAACCAGAACCTTTATTGAAATTGTGTAAGTTGAAAATTCAGTATTCACAGCAATTTGAAACAAAAAAGGAACTGTATCTCCATTATCGTGAGTACCATAGCTTATATTTAAAAGCACAAGCTCAATCAAATTTGTTAAAGATAGAGGGTTTGTGTGCTAAGATTGAATTAAATGATACATATACTAAGTATAATCAATCAAAAAAAGTATTAAAAGAATTATATGACCTTGTCAATTATGATGAATTGACCAATATATACAATCGTTATTATTTTAATATTAAGCAAGATGAAATTCTCAATAGCAATAAGTATACTAATATTGGTCTTGCAATATTTGATATTGATTACTTTAAAGAATACAATGATTATTATGGACATTTGGCAGGTGATGAAATATTAAAACAAGTAGCTAGTATCCTAAAAGATAATGCAAATGAACAAATGGCAGTCTTTCGTTATGGTGGCGATGAATTTATTTGTCTTAGTTGGGACTTGAATCTTGAACAAATGGCTGATTATGTGAATCAAATAAAAGAAGCAATAAAATTAAAAAGTATCGAACATATACATTCACGATGTTCAAAAATAATAACATTGTCAATTGGCTATGGGAATAAGACCGTTTCAACTAAAGTTGATGTACTTAATTTGTTTGACGAAGTAGATAAAGCACTATATGCTGTTAAGAATAATGGTAGAAATAATGCTAAATCAATACTTGATATGGAAGGGGTGCATAATGACTAACTATAATGTAGCACTTGAACAAATTCAATTGCTGATTGATCGAATTCAGCATCGTTTTGAACATAATTCTAGATTTAATAAACACGATTGTGATAGGTTGCTAACTATATCAGAACAGTTAAACTACTTCTATGGACAAGCACTGGCTCATGTGTATTTAGCACAATATTTTCAGATGAAGTGGGATGGAGATGCCTATAATTTTCATTCAGAAAAAGCAAGAGAACTTGCTGAACATAAAAACTATTTTGATGTGTTAATTGAATATTTTAAACTTGAGGGCTTGCGAAATGTTACTATTTGTGACGAAATAGCAGCTCTTACTATATATTTAGAAGGTATCAAAATTGCATATAAAATTAAAGATAAAAAATCATGTGCTATTTTCTATAACAATATTGCTGATATATTTTATACAAGTGGAGTATATACAATTGCAGAGCAATTCTATACAAAAGCATTAGATGTTATAAAAGATGTTCCTATAAAAAGTGTACTCTTTTACTACAAGTCTATACTTGTGAATCTATTACACCTTTCTTGTGTTCAAGGAGAATTAGATAAAGCTCTGAAGTATCATGAAAAATGTTTAAGTGTAAAATGTGAAGTTGGCATTTTACCTTTATTATTTATGGAAGGAGAAATACGTCTTCTATTATTAGAAAATAAGGAAACAGAAGCATTACATAAAATAGATAGTTTGATAAAAAAGTTGATTGAAAATAAGGAAGATGCGTTTTTACTGAAATCCACTTATTTGTATTTAATAGAGTTTTTGCTTTTGTTGAAAAGAGAAGAAGATGCAGCCTGGTGCTTAAACCAATTAGACACATTGTATAACAACAAGGATCAAAATATAACTATACAAATTCAAAAATTACATGTTCAATATGCAATTCTATTTGGACATGAGACTGATGAAATTTATGAAACTTTTTATGAAACCATATTAAAAGGAGAAGTGATAGGTAAGATATCAATGGGGGAAAGCTTCAAAAGTCTTATTTCTCTCTATGAAACAGAAAAAGAACAAAACCTTATGTTGGAAAAGCAAGTTAGACTACAAACAGTAGCAGATATAGATGAACTTACAAAAATTTATAATCGAAGATACAGCAGTAAACTTATAAGTAAATTAATCCAAGATGATGAGGTTTTATCCATTGGATATGTTATGGTTGATATCGATTTTTTCAAAGAATATAATGATTACTACGGTCATTCAAAAGGTGATGAGGCAATAAAAGAAGTTACTACTTTATTAAAGAATAACTTGCCAGACAACGCTTTTGCTGCACGATATGGAGGAGATGAATTCACTTGTATATTTGTTGATAGAAGTGATGATGAAATTATTACATTTGTTAAGTCAGTTCAAAAAGAGCTGAGAGAAAAAAATATTGTACATTTAAAAAGTAAAAACTCTAAACAGCTCACTTTATCTTTTGGGATATATAACGAGATACATGTCGATGGTTGTGATGAATTAACCCTTATTAAAAATGCTGATTTAGCCTTATACCAATCCAAAAATAAGGGAAGAAATGTATATACAATTTATAAACAAAGGAGCCAATCGTGATGGAAACGGAAAAGAATATCACCTTAAAGCGCCATATATATGATACTTCATATATTTTGGAAAAATATTGTAAAGTAAAAGGTAGTGACGAAAGATACGCTTTAATACATTTCAACATTAAAAATTTTCGCTATTTTAATACAAAGTATGGGAGTAAAGCAGGAGATGAAATCTTGACATTGATTTTTCAAAAGATAATGACATTTTTAGAAGAAAAGGAGTATGCTGCATATTTATATGCGGATAACTTTGCATTTTTAGTTAGGTGTGATGACTCTAATTACCTTATATATGAACGATTGATACCACTAATTGAAATGTTATATCGTATAGATGATGAGCGGATTTATAGAAATCTTTTTATGTCTATGGGGATTTATGTGATTATTAACCCAGAAGTCTCATTTTATGATGCACTAAATTATGCAAATCTGTGTAGAAAAGAAAGTGAAACTTTATTTAATAGAAGTTCTTGTATAGAACTTTATGACGAATCTTTTTATAAAAGCTATATGGACCGTATGAAACTAGAAATAGATACAGCAGATGCATATAAAGAGTATGAATTTGTTACATATCTACAGCCAAAAGTTAGCCTAATAAGTGGAGAAGTTATAGGTGCAGAGGCACTACTTCGTTGGTTTGATAAAGATGGAAATAGCGTACCATTATATAAATTTCTGCCTATCTTAAACCAAAATGGCTACATTAAGTTAATTGATATTGATACTTTTGAACAAATGTGCCAATATTTGGACACAAGAATAAAAAATAACCAGAAGGTTGTACCAATCAGTTTTAATATTTCAAAGTCATATTTTTATGATCCAGATATTGTTCAAAATTACATTGATGTATTTGAAAAATATAATATTCCTAAGAACTATATTGAAATTGAATTTATGGAATCAATTTCTTTAAATGATACTGAGCGTTTGAAAAAAATAGTATCTGATTTTAAGGGATATGGATTTACATGTTCTCTAGATGATTTTGGCGATGGATACTCTTCTTTTAATGTATTACTTAATGCGCGTTTTGATATTATCAAGATGGACCGTCAGTTTTTTTTAAATAACTTAAATGGTAATAGTAATTTAGTAATAAAGACTATTATAGATTTAATTCATTCCTTAAATATGAAGGTGACTGCTGAAGGTGTAGAATCCAAAGAACATATAGAAAATTTAAAAGAATATGGATGCGATATGGTTCAAGGTTATTATTACTATAAACCTATGTCAATTGATTCATTTAACATGATATTGGACGAGCAGGATGATTGTCAGGAATTATAAAAATTATTTTTTTAGAGGGAGAAAAATATGAGATACAAAAAAATTATAACGTTATTATTAGTAGCTATGTTTGCATTAAATTTGGTGGCATGTTCCACACCTAAACAAGGAGATACAACAAAAGGCTCAGTTTTTAAGGGTACTCAAGGAAAAGAAATGGTAACGTTAAATGTCACATCAGAGCCAACAGAATTGAATCCAATGAGAATGAGTGATACTATTGCCCAAAGTATTCTCTATCATTGTATGTCTGGATTCACAAAGTTGAATGAAAAGGATGAGCCAGTAGCTGATTTAGCAGAACGTTGGGATATAAATGATGCTAACACAATTTATACAATGCATCTAAGAAAGGATGCAAAATGGTCAAATGGAGACCCAGTAACTGTGAATGATTTTTACTATTCTTGGGTGACACAGATGAAGCCTTCTACTGGAAGTATATTTGCTGCATATATATATAAGAATATAAAAAATGGAGAAGCATTTTATAAGGGGGCGATTGACGAAACACAGCTTGGGTTAAAGGTATTAGATGATTATACATTAGAAATTCAATGGTCTCATCCAATGACTAATGGCTTATTTTATTTGTCACAACCATATTTTTTACCAATAAATAAGAAGGATTATGAGACGATTGGCGATAAACAGTACGCTAAAGAGGCAGATAAAATGGTAACAAATGGCGCATATAAAATAACAGAATGGGTTCATGATGACCATCTTACAATGGAGAAATCTGAAGAATATTATAATGCATCAGAAATTAATATTCCTAAAGTTAAGTTGGTCATGATAGGAGATGCAAATACAAGTTTGAATGCATTTACTGCTGGAGAAATTGACCTTTGTAACTTATATAACGAACAAATTAAACTCGTGGGAGACAAAAGTAAAGATACTATTCAATCTTACATAGATGGAGGTTCTTGGTATTTAAGCTTTAATACACAAAATGAGTATCTTTCTAACATAAATCTAAGGAAAGCACTTGCCTATTCTATTGATGTACAAAGTTTGCTTGATAATGTAATTAATGATGGTTCTATAGCAGCTAACGGTCTTGTGCCAGGTGTTATAAAAGGTGTTGATGGTAAAAGTTATGCAGAAAAACGTGGTAGCCTATTTAAGTATGACAAAGATAAGGCAAAGGAATATCTTGATAAGGCACTTCAAGAACTTGGGATAGAAAAGAAGGATATTAAACTTGTATTTTGGACATCAGATACAACATACAATCAGAATCAGGCTGCCTATTTGCAACAACAATGGAAGGAAAATCTTGGATTGGATGTAGAACTAAAATCTACAGCAGTGAAAGCTTTGTCTGAAGCAACAATGAATGGTGATTACAGCTTTGCAGTGAATGCTTGGGGGCCTTCTGAGAATGATGCAATTACATTTTTAGAGAATTATACAACAGAAAATATGAATAACCATGGAAAGTATTCTAATCTAAAGTATGATAAGTTGATTGAGGATTCAACTCATGAGAGCGACCCTAAAAAGCGTCAAGAGATACTGATACAGGCAGAAAAAATTCTAATAGATGATATGGTTATAGGACCGATGTATTTTACATGTACTACTTATGCAGTTTCTGATAAACTAGTTGGTCTAGTACGTACACCATTTCAATTCTTTAACGTTTTAAATGCTCATATTAAGTAAATAAAAACAGGACAGGAGCAGACAATATGTCTTTACAAATGAGGTATATCGCTAAGCGACTTATTTATGCGGTACTTACTGTATGGGTTTTGATTTCCATTACATTTTTATTGATGCAGATGCTTCCAGGTGACCCTTTTTCCGGAATTAAGGTACTTAATCCTGAGATAAAAGCTTCTTTAGCCACAAAGTATGGTCTAGATAAGTCTATATTAGAGCAGTATGGAATATATGTGAATAATTTGATACATGGAGATTTTGGTTCTTCCATTGTATCTGGTCGTCAAGTCATAGATATTATAGCCCAAGCATTCCCAGTTTCTTTAGAACTGGGAATACGGGCTTTGATTTTTGCAATTATTTTGGGATTTTTGTCAGGGATTACAGCTGCTTTGAAGCATGGGACGAAGTGGGATACATTGACAATGATTTTGGTGCTTCTTGGGGTGTCTGTTCCATCATTTATTATTGGTGCTTTGTTGCAGTATTTTTTTGGAATTGTGGTGTTTCAATTTACTGGTATCCATTTTTTTGCCATTATAGGATGGGGGAGTGAGAATAGCAAGATTTTACCTGCATTTGCGCTCGCCTTTGGTTCTATGGCAAGTATTGGGAGGTTAATGCGTTCTAGTATGCTTGATGTCCTTGGGCAGGACTATATCCGTACAGCAAAGGTTAAAGGAATCAAGAAAAAAGATATTATCTTTCATCATTGTCTACGTAATGCATTAATGCCAGTGATAACAGTTCTTGGTCCTATGACAGCAGTTCTGTTGACTGGGACATTTGCTGTAGAATATGTATTTTCTATTCCAGGTCTTGGAAAATACTTTGTAGACTCAGTACAGGCCAATGACTATCCAGTGATTATAGGAACAACATTATTTTTTGGTATGTTTCTCGTATTGTGTAATTTAATCGTGGATATTTTGAACAGTTGTATAGACCCTCGCATAAAATTAGGAGGTGAGGAAAATAGACAGTAGTAAAAGAGTACTTGTCCATGAAGATTTTTCTTCTATTGATGGCTGTAATTTAGATATAACTAATAATAAACAGGTGTATCCCTCTATGAGTTTTGTAAGGGAAACTATATCCATACTATGCCACAATAAAATTGCAGTAGTGTCATTTATAATGATACTTCTTCTGATTATAGGATCAATATGTTTTCCAATATTTTATAATTTTGATTTTGCATCTCAGAATGTGGCATATGCAAATACCCCCTTTTTTAGCAAAGACCCAAGTAGTGGTTTTACTCATATCTTTGGTACAGATAATCTTGGGCGTGATATTTTTGTACGTATTTGGTATGGGACACGAGTATCACTTCTAGTAGCAGGGGTGGTAGCTATCATAGACTGCATAGTAGGAGTAGTATATGGTAGTATTTCTGGATATATAGGTGGCATGGTTGACAATGTAATGATGCGTATATTGGAAATCATTAGTGGAATTCCATACCTTGTTGTTGTCCTTTTACTCATGGCAGTGCTACCACAGGGAGTTGGAACTTTGATTATCGCCTATACTCTTGTAGGATGGACTAGTATGGCACGATTGGTAAGAGGACAGGTGATTTCTCTTATGGAGAGAGAATTTATAATTGCTGCAAGAATTATGGGAGCAAGTATGGGACGGATTATTTTCTGCCACCTAATTCCTAATATGTTAGGTATTATTATTGTACATATGACATTGAGTATTCCAGGGATTATATTTACAGAAGCATTCTTATCAATGTTGGGAATGGGAGTCCCTCCACCATATCCATCATTGGGAATTATGGCAAATGAAGGTGTTGCTGTTTTTCAGACTTATCCAGTAAGGCTTTTAGTGCCAGGACTATTTATTTGTCTTATAATGCTTTCTTTCAATCTCTTGGGAGACCAACTTCAAGATGCTCTAAATCCTAGGTTGAGGAGGTCTGCTGATTATGGACGATATTCTAAGAATTAAGGAATTGAATGTGTCTTTCGATATGCACAAAAGAACCGTAAATGCAGTTCGAGGTGTTTCGCTTTCCATGAACAGTGGCGAGATTCTTGCACTAGTGGGTGAAAGTGGTTGTGGTAAAAGTGTAATGGCACAGTCAATTTTGCAACTGAATCCTTCACCACCAGCTAAAATTATGGCTGAAGAATTGAAACTTCTAAACTTTGATATTTTGAATGCATCAGAAAAAGAGATGGAACAAATAAGAGGTACTTTAGCAAGTATGATTTTTCAAGACCCTCTGACTTGTTTGAATCCTACAATGAAAATAGGTAAGCAGATTACAGAGTCGCTATACAGAAAAGAAAAAATGTCATCATCTGATTGTAAACAAGAAGCAGTTAGACTACTTGAAATGGTACAGATACCAAATGCTGCACTACAAGCAGAGCAGTACCCTCATCAATTTTCAGGAGGTATGCGACAACGTGTAATGATTGCTATGGCTTTGGCATGTAATCCGAAACTACTTATTGCAGACGAACCAACAACAGCTCTTGATGTTACTACACAACTGCAAATCTTGAAACTGATTGCCAAAATCAGAAAAGAGATGGGGACAGCTGTGCTTTTGATTACCCATGATTTTGGTGTTGTGGCAAACTTGGCAGACCGTGTAGTAGTGATGTATGCTGGAAAAATTGTGGAAGAGAGTGATGTGAAAGAACTTTTTAGTAAAGCAATACACCCATATACACAAGCATTGTTAAGAACACTCCCTACATCAGGTGGTATGGGTGAACGCATATATATATTGGGAAGTCCACCAAATTTATCTGATTTGCCAGTCGGTTGTTCTTTTTCAAAGAGGTGTCCATATTGTATGCAGATTTGTTTGAGAGAAGAGCCTCCTTTGTTTAAGGTGTCAAATAGTCATAGTGCTTCTTGTTGGCGTCTGCATGAAAGTTTTCCAAAGGAGGAATTGGATGATGGAAAAATTACTTGAATTAAATAATGTATCCAAGAGCTTTCCTTTAGGAAGAAAGCGCAAAAATATTGCTGTCAATCACGTTAACCTAACTATTTATAAAGGTGAAACTTTAGGGCTTGTTGGAGAATCTGGTTGTGGAAAATCAACTCTTGCAAGAGTTATTATGGGTGTATATCCATCAAGCGAAGGTGAAATATTATTTCAAGGCAAAAAACTAGAGCTACATCGACAAAGTAGAAGAAAGGCATTTGCACAACATACACAAATGATATTCCAGGACCCATATATGTCTTTAGACCCACATATGACAGTGGAGTCTATTATTGCAGAAAATTTGAAGGTTCATGGCATGCTGGATAAAAATACAAGAACACAAAAAGTATATGAATTGTTAGAAATGACTGGGCTTTTGCGAGAGCATGCAGGACGTTTTCCACATGAGTTTTCAGGAGGCCAAAGACAAAGGATTAGTATTGCACGTGCACTCGTGGTTCAGCCAGATTTCATTATATGTGATGAACCAGTGTCAGCACTAGACAATTCTATTCAGAGTCAGATTATAAACCTTTTATATAAATTAAAGATAGAACTTGGGCTTACTTATCTATTTATTTCACATGACCTAAATATGGTGCGTTATATTTCTGATAGGATAGCAGTGATGTATGCTGGTAGAATCGTGGAGATTGGGGATGCTGAGGAGATTTACAAGACACCTTTACATCCATATACACAGATGCTTTTACGTGCAGTTTTGACTCCAAATCCGAATGAGAGAAATATACTAGATGAAGAAATAGACGTACAAGACGAAGTTAAAATTTTTTCAAGTTGTGAAAAAGGATGTCCTTTTGTGGAGCGTTGTCCAATATCAACAGAATATTGTAGGAAAGAAATACCTGAATTATTTGAACACAGGCAGAATCATCTAGTTGCTTGTCACATGACAAGCAAAGGGTTTAGCTATTATAAAGAGTAAATTTTTGGTGTAATGATAACTAGTATTTTAACATAGTTATAAATGGTAGAGGTGTAAATAGATTTGTTTTTATATAATTTTATCTAAAAATATAGATGCTTTATTTCTTGTACTCAAATTTTTTCAATATTAAAACCTTAAAATATTAATTTAAAAAGGTAGTAAAAAATAACATATAAAAAATTTAAAAGAGGAGTTGAACTTAAAATTTGATTGGAAAAAAATCAATTTTGAGACAACTCCTTATTTTTTTGGAAAAGTAATATACAAGCTATCATAAGCATATAATTCTCTATAGATAATTAACAAGGGGGATAAAGTTATGAGGTATTATAATAAACCTACCAAAGAAGTATTAAAATACTTAAAGACAAATCCAGAAGTTGGACTTGCTGATAATGAGGTAGAAGAGAGGAAGCTTAGATATGGATTAAATGAATTTACGATAAAAGAAGGACGAACATTTTGGGACGAGTTGGGAGAAAGTCTGACAGAGCCCATGATATTAATTCTTATAGGAGCAGCAGTAATAAGTTCATTTGTTGGAGAATTGCATGATGCATTAGGTATTTTAGGAGCTATTTTTATTGGTATTTCTATAGGTATAATAACCGAAGGAAAATCTAAAAAAGCAGCTCATGCTCTATCAAAATTAACAGAGAATATAGAAGTAAAAGTACTTAGAAATGGAAAGATAGTTAAAATATCAAAAAATGATTTGGTACCAGGAGATATTGTATATATAGAAACGGGGGATATGATACCAGCAGATGGAAGGCTTATACAATCTATAAATTTGAAGCTTAGAGAAGATATGCTAACAGGAGAGTCTGATGATGTAGCTAAAAATGCTGATGCTATACTGGATATGGAGGTAGTTTATTCTAAAACAGAAAT
Source organism: Clostridioides sp. LIBA-6822 (assembly GCF_056688955.1). Classification (NCBI taxonomy): domain Bacteria; kingdom Bacillati; phylum Bacillota; class Clostridia; order Peptostreptococcales; family Peptostreptococcaceae; genus Clostridioides; species Clostridioides sp. LIBA-6822. The sequence continues at coordinate 3,384,840 of NZ_CP196995.1, read as the reverse complement.
AATTGAACAGGATACAATACCTGCAAAGCAAATAAATATGGTATTTGGAGGAACTCTTGTAGCATATGGTAGAGGTATAATGGTTGTTACTCATATTGGTGATAAGACAGAGATGGGTAAGATAGCACAGAATTTATCAAATGATGACCAGCAAACTCCACTTCAAATTAAGCTAGGTAAGTTAGGCGCTAAAATAGCAGGAATATCAGGGATAATAGCTACTTTATTGTGTATGTTCATGATTATACAGATGCAGAGAAAAGGACTATTGATTTTGGATACAAGCAGTATCTTGTCTTTTTTACAATCATTAGAACCAGCTAAGAATGCATATATGGTTTGTATTGCTTTAATAGTTGCAACTGTTCCAGAAGGTCTACCAACTATGATAAATATCACCTTAGCTATAACTATGCAAAAAATGGCAAAAATAAATGCTCTAGTAACAAAGAAAGAAGCCTGTGAAACAATAGGCTCTGTTTCTGTAATATGTTCTGATAAGACAGGTACTTTAACACAAAATAAAATGATGGTAGAAGTAGCATATGTTGATGGTAAGTATATAAATAGTGGAGAATATCAAAGTAATAGCTATTTTGAACAAAACTGTATAGTAAATTCAACAGCAGATATCGAAAAGGAAGATAATTCATTTAAATACATAGGAAGTGCAACAGAGTGTGCATTACTTTTATATCATAATGATAAGAACTATAATGAAATGAGAAAACAAACTTATTTAATATCACAAATACCATTTAGTTCAGAAGAAAAGAAAATGTCAACATTAATCCGTCAAGAGGATTCAGATATACTGCTTTCAAAAGGAGCACCAGAAGTACTACTAAAGAAATGTTCTTATGTACAACAAGGAAAAAGTATTATTCCAATAACTCCCAAAATAGAAAAAAATATTTTGGATGAAATAAAAAAGCTACAAATTAAATCTATGAGAACATTAGGGTTTGCCTATAAAAAGATGACTAAATCTAGGATAGAAGTTGCAATAACTTCAGAAGGAGAATTGAATTTAATAGGAAATCCAAGAGGCTATGAAAAGGAAGATAATTTGGTATTTAGTGGATTTGTAGGAATAGTAGACCCATTGAGAGAAGGGGTTAAAGAATCTATTGATAAGGCATTTAATGCAGGAGTAGATGTAAAAATGCTTACAGGAGATAATATCAATACAGCCACTGCTATTGGAGATGAATTAGGTTTATTGAGTGATGGGAAAAAGGCAGTTGAGGCAACCTATATAGACGTACTGACAGATGAAGAGTTAAGGGAAGAAATAAAAGGAATATCTATTGTGGCAAGAAGTAAACCAGATACAAAGATGAGAATAGTTTCTGCACTTCAAAAAAGTGGTGAAGTTGTAGCTGTAACAGGTGATGGTATAAACGATGCCCCAGCTCTTAGTCAAGCAGATGTTGGTATTGCGATGGGAATCTCAGGTACAGAAGTATCTAAAAATGCAGCGGATATAATATTGACTGATGATAGCTTTAGTACAATAGTAGAAGGAATAAAATGGGGAAGAGGTATTTATGAAAACTTCCAAAGATTTATACAGTTCCAGCTTACTGTAAATATAGTAGCATTTATAATTGCTATAATATCTCAGCTTACTGGTAAAGATATGCCATTTACCACAATACAACTATTATGGGTAAACATAATAATGGATGGTCCTCCAGCTCTTGCATTAGGACTAGAACCTGTTAGAGATTATGTATTGAAAAGAAAACCAATAAATAGACACTCTGGAATAATAGCTAGGTCTATGTCTATAAATATTATTATAAATGCTATCCTTATAATTACAATTGTATTTACACAATCAGCTTTTAATATATTGGGGGCCACACCAGATGAGCAAGGTACTGTTATATTTTCTTTATTTGCATTCAGTGCCCTTTTTAATGCATTGAATTGTAGAGAGTTTGGCTTTAATAGTACGATACCGAATTTCTTTAAAAATAAGCTGGCATTACAAATAATTGTTGTTACAGGTGTAATCCAGATAATATTTACACAAGTATTCCAGAGTTTCTTTAACTCTGTTTCTTTAGACTTTAATATGTGGATAAAAATAATACTATTTGCATCAACTATTCTGTTATCAAATGAATTTGTTAAATTAATTCTTAGAACACTAAAAAATAGCAGAACTACGAATCTTAGTATTAAAAGTTAATTTTTTGTAAGACCGCAAAGTAGCATATATTATGACTTTGCGGTTTTATGTTTTATACAATTATTTTGGAGTTATTTTAATATTATATAGTTTCTTTCTATAATATTTCATTATATTACAATTCGATTATAGATGGTGTATGATTTACGAAAGGTAAAAAATCGTGAATGATTTGTTTTGTTTTAATTTTCATATAACTGGTAGTAGTACCATCACTACATCCATACCATTCTTCATTGACAACGTCTTTGTCAAAAACGATTTGTACAGTATTATCACTGTCAAGTATAGCACTGAAAATAGTTGCTGCACCAACTTTAGTTCCTAACATTGTTTCCATGAATTCAGCAGGAGCAAAAGAAACTCTAGACACTCCTAATGCGTTGCTAAAATTAGTTGATTTAAATGGTTTATCCCCTGGCATAATAAATAGATAAAAATCTGTTTTTTGTCTATTACAAAGAAATAGAGTCTTTACCATTTTCATATCCAATTTTTTATCAATCTGAACACAGTCTTCCATTGTAATTGCTTCATCTGTCTCAACGCGTTCAAATTCAATATTCAAATTTTGTAATATTTCGTATACCTCTTTTTGTAATGGAGTATCAAATTTAACTGGTGCTTCTGTATAAATATCACTTATAAAAAACATGATTTATTTCCTTCCTTTCCGTTTAAAATCCTATGGGCATAGTGTATCATAAGGTTATAAATTATAAAAGCGAATGTTTATCATAGAAAATATGACAAAATCAGATGGATGTGAGGTGTACACAGTATGGATATGAATATTCAAAAATATATGGCATTTGTTAAAGCTGTTGAATCTGGAAGTTTTACAAAGGCAGCGGATATGTTAAAGTATTCGCAATCTGGCATTAGCCGTATGATTAATGATTTAGAAAAAGAATGGGGGGGTATCACTATTAGAACGTAGACGTTCTGGGGTAAAATTAACTTCTGATGGTATGAAATTATTACCTTTTGCTAAAGGTGTATGTAATGAATATTATAAATTACAAATGCAAATAGAGGAATTGAATGGATTGAAATCAGGGATTATACGAATAGGAACCTTTTCAAGTGTGGCAACTCATTGGCTTCCAAATATTATTAGAGAGTTTCAAAAGGACTATCCTAATATTGACTATGAATTATTACTTGGTGATTATACAGAAATAGAAAATTGGATTCTAGATGGTAGAGTTGATTGTGGTTTTTTAAGACTGCCTACGCTTCCAGAGTTTGAAACTATTTTTTTAGAGCAGGATAAATTACTTGTGATTTTACCTGAAAACCATCCTCTTGTAGAGTGTGAATACTTTCCAATTGATGAACTTTGTAATTATCCTTTTATGTTATTAGAAAAAGGTGCAAAAACAGAGATTTCTGAGATATTTGAACGCCACAATATTTCTCCTAAAGTTCATTTTACAACATGGGATGATTATGCAATTATGTCTATGGTGGAAAGTGGCTTGGGTATTAGCATATTACCTCAGCTTATTTTACAACGTATTCCTTATCGTATTGTGGCAAAGGAGTTGGAAGTACCAGCTTATAGAAATATTGGTATGGTATTAAGGGACAAAAAGAGCACATCACTTGCAGTGAAGAAGTTTATAGATTATATAAAGTATAAATAAATACAAAAAAAATCAATGAAAAAACTATTTTATATGTAAAAATATTATATAAAAGTAAAATTTTAGAGCTTTAAATTAAAAGATATCAGAAATAAAAAATAATATTATAAATAATACTTGGGAAAAATAATAGCATGACAATAAATCTATGAAGAAAAGGAACTAATAGTATAAGGTTACTTTAATAGAATTCAAATAGATTATCCGAATAGATAGAAAGATTAATAAATAGATATTAAGTTATAAAGAAAATTTACTAGAAATCCAATAAATCATATCAAAATGGATATATAGAAAGGAATAAATTTATGAAATTTAAAAAATGGATTAGTATGATTTTATCTATATCAGTAATAAGTGCTCTGTTTGTAGGTTGTACAAATAAAGCTAATTCTAATGAAACTTCAAATGAAAAAATATCATACGAAATAAATTCAACAAAAAATAATGATAATAAGATTGAATCTAATAAATTTAGTTTAGGAACATCAGAAATAGTTATAAGAGGAAAGACAATACCTTTTAAGATAGAAGGTATAATATCAGCTCCTAAAGAGATAAAAGAAAAAGCACCTGTAGTATTAATCTTTCATGGGCAACATGGAGATGGAGAAAATGATTTTGAAGATGGATTTAAATATCTTACTGAAGATTTAGCGAAAAATGGTATTATAGGAGTATCTATTGATACTTCAGTAAACTATACTTTTAAGTATGGAGAACCTGTAGAAAACGAGAGAATCACATATTTAACTCAGGCTTATATAAAAGCATTTCAAGATGCAAATGAGGGAAATAAAAACGGATTTGGAGTATATCTTAAAGATAAAGTTGATTTAAATAATATTGGTCTTATAGGTCATTCTGTAGCTGGTTCTGGTGTATTCAAAATAGCACAAGACCAAATACAAAAAGAGTTTAAGGGAATAAAAGGAATTATATCACTTACACCAGCCTATAATAGTCCGATAGAAAAGTTTCCAGATATACCAACAACAATAATAGTATCAGAGTACGATGGAGATGTTATTCACAGTGGAGATGATATTTTTCATGCTATATCCTTAGATAAAAATAGAAAAAGCCCATTGGGACTAACTTATTTAGTAGGTGGAAATCATAATGCATATAACTCAGTTTTGGGAGAAAAGGAATTTTCTGCACCACGAGATACGGATGGGACTTATCCTGAAAAATTAGGTAAAGAAGAACATAGAGATTTCTTTTCTAATTATGCAGTTGACTATATGAAATCTATTTTTGACTTTGATGATAGCGAATCACCTATTTTTAGTAAAAAGGGATTGCCATATAAAATGTATGAGTATCAGACATTAAACAAAGTTAAATATAATGGTTCTTTAGATTTATTCAATCAAAAATCATTTAAAGATATAGATTCAAGTGATGTTGATACAAAAGAGGTAGTTGAATCAGAGAGATTAGATAAAGATACTGCAAAACTTTTTAGTAATATAAGCTCAAGTGAAGATGTTGATTTATTGCAAGTTGATTGGAAATCTAAAGAAGCAAAAATAGAGTTACCTTTAAGTAATAAAAATTTAAAAGATTACTCTGCACTAAAATTTAGATGGGCGTTGAATTCTCCTAGTGAGTTAAATAGTAAAGATAAGAAGGTTTCAGTTAAACTTAGCTTAATTGATTCTAAAGGAAAAGAAAGTAGTGTAATAATGGATAATGATAAAGTGTCTGCTATAAAATATTTTGAGGGTAAAGCTGTGAGAGATGAATATGTAGAAGGAAAATTTATGGAGTTTTGGTCAAGATATACTCCAGTAAGTGATACAATAATACCTATTGAAAAGTTTAAAAACATAGATTTATCTAATGTAAAAGGCATTAAATTTGAATTTGAAAATCCAGATACAGGTTCAATTATGTTAAATAAAATAGTTGGTATAAAATAGTAATATAAGTCCTAGGTAAAATTATAAAATATCTAGGGCTAATTTTGTTAGACTTCAAGAATTTAAACTGAAAATATGTTGCTTTTATAATGGCTGTATGAAAATAAGGCTAATAATATCTTATTAAGATAGAGTAACTTTTAAGAATTTTATATACAAATTATGTTATCATAAATAAAGATATAAATTCTAAAATTTGTTAATAAAATAGAAGACAAGGAGGGTAAGTTTTATGTTTTCAAAAATCCTAGTCAAAACATTTATCAAAGATAGTGAAAATGTTCAAAATAGAGATGTTAGAAATAAGTATGGTTATGTAGCTGGTGTAGTAGGTATATTATCTAATTTACTTTTATTTGTAGTAAAGGTGTCTATAGGTATGCTCACAGCAAGTATAGCCATAATGGCTGATGCATTTAACAATCTTTCTGATATGGCATCTTCAGCAATAACTATGATAGGATTCAAATTAGCAAGTAAGCCAGCTGATAAAGAGCATCCTTTTGGACATGGAAGAATAGAATATTTATCCGCATTAATAGTAGCATTTATGGTGATGTTGGTAGGACTTCAATTTATAAAGTCATCTGTAGAAAGGATAGTAAATCCAGTACCTATAAAATTTGAAGTAATACCTCTTGTACTTTTAATTGCTTCTATAATGATTAAAGTTTGGTTAAGTAAATTTAATAAATTTATGGGAAATAAAATTAATTCTTCAGCATTAAAAGCAGTTTCACTTGATGCTTTAGGAGACGTATTCACATCGAGTTGTGTAGTAATATCATTTGTTATAGCTAGGTTTACTAGTTTTCCTATAGATGGCTATGTTGGTATTGCAGTATCACTAGTAATACTTTATGCTGGATTTTCACTTGTAAAAGATACTATAAATCCTCTTCTAGGAGAAGCCCCAGATGAAGAAATGGTAAAATCCATTATAGAATTATTACTATCTTATAAACATATTATAGGGACACATGATTTAATAATCCATAACTATGGAGTTGGACGATGTATTGCATCTATACATGCAGAAATTCCATCAAATATAGATATAATGGAAATTCATGAAATCATAGATACTGCTGAGAGAGAAATATCTGAAAAATTGGATATATATTTGGTAATTCACATGGACCCTATATGTCTTGAAGATGAAGAAGTTATGTCAGCAAAGGAAGAACTTGAAAAAATACTTAAGAAAAATAGTCTCGTAAAATCTATGCATGATTTTAGAATAGTTGGAAAAGGAAATAAGAAAAATTTAGTGTTTGATATAGTAGTTAATCCTTCTGAGTTCTCTAAAAATATGTCAGAAGAAGATTTAAAAGAAGATATAACGAGATTAGTTAAGGAGATGAATCCTGAATATAATTGTGTAATTGTTGTGGATAAGGATTTTATTTAATGATTACCTAAAATTGTTATAAGGAAAAAAATGTAAAATATATAGACAATAAGATATAGTCATTATATAATATAAATATATAATTGTATTTAGTATGAATATAACAATTTTAATTGTTTTTTATAAAATATTATAGAGATGTTGATGTATGTCTTATTATTGGGCGCCTTATGGACATACTGAGTCAGTGGTGCAACCGGCTATGAATATAAATTTATTTATTTTCATAGCTTTTTTTGTATAATTTTTTGATAAAAATTAATTTAAATGGGATATCAATGGAAATTTATAAACTATAGACAGTATAGAGGGGAGAAATCTATATGAAGAAGGGTAATAAAAGGGCATTATTAATAAGCTTAATTATGATTTTAAGTATGGTAGTATCTACAATATATCCAACTGTATCTTATGCTTCGGAATTAGGAGATAACAGTCAGAGTCAAAATAGCTCAACTAGTTCATCAAGTGGGGAAGAGAAGCCATCAGATAATAAAAAGCCAGAGCAGACTCCAGAAGGAGAGAAGCCATCAGACAATAAAAAACCAGAGCAGACTCCAGAAGAGGAGAAGCCATCAGACAATAAAAAGCCGGAACAGACTCCAGAAGGAGAAAAACCATCAGACAATAAAAAACCAGAGCAGACTCCAGAAGAGGAGAAGCCATCAGACAATAAAAAGCCGGAACAAACTCCAGAAGGAGAAAAACCATCAGACAATAAAAAGCCAGAGCAGACTCCAGAAGAGGAGAAGCCATTAGACAATAAAAATACAGAGCAGATTCCAAAAGAAGAGAAGCCATTAGAAGATGAAAATCTATTAAAAACTTTAGAAGAAGAACTTAATGAAGAGAATGAAGATTATGGATTCATTATAAAAATTAATAATAGTACAATAGAAACTGAATCAATGAAAAAAATATCATTTAAATTAACTTATACTCCAACATCAAAGGGAATACAAGCAGGTGATTCAATAACTTTCAAGGTGCCAGATGTATTTAATAAAGTTAATTTAGATTATACAAGTGAATGTTTTGATAAAACAGAAAGTAATGGAGAATACACACTTACATTTAGAGAACTACCTAATGGTCAAAGTATAATGCAAGGGAAAATAGGTCTAGAAGCATATGTTAAAAAGGTTGATGAAGAAACAAATACAAAAATTCATATTGAAACTACTGGAAAGATAGAAAGTGGAAGTGGAGATGTGGATGTAGAAATAAAGCCTGGAGATAAGGACGATGTAGAAGAGGCTAAAGGAACACTTAAAAAGCTTGTTGAAGGAAGAAAATCAACTACTGTATTTATGCCAGTTAAAAATAAAAATATAAATTATAGTATACAAGTAAATGAAAAACAGGAAGAATTAAAAGACATTATTTTGTATGATGAACTTCCAGAAGGGTTGACATTGGTAAATAATTCTGTGAGTGTAGTAGCAAGCGATGGGAAAGAAGTGAGTGATTTTAACATTGAACAGAATACAAACTCTATCTCAGTTAATTTTGGGAATATAGATAAAGCGTATACAGTTAAATATAAAGCTAGAATTAGTGATGAAAATGCAAAACATGATAATAAATATAAAAATGTAGCTAGGATAGAATCTGATGGTAAGAAGGTACAAGAAGACGATGCTACTGTAAGTGTATTTGATAGAGGTAGCGATTATCTTTTGACTAAAGGGCATTCAGGAGCAACAAATATTACTCAAGTTGGTCAAGTAATAAACTATCAGATTTCAGTAAATGATGATAAGTCACCAATAAGTAATGTTGTTATAACAGATAACATACCAGAAGGTATGAGATTAACTACAGCAGGAGAAGCTGGACATGATTTTAGAGTTGTAGAAATTCCAATGAATGGAAGTTGGACTCCTTGGAGTAAAGAAAAAATTGCCAACAACATTTCGTATAAACTAGAAGAAAAAAGAAATGAAAGTGGTCAAGTAGATAAAGTTATAACTGGATTTACAATTAATCTTAGTAAAGAAGAAGTAGAATCAAAATTTTATATAGCTTATACATTAAAGGTTATTAGTATTGAAGATAGTTATACAAATAGAGCTGTTCTTGATGCAAATAACAGTAAAGTTGATAAAAGTGATGAGATAAGTTTTAAGAAGAATTCTGGATTAATAAGTGCAAAAAAAGAAGTTGATAAAAAAGTCTTAAATAGCAATGATAATCAGATTGTTAAATACAAAATAAATATGTCAACTTATGGTGTTTATGATGCAGGTCAAGTAAATCTTTTGGATAAAGTAAACCCAGCTTTAAAAATATCTAATATAAAATATTCTGATAATCTTGAACTTAAAAAAGAAGCTGGAGATGGAAAAAACACTATAAGATTAGTAAATAAATATGAATTTAAGCAGATAAAAGAAGGCGAACCTGTGCAAAGTTGGGTTACATTTGATGCAGATTTCACGGATGTAAAAGTTGGAGAGACTATACAAAATGTAGCTCAGATTAATGGTTCAAGTCCTCCTGGAGTAGAAACTACTAAGCAAGGTTATGCTTTTGAAGCTAAAAAAGTAGATGCTTTAGATAAAAGCGCACTTTCAGGTGCTAAATTTAATTTAGAAGATGTATCTGGAAATGTAGTAGTTAAGAATTTAGTTAGTGATGAAGATGGTATAATTCAATCTAGTGTAAAAAAAACAGGAACATATTATTTAGTAGAAATAATGGCTCCAAGTGGATATGAAAAATTAAAGGACAAAATCAAAGTTAATATTGATAAGAAAGATATTGGTAGAATTGTGGATATTGGAAATATAGAAAATGTAAAACAAGAAAATCCACCAGTACCACCAAATCCAGATGAACCAGTAGTAAATCCACCAGTGCCACCAAGTACAGATAAACCAAGTAAATCATCAAGACCATCTGACACAGATGAAATAGTGGTGAATCCACCAATACCACCATCAGATGATGTGGTAAATCCTCCGATACCAGAGGTAGTGAATCCACCAATACCACCATCAGATGATGTAATAGAAAAGCCTGTTAAACCAATTGTTCCAATAACAGAAGTAGTAAAACCATCAGTATCAGAAGAAAAAAATGATAAAGTGAAAGATGATACTTTAGTAAATCCGCCAGTACCACCAAAGACAGGAGATAATACTACAATTACTGGAGAAATACTATTAGCTCTAGGAGCTATTATAGGTCTTATTATATTAAGACGAAATAAAAATACAAATTAGACCCTAACATTATAAAAATATAAGTAATATTAAAAAATATCTTCTAAAACAATATTTCATAGTGAGAATATTGTTAGAAGATATTTTTTTTTGGTGGATTATGTAAAAAAATAATAACTTTTTAGAAAAAAAATCCAAAAATCTATAGACAATTAGAGAAATATAAGCTATAATATAAATATAAAATTAAATGAGGCAAAACTAGGGAAACCTAGTCACGCAAAGCTATAGGGGCTAAAGTTTAGTAAACCACGCCAGCCAGTTGCCGAAAAGAGTAAAAATTTCTTTTTGTATATACAAAGATACTCTTGGGTATCTTTTTTATTTTGAAATTTATTACTCCCGGCCTAACTCAAAGGAGGGAATAATATGAAACCAAGTAAAAAGTTATTAATCGCTATAATATCAATATTCTTAATAAGTTCAGTTCCAGTAAGTGCACATGCAGATAGTGCAACTATACAACATAATAAAGAAACACTTAATCAAATAGTTGTTCTTCCAACTGGAAATTACAATAAAAATGAAGCTAATGCTATGATAGGTAGATTAGCAAATATAGATGGAAAATATTTAAATGCTTTAAAACAAGATAACTTAAAAATAAAATTATTAAGTGGAAAATTAACAGATGAAAAAGAATATGCTTATTTAAAAGGTGTAGTTCCTAAGGGTTGGGAAGGCACTGGAAAAACTTGGGATGATGTTCCTGGTTTAGGTGGAAGTACAGTAGCTCTTAGAATAGGATTTAGTAACAAAGGTAAAGGTCATGATGCAATAAACTTAGAATTACATGAAACAGCACATGCAGTAGACCATATCGCATTAAAGGATATTTCTAAATCAGCACAATTTAAACAAATATTTGCTAAAGAAGGACGTTCTTTAGGTAATGTAAATTACTTAGGTGTATATCCAGAAGAATTCTTTGCAGAAGCATTTGCATATTATTATTTAAATCAAGATACAAATAGTAAATTAAAAGCAGCTTGTCCACAAACTTATAGCTTTTTACAAAATTTAGCTAAATAGAGAATTAAAAAAATTTAAAATAAATGTAAAAAAGAGATGCTACTATAATAGCATCTCTTTTATATTTCGTTTAAAACTAATAAATTTACTCTTATGTATAAAACAATAGATTATCAGTTACTACTCTTTATACAAGGCTTCAATGTGCTTATTATGTGCTTGAGTAATTATCGTAGGTATTATAGAAATTATTGAACCAAGTACTATAAATAAAATTCCTATAACCATATTAATAGGGATAATCTCTTTAAGTATTAATAAAGCTAGTATTGGAGATATTACTGGTTTAAAGAAGAATACTAAAGATGTAAGACTAGTAGATGTAGCCTCCATTGCCATAAAGTAAAGTGCATAACCAACACCTGTAACAAATACAAATACATAAATCATAATAGGCATATTGTGTAAAGTATAGCCACTAAAAATAGGTATATTTGCAAATACATGAAGTTTATTTTTGTTTAAGATATCTGCTATAAAATTAATTTTACTAAGTAAAACTAATATTAACATTTCTATACTACCAAATATAAAACTAAAACAAGTTACAACTATTCCACCAAATTTTAAAGTTTTTCTTTTACCAAATACAGTATACATTGAAAAAATGATAGCAGAAGATAATGTCAGGAATATTCCGCTAAGAGTTAACTTTGTATGCAATGGATTTATGATAACTATAATTCCAAGTACTTCTAATATAAGAGAAATTACATTGTGCCTATATATTTTTTCCTTTAAAATTAAGTAAGCTAGAAGCATTACAAATACTGGATTACAACTAAACAAAACAGCAACTACAGATGCTTTTGTGTTTAGAACAGCCAGTTGATACAATGACATACTCACTACTACACACATAAAACCTAGAAATGCAAAGTATTTTAAGTCTGATTTTGTTATAGAAAGATTAAGAGATTTTAATTTTTTTATAGCAAAAGGTAGTAAGACTAAACCACCAACAAAAAATCTTGATAAAGTTATTTGTAAGGGATTAAAGTCATTAGTAACAGTTTTTAGACTAATTTCCATTGAACTAAAAAATAAGGTAGTCAGTATTATATAAACATAACCTTTTTTCAAGTCAAACACCTCCTTGTAATTTATATTAGTACTATATATTACAACATTCAAGTATATTGGTATAATATGGTATATAAAATATAGTACATAAAATTATAAACTACCTTAGTATAGAATACTTAGATTCTATACTAAGGTAGTTAATTATTTGAATTACCTTGATTTAATTATTTTAAATTATAAAGTTTAGCTAACTTTTCAAATGCTGGTAGAGAACTTTTAACTTTATCATAAGATACACAATATGATACTCTAAAGTGACCTGGACAACCAAAAGAAGAACCTGGTACTAATAATAAATTAAACTGTTTTGCATCATTACAGAATTTTTTATCGTCTTCAATTGGAGCTTTTGGGAATAAATAGAATGTACCACTAGGTTTAACACAAGAAAATCCCATATCTATTAAGCTATTATATAGAAGGTCAAAATTCTTTTTATAAATGTTAACATCAACTTCAGCATCTAAACTTCTTGCGATAACTCTTTGGAAAAGAGAAGGAGCATTTACAAATCCAAGTATTCTATTTGCAACATTTAATGAAGACATAACATCATCAAAATCATCCATTTGTCCATTAGCAACAATATATCCTATACGTTCACCAGGTAGAGATAATGATTTACTATAAGAGTATCCTATAAATGAGTTTTTATAGTATTTTAGTACACAAGGAACTTTCGCACCATCATAAATTATTTCTCTATATGGCTCATCAGAAATTAGATATATATTTGTATTTAATTCTTTTTGTTTTGAGTCTAATAGCTCTCCAAGATTTTTTAATAATTCTTCAGAATAGATGACACCAGTAGGATTATTTGGAGTGTTTATTATTAAAGCTCTTGTCTTTGAAGTAATGGCATTTTTTAGAGCATTTAAATCTGGTTCAAAAGTTTCTATATTTGTAGGAACTTCTATTAATTTTCCATCATAATTTTCTGTATAGTTTTTGTACTCACCAAAATACGGTGCAAAAGCAATAACTTCATCATCAGGATTTAAAAGAGTTTTTAAAATAATATTCAGACCACCAGCAGCACCACAAGTCATAATTAGATTTTCTCTTGTAAGGTTTAATCCATCTTTTTTATTTATGTGTTCAGCAATAGCATCTCTTACATCTTCATATCCTGAGTTATTCATGTAGCCATGAACTAGATTTGGAGATTCTTCATTTAAAATATCATTTATAACTGCTTTAATAGTCTCTGGAGGTTCAACACTTGGATTTCCTATACTAAAATCAAAAACATTTTCTTCTCCATAAATATCAGAAAGTTTCTTTCCTTCTTCAAACATAGCTCTTATAACAGAGCTGTTTGCAACTAAAGTTTGCATTTTATTAGATATCATATGTAACACTCCCTTTTATAGATTTATATTGCTTATGTATATCTTACCATATTTTTACAGAATTTAGACAATTTTCGAAAAATTATTTGTTTGAAAATATAAACTTTTATATAAAATATATTTATGTGAAGTGAGTATTAAAAATTCCAATTTCGAACTTAATCATAGTTATTTATCATTATAATTTTATAAAAAATTAATAAAAGATATATTTATAAAGCAAAATATTCTTGACTATATTAATTGTTTAATATAATATAGTTGATATAGTCAAATATATTGAATTATAGAGGGGAAATTTAAGATGGATTTTAGAAATTTACAGTATGAAAGTTTATCATATATTATCTGTAACTTACAAAAAAACTTTAAACTTTATTGTGAAAAATGCTTAAAGCCATACAAACTTACGAATGGTTTGTATTTCTATTTAATTTATATCAATAAAAACAGAAATTGTTCTTTGAATGATGTTTCGACAGAATTTGAAGTTGATAAAGCACATACGACAAGAACTATATCTAGGTTAGAGCAAGACGGATACATAGAAAAAATACAAAATCCTAATGATAGCAGGGCTTTTCAGTTGAGAGTAACAGATAAGGGTGAGGAAGTATTAGGAGATATAAAAAATATATTTTCAAAGTGGGATAATAGTATAAAAAAAGAATTTTCAGATGAAGAGTATAAAGAATTAGTGAAAAAATTACATATGGTAAAGGATATAAAGACAACAGTGGAGGAAGAATAGGATGTATTGCAATTTGTTGAAGCCAATTAAAATTGGAAACTTGGAATTAAAAAATAGAGTATCATTTGCACCTACAAGTATGGGTCTTAAATTTGAAGAAAAAATTAAAAAGTTTTGTGATATTGCTAAATCAGGTGTAGCTCTGATTACTTTAGGAGATGTGTCTGTTAGACCTAGTTTTCATAAGATGGCTTTAAGTTTATCAGATGAAGATGGAGTTATGAAATATAAGAAGATTGTGGATGAAATACACAATTCTGGTGCAAAGGTGTCAGCGCAAATATTCTGTTCAGATTATGATATTAATTTAATTAAAGATACTATGAAGACAGGGATTACTTCACATGATGAAATTAAAAAAGTTATGAGTGAAGGAGTAAAAGATTACATAACAAATATGTCCAAAGAAGAAATTAAAAATATTATAGATTTATTTAAAGTAGCAGCATCGAATGCAAAAAAAGCAGGGTTTGATTAAAAAATGGCTACGCACACTTGTGACTTTAGTCGTGAGTTAGTAGCTAAAGTAGTCAGCATATAGGGAAACTTATATGTAGAGATAGGAAAGAACCTATCCAATACTACTTGAATTGCTGGAAACCCCTAAAGCTAACCAAACTAAAACATAAGGATGAAATAAACCTAAGTGTGAAAGTTACGAAAGTAGAAAAAATTGGTTAGATGGTATAAGGTTAAACCCTAAGTACTTTAAAATGGGCAATCAGCAGGTAAACTCCGAATAGGAGAAACTTCAACGACTATTCCTCTTGAGGGAAGTACACTACAAGCTATTGGTAGTGGAAGTGGGTAGACCTTAACGGATAATGCCGAAGGATAAGATATAGTCTGTGCTTACATGAAAGTGTAAGAAGTTCATAAGAGAACTGCATAGGTAGTAGCGAACTTATGTGAACGACAACCTCAAAAATGATAAAAGTTAAGGGCTTACAGTTCTTATATATGTTATTTAAAAAATAAATATGAAAACCTTCAAAATACTTGTTTTAAATGTTAATATTATGATGGGTGATGAATAATCAGAAAAAACAAGTAAAGTGAGATGATAGTAGTGGAAAAGGCATATAAGTTTAGAATGTATCCAAATAAAAAACAGCAAGAGTTAATTAACAAAACTTTTGGATGTTGTAGATTTGTATATAATAAGTATCTTGCTAAAAAAATAGAAGTTTATGAAAACAATAAAGAAACTTTTACTTATAAACAGTGTAGTTCTGATTTGACCAATTTAAAAAGAGAATTAAAGTGGCTTAAAGAACCTGACAAATTTTCACTACAAAACACCTTAAAAGATTTAGAAAACGCATATAAAAAATTCTTTAAAGAAAATACAGGATTTCCTAAATTTAAATCAAAGAAAACTAACAGATTTTCATATAGAACTAACTTTACAAATGGAAATATTATGTACTTTAGTCAATATATAAAATTACCTAAACTTGGTATGGTCAAAGTAAGGGATAAACAAGTACCTCAAGGGAGAATACTTAATGCTACTGTATCTAGGGAGCCAAGTGGTAAATATTATGTATCATTATGCTGTACTGATATAGATATTAAAGCATTTGAAAATACTAATAATCAGATAGGTTTAGATTTAGGAATTAAAGAATTTTGTATCTCAAGTTGTGGAGACTTTATAGAAAATCCTAAGTATCTTCTAAAGTCATTAAACAAACTTGCTAAATTACAAAGAGAATTATCGAGAAAAACAATTGGTAGTTTAAATAGAAATAAAGCAAGGTTAAAAGTTGCAAGACTTCAAGAACATATAGCTAATTGTCGAGAGGATTTTCTACAAAAACTATCTACCAAATTAATACGAGAGAATGATATTATTTGCATAGAGGATTTACAAGTAAAGAATATGACTAAAAATCATAAACTATCTCGCTCTATTTCTGATGTGTCATGGTCAGAATTTGTCCGTCAATTAGAATACAAGGCTAATTGGTATGGTAGACAAATTGTAAAGGTAGGTAAATTCTTTGCAAGTTCACAAATATGTAATAAATGTGGGTATAAAAACGAGGAAATGAAGAATTTAAGTATAAGAGAATGGATTTGCCCTTGTTGTAATGTAACTCACAATAGAGATATAAATGCAAGTATAAATATACTAAAAGAAGGGTTAAGACTAATAAGAGTTTAAAATAAATAACTTATATAAGAACCGTAGGAACTACGGGGATAGCCTGTGGAGAATTAGTAAGACATATTTTAGTATGCAAAATTCTATGAAGCAGGAACCCTGTGACTTTAGTCATGGGAGGTTCAGATGATTCAAATCCATGGAGATAGACTTGTAGGAAGTTTTTCATCAAGCATATTTAATAATAGAAATGATGAATATGGTGGAACATGTGATAATAGAAGTAGATTTGCAAGTGAAATAATTAGAAGTATTCGAAATGAAATTAAGGATATTCCAATAGACTATAAACTTACAATAAGACAAGAAAACCCTCATTATGGTAATGCAGGAGTGTTACTTTCAGAGGTTGGGTATTTTGTAAAAAAATTTGAATCATTAGGCGTAAACAGTTTTCATGTAACACTTGCAAATCATTCAAAATTAGAAGATACTATACCAACTAAGAATCATCCTTATTTTAAAGATGAAGGGTGTTTTTTATATTTAGCTGATGAAGTGAAAACACACACAAATCTCCCTGTATGTGGAGTTGGAAAATTATCTAGCCCAGATTTTATAGAAAGTATTATTTCAAGTAATAGGGTAGATATGGTTTCCATGTCAAGACAATTATTGGCAGATAGTAATTGGTTACAGAAAGTAAAAGACGGAAGAGTAGATGATATTAAAAAATGCTGTTACTGTAATAAAAAATGTGCAGATGCGTTACAAACACACTCTAAGTTTGGATGTATATTAGATTAGGATATATTGTAGAAATTAAAATATGCTAATATTAATACATTTTGGTAAGTTTAGATAAGTATCTAGATAAAGAGGAGGATATATCATGAAAAGTTTAATTTTATATTCAAGTTTAACTGGAAATACTAAAAAAATTGCTTATTCTATATATGATGCAATTCAAGGAGAAAAGGACATTAAAAATATAAGTGAAGTAGTTGATGGTAGTATTAACTATGAAAATTATGATATAGTATTCCTAGGATATTGGGTGGACAAGGGAATTTGTAATAAAAATTCAAAACAAGTACTTGAGAATATTCACAATAAAAAAATAGCCCTATTTGGAACAATGGGAGCAAGTACAAAAGGAAGTTATGGTGCTAGTATTATAGAAAAGGTAGAATCAATTGTTTCAAAAGATAATGAAAACTTAGGTTCATTTATATGTCAAGGTAAGATAGCAGAAGGATTGAAAGTAAAATACAAAGAAATGTTAAAGCTTAATCCTGAGAATGAACATATTCGCGAACAATTAAATAATCATGAAGAATCTCAAAGTCATCCAGATGAGCAAGAAATATGTGAAGCTGTCATATTTGCAAAAGATGTGATGACCAAGGCTAGTACTATGTAATAGTTAAACACTAGGTTTATAGAATATATATAATCAATAATCCAATAAAAAGGTATGGCAAATGATTTGCTATACCTTTTTTTATGAAATTAAATTTTATGAAATCAAAAAAATAATAAAAATACTTGACTGTAAACCTTGTTTATAGAGTACTTTATAGGAAATAAGATGGTTTTAAACATAGAACATAGAAAAAGAGATTATTGTATAAAAATTTATAACAAATAAAGAATCTGATTTCAAGATGTTATAAACATGTTTCCATAAAAAATGAATATGTGTGAAACTAGAGTAGATTTATAGGTTATTAGAATGAAAAGGAGGTATTTGAAAATGACAATTAAGGAAGTTGAAGAAAAAACAGGATTGACTCGCTCTAATATTCGTTTTTATGAGAAAGAGTTTCTAATTAAACCTATTCGCAATGAGAGTAATGGGTATAGGGTATATTCAGATGAAAATGTAGAGGACATTAAAAAAATTGCATATTTACGTACACTAGGAATTTCTATTGAAGATATTCGTGATATTATATTACAGAAAGTATCTTTATATAAAGTTCTTGAGAAACAAGAGCAAGTTCTTAAAACTCAAATATCCGATTTAGAAAATTCAAAAATTATGTGTGAAAAAATGCTAGAGTTTGATGAACTAACTTATTTAAATTTGAAGGTAGAAGAATATGTAACTAAGTTGCCAGAATACTGGAATAAAAACAAAAGTATTTTCAAGCTGGACTCTGTAAGTTTCTTATATATGTGGGGAGGAACGTTTACTTGGGGAATTATTACTATTGCTTGCTTGCTGATTGCAATAATAATATTTCCAAAGTTGCCATCCCAGATTCCTGTGCAATGGAATAATGGTGTAGCTAACTATGTAGATAAAAAATTTATTTATGCATATCCTATTATTTGTGTTATGATAAGATTTCTTTTACGTCCATTTATATGGAGGTGGCTACAGATACATGCTTTCTATATTGATATTATTGCAGATTACTTAACGAACTTCTTGTGTTTTGTAGCCTTGTCTGTAGAAGTATTCTCTATATTTTTTATTTACAATATTGCTAAGCATGTTACAGTAATTCTTTTTATAGATATACTTGTATTTGTCGTTTTACTGATAATGGGATGGTATAAACTGTTTGAAAATAATCAAATTTTAAAAATAAGTAATAAGTAACGATGTAAAAAATAGCCACTACAAATTATGAATTGTAGTGGCTATTATATTTTATTATTTATATATGAAATTATTTTGTTATTTCATAAGTTGATATATCCTATAATTTGATATAATTGATGAAATATTTATGTACTTTAAAGTAATAAGTTGTATGTACTAATGAGATTTGAAGGCTTTGGTTCTTTAAAGTCAAAGAAATATATTATTTTTTATTAAAGAGGTTAACAATTAAGAACTAAATATCTACATCTTATTTAAAAAAGACAAGAAGTCAATTTTATATATTTTTTTTGGCCTTCCTCTTTGATTATCAAGTTTTGTATTTACAATGGTTGCAATTCCAGCTTTATACAATATGCTCAATATTCTATTTGCGCTTCTAAGAGTTATATTCATATAGTCTGATAGTATTTCTGCAGAGACATTATTTGAATTTCTGTCATTAATCATACACATAATTTTAGATACATTTGTATTAGATAGAGGTATAAAAGAAGCAACTTTATTGGCTAATGAACTCTCTTCAGTATCATGAGAATTTTTATTTGAATATAAAGGTCCTATTGTATTATTAGTATCATTTACTATAAAAGTACAGTTTCCACCTAAAGAAGCAGATTTACTATTAGCTTGACGAGCATTCTGTTCTGCATGAATATTTGTATTTCCAATACCCCAACCAATATTTAAGCTATACTTAATCTCTTTTAAATCTTCTGAAATAAAAAAGTCTGTATAATTATTGGTCATATTATTTAACATTTCTTTAGTGGTATGTATCTCTATTTTCATATCATTTTTTTTGACTTGAACTCCGTAAAAACCATATCTTGATAACGAATTTAAGATAGTGTTATATATTTGGTTTTGTATCTCATCATTTTTAAATATTAAATCTTCATTTATATACTCTGAGCTATTTACTGTAACTATACAAGTCGCAGATTTATTTTTATCTAAGTTTTGTAAAGTTATTTCATTTACTAGAGATTTAAATGTATTTAAGATTGATTCTGTAGAGGGAACCATATAAATACAATCATATCCAAGTTTATTAAGTTCGCAACTAATAATGTAATTTCTAGTAAAAGAAAGATTAATCTTATCATTTTTTAATAAATCTAAGTGTATTTCCAGTAATTTGTCATTTAGTTTCTTAAAGTCATACACAGGTTGAGGGATGTTAAAATCTTTAATCGTATATGGGCATTTATTATAATCTATTAATGAATAGATATCATAATAATTATTGTCTTCTCTTAAAAAATCCATAAATGATTTTGTGAAATCAATATCTTTTTGATTATTTAACAGTTTAAATAAGTATTTATAAAAATCCCTTTCATCAAGTTTTAAAAAGTTTAATGGTACTTTTATGTCCTTTATGTTTATTATAAGTTCACTATATGGAATTATACCACTACATACAAATCCATCAAAATTATCTACTTGCTCGCTGTATATATTTGGTAAATTGCTAAAAGGATTTTCTCCTTTAAGCTCAATAAACGTAATTTCACAAATATTTTTTAGTTCTTTAAGAGCTTGTTTATACTTATCTGACATAAAATAAGATGTTGTCAAAAATCCAATTTTATATTTCATAAAGCCTCCTTTAAAATCTTTAGAGTATTAAAACTAATCAATCAATTTATATCCTCATTTTATAATAGTAGATAAAACGCGTCAATTTATTTTACAAAATGATAATTGAAAGAAAAATCAGAAAATATAAAAAATACTGAAAAAGATATTGACTGATAAAAATAATTGTGATATTTTGTATTTAAGGACTAGTCTTTTAAAATTTCCTAAAATAGCTTAGATTTTAGGTAAGAAGTATATTTTATTAAAGAATGAAGGAGATTATTATGAATACATATTTAAATGAGATTTCTGAGTTTGTTGATGAGAAGAGAGAAGAAATAGTTTCATTATGGAAAGAGATTGTTAATATAGAAAGCTATACACATTGTAAAGAAAGCGTAAATAAGTTGGCTGATAGATTAAAGCTTGAGTTTGAAAAGGAAGGCTTAGATTGTGAGCTGGTAGACGTTGGAGACAATGGTAGTACATTGATAGGTACACTTGGTTCTAGTATAGATAAAAAGCCAATAATTTTTTCAGGGCATATGGATACTGTGTTTGAAATAGGTACATTTGGGGAAAATCCATTTAAAATAATAGATGGAAAAGCATATGGACCAGGTGTCTTAGATATGAAAGGTGGAATAGTAATTGCTTTATATGTTATTAAAGCTTTAAATAAAATAGGATATAAAGAAAGACCAATAAAAATAGTATTTTCTGGGGATGAAGAGATAGGACATAAGGATTCAACTGGTGGTGAAGTTATATTAAAAGAAGCAAAAGGTGGTCTTTGTGCTTTTAATATGGAAACTGGATTAGTAGATAATAGTTTGTGCGTAGGTAGAAAAGGAAGAATAGGATGTAATGTACACGTAAAAGGTGTAGAGACACATGCAGGTAATGACTTTGAAGGTGGAAGAAATGCTATAGAAGAAATGGCTAATAAGATACTACGCATACAAAAATTGACCAATCTTGAGGTTGGAACTACAGCAAGTGTAAGTGTTATTAAGGGAGGAAGAGTATCAAACTCTATTCCAGAAGATTGTAATATAGAAGTAGACCTTAGATTTGAGAAAGTAGAAGAAATGGAGAATGTTAAAGAAAAAGTTAGAGAAATATGTAAAGAAGCTTATATAGAAGGGACTTCTACACAAGTTGACTTTATAAGTGAAATGATGGCATTTGAAACTACAGAAGACGTTATGAGATTTCACAAGTTTGTAAATACAGTATCTAAAGAAAATGGGTTTGGAGAGTTAAAGGCTAAGAGACTTGGAGGAAGTTCAGATGCCAGTTATTTGACCATTGCAAACGTTCCTACAATTTGTTCTTTTGGTGTAAGAGGAGAATGGAATCATACATCAAGAGAATATGCATTAGTAAATTCGATGTTTGAGAGGGTGAAATTAATTTCTACAATTGTTTTAAATTTAGATAAATTTGAGGTATAAAGGGGGATTTTATATGGACAAAACAACTGGAGATAATAAGGTAACATGGAAAGGATATTTGTCTTTATTTATATTGATAGTATTATTTTCAGGAATATTTAAGGATAGTCAAGGATTTCTTAAAGCACTAGATTTTGCTAATCTTACAGGCTCATTTGGTACCATATCAGATGGTGTAGATTTTATGGGGAAAGGAGGAACTGGAGCAAAAGATGGATTCTTATTTTCACTAACTTTGATACCAACTGTCTGTTTTGCTGTAGGGCTTATAGATGTAGTTGAATCTATGGGCGGAATGAAAGCAGCATCAAAGATATTCAATCCATTGCTTAGACCTATACTTGGTATACCTGGTATAGCGGGTATAGCGTTTGTATCTTCATTTACTAGTTCAGATGTAGCTTCAATAATGACAAAAGAATTATATGAAAGTGGAGAAATAACGGATGATGAAAGAACTATATTTGTAGCATATCAATATGCTGGTTCAGCGGTTATATTAAATACAATAAATACTCAAGCTCCACTTCTACCAATAGCATTATTAGCACTAGGTCCAATAATCCTTATAGAGATATTCTGTAAGATACTTGGTGCCAATTTAGTTAGATTAATTATAAGTGTAAAAAATAAGAAGACTAAGGAGGCTGTGTAGTATGAGTCAACAAAATACTGGAAATGCAATTGTAAATAGTAAACCTAAGAAAACTGTTGTTGAAACATTTATGGGAGGCGCAAAAAAAGGTTTCTACATAGGCGTTGAACAAATATTACCAGCTATGATAATGGGGTATGTAATAGTACAGTTTTTACAATTAACTGGGCTAGTTGATATTTTAGGAAGTGTTTTCGGTCCAGTGATGGGTATTTTTGGACTACCTGGAGAATCAGTTGTAGTTTTGATAGCGGCATTCTTTGCTAAGGCAGCAGGAGCAGCTACAGCTGCAAACTTATTTGCACAAGGTCTAATTACTGCACCACAAGCAACTATATTAATTATGCCATGTATGCTAATGGGTACTCTAGTTGGTCATTATGCGAGAATAGTACTTGTAGCAAATGCTAGTACTAAGTATAGAATGTTATTGTTGGCAGTTCCTATATTTGATGCAGTAGTAGGAATGTTGATAGTAAGAGTCTTACTTACTGTTATGGGATTAATGTAGATAATATTATAACTTAATTATAAAGTTTGTACAAGAATCAATATGTACAAGCATTGATATATAATAATTAATATAAAGTAATTAATATTTATATTAATTAAAAAAGAAGTTTACTAAAAACGTATTTTGGTAAACTTCTTTTAATTTATAATTTTTAGAGTTTGTATTTTTTTTATATTTTTAATATGAGTATTATATTAAAAATATTTTTAAATTAATACAAATATATTTTAAAGTAGAATCTGTTTTGAATTTTCACGTATATCTACTTCAATAACTTTCTCTATTGTATCTCCTCTAAAACCTAACAAGTTACTTGTCAAATTTCCAGTGGAACAAGAATGATTAGGTATGATTCTTATTCTATCACCAATTTTTATATTAGTTTCACCATTTACTTTAATTTTTCCGACCTCTTCTGAAAGTGAATCAATAGTAAGCTCTGGATGTCCACAAACTCTACCATAGCCAATAATACTGCTGTTTCCATGTGCACCTTTATCAAGTCCAAGGCACTTACTTCCACAATCTACTAAATAGTATCCACTGCTATTTTTTGAGATTACAGTGCACACAACAGTGAGAGCACACATATCTTCAGTAGCGCAACCTAGACCTATTTGTATAGCATCATAGTATACATAGTTTCCAGGTCTTACAGCAGTTATAGTTTTGGAAGCAGCTTCAGTTTCAACTGTTGGAGTGCTACCAGAAGCGACAATTTCTATATTAAATCCACTATTAGTTAGAGCTTTGTATGCCTTATTCATAGAAGAATCCTCTTGAATACACACATCTGGAACTCCTTCTGGAGAACTACAACCATAGACTTGACCTGGATGTGAGCTTATACCAACGATTTTTATGTTTTCTAATTTTGAAATTTCAGTAGCAAGTTCAACTACTTTTTCTGGTTCAACTCCAAAACGATGTAAGCCACAATCCACAATAATAAGTAATTTACATTCAATCTTAGCTTTAGAGAAGGCTTCACTGTAAGCCTTAGCACATTCTATATTGTCTGTAGCACAGATTAAATTTATTTTTGATGCCATAGTTACAATTCTACTTATATTTGCATCTCCCATGTAAGGATAAGCCAACATAATATCTTCAAAGCCAGATTTCATTAAAGCTTCAGCTTCATCAAGTGTCCCAACGAGAAATCCAGTAGCACCTGCATCTTTTTGAAGTTTTGCAATATAGGTACTTTTATGTGTCTTAAGCATAGGCCAAAGTTGTTTATTATTCTTTGAACAAATTTGTTGAACTGTATCAATATTCTTTTCTAACTGGTCTAAATCTAGCAAAAAACTTGGAGTAGCAATTTCAGAAATTTTCATGTCATTTACCACCTTTCAACAAAAGTAAAATTAATTACAAGTATTAAAGTTATTATATTAAAATACAAGTTTTACAATATTAATAGCTTATAATTATATTATAAATCCAGTGTGAAGTGAGAGCAATATTTATTTAGATTAATTAGAATTTTCAATAAATTATTGCGTTTTTAAATTATTTATATAATAATTTTTGAAATTAATACGAATTTCATTTAATTTTGTTTTAGGAGATATTAATAGGGTATTATTGAATGAGTAAAAAAGTGATATTTACGTAGAATAATCACACTATAGATATTGGAGGTAGTAAATATGAGAAAAGTAGTACTTTACATTGCAATAAGCTTAGATGGATATATAGCCGAGGAAAATGGTAGTGTAAGTTTTTTAGATGAAATATCTTTAGATTTTAAACATGAACAGGAAGAAGATTATAATACTTTTTACGATACAATTGATACTATTATTATGGGAAATTCAACATATATACAAGTTGCAAATGAACTTAGTCCAAACGAATGGTATTATAAGGGTAAGGAGTGTTATGTATACTCAAATACAGTTAGTGAAGCAACTGAAAATGTAAAGTATACAAATTTAGAACCTCAAAAATTAATTGAACAACTTAGGAAAGAGAATGATAAAAAAGATATTTGGATAGTTGGAGGAAGTGACATAGTAAAATTATTTATGAAAGATAATCTAATTGATGATTATTATATCTATATATTGCCAATAATATTGGGTAAAGGGATTCCATTGTTTAAATCTGGTATAAATAAGACTAATTTAAAGTTTAAGAAAACTAGTAATATTGGAGAACTTGTAAAATTAGAATACAGTAAAAAGTAAAAATAAAGTACATGCCAATTTGTTATAACATTATGAAATAAAGCATTTAAAAGACTTTTGGCTATATGAATTGACATTACTTGTCAAATGTGTTAACATATAAGCGACTTGTCGGAGGGTGTATTAAAAAGAATATGCTGGAGAAGAGAGTGCGTTAACTCTTTTCTCCTTTTTTTATAAAATCAAGTATTTATAAATTTGGTATGATTACATAATTACACTATCTCAAAAATTAAGAAAGGAGAAAAATATGAAATTAATTTTAAGTTATTTAAAGAATTATAAGTTGTTAATAGTATTAAATATACTGGCTATATTTAGTTTTGCATTAGTTGAATTGGGTATCCCAACAATAATAGCGAAAATAATTGATAATGGTATTGCAAATCAAAATATAGCTTACATAAAGCAAATGGGAATAGTAATTGTTATTATTTCTATTATAGGAGTTGTAGGTAGTATATTGCTGGGTTATTGTTCTGCAAAGGTGTCAACAAGTGTAACTAGGGATATAAGAAATGACATATTTCAAAAATCTCAAGAATTTTCACATACTGAATATAATAAGTTTGGAATTTCTTCAATGATTACAAGAACGACAAATGATGCGTTTCAAATCCAACAGTTTGTGAATATACTACTAAGAACTGCTTTATTAACACCAGTCATGTTTATTATAAGTATAATAATGACGATTAGAACAAGTGTAGAGCTTTCAATGGTATTAGCTATATCAGTACCTTTTATAATTATTGGAGTTGCAATAATAGCAAAAGTATCTCAGGCAATATCCTTGAAACAACAAAAAGGGTTAGATAAATTAAACCTTATATCGAGAGAAAATTTAACAGGAATAAGAGTAATTAGAGCTTTTGGAAATGATGATTATGAAACAGAAAGGTTTGAAAAAACAAATACATATTATGCTAATGTTTCTAAAAAATTATTCAAGCTTATGTCAATTACTCAACCAGCATTCTTTTTACTATTAAATATAGCTGTTTTGGCTGTATTTTGGATTTCAAGTGAGAAGATAAATATTGGAGAAATTCAAGTTGGACAGTTAGTTGCATTTTTGGAGTATCTTTTCCATGCTATGTTTTCAATTATGCTCTTTTCAATGGTATTTATTATGTATCCAAGAGCAGAGGTGTCTGCAAATAGAATAAAGGAGCTTTTAAATGAAGAGCCATTGATAAAAAATCCTGAAAATGGAATTAAGGAAACTGAAAATAAAGGTATTATAGAATTTGATGATGTAACTTTTACTTATCCAGATGGAGAGGCTTCTGTACTTAAAGATGTTTCATTTACTGCAAAGACTGGTGAAACAGTGGCATTTATAGGAAGTACTGGTAGTGGAAAAAGTACTCTGATTAACTTGATACCTAGATTTTATGATGTAACAGAAGGTAGTATTAGGATAAACGGAGTAGATATAAGAGAGTATGATTTGAAAGCTTTAAGAAAAAAGATAGGATTTATACCTCAAAAATCACTGCTTTTTACTGGTAGTATAGCAAACAATATTAGATTTGGTAAACATAAGGCAGGAGAATCAGAACTAGAACATTCAGCCAAAGTTGCACAAGCATATGAATTTATATCAAAAAAACCTAGAAAATTTGATGAATTAATTAGTGAAGGTGGAGCAAATGTATCAGGAGGTCAAAAACAAAGACTTTCTATTGCAAGAGCTATTATAAGAAGACCTGAAATATATATTTTTGATGATAGTTTTTCTGCACTTGATTTTAAAACTGATGCAATACTTCGTTCTAAGTTGAAAAAAGAAACAAAAGACGCAATTGTATTGATTGTCGCACAGAGAATTAGTTCTATTATTGATGCTGATAAGATTATAGTACTCAATGAAGGGCAAGTTGTCGGAATGGGAACTCATAAAGAATTATTGAAAAATTGTGAAATATACTATGAAATTGCAACATCTCAGTTGAAAAAGGAGGAATTGGAATAATGAAAAAGTCTAAAGGTTTTAAGAAAACAATTGGTAGACTTCTTCCATTTGTAAAACGATATAAATTTTCCTTTATTATAGCTATTATATGTATAATTTCAGCAGCTACTATGAATGCAATTGCTCCTAAAACAGAAGGATTAATAATAACACAATTGACTAAAGATGTAATTCGTATAGCAAGAGGAATACCAGGAGCATCTGTAAATTTTAATTATGTAATAAAAATATTGGTGCTTTTAGCAGGTATATATGTTGCTAATGCAATTTTTACTTATGTGTCAAGTTTTCTACTTACAAATGCCATCCAAAATACGATGAGAGATTTAAGAAATGAAGTAGAAAATAAAATAAGAAAGTTGCCAATTAGTTATTTTGATAGTAATAGCTTTGGAGATGTATTAAGCCGTATATCAAATGACGTAGATACAATATCAAATGCACTACAACAGAGTTTTATGCAAATTGTAAATTCAATTTTAGTAATAATCTTAGCACTTTCAATGATGTTTACAATTAACATATATATGGCTATTATAGCACTTTTTATAATTCCAATTAGTTACTTTGTATCTAAGTTCATAGTAAAGAAATCACAAAATAGGTTTTCATTACAACAAAATGCCCTTGGAAAACTAAATGGAAAAGTGCAAGAAATGTATACTGGATTTAATGAGATAAAATTATATGGTAAAGAAGAAGATTCTATAAAAGAGTTTAAAAAGGTAAATCAAGAACTTTGTGAAAATGGGTTTAAAGCACAATTTATATCAAGCATGATGAATCCAATGGTATCATTAGTAACTTATTTTGGAATTGCAGCAGTAGCAGTTGTTGGTTCTGTATATGCAGTAAGTGGAGGAATAACAGTCGGAAATTTACAGGCATTTGTACGTTACATATGGCAGATAAATCAGCCTCTTTCACAAATGACACAGTTATCCACTGTAATACAATCTTCTTTTGCAGCGATAGAGCGTGTATTTGAAATTCTAGATGAAGAAGAGGAAATACCTGATGTTGAAAATTCAATTAAAATAGAAAATGTAAAAGGCAATGTTACATTTGAGCATGTTAATTTTGGTTATGGAGAAGAAGCAACTTTAATAGAAGATTTAAATGCAGAAATAAAAAGTGGTCAGATGGTAGCTATTGTTGGACCTACTGGAGCAGGTAAAACGACATTAATAAACTTATTGATGAGGTTTTATGATGTTAAGAAAGGTGCTATTAAAGTTGATGGAGTAGACATAAGGGATATGAAACGTAAAGACTTACGTTCAATGTTTGGTATGGTGCTTCAAGATACATGGCTATTTAATGGAACCATTTTTGAAAATATAGAATATGGTAGATTTGGAGCTACTAAGGAAGAAGTTATACAGGCAGCAAAAGTAGCAAATGTGCATCACTTTATAACCACTCTTCCAGATGGATACAATATGTTCTTAAATGAAGAAGCTTCTAATATATCTTTGGGAGAAAAACAGCTTTTAACTATAGCTAGAGCTTTTATATCAGACCCATCAATATTGATACTTGATGAGGCTACTAGTTCTGTTGATACTAGATTGGAACTTATGCTTCAAAAAGCAATGAGAAATCTTATGAATGGTAGAACTAGTTTTGTTATAGCACATAGACTTTCTACAATTCGTAATGCTGACTTGATTTTAGTTATGAATAATGGAAGCATTATAGAGCAGGGTAATCATGAAGAACTTATGGAAAAAGGCGGATTTTATGAGAAGCTTTATAATAGTCAATTTGCAGATACAGAATCTGAATAGATAGGATAAAAATTTTTATAGAATTTTGTAATAAATTTAGATATTAATCATATAATTAAAAAGAGTATCAGTAAGTTATTTTTGTAAATTTACTGATACTCTTTGGTTTTAAGACTAAAGGTACTTATAATTCACAACTAGTCTTGCTACATCTGATAACCAGAATTACAGTACTTTTCTTTTTTACCTTTTTGTTCTCTGACATATAATAATTCGCTTAACTTATCAATGTAATAACAATCATCACTTATGCGAATTAAACTAGTCAGATAATAACCATCTTTACTTCTAGGAATCTTTTTATTTATTGCTAAATCAATAGCTGTCTTTGCTGCTTCAAAATGCTTTAAATGTGTATGACCTTCTTCAAAACTCTTTCTAGTATTATAAACTACATAACCTTTTTTAACTTGAAAAACTATAAATTCTTTCTTTTCATATATTTTATTAAACATTCAATCAGCCCTTCTCAAGATAGTTTTATAGCATAACATTAGAAGCTCCTAAAAAATTTTACAAAGAACATAAATATTTTATAAATTAAAAACTTAAAACTATAATTTATAAAGATAATTTTCTTATTACTTATATGGTAATACATATAGATTAAAATTAAATTATCTTTAAGTTAAACCAAAGTAAAATAAAAGACTAGTTATAATATTTATATGAAAAAGTACAAAATATAGTATAAGAATATAGAAAATTTAATTTATTTATTTACAATTTTTATTTCCATATGTGTACTTACCTTCAGATACCTTATCATCATGGAAGTATATTCTTTCACAGCTTTTGTCTCCCCATAGAATATTTTTTGTTATCTTATGGGATGTATCTCCTGTAAATACTTCAGCTACAGTAGTATCTGTAACATCACAATAAAGAGATGCGAATTTTTTAAACCAAGAATTTTCCTCAAATCTTGCAAGCCAGGAAGCTCCATAAGGACAATGTAACTCCTCAAATTCAGGAACCCAACCTAAGAATGGGACATCAGTTGTGCTAATAATATTGTCTGCAATTAATTCATCTCCATTTTCGTGAGCTCTTTCTCTCATACCAATAGCTCTTTCTTCAGACCTTTCAAATAAAACTTTCTTTAATATTTCGATAGTTTTATCTTCTCCAAATTCTTCAAATAACACTTTGGAAAAATAAAAATATAAGTCACCAAAATGCTTACATGCCATACGAACTTCTTCGATAGCATAATCTTTGTCGATTGTTTCATTAGTTACAACATCTTTGTTCAAAAAAATCACTCCTTAAAATAATATTAGTTACACTATAATTATAGATTATTTTTTATAACTGGGAAATTAATTTAAGATAAATATAATTTTACCAAAGATAATATTAAAATATTTTATTGTTGCAAAAATCTTCTAAATTAATGTATTTAGGAGTTTCCATATGAACAAGTGTCGTTCTGTAAACATCCTCAATACATCCATTTTCTATATTATTAAAAATATCTGTATGTTCTTTTAATGTTGTTTCAAGTCTTCCTTCATGTGACAATGAGTCAAGAGCTAGTTTTTTTATTCTGTACATATAACTGTTAAACATCTTATCAAATTCAGTATTTTGAGCATATGACACTATTGTTGTGTGAAATAATGTATCATATTCAGCAAATGAGTTTAAGTTTTTATCACCTAATAAAATTTCTTTTTGTTTATCTAAAAGAGACTTTAATTTACTTATAGTTTCAACTGCCCTAGGTTCTTTGTATTGACTTGTAATTAAAAAAGTGCAAAATCCTTCTATTGCAGAGCGTATTTGGAATATCTCTACAATTTCATTTGCTGTTATTTGATGAATTCTAAAGCCTTTACTTGGGATTATATCTATAAATCCATCTTGACTAAGTCTTTGAAGAGCATCTCTTATTGGCGTTCTAGAGATGCCTATTTCACTAGCAAGCTTTGTCTCAGAATATATTTCATTTTCTATTATTTCTCCAGACAGTATCAATTCTTTTAAGTAGTCATATGCTTGTTCTTGTAATCTTTTAAATGTAGCCATATATAATACCCCCTAAACAATGTAAAAATACAAAAACTTATATAATTTTAAGCATACAACATAGTAAAAATAAGGTCAATCTTTTGAAATTCAAATTATATATAAGATGACAAAATATGAAAAATTGTTGGATAGTGATATATGGTTAACACTAGAGCTAGATTAATTAAAATATACAAATTATATGGAAAGTAGAGTGTAGTATTTTAAATTAATAGTATGCATTAAATATTATATAGAATAACTAAATATAATAAAAATATATAAAAAATACAATTTATTGTTAAAATAAATACTTTTACATTTTATATTGACCGGTATACTGGTGTGTAGTATACTCTAAATCATAAAAAACCGTTTTCAAAAATGTGAAGATATGGAGGGAAATAAAATGAAGTTAGGATTTATTGGATTAGGAATAATGGGAAAACCAATGGCAAAAAATTTATTGAAAGATGGATGTAATCTTTTTGTGTATGATATTAATAAATCTGCTGTGGATGAACTTATATCATGTGGAGCAAAATATGCAAGTATTTTAGAGATAGGTAACGAGTGTGAGATAGTATTTACAATTCTTCCAAATGGAGCTATTGTACAAGATGTATTATTTGGAACAGATGGTTTGACAAAGACTCTAAAAGAAGGAAGTATAATAGTCGATATGAGTTCAGTTACTCCTACAGAATCTGCTTTGTGTGCAAATAAATTAAAAGAAATGAACTTGGAATTTATAGATTCTCCAGTAAGTGGAGGAGAGCCAAAAGCAATTGATGGTACACTTGCTTTTATGGCTGGTGGTAAGGAAGAAACCTATAAAAAAGTAGAGCCATTTTTTAATATAATGGGAAGTTCATCTATTTTAATTGGAGATAATGGAAGTGGAAGTGTTACAAAACTTACAAATCAAGTAATAGTTAATTTAACAATAGCAGCAGTATCTGAGGCATTTGTACTTGCAGCAAAAGCAGGAGCAGACCCAGAAAAAGTCTATAAGGCGATAAGAGGAGGTCTAGCTGGTAGTACAATATTAGATGCAAAGATACCAATGATTATGAATCGTGACTTTAAACCAGGTGGTAAAATATCTATTAATCTAAAAGATATTAAGAATGTAATGCAGACAGCACACAATTTAGATGTGCCACTACCTATGACAAGTCAACTATTAGAAATCATGCAGACACTAAAAGTACATGGACATTTAGAAGATGACCATGGTGGAATAGCACAGTATTTTGAAAAATTAGCAGGAGTTGAAATAAAGAAACACAATAATTAATTTTAAGTAGATTGATATGATAGTAAATACATACTATTAAGATTAGATTATATAAATACAGCAAAGTTAAGTTATCATAGTAAAGGAAAAAGAAGATTGATAAATAATAAAGTAGAATGATAAAGGGGTAAAAATTATGATTACAGGATACGGACTTTTGATAGCATTTGTTATATCTATAGGAATTTTACTTGTATCGATTATTAAATTTAAAGTAAATCCATTTTTGGCATTACTTATAACATCGATAATTACAGGTTTTATGGTTAGAATGCCTATAAATGAAATTTCGACTACAATATCGACTGGTTTTGGAAATACATTAGGAAGTATAGGTATTGTAATTGGACTTGGAATAATATTTGGAAATATTCTTTCAGAGTCAAGAGCTACAGAATCTATTGCAAAGGGTTTGTTAGCTAAAACAGGAGAAAAAAATAGTGCATTAGCTGTAACTACAGCAGGATTTTTAATTTCAATTCCAGTTTTTATGGATGCAGCTTTCGTTATAATGATGCCTATAATTAAGTATGTTTCAAGAGTTACTAAGAAATCTCTAATGGTATTTGTATGTGCATTAGGTGTTGGGACTATAGTAGGACATGCACTTGTAATACCTACACCAGGACCTTTGGCAGTTGCAGCAAATGTAAATGCGAATGTAGGTAGTTTTATACTGTATTCTATAATTGTCGCTTTTCCAGCTGCTATTGTGGGTGGATGGCTTTATGGAAAACGTTTTGAAAAATATCCGTCTTATGCAATTGATGAGAATGATAGAGAAAAAAATTTAGAACAGGGAGAAGATAGTATCAAGCTTGAAAATGATAAATCTTCTGAAGTACCAGGTTTTGGAGTTTCTATGTTCTCTTTATTATTTCCAATACTTCTTATACTTGTATCAAATGTATTTAGTATGTTTGTGGAAAAAGGTTCTAAAATTAGTGGAATACTTGCATTTATAGGAGATAAAAACATAGCAATACTTCTTGGAATATTAGTGGCAATAGTATTTTTAAAGAAATACATAAGTAAACCTATGGGAGATGTTGTTATCGAAGCTGCTGATTCAGCAGGTTTAATACTATTAATAACAGGCTCAGGGGGAGCGTTTGGTAGTGTTATAAATGCCAGTGGTATAGGTAATTTCTTAGTTGACACTATGTCTGGTCTTAGTATATCAGTTGTAGTACTTGGATTCTTATTAAGTGCACTACTTAGGATTTCTCAGGGTTCTGCTACTGTAGCCTTAGTAACTACATCATCAATTTTAGGGCCTACAATTTTGGCAACTGGTATGTCACCAGTTTTAGTAGGGCTTGCTATATGTGCTGGTGGCGTTGGTTTTTCTCTTCCAAATGATTCTGGGTTCTGGGTACTTTCAAGATTTAGTGGATTATCAGTTAAAGATACTTTGAATTCTTGGACAATTGGAGGAACTATTGCTGGTGTTGTAGCATTTATAATGGTTTTATTACTTAGTGTTATAAATGGAATTATACCACTTCCAGGATTATAAATAATAAACTATTGAGTTATATTATATAAGTTATACTCAGATTATATAAATTACATAAAGGGGAGTTTTAAATGAGAGAGGTAAAACCAATTAGCATAGACATACTTAATACTTTTAAAGAAGTAGACGAGGATAAATTAAATGAACTTCTTGCAAATGAACTTAAAAATTTAGACAGAAAAATAATCGTATTAGATGATGACCCAACAGGTGTACAAACTGTTCATGATGTCTCTGTTTATACTGATTGGGATAAGGATAGTATAGAGCAAGGTTTTAATGAACAAAATAGCATGTTTTTCATACTTACTAATTCAAGAGGATTTACTGTTAATCAAACTACAAAAGTACATAGAGAAATATCAAAAAATATTGTGGCTGTATCCAAAAAAACTAATAAGGACTTTATAATTATAAGTCGTAGTGATTCTACAATGAGAGGGCATTATCCTCTAGAAACTGATTTGTTAAAAAGTGAAGTAGAAAAATTATCCGATAAGTTATTTGATGGCGAAATAGTAATGCCATTTTTCAAAGAAGGTGGCAGATTCACTATAGATAATATACATTATGTTAAAGAAGAAGAGATACTTGTACCAGCAGGAATGACTGAATTTGCAAAAGACAAGTCTTTTGGTTACAAATCTTCTGATATAGGTGAGTGGTGTGAAGAAAAGACAAATGGAAAGTACAAGTCTAATGATATGATATACATTTCTTCTGAAGAGCTTAGAGAGCTAAAGATTGAAGCTATAACAGAAAAACTTAAAATGGTTAAAGGATTCAATAAAGTCATTGTAAATGCAACTGACTATGTAGATGTAAAGGTATTTGCAATTGCATTTATACGTGCAGTAAATAGTGGTAAGGAGTTTATGTTTAGAAGTGCTGCTGCCATAACAAAGGTGCTTGGAGGCGTGAGTGATAAAGCATTGCTTACTAAGGATGAGTTAGTTTCAAAAGATAATACCAATGGAGGAATTATACTTGTTGGCTCACATGTAAATAAGACTACTCAACAATTAGAAGAGCTTAGAAATTGTAAATACCCAATAGAATTTATAGAGTTTAATCAACATTTAGTTCTACAAGAAAATGGCTTAAAAAATGAAGTAAAAAGGGTTATACAAGTTGTAGAAGAAAAAATAAGTAGTGGAAAAACCGTTGCTGTTTATACTAGACGAGAGCGTTTTGACTTAGATACAAATGATAAAGATAAACAACTTATGATTTCTGTAGAGATATCAGATGCTGTTACAAGTATAATTGGTATGCTTAATGTAAGACCTAATTTCATCATAGCTAAAGGTGGGATTACATCTAGTGATGTTGGTACTAAAGCACTTAAAGTAAAAAAAGCTACAGTAATGGGACAAATAAAACCTGGTATACCAGTATGGATGACAGGGAAAGAAAGCAAATTCCCTAATATGCCATATATAATTTTCCCTGGCAATGTTGGAGAAGTCAGTACACTTAAAGAATCTGTTGAGATACTGATGGGTTAGAACATTAATGGATTAGAGTATTTAGAGTATAAATATTTAGATTTATTGATTAAAAATGAATAAGCTAAAATTAATATCTAAAAAATAATAGTACATTAAGCAGTAAGGTTTAGAGTATTTATCAAAAATATTCTAAACCTTACTCTTATTTGTTAGTGTTTTTATTATTAAGTTTATATGATGTTTATTACACTATTTATCTTTTTTTATTGATTTAATGTCTTCTTTGATTTTATTTAAAATATCCTTATGTTTATTAGAGCTTATATTAGGGAATGCTTTGATAATACGTCTATGAAGTAATTTGTGGTTAGACAATAAATTATTAAGTTTATTTTTAAGCTCATCAATGCGGTTTCTAGCATAACGATAGTTTTCTTTTTCCTTAAGTATTTCAAATCTATCTTCTAAAGTCTCAAGTCTATTTTCAACCAAAGATTCGAGTTTGCTTTCAATAGTTTCCTGTGTAATAAGTTTGTAGTATTCCTTTTTATCTTTTAATTCTTTAATTATAAGATTGATTTGTTTTAGTTTGCCATTTAATTGTAAGATTGTATGTACTGTAATTACTAAATCTAAAACAAAATAAACTTCTATAGATATAGCCAGTATAAGTAGTATATTTTTAGGTATAGAGTTTATGAAATCAACTACAATAGGATGTACTATAAGCATTACAATTAATGATAATACACCAAACATAAGTGAGTTTTCTAGACAAACTCTGCCATTAATATTAAATTTATGCTTAGAATAATCCCACCAAGTCATATTAAATATTTTTTCTAATACAAAGCTTGTAAGATATTCCATTACACTAGTTATAATTATACTAAATAAAAATAACAAGGGAATATTGCGCACAAAAGGAGTCAAGGTAGCAACTATCGCTAACGCTCCAAATCCATATATAGGGCAAAATGGTCCATTTAAAAATCCTCTATTTACAAATTGCTTTTGTAAAATTGAACAATATGTAGTCTCACAACACCATCCTATAAAACTATAAATTACAAAATAAAGAAATTGAATATAAAATATACTCATAAGCACCTCATTTCTAGTTAATATAATACTATATACTTGATATTTTATTTTTATGACTAATTTATTTAAAATTCAATTTACATATTGATTATACCAATTTATAGGAATTTATCAAATTTAATTACAGTTATAATATTATATATGATTATAATAATGAGATTTTATTTAAAATAAATAAGGGTGTCAAGTATAATCAAACTAATAGTTGTAGATACTCTACACTATGTTAGTTTAATCATATTTGACACCCTTATATTTATTTATATTATGATTGTTTACATTTGAAGCTAGAACAACATGTTTCAACATAAAGATTTACTCTATCAGTTTCAGGAGCAACCAATATATTATCAAGTGTACATAAGCTACCATCTTTATTGTATTTGCAAGTTTTTACACTACACACTAATTCTTCACAATTTCTATTATTAACATTACTTGATAGATTACTATAAATAGATTCGTCTAAAAATGAACTACAACAAGTATGTCTATCATTGTGAGCTTGCTCACCATTTATAAAAATTTTATCTGCATAACATATATGGCTGTTATTATGTGAGCAGTTAGTTACATTACAGTTTATTCTTTCCAAAGTTATTACCTCCTAAACGATTATTTACTATAAATTATGTCCATATAATTACAAGAATATAACCTTTAAGAGAAAACTCTCTTTTATAAAATATCTATTCTTAGAGTAATTTGATATGTAAATATATTTTCTTCTAAAATTTACCTAAATTGTATAAAAACTTACAGCTTGGAGAAAATAATAGTAAAAGGAGGCGTAATCAATGTTTGAAAAGAAGAAAAAAGAATTATTTCCTTGGAAAATATCTGCCTTAATACTAGTTGGAGTATTTGTATTAAGTAGTGGAGTTTATATAGGGACAAGATTAAAACATAATGGAGTTCAAACTGGTGAAGTTGTAAGTACTAGTGCGAATATGAATGAAAAGTCAAAAGAAGCTTTTGGATTAAATAAAAATTGTGAAGTTTGGCTTCAAAGTGAAGGCGAAAATGAAACTAATTATAAGAGAACACTTACAATGGCTGGGATAGTTCCAGAATCATTATTAGATAAGACAAAATCAGAAATAGTATCATATTTTAAAAAAGAGTATCCAAGTAAAAAAATAAAGAGTATGGATAAAAACGAAATCATATTGGTAGAATCTAAATATAGTGATAATAAAGATGTACAAGCAATGAATGCCACTATAAAAGGGAAGTATACGATTGAAAATGATAATGGAAATATAGCATTATATAAATATGATAGTAGTGGAAATAAAACATTAGTAGAAAAAACAAAAATAAGAGTAGATTCACTTCCTAAGACAGTTCAAGATGAAATCAAAAAAGGTGTAGTTATGGATACTGAAGAAGATGCTTATTCAAGATTGGAAGACTTTGCAAGTTAATACTAAGTAAGTTAATATTAAAATTGTAGTCACATTTAATTCCTATAAAATACCATAATTTATTTGTACTAAATATAAAAGTTATACTGAAGTAAAATCTTGCTTTGGTATGACTTTTTTACTTTATTTTATATTTTACATATACCATTTTATGATTTGTTAATATTATTTATGGTATAATGATTTAGAACATAAGTTTTTATGAGAAATACATTTTGGTATTTCTTTTATTTTTAGGGGGAATTTTAAAAAATGATAATATTGGGGATTGACCCAGGTATAGCTATAGTTGGATATGGTATAGTTGAATACAAAAATAGCAAGTTTAAGGTAATAGATTATGGAGCAGTGACAACACCTGCACACATGAATATATCGAGAAGATTAGAACTTGTATATAAAGGAATTGATACAATCGTAAAGAATTACAATATAGATGAAGTTGGAATGGAAGAATTATTCTTTAACAAGAATGTAAAAACAGCTATAACAGTTGCACAAGCTAGAGGTGTTACTATGCTTGCATGTGCTCATAATGGGAAACCAGTGTATGAATACACTCCACTTCAAGTAAAACAAGGTGTAGTTGGATATGGAAGAGCAGATAAGGCACAAGTTCAACAGATGGTAACTTCATTTTTGAGTTTAAAAAAGGTTCCAAAACCAGATGATGTTGCAGATGCTTTAGCTGTGGCTATTTGTCATGCTCATTCAAATAAACTTGAAAAAACTCTAAAGAATATAGGTGGTAAGTATGTATAGTTATATAAAAGGTACAATAGAAGAGATTTATATAGACAATATAGTTATTGAAAATAATGGTATAGGATATAAGATAAATGTGTCATCCAATACAATCATGAATTTAAAAGTGGGAGAGGCTACAAAAATATATACTAAGTTAATTGTGAGAGAAGATGATATGAGTCTTTGTGGTTTTGTAAGTAGGGAGGAACTTAAGATGTTTGAGTTACTTACATCTGTATCTAAGATAGGACCTAAAGTGGCACTTTCAATACTATCATTTGCATCACCAGCACAGTTAGGAGCTTATATTTTAAGTGAAGATATTGGAAAATTATCCAAAGCTCCTGGTGTTGGGAAAAAGACAGCAGAGAGAATTGTCTTAGAACTTAAAGATAAAGTAGATAAAAATAATATAGACTTTGAACCAACATTATTATCACAAAAACCTACTTTCATATCTCAAGATGAATCTATAGATGCACTTGTAGCTTTGGGGTATACCTTAGCCGAATCAAAAGATGCAGTTCAAAAGTGTAAAAAGGATGGTATGGATACAGAAGCCATTATAAAGAAAGCACTTACATATATAATGAGTAAATCTTTGAAATAACATTTAAACTTTAAAATAATATTTAGAGTATGAATGTAGATTTCAAAATATCAAAGTAGATTTCCAAAAGTACGAGAGGAGGGGTATAAATGCAAGGTTTTGAAGATGAAAATAGAATAATAACTTCTACAATGAAGACAGAAGATATAGATATAGAAAATAGTCTAAGACCAAAGACTCTAGAAGATTATTTGGGGCAAGAAAAATCCAAAGAGCAACTTAGCATATTTATAGAGGCAGCTAAATCAAGAAATGAGCAGTTAGACCATGTGCTTTTATATGGACCACCAGGTCTTGGAAAAACTACACTAGCTAGTATAATAGCTAATGAGATGGGTGTAAATTTGAGGATTACGTCGGGTCCTGCAATAGAAAGAGCTGGGGATTTGGCAGCTATACTTACAAACTTAAATGAAAATGATGTTTTATTTATAGATGAGATACACAGAATCAATAGAAGTGTTGAAGAAGTTTTGTATCCAGCAATGGAAGACTTTTGTTTAGACATAATAATAGGAAAAGGACCATCTGCAAGAAGTATAAGACTTGACCTTCCTAAATTTACACTTATTGGAGCTACAACAAGAGCTGGTATGCTTACAAATCCACTTAGAGATAGATTTGGTGTTATTTGTAAATTGGATTACTATACAGTTGATGAGCTTTCAAAAATAGTACTTAGGTCATCAAATATCTTAGATGCAGAGATACAATCTAATGGAGCCTTAGAGCTTGCAAAACGTTCAAGAGGGACTCCAAGAATAGCAAATAGATTACTAAAAAGAGTCAGAGATTTTGCACAAGTTAGAGCTGATGGAAAAATAACTGATGAGGTAGCAAAAGATGCACTAGAACTTTTAGGTGTTGACAATTTGGGGCTTGATTTTGTAGATGAGAAGCTTCTTATGACTATAATAGAAAAATTTAGAGGGGGACCAGTAGGTCTTGATACATTAGCAGCTTCTATTGGCGAAGATAGAAACACAATAGAAGATGTATATGAGCCATATTTACTTCAGCTTGGATTTATAAATAGAGGTCCTAGAGGGAGAGTAGCCATGCCATTAGCTTATGAACACTTAAAAATTCCATATCCTAATGAAAAATAAAAATAGATTATATAAATATTTATAAAATAGAATAGTCATTAAATTGAAATATTTCTAAAATGGCTAAAAATTCAAACATATCCACAAAATGGTAATTATAACTGTAGATACTGTGGATAAATACGATAAAAATTGTGTGTACTGTATCTATATATTGTGGATAAGACGTATATATCGTGGAAAAATATCTATATATTGTGGATATGATGTATGCTAAAAAGAGCAATTTCTTGATAGATTATGGTAATATTGTGGAAAATAAGTTGTTTTTTTGATATTATTGTAGCTAGAGAAATTTTAAGAGAGGAAGTTTAACATTGAAAACAAGTGATTTTAAATTTGACTTACCACAGGAACTTATAGCTCAAGTTCCTATAGAAGATAGAGCTAGTTCAAGATTGATGGTACTGGATAAAGAGACAGGAAATGTTGAGCATAAAGTCTTTAGAGATGTAATAGAATATTTAAATCCAGGGGATTGTTTAGTCTTAAATAATACTAGAGTTATACCAGCTAGATTAATAGGAGAGAAGCTTGAAACTGGAGGAAAAATTGAATTTTTATTATTAAAAAGAACAGAGGAAGATACTTGGCAAGCTCTAGTAAAACCAGGAAAAAGAGCAAAAGTAGGTACTAAATTTTCTTTTGGAAATGGAAAGTTGATTGGAGAAGTTGTAGATTTATCAGACGAAGGTTCAAGAATTATAAAGTTCCATTACGATGGGATTTTTGAAGAAATCTTGGATGAACTTGGAAATATGCCACTACCTCCATATATAACTGCTAGATTGGATGAAAAAGAGAGATACCAAACTGTTTATTCAAAGCACAATGGTTCAGCAGCAGCACCTACAGCAGGATTACACTTTACAGAAGAACTATTAAATAAAATAAAAGAAAAAGGTGTGGATATAGCCTTTGTAACTTTACATGTTGGTTTAGGAACTTTTAGACCAGTAAAAGTAGATGATGTTTTAAATCATAAGATGCATTCAGAATATTATATGGTTAGTCAAGAAGCAGCTGACAAAATAAATAGAGCAAAAGAAAGTGGAAATAATGTAATATGTGTTGGTACTACTAGTTGCAGAACTATAGAGTCAGCCTGTAATGAAAATGGAAAGATGGAAGAAACTAGCGGATGGACAGAGATATTTATATATCCAGGTTATAAGTTTAAAGTTCTAGATAAGCTTATTACTAATTTTCATTTACCAGAGTCTACATTAATAATGCTAGTAAGTGCTATTTGTGGAAAAGATAATGTTTTAAATGCATATAATGAGGCAGTAAAAGAAAGATATAGATTCTTCAGTTTTGGAGATGCTATGATTATAAAGTAGGGAGGTAATTGATGCATAGTTTACAAAAACAAAAAAAGAATAACCCTATATTAAAGATTGCTTTTATATTTGAACGTGTGTTAGCAGTGGTGGTTCTAATAGCTGTATTTCTAGGAACAATAGATGTGTTAAGACTTATGTGGGGAGCATATATAGTTGACTTTCAAAATCCAGTACAA
This sequence comes from Clostridioides sp. LIBA-6822, assembly GCF_056688955.1. Taxonomy (NCBI): domain Bacteria; kingdom Bacillati; phylum Bacillota; class Clostridia; order Peptostreptococcales; family Peptostreptococcaceae; genus Clostridioides; species Clostridioides sp. LIBA-6822. The sequence goes on along the minus strand of NZ_CP196995.1, from coordinate 3,342,499 downwards.
TACAGTCAGCTTAATGACTTCTTAGCACAAATATTACTTCTAGTGATAGGTGTTGAACTTGTAGTAATGCTATCACTTCATATACCAGGAGCATTTATTGAGGCACTACTTTATGCTATAGCTAGAAAAATGTTGTTACTTCCTAAAAATGAAGGAATGATAGATGTTTTAATAGGTGTTATAGCTATTGCAGGACTTTTTGCTATAAAAAAGTTTTTAGTAACAAAAGACAAGAGTGCACTTAATATAATGAGTATACATGATGAAGAAGCAATTAAAGAACAACAGGATAAAGACGATAAAGATAAATCTATTTAGAAAATCTATTAGACGAATAGATTATTACACAGATATCTTAAGAAATAATGAGAAATAAATATTATTAAGGAGAACTTTATGTACGCAGTAAGATACGAATTGATAAAAACTTGCAAACAGAGTGGTGCAAGGTTAGGAAGATTACACACTCCACATGGGATAATAGAAACGCCAATATTTATGCCAGTTGGAACTCAAGCAACTGTCAAATCTATGACACCAGAAGAACTAAAAGAGATTGGTTCACAAATAATACTTAGCAACACATACCATTTATATATGAGACCAGGTCATGAACTTATAAAAAGAGCAGGTGGTCTTCATAAGTTTATGAACTGGGATAAGCCAATACTTACAGATAGTGGAGGATTCCAAGTATTTAGCTTAGGACCTTTAAGAAAGATAAAAGAAGAAGGTGTAGAATTTAGGTCACATTTAGATGGTTCAAAACATTTTCTAACTCCAGAAAAAGCTATGGAAATACAAAATGCATTGGGGTCAGATATAATGATGGCCTTTGATGAGTGTGCGCCATACCCAGCAGATAGAGAGTATGTAAAGAATTCATTAGAAAGAACAACAAGATGGTTAAAAAGATGTAAAGATGCCCATAATAATACAGACAAGCAAGCTTTATTTGGTATAATACAAGGTGGGATGTATAAAGATTTAAGAGAGCAATCAGCAAAAGAAATAACTAGTATTGATTTACCAGGATATGCTGTTGGTGGACTTAGTGTTGGAGAGCCAAAGCCACTTATGTATGATGTATTAGAACATACAACTCCATTTATGCCAAAAGATAAACCAAGATATCTAATGGGAGTTGGTAGCCCAGATGATTTAGTGGAAGGTGTTATAAGAGGTATTGACATGTTTGATTGTGTTTTACCTACTCGTATTGCTAGAAATGGGACTGCAATGACTAGTCAAGGGAAGGTTGTAGTTAGAAATGCAACTTATGCTGAAGACTTTACTCCACTTGACCCTGAATGTGATTGCTACGCTTGTAAAAACTATTCAAGAGCTTATATAAGACATCTTATAAAAGCAAATGAAATATTGGGTGCAAGATTAATAACTACTCATAATCTTCACTTTTTATTAAATTTAATGAAGCAAATAAGACAGGCGATAATGGAAGATAGATTACTTGATTTTAGAAATGAATTTTTTGTAAAATATGGGTATGAAATATAGGTTTTGCACTATTAATTATAATCATTTTAATATATAATATTCAATAGTACTCAAAGCTAAAGAAAGTAGATTGTTATATAAATATTTATTATAATTTACAAAAGAGTATAATTTACAAAGGAGTGAAAAATTAATGCCACAGCAACAAATAATGATGAGTGTAGGTCTATGGGTAGTAGTAATAGCAATCTTTTATTTCCTAATGATTAGACCTCAAAAGAAAAAAGACAAACAATTAAAAGAAATGAGAAGTAGCCTAGGTGTAGGAGACAAGGTCGTTACAATAGGTGGAATAGTAGCTAGTGTAGCTAAAGTTGAAGATGATGTTGTAATACTAGAATTAGGACCAAATAGAACTAAAGTTCCATTTGAAAAATGGGCTATAGGGACAGTTCAATCTAGAAAAGAAGAAATAGAAGAACAGTAAAATAGTAATTTAAAAGCCTTTTCTCGAATATATATTAATTTGAGAGGAGGTTTTTTTATGGGAAAATCTAATTATATTTTTAAAGGTCTAGGGTATGCGTATATAATAACTTTGGCTGTTTTATTAGTGTATAACTTATTTTTGACATTTACAGATATTGGTGGAGATAATATAACTATGGTTGCATCATTTATAACTACCATTTCTGCAGCTATAGGTGGTTTTTATACTTCAAAACACATGAAAGAAAAAGGTCTTGTGTATGGACTTTTAGTTGGACTTTTGTACATAGTATGTATTTTTTTAACTGTGTTTTTAGCACAAGAAAAGTTTGTGTTTGAAGTAGGAATGATTTATAAGTTATTGTTAATATCAGCAGCGGGAGGTATTGGAGGCGTATTGGGTGTCAACTTTAAATAGAGTTTATATTAGAGTAGTTTTGTGATATAATCAATAGGAAACAATTAGAAATGGAGGCGTTGAAAATGGAAAATAAACATGTAAAAACTTTATCTCAAGCTACTTTAAAGCAAAGTGCTGCAAAAGGTGGATGTGGAGAGTGTCAAACTTCTTGTCAATCAGCTTGTAAAACTTCTTGTACAGTTGCAAATCAAGAGTGTGAAAGATAGAAAATTATTGACTTAGTTATTTTCAAGAGGATACTTTAAAATGATTCTATTATCATTATGAGGTATCCTTTTTTGTTTTACAATGATTATTGTGATAAATAGTAGTCTTAAACTTTGTAAAATAGTATTAAATTAGTGGTATATATTTAATTTAAGTATAAAGGATTAATTAGCAAAAATTAGTATAATAGTATGCTCAAAATATAAATTTTTATACGTCGATTTTTAAAAATTGAGTTAGTAAATTATGTAAACACATAAAATATATTGAAAAATAATATTATATATAATATTATTTATATGTGGGAAATACGAATATAAAAAAATCAAAAAATAATATTCGGAGGACATAAATATGTTAAGCAACAAGAAGAGAAGTATGGCAATAGTAATGGCAGGAGCCACAGTTATGAGTGCAGCAGCACCAATATTTGCAGACAACACTGTGTCAGAAAATGTTGATAAAAGTTACACAGTAAGTGCGAAAGATTCTACTAAATTAATTGAAGAAGTTAGAAAAGCATTAGAGATTAAATTTGAAGAGACAAAAGCAGGAGCAAATGTAAATGATAGAGTTTACGATATAAAAGTTGACAATGTAAATTTAACTAATGCAACTCAATTACAAAACAAAATAAATGCATTAGTAGAAGGACAAAGTTTAAAAGTTACTATACAAGACAAAGGTCATCAAACTCTAGGCGGAAAAGTAGTCGACTATAAAATTGAAAATTACAAAACAGCTCAAGAAATAGTAGATGCAGTTAATGCTTTCAATGCAACTTTAGCAGAAGATTCTGATAGCAAATTAACAGCAACAATAAAATCTACAAGTTCAGTTGAAGTAAAAAGAGCGAAAGATTCAAAAAATGTTATTACTATAAATGTGGGAGACCAACACTTAGATTTCTCAAAACAAATAATATCAGAAGAAAGTACTTTTGAAGGCTATGAAAAGAAATATAGTGATATAGAATCAAAAGAATTACATACAATAACAGTTAAAAATGCAGATTTACAAGATATATCAGCAGAAGATTTATTCGATGGAGTTAGATTAACTACATCAGGAAGACAAATAGTTAATAAGGTTAAAAATGGATATTCTTTAACATTTGAAAATGTAGCAATACTTACTCAAGAGCAAGAAGATAGTGATGATAAAGATAAGCCAGAAAAATCAAGCTTTGATATGATTTTAAGCAAGACAAATGAAAAGCCAGAAACAATGAGTATATCAAGCAAAAACCATAAGTTAGTAAGAGATTTACACAAAGTATTAACTGATGTTAAAGATGGAAAAGAATTAAAGGTAGAAGTTTTATCTGGAGATTCAAGATTTACAACAGCAGTAGAGGTTAGCAAAGAGAGATTTAATGATGGAGCAGCAGAAGCAATAATCTTAGTTGGAGAAGATGCTATAGTTGATGGATTGGCATCAGCACCACTTGCATCTCAAAAAAATGCACCAATACTATTATCAAAGAAAGATTCATTACCATCAGAAATAGAAGCTGAGATATTAAGAGTACTTGGAAGCAACTTATCTTCTAAGAAAATATATATAGTAGGTGGAGAATCTAAAATATCAAAAGAAACTGAAGAAAAACTTGCTAAGTTAGGTGTAAGTAAAGTTGAAAGAGTTTCTGGAGAAGATAGATTTGAGACTTCTTTAGAAATAGCAAAACAATTAAAAGATACATTTAAGACTGCTTTCGTAGTAGGTGGAAATGGAGAAGCAGATGCTATGAGTATATCTGCTAGAGCTGCTCAATTTGGTGCTCCAATAATAGTTACAGGTAACGAATTGGATGCTAAGGCTGAGAAGTTATTAAATGGAAAAGAATTAGAAATAGTTGGTGGAGAGAACTCTGTATCAAAAGACGTTGAAGATAAATTAGTTGAAATAGATTTAAATAATAAAGTTGAAAGATTAGCAGGAGAAAACAGAAAAGACACTAATGCTAAAGTAATCAACAAGTACTATGCAGGAGCAACTAAAGCATATGTTGCAAAAGATGGTTATGTAGGTGGAAATGGACAATTGGTTGATGCACTTACAGCAGCACCACTTGCAGCTAGTGCAAAGGCACCAATAATATTAACTACAGAAGAACTTTCTAAGTCACAAGAAGAAGTAGTTGAATTAAGACTTAAGAATACTACTAAGTTAGTACAAATAGGTGAAGGAATAGCTAAAAATGCTATTGAGAAAATAGCAGAAAAAATAAACTTATTTACTAGAAACTAATAGTATATAAAATTTAAATTTGTAAGTTTATTTAGATAATGTTTAGCTAAGTAAGATATAATATAGATAATAAATAAGTATAAACAATTAAAATAGAAATAATGACAAGATGGTATCTTAAAATAAGTTGGGATACCATCTTTTTATTGTTTTTGATTATTATATCTTGTAGTCAATGTATCTTAAGATGTCTATTTAAAAAACTTTGTACATAAGAAAGTTTATAGAAAATAAATACTTATTAAATTATATTGTTTTGAGTGTATAACTTAATAAAACTTTTGAGACTATCACTTAATTAAAGAAAATAAGTTATAATGTTTTGAATTTATGAATAATAAAAACTTTAATTATATTGTTTGAGTTAGATGGATAACTATGGTATCATATATAAAATATGGTAACAAAATTGTAACTTTTTATTAAGTCTAAGTAAAATCAATATAACAAAATTATAAAAATTAATATTGGGGGTAAAAAAATATGAAGAATAGTAGAAAGATATTTGCTATAGGACTTACACTATTTTTAGTAATGGTAAATACTCCTAGAGTAAATGCGCTCACATCAGTTGAACAAATAAAAGGAACTGACAGATATGAGACAGCAGCAAAAATAGCAGACAAACAAAACTACAATACAGCAATACTAATCAATTCGGATAATAGCTTGTCAGATGGCTTGAGTGCAAGTGGTTTAGCAGGAGCATTAAACGCACCTATTTTAATGACAAAACAAAATCAAATCCCAAATACTACTATGGAAAGATTAAACAAAGCAAATACTATATATATAATAGGTTCAGAATCGACAATAAGTAAAAATGTTGAAAATCAGTTACTATCTAAAAAGAAGGTTGTACAAAGAATATTTGGTGAGAATAGATTTGATACAAGCATAAAAATAGCTGAAAAAATCAAAGAAATCAAACCAATAGATAAAGTAATTATAGCTAATGGAATTACAGGAGAAGCAGATGCAATAAGTGCATCACCAGTAGCAGCAAGAGATGGAGTACCTATAATACTTACAGATGGAAACAGTGTAGGATTTGATACAACAGGTCTAAAAAGTTATGCACTTGGTTCTAGTGAGATAATAAGTGATGAACTGGTTAAGAGTACAAATTCTGTTAGATTGGGTGGGACAGATAGATTTGATACCAATAAGAGAGTTATACAAGAATTCTATAAAAACAGTAAAGAATTTTATTTAAGTAAAGGTATGCAACTAACTGATGCATTGGCAGCTTCTACAATAGCAAAAAATGCTCCTGTAGTTTTAGTTGAAAATGGTAGCAACAAGAGTATTTTAAGTGGTGCAGATAAATTGACTGTACTAGGAGGAATAAATCAAAATGTCATCAAGCAATGTATAAATCAAACTTCACCAAACCAACAAGGATTGTACTATAATCCAAATGATAAAGTATTTAAGGATAGGATAAAGGGAAAAATATATGCTCTTACAAAACAATACAGAAAAGAGAATGGAGTAAGAGAGTTATCTGTAGCAAGTAGATTAGAAGGTCTAGCAAATGACTGGTCTAATTTAATGGCAAATAAAAAGACTTTATCTCACACTATAAATGGTAAAAATTCGTATTCTACTTTTTTGAAGTATCTAGATTGGAGTGAGATTAAGCCTGGATACATTTCTGTTCAAGGGGAAAACATAATTAAGTATAAAATCCCAGATAAGCCTGTATATACGAATAGAGATGCAGATGATATAGGAAACTTTATTTTTAATGAGTGGAAGACAAATCCTGAGGAAGGTACAAATATGTTACATAAGGGATATGAAATAATGGGATTTGGATTAACTATGACAGGTGATAAGACTATATATGCAACACATGAGTTTTATGGAAGATATAAAGAATAGGTGTTTATAGAGATTTAAATACTTTGATAATAATATATAGATAAGCGCTGGAAATATGTAATAAGATAATAATTAGAAAATAACATATAAGTAATGTATTTATAATGATAAAGAATATTTATATTAACATAATAATATAAATATTCTTTTTTTGTATTTTAACATAAAAAAATTGTATTAAAAAGTTTAAATATAGTATAAAATGGGTATAAAAGCATTGAAAATTAAATGGCAAAATTAGGGAAATCTAATGACGCAAAACTATAGGGATTAAAGCTTATAAAGCCATATCAGCCAGTTGCTAAAAAGAGCAAGTTCTTTTTATTTATAATAAAGATTCTCTTTGAGTGTCTTTTTTTATTGTCTGAAACTATAGCATTTAAATTCATGGAAAATTAAAGATTTATTGAGGGAGGATTGTTATTTCATGAAAAAGGCAATATCTTGTGTACTAGCAGTGTCCATGTGTAGTGCACCATTGAATGTTTTTGCAGAGCCTATATTAGAGGGGAAACTAAGGGCAGTTGAAAAATCAGTTACAGAAAAGCTAAAGGGGAATCTAGAAGTGGATTTAAATTTTTCACTTCCAATCAAAAATAATGAATCAGAAAGTATAACTGATATACAGCTACAATTAAAAGATGGTAGTAATAATAGTGGGATAATAAAACTTGGAGGTAAAAATTCAGGAAGTATAAATATAGGAACAGATACTATAGAATATACTATCAAAAAATTATCTGCAAATAGAAGTGAAATAAAAGAAAAAGATGAAAATATATCATATTACAATATTATGTTCAGCAATTTACCTGTTGGAAAATACAAGGTAGAAGTCTCTGGAAGTGGATTTAAGAATAAAGAAGTTAAAGATATTGATATATCAAGTTATTCTCAAAGGGTTTTATTAAGTAATAGAGCAAGTGTAGATAATAAAAATAAACCTTTGAACTATGAACTATTTTTAATGGGTGATGTAAATGGAGACGGAAAAGTAGATAAAAATGATTATAATGAAGTTTTAGAAAACATAGATTCAAATAAAAAAGAATATGATTTAAATAGAGATGGGAAGGTAGATATTGCTGACTTAGACTATGTACATAAAAATCTAGGGCAAAATGAAAATGCAAATAGTCTAGAAAGTATAGTACCGACCAATCCTATAGTAGATACAAGTAAAGTAACATTAGAAGAAAATAGTGATACAAATATTCAGGGTACTGTAGAAGATTTGTTTAGTGGAGAAAACAATGGAGTTACAATATCTCCAGCAAATAAAGATGATAAAATATCAGAAGAAAAACCGGCAGTGATGGATATAGCTTTATCAGAAGCTCTTGATATGGAAGTCATAAATATTAAAGCTCCTGAAGGGAGTGCTCCAGCAAAAGGAATAGTTGAGATTACAGATAAAGATGGTAATGTTCAAGAGATTCCTTATGAAAATAAAGAGTATGTAAAAACTTTAAAAGAGGAACAGCAAGAAGAAGTAAATAATAAAGAAGAAAATACAGAGCAATCTGATAATAACTCAGATAATACTCAAGAAGAAAAAAATGATAAAGAAGAATCAAATTCTAATACAAATGAACAAGAAAACAATGATAAAGAAAGTTCATCAACTGATAAATCTGATTTAGACAAAGATACACCAAAAGAAGATAATAATATTAGTAAAGATGATAACTCTACGACATCTACATATAGTAGGTCAGCTTTAGAAACATATGCAGATGTTCAAAATAGCGATATAGTGATAAATCTTGGCAAACAAGTAGCAGTGAAAAAGATAACTATAAAAATAACAGCTACAACTGCTAATGATAGAAATCTTGCAGAAATATCTAAAGTTGAGTTTTTAAATAATGTTTATAAAGAAATACCAAAGCCAGAAATGAATATACCAAAAATTAATAAAATAGCAACTAGTACTGCTGTTGGAAATGAAAAGGTATCTTTTTATTGGAACAATGAAGTAAATGTATCTGCATATGAACTTATATTAGATACGATTGATAGTAAAGGTAAAGTATTATCAACTAAAAAATTACAAACTAGCAAAAATACTATAGAAGTTAGAGATATAGAAGCATATGGATTATATAGAGTTAGCATACAATCTTTAAATGGAGATTGGTCTAGTGGATACAAAGATGCAACATCAGAGAATTTAGATGGAGTACCAGAAAATGTAGACTCAAACTATAAGCCAATACAATTTAGTCCAGATAGTATATTAGAATTTCAAGTTGTTCCAGATACAAAACCAGAGCCACCAGAAGGCATAAGCATTAAAGGAAGATTTAAAGCTCTTGATGTAAGTTGGAAAAATCATAAACAAGCTAAAGATTTTGATTTATATTACAGAGAAAAAGGTTCTAATGGCTCTTGGATAAAATACAATGATAAGCTTATTCGTGGAACAAGTTCAAAAATAGAAGGGCTTAAGGATAATACAACATATGAAGTTAGAATGACAGCTACTAACCACTTGGGAACTAGTGGAATGTCTAAGATATATCTAGGCACAACTGAAAGTGTAGATGCACCAACAACGCCTAACTACAGATTGATTAATACTCCTAAATCTGATGCTGGATTTGGAATACCAACTAATCATATAGTTGATGTCACTTATCCAGCTAAATATGATGCAAGTGAATATAGTGATAAAAATCCATTTGATAAATTTAATATAGTAGATGGAGACTTTACAACACATTGGACTTTCTCAGAATACAATGCTGCTGAGGGAACAAATAGAGGGCCAGTCATAACCTTTGATAAAGCATATACTATGGATACTTTTATGGCTACACCTAGATTTGATGTTTCTGATAAGACAATAAACGACTTTGAGATACGCTATTGGGATGAAAATGGTCAATTACATAATTTAGGCGATGTACCTTTTGAAACAAAGACAGACCCTGTAAATAATAATAAATACGTAATGGTTAGATTAAAAGAACCAATAAACGCGACTAAGATACAAGTTAGTGTCTGCTCATCTTATTCATATAAATCTAATATATCAGAGCTTAAATTCTATGAGTATGACAGTATAGAAAAAGAGGTAAGAGACTTATTTACAGACGATTTACAAGTTGAATTAAAAGAAGGTATAACTCAAGAAAAAATAACAGAACTAAAAGATAGACTTAATACTCCAGATACAGCAAGTGGAGAATATCATCCATATAAAACTGTTATAGAAAGAGAATTAAAATTAGCTCAAGACTTATATAATGATAGAGCAAAACTTACTGATGTGACTACTGTTAATCAAGATATAAATGTATCAGGAAAATATAAAGATAAGAGTGGAAAATATACTGTTAAGTCGAATAACTTAGGTATGGGAAATGACTGGCAGGCATTGGGTGTAGCTGCTAGAGCTGGAGATGAAATTACGATATATGTTGGAAGTAAAAGTGGTAAGACTCCGAAGTTAATATATACACAATATTATGGAGAGTCTGGAGCATATAAGAGTGGGGAAATAAATCTTAGCACTGGTAAAAATGTAATTCAGCTGAGTAAGCTTCATAGCTTAGATGCAGAACGTGGAGGAAGCTTATATATAAGATACCCTTATGATACTCCAAGTGGTGGAGATATAAAAGTGCGTGTAGCAGGAGCTACTAAGATACCACACCTTAACTTAAATGGAATGATAAACGACAATAGCCCTGAGGGTGTTTCTAAATCTAAAGAAAAAATAAAAACTTATATAGAAGAATTAGCTAAATATAAGGATGAGATAAAAGGAGAACCATACTATCCAGGAACAAATATTGGTAATTCATATGGATATTCAGAAACAACAGGTGTATTAAATACTACTGATATTGAAAGTGACAAAGTGACATTAAATGTTCCAGCAACAGCTGTATATCAAGGAATATCAAAAGGAAACTCTGATTTAAATACACAAGTAGATAGACTATATAATAGTATGCTTGCATGGGAACAAATTATGGATTTAATATACTCTGAAAGAGGAGTATTTAAGACACAAGATTTAGATGGTAATGGAACTATAGATGATAATGAGTTTAATATAACTAAAAATGATATGGCTCCAAAATCTCGTATGAACATAAAATATCAAAGAATGTTTATTGGAGCATTTATGTATGCTTCTGGTCTACATGTAGGAGTGGAATACGGTTCAGTTCCAGGGCTTATGAATGGAGTACCTTTCCAAATAGATGCTAATGGAAAAGCTAGTGGAGGAAGTTTATTTGGATGGGGAATAGGTCATGAGATAGGGCATGTTACAGATATAGGTAAGATGACATATAGTGAGACTAGTAACAATGTACTTGCATTACTTGCTCAGACATTTGATGATAACACACATTCAAGACTTGAAGGTTCTATAATGGATAAGATATATGAACATGTTACTTCAAATAGTTTGGGAATACCAAGTAACGTATTTGAAAGACTTGGAATGTTATGGCAATTACATTTAGCATATGATGATGATTTTACTGGTTCAATGTTAAAGAATAATTCAGATGCTGATTTAGGTAATGATTCATTCTATGCTAAAATTTCTAGAAAATATAGAGCACTTTCAAGTGATGACCCGATAAATAACTTACCAAAAGACCAAATGCTAGTTGCTATGGCATCAAGTGTTGTTGAAAAAGATTTAAGAGACTACTTTAAGGCATGGGGAGTAGAGATTACACCAGAGTTAAACAGTGTAATGGATGGTAAGAAGTTTGAAAAAGAGACTAGAAAGATACAGTATGTAAATGATGAGGCTAGAAGAAAGATTTTAAATGAAAACATATCTAACATGGCAGAAGATACTAAGGTAAGTGCTAGTTTTACTGATGGAGTGCAAAGTGGCTCTTTAGTTAAATCTAATAAGATATCTATAGATTTAGATGTTGATAAAGATAAAGATAAAATATTGGGATATGAAATAATAAGAAGTGATGGAAACTACTTAGATGGAGAAAATGGAACTCAAGTAAAATACAGAACAGTAGGTTTTGTGGATGCAAAAGGAAATAGTAAAGCTCAATTTACTGACAATATATCTCCTCTTAATAACAGAGCATTTACATATAAAGTAGTTGCATATGACTATCACTTAAAGCCAACAGCCGAGTTTGAAGTTGGTACTGTAAAATTATCTGATGAAGGAAAAATTAATAAGTCAGCATGGTCATTTATAACAAATACTGTTTCTGATGGTGATATTAGAACTGAAAATGACTCACATGGACCACTACAAAATCCTGAAATTGATAATATAAAGGATAATGATGCAAGCACTACTTATAAAGGAAAGAGAATTAGTAAAGCTGAATGGAACAAAGACCCACAAAAAGACCCAGATATAAATGTAGAAGAAAATCCATATATAATAGTAGATATGAAAGAGACATTACCTATAGTTGGATTAAAGTATACAAAACCAAAGACAGAAGCTAGAAAGTTTTCACTAAAAGGACTGTTTAGTCTTAGAAAGGATACTAGCACAACATACAGTCCATTGACTACTTACAAGATACAAGTAAGTAATGATAAAAAAACTTGGGAAGATGTGAGTCAAGGAACTTTTGAATACGGACAAGACTTAGTTGGTGGAGGAAAAGACCAAGATAATGAAGCTAGAGTTACATTTAACAAAGATGGTAATCTTTGGACATATCAAGCTAGATATGTAAAATTAATATCTAACAATAAGTCTAATATAGAAGTTGCAGAGCTTGATGTAATAGGGCCTCCAGGTGATAATATAGAGATTGGAACAGTGAATAGTGCAGACCAAACTCGTACTAATGGAATTGGAAAGTTAGCAGAGGATTATATTTATCAAAGCGATGACCCTAATACAAATGAAGATGAAACAGCTAAGATTCCAGCAGGTTCAATAGTAATTACAGGGGAATATAGTGGAAATCCAGCATTTAACTTACCATTACTTGTAGATAAAAATAATAAAACTATCTCTGGAGAAGCTCTTTTATTTGCAGAGGTGCCAAAAAATGGACAATTAGGTGAGATAAGCAAAGGCACATGGGTTTATTATATGCCAAAAGAAGACTTCAACTCTTTAAGTGATAAGGTTAAGGCAGAACTTTATAGATACAATGACCTTCAGGGAGATACTCCAGTAGGTCAAAGATTTGTAAGTGATACAATGTATGTACCTGTTGAAGCTAAAACTTATGATGAGTTAAAGACTATAAGTCTTACTGATAGTAATAGTAAAGCTAGAAAGGCTACAAGAGGTATTATTGATGTGAGTGATAAGAAGGTAGTTACTGTAAATAATAGAATAAAGAGCAATATTGTCAGAGACAAATAGTATGTGAAAGTTTGAAAAAACCTAGATAGCAGTGTGATATTGGGTATTTTGTGTGAGTAGTTACTAAAAAGTTTTAAAAAAGCAATTTGTCAAAAATAAAGCATATATAATGTAACTATAAATTTAGGGTAATTTATAAATTAAATATAAGAAGCTAGATGGATAAAGGATTTTATTCATCTAGCTGATGATAGATAAGGACGGGTGTTAATGAGTAAAGGAAAATCTTTTATAAGAACTATTGCAGTGTCGAGTATGGCAGTAGCTATAACTGGAAGTGCGACATGTGCATATGCTGCTCCAGTGTTGCAAGGGACAAAGACATATGAAAAGGTGAATACTATAGATATTTCTGTGGAATCAGTAGAGAATATAGTGTATTCGTTTCAAGCTAGTATAAAGGTGCAAGGTGAGGTTGAAGTAATAGATAATGAACCAGGTCAAAAGATTAAGTGGTCTGACAATATATCAAAGCAGATAAAAAGTGGAAATGCTAATGCTAGTTATGTACCAACATATGATAAAACAAGTAATACAACTACATTGGATATATATGTAACATCAAGTGAGAATCTTTTGGATGGAAATACATTAAATATAGGAAAAATATCAGTAAAGAAATCTAGTGGAAATACAAATATAACATATAAGATTGTAGGAAATGGTACAGATAGTAAACCTGCATTAAAAATTGTAACTTATAATAGTAAAACTATAGACTTTAAAAATATAACTTCTAGTGATGGAGAAAGTTTTAGTATTGTTGAGGAGAATGAGATTAAACCAACTGGAGGTAGTGGAGCTAGTAAAGTTGACCCAGAAAAGTATGAAATTAGTCAAGGAGATGCTTTAGAATATCTAATAAATAATTTTGGTACAAGTTACTATCTTGTAAATAGTACAATAGAAGAAAATAGTTCAGATTTAATCACAAAACTTGAACTATCTCAGAAAAGAACAAAACTTAGAAAAGCCATAGCAAATAAATATGTGGAAATAAAAACTCCTAAATCTTTAAAATCTATAGTTGAAAGTGAACTATCAAAACTAGATGCAAATTCGACTACATCTGGAGGTTCAAATAATACAGATAATAGTTCAGGTGGAACTTCTGGAGGAAATTCAGGTGGTGGAAGTTCGAGTAATTCTGCATCTAATGTAATGGTAAAAAAATTAAAAGGCTCAGATAGATTTGAGACAGCAGTTAAAATTTCTCAAAGTGGTTGGGAAAAATCAGATACAGTTGTGATAGTAAATGGAGAAGATAAAAGTATGGTGGATGGGCTTACAGCCACGCCACTTGCTAGTGTAAAAAATTCACCAATTCTTTTATCTTCAAATGACAAGTTTCCTCAAAAAACAGTAGAAGAGATAAAAAGATTAAATCCATCAAAAGTGATTGTAATAGGTGGAAATAATTCTATGCCAAATGCAGTGATTGAATCAATTAAGGCTATAAATTCAAAAATATCAGTACAAAGAATAGGTGGAGATACAAGATATCAGACTTCTATTAATATAGCAAAAGAAATTGATAAGACAAATAATGTAAGCAAGTTGTATATAGGAGCAGGAAATGGAGAAGCTGATTCATTGTCAATAGCATCATTAGCTGGAAAGGAAAAAACTCCAATAGTGCTTACACAAAAAGATGGTGTAGATAATGAAGCTGAACAATTTATTAAATCAAATAAGGTTTCAAATATATACTTTATTGGTGGAGTGGAAAAAATATCTAATAAAGCCATTGAACAAGTTGGGAAAATAGTGGACAAAGATATATCAAAAAATAGAGTTGCAGGGCAAAGTAGACAAGAAACAAATGCAAAAGTAATAGATAAATTCTATTCTCAATCAAAACTTGATGGAGTTGTAGTTGCTAATCAAGATAAGCTTATAGATGCTTTAGCAGTTGGTCCATTGGCAGCTAAGAATAATTCGCCAGTTGTACTTGCTACAAACACGTTAGATAAATCACAAGAAATTTCATTGAAAAATAAAAATTCATCTAAGTTATTTGAGATAGGTGGAGGAATAGCTTCATCTGTAGTAGATAAGATTAAGAGTTTAATTGAATCAAAATAAATATCAAATTAAATATAAATAAGTAAGTTTAAAATAAGAATGTATTTAGATATAAATCATATGTCTAAGTACATTCTTATTTTTATTTATATCATCTTAATAATATTATAGTGAAATATGTGTGATAATTTAAGTAAAATTAAATTTATCTTATGAAATGATGCGGATTATTTTTATTGATGAAATATATTTTATAAACATTAAAAATATAACTAGAGAGAGTTTTTAAATTTTTAATAAAATAAAATATTAATATATAGACGGGATATATTTATATAAGATATACTTTATAATATACAAAAAATAACAAAATAATTAAAAAAAGGTAAAAATAATATAAATATAAAATATAAAAATCATCAGGGGGATATGAAAGTGAACAAAAAAATATTATCATTAGGTCTAGCAATATCATTAATCTTGGTAAACTTCAAAAGTGTAAATGCATCATCAGTAGTAGAAAAAATATATGGTAAAGATAGATATGAAACAGCAGCAAAGATAGCTGATAGACAAACTTATGAAACAGTAATTTTAGTAAATACAGAAAAATCACTTGCAGATGGATTGAGTGCAAGTGGATTGTCAGGTGCCACAAAAGCACCAATATTATTTACACAAAAAAATAAGATACCAACAGAGACGAATAGATGTTTAAAAAATATCAAAAAAGCATACATAATAGGTACAGAAGATACTATAAGTAAATCAGTAGAAAAAGAACTAGATTCTAAAAATATAGAAGTCAAGAGAATTGGTGGAGAAGACAGATTAAAAACAAGTTATTTAGTAGCTAAAGAAATATCAACTATAAAAAAAGTGGACAAAGTTCTATTAACTAATGCATATAGTGGAGAAGCTGATGCAATGAGTGTATCATCAGTAGCAACTAGAGATGGAGTTCCAATAATACTTACAGATGGAAAGAGTGTACCTTTTGATGTAAAAGATGTTCTATCATATTGTATAGGCTCAGAAGAGATAATGAGTAACTCTCTAGTTAAAAATACAAACTCAGTAAGAATAGAAGGAACTGACCGATTTGAAACTAATAAAAAGGTAATAGACTACTTTTTTAAAAGTACAGATGGGTTTTATGTGTCAGATGGCTATCAGTTAGTAGATGCTATAGCAGCTGCACCACTTACTAAAGACTATCCAATAGTATTAGTAAATGATGGTAGTGATAAGAATATATTAGAAGGAGCTAAACATATAACTTCTATAGGTGAATTGAGTAATAAAGTGATACAACAATGTGTAAGTGCATCGGAATCAAATGGACAACCTCCAACAATCACAGTAGGGACTACAGAGATATATAAAGGCGAAAAGTTTGATAGTGGGAAGTTGAATATAGTAGCTAAAGATAATACTGGGAAGGTATTGCCAATAAAAATTGATGGATTTATAGACACAAATAGAGTAGGTGCATATATATTGACATTAAAGGCTACAGATGAATGGGGAAAAAGCACAGAAAAAAGAGTAGAAATAAAAGTGCTAGATGATAAAACTCATGATTATAATAGCCCAGAATTTAAAACAATGGTGTCTAATGAAATGTATAACTTAATTAATTCCTATAGAAAAGAAAAAGGTAAAGAACCTTTAGTAGTGTCTAGTAAGCTAGAGAGTATGGCAAATGCATGGTCTAAGTATATGATGGATAAAAAAGTTTTTGCACATTATATAGATGGTAAAAATGCTCCACAAGTATTTTCTGATTTTGGAATGAGAAGTGAGGAAAATATAGCATATATTTATATCAACTCTAAAAATGTCCAAACTACTCAAGATGCAAAAGATTTAGCAAAGTCTATATTTGAAGTATGGAAGAAGTCTCCTGAGTACAATGCAAATATGCTTAGTAATGAGTTCTATAGTACTGGATTTGGGATTTATATATTATCTGATGGTCAGGTGCATGCTACTCAAGAGTTTTTAAATGGCAATTAAGTCGTTTTGTAAAAATTTCCATAAATCTTGTTTTTTTATTAATTTACTGATATCATAAAATGAAAATCACATCTAATGTACTTTTTATAATCTGCTTTGTTATCATCTTACAGATTATGGTATCTTAGATGTTTTTTATTTTAGTAATTTATAAATTTTGAGGGAATCACTACTGAGGATGTAATTTATGATTAGCTGAATTATATAAAAAATTAGTAGGAGGGGTTCGATGAAAGCAAATAAGAGAATATTATCAATAGGATTGGCAGTATCATTAATAATGGCAGGAGCACTAAACATTAATGCACTTTCAAGTATAGAAAAGATACAAGGGAAAGATAGATATGAAACAGCCGCAAAAATTGCGCAGAAGCAAACATATGAAAATGTGGTATTAGTAAACACAGACAATACTCTAGCAGATGGGCTTAGTGCAAGTGGATTAGCAGGGGCAGTTAAAGCACCTATATTATTATCACAAAAAAATAATATACCATCAGATACAGAAAGTATGCTAAAAGACGTAAAGAAGGTCTACATAATAGGAACTGAAGATTCAATAGGGAAGTCAGTTGAAAATAAGTTAAAGCAAAAAGGTATAGAAGTTAAAAGAATAGGTGGTAATGATAGAATAGAAACAAGTTATCTTATAGCAAAGGAAATAGCTTCAATAAAGACTATAGATAAGGTTTTTATAACTAATGGGTATAAAGGTGAAGCAGATGCAATGAGTGTATCATCAGTAGCATCAAGAGATGGTGCCCCTATAATTTTAACTGATGGGAAAAGTGTAGCATTTGAGAAAAAAGAAGGTGTACAATGTTATGCACTTGGTTCAGAAGAAATAATAAGTAATGACCTAGTTAAGAAAACCAACGCAGTTAGATTAGCAGGAGAAGATAGATTTGAAACTAATAAAAAAGTTATAAAACATTTTTATAGTTCAGCAAAAGAGTTCTATCTTTCTAAAGGATTCCAATTAGTGGATGCAGTTGCTGGTTCTTCTATAGCTAAAAATGCACCAATTGTATTAGTTGATGGAAGTAGTGATAAGTCTGTACTTAGAAGCGCTGATAAAATCATAGTACTAGGAGGCATAGATGAGAAAACACTACAACAATGTTTAAGTGCATCATCATTGGATGCAAGTGCACCAACAATAACAGTTGGGAATTTAAATGTATATCAAGGAGATAAGTTTGATATAAGTAAGTTAAATATAGTTGCAAGGGATAATAAGGGAAATGAATTAAAACCAGAACTTATAGGAGAAGTTAATACTGATAAGGTTGGTAAATATAAAGTGACTATAAAGACTACTGATATTGGTGGAAAAACTACATCAATAAATGTAGAGGTAAATGTACTTGAATATAAGACTAATGACATGAATAGTACTGATTTTAAAATGATGGTTTCTAGTGAAATGTACAATTTGGTAAATTCTTATAGAAAAGAAAAAGGGAAAGAGCCATTACAAGTATCTAAAAATTTACAAGGAATGGCAAATTATTGGTCTAAGTATATGGCTGATAAAGGAGAATTCGCACATGTAATAAATGGTAAAAATGCTGCAGAATTATTTTCTAATGGAATGAGAAGTGAAGAAAATATAGCTTTTGTTCCACTTACTACAAAGAGTACTTATACAACAAAAGATGCTAGAGAAGTGGCAAATGTAATATTTACAGTTTGGAAAAAGTCTGATAAATATAACGAAAACATGTTAAATAGCAGCTTTGCGTACACTGGATTTGGATTATATATATTACCAGATGGACAAGTGTATGCTACTCAAGAATTTCTAAATAAATAAAATTAAATTTATTAGTTTGTTACATCTTGAAGTTTTGGGTATAAAAACTCATATATTTGGATAAAATAATAATTTAAAAAAATAGCTTGCAAAAAGAATAAAAATGGATTATTATAGAGATGTGAGAAATATTAGGAATATATGGATGATTATTCTATGTACATAATAAAGAGATGTAATTTAATATAATGTTGGGAGGAATTTAAGAAATGAATAAGAAAAATATAGCAATAGCTATGTCAGGTTTAACAGTTTTAGCTTCGGCTGCACCTGTTTTTGCTGCAACTGTAGAGCCTGCAGATTATACTGTAGTACAAGGGAAGTATGAAAAAGCAGTTAAAGAGTTACAAGATGGATTAGATAAGAAAATAATAAGCAATGTTGCTGTTAGTTTTGAAGGGAAGCCAGTATCTTCAAATGTTACTGATTCAAAAACATTATTTAATCTTGTAGATGCTAAATTAGATGGATTAGGTGATGGAGATTATGTAGATTTCACAATTACTTATAATGCTGATAAGCAAAGTGTAACAGTAGACGATTTAAAAGCAATGCAAAAATCTATTGAAAATAAAGTGATAGTAAACGCTGCAACAACTGTTAAGGCAGGAGCAGTTATTGAAGGTTCTACAGTTGACAAATTTAATGTTTCAGCAGGAAAAAACCTTAAAGGTTCTGATTTGTTTGATTTTGCGATCACAGGGGCAGAGGGTGCAGAAAAACTTGTAGTTACATTAAATGCAACTGCAGCAGATAAATATAAAATTGGTATAGCTAATGGAACAGATAAGTTTGCATCTGCAACTGCTTTCACTCTTGCTACTTGTGAACTTGATGTATCTACTACAGCTAAAGCAAAAATAGATATGGATGCATCATTTAAAACTAATACAAGTTCTGGAGCGATCTCTATATTTACACCAGTTACACCAGATGCAGATAAAAATGAAGTTCTTAGAGTTATAAATGCTAAAGAAGAATCAATCGATATAGATGCAAGTTCAAGTAAAACTGCTCAAGATTTAGCTAAAAAGTATGTGTTTAATCAAAAAGATTTAAATGAACTTTATGAAGATTTAGATACAAACGGAACTAATGCAAATTCTGTAAGTACTGTTAGTGGAAAATATCAAGTAGTTCTTTATCCAGAAGGTAAAAGATTAGAAACTAAATCTGCAAGTGGAGACAATACAAATGCTCCAGCAAAATTAGTAATAAAAGCTGACAAAATCAAAGATTTAACAGATTATATAAAAGATTTGAAGAACTATAATAATGGTTATTCAAATAATGTAGTTGTAGCTGGAGATGACAGAATAGAAACTGCAGTGGAATTAAGTTCTAAATATTATAATTCAAATGATGATAATGCCTTATTTAAAGATGCAGTTGACAATGTTGTTTTAGTAGGTTCTCAAGCAATAGTAGATGGTCTTGTTGCTTCACCTTTAGCATCAGAGAAAAAAGCTCCATTATTATTAACTTCAAAAGATAAATTAGATTCAGCAACTAAATCAGAAATAAAGAGAGTTATGGATTTAAAAACTACAACTGGTGTAAATACTTCTAAAAAGGTATACTTAGCTGGTGGTGTAAACTCTATATCTAAAGATGTAGAAAATGAATTAAAAGATATGGGCCTTAAAGTTACAAGATTAGCTGGAGATGATAGATATGCAACTTCTCTAGAAATAGCAGATGAAATAGGCTTAGATAATGATAAAGCATTTGTAGTAGGAGGAACAGGACTTGCTGATGCTATGAGTATAGCTCCAGTTGCTTCTCAGTTAAGAAATTCTAGTGGTGATTTAGATACAGAAGGTCAAGCTACTCCAATTGTTGTTGTTGATGGAAAAGCAAAGACTTTAAGTGCTGAAGCAGAAGATTTCTTAGATGATGCAAAGGTTGATATAATAGGTGGAGTAAATAGTGTTTCTAAAGAAGTAATGGAAGCAATAGATGATGCAACTGGCAATTCACCAGATAGAATAAGTGGAGATGACAGACAAGAAACTAATGCTGAAGTTATGAAAGAAGAAGATTACTTCAAACAAGGCAACGTAGAAAATTACTTTGTAGCTAAAGATGGTTCTACTAAGGAAGATCAATTAGTTGATGCATTAGCAGCAGCATCAATAGCTGGTAATTTTGGAGTAACACTTGATTCAAATGGTAATCCAATAAACGGAAGTGCTACTGTTGTATCTCCAGCTCCAATAATATTAGCTACTGATAGTTTATCATCTGATCAGCATGTAGGTATAAGTAAGAGTGCAGCTAAAGATACTAAAAATTTAGTTCAAGTTGGTCAAGGAATAGCTAATTCAGTTATAACAAAAGTAAAAGATTTATTAGATATGTAATATAAGTTTTAGTAAAACTTTAAATATAAAAAGACTTCTCATATTGAGGAGTCTTTTTTACTATAAAAATAAATACAAAATAAAATAGAGGCTATAGTTAGCCTCTATTTTATGTGAGAAATACCTAAATAAAAAGATGCTTAATTTATTTAAGTAAAATCATTATACTATAAATTAAAATAATTGTCTACTATTATGGATTTTTAATGTATAATAGTAATTGGACAATAGAAAAGGAGGTACTTATATGTCAGTTATAGATGCAATACTTGACAAAGCAGATGAACAAGAAATAAAGAAATTAAATGTTATAGTAGATAAAATAGATGCTCTAGAAGACAGTATGAAAAACTCATCAGATGAAGAATTAAAAAATATGACAGAGTTATTTAAAAATAGACTTAAAAATGGAGAAACTTTGGATGATATACTTCCAGAAGCATTTGCTGTGGTTAGAGAAGTATCAAGAAGAAAACTTGGAATGCGTCAATATAGAGTACAGTTAATTGGTGGTATAGTAATACATCAAGGAAAGATAGCAGAGATGAGAACTGGTGAAGGTAAAACTTTAGTTGAAGTAGCACCAGTGTACTTAAATGCTCTTACAGGCAAAGGGGTACATGTAATCACAGTAAATGATTATCTAGCAGAACGTGATAAGGAGCTTATGCGACCAGTTTACGAATCTCTTGGTATGACAGTAGGAGTAATTATAGCTAACCAAGACCCAAATATAAGAAAACAACAATATAAATGTGATATAACTTATGGTACAAATAGTGAATTTGGGTTTGACTATTTAAGAGATAATATGGTACCAGATTTATCTTATAAGGTACAAAGAGAACTAAACTTTGCCATAGTAGATGAGGTAGACTCAATATTAATAGACGAGGCTAGAACTCCACTTATAATTGCTGGAGATGGAGATGAAGATTTAAATCTTTATGAGCTAGCAAATAACTTTATAAAAACTGTCAAAGAAGAAGATTTTGAGATGGATAGAAAAGATAAAACTATAGCATTAACAGCAAATGGTATAAGTAAGGCAGAGTCGTTTTTTGGTATAAAGAATATTACTGATATAAAGAATATAGAATTATATCATCATATAAATCAAGCTTTAAGAGGTCATAAGCTTATGGAAAAAGATGTTGACTATGTTATTTCAAATGGAGAAGTAATGATAGTTGACGAATTTACAGGAAGAGTAATGGATGGAAGAAGATTTACAGATGGACTTCACCAAGCTATAGAAGCTAAAGAAGGTGTTGAAATAAAAAATGAATCTAAAACCATGGCTACAGTTACTTATCAAAACTTCTTTAGACTATATGGCAAACTTTCTGGTATGACTGGTACTGCAAAGACAGAAGAAGGGGAATTCGAGTCAATTTATAAATTAAATGTTGTTCAAATTCCAACTAACAAACCAGTTATTAGAGCTGATTTACATGACAAAGTATTTAAAACAGAAGAAGAAAAATACGATGCTGTTGTAGAAGAAATAATAAGTATACATAAGACTAGACAACCAATACTTGTTGGTACAGTTTCTGTTGAAAAGTCTGAGAAGTTATCTAAAATGCTTAAAAAACAAGGTATAAAACACCAAGTCTTAAACGCAAAACAACATGATAGAGAGGCAGAAATAATCTCTAAAGCTGGTAAATTGGATGCTATAACTATTGCCACAAACATGGCAGGTAGAGGAACTGATATTTCTTTAGGAGCAGGAGATAAAGAAGAAGAACAAGAAGTTAAAAACTTAGGAGGTCTTTACGTTATAGGAACAGAAAGACATGAATCAAGAAGAATTGATAACCAGCTTAGAGGTCGTTCTGGTCGTCAAGGAGACCCAGGTACATCAAGATTTTTTGTAAGTCTTGAAGATGATGTAATAAAACTTTATGGTGGAAAAACTATAGAGAAATTAATGAAGAGAACAAGTTCAAATGAAAATATGGCTATTGAAAGCAAAGCACTTACAAGAGCTATAGAAAGAGCACAAAAAGGTGTAGAAGGTAAAAACTTTGAAATAAGAAAAAATGTCCTTAAATATGATGATACTATAAATGAACAAAGAAAAGTTATATACAATGAAAGAAATAAAGTTCTAAATGATGAGGATATTCAAGAAGATATTCAAAAAATGGTTAAGGATATTATACAAGAAGCAGGAGAAACTTATTTAGTTGGAAGAAAAAGAGATTATTATGGATATTTTAAACATTTATACAGTACATTTATGCCAGCAGATACATTATTAATTCCTGGAGTAGATAAAAAAAGTGTCCAAGAAATAGTTGATAGCACTTATGAAATTTCAAAAAGAGTTTATGACTTGAAAAAGATGATGGTTGGTATTGAAAAGGTTGCAGAGTTGGAAAAGACAGTACTTTTAAAAGTAGTTGACCAATACTGGATAGACCATATAGATGCTATGGAACAATTGAGACAGTATGTAGGTCTAAAAACTTATGCTCAAAAAGATCCGTTTAAGGAATATTCTTTAGAAGGATACGATATGTTTGAAGAACTAAATAAAAATATAAGGGAAACAACAATACAATACCTATATAAATTTAATTAAAAATGATAATTTAGATTACCTCCATTAAAAATAGGTAAAATACGTATTTTGATTTATATATGATAAGATTATAATTAAATTAATAAATTCATATAAATGAAAAAGAAGCTGAAAATCAGCTTCTTTTTCTGTGTGAGAAATACGGAAAAAAGAGATGCTTGAAATTTCTTTCTTCCATTTAATATTATACTATAAAGAAGATGAAAAGTCTATTAGTTATAAACTGGATTATAAAAATAAATTACAATTTTGTTACTTTTTTGTATACATAAATGTTTAAAAAATAAAGTATAAAAAAGAATTTCATACTAAATGGTTAATTATTACAATATAGCCTATTTATTGAAATAATATCAAATATATATTATAATTGGTAAATAAGGAAAAAATGATGAAAAATTGAATTTTTTAGGGGGAAAATACTATGAATAGAAAAAATCTTTCTATAGTTATGGCAGCTGCAATGATAAGTACATCAGTAGCTCCAATTTTTGCTGCAGAAACTACACAGGTAAAAAAAGAAACAATAACTAAAAAAGAAGCTACAGAATTAGTTTCAAAAGTTAGAGATTTAATGTCTCAAAAGTATACTGGAGGTTCTCAAGTTGGACAACCAATATATGAAATAAAAGTTGGTGAGACTTCATCACAGTTAAAAATAATAACTAATATAGATGAATTAGAAAAATTAGTAAATGCTTTGGGACAAAATAAAGAACTTCTTGTAACTATAACAGATAAAGGGCATACAACAAACAGTGCTAATGAAGTAGTTGCAGAAGCAATTGAAAAATATGAAAACTCAGCAGACCTTTCAGCTGAAGCTAATTCTATAACAGAAAAAGCTAAAGCTGAAAATACTGGAATTTATAAAGTTGCAGACGTAAAAGCTTCATATGATAGTGCTAAAGATAAATTAGTCATAACTTTAAGAGATAAAGAAGAAACAATAACTTCTAAAACTATAGAAATAGGCATTGGTGATGAAAAGATTGATTTAACAGCAAATCCAGTTGACTCAACTGGAACAAATTTAGACCTATCTGTAGAAGGATTTAAAGTAAATAAAATAAATAAGTTAGGTTTAGCAGGAACTAAAGACATAGCTGATGTTAAATTAGCTGAAATAACTATAAAAAATAGTGACCTAAATACAGTTTCACCACAAGATTTATATGATGGATATAGATTAACTGTTAAAGGTAATATGGTAGTAAATGGCACATCAAAATCAATTAGTGATATTTCAGCAAAAGATTCAGAAACAGGAAAATATAAATTTACTGTTAAGTATACTGATGCATCTGGAAAAGCTATAGAGCTTACTGTAGAAAGTACTAATGAGAAGGATTTAAAAGATGCTAAGGCTGCATTAGAAGGAAATTCAAAAGTTAAATTGATAGCTGGAGATGATAGATATTCAACTGCTGTAGCTATAGCAAAACAAACAAAATATACTGATAATGTAGTTATAGTTAATTCAAATAAACTAGTTGATGGATTAGCAGCTACACCACTAGCTCAATCTAAAAAGGCGCCTATATTATTAGCATCTGACAATGAAATACCAAAAGTAACTTTAGACTATATAAAAGATATAATTAAGAAAAGTCCATCAGCTAAAATATATATAGTTGGAGGAGAATCAGCAGTATCAAATACAGCTAAAAAGCAATTAGAATCAGTAACTAAAAATGTTGAAAGACTAGCTGGAGATGATAGACATACAACTTCTGTAGCAGTAGCAAAAGATATGGGTTCTTTTAAAGATGCATTTGTAGTAGGTGCGAAAGGTGAAGCTGATGCTATGAGTATAGCTGCTAAAGCTGCTGAACTTAAGGCTCCTATAATAGTAAATGGCTGGAATGATCTCTCAGCAGAAGCTATCAAATTGATGGATGGAAAAGAGATTGGTATAGTTGGTGGTTCTAACAATGTATCTAGCCAAATTGAAAATCAACTTATTGATATTGATAAAGATAGAAAGGTTCAAAGAGTTGAAGGAGAAACAAGACACGATACTAATGCCAAAGTCATAGAAACATATTATGATAAATTAGATAAGCTATATATAGCAAAAGATGGATATGGAAATAATGGTATGCTAGTAGATGCATTAGCAGCAGGACCTTTAGCAGCAGGGAAAGGTCCAATACTTCTAGCTAAAAATGACATAACAGATTCACAGAAAAGTGCTCTTGATAAAAAATTAAATCTTGGTGCAGAAATAACTCAAATAGGTAATGGGGTTGAATTGACAGTAATACAAAAGATAGCTAAAATACTAGGTTGGTAATAATCTATACTGTGGAGAAGATTCCTTAATATATAGGAATCTTTTTCTACAGTTTAGTTATTTATTGTAGATTATAACATTTTATGAAATAGGAGGATACAGTAGTGGTAGATGCAACTTTATTTTTTACACCACATCAAGATGATGAAACTTTAAGTATGGGTAGTGCTATAATTGAGCATGTTGAAAAAAGTGATACACACGTAATTTTGTGTACAGATGGTAGTAAATCAATAATAAGAAAAGTTCTAGATGATGGAGGTACATGTTCCTATCATATTAAAGATGTGCATAAGTATTCTCTATCAGAAAGTGAATTTTCAAAAAATAGAGATGAAGAATTCAAAGATAGTTGTGAAGCAATGGGTGTAAAAGAAAGCAATATACATATAGAAGATAATAGAGCTCATGATGGTGAGCTAAATAAAGAAAAAGCAAGAGAAATAATTCTTAAGTATCTAAAAGAATATCCAAATGCTAAAGTAAAAACAGTGACTCCATTTAAAGCTAGTGGAATACATGAAGACCATAGAGCATTAGGTGAAGCAGCTTTAGAATTATATGAAGAAGGTAAAATAAAAGACTTAAGATTTTATGTAGAACCATATGACTACATTGATTTTAAAAAAGTTAATCCAAATGTAGAAGTATGGGAGGTATTACCTAGCCAAGAAGAGAAGTTATTAAGTGCAATGAATTCATATAAGAAATGGAATCCAGAAAGTGGACATTATGCTATAGGGTACCATTCAGTAAAATCTCACTTTGATGAACTAGCTACAAGTAAAATACAGTATGTACATGCTCCATAAAATATTATTAAAGAATTAGGAGGTAAGAATTAATGAAAATATCAAAAAAGATAGTGTCATTATTAACTATAACATTTTTATCTATTACATTATATGGAAATACGTCTAATGCGTCAACCAAGGATACACTAACAGGTTCTGGTAGATGGGAAACTGCTATAAAAATAAGTCAAGCTGGATGGGCAAAATCTGATAATGCTGTATTAGTAAATGATAATTCAATAGCAGATGCTTTATCAGCTACTCCATTTGCAAAAGCAAAAAATGCACCAATACTATTAACTCAAAGTAATAAACTGGATAGTAGAACAAAAACAGAATTAAAAAGACTTGGTGTAAAAAATGTATATTTGATAGGTGGTTCAATTGCAATAGGTTCAAATGTTGAAAAGCAATTAGATGCAGATAATATAAACTTTGAAAGAATATCTGGTAATAGTAGATATGAAACTTCTTTAAAATTAGCTGAAAAATTAGATAAGGAAAATTCTATATCTAAAATAGTTGTGGTAAATGGAGAAAAAGGACTTGCTGATGCTGTAAGTATTGGAGCTATAGCAGCTCAAGAAAATATGCCAATAATACTTTCCGATTCGAATGGTGGGACTGAAGTAGCAGATAATTTTATAGATAGTAAAGATATCGAAAAGTCATATGTAATAGGTGGAACATATTCTATTTCTAATTCTGTAGAAAGAAATCTACCAAATGCTGCAAGAATAGCAGGAGAGAGTAGAAGTGAGACAAATGCAAAGATTATAGAAGAATTCTATAAAGATACTGATATAAAAAATATTTATGTTACAAAAGATGGTACAAAGAATAAGAATGATTTAATAGATTCTTTGGCAGTAGGAGTATTAGCTGCAAAAAATGATTCTCCAATACTTCTAGCAGGCAATAAATTAGATACTAATCAAAAAGATATATTAAATACTAAAGTTATAGATAAAGTTACTCAAATTGGTGGTTTAGGAAATGAAAATGTTGTAGAAGATATACTAGATATACAAGAAGAGACTAAGTATACTGTTGAAACTATTGATGAACTTAATGTTGCTATAAAAAAAGCAGATGCAAATGATGTTATAAAATTTAAACCAGAAAAAGATACAGGGATAAATAGTTCATTTAAAATAGAAACTGATAAAGCTATAAAGGTTGAGTTTGATGGAGTATACAAACAATCAATAACTATAAATATGCCTAATGGCGATATTAGTAATTTAGGAGAAATAAATGGTACTATAGAGATAAGAGATATAAAAAATAATAAAATCATAAATGAAGGTAGTATACAAGATTTAGATATCTATACTAAAAATGGTTGTAAAATAGAAAATGAGAGTTCTGGTGAAATTTGGCTTATAACTATATTGCCAAATGCTAAGAATATATATATTGTAAATGAGGGTGAAATAACTAAAATATCTAATAATGCTTCTGATGTTATAATAAAAAATTCTGGTAAGATAGATACAGTAACTGGGAGCAAGGAACCTGCAATAAGTGGAACAAAGCCAAAAACTAATGATACTACTATTGATGACAAACTAGCAAGAGGTATTTCTGTAAAAACAGAGCCTTTATATGTGAAAGAAAAAGGTTATGTATTGGTCAAAATTTCAAGTAAACCTCGCAATTCTGATCATGAAATTTATTATAGAGTTGTTAATGATAAACCATCAGCTATGTATGTAGGGGATAAAATTAATCCTAGGTATTGGGAGGAGGTTTCTTCATATAATGATGGATTTATTGAAAAGGCTAAAAATGGGTCATATATAGAAGTTGTTGAAATAAATACTTCAACTAATAAAGTTACTAGATGGGGAAGATCAAATGTAACTGATGATGGATTTTAAAGTGTAAATGAAATTTTAAAAGTAGATTACTATTTATAGTAGTCTACTTTTTACTTTCTAAAAATTATCATCTTACTAAATAAATAATTTAAAACTATAACAACTATATTAGTAAAAACCTTCACTATAACATCATTTACAAAAAGTAAATCAATCATTATATACATAATAACCATTTCTATAATCCCAGAAATCAACCTAAAACTAACAAAAGACAAAAACTCCTTAAATAAGAACCTTAACTCAACTCTTCTACTTTCAAACACGAAAAACTTATTAGTAACATAAGCAAATAAAACAGCAAGAATCCATGCCAAAGCATTTGCAACCATAAAATTAAATGAAATAACTCTAGTAAAAAATAAATAAGAAACTATATTCACAAGGGTAGTAAATGCTCCAAAAAATAAATATAATATTGTCTCTTTATGTTTTTTAAAAATCAAATATAACCCTCCCAAACTAATCAAATATAACTATTCTTGAAGATTCTAACATACTTTAGTATAACATATCCATTAATTAATAAATCAACACATTATAAAATATCATAAAAAATAAAATTATAACATTATACAATTAATATGCACTTATAATCCATATTTTATCAAAATAAAATATGACCTCGATTTAGAAATCTGATATAATAAAAATTAAATACATACAAGGGGGTAAATATGAGAAAGTACAAATCAAAAAAATTGTCAAAGCTACTGGCATTGTTGACAGTTTGCTTTTTAATAGTGTCAACAGTACCTGTATCAGCAGAAAACAATAAAACACTAGATGGAGTAGAAACTGCAGAATACTCTGAAAGCTATCTTCAATATCTAGAAGATGTCAAAAATGGCGACACAGCAAAATATAATGGAGTAATACCAGTTCCACATGAAATGGAAGGTACAATACTTCAAAATAAGGGAAGAAGCACTCTTCCATCATCATACAAAGCAAGTGCATCATACAATCCAATAAACCTAGGATTGACTACACCAGCAAAAAATCAGGGAAATCTTAATACATGCTGGGCATTTTCTAGTATGTCAACTTTAGAATCATACTTAAAATTAAAAGGTTATGGAACTTATGACCTTTCAGAAGAACACTTTAGATGGTGGTCAACTGGAGGAACGTATGGATGGAATTTAGACGATATGTCAGGTAGCTCAAATGTAACAGCTATAGGGTATTTGACTGCATGGGCAGGGCCTAAATTAGAAAAAGATATACCATATAATCTTAAATCTGAAGAACAAGGTGCAACTAGACCTTCAAATATGGATACTGCACCAACACAATTTAATGTAACAGATGTTATTCGTCTTAGTAAAGATAAAGAAACTGTAAAAAATGCTATAATGCAATACGGTTCTGTTACATCAGGATATGCACATTATACAAATTACTTTAATGATGATGAAACAGCATATAACTGTACAAATAAGAGAGCACCTTTAAATCATGCTGTAGCTATAGTAGGATGGGATGATAATTATTCAAAAGATAACTTTGCTTCTGATGCTAAGCCAGAATCAAATGGAGCCTGGTTAGTAAAAAGTAGTTGGGGAGAATTCAACTCTATGAAAGGATTCTTCTGGATTTCTTATGAAGACAAAACTCTTTTAACAGATACAGATAACTATTCAATGAAATCAGTATCAAAACCAGATAGTGACAAAAAAATGTACCAACTTGAATATGCTGGTCTTAGTAAGATAATGTCAAATAAAGTAACAGCAGCAAATGTATTTGATTTCAGCAGAGACTCTGAAAAACTTGACTCAGTTATGTTTGAAACAGACTCTGTAGGAGCAAAATATGAAGTATATTATGCACCAGTAGTAAATGGAGTTCCTCAAAACAACTCAATGACAAAACTTGCAAATGGAACAGTATCATACTCTGGATACATAAATGTGCCTACTAACTCTTATAACCTTCCAAAAGGGAAAGGAGCAATAGTAGTAGTTATAGACAACACAGCAAATCCTAATAGAGAAAAATCAACTTTAGCATATGAAACTAACATAGATGGATACTATCTATATGAAGCTAAAGCAAACTTAGGTGAAAGTTACATACTTCAAAACAATAAATTTGAAGATATAAATACATATAGTGAATTTTCTCCTTGTAACTTTGTTATAAAAGCTATAACAAAAACATCTTCTGGACAAGCTACTTCAGGGGAATCTTTAACTGGAGCAGATAGATATGAAACAGCAGTTAAAGTTAGTCAAAAAGGATGGACTTCTTCACAAAATGCAGTATTAGTAAATGGAAATGCAATAGTGGATGCTTTAACAGCTACACCATTTACAGCAGCAATCGATTCTCCAATCCTTTTAACAGGAAAAGATAACTTAGATTCAAAGACTAAATCAGAATTACAAAGATTAGGAACTAAAAAAGTTTATTTAATAGGTGGAGAGAATTCTTTAAGTAAGAATGTACAAACTCAACTTAGCAATATGGGTATATCAGTAGAAAGAATTTCAGGTAGTGATAGATACAAGACTAGTATATCTCTAGCTCAAAAACTAAACAGTATAAAATCTGTTTCACAAGTTGCAGTGGCAAATGGTGTTAATGGACTTGCAGATGCAATAAGTGTTGGCGCAGCAGCAGCTGACAACAATATGCCAATAATACTTACTAATGAAAAGAGTGAGTTACAAGGTGCTGATGAGTTTTTAAATTCATCAAAAATAACTAAGTCTTATATAATTGGTGGCACAGCTACTTTATCATCAAACTTAGAAAGCAAGCTTTCAAATCCAACAAGACTTGCAGGAAGTAATAGAAATGAAACTAATGCTAAGATAATAGATAAATTCTATACTAATTCAGATTTAAAATATGCTTTTGTTGTTAAAGATGGTTCAAAAAGTCAAGGTGACTTAATAGATGGACTAGCAGTAGGAGCATTAGGTGCTAAAACTGATTCGCCAGTAGTTCTAGTTGGAAATAAATTAGATGAAAGTCAAAAAAATGTTCTTAAATCTAAGGAAATAGAAACTCCTATTAGAGTTGGTGGAAATGGAAATGAAAGTGCTTTTAATGAATTAAATAGTCTTTTAGGAAAATAATAAATATAAAGATAGTAAAGCTATACATTTTATTATTAGAAAATATTTAATATAAGTTTATAGATATAAAGTAACAAAATGGAGTGTCTCAAAATGAACTTTTTAGTTCATGAGGCACTCTTTTTATATGAAATAAAATATATTTTTAGCATTTCAACAATTGGGGTGCAGTACAATCTCTATTTTGAGATAGCTCTTTTTTTATTGGGTGAGGAAAAATGTAATAAATTTAAACTGTAAAATAGTGTAAAGATATTTTATAATATAAATATAGTAAGATTTTAAACAAAATAAGGGGGTAATGATAATGAAAGCACCAAAAACTATTTTAACAATATTAACAATAGCGCTTACTTTAAGTAGCATTTCTATAACTTCATCATATGCACTTACAGAGGAAAAAATAATAGGTAATGGAAGATATGAAACTGCTGTAAAGATAAGTCAAAAGGCGTATAGCTCTAGTACTAATGTAGTACTGGTTAATGATAAGTCATTAGCAGATGCTCTTTCAGCCACATCATTTGCAAAAGTTAAAGGAGCACCAATACTTTTAACAGAAAGTAATAAATTGGATGATAGAACTAAATCAGAGATAAAACGCCTAGGAGCTAAAGATATTTATTTGATAGGTGGCACTGTTGTTTTAAGTAACGATATAGAAAATCAATTGAAAAGTGAAGGATTTAATGTAGAAAGAATTAGTGGTAATGATAGATATGAAACTTCATTGATTTTGGCTAATAAATTGAAAGATATAAAAGATGTTAAGGAAGTGGCTGTCGTAAATGGAGAAAAAGGTCTAAGTGATGCTGTTAGTGTTGGAGCACCATCTGCTCAAAATAATATGCCTATAATATTATCTAGTCCAAAAGATGGAGTAGAACCATTTGAAAAATTTATAAAAGATGAGAAAGTTATTAAGGCATATGTAATAGGAGGTACAAATTCTGTTTCAAGAGCAGTAGAAAAGAGTCTTCCTAATGCAGAAAGGTTGAGTGGAAAAGATAGAAATGAAACTAATGCCAAAGTTGTAGAAAAGTTTTATACTGATACAAGTTTAAATAATCTATATGTTACCAAGGATGGAAGTAAAAATGAAAACCAGCTTATAGACTCATTAGCAGTTGGAGTATTAGCAGCTAGAAATGAGTCACCAGTTGTTTTAGTTGGAGATAAACTAAATACAAAGCAGAGAGATGTGCTTAGTACGAAAAAATTAAGTACTGTAACACAAGTTGGTGGAAATGGAAATGAAGAAGCTTTTGATGAGATTAAGAGCCTACAAGATAAGACTGTGTTTGAGGCGAAAACTGTTGAAGAATTAACTGACATGATAAATATTGCAAGTCCTAATGATATTATAAACTTTAATCCAAAAGAGGATACTGTTAATGAGGCTTTTAGAATGGTGACAAATAAGCCAATAACTATTAACATAAAAGGCGATTGCTCAAAAACTGTTACAGTAGATATGCCTAATGGTGAAGTAAATAACTATGCTACTTTAGTAAATGTTATAGTTAGAAATATTGGAGAAGGTGGATTTAATAATCATGATACAATAACTATATTGTCAGTTCGTGACAAAAATGGTAGAGTTATAGAAAATACTAGAAATTCAGATATAGAAACAATGATGATATTGGCATCTGCTAATGATACAAAATTAATTAATGATGGTTATATAGGAAAGCTTATAGACAACTCATCTAATAGTGACATCACTAATCATGGAACTATAGATAAAAAAGTAAATCAGGTTGAGGATTTAGAGGCTAAGGTTGATTCAATAGAAAAAACTATAGATTCTATAAGCCAGAAAATTAATAAGATACAAGATATATTAGATAAACTTGGATTTCTAAAGAAGTTTCTTAATTAAAAAGATGTGTATTTAAGAAAGCTATATTTTAGACTTATATCTGAAGATATATAGTTAGATAGATTCATAGCTAAATCTAAATATACAGTTAAATCTTGGGGGAGGTAATATGGAAAGTGGATTTGAAGGTAAATTAGATACAAAAATTATGAAAAACAGAGTTAAATCAATAGATATAATAAGAGGGCTATCAATAGCCCTCATGATAGTTTGTAATAATCCTGGAACTTGGATGAGAATGTATCCTCAACTAAGACATGCTATATGGCATGGTGTAACACTTGCAGATTTTGCATTTCCTTTCTTTGTTATATCTTTAGGTGTTACAATTCCAATATCAATAAATAGTAAACTAAAAAACAATAAGTCTACACTAAGTATAATACTCAGTATATTTAAGAGAAGTATTTTACTTATACTATTTGGGTTTTTCCTAAATTACCTAGGAAATCATGACTTAAGTACTGTAAGAATACTTGGAGTACTTCAACGTATGGGACTAGTTTATTTTGTAACTAGTTTAGTATACTTACTACTAAAAAAATTAAATGTAGGAAGCACTATGACTATAATTATATTTATATGTATATCTGCATTTATAATAATAGGTTATTATGTAGTGGCAAAACCATATGGATTCGAGTTAGAAGGTTCTCTTGCACAATTAGTGGATTTCCATTTTTTTAAAGGACATTTATATAAACCAGAATTTGAACCAGATGGATTTCTAACTAGTATAGTAGCAATTTCTTCAGGAATGTTGGGTTGTACTATGGGATGTGTACTTTTAAAAGAAAACATAGGAGAATACAAAAAATTCTTTAAAATATTAGTTATGAGTATTCTTTTACTAATATGTGCTTTTATATTTAATCAATATTTTCCATTTAATAAAAGATTATGGTCTAGCTCATTTGTACTTTTAATGGCTGGAAGTTATGGTATATTACTGGCAATATTTTATTTTATATGTGACATCAAAAATAAAAGTAAAATATTCACACCAGTAATAGCACTTGGGAGTAGCCCTATTTTTACATATATGTGCCTTGAGATATTAAGCCATGTTTTTTGGAATCTTCCAAAACTTACAGATAAAGTCGATTATCCAACTACTTTGGTAGAGTGGGTTACATATGAACTTATAACACCTTGGGCAGGTACAACTTGGGATTCCCTTGTATTTTCTTTATTGTATGTCTTATTCTGGGTTATAGTAATGTCTATTATGTATAAGAAAAAAATATTTATTAAAATTTAGTGTGATATTTTTTTAGACAAGAATTCCTTTGTTTTGTTTAAATATACAGAAAGTATCGGATATAACCCAAATTTCCTCTAGATAAAATTTAAAAATCATGCCATAAAAGATTACAAAAAGATTACAATTTGTAATCTTTTGTGCTATAATGAAAAAAGATTTACATAATATTGAATTTATGTAATATAAAACAAATTTAAGACGAATTAAAAAAGATTTAAAGGTCTAAAAAATCTAGGGGGGATATAATGAAAAAGAGTACAAAATTATTGGCAACAGGAATGTTGTCTGTAGCAATGGTGGCACCAAACGTGGCTTTAGCGGCGGAAAATACTACTGCAAATACAGAATCTAATTCAGATATTAA
The DNA here is from genome assembly GCF_056688955.1 of Clostridioides sp. LIBA-6822. Lineage (NCBI taxonomy): Bacteria > Bacillati > Bacillota > Clostridia > Peptostreptococcales > Peptostreptococcaceae > Clostridioides > Clostridioides sp. LIBA-6822. The sequence continues at coordinate 3,307,056 of NZ_CP196995.1, read as the reverse complement.
TATAAATTTACAAAGAAAAAGTGTAGTGTTAGGAAGTAAATCGAATGCAAGTGTGAAATTTAAAGAAAAATTAAATGCTGATTCAATAACATTAAACTTTATGTGTTATGATATGCCACTTGAAGCTACTTTAAATTACAATGAAAAGACAGATACATATGAAGGTGTAATAAACTATAATAAAGACCCAGAATACTTAAATGTATGGGAACTTCAAAGCATAAAAGTAAATGGTAAAGATGAACAAAAAGTCTTAAACAAAGAAGACTTAGAATCTATGGGATTAAATCTTAAAGATTATGATGTTACACAAGAATTTATAATAAGTGATGCAAATTCAACAAAAGCAGTAAATGAATATATGAGAAAAACTTCTGCACCAGTAAAAAAACTTGCAGGAGCTACTAGATTTGAAACTGCTGTTGAGATAAGTAAACAAGGTTGGAAAGATGGAGCTAAGAAGGTTGTAATAGTTAATGGAGAACTAGCAGCAGACGGAATAACAGCTACTCCACTTGCTTCTACTTATGATGCACCAATATTACTTGCAAATAAAGATGATATACCAGAAAGCACAAAGGCAGAATTAAAACGTCTAAATCCAAGTGATGTAATAATCATCGGTGATGATGGTTCAGTTTCACAAAAGGCAGTATCTCAAATTAAATCTGCTGTAGATGTGAATGTAACTCGTATTGGTGGTGTTGATAGACACGAAACATCTTTACTTATAGCAAAAGAAATAGACAAGTACCATGATGTTAATAAAATATATATAGCAAATGGTTATGCTGGTGAATACGATGCTCTTAATATCTCACCAAAAGCAGGTGAAGACCAACAACCTATAATATTATCTAATAAAGATTCCGTACCACAAGGTACATATGATTGGTTATCTTCACAAGGTTTAGAAGAAGCTTATTACATAGGTGGTAGCCAAAGTTTATCATCAAAACTTATAGACCAAATATCTAAAATAGCAAAAAATGGAGCTTCAAAAAATAGAGTTTCTGGTGCAGATAGACATGAAACAAATGCAAATGTAATTAAGACTTTCTATCCAGACCAAGAGTTGAGTGCAATGTTAGTTGCAAAATCTGACATAATAGTTGACTCAATAACAGCAGGGCCTTTGGCAGCTAAATTAAAAGCTCCAATACTTATAACTCCAAAAACTTATGTTTCTGCATATCATACTACAAACTTATCAGAAAAAACAGCAGGAACAGTATACCAAATTGGTGATGGAATGAAGGATAGTGTTATAAGCTCTATAGCATCTAGCTTATCAAAGCATAATGCACCTACAGAACCAGAAAATCCAGGAGATGCTGCAGGAAAAACTGTAGTGATAGACCCAGGTCATGGGGGTTCTGATTCAGGAGCAACAAGTGGATTAAATGGTGGTGCACAAGAAAAGAAATATACTCTTAATACAGCATTAGCAACTACTGAATATTTACGTTCAAAAGGTGTAAATGTTGTTATGACTAGAGATACAGATAAAACAATGGCTTTAGGAGAAAGAACAGCATTATCAAATACTATAAAACCAGATTTATTTACAAGTATACATTACAATGCATCTAATGGAGCTGGTAATGGTGTAGAAATCTATTATAAAGTAAAAGATAAAAATGGTGGAAAAACTAAGACTGCTGCATCAAATATATTAAAAAGAATATTAGAAAAATTTGACATGAAAAATAGAGGAATCAAGACAAAAACACTTGCAAATGGAAATGATTACCTATATGTTTTAAGAACTAATAATTATCCAGCAATACTTGTTGAATGTGCATTTATAGACAATAAGAGCGATATGGATAAGTTAAATACAGCTGAAAAAGTAAAAACAATGGGAACTCAAATTGGTATAGGAATAGAAGAATCTGTAAAATAAAACAAAAAATATTAAAGCAAAATATATCATCTCCTGTTATAATGTAAAATATAGCAAGGGATGATATATTTTTGTAAAGAATCAAATTGTTTACAATGACGTTTATTGTATTGATAATCTGCTCATTATTGAGTATAATATAGAAATAAGTCAAAAATAAGATAGAAATAAGTTGAAATTAAGAATTAAAAAAATTTTTATTCCAATATGGAGGTAACTATGTCTGGATATACTAATGATGAATGTGAAATACCTAAAGTTAAAAGCTATCCAGGGGCAGATAAAGAAATTGCAAGTGAGATTGACTATAGCATAGTAAAAGGAACAGTTTTATTCGACTTGTACCAAAGAATTATGGATTTAGTTTTATCTATAATAGGACTTGTGATAGGTTTACCTTTAATAGCAATATTTGGAATTCTTATTAAAATAGAGGACAAAGGACCAATAACTTATAAGCAAGAAAGACTAGGAAAATGCGGGAGAAGATTCTATATATATAAATTAAGATCTATGAGAACAGACGCAGAAAAATTTGGCGCACAATGGGCTGAAAAAGATGATCCTAGAATAACTAAGGTTGGAAAGTTTATTAGGAAAACTAGAATTGATGAGATTCCACAGCTGTTTAATATATTAAAGGGGGATATGGGCTTAATAGGCCCTAGACCAGAGAGACCAAACTTTACTGTTCAATTTAATGAGGAAATACCTGGATTTATCAACAGGCTTGCTATAAAACCTGGACTTACAGGTTGGGCACAAGTAAATGGTGGATACGAAATCACTCCTGAAGAAAAACTTAAAGAAGATATTTACTATATAAAAAATAGGAGTATATTACTTGACTTTAAGATACTCTTTAAAACTGTTAAAGTAGTATTGACAGGAGATGGAGCTAGATAATTTTAAAATATTAGATTACTAATCAATGAAAAAGCTCTTTAAAAAGAGCTTTTTTATTGTCAAAAAATACAAAAAAAGAAAAGGAATGAGAACTTATGATTAAAAAAATTTCTACTATATTATCGTTAGTTTTATTAATCTCTATTTCTAGTACGATAGGAGTATTTGCAGATGCAAATCCTAAAGAAGAGTTGATAGAAGGCAGTATACCAGAGATTTCTACAGAGTTAAATAAAAGAGTATTTAAGAGTTCTAAGGAAGTAATTCTTGTAAATGAAGATTCAATTGTAGATAGTATAAGTGCAACACCTTTAGCCTATGTAAAAAATGCCCCAATAGTTGTAACTAAGAATAAAAATCTTGGGAGAGTAACAAGAAATTATCTAAAAGAACTGGGTACAGAGAAAGTTACAATAATAGGTGGTTTAAAAGCAGTATCTAAAGATGCTGAGCGTACTATAGAAAGAATGGGAATGAAAGTTGAAAGAATAAGAGGAAAAGACAGATATGATACATCCTTAAAGATAGCGAGAGAAATGTATAGAACAGTAGGATTCGATAAAGCATTTTTACTTAGCTCAACTGTAGGATTAGAGAATGCCATATCTGTATATTCTTATGCCGCTAAAAATGGAATGCCAATAATATGGGCTAAAGATGAAGGTTTTGAAGAACAAATTGATTTCCTAAAAGGTAAAGACCTTGAAACAATATATGCATTAGGTGATTCAAAAGAGTTTATTGCAGAAGTTGATTCTAGCTTAAAGAATATAGAAGGTATAAAGCAAATAAATAAATCAAGTACGAATATCGATTTAATAAAGAAGTTTTATAATGAAAAGGATATAAAGAAAATATATACTGCTAGTTTAGACTTTGGTAGTAGGTCTGATGTAAATGAATATATTTCTTTGGGAGTAGTATCAGCTAAAGAAAATATGCCAATACTGATTTGTAGTGATAATTTAAGTAGTACACAAGATAAATTCTTAAAAAGTAACAATATAAATGAGGTAGTTGAAGTTGGATATGCAGTAGGGGATTATAATCTATTAAAGAGTATATTTAATCTAACATCCTTATCTTGTATAATATTAATACTATTATTGTTATTGATTACATTTAGGGCACTTAGATATGATTCAATATAGTCTTTAATTTATAAGGAAGCTTTTCATAGGTTAGATTTATTTAATCAGAATAATGTTTATAAGCAGTTTTAAAAGTTCTACTTTTAGAGTTTAAATAGATAAGGAGAAAGAAAATGTCAAAAACAGCTAAAGCAGCATTGTGGATTATGGCAGCCACTATGTTTTCAAAAGTATTAGGTTTCCTTAGAGAACTTGTACTTGCAAATTTCTATGGGACAGGTATGTATGCAGACGTATTTGTATTAACATTAAATATACCTGGTTTAATCATAGCAGTCATAGGCTCTGCAATTGCTACAACTTATATACCTATGTACTTTGAGACAAAGAAAAGACTCGGAGATGAAGGTGCCTTAAAATTTACTAATAATGTTTTAAATATATGCTATATAATGGCTATAATAATAGCTATTCTTGGGCTTTTATTTACAGAGCAATTTGTTACAGTATTTGCAGCTGGATTTAGAAATGACCCTGCTAAATTCCAAGCAGCAATATTATTTACTAAAATAATGATTTCAGGAGTTTTGTTCCTGAGTGGAAGTAAAATATTTAGTTCATTTTTACAGGTGAATGATAGTTTTGTAATTCCTGGACTTATAGGAATTCCATATAACATTATAATAATAGCAGCAATAGCACTAAGTGCAGGAAAAAATGTATGGATACTACCAGCAGGAGCACTACTTGCTATGGCGAGTCAACTATTATTTCAGTTGCCATTTGCATTTAAGAAGTCCTATAAGTATAAGCCTTATATAAATTTAAAGGATGAGTCTATAAAAGAATTAGTTAACCTAGTATTGCCTATGTTAATAGGAGTAGCTGTTGGACAGTTAAATATATTTGTTGACAGGTTATTGGCAACGACTTTGGGGGATGGAAAGTTGTCTGCTCTTAACTATGCAAATAGACTAAATGAGTTTGTTATGGCGTTATTTGTTACATCTATAATAACTGTTATATATCCTAAACTAGCAAAAATGTCAGGTAAAGATAATAAAGAAGGATTTATAAGTACTATTGTAAAATCATCAAACTGTATTATATTGGTGGTGCTTCCTATATCTATAGGAGCTATCATATTAGCAGAACCTTTAGTTAGAATCTTATTCCAAAGGGGTAAATTCGACGCATTATCAACAGACCTTACATCTATAGCACTTAGATTGTATTCGCTAGGCTTATTAGCTTGTGGAGTAAGAGATGTTTTATATAGAGCATTTTACTCTCTTGCAGATACAAAGACACCAATGATAAATGGAAGTATAGCTTTGATAATAAACATAGTTCTTAATTTAATACTGATAAGACCACTGGGCCATGCAGGTATTGCTATATCAACTAGTACATCTAATATAATTACAGTTATATTACTATTTATATCTCTTAAAAAGAAGAATGGATATTTTGGAGGAGATAAAATTATAAAGACTGGTATAAAAAGTTTGGTAGCATCGGGCGTAATGGCAGTAGTTACCTTATTGATATATAATAATCTATATGCATTTATGGGTGCAGGAACAATCAAAGAAATTATATCAGTTGGAGTTGGAGTATTAGGTGGAGCTTCTGTATATACGATATTAATAGTTTTATTTAAGGTAGAAGAGATGGATTTAGCTTTTGAATTTTTAAGAAAAGGAAAACAAAAACTACTTAAGAGATAGATATTTACATTAAAAAATTAAAATAAAGTCAGAAAGGATGAAAATATGGATTATAAGAATAATTATGAAATGTGGTTAAATTCTCCTTATTTTGATGAACAAACAAAAGATGAGCTATTAAACATAAAAGATGATGAAAAAGAAATACAAGATAGATTTTATAAGAATTTAGAGTTTGGAACAGGTGGTTTAAGAGGTATAATAGGGGCGGGAACTAATAGAATTAATATTTATACTGTTAGACGTGCGACACTTGGAGTTTTAAATTATATTATAAAGACTCAAGGAGAAGAAGGAAAACAAAAAGGAATAGTTATAGCACATGATAGTAGATACATGTCGAGAGAGTTTTGCATAGAAGTAGCAAAGACTTTAAGTGCTTATGGTGTAAAGGCTTATATTTTTGAAGAATTAAAGCCTACACCAGAACTTTCTTTTGCTGTTAGATACTTAAAGTGTGCTATGGGAATAGTAATAACAGCAAGTCATAATCCTAAAGAGTATAATGGATATAAGGTATACGACTCAGATGGAGGCCAAATCTGTATAGATATGGCAAATGATATAATAGCAGAAGTTAATAAGATTGATGATTATAGTATTATTAAAAGTTTAGATTTTGAAGAAGCCTTATCTAAAAATTTAATAACTATATTAGATAATGAAGTAGATGATGAGTTTATAAAGGCTGTTAAGAAACAAGTTTTAAGACAAGATATAATAAATGAATACGGAAAAAAATTAAAAATAATATATACACCTATTCATGGAACTGGAAATAAGCCAGTAAGAAGAGTCTTAAATGAATGTGGTTTTGAAAATGTAATGGTGGTTACAGAGCAAGAATTGCCAGATTCTAATTTTTCAACAGTTAAGTATCCTAATCCTGAAGAAAAGTCAGTATTTAATATAGCTATTGAAATGGCAAAGCGTAATGATACTGATTTGATAATAGGCACAGACCCTGATTGTGACAGAGTAGGTGTTGTTGTAAAAGATTCAAGTGGTGAATATGTAGTTTTAAATGGAAACCAAGTGGGCTCACTTTTAGTTAGATATATATTAGAGAGTTTAGTTGAAGAAAATAAACTTCCTAAAAACAATCCTACAATAATAAAAACTATAGTTACATCAGAACTAGGAGCAAAAATAGCAAAGGCTTATAATGTAGATTGTTTAAATACTTTAACAGGATTCAAATTTATAGGAGAAAAAATAAAAGCATTTGAAGAAAGTAATGATAGAAGCTTTATAATGGGATATGAGGAAAGTTATGGTTACTTAATTGGAACTCATGCTAGAGATAAAGATGGTGTTGTATCTTCACTTATGATATGTGAAATGGCAGCATACTATTCTTTAAAAGGTATGAACTTGTATGAAGCTTTGATAGATACATATAATAAATTTGGATATTATAAAGAAGAATTAAAGTCAGTGACTTTAAAAGGTATAGATGGAATAAAAAAAATAAAAGAGATGATGCTTTACTTTAGAAGTGTTAAAATAGATAATGTAGCTGATGTAAAAGTAGATAAAATTTTAGATTATAAAGATGGAGTCGATGATTTACCTAAATCAGATGTACTTAAATTTTTACTTGAAGATGGTTCTTGGATAGCTATAAGACCTTCAGGTACAGAACCTAAAATCAAATTCTACTTTGGAGCAAATTCAGACAACCAAGAAGATGTAGAATTTAAATTGAAAAATTTAATATCTTATATATTAAATGTAGTGGATTCTATATAAAAAGCTAAGGGGAGATAAACAATGAAAGTATACAATGTCATAATGGCTGGAGGAGGCGGAACTCGTTTCTGGCCACTTAGTAGACAAGAAGTACCTAAACAGCTTATAAATTTAAGCGGAGAAGATGCTTTAATAAATGAAACTATAAACAGAATAGATTCTCTAGCAAAAAAAGAAGATTTATTTATAGTAACTAACGAGAAGCAAATGGATGCTTTAAAAGATACAGTAAAAGATAAATGTTTAGATGACAATATTTTACCAGAACCATGTGCCAGAAATACTGCTGCAGCTATAGGTTTTGCAGCTTTTAATATAATGAAAAAATATGGTGATGGTGTTATGTGTGTATATCCAGCTGACCATTATATAAAAGATGAAAAAGAATTTAAATCTATTTTAGAAAAAGCTATCTATATAGCAGAAAATAATGATAAACTAGTAACTATTGGGATAACTCCTACATTTCCATCAACAGGGTATGGATACATAAATTTTAATAGAGAAAGCACAATAGAGAATGTTGCATATGAGGTAGTGGAGTTTGTAGAAAAACCAAGCTATGAAATTGCTAAAGAATATGTAAACTCTAAAAAATATGTCTGGAATAGTGGAATGTTTGTATGGAAGGTATCTAAAATATTAGAAGATTTTAAGAGATACTTACCTAAAGTATATGAAAAGTTAGAGGAAATCAGTAATTACTTAGGAACAAAAGATGAAATAGAAAAAATAAAAGAAATATATCCAACAATACAATCAATCTCTATAGATTATGGTATTATGGAAAGAAGTAATGATGTTATAGTAGTTCCTGGTGATTTTGGATGGAATGATGTTGGTTCTTGGGATTCTCTGGGTGCAATATACCCAACTGATAATGAAGGTAACATCAAAAGAGGTGAAAATATTACTATAGATACTAAAAATTCAATTATATATTCAGATGATAAATTAATATCTACAATAGGTATTAGTGATTTGATAGTAGTATCTACGAATGATGCAGTTATGGTTTGTAGAAAAGATAAAGCTCAAGATGTCAAAAAGATAGTAGAGCAATTAAAAGAAGAAGATAGACAAGAATATATGTAGGAGGTGTTCATTTGATTCCTAAAAAAATACATTATGTATGGTTTGGTGGTCCAAAAGGAAATATAGAAAATATATGTATAAATTCTTGGAAAGAAAAACTTCCAGAATATGAGATAGTAGAGTGGAATGAAAAAAACTTTGATATAGAAAAAGAGATAAAAGGAAATAAATTTTTGGAAGAATGTTATAAAAGAAAGCTTTGGGCATTTATATCAGATTACACAAGAATAAGAGTACTCTATGAACAAGGTGGAGTTTATATGGATACAGATATGCAAATCTTAAAGGATATAACTCCTCTTTTGGAAAACAATAGACTAATCTGTGGGTATGAAGATGATAGAGAATATATAAATGGAGCTATAATAGGTGCAGAAAAAGGACATCCTTTTTTAAAAGACTTATTGGAGTATTATGAAAAAGAAGTGCTTACTTCTTCATTGTTTACAATACCAAAGATTATGACTCATCTTATGGAAAAAAATTATAAGAAGATTGACCCAAATAATTATGAAGAGGGCATATGTGCCTATGATAAAGAATATTTTTATCCTTTTGGATTTAAAGAAGACTTTACACCAGAATGTATAACAGAAAACACTTTTGGGATACATTGGTGGGGAAAAAGTTGGGCTAAAAAGAGAAATTATTTCTTAGAAAGTAAACACTTAACAGGTGCAAATAAGATATGGAAGTGTTGTAAAATATTTGCAAGTAATACTTTACGAAACTAAAAGGGAGAAAGTAAAATGAAGACTTTAAACGATGATAGAAATATTATGATGAAAAAATATCTTTATATATTTGTTTTGTTTATCATAGTACTTAGAAAGTATATGATATCATTTATTGACCCAAATATAAATCTAGGGATGATTAAATCAGCGTTATTTTATTCTTCAATAGGAATACTAATGCTACTTTTTTTATTTGATAAGAGAAAAAGTATAACAGAAATGTTTCTAGTTGGAGCTTGTGTCTTACTTTATGTATTAAATAGAGAAGGAGCTATATTATTAATTGTCTTACTAGCTGTATCAGCTAAACAAATAGATGATAAATATATAGTTAAAAGTTACTTAATAATATCTGCATGTTTTTTAATAGCAGCTATATTATTATTTAATTTATTTCCTTCATTAGTATTTAATCAAGAAGTCCACTATAGATATATAGAAAATATAGATATGCTTGTTACAAGAATGGATTTTGGGCTTGGCAATCCAAATAGTGTATTTTATCATATGGTTACTATATATGCAGCATATATATTCTTAAGATATAAAAACTATAATAAATGGGATAGAATAATTTTATTTGGTTCTGCATTTTTTGTTTATCAAACTACATATAGTAGAACTGGTTTTTTTACTATATTAGCGGGATTAATATTTGTAGAAATAATAAGATTAATAAACATAAAAAAAATAAAAGGTCTACCAACACTTGTAAAGATATTGCCAATACTACTTACTTTATCTAGTGTGGCTATTGGTATAATGTTTTCTAAAAGCAGTATATTAAATAGATTATTAGCAAGTAGACCTAAGTATTGGCACGTATACTTAGCTGAAGCAGGAAATTTTATGAAACCTTTTGGAAATTCATATAGTGCAGCTATAAAAGCAACTAATCCATTAGATAGTTCTTATATATATATAATTAGTGTGCTGGGAGTAGTTGCTTGTATATTGTTTATGTATTTGATGTATAAAGGCATAGGAAGTTTTATAGAAAAAGATAAAAAGGAGTATTTAGTAGCTTTATTCATATTTTTACTATACTCTTTTGCAGAAAACTTACTATTAGAGGCTTCATTTAGTTTTGTAATAGTGTTACTAATAAAAGAAGTTATATTAAATGATAAAAGAGAGGTAGACTTGTGGAAAACGAAAAGTAGGAGGTAGTAATGTTAATATCATTAATAATGCCAACATTAAATAGATATGATGATATATACTTACTTATGGACAGCTTAAAAAGTCAAACTTACAAAAACTTTGAACTTATAGTAGTAGACCAAAATAATAATAACAAAGTTAAAGATATAGTTGATAAATACGTTGATAAGTTAGATATAAAGTATATAAAAAGTGATAAGCCAGGATTAAGTTATAACAGAAATGTAGGCATAGACAATGCTAAAGGGCAAATTATAGGCTTCCCTGATGATGACTGTGTTTACGAAAGTGATACATTAGAAAAAGTTATAAATTTCTTTAATCAAAATAAAGATTATAAAATATACAGTTGCAAAACTATGGATGCAAATAAAATTGATGCATTTAAAAAAATGGCGGATGGAACTTGTGATATTACAAGTTCCAACGTTTTAAATACTATAACATCTATAACTTTTTTTGTTGATTTTGAAGAGAACAAATATACAAGATTTGATGAAAAATTAGGTGTTGGTGGAGAATTTGGTGCTGGTGAAGAGATAGATTATGTTTTAAATTTATTGAGCTTAGGATTTAAAGGAAAATACTTTGGAGATGATATAATTTACCATCCTGCAAAAAAACATTCTAAATCTAAAGAAAAGTATCAAAAAGATTATAACTATGGAAGAGGTTTTGGAGCACTCTGCAAAAAAGAAATAATCTACAGAAAGAATTATAAGTTTGTAAAGGTTATGGCATCAAAACTTGTAAGAAATATAGGCGGTCTTATATTGAGTTCCAACAGAGATTATCATAGTGCCACTATAAAAGGAAGAATTAATGGATTTAGACAGTATAAGTTATAATGAGGATGGTGTTTATGGACAAGGTTAAATTTTTAATAAATATGCTTTTGGCTTTTTTTATGTATCCATTTAATAAGCATAAGTTTAATGGTAGAAATATCTGGCTTATAGGTGGACATTCAGGAGATATATACAATGATAATGCGAAGTTCTTTTATGAGTATATGTTGAAGGAGCATAATGATGTAGAAACTTATTGGGTAGTAAATAAAGACAGTAAAGTATTCGATAAAATTCCAGGCAAAAAATTAATAAGAGGAAGTGTAGAAAACTATCTATATTATTACAATTCAAAAGCTATAGTATTTTCACATGCGCCATCAGCAGATATAGCACCATATAATTTTGCTGTACCTGTTCTTAATTATTTTCATAAAAAGACGGTAAAAGTGTTCTTAAATCATGGGACTATAAGTTTTAAAAAGAGAAAACCAATGAATAAAAAATTCAAAAATATTATAGATAATCTATATAAAAGCTATAATATAGTTACAGCAAGTTCTGAGTTTGAAAGAAATGTTATGGTAAATGACTGGGGAATGTTGGATGACTCAGTTTATATAATTGGAAATGCAAGATACGACAATTTACCAACAAATGAAGTTGCACAAACACGAGATATACTATATACTCCTACATGGAGAGATTGGATAAAATTTAGTTCAGGAAAATTTACAGATACAGATTATTTTAAAAGTATAATGAATTTTTTGAATGATGACAAGTTAAATAAAATACTAGATGAGAAAGATATAAATGTAAAAATTTATATGCATCATCTTATGCATGAGTTTATAGATGACATAAAAGAAAATATAACGGGAAAACGAATTGTGTTTTTAGATAAAGGGGTAACTCTAGCAAATGAAATTAGAAAATCAGCTGCAAATATAACTGATTATTCAAGTGTAGCTATAGACTTTTTATATATGAATAGACCTATATTGTTTTACCAATTTGATTTGGAGGAATATATGGAAAAAGTTGATTCATATATAGATTTAAAAGGTGAAATGTTTGGGTCTTTAGCTTATAATAATGATGAAGCTGTGAATAAACTTATTGATATTATTGAAAATAATTTTGAGGTTATGGATAACCAAAAAAATGAGAGAAATAAGTTTTTCAGATATAATGACAATAAGAACTGCAAGAGGATATATGATTGTGTAATAAGTAAAATTAAATAAATATTTTATAAATGATGAGGAAGGTAATATGAAGAAGAATTTAGTATCTATAATTACTCCCATGTATAATTCTGAAAAATTTATTGAAGCAACCATAAAATCAGTATTAAACCAAACTTATCAAGAATGGGAAATGTTAATTATTGATGATTGCTCAACAGATAATAGTCCTAATATAGTCAAATCTTATATGCAACAAGATAGTAGAATAAGATGTATAAAGACTGAGACTAATAAGGGTGTCTCTAATGCTAGAAATTTAGCACTAAGTAAGGCAACAGGACAATTTATAGCTTTTTTAGATAGCGATGACCAATGGAATAGTAGTAAGTTAGAAAAACAAGTAAACTTTATGTTAGAAAATGATTATGTAATCTCATTTACTTCATATGAACTGATGGATGAAAATGATAAAAAATTAAACAAAGTTATAAAAGTACCACCTAATGTAGATTATAAAAGATTATTAAAAGGAAATATATTAGGATGTCTTACTGTTGTAATTGATAAGTCTAAACTAGATTTTGAAATCAAAATGAGTGGTGTAAGACATGAAGATTATGTTTTATGGCTATCTATATTGAAAAAAGGGCATATTGCTCACGGAATAAATGAAGTTCTAGCATTATATAGAAAGTCTAGCAATTCACTAAGTGGTAATAAAATAAAAGCTGCCATGTGGACTTGGAATATATATAGAAATATAGAAAAAATACCTCTATACAAAGCTATATACTACTTTATTAATTATGGAATAAATGGAATTAAAAAAAGTTAGATAGAGAGGAAGATTTAATTAATGTATAAATATAAATTTACTGTATTTACTCCAACATATAATAGAGCTCATTTACTTGAAAATTTGTACAATGATTTAAAAGCTCAAACTTATGACTTCAATGATTTTGAATGGTTGATTGTTGATGATGGAAGTAGAGATGGTACTAAAGAATTAGTTGAAAAATTTATATCAGAAAATAAATTAAATATAAGATATATATACAAAGAAAATGGAGGAAAGCATACTGCAATAAATCTAGGTGTAAAAAATGCAGATGGAGAACTATTTTTCATTGTAGATAGTGATGATGGTTTAATTAAAGATTCTCTTGAAATTGCTAATGATGAATGGAATTCTGTAGAGAATAAAGTAGGGTTTAGTGGAGTTGTTGGCCTTTGTGTATATCCAAGCGGAGATTTAATAGGTACAGAAATGCCTGAAGATAAGAAAATATGTCACTTTGCAGACCTATATTTTAAGTATGGCGTTAAGGGAGATAAAAGTATAGTATTTGTAACTGATGAGCTTATAAAATTTCCTTTTCCAGAAAGAAAAGAAGTGAGATTTTTACCAGAAAGTGTAGTATGGAATGAAATGTCTAAATACTATAAAGTTAAATGTGTAAACAAACCGATGATAATAAGAGATTATTTGGATGATGGTTTGACTAAAAATATATTAAATAAAAATGCATTAAAAGGTAGAGCATTAGAGTTTTTATATTTAATAAATCAGAATACATATCCATTAGGTAGATATCCATATATGTGGATAAAAAATTACATAAATTTAGCTAGATATTCGTTATTGTCTGACAGCCATTATTTTGGAGAAATCAATAAAATATCTGATAAATTGTTGTATTTAGTATTATTCCCATTAGGATATTACAAATATATTGGACAAAGAAAATTAGTATCTAAGTAAACTTGTTGGTATAGTACTGCTAGTTGCTATATAAGGAGAGTAAAAATATGAATGAGCCTTTAGTATCGATAATCACTCCTGTATATAATTCAGAAGAGTTTTTATCAGAGACAATAAAGTCAATCCAAAATCAAACTTATAAAAATTGGCAGCTTTTATTAGTGGATGATTGTTCTAAGGACAATTCAAGTGAAATTATAAAAAGTTTTCAAAAAGAAGATGCTAGAATAAAATATATAGAACTTGAAAAAAATTCTGGAGCTGCAGTATCTAGGAATGTTGGTATTGAAAATGCGGAAGGTCGATTTATTGCATTTGTAGATAGTGATGATTTGTGGGATAGTAAAAAGTTAGAAATTCAGATAGGATATATGTTAAAAGAAAAAATCGGGTTTTCTTTTACATCTTATAGATATATGAGACAAGATGGAACAAAAACGAGCAAAGTTGCAAGAGCACCTAAAAAGATTGACTATGAAGGATTACTTAGAAATACTATAATAGGGTGTTCTACAGTGGTCATTGATAAGGAGATTGTAGGAGAGTTTAGTATGCCTTTAGTAAGAAGAGGACAAGATACTGCAACTTGGTTACAGTTACTTAAAAAGGAAAAATATGCATATGGAATTCAGGAAGATTTAGTTAATTATAGGCTAGTTGGAAATTCTATATCAAGTAATAAGATAAAAGCATTAAAACGAACTTGGAATACTTATAGGAATGTTGAAAATTTAAGTTTGCCAAAAAGTCTATATGTATTTTGTTTTTATGTTTTTAATGCTATCAAGAAGAGAGTATAAGTTTTATATACTTGGAGGTAAAGATAATGAAAATAGCTATAGCTGGGACTGGATATGTAGGATTGGTTACAGGCGTTTGTCTAGCAGAAGTAGGTAATGAGAATGTAATCTGTGTTGATGTAGATGAACAAAAAGTTAAATCAATGAAGCTGGGAATAGCTCCTATATATGAAGAAGGCCTAGAAGAACTTATGGTTAAAAATTACAATAGAGGAAGAATAGATTACACTACTGACTATAAAAAAGCTTATGAAGATGTAGATGTAATATTAATAGCTGTAGGTACTCCAGAGAGAAGTGATGGTTCAGCTAATTTAGATTATATAAAGGCAGTTGCTAAGCAAATAGCTGAAACTGTAACAAAGGATACTCTAGTGGTAATAAAATCTACAGTGCCAATTGGTACAAATGAAGAGATAGAAGATTATATAAGTAGAAACTTAAAAAATGATGTCAAAATAGAACTTGCATCTAATCCAGAGTTTTTGTCACAAGGGACAGCAGTAAAAGATACTTTACATGCTTCAAGAATCGTTATAGGTGTAGAAAGTGAATGGGCTAGAGATATATTACAGCAAATTTATGAACCATTTAATCAACCTATAATAGTTACAAATAGAAATAGTGCTGAAATGATAAAATATGCATCAAATAATTTCTTGGCACTTAAGATATCATTTATGAATGATATTGCAAATCTCTGTGAAATAGCTGGAGCTAATGTAGAAGATGTAGCTTTAGGAATGAGTTATGATGATAGAATCGGAAGTAAGTTTTTAAAAGCAGGAATAGGGTATGGAGGTTCTTGTTTTCCAAAAGATACAAAAGCACTTCATTGGTTATCTGAACATAATGGCTACGAACTAAAAACAGTAAAGGCTGCAATCGAAGTAAATGAAAGCCAAAAGCTTAAATTAGTTAGAAAAGCATCAAAATTAGTTGAGAGTTTCCAAGATATGAAGGTTGCTGTCTTAGGTTTGACTTTTAAACCAGAGACTGATGATATAAGAGAAGCACCATCTATACCAAATATAAAATATTTGCTTGAAAGAGGAGCAAGAGTAACAGTATATGACCCAATTGGTGTAAATAATACTAAAAAAATATTTGGTGACTCTATACTTTATGCAAATTCTATAGATGATACAATAGAAGATGCAGAGATATGTTTTATAATGACAGAATGGAAAGATGTCTTAAATTATGATATACATAAGTATAAGGAAAAGATGAAAAATCCTCTTGTTCTTGATGGAAGAAACTGCTATAAGGTTAAAGATATGGAAGAACTTGGGATTGAGTATTATTCGATAGGAAGGTAAATATTATGAAGACTGTTTGTTATTTAGCTGATGGGTCAAATCCTCATACTTTAAAATGGTGTAGTTTTTTTAAAAATAAAGGATACGACATTCATGTAATTTCTCTAAATGGAGGTCACATGGAAGGGATAAAAATTTATGACTTTAGTTCTAATGTAGAAGAACTAAAAAATGAAAATATTTCTAAAAAAACAGGATACTTAGGCTCAATAAAAAAAATAAAGAAGCTAGTAAATGAAATAAAGCCAGACATATTGCATGCACAGTATGCAAGTAGTTATGGATTTATAGGAAGCCTACTTGGGTATCATCCATATATTATTTCTGTTTGGGGTACTGATATTTACGATTTCCCTAACAATGGTTTTATACAAAAACAAATTATAAAGCATAACTTTAGAAAAGCTGACTATATTTTTTCAAATAGTAGAGATATGGCTAAAGAAGCTAATAAATATACAGCAAAACATGTGGATGTAACCTTTTTCGGAGTAGATATGGATAGATTTAAACCTATGGAAGTAGAAAAAGAAGATGCTTTTGTAATAGGAATTATAAAGAGTCTAGAAAAAAAATATGGAATAGAATATTTAATACAAGCATTTAAGATGCTGAAAGATGAATATAAAGAAAAGAAAATAATTCTTAAAATAGGTGGTTCTGGGAGCCAGATGGACAACCTAATAAATTTAACTAAGGAATTAGGAATAGAAGAAGATGTTCAGTTTTTAGGAAGAATATCTCCAGAGAATGTCAGCAAGACTTTTAATTCTTTTGATGTAACTGTATTTCCTTCTTTAAGAGAGGGATTTGGTGTGGCAGCTATAGAATCAGAATCATGTGAAGTACCTGTTATAGTTACAAATGTAGGTGGACATCCAGAATCTGTATGGGAAAATGAAACTGGCTTAATTGTAGAGCCAAAACAACCAGAAGAAATAAAAAATGCCATAATAAAACTAATGGAAAATGACGAACTTAGACTTAGAATGGGTAAAAAAGGTCGTCAATTCGTTAAAGATAATTATGAAGTTAATTTAAACTTTAATGATATAGAAAAAATTTATGACTCTATATTGGATAAACATAAAAAATAAAATTAAAAATATACAGCAAAAGATAGATGTTGTTGGCTATGCTTAGGTGCGTAGCTTTTGCTGTTTAATGGAGGGCTTCTAGTTATGCGAGAAAGTATAGATTTAGAGAAAGAAAGCTTTTTAAATAAGCTTTTTAAAAAATATAAATTTAGACAATTAACATTATTAATTCTAGATATTTGTAGCGTGCTAGTAGCATTTCGAATGTCTTTGAGTTTGACAGGTAATTTAAATGTATTTACTATCAATGATGTAATAATTTCAGCTTGTATATATATTGTACTTCATATAGTATCATTTAGATTATTTAAGTGTTACAACACATTATGGAGATATGCAGGAGAAGAAGAAATTATCTCTATTTTTATTGCAACCTTAGCTTATTTAATACCAGCTTATATAATCAATAAATTATTAGGTTTTGATTATCCCATAATGTTTTATGTATTAAATACAATATTTATTATAATGTTTACAAGTGGTGCTAGAATAGCATATAGAGCTATAAGAATAGTCATGAATAAGACATATTCTAGAGGTAAGGTTTCAAATATCCTTATAATTGGAGCAGGAGATGCTGGAGAAATGGTTATACAGGAGTTAAAAAGAAATTCAGAACTTAAAAAGGTAGCAGTAGCTATAATTGATGATGATGAAAATAAAGTTGGAAGAATAATTCATAATGTAAAGATTGTAGGGACAACTTCAAATATAAAAGATGTAGTCGAAAAATACAATATAGATGAAATAATCTTTTCAATTGCAAATATAGAAAAATATAGAAAAAAAGAAATTATTGATATATGTAAGAATACTAACTGTAAAATAAAGACAATACCAGGAATTTACGAAATTATAGACGGAAAAGTGGATATAAAACAGATTAGAGAAGTAGACATAGAAGATTTGTTGGGTAGAGAGCCAATAAAAACAAATTTAAGAGAGATAAGTAACTATATTGAAGGAAAAGTAATTCTAATAACTGGAGGCGGAGGCTCAATTGGTTCAGAGCTTTGCAGACAGATTGCAGGATTTAATCCTAAAGAACTTATCATAGTTGATAATTATGAAAACAATGCTTATGCAATACAACAAGAATTGCTTAGAAAATACAGAAATAAATTGGATTTAAAGACAGTAATAGCATCAATAAGAGAAGAAAAAAGAATGGATGAGATATTTAATAAATATAAGCCAGAAGTAGTATTTCATGCAGCAGCACATAAACATGTTCCTCTTATGGAATCAAGTCCTGGTGAAGCTATAAAGAATAATATATTTGGTACTTTAAACATAGCTGGATTGTCTTCAAAATATAGAGCTAAGAAATTTGTCCTTATATCAACAGATAAGGCTGTAAATCCTACTAATATAATGGGAGCTACTAAAAGAGCTGCTGAAATGATTATCCAGACTATTAATGCTGAAAGTGAGACTGAATTTGTTGCTGTTAGATTTGGAAATGTACTTGGTAGTAATGGAAGTGTAATTCCACTTTTTAAAAAGCAAATAGAAGATGGTGGACCAGTTACAGTTACACATCCAGATATCATTAGATATTTTATGACAATACCAGAGGCAGTAGGTTTGGTTATACAAGCTGGAGCTATGGCTAAAGGTGGAGAAATATTTGTGCTTGATATGGGAGAGCCTGTAAGAATATTGGATTTAGCAAAAAATTTGATTAAATTTAGTGGGTTTGAACCAGATGTTGATATAAAAATTGAGTTTTCTGGTCTTAGACCAGGAGAAAAGTTATATGAAGAACTACTTATGTCAGAAGAAGGTCTGTTAGATACAGAGCATAAAAAGATTTTTATTGGTAGACCAATAGATGTTGATAGAGAAAAAATAACAAAATACTTAAAACTTTTAAGAGAAATTACTAACAATGAAGAAATTGAAAAAATAGATAGTGTTATGAGAAAATTAGTGCCAACTTACATTAAACCAGAAGATGCTAATATTAAGGAAATTGCAACAACTCGGGAGAAGTAGAATATATTTCTAATTTGTAACCAGGGGGAGCAAAAAGAAACAAATATATACGAAAAAGAAACAAAAGATTACAAAAAGATTACAAAAAGATTACAAAAAAGGTTGCAATTTATTTTGATGTAAGTTAGAATGTTAATTAGGAATTGGAAACAAATGAAAAAAATGTTAAATTTTCGAAAGGATTAGGTATTTGAGATTATGATGAATATTAAAAATAAAAAACATATATTAAAAAAATTTATAGCTATGGTGTTAATAGCAGGAGTTGTCACAGTAGAAGCAGGAGCAATAACAGCTAGTGCAGCAGAGTTAACTAATTCACCTATGACTGCAACAGTAGACCAATGTGATTTCTTAAATATGAGAAGTGGAGCTAGTGCAAATGACTCAGTAGTAGGAAAGATAAACACAGGAGACAAAGTTGAGGTTTTAGAATTACATTCAAATGGATGGATTAAAATAAAATCAGTTGATAATGTTACAGGATGGGTAAATGGAGACTATTTAACTATTGAAGGTGGAAATGTAGACGCAAAGGTACAAAATGTTTTAAACTTAGCATTTAAGCAACAAGGTAAGCCATATAGATGGGGAGCAACTGGACCAAATTCTTTTGATTGTTCTGGGTTCACTTCTTATGTCTATAAAAATGGAGCAGGAGTTAATTTACCAAGGGTATCAAGATCACAAGCAACAGTAGGAAAGAAAGTATCAAGAGCAGAATTAAAACCAGGAGATTTAGTTTTCTTTGGTTCAGGTGGTTCAATAAATCATGTTGGATTGTATGTTGGAAATTCTAAATTCATACATTCACCACAAACAGGAGATGTAGTAAAAGTTACTAGTATGGCACCAGGAACTAATTATGCAAAAAGACTTATAACTGCTACTCGTGTTTTACAATAATAATAGAAATTGATTTACATAGGATTGAATATTAACATTAAGTATGTAGAGTTACATTTAATGTTTTACATATATATTGAAATGGTTAGTAATATTAAAATAGTGATGGACGTTATAAAAACAGCAAAGAAGATAAATTTCTTTGCTGTTTTTTTTATAATAAATTATTTCATATTATAATCAAATATCAAATATAAATTTTAACTATATTATTCAATATTTGACAGATAATATGAATTTTAGATATACTTAGTAAGGAGTATATTGTAAAAAAAATAAATTTTAGAAATTAAGGGGGATGAAATGAAAAAAATAAGTATATTAGTATTATCACTTATAATGACACTTACAATGTGTAGTGTAAGTTCATTTGCAGATTCATCAAATGATAAGGAAATGAGAGCTGCTTGGATATCTACAGTTTATAATTTGGACTGGCCTAAGACTAAAAATAATGAAGCCAAGCAAAAAAAGGAATACACAGATTTGTTGGACAAGTTAAAAAGTTCAGGAATAAATACAGCAGTGGTTCAAGTAAGACCAAAATCAGATGCTTTATATAAATCAAATATAAATCCATGGTCTGAATATCTTACAGGTACACAAGGTAAAGACCCTGGATATGACCCATTACCATTTTTAATAGAAGAAGCACATAAAAGAGGGATGGAATTCCATGCATGGTTTAATCCATACAGAATAACTATGGCAGATGAGAGCATTGATAAATTACCAGCTAACCATCCAGCAAAGAAAAATCCAAGTTGGGTAATTAAGCATGGAAATAAGTATTACTATGACCCAGGTTTGCCAGAAGTTAGAAAATACATAGTTGATAGTATAGCAGAAGTTGTTCAAAATTATGACATAGATGGTGTTCATTTTGATGATTATTTCTACCCAGGAGTAAGCTTCAGTGATAATGCAACATATCAAAAATATGGAAATGGACAAAATAAAGACAATTGGAGAAGAGAGAATGTAAATACTTTACTTAGAGATGTAAAAGCATCTATAAAGAGTATAAAATCTAATGTTGTATTTGGTGTAAGTCCAGCTGGAATATGGAGAAATAAGAGTAGTGACCCAACAGGTTCAGATACATCAGGTAATGAAAGTTATGTAGGTACATATGCAGATACAAGAGCATGGATAAAACAAGGGTTAGTTGATTATGTAGTTCCACAACTTTATTGGCCAATTGGTCTTAAAGCTGCAGATTACTCTAAATTAGTAGCATGGTGGGCTAATGAAGTAAAAGGAACAAATGTAGACTTATACATAGGACAAGGTATATATAAGCAAGGTCAATCAAGTTATAATGGACAAAATATAGCAAAAGAAATAGTAAAACAAGTAACATTAAATAGAAAATACAGTGAAATAAAAGGTAGTATGTATTTTTCAGCTAAAGATATAGCAAATAGTACTTCTATACAAAACGATTTAAAGAGTTTATATTCTAGTAGTAATGAAGAGCCAGTTACTCCACCATCAAATGTTAAAGTAGAAAAATTAAGAGGTAATGAAAGATATGATACAGCAGTAGCAATAAGTAAAAAAGGTTGGGTTACAAATTCAGATACAGTAGTATTAGTAAATGGATATTCTATAGTTGATGGGATAACATCAACACCACTTGCTACAGCAAATGATGCTCCTATATTATTAGTAAATAAGGACAATATACCTACATCTACTAAGAATGAGATAAAAAGACTTAATCCAAGTAAAGTTGTCCTAATAGGAGGAAATAGCTCTATTGGAGATAAAGTTGAGAATGAGATAAAAGATACAATATCAAATGTATCAATAAATAGAGTTGGTGGTTCAGATAGATATAGTACATCTTTATTAATAGCAAAGGAATTAGTAAAAACTAATCCAGTAGAAAAATTATATATAACAAGTGGAACAGGTGAGGCTGATTCTCTTTCTATAGCTTCAAAAGCAGGAGAGGAAAAGCAACCAATAGTATTAGTATCAAAAGATAATGTAAGTGATGATGTTTATAATTGGATATCAGACTTAAAAGTAAAAGATGCTTATTTCATAGGTGGTAATCTAAGTATATCTGATTCAGTAATAACTAAATTAGATAAGGTTATTACAAACGATGTGTCTAAAAATAGAATAGCTGGAGAAAACAGAGAAGAAACAAATGGAAAAGTAATACAAAAATTCTATCCTAATGCTGAATATCCATCAATGTTTGTAAGTAAAAGTAATCAGCTAGTAGATGCATTAACATCAGGTCCTTTAGCTGCTAAATTAAAATCACCAGTAGTTATGCTTGGAAATAGTGTGACATCTGCTCAGAAAACAGCTTTAGAGCCTAAGAAAACAACTCTAGTATATGAAGCTGGTGATGGCATAAATCAAAATTCATTAAATACTTTCCTAAACTTAGTTAAGTAATAGAAAAGTTTGTTTAAGATATAGGTTGGTTTATAAAAATAGAGTCAAATAAAATCATAAATATACATTAGAAAATAAAAAAGAACTATATGCATTTTGTAATCAAGTGTAAATAATAACTTGAAAATAATTATGCGATATAGTTCTTTTTTAATATTTAATCTTATATTTCCAGTAAACTTTATGTTAAATTTCTTATTGTTTATATTCTATGTCATTAAATATAAAATCATGTAATATGTCTAAAGTATCTGGGTCAAATCTAAGAACCCATCCAGCTTTTCCATATATACCACCTGTACTGTGAATTTCATCATCAATAGGGAATTCAAATTGCTTAACATTTAAGTCACCCATTTTTAAAACTTGAGCTCCTAAAGAAAGTATTGCATTAGGTTTCATGTTAGTTTTAACATATGGAAGAACAGCATCTAATAAACCTGGATATTTAGTGACAGGTAAAGTTTCTGTTTTCTTGATTATAGCTTGTATAATCTGTCTCTGTCTACCATCTCTAGCAAAAGCTGTATCGTTGTGTCTGATACGTGCAAAAGATAGTGCTTGATATCCATTTAAAGTTTGTTCTCCTGATTTTTTAATGTATTGTATGCTACCTTTATCATCACTTTTATTCCAACCATAAGTTTCAGGAATAAATTTATTTAATTCTCGTATTTCTCCTTTTTCAATGGTAACTTCAACGCCACCAATAGCATCAATTATATACATAAATGATTCGAAATTAACACAAGCATAATTCTGAATATCAATATTAAAGTTCTCTTCAATTGTTTGTATTAATAAATCAGCTTGTCCATAAGCATAAGCATGAGTAAGTTTTTGTTTACCATGACCAGGGATGTCTACATAGCTATCACGAGCTAATGATGTAAGTTTGATATCATTATGCTTGTTATCAATAGTAAGTATCATCATAGCATCTGACCTTGAAGAATCTTCATTTGGTCTAGCATCTGTTCCCATAAGTAGTATGTTAGTTATCCCATTTTCATTTTTATGGTCATTATTATTTAACAAATCACTATTTATGCTTGAGTCATGAATAGAAGATAATTTATAATAAAAATATCCATAGACGCTTATAGGGAATATTACTACCAAGAAAGCCAGTAGTATAACAAATTTCTTTAATTTTGACAAAAGTACCCCTTCTTTCTTCTTTTTCCTGTATATTTTTTAATAGCATACACTTAATTATATTAAAGTATTGAGATATATTCAATACTTGTTTCAGTTACAAAAAAAAGACAATGATATAATTTATAAGAAAAATTGTCAATTTATATATATAATTAAAAGTATATGTAATATATTTTTTGAAAAATAAATTTATATTTTAAAATAAAAACACACCCCACAATTGCAAAGTAATTTGCCTTTGAGAGGTATGTACTTACTATAAGATTATTAATTTATTTTGTTTTAGATAAATATTTACTCTTCAACCATAATATCTTCAAATATAAAATCATGCATCGCATCTAATTCATATTCTTCAAAAGGAATTACATATCCTGCATCACCTATTTTTCTACCATTTTCAGTAGAAAGAGGGAATTCCATAGACTTAAGGTCTAAATTTCCTATGCTTAAAAGGTCTTTTCCTAAAGATATTATTTCATTAGGGTTCATATTAGTTTTTACATATGGAAGTATTGTATTAACTAGATTAGGATATTTAGTAACTGGTAAATCCTTAACACCATTTATTAAGCTTTGTATAACGCTTCTTTGTCTTCTATCTCTTTGGTCTGTGCTATCATTTTTTCTTATACGAGAAAATGCAAGTGTCTGGTATCCATTTAATTTTTGTTCACCTGAGTTTCTTATATATTTAAGAGAACCTTTGTCATCGCTTTTATGCCACTTATAAGTTTCAGGTATAAATTTGTTTAATTCTCTTATTTCACTCTTATCAACAGTAACCGTAACTCCACCTAGAGCATCAACTATATCCATAAAAGAGAAGAAGTCAACTACAGCATAGTTTTGTATGTCAATTTGGAAGTTTTCCTCTATAGTTTCTATCAATAAGTTAGCTTGTCCATATACATAAGCATGTGTTAGTTTTTCATCCCCATGTCCTGGTATATTAACATAAGTATCTCTATTTAATGAAGTTAATTTTAGGCTTTTATTTTTATTATCAATAGTCAGTATCATCATGGCATCTGAACGAGAAACTTCTTCTCCAGGTCTAGCATCTGTACCTAACAATAATATATTTGTGATACTTTCTTCATTTTTATAGTCATTACTACTCAGCGCCTCTGTATTTATACTATCATCTTGGATAGTTTTTAATTTAGTAAAAACATATCCATAGACACTAACAGGAAATGCTATAACTAAAAGGGCTAGAAATATAACGAACTTTTTGAGTCCTGACAATAATATCCCCTACTTTCTAAATTTTTTAATTACACATAGTTAATTATATTAAAAATTTGTTATATAATCAATAAAAAACACAATAAATTAGCATAAGTTTGTCATAATATAATTATTTTTATGGTATTTTATATAAGAAAGTGTGTAGTTATTATAAATTCACTTGGAATATAATTATATGAAGATTTAAATTTTTATAAATTGATGTATATATTGAAAAAAATATTTTCCTAGATATGCTTAGAACATCTTACAAAAGGAGTAAATTGTAATTTAGAAATTTTAGTGTATAATAGGAATTGAAAATTTAAACTGATAAAAAATAATAAAAAATAATCATAAATTATATAATTTGGGGGAGGAAATGTATGATAAAATTAATAGCAACAGACTTAGATGGAACTTTGTTAGATGAGAAGAGCGAAATAAATCCAGAGTTTTATAAAGTATTTAAAAAATTAAGAGAAAGAGGAATAATGTTTTCCGCGGCAAGTGGTAGGCAGTATCAAAATCTTATAAAAAAATTTGAAGATATAAAAGATGATATGATGTTTATCTCAGAAAATGGAACATTGGTAGTATATAAAGGAAAAGAAATATTATCAAATCCTTTGGATAAAGAATTAGTAAATGAAATTATAGAGACAACAAGAAGTATAAAAGGAAAAAAAATTGTGATGAGTGGTAAAAAATACGCTTATATAGAAAGTAAAGATGAAGCATTTATAGAAGAAGTTAGTACTTACTATGCAAAGTTTAAAGTTGTAGATGACTTGACTAAAGTAGAAGGCGATATATTAAAGATAGCCGTATTTGACTTCAAAGGTGCAGAACATAATAATAGTATCTACTTTGAAAAGTTTTCTGATAGAGCTCAAGTATGTATTTCTGGAGTAGAGTGGCTTGATTTAACTGCAAAAGGTGCTAATAAAGGAAGTGCTATAAAAAAAGTACAAAGAATGCTAGATATAAAATATGAAGAAACTATGGTATTTGGCGACCAATTGAATGATGTAGAAATGATGAAGAGTGCTTATCATAGTTACGCCATGGAAAATGCAAATGAGTATTTAAAAGAAATTGCTAGATTCAGAGCAAAAAGAAATACTGAGAATGGTGTTGTAGATAAGATAAAAGAGGTCATGAAAATAGGATAGCCATTTATAGTGGGGGTCTAAATGAAAAAGATTATTTTAGCTGGTATAAATGATAAGTTGAAAGTAGCATATAAATTGCAACTTGAAGAGGTATTGGGAGATGTTGCAAAAATAGAGACTTATGATATAGAAGATTTGAACTTGTCAAATTGTGATGTTATAGTAGCGATGAATTATTTAGATGAACAAATAGTAGACAAATGGATAAAAAGAAATAAAGAAAAATTAGTTTTAGTAAAAACTATGTATACTAAAGATGTAGTAGAAAAATTGAGAAAAATTCAAAAAGGAAAGAGAGTTCTCCTTATAACTCCTGAATGGATATATACACTAGAATGTATAGCAATATTAAAGAAATTAGGAATAAATCATATTGAATTTATACCATATAATAAAGAACTATTTGGGGTGTATATAGAAAATGTAGATACAGCAGTTTATTTGGGAGAACTTTTTTACACACCAGATTTTGTTACAAATTTTATTGATATTGGTTGGAGAGAAATCGTATATAATGGATATTTAGAAATATTGGAAAAATTAGAAATAGACCCTAGTATAGTAGCATTTAAGTTAAAAGTAGTGAAAGAAAATGTGTATAGTGAAGATGAGATTGATATTAAATCTATAATGGAAGATTTGAAATATAAAAATCGAGTAAGACATTTAATTGATTCCATACCAATAGGGATGATTATTTTAAATCAAGATAAAACTATAGAGCTATATAATGAATATGCAAGAAAATTACTCAATATAAAAGAAAGTAATATAGGAAAAGATTTAAGTACAATTAAGCCACTACTAAATATATATAACTTATTTAAACGCACAAATCTTAAAAAAAATATATATTACTCAGATAAAACGCTAAATAAAGAATTTATAGTCAGTAAAAACAATATAAACTTTATGGGTAAAAACTATCAAGAGTCTATATTCATAGATGAAGTGTTTGAAGCATATGAAGGAAATACTGGAAAGATAAATAAATCTTATTTGGCTAAATATACGTTTGATGATATAGTAGGAAACTCTAAGAAGAATAAAGAAGTTATAGAATACGCTAAGAAATACGCTAAAATAGACTCAACTGTACTGATATTAGGTCAAACTGGAACAGGAAAAGAGTTATATGCTCATTCTATCCATAATTGTTCAAATAAAAGTAATAGACCCTTTATATCTATAAATTGTGCAGCGATACCAGATGAATTACTTGAAAGTGAATTGTTTGGGTATGAAAGTGGAAGTTTTACAGGTGCTAGGTCTCAGGGTAAAAAAGGTCTATTTGAAATAGCTAATGGTGGAACTATATTTTTAGATGAAATAGGAGATACAAGTCAATTATTTCAAGTAAAGCTTTTGAGAGTATTACAAGAGAAGGAAATAGTTAAAATTGGTGGATATGAAAAAATTAGACTGGATATAAGAGTAATTGCTGCTACTAATAAGACTATAGATGAACTTAGAAATTCTTGTAATTTTAGAAAAGACTTGTTTTATAGACTTAGTACTTGCATACTCAGTATACCTCCACTTGAAGAGAGGAAAGAAGATATACCAGTGCTATGCAATTATTTTTTAGGAAATATGGGATATCATTATAAAAAAATCGATGACAAATTAGGAAAATTTCTGTATACATACAAATGGGATGGAAATGTACGAGAATTAAAAAATTGTATTGAATATGTTGGAAATTTTGGTGGTGAACTACTTACAATAGATGATTTACCTATGATATATAAAGACTCTTGCCAAAATAAATATATTGAAGATAAAGAAAGTGCTTCAAATACATATAACAATAATCAAAACAGAGCATATGAAAATAATATAATTAATTATACAGGTTTTGAAATTAATGATAATATAGAAAAATCTTATAATGTATATTTTGAAAACTTAAGCCATCGAGATAATATTATAGCGTGTGAGATTATGAGAATCTTATATAAAGAAAATTGTGGAAGAAGAATGTTAGTAAATAAATTACAATCAAACAATGTAGATTCGAGTGAGCATAGCGTTAGAGTAATTATGAACTTTTTAGAGTCAGAAGGATATATTGGAAAGAGTATTGGGAGAAATGGGAGTCACCTTGAAGAAAAAGGGGAGAAATGGGTTACTAAAAACTTATAAATATAAAATAAATGGGATATCGATTTAATAATATCCCATTTATTTTTTTTGTTTACAATATTATTTATTTAATCAGAATAATTAAAATTTTAAAATAGAGTATTCACAAGTCTTATAAGACTTATTGAGATTAAAACCTACTTACTTGGTATAATCATTGCTTATATAGTAAGTCACAAGTAAAAATTAATTACTATGGGGAGGGTTTTAAATATGAAAAACGATTTAATTAATTGTGTTAATAAAAATAAAGAAGATTTAGTAGAAATGGCAAAAGGAATATGGGAAAATCCAGAGACTTCATATGAAGAATATTTTGCAAGTGGTGTACAAAAGAAATACTTAGAAGAAAATGGATTTAATGTAAATACTGTACAAGGAATAGAAACTGCCTTTGTAGCAGAGTTTGGAGAAGGTAGACCTGTCATAGGGATATTAGGAGAATACGATGCCTTACCAGGATTATCACAGAAAGTATCTTTAACTAAAGAAGCTATAACTGAATCTGCCCCAGGTCATGGGTGTGGTCACAATCTGTTGGGAGTAGGAGGAGTAGGAGCAGTAGTAGCATTAAAAGAAGTTATGGAGAGAGAAAATATCAAAGGGACTATAAAATATTTTGGATGTCCAGCTGAAGAAGGTGGCGTTGGAAAATGTAATATGTATAAAAAAGGATGTTTTAGAGATATAGATTGTGCATTTAGCTGGCATCCTTTTGATGTAAATAGTCCTTGGAGACCAACTAGTTTGTCAAATTTCTCTATGAAATTTAGATTTAAAGGAATTACTTCTCATGCGGCACAATCTCCACATACTGGTAGAAGTGCACTTGATGCTGTTGAACTTATGAATGTAGGTGCTAATTATCTAAGAGAACACATATTGGATTCTATACGAATGCATTATGTAATAACTAATGGAGGAGAAAGACCAAATATAGTTCCTGGTTCTGCAGAATCATGGTATTTCCTGAGAGGTAAAAAAGCATCAGATGTAAAGAGTACTCTTGATAGATTGGTAAAAATTGCTAAAGGTGCAGCAATGATGACAGAAACAGAGATGGAATATGAAGTTATAGATGCAATGTATGATTATTTGCCTAATCAAAGTCTAACAGATGTTGTATCTGAGAATATGAGATTAGTAGGAGCACCTAACTTTAAAGCTGAAGATTTAGAGTTTGCTCACAAATTAGCAAATACAATTACAAAAGAAGAAAGAAGAAATGTAGCAACTTCATTTCAAGGTAATCCTAATATAGCAGAAAAATATCTACATGATGATATTGCTGACTTTGAAGATTATAAATACAAAAATGTATCTGGTTCAACTGATGTAGGAGATATAAGTTATATAGTACCAACTGCACAATTTGCTATGGCAGCATGGCCTATTGGTACAGCAGCTCATACTTGGCAAGCTTGTTCATCATCTGGTTCTAATGTAGGTTTTGAGGCAATGTTAAGTGCGGCAAAAGTACTTGCCTGTTCTGCATATGATATCTTGATGGACAGAGAAAAGCTTGAAAAATCAAAAGAAGAGTTTACAAAATCTTTGGATGGATTTGAATATAAACCATTGGTATAATCTTTATTTTAAAAATAGAACTATACATTAAATAATAAAATAATCTTAAATTTACTAAAATTGGGGGGTAAAAAATGGAATCAAATAATATATCTAATTCACAAAAAGGATTTTTTAGAGGATGGTTAGTTGTATTTGCTGGCTTAATACTAATGATATCTGTTTATGGAATAGTAAATAATTGTGCAAGTTTATTTATAAAACCTGTAACAGAAGACTTAGGTTTTTCTAGGTCTGAGTTTTCTCTTTATTATACAGTAATTGCTTTATCTACTATGGTAATAGCACTTTTTATGGGGAAATTAGCAAAAAAATTTAAACTAAAAAATATAATGCTTGTGGGATGTGTATTAGCAGGAATAGGTTATATAGGATATTCATATGCAAATAGTATATATGTTTTTTATTTAATGAGTATATTTTCAGGTTTGGGGTTAGGTATGACAACTCTAACTCCTCTATCAATAATAATAAGTAATTGGTTTGTAGAAAAAAGAGGTCTGGCGTTAGGTCTAACTTTTATGGGAAGTGGAGTAGGTGGTATGATATTTAATCCTATAGCTAACTATATAATATTAAACTACAGTTGGAGACAATCATATTTAGTATTGGGAATAATAATCTTAGTTACAACTATACCAGTAGTTTTGATATTTATGTCTGAAAAACCAAGTGATAAAGGTTTACTTCCATATGGATATAGTAATTCTTCTGAAAACGTTTTAGATAATTCTGCAAAAGGAATCATGCTTGGAGATGCTGTAAAAACTAAAATATTTTGGATTATGGTTGTAGGGTTAATTTTGATTACAATAATAGCTATGGGAGTACAAATGCATATTGCATCTTATTTGACTGATATAGGGTATTCTCCAACTTTTGCAGCAAGTGTTATATCTATAAACATGGGAGTAGTTATATTAGGTAAAATACTTCTAGGTTACGTATTTGATAAAGTTGGATGTGAAAAAGGTGTTATATTTGTTGGATTGCAGGTGTTTTTAGGGGTATTGGCTCTATTATTTGCTAGTAAGTATCCAGCTATAATAGTATTTATTATATGTTGGGGAATTGGAAACTGTATGGGAACTATTGTACCTGCTCTTATCACATCAGAGATATTTGGTAAAAGAGATTATTCAACAATAGTTGGTGTAGTAAATGCAGTGGTTTTATTGGGGGCGGCTTTAGGGTCAGCTGTTACAGGAAAATTATATGATATGTCTGGAGGATATACATTAGCATGGATGACATACTTGGTATTGACTGTAATTATGGTTGGATTGATATTAATAAGTCTAGTTTTAGGAAAAAAGAAAAAGCTAAAAGAGATTTAAATTATACTAATTAAGTAAATAAAAAATATCAATGTAATTTTTAATAAAATAAATTTATTTATATAAAAATTACATTGATATTTAATAAACATCAATAATGATATTTATTTTTTTATTATACTCAGTATTTTGTTTTCTATTTGAGAGGCATTTTCAGCAGAAATTAGATAAACATATCTGCCTGCTTTCTCAACTATAGTATTATTTGCTATTTCAGAATTGCTTTTTTCTCCATGTCCTTCTCCAAAAGGTGCTTGTATCATGTCTTTTTTATAATTTTCTAGAGTTTTATAAATTTTATCTACATCGTCAGTTTTTATGACGATAATATCTTCTAGAGATAATTTTTCAGAAGAATTAATTACAAAACCTTGAATGATGTCTTCTTCCACATCATTGAAATAGTTAAATTCCTTTGCATCAAAGACCTTTGATTCCTTTGTAAGTAAATCAGAAGATTTTAATGACCTTTCAATTTTCGATGTAGAAACGTTTTTGTAATCACCACTTGAAGAACAACTAACCATTCCAAATGATAAGATTATCGAAAAAAACAATATTAAAATTTTTTTCATGATAAACCTCCAAGTTTTTTAAACTCTATCTTAAATTAGTTTACTACATAATTATATAAAAATAAATGTATTTAATGTTACAGTTTTGATTAATAATGTAATATTTTGATAATAATACCTATTAAGAGGTGATTATAAATGAGAATACCAAAACATGTAGGAATTATCCCAGATGGAAATAGAAGATGGGCGAGCCAAAATGGTATGACAAAAGATAGAGGATATGAAAGTGGAATAAATCCTGGACTAGAATCTTATAGATTATGTAGAGATTTAGGTTGTGAAGAAGTAACTTTTTATGGATTTACAACTGATAATACAAGACGTCCATCAGTTCAGACAAAAGCTTTTACAAAAGCATGTATTGATGCTGCAAATATACTAATAGATGAAGGTGCGGCTTTATTAGTTGTTGGAAATACGAAATCTCCAATGTTTCCAGAAGAATTATTACCATATACTAATAGAATTCAAGCAAAGGAAGGCCAAATAAAAGCAAATCTATTGGTAAATTATGGATGGTATTGGGACTTAAATAATATATCAGGAGTAGAAAATGTAAATAAAAATAACATACAAGATTACATACAGTCATTTGATGTATCAAGATTAGATTTGATAATCAGATGGGGTGGAAGAAGGAGATTAAGCGGTTTTTTACCTGTGCAATCGATTTATGCAGACTTTTATGTTATAGATAACTATTGGCCAGATTTTAGAGGTGATGATATAAAAGATGCCTTTAGCTGGTATGACACACAAGATGTTACTTTAGGTGGATAATTAGAAAATTTTGAAGTTTTAGATTGTAGAATGTTTTAAATTATTGAAAAAAAACCTTCTTGGTGGTAAAATAACACTAATATTATGAAAAAATAACACTAATATTATAAAAAAATGTAAAAATCTATACCAAGAAGGGTGAAAAAATGTCAAAAAGCAATAATAACAATAATTCAAGAAACAAATCTAAAAATACCAGCCATCTGAATAGAAAAAAAAGAAAATTAAATAAGAAAAAATTAGTAGCGTTGGTTTGCTTTACGATGTTATTTTTATTTATTGCATTTAAAGTTACTCAAGGTGTAGTAGCTTTAGTAAAAGGGATGGATAAAAGCAATAAAAACAACCAACAACAAAACGTTGAGTCAGAGCAATTTGACCTTGGCACTGAGGAAGAAAATAAAAATAAAAAATACACTGTATTCATAGACCCAGGTCATGGAGGACATGATAACGGAACTGAAAGTAAGACTAGCAAAGAAAAAGACCTAACTTTACAGATTTCAAAAAAATTAGCAAATAAATTAGCCAAACAGAAGGATATTCAAGTCGTAGTATCTAGAACTGATGATACATATCTAACATTGATGGATAGAGTTAATTTAGCGAATAATAGTTCTGCTGATGTACTTGTTTCTATCCATTTAAATGCAGAGAAAAATGGACATACAGCAACAGGTATAGAAACCTGGTATAGGAATAAAGCTACAGATGGTTCAAAAGATCTTGCACAGTCAGTGCAAAGTACGATAGTATCCTATGTTAAAGTAAGGGATAGGGGTATAGTTGAAAATAATTTTGAAGTACTTAGAGAATCAAAGATGCCTGCCATATTAGTAGAGTGTGGATTTTTAACAACACCATCAGAAGAACAAAAAATAATAAATGCAAAATATCAAGACCAACTTACAGAAGGAATTGTGCAAGGTATACTTTCATACTTAGATTCTAAAGGTAAAAAATAAGGTGAATTCATTTTTATGTAAGTATTTACTTAAGTATGAAACTATATAGATAGTATTAAATTTATTCTGCTATGTTGTATTAAAAAACACTATTTGAATTTAAAAACTATGAAATTAGAAATTATTTTACATATACCTAATCTCATAGTTTTTTTTGCCAATAAAGTTAATATTTATGAAACTTAGAAAAGTTAATTTAAGTATGACATAGTTATTTATATGTGATTTCAACATACATTGATTTACTATCAATTGTGCTTTATAATTAATATAGAAAAAGTTTGACTGTAAGATAATTTAAAAATAATATAGGGGAATTTATATGAATAAAAATAGTATGACAAAAATTTACAGTTTAAATAAAATAATTTTTATCATAATCGGAATTTTGGGAATAGTTTTACTTACAAGACATGTCGGGATAGATATAAAGGCTTTAATTTTACTTTTATTAATATTATTTACTATAAATGTATTTATTTCGTATCTTAAAATCAAGCTATATGAGGATAAAATTAATTTAGAGATGGTAAATAATTCAGATAAGATTATGAATATTACTAAGGATGAGAACTTTTTAAAACATATTCAAAATTATATCATCAGCAATAAGAAAGAAAACTGTGTTATGGCTTGTTTTGATTTATGTAGACTTAAACTTATAAATGATATATATGGTTATGAGCTAGGGGATGAAGTATTAGATAATATTTCAAGTAATCTAAAAAGTTATTTTGGTGAAGAGGCTATTTATGGAAAGTTAAAAAGCGACGTTTTTATATTAATAATAAAGCTTGAAGATAGAGAACAAAAGATTCCTTATTTGGTAAATCTCATTAGGAATAAAATTGTGACATTAAGTCAGATTGATAGTTTTAAAATGAATATAAATGTTGAAGCATCAATTGGAATTTATAGATTTAATGATGATAAAATTGATATAAAAAAAGCTATGGATAATGCAGATATGGCGAGGGTTAAGTCAAAAGGACTAAAGCATATAGAATATGTAGAATTTGATTCTGCAATGGAAGAAGAAATACAATCACTTATGAAAATAGAGCAAGATTTATTCTTAGCTATAAAGAATAAGGAATTTGTAATCCATTATCAACCTAAAGTTGATTCGAGTACAGGTAAAATTATAGGTTCAGAGGCATTAATAAGATGGATACATCCATCTTTAGGTATGGTTGGACCAAATAAGTTTATCCCTATAGCTGAAAGAAGTGGTTTGATAAATAATATTGGTAGATGGCTAATTCAAGAAGTATTTGTTACTATTGATAATTGGATTTCAGAAGGTATAAATGTCTTGCCAGTTTCAATAAATCTTTCCAGAGTAGAACTATATAAAAATGATTTAGTAGATTTTTTTAAATCAATGTTTAATACATATAATGTGCCTAAAGAACTCATAGAAATAGAAGTTACAGAAACAACAGCACTAAGAGATGTAAAATTTATAAGTGAGAGGCTTTATGAGATTAAATCTTTAGGTATAGACATATCATTAGATGATTTTGGAGTAGGCAACTCAAATTTTATCAATCTTAAGGGGATACCACTAGATGTTATAAAAATTGATAGGTCACTTATAATGGATATAGTTACAAATACAAAGACAAAGTTTATGGTAAAAGCAATTGTTAATCTTTCACAAGATTTAAACTTAACTGTTATATGTGAGGGTGTGGAAGATATGGAGCAGGTTAAAGTTTTAAACGAAATGGGATGTAATTTAATACAAGGTTACATATTTTTTAAGCCTTTAGATGAGAGTAGCTACAAAAGAATTCTTACTGACATAAATTATGTAAATTTAGGAAATACTCTCTTAGATAAATACATGGCAGTTGAGGAGGCGGAAGAATGATTTCAGAAGATGTAGATTATTCAATAAGAATTATAAGAGCTATATTTAATAATGGGGAAGATAATCCAATAGATGTTAAAACGATATTAAAAAGCGAAGAGATACCGATACTAACACTGTATAAGCTTCTTAGAAAACTTTGTGCAAATAATGTGCTTACTTTTAATAAAGAAGATGGCAAGAAATACATGTTAAATGTATCATTGGATACAATAAGTCTAAGGACTATTGTAGAAGTAATTGATGGAAAAATATATATAAATAAATGTACGAGATATGTATCTAATTGCAGTAATTGCTTAAAAGGTTGCAAAGTAAATCGTGAGTTACTAGAAATAGAAAAAGAAATCTATAAACTTTTATCAAGAAAATCTATAAGACAAATACTAGAATAATAAATTTTCAGCTATGATAATAATTGGAGGTTTTCAGCTATGGATGATATATCTCAAGATAATTTTCTACTATCTAAAGAGTATGAGAATAGTTTAGATGTAGATACTAAAAAAGCAAGTGGAATATACTATACTCCTAAAATCATTGTCGATTATATTGTAAAAAAAACTTTAAAAAATCACAATATAATTAAAAATCCATATCCACGGATACTCGATATTTCTTGTGGGTGCGGAAATTTTCTTTTGGAAGTATACGATATTTTATATGACTTATTTGAGGAAAATATCTATGAATTAAAAGAGAAATATGATGAAAATTATTGGACTGTTAATAATATACATAGTCATATATTAAATTATTGTATATATGGTGCTGATATTGATGAGAAAGCTATAAATATATTAAAAGACAGCTTAATAAACAAAAAGGCAGTAAATGACTTAGAGGAATCTGATATAAAGATTAATCTATTTTGTTGTGATAGCCTAAAAAAGAACTGGCGATATAAGTTTGATTACATAATTGGTAATCCACCATATATTGGTCATAAAAAACTTGAAAAGAAATATAAAAAATTTCTTCTAGAAAAATACAGTGAAGTTTATAAAGATAAAGCTGACTTGTATTTTTGTTTTTATAAAAAGATTATAGATATCTTGAAACAAGGAGGAACTGGTAGCGTTATAACTCCAAGATATTTTTTAGAAAGTTTATCTGGTAAAGATTTAAGAGAATATATTAAATCAAATGTCAGTGTTAAAGAAATAGTAGATTTTTTAGGTGCAAATATATTTAAAAATATAGGGATATCTAGTTGTATACTTACTTTCGATAAGAAAAAATCAAAAGACAAAGCTATAGATGTATTTAAAATAAAAAATGAAGATATATGCATAAATAA
Source organism: Clostridioides sp. LIBA-6822 (assembly GCF_056688955.1). Lineage (NCBI taxonomy): Bacteria > Bacillati > Bacillota > Clostridia > Peptostreptococcales > Peptostreptococcaceae > Clostridioides > Clostridioides sp. LIBA-6822. Next base: position 3,270,251 of record NZ_CP196995.1, on the reverse strand, counting down.
ATTTGAAACGCTAGAAGAACTTTTAAATAGTAATAACTTTAATTATTTTAATATAAATCAAAGTTTATTATCTGATGAATGGATACTTGTAAATAAGGATGATGAAGCTTTTTATAATAAGATACAAGAAAAATGCAACTATAGTTTGGAAGATATAGCAATAAGCTTTCAAGGAATAATCACGGGCTGTGATAAAGCATTTATTTTGAGTAAAGATGATGTAAAATTGAACCTTGTGGATAATAAATTTTTAAAATATTGGATAAAAAGTAAAAATATAAATAAATATATAGTAGATAAAAGTGATTATAGGTTAATATACTCAAATGATATAGATGATGAAGAAAAAAATAAGAAGATACTTGATGAGATTATAGGAATATATAAATCAAAACTAGAAAACAGAAGAGAATGTAAAAGTGGAATAAGGAAATGGTATGAACTTCAATGGGGCAGAGAAAAGCTTTTCTTTGAAAGAAAAAAGATAATGTATCCTTATAAATCCAAAGAAAATAGATTTGCCATAGACTATGATAATAATTTTTCAAGTGCAGACGTATATTCTTTTTTCATAAAAGAAGAGTATTTAGATAAATTCTCATATGAATATCTAGTTGGAATTTTAAATTCCAGTATTTATGATAAATACTTTAAAATAACTGCTAAAAAAATGAGTAAAAATATATATGATTACTATCCTAATAAGGTTATGAAGATAAGAATTTTTAGAGATAATAATTATGAAGAGATAGAGAGTTTATCAAGGCAAATAATATCAATTTTATTAAATAAATCTATAGATAAAGAAAAGGTAGAAAGATTGCAGATAAAAATGGATAACTTAATAATTGATTCTTTAGGTATATAAGTATCCATAAATATGAAAAAAATTGAAATGTTAATTATTTATCTAAATTTTGAATAAAAAGTTAACCATATAAAAAAATATTAAAGATATATACTTTTCAATGTTTTTTTGATAAAATAAAAATAAATTTGTGCAATTTTATTTTTCTCCAATAACTAAAAATAGTTTTTTGAATTAATATTTGCTGAGAAATAGAAATCAGAAATGTTTTTAATATAGTAGGTGATAGTATGAAAGGATTAGTTTTAGAAGGTGGAGGAACAAAAGGAGCCTATCAAATAGGTGCATATAAGGCTTTAAGAGAACTTGGGATAGAGTTTCAAGGAGTAACTGGCACATCAATTGGTGCTTTAAATGGAGCATATATAATTCAAAATGATATTGAAGTAATGGAAGATATTTGGTTAAACTACGATTATACTCACTTTATGAATATTGATAAAGATACCTATGAGAAATTTAAAAATGTAGATTTCACTACTAAAAATATCAATGCACTTATTGAACTTATAAATAAGGCTAGAAAAAATGAAGGTATAGATATAAGCCCTATGAGACAACTAATGGAAACTACATTAAATGAAGATATAATAAGAAAATCAAAAAAAGACTTTGGGCTTGTTACAGTGTGGTGGGATAAGAAGATTAATCCACACCCATTGTATATTGAAGATATGCCACAAGGGAGATTGATTGATTATTTAATTGCTAGTTCTAGTTTGCCTATTTTTCAATCAAATATGATGGATGATAAATTATATCTTGATGGAATGTTTTGTGACAATATGCCAATAGGACTTTTAGAAGACAAAGGGTATGAAGATGTTGTTGTGATTAGATTGATTGATGATTTTCTTGGAAAGATGAATCTAAATAAACATCAGAATATAAATATAAAAACTATAATACCATCAGAGTATCTGGGAGGTTCTCTTAATAAAGATAGAGACAATGTAGAAAAAAATATTAGATTGGGTTACTTGGATACTATGAAAGCATATGAAAGATGCAATGGGATTAAGTATTATTTTGATGTAGAATATAAATATAATGAAGAATATTGTTTTGACAAGTTTAGAAGTATGAGTAATGAAACTGTACAGTGTATTTGTAATTTATTAAACATAAAAAGAGATGCTTCACTTAGAACTATTATGGAAAGTGTAATACCAAAGCTTGGTGAAGTGCTTGGATTACCAAAGAATTTTTCATATAAAGATTTATTTTACTGTATATATGAAAAAAAACTTGAAGAAAATAGCATAAATAGAATAAAATTATATGATTTTAACAAAGTTTTAGATGTTGTAAATACAAATATTGATTCTAATAAAAATTTAGCTTCTAATTTTGAAATTAGACCTAAAATTAGTATTAAAAAGAACAAAAATACAAAATTATTGACAAATTGTATTATAAAAGACTTAAAAAATCAAAGTTAAATAAAAAACAAAAAAAAATTTGTAATTATACTCGAAAAAAGTGTATATTAGTAGTATAATATTTTTGTAGCACTAGTGGGAACAAAAAATGACCATAGGACAAAAAAGTACCACTAAGTACCATTAAAGTAAAAAATAGGAAAACAATTTTAAAAAATATAAAATGTAAAGTCTATAGGAGGATTAAAAAAATGGAAAAAATAGTTAGTATCAAAAATGCAAGTGGATTACATGCTAGACCAGCAGGAATGTTTGTTAAGAAGGCAGCTGAATTCAAATCAACAGTAGAGGTTGTAGCAAAAGACAAAACTGTAAATGCAAAATCAATAATGGGAATAATGAGTTTAGGTTTAGCTCAAGGAGAAGAATTAAAGTTAGTTGTAAATGGAGACGATGAAGAAGTAGCTTTAGCTGCAATGGTTGAATTAGTTGAAAGTGGATTTGGAGAGTAGATATAATAATTTTTTTAAGTTTAATATTTGTAATCTAATCATTACTTAGAGTAAAAGTAACAGAGAAGCATTAAACATATACAGATTAACGTTTGTAGATATTTAATTTCTTTGTTACTTTCATGTTTATTTAATCAGAAGATTAAGACTATTGTTAATTGGGTATGAAAATACAAATATTTTAGAATATGAAATAAGATATTTTTAATCATAAATTTAGTATGAAAATACAGAAGATATTTTTTAGGAGGTAGGGTTATGGCTTACAAAGGAATAGGTGCTTCTCCTGGTGTTGCTTTAGGGAAAGCGTTAGTAGTTGAGCATAGTGAATTAGTAATTGAAAAGAAATCTATAGATAATGTTGAAGCGGAAATTGCTAAATTAGAAAATGCAGTTGCAGTTTCTAAAGAAGAATTAGTAAAAGTTAAGGAAAAGGCTTCTGAAGAATTAGGAGCAGAAGAGGCAGAAATATTTGAAGCACATTTATTAGTTTTAGAAGACCCAGAGTTAATTGGTTCTGCAATAGATAAAATTAAAACTGAAAATGTAAATGCAGAGTATGCTTTAAATGAAATAAAAGAGATGTTTGTTAGCATGTTCGAGTCTATGGATAATGAGTATATGAAAGAAAGAGCAGCGGACATAAAAGATGTTACAAATAGAATACTTAGACATATATTAGGAATTAAAGTTGTTGATTTATCTGCTTTAAGTGAAGAAGTAGTATTAATAGCACATGACTTAACTCCATCAGACACAGCAACTATGAATAAAAAAATGGTTTTAGGATTTTTAACTGATATAGGTGGAAGAACTTCTCATACGGCTATCATGTCTAGAACTTTAGAGATAGCTGCAATCGTTGGATTAAGTGATATAACTTCAAATGTTAAGGATGGAGATTTTGTAGTCTTCAATGGAGATACTGGAGAAGTAATCGTTAATCCAGATGAAGAGACTATAAATAAATATACTGAGTTAAAAGCTAAGTATGAAGAAGAGAGAAAAGCATTACAATTATTAAAGGGAAAAGCATCTGTAACTTTAGATGGTAAGCATGTAGAACTAGCTGGTAATATAGGAACTCCTAATGATATAGAAGGTCTAATAAAGAATGATGCAGAAGGTGTTGGTCTTTATAGAACAGAATTCTTATACATGGATAGAGATTCTTTCCCAACTGAAGAAATACAATATGAAGCTTACAAAGCTGTACTAGAAGGAATGGATGGGAAACCTATAGTTATAAGAACACTGGATATAGGTGGAGATAAAGAATTAAGTTATTTAAGTATGGAACCTGAAATGAATCCATTCTTAGGTTATAGAGCAATAAGACTTTGCTTAGATAGAAAAGATATATTTAAGACTCAATTAAGAGCTTTATATAGAGCAAGTGTTCATGGAAAACTAAGAATCATGTTCCCTATGATTTCATCTTTAGAAGAATTATTACAAGCTAAAGAAGTTGTAAAAGAAGTTTTAGCAGAACTTGATTCTGAGGGTGTAGCTTATGCTAAAGATGTAGAAATTGGTATGATGATAGAAGTACCATCTGCTGCTATAATATCTGATGTATTGGCTAAACATGTAGATTTCTTCTCTATAGGAACTAATGACTTAATTCAATATACTTGTGCAGTTGATAGAATGAATCAAAAAATAAGCTATCTTTATAATCAATTTAATCCAGCTGTTTTAAGACTTATAAAGACAGTTATAGATAATGCACATAAAGAAGGTAAATGGGCAGGTATGTGTGGAGAATCTGCTGGAGACCAAAAAATGATACCAATACTTTTAGGTATGGGATTAGATGAGTTCTCTATGTCTCCAATATCAATACTTCCTGCTAGAAAGTTAATAACTTCAGTTAAAGAATCTGATATGAAAAAATTAGCTGATGAAGTACTTAATATGGGTACTGCTGAAGAAATAAAGAAATATATTGAAACTAGTTTTAATATGTAATTATTAAATTATATCTACATAAATACTTATTTAGGTAGATTATAGATAATGAAAATTATTTAATGAATGAGTAAAAGCCATAGTTTGTCTATATACTATGGCTTTTTTATTGTATAATTTAATGTATTATAATATTTATGGTTTGGTATTAAGGATATAGTCTGCATCTAATAAATATTTAATGGAGGTATACAATTTGAAAGGTATAAAAACAAAAGTATTTATCATAGCTATGCTTATTTTGAGTTTTGTAATATTATATTTAAATACAAAACCCAATTTAATAAATGATAAACATGATAAAAAAATATATTTAGATTTAAAAGATACAAAAAAAATAGAAATTTACAGTAATACTAGTCAAGAAAATGATTCTAAGCCAATTTTAATTTTAGATAAACATTTAATAGATGAGATACTAAATTATTTAAATGGTGTAACGTATTATAAAGATAAAGATAAAGATAAGAATACGAATGAAGTTATATTAAAAAGTCAAAGTATAAATTTCTATAATGGTGATGGAGAACAAAAAATCATAAGTTACTCATATGATAGTACACATAATGTCGGAAATATTGAATATAATAATGAAAAATTTAATGTACCACATGATTTCTTTAGGTTGATATCATCACTTGAAGAATTTAGACCTCAATATTCGAAAGTACCTAATGATGTAAATGAACTTTTTAAAAAGTATAACTGGACACCAAGTTTTTTAATATCATCTCAACAAAAAACAATTCCAAATAATTTTAAGTATTCATCAGAAGATACAGTAGAGAAGTTATACTGGGCATATAATATAGAGCTATCTAAAGATATAGGTTTAGACTTTTCAAACTTAAAATCAAAAGAGATTACTGCTGAGATATACAATTTAACTGAACCATTATCAGATGAACTTGAAGATACTCTATTAAGTACTAGAGGTATAATAATAAGGTATGAAGGAAAAATTGTAGGAGCGTATATTGATTCTGGAAGGCATGAAGGGAACGCTATTAGCTTAAAAAGACATAGTTTTAAAGAAGTAACAAAAGAAGACTTAAGTTCATGGATAGAAGAGAATTGTATAGATAAGTCCAATTCTTTATATATAGAGGTATCAAAGTTAAGCAATGAAGATTTGATAAAAATGTATATAAAGGCTATAAAAGAAAATAATACAAAGGTTTTATTAACTACTATGGATGTAGAAAGTAAGATAAACACTCTCTTTATCAATTTGGATAATCATAAGCTTTTTAATGATACTAAGTTTGAGATGAATTTACCAGATTATATTGATAATGATAAAATTGTATATATGGAAAATGTGGATTTAAAAGAAAATGGAAAAAGATGTTATAATGTGGTATTTGGGGGTAATGATATAATGAGTGACACTGGAAGAGGAAGTTTTTCTGATATCAATATTGATATTGTAGATGAAAAAGGAGTGTGGAAAGTGTCTGGATTTACAAAATAAATCTAAAATAAATATTGTTAAAAATTAATATTGTATTGAAAAATAATTAAAAGTATTTAATAATAGAATTAGGGGAAGACTAAGTTTGTAAGTAGAAAATAATTAATTAATATTTAATAAAATAAATGTGATATCCAAATAAATCCTGAATCTAATTTGAGTTTTAATATAGATAGTCTAAAGTTTGATTATTAAAGATTTAATTGTAAGTTGTTACAGTTGAAGATATTGATGTAGAGATTAAAGTTTAGAATAGAAAGTTACCTTAAATTTAAAAATGCAAGATAACACAATCTAAAAATTATAATCACTCAATAGGTTTATGGATTTATTTGTTTATTATAAATGAATGGGAGTAGATTTATCTACTCCCATTTTGTATACTATTATTAATTTAATTAACAATCTTAGCTAAAATTATAATACTAGCTAAGATTTTCTGCATTATTAGTAAATAATTTTTTTATATCATTATTTCTAGTATTTAAATCATTACTAGAATTATTTGTTTTTTTCATAATTAATGAGTAACGTTTTTTATTTATAAAAAAGATTAAAATCTTATCATCGTCAAAATTGTATTCTTTGTATCTATCAATAGACTCATAACCTAAATTTAGAATGTTCTTATCCTTTATACTATCTACATCTAAAATATATGATGGGTCAGCCTTTAGTAATATATTAATTAAACATTTTTCTTCACCAGCACAGAATAACTCCATCTTATTTGATATAGACTTAGATTGTTCTGAAGTTATTTTTGCAGGAATAAGATTATTATTATCATCTCTTAAAAGATAACCATGTGTGTCTTGTTGATATACTAAATTAACCTTTTTCTTAGGGACACTAATTATTTTATCTAAATGCACATAATGATGATTTTCAACAAATCCTTCATTTAATATTTCAACAAAGTTGTCAATCTTACCTAGACAAAAAGATTCTATAGATTCTTTACAAAATTTATTTGTAAATGGTATGATGTTTACGTTTTCCTCATCTGTATTCCATGCTATTGCATAATCTAACGAATATACTTCTTCCTCTATATCTGCAAAATTAAATTGTACTATGTTTCCTTTCAAAATTACTCGACCTCCATCTTATAATATATTTAATATACTTTATAAAACTTATATTATATTTAAATAATATCATAAATTGGATAATTATGATATAGTAAATAAGAAAAAAATTGAAAAAAATCACTATAAATGAGTAATAAATATAAATAGTGTATACTAATGGGATGGAAACTGTCCACTATTAAATTTATTACCCCACATATGTAAAATAAATTTATTAATATAAAATATAATCTATCGACAATGAATGGACTTTTAAAGGAACTTAATATAAAATTAATTAAATAAATACTTAAAAACGATTTACTTTAATGATAAAATCGTATTAAAGGAGGTTAATTTTATGGATATAAAAAATAAAATTAAATCTATATTTTTACCAGAAAAAGATGACTATTTAGATGATGAAGAATTTGAGGATGATATAGAGAATAATGAGGAAAATTCAAAGGAAGAAAGTAAAGTACATTTAAATGACTTAAGCAGAGTAAAATATGATTACAGAGAATTGAAAGACATAGAAAATCAAACAGAGGAAATGTGTTTACTAGCAGTAAAACAGGATGGTACTATAATTGAGTTTGTAAAAGATAAGACTTATGGAGTATGTATGGAAGCAGTTAAACAGACATACAAGGCTCTTAAGTATATAACAAATCAAACAGAGGATATTTGTATAGAAGCAGTCAAGCAGAACTACAGAGCCTTGTACTACATAAATGACAAGACAGATAATGTATTAATTGAGGCTATAAAAAATGCATCTACTCATGATGTCATGGAAGTTTTTAAATTTGTAGAAGAGCAAACTGAAGATGTGTGTCTAGCATTTATAGAAAGGGCATCAAAAAATGATGTTGCAGAGATACTTAAAGATATAAAAGAGCAAACTCCAACTATATGTTTAGAAGCAGTAAAAAAAGATGGAAAATCTCTAGCTTATGTTAAAGAACAAAATAATAGTATATGTTTAGAAGCAGTAAAAGAAAATTATAGTGCACTACCTTGTGTAAAAGAGCAAACAGAAGAAATATGTATAGAAGCAGTAAAACAAAATGATTTTGCATTGTATTATGTAAATGAGCAGACAGAAGAAATATGTATAGAAGCAGTTAGAAGAAGTTATATGGCACTACAATATGTAAAAAAACAGACAGAAGATATATGTATGGAAGCAGTTAGAAATGATGGAAGAGCGTTACAATATGTAAAAGAGCAGACAGAAGAAATATGTATAGAAGCAGTTAGACAAAATGGGAAAGTCTTGCAATATGTAAAAAAACAGACAGAAGATATATGTATAGAGGCAATAAAAGGTTCATTTGAAGAACTTCAAATAAAAGAAATATTAAGTTATGTAAAAGTTCCAACAGAAAGAGTTTTTGTAGAAGCAGTAAAACAAAATGGAAAGACTCTTAAATATATAGAAAATCAGACTGAATTAATGTGCATAGAGGCAGTAAGAGAAAATTATAATGCTTTACAATATGTAAAGAAACAAACAGAAGAAGTTTGTTTAGAGGCAGTAAATCAAAGTTATGAGGCCCTTAAATATGTAAAAGAGCAAACAGAAGAAATTTGTTTAAAAGCAGTAAAGCAAGATTATAGAATGTTGAAATATGTGAAAAAACAAACAGAAAAAGTGTGTCTAGAAGCAGTAAAACAAAATTATAGAGCTTTGGAATTTGTTGATAATCAAACAGAAAAAATTTGCTTAGAGGCAGTAAAACAGAATAGAAAAGCACTACAATATGTAAAACAAAAACAAAGTTGAAATATATAGAAGAATATCTGTAAATAAATTAAAAACTGATATTTTGTACTGTATAAAGACACCTAGCTTATAGTAATAAGTTAGGTGTTTTTATGTATATAAAAGATAGTAAAACTATTTTATTATAATTATTTTGTTATATAAAGAATATCTAAAAATTTATATAGGTCTTTTTTTGACCAGTTTTACAATTTTAACAACTAGTTTTGTAAAGTATATTGAATTTTCTCAAAAAAGAAGGTATTCTATGTATGTAAAATTTTTTTGGAGGTAAAAATGTTTAAGAAATATGCTGATAAAATGACATCTGTTTTAATCTGTAATAATATGATAGATAATAATGAATCCAGAGTTTACTCTTATGGATTTGAAATATTAATGGCTTTTATAGTTAATATAACGACCATGCTGCTCATAGGTTTTTTATTTGGTAAATTTACATATATATTGTTTTTCTTGATGTGCTACTGTCCAATAAGACAATTTTCAGGAGGGTATCATGCAGACAATTATTTTAGATGCCTATTGACTTTTGTTTTTATAATTTTGTCTACAATATTAATTATAGAAAATCTAAATATATACTTATTTAAAAATATCATTATGATTATTGCTAGTATTAGTTGGATTGGAATTTGTCTTCTCTGTCCAATAGAGCATAGAAGTAATCCTATTAGTGATAGAGAAAAATCAACTTACAAAAAAGTTGCTATATTTATATCTACAGTAGTGTTATCAATGACAGTTTTAAGTTTTTTATTAAATATATTTGTAGATTATTTCATATATAGTGTATTTGCTATGTTTTGGATATTTATAATGTTGGTATTAGGAAAATTAAAAGCTAAGAATATAAGTAAAATATGTATGAGGGAGAATTAAGTTATGAAGAAGTTTATTGTAAAATTTATGAAATTTGCTAGTTCATTAGCACTTAGCACTGCTATATTGTCAGCTAATAGTACTTGTCCATGGATTATACATCAGCCTAAAGTTCCTGAAGAAATTAAGACTTTAAAGAAGAAAAATTAAACACAAGCAATTATTTACATAAAATTATTATAAAAAAGGAATTATTATATTTTAATAAGGTTAAAATCATATAAAACTAGATACAAAATTTATTTTACGGGTGTATAATATATATTTGATAGTGTATTAGTGTGCCAATTTAGGGGGATATAGTGTATCCAATGAAATGACTTACGATTAGTAAGTCATTTTTGTATTGTATGTATTTTAGATAAACTTATGATATAATGAAGGGTAAAGTTTAATTAAAATAATAAAAAACTTTAGTATAGATAGTAATTTAGGAGGTAGGTTATGAGTATGATACATAAATTTTCTATGAATGGATATAATATCGTTTTAGATGTGAATGGTGGAGCTGTTCATGTATTAGATGATGTTGCATACGACTTATTAGACTTTTATAAAGAAAAAAGTAAAGAAGAAGTATTAGATGTATTGAAATCTAAATATCAAGAAGAAAAAATAAATGAAGCATATGAAGAAATATCAAATTTAGAAAAAGAAGGTCTTTTATATACAGAAGATACATATCAATATCATCCAAGTTTTGTACATAGAGAACCTGTGGTAAAAGCTTTATGTTTGAATGTAGCACATGATTGTAATTTAAAATGTAAATACTGTTTTGCAGCTCAAGGTGACTTTGGTGGAGAAAAAGAACTTATGAGCTTTGAAGTAGGTAAGGCAGCAATAGACTATTTGATTGCTAATTCAGGCAGTAGAAAGAACTTAGAGATAGATTTCTTTGGTGGAGAGCCTTTGATGAATTTTGAAGTTGTAAAACAGTTAGTTGATTATGGTAGAAGTATTGAAAAAGATTATAATAAAAATATAAGATTTACAATAACTACAAATGGTGTACTATTAAATGATGAAATTATAGATTATATAAATGAAAATATGCATAATGTGGTTTTAAGTTTAGATGGAAGAAAAGAAATTAATGATAATATGAGACCAACTTTAAATGATAAAGGGAGTTATGATATTACATTACCACGATTTAAAAAGCTTGTGGAAAAAAGAGCGAAAGATAAGTATTACTATATAAGAGGGACATTTACAAGAGATAATTTGGATTTTGCTAAAGATGTTATGCATTTTGCAGATTTAGGATTTAAATTAACATCTGTAGAGCCAGTTGTTGGAGATGAAAGTAATCCATATGCACTTAGAGAAGAAGATTTACCTAAGATATTTGAAGAGTATGAAAAGTTTGCTGTGGAGTATGCAGATAGACAATTACAAGGAGATGGATTTAAGTTTTTCCATTTTATGATAGATTTAAATCAAGGACCATGTGTAATAAAGAGAATAACTGGATGTGGTGCTGGAAATGAATATCTTTCTGTAACACCAAATGGAGATATCTATCCATGCCATCAATTTGTTGGAAATGAAGAATTTAAAATGGCAAATATATTTGATGAAGAAATTGTACTTCCAGAAAGCTTAAAAAATATGTTTAGAGAAGCTCATGTATATACTAAAGAAGAGTGTAAACAATGTTGGAATAAGTTTTACTGTTCAGGTGGATGTCATGCAAATGCAATAAACTTTAATAATGACATATCAAAACCATATGAATTAGGATGTGAAATGCAAAGAAAACGTACAGAGTGCTCTATAATGATACAAGCTAAGTTGATGTTAGAAGGAGCAACTAACTAAATTTATATCTTAAAGGAGTTGTTTATATATGATTAGAGATTATTTGGAAGATAAGCCTTTAATTGATGAAAGTGTATTTGTGGCAAAATCAGCAGATATAATTGGAAACGTCAAAATAGGTAAGAATTCAAGTGTATGGTATAATGCGGTAGTTAGAGGAGATGAAGGACCGATAACTATTGGAGAAAATACTAATATACAAGATTGTTCTATAGTTCATGGAGATGCAGACACTATAATTGGTAACAATGTAACAGTCGGGCATAGGTCAATAGTTCATGGTTGTAAAATTAGCGACAATGTTTTGATTGGTATGGGTTCAATAATATTGGATAATGCTGAAATAGGAGAATATACTTTGATAGGAGCAGGTACATTAATTACATCTAATAAGAAGTTTCCACCAGGTGTTTTGATAATGGGGTCTCCTGGTAAGGTTGTTAGAGAACTTACAGAAGAAGATAAAAGATATATTGATGAATCCTACGAATGGTATCTAGAAGCAGCACAAAATCAAAAATATTAAATTAAAAGGTGGTTGTTTCAAAACATACTTAAATCTGTTTTGAGGCAACCACTAATTTATTTTATTAAATTTAGTTGATATTTTAGTTTTAAAAAAGTGTCTGATTAAAATAGGTATAAAATGTCAAAAATAAAAATTAACTGAGTTAAATAATTTTAATAAAATTACTAGTATATGTGATAAAATTAAATATTAAAGAGGATATTAGAATATCAATTGGTAGGATAATGTCATATATGTGATAAATTAAGGTGTAAGTTTTTGGGTATACCTATTTTAGGAGTGAAAATATTTGAGAATAAGTTATAGAAATTTAAAAAGATATAGAGAAATTGGATATGTTTTAATAAAGTATGGTTTTAGTTTTATTGTAGAAAGATTAAATATAGAAGGAATAGCTTATAAAATTCCACTATTTGACCCACCAGAAGAAATAAAAAATATGACAACTGGTGAGAGAATAAAAAGAGTTTTAGAAGAATTAGGACCTACATATATAAAAATAGGGCAGATACTGAGTACAAGAAAAGACTTGTTAGACCAAGATATAATTGATGAGATATCAAAACTTAGAGATGATGTGGAGAAATTTGACTCAAATATAGCCATTGAGATATTTAAAGAAGAAGTAGGATTAAGTATAGAAGAGATATTCTTAGAGTTTAAAGAAGAACCAATTGCAGCTGCTTCAATTGGACAAGTTTATGAGGGTATACTTAGAACTGGAGAAGAAGTAATTGTAAAAATTCAAAGACCAAATATAGAGAAAATAATAAAGTCTGATTTAGAAATTCTTAGAACAGTTGCAAATACTTTAAAGGATTTAAAAAAAGATTTTAATTTAGACTTAGTACAAATGATTGAAGAATTTCAAACTCAATTAATGAGAGAACTGGATTATACTTTTGAAGCTATAAATGCAACTAAATTCTCTAGGATATTTAAAAATAGCGATGAAGTATATATACCTAAAATATACCCAGAATATAATACTAAGAAAATTTTAGTAATGGAGAAGGTTAATGGTACAAAATTAAGTGATGTAGAAAAAATAAAGAGACTGGGCTATAATACAAAAACTATTGTTGAAATAGGCGTGAGGTCTTTTTTTACACAAGTATTATCCCATGGATTTTTTCATGCAGACCCACATCCAGGTAATATATTTGTAGTTGCTAAAAACAAGATAGCATATATAGATTTCGGAATGATTGGAATTATTGACAATAAAACGCTAAACCAATTAAATGAAATTGCATTAGCAGGTGTAGAAAAGAATGTTGACAAGATAATATACTTGTTGATAGAAATGGATGCATTAAATGGAGAAGCAGATATTAAAGGTCTTAGACAGGATTTACTTTATCTAATACATTACTACTATGATGTTTCTATAGAAAAAATAAATGTAACAGATGTATTAAATGAACTGTTTAGATTTTTTAGACAGTATAAGATAATCATGCCAGCACAATTTGTGACTCTTGCTAAGACTATTATAACATTAGAAGGAACAAGTAGAACTTTAAATACAGATTTTTCTTTTGGTTCTATGGGAAAAGAGTTTATGAAACATCATTATAAGAATAAGTTTAATCCTAAAAATGTCGTTTTAAGTTCAAGACAAAATATAGAGGAAATATTACTTGATATAAAAACTATTCCAAAACAGTTAAAAGCAATCTTAAAGAATGTAGAAAGAAACAACATAAAAATGCAAATTGAAGACGTAAAAATGACAAAGTTAGAAAATTGTATATTAGAGTTAACGTCTCAAATATCACTGAGCTTAGTGTTAGCATCAATTATAGTGGGTTCTTCCCTTATAATTGCATCTCCAAATATAGAAAACAATATATGGATAAAGTTTACTGCTATAGGAGGTTTCTTTATATCTTTTATAATAGGGCTTTGTTTAGTTATAAGGAGTGTTAGGTCAAAATATAAAAAGGATTAGGGGGAATAAAATTTGAAAAAATGGATATTGAAATATAAAGGTAAGATAGAGGAAAGTGAATTTAGCAAAAAAATTAATATTTCCCCGGAAATCTGCCAAATTTTAAAAAATAGAGGGATATGTAGTGAAAAAGATTCAGAAATATTTATGAATCCATCTTTAGATTATTTAAGGGACCCTTTTTTGATGAAAGATATGCAGAAGGCTGTTGATAGGATAAAATCAGCTATTGAAAATAACGAAAAAATTTGGATTTATGGAGATTATGATGTTGATGGTGTGTCATCTACTTCTATTTTATGTATATATTTTAAAAGTATAGGGTATCATGTGGATTACTATATCCCAAATAGATTAGAAGAAGGCTATGGTATAAATGAAGAGGCTATTAAGCTTATAAGCTCTAGAGGATGTGACTTGATTATAAGTGTTGACTGTGGAATTACATCGGTATCTGAGGTCAATATAGCGAATGATTTGGGTATAGATGTTATAATAACAGACCATCATGAATGTCAAAATGAGATTCCATCAGCATTTGCAGTAATAAATCCAAAACAAGAAGATTGTAATTATCCATTTGATTCACTATGTGGATGTGGAGTAGCATTTAAAATGATTCAAGCATTAACTCCAAAAGAAGAATTTAAAACTAGTATGTATGATTATCTAGAAATAGTAACTCTGGCAACTATTTGTGATATTGTTCCACTTATAGATGAAAATAGAATAATTGTAAAAAATGGTTTAAAATTAATGAAAGAAGGCAAAAATATTGGATTAAGAGAGCTTATAAAAGTTTGTGGTGTAGAAAGTGATAAAATAGGTTCTTCTCATATAGGTTTTGCAATAGGTCCTAGGATAAATGCTTCTGGTAGATTGGGTTATTCTTACTTAGGGGTGGAGTTGTTTACAACTCAATCACAAGAGGAAGCTATAGAAATATCTAATATATTAGAAGAAAAAAATAATGAAAGACAGATGATTGAGGCTAAGATGTATCATGAAGCTGAAGAAATGTTAAAGTCTAATAGCAGATACAATGATGATAAAGTGTTGGTTTTAGCTAAAGAAGGTTGGCAACATGGAATAATAGGAATTGTAGCATCAAAGCTAACTGAAAAATACTATAAACCTACAATTCTTTTAGGCATAGAAGATGGAGAGGCTACTGGTTCAGCAAGGTCTATAAAAGGATTTAATGTGTTTGAAGCTCTTGTAAAGTGTAAAGACTTAATGACTAAGTTTGGAGGTCATGAACAAGCAGCAGGATTATCTTTAAATTCAGATAATGTGGAAGCTTTAGCAAATGAAATAAATAAATTTGCAAATTATAATTTAACTGAAGATGATATGATAGAGAATGTTAATGTTGAATTTGAACTACAAGAAAATGTAATAAATTTAAATCTTGTAGAAGAATTACATAAGTTAGAGCCTTTTGGATTAAATAATCCAAATCCTAGATTTATAGTTAGAAATTATATCTTAAAAGATTTAAAAATTATAGGTAAAAATCAACAACATCTAAAATTAAGTATAGAAAAAGAAAAAAGCTATGAATGTATAGGATTTAACATGAGTCACTTAAAATCATTGTATAAAGTAGGAGACAAAGTAGATGTATTGTTCCAATTAGATGAAAATAACTATATGGGAAATAGGAAAGTACAGTTTTTACTTAAAGATATCCGATTAGCTCGACCTAAAAGTGCAAGTAATGACAAACTTTCACTGAAATTAATGTCAAAAATAATACCAAAAGATACACAAAGCTTGTATAATATATCTGTATCTGACTTTGAATTATTTGATGGAAATACTGATATAAATATATTTGATTATTTTGAAAAAGGTACATTAATAATATCTAATTCTATAAATGGATTTTATAGAGCAGTGTCAGATATATCACTTGTAGATTTAGATTTTAAGATAAATTACAATATTATTGAAGATATTAGCAAAAATACTGATAAATTAGAGCTTATATTTTCTCCTAATATTGATAAAATAGACTTAAAAAGATATAATAATATTATTCTTTATGATTATTTATACAATAAAGGCGAATATTCGTATATATATGAGAATAAAAGAGAAGAAAGTGAAATTATAAAATATTATAATAAAACAGACCTATTATATTTAAAGAATGTAGTTAGTAATATGGTTCCATCAAGAGATGAATTTATAACAATTTATAAACAAGCACTCATAAAAAAAGAAATTGATTTGGATATGGTAAATATAAAGGGAACTTTTAATGTAATTCCATTAAAGTTTTTTACGATATTGAATGTGTTTAGAGAATTAAATTTACTTGACTTTAATTTAAATTATGAAAAAAATTCTGTACTCATAAGAATATTGCCAAAACCACAGAAAAAATTAGATTTAAATGAGAGTTTAATACTCAATAATCTAAAAAATTTAGAAAAACAATATAATAGCAGTTATTAGGAGGCGTTTCCCATGGATTTAAAAAACTTTATAAGGAATATTGATGATTTCCCAAAGCCAGGTATAGATTTTAAAGATGTTACTACTCTATTTAAAGATGGCGAGGCATTTAAATATGCAGTAGACTCTATAGTTGAAGAACTAAAAAATAAAGGTGTAGATTTAGTAATAGGCCCAGAAGCAAGAGGATTTCTGATGGGTACACCTGTAGCGTATGCTTTAGGAGTAGGATTTGTTCCAATTAGAAAGCCTGGAAAATTACCAGGAGAAGTTGAGAGTTATGAGTATGGCTTAGAGTATGGTACGGATACTTTAGAAATACATAAAGATGCAATTAAAAAAGGTCAAAAAGTAGCAATAGTAGACGATTTATTGGCTACTGGTGGAACTATGGAAGCTGCTGCTAAGCTTGTAGAAAAATTAGGTGGAGAAGTAGTTTCTATGCAATTTTTAATTGAGCTAGAATTCTTAAATGGGAGAGAAAAGTTATCTAACTATAATGTTAATTCTCTTATAAAATACTAGTACTTTTACAATAGTTGGTATAGCACCAACTATTTTCATATATATTAAAATTTTATACAAAATAGGTGGTTATATGCATGATAAAGAATTACAAGAAATAATTGAAAAAATAAAAGTTTATGCGCCTAATGCAAATTTTGAAATGGTTGAAAAAGCCTATAATCTTGCAAAAAAAGCGCATGAAGGACAATATAGAAAATCTGGGGAACCATACTTTATTCATCCATTAGCAGTGGCAAACATTTTGATAGAGATGGAATTAGATATTGAAACTATAACAGCTGGTTTACTTCATGATGTTGTAGAAGATACGGAATATACCTATGAAGACATAACAAAAGAATTTGGCAAAGAAGTGGCGGATTTAGTTGATGGAGTAACGAAACTTGGTCAAATAAAATATCGTTCAAAAGAAGAAACTCAATCTGAAAACCTAAGAAAAATGTTTTTGGCAATGGCGAAAGATATAAGAGTTATACTTATAAAACTTGCCGATAGATTGCACAATATGAGAACATTAAAATACATGCCTCCAGAAAAAGCGAAATATAAGGCAAAAGAAACACTTGAAATTTATGGAGGTATAGCTCATAGATTAGGAATTTCTAAGATAAAGTGGGAATTAGAAGATAGAGCATTAAGATTTATGGACCCAGAAGGGTATTATGATTTAGTTGATAGAGTGTCAATGAAGAGAAGTCAAAGAGAAGATTATATACACGGAATTGTTGAACTTCTTAAAGATAAGTTTAAAGATTTAAGTATACCATGTGATGTATATGGTAGACCAAAGCATTTTTACAGTATTTATAGAAAGATGCAAAAAAAACATAAGACTTTTGAAGAAATTTTTGATTTAACAGCAGTAAGAATACTAGTAGATAATGTAAAGGATTGTTATGCAGTTCTTGGTATAGTTCATACATTATGGAGACCTATTCCAGGCAGATTTAAAGATTATATAGCAATGCCAAAGCCAAATCTGTATCAATCATTGCATACTACTGTTGTAGGTCCTGATGGAGAGCCTTTAGAGATACAAATAAGGACTCATGAAATGCATAATATAGCTGAAAATGGTATCGCAGCCCATTGGAAATATAAAGAAGGTATTTCTAGTAAAGAATCAAAGGTTGAAGAGAAACTTCAGTGGTTGAGACAAATGATGGAGTGGGAAAAAGACTTAAAAGACCCACAAGAGTTTATGGATGCACTTAAAGAAGATGTATTTAATAGTCAGGTTTATGTATTTACACCAAAAGGAGACGTAATTGAATTACCAGCAGAATCAACACCTATAGATTTTGCGTATAGGGTTCATACAAATGTAGGAAATAAATGTGTAGGAGCTAAAATTGATGGAAGAATAGTTCCTATTGATTATAAGCTTCAAAATGGTAATATTGTAGAGGTGCTTACATCATCTAATTCTAATGGTCCAAGTAGAGATTGGCTTAATATAGTAAAGACACCAAATGCTAAGAGTAGAATTAGACAATTTTTCAAGAAAGAAAGAAGAGAAGAAAATGTTGACCGTGGAAATACAATATTAGAAAGAGAATTTAAGAAGCATGATATACCACAAAAAGACCCTCTTGTTGAAAAATATATGGCACTAGTTGCTAAGAAATTTAATCAGCCAAGTGTTGAGGATTTAGTTGCTACTGTAGGTTATGGTGGTATAATGTCATCTCAAGTTGTATCTAAAGTAAAAGATTTATATTTAAAAGAAGTTAAAAAAGTTAAAAAAGAACAACAAATACAAGAAGAAGATTTAAATAAACACAATATAAGTGAAACAGAATACAGTAAAAAGAGAAAGAAAAATGCATCACAAGGGATTATAGTAAAAGGGCTTGACAATATCTTAGTAAGATTTGCTAAGTGTTGTAATCCTCTTCCAGGAGATGAAATTGTAGGATATATCACTAAGGGTAGAGGAGTAGCTATACACAGAGCTGATTGCCCAAATGCAAACAACAATGGAGATTTCTTCCAAAATAGATTGGTAGAAGTTTCATGGAGTTCAGCAGGAAAAGGTAAGTTTGAAGCAGAGATTCAAATAAAGGCTGTTGACAGAAGAGGAATTGTTAATGAAATAACTCATATTGTTGCAATGGATAAACTTAGTTTAAATGGAATAAATGCAAGAAAAGGTAAGGATAGTATTGTAAGTATAAACCTACTTGTAGAAGTTAATGACACAGACGAATTAAAAATTCTAATGAAAAAATTAAAAGCAATTCCTGGTGTAGAAAGTATTTATAGAATGACAAATTAGAGTTAAAATAATAGGGAGGAAACTATGAGAGCAGTAGTACAGAGAGTATCTTCATCTAAAGTTACAGTAGATGAAAACACTATAGGTCAAATAAATAAAGGGTTACTAGTATTATTAGGAGTGACTCATGATGATAAATCAAGTGATGTAGATTATATGATTGACAAAATATTGAATCTGAGAATTTTTGAAGATGAAGATGACAAAATGAATTTATCTCTAATGGATATAGGTGGAGAGCTTTTAGTAGTATCTCAATTTACTTTATATGGAGATTGTAGAAAAGGAAGAAGACCTGGATTTAGTAATGCAGCTAAACCAGAACTTGCAAATAATCTGTACGAAGAGTTTATAAAAAAGGCAAAAGATAAAGGTGTAACAGTTGGTACAGGACAATTTGCGGCTCATATGATGGTAGAATTAACTAACGATGGTCCAGTAACAATACTATTAGATTCAAGTAAATCTTTTTAAGGGGGAAAACTTTAATGGTTATAAAAAAATTTGTAGATAGTTATTTTGGAGTAAATACTTATGTATTAGGTGATGAAAAAACTAAAAAATGTGCAGTTATAGACCCAGGTGGAAGTTTGGTAGATACTCTAAGTTTTGTAAAAGAAAATGAATTAAATATCGAATATATAATTCTTACTCATGGGCATGGAGACCATATAGGATATGTTAAAGATATTAAAGATAAAACTGGTGCTAGGGTAGTTGCACATATTGATGAAAAAGAATTATTAAATGATAAAAATAAAAATCTAAGCTATACAATGAGATGTGGAGCACAAGAGTTCGATGCAGATATATATGTAAATGATAAAGACAAGCTTGAACTTGGTGAATTAAAAATGACTTTCTTGCATACTCCAGGACATACACAAGGATGTATGTGTATAAGAGTTGAAGATGAATTGTTCACAGGAGATACTTTATTTGCTGGAAGCATTGGTAGAACTGACTTGTATAGTGGAGATTTTCATCAAATGGAAAAATCACTTAAAAAATTATGTAAATATGAAGATGCTGTTAGAGTATATCCTGGACATGGTCCAACTAGTACTCTAGGGGTTGAAAAGAAGACAAATCCTTATATGTAATTTTATAGTAGTATTAAATAATGTATCAAATATTTAATAACTGTATTAGAGATGGGGTTCTTCTACTGTTAAATAGAAGGAGTTAAGTTGATGTTATATGTTTTTTTAAAAGGACACAGTTATAAGTATGAAGTAGCAGAACTTATAAAATTGTTTACTAATGAATTTAAGTTTACTGACTCTGATAAATGTAGTAATAATATGGAGTCAATGTATTTAACAAATAGATTGATTTATGAAAATGGTGTATTGTCTTCAAGTACTGAGTGTTATGAAGATGGAAATTTAAAGTATGAATCAATACAAAATATAGAAAATATGAATCTTGAATTTTTAAATGGATTTGATAATAGCAAATCCATTGAAGGTTTTTTGAATAAGTTAGATAATGAAAGTAAGAGAAACTTTAAAAAGTTATGTAAAGAAAGTATCAAAAAAAGCATGTTTATAGTGCTTAAACAAATGTTTAATTCTTATGTTCCATGGGGAATTTTGACTGGTATTAGACCAGTCAAAATTGTCCACAATCTAATGGATAAAAAGTTAGATGATAATAGCATAAGAACTATTCTAAAAGATAATTATTTTATAATAGATGAGAAAATAGATTTAGCTCTGGAAATCGCCAAAAGAGAGCGAGTATTTATGTATCCTATAGATAAAAATAAAATTTCTCTTTATGTAAGTATTCCATTTTGTCCAACTAGATGTGTATATTGTTCATTTCCTTCAAATTCATTAAAGCAATTTGGGCATTTGAAAAGAGAATATGTTTATAAATTGATTGAAGAAATTAGGGGTTTTGCCAAGCTTATCAAGGATACTAACAAAGAAATTGAAACTTTATATATTGGTGGTGGAACTCCTACTACATTGGATGAGGAAGAGTTGGACTTGCTTATAAATTCATTATTTAATGAATTAGATTTAACTAAAATTAAGGAATTTACTGTAGAAGCAGGTAGACCAGATACTATTACAGAGCAAAAACTAAAAGTATTGAAAAAACACAATGTAAGTAGAATTAGTATAAATCCTCAAACTATGAATGATGAGACTTTAGTTAAAATTGGTAGAGAACATAAAGTTTCTGATTTAGTAGACTGTTTTAATATGGCCCGTAGAATGGGATTTGATAATATAAACATGGATATAATTTTAGGTCTTATAGATGAGGACTTAAATATGGTGAAGAATACATTAGAAGAAATAAAAAGACTTTCTCCAGAAAGTCTTACAGTTCATACATTAGCTATAAAGAGAGCGTCTAACTTAAATATAAATATGGATATGTATAAAGAACACCTAACACAGTATGAAGAAATGGTAAAAATGATAGATTTATCAATGAAATACGCAAAAGATATGGGATTAAATCCATATTATATGTACAGACAAAAACATATGTTAGGAAATTTAGAAAATATAGGTTATGCTAAAGAAGGATACGAGTGTATTTATAATATACAAATTATGGAAGAAAAACAAAGTAACTATGCATTAGGTGCAGGTGCTATATCAAAATTTGTTTATGTAGACGAAGATAGAATTGAAAGAGTAGAAAATGTAAAAAATGTTGAACAATACATTGAAAGAGTAGATGAAATGATAAAAAGAAAGAAAGAAGAGGTATATAAAAATGTTGACTAAAGCTCCTAGAGGAACTAAAGACATAACTCCAAAAGAGGCTTATAAATGGAGTTATGTAGAAAATAAATTTAGAGAAATATGCGCTTTATATGGATATGAAGAAATGGTAACACCTATATTTGAACATACAGAACTTTTTAAGAGAAGTGTTGGAGATACTACAGATATAGTTCAAAAAGAAATGTATTCCTTTAAAGATAAAGGTGACAGAGAAATCACATTAAAACCAGAAGGAACAGCGGGTGTAGTAAGAGCATTTATAGAAAATAAATTGTATGCAGATACTCAACCAACTAAGTTATTTTATGTTACACCTTGCTTTAGATATGAAAGACCACAAGCTGGAAGACAAAGACAATTTCATCAATTTGGTATAGAAGCACTTGGAAGTGATACTCCTTCAATGGATGCTGAAATAATAGCATTAGCTGTTCAATTTTTCAATGAAGTTGGACTAAAGGATTTAATAGTAAGCATAAATTCAGTTGGTTGTCCAGTTTGTAGAAAAGAATACAATGCTTTATTAAAAGAATATCTTGATTCAAAAGCAGATGTATTATGCGAGACTTGTAATGAAAGAAGAGAAAAAAATCCAATGAGGGTTATAGATTGTAAAAACCCTACATGTAAAGAAAATATTAAGGATATACCATTTATTGCAGACCATTTATGTGATGATTGTAAAACTCACTTTACGAAATTACAAGAATACTTAAATGAAATGGATATAAACTTTGTAGTTGATAAAACAATAGTTAGAGGATTAGATTATTACAGAAAAACTGCCTTTGAAATTATATCTAATGATATAGGAGCACAAAGTACTGTATGTGGTGGAGGTAGATATGATGGCCTTGTTGAGCAACTAGGAGGACCAAAAGGTATAAGTGGAATTGGTTTTGGATTAGGAATTGAAAGACTTTTACTTACACTTGAAAATAATGGAATTGAAATAGAAAATCCACAGTCTACAGACATATTTATAGTAACAATAGGAGAAGAAGCAAATACAAAAAGCTTTAAACTCTTAAAAGAATTGAGAAAAAATCATATAAGTGCAGATAAAGACCATATAGAGAGAAGTGTCAAAGCACAATTTAAATATTCAGATAAAATAAATTCTAAATTTACAATAGTAATTGGAGACGATGAGCTTAAAAATGACACTGCGACATTAAAAAATATGAAAACATCAGAGCAAACTACTGTAAAATTAAGTACATTAGTTGAAGAATTAAAACAAAAGCTGTAAAATAAGAAAGTATGATGTTTTGCATATTAGATAATAATATAGCATTAAAATTAAATAAAATGGAGGTAGTATCTTGGAAACTTTAAAGGGTTTAAAGAGAACTCACTACTGTGGAGAGTTGAGAGAAAAAAACATAAATGAAGAAGTTGTACTTATGGGATGGGTACAGAAAAAAAGAAACTTAGGTGGTCTTGTATTTGTTGATTTAAGAGATACAAGCGGATTGTGTCAAATAGTTTTTGATACAGATGTAGATAAAGAAGCTTTTGAAAAAGCTGAAAAATTAGGGGCTGAATTTGTAATAGCTGCGAAAGGAAAAGTATGCGAAAGACAATCTAAAAATCCTAATATGCCAACTGGAGATATAGAAATATTTGCCACTGAACTTAGAATCTTAAATAAGTCAGAAACTCCACCTATTTATATAAAAGATGATGATGATGTTTCAGAAGCACTAAGATTAAAATATAGATACTTAGATTTAAGAAAAGCATCTATGCAGAGAAACTTAAAATTAAGACACAAAGTAATGAATATTACGAGAAATTACTTATCAAATAATAGATTTTGCGAAATAGAAACACCATTTTTAATTGCACCAACTCCAGAAGGCGCAAGAGATTACCTTGTACCAAGTAGAGTTAATCCAGGGAAATTTTATGCATTACCACAATCACCACAATTATATAAACAGTTATTAATGGTAAGTGGTATGGATAGATATTTCCAAATAGTTAAATGTTTTAGAGATGAAGATTTAAGAGCAGATAGACAACCAGAGTTTACACAAATAGACTGTGAAATGTCTTTTGTTGAGCAAGAAGATGTTATGAATATGATTGAAGGATTGCTTGAAGCTATATTTAAAGAAGTTTTAAATGTAGAGTTGACACTTCCACTTCCTAAGATGACTTATGCAGAAGCTATGTCTAGATATGGTTCAGATAAGCCAGATACTAGATTTGGATATGAATTAACAGATATATCTGATGTTGTTTGTAGCTGTGGGTTCAAAGTGTTTGCGGATGCTACACAGCCAGGAAAAAGTGTTAGAGGTATAAATGTAAAAGGTAAAGCTGGTGATTTTACTAGAAAGCAAATATCATCATTAGAAGAACATGCTAAGACATATAGAGCAAAAGGTCTTGCTTGGATGAAAGTAGGACAAGAAGGAGTAACTTCTCCAATAGCAAAATTCTTTAATGAAGAAGAAATGAATGCTATACTTACAAGAATGAATGCTGAAGCAGGAGATTTACTTTTATTTGTAGCTGATAAAAACTCAGTAGTATTTGATGCTTTAGGACAAGTTAGACTTGAAGTAGCTAATAGACTTAATATGTTAGATAAAAATGTATATAATCTGTTATGGGTAACTGAATTCCCAGTTTTTGAAGAAGATGAAGAAACAGGCAAGTTCTCAGCAATGCATCACCCATTTACATCACCTATGGATGAAGATTTAGATAAGTTAGAAGAAGGTGATAAATCATCTTTAAGAGCAAAAGCTTATGATATTGTATTGAATGGTTATGAAATAGGTGGAGGAAGTGTTAGAATATCAAATTCTGATGTCCAATCAAAAATGTTTAAAGCACTTGGTTTCACAGAAGAAAGAGCTAATGAGAAGTTTGGATACTTATTAGAAGCATTTAAATATGGAACTCCTCCTCATGCTGGTTTAGCTTTTGGTCTTGATAGACTTGTTATGTTACTTGCAGGAGCTGACAATATAAGGGAGGTTATTGCTTTCCCTAAAAATCAAAATGCTGTTTGTCCTATGACAAATGCTCCAACAGTAGCAGAAGATGAGCAATTAGAAGAATTAAGTATAAAGGTTGATATAAAAGACAACGAATAATATATAGTTATAAGAAACTAAAATGTAAAAAGTCTGGATATAAAGCATGTTTATATTCAGACTTTTTATGTTAATCTATTTTTTCTATTTTAAATATATTTATAATTTTAGCATCTGGGCAACAAAATATACATTCATTTTTATTTTCCTCACCAGGTATGCTTCCACCATATCGTAGTATGTCAATATAAGGAAAAGCTACATGTAATGCCATTGGGCACAATCTTCCTCTTTCTGTATCAAAATCAAATGAATCTCCAATCTTATGTCCATAATGACAAGCACCTTTTTCTTTTTTATCTATTAAAGTTATCTTTATCTTTGGTCTTTTAGCCATATTTTTATATGTCCCCCTTTTATTTTTATTTAATATAAAAAGACTATATTTACAGCTTTTATTTAAAGGTTTTTAAAATAGCTAATAAGGAAATCTTTAAATAGTAATACAGCTTTAGATGTGTAATTTTCATTAAACCATGATAGATTTAAATATCTTTTAAATTCAATATCTTTTATATGTAATAGTTTAATCTCGGGGTCTTTAGATAACCCCCATGACTTTCCACATATGAATCCAACACCTTGGAGTGATTTTATTAGTGCATAGATTGTATATGGTGAATCGCATTCAAAGGCTATTTTTGGTTTGAAATTAGCAGATTCACATAGTATATCTATTATTTCTCTGTAGTTTTCACCTTTAGTTATAACTATGAAGTTTTCATCTGAAACTTCACTTAAGTATACTTTATCTTTTAAAGATAAGTTGTGATTAATTGAAATACCCAATAATATCTCTTCACAAGTTAAAGTTATATTATTTTCTGAATTTATTTTTGTAAACGAAGAAGATATATACAAATCAAAATCACTTTTCTTGTAAGAAGATGGTAAAGTATGTGAGACATTAAAAGTAATGTTAGGATATAGTTTTCTAAAATTACTTAAAAGTGAAGGCAGTACATTAGCTGCCGCAGTGGCTAATATTTTTACTTCCCCTGAGTTCTCTAAAGAAGTATCTCGTAATTCCTTTTTTGACATCTCTACCAAATCTAAAATACTGTCCACTCTTTTTAGAAATAATTTTCCATATTCATTTAATACAATATATCTTCCTTTTCTATCGAATAACTTGACTCCAAGTTCTCTTTCCAAAGAAGATATGGTTTTACTTAAAGCTGGTTGTGCTATATTTAGTTTTTGTGATGCTTTTGTTATATGCTCCATTCTAGCAACCGTTTGAAAGTACTTAAGATGCAATAAATCCATAATATAAAATACACCTCTTTTAATATGACTTAAGTTATATCCGTTTGATAATTAACTATATATTATACATTATAATATAAAGCTTGTATAATAAACTATAGTATCTTAAAAAGTTAATCATATAGTTATTTATATATTATACATAATCTAATTAAAAAAAGTGAGTTCGATATATAATTAATTAAATAAATAATGCTAAAAACTTTAATTATATAAAAATATATCTGAGAAATAAATCGTATATCAAGTAAGGTAAAAAAATTATTACAGAAGTTAAGATATACTAAAAATAAAATTCTATTTATATTATTTAATATCTTAGAGTAATGATATTAGCTAAATTATTATGTTATACTATTTTAAATAGTAAAAATCTAGATACTATAATTTTAGGGGGAATTAAGATGAAGTTAACTAAATCAATATCATCAATATTGTGTTTATCTCTAGTTTTAAGTCTATCACCAGTAGCACATGCAAATGAAATAAGCAGAACAGCAGTGGAGAATACTTTAGTAGGTCAGGATAGATACCAAACTGCTGTTGAGGTAAGTAAAAAAGGATGGAGTAGTGCAAATGAGGCTGTAATTGTAAATAGTGAATCTATTGTAGATGCGTTGGCTGTAACACCATTTGCTAAATTAAAAAATGCTCCTATATTATTGACAGAAAAAAATAATCTAAATTCACAAACTGAGAAAGAATTAAAAAGATTAGGAGTTAAAAAAGTTTATATAATTGGACTATCTAGCTCTGTATCAAATGATGTACAAAAACAGTTAGAATCCAATAGTTTAACTACTGATAGAGTTGGTGGTAGTGATAGATACCAAACAGCCTTGAGTATAGCTAAAAAAATAGAGGGATTAAAAGATATATCAGAAATAGCTGTAGTAAATGGATATACGGGTCTTGCAGACGCAGTTAGTATAGCTTCTGTAGCAGCTACTAATGGAATGGTTATACTTCCAGTGTCTGATGCATCTGGAATATCTAGCTTTAAAGATTTTATAGAATCTAAGAATATAAGTAAATCATACATAATAGGGTCTACTCATGCTGTATCAGATAAAATAAAACAAAGTTTGCCTAATTCAGAAAGAATAGGTGGAGCAGATAGAAATGAAACTAATGGTAAAGTAATAGAAAAGTTTTATACGTCTAATAAATTAAATAATGTATTTGTAGCCAAAGATGGAATGAAAAAGCAAAATCAACTTATAGATGCTCTAGCAGTAGGAGTACTAGCATCAAAAGAAGACTCTCCTGTACTTATAGTAGGAGAACAATTAAGTACAACACAAAAGAGTGTATTTTCTAATAAAAGTGCTACTTCTATAACTCAAGTTGGCAGTGGCGGAAATGAAAGTGCATTTAAAGAATTAAAAGATTTACAGGCAAATAATACTGATAAGAAAGTAATGTATGTAACTAACACGGATAAGGTAAATATAAGAAGTGATGCTACAATAGAAGCTTCTGTTATAGGATATCTAAATAATGGTGATGAAGTAGAAGTTTTAGAAGTGTTAAAAACTGGATGGGTAAAAATAAAATACAATGAAGATATTGGATATGTTAGTGGGTCTTATTTAACAAATAATAAGCCTGATAGTAGTAATGAAAATGTAAAAATAAAGTATGTAAAAGAAAAAGATGGTCTGAATGTTAGAAAAGGGCCAAGTACAGAAGATGAAAAAATAGGACATCTTCCATATGGTAGCAAAGTAGAAACAATAGAAATGTTTGCTACTGGATGGGTAAAAATAAAATATAGTGGTGGATATGGTTATGTAAGTAATGATTACTTATCTGATACACCGGTTATTTAATTATAAGTAATGATTAAAGGGGCTATCTCAAAATAGAGATGAGCCTCTTTTCATTGTTGAAATGATGAAAATATATATGATTTCATACAAAAAAGAGCGCCTCATGAACTAAAAAGTTCATTTTGAGACACTTCCTTTTTTATAAAACTTTGAGTTTGATGGTTATTTCTATTTTGATACCTTAATTCTAGGGTTTATTATTATGGATATTACTATCATACAAAAACTCAAAATCCAGTGAATAATTCCAAAGTTAGATATTAATAAATTCAATCCTGCTATAGCAAATAAGCAATATTTAATTAGAATTAAAAGTGTATTTATAGAAAGTCCTTTTATAGAAAGTATTCTAAATCCTAGGATGGACATTCTAAGTCCTACAAATGCCAATAATATACCTGTAATGTCCTGAATTAAGTAGTAGTATTCAAATTTCATACTTAATCAACTCTTCTCTGAACAGTGTCAAATATCTCTAACTCTTCAATTTCATCATCTGTATATGTAAGCATAGTAAAACCAGTTACACCATAAATAAATGAAATTATAGGAGTAATCCAACTTAAGAAACAATATGGTATAAATTCCAGTGGACTCACACCAAGAGTTTGAGCACAGAAAACAGCATTTGAATTCCATGGTATTAGTGGTCCACCAAGTGTGGCTGTATCTTCTATAATTCTAGATAGATTCTGTGGTTTTAATCTAAATTCTTTGTATATTGGAGACATTAAAGTTCCAACAAACACTGAAGTAAACATCATTGACGAACTAAATGCATTTGCAAAGTAGCTTACTATAAAAGTAGACCCAACTAATTTGGTTCTAGAATTTCCTATTTTAGTTATCATAGGTTGAAGTAGTACCTCTAAGAAACCAGTTTTTTGGAGAATACCAGCAATAACGAAAACTACAAATACTAGTAAAACGGTTTCAGCCATACTCATTATTCCTCCACGATTTAATAGTTTGTCAGCATAAACAAATCCAGTATCTATAGTAAAACCTGATAACATATAATTTAAAATATCACCTATTTTTTCTCCTTCTTGAAATACAGCTATAATAAGTCCCATTACAGCTGAACTTAGTATAGATATAATAGGAGGTTTTTGCAACAATAAAAGTAATAATAAAAATATTATTGGAATCATTGCTACTAAACCAATATGAAAGTTTGAATTTAATACATCTTTAATTTGGTTTATTTGAACATAGTCGATAGTGTTATTTGAATATTTTAATCCAATTACTGTATATAGAACTATACATATTACATATGCAGGTCCTGTTGTGTAAATCATGTGTTTCATGTGTGTAATCACATCTGTCTTACAAACTGCTGCAGCTAAGTTTGTAGAATCTGATAGGGGAGACATTTTATCTCCAAAGAAAGCACCAGAAATCACTGCACCAGCTGTTAAGCCAAGAGGAATACCCATGCTAGTACCAATACTCATCATTGCTATACCAGAAGTTCCAAGAGTTCCCCAAGATGTACCAGTAGCGACAGAAGTAAGTGAACAGACTATTAATGTTGTAAGTAAAAAATATTTAGGGGTTATTATTGTTAGACCACTATACACTACTGTTGGTATCGTACCAGCAGCTATCCAAGCTGCTATTAGTACGCCAACAGAAAGTATAATCAAATTTGACTGAAATGCATCCTTACCAACTTCAAATCCAAAGGCTTCTATTTCATCATTAGTATAACCAAGTTTCATAGCTGCAGGAACTACTATAAGCCATGAAAGTAAAAACATTGTAGTTATAGAAGCATTAAATACAACTATGCCAACTGATGTTAAAGCTATTATTGCAAACATTACTAACAAGGAATATCTAAATGAAGGTCTTTTTCTTTCTGTATCTATTTTCATAGTGAAAATTCTCCTTAAATCTTTTTAGTTAATTGCATTTTTTATTCTTGTAAGAGCTTCTTCAAGCATACTTTGTGGACATGCTAAGTTTATTCTTTGATGTTGACTGCCTCCAATACCAAAGCTGTTTCCTTGATTTAAAGCAACTTTGCCTTTATTTACAAGTATATTTTCTAGCTCATCATCACTTAATCCAAGTTCACTAAAGTCTACCCATAATAAATAAGTACCTTCTGGTTTTCTAACTTTAAGTTTTGGCATATTTTCATGTATATAGTTTATAGCAAAATCTACATTAGATTCTAAATATTCCAAGAATGATTCTAACCAAGGTTCACCATTATTATATGAAGCCTCTGTTGCAACTAAGCTAAAGCAGTTATTTCTTTTTATATCAATTCTAGTAAAAGCATCATCTAATGATTTATAGTCTTTTTTATCAGGTAGTATCACATAAGATGATTGAAGCCCAGCTATATTAAAAGTTTTTGTTGGAGCCATACAAGTAATCGTATTTTTTTCATATTCTTTAGAAATAGATGCCATAGGGATATGTTTATGTTTTTTTAATATGATATCACTATGTATTTCATCAGATATTACTTTTACATTATGTTTAAGGCAAATATCTCCTAATTTCTTTAATTCTTTCTTTGTCCATACTCTACCAACTGGATTATGAGGATTACAAAGTATGAATAATTTTACATCTTTAATATTTCTCTCAATGTCTTCATAATTCATTACATAATTTCCATCTTCTAATTTTTGTAATGGGCTTATAATTAGTTCTCTATTGTTATTTTTTACAACACTATTAAAAGGACTATAAACTGGCTCCTGTATCATTATTTTATCGTTTTCTTTTGTAAGTTCATTTATTAAAAGACTTATGGCTGGTATAACACCTGGGCTATAAACTAACCATTCACTTTTTATTTTCCAATTATGTCTTTTATCTAGCCAATTTACTATAGATTCATTGTAAGAATCTGGTCTTGTTGTGTAACCATAAATCTCTTGTTCTAGTCTATTTTTTAAAGCATCAATTATGCAAGGAGCAGCTTTAAAATCCATATCAGCTACCCACATAGGAAGTAAATCATTGCTTCCATACTTTTTATCCATCTCTGACCATTTAGACGAAAAATTATTGCTCCTATCAACAATTTCATTAAAATTATAATTCATTGTAAAAACCTCCAGTAATTTTTAAATTTATGTTAATAATATTAAGCAAACAACATGCCAAGATATATAATAAAAAGTATTTAACTATAAGTTAATATGTGATATTAAGTGATTTCAAAGTGTAAGGTAGCTAAAAATATTAATTATATTTAGAGATTTGTGGAAAAGGTTATTTCTAAT
Source organism: Clostridioides sp. LIBA-6822 (assembly GCF_056688955.1). Taxonomy (NCBI): domain Bacteria; kingdom Bacillati; phylum Bacillota; class Clostridia; order Peptostreptococcales; family Peptostreptococcaceae; genus Clostridioides; species Clostridioides sp. LIBA-6822. Next base: position 3,238,500 of record NZ_CP196995.1, on the reverse strand, counting down.
AAGGTTTCATATGTATGAAAATATAAATGAATTGGTTTAAGTGGTTTAACTGTTTAACTTATTAGACCTATTCATTTATATTTTTTAGAAATTCAAATCCTTTTGATGTTATAACTGAACCACCACGACCAACCAGTATGTTTACAAGTCCAAAGTCTTGTAATTCTAAAAGTATATTTCTAATCTGTTGCTCTGTCAAAAATCTATTTTCATCTAAAGCTATTTTGTATAGACTTTTTCTGCCAATTCTTTCTTTTAAATTATAAGCCTTTTTTAAATTATCCAATATAAATAAGTATTCATCTAAAGGTCTTTTAAAATTATAATCATGTTTTAGTGAGTTTTTATCTTTGTTAATGTTTAGTTGATGCTTTCCTATTTTATCGGTTACTTTATTACAGACATTTCTGCTATAATTTGAATCTATAGTATCCAATATGTATTCAGGTAAATCACATATCTCTATAACATCTTTTCCTAAGTAGCAGAAGTATTCTCCTAAGTTTCTTAATTCTCTCACATTTCCTTCCCACCTATACACTTTGAAGATTTCTTTTACTTCTTCACTTAGAATAAAATTGCATGGAATATCGTATTTTAGAGAGTTAAAAATCTCAAATATATCAACAGGTCTTTCTCTAAGAGGGTGTATTTTAAGAGGAAGAACGTTTAATCTAAAATATAAATCTCTTCTAAACATATCTTTAGATACAAGTTCTTTTAAATTTCTATTAGTAGCTGCAATTATTCTTACATCAATATCAATGACATTATTAGAGCCAATACGTCTTACTTGTTTTTCTTGTATAACTCTAAGTAATTTGGATTGTGAATTTAAATCCATTTCTCCAATTTCATCTAAAAATATTGTTCCATTATTAGCCAATTCAAATAAACCCATTTTCCCACCTTTTTTAGCACCAGTAAAAGCACCTTCATCATAGCCAAATAGTTCGCTTTGCAATAAATTTTCTTGAAAAGTACTGCAATTTACCGCTACAAAAGGTCCATCTTTTCTTCGAGAGGCACTATGAATTGATTGAGCAAATAATTCCTTACCAGTACCACTTTCACCAATTATTAAAATAGAGGAGTTTGATTGGGCCATATTATTGGCAATTTTTTTTGTATTAATGGTTTGTATACTGGAACCTAATATATCATCAAATGTATATTTACTAATATTGCCAGAATTGACTAACTGCGCTCTTAGCTTAGCTTGTTTTTTTTCTAGTTGTGAGAATTTGGTCATTTTTAATATAAATCCATCAAATACATTTAATTGTATATGTTTAATTTCTAAATTTATATCGACATGGTTTATTTTAATTAACTTTTCATAAAATGGAGCTTTATTGCTTAATATATTTTGGAAATTGATTTCTTTTATGCAATCACCAACAAATGCATAAATCATTTCATTTGCATTTATAGATAAAATTTTTCTAGCCATATGATTGTAGAATTGAATTATCCCATCATTATTAGTACATATGATTCCATCATCAATTATGGATAATAATAAATCAAATTGTCTTTCAAATTTATTTGCATCTAATAATAATTCACCTGTACTATAGCTTGTAGGAATTATCTTCTCCACATATTTTTTTATTAAGTCATCCTTTATTAGATGTTTTAACTTAGTTTTTGTAGCAATTTCAACAATACAACTTAAATCTATTATTCTATACTTTAAGTCTATGACTTCACAATTTTTAATTTTAGGTAAGATTTTTTCACCAGGAGTTAGAATTATAGCATCTGTAGGGGTAAACTCTATCTCTGGATAGCAAGGTAGGACATTGATATTGTCTATTCCTAATCTATGTATTAAAGATATTGTCTCTATTGCCATATCCTTACTTAGATTATATACATAAATAGTTTTATCTTTTTCTAATTTTGATATCATATCTATACTGTTCTTTTCAAATGTTAACTTAGGTACAATAATTTGAGCATCATAATGAGACAATTTTACTATCTCATCATACTTTAAATAAGCAGATAGAAGTATCAAATTTTCTTTGAAAAATTTTAAATTTCCTTCTTCAAATGAGTATAAATTTATTTTTATATTGTCACCTAAAAATTGTCTTATTTGGTCTTCATAAATTTCTCCAGCATCTTTTTTCAAACTTACAATAGCTAATTCCATTTGTTCCATTTTAACCTCTCATACAAATTTGACTTATTTTAGATTATATAACAATTAAACTAGATATAAATAATTTTGTTTAATTGTTATTATAAATTTATTATATTACACATTGAAATAAAAGAAATCGCTAAAATTGTTCCTTTTATTTTTGTTTTTTGTATCTATTTGGTATAATAGTATTAAAGCATATAATAATTTAGGCAAAATTTTTAAAGAGGAATACTAGAGGAGAATATAACATGAAAAAATGTCTTTACTGTAATAGGGATATAAAGTCGCCAAATAATAAATTAGCTATACAATATGATGACAATACAAATATATATCCATGTCGTGCAGAATGTAAGGAAAAAATTGAAGAATATATAGCAAAAAAACCTACGTATAAGTTTATAAATATATTAGAGGTTCTTTTAGGTGTGGGTGGAATATTCTGTTTTTTGAGTAAATGGACTATTGCAGCCCAGATTGTACTTGGAATTGATGCATTGGTTATATTTTTATTTCCATTAGCAGGGTTTAAGATGAATGGAAAGTTAAGTATGGAACAAACTAAGAATCAAAGTAGGTCTATCGCAATATCAATTTTAGCATTTATAGTAGTAATAACGGTATTATATTTTAAACAAGTTGGTAAGTAGAGCATAATTATATAAGACATCATTAGAGTATGAGGTGAGTTTATGGAAGAAAGAAAATTAGCACCAAACAATGAGAGAGAAGCTCTTATAAAAAGATTAAAAAGAATAGAAGGTCAAGTTAAGGGTATACAAAAAATGGTAGAACAAGAACGTTATTGTGTTGATATATTGGTTCAAATATCTGCTATAAGGTCTGCTATAAATAGAGTAGGCACGATTATATTGGAGAACCATATAAAAGGATGTGTAGCAGAAAGCATCAAACATGATGATGGTGAGCAAACTGAAGAGATGATAAAAGAACTTATGGATACTATAAATAAATTTACAAAATAAGGAGGCGGTTAGTTATGAATCAACAAGGATTTATTATGGAAATTGTTGATGATAGAACTGCGAAATTAAAAATGCAAAGACATTCAGCTTGTGCTGCTTGTGGAAAGTGTGCTACTACAGATTCGGCAGAGTCAAAGGAAATATTAGTAGAAGTAGATAACACAATTGGTGCAAAAGTTGGAGACCATGTAGAAGTAAGTATGGATAATATGAATGTATTAAAAGCAGCTGTAATGGCTTATATAATACCACTTATAGCACTTCTTGTTGGAACAATAGGGACTTATTATATATTAGGTGCAGTAGGGATGACATCTGGTGTTGAAGCCATAAGTGGGCTAGTTGGAATTTGTCTTACAATACTTTGTTATTTGTACTTAAAGAAGAATGACAAAAAATTCAGAGATAGTAGAGAGTTTATACCAGTAATAACAAGAATATTAATTGACCTTTAAAATAATTATAATTAAAAATAGCAATGTACTTTTTAAATAAATACTCGATGTGTATTTGTAAACTTTTAGTACATTGCTATTTTTATGTTTTTATTTTGACTTTCTGTAAGGAATAAAGTTTTTTCTGATTTTTAAAAGATTCAATGTTCTTACAAAAGAAGTTACAACTAATACACCTAGTGCTATCGCGGCACTTAGAAACAGTGCATCTGTACCTTTTGACATGGCCAAAGAATAATTTTTTTGAATCAAAGATAACATTGTATTGTACAATCCAATTCCTGGTATTAAAGGAAGAATACCTGGAATTACAAATACAATAGCTGGTTGCTTTAGTTTTCTAGCCAAAGTTTCACTACATGCTGATACTAAAGCAGCAGCTATAAAACCTGCAAAAACTGCATTTGTAGTAAAGTTAAATAAATAAACATATACAATCCAACCAATTCCACCAGTTATTCCAGCTGGAAGAAGTAGATAAGGTGGTGCATTAAAGAAAACAGCAAATCCAGCAGTTGCAATTCCTGAAAATAAAAAATGTAAAATCATTGACATATCAGTCATTAGAAAGGACCTCCTATTCTATACCATGTATCAAGAACAAAACCAACTCCAGAAGCAATTGCAATAATAATCATAGCTGCATCAAAAGCACGAGAAATTCCTGATATTAAATTACCTGATATTAAATCTCTAATAGCTTTTATAAAAGCAACTCCTGGGAGTAGTGGCATTATGGCACCAACTATAAGCATTTTAGGGTCATTTAAAATGCCTATTTCAACTAGCAGAACTCCTGAAAGTGCAATTAAAAAAGAAGATACTAAACAGGAAAACGCAGATATTGCACTTATCTTCATAGTTTTATCATAAGTAATTGCGGCAAATATTGCTATTATAAACGTAAGTATAAAATTTAATACATAATTCCCTCCAAGCAAACAAGCAAAACAAGCAGATGCAATTCCTGTACAAGAGTAAAATAACCATAAAGGATACGGTTTTACATCTTGGATTTCATAAAGTCGTGCAATGGCATTATCAATATCATATTCTTTGTCGCTTACAAATTCTCGAGAAAAACTATTTAATAAAGAAATCTTATTTAAGTTTATACCTCTTGATTGAATCGTTTTCATAAATGAAAAGCCATCAAATTTTTCATCAGAAATAATTATTACTGTAGGAGTTGTAAAAATATTTACATGATAAAATCCTCTTGACCTGCATATTCTAAGGACACTGTCTTCAACCCTAGATGTTTCAGCTCCATTTTTTATCATAAGTTCCCCTACAAATAGAGCTAATTTTAGAATATTTTTCTTATATTCAAGCTCCTCATTTTGATTCATAAATACACCTCCAAATTAAAAACCGTAATATTGAAATTATACCAAATTTTTAAGCAATATTCTTTAATATATATAAATTATATTATCTTTTTTTATTTCAAAATAGTCACATTTAAATTATATCCAATTAAAAGAATTAGACAATATTATTTATTATATTTTAACTTAAAAATAAAGAAAGTAACTATGTTAAATATGGAAAAATGGCAAAACACTTGACTATTAATTTGTAAAGGACTATAATAATAAATTATCATATTGATAAAAACGAAAATTAAGAAATGTCTGTAAAAATAAAAATTAAATAATAACTAGGAGGAGTAATATGTTTGAGAACTTGAAAAAAGCGGACCCTGAGATTTATGAAAGTATGAAAAGAGAGTTAAAAAGACAACAAAGAAATATTGAATTAATAGCATCTGAAAACATAGTATCAGTTCCAGTAATGGAAACTATGGGAAGTCATCTTACAAATAAGTATGCAGAAGGTTACTCAGGCAAAAGATATTATGGTGGATGTGAGTACATAGATGAAGTTGAAACTCTTGCAATAGATAGAATTAAAAAAATATTTGGAGCAGAACATGCTAATGTTCAACCTCACTCTGGAGCAAATGCAAATATTGGTGTATATTTTGCTATGTTAAAACCAGGTGATGTTGTTATGGGAATGAATTTATCTCAAGGTGGGCATTTAACTCATGGTGCTCCAGTTAATATTTCTGGTCAATATTATAAATTTTATGAATATGGTATAGACAAAGATAGTGGACTTATAGATTTTGATGAAGTTAGAAAAATAGCACATGAAGTAAAACCTAAAATGATAGTTGCAGGAGCAAGTGCATATCCTAGAGAAATAGATTTTAAAAAGTTTAGAGAGATAGCTGATGAAGTTGGAGCATTACTAATGGTAGATATGGCTCATATAGCAGGTCTTGTGGCTGCTGGTCTTCACCAAAATCCATGTGAAGTGGCTGACTTTGTTACAACAACAACTCACAAAACTTTAAGAGGACCTCGTGGAGGAGTTATTTTATGTAAAGAAAAGTATGCTAAAGCTATAGATAAAGCAATATTCCCTGGAATTCAAGGTGGACCTCTTGAGCATATAATTGCATCTAAGGCAGTTTGTTTTAAAGAAGCATTAAGTGATGAGTTTAAAGAGTATCAAGTACAAGTTGCTAAAAACGCAAAAGCTCTAGCTGAAGAACTTATTAAAAGAAACTTTAAATTAATTTCTGGAGGTACAGATAATCATTTAATACTATTAGATTTAACTAATAAAAATATAACTGGTAAAGCTGCAGAAAAAAGATTGGATGATGCTTATATAACAGCTAATAAGAATACAATTCCATTTGACCCAAATGGTGCTCTTGTTACAAGTGGAATAAGACTTGGTACTCCAGCTGTAACTACTAGAGGTATGAAAGAAGAAGATATGGCGGTAATCGCTGAGGCCATAGACTTATGTTTAACTTATGATGAAGAATCTAAGGCTAGAACATTAGTTGTTGGATTAACTGAAAAGTATCCTTTATATGAAGAATATAATATTATGGATTAATTATAAAGAATAATTAAATAAAGTATGTTTAAATAATTATAATGATTGTGTATGTATTTGAATATATGTAGATATAAAGCCCAATTGGTATAGGAGATAATCTTCTATATTAATTGGGTTTTGTATTTTTTAATTAAAACTTTAAGATTTCTTAAGAATTATACTAGGTTTTTCTAAAGATTTAAAGTCTATACTTATAAATATAGTAATTAGAGGAAAAGAAAGACTTTAATGAGGAGGGAATCTTATGAAAGTATTAATTCTTACAGGAAAATTTGGTATGGGTCATTACTCAGCATCAAACTCTTTAAGTGAAGATATAAAAACAAAATTTAATAATTCAGAAATAATAATTAAAGATATATTTGAATACATTATGCCAAACTATTCAGATAAAATGTACAAGACATTTTCTATTCTTGTAAATCGGGGAAGTAGTCTTTATAATTTATTTTACAAATGTACAGAAAATGGAAAGAAAGATATAAAATTTACTTTTTCAGATTATTTTTTAACTAAATTAGACAAGTTACTTAATGAAATACAACCAACAGTGGTCATCTCAACTTTTCCATTTTGTTCACAATTAGTATCAAGATATAAGGAAAAGTATAATTCAAATCTTCCTTTGATAACATGTATAACAGATATAAGTAGTCACTCAGAATGGATTAGTAAAAATACAGACTGTTATTTAGTAGCTAGTAAATCTACTAAAGAAGAACTTATTTTTAAAGGAATAGATGAAGAAAAAGTTAAAGTTAATGGTATTCCAGTAAAAAAAGAATTTAAAAAAATAGAACATATAAAATATTCAAATAAAAAAAATATACTTATAATGGGTGGAGGATTAGGATTACTACCTAAATCAGAACAATTTTATAGTGAATTAAATAGTTTAGAAGGCGTAAAAACTACTGTAATAACTGGTAATAATAAGAAAATGTACTATAAGTTATCTGGTAGATATGAAAATATAGAGGTAGTAGGTTATACTAATGAAGTATATAGATATATGAAAAATGCTGACCTTATTATTTCTAAACCAGGTGGAATAACATTATTTGAAACGATTTATTCAGAGCTTCCAATATTAGCATTTAATCCGTTTTTACAACAAGAGATAAATAATGCTGACTTTATACTAAATAATAGAATAGGGAGAATACTTGATAAAAATAAAAAGTACTATGTAGATGAAATAAAAGATTTAATTTATGATGATGCTACTCTTAAAGAAATGAGTAAAAATATGAGAGAATTGAAAAAACAGTTTGATAATAATACATTAGAAAATATTTTATTTTCATTTGATGAACAAGGAGCGTGTAGAGAATGTATGTAGTAGGTTTAATTATAGTTGTAGCATTGATTTTTTTAATCCATTCAATTATACCTACATATTATAACAAACTATTAAATAAAGATGTGTTAAAAAATATGACTGGAGAAAATGAAATTGCGCTGACATTTGATGATGGCCCAGATAAGAGATATACAGAAAAATTATTAGATGTGTTAAAAGAAAATGATATACAAGCTATGTTTTTTGTAGTTGCAAAGAATGCTGAAAAAGAGCCTGAAATTATAAAAAGGATGTTAAGAGAAAATCACATAGTTGGTTTACATTCACTAGAACATAAGAATGCATGGCTTTACAGCTATAATTATGTTAAAAAAGATTTTATGGAAAGTGTAAATATAATGAAAAATTTAGGTGTAGATATAAACTATTATCGTCCACCATGGGGTCATACTAATCTATTTTCAAATTTATTTGTTAAAAAATATAATTTGAAAATGACCTTATGGGATGTAATGGCGGAAGATTGGAGTAAAGATAGTACAGTAGAGATTATTATAAATAAGTTAATGAATAGAACAAAAGAAAATTCTATAATTTGCTTGCATGATGCAGGTGAAAATTCAGGTGGTGCAGTAGGTGCACCTGAACGTACTATTGAAGCTTTGAAGATAGCCATTCGAAAACTTAAAGATAGTGGTTTTAAATTTGTAGCACCAGAAAGGATGTAGCTATGATAAGTAAAACTGAAAAGAAAAATAAATGCCTAGGTAGTGTCGCTTTTTTAGTTTTACTAATGGGCATAACAGGATATTTTGTTTTTAGAGGACAATCAATTGAATCGTTAATAAAATCATTAAAAGGTGCAAGCCCTGTGTTTATACTAATTGGATTTATGATGATGATTATATACGTTGCCTGTGAAGGTATAAATATATATTTAGGTATAAAAGCCTTAAAACAAAAAACTACTCTTTTAAAATGTATGGGGTATGCTTTTATTGGGTTTTATTTTAGTTCAATTACACCTTCAGCATCAGGAGGTCAACCAGCACAAGTTTATTATATGAAGAAAGATGATATAAATATCTCTTATTCTTCACTTATATTATTAGTGATTGTTGTCATCCATCAAGTAGTTGTATTAGCATATAGTGGAATAATGTTCATTATGGAACGTGAATTTATACTAAATAACGTAAGTGGTATGAATATTTTACTAATATATGGTGTAATAACAAATGTAGCCCTTGTAGTTGGAGTAATCGCAATTATATTTTCAAAAAAATTGGTCAACAATTTTATAATATTAATAACAAACTTATTAGGTAAGCTGAGAATAATAAAAGATGTTGAGGGCTCAAGAAAAGTTATAACTTCTCAGATTGAAGAATATGTTAAAGGTGCTCAGTATATCAAACAGAATCCAAAGCTTGTAATACAAATTTTAGCCGTAACTATTGTACAAATAACAGCTATGTTTTTAGTACCATTCTTTGTATATAAAGCTTTTCATTTATCAACATATACTGTATTTGAGATATTGGCAATACAATCACTACTGAATATTGCTGTTTCATCATTACCATTACCAGGGGCTGTTGGAGCTTCTGAAAACAGTTTTATGACATTGTTTAAGATATTTTTCCCAGGTCATCTACTAGTTCCAGCAATGTTACTTAGTAGAGGTATAAGTTTCTATGCATTTGTAGCTATAAGTGGTTTGATATGTATTATAGTACATGTAAAATCTTCTGAAAAAGTGAAATCAGTAAAAAAAGTTATTTATGCAAGATAATATTATATAGAGCATTTTATAAAGATGTCAATTTATGTATACATGTTAATTGAATCTTAAAGGTGTTTACAGTAGTAGAAAGTATTAAAACGTGTGACATTGCTAAGCTTTTGCTAATAAAGTATAATATTTTATATAGTTTGAAATATTTAAGAAATATAGCAAAGAAAGGAGTTTAGTGATGAATAAAGAGATTCCAAAAAAAATTTTAGTAGCTGACGATAATCCTGAGATTAGAGAAATCGTGGAAATACTTTTAACTGGTGAAGGTTATGAGGTTGTTATGGCAACAAACGGAGAAGAAGCTGTAAACTTAGTAGATAGTACGATTGATTTGATTATTTTGGATGTTGTCATGCCTGTAAAGACGGGGTTTGTTGCATGTAATGAAATTAGAGAAAAAACAACAGCCCCAATATTATTTTTAACTGCAAAAACTCAAGATTCTGATAAAGTTATTGGCTTTTCAGCAGGAGGAGATGACTATTTGTCAAAGCCTTTTTCATATTCTGAATTAATTTCAAGAGTCAAGTCATTACTTAGACGTTATTATATATATCAAGGAAAGGAAAAGGAAAGAGAGCCAAACATATTACAGACAAAAGAATTATATGTCAATTTAGACACTCAAGATGTTACATTGAATGGCGAACCTGTGTTTTTGACAACTATAGAATATAGTATTTTGGTTCTTATGTTGAAAAATAGAAAAAAAGTTTTTTCATCTGAGAATATATATGAAACTATTTGGGATGAACAATATTTTTATACAGCAAATAATACAATAATGGTGCATATTAGAAATTTAAGAAAAAAACTAGAAAAAGACCAAAAAAATCCACAATACATAAAAACTGCATGGGGAAAGGGGTATTATATTGATTAGCAAAATTAAGCCATCAAAGTTGGGTGTTATACTATTGATATATGTAGTAATCTCAGCTGCAATGGCTTTTATTTTAAATATACCATTTTACTCTGCTGTTGAATCTATAGTAAAAGATGTATCAGAAGGAAAAGTATACTTTAAAAGAGAAGTAGACCAACTGATGGATGATTTTCAAATTTATGTTAATGATAATAGAGTAAATTCAAATAATGGAGATGCTATAGCAGAATGGAATGGTGATAATTGGTTTGTTTCTATGAAAATATACAAAGGAAATAAGGTTTTTTATGATACATTATACTATCCTAATGAAGTGCCTGATAAAAGTGAGGAAAATGAATTTTATAGCAATTCTATGGCTAGACATTATGAGATACAATTTTCTAATGTTAAAGCTGATATAGTTGTAATAGCTTTATTTAGATTCCGATTTCAAAATTTTATAGATGCAATTTCTATTACCTTCATGGCACTTACATTTATTATAACATTCTTACTGTTATTGAGTAGAAAGATAAAATACCTAAGAAAAATAGAGATGGGTATAAAAATAGTGGAGAGTGGTAGTTTAAAATACAGAATTCCAGTCAAAGGGAATGATGAATTATCATCACTTGCATCTAGTATTAATGAGATGAGTCAAACATTAGAGAATCAACTTATAAAAGAAAGAGAAATGAAGAATAAAAATAAAGACATAGTAACTTCAATATCACATGATGTCAGAACTCCATTAACATCAGTAATATGTTATCTAGATTTGATTAAAGACCATAAATATAATAGCCCTGAGCAATTAGAGCAGTACATAAAAAATGTAAGGTCTAAAGCATATCAAATAAAAGATTTAACTGATGACCTTTTTACCCATTTTGTAAATTCTGGAGAGGAAGTTTCAAAAGAATACGAAAAAATAAATGCAAATGAATTTATTTTTCAATTGCTTTTGGATAGTTCATATACATTGGAAGAAAAGGGATTTCATATAACAATAGAGAATGAACTTTATAATCAGTATCATATTTATGTAGATGTAACACAATTTAGGAGAATATTTGATAACTTATGTTCCAATATAATAAAATACGCTAGGAGAGATAAACCAGTAGTATTTTTCATTAAAGTTGAAGATTCTAAATTATTAATCATACAAAAAAATAGAGTGAGTAATTTCTCTAAAAATGTAGAAAGTTTTGGGATAGGTATAAAGAATTGTGAGAAAATAATTGCTCATCATAATGGAAGTATAAGTGTAAACTCAGATGATAAAGAGTTTTCTATTGAAATATCTATTCCAGTAAAAGAATTATAAAAATTTAAATTGCATATTGAACATTGATTATTACATACCTGTGAGCAAGTAACAAGTTAACTTACAAGACCATATAATATTATTATCTTAAAAAAAGGGGACATAATAATATGGTTTTGACAGGAGCGCATTATATTTACATTATATTTATGGTAATTATATTAATTACTATGATTATGAAAAAGGATACAATAGTACCATGTATATTGGGTGTTTTTTTCATGGGATTGTTCTTTGAAAAAAATATATTTGGTGCAATAACAGCAGTGTTTAACTCGTTTATTATATCTTTAAATGAGTTGGGACCAATTATTTTAATTATAGCTATTATGGTTGCTTTATCTAAAGCATTAGAAGCTAATAATGCTATACAGTATATGGTAAGACCATTTTCAAAAGTTATAAAAAATTCTAATACTGCATTTTTTGTAACTGGATTTGTTATGTTAATTCTTTCTTGGTTTTTCTGGCCGACTCCAGCTGTTGCTTTAGTTGGGGCTGTTTTTTTACCTGTTGCTATGAGAGCTGGGCTACCAGCAATTGGTGTTGCAGTGGCATTAAATTTATTTGGTCATGGTCTTGCTTTATCTACAGACTTTGTCATTCAAGGGGCTCCAAGTATAACAGCTGGTGCAGCAGGAGTTGCTGTATCATATGTAATAAATGATGGTATGATTCTATTTTGGGTAATGGGAATTGTAACAATATCTATGGCATTTTATACATTGAAAAGAGACATTAATAAGGGAATGTTTAGAGAAGAATTAAAAGATTTTGAAAGTGAAGAAGTAGAAGAATTTAATGGGAAATCTAAAATAGCAACTATTTTAGTAGCTTTAGGATTTCTTGCGGATATAATTGCAATGTATGTATTTGACCTAAAAGGAGGAGATGCCTCAGCTCTTTTAGGTGGGACAGCAGTATTTTTAATAATCATTATAAATACCATAAATTTTGGCAAAGACAGTCTTGAAAATGTCTGTGAGAATATAATAGATGGTTTTGTATTTGGTATAAAAATATTTGGAGCAATTATACCAATAGCAGCATTCTTTTATATGGGTGAAGTTGCACCTTTAACAGGTGTATTTGGAAAAGTGTTAGCACCAGGTTCACAAGGTTTATTATCAGATATAGGGATAGCTCTTTCTCAAACAATACCACTTAATAAATTTGCTGTATCGGGTATAGAAACTATAGTAGGAGCAATAACTGGACTTGATGGTTCTGGATTTTCTGGAATTTCATTAGTAGGTTCACTTGCTTCTGTATTTGGAACAGCTATCAATGCAAGTGTTGGTGCATTAGCTGCATTAGGTCAAATTAGTGGTATCTGGGTAGGTGGAGGATGTCTAGTTCCTTGGGGGCTTATCTCAGCAGCAGCAATTTGTGGAGTTAGTCCAATAGAGTTGGCAAAACGAAATTTTGTACCAGTTATAACAGGACTGATTGTAACAACTATAGTAGCAATGTTTATTATTTAGTCAATTAAATAAGTGCTAATTATATGCAAATTAAAACAAACATTGATTATATACAAATTAAAAATAGATGTATAACTATAATTTATAATAATGATTTTACTAACATTAAGCTATACATCTATTTTTTATTGATATTCTTCTATTAAAATCATTTAATAAGAAGAATATTTTTATGCTATATTTTATAATGCTTAATACGCTATGGTAATTTACATTCTTTGGATGTAATTTAAAGTATTAATACTTTAAAAGCTCAAACTCATATCCTAGCTTTCTTGCATCTGATATAAAATCATTTAAAATTTCTGTACTAGTTTTGGAAACTGCATGTAATAGTAAAATAGAACCATCGTGTAAATTATCCATTATTTTTTTGCTTGCTTCTTCATGTGATGGTTGTTTTTCAGTATCCCAATCTCTGTATGCAAAACTCCAAAATATAGTCTTGTATCCTAAATTTTTAGTCATTGCTAAGCTTTTCTCTGAGTATTTGCCCATAGGAGGTCTGAAAAATTTAATCATATCCTTTCCAGTCACATCCTTGTAAAGTCTTTCAACATCAGAGAACTCATCATTAAAGCTTTTTAGATTACTTGTTTTTGTTGGCATAGACGGATGAGATTTACTGTGATTTCCAACTATATGTCCTTCAGACACCATTCTTTTAACTAAGTCTTTATTTTCTTTTATGTATGGAGATGTAACAAAAAAAACTGCTTTAACCTGATTTTGTTTTAAATTGTCTAGTATCTTTGATGTATATCCATTTTCATAACCCTCATCAAATGTAAGGTATAAAGTTTTCTGACCATCTTTTTTAGGTCCATTGTATAGGGCATCATAGTCAGAAAATTTAAAGTCAATGTCAGTATTTACTTCTGGGGTCTTGTGTTTAGTGTTTGGTATGTAAAACCAATCAAGAGTGGTGTTATCTAAAGAGGATACATCTAGCTTGTCACTATCATTATCAGTAGTATCTTGTTTTGGTGGTTTATCTGTTCCATCTGAAACGACAACATTGGAAGTATCCTTATCACTATCTACTTTTTTAGTATCTTCTTGCGATTGTGTTTCTTTATTTTGGTTTGTATTCTGTTTGTTCTGTGAATTTGAACATCCAACAATAAAAAAAACAGATATAGAAAGTAGTGTTAAAAAATATAATACCTTTCTAAACATTTTGAAGCTCCTTTCTAAATTAACAACAATTGTATATAGTATTATTATAATTGTAAATTGTTATTAATAATAGTTACATCTTTGAAAATAAAGTCACAATTGTATTACAAAAGATGAATAATCGATAAATTTAAGAAAAAATGAAAAAAGTAGTTGACCATACTATGATAAGATGTTATTATAATAAATGTGCTCAACAAGAAGTAAAGAAATAACAAGCACAAATAAGTTAATGAAATGAAATGAACTTTGAAAATTAAACAGTAGGTTAATTTATAAAACAAGAAACAAACCATAAAGCCAGATATTTTGATAACAATAGTATCTGAGCCTGATAAACTTTTATTTGAGAGTTTGATCCTGGCTCAGGATGAACGCTGGCGGCGTGCCTAACACATGCAAGTTGAGCGATTTACTTCGGTAAAGAGCGGCGGACGGGTGAGTAACGCGTGGGTAACCTACCCTGTACACACGGATAACATACCGAAAGGTATGCTAATACGGGATAACATATTTGAGAGGCATCTCTTAAATATCAAAGGTGAGCCAGTACAGGATGGACCCGCGTCTGATTAGCTAGTTGGTAAGGTAACGGCTTACCAAGGCGACGATCAGTAGCCGACCTGAGAGGGTGATCGGCCACATTGGAACTGAGACACGGTCCAAACTCCTACGGGAGGCAGCAGTGGGGAATATTGCACAATGGGCGAAAGCCTGATGCAGCAACGCCGCGTGAGTGATGAAGGCCTTCGGGTCGTAAAACTCTGTCCTCAAAGAAGATAATGACGGTACTTGAGGAGGAAGCCCCGGCTAACTACGTGCCAGCAGCCGCGGTAATACGTAGGGGGCTAGCGTTATCCGGATTTACTGGGCGTAAAGGGTGCGTAGGCGGTCTTTCAAGTCAGGAGTGAAAGGCTACGGCTCAACCGTAGTAAGCTCTTGAAACTGGGAGACTTGAGTGCAGGAGAGGAGAGTGGAATTCCTAGTGTAGCGGTGAAATGCGTAGATATTAGGAGGAACACCAGTTGCGAAGGCGGCTCTCTGGACTGTAACTGACGCTGAGGCACGAAAGCGTGGGGAGCAAACAGGATTAGATACCCTGGTAGTCCACGCTGTAAACGATGAGTACTAGGTGTCGGGGGTTACCCCCCTCGGTGCCGCAGCTAACGCATTAAGTACTCCGCCTGGGAAGTACGCTCGCAAGAGTGAAACTCAAAGGAATTGACGGGGACCCGCACAAGTAGCGGAGCATGTGGTTTAATTCGAAGCAACGCGAAGAACCTTACCTAAGCTTGACATCCCAATGACATCTCCTTAATCGGAGAGTTCCCTTCGGGGACATTGGTGACAGGTGGTGCATGGTTGTCGTCAGCTCGTGTCGTGAGATGTTGGGTTAAGTCCCGCAACGAGCGCAACCCTTGTCTTTAGTTGCCATCATTAAGTTGGGCACTCTAGAGAGACTGCCAGGGATAACCTGGAGGAAGGTGGGGATGACGTCAAATCATCATGCCCCTTATGCTTAGGGCTACACACGTGCTACAATGGGTAGTACAGAGGGTTGCCAAGCCGTAAGGTGGAGCTAATCCCTTAAAGCTACTCTCAGTTCGGATTGTAGGCTGAAACTCGCCTACATGAAGCTGGAGTTACTAGTAATCGCAGATCAGAATGCTGCGGTGAATGCGTTCCCGGGTCTTGTACACACCGCCCGTCACACCACGGGAGTTGGAGACGCCCGAAGCCGATTATCTAACCTTTTGGAAGAAGTCGTCGAAGGTGGAATCAATAACTGGGGTGAAGTCGTAACAAGGTAGCCGTATCGGAAGGTGCGGCTGGATCACCTCCTTTCTAAGGAGAATTACCTACTGTTTAATTTTGAGGGTTCGTTTTTACGAATACTCAAAATTAGCACTTTAAGCAACAGAATAAACTGAACGAATGTGAAGTTTGTTTGTTGGCGCTGTGCGTTAGCACTTTAAGCAACAGAATAAACTGAGCGCATGCGAAGTTTGTTTGTTGGCGACGTGCGTTAGCACTTTAAGCAACGGGATTTATCCGTTGGTGCTGTGCCTTAGCACTTTGAAAACTGCATATATATTTAGTGATATGACATCTAATTTGTAATATATAAAGCTGATAACTTTTAAAAATTATCAAGTTGATAGACTTTAATCTATCAAACCTTTTTAACTGGTCAAGTTATTAAGGGTGCAGGGCGGATGCCTTGGCACTAGGAGCCGATGAAGGACGTGATAAGCTGCGATAAGCTTCGGGGAGTTGCACGTAAACTTTGATCCGAAGATTTCCGAATGAGGAAACTCACTTAGAGTAATGTCTAAGTATCATTAAGTGAATACATAGCTTAATGAGGGGAACTCAGGGAACTGAAACATCTAAGTACCTGAAGGAAGAGAAAGAAATTCGATTCCGTAAGTAGCGGCGAGCGAACGCGGAATAGCCCAAACCAATAAAGTTTTCTTTATTGGGGTTGCGGACATATCATAACGAAGAGGTATCGTAATTGAAGAGGTTTGGAAAGACCCACCACAGAAGGTAATAGTCCTGTATGTTAAACGAGAAAACTTCAGATATGATCCAGAGTACCACGGGACACGTGAAACCCTGTGGGAAGCAGGAGGGACCACCCTCCAAGGCTAAATACTACCTAGTGACCGATAGCGTATAGTACCGTGAGGGAAAGGTGAAAAGAACCCCGGGAGGGGAGTGAAATAGAACCTGAAACCCTGCACTTACAAGCTGTGGAAGCACATTTCTTGTGTGACCGCGTACTTTTTGTAGAACGGGCCAACGAGTTACGTTAAGTAGCAAGGTTAAGCACTTAAGGTGTGGAGCCGTAGCGAAAGCGAGTTTTAACTGAGCGTTCAGTTACTTGACGTAGACCCGAAACCGGGCGACCTACCCATGAGCAGGATGAAGCGAAAGTAAAATTTCGTGGAGGTCCGAACCCACGAGCGTTGAAAAGCTCGGGGATGACTTGTGGGTAGCGGTGAAATTCCAATCGAGCCCGGAGATAGCTGGTTCTCCCCGAAATAGCTTTAGGGCTAGCCTCAAGGTGAGAGATACGGAGGTAGAGCACTGAATGTCCTAGGGGGTATTGCACCTACCGAAGACTATCAAACTCCGAATGCCGTCATCTTATACTTGGGAGTCAGACTGTGGGTGATAAGATTCATAGTCGAAAGGGCAACAGCCCAGATCGTCAGCTAAGGTCCCTAAATGTAAGTTAAGTGGTAAAGGATGTGGGATTGCACAGACAACCAGGATGTTGGCTTAGAAGCAGCCACTCATTCAAAGAGTGCGTAATAGCTCACTGGTCGAGTGATCCTGCGCCGAAGATTTCCGGGGCTAAAACTTACTACCGAAGCTACGGCATCATTATGATGGGTAGGGGAGCTTCCCATACGGGTTGAAGCATGACCGTAAGGACATGTGGACAGTATGGGAGTGAGAATGTTGGCATGAGTAGCGAGATGTGGGTGAGAATCCCACAGGCCGTAAACCCAAGGTTTCCAGGGGAAGGTTCGTCCGCCCTGGGTTAGTCGGGACCTAAGCTGAGGCCGAAAGGCGTAGGTGATGGACAACAGGTTGATATTCCTGTACTACCGATAACCGTTTGAGAGATGGGATGACACAGTAGGATAAGCTAAGCACACTGTTGGTTATGTGTGCCCAAGCATTGAGGCAGTCAGAGTAGGTAAATCCGCTTTGATAATGCTGGGATGTGATGGGGAGCGAAATTTAGTAGCGAAGTAGCTGATTTCACACTGTCAAGAAAAGTCTCTATCGAGGTTAAAGGTACCCGTACCGCAAACCGACACAGGTGGGTGAGGAGAGTATCCTAAGGCCCGCGAGAGAACTGTTGTTAAGGAACTCGGCAAAATGACCCCGTAACTTAGGGATAAGGGGTGCCACCATCCGGTGGCCGCAGAGAATAGGCCCAAGCGACTGTTTACCAAAAACATAGGTTTCTGCTAAGTCGCAAGACGATGTATAGGAGCTGACGCCTGCCCGGTGCTGGAAGGTTAAGGGGATCTGTTAGAGCAATCGAAGCAGTGAACTTAAGCCCCAGTAAACGGCGGCCGTAACTATAACGGTCCTAAGGTAGCGAAATTCCTTGTCGGGTAAGTTCCGACCCGCACGAAAGGCGTAACGATTTGGGCACTGTCTCAACAACAGACTCGGTGAAATTGTAATTCCGGTGAAGATGCCGGATACCTGCGACAGGACGGAAAGACCCCATGGAGCTTTACTGTAGCTTGACATTGGGTCTTGGTACTACATGTACAGGATAGGTGGGAGGCTTTGAAACCAGGACGCCAGTTTTGGCGGAGCCATCCTTGGGATACCACCCTTGTAGTACTGGGACTCTAACCATAGGCCATGAATCTGGTCTTGGGACACTGTCAGGTGGGCAGTTTGACTGGGGCGGTCGCCTCCCAAAAGGTAACGGAGGCGCTCAAAGGTTCTCTCAGTACGGTCGGAAATCGTACGTAGAGTGTAAAGGCAAAAGAGAGCTTGATTGCAAGACATACAGGTCGAGCAAGGATGAAAATCGGACTTAGTGATCCGGTGGTTCTGCGTGGAAGGGCCATCGCTCAACGGATAAAAGCTACCCTGGGGATAACAGGCTTATCTCCCCCAAGAGTCCACATCGACGGGGAGGTTTGGCACCTCGATGTCGGCTCATCACATCCTGGGGCTGTAGTAGGTCCCAAGGGTTGGGCTGTTCGCCCATTAAAGTGGTACGCGAGCTGGGTTCAGAACGTCGTGAGACAGTTCGGTCCCTATCCGTCGCAGGCGTAGGAAATTTGAGAAGACCTGTCCTTAGTACGAGAGGACCGGGATGGACGTACCTCTGGTGTACCAGTTGTTCTGCCAAGGGCATGGCTGGGTAGCTATGTACGGAATGGATAAGCGCTGAAAGCATCTAAGCGCGAAGCCAACTTCAAGATAAGATTTCCCACCGCAAGGGTAAGACCCCAGAAAGACTATCTGGTTGATAGGTCGAAGGTGTAAGTGCAGCAATGTATTTAGCTTATCGATACTAATAGGTCGAGGACTTGACCAAATTATTTGATATTCATTCAGTAAAATATATATGTAGTTTTTAGAGTGTTAATTAAAAATTAGTTTTACTATATAATAAGTTTGCTGGTGTGGCTCAACGGTAGAGCAGCTGACTTGTAATCAGCAGGTTGTAGGTTCGATTCCTATCACCAGCTCCAGTAAAGACTATGTTAAAAACATAGTCTTTTTTTATTGTTTAATATATATTATTTTATAGTACATATTTTTAGTAATTTATGAGTTATTCACATATAGAATGACACAGTCTAAAATTCTTATTTTAAACTGTGTCTAGAAGTTTTGAATATAGAAGTTTTTAAATAAAAAAGTTCAAATACCTATAAAAGATATCTCTAATTTGAAACTAATTTACCATGAATCACCATTCTGGCATCATCAAATTCATAAGTACAGGTAGAAAGTGTAACTATTTTATCATTATTATTTACATTAATAGGAGATTTGTGCAATGACTTAGAAGTAATATCCTTTATGTAATTTTGATAATCTGATTCACTGTTAAAACTTGTTTTTAAATAGTCATAATCTGATTCTACAATGTAAGCAGAAAAGACATCATATAAAAACTCTTTCCCATTAAGGATAATTTTTATTTGATTATTTTCTTTAAAAAATGTTTCATCTTTAAACTTATTTAGATTATTAAACATAGTTTTATTTTTCATATTATGTCCATATATTATGACATTTTGGTCATCAAGAGATTTATTTCTATAATCCATAAATAATGTCCCTGAAATAGAATCTTTTTTATAAAAGTCTTTGTCTAGATAATAAGAATTATCTTTAGATTGTACAACTGGATAATTTATATTTGTATTCTTAACAGAAATCCAAAACTTAAAATCACTATTTATTTTTGATAAGTCTTCTTTTTTATCTTCTTTTTTTTGAAGTTCAGAAGATGTCTTAGTATCATGATTGTATTTGGTAAGTTTTGAGTATATATTAAATCCGCTGTAAATTATAACTAATATTAATATAATGTTAATTATTGTTTTATATGATTTTTTCAATATTTCACCTCAAGTCAAAATAGTTTATATACTTATATTACACTATTTTTGAAGAAATTTAAATTTTTAGTATAATATGTCTTTGACATATTGAAAAATTTATGTTAACATAACTAAGTGAAATAAATATTAAGTAAGCCAGATAATCGCATGTAGTTTTACATGAGGAAAGTCGGAGCTCCATAGAGCAGGGTGCTAGGTAACGCCTAGTGGGAGCGATCCTAAGGATAGTGCAACAGAAATAAACCGCCACCTTGTGTGGTAAGGATGGAAAGGCGAGGTAAGAGCTCACCAGCAGCTAGGAGACTAGCTGGCTATGTAAACCCCACCTGGAGCAAGACCAAGATAGGAATGAAGAGTGCTGCTCGTACTCTCCGGTAGGTAGGTCGCTTGAGCTTATTGGTGACGATAAGCCTAGAAAGATGATTATCTAATACAGAACTCCGCTTATAGACTTGCTTAATTATTTTGATAGTCAAAACATCAGTTTAAACTGGTGTTTTTTTATTTGTAAATTTGTCTAATTTACTTTTAAAATTTTGAGGAATATTGTAATATAAGTTAGTACAGATATTAAAAATGGTATAATATAAGATAGATATAAAAAGAAAAGGTAAAATGATGTAAATAATATGATATGATATAAGATGTAGCAAATTTAATAAATAATTATTTAAATATCATAATCAAATTAGTAACTTTGCACAATGTAAATATTACAATAAAATAATTGATTTAAGGAGTGAAGGTTTTGAGTGAAAATAATATAATAAGAAACACTGTTTTAAATGTCACAGCAAGTTTTTTAAAACAAGAGTCTAAAATAAATGAAAAATTAGATGGTGTTTTGGAAAAGAAATTTGAAAAAGTAGAATTTAATGAAGCAAAATATGCTGAGCTTTTAAAATTTAATATATTGTTTTATAAGACATTAGCAAGAAATACAGAGCCACTTATTGGCAAATGGATAGTAGATAAGTACATACCTGAGATAGATGAATTAGAAAAGGATTTAGAATTAACTACAGCCAAATGTAGAAAGTATGTAAATAATGCGATGAAAGAAGGTTTAGACTCTCTAAAAGCCAATGATTTAAATAGTTTTCTAGCATATGATAAAATGGAGCTATCAGAGAGAAGAAGACGTTTAGAAAAGGATTATAAGGTTTTAAACTTATATAAAGACCTTCTTAACATATCGCTTAGAAAAATAAGTTTAGAAAAGAAAGAATGTGGAAGTTTATTTCTTAAAAATCAAGCTGATGCTAAAAGAGAATTAAAAAGAGAGATTATATTCTGTGTAAATAAGATATTAGCTAGTAATAAAGATGTAGTAGCTAAGAATGTGGAAGAAAATAATGAACAAGATAGAGTTGAAATAAAAGCTACAGAAATTGAAGATTTGCAATTAGGTAAAGATAATTCAGAAAATGATTCATTATTAAATGAAGTTAAAAAATCAAGAGTGGAACAAGAATCAAAGACAAATGATATAAACTCAAAGTTTATGGATAAATTACATAGTTTAAATGATGAAAGCATATCACAAACAATATACAATGAATATAAAAAGTTGTGTGGATTAGAAGAACTTCATTCTGTTGAAGGATATGGCTTTGGTAAAGATGCTATTAAAGATTTTGCTTGTGCAACAATTGCATTAGAATTTTTAAAGAGAAGACATAGAGACCTTGTAGAAGGTGCAATGAGACTAACTATAATTGGAGAATTTGGTGCTGAAAACTTTAAAGAATTTGTAGACTATGTAATTAAAAATAAAACAGAAATTAGTGAAGATGTATGGAATGAAGCTCATAATCTGATAAAAGATAACTATAATGAATTAGAAAATCATGAGATTGCATCAAAAAGAACTAGAAAAAATAAAGATATCGACATTGAAGAATATATTTATATGATAAAAAATGCAGATAAAGATATTTGCTTTAGAAGTAGTATCTCTATAGAAGATGATGTTAAAGAAGAAGTAGATAATCATGATGAAAATATAAGTGATATTGTAGAAGAAAAAGAGAATACAGACAAAGAAGACAATATTGATAAAGAAGATATAACCGAATCAGAAAATAAAAAGAGTAAAAAGAAATCTAAATTATTTGGATTCATGAAAAAAGAAAATAAAGAAGAAAAAATTGACCAAGAAATTGATCAAGAAGAAGTTGAGCAGAAAGAAAATAATTTAGATGACATTTCTTCTGATGTAATTTTAGATAAACCTATTGAAAATAATCAAGAAGAGTTAAAAGAAGTGGAGCAAGAAGAAGTAAAACAAGACCTAGAAGAAGAACGTAGTGTAAAAATAGAAAAACCAATAAATAATGACTTAGATGAAAAAATATCTTTAAATAGTGAATCTAAACCTAAAAAAGAAAGTAAAGATTTAGAAGAGGAAATACCAAAAGAAATAAAAGAAGAAAAATTACAAAATGAAAAAGCAGAAAGTGAAAAGTCAGTAATAATACCTATTAATAAGAAAGAAAGAGGCAATAAAAAATCAAAACATTCTTCTAATAATAAATCTAGAGCAAATAAGGTAGAAATGAAAAAGTATGAATCAAATAAAGATGATTCTAAAGACGATTATATAGAAGATGAAGAAGTTGGCTCTAAGAAGAGCAGAGTAAAAGAAACTATTATAGCAGTAGTTATAGTAGCAATTGTTGGTGTGGGTTACTTTATAACAGTAGGTAATAACAAGAAAAATGAGAAAGCTGTTACTCCAAAAACATCAACTCAGCAACAAGCTAATAACAAACTAACAGAGGAAGAGAAAAAAGCAAAAGCTGAGAAAGAGAAAAAGGAAGCAGAAGAAAAAGCAAAGGCTGAAAAAGAAGCAGAAGAGAAGGCAAAAGCTGAAAAGAAAGCAGCAGAAATGGAAGCATATAAAGATGGTAAAGGTGTGTATTATACTGTTTATGCTGGTTCACTTAAAGTTGAAAAAACAGCAAAAGAAACAGCAAAAGAATATGAAGCTAAAGGTATCTCTTCAACAATAATTCAAGAAAATGGATACTATAAAATAAAAATAGGCGATTATTCTCAATATGGGGAAGCACAAGAAAAATGTAATGAGCTAGCTAAGAAATCTATTGATACATATATAGCGATGTATGATAAGTACTATGATTATAAATTAGAGGATTTAAAAGAATCAGCTCCTTCATTGAGTGCTGAAGAACTTAGACAAAAATATGAAGATTTAAGAAGTGAATTAAGAAATAAATCTGGATATAGTGAATATGTTAGACATTTAGATAAACTTTATGAAGAAATAGTTGAAGGTGCTTAGGATATTATAAAAAATAAGGAGAAATTATGTCTCAGAATAAATAATATTAAAAGATATTATTTATCTTGAGGCATTTTGTTCACCTTTAGAGAATACTTATAATTTTGTTTAGGTGGTGAAGGTATGTTGAAATTAGGAGAAAAAATCATATATGAGCTTTCAGATGGCTTTGAGCTTAATGGTATCAGTAGATACTCAAAAGAATATAAAAAACTTCATATAACAAATTTAGGTAATATAATAATTAGTAAACCAGATGAAGTTAATGATGATACAGGGGTAAAATATATATATAGTTTTTCAGACAATAAAGAAAAATTAGAAGCAGTTTTAGAAGGTTCTCAAATAATTGTCTATGGAAATAACTTGCCTTTTTATATAAAAAGTGAAAATTCAAGTAAGAATGTTACAGCAAACCTGACTATGAAAATAACTGTAGATGAATATGATTTAATCTGTAAAAGTCAAAGAGAATTTATATTTTATATAAAGGACAATATGACTATATTAAGTTTAGATGATAATAAGTTTTATATGGGTGGAATCAATAAGGATAATGAGAAGTTCATATTTATCAGTGGGAAAAACAGATTTGAAATAAACTTTGATGATATAGAAAGATATATTTTAGAAGACAAAAGAGTCTCTTTAAAGGGATATTTTCATATGGAAAGAGAAGGTATCATAGTAAGGTCTGTATCTATATTCAATAACAACATAGAGAATATAGTTCCATCTGATTTAAATGAAAGAGTTAAAGATAATAAAAAAATAGGAAACCTTCCTAAAGATTGCGATATAGTCTTTTGTAAGATATCAGGAAATATAGATGGATTTGATTACAAAAACACAAATATGCTTCTAGTAAAATATCAAGACCAATTAATTTTTATAAATAAGAAGTCTAAGAAGACTATTGTAAAATCAGCAAAAGATAATTGTTCAAAGTTGAATTTTGGAGAAGACATTATATTATACGACAGTAAAAATGTATTCAACTTACACATAAATGATAAAAATAAAGCAATTATGCAGATAGATGATTTAAATGATATAGAAAATGAAATAGTAGGATATACATTAAAACATGCTCCATTTTTTATTCAAGAAGATTTCGATAGTTTGACTATTCTAAAGTCTTTCCAAAAAGAAATCATATCTATAAAAAATAGCGATGTAAAAGATATTGTAATTAATAAGGAGCTTGAAAGTGAAAATTCTAATTTTGTAGAGACAGAAATAAAGTTTAATAATCAAAAACTAACTTTGAATCTAAGTAAAAGTATGGTTCAAAAACTTATGCAAGATGTTTTTATATATGCAAAACAACCCCTACTTAAAGATACCTCTATTGAAGTTTTATATAAGAATTGGTCTAAAGCTATGAATGATATGATAATATTTAATTTCTTTGGAAATATTTATTATATGAAATATGAGTTTGATAAGGCTCTAAAAAAAGAATTAAATGATGAAATAAGAATAGAAGTTATAAATGAACTTTATAAGCAAGTACAGGAACAAAGAAACAATTTAGACTTATTATCAGCCTATATGCCAAGAATATTAGAAAATCAAGAGATAGAGTTATTTGAAAAATATAATGCTAAACTTGATATACAGGTATTTAAGCAGATTAAAAACCTATTATTCGATTTATCATATAATATCAGTAGTTATTTAGATGAAGTTGAAAAAAGCCTAGATAACATTATATTTGTAATCTCGGGAGAAGATAAGAAGAAGTACAATTATAGGATGCTAAAGGAAAGCGAAAGTGCAAGTCTTGATGTATTTTTAAAACAAGCCATATCAAGATTAAATCATTTGGTAGAAAATATGTATCCTTATTATGTGGACGAAACTAGTAGAGAAATATTTAAGTTATTTGAAATTTTATGGAAAAGCTATAAAAATATCAATGATGATAGTATAAAAGAAATATTATTCGAGAGAATAACAAATACATATGTATTTAGACAATTGACATTAAATAATGGTACAAATGAAAGAAGAAAAGACATAATTGAAAAAATATATAATTCTGTTGATTATGGAGCAAATAAACTAGATGAAAATATGTTTTTCACAGGAGGAATAAAGTATGTCAAGTAAATACAATGTTTGGAATTTTAACTATGAGTTTTTAGGATTAAATTCAGGAGATGAAAAAAATAATGAAGTTTATTATGAGATTGATTTAGATGAAATTTTAAATGAAAATTATATAGGTGAAGATATAGATGGAGATTTAGATGCTGATGGAAATAGCATTTTAGGAGAATTGATATCGGAGATGGATATAGACGAAGATGTAAGTGTTGATATGACATATCAAGAATTAGAAGTTGATTTGGAAGATTTAGATTCTTATTTGGATGATGATATAGATAGCGATATTAAAGGTATCTTAGATGAAATTTAGTGCCGATATAAGTTTCAGATAAAATATAAACAATAATATATTAACTTATAAAATTAAAGGTAGATGAAATTTCATCTACCTTATATGGTCTTAAGGCATTAATTATTGGGATAATATAGAGTTTGAAGAAAAAGTATAAATATGGTATATTAATTTGGTACAAGAGAAAATTTATGAAGAAGGGTGAAAAGATGCAGATGACAGTTAAAAAAGCGATAATACCAGCAGCAGGGCTAGGAACTAGGTTTTTACCAGCAACAAAATCACAGCCCAAAGAAATGCTTCCTATAGTAGATAAACCAACTTTACAGTATATAATAGAAGAAGCTATAGAATCAGGAATTGAAGAAATTCTTATAATAACAGGTAGAAATAAAAAATCTATAGAAGACCATTTTGATAAATCAGTTGAATTAGAGTTAGAATTAGAGCAAAAAGGTAAGACAGAGATGTTAGAAATGGTAAGAGATATATCGAATATGGTAAATATTCATTATATAAGACAAAAAGAGCCAAAAGGTCTTGGGCATGCAATTTACTGTGCAAAAAGCTTTATAGGTGATGAACCATTTGCTGTATTGTTAGGTGATGATATAGTAGATTCAAATGTTCCTTGTCTAAAACAATTAATAGATACTTATAATGAGTATAAAACAACTGTTCTAGGTGTACAAAAGATAGCTAAAGAAGATACTAATAAATATGGTATATTGGATGTAAAACATATAGAAGATAGAGTATACAAAGTTAAGGATATGGTTGAAAAACCTGCAATTGAAGAAGCACCATCAGACATAGCTATACTTGGAAGATATATAATAACTCCTGCAATATTTGATATATTAGAGAAGCAAACTCCTGGTAAAGGTGGAGAGATACAACTGACAGATGCGCTTCAGACTCTTGGAAAACAAGAGGCCATTTATGCGTATAATTTTGAAGGTAAAAGATATGATGTGGGAGATAAAATTGGTTTTCTAGAGGCGACGATAGACTTTGCATTAAAAAGAGAAAATCTAAAAGACGATTTAATGGATTATATGAGAAAAAAAGTAAGTGAAAAATAAATATTAGAAAAGAGGTAATTACTATGGCAGTTTTAGTAGCTGGGGGAGCAGGATATATAGGAAGCCATACAGCAATAGAACTTTTAGAATCAGGTTATGAAGTTGTTATAGTTGATAACTTAAGTAATAGTAGTTCAATAGTAGTTGATAGAATTAAAGAGTTATCTGGAAAACCAATAAAATTTTATAATATTGATATCAGAAATAAAAATGAAATGCATGTTGTATTTAAAGAAAATAATATTGAATCAATTATACATTTCGCAGCTTTAAAGGCTGTTGGTGAATCAGTAGAAAAGCCAATTGAATATTATAGCAATAATCTAATAAGTACTTTAAATTTATTTGAATTAATGAGAGAATATGGTGTTAAAAAGTTTGTATTTAGTTCTTCAGCTACTGTATATGGAGACCCACATACTTGTCCTATATTAGAAGATTTTCCACTTTCTGTAACTAACCCATATGGAAGAACTAAGCTTATGATAGAGCAGATGTTAGTAGATATATCAAAAGCAGATGAATCATTAGATATAGCACTTTTAAGATACTTTAATCCAGTAGGTGCTCATAAGAGTGGTAGAATAGGTGAAGAACCAAATGGAGTTCCAAGTAATTTAATGCCTTATATAACAAAAATAGCAGTAGGCAAATTAAAAGAATTAAGTGTGTATGGAAATGATTATCCAACACATGATGGAACAGGGGTTAGAGACTATATACATGTATTAGATTTAGCTGCTGGTCATGTGAAAGCATTACAAAAACTAGAAGAAAATCCAGGTCTTGTTGTTTATAATTTAGGAACTGGGAAGGGCTATAGTGTTCTCGATTTAGTCAAAGCATTTTCTAAAGCAAGTGGAAAAGAAATACCATACAAGATTGTAGGAAGAAGAGCTGGAGATGTAGCTATGTGTTATGCAGATTCTTCTAAGGCAGAAAAAGAGCTTGGATGGAAAGCTAAATATGAACTTGAAGAAATGTGTCAAGATTCTTGGAGATGGCAAAGTATGAATCCAAATGGATACGAGGAATAGAATATAATCAAATGTATAAATGTAACAAATTTGTAAATATAAGGGATTGGTAATTTTATGTTATAATTAGACACATGTAGTAATGTTTCTAAAAGAGGGGGAAGTTATAGTGAAAAAAAGTCTAAAAAAGTATTTAGTACTAGCACTGACTTTAGTTTTAGTATTCGCATGTGGGGTACCAGAATCAAGTGCAGC
This sequence comes from Clostridioides sp. LIBA-6822, assembly GCF_056688955.1. Lineage (NCBI taxonomy): Bacteria > Bacillati > Bacillota > Clostridia > Peptostreptococcales > Peptostreptococcaceae > Clostridioides > Clostridioides sp. LIBA-6822. Next base: position 3,209,861 of record NZ_CP196995.1, on the reverse strand, counting down.
CAGCAAACATGTGATTATAGTAAACTCAAGAAAAAATACTCTAGGATACTTTGTAAATAGTAAACTTGTAAAAGAGTTTAAAATTGCAACAGGGAAAAAAGGTTCAGAGACACCAACAGGGAAGACAAAAGTAGTTAATAAGATAAAAAACAGACCATATTATAAAGGTAATATACCTGGAGGAAGCCCAAGAAATCCATTAGGAGATAGATGGATGGGACTTGCATTAAAAGGAACTTATGGAGATACATATGGAATACATGGAAATAATGATGAGAGTTCTATAGGAAAGCATATTTCTGGTGGATGTATAAGAATGCATAATAAAGAAGTTAGATGGTTATTTGACCAAGTTCCAGTGGGTTCAGATGTAATTATAGATTATAGCAATGACAGTTATATAAAAATAGCAGCAAAATATAAGATAAATTTAAACCAAACAGGATGGAAAACAGAAAATGGTAAGAAGTATTATGTAAAATCTGATGGAACATACCAAAAAAATAGTTGGTTAAAAGTAAATGGAAAAATGTATTATTTTGATGCTTCAGGAGTAATGCAAACAGGATGGAAAACAATTAACAACAAAAAATATTACTTAGGAACTGATGGAGTAAGAGTATCTGGATGGAAAGTAATTGATGGAAAGACTTATTACTTTAATGCAGATGGAGTAATGCAAACAGGCTGGCAAGAAAAAGATGGAAAGAAATACTATCTAGATGCTGATGGATTATCAGTTACAGGCTGGCAAGAAATAGATGGTAACAAATATTACTTTGACAAAACAGGAGTAATGCAGACAGGATGGCAACAAATAGAAGGAAAATCTTACCATTTAGATAAAGATGGTAAAATGCTAACTGGTACTCAAAAAATAGATGGAAAAGATTATACTTTCAATGAAGATGGAACTATAAATCCTACATGGGATACAGTTATAGGCGCAAATAGATTTGATACAGCTAAGAAGATAAGTTCAGTTGGAAACTGGAATGCTGAGAGTTCAGATACTGTAATATTAGTAAATGGTAATGCAATAGCTGATGGTATAACAGCTACTCCTTTAGCAAGTAGTTATAATTCAACAATATTACTTACTAATACAGATAAATTACCATCTGAGACTATTGAACAAATGAATTTATTAGCACCTAAAACAGTAATATTGATAGGTGGAGAAAATGCAATAAGCTCTAAATTAGAACAAGAAATAAAAACTACTTTTAATACAGAAACAAAGAGAATAGCAGGTCAAGACAGATACCAAACTGCTACAAAAATAGCTACAGAACTTGGAAGTAGAGAAGAAATAAAAACAGCTTATATGGTTTCTGGAAGTGGAGAAGCAGATGCACTATCTATAGCTTCTAAAGCTGGAGAAGAAAAGCAACCTATAATATTGGTTAAAAAAGATGGAATTACTGAAGAATCTTATGCATGGCTAACAGAAAGAAAATTAGAAAATGCATACTTTATAGGTGGACCAAGTGCAATTAGTGATTCAGCAATAGCAAAAATGAATGAGATAACTACTGAAGATGTTTCAGGAAATAGAATATATGGAAATAGCAGAGTAGATACTAATGCTAAAGTAATAGAGAAATTCTATGGAGATGTTGATTTACAAGCTATATTAGTTAGTAAATCAGATACTTTAGTGGATGCTTTATCAGCTGGACCATTAGCTGTAAAATTACATTCACCAATAGTTCTAGTGGATAATTCAGGATTATCATCAGAACAACAAAGAGTATTTGCAAATAAAAAAGTTGAAACTCCTTATCAAATTGGAGGAGGAGTATCTTATATAGTAATGGACAAATTAATGGATATTATTGGAAAATAATAAACCTATACATTAAGAAATAACTATAATTGAGATGTGAAATTCAATCGTCAAAAGCGTTGATTGTTTTTACATCTCAATTTTTTAGTGTAAAATTAAATTTAAGTTATATAAAAATCTTGGAATATTTTTAAAACTCATATAAAATGGATATAGATGCTATCATCATATGTTAAGAGGGTGAGTGAGATTACAAAGAAAAAATATATAATGTTTATTGATGAAAGTGGAAGGGCCGATATAAATCATGAAGACCCATTTACATTAACAGGAGTAATTTTTGAATATAAATATGCAGTGAGTCAAGGAGATTATGTCTGTTCTTTAAGGAAAGAAATGGATGTATTTAAAGAACAGTGCTTTGGTACTAGTAATATAGGAATACATTTGACAGATATATCAAGAAAATCAAGAGCATTTGAGAAGTTTGATGATTCACAAATTAAGTTTTTTTATGATGAATTACCTTTATTTCTATCTAGATTAGAGTGTACTATAATATCAGTAACAGTAGATAAAGCTAGATTAAAAAAATATTATGCACCTTCAAAGGAACCTTATGTAGTGGCTTTTATACATGTACTTCAGAACTTTTATTCGTTCGTAAATGATGAAACTGTGGAATCTGCAAGAATAGTTATCGAATCAAGAGACGACGTATCAAATCTAAAAGTACAAAAGGCATTTTTTGATGTTTTTAATAATGGAACAATATATTTAGACATAGATGAGGAATTAAGAGATAAGGTTAAAGGTTTTATAATTGCTAAAAAGGAAGATGTAGATTATAGAGAAGGTTTGGAGATAGCAGATATTTTATGTAATCCTCTTAGCAGAGCAAGAAGAGGCTTAATAGAAGCTAATCCAAAATGCATGCAATATGGAGAAAAAAATAAAATATTTAAATCTGTAAGAAATAAAATATATACTCCAACTAGTGTAAATGATATAAGAAATTGGGGATTCAAAGAGGTTCCTATTGTAGAGCCTGTTGGACCATGGCTCGAAAAAATGAGGTAGGTAGCATTGACAAGTGCTATAAAGTTTGATATAATGTAAATAACCTAGTTATTCAGGAACTGAAATTCAGTTGCTGTTGTATAACGATAATTACTGAGACTCGGATGCCGACTGTCAGTTAGGAATCTATACTTTTAAAAGTATAGATTTTTTTATTTTATAAAAATAATAAAAGAGGGTATTTAAAAATAACCCCTTTATTAATAAATTATAGTTGAGCGTTTTTAATGACGAAGTTTTTAAAGTTTTTAATTGCAGGAGGTAAATATCTATCTTTTATAACTGCTAAGTAGAAATTTCTTTCCCAACTTGGGTGAACAATCTGAATTACTTTCACTTTTGTAAAGCTGAGCATATTCATATTTGGTACTACAGCAATTCCAAAATTTTTTGCAACTAATCCAGCAATTACTTGGTCTTCTTCCACTTCATAGACTATGTTAGGTTGTTGATTTATTTTTTTAAACATATCATCAATTATATATCTAAGCCCACTTCTCTGATTAAATACTATTTGAGGATAAGGGATGGTTTCTTTTAAGTCTATAGTATCCTTTGCAGCTAATGGATGGCTATATGGTACAATTAATACTAAATCTTGTTTAGCAACAGGTATAAATTCAATTCCTTTTTCCTTTTCAAGTTTCGAACAAAAAGCAATATCGTATTTTCTTTCTTTAAGACCTTGAATAATGTCAGTCGTTACACCAGTATGAAATTTAAAATCTATTGATTTATCAGGATTAGATTTTAAAAATTTATGCACTATATCAGGGATAAAGTCAGTACCTAAGGTTCTAAGGAAAGCCAGGTCTATTTGTCCTTCACCAGTACCAGTTATTTTTAATGATTTTACACTTGAATCTAAAATTTCTAATGATTTTTCCACGTCTTTTAAAAATATTTTTCCATATTTAGTAAGTACTATGTTTCTACCTTCCTTTTCAAATAGAGCCACTCCAAGTTCACTTTCTAGCAAAGATATAGCATGACTTAAGCTTGGTTGTGTTATAGATAAATTTTCTGCTGCTTTTGTATAGTGTTCTAAATGTGCCAATGTAACAAAATAGCGTAGGTGATATAAATTCAATTTTTGTTCATCCTTTCCTGGGTATTTTTATTTATATATTTGGAGAAGCTGACCTTCAAGATATTTTTCACATTTTTATTATATATGATTATGCAGTAAGAATAAAAGCTTTTAAAAAAATTTATCGTTTTTTGTCTGAATTATAAGATAAAGATATTTATATGATGCACTAGAAAGCAAAATAAGTATCCCATAAATAAAATCTATAAACAAAATCTATGAATTGATAGGAAATTATCAATTTGTTATTAGTAAAGTCTCATGGTACAATAAATTTATAAAATCTAGATAAAGATAAATCAAAAAATACTTTTGTTTTTAAAGTTAAATAATACTACTAGTAGGATAAATAAAAATATAAAATCAAAAATACTATTGTTTTTAAAGAAAATAAAGGGGGCAAATTTAACTTATGAATAATCAAAAAAATCTTAATATTCCAATTACAATTAGTTCTTATACACTAGGTACAGAAGTTTCATTCCGTGATAGAGTACGTATTGCGAAAGAAGCTGGTTTTGATGGTATTGGATTACGAGCTGAAAATTATGTAGATGCAAAAAACGCTGGAGTTACAGATGAAGAAATGCTTGCAATTCTTGAGGAATATAATATGAAAGTTACAGAAGTAGAGTATATAACTCAATGGGGAACAGAAGAAGACAGAAGCGAAGCTCAAAGAGAAAAAGAGCAAAATGTTTATCATATGGCTCGTTTATTTAATGTTAAACATATAAATTGCGGTTTATTAGAAATGATACCTGAAGAACAAATTATAACAGCATTGGGACAATTATGTGATAGAGCAGGAGAACTTATTATAGGTCTTGAGTTTATGCCATATAGTGGTGTGCCAGACTTAGCTACTGCATGGCGTGTTGTTAAGGGATGTAATCGCGAAAATGCAATGCTTATATTAGATACTTGGCACTGGGCTAGAGCAAAACAGACAGCAAAAGACCTTGCGCCTGTTCCAGCAGACAAGATAGTATCAATTCAAGTATGTGATGTTTTAGAAACTCCTTATGAAAAACTTAGAGATGAATCACTACATGACCGTGTAGTTCCAGGTGAGGGATATGGAAATACAGAAGAATTTGTGAAAACAATAAAAGAACACAATATATCACCAAGAGTCATAGGAGCAGAAGTAATATCTGACGCTTTAATATCTAAGGGATTGTCAACTGCTGCTGAAACTGTATTTAATGCAACTAAAAAAGTTTTAGATAAAGCATGGCCTGAAGTATCTCCAAAATAAATCTATACAATAGAAAAATATACAAAGTATTATAATATGAAAATTTTAAATCAAAACTTGAAAGGAAGGAAAACCTTATGAAGATTAGTTCTATGTTTACACCTATAAAAATTGGTTCGATGACAGTTCCAAATCGTTTTGTAGTTCCTCCTATGGGAAATAATTTTGCAAATACAGACGGGACTTTAAGTGAAACTTCTAAAGCTTATTATCTTGAACGTGCTTTAGGTGGTTTTGGATTGATAACTATAGAATCTAGTGTTGTAGACAAAAAAGCAAAAGGAGGCCCTCGTAAACCTTGTTTATATGATGATAGTACAATAGATAGTTTTAAAAATGTAATAGATGCTTGTCATAATGCAGGTTCAAAGGTATCTATACAATTACAACATGCTGGTTCTGAAGGGAATGAAAAAATAGCAGGTCATCCATTAAAAGCTGCATCTGCAATCCCTGCATCGAATGGTCGTAACACACCATTAGCAATAACAACTGAAGAAATATATGAACTTATAGAATCTTATGGAGATGCTGCATTACGTGCACAAAAAGCTGGTGCAGATGCTGTTGAAGTTCACTGTGCTCATGGATATTTAGTTAGTAGTTTTATATCACCAAGAACAAATAAGCGTGTAGATGAGTTTGGTGGATGTTTTGAAAATAGAATGAGATTAGCTCGTCTTATTATTGAAAATATACGTAAAAAAGTAGGAGATTCTCTAGCAATATTATGTCGTATAAATAGTACAGATGATATTTTAGGTGGAATAGATGTACATGATAGTTCAGTAATAGCAGCATATCTAGAAGACTGTGGAGTAGATGGACTTCATGTTTCTCGTAGTATACATATACATGATGAATATATGTGGGCTCCTACAGTTTTACATGCTGGATTCAGTGCAGAATTAGTCACAGAAATAAAAAAAGCTGTTAGTATACCAGTAATAACAGTTGGACGTTACACAGAACCACAATTTGCTGAGTTAATGGTTAAACAAGGTAGATGTGATTTAGTAGCATTTGGTAGACAAAGTTTGGCTGACCCAGAAATGCCTAATAAGGCTAAAAATGGAAAGTTAGATGAAATGATACCATGTATTGCCTGCTTACAAGGATGTGTACCAAATATGTTCCAAGGTAAACCTATAGCCTGTCTTGCAAATCCTATATTAGGTCATGAGGCAGAACTTAAACCAGCTGAAACTAGTAAAGAAGTGTTGGTTGTTGGTGGAGGCGTTGGAGGTATGCTTGCAGCATGGGTATGTGCTAAAAGAGGGCATAATGTAACTTTAGTTGAAAAGTCTGAAGTTCTAGGTGGTCAAATGCGTTTAGCTGCATATCCTCCAGGTAAGGGAGATATCACTAATTTAGTTAGAAGTTACATTTCAAAATGTAATCAATATGGTGTGAAAATATGTACTAACACAGAAGCTACAGTAGAACTTATAAAAGAAAAATCACCTAATGCAGTTATTATAGCTACTGGAGCAACTCCACTTGTACTTCCTATACCAGGAATTAATGATTCAGGATTGATACATGCTGTAGACCTTCTTGATGGTAATAAATCTTGTGGGAAAAAAGTACTTGTTGTTGGTGGTGGAATGGTTGGTTGTGAAGTGGCAGCTTTCCTTGGAGAACAAGAGCATGAGGTTACTGTTATTGAGCTTAGAGAAGAAGTTGGTGCAGACGTGATTTCAGAGCACCGTAAGTTCCTTATGAATGATTTTGAAAATTATAATATACATACTGTTACTGGTGCAAAAGTTGCTAAATTTTATAATGATGGTGTCGACTATTTACTTGCAGATGGTACAGAACACGATTTAAAAGGATTTGACTCAGTAGTGCTTGCTATGGGTTCTCGTAATTATGACCCATTAAGTGAATCTGTAAAACAATTTGTAAAAGAAACTTATGTTGTTGGGGATGCAGTAAAAGCACGTAGAGCATTAGATGCAACAAAAGAAGCCTTTGAGGTAGCATTAAATATATAAAAATAAATAAATTTTTCTTTGCAAATAATTGAGTAGATTATTTGCAAAGAAAATGATAATATCGGGAGGAAATGATAGTTATGGAAATTTCAGGTAGAACAGGTTTGTTTGCATTAATAGGTACACCAGTTGGTCATTCTAAATCGCCAGTGATGTATAACTATAGTTTTGAAAAATTAGATTTAGATTATAGATATTTAGCTTTTGATATTACAGTAGACAAGGTAAAAGATGCACTTTCAGCAATAAAAACTTTTAATATAAAGGGAGCTAATGTAACTATGCCATGTAAATCTGCTGTTACAGGATATATGGATGAACTTTCTCCAGCAGCTCGTATAATTGGAGCATGTAACACAATTGTAAATGAAGATGGAAAGTTAATTGGTCATATAACAGATGGAGTAGGTTATGTTCGTAATTTAAAAGAAAATGGAGTAGAAGTTAAAGGTAAAAAGATTACGATTATGGGTGCTGGTGGAGCAGCGACTGCTATACAAGTACAGTGTGCATTAGATGGAGCAAGAGAAATCTCTATCTTCAATGCTAAGGATGATTTTTATAAAAGAGCAGAACAAACAGTTGAGAACATCAAAAAAGAAGTTCCAGAATGTGTTGTTAATCTATATGATTTAGAAGATACAGAAAAACTTTATGAAGAGATAGCATCAAGTGACATATTGACGAATGCAACTCTTATCGGTATGAAACCTCATGATAATGAAACTAATATAAAAGATGTTAGTGTTTTAAGAAAAGAATTAGTAGTAACAGATGTGGTCTATAATCCAAAGAAAACAAAAATGATTGAAGATGCTGAAGCTAATGGATGTAAGGCTATTGGTGGATTAGGAATGTTATTATACCAAGGAGCAGAAGCTTTTAATTTATATACTGGATTAGAAATGCCTGTAGAAGAGGTAAATGAGTTATGTTTTAAATAATAATTTACAAATTGTCATGGTGGGTTTTGTATTGTAGTCTAGTTAAATTTAAAGGTTTAACTGACTATACTTTAAACCCATTATGGTGATAAGTTTATTGTACATAAAAATGTTAATAAATTAACAAGAATAGGAGAAGAACTATGAACAATAAAAAATATTATCCTACTGCCATAGCGTTGTATTTTTCATATTTTTTACTTGGTATCGGAATTTCAATTTTAGGACAATATAAACCAGAATTTTCATCAATGTGGGGGGCTAAAACACTATCAGATGGGACATTAGATGTAAGTATTGTTTTGGCTGTTATTGCCGCATTAGGGTTGGGTAGACTTATATCATATCCATTTGCAGGACCTATTTCAGATAAGTATGGAAGAAAAGTAAGTGGTCTTATAGGAAATTTTCTGCATGCAATTTTCTTCATTGGAATTGTATTTTCACCAAACTTTTATGTAGCATATGTATTTGCAATAATTGGAGGAGCTGCTAACTCGTTTTTAGATACGTGTGTAACTCCTTCTTGTATGGAGATATTTGCTAGTTTAGGAACAATAGCAAATATGTTTACTAAATTTACAATAGCTTTAGCACAATTTTTACTTCCTTTTGTAATTGGTTTTGTCGCAGCAAATTCAATATCATTTAAAGTTATTTTTATAGTAACAGCTATTCTTATTATCATAGACGCAATTTTGATAGCTGTATTACCATTTCCACCAGCTAATAATGTTACTGATAATAAAGGAAAAACAGTTAAATCAGAAAAGATGAAATTTACACCAACAAGTATAGCTCTTGTTTGTATTGGATTTACATGTACATCAACGTTTGTATTATGGTTAAATTGTAATCAGGAATTGGGGAAATTATATGGTATGTCTGACCCTACAAAAATTCAGTCTTTCTATTCAATGGGAGTAATATGTGCAGTATTAATAACTTCTGTACTTATTAAAAAATATATTAAGCCAATCAGAATACTAGTTATATATCCTATAATTGCTTTGATTATGCTATTAGTCGTATATTTTGTTCAAACTCCAACTATTTGTATGTTAGGGGGATTTGTAATAGGCTATTCAGCAGCAGGTGGTGTTCTCCAATTAACAACATCAACAGCAAATGAAATGTTTCCAACTAATAAAGGAAAAATAACATCTATAGTTATGATTGCATCTAGTATAGCGAACTATGTTATTTTAAATATAGCAGGTATTATTACAAAATCAGGTGGAGTGAATGGACCAAAATATGTTGTATTATTTAACGTAGCTATAACTTTTGTTGGAATTTTACTTGCTTTATTTGTAAATATGAGATATGGAAAAGAAAAAGTGTATGATTATGAGGTTTAATATCAGTATAATATAATTGCAAAGTTTTTAAATTTTGTCCAGTTTGGAAGTTGAGGTGTCACTATGGAAAATATAGAAAATATAAGAGCAAAAATAGATTTATATGATGATGAGTTTATAAAATTGCTTGAAAAAAGAATGGAATGTATAAAAGATATTATAGATATTAAGAAAGAAAAAGGTCTACCTATTTTACAATCAGATTATGAAAATAAAAAAGAAGTGGCATTGATTAATAAATTAAAAGGTAATAAGTTTGAAAATGAAATTATAGATATTTTTAGATATATGGTTAAAACAAGTAAGAAAATACAAGCTAAAAATTTATTTTCTTACAATATAATGCTTGTTGGATTTATGGGTGTAGGTAAAAGTACTATATCATCATACTTAAGTCATTTATTAGAGATGGAACGAGTAGAAACAGATTCATATATAGTAAAACAACAAGGTATGAGTATTTCTGAAATATTTGAAAAAATGGGGGAGGAGTATTTTAGAAATCTTGAAAGCCAAACACTAATAAATCTGCAACAAAAGAAAGGTATTGTTGTTTCTTGTGGGGGAGGAATTGTACTTAAAGATAAAAATGTAGAGTATATGAAAAAAAGCGGAAGGATTGTTTTGTTGACAGCAAGTCCAGAAACTATTTTTCAGCGTGTTAAACATAGTGATGAAAGACCGATACTTAATAATAATATGAATGTAGAATTTATATCTGACCTGATGAAAAAACGAGAAGCAAAATACATGGCATGTGCAGATATTATTATCAATACAGATAATAAGACAATAAAAGAAATTTGTGAAGAGATGATTGTAAAGTTAACTGAATTTGATAGATAAATTTAACGTTATAGTAGATTTATATTAAGAGGAATTAAAATTTAAACTAATAATGACATCATTTACTGTTAGAAGATAAGGTATTTACATAATCAATTTTACTAATATTACTAGAATTTCAAATTCTAGTAATATTTTTTTGCGTAGAAATGTAAACTTACCGAAATAAGTAGTATAATCAATATAAATTATATCATGTAAAGGAGGATAATTTAATGGGTAATATTTTTAAACAATTGCAGGAAGTTAAGGGTTATGATGGATATAAAGAATCATTTGAAATGAATTATCTATGTATATATGAAAATATACCTTTAAGAGAGCAAGTAGAACTTGCAAATAATCTAGTAGATGGAATTTTAAATATGTATAAAAGTGAATCTAATGAAATCTATCTATTGGAGAATAATAATTCCAAACCTCTAATTTGCTATTTTGAAGTTTTTATAAAAAAGATAAATACTTTAGTAAAAGAAATGATGATTGATGAAAAGTGGTTATATAAGCTAACTAAAGAATTAATATATAAAAGTAAAAAGGCTGAGTATGTAAAACTTGGATTAATTTTAAGTGAAAAATATTTAGAGAAAGAAAATATAAGAGAAGTTGTAGATACATTTTCTAAATCTGGAGAATACGTGTTTTACTTGAGCAATACTATCAAGAAACTAGAATTTTACAATACATATTTATTTAATTTATCTAAAAAGGCTACAGGTTCAATAAAAGTATTTGCTATTGTTAACATGGAAATTTTGGACTTTAAAATAAATTCCTACCTAATTGAAGAGGGGTATAAGGATACAAAATATGAACGATTATTAATGAATTATATTATTTCTATTATTGATTTGAGTGAATATCTTGAAAGAAGAGATTTAGATAGAGAAAAGATAGATAACTTAGCACATCTAATATGTAACTACTTATTAAGTGTAGATTTTAAATACATAGGGAATAAAGTACAATTAGTAAATCAATTTTTACCAATTGTAGTCAATTATGGAACCACATTTGAAAGTTTATATTCAATTTTCTTAATAGCTATAAATGTATTGAAAGATGAAACTGTAGAATGTGATAAGGTTGAATTTGAGAAAGAAATGAATGCTGTCCTACTTAGTGAAAAGTGGAAGAATATATATTTTAAAGCATTAAGAAATGCAAGTGGAAAAACAGAAGATATGATAAAAATGTCAGAAATTTATGCTATGAATTTATCTTTTGATGATTTATTGCCGTACTTGGATAGAGATATTAGAGATTTTGAGGTGTATTGGCATATATCTAAAAAAGGAAGTACAGATTCTAGATTAAAGTTATTAAACTTTTTTGAAAAGACATTTAACATAGATGACTTAATTGGAAAAATGGAAGATATAGAGAAAGATAGATTAACTCAAGAATATTATGATGATATGTTATTTTTTATTGTTATTAAAGGAAGTAATTCATTATACCCTGAAGGAAAAAGCATATCTTTAAAAGGTATATTTGGAAATATAAATGAAGTAAGAAAAGAGTCCATAAATATTTTAAAAAGATACAGAGAAAAATTATCTCTTGGAGAATTGAAAATAGTTAAAGAAGCTTATGAAAAAGAAAAAAACCTAAGGTTGAAGGATGAATTGAGAAGACTATTATATGAGAGTAATAATTTGAAGAAAGAATTTATAAATATCGAAAAAATAAAAGTGGATGAACATGGTAAGGATATCTATTTAACTTCAGTAGCTGTTGCTGGTTCAAGATTCAGAAATAGAGAATGCCTTGAAAAAGAATTAGAGAAGAGTAAAATATATTATCTAAATAGAGAGAAAGATAATTTGTATGATGAAAATGCTATTAAAATAGTTGGAGAAACAGGTTATGTAATAGGCTATGTTCCAAGAAAAGATAATTATATTTTAAGCAATCTAATAGATGGAGGAAAGCTATTATATTGCAGAGTAACAGAATACAATTTATATGAAGATTATATTTATGCAAATGTATACTTAAGTTATAAGGATGTAATTGAAACAGTTGAAAATTCTCTAAAAATGGTATTGGATAGGAGCAAAGTAAAAATTATAAACTAATAATTCTATATATTAATTAAGAATTGGATTATAAACAATAATATTTAGTATTATATAGTTGAAATGTAGAAAAATTTAAAATACAATGAATATATAAATAATTTTGATTTGAAATCTGTAAATATAGTTTTAATTTTGGGGAATAAATACATAAGTTTTATAAGTCAAATAAATGAATAGTAAATATTTAAAGAAATTTATATTTATATTGTTTATTAAAAATAGGGGGAGAACTTATGAAGATACAAAAAAAAATATTTATTATTCTTATATTAGTTTCAATAATTCCATCAATAATTATTGCTGGAATTTGTATACATAAGTTTACTAATAATTCTAATGAATTGATGAAAAATAACATTAAAACAGCCACAATAATAGAATCAAAGCGATTAAAGAGTTATTTTAGCCAAAAAGAAGTTACATTAAAAACAACTTCTCAAATTTCTTTAATTCAAGAATATCTATATAATGAAAATAGGAGAATTATAGATGATAGATTAAAACAAGAAAATATAAATAGTATATTAAGAGATATTAATAGTAAGGAAAAGTTTTTGCTTAGAATGTCGCTTATTGATAAAAATGATGTAGTAGTTGCATCAAGTGATGAAAATATTATTAATAAAAAGGCACTAATGTCAGGGTCAGAGTTTAAAGGTTTACCACAAGATAGTTTTAAAATCTCTAACATAAATAATAAAAAGAGTTTTTATATAAGTAAAAGAAATTTTGTAATGGGATATCCAATTTGGCTCAACAATGAATATCAAGGTTTTGTGTCCTTTATTGTAGATACAGACTATATTAAAAGTACAATAAATGATATACCTTCTTTTGATACAGGTAAAATGATTGTGATTGATTCTATAGGAAATGTAGTTTCTAATGATGGTAAATATAAATATAAAAATATAATAGACGATGAAAGTTTTTTTAATGAATGGAAATCTACAAATTTAAAAAATAATCCAGATGGGTTTATAAGTTACTCTGAAGATAATATCAAAAATATTGGGTATTATTCTGAAGTATCAGATGGATGGTTTATATTAAGTAGTGTAGAAGAGTCAGAGATAATGAAGCCAATTGATAGGGCTATATTTGTTGTATTACTTTTTATGGTTTTGATTATATTTTTTATATGTTTAATCTCTGTATATGTAAAAAAACACTTTTTAAATCCTATAGGTAAGTTAATTGAAGTCATAGAAAAAATAAGAGATGGAGATACGAGTATAAGATTTAATCTTGATAAAAATAATGAATATGCTAAAATTACCAAAGCTTTCAATAATTTGATTGATACTATGGTCAATAATTCTGAAGAGCTAAAAAGAATAAATGATGACTTAAAAGTGTTGACTTCAAACATTCCTGGAGGAGTATATAAATATAGTTGTGATGGAAACTACATATTTAATTTTGTTAATGAAGGATATCAAAATTTATTGGGATATACAAAAGAAGAGATTGAATCATTTTTCGATAACAAATTGTTAAATGTTATATATGAAGATGACCGTGAAATAGTTAAAAATGAACTAGAAAGGCAACTAAAAAATGGCAATATACTTGAAGTTGAATATAGAGTAGTTCATTCAGATGGAGAGATACGTTGGTTATTAGATAAAGGACAAATAGTAAAAGATAAATATGGAGATTCATGGGTGTATTGTGTTGTGATTGATATTACATCAAGTAAGTCAGCACAAGAACAATTAGATGTAAGTGAAGAGTGCTATAGAATTGTTATGGACCAAGAGAATAACATTGTCTTTGAGTGGAACCTAAATACAGATACAGTAAACATTTCTGACAAATGGGAGAAGAAATTTGGATACAAACCAGTGAGAAATAATCTAATTGAAAATATGTTAGAAAGGGAAATGATATACAAAGATGATATATCAAAATATATAGACCTTTTCACTAGTGCTATGGAAGGCAATAATGCATATAATGAAACAGAACTTAGATTTAGAAAAGGAAAAAATGAATATATTTGGTGTAAAGTTAGATTATCTAGTATTATTGATAAGCACAATCAATGTACACGTGTTATAGGTATTGTTGTAGATATAGATAAAGAAAAAAGAAATAATGACGAACTTAAAAATAGAGCACAGAGAGACTTACTTACAGGATTATATAATAAAATTACAACAGAAGATTTAGTTAGAAATTATTTAGAAAATGAAGGTAGAGAATGTAGTAGTGCATTATTTATAATAGATATTGATGATTTCAAGAGAATTAATGATAATCTAGGGCATTTATTTGGAGATGCAGTTTTAAATGATATAGCATCTAAATTTATAAATATTTTTAGAGAAAGTGATATTATTGGACGTATAGGAGGAGATGAGTTTTTAATTCTTCTAAAAAACTTGAATTCAGAAGAAATACTAAAGCAAAAAGCAGATGATTTAATGAATTTATTTAGACGTTCATTTACAGGAAAAAATAAAGATTATAAAATTTCTGGAAGCATAGGGATTGCTATTTATCCTCAACATGGCAAAAACTTTAATGAACTTTTTAAAAGTGCAGACAATTCACTATATGTTGCAAAAGATAAGGGTAAAGATTGCTATTGGATATGTGAAAATAATAGTCAAACCATAGATAGTAAAAGAATAAGAGCTAAAAATTTTACTTCTGTGTTAGGTGGAGAAGAAGATATTGATGATGTGTACAAGAGCAAATCTACATTTAAACAAAATCTTTCTGAGTATATATTTAGAATTTTATATGAATCTAAAGATGTTGATACAGCAGTAAATTTTATATTGGAATTAGTTGGTAGGTCTTATAATGTAAGTCGTGCATATGTATTTGAAAATTCAGATGATAATACTTATTGTAGCAATACATTTGAATGGTGTAATGATGGTATTAAACCAGAAATAGATAATCTTAGAGAAGTATACTACAGTGTAATTGGAGATTATAAGCAATATTTTAATGAGAGAGGGATTTTTTATTGTAAAGATATATCTACACTTAAAGGTGGATTATATGAAATATTGAAAGCACAGGGTATTGTATCTATGTTGCAGTGTGCAATCTTAGATGAAGGCGAATTTAGTGGATATGTAGGATTTGATGAATGTAATGGAAATAGATTTTGGACCAAGGAAGAAATAGAATCATTGACATTTATATCAGAAATCTTAAGTGTATTTTTGATTAACAAGCATAAACAAGATAAATTAATAAAATCTTATGAGACTACAAAAGTGATTATGGATAATCTTAATTCATGGACTTATGTAATAAACAAAAATACTTATGAACTATTATTCATAAACCAAAAGACATTAAGTATTGCTCCAAATGCAAAGATAAATCAACTATGCTACAAGGCATTTTGGGGTAGAGATGAGCCATGTGAAATTTGTCCAATGAATGAACTTAATGAAGAAAAAAGGTCTTGTACAATTGAGATGTATAATGACAATCTTAATGTTTGGAGTAGTGCAAATGCTTCATATATAGAATGGAATGAAGAAAAAGGAGCTTGTCTAATGTGTTGTAATGATATAACTAAGTATAAAGGTAATAAATGTAAAGTTTAATATATTTTTTCTTGTTGTTAGATAAAACGAATATATGACTAAATTATTTTCTTAAAAAAACAATTGTTTTGTATATATGATGTATAATTAGAATTATATATTCATATTTACAAAACAATTGAAATTTGTATTATTTTATGATTTTAAATTTAGAAGGAATTGTAACTTCCGCCTTTTCTTTTATTTTAGAAGCTTGTTCTTTAACCTTATTTAACAATTCAGATTCATTTACAACTAATACTTTTCTTTCTTTCATTAGCCATTTACCATCACAAATTGTAGAGTCTACATTTTCACTAGTCATAGAATAAACTATATTTCCAATTGGATTATGCATTGGTAAACTATGAATTGTATCTGGATTTAGAATAATCATGTCAGCTTTTTTTCCTACTTCAAGACTACCAATTTCTTTTTCCAATAGAGCACATTTTGCTCCATTTAGAGTAGCCATTTCTAATACCTCTTCAGCAGGAATGACTGTTGGATTTAAAGTTCTACCTTTATGTATTAATGAAGTTAAATACATATCTCTCATAAGGTCCATTCTATTATTTGAAGGTGCGCCATCAGTACCAATTGAAACTGGTATTCCTTTTTCCAACATTTCAGGAATTGATGCAAACCCTAGAACTACTTTCATAGCTGCAGCTGGATTATGAGAAACTTTTACATCATGTAATCTAAATAAATCAATTTCTTTATGAGTAAGCCAAACTGTATGAGCAGCTAAAAGGTTTGGACCTAACACACCCAACTTATCAAGATACTCAACTGTTCCAACTCCATTATTTTGTTTTACAAATGAAATCTCATCAGCTATTTCAGCAATATGCATATGTATACCTGTATCGTACTTATCAGCTAGTTGTTTAGTCCTAACAAGTAATTCGTCTGTTGTATTAAAAATAGTTCTTAATGCAAACCATATTTTAATTCTCTCATTAGATGTATTATTAAATTTGTGGAATAAATCTAATTGAGTATTGATTTCTTCATCAGTAGTTTTTTGCCATGCCTCAGGAAGCCCATCTCCTGTATCCATAACCGATTTAGCTAAACATGCTCTAAGTCCAGTTTTGTCAACCGCTTCAACCATAGCGTCTACATATTGACCACCAGATTCTAAAAATGTAGTAACACCAGATTTTATCAACTCAATACAACATGCAGTGGATGAAATTAATGAATCTTCATAATTAAAGCTACTTTCAAATGGCCAGATTCTTTCTCTAAGCCAAGTTAAAAGTACAACATCATCTGCAAGACCACGTTCTAATTGTTGAGATAAATGAACATGTGTATTTACTAATCCTGGCATTAATATTTTTCCTTTAGCATCGTATATCTCGGCATCTTTATCAGCAATATTACTATCAAACTTACCAACCTTTTTTATAATGTTATTTTCAATAAGTATACTTCCATTCTCGTATACTTCTCTATTTGCATTCATAGTAATTAGATATGCATTTTTTATAAGTAATTGTGACATAAGTATCCTTCCTTTTCTATATATTTTTGTATCTACATATTATGATAATAAATTTTCTATACAAAGTTAATAGCAAAATCAATTTATATATAAAATTGATTTTGCTATTCATAAAATTTAAAATAAATAAGATTTTATTTTATATATTTTAAAATATTAACTTAGAACTAAGTTTACAACTGCAAGTAAACCTATAACCCAAAGTGTAATACTGATTTTATTAGTTTCTTTAGCTACAACATGCATTATTATATATGAAATAAATCCAAAGCATAAACCAATACTTATACTATAAGTCAAAGGCATTAATAAAACTGTGACAAAAGCAGGTACTGCTATTTTACTATCAGCAAAATCAATTTGTTTTATGCTTTCAAACATGAACACACCAACCATTACAAGTGCAGGTGCTGCAGCATAAGTAGGAACTACACCAAGTAATGGTGTAAATATAAGTGTAGCTAAGAATAATGCTGCTGTTACTATTGAAGCAAGACCAGTTCTTGCACCTGCTGCTATACCAGAAGCAGATTCTCCAAATGTTGTAACTGTACTAGTTCCTAAGAATGAACCTATTAAAGTAGAAGAAACATCTGCATATAACATTTTTCCTAAATCTTTTATTTCGCCATTTTCATCTTCAAGACCCATTTGTTTACAGCAAGTAATAAGAAATGCTAATGAATCAAACATATCTATAAACATAAAAGAGAATATAGGTCCAATTAATGAGAATTTCAATGCTCCTACAATATCTAATTTAAAAGCAATTGGTGCTATACTAGGTGGTTTTGAAATTATTGCTGTTGGTAATTCTACAAATCCAAATATAATAGATATTATTGTTGCAACAACGATACTTATTAATATTCCACCTTTAACTTTCTTATATTCTAATATTGCCATTAAGATAAGAGCAAAAAGAGCTATTAAAACTGTTGGTGTAAAATCTGCAAGTGAAACTATAGTGTCTGGATTTGCTATTATAACACCCATATTTTTTAAACCAACAAAAGCAAGGAAAAGACCTATACCTGCTGAAGATGCTACTGCTAATTCTCTAGGAATCGCGTCTGCAATGGTCTTTCGAAGACCAGTTACTGCGAGTGTAAAGAATACACATCCAGATAAAAAGACTACCCCAAGACCTGTTTGCCACGGAATTCCTGCTCCTATAACCAAAGAGTATGTGAAAAATGCATTTAATCCCATACCAGGTGCTAGAGCAAATGGAGCATTTCCTAAAAGTGCAAATATAAGTGTACCAATGGCTGTAGCTAATATAGTAACAGTTATAAGTGCGGCTTTATCCATACCAGCTTCAGATAATATTGCTGGATTTACGAAAACTATATATGCCATTGTTAAGAATGTAGTAACTCCACCTATCACTTCTGTTTTAAGATTAGAGCCACGTTCGCTGAATTTAAACATTTTGTCTAAAAAGCTTAGTGATGAATTATTTCCATCTGGTTGTACATTGTTAGTGTTTGGTACCATTTTTACCTCCAAAAAACTTAAGATATAAACAAAAAAATATATATTCATATAGATAGAATAGAATATATATTCAAAGTTGACATTCTATTCATAGAAAACTCATTTAAGGTGAGTTTGTAGAAACTATTAGACCATATTACTAATATTATATGAACATTTTCTATTTGTTTTTCTGTTGTATTATATCGTAATATTGTATTATTTACAATAAATTTAATGAAATTATTCGTTTTTTTTGTCGATTTTATAAAAAATTAAGGTTATTATTATTAAAAATTATTATCTTCAATAATAAAATACGTATGAGAATAGAACAAGCTATACCTATATACCTTATACTATTAATGGAAGTTTATTATAGTTAAGTTTGTGATATAATTATAAATGTACTGAATACAAGAATATTTCGTAAAAACTTTTTAATATATTAAATATATATATTAAGTTAATATATTAAATAAAACAATGATAAAAAGAATATAATTTATAGTGGAGGGGAAAATGACTAAAATTATTAAAGTACAAAAGCCTAAATTTACAGGGGAATTAGAAACTATTGAAAATTTTGAAAATATACTTGATGATATACTTAATGATGAAAAAATATTTAATAAAATTATAGAAAATGAAATTATAAGTGATTTAGATGCTGTAAGAGTTAGCTTTGAGTCTTGTATATTTAGAAATGTATCTTTTGAAAATTGTAACTTAAAAAAGATTGATTTACTGGATGTGGTGTTTGAAAATTGTAATTTATCAAATACATTTTTTGATGAAGGAAGTATATATAGAGTTGAATTTAAAGACAGTAAATTGATAGGAGTTAGATTTGATGATTGTATACTTAAAAACGTTTTGTTCAAGGATGTTTTAGGTAAGTATTCTAACTTTTCATTCTCTAAATTTAAGATAGTTTCTATTTTAGATTCAAATTTTGAAAATTCTGTCTTTCAAGAAGTAAAAAATGATAACTTGGTATTCGAGTATACAAATCTTAGAAAAGCAAATTTTAATGGAGCTAGACTTTCTGGTGTAGATTTTACTACTAATAATATTGAAGGAATTGAGGTTGGAATAAACGATATTAGAGGAGCTATCTTTGATGTATCACAAGCAATTGATTTAACGAAATTGATGGGAATTATCATAAAATGAAAAAAATATTCATGAAATAAATTGGGAAAACGTTAACAATGTGTGAATTTTTACCAGATTGACATTTTTATGAAAATAAAGTAAGATTATCTTAATATTCAAAATATTTTCAAAGGGGGTAGTTTAGTGTGAGTAAGCAGATGAGAGATATTTTTATAGTTGGTTTTGCTTTATTTTCTATGTTCTTTGGCGCAGGAAATCTTATGTTCCCTCCATTTTTAGGAATGGAATCCGGCAAAGACTGGTTAATTCCTCTTGTTGGCTTTGTTGTTGCAGATGCTGGTATAGCAATGCTTGTTATTATAGCAACAGCAAGATGTAAGGGAAGCATGGATGATGTACTTAGGAGAGCTGGTAAAGGATTAGCAAGAGTAATGAGTGTAGCTGCTCTAGCATGTTTGGCACTTCTTGTTATACCAAGAACTTGCGCAACAACATATGAAATGGGTATTATACCAATATTTGGAGACCATGGACCAGTAGCTAAAGCAATATTTTCAGTAATCTTCTTTGGATTGACTTTAGCATTTACAATTAGGTCTTCTAAGGTTATAGACATAATAGGTAAGTATTTAACTCCAGCGTTATTATTAGTATTATTTGTTTTAATAGTAAAAGGTATAATTTCACCAGCAGGACCTATGAGTCCAGAGCATATGATAGATAGAAATCTATTTGGTGAAGGTATATCACAAGGTTATCAGACAATGGATGCTCTAGGAGCAGCATCTATGGCAACTATAATGTTGATGTCTATAGTAGGTAAAGGATATACATCAGATAAAGACCAAATAGGAATGACTATTAAAGCTGGTTTTGTAGCTTGTGTATTTCTAGCATTAGTATATGGAGGTCTTACTTATTTAGGTGCAACAGTTTCAACAATATATGATACTAGTGTTCCTCAAGCATCTTTATTAGTTGAAATAACTAGTATACTATTATATGGTCAAGTAGGAAAGGTAATTTTAGGTATAATTGTAGCACTTGCCTGTCTTACTACTTCTACAGGTTTAACAGCATCAATATCAACTTATTTTGAAGGAATAAGCAAGGCAACTTACAAACAACTAGTTATAGGGATATGTATAGCTAGTATGCTTATATCAAATTTAGGTGTTGATTCTATAATAGCTATATCAGTTCCAATCCTACAAACTATATATCCTGTTTTATTAGCAATAGTTATCATGGAGTTGGCTGGTAAAAATATAAAGAATGATAACGCATTTAAAGGTGCAGCATATGTTACATTAGTGGTTAGTTTATTATCTGCTGTAAATGGAATGACAGGAGCTGTTCCATTTATACAAAGCTTACCACTTGCAGGTTTGGGCTTTAACTGGGTAATACCAGCTATATTGGGTGGAATAGTTGGTAACTTCATAAAAAGCAACAAACAAGTAGCATAATAATTTGTAATTAATTTAATTTTATAATATATAATTTTTTTAGTACTATGGGTAGGTTTAATCAAAACCTAATCTACCCATAGTACTTTTTAGATTGAAGTACAATAATGTGTATATAATTTTTTATAATATAATTTTTCTTTGAAGTATGATAAAATTAGTAATAGTGATAAGAAAGTACAAATTTAGGAGGTTTTAACTAATGCTTAGAAAAATAACAGCATTTATGCTATCCATATGTTTAATTATTGGACTTACAGGCTGTAGTTTGCTTACAGGCAAGAAAGATAAAAAGGAAATTATAGATGACTTTAAAGTTGCAGTAGTGACTCAACCATTATCTGAAAACAAAGTACAGTATAATATAGTAGAAGAGTTGGCAAAAGAGTATGAAGAAGAGAATAAAATTGATAAAGACAAAGATGGTAAAGCTAAAGTTAAACAAACTATAAAGCATGTTGTATTACCAGAAAACTTTACTTCTAATATAGATAACGCTATAAATCAAATAGTAAAATTGGCTGATGATAAAGAAATTCAGGCAATTGTAGTATCTACAGATCAAGCAGGTCTTTTACCAGCGTTACAAAAGGTAAAGGAAAAGCGTTCAGAAATAATAACTATTTCTGCACCTATGGGAGATGACAAGAATCAATTAAGCCAGTATGTTGATGTGAATTTAGGAATTAATATAGAGGAAAGAGGAAAGTTGTTAGCAGAACATTCAAAAGAAATGGGAGCAAAGGCTTTTATTCATTATGCTTCTAAAGATGACTTAAAAGATGCTAATATAGCCAAAAGACTAGAGAAGATTAAAGAGGCTTGTAAAAATATAGGATTGCAATTTGTACAAGTGGATACACCAAACATGAATACTGAAGAAGATAAAAATAAAGTCAAGCAATTTTTAAATGAAGATATTGAAAAACAAGTTAAAAAATATGGAAAAGACATAAATGTATTTGGTGTAAATGAGTATATGGACGAAGTTATATTAACGAAGGCTTTAGAGTTAAAGTATATAGTTGCAGAGCAAAGTAATCCATCACCAACACAAACATATCCTGAGGTTATGGGATTAAAAATATCTAAAAAAGATGCTCAAAATTATGATAAAATAAACGATATGATAAGTGAAAAAGCTAAGGTTGCTGGTATGTCAAATAGACTTGGCGGATATCCTATGCCAATGGATGCTTTTATACCATCATTAGCAATCTATCTTGCTAGTGAAATGGTAAAGGGTGACTTGACACAAGAAGATGTAAGTGAACCAGATTATTTAGAGGCATTTACAGAATTAAAATTTGGAATTGGTGCTGAATTTGCACCTTTAACAGATGTACTTTATAATTATCAATTAGTAATTTTAAATCAATTAATCTATTAATATTAAAAGCTATGAGATTAGTAATAAAATACTAATTTCATAGCTTTTTCTGATAATAAATGAGTTTTATTATTTTATATAAAAACTTATAAAAAAATAAAATCTTATAGATATATAAAACTTGATAAAGTAAATATGAATTACTATAGATTTAAATTATATTATTTTCTATTATTTTTATGCCTTTTTCGGTTAAAGTGGAACCTTTTCTTCCTTTACTAGAAGATAAGTATCCATTGTGTGTCAAATATTCTAGCATATTTCTTACTTCATATTCTGTGACATTATATTCCATAAATTTCATTAGTTTTGTCCTTCCCATGGGTTTCATATATAATGATTTTAAAATAGAAATACATATGTTTTTGTCATATTGACTTAATTCATGAAATATAGAGATATTATTTGATACATGATGATTATTTAATTTTGAAGATATATTTTGAGGTAAATCATTTATTGTAAGATAATTAGAACCCATGTAAGCCATATATTCAATACAATTTCTTAATTCCCTAATATTACCCATCCAAGTGTAGGAATTTAAAGTCTCTAAAAGATATTTATCTAGTTTGACATTTTTATAGGGAAGTTCTTTTAAAAATGATTCTAAAAGAAGTGGGATATCTTCTAATCTCTTTCTAAGAGGAGGTAAGTCCAAGGTAAACATACTTATTCTATAAAATAAATCCATCCTAAATTTATTTTCTATGATTAATTTTTCTAAGTCTTTATTTGTGGCAGCTAATATCCTTACATCAATTGGAATGATGCTTGTACCACCAATTTTTCTGATTTCTTTTTCTTGTAAAACTCTCAGAAGTTTAACTTGTAAATTATGTGGCATATCTCCTATTTCATCTAAAAATATAGTACCAGTATGAGCTAATTCAAATAATCCTTTTTTTCCACCCTTTTTTGCACCAGTAAAAGAGCCATCTTCATATCCGAATAGCTCACTTTCAAGCAGCTCACTTGGTAATGAAGCACAATTTATGGCTACAAAAGGTTTATTTTTTCTATTTGAATGGTTATGTATTGATTGAATGAAGGCTTCTTTACCTGTTCCTGTTTCACCTGTTATTAATATAGGATTGTCTGTAAGGGCCATTTTCTTTGCTTTTTCAATACAATCTTTTATAACCACACTATTTCCAATAATATTATTAAATTTATATTTAGCTACATAACCTCTTTTAACAGAATCACTTCTTATTTTCTGTTCTAATATCTCTATATCGTTTACATCTTTTAAGGTAACTAAGCAACCTTCTATATTTTTATAAAGATAAAATGGTTTTTTAGAAAGTATGAATTTTTTATCTATTTCATCTATGTATATAATCATATTATCTATGTTTAAATTCTTCGTAATTTTATGCAAAAAACTCTTTGGTAGATAATCCATTAAAGATGGAGATTTTATAAGCTTTTCATCTAGTTCCAACATGTTAAGTAAAGACTTATTTACAAAGGTAACTTTGTTGAAGGTGTTAAAAAATATTAAACCATCCCCTATTTCATCAATAGTCATGTAAAGTATAGTTTTTAATTTAGATATATTATCTAATGATGTATTTAAAAAGTCATGACTGAGTGTTTCCTTGGATAATTTGTATAATCTTTCTATAAATTTTTCATTTTTTAATTTTAATACCACTAGTAATGACATATATGTATCTAATGAAATTTTTCTCCATCCTAAATCAACTATATTTTTTATGTATTTTGGTATAAATCTAATTTGTCCTGGCGTTATAGCTGTATCTAAATCATATATTTCGTTACAATCTGGATATGTTGGTACAAAATCTATATGATTTATCCCAATTTTATATAGGTAGGTAGCCATTTCAAATGCGGATGTTTTATTAGTTGTCATAAGCAATGATTTTGTACCAGGAGGTAGTTGCATCATTTTTTCATAACCAAGCTTTGAAAGTGCTTTTGTTCCATGGATAATTTCAATATCTTCTTTAAAATGTTTTATTAAAAAATTACTAGTTAAAGGTGATAGAGAAAGTACAACGTCTCCTTCTAAATTTTCTTTTATACCATCGAGTATATTTTGTGTTTCTATTATTATCTCATCTCCAAAAAAGTTTATTAACTCTTCTTTGTAATGATTACTATTCAATTTATCGTATGTTATAAGGATTAATTTCTTTTTATCCATTTTATTTCTCCTAACAAAGTAGTATTTATTTTATTTTTTAAAGTATAAGGTAAGTTATATTATACAACAAATAAGATGATAAATTTAGAAATTCAATCAAAAAAAGGTTTTTGTAGGTTTTTATCCTATAAAAACCTATTTATAAATATTTTTTAAGAAATAAATAATGTGTGTTTTTATTTAAATAAGTATGTTTTAATAGGCAGTAAAAAAAATAAGGTATTTGTAGACTTTAGAAGTTAGTAATTATAAGCAATTTACTGAATGGAATAAATTTACAATAAAAAGATATATACAAAAACATTATTATTAAGTTATTGGCATAAATTTTGCTTATTGAAGAGATATACTAATAAATTTTATTTAAACAGGAGGGAGAATTTAAATGAGCAAATTAGAATCAACAACAGAAAAAGTAGAGGTAAAATGGTATGGGTATGTAGCATTAATCTTGGGTGCATTATTCTTTTCAGGAATATTTAAAGATGCATCAGGGCCATTAAAAGTATTGGATTTTAACAATGTATTGGGTTCTTTTGGAACATTAGGAACAGTTAATGATGGTGTAGGTACATTAGCTGCAAATTTTAGAGGAGATGGAGGTACTGGTCCTAGAGATGGGTGGTTATACGCATTGACACTGATACCATCAGTTATGTTTGCACTTGGAATAGTTAGAGTTATAGACCATTTAGATGGAATGAAGGCAGCTCAAAAACTTCTTAGTCCTCTATTAAAACCATTACTAGGATTGCCTGGATTTGCAGGGTTAACTTTAATAGCTAGTTTACAATCTACTGATGCAGCTGCATCTATGACTAAAGAACTTAAAGATGATGGATATATAGATGATAAACAAAAAGCTGTATTTTGTGCATTTCAATTTTCAGGTGCATCTGCAATCACGAACTTCTTTGCTTCTGGAGCAGCATTGTTTCCATTTATCGGAGATGTTCCAATATTTATACCACTTGCTTTAATATTAATTATGAAGTTTGTTGGAGCAAACTTACTTAGACTATATTTAAATAAATTTGACAAGGAGGAAGTTTAATATGAGTGAGGTAGCAAAAAAAGAAGTAAAAGCTAAGAAAGGGAATGTAATAGACGCATTTATTGGAGGAGCTAGAAATGGATTTCAAATAAGTACAAATTCAATGGCTCCAAATGTTATATTCGGTTTTGCTATAATTTCTATATTTAATTTAACAGGTCTTTTGGATTTAATAGGGACAATATTTACGCCTGTAATGAGTATATTTGGACTTCCAGGTGTTGCAGCAACTGCAATAATGACAATATTTATATCAATGGGAGGTGCATCTGGAGTAATAGCAGGTCTATTTACAGCAGGTCAGATAAGCCAAGCACATGTTGCAATTCTTTTACCAATGTTATTGCTTTCAGGAGCTCAGATACAATTTATGGGTAGACTCTTAGGGACTGCTGAATTAAAGACAAAATATTATCCACATATGTTTGTTATAGCAACTTTAAATGGTTGTATTGCAATGCTTATAATGAATTATTTCGTGGTGTAGGTAATTATAAGAAAAGTTTAATATAAATAGAAGATTTACATTCTAAGGAGGAGTTATATTATGGAAACTAATAAAAATTATATTGAATATGTACATAGAGTGTATGATTATTTACACACTATACCAGAAAAAGGGTTTGAAGAATACAAGACATCTGAGTTTGTTTTAAAAGAACTTGAAAAAATGGGTTTTGAAAATATTAGTAAAGGTATTGCAGGAACTGGTATTATAGTAACTATAGATTCTAAAAAAGAAGGACCAGTATTTGCTATAAGAGCAGATATGGATGCGTTGGAATTTATAATAGATGGAGAAAAGAAAATGATACATGCTTGTGGTCATGATGGTCATACTTCTATGCTTTTAACAGCTGCAAAGTTAATAAAAGAAAGAAATTTAGTAAAGAGAGGAATTCTAAAAATACTTTTTCAACCAGGAGAAGAAAAGTTATATGGTGCATTAAGAGTAATTGATTCTGGTTTATTGGATGATGTGGAAGAAATGGTAGGTATGCACTTAAGACCTGGACAAGATTGTAGATTGGGAAAGGCAATACCTGCAATGTATCATTGTGCTAGTTGTATAATGGAATTTACGATTAAAGGTGTTACTTGTCATGGTTCTAAACCGCATCTAGGAGTAAATGCAGTAGATGCCGTTTGCTTAGCAGTGAATGCAATAAATGCAATAAGAGTAAATCCAGCTGTACCAAATTCTATAAAAGTAACAAATGTATCGGTTAAAGGAGAAACATATAATAATATACCAGATGAAGCATTTATGGCTTTAGATATAAGAGCAGAAAGTAATGAGATAATAGAAGAATTAAAAGAAAAAGCAATACATGCTGTAAAAACTTCTGCCAATTCTATAAATGCAGAAGCTGTGTTGCTTTCAAAAGATGGAGTTCCAGCAGCAGAGTTTGACGAAGAGCTTGTAAACTTAGCTGAAGAAACTATAAAAGATGTATTGGGAGAAGATGCGTCTATAGGTATATTTAAAAATTCTGGTGGAGAAGATTTTCACTATTATACACAAAAACTAAAATGTAAAACTACATATATTGGATTGGGAGCTGATGCTACACCAGGATTTCATAATCCAAATGTGACATTCGATACAAAAGCTTTAGAATATGGCGTTGATATATGGTGTAGATTAGTTGAAAAGAGATTGGGTAATATATAAATTAATGATTCCACATTTAGAATTTTAAAAATTGTAGAAAAAGATTGCTTATATTAGTTGAAATGTAATTAATATGAGCAATCTTATTTTGATATGGTGAAATTATTTTTGCAACATTGAAAAAAACTATGACAATAAAAATAAGTATATTTTTAATCTATTGGACAAAAAAGTGTTACTATTATAATATGTAGAATTGTAAAATGACACCAAATTACATCTAGTAATATACGTAATAATTATAAAATTTATATTTTTAGGAGGAGTAAAATGAGTAAATATAATTTTGACCGAGTAATAGATAGAGTGGGGACAGATTGTGTAAAATGGGACTTTAGAACTAATTGTTCACCAAAAGCACAAAAAGATGGTTTACCTTTTTGGATTGCAGATATGGATTTTGAATGTGCAGAGCCAATAATAGAAGCATTACATAAAAAAGTTGACCACAAAATATTTGGATACAGTTCTAATGACAGCGAGAGATACTTTAATGCAGTTTGTGGTTGGTATAAAAGAAGATTTAACTGGGAGATAAACAGAGAAGATATTATTTTTAGCCCAGGAGTTGTACCAGCTGTTGCTATTTTAGTAAGAATATTAACCGATTCTAATGAAGGTGTAATAGTTCAAAAACCAGTGTATTATCCATTTGAAGCTAAGATAAAAAGTAATAATAGAGAAGTTGTAAACAATCCTCTGATATATGAGAATGGCACATATAGAATGGATTATGTTGATTTAGAAGAAAAGGCTAAGTGTAGTAAAAATAAAGTACTTATACTTTGTAGTCCTCATAACCCTGTGGGCAGAGTATGGAGGGAAGATGAATTAAAAAAAGTTGTAGAAATATGCAAAAAATATGACTTATGGATAATAGCTGATGAGATACATTCTGACTTAATTAGAAAAGGATTTAAACATACTCCTTTACAATCATTATGCCCAGAATATAAAGATAAAATAGTTACATGTATAGCACCAAGTAAAACGTTTAATTTGGCTGGAATGCAACTATCTAATATAATAGTGAATAATAATGAATTAAAAAAGAAATATCAAGAAGAGGTCACAGCTGTTGGAGTTGGAACTTCACCAAATCCTTTTGCTATTGTGGCTACTATAGCAGCATATAATGAAAGTGAAGGTTGGCTTAATGAATTGAATGAATATTTAGATAGTAATATAAAATTTATTGATGAATACTTAAAAGAAAATTTACCAAAAGTAAAACTTGTTTATCCAGAAGGAACGTATTTAGCATGGTTAGATTTTACTGCATATGGATTGAATGAAATAGAACTTGAAGATTTAATGTTTAAGAAAGCTAATGTATTATTTGATGAAGGCTATATATTTGGAAAACAAGGAATAGGATTTGAAAGAATAAATGTAGCATGCCCACAGTCTTTATTAAAAGAATGTATGGATAGATTAAAGGCTACATTTGAAAATTTATAAGTATATGTAAAAATTTATAGGATGTATAGAAATAAAAAATATTAAACTTGACAAATTTTAACTAATCACTTATCATACTATTATGAATAAATAGAAAACATAAGAGAGTTAAATTTTATTAGATTAAATTCTTAAAGACTTTGAAAGGAAGAGTAGTTATAGAATGTAGTTAAAGCGAGTTGGTGATGGTGTGAGACCAATATGAAGTCTATAATGAAGAACATCCTGGAGTTGCTAACCGAAATTTTAAAATAGTAGGCTTAGTCGGAACCAAACCGTTATCATATTGGGATGTATCGAGTAATATCTGTACATTATGAGCTGGGTTTAAATTTATTTTAAACTAATCAGGGTGGTACCGCGGAAAGATAACCTTTCGTCCCTTTTATATAGGGATGAGAGGTTTTTTTAATGGAAAAATATATAAATCTAGGGAGTGAATAATATGAGTACAATAATACCAAAGGATTATAAAAGTAGTTTGAATGTAATTGATACACAAGTAGCTATAAAAAAATTAAAAGATTTTTTTGAAATGAGATTAAGTAATGAGCTAAATCTAATAAGAGTTTCTTCTCCATTATTTGTATTACCTGAAACAGGTGCAAATGATAATTTAAATGGAGAAAAGGCTGTAAGTTTTGATATACCATTTATGAATAAAAATGCAGAAATTGTTCAATCACTTGCAAAATGGAAGAGATTAGCTCTTAAAAAATATGGCTTTGAAGTTGGTAGTGGTTTATATACAGATATGAATGCGATAAGAAAAAATGAAGAATTAGATAACATACATTCTCTTTATGTAGACCAATGGGATTGGGAATTGGTGATAGATAAAAGTAGCAGAAATGAAAAAACTTTGAAAGATATTGTAAAAAGATTGTATGGAGTATTTAAAGATACTGAAATATTTGTATGTAGCATGTATGAAGGTATAAAAGAAATATTGCCAGAAGAAATAACATTTATAACATCACAAGAGTTAGAAGATATGTATCCAGAACTATCTCCAAAGGAAAGAGAAGATAAAATTGTAAAAGATAAGAAAGCTGTATTTATAACTCAAA
Organism: Clostridioides sp. LIBA-6822; assembly: GCF_056688955.1. Lineage (NCBI taxonomy): Bacteria > Bacillati > Bacillota > Clostridia > Peptostreptococcales > Peptostreptococcaceae > Clostridioides > Clostridioides sp. LIBA-6822. The sequence goes on along the minus strand of NZ_CP196995.1, from coordinate 3,179,440 downwards.
TAGGAAAGACACTAATGTCAGGAGAAAAGCATGATGGAAGAAGCCCTGACTACGATGATTGGGAATTGAATGGAGATATATTATTTTATAACCCTGTTTTAGATTCTGCATTAGAACTATCTTCAATGGGAATTAGGGTTGATGAAGAGTCTCTTGATAGACAATTGAAACTGGCTGAATGTGAAGAAAGAAAAGAGTTTGATTATCATAAGATGCTTTTAAATGGTGAACTTCCATATACAATTGGTGGAGGTATTGGTCAGTCAAGAATATGTATGTATTTCTTACAAAAAGCTCATATAGGAGAAGTACAAGTTGGAGTATGGCCACAAGATATGATTAAAAATTGTAGTAGTGCAGGAATTGAATTATTATAATTTAAATATATACTAATTGATAAAATTTATAGCTAATATACTCATCAAATTAATTATATCGGTTATAATGTAGAATAACCTATAATTATAAGAGGTGGTAAATATGGAATCTCTAAAAAGAGTCGTTAATATAATTTTAGATTTTTTAAAAAAAATTTTAGTGAGATTTAAAAATGCTAAATTTGGTTTACTTTTTATATTTGATTTACTCAAACTACCTGATTTTATGACTGATAAAAGAATCAATATAGTTTATAAAGTAAAAGTAGTTTCTGTTTTGATTTTCACTATATCATACTTTGTATCTGGAGTTGATATAATCCCGGAGATGCTTACTGGAGCATTTGGATTTATAGACGATATTATAGTATTAATTTGGAGTATAGGTATTGTGAATGAAGAAATTAATAGATATAGAAATATTACAAAAAAAGATAAACATTCAAATATAATTGAAAATGTAGAATTTTCTATAAAAGATGAAGAAGAATAACAATTTATATATGTTATTCTTTTTTTTATTAACAAAAACTGGTTAAATTGTTGACGGACAGTTAAAACTCTATTATCATAATAAGTGGATATCCAATATTTAGCTAAGTATTCAATGTACAAGGATGCTTAATTTAAAAAAATTATGGAGGGTAAATATTATGAAGAAAAAAATAGGTTTAGTGCCCAAACTAATCATCGGTATCATAGTCGGTATTTTAATCGGAAGTTATGCACCAGAAATACTTGTACAAATATTAGTAACAGTTAGTACTCTATTCTCAGCATTCCTAAAGTTTGTCATACCATTTATAATTATAGGGTTTGTAACAGCAGGTATAGCAGATTTAGCAACAGGAGCAGGAAAATTATTAGGAATAACTACAGCAATAGCATATGGTTCTACTCTAATTGCAGGGTTATTATCATTTGCAGTATCTATGCTAATTTTCCCAAATTTTATTGATGCAAGTGTAGCAAGTCAAATTGGAGACCCAGAAGCAGGAATGTTAGCTCCAATCTTCACAATTCCATTAGAGCCTATGGTAGATGTAACAGCAGCAATTGTGTTTGCATTTGTAATGGGACTTGGAATATCAGCTTTAAGAAATCATGGAAAGGGAGAAACTTTATTTAAATTCTTCCAAGAATTCCAAGAAATTGTGACGAAAACGTTGTCAACAGTAATTATACCTTTATTACCTTTATACATAGCAGGAACTTTTGCAAATATAACTATAGCAGGGCAAGTATGGACAATATTAGGGGTATTCTGGAAAGTTTATTTAGTGGTAATACCTTTACATTTTGTGTATATGGCATGTCAATTTACAGCATCAGGAATGTTTTCAGGAAAAAATCCAGTAAAAATGTTAAAAAATCAAATACCTGGATATTTAACAGCTATAGGTACTCAGTCTTCAGCAGCAACTATACCAGTTAACGTTGGTTGTGCAGAAAAAAATGGAGTAAGTAAGCAAATTAGAGAATTTGTTGTGCCTCTTTGTGCAACAATACATTTATCAGGTAGTATGATATCAATAACAGGATTCACAACAGCAGTTTTAATGATGAATGGTATGCCACATGGAATAGGTGTATTATTCCCTTATATTGCAATGTTAGGTATAGCAATGGTTGCAGCACCAGGAGCACCAGGGGGAGCTATAATGAGTGCACTTCCTTTCTTACCAATGGTTGGAATACCATCAGATGGTGGTCTTGCGAGCTTAATGATAGCTTTATACTTAACTCAAGATAGTTTTGGTACAGCATGTAATGTATCAGGAGATAATGCAATAGCAGCAGTTGTTGATAAAATAAATGATGGAATGAGTAAAAAAGGAAACAAAGAAAAGCAAAGTGCTTAGTTTGTTAATAAATAAAAATGAGTTATCTCGTATAGAGATAACTCATTTTTATATTATATAGAGTTATAAAATAAAGTGATTTTTCTATTTGAAAATTGATTTAAGAGATGATATTAATAATTTGTTTTCATTAGGTTTTAGTATACATACTCTAAAGAAATATTCATCTAAACCTTCAAATGAATAACAATCTCTTATTATTATCTTTTGAGGAATTAATTTCTCACGAAGAGCTTTAGCAGTAAATTCCTTTGTTTTAATTTTACATAGTATGAAATTACCTTTAGTATCATACACATCTAAGTGCTTAATGTTTTTAAGTTCTTTAAGTAAATAATCTCTTTCAGTATTCATTAAAGAAATAGTGCTTGATATAAAATTTGAATCACTAAACATGATTTCTCCCATTTTGGAAGCTATTATATTTATATTCCATAAATCTAGATTTTTATTTATTTCAGTTTTAACATCAGTGTTAGATATAAGGCCATATCCAAGTCTTATGCCAGGTGTTGAAAAAAATTTTGATGTACCTCTTATAACAAATAAATTATGATAATCATCAACTAATTGAGTACAAGAGTATATGTCTGTATCAGTAAACTCTACATAAGTCTCATCAATCATCAAAAATGAGTCTGTGTTTTTTAAAATCTCTCTCACTTCTATTTTAGTAAATGCAAATCCAGTAGGATTGCTAGGGTTGCAGATTACAACCAAATCATAATCTTTAGAGTTAATAGTTTTTATAAGATTTTCTAAATTTATATGAAAATTATCCTCTTCTTTGGCAAAGTATTTATCTATAGAACAATTAATTTTAGATAGCTCTTTTTCATATTCTGAATAAGCAGGAGAAAGTAAAAGTGCTTGTTTAGGGTTAATTGTATGTATAAATGATGAAATTAATTCTGTAGCTCCACTACCAAGTACTATATTATCTATAGAACATTTGCAGTAATTGGATATAGAAGTTTTTAAGTCTATGTAATCGGGGTCAGGATACATAGATACCATATCTATATTGTTTACAATGTACTGTTTGGCTAAACTTGATGTACCAAAAGGATTGATATTTGAACTAAAATCCATAAATTCTTCCTTTGAAAAGCCATACTTACTAGATAAACTATATAAATTAGCTCCATGATTTGTGCTCATAAAAGTACCTCCAAAAATAAAATTATATAATTGATAAAAATAACTGATTAATATACGTACATATAGATTATAATACAAAGGAATGTTTATTCCAAATTTTTAAGATAAAAAGCAAAAAAGTATGGATAAGCTGTTACTTTGAGTTCAAAAATGATGAAAAATATTTTAATTGATATTTTGATATGCTATAATATATAGGTTAATAGATGGAAAGCGGGAGGATACAAGATGTACAAAATTACAGGAAAAATGTTGACAGAAGAACAAATAAAAGAAAAAGTTTATGAATTAGGGAAAAAGATAGAAGAAGATTTTAAAGGTGAAGATTTACTAGTAGTAGGTATCCTTAAAGGAGCTAGTGTATTTGTTTCAGATTTAATAAGATGTATAGATTTAGATGTAAATATAGATTTTATGAGTGTTACAAGTTATGGTAGTTCAACAGAATCTTCTGGAACAGTTAAAATATTAAAAGACTTAGATGTAGATATTGAAGGAAAGAATGTGTTAATTGTAGAAGATATAATAGATTCTGGATTGACATTAAGCAACCTGGTTGCAGCTTTAAAGACTAGAAGCCCAAAATGTTTAAAACTATGTACTTTACTTGATAAACCTCAAAGAAGAAAAGCTAATATACCTGTAGACTATGTGGGATTTGTTATTGAAGATAAATTTATTGTTGGCTATGGAATAGATTATGCTGAGAAGTATAGAAATTTGCCTTATATAGGTATAGTTGAGGATGTAGAATAAGACTTAAATGTGAATTAAAAGCACTAATCTCTAAGGGAGTTAGTGCTTTTTAATTAAGTATATAAAATTTTAGTGAAGGAGACATCTATATGGATATTCAATTAAGTATATTATTATTTTTCCAAAATTTAAGAAATCCAATTTTGAACTTTATATTTCTTGTATTCACAATAAGTACAGAAGCACCACTATTAATATTAATTACAACAATCATTTACTGGTGTATAAATAAAAAATGTGGGCAGAAAATATTGTTTGCTATAATTGGAAACTTTGTTGTAAATTTAGGAATCAAAGAATTTGTAAAAGCACCAAGACCAATAGGAATAAAAGGTCTTGAGTCATTGAGAGTTTCTACTGCTGGTGGTTACTCTTTCCCAAGTGCTCATACTCAAACTGCAACTACATTTTGGGTTAGCATTATGACTATATTTAAAAATAGATATATTCACTTAATAGGTGCAGTAATGGTCTTAGGCGTTGGATTTTCTAGACTATATTTGGCAGTTCATTGGCCTATAGACGTAATAGCTGGCTGGATATTAGGTATATTTTTTACAGTGATATTTGTAAAAATATTTGACTATATCGATGATAATAAAAATTATATTTTTCTTGTAACTTTACTAATACCATTTGTAATAGTAGCTATATTTCTAAATAGTCCTGAGTATTTTGAAAAAATTGGTATTATAGTAGGGTTTGTATTTGGATATATAGTTGAAGATATATTTGTTAAATTTAATACAGATAATAATACAAAAAAAATTAATTTTAGTAGTAAAAATAAAAACAGTAAAAATATAATATTTTCAAGAATATGTAGGTTTTTGATTGGGATAGTAACAATAGGCATGTTATATATCGGTATTAAAGTATTTATTTCAATGTTAATTGTTACTTTAAATCTAAGTGATTCCAATGTGAGTATAATTTTTATGAACTTTATAAAGAATACTGTAGTTGTTTTTTATGGAGTAGCAGGAGCTCCTGCATTATTTAAACTTTTGAAATTAAATTAAATTATTAAATTAATAGTTTAATTTAAAAAATTAAGGGAAGAAGAGAGTGATTATTTGAAAAAGGTAGTAGTAATAGGTGGAGGACCAGCAGGGATGATAGCAGCATCAACTGCATGTGAAAGAGGATTTGACGTAACATTAATTGAGAAAAATTATAAATTAGGTAAAAAACTTTCGATAACAGGAAAAGGTAGATGTAATATAACTAATGCTTGTGATATAGAAGAACTAATAGAAAATGTTCCTACAAATGGAAAGTTTTTATATAGTGCTTTTTATACTTTTACAAATGATGATGTAATAAGTATGTTTAATAATCTTGGTGTAAAAACTAAAACAGAAAGAGGAAAAAGAGTATTTCCAGAAAGTGATAAAGCATTTGATGTTGTAAAGGCTCTTGAAAAACAACTTAAAAACAAGAAAGTAGATATATTATTAAATTCGAAAGTAGAAAAAATAATATCTAAAAATAATAAAATTGAAAAAGTAGTTCTAGCCAATAAAAAAGAAATCAAGTGCGACTCAGTTATAGTAGCAACTGGAGGATTAAGTTATCCACTTACTGGTTCTACTGGTGATGGATATAAATTTGCTGCTTCTCAGGGACACACTATTGTAGATACAAAGCCATCTTTAATTGGTATTGAAATACAAGAAAGCTTTATAAAAGATTTGGAAAAATTATCATTAAGAAATGTTGAGATAAGAGTATTTAATAGCAAACAAAAGAAAGTTTATAGTGATTTTGGAGAACTTGAATTTACTAAGTTTGGCTTAGATGGACCTATAATAAAATCTGCAAGTTGTAGAATGAAAGATACAACTAAAGAAAATTACACTATATTGTTGGATTTAAAACCAGCATTAGACGAAGAAAAGCTGGATAAAAGAGTTCAAAAAGATTTCACAAAGTATACAAATAAAAAATTTGAAAAAGCATTGGACGATTTACTTCCAAAAAAACTTATACCTGTAATAATAAATTTAAGTGATATTAATCCAGATACAGTTGTTCACCAAATTTCTAGAGAACAGCGAAAAAACTTAGTTCATTTACTAAAAAATTTAAAGTTTACTGTAAAAAGATACAGACCTATTGATGAAGCTATAATAACTTCTGGTGGTGTAAAAGTAAATGAGATAAATGCAAGTACAATGGAGTCAAAATTAGTAGAAGGTCTATTTTTTGCTGGAGAGATAATAGATATAGATGCATATACAGGAGGATTCAATTTACAAATAGCTTTTTCTACTGGATATTTAGCAGGCTTTAATTGCTAAAAATTACCTGAATTAAAAATGTTTAAAATCACATAATATTATCAGCAACACAAAATAAATTAAACAGAAGGAAGGTAATCAACATGGCAAGTAACAATAACAACAACAGAACAGTAGTACCAGGAGCAAAAGAGGCTTTAAACCAAATGAAATTAGAAATAGCTAACGAACTTGGTATGAGTAATTATCAACAAGTTGATAAAGGAAACCTTACTGCAAGAGAAAATGGTTATGTAGGTGGATACATGACTAAAAAATTAGTTGAAATGGCTGAACAACAAATGGCTGGAAAAAGCAACAGATAGTTAATAAATAATTATTTATAACTATTAGGCTATTAGTTTAGCTAAAGCTATCTCAAATATAGAAAGTAATTTCTAAATTGAGATAGCTTTTTTTTATTAAATTTTACATAGGTGCATTTTTATGTAATAAATTTTAGGAATTTGGATAAAATAATACAAATGAATATGTTACATAAGGAGTGATGTAAAATGAGTAGCGTAAATTTTGAGGATTTAAAAAACAAATTTATTAATAGTGACTTAGATGAAAAGATAAGAATATACACAACAACAGAAGGTCTATCAGTAGAACAATTCAAAGAGCTATTGAGATATTATCCAATACAACATTTATCTAAATTAGAAAAAGCTCTTGGATAATAATCTTTGATTAAAAAATTAAAAGGCAATTTATTTAATATTAAAAATAGTTTTTATTAAATAAATTGCCTTTTTATAATAATTTTATATTATCATACTTTGGATATATAATTATAGATTCTCTCATTTCCAAGCTCAATAGAACCAGTATTAATAAGAGTAACGATTCCTTCTATATCCTTAGAAGTTAAGTATTTATATGGAATCAATAAATTATAACCAGTATCATTTAGTAAATTTTTTAATTGGATTACTTGAGAGATGTTGAAACACTCTACAGACTTAGTAAATTTTTTTCTAGAGTTAGATAAATTTTCATTTTGTATTTTTATCAAAGTTTCTATATAGTCTATATAAGATAATTTAAAGTCGTACTCCTTGACTATTTTTTCATCAAGTATATTACTAATAAAACCTTGAGATAATATATTATCTGCAAATTTATCTGCGGTTAATTTACCAGATGTTATACCTTTTTGGTATTTCCTAAGTATTTTTTTAGTATAGCAGTATATTTTATTTCTTGTTTCTAAATCAAGTTGTTCTATTTGCACACAACCACTTCCTTCTAATTGTAAAAATATTTATTTTAAAAAATTTATACTTAGCCTATAAAGTTTTACTAACTTATTTACAATAAATACTAAATTATAAAATATTTGTTATTTTTTATTATTACCAAGTATAAAAAATATTATAATTGTAAAACTTACAAATATATGTAAAATATTTAGGAGTGATGAAAATGTTAAATGGGATAATAAAGCTTTTCTATTCTGAAATTGTAAAAACAAAGATTAATAATTTAGATTCAAGTGGATATTCTTTAAGAGATGAATGTAAAGAAATCAGAAATATAACTTTAAAAATAGACAGCGTATTTTTTAAACTTTTAAAGTTAGTTTTTGGTTCAATATTACTTATGCTAGCATTTAATTTAAATTTGGTTTTAGGTATAGGAGTGTTTTTAATTGGTGTGGTTTATATTCTATATAAGAGAAATATGGAAGAACAAGTAAAAGAACATATAAATAATGTAAAGAATAATATAGACATCTCTAAAATTACTTTTATGGATGAAAAAGGAAGAACAGGTCTAAATGCACTAATTACATTGCTTCTTATAGGATTATTGACAGGATTTAACTGGATATTAGTTGCTAGTTTTGTCGTTGTTTTTGTTTTTACTATAAAGAATGTATGTTAAAATACTAATAAATAGTTTAATATATAGGGGGAGAAATTGAGTATGACTAATGGCAGTTATAAAATGAAGAATTTAGTGGAAATATCCGCTATGGTGACTGAATCTACAGATTTTTTTAATATAAAAGACGACATAATAGAAAAAATGTTAGAGGTTGTTCACCCTACAAAGGCATGTGTAAATCTATTCTATAAAAATGATTCTAAACATGCCTACTTAGTATGTTCACAAACCTTAGAATATGTACCTCAAATTTTTCCAATCAATAGTCTTAAAGGTGCAAAGATTGATTTTGACACGTATCCAGAATATATACATGAAGCTGTAAATGAAAAGAAGATAATATATGTAAAAAATGTATTTGAAGATTCTAGAGCAGAAGGTGAACGAGATTTAGCAAAATCTGAAGGTTATATTGGGAGAATAGTTTTTCCTTTTATAATAAACAATGTAGTTGTTGGATTTATGACTTGCTTTTTAAAAGAGGAGGATTATTTAACAGAACAAGATATAGACTTTATATCCTCTGTTGCATCACTTCTAAGTTTATCAATAGAAATAACTAATAAAAACAATAATGTACAAATTTTAATTGATAAGTTAAGAGGTTCAATAAGTGCTATAAATGAAGCTACTAAAAAATTATACCTTAATAAGAGTATAGATGGTTTTTTAGAAAATTTAAGTAAACAAGCTTGCAATATTACTAATAGTAAAGAAGCTTTAATAATTATAACTGGTCATGAAAATAAGGATAAAATATTTAGCTGTTATAATACTGAGCAAAAAAAGAAAACCAATTTATACCCTATGCTTGATACATTTTTGAAGAAAGAGTCATTGGGAGGATACCTAAATAACTTAAAACCATGTTCAAAAAAGGGAATAAACTTGGAAAGTTATATATATTATAAACTTCAGGATAAGAATGAGACTATAGGGTGTATAGTTTGTGCAAACAGTAAAAACTATACTAGTGATGATTTAAATATTCTTAGTATATTGTCCAAACAAGTTTCTGTTGGAATGCAATTATATGAGCACAACGAAAAAGAAGTAAAACACAAAGTTCTTGAAAATGAGTTGAATATATTAAATAAACAGCAACAACTTATTATGGACAAAGGAAAAATGGATTGTAATGATGAGAAAGAGCTTTATTTTTATCATAAACCAGCAAGAGTAGTAGGAGGAGATTTTTATTATGCTACAAGGGTAGATGATGAACACATAGTTTATATTGTAGCTGATGTAATGGGACATGGAATGGTATCAAATTATGTTGTTGCGATGATAAAAGGAGCTTTTAAAGTATTATGCAATCAATATAATACACCAAGAGAAATAATGACACATTTAAATAGCATGTTGTATGATGAATTTGATAAAATGGGTGTATTTACAACATGTTTGATAGGTACTATAGATACTAAAGAAAATATTATTACAGTATCTAATGCTGGTCACTACAGTCCTGTAGTTGTAAAGAAGGATGGGACGATAGAAACTAATTTGAATTGTAAAAAAGGAATACCTATTGGGATAATGGAAGATGCTACTTATGAAAATAATACTCTTTCAATGGAAGATTATGCAATGGTATGTATGTACACTGATGGAATTTTAGAGATAAAAAATACATCAAAAGAAGAATATGGTATAAATAGATTAGAAAACTTTCTAAAAGAAAACTTTAGATTGAATCAGCAGTTAATAGTAGAAAATCTAAAATTAGATTTAAAGAATTTCTCATCAAAAGATAATTATGATGATGATATTTTAATCGTTATGTTAAAGGATAGGTAGATTGATTATGGATTTAAATGATAAAAAACAACTTAAAAGTCCAGAGATTATGATAATAAATGGAAGCCCAAGAAATAATAAAAATTGCAGTTTTATAGCAAATGAAGTAAAGGTTAAATTAGAAGAGAGTGGATTGAGTAGCAAAATATTTAACATATATGATATGGATATTGAATATTGTACAGCATGTGGATTTTGTGAAAAAACAGGTTTTTGCAAGTTTAATGATGACATGAAACCATTATATAAAATGTTTGATGAATCAAAAGGAACTATCGTGATAAGCCCTGTACACTTTGATTCAATCTCAGCTAAATTAAAAACTGTTGTTGATAGAACTCAAGCTATATATGCAAGTAAATATGTGCTAAAGAAGCCCTCAATTGATAGGAATAAGAAACGTATTGGTATGTATATTGCAGTAGGAGGTAGTAAATCCTATGATTCACAATTTAAAGGTGGGCAGATTGTCATGGATTTTTTCTTTAAGAGTATAAATACTAAACTTTTACACAATATATATTTAAATAATACAGACAATATACCTTACACAGATAATCAAGAATTTAAAGATATAATATATAAAAATTTAAAGATATATATTGATTCAATATAATTTGATTTTGTAGGTAATATTATGTATAATTGTATTGCAATAATTTAAAATAATTAAAAGGAGGGAATTTCAATGAAATTACCAATAGCATTATCTAATAAACATGTTCATTTGAGTCAAGCTGATATAGACGTATTATTTGGAGCAGGTCATGAATTAACTAAATTTAAACCATTATCTCAACCAGGACAATATGCCTGTGAAGAAAAGGTAGATTTAGTAGGACCAAAAGGAACTTTAAAAGGAGTTAGAGTATTAGGACCAGCTAGAGCTCACACTCAAGTTGAAATATCTTTAGCAGATGGATTCCCATTAGGAGTAAAAGCACCAATAAAAGAATCTGGTGATATAGCTGGAACTCCAGGTGTTAAATTAGTAGGACCTGCTGGAGAAGTAGAAATGAAAGAAGGAGTTATAGTTGCTTCTAGACATATACATATGAGCAATGAAGACGCTGCTAAATTTGGTGTAGCTGATAAGCAAATAGTAAAAGTTAAAACTTCTGGACCAAGAGCATTAGTATTTGAAAATGTATTAGTAAGAGCTAGTGATAGCTTCAATCTAGAAATGCATGTTGACATGGAAGAAGGAAATGCAGCAGGAGTTAAAAATGGAGAGTTAGTAGAATTAATAGTTGATTAATATTATAAATGAAATTTATGCTAGTGGATGCTCTATTTGCTAGCATATTTTTTTAAATGTAATAAATTTCTATTTGATAAAATTAATCTATTAGATTAATTTATAAAATAAAGGGGTATTATGAAAAATATAATAAAAACTTACAAAAACATAATGTAATATGGTAAAATTATATATATAAAAATTTGCATATATAAAGATAACTATTTTACTCTTTAGACCAATATATACAAATAGATAAAAAAGTTTGAAAAATCTAACTTAATTTATTATATATTGTATACAAAATTATGAAGAAAACTTAACATATTTAATTTAAAAAAAAATCTACTTAAATATGTAATTAATTTACAATTTTCAAAGGAATTTTATCTAATCTGTAGTATTATATTAGAAGATAGAGTATTTGCGCGACTATATGTGTGTTTATATTTTTGTTGTGTAAATTATATGTAAATATAAAAAATAGACTTGTTATAAACAAGTACAATTGTAGCTATCAAGGAGGATACATATTATGGCTAAGTTTATGAAAACACTTGATGGAAATACAGCTGCAGCTCACGTTGCCTATGCGTTTACAGATGTAGCAGCTATATATCCAATCACACCATCTTCAACTATGGCTGAAGTAGTTGATGAGTGGGCATCACAAGGAAGAAAAAATGTATTTGGACAAGAAGTTAATGTTGTTGAAATGCAGTCAGAAGCAGGAGCAGCAGGAGCATTCCATGGTTCTTTACAAGGAGGCGCTTTAACTTCTACTTTTACAGCATCTCAAGGTTTATTATTAATGATACCTAACATGTATAAAGTTGCAGGAGAGTTATTACCAGGAGTATTCCATGTAAGTGCTCGTGCTTTAGCATCTCAAGCTTTATCAATATTTGGGGATCATCAAGACGTTATGGCTGCTAGACAAACTGGATGTGTATTATTAGCTTCTGGTTCAGTTCAAGAAGTAGCTGATATAGCACCAGTTGCACATTTAGCTGCAATAGAAGGTAGATTACCATTTATACATTTCTTTGATGGATTCAGAACTTCACATGAAATCCAAAAAGTTGAATTATTAGAAAATGAAGATTACGCAAGTTTATTAAATTTTGAAGCAGTTCAAGCATTTAGAGATAACGCATTATCTCCAAATCATCCAGTTACTCGTGGTACTGCTCAAAATCCAGATATATATTTCCAAACTAGAGAAGCTTCTAATAAATACTATCAAAATATAGTAGGTATAGTTGAAAAATACATGGAAAAAATGAGTAATTTAACAGGTAGAAAACATAGTTTATTTGATTACTATGGAGCAGAAGATGCTAAATATGTATTAATAGCTATGGGGTCTGTAACAGAGACAATAGAAGAAACTATAGATTACTTAAATGCTAAGGGAGAAAAATATGGTTTAGTTAAAGTTCATTTATATAGACCATTCTCAATGAAACATTTCTTAGATGCTATGCCATCTACTGTTGAAAGAATATGTGTACTTGATAGAACTAAAGAGCCAGGTGCAACTGGTGAACCATTATACTTAGATGTACGTGATGTATTCTATGGAAAAGAAAATGCTCCTATGATAATAGGTGGAAGATATGGATTAGGTTCAAAAGATACTACTCCTTCAGATATAAAAACTGTTTTTGATAACTTAGTTTCAGAACAACCTAAGAATGGATTCACAGTAGGTATAGTTGATGATGTAACTAATACTTCTTTAAATCCAGCTGAGCCAATTAAAATAGCTTCTAAAGGAACTATAAGATGTAAGTTCTGGGGATTAGGTTCTGACGGTACTGTTGGAGCTAACAAACAAGCTATAAAAATAATCGGTGACCACACTGAAAAATATGCTCAAGCTTACTTTGATTATGACTCTAAAAAATCTGGTGGTATAACTATGTCTCACTTAAGATTTGGTGATACTCCAATAAGAGCAACTTATTTAATAGATGAGGCTGACTATATTGCCTGTCATAAACAATCATATGTTTATCAATATGATTTATTAAAAGGTCTTAAAAAAGGTGGTACATTTGTACTTAACACTATATGGGACCAAGCTGGAATTGAAGAAAACTTACCAGCTCATATGAAACAATATATAGCTAAAAATGATATAAAATTCTATACAGTTAATGCTGTTAAATTAGGACAAGAAATAGGTCTTGGAAACAGAATAAACATGATAATGCAATCTGCATTCTTTAAATTAGCTGAAATAATACCAGAAGAAGATGCTGTTAAATACTTAAAAGATTCTATAGTTAAAGCTTATGGTAAAAAAGGTGAAAAAATAGTTAACATGAACTATGCTGCTGTTGATGCAGGAATAAATGCTTTAGTTAAAGTTGAAGTTCCAGCTTCTTGGACAAATGCTGTTGATGCAGATAAAGAAGAAGTTAAAGAACCAGAATTTATAAGAAATATATTAAGACCAATGACTGCACAAGAAGGAAATAACTTACCAGTAAGTACATTCAATGGTATAGAAGATGGAACATTCCCTTGTGGTACTTCAGCTTACGAAAAACGTGGTATAGCTGTTGATGTTCCTGAATGGATAACAGATAACTGTATCCAATGTAACCAATGTTCTTTTATATGTCCTCATGCATGTATAAGACCAGTATTAGTTACTGAAGAAGAATTAGCTAATGCTCCAAAAGGATTTGAGACTAAAAAAGCATTAGGTAAAGGATTAGAAGGATTAAAATATAGAATTCAAGTTAGTCCACTTGACTGTACAGGATGTGGAAACTGTGCTGACATATGTCCAGCTAAAGAAAAAGCTTTAGTTATGAAGCCAATAGATACTCAACTTGATACAGAGTTAGATAATTGGGCATTTGCAGTAAATCCTGATGAAGTAGCTCCAAAAGTAGATGTTATGCCTGCAAATACTGTTAAAGGAAGTCAATTTAGACAACCATTAATGGAATTCTCAGGAGCATGTGCTGGATGTGGAGAAACTGCATACATCAAGTTAGTTACACAATTATATGGAGATAGAATGATGATAGCTAATGCTACTGGATGTTCTTCTATATGGGGAGCTTCTGCACCATCAACTCCTTATACTTGTAACCATGAAGGTAAAGGTCCATCTTGGGCAAACTCTTTATTTGAAGACAATGCTGAATACGGATTTGGTATGTACACAGCTGTTAAACAAATAAGAGGAAAAATAGTAGATGCTATGACAGAATTAGTTTCTATGGATATCTGTGAAGATGCTAAAGCAGTATTTACAGAATGGTTAGATTCTAGAAATGATGGAGAAGCTTCTAAAGTAGCAAGTGCTAAAGTTGTTGAATTATTAGCAAAACCAGCTTGTGATTGTACAGATGCAAAAGCTAAAGAATTAGTAAAAGCTATCGAGGATAGAAAAGATTATCTAGTTAAGAGATCTCAATGGATACTAGGTGGAGATGGTTGGGCATATGACATCGGTTACGGTGGATTAGACCATGTTCTTGCATCTGGTGAAAATGTAAATGTACTTGTATTTGATACAGAAGTATACTCAAATACAGGAGGTCAAGCTTCTAAAGCTACTCCAGCTGCTGCTATGGCTAAATTTGCTGCTGCAGGTAAGCAATCTAGAAAGAAAGATTTAGGAATGATGGCTATGACTTACGGAAACGTATATGTAGCTCAAGTTGCTATGGGTGCTGATAAAAACCAATTTATCAAAGCTGTTCTAGAAGCTGAAAAACATGATGGACCATCTTTAATAATAGCTTATGCTCCATGTATAAACCATGGATTAAAAGAAGGTATGGGAAGAACTGTAGCTAACGAAGCACAAGCTGTTGCTTGCGGATACTGGCATTTATACAGATTCAATCCAGAAGTGAAAGCTGAAGGTAAAAACCCATTCACTTTAGACTCTAAAGAACCAACTGCAAGCTTCAGAGATTTCATACTTGCACAAGTAAGATACTCTGCTATAGCTAAGCAATTCCCAGAGCAAGCTGAGGGATTATTTACTAAAGCTGAAGCTGATGCTAAAGAAAGATATGAAGGATATAAAAAATTAGCTGAATAATATTAAAGTGTTATAAGCTTATGTAAAGTATAGATTTAATAAAAAGGGGCTATCTCAAAATAGAGATAAGCTCTTTTTTATTGTTGAAATGATAAAAATATATTTGATTTCATACAAAAAAGAGTGCCTCATGAACTAAAAAATTCATTTGAGACACCTCCTTTTTCTATAAAATATTAAAATTTTGTTTCTGTATTTTGAATATCTTTTTTAAGTGATATTTTAGGAAGAAACATTCCAGTTTTTTTACAGTAAGTAATATAATCATTTCCAAATTCATTTATCATCTCATTTTCTTCTTTCTTTGCTAATCTATAATATACAATTACTAGTATAGGCCACATGATTAAAAGAGGAATAGTTGCCCATTCAAATATCATACCAAGTGTTATTAGTAAACGCCATGTATATTGTGGATGTATTATATGGTTATAAATTCCCTTTGTTACTAATATTCCTTTTCCATTCTCATATCTCCAATATTTTTTATATATTGTTCTCCAGCCCAAAACCACTAGTAAGGCACCTATGACATTTAAGATTATACATATATACATTCTGAGGTGACCAATATATTGATTTAATGTATGTCCACATAAGATGCCATCTGGTAATTGTTTGCAAAAAAACCATGCTACGAAATACATACTCATTGGTATACCAAACATTTCAAGAGCGTAAGCTATTATAAATGCTAGATAGGCTGTAGTGGGTTTTCTTTGGCCCTTTTTGTAAAAAGGCAGAAATAATTTTATCTGTTTTCACGTTTTTACTTGACCCAGGTATTTTTACTTGGGATAAAGAAGAAAGACATCGTAAATTAAAAGCATTAAGTTTAATTTTAGATAGAACTTTAATGGCACCTGAAGGAAGCTTTGATTTTTTTACGAATGACTTTTAAAGTATATATTATTAAATAATGTTTATACTGTATTTATTTGTATTTAATAGTTTTGAATATAGATACAAAAGAGTACCTCATTTGTGATTTTTTTAATCATTTAGAGATACTCTTTTGATGTATATTGAAAAAGAGTATTTTATCCTACAAAGATTTGTGTCCAATAAATTGAACCACTACTTTTTTGTGCTACTCCAACACCTATTTTACTAAAATTTGGATTTAGTATGTTTTTTCTGTGACCTTCAGAATTCATCCATGCATTTACAACTTCTTTTGGAGTTTTTTGACCCATAGCTATATTTTCACCAGCTGTTTTATAGCTTATCCCAAACTTCTTCAACATATCGAATGGAGAACCATAAGTTGGAGAATTATGTGAAAAATAATTGTTATCAATCATATCTTGAGATTTCTTTGTAGCAACATTTGATACAGAAGAATCAAGTGTAAGAGGATTTAATCCAGCTTTAGATCTTTCTATATTTACTAAGTCAACGACTTCCTTTTGATAAGCTGAAAAATTTCCATTTGTAGAATCTGAATTATCATTATCTTCAGGTTTATTAGAATCTGAGTTGTTGTTATCCTCAGGTTTATTAGTAGAGCCTGAATTGTTATCTTCAGGTTTGTTAGAATCTGAGTTATTATTATCCTCAGGTTTATCAGTAGAACCAGAATTATTATTGTCCTCAGGTTTATTAGTAGAATCTGAGTTATTATTATCTTCAGGTTTGTTAGTAGAACCAGAATTATTATTGTCCTCAGGTTTGTTAGTGTTATTGCAATTCTTGTCATTATGATTCTTATCTTTGCAAGAATTATCTTTATCAGGCTTAAGCTCTGGTTTTACAGAACAATTTGGTTTTGCTGAAAATTTGTATTTAGTATTACTGTATACTAAACTTTTGTTACTTAGATTTACATTGTTTTCAAGTGATGAAGCACTTGCAGTAACAGCACTAGAAGCTGTAGCTAAGGTTAACACTCCTAAAGCTAACATAGTTTTTAATTTTGTTGGTATATTTTTTCTCATTATAAACACCTCTCAATCTAAAAATTCTAAAAATGTTACTAATTTGTAACCTTTAGTGTAGGGGTACCCGTGCATCTATACTAACATAAGAACAAGCATTTTTTTACTGTAAAGATATGTAAAAAAAATATACATGGAATAAATAGGTATATTTCGGAGCATTCGATAATTTATGTTATAAATCTGTATAGTATGGAATTACTAGTATAGAGAAAAAAATATTTTTATAATAATCTCACCATGTAAATTTATGGCTACTATAAAATTTTTTATATAGTTATTGAGATTTATTCAATATATGACTTAATACCAATAATATATTATCATTGTTTAAGCTTTTGAGAAATAAGAAAGTCATCTACTAGAATAGATGACCTTTTATATGATAAATTATAATATATTTTAGTTTAATATAGAAGTAATCCTAACGTAATTACTATGATTTCTGCTATTAATGAGCCAACTGCAACTACAATGAAAGTTTCTTTAAATCCAGTTTTATGTGTTAACTTAGATAAACTTAAGAATGTAAGAAAAACACCACTTTGTGGAACTATAGTAAGTATATTTGAAGCTATTGTAGCAACACGATGAATTAATTCTGGATTCAGACCAGTGCTTAAATAATAATCTGCGAAGTTTGGCATTACTATTCCCAATGCACCAGAAGATGAACCTGTTATTGCTGACATTGTTGAAGTTAATACAGTAAGACTTATAAGTGGGCTACCTGGTATTGACATAATAAGTTTACTGAAGACATTAAAACCTGGTGCGGTCATTATTACTGCTCCAAATGCAACAGCAGAAGATGTTGCAAATATAGGTCCTATAGAACCACTAGCTCCTATGCTCAGTGTCTGTATCTTGGATGATAAAAATTTACGGAATAAAAATGCAGATAAAAGAATTGCAACAATTAAAGCTATGTAAATTACATTTTTTTTCAAAAACTCTGAACCAAAAGTACTTCCAACTATTGCTATAATTACAAGTGCTAATAGAGGAAAAATACTGGCAAAAAATCCTGGTAATTCTCTATCTAAAGATTCTTCTTCTGATTCTGAAGTATAAGTTGCATAAGTTTCACCTTTTTTAATACTTTTGTTTAGAGCATATTTCATGTAGACAAGTCCAAACACAGCACAACCGATACTACCTGCAATACTTGGTATAATAGCTGCAGTAAGAGAAGTATTTAGATATTGAATAGGAATAACATTTTGAATGGCTGGTGTTCCAGGAATCATAGTCATGGTAATTGTCGCAATTCCAAGCCAAAGAGGTATCTGAATAAGGTTCCAAGAAATATCAAGTTTCTTAAATAGAGTTCTTGCAAGTGGAATGACTGCGAACATAACTACAAATAAACTTATACCACCGTATGTTAATATAAAACTTACTATGAATATAGCAACTAAAACTCTATAAGGATGCTTAGAGCCGAATTTGCTTAAAATAAAATCTGCTATAGATACAGTGGCTCCACTTTCTTCCATAAATTTAGCAAGTATTGAGCCTAATAAGAATATTGCAAAATAGCTCATTATATAGTTTCCAAGTGCTCCCATGTAATTATTTTTACCAGCACCTAGCATAGATGTTACAATATCCATTCTATTTAAGAGAACAACTATTAAAGTTGCTATTGGAGCAGCTATAGTTATATGAATTTCTTTAACTGAAAAATATATAATAGCTATAATACCAATAATTATACCAATTGGTGCGATAATACTCATAAATATACCTCCTTATTAGAAGGACTTGAAGAATAGTTTCTTCAAGACCTAAATATAATCTACTGTGCAGTATATCCTCCATCTAGTAGGCAAGCTTGTCCTGTAATTCCTTTAGCTTTATCACTTGCTAAAAACATAGCATAATCTGCAATTTCTTGAACATCTAATAGACGTTTTTGTGGTACAAGTGGGTATAAAACTTCTTCTAAGACATTTTCTAATGGTATGTTACGAGTTTTTGAAAGGTCATTAAACTGACCTCTAACAAGTGGAGTATCTACATATCCAGGGCATAAAGCATTAACTGTTATACCAGAATCAGCAGCTTCAAGGGCAGCAACTTTTGTCAAGCCTATAAGACCATGTTTTGCTGAGTTATAAGCAGCTTTACCAGCAAATCCTATTACACCATTGATTGAAGCCATATTTATTATACGACCAAATCCTTGTTTTTTCATTATAGGGAATACTTTTTTAGTAGCTATAAAAGGAGCTGTTAGCATTATTTTTATCATAAATTCAAATTTATCAGTTGGAAAATCTTCTATCATAGAAACATGTTGAAGTCCAGCATTGTTTATTAATATATCTAATCTGCCATACTTTTCAACAGTTTTGTCTATAGCGTGGTTAATTTCTTCTTCTTTAGTTACATCACACTTTACATTCATGCAATCATAGCCTTCTTTTTGTAGTTCTGTTGTAACCTTGTTTAAGGCTTCTTGATTTATGTCAGAGAACATTACTTTAGCACCACTTTTTAAAAATGATTCAGCTATTTGCTTACCTATTCCACTTGCAGCTCCTGTTACGAATACAACTTTATCTTTAACCATTTTCATTTCCTCCAATTTTATTTTATTTTTATATTAATATTTTAAATAATTTAAATAATTTAAATTATTTTTATTTTTAATCAATTTAAACAACAGATATGTTTCCATTTAATGAATCTGATAATATTAAAGGTGCTTCAGTAGCAGAAATAACATCATCCAATGTGAAAGCAGGATTTATTTCCTTAAGTAAAATTCCATCTGATGTTACTTCCATAACTCCCATTTCAGTAACTATCAAATCTACAGCATTGGTTGCAGTAAGTGGGAGAGTACAATTATTTAATATTTTTGCAGAACCTTTTGAAGTATGTTCCATTGCTACAATAACTCTCTTAGCTCCAGTTACTAGGTCCATAGCTCCTCCCATACCTGGAACCATCTTACCTGGAATCATATAGTTTGCTATATTGCCATATTTATCAACTTGAAGTGCACCAAGAACTGTTATATCTACATGACCACCTCTGATTATTCCAAAAGATGTAGCACTATCAAAGAAACACCCTCCAGGAAGTATAGTAACTGGCTGACCACCAGCATTTACAATGGTTTCATCACTTAAATTACTATTTTCAGCTGCTCCTAAACCTAGAAAACCATTTTCAGATTGCAAGATAACGTTTACATCATCTGGAATATAATTTGCTACTTTAGTTGGTAGACCTATACCAAGGTTTACAACAGCTCCATCTTTTAATTCCTTAGAAACTCTATTTGCAATATATTCTTGTATTTCTAATTTATCCATTATAAATTACCCCCTTTAACGATGTAATTCACAAAAATACCTGGTGTAGTAACTTCATTTGGGTTAATATCGCCAATTTCAACTATTTCATCTGCTTCAACTATTGTAATCTTAGCAGCTGAAGCCATTAAATTATTAAAATTGTTCATAGAACCCTTATAAACGAGATTACCTGCCTTATCAACCTTTGATGCAAATAGAAGAGCGACATCTGCATGAATTGGCTTTTCAAGAAGGTATTCTCTATCATCTATGACGATTTTTTGCTTTCCTTCCTCAACAAGAGTACCAATACCAGTAGGTGTTAAGATACCTCCTAAGCCATAACCAGCTGCACGTATTTGTTCAGCAAGAGTTCCTTGAGGAACCAATTCAACTTCTGTTTCATTATTATTCATTTGTCTACCAGTTTCTTTATTTAATCCTATGTGGGAAGCAATTATCTTTTTGAACTGCTTATTTACAACCATTTTTCCAACACCTTTGTCAATAAAGCCAGTATCATTACAAATTAGTGTTAAATCTTTTATATTCTCATTGCATAAATAATCAATCAAACTTTCTGGTGAACCATTAGCCATGAATCCACCAACCATTATTGTATCTCCATCTTTTACATGAGATAGAGCTTCATTGATGCTAACTATTTTATTCATATTTCCTCCTATCGTGAAACCACCATTGATATTCCTTGACCGCCACCAATACAAAGCGTTGCAAGACCAGTTTTAGCTTTACGTTTTTGCATTTCATAAAGTAGGGTAACAAGTATTCTAGCACCACTTGCTCCTATTGGATGTCCTAATGCTATTGCACCACCATTAACATTTAACTTTGATGAGTCTATTTGAAGTTCGTTTTTAACAGCTAGTGCTTGAGAAGCAAATGCTTCATTTGCCTCTATTAAGTCTATATCATTAATATTAAGTCCAGCTTTTTCTAGTGCTTTTCTAGTCGCAGGAATTGGACCAGTACCCATTATTTCAGGTTCAACACCAGCCGATGCATATGACTTTATTTTAGCAAGTGGTTTAATTCCTAGTTCGTCTGCTTTTTGTTGACTCATTAATATCAACATAGCTGCACCATCATTGATACCTGATGCATTTCCAGCTGTTACAGTGCCATCTTTTTTGAATGCAGGCTTAAGCTTAGATAAGCCTTCAAATGTCATACCAAATTTAGGATATTCATCTGTATCAATGGTCTCTACCTTACCACGGCGTACTAAAATATCTACTGGAACGATTTCGTCTTTAAAACGATTGCTTTTTATAGCTTTCTCAGCTTTATTTTGACTTTCTAATGCTAGATTATCTTGCATTTCTCTAGTAAATTCAAATTTAGTGGCAATATTTTCTGCAGTTATCCCCATATGGTATTGATTGAAAGCATCAATAAGACCATCAGTTAACATGCTATCTACCATAGTTATATTGCCCATCTTACTACCAAAGCGAGCAGTTGGGACAATATAAGGAACTTGACTCATATTTTCAGTACCACCTGCGATGACTACATCATTTTCTCCAGATGAGATTGATTGAGCAGCTAGTTGAACACTTTTAAGTCCTGAGCCACATAATTTATTTACTGGATAACTTGGGACAGAATTTGGTATACCTGCATTTATAGCAATTTGTCTAGAGACATTTTGTCCAAGTCCTGCTTGTAATACATTTCCAATTATTACTTCATCTATTTCAGATAAATTAAGACCTATACGTGATATCGCTTCTTTAACAGCGATAGTTCCAAGTTGGACAGCAGAAGTATTTTTAAATACCCCTCCAAAACTTCCTGTAGGTGTTCTGACTGCTGATACGATTACTACATTTTTCATTTCTAATAGCTACCTTTCTTGAATGATAATTAAAAATTTTCTGAATAAAAAGATTATGGAACACTATAATAAATTACTTCTAATACAAGCTTGATTTTAAGTATTTCGATTATTTTTATTCCTAATGCTTTAGGTTTTCCTGTTTCTAATTATAGATTACGGCGAAAAAAGCGTTTTGTCTAAGTCTAATTTTTTATATAGTGTATAAGAAAAATTTATAGGACAGAAATTTATGGCATGCTTAGAAAAATATTTTGTTAAAATATTAATGAAATTATGTTGATTTTCCTATAGAATATTATTATAAGAAAAAATATAATCTAAACTATACTTTTGAGAAAGGTGGTTTAAAATGGACATAAAACAGTTAAAATATTTTGTTGAGATAGTGAAATCTGGTTTTAATTTATCAATAGCATCTAAGACACTTCATATATCTCAACCAGCACTGAGTCAAATCATAAAAAATTTCGAAGAGAGTGAAGATGTATATTTATTTGAGAGGTACAAAGGCAGATTAAATGGGTTAACACCAGCAGGAGAGAGATTTTATGTAAATGCAGAACATATTATAAATGAATACAAAAACATGATGGAAGATTTAAGGGAAGATTCAGTTCAATTTAAAGGTAAAGTTAGAATAGGAATACCACCACTTATACTTGGAATAGCCTTTTCAGATGTAGTTGCACAGCTAGTTGCAAACAATCCAGATATAGAATTTGACATAGTAGAGAAGGGAGCCTATGATTTAAATAGAATGCTTATCTTACAAGAATTAGATTATGCAGTACTATTACACCCACATAAAATTGATAAAAGTGTAGTGACTGAACATGTGCTTCAAGAAGATGAACTTACAGCTTTTTTAAATGTAAATCATCCACTTGCTAAAAAAGATAAGATAGACTGGAACGATTTGAATGAGCAGTTACTTGCAATATTTAATCCTACTTTTATGATACATCATAAGTTAATGCAAAAGTTTACTGATGAAAATGTAAAGTTAAAAAGATACATCATGTCTGGATCATGGGATTTTTTATTGTTATCAACTACAAACTCTGACTTTATAACCATTCTACCATCACCAGTCCACGATTTCTTTGAGAATAGTAAAATTATAGAAAGACCATTTAATCATCCTATTACATGGAAAGTTGTACTATGTAGACCTAAGAAAGAACGTTACAGCCATGTAGATGAACATGTATTTAAATTTATTATAGATTTCTTTAGTAAAAAGAAATTATAAAAATGTTATTAAAATAACAAAAAAAAGCAAACAAATTTTTAAAAATTACAATAAACTATTAGTTTTTTATCTATATATATGATAGGCGATAATAGATTTTACATATCATGGTGAATTAGTATTGAAAATTATAATATACAAAATATATCTTTTTAAAATAAAAAATAAAAACAGTGAGTATCTATGGATAGTCACTGTTTTTATTTTGTTTTTCTACATAAGGATTATTAAGTATTACTAGAAAACTTTTTACTTATTATAGTCAAACTCATAACTGTTAAAAATATAAGTAGACCTGGAAATACAGCTAAATATAACTTATCAAAAATATGTCTTTGAGCATCTTGAAGCATATTACCCCATGATGCAAGAGGTAATTGTATTCCAAGACCTAAAAAACTAAGAGCAGATTCAGTTAAGATAGCATTAGCAATATTTAATGAGCCTGCAACTACAATAGTTTCTTTCAAGTTTAAAACTATGTGTCTTAATAGTATATTTCTAGTTTTAATACCTGTAGCTTTAGCAGCTATACAGTATTCATTTTCCTTTATTTTTAACGTTTCTCCGCGGACGATTCTTGAGACTTCCATCCAACTTAAAAACCCAATAATTAGTATAATAGTGGAAACTTTAGGTGTCAAATAAGTATTTAGCACAATCAAAACTAAGAAGCTAGGGATACTCATAAGCATATCTACTATCCTCATTAAGAATTGGTCCAACTTACCTCCAATATATCCACTAATAACACCTACAGCAGTACCAAATACTATAGAAATAATCATTGATAAAATACCAACACTAAGTGAAATTCTTCCACCATAAAGAGCTCTAGAAAAATAATCTCTTCCAAGTTCATCTGTACCAAAAATATGTTTTAAAGTAGGTTCTTGAAGTTTAGAAGTAGTGTCAATTGCATTAGAGTCTATATTTAATGTAAAAGAGGCTATAATTAATAGGATGATTATACTGAGAGTAATGCATGCAAAAGCAAAGGATTTGTCTTTTTTTAATTCTTTTAGAATGTTTGTAAACATAGTTAGAACCCTCCCTTGCTGGATTTAATCTTAGGGTCAATTAATAGATATAATATATCAGCAACTAGATTACCTAAAATTAAAAAGAGTGCTGATAGCATAGTTATTGCCATAATTATGGTATAATCTCTTGAAAAAATCGAATCAATCATTAGTCTACCCATACCTGGCCAAGAGAAAACTACTTCTGTAACAAATGCACCAGTAACTAATTTTTGTATACTCATACCAAGAATTGTAACTAATGATGTTAGTGAGTTTTTCAAGACATGTTTAAAGAGTATGACTTTTTCTGATAATCCTTTTGCTCTTGCTGTAACAACATACTGTTTTTTTAATTGTTCACTTACACTAGCTTCTACATAATTTGTAAAAATAGCTGTATTATATAGGCCTAAAGTTATTACAGGTAATACTAAATGTTTTACTAAATCTCCAAGACTATCATTTCCAATAGTATGCATACCTCCTGATGGAAAAACGTTAAATTTAACTGAAAAAATTGAAATGAGTATCATACCTATCCAAAAAGAAGGAATAGAAACACCTATATAATTAAAGATAGATGATATTTTACTAGTTATTGAATTTCTATTTACAGCTAAAAATATTCCAAGAGGTATAGCTACTAATATTGAAAATATTAAAGAAGTTCCCATAAGAATAAATGTATTTCCCATCTTTTCCATAATTTGTTCTGTAACAGGCATATGGTTTATATAAGAAATACCTAGATTTCCACTTAAAGTGTTTTTTAACCAACTTAAGTATCTTATGTATACTGGTTTATCAAGTCCCATGTTAACTCTTATATTTTCAATATCTTGTGCAGACATTAAAGGATTTATATATGCATCTGCTGGGTCACCAGGAGCTAATTCTAAAAGTCCAAATGATAATATAGATATTAAGATTAACATAGGTATTAAAACTTTTACTCTATTTAATATTAATTTCAACATAAATGAATTCTCCTAATTAAGGGAGATGTCTCGTTTTAGAATAATAAAACAATGCAATGGACACTAAGTTCAAAGTTGCCATATTATTTTTAGACATCTCCCTTTTTAATTAATAATATAAAATTTTACATAAATTATTCTACATATAGCTTAGACCAGTCTTCAAATAATATTGCAGGAGATGGTTTAGCATCTTCTATTCCTTTTAAACTTTTTTGAGCTGCCATTAAATTCTGTTCATAATCTATAGTGTAAATAGGTGCATCTTTAGATATATCTTGTTGTATTTGTTTGTATATTTCTTTACGTTTTTCTTTGTCTAATTCAGTAAATCCTTTTTCCCATAAAGAATCTATTTCAGTATTAGAATATTTAGTTTGATTACAGTATTGACCAGTTTCAAACATACCTCTATATGGATTTGGCTCTAATCCCCAAGCATATCCATTTACATACATATCACATTCAGTACCATTACTAAATAATATATTGAAGAAAGCTTTACTTTCATAAGGAACTATTTCAGCTTCTATACCAATTTTTTTCAACTCTTGTTGAGCTACTAAAGCATAGTTTTTATGTCCAAATCTACCTGTGTTATAACCTATTTTTAATTTATCAATTTTAACACCACTTTTAGCTAATAAGTCTTTAGCTTTATTTGTATCTTGGTTATATCCTTCAACACCTTCTTCAGTGTAGAAGTCTGCTTCTGGAACTAATATAGATTTAGCAGGTACAGAACCTTCTTTTCCATATGCTGATTCTATCATTTCGTTTCTATTCAAAGCATATGATAATGCTTGTCTTACTTCTTTATTAGCCATATTTGCTATATTTTGGTTAAATACAATATAATTTAATCTTTCTTCACTATAAGTGTAAGTTTGTAAGTTTGAATTTGATTTTGCTTTTTCATATCCTTCAGCAGATGTTTTCATAATTGAAATTTCACCATTATTTAAAGCTGCTTCTTGAGATGCTTCATTAGGTATTATTTTTAATGCGATAGAGTCTGCCTTAGGTTCTCCACCAAAATAATCTGCATTTTTTTCAAATACTATGCTTTCACCTTTTTTCCATTCTTTAAATTTGAATGCCCCAGAACCAACTGGATTATTGTTTTTTTCTGATTTAGCTATATTTGCTTCTCCTTCAAATATATGTTTAGGTATTGGAGCTATTTTAGATATACCATACAAGAAAGATTCACTTGCAGTTGGTAAGGTAATCTTAACAGTTAAATCATCAACTTTTTCTACTTTAACTGGTTTTTCGCCTATCAATAAGTATTGTCTTGATGGTGAATTTTGTTTTTCATCTAAAACTGTATTAAATGTAAATAAAACATCTTCAGCAGTTATTGGTTTTCCATCATGCCATTTTAAGTTGGATTTTAATTTTATAGTTAACTCCTTACTATCTTTAAAATCTACTTTTTCTGCTAGATAATTTACTAAATTTCCTTTTTCGTAAGTATAAAGAGGAGCATAAACTATATTTGATGCAAGAGAATCTTCTTTAACATTTGCAAAAGCTCCATTGATTATGTCAGGGTCACTTGCCATAGGAATTACAACAGTTCCACCAGATTTACTTTCTCCTCCTCCACTAGACTTGTCTTTATCATTAGAACTACAAGCTGTGAATGTAAGCATTAATGCCGAAACTAAGATTAATGATGCCAATTTTTTGAATTTCATATTCTTATAAAACCTCCATAAAATAATATTTGACGCATATTTTCATTGTATAATAAGAATCATTATTAAATCAATATATATAGAAAATAACTATTATACTGTTTTAATTGATAGAAAAAAAGAATAAAATGTAAGAAAATGTTGTAATTTAAAATTTTATAAAATACAATCAAAAAGTGTATGTTATTTTAAGCAATTTTGCTGAGAGGAGAAAATAATGAATAAAACACTAGTTGAAGTTAGAGATTTAAAAGTTTATTTTCATACAGATAAAGGTATTGTCAAAAGTGTAAATGGAGTAAGTTTTAATATAAATGAAGGTGAAACTATTGGAATAGTTGGAGAATCAGGATGTGGTAAATCTGTAACAGCTATGTCTTTGATGAAGTTACTTCCAACATCAAAAATAGAAGGTGGGGAAATAATATTTCAAGGTAAAGACATTTTAAAGATGAATGAAAATGAACTTATGGGAATAAGAGGAAATGAGATATCTATGATTTTTCAAGAACCAATGACATCTTTAAATCCAGCATTTACTGTTGGGAATCAAATCATTGAAGGAATTATGTTGCATCAAGATTTATCAAAAGAAGAGGCTAAAAAAAAGGTAATAGATATGATAAAGTTAGTAGAAATACCAAGAGCTGAAGAAATATATAATTCATATCCACATGAGTTATCTGGTGGTATGAGACAGAGAATAATGATAGCTATGGCTTTATCATGTAATCCAAAATTACTTATAGCTGATGAACCAACAACAGCTTTAGATGTTACTATTCAAGCTCAAGTTCTAGATATAATGAAAAATATAAAAGAAAAATTAAACACGTCTATAATGATGATTACACATGATTTGGGAGTAGTTGCAGAAATGTGTGATAAAGTAGCAGTAATGTATGCTGGCAAAATTATAGAAGTAGCAGAGGTTGTTGAATTATTTAAAAATCCAAAACATCCTTATACTATTGGACTTTTAAAGTCAAAACCTATTCTTGGAGAAAACAAAGGAAAAAGATTGTATTCAATTCCAGGACAAGTACCAAACCCAATTGGAATACCAGATTCTTGTTACTTTAGTGATAGATGTGAAAAAGTATGTGATAAATGTAGAACTCAGATACCTCCTTTAATAGAATTGAATGATGGTCATAGTATTGCATGTTGGTTATATACAAAGGAGGAGATGTAAATGGAAAGAGAAACATGTTTATTAAAAGTAGAAGGTCTTAAAAAGTATTTTGAAGTTAAATCTGGATTGTTTGATAAGGAAGTTAAATATGTAAAGGCAGTAGATGGAGTTTCTTTTGATTTAAAAAAAGGAGAAACTTTGGCTATAGTTGGAGAATCAGGATGTGGAAAATCAACTGCTGGAAGAACAATTCTTAGGTTAATTGAAAAAACTGAAGGTAAAGTTGAATTTAATGGTATAGATATATATAAGTTAGAGAAGGAACAACTTAGAAAATTAAGACCCAAAATGCAAATGATATTTCAAGACCCATATAGCTCATTAAATCCAAGATTAAATGTAGAGCAAATAATATCTGAGGCAGTTATAGAACATAATTTAGTACCAAAGAATGAAATAAAAGATAATATACTAAATGTTGTAGAGAATTGTGGACTTTCTAAGTATCATTTAAATAGGAAACCAGGTGAGTTTTCTGGAGGTCAAAGACAGAGAATAGGTATAGCAAGAGCATTAGCATTAAATCCAGAATTTATAGTTTGTGATGAACCTGTCTCTGCACTAGATGTTTCTATTCAATCTCAAATTATAAATTTGCTTATGGATTTACAGGAGAAATATAAACTTTCGTATTTGTTTATATCTCATGACTTGAGCGTGGTAAATCATATTGCACATAGAGTCTGTGTTATGTACCTAGGCTCTATAATAGAAATTGCAACTAAAGAAGAACTTTACTTGCATTCTCAACATCCATACACAAAAGCACTTATGAGTGCAGTACCAATACAAGACCCTACAATTAAGAAAAATAGAATTATATTAAAAGGAGATATACCTTCTCCAACAAACCCACCAAGTGGATGTAAGTTTCATACAAGATGCCCTTATTGTAAAGAAATATGCAAAATAGAAGTTCCAGTTTTAAAAGAAATATCAAGAAATCATTTTGTTTCGTGTCATCTAGTATAGATATTTTCAAAATTAAGAATGACATATATAATACGAATAATAGAATAAATTGAAAATTTTTTGATGCAGATAAAATTATATGCTGTTAATATTAAGTTAGTTGATATATAAGTTTAATCTATAATGTAATTATTGAAAAGAGGGGTAGATGTGTCAATTTTAGTAACATTGTTAGGGTTATTAGTTTGTACAACAATTTCAACTGTACTTAGTAAAAAGTGGAACAGTATTCCTCTTGCAATATATCAAATTGTATTAGGAGTTGTATTGTCTATTTTGCCATTTAAATTCTCATTTTCATTTAATCCAGAAATATTTGTAATATGTATCATAGCTCCATTATTATTTAGTGAAGGTCAAAATGTATCGAGAAAAGAGTTATTAGAACTTAGAAAACCAATTTTACTTCTTGCATTTGGTCTAGTTTTAACAACTGTATTTGCAGGTGGAATCTTTATACATTTTATTATTCCTGAGATGCCTCTGTCAGTTTCATTTGCTCTAGCGGCAGTAATATCTCCAACTGATTTAGTGGCAGTAAAATCAATCACACAAGGGTTAGATTTCCCTAAAAATATGATGAGTATACTTGAAGGGGAATCTCTATTAAATGATGCTGCTGGAGTAGTAGCATTTAAAGTTGCAGTACTTGCCACAGTTACAGGCGCATTTTCAATAAAAGAAGCGGGTATTCAATTTATAATTACTGCTTTTGGAGGAATAATATTAGGATGCCTTTTAGGATATATAATTATAAAAATAAGACTTAGATTACATAAGTGGAATCTAGAAGAAATTCCAATGGTAATAGTTATACAAATAATGACTCCACTTTTTGTGTATTTTGTGGCAGAAGAAGTAGGAGTGTCTGGAATCTTAGCTGTTGTAATGGCAGGAATAGCTCATGGAATTGAAAAAGAACATTTACAAAATACAACTACTAAATTAAGAATAATATCAGATAATACATGGTATGTTTTAGAGTATGTATTGAATGGGTTTGTCTTTACATTACTTGGTTTTTTATTGCCAAGCATATATAGGGGACTTAGTACTAAAAATGAAAATATGGCATTGAAATTGACTTTTATTGCTGTTTTAATTGTACTTATTTTATTCGCTATAAGGTTTATCTGTGTATATTTATGGCATGATTCTTTTATAAAAACTAAGAAGAATCCATTAAATAATTTCTTTAGAGGTTTTTTAGGTTTTAAGAATGAAGAAGTTGTAAAAGACAGTATTTCTAGATGTAAATACTCATTAATAGTTGCTACTTGTGGTATTCATGGTACATTTACACTAGCAACTGCATTGTCCATACCATTTTATCTAGCTAGTGGAGATGTATTTCCGATGAGGGATACTGTTTTATTCATATCATCAGAAGTTATTCTTATAAGTTTGATACTGGCAACAGTTTTATTGCCAAGACTATTAAAAAGTGATGTACAAGAGTCAGAATATTTATTATCTGATAAAGAGGCATATCAAATAATTTTGAAAGAAGCTATTTTAAAACTCAGTAATGAAAAAGCACAAGAAGTACAACCAGTTATACATGATTTAAATGAACAGTTGGTAGACTCTGAAAAGGGAATATTAAATACTCCAGATAACAAACTTATAAGTATGATGATTGCACAAGCAGACCATCAGGGATTATTGGCAGTTCAGAAACTATTAGAAGATGGGAAAATTTCTGATAGAGCATTTAAATTGTATAGATTTTATATTACAAAATCAAGAAAATCTGTTCAGAAATCTATATTTAAGATTGCAAAGTTAAAAATAAGTATGTGGATTATAGATAGAAAAGTAAAGATAGAAGTAAAAGAAAAAATTACAAAACTAATATCTGAAAATACAGAAATAATTAAAGAATTTCATCATGCATATGCACTTTCTACTAAAACTGCTATATTATTTATAAATAAAAATACTGATGAGAATAACAGACATGAATCATTAATAGCAATCAGATTTTATAATCGTTATTTAAATTGGCTAACTAGAAAGATTCAAAATGATGATAAGTTTGAAGCGAAAGTAGAATACTATAGGCTAATGGCAATCCAAAGTGAAAGAGATAGTGTTCAACAATTAGTTGAAACTAGACAAATATCAAGAGAAGTAGCTAAGGAGTTATTGGAGAATATTCTTTATGATGAAATGATGATGATAGAATAATATTTTGAAATATTAGCAAACAAGAGATATTAGTAAGATAAATATACTAATATCTCTTGTATTTATTAAAAGAAAATTTATAATAAATAATTTACTCATCTAAAAGAGTAATATCTAAAGGATTTTTATTGTTTATATAATTTTTAGGAGATACACCATAGTACTTTTTAAATGCTCTTACAAAACTAGAATAATCATTGAATCCACATTTACTACAAACTTCACTCATAAGATTGCCATTAATTATTAATGTTTTTGCTAAAATTAATCTTTTTTGAACTATATAATTGTGTATGGATGTTCCAGTATAAGACTTAAATTTTCTCATAAGATAATATTTACTTATAAAAAATTCAGACGATATACTATCTATGGAAAGTTTATTATCTATATTTGAATTTATATAGTTTAATATTTTTTTTATGGTTTCATCATAAAAAACATCTTCTGTTGATTCTATATTTTCATTTTTTAAGAAAATTCTATTTAAGAATATCATAAGTTGTATAAATAGTGTATTCCTCAATATTTCATTTCCAAATTCATTGTTAGATTCAGAAATATTTATTTGTTCAATAAAAGTCTTAATGGATTGAATATCATGTATATTTAAACGCAACCTATTACATTTATTTTCTGTAGCTATTTTAAAACATTTTTCTAAGTCACTAGTAATATCACTATTTTTTTTCATAAATTCTGGGCTAATCCATATTGCAATTCTCTCATAAAATACATTTGAATCTATAACTGGTTTATGGATTTCATTATTACTTATAAAAAGTATATCCCAAGGCTTTAGTTTATAAGGAATCCCTTCAACAAAATAAGTGACATTTCCATCTATAAATATAATTATCTTATTAAAATCGTGATTATGGTATTCAAATTTTATATCTTTTTTGTCCCTAATATTAAATATTTTAAAATTATCATTTAAGTATCCAATTTTTTTATCCATAGTTTTTATATAAGACCTTTCTATATTTATATTATAGAAAAGTATAGAGCATTTTTTGCAATATTTCAAGCATTTTTAACCATTCACATAGTAAAAAATTCTTAATATAATATTATATGTAGTGTAATTTTAGCAGAAAGAGTTTAAAGGGAGGAAAGCATTTATGAAATTAAATGATATTATACAAGGGTTGGATATAATCAATGTCAAAGGTGAATTAAATATAGATATTAATAATGTACAATATGATTCAAGAAAGGTTACAGAAGGTACATTATTTGTATGTATAAAAGGATTTGTATCAGATGGCCATAAGTATATAAAAGATGCTGTAGAAAAGGGAGCAAAAGCCTTTATTGTTGAAGAAGATGTAGAAATAAAAGGATATACATTTATAAAGGTAAAAGATACAAGAAAAGATATGGCAAAAATAGCTGATAATTTTTATAATCATCCATCTCAGAAATTTAATGTTATAGGAGTTACAGGTACTAATGGAAAAACTAGTATAACTACTATACTAAATGAGATATTAACTTTAAATAAAAATAAAGTTGGTCTTATAGGAACTATAAAAATTTTTGATGGGGAAAAAGACATTGTTTCAAGTTCAACAACTCCAGAAAGTATAGATTTACAATATCATTTTAATAACATGTTAGATAATGGATGTGATTACTGTGCGATGGAAGTTTCATCTCACTCATTGGCATTAAATAGAGTTGATGAGACAGACTTTAAACTGGGCATATTTACAAATTTAACACCTGACCATTTAGATTTTCATAAAGATTTAGAGGACTATAGAAAAGCCAAAGAAAAATTATTTTTTAAGACTACTATGGCTAATATAATAAATATAGATGATGAAGGTGGAAAAAAGATATACGAAAATGTAAAAAGTTTAAATGTACCTTGTTACACTTATGGTGTTGACACTAAAGCTGATTTTATGGCTAGAGATATAAAATCAGATTCAGATGGGGTATCTTATAGATTAATAACACCTTCTTATGAAGAAGTTATATTTATACCTGTTCCAGGAATGTTTACAGTATATAATACTTTGGCAGTTATAGCTGCTTGTTATGTACTTGGTATACCTAAACCAGTGTATAAAGAAGGGCTTAGACTTTCTAATGGAGTATCAGGAAGGTTTGAAACAGTTCCAAATGATAAGGGTATAAGTGTAATTGTAGATTATGCTCATACTCCTGATGCACTTGAAAATGTATTGAAAACAACTCAACAATTTGCAGAAGGAAAAATAATTTCTGTATTTGGATGTGGTGGAGATAGAGATACTGAAAAGAGACCTTTAATGGGAGCTATTGGACAAAAGTATTCTGATTTATGTATTATAACTTCTGATAATCCAAGAACTGAAGAACCAGAAGCAATAATAAAAGATATACTTGAAGGAATTGATAAGAAAAAAGAAAATTATCATGCTGTTGTTGATAGAAAACAGGCTATAGCAGAGGCCATAAGTACAGCAAAGAAAAATGATGTTGTTATTATAACAGGTAAGGGACACGAGACTTATCAAATTATAGGTAAAGTTAAGCATCATTTTGATGATAAAGAAGTTGCAAATGAATGCTTAAGTAAAATGTAGCATGAAAATTTAATAAAATATACCATCTAAAAATGTAATATCAAAATCTGTTTTGATATTACATTTTTATTTTTTATATGGGAATTATTGTAAAATGGATAATACGATAATATAAGTTATAATATCCTTGCTAGTTAATTTATTATTGTAATAAAGTTTATAATTTTGTATAATTACAGTAAATATGGAAAAATAAGTATCATTATAAAATGCTTACAGTAACTGACACAAAATAATAATTATATATATAGAGATTCTAGAAAGGCAGGAAGCATAATGTTAAGTGATGCAAAAAATAATAGGCATGGTTTGTCAATAATTGCTGTCATAAGTATCTTAGTAATTACAATTTCCTGTTTGATTTATGGTTCAAGGTTGAATAAGACATTAGGGGAAGAAACGAATCAATATCTTTCAGAAATAGCAAATCAAAGCGTAAATGTATTAAAAAAGCAAATTAATGGAGATATAAAGCTACTACAATCAATTTCAATATTTGTTGAAGGAGAAGGGTCTTTTGAAGTAAATAATATCCTTTCTATACTTAAAAGAGAGTCTGTTAATAGTTCATTTAAACGAATGGGAGTTATTTTACCAAATGGAACAGCATATACTACAGATGGATATATAGAAGATTTCTCTAAAAGAGATTATTTTTTAGAATCGATGCAGGGAGAAGTGGTTATAACAGGAAAATTAAAAGATGTAATAGAAGATGACAAAAATGTTAATAACGACATTAATGTATATTCTGTACCAATTTATAAGGGTAATGAGGTTAAAGGAGTCATATTTGCCACACATAATACAAAGTTGTATGAAAAGATACTTTCTGTACCAACATTTAATGGAAAAGGATATTCTTATATAGCTAAGAGTAATGGAGATATTGTTTTAAATCCAAGTAGTAAAAATGCCAATACGAACAAGGAAAATTTATTTACTTATATTGGTAAAAGCGATTCTTTATCAAAATCTACTCTTAATGGCATGAAGTCAAATATAAAAAATTTTAAGTCAGGTTCATTGAGTTATAATATGTCTGGAAGAGGATATTATTTGAGTTATGCACCAATAGGAATCAATGATTGGTATCTTTTTTCTGAAGTTCCTAAAACTGCTGTATCTGAGAAATCATATGCTATTATAAAGCTTACATTATCGGCATGTGTAGTTTTGATTATAATATTTACAGCATTAACAATTTACATATTGTTTATACAAAAAAAGAGTAAGGAAAAATTAGAAGATTTTGCATTTAAGGACAACGTTACAGGTATCGGAAATTCAAATAAATTTAATCTTGAAGGTGGCAAATTTTTATCATCCCACGAGAAAAAGAATCTAGTTTTAATTTATTTTGATATAGATAAATTTAAGTTAGTGAATGATAGGTTTGGGTATGAAGAAGGAGATAGAGTATTAAAAGAAATAGCAGAGATAATTAAGAATATATTCAAAGAACAAGCCGTATTTTCAAGAATTTCAAATGATAATTTTGCTATAATATTTGAAAAGAAAAATAATAGAGAATCAGTTATTGAAATATGTGAACTTATACGTAAAAAAATGTCAATGATAAAAACTAGTTTGGGAGTAGAACTAAATTTAATTCCATCTATAGGTGTATATTTTGTTGAAGATAGAGAAACAAATATTTCTACTTGTCTTGATAAAGCTATGATTGCAAAAACTACAGTAAAAAGAAAATATTTAAAAGTCTATGAAATTTATGCAGAAAACTTAAAAGAAACTCTCATAGAGGAACGTGATATTGAGCAAGAAATGCATGATGCTTTAACTAATGAACAATTTAAAGTTTATTTACAACCTAAAATCGAATTATCAACTGCTAAAATTGTAGGTGCTGAAGCTCTTGTACGTTGGCAACATCCTAAAAAAGGATTAATAAGTCCAGGTGTGTTTATTCCTATTTTTGAGAAGAATGGTTTTATAACAGAATTAGATATGTTTGTATTTACTCAAGTTTGTAAAAATTTTAAACGTTGGGAAAATGAAAATTTCCCTACATTTCCTATATCAATAAATTTATCAAGGGTACATCTTGAGAATCCAGATTTTATATTTGAACTTGAAAATATAACAAAAGAATATGGAATTGAACCAGATTTGATTGAAATTGAGCTTACAGAAAGTGCAATTTTTGATAATACAAAAATATTGTTTAAAATAATGCAGGATTTAAAATCTGTTGGATTCAAAATTTCTATGGATGATTTCGGTTCAGGTTATTCTTCCTTAAATATGCTTAAAGATATGCCAATTGATGTATTAAAATTGGATAGAGAATTTTTTATAACAGTAGGAGATATGAAGAAAAGTCAAATTGTAGTTTCAAGTATTGTTCAAATGGCAAAACAACTTGATATAAAAGTTGTTTCAGAAGGTGTTGAGACATTGGAGCAAGCTGAGTTTTTAAGATTTATAGGTTGTGATATGGCTCAAGGATTTTTATTTGCTAGACCAATGCAAATCGAAAAATATGAAAAACTAATATTAGATAGATATAATGTAAAAGGAAAAGAAACAAATTAAATAAACTTATAAAACATAACATAAAAATTTATAAAAAGTGAACCTTGTTTAATCAATGCTCACTTTTTTTATATAACAATACACTATTATAAGAATATTAATTGTTACAGGAATATTATTTTAGGAATTAGATGATATTTTGTAAAAAACATATAAAATATTCTGATATAAACTTTTAATGTAATAGTATGATTTATGAAATTAAGCATATTAAAAATTATTTAAAAAATTGGGAGGATAAATTTGGATAATATAATAATTAGAGAAATGGTAGCTGAAGAAAGAAGGTTCGTGTGGGAACTTGGTAAATCAAGCTTTGGATTGGTTGAAGGTTTGGCATTTAAAAAGCCAAAAGAAGCTTTTATTGCAATAGTGGATGGTCATATTGTTGGTATGGCTTCTTATAGAATTTTTCCTGCGAAAAATGGTCAAAAGATTGGATATCTAGAGACAGCCTACGTAAAAAAGGGCTATGAGGGAAAAGGAATAGGAAGTGAACTTTATAAAAAGGTAACTATGTTTTTAAAAGAGCATGGTTGTAAAACTGTAACTGCCACAGTAAAAGATGATAATGTTGCATCATGGAAGCTCTTTGAAAATAATGGATATAATATTATGAGTTTTACACAGATGTTTCAAAACTATGGCTTAATTGGAACTGTGCAATTATGGATATATAGTACGCTTTTTATTGCTTCTGGATTTCATCTATGGAGTACCTCAGCACAAAAAAGTAATTCATCAATTCAACAATTAGGAATTTATATGATTTTAAACTTATTGATATTGCTCCCTATTTTATTGTTTAATAATAATTTACCTGATTTTAGCATCATTGTAGGTGCATTTTTTTCTTTGTTGATTATTTCATTAATTGGTGGTATGTTTGCAACTTTAATTTTGCCTGAAAAATGGACATTTACTGTTACACGAGGTGGATTGTTTATATCACTATTGATTACAGTATTAGGAGGTATATGGCCAATAATAGGTAGATTTTATCCTAAAGAGTACAAGCCAACTGCTAAATTTAGACGTAACATGGCTATTGAAGGATTGTTTGAATGGTTAGGATTATTGTGTTTTGTTTTGTGGGTAGCAGTTGAAGGACAATCACAATTTTGTGAATACATAGTTTCACTTGGAAAAACCTTGTTGATTTTACATAGCATACCTTTTTATCCATTTGAATGTTTTGGAGGAAAGCGTATTTGGGATTATAGTAAAATACTTTCAATAGCAACAGTAGTAATTTCTGTAGGGATATTATACATATTTTAGAAATGTAATTTTATAATTAAGATTTTAGATTAAAGTTTTATTAAATAGCAAACAATTAACTTATGAATTTAATTGTTATATGTGATAGATTATATTTTATCATAATAAAAAAGAGAGTTTTCATTATGATTATTATAGACCATTTGAAAGAACTCTCTTTTTTATAAAAAATTTATATAATTATTGCAGATAATAAAAAATTTATTATTATAAGTCTAATCTTCTAGTTATCATACATATAATAGTCAAAGTGTACAGAGTTAATCATTTTAAACATTAAATCTAAACAATATTACATCTCCATCTTTAACTATGTATTCCTTACCTTCTAATTTAACTAACCCTTTTTCTTTAGCAGCAGCCATAGTACCATGCTCAACTAAATCATTAAAAGCTATTGTTTCAGCTCTTATAAATCCTCTCTCTATATCAGAATGTATCTTTCCTCCTGCTTGAGGTGCCTTACTTCCAACTTTTATAGTCCATGCTCTAACTTCTTTTGGACCAGCAGTTAAGAATGAAATTAAACCAAGTAAAGCGTAAGAAGATTTTATAAGTTTATCAAGTCCTGATTGTTCAAGACCTAATGTCTCCAAGAACTCTTTCTTTTCTTCAGGAGAATCAAGTTCAGAAATTTCTGCTTCTATTTGTGCACATACAACAACCACTTCAGCATCTTCTGTTTCTGCAAATGCTTTAACTTGTTGAACATACTTATTATTTTCTCCATTATCAGCTAAATCATCTTCTGATACGTTTGAAGCGTATATAACAGGTTTAGATGTAAGTAAATCTAGTGAATTTACGAATACTTGTTCATCTTCTGTAAATTGCATAGTTCTTACACATTTACTATCTTCTAAAGTAGACATGATTGATTTTAATAAATCAAGTTCAGAACCTAAAGTCTTATCAGCTTTAGCAGCTTTTTGAGTTTTATGAATTCTTCTTTCAAGAATTTCTATATCAGAGAAAATTAATTCTAAGTTTATAGTTTCTATATCACGAAGTGGGTCTACAGAGCCATCTACATGTATAACATTTTCATCTTCAAAGCATCTAACAACATGGACTATTGCATCAACTTCTCTTATATGTGATAAAAATTTATTTCCCAAACCTTCTCCTTTAGAAGCACCTCTAACTAAACCAGCTATATCACAAAATTCTATAGCAGTAGGGACTATCTTTTCAGAATTATATAATTCTTGTAGCTTGTTTAATCTTTCATCTGGAACAGATACAACTCCAACATTTGGGTCTATCGTACAAAAAGGGTAATTTGCAGATTCTGCACCTGCTTGAGTTATTGCGTTAAATAGTGTGCTTTTACCTACATTTGGTAAAC
This sequence comes from Clostridioides sp. LIBA-6822, assembly GCF_056688955.1. NCBI lineage: Bacteria > Bacillati > Bacillota > Clostridia > Peptostreptococcales > Peptostreptococcaceae > Clostridioides > Clostridioides sp. LIBA-6822. Next base: position 3,139,798 of record NZ_CP196995.1, on the reverse strand, counting down.
CAACTATACCTAATTTCATATTAATCGTCCTCTCTCTTATTCTTTTTTATATTCTTTATATAACTTTAAACAATCAATCTATAGGATTGTAAAATTGTTTTAATTATAGACATACATATTGATTATACATCATATATATTAAGCTTGTAAACTAGACTTTAAAGCAGATTGATTTAAATAATATTTGAATTTAATTTAAATAAAAATATTGCTTTTAGAAAATAATAAAAAGGATATAATTAAATAGAAGGTTTTTATATGTTAGTATATACAATTAGAAAATAAATAAATTTCAATTTGAAAATTGATGTTTAAATAAAAATAGGAGGTACATATGGTTAATACTAAGAAAATAATAAATTTGGGTAATAATATTAATCTTACTTTGATAAAAACAGAAAAGTTTAAATCAAATCTTATAAGTTTATATGTTCAAAGATTACTTGATGAAAAAGAAACTACAAAAAATGCTCTAATTCCATCAATAATAGCAAGTGGAAGTGAAAAATATCCTAGTGCTAGAGCAATATCTAATAAGTTAGATGATTTATATGGTTCATCTATGGGAGCTGATGCTGTAAAGCGTGGAGAACGCCAAGTATTGAGTTTCAAAATAATTAATATAAGTGAAAAATATTTAGATGAGAGTATATTTGAAGAAGTAGTGGAATTTTTTAATGAAGTAATAAATAACACGCTTGTTGTAGATGGTGGATTTAAAGAAGAGTATTTAAACATTGAAAAAGAAAATTTAAGGGAAAAAATACAATCAGTAATAAATGATAAAAAAGAGTATGCACAAGACAAATGTATTGAGGCTATGTGTAAAGATGAAAGATATAGTATAAGTGAATTTGGTTATGAAGATGAAATAGATAGTATAACTCCAAAAGATTTATATGAACATTATAAAAATATACTTAAAACATCACCAATAGATATAGTTGTAGAAGGTGATTTTGATGAAGATAAAGTTATAGATATAATAAGTAAGAATCTAAAATTTGAAAGAGAAGATATTATAGATATACCAAGAGCAGATTTTATAAAAAATGTAGATGAAGTAAAAGTTGTAGATGAACAAATGGAAATAACTCAAGGTAAGCTAGTTATGGGTTATAGAGCAAATATAGATTATGCAGATACAGATAAATATTATGCTCTTGTTGTGGGAAGCAATGTATTAGGTGGCGGACCTCATTCTAAATTATTTGTGAATGTAAGAGAAAAAGAAAGTTTATGTTATTATATATTTTCTTCAATAGAAAAATATAAAAGTATTATGTTTATATCTTCTGGTATAGAAACTAAAGATTATGATAAAGCTGTGAAACTGATAAAAGAACAAGTAGAAAGTATAAAAGCAGGAGATATATCTGATGAAGAATTAGAAAACAGTAAACTTGCCTTAGTTAACTCTATGAAATCTATAACGGATAATATAGGTGGTATGTCTGATTTTGCTTTTTCTCAGTCTATGTCAAAGACAAATTCTGAAGTAGAAGACATAATATCTAGTATAGAAAAAGTTACTAAAGAGGATATAGTGGAAGCTATAAAAGATATAGAGCTTGATACTATATACTTTTTGAGAAATTAATGGAGGAAATGTCTATGGAAAAAATAGTTAATGATATATTAAGAGAAGAAGTTTATTATGAAAAATTACAAAATGGGCTAGATGTATATTTTATGCCTAAAAGAGGTTTTACTAAAAAATATGCTATTTTGGCTACTAATTATGGCTCAAATGATTTGGAATTTATACCAATTGGAGAAGATAAAAAAATTAGAGTAAATGAAGGAATAGCACACTTTCTAGAGCATAAAATGTTTGAACAACCTGATGGAGGAGATGCATTTGATAAATTTTCTAAATTAGGAGTAAATGCAAATGCATTTACTAATTTTACAATGACAGCATACTTATTTTCTGCTACTGAAAATTTTTATGAGAGTTTAGAACATTTAATTGACTATGTACAAACACCTTATTTTACAGATGAAAATGTTGAAAAGGAAAAAGGTATAATAGCACAAGAAATAAAAATGTATAATGATGACGCTGACTGGAATGTATATTTTAATTGTTTGAAGGCAATGTATGTAAATTATCCTGCTAGAATTGACATAGCAGGAACAGTAGATAGCATATATAAAATAACTAAAGAAGAACTATATAAATGTTACAATACTTTTTATAATCCAGGAAATATGGCTTTATTTGTTGTTGGTGATTTGGATGTAGAAAAAGTTATAGATGTAACTAAAAAATCAAATAACTATGATGTAGATAAACTTTCTAAGAGTATAGAAAGGTTTTATCCAGAAGAACCTAAAAGTGTAAAAGAAAAAGAAGTCATAGAAAAATTTCCTATATCTATGCCTATGTTTAATATAGGATTTAAAGATAGTAATGTTGGTTTAAAAGGAAAAGAGCTTTTACGTAAAGAGATTGTAACTGACATACTTGTAGGTATGTTATTTAAAAAAGGAAGTAAACTTTATGAAGATTTATATATGCAAGGATTAATAAATGAAAATTTTGGAGCTGGATTTTCATCTCAAGTAGATTATGCTTTTAGTATAATAGCAGGAGATTCTAAGGAACCTAAAAAGGTAAAAGATATAATTATTGAGTATATAGAAAACTCAAAAAAAGAAGGTTTATCTAAAGCGGAATTTGAAAGAACTAAGAAGAAAAAAATTGGTTCTTTTATTAAATGCTTTGATTCAATAAACTTTATAGCAAACAGTTTTATATCTTATATATTTAAGGATATAAATATATTGGATTATTTAGATGTTATTAAAGATATTACTTTTGATGAAGTGGAAGAAAGATTAAAAGAACACTTTAAAGAAGAGTATTGTGTTATTTCTATTGTAGAACCTAAATAAAGATTTAATATAATAAGAATAACTAGATAAATGCTAAATTGTAAGGTTGAATACTTATCTTGTTTAAATAAGAAATAAATTTATGTAAATTAAGTTGAAAAATTTAAGAATCGTATATAAAAATGTATAAGAGGTTGGTGCATAAATGTACCAATCTCTTTGATTTTAAAGAATTTTATAGCAATTATATTGGTATAATATATGTAGTATATTATAGGTATTTGTAGAATTGATTTTAATATTTTTTGTAGAATTAACATTAATATGTTATCATAATTTAGTATAATTACAATTAATTGTAAAGATAATATATTGCTTTGGAAATATTTTTAATTAATACGAAGAGGTGAAGTTATGGATAGAGTGGCATTTACACTGTTTGGAATAGACATCATGTGGTATGGAATTCTTATGGCATGTGGAATGATTTTAGGGACTTTAATTGCAATAAAAGAATCAAAAAGAGTAGGCATTAAAGAAGACGATGTATTAAATGTAGCTATAATAGCCATTCCAGCTGGATTAATCTGTGCAAGAATCTATTATGTAGTATTTAATTGGAGTTATTATGCTCAAAATATGTCTCAAATCTTCAACTTTAGAGGTGGCGGACTTGCTATACATGGAGGTTTAATTGGTGGAATATTAGCAGGTTATATATACACTAAGGTCAAAAATATTAACTTCTTAAAAATGGCTGATACAGTTATACTTGGAATGCCTTTAGCACAAGCTATAGGAAGATGGGGTAATTTTATTAATGGAGAAGCACATGGAGGTGCGACTAATTTACCTTGGGGAATAATGGTTGATGGAGTAAAGGTGCATCCAACTTTTCTATATGAATCTATATGGGATTTTGGCATATTTATAATTTTATTGCTATTTAGAAAAAATAAAAAATATGAAGGTCAAGTTATAGTTACTTATGTAACTCTATATTCAATTGGAAGATTTTTTATAGAGGGATTAAGAACAGATAGTTTAATGTTAGGACCACTTAGAATGGCACAAGTTATAAGTCTAATTGGAGTTATTGGTGGTATAATTGCACATATTTATTTATCAAAGAGAAATAAAAACAATATTAGTGAACAATAGTTTAAATAGTGAATTTAAGGGAGGTAACTATGGAATTTCATCACGTATCAGTTCTTTTAAATGAGTGTATAGAAAATTTAAATATAAAGCCAGATGGAGTATATGTAGACTGTACTATGGGAGGAGCAGGTCATTCTAAAGAGATAGTAAAAAAACTATCAGATAAAGGATTATTTATAGGATTTGACCAAGATAAAAATGCTATAAATACAGCAAGAGAGAGATTGAGTGAATATGAAGGTAGAGTAAAGTTTGTTCATAGCAATTTTGAAAATATAAAAGAAGAGTTAGAAAAAATAGGAGTTCACAGGATTGATGGGGTACTAGCAGATTTAGGAGTATCATCTCATCAACTTGATGAAGCAGATAGAGGTTTTTCTTATATGCAAGATGCACCACTTGATATGAGGATGGATGTCAGATGTGAGTTTTCTGCATATGATGTTGTAAATACTTATACAGAAGATGAACTTGCTAAGATAATAAAAGATTATGGAGAAGACAACTGGGCTAAACGTATAGCTAAATTTATAGTTGAAGAAAGAGCAAATAAATCAATAGAAACTACAGGTGAATTGGTAGATGTAATTAAAAAGGCCATTCCTAAAAAAGCTAGAATAGATGGACCTCATCCAGCTAAAAGAACTTTTCAGGCTATACGAATAGAAGTAAATAATGAGCTTGGAGTAATTACGAAGATGATAAATGATGCTTCTTCTATAATGAATGATGGTGGAAGAATATGTATAATAACATTTCATTCATTGGAAGATAGAATAGTAAAGAATGCATTTAAATATCTAGCATCAGATTGTATATGCCCACAGCATTTGCCTATATGCCAGTGTGATAAAGAATCTGAGGTAAAAATAATAACTAGAAAACCAATATTACCAAGTGATGAAGAAATAGAAGTAAATCCACGTTCAAGAAGTGCTAAGTTAAGAGTAGCAGAAAAAATATAACTTTTACAATCTAGAATTAAAGAGTAAGCTTGTGTAAATGAGAGCTATTATACGCAATTAAAAAGTATGATAGATTATGTTGTATTAAAAGGTAATTGCGATACAGTTGATAGTATAAGGTATATTTTTGTTACTGATATAAGTTATGAAGATTGAAATACAAAAATATGGAGATAGATAATATAATGAAGAGATTAGTAATAGAAAATAGATAAACTAGTTACATATTGTACTTATGGAAAATATTATCTTAATATAATATAAGTAATAAAAATAAATAAAAATTAGTATATAACCTATAGATTCAATATAAGAGTATAAGTGAATTTATAGGTTTTTTTGTTGTGTATAGAAAAAATTACAATTAGATTGTTCAATAGTGTATTAATTTAGCAATTGAATTTTAGAGGAAGAGATATGAATAATAACAAATATAGTATAGAGGAAAATCTAAAATCTATATTATCGGGGTGATAATTTGAAAAAAAATTATAAAATACATAATCTAAATGAATATAAAAATAAGAAAAAGAATAATTATAAAAAGAGAAATAATAAAAAAATAGGGACTAAATGTATTTTATTGATTACAACCTTTATAGTAATAATATTGAATCTATGTGGTTATTCAAAAATCTCAGAAATGAAATATGACATTTATTATTTACAAAAAGATTTAAGAAAAAAAGAGATAGTACTAGAGGAACTAAAGGCAAAAGAAACTGAAAAAACATCGATAAAAGAAATTGAGCTAAAGGCAAAAGAATTGCTCAATATGGACTATCCAAAAGATGGACAAATAAAGTATATAGATGTGGATAACTAGGGGGAATAGATTTGAGAAAAGTAAAGAGGATAAGTAAAAAAAGATTGGTACTCGTTCTTATTCTAGCATGTGCATTGTTTTTTTGTCTTGTTATCAGGACTGGATACCTACAACTTATGAAAGGAAATTGGTTAAGCACAAAAGCACTAGAACAACAGACCAGAGATATACCAATAGAACCTAAAAGAGGAACTATATATGATAGAAATATGAAAGAGTTAGCAGTAAGTGTAACTAAGTACACTGTATGGTGCAAACCTGTAGAAGTAGAAGACAAAAAAGAAGCAGCTCAAAAGGTAGCTGATATCTTGGATGAAGACTATAAAGATATTTATGCTTTAATAAGCAAAAAAAATATGGCTCTTGTAAAAGTTAAAAGATGGATAGATGATGATAAAGCAACTCAAATAAGAGATGCTAAATTAGGTGGAATATGGGTAGCAGAAGATAATCAAAGATATTATCCATATGGAAATTTTGCACCATATGTACTAGGACATACTTCTTCAGATGCAACAGGTATATCTGGCATAGAAATGCAATATGATAAAAAATTAAAAGGAAAACCTGGAAAATTAATAGTAAGTACTGATGCTTCAGGTAGAGAAATACCACAAGGAATGGAAAAATATTATGAACCTGTTCAAGGTAATGGGCTTGTTTTGTCTATAGACGAAGTAATTCAACACTATACTGAAAAAGCAGTACAAAAAGCTTATGAGATAAACAATGCAAAAAAGGTTACTGCAATAGCTATGAATCCTAAAACTGGTGATATCCTTGCTCTAGCATCAAAACCAGACTATGACCCTAATGATTCTAGAACACCAATATATCCATATTATCAAGAAGAACTTGAAAAGTATAATGATAAAGAAAAAATAAAAGGTTATTATCAAATGTGGAGAAATCCAGCAGTAAGTGATACATATGAGCCAGGTTCTACGTTTAAACTTATCACATCTTCTAGTGCTCTTGAAGAAGGCGTGATTAAAGATGGTGAGAAATTCACCTGTACAGGTAGTGTAACTGTTGGAGGAAGAAAGATTAAATGTTGGAGACACTATAGACCTCATGGAACACAAGAGTTTAAACAAGCAGTACAAAACTCTTGCAACCCTGTATTTGTTGAGTTAGGAAGTAGATTAGGTGTTGGAAAAATGTATGATTATATAGAATCTTTTGGTCTTATGGATAAGACTGGAATTGATTTACCAGGAGAAGCTAAAGGAATACTGTATAACGAAAAAAATGTAGGTCCAGTTGAACTGGCTACAATATCGTTTGGTCAATCTATATCAGTGACTCCAATACAACTTATAACAGCTATATCATCAATAGCAAATGGTGGAGATTTAATGCAACCAAGAGTGGTAAAATCTTATACTGATAACAAAGGTAATATAACTGAAACAGTAAAACCAAAAAAAGTAAGAAGTGTTATATCTAAAGAAACATCTAAGAAAATGTTAGAAATTGCAGAGTCAGTTGTAAGTGAAGGTGGAGGAAAGATAGCATATATACCAGGTTACAGACTTGGTGGAAAAACAGGTACAGCTCAAAAAGTTATAGATGGTAAGTATGCTCCAGGAAAATATATATGTTCATTTGTTGGAATAGCACCTTGTGATGACCCTCAAATTGTAGTTCTTGCTATTGTTGATGAGCCAACAGGAGTGAGTGCATTTGGTAGTACTACAGCAGGACCAATAGTAAAGGAAATAATGAATGATTCCTTAAAATATTTAGGCGTTAAACCAGTATATAAAGAAGAAGAAAAAGCTGAATATGAAAAGAAACAAGTTCAAGTCCCAGATGTAAGAAATTTAAAAATAGGTGATGCCGTAAAGGCGTTAGAAGATGCGAAGTTAAAACCAGACTTAGATACAGATATAGAGCTTCCAGAGAATACAAAGGTAAAAGATATCTTCCCAAAACCTGGAGTAAAAGTTAATGAGGATTCAAGTATAACACTATATTTTGAAAAGTAAAAAGTAACAGATAATTAACATATACCCATAAACATCTTCAAAAAAACAGAAATATAGTATATAATTATAAAGTTAAGAGTTATCGTAGGCAATGTATATATAACGGTATACATTGCCTTTTGTTGCTAAGACAATATAACTAAGGTTTTAAAGGAGGAGTTTGATAATGGAGTGCTTAACAATAAAAGAGTTAGTACTTGCAACTAATGGGAAGTTAATATATGGAGATTATAATGACTGTGTAAGTGATATAGTTATAGATAGCAGGGAAGCAAATGCCCAAAATGCATTTGTAGCCATAGTTGGAGAAAATTTAGATGGGCATACATTTATAAAGTCTGCATATGATAATGGATGCAAAACTTTTATAAAAAGTGAAAGTAATGGAATAAAATTAGAAAGTTCGGATATAAATTTAATAGAGGTAAAAGATACATCTTTAGCCCTAGGAGATATCTCAAGATATTATAAAGAAAAATTTGATATCCCATTTATAGGTGTTACAGGTAGTGTAGGAAAAACTACGACTAGAGATATGATATATTCTGCCATATCTGCAAAACTAAACATATTAAAAAATGAAAAGAACTTAAATAATCATTTTGGAGTTCCATTGACTTTATTTAATTTAAATAAAGAACATGAGTGTGCTGTAATAGAGATGGGAATGTCTGGTTTTAATGAAATAAAATATCTAGTAGATATAGTAAATCCAAAAATTGCAGTAATATCAAACATAGGATTATCACATGTAGAAAAACTAGGTTCACAAGAAGGTATTTTAAAAGCAAAGATGGAAATTACTTCTAACTTTAATGAAACAAATACTTTAATTGTAAATGGAGATGATAAGTTTTTATCTACATTAAAAGAAAAAGAACATGTATATAAACTAAAAACATTTGGATTCAACAAAAATAATGATATTTATTGTGAAAGTTACACTATGGAAGAAGATAGTCTTACATTTATATGCGTTATAGATGGAAAAAAAGAGGAAATATTTATACCAACAATAGGAGAACATAATATATATAATGCTATGTCTGCAATATTGGTTGGAATGTGTTTAAATATTTCTTTAGATTATATAAAAAAAGGTTTAAAAAATTTCAAAGGGACAAAAATGAGACTAGACATAATAAAAAATGAAAAATTAACAATAATTAATGATTCATATAATGCTAGTCCAGATTCTATGGATGCTGCTTTAAAGATACTTGGAAGATATAAAGGTAGAAGGGTAGCAATACTTGGAGATATACTAGAAATGGGTGAAATTTCAGAGTATGGTCATAGATTAGTAGGAAAATCATCTATGAATAATACTGATGTTATAATAACTATAGGTGAAAAATCAGTGTTTATTGGAGAAGAGGCAAAACAATTAGGATTCAACCCAGCCAATATATATCACTTTGAGAATAGAGAAGAAGTACTTAACAAGTTAGACGAATTAGTAAAAACAGGAGACACTATTTTAGTAAAAGGCTCAAGAGGCATGAGATTAGAAAAAATAGTCGAATATCTAAATAAATAAGCTTAAACTAATGAGTTGATTGACAAGGGAGAGGAGTTTTACGATGTTAGGAATAACAGAGCTTACGTACACCGCATTGATTGCGTTTTTAATAGTAATTATAATAGGACCAATATTTATACCAATGCTTAGAAAATTTAAATTTGGTCAGACAGTTAGAGATGATGGACCTCAAACACATCTAGCTAAAAATGGAACACCTACTATGGGTGGAATTATAATGATAGTTGCAATTCTAATAACTGGACTTACAAGAGTAAAAGTTAGTCATGATATGGCAGTAGGTCTTATATGTATTGCTGGTTTTGGTTTTATTGGTTTTTTAGACGACTTTATAAAAATAAAGTTAAAAAGATCACTTGGACTAAAAGCATATCAAAAAATAATCCTTCAAGTTGCATTATCTTTTTATGTTGCTTTTTATCAGTATACATCATCGTCAAGTGCTTCACAACTTATGATACCATTTACAGATTTTGTAATAAATGTTGGAATATTATATATACCAATAATGATGTTTATAATCGTAGCAATAGTAAATGCTGTGAATTTAACTGATGGTTTAGATGGATTGGCGTCAGGAGTAACTTTAATAGTTTCTGTATTTTTTATGCTATTTGCAAGTTCTATTGCTGGGAACACAGAAGTTGCAGTTTTAGCAGCAGCAACTGTCGGAGCATGTTTAGGCTTTTTAGGATTTAATTCATATCCAGCAAGAGTATTTATGGGAGATACGGGTTCAATGGCATTAGGTGGAGCAGTTGTAGCATTTTCAGTTCTAACTAATTCAGTGCTTATAATACCTATAATTGGAGGAATTTACTTTGCAGAAGCTCTATCGGTTTTGATTCAAGTTGGATATTTTAAAGCGACAAGAAAGAGATTCTTTAAGATGGCTCCAATACACCATCACTTTGAACAATGTGGTTGGCCAGAGACAAGGGTTGTATTCGTTTTTTGGATTATCACAGTTGTTTTAGCTTGGATAAGTATAATAGCAGTATTTTAGGCCTAGGGGGAATTAAAAATGAACTTAAAAGGAAAAAAAGTTTTATTAGTAGGACTTGCAAAAACTGGTATATCTACAATTAAACATTTAGATAAATTAGGTGCAAGTATAATAGTGAATGATATTAAAGATGAAAATAAATTGAAAAACATACTTGATGAATTGAAATCTATAAATGACATAGAATACATATTAGGACATCATCCAGAGGATGTAGATAGTATAGATATGGTAGTAGTATCTCCAGGGGTACCACTAGACCTACCATTTATCTTGAAATTAAAAAATTCGGGCAAGTATATAATTGGTGAAGTAGAATTAGCTTTTAAATTATCAAATAATCCAACTTTTATAGGGATTACAGGTACAAATGGTAAGACAACTACAACTAGCCTGGTAGGAGAAATTTTTTCGAGAGCAAAAAGAGATACATATGTAGTTGGTAATATAGGAAATCCTGTAATAGATACTATAGAAACTTCAAATGAAGAGTCTGTGCTTGTAACTGAACTAAGCAGTTTTCAACTTGAGAGTATAGATGAATTTAGACCTAAAGTAAGTGCTATACTAAATATCACAGAAGACCATTTAAACAGACATCACACTATGGAAAAATATATAGAAGCAAAAGCAAATATATTTATGAATCAAACTGCTGAAGATTTTTGTATATTAAACTATGATGATGAGACAGTAAAAAATCTAACTGACAAATGTAATGCTAAAGTAATTTACTTTTCAAGAACTCAAAAAGTAAATGGAGGAGTATATTTAGAAAATAATGACATAATAATAGATATAGATGATAAAATCAAATTTCTAAATAAAGATGATGTAAGTTTACCTGGAGGTCATAATTTAGAAAACTGTATGGCAGCTATAGCAATAGCATATGTCTGTAAAGTTGATTTAGACGTTATAAGAGATGTATTGATGACATTTAAAGGCGTTGAACACAGACAAGAGTTTGTACGAAACTTAGACAATGTAATATATGTAAATGATTCAAAAGGGACTAATCCAGACTCTACTATAAAAGCTGTACAGTCTTACAATAGACCAATAATACTTATAGCAGGAGGAATGGATAAAGGCAGTAATTTTGATGAACTTTTTGAAACTGCAAAGTCATATGTTAAATCAGTAGTCTTGTTAGGAGAAACTGCATCAAAGATAGAAAATTGTGCAAAAAATAAAGGATTTAATGACATACATATAGTAAAAGATATGGAAGAAGCAGTTAATACTTCTCATGAGATTTCAAAAAGTGGAGATATAGTGCTTCTTTCACCAGCTTGTGCAAGTTGGGATATGTATGAAAGTTTTGAAGTAAGAGGAAAAGACTTCAAAGATAATGTAAACAATTTAAAATAATCTCTTACCTCTAAACTTACTTAAATGGAAGAATGGAGGTATATTAGTTGGATGCCTAAAGAAAATTTGAAAAAACAAATTGACATAAGGATGAAGACTGAATTTGATGGAGTAGTATTTTATACTACTATGCTTTTAGTATTTGTAGGAATAGTTATGGTGTTTAGTGCAAGTTTTATACAATCTTCATTTAAACACAATGATGCGTACTATTTTCTAAAAAAGAATGTAATATATGCTATACTTGGGTTTATAGTTATGATTATTACATCAAGGATAGATTATAGTTTTTGGAAGAAAAATGCTACAGCAATTGGAGCTATAGCAGTAGTATTATTATTGTTAGTTCTAACCCCTTTAGGGATAGAAGCAAACGGAGCAAAAAGATGGTTAGGAATAGGTGCCTTAACATTTCAGCCCGCAGAAATAGCTAAGTTTGCTACAATAATATTAACTGCAAAATTAATTGAAAAAAATTATGATAAGATAAAATCTTTGACAAAAGGTGTTGTACCACTTCTCGTAGTTCCAGGGATATTTTTTGCGTTGATAATACTTCAGCCAAATCTATCAACAGCAGGTACTGTAATTTTAGTTACGTTTGTAATGATATTTGTTGCTGGAATGGATATGAAAATTGTATTTGCTATGATTGGAAGTGGGGCTGCTTTATTTGCTGCATTGGTAATTGCTGAACCTTATAGACTTAGCCGTGTCACATCGTTTTTAGACCCTTTTCAAGACCCTCTTGGCAAGGGGTATCAGGTAATACAAGGTTTATATGCACTTGGTTCAGGTGGATTGTTTGGTTTAGGCTTAGGAAAGAGTAAACAAAAGTATTTTTATATACCAGAGCCACAAAATGACTTTATATTTGCTATAATAGGAGAAGAGTTAGGATTGATTGGTTGTATAATAGTTATTATGCTATTTGTAGCCTTGGTCTACAGATGTGTAAGAATAGCTTTGAAGACTTCTAATGTATTTGCTTGTATGGTTGTCATAGGTATAGGGGCACAAATTGGAATACAAGCAGCTTTAAATATAGCAGTTGCAACATCATCAATGCCAGCTACAGGTGTGGCACTACCATTTATAAGTTATGGGGGAACCTCGCTCACCATCTTTATGGGAGCTATAGGCATAGTGTTAAACATCTCAAAGCATGTCAAAATTAATTAACAGGAGATGATGATTTGATGAAAGTTTTATTATCAGGCGGTGGAACTGGAGGACACGTGTATCCAGCTATAGCTATTGCTAACAAAATAAGAGATGAGCATCCAGACGCTGAGATAATTTTTGTTGGGACGGAAAAAGGAATAGAATCAGAAATAGTTCCTAAGTATGGATTTGAATTAAAGACTGTAACAGTACAAGGATTCAAGCGAAAAATAGACTTTGATAATGTAAAAAGAGTTTTTAAGCTTTTTAAAGGTTTGGAGCAATCAAGAAAGATTGTTAAGAAGTTTAAACCAGATGTAGTTATAGGAACTGGTGGATATGTTAGTGGACCCGTTTTATTTAATGCATCTATGGGGAAAATACCAGCCATAATACATGAGCAAAATTCTTTTCCTGGTGTAACCAATAAGATTTTATCTAAAACGGTTACTAAGGTACTTACAAGTTTTGAAGATTCACATAAAAGATTTCCAGAGGCAGCAGAAGAAAAACTAGTTTTTACAGGAAATCCAGTTAGAAAAGAAATTTTATTATCAAGAAAAAATATTGCAAGAAAGAATCTTGCAATAAGTGAAGAAAAAAGAATGGTTCTTTGTTATGGTGGTAGTGGAGGCTCAAGGAAAATAAATGATGCAATGAGACTTGTAATAAAGAACATGGTAAATGAAGATATAGCTTTTATATTTGCCACAGGGAAAAGCTATTATGATGAGTTTATGGAAAGTATTAGCGATATAAATCTTAAGCCATACCAAAAAGTTGTACCTTACTTGGAAGATATGGCAAATGCACTTGCAGCAAGTGACTTAGTTATAGGTAGTGCAGGAGCAATTTCATTAGCTGAAATAACAGCTCTTGGAAAGCCATCTATAATAATACCTAAAGCATATACTGCTGAAAATCATCAAGAGTATAATGCTAAAAGTATAGAAAAGCAAGGGGCAGGGATTGCAATTTTAGAAAAAAACCTAACTCCAGAGAGCCTGAATACAGCAGTATTTAAACTTTTAGGAGATAGAGAACTTTTGGTTGATATGGCAAATGCAAGCAAAACTATAGGGAAACCTGAAGCCATAGACCTTATATACGATGAGATAATAAAAGTATACAATTCAACGCAGAAGTCATCATCTAAAAAAACAAAAAAAGAAAAAGTTGTTGAAGAAGTAAAAGAAATAAAAAAAGAAGCAACTCCAAGTATAGAAGGTCAAGCCAAAGTAATAGGAATAAAGAAAAGGTAAGTCAATATTTACCCCTAATTTATAATATATTAGATTTTCTAAATTATTATAAATTAGGGGTTTATTTGTATGTACACAAGTCTAAAGATATAAAAATATATATATCCTTTTGTATTTATTTTGATGAAATATTGATTTATTTCTATTTATTTACATTTTATTTAGATGTTTTGTAAGAAAATGAAAAAATTTGACTTTAAATATTATAATTTTCTTGTAGGAAAAATAAGCTCTAAAGGTGTATTTATTAACCAAAGGGGTTGATTATATTTGAAAAAGAGAAGGAAGTTAAATACAAATAATGTCATGATAGTTTTAGTCTTTATACTTATGCTATCTTTTGGGATATGTATGATTGTAAAAAGTGATTTATTTGATGTAAAGAAAATAGATATAGTAGGAAATAAGAGAGTGACTAAATCAAATATAATGAAAGAACTAAATATAAATTTACATGAAAATATATTTGCATATGATTTTAAATATATGAAAGATAATCTTATGAAAAATCCATATATAGAAAATGTAGAAATAAAAAGAAAATTTCCAAATAAAATAATTATAAGTTTAAAAGAAAAAGAAATCTTTGCAGTATTAAAAGATGAAGATAATTATTGTTATATAGATAAGAAAGGTAATTTGTTGGAGGAACTTAGAGGTTCTAATGAAAGTAAAAAAGATTTAATAGTAGATGTAGATTATAGCGTTGATGATGATAAAGCAATAAAATTTAAAAATTATAAAACTAAAGAGAATGTATTTAAAACTTTAAATTCTTTAAAAGAAGAAGGACTTTATAGAAAAATAAATTATGTAAACTTAAGAAAAGAAAGCAATATAGATATGCTTACAAGAAGTAATATAAAAATCTTACTTTCTAATGATGATAACTTAGATTATAATATATCTAGGGTAAGTAAAATTCTGATTGACCTGCAAAATAAAAATACCGATGGAGGGACTATAAATCTCAATTATGGAAAATTAGCTGTGTATAGTCCTGAAGGATAGACAATTGTAAGGAAGTGATATATTGAAAAAAAGATTTATAAATAAAAGTATAATCATAGGAAGCATTGTATTAGGTGTTCTTGTTAGTTTACAGCTTAAAATTATTAATATAGAAAATAGAGGTATGACAACTTTTAAAAGAGGAGAGCAACTTACAGAAGAACTTAAATCTCTAAAAAAAGAAAAAGAGGATTTACAGTCAGAAATTAATAGTGTGAAGAAAGATATAGAGACTTATAGAGGTAAAAATGATGAAGGAGAACAAGATATAATTAAGTCAGAAATAGAAAAATATGAAACATTAGCTGGATATACAGATGTTGAAGGCAAAGGAATAAAAGTTGAGATAAATTCTGTAAAAGACTTAGGAAGCTCTGATAAAAACGATAGTATATTATATAACTATGATTTATTACTATCAATGATAAATAAATTAAATTCAGCACAAGCAAGTGCTATATCTATAAATGACCAGAGAATAGTTTCTAATACATATATGTATTTAAAAGAGGATAAGCTTTACATGAATGACACTGTTATAAAAGAGCCAATTATAATAAAAGCAATTGGTGATTCTGATACATTATCTTCTGCACTTAATATAAAATATGGTATTGTCTGGGAAATAGAAACGTATTATAATGCTAAGGTAAAAGTAACTAAAGAAGACAATGTAGAAATAGATGGACATGGTGATATAAACAAAGTAGAGAGGAACTAATAGTATGAAAAAGAAAATGGTTATATTAGGAGCATTCATATTAGGCGTTTTCATATCAACTTATATAAAATCACTAGACCCAAATAAAGTGTACATAACATTGAGTCAGACTGAAAGTATTGAAAGTGAGATAGAAAATACAAAGAAAGAAATAAAACATTTAAAAGAAGCGCTTAAAAGTAACAAAAAAACTTTGAATGAATATAAAGAAGCAAAAGAGAATGGAAATGAATCTATACAAACACTTATGAAAAAAGAGCTTGAAGAAGTCAAAGAATTAAGCGGTTATTCAACTGTTACAGGGCCAGGCATAACGATTACTATGAAGGATAGTGACAGAGAATTAAAAGATGGTCAGAATCCAAATGACTTGATTATACATGACATTGATATTTTAAGAGTTTTAAATGATTTAAAAAAAGCTGGTGCAAAAGCAATTTCTATAAATGGAGAAAGAGTACTATCAACTAGCAAGATAAAATGTTCAGGAGCTACTATCACAGTAAATGATACTACATATGGACAACCATTTATAATAAAAGCCATAGGAGATATAGATTTATTGAGTGCCGCTATAAATTCTCCAGAATCATATGCTAAGTCTCTTAAAGATATATATGGAATCAATATAAAAATACAGGAAAATAATGGAAATAAAGTGGATTTATTCGCAAAATAAAGCGAAAAATATAAAAAAATAAAGAAAAAATAAGAAAATTTAATAAAAAGGATTGTAATATAGTTGCGTTTCAAAGTAAAATAAAGAGGTGAGGATTTATGATATGGGTTTTAGGAGGATTGGCATTTGGTGTTGTAGTAGGTTACTACATTCCATTTACATATTCTATGGATTATTCCATATATATGTCAGTAGCTATTCTTGCAATAATGGATTCTATTTTTGGAGCGATAAAATCCAGTTTTGAAGATAACTATGACAATGTAATTTTTGTTACTGGCTTCATAGGGAATGCTATATTGGCTATATTATTGACTTATATAGGAGAAAAATTAGGTGTTTCTCTTTACTATGTTGCTGTATTAGTTTTTGGTATGAGATTATTTAATAATTTATCCATAATTAGACGTTATGTTGTTAGCAATATTATGAATAAGAAACGTAAAAATTAAAGAGCATTTGATATATACGTAAATTATTTTATACTCAAGAGTAATATTTGACAATATAAGTAAGAAAATTAAAAAGGAAAATTTACGTTTTTGTGGAATATGTTACTTAAAGGTTAACAAAATAAAAGAAGAAAATGATATAATTAATACATACGATAACTTTGAATCATGAGAGAAGGGGGTTTATGATGCTAAACTTTGACGTAGAATTAGAAGAATGTGCACAAATTAAAGTAATAGGTGTAGGTGGCGGTGGAAACAATGCTGTCAATAGAATGGTAGAAGCGCAACTAAAAGGCGTTGAATTTATATCAGTAAATACAGATAAACAAGCTTTATATACATCAAAAGCTGAATATAAAGTTCAAATAGGAGAAAAATTAACTAGAGGACTTGGTGCAGGAGCAAATCCAGAAGTAGGAAAAAGGGCTGCTGAGGAGAGTAAAGACGAAATAGTGAAATTGCTTCAAGGAGCTGATATGGTCTTTGTTACAGCCGGAATGGGCGGTGGTACTGGTACAGGAGCTGCTCCAGTAGTTGCAGGCTTAGCAAAAGAAATGGGTATACTTACAGTAGGTGTAGTTACAAAACCTTTTGCATTTGAAGGTAAGATAAGAATGAAAAATGCTGAAGGTGGAATAGCAGAACTTAAATCAAAAGTTGATACTCTTATAACAATACCAAACGATAGACTTTTACAGATAGTACAAAAAAATACTTCGATGTTAGATGCTTTTGCAGTTGCAGATGATGTATTAAAACAAGGTATACAATCAATTTCTGATCTTATAGCAGTTGAAGGATTAATAAACCTAGACTTTGCAGATGTTACTACTATAATGAAAGATAAGGGTCTTGCTCATATGGGTATAGGTAGTGCTAGTGGTGAGACTAGAGCAATAGATGCTGCTAGACAAGCTATTCAATCTCCACTTCTAGAAACATCAATACAAGGAGCTAAAGGAGTTCTTCTTAACGTTACTGGTGGACCTAACTTAGGATTATTTGAAGTTAATGAAGCATCTACTTTAGTTATGGAATCCTGTGACCCAGAGGCAAATGTTATATTTGGTGCTTCTATAAAAGAAGACTTAGGTGATGAAATAATGATTACAGTAATCGCAACAGGATTTGAAGGATTACAAAGTGGTATTTTAGACTTAGATACTAAGCCTAAGTCAAGCATACGTTCTTCATTAAATACAACAGTAAAACAAGCTGTAAAAGAAATTGAAGAAGAAGTAATTGTTGAGGAAAAAATAGAAGCTCCTAAAAAAGCAAGTATAATTGAAGAAGATGATGATGAGAGCATGGAGATACCTACATTCCTAAGAAGAAGAAGATAATATGTAAGCTTATAAAGAAGTCAGTAGACTTCTTTTTATTTTGCCTAATTTAAACTCCTAAGACATAAAAATACATTGCAATATTTTGAAATGTAAAAGAAGTTTTTTAATAAATGAATAAAAACAACATATATAGAAAAAAATGATAGTTGTAAGAGTTAGTATAGTTTTTTATGATTAGACAAGGGTAGTCTTATTTGTTAATATTAAATCTGAATTAAATTGTAAATATTTGAGGAAAAAGACAAATTAAAGTCTGAAAGGGGATTAAGCATGATTAAGCTAAAAAGAATTCTTTCTTTAGTGATGGTAGGTGTTTTATCAGTATCAATTCTTGCTGGATGTTCAAAAAAAGAAGATTCTAAAGGTAAAGATGGTAAAGAAAAATTAGTTGTATGGTCTGCACCATTGACAGACCATGATGCAGATGCATGGAAACCAATATTGGAGAAATTTGAAAAGGAAAATAATTGTGAAATTGAATTCCAGATAGTACCTTGGGATAACTATGCAGAAAAATATGCAACTGCAATAAGTGCAGGTGAAGGTCCAGACATAGGATACATGTATGCAGAGATGTTTCCTCAATTTATAGAAATGGGCGCAGTTGAAGATTTGACACCTTATCTAGAAAAATCAGGAACTTCAGATAATTATCTATACTTAGATAATGCAAAAATGATGGGTGGTATTTATGGATTACCTATAGAAGCTGCTAACCCAGGTGTATTGTATTATAATAAAGACATACTAGAAAAATTAGGAGAGAAGCCTCCTAAAACATGGGATGATTTTAAAAGAATTTGTGAAAAAGCAACAAAAGATACTGATGGAGATGGAAAAATCGACCAGTGGGGTCTTGCACAAGGTTGGGGTTCTAAAGTATTTGGAAGCTTAAACTGGAACTGGTATCCTTATTTATGGCAAGCTGGTGGAGATATATATAATGATGATTTAAAATCAGTTAAATTTAATAATGAAGAAGGTTTAAAAGCTGCAAACTTTATAAATGATATGAAAAAATATATACCAGACAATGCTTTATCAAAAGATAGCAATGAAATGGTTGAAAGTGTATTTGGGCCAGGAAAAGCTGCATTTACTATAATGTTATCTTCTGCTGCTACAAGCACTTTTGATAAATCATTTCCAGATTTAAACTGGGGATATGTAACTTCATTAGAAGATAAGACAGTTGGTAGTTTTGCATCAGTAGATGATTTAACATTAATGTCAGCATGTAAAAATAAAGAGCTTGGATTTAAACTTCTTGAATATATGTTAAGCAAAGAATCAATGGAAGCTTTCCATAAAGAAATACCAAGAGCTCCAGTTGCAAAAGGTGAAAAATATCAAGGAGACCCAAGATTTGAAGAAATGGTAACAAAAGATAAACATATGTATAGACCATTGACTGTTGGGCCTCATGGAGTAGAGATATATGAATACTTATGGAAACAACTTCAAATGATGATAGCTGGAGATATAACTCCAGAACAAGCACTAGATGATTCTGCAAAATATGCAAACGGATTATTAGCACAATAATTTGAATTTAAATTTATAGGCTGTGTAATTTGATTTTATACAAGTAAAAAATTTACTTGATATATTATTAAGTTACATAGTCTTTTTTTTATAAAAATATACCCCAAAAAGAACTAATAACTTCTACCTAGATATCTTAGATTCTACAAAAAAGCTTATTTGTTTGATACTAAAAAAATATCTTTTGGCGACATAAAGTATAAGACATATATCATTGTTATTTTTAAATAGAATTTGTTTTGGATTCGACCATCAAAAGTGACATAAAATTTTGTACATACTATCTTATAATATGTTTAAAGGTTTTAAGGGGGGATACATGGTGTATATTGAGTACTATGTTATAGAAAACCTAGTAATAAATTATATTATTATAAGTTGTACTTCTATTCTCACTAAAAAATACAATCCTAAAAAAAATAAGTTATTGGGGGCTAGTTTAGGAGGTGCCTATTCTGTTGCTTATTTGTATCCATCAATGAACATATTATTCACAGTACCATTTAAAATAATAATTATGAGTATAATAACTTTAATTTCATTTAGAAGTAAGAGTAAAAAAGATTATGTTCATGTAGCATTAGTTTTTTACTTAGTAAACATTTTTATTTCTGGAAGCACTTATTTTATAATTTATTTTACAGGAATAAGTCATTTAAAAATATCTTTCTTAATTGCATGTACTTATGTAAGTTGTGAATTGTTAAAGTACATTTATAAAGATTTGAAAATGCTTAAATACATCAAGGAACTTACAAAGACCATAAATATAAACTTATTAGAAAAGAGTTTTTGTTGTAAAGCTTTAGTGGATAGTGGGAACTTATTAAAAGACCCAATAAGTCAAAGTGATGTAATAATAGTTAAGTCAAGTGTGTTAGAAGGGTTTATTCCAGAAAATCTATTAAATATTAATTATGAAGACATAGATATGAAGAAAGCACAAGAGATTATAGGAAGCCTAGATGATAAAACGTCAGGTAGAGTTAGGATAATACCTTATAAACATGCTGGAAGTAATAAGACAAACATAATAATAGGTCTAAAAGCTGACTATGTAGAAGTAGATGAGCAGAAGATAGGAAATATAATACTTGGTATATCAAATTTTAATGATAGAGAATATGGAGCAATAATGAATCCAAATATATTGCCTGGATTTTAGGTGAAAATTTAAGGGGGACAAGATATGTTACGATTGAAAGAGAGAATTATAAGCTTTATTACTATGTTAGGTATTAAATTAAAAATAATAAAGCCAAAGGGAATATACTATATGGGAGGGGCAAATATACTTCCTCCTCCATTAAAGCCAGAAGAAGAAATGGAAATTTTACAAAAACTGGAAACGGATGAAAGTGTAAAATCAATTTTGATAGAAAGAAATCTGAGATTAGTAGTCTACATATCTAGAAAGTTTGAAAATACAGGTATAGATGTAGAAGATTTAATTTCTATAGGAACTATAGGTTTGATAAAAGCAGTTAATACTTTCAAACTAAACAAAAACATAAAATTGGCAACTTATGCTTCAAGATGTATCGAAAATGAAATTTTAATGTACTTAAGGAAAAATAATAAAAAGAAAACAGAAGTATCATTTGATGAGCCTTTAAATATAGATTTAGATGGAAATGAACTTTTACTATCTGATGTTCTAGGTACAGAAAATGATGAAATATACAAAATAATCGAAGAAGAAATAGATAGAGATTTATTGGTTATGGCACTCGACAGATTAAGCGATAGAGAAAAGCAAATTATGGAATTAAGGTTTGGACTTATAGATAAAGGTATCGAAAAAACACAAAAAGAAGTTGCTGGAATGCTTGGAATATCTCAGTCTTACATATCTAGACTTGAAAAGAAAATAATTTCAAGATTACAGAAAGAAATGAAAAAATTTGTATAATGCTAAATTAATTCTTCTTAAAAAGTATAAAAAAATTGGAAATGTAAATAATTTCAATAGATGAATACTTTTGAGAGAGGACTGAAAATGTATGCAAGTTAATAAGGTTGAAATATGTGGTGTTAATACATCGGAACTTCCAGTTCTTAAAAATAAGCAAATGAAGGAACTTTTATTAAAAATAAAAAGTGGTGACGAAGAAGCTAGACAGCAGTTTGTAAGAGGGAATTTAAGATTAGTCTTGAGTGTAATAAAAAAGTTTAACAACAGAGGAGAAAACATAGACGATTTATTTCAAATAGGTTGTATCGGTCTTATAAAAGCTATAGATAACTTTGATTTAAGTCAAAATGTAAGGTTTTCAACTTATGCTGTTCCTATGATTATAGGAGAAATTAGAAGATATCTAAGAGACAATAACCCAATTAGAGTAAGTAGGTCATTAAAAGATATAGCATATAAGGCACTACAAGTTAGAGAAAGACTAATTAGAACAAATTCTAAAGAACCTACAGTATCAGAAATAGCAAAAGAATTAGAATTAGAAGTTGAGTCAGTTGTAATGGCACTAGATGCCATACAAGATCCAATATCTTTATTTGACCCAGTATATCAAGATAATGGAGATGCAATATTTGTTATGGACCAGGTTCAAGACAAAAAAGATACTGACGAAAATTGGTTGCAAGAAATATCACTTAAAGAAGCTATTAAGAAATTAAATAGTAGAGAGAAGTTGGTATTAGATTTAAGGTTTTATAAAGGAAGAACGCAGATAGAAGTTGCTGATGAAATCGGTATATCTCAAGCGCAAGTATCAAGAATTGAAAAAAATGCTTTAAAAAATATGAGAAAGTATGTATAAGTAATCCATGGACTGTAAACATTATTTTAAATTTAAATGACCTATATAGGTCATTTTTTTTTAACTCAATACATATTTATTTTTAAAGAAAGGGTGAGTATAATATGATTAGAGTTTCTGATATAATGGAAAAAGAAATTATAAATGTAAAAAATGGAAAAAGGATGGGATTTATAATAGACATAGATATGGATATTCATGAGGGAAAGGTAGTCTCATTTACCATTTTTGGAGATGGAAATAGAAATTTTTTTTCAAGAGGAGGGGATGAAGAAGTTATATTTTGGAATGATATACTTAAAATAGGTTGTGATACAATAATAGTAAATATAGGTTCAGAATTAAGCTTGGATGAATTTGAGATATAGTTAAAACAAAGGAGGAATATATATGCAATGTCCTTATTGTAATTATAAAGAATCAAAGGTAATAGATTCTAGACATACAGATTTAAAATCTATCAGAAGAAGACGTGAATGTGAATCATGTAAAAAGAGATTCACTACTTATGAGAAAATAGAAACAACTCCTTTAATGGTTATCAAAAAAGATAATAGTAGAGAGTATTTTGATAGAGAAAAGATAAAGTACGGGTTATTAAAAGCATGTGAAAAAAGACCTGTATCTATAGAAGAAATTGAAAGTATAGTTGTACATATTGAAAATGAAATAAATAAATGTTTTATAGAAGAAATTGAAACCAAAAGAATTGGTGAGATGGTAATGGATAAACTAAAAGACTTAGATGAAGTAGCTTATGTAAGGTTTGCTTCTGTGTATAGACAATTTAAAGATATAAATACTTTTGTAAATGAGCTTAAAAGTATATTGATAGAAAAAGGAGACAAATGATGAAAGATTATATAAATATAAAAAATGTACAAGATATTAAAGAGTATGTTAATTTAAATGGAGATTGTAAAGAACTTGATGAAAAATTAGATTCTGTAAATCTAGTTATAACATGTAAGAATGTAGATGCAAAAAATAAAGAAGATATGTTAAAAGTATGTAAAGAATGCGATTTAGCATTTGAGAACTTAACTAGTAATTCTCAAATACATTCAGATATAGTTAACATAGTAAATAAAGATACTATAGGAAAAAGAATAGATGGAGATGCACTTATAACGAACTTAGAGAAAGTACCTCTTTTATTATTTACAGCAGATTGTGTACCTATATCAATCATAGATGCTAAAAATAAAGCCATAGGACTGGCTCATGCAGGTTGGAGAGGTACTTTTAGTAATATAGGTCATAAAACAATTAAATTAATGTCTGAATGTTATAAAACGGTCCCTGAAGATTTAGTTTGTATAATTGGCCCATCAATTGGACCTTGTTGTTATGAAGTATCTGAGGATTTAGTAGAAAAATTTAACACAATTCTTACAAATAATGATGAAAAGTTCTATATAATAAAAGAGGGAAGTTACTATTTAGATTTATGGAAAATTAATGAGTACATGCTGAGATGTAGTGGAGTTAAAAAGGAGAATATAATAAATTTAAATTTATGCACTAGTTGTAGAGCAAATGAATTCCACTCTTATAGAAAACATAATAAGGCATCAGAACGAATAGGAACGGTACTACAGATAAAATAGAGAGGAGCTTTTTAATGAATACTAAAGTGCTTGTTATAGACGATGAAATGCATATAGTTGAGCTATTAAAATTCAATTTGGAGGTGTCAAATTACGAAGTTAGTTATTCGTATGATGGGTTTGATGGATTTATAAAAGCTAAGGAAATTAAACCAGATTTAATACTTTTAGATTGGATGCTACCAAATATAAGTGGAATAGAAGTTTTGAGAAAAATAAGAAGTGATAAAGATTTAAAAAATATTCCTGTTATAATGCTTACTGCTAAAAATATGGAAAATGACAAGGTAGAAGGGCTTGAAATAGGTGCTGATGACTATATAACTAAGCCGTTTAGTATAAAGGAGTTGTTAGCTAGAATTAGTTCTGTTTTAAGAAGGTATAACTTGACTAGCTTAGGTGAAGAAAATAATATACTTACTACAGGTAATTTAAAATTAGATTTATCAAAGCATGAGGTCACTAAAGGTTCTGAAAAGATAGAGTTAACACTTAAAGAATTTGAACTGTTAAAATTATTAATTCAAAATAAAGGTAAAGTACTTTCAAGAAATTATCTTTTAGATAAAATATGGGGGTATGAATACTATGGAGAAACTAGAACAGTAGATGTTCATATAAGATATTTAAGAAAAAAAATAGAAGATGAAGATAAGTCAGAAAAATATATAGAGACTATAAGAGGTGTTGGATATAAAATAGATTAAAATGGTTATATTTTAGGAGTGTTATCTTGTGGAAGAATTAAATAGCATATATTTTTTTATTGTTATGTTATCAATAGCTATTGTGATATTGTCTGTAAGATATACAATAACATTAAGAAAATATTTAAAAGAATTTATATACGTCTCAAAAAAAGTAAGTAATAATGAATATCATGCTAGACTCAATATATCAGCTAAAGGAGAACTTGGAGAATTAGCTAGAAATTTTAATCATATGATAAAAAATATGGATAAAACATTAGAAGAGGTACAGTATAAACATTTACAGTTAAGGTCTATACTAAAGAGTATATCACATGGAATTCTAGCTATAGATGTAAATGGAAGTATACTTCTGATAAATGATGAAGCAAAAGAAATGATAAAAAGTGAACCAAATCAATTGGTGGAAGGCCACAACATTAATGTTGTAATAAAAGAAGAAGAAATATTAAAACAGATACTTAGATTTATTGGCTCTAAAGATAATGAAACTGCCCATATTACTACTAAAGATGATATAGTATATAAAATAAAAGTAGACCCAGTTTATCTTCAAAATACTAATAATGTAATAATAGGTTCGATAGTAAATATAGAAGATATTACTAAAAAAGTTAAACTTGAAAATATGAGAAGTGATTTTGTTGCAAATGTAAGTCATGAACTTAAAACACCTCTCACATCTATAAGTGGATTTGTTGAAACTCTAAAGTCAAATGAAAATATAGATGTAAATACTAGAAATAGATTCTTGGAAATAATAGAGAGTGAATCAGATAGATTAAAAAGATTGATTGATGATATATTACTATTATCATTCGTAGAAAATAAAGATACCCTTCTTATGGAAAATGTTGTAGTATATGATGTGTTTAAAGAAGTATATGAAATAACACAACATTCAGCTAAAGAAAAAAATATAGAAGTTTTATATAAATGTGATGATAAATCAATAAGTATATTATCTAATAAAGACTATATAAAACAAGTATTTTTAAACTTAGTTGATAATGCTATAAAATATACTCAGGATAATGGCATTGTGCAAGTTGTAGTTTCAAAAGATGAAGAAAAAATAGTAATCAAAGTTATAGATAATGGTGTAGGTATACCAAAAGAAGATGTAGAACGCATCTTTGAACGATTCTATAGGGTAGATAAAGCAAGAAGTAGAGATGTAGGAGGAACGGGTTTAGGATTGGCTATAACTAAGCATATAGTTAAATCGCTAAATGGATGTATAAAAGTAAAAAGTGAGCTTGGTATTGGTAGTGAGTTTATTGTTACGATACTACAAAAAAATTTCCTTAAATAGAAGGAAATTTTTTTTGTTTTTTGCACAAACTATATAAGAGAAGGAGCTGAGAAAATGGAAGAAAGTTTATTGAATGCAAATTTATTTAGACACTCTTTTATAGTTGCATTAGTTGTAGGAATATTATGTAGAGGATTAGTTTTAAGAGTTACAGACAAACAGTACCCATCAAGACCACAAGATTACTTAGAACAGATAATTATATCTGGGCTTTCAGCTTCATTAGGTGCGATAGCATTGCCTGCACTTATAGATAAAGAATTTGCTGCATTGACATTTTTTGCAGTAGCAATACAACAATTTCAAGGTCTTGCAGAGCAAGAAAGAATAACATTAAAGAATATTGATAATGAAGAATTAGTGCCAAAAGGAGATGCCTATGTCGAAGAAATAGCATCTACTTATGAATCTAGAAGTTATATAAGTCTATTTTCTGCATTAGTATCTTCTATAGTTTATATTGTTTTTGCGAGAAAATATGACCTTGGATTCTTTTACTGTACAGTATTAGCTGTTGTGGCAGGAGCTATTGTTGGTGTAATTTTTAGAAGGTTTTTAAGAAGAAATAGTATAGCTGATATAGCAGATATAGTTCCTGCTAAAATAAGTTTTGAAGGACCTATCTTAATGGTTAATGGTGTAATAATAACTAATATAGGTTTGGAAAGTACAAGAGAAAAATACAAAAATGAATGTCTAGCTATAGAAGTTATACCAAGAAACTTAGGTGCATTTGGAATAGTAAATGATGTAGGGCAAAGACAAGCTATTATACATAATCTATTTATTCATATGGGTATAGATAAAGATGTAGATGAGGTTGATATTGTAGCTATATCTAAGACTAATTTAGAAAAAAGTACCGTAGTTATACCATATATGCCAATACTAAAAGATATAGATACCATGATAAAGGTAGTAAAGAGTACACCTATTATAGAGACATCAAAAGGAAAGCAGAGTGATTTTTCTAGGAAAACTTTGTAGATTTACAGGTAAAATTTTAAATTAAATATTTTAGGAGTGATTTAATGGATAGAGTATTTTTTGTTGCTGTTATTATTGGTATGACATC
The DNA here is from genome assembly GCF_056688955.1 of Clostridioides sp. LIBA-6822. NCBI lineage: Bacteria > Bacillati > Bacillota > Clostridia > Peptostreptococcales > Peptostreptococcaceae > Clostridioides > Clostridioides sp. LIBA-6822. The sequence continues at coordinate 3,112,421 of NZ_CP196995.1, read as the reverse complement.
TAGAATTATAATGTTGAACTTAGACCAAAAACAGTACCCAACGCAACCAAATGTTTTGCTATCTCAACTTATATTAGCATTCGTTGCTTCTTCATTAGGAGCATTATTAGTTCCAGCTCTTATAAATCGTTCTTATACATCTATAACATTTTTATCTCTTGCAGCAGAACAATTTAGACAAGTAAGAGCAAATAGAAGGAATACATTACAAAACCTAGAGGAAGTTCAGCTTGTAAAGAGAGGAGCTGCATTCATAGAGGAGATAGCTAGGACTTATGAAGTAAGAAATTATATGTGTATAGTTACATCTTTTTTAACAATAGGACTGTATTATGTAATACTTGCAGAAACGAAAATAAGTGAAGGTATGAGTTTGATAATAAGTTCAATTTGTGGATTATTGTTAGCCTTTATACTAAAAAAACTACTTACTAGAAAAAGTATTGGAGATATAGCTGATGTAATGCCTGCTGAGATTAGTTTTGTGGACGAGTCTATATTGAAGGTAGGAGATTTAAAAGGTATAACAAATATAGGTCTAAAAAGTGATAGAGAAGTATATATTAATAGAGGTGTAGGAATACAAATAATTCCTAAAAATAAAGATTATGCTAATGCGGGAATATTATTTGATTCAGGTCAAAGACAAGCAATAGTATACAATATATATTCAAGGTTAGGTTTATATGGAGATTATGGAGAACCTTCATTTGTACCATTACCTAGAAGAAATAAAGATGATGAAAGTATAATGATTGCTTATTTACCAATCGATAAGAATGTAGAAAAAGTGATGGAAGCTGTAAAGTCATGTCCAATACTTTCAAGTTCTAAAGGAAAAAACTTATCACTAAAAAATTATAAAATAGGAAAGAAAGGAAGTGCATAAGATGGGAATGGATATAGGTTTAAATGAATATACACTAGCTATAGTTACACTTGATAAGAATATGAAAAATGGTGGAGGTTGCCCAATCTTTTATGCAAATGATGAGAAAGACTTGCAAAATAAAGCAATGTTAATGTCAAAGTGCGTAGGTGGAATGGTTCATGATATGACAAATGGAACGCTGATTATAGTAAAACATTAAAGTTATAAAATGTTTCTAATAACAAATAGTATTCAAATTTTTAAAATACTTAAATTTGAATATTATTTGTTTTAATCTTTTTTATAGCTATTTACTTATATTGACTATTAGAATTAAAATGTGTTATTATGACATGAAATGCTTAAAAATGCTATTATAAAATATAATAAACTTACAAACTATATATGAAAATATATTATAATAAGCTTTGATGAAAACAAAAGAGTGGTGAAAAAATTGGAAGTAAATGTAAAAAAAATAAATAATATTATAAGTAAGGTTTACAAAGATAGTATTGCAGAAGAAATAGGCATAGAAGTAGGAGATTTACTTATATCTGTGAATGAACAGCCAATACATGATATAATAGAGTATAGATTCTTACTAAGTGATGAATATCTAGAGGTAGAGATACAAAAAAAAGATGGCGAAGTCTACATATACGAGATAGAAAAAGACTATGATGAAGATTTGGGTGTTGAATTTACAAATCCAATAATTGACCAAGCTAAAAGTTGTAGAAATAAGTGTATGTTTTGTTTTATAGACCAGTTGCCAGAAGGAATGAGAGAAACTCTTTATTTTAAAGATGATGATTCAAGATTATCTTTTTTGCAAGGAAATTTTGTTACACTTACAAACATGAGTGAAGAAGATATAAATAATATCATTAAATATAGAATAAGTCCTATAAATATATCTGTGCATACGACTAATCCAGAATTAAGACAAAAAATGATAAGCAATAAATTTGCAGGAAAATTATATGGTATAATGAAGAGATTGGCAGATGCTCATATAGAAATGAACTGTCAAATTGTTTTATGTCCAGGTATAAATGACGGAAAAGAATTAGAGAGAACAATAAAAGAATTAGCTCAACTTTATCCATATGTGAATAGTGTTGCTATAGTACCTGTTGGAATTACAAAACACAGAGAAAATTTGGCAAATTTAGACATATTTGATAGTGAAGGTGCAAGTAGAACTATAGAGCAGATACACAAGATGCAAAAAAAATATCTTAATGAAATAGGGACTCGATTTGCCTTTTTATCAGATGAATTTTATATATTATCTAGTAGAGAGTTGCCTACATATGAAGAATATGAAGGTTTTTTACAGTTTGAAGATGGTGTCGGAATGATACGTAGATTAAAATCAGAAATTGAAGAATATTTAAATACATTACCAGAAAAAATTCTTAAAAGAGAGAAAAAAGTTTCAATAGCTACTGGTCATTCTGCGTATGAATTTATACAAAGTATGGCAGATGCTATGATGGACAAGTTTCAAAATCTTCAAGTAGATGTATATGAAATAAAAAATAAATTTTTTGGAGAGACAATAACCGTATCAGGTCTTTTAACAGCTAAAGATTTAAGAGAGCAACTTGAAAATAAAGAATTAGGAGAAGCTCTTTATATAACAAGAAGCATGCTAAAAGCAGATGAAGAAATTTTCTTAGATAATATTGAATTAAATCAATTAGAAGAACTTATGAAAATAAAAATTATCCCATGTTTGAATGAAGGAAAAGACTTTGTGGATAAAATTTTAAAATAGAAAACAAAAGATGGAAGGAGAAACAACATGAGTATAAGTAGGCCAGTTGTAGCTGTAGTTGGGAGACCAAACGTTGGTAAGTCTACAATATTTAATAAATTCGCAGGAAAAAGGATATCGATAGTTGAAAATACACCTGGAGTTACAAGGGATAGAATATTTGCTGAAGTAGAGTGGTTAGATAAGTATTTTACATTAGTGGATACAGGAGGAATTGAACCTGATAGTGAGGACATAATATTATCTCAAATGAGAAATCAAGCTATGCTTGCAATGGACATGTCACATGTCATACTTTTTATAGTTGATGGTAAGGCTGGAATAACAGCTGCTGATAAAGAAATTGCCCAGTTGCTTAGAAAGACAAAAAAACCAGTAATCTTAGTAGTTAATAAGATTGATAGCCAAAGTCAATTTGATAATATATATGATTTTTATGAATTAGGATTTGGAACTCCTTTTGCAGTTTCAGGAGCCAATAGTATGGGCTTTGGAGATTTATTAGATGAGATAGTTGAAAATTTTCCAGCAGGATTAGATACAGAGTATGAAGAAGATATAATAAGAGTAGCTATAACAGGTAAACCAAATGCAGGAAAAAGTTCTATACTTAACAAAATACTTGGAGAAGAAAGAGTAATTGTAAGTCCGATTGCAGGAACTACTAGAGATGCAATTGATACTTATTTTGAAAAGAATGGACAGAAATTTCTTCTGATAGATACAGCAGGACTTAGAAGAAAAAGTAAAATATATGAAACAATAGAAAAATACAGTGTAATAAGAGCTATGAGTGCTGTGGATAGAGCAGATGTAGTATTGATAGTAATAGATGCCCTAGAAGGTGTAACAGAACAAGATACAAAAGTAGCAGGTATAGCACATGATGAAGGTAAAGGATGTATATTTGTAGTCAATAAATGGGACTTAATAGAGAAAGATAATAAGACTATGAGTAATTACACAAAAGATATAAAAGAAAAATTTCCATTTATGATGTATGCTCCAATCGTGTTTGTTTCTGCAAAGACTAATCAGAGAATGAATAAGATATTGGATACAGTTGAGTATGTATCAAATGAACATTCTAAGAGAATATCAACTTCATCATTAAATGAAGTAATTGGAGAAGCAGTAATGTTAAATCAACCACCATCTGATAAAGGTAGAAGATTAAAAATTTACTATGGAACTCAAACAGATATTAGACCTCCTAAAATTACATTGTTTATAAATGATAAGGACTTAACTCACTTCTCATATCAAAGGTATCTTGAAAATAAGATAAGAGAAAATTTTGGATTTGAAGGAACATCCATAAAGTTTGAGTATAGACAAAAAAATAAGAAATAAGTATTTAAAATATAACTAAAAGGGGGAAATTCAGTGGAGATATTTAGTTATATAATTATCGCTGTAGTTGCATATCTTTTAGGTAACATATCGACTTCATACATAGTTGCAAAGCGAATTGCTGGAGTTGATATAAGGACTCAAGGTTCAGGTAATGCAGGTTCAACAAATGTGCTTAGGACACTTGGAAAAAGAGCAGGAGCAATGACATTTTTAGGTGATGTTCTTAAAGGTGTAATGGCTGTTTTAATATCAGAGCTTGCAGCAAGATTAGTTGGTATAGATACTCTTTTAGCTGGATATCTGGCAGTTATATGTGTTGTGGCAGGTCATAATTGGCCAGCAGTTTTAGGGTTTAGAGGAGGTAAAGGTGTTGCAACTTCGTTAGGAGCAATGCTCGCTGTAAATCCAGTAATAACACTAATGTGTCTAGCAGTATTTATATTGGTGGTAGTTATAACAAAGTATGTTTCTTTAGGTTCTGTTGTAGGAATAGGATGTTCACCAATATTTATGATTATAGTAAAAAATAAAGCTGGTTTAATAGTAGCTTTGTTTTTAACCGCATCAGTAATATATAATCACAGAGCAAATATAAAGCGATTATTAAATGGGACAGAGAGAAAGATTGGTCAAAAGAAAGAATAGTAAATATATTATACTCAGGTGGTGTTAAACATGGAGAAAGTATGTGTATTAGGTACTGGAAGTTGGGGAAGTGCATTAGCTTTAGGTCTCGCAAAAAAAGGTAACGATGTGAGTATGTGGACTCGAAAAGAAGAGCAAGCCAAAAAAATAAACAGAACTAAAGAAAATACAGACTATTTACCAGGAGTATTATTTCCAAATAATATAACTATAAGTACTGATATAGAAAAAACTATAAAAGATTGTAAGGTGATAGTTTTAGCAGTTCCATCACAGGCCGTAAGGAGTACTTGTCAAAAAATAAAACCATTTATAAAAGAGGGACAAATTATTGTTAATGTAGCAAAAGGTCTCGAAAAAGGTACTGGACTTAGATTATCTCAAGTCTGTGAAGAAGAATTACCACAAAATCCATATGTAATACTATCTGGGCCATCTCATGCTGAAGAAGTAGCAAAAGATATCCCTACCACAGTAGTAGTAGCTTCTAAAGAGTTAAAAATAGCACAGAGGATACAAGATTTATTTATGAGCCCTAAACTTAGAGTTTATACGAATCCAGATATAGTTGGAGTAGAACTTGGAGGAGCATTAAAAAATATTATAGCCTTTGGAGCTGGGATATGTGATGGATTAGGATATGGTGACAATGCAAAAGCTGCTCTTATGACAAGAGGTATTAGTGAAATGAGTAGACTTGGAATTGCTATGGGAGCTAACATGCCTACATTTGCAGGTCTTTCAGGAATAGGAGATTTAATTGTTACCTGTACAAGTATGCATAGTAGAAATAGAAGAGCTGGTATACTTATAGGTAAAGGTATGAGCTTAGAAGATACTTTAAAAGAAGTCAAGATGGTTGTAGAAGGTATAACTGCGACTGAAGTAGCACATGATGTAGCTGAAAAGTTGAATATAGACATGCCAATAACTAATGCTATATACTCTGTAATAAATAAAGGTTCAGATCCAAAGGAAGTTGGAATAGAACTAATGATGAGAAGTAAAAAGCATGAAATGGAAGAAGTAGTTTTAGGTGATGATATATAAATCATTGAAATGTAAAATAATAGATATATTTTAGCCCTCTTTTATATAAAAGAGGGCTATTTTAATTTTATTTAGCATGTTTTATTATGTATTCAATAGAAGAAATCATTTTTACAGTTAATTCATCATCATTAGAATTTTTCTCTATGTTCTTTTTTAAGAATAAGAGATTTTGATAAAACGAGATAATTATATCATTTATTATATCTAAATCTTTTGCGGGTATATATTGTGCATCTACAAGATTATTCAATAGTATTTTATTTCTTTCTTTTATACTTTTTCCTGTAATCATTAGGGAGATATCACTATCATGAGTACCTAAATCTTCTGGAAACATATTATAATACTGTTTTGTTATATAACTGAGTTCCTCGCTAGACAAGTTAAAAAATATCTTATAAAAAGCCTCAGCATTTTCAAAAGAATGTTTACAAAATAATTTCCACATAATTATATATTTCTGATATTCATCAGTAACCCCTTCTATGCACCTAGAAATACTCAGATTGTACTCTTTAAAATATTTTATAGATGCAAATGATATTAGGTGGTCTAAATTTTTAAAATAGTTGTATAGAGTTGAGCTGTTGTAGCCAGCCATATTTGCAACTTTACGTAGCGTAATATTTTCTATACCTTCATTTTCCATAATATTTTGAGCAGCTTCTATGAAGTACATTAATATCCTTTTTTTTTGTAATTCTTTATTTGTCATTTTATTCACCTACAAATAATCAATATAGTTTATATAATCGTGATTTTATCATTAAATTTACTATAAATCAAGAATAATGTTCTAACACCTAATATATATTGTTATTTTTTAGATAATTTAAAATAAAACTAAAATAAAAAATATTTAAAACATAATCATGATTGACAAAATAATCATGATTATGATAAAATAATCACAAATAAATTTGATTTACATACAAATGCAACAAGGATTAAAATATTAAAGATTTTAAAAATAAGATATTTATCATTGTTGTATTAAATAAATTATCTAAATATTAAGAAAGAGGTGTACTATGTCAAATAACATGAGAATAGAAAGATTAAGAAAGTATATGAGTGAAAAAAACATTGAAATTGGTTTAATATTTGAACCAGATAATCAATTTTATATTAGTGGATTTAAAGCAATAACTTATTCTAGACCAATTGTAACAGTAGTAACTAAAGATAAAATAGAACTAATAGTACCTGGATTAGAAGAATTACATGCTAAAGAAGTTGCAAAAGTTGATAATGTATATGTATATTATGAAATACCAGAAATGAAAGAACATGGAATATCGCATAAGCATTATTTAGATATAATTTTAAGTAGATATCCTAAAGGAACAATTGTTGGAATAGAAAAAGATATAGTGTCTGCAAGCTTCTCAGAATATATAACTGATAAGTCATTTGACATTAAAGATATTGGAAGTAAAATATTTGAAATGAGATATGTAAAAGATGCAGAAGAGATAGAATTTTTGAAGATAGCTGGTTATTTATCTGATATAGGTATAAAAGGGTCTTTGGAAAATGTTAGAGTTGGAATGAGTGAGTTGGAATTTGATGTAGCAGGGGACAATGCTTTGTTAAAATATGTATCTGAAAATTATCCTGATACATATATAGGGTTTGCAAACTGGACTTGTTCTGGTATCGATAGAACAGCACAACCACATTTAGATTCTAATACTAGAATACTTCAAAGAGGAGATATAGTGATACATAGTAGACAGGTTTGGTATGAAAATTATAGAGCAGAAAATGAGAGAACTTTTATCATAGGTAAGCCAACGGAAAGACAAAAAGAAGTATTTAAGATAGCAGTGGAGGCTCAACAGGCGGGATTAGATACAATAAAAGCTGGTATACCAGCAAGAATGGTTGATGAAGCAGCAAGAGCTGTTGTTGCAAAACATGGTCTAGAACTATATGCAAATCATAGGATTGGACATGGCTTAGGTTTATCAGAGCATGAAGAACCATATTTAAGATTTGACAATGAATTAATATTAGAAGAAGGTATGGTATTTTCTATGGAGCCAGGAATATATATACCTGGAGTTGGAGGATTTAGACACTCTGATACAGCAATAGTGGGTAAGAATGGTGCTACAATTATAACTAATTATCCAAGAAGTGTTGAAGACCTTATACTTGATATTTAATTAGAGTATGAATATATTCAAGTAAATTTAAAATTGGAGGAATTATAGTGAAAAAGAAAATTGGATTTTGGGATTTAGTATTTATGAATATATCAGCATTATTTGGGATTAGATGGATAGCTAAATCTACTGCTTCTAGTTTTGGTTTGGGTCTTGGTTCAATACCAGTTTGGTTATTGTTTGCTTTTATATTCTTTGTACCAGCATCACTTATATGTGCAGAGTTGGCAGCAACATATCCAAGAGATGGTGGACTTGGAGAGTGGGTTAAACAAGCTTATGGAGAAAAGTGGGGATTTATGGTGTCATGGTTAAATTGGACATCAAAGATATTTTGGTATTCTTCTTTTTTGACATTTTTAGCTATAAACATTGCCTATATGCTTGGAAATCCAGAACTATCAAACAATAAAATATTTATTTTAGTACTTTCACTTATAATATTCTGGATATTATCCCTAATAAGTACTCGAGGAATGGCATTTGGAAAATTCTTTACAAACACAGGAGCATTAGGTTCTACAATTCCTGCGATATTACTTATAGTAATGGCATTTATGTCTGTAGTTATTCTTAAAAAAGCTCCATCAGCATCTGTATATACAATTCAAAATATATTACCAAAGATAGATGCAAATGCATTAGTTTCTATATCTGCCATAATATTTGCTCTATCAGGAGCTGAAACGACTGCTAATTTTATAACTGAAATGGATAATGCTAAGAAAAACTTTCCCAAAGCTATATTGACAGTAGCTGTGTTAATAGGAGGAATCTATATTCTAGGTTCAGTAGCAATAACAATGATACTTCCTCCAAATGAAATTGCAGCATCGACAGGTATACTCGATGCATTAGCTAAGGTTGCACAAGATTTAGGTATAGGAAACTGGTTTATAAGAGTGGTTGCGTTTGGAATAACCTTATCAGTACTTGGAGCATTAATACTTTATATAGCAGGTCCAGTAAAGATGCTTTTTGGAAATGTAAAAGAAGGCGTATTTCCTAAGAAATTAACTGATACAAATGAACACAATATACCATCAAATGCAGTATTGATTCAAGCTATAATCGTAAGTCTACTTCTTATAGGCTCAAATTTATTGCCATCAGTGGACAATATATATAATGTTCTTGTTACTATGACAGCATTAACCGCATTATTTCCATATGTGTTGCTTTTCACATCTTATATAAGGCTGAGAAAGACAAGACCAAATGAAGAAAGACCTTATTCAATTTCCAAAAGTAATTTGGTTTGTATAAATATAGCTAGGATGGTACTTGTAGTGACTGTTGTTGGTATACTTTTCTCAACAGCACCAGTCATGGAAACTTTAAAAGATAATATAGTTTATGAGATTGAGATGATAGGTGGAGGACTTTTTGTCATAATAACAGGTTTAATGATATGGAAGAATTATGAAAAGAAAATGTTGAATAACACAGGAATTTCTCATAAGTAAAAATATATGTACGAACCAAAAAATAATACACTAATAATTTCTATTGTATTTTAAATAACTAATAGGAGGTCATTATAAAAATTTATGAGTACTTACATAAGGAGGGAATATGTCAACTGAAGCAAACAAACCAAGCATTTGGAAAAATTTCAAAGTATTGATAATACTCTTTGTAGCAGGAGCATTTATATATGCTTTACCGTATTTAAAGAACTATTATTATGATACCTTTTCACAAGCGTTCAATCTTACAAACACACAAATGGGAAGTCTAGGAAGTATTTATGGCCTCCTTGCAATGGTATCGTACCTTTTTGGTGGCTTCTTAGCAGATCGTATTTCAGCTAGAAAGCTACTTTCAGGTTCCTTAATTATTACAGGAGTATTAGGGCTTGTATTAACTCTCTATCCTCCATATATTGTTGTATTTTTAATCCATGCTTTATGGGGAATAACGACGATTCTTACTTTTTGGCCAGCTCTTGTAAAAGCTGTTAGGATGTTAGCATCTGAAAATGAACAAGGTAAGGCTTTTGGATTTATGGAAAGTGGTCGTGGAATTACCAATGCAATTCATTTATCCCTAGTATTGGTATTATTTGGTTACATTTCGTCGAAAGTAAGTGATAAAACTGGTCTTACAGCTATTATAGTACTGTATTCAGCTATAAATGTAATAGTTGGAGTATTAGTATTTTTAAAGTTAAAGGATAATGAAAAAGAAGTATCAGCTAAGTTTGATAAAGAAGCTTTCTTTGCGGTGATAAAAATGCCTCATACATGGGTAATAACAATAATCATGTTTTGTTCATATTCAGCTAATATGTCATTTTACTACTTCACACCATATTCAACTGAGGCATTTGGAGCAACAGTAGTATTTGCATCTGCAATATCAATATTAGCTCAATACTGTAGACCAGTAGCATCGGCTGTTTCTGGGTTACTTGGAGATAAGGTTGGTTCATCAAAGATTATATCTTATGGATTTATACTTATGATTATAGGTCTTTTAGGTGTAATACTTACACCAACAAAAGCATCTATGATTTATATATTATTGATTGGATGTGTTGCAATATATGTATCTATGTATGCAATTCAAGGCTTACACTATTCATTACTTGAAGAAGGTAATTATTCATTATCAATATCAGGAACTGCTATAGGTATAGTTGCTACATTAGGATATCTTCCAGAAGTACTTTGTCCATTAGCAGCAGGAAAGATATTAGATACATTTCCAGGTGTGACTGGATATAAATATTACTTTATAGCTCTTACTATAGTAGCTATAATTGGATTGGTGTTTACATTTGTATGGATGAATATGACCAAAGAAAGACGTAAAGAGCTTATTCAAATGAATAATAAGTCAAGTGAAAGTATTACTAAAGTCAGTTAATATAACTCACTACTATTTGGGCTAGCATATTAATTTAATTTACATTGAAATTCACAAATTTTTCTATGTAATTCAATTTAATATTGCTGGTCTTTATTTTTCTATTTTAAGAATATTAACCCCTAACTCTAAATATAATTTAATAAGATTAGATGTATAGGAGGAATAATATGAATAATAACATATACGAAGATATATCCAAAAGGACTCAAGGGGATATATATATTGGAGTAGTGGGTCCTGTAAGAACAGGAAAATCAACTTTTATAAGAAAATTCATGGAAAAGTTGGTTATCCCAAATATAGACAATGAGTTTAAAAAAGATAGAACAAGAGATGAGATACCTCAAAGTGGTTCAGGCAAAACAATAATGACAGTAGAACCAAAATTTGTACCAGCAGATGGTGTAGAAATTAAAATAAAAGACACAGTATCTTTAAAAGTAAGAATGGTAGATTGTGTTGGATACATAGTTGAAGGAGCTTTAGGGCATGAGGAAGGTGGAAAACAAAGATTGGTATCAACTCCTTGGTCACAAGAAGCTATGACGTTTGAAAAGGCAGCAGAGATAGGAACTAAAAAAGTCATAAAAGACCATTCTACAATAGGGATAGTTGTTTTGACAGATGGTTCAGTTACTGGTATTGACAGAAAAAGTTATGTAGAGCCAGAAGAAAGAGTTATACAGGAATTAAAAAGTCTTAAAAAACCATTTGCTGTGGTTTTAAATACTCTAAGTCCAAAAAGTGAGGAAACAAGTATGCTTAGAAATGAATTGGAAGAAAAGTATGAAGTTCCAGTTCTTCCAATGAATGTAGTTGAAATGGAAGAAGATGACATCGAGGAAGTTATGGAAGCTGTATTGTATGATTTCCCACTTACAGAAATAAGAATCAATTTACCTAAATGGGTTGAAGGTCTTGAGAGAAATCATTGGATAAAAAGTAGCATAATAACAACATTAAAACAAAGTATTATAGATATAGGTAAAATAAGAGATATAGAAGGTATTATGCAAGGTTTTTCTGAGTTAGAGTTTTTGGAAGATACAGGTGTTGATAATGTAGAGTTAGGAGAAGGAGTTATAAATATTGATTTACAGACAAAGCAAGATTTATTCTATAATATCCTTGAAGAAAAGAGTGGGTTTAAAATTGAGGGAGATTATCAATTGCTTAGTCTAATAACTAGATTATCTAAAGTTAAAAATGAGTATGATAAAATAGAAAGTGCTTTAGTAGATGCTAAGATAAAAGGATATGGAGTAGTAGCCCCTTCACTAGAAGAACTTAGTTTAGAGGAACCAGAAATAATGAAGCAAGGAAAACAATATGGTATCAAGCTAAGAGCTAATGCACCATCACTTCATATTATAAAAGCAGATATATCTACAGAAGTCTCTCCAATAGTTGGTAATCAAAATCAAGGTGAAGAGATGATAAAATATCTTATGGAGGTGTTTGAAGAGCAACCAGCAGATTTATGGGAATCAAATATGTTTGGTAAGTCACTTCATGATTTAGTGAAAGAGCAATTACAAAGTAAATTGTATACTATGCCAGAAGAAATAAGAGTTAAGATGCAAAAGACTCTACAAAAAATTGTAAATGAAGGAAGCTCTAATATTATAACTATTTTATTATAAGAATATAAGCTACTTATTAAAGTTAAACACTTGTTTACTTTAGTAAGTAGCTTTTTATTTATAAAAATTGACAATAAGTTCTAATTATGGAAAAATTAAATATATAAGATGCGTTTTTCAACATTATTATATTAAAATATTAGGAGTAAAAGATGAAGAAGTCTGAAATATTTATTTTTGTAAGCATAATAATACTCTGTTTTGTAATTTCTCCAAACAAGGTCTTTGGACAAGAGGATAATTGTTTTGAAGATTTTGAAAGGTGGGTTCAAGAAAATAAAAATAATAAAGAAGAAATAGTTTATACTCTTCCTTGTGATATGGTAATAGACGAAGAGTTTAGATTTTATATTCCTTATGACAGTAATTTTACAATAGATACCAACAAATATAAAATACTGATAAAAAATCATGGGAGATTTATTATTGATGATAATGAACTAAATATAATAGGTGAAGGAGGAAAAGAAGGAGTAATACATGTAGAAACTGGTGGAAGTATAAGTATCGGTATAAATAACATAATTGCTACTGATGGGACAGCCTTATACGTTGAAGAAGGAGGAGACTTATATATTAAATCATCCTATGAATCTGTTGAAAAAATAAAGGCAAATGGAAAAGATGCAATAGGAATTTATACTGAAAATGATATTAGAATATTAAATAAGGATATTGAAGTGAATGGAGAGAGTGCTATAGGTGTTTACTCTAAAGGTGATGTTGAGATAGAAGAATCTTCAATAAAAGCTTATAGTAGTAACAAAGAAAATGGATTATTAAGAGCTAATAATAAGGTTGTAAAATCAATTGTATCAGAAAGCAAGAAAGTTTATATAATTGATAACTCTAATGAGCTTATACCAGCTATATCTGAAGATTCTGGCTATAATATTATAACATGTTGCCAGAGGGGAATTGATGTATTTAGTGAAGAAATAAAAGTAAGTAAAGATGATAAAATAGAAGATATAAAATTTCCGAAAGATATGGTATTAGAAACATCTAGTGGTAATCAACTTGATATAGATGTAGAGTGGGATTTTACTGATTATTATGAAAAGTTGAAAAAAGAAGAAACTTTTAGTATAACAGGAAAGTTTAAAATAGAAACATTAAATAGAGAAAAAATTGTAGTAAATGATGATGTTGTTCCTATTTTGGACATATCTGTTGCAGAGAAAAAACCAATAGATAATTTGGAATTAGATTATCAAAACACAAGAGATGGATATGTAGCTGTCTTGTATTTTGATATGCCATACAATGCAAATAAAGTTTTTGTGGAATATTCAGTAGATGGAATCAATTGGACATCTGAGGAACAGGAAGATATTAGAGACCAAGCTATACTTTTCTTTGAAGATTTTAAGCTACGTTGTTTTAGAGTAAGAGTGGAAGGCGGATTAAAAGAAGGTTATTCAAATATGGTTTTTAAACCAGGATTTATAATGGGGGGTGGTGACAATCAAGAGACACCAGATGATGAACGGGGAAATGATGATATTGATGGTGACCGTGGCGGTGGTGGTAGAGATGACCCAGATAGAGAAAATGATGGACTTACTTTAGATAGTGATAAGGAAAATGATAGTGTTGATGAAGCAGTTCCTGAAGATTCTAATAGCATAACAGATTCTAATAATGAAGAAAAAGACAATATTAATCAAGAAGATGAAAGAAATGATAAGTCTGACAAAGAGATTATAGAGAAAGAGAAAGAAAAGAATAATACTAACACTAATAACAGAGATAATGGTGTTAAGAATGATGATTTAACTATTATAAATAAGTCTAATAAGAGTTTAATTCAAATATTAAAAAGAGACTATGAAGAAAATCAAGCATATAAAAACACAACTGATGATAAAAAAATATCAAATGAAAAAGACACTTTTCAAGTAGGTAAATTTAATAATAGACTAAACTCTACTTCTAACTCGCATAGTAAAACTCATAATTTTCAAGATGGAATTGCTATTGGATTTGGAATTGTAGTTTCAACTATGTTATTTTCAATAGTAGCAATAAATCCTTGTATCATAAAATATGTAAATAAATTTATAAAATATAAAAAGTAGATAAAATCGTTTGAAAAATTTTAATATTATTAAAAAAGTTAATTGGAGAACAATATGAATAAAATAAGTAAAGTTTTTGTGCTTATAAATTTGTTAATTATAATTTTCGTAATTTTACCAAACAAGAGTTTTTCGCAAGATAATAATTGTTTAGAAGATTTTAAAAATTGGGTTATAAAAAATAAAAATAATAAAGAAGAAATAGTTTACACTCTTCCTTGTGATATGGTAATAGACAATTATTTTGAATTTAGTATTCCATATGGAACTAATATTACAATAGATACAAATCAATACAAAATACTTATAAAGGATAAAGGTCATTTTAATATTAATGGTAATAAGCTAAACATAATTGGAGAAGGTGGAAATGAAGGTGTAATACATGTAGAACGAGGAGGAAAATTAAATATAGGAATAGATAATATAGTTGCATTGAATGGAACTGCTTTATATGTTGAAAAAGATGCGAATTTGAGTATAGATACATATTATGATAAAGTTGGACATATAAAAGCAAGTGGAGAAAATGCAATAGGAATTTATTCAGAAAATGATATCAGAGTGTATTCTAAAATAATTGAAGTTAATGGAGAAAATGCAATAGGAATCTATTGCAGGGGAGAAGTAGAAATAGAAAACACTTCAATAATTGCAAATAGTGTTAATAAGAAGCAAAACATATTATTGGAAAATAAAAAGGAAGAAGCAATTGTATCAGAAGCTACTGATGTTTATGTTATTGGACAAAAAAATATAATAACTCCAGATATATCTCAGAATAAAAATTATAATATTATAAGATGTAATTATAGAGGGGTTAGAGCTTTTGAGAAAGAAGTGAGTATATCAAAAGAAGACAAAGTAGAAGACATAATATTACCAGAAAAAGTACGTTTAAGAACTTCTAGTATGAATTCTATAGATTTAGATGTAGAGTGGGATTTATCAAACTATTATAATGATTTAAATGAGAATACAGAATTTACTGTAATAGGTAAATTTAAAAAAGACGATTTAGATGAGAATAACATAATTGTAAACAATGATGTTATTCCTATTTTACATGTTTATGTTGCTAATAAAGAACCTATAGAGGATTTAAAAGTATCTTTCTTAAATTTTAAAAATGGTTATCTAGCTACACTAGAGTATAGTATGCCATATAGTGCTAAAAAAGTGTTTGTAGAATATTCAGATGATGGTGTAAATTGGGTAAGTGAAGAGTTAGAAAATATTAGCAATCAGGTTATACTTGACTTTGAAGATTTTAAGTTACGATGTTTTAGGATAAAAGTAGAAGGTGGATTGAGAGAAGGATATTCAAATGTGTTTTTAAAGCCTGGATTTGTAATTGGAGGAGGAAATAATCAAATTACACCAGACGATGAACAAGAGGCTGATGATGATAGTGGTGACCGTGGAGGAGGAGGAAGAGATGACCCAGATAGAGATGACAATAAGGTTACCTCAGGTGGAAATAATAAAAATAACAATGATAATGGGCAAAATCCATTAGATTCTAATAAAGTCATAGAAGATAATGGTGAAGAAACAAATAGTAATCAACAAGATGAAAAAAGCGATAAGTCACATGAAAAATATACTGAAACAGATAAAAATGTACATAAAGAAATAAATGATGAAAATGTCAATAATAATAAAAATAACAACTTGATTGAGGAAAGTAAATTTAAAAATAGTTTAGAGCAAAGCTTAAAAGGAAGTTATAAGGAAAATAATGAATCTTTCCAAAACACATCTAAAGATAAAATAATATTAAGTAAAACAGAGGGAATTGAAATAGGTGATTCTAATGATAAACTAAAAACTGTTTTAAAATCATATGATAAGACTCAGAATTCTAAAAATGGGATTGTAATTGGAGTTGGACTCATAGTTTTGACCATGTTATTTTCAATGATAGTAGTAAATAAGGGCATTATAAAATATCTAGATAAATTTATAAGATTAAAAATGAATAAAAAAATACTTTAAAGAGACATAATTTTACTTAACAGAAGAATAAATAGGAGAAAAAAATGAATAAAAAAAATAGTATATTTGTTCTTATAACTTTATTAGTAATTATTTTTATAATTTTACCAAAAAAGAGTTTTTCACAAGAAGACAATTGTTTGGAGGATTTTAAAAATTGGATTGTAAAAAATGAAGATAATGAGGAAGACATAGTTTATACTCTTACGTGTGATATGGTAATAGATGATTATTTTGATTTCAGCATCCCATATGGAACTAATATTACAATAGATACAAATCAGTACAAATTACTTGTAAAAAATAATGGTTATTTTGCTATTGAAGGAAATAAATTGGATATAGTTGGAGAAGGTGGAAGTGAAGGTGTAATACATGTAGAAAAAGGTGGGAAGTTAAAGATAGGAATAGATAATATAATTGCTTTAAATGGAACTGCTTTATATATAGAGAAAGATGCTGAATTAGATATAGCTACATACTATGGAAAAACTGGTAAAATACATGCAAGTGGAGAAAATGCAATAGGAATTTATTCAGAAAATGATATCAAAGTAGAATCTAAAATAATTGAAGTTAATGGAAAAGATGCTGTGGGTATTTACTGTAATGGAGAGGTGGAAATAGAGAATACATCAGTAATTGTTAATAAGAATAACCAACAAAATACAATAGCAAATAATACAAAAGGCGAATCAATTGTATCAAAAACTAAGAGTGTTTATATCATTGGTGATGGGAATGTAATAATGCCAGACATACCACAAGATGAAGATTATAATATTATAAGATGTAATCTTAGAGGCATTAGTGTATTTGAAGAGGAATTGATATTAACAAAAGATGATAAAATTGAGGACGTAGAACTTCCAAAAGAAGTAAGTTTAAAAACTTCGAGTGGAAAAATTGCAGATATAAATGTAGAGTGGGATTTATCAAATTACTATACTGATTTAAAAAAAAATTTAGAGTTTGTTATAAGAGGTAAATTTGATGAAAATCTTCTGAATGAAAAAAATATAGTATTAAATCAAGATGTCTTTCCAGTTATAAATATCTATATTAGAAATAAAGAGCCTATAAATAATTTAATTGTGTATTTTAGAAATCGGGAAAATGGTTATACAGCTGCTTTAGCCTATGATATGCCATATAATGCAAAAAAAGTATTTGTGGAGTATTCCGATGATGGTATAAACTGGATAAGTAGTGAATTAGAGTATATCACAGACCAAGTTGTAATTGATTTTGAAGATTTTAAGTTGAGATGCTTTAGAGTGAAAGTAGAAGGTGGATTAAGAGATGGGTATTCAAATATATTTTTAAAACCTGGATTTGTGTTAGGAGGAGGTAATAATCAAATCACACCAGATGATGAACAAGAAAATGAAGATGCTGGTGGTGACCGTGGAGGAGGAGGAAGAGATGACCCAGATAGAGAAGAAGATAATAATGGTAATCTAAATAGTGATAATAAAGATAAAGATGATAACAATAGTAATAATGATGAGAAAACTCCTAATACTCCAAATGATGATAATATAGAGTCTGGCACTAGCAGTACTACAAATAAAAATCCCCCAAAGGACAAAGATGATAGTAGTATAGGCAATGACAAAGAAAAAGACGATATTTTAAAAAATGAAAATGAGTTAAAAAATGAGGATAAATCTAACAAAAGTTTTATTTTAGAAAATGGGAATAAAGGCTTAAAGCAAAAGTCTGTATTTAGCACTAATAATCAGTCATATTTTTATAATAAAGATTTTTATAAAGATAATTTAGATATAAATAATAATCATCAATCAAAACTAAATAATCAAGTAAATGGTAATAACGAAAAAACAGATAAAACTAATACTAAATTATCAACTAAAAAATATAGCTTTGAGAAAGATAGTTTCATTTTAATTGGAGTGTTAAGTTTAACAATGTTTTGCTCTATTTTGATTGTAAATCCTAGCACAAGAAAAAATATAATTAGATTCATACAAATAAAAAAATAATTTTTAGAAAGGTATTATTTATCAAATTATAAGTTTGTTAAGTGATACCTTTCATTATTATGAAAACTATATATTTTTATCAATAAAATGAGTATTATATATAATTTGATTAAATAGTATAAAAATAATAGAATATTGAAAAAAAATTGACAAATGAAGGTATAGGTATTAAAATATATTAAATATATACATAAAAAGTGATTTACTAACAAATAAATGAAATATATGCTAATAAATAGTTCAATTTGTGAAAATGTAAGATTTATAAAAAAATAAGGGAGGATATTATTATGAGAGCAATTTTAACAGTAATTGGAAAGGACAAACCAGGTATAGTAGCAGGAATTAGTGATGAGTTATACAAGCAAAATATTAACATAGTAGATATTTCACAAAAGATATTACAAGAGTATTTTACAATGATTATGATAGTTGATTTAGAGAAATCATTAAATTCTTTTGAGCAAACGGTTGAAGATTTAATAAATAGAGGAAAAGAGTTATCAGTAGATGTAAAAATTCAAAGAGAAGAAATATTTAACTCAATGCATAATCTGTAAAAAACAGTAATCGGGAGGTGAGAATAGTGAATGTAGGAAATATACTTGAGACAATCAAAATGATAGATGAAGAACAATTAGATATAAGAACTATAACTATGGGGATTTCTTTATTAGATTGTATAGACCCTGATGGAGATAAAGCTAGAGAGAAGATATACAACAAGATTATGAATTCTGCTAAAGATTTAGTAAAAGTGGGAAAAGAAATAGAGCGTGAATATGGTATTCCAATTGTAAATAAGAGAGTATCAGTAACTCCAATATCTATTATTGCAGGTGCAACAGATGAAAGTGATTATGTAAAGTTTGCACAGACATTAGATAAAGCTGCAGAGGATTTAGGTATAGATTTTATAGGTGGATTCTCAGCATTGGTTCAAAAAGGATATACAAAAGGTGATAAGATATTAATTAAATCAATTCCAAAAGCTTTGGCAAGCACAAACAAGGTATGTGCCTCAGTAAATGTAGGTTCGACAAGATGTGGTATAAACATGGATGCAGTAAAAGAAATGGGAGAAATTATAAAAGAAACTGCAGAATTAACGAAAGATGCAAAGGGATTTGGTTGTGCAAAACTAGTAGTATTCTGTAATGCAGTTGAAGATAATCCATTTATGGCAGGGGCTTTCCATGGTGTTGGTGAAGCTGATAGGATAATAAATGTTGGTGTAAGTGGTCCTGGTGTTGTAAAAAGAGCTTTAGAAAAAGTAAAAGGAGAACCATTTGATGTTGTAGCAGAGACAGTTAAGAAGACTGCATTTAAAATCACAAGAGTTGGTCAATTGGTAGCAAAAGAAGCCTCTAGTAGGTTGGATGTACCATTTGGAATAATAGACTTATCACTAGCTCCTACACCTGCTATTGGAGACTCAGTAGCAAATATATTAGAAGAAATGGGTCTTGAAGTTGTTGGTACTCATGGTACTACAGCAGCGTTGGCTCTTTTAAATGATGCTGTTAAAAAAGGTGGAGTTATGGCTTGTTCACATGTTGGAGGACTTAGTGGTGCATTTATACCAGTATCAGAAGATGCGGGAATGATTGATGCTGTTATTAAAGGTGCTTTAAGTATAGATAAGCTTGAGGCAATGACTGCTATTTGTTCTGTAGGTCTTGATATGATAGCTGTGCCAGGAAGTACTACAGCAGGTACACTTGGAGCTATGATAGCTGACGAGGCAGCAATAGGTATGATTAATAATAAGACTACAGCTGTTAGAATTATACCAGCTCCAGGATGTGATGTAGGCGACATGGTAGAGTTTGGTGGTCTTTTAGGACGAGCACCAGTAATGCCTATAAATACAAATTCGTCTGAGTTGTTTACTCAAAGAGGAGGAAGAATTCCAGCTCCTATACATTCATTTAAAAATTAAGTATATTTACATATAGTAATATTTAGATAGAGATTTGTATGACAGAATCAAATACATTTAGATATTATAAGATTATAATTAAAACAATAAGTTTAAAGTTTATATGTTAAGATTGTTATAATAGTAAAGCGATATACAACCTTGTAAAAAAGTTGTATATCGCTTTTATTTTGATACTATCTAATTAATATAAAATTTTTTATGTATTTTAAACGTTATGTTATTCAATAGTAATTATACTAATTTTTCTGTTCAATATATCAACCAAATAAAAAACTAAATAAAAATAAAAAAATAAAAATTTATCTAAATATTCAACACACATAATAATAAATATAAATAAAAAATAAAACGCTTGCAATTAATAAAATTGCTACAATATAAAACTCTACTGTTTAAAATATCAACTTAAAATATAAATTTATAAATCTTATGAATTTTAAGCAATTTCTTCTTCTACATCAGTGCCACGTATTTTGTCAGCAGTAAGAACCTTAAAGGTACTGAATATTTTTGAGCCTACAAATCCTGCAATTACATTAAATAAAGCACATAGTGCAGCTGTTATAAGAACTTGATTAACTGGATTATAGGCAAACATTATGGCAAAACCAGCCACAGGTGTAGCTGTACCTGGTGTCATATTTACAAGGCCCATCAAAGCTACAATAATACCAGAAAAAGCTCCTCCAAAGAAATTAGTAGAATATATTGGTATTGGATTAGCTGAAATTATGTCTGATTGAGTCAGGGGTTCAATAGCAACAGATATAATGTCTTTCTTAGAACCTAACTTCAATCTTGCAAATAGTGTTGAGTTCATAAAAGCTGAACCAAAAGCTCCTAATGCTCCTATTGCCATAGGAAGACCAGTAAGACCAATTATAGATGTAAGAGCCATTGAACTAAGTGGAGATGTTCCAACTACTGTTATTAGACCTCCCAATATAATTCCCATTATAATAGGGCTAATATTAGTAGCTTCTATTAGAACTTGTCCGATTTGTAATAGTGTACTATTAACTAATGGGTCTACATTTGAAGCTATAAAACGAGATAGTGGAGCACATAAAAGGATTACTACTACTAAATCTACTCCAGGTGGGACTTTTTTCTCTATAAACTTAATTAAGAAAGAAACAAAGTATCCAGCAACGAATCCAGATAATATAGAAAACTTTAAACAAGATAATCCTATTAAAACTGCATAAACTGGAGATACACCTAAAGCCAAAGGTACAAGTATAGCAGCAGCAACTCCACCAAGGCTACCATTAGCAGCACCAACACTTCTAAAAAACTCCATACCTAGAACATCACCAAGTAAAGAAAGGTTGAATGCCTCTACTAAGAAAGTAGCACATGCAGCATTTGCTAAGGCTCCCATAGCTTTCATACCATATGGAGCTTTGTAACTAAAGATTGTGAAACAACATAGAACCAATAAAAGTAAACCTGTTCCTAATAAAATTTCTGACATAAGAAAATCCTCCTTGTATTTTTTTTAGGACATAAACCTTTGCCGTGATAACGTTATCCTTGCGGATAAATGTTTAACTAAATCAGTATCAGCATGACAAAAGTTATTTTAAAGCTTAATTGGTTTTATATTGCATCTAAAAATAAAAATAACTATAAGAGTACATAAAGTAAGTTTAAGATATAAAATGTAAATTAAACTTATACTTTATAATATAATTATATATAAATAATGCGGTCTTGTATAGGAAGATTGATAAAAAATAAATTTAATATGAAAAAAACAATTATTAGTACATAAAATATTAGCATATAAAAAAGGAATAAACATTTTTTAGAAGAAGTATTTATTAATGAAAGAAATTTTATAGGGGGAGAGTTTTTGAAAAAGATTAAATATACCAGATTAGTGATACTTGGTATTCTTATATATTTAGTATTTAATATGTTAGCAATGATTATTAGCAAAAATGTAGATACCTTGGTGTTAAAAGTAGAAAAAGTTGATGCAAAGATTCATGTAGAAGGAACTATAGAAAAAGATGTAAATGACCAAAGTAATTATCTATCAGCATACATAAGTAAAGAAGATTCTAAGAACTTTGAAAAAAATCAAAATGTAGTAATTGAATATCGTGAGCAAAAAATAGATGCAAAAGTTTACAAAATATATAAAAATAATAATAAAATAATGCTAAAATTAAAAATAAGTAACCAAATTGTTGCAAATCAGGATACAAGTGTCGAAGAATTTGATATAATATATAATCAGATGGAATGTTTAAAAATACCTAAAACTTCTATAAAAACAAAAGACAATAAACGTGGTGTATATGTGATTGATGAACAATCACAAAGTGTAAAATTTGTCATATTAGAAGGAATAACTTATGAAAATGAATCTTCTGTATTTGTGGACTATTATAAAAATGACATAAATGGGGTGACAAGTGTTAATCTATATGACAAAATAATTTTAAGACCTAATTGTATAAACACAAATATAAGGATAAAGTAGGTGATAATAATGGGTTCTATTAAAGATAATTTATCTGAGATAAAAAGTAAGATTGACAAAGCTGCAAAAAAAGTAAATAGACAGAGTGAAGAAATAACCCTTTTAGCAGTCACAAAAACTGTTGATGTAGATTTAGTTAATGAGGCAATGAATGAAGGCATTACTTCTGCTGGTGAAAATAAACCACAAGAATTAGCCAGAAAGTACGATATTATAGGTGACAAATTAAACTGGCACTTGATAGGGACTTTGCAAACAAATAAAGTTAAGTACATAATAGATAAAGTTTGTATGATACATTCTTTAGATAGAATTGCATTATGTGAAGAGATTCAAAAACGTGCAGAGCAAATAAATAGAGAAATATATTGCTTAGTACAAGTGAATATATCTAAAGAAGAATCTAAGCATGGACTTGATAAAGAAGAAGTTGTAGGTTTTGTCAAAGAAGTGTCAGAAAAATATAAAAATATAAAAATAAAAGGTCTAATGACAATGGCACCTTTTGTAGAAGATGAAAATGAAATAAGAGGTGTATTCAAAGGTCTTAAAGATTTATCAACACGAATAAAAGAGCTAAACATACCTAATGTAGGAATGGACGTTTTGTCAATGGGAATGAGTCACGATTATGAGATTGCTATAGAGGAAGGGGCTACCATTGTTAGGGTTGGAACATCAATCTTTGGAGAAAGAAACTACAATAAAAAATAATTACTCAAATCTGAATAAATTCTAAGGAGGAAGTTAATAATGTCAAATGGAATAATATCTAAATTTAAGAACTGGATAGTTGATGAAGAAGAAGATTACATTGAAGAAGAATATGAAGGTGGGATGGACGATATAGTTCAAGAAGAAGAAATAAATAGTGGCTTTAGTACTGCAAAAGCAAATAAAATTGTAAATTTACATACAACGAGTCAAATGAAAGTTGTAATAGTTGAACCTAAAGTTTATGATGAAGCTGCAACTATAGCAGACCATCTAAAACAAAGAAGGGCAGTTATAGTGAATTTGGAAGGGTTGACTAATTCTGAAGTTCGTAAATCTATATTTAACTTTATGAATGGGGCGGTTTATGTTTTAGATGGAAGTATACAAAAGGTTTCTAAATCAATATTTATACTAGCTCCTAACAATGTGGATATAGATGCAAATATGAAAAAAGAATTAGAAAGTAAAGCATTCTTCCCTTGGCAAAATAAATAGTAAAAAGGCGGTTAATATATGGGAACAATAAGAATTGCACTTTATTATCTTTTGGATATAATAGCATGGATGATAGTTATAAAAAGCTTGATGACTTGGTTTCCAAATGGAAGACAAAGCAAAATTTTCGAGATTTTAGAAAATCTTACAGAGCCAATAGAAGGACCAATAAGGTCTATAATGTATAGATATACAAATGGACCTATAGATTTTTCTCCTTTAATTGCGATAGTATTATTGATGTTCCTAAGACAATTAGTGTTGGTTATATTCTAAGGTGATAGAAATGGATAAATTAAAATTAACAAATCACATAAAGGATATAGACTTGA
Organism: Clostridioides sp. LIBA-6822; assembly: GCF_056688955.1. Classification (NCBI taxonomy): domain Bacteria; kingdom Bacillati; phylum Bacillota; class Clostridia; order Peptostreptococcales; family Peptostreptococcaceae; genus Clostridioides; species Clostridioides sp. LIBA-6822. The sequence continues at coordinate 3,087,954 of NZ_CP196995.1, read as the reverse complement.
AAAATAAAATGTTTAAAGTAATAGACAAGGCTAATAGTTGTATAAAAAACTATGATGTTAAGTTTACTGAGTTTCTTAATCCATATGAAGTGAAAAATGCTGTAGCTATATTGAATTCTACAAATGAAATAAAATACAGTGTGGATGGAGGTTATGAACAAGCTGAAAGAAGCACTGTATTTATTTATCCATTTTACATGGAATATGAAGATATAGAGGATACTCTTAGATTTTTACAGATAGAAGGGAATTTCAAATTTAAAAATATATCTCATAAAGATTATTTAGGAGCAATTATGAGTCTAGGTATAAAAAGAGAAAAAATTGGAGATATAATTATACATGATAGCTTTTGTCAAGTAATTGTAAGTAGTGATATTTGCGATTTTATAATCGTGAATTTGGAGAAAGTTTCAAGAAATAATGTAATTGTAAAGGAAATTTCCAGAGAAAACATTGTTAATAGTTCTTCAAAATATAAGGAAGTATCATTTACAGTATCTTCAGATAGGTTAGATTGTGTCATAAGTGGTCTTTACAATATATCTAGACAAGATAGTGCAAAATACATAAATGGAGAAAAAGTCCATGTCAATTATGAAAAGATAACTTCAACGTCTAAAATAGTTAAAAATGATGATTTGATTTCTATTAGAGGCAAAGGAAGAGCTAATGTAACACAAATAGGAGATATTACTAAAAAAGGTAAAATAAAAGTTCAAGCAAGATTAATTGTATAAGGACTAATTTAAATTATAGCTGGGAGGAAATGTAATGCTAACTCCAATTGAGATAGAAAATAAAGAGTTTAAAAAAGGTTTAAGAGGATATAGAGACGAAGAGGTTGATGAGTTTTTAGATATCATCAAAGAAGACTATGAATCTCTATGTAGAGAAAATACAGCTCTTAAAGAAAAATTAGGATTATATCAAGACCAAGTAAATAAGTATGAAAATATTGAAGAAACATTAAAAGCTACTCTAATAACTGCTCAAAGTGCAGCAGAAGACACTTGTAGCGCGGCTAATAAAAAAGCTAAAATAATCGTTGAAGAGGCAGATTTAAAAGCTAGACAAATTATAGAACAAGCCAATAACCGTGTTATAGAAATAAGAAAAGAGTATGATGCTTTAGTTAAAGAATTTAAGATATTTAGAAATAAATTTAAGTCATTATTAGAAGATGAAATAAGAAGTGTTGATGAGATTTTTTATGATGTAGATGAAAAATGTGTAAATGCATTTGAAGGAACAACAGTGTATAATTATAGTAATGATGAAGCTGCTACAACTCTAGAATAAGCCTATAATTTATTTGATTTTAGGTGAAATTGTTGTGGAAGTTTGAGAAATCTATAACAAAAATTAAAAATAGGATAAAAATGTAAGAAAAATAGAAATTATTATATTTTTCAAAAATATATTGACTATTCAAATTATTTGTTATAGAATTTCATATAAACACAGATAAATTTTTAAAAGCGTTGATGGAGACAATTATCTTTAGATAATTTTACAGAGAATTGGGTATGCTGAGAACCAATGAATTTATAAAGATAAAAATCACTCTTGAGCTGCAGGCTGAACGATTAAATTCTATTAAGCTGTGCCGGTTAGTACCGTTATACTATTAGAGTGTTATATGTGGATAGCATTAAGTTCACATATAGAATTAGGGTGGTAACGCGATTTATAACTCGTCCCTTTGTTTAAAGGGGGCGAGTTTTTTAGTATTTAAATTTATGTGAAAGAATAAAAAAATTTGGAATTATAATATTTATAGGAAAGGGTGATTTACATGGCGAAATTTAAGCCATTAGTGGACAGTTCAGTAAAACAAGCAGAAGCACAAGTTTTTGATTATTGGAAAGATATAAATATACTTGAAAAAACTTTAGAAAAAGGGGAAAATGACCCAAGTTTCGTATTTTATGAAGGGCCTCCAACAGCAAATGGAAATCCTGGAGTACACCATGTTTTATCTAGAACACTTAAAGATTCAGTTTGTAGATATAAAACAATGTCTGGTTATCAAGTAAAGAGAAAAGCTGGTTGGGATACACATGGATTACCAGTTGAAATACAAGTAGAGAAAGAATTAGGTCTTACTAGTAAACAGCAAATAGAAGAATATGGAATAGCTGAATTCAACCAAAAATGTAGAGAATCAGTTTTCTCATTTGAAAAACAATGGAGAATAATGACTGAGAGAATGGCTTACGAAGTTGATTTAGATAATCCATATATAACTTTAGATAATAACTATATAGAGTCTGTATGGTGGATACTTAATAAATTCAACAAAGAAGGATATATCTATGAAGGGCATAAAATACTTCCTTATTGCCCAAGATGTGGAACTGGTCTTGCTAGTCATGAGGTTGCACAAGGGTATAAAGAAGTAAAAACTAATACAGTTATAGCTAAATTTAAGAAAAAAGATGCTGATGAATATTTCTTAGCATGGACAACAACTCCATGGACTTTACCATCAAATGTTTCATTAACAGTAAATGCTGATGTTGATTACTTAAAAGTTAAGAAAGGTGACGAGGTATATTATGTATCTAAACCTCTAGCTAATAAAGTACTAGGTGAAGACTATGAAGTTTTAGAAGAAATGAAAGGTAAAGACCTAGAAGGATTAGAATATGAACAATTAATGCCTTTTGTAGAAGTTGACAAAAAAGCATTTTTCATTACAGTAGGGGATTATGTAACTACTGAAGATGGTACTGGAATAGTTCATACAGCACCAGCATTTGGTGAAGATGACTATAACACAGGTAAGAGATATGATTTACCAGTTGTACAACCAGTAGATGAAACTGGTAAATTTACAGCTACTCCTTGGGAAGGTAAATTTGTAATGGAAGATGGGCTAGATGTTGAAATAATAAAATGGCTAGCTTCTGAAAATAAGTTATATAGTAAAGAAAAAGTAGTTCATAATTATCCACATTGTTGGAGATGTCAAACTCCATTAGTATACTATGCAAAACCAAGCTGGTATATAGAGATGACTAAACTTAAAGATAAATTAATAGAAAATAACAATGGCGTAAAATGGTTCCCAAGCTTTGTAGGTGAAAAGAGATTTGGAAACTGGTTAGAAAATCTAAATGATTGGGCAATATCAAGAACTAGATATTGGGGAACTCCACTTCCTATATGGAGATGTGAATGTGGTCATACAGATTCAGTAGGTTCAAGAGCTGAATTAGCTGAAAAAGCTATAGAAGATGTAAATCCAGAGACAGTTGAACTTCATAGACCATATGTAGATGATATACATTTAAAATGTGAAAAATGTGGAAAACCAATGACAAGAGTAACAGAAGTTATAGACTGTTGGTTTGATAGTGGGGCTATGCCATTTGCTCAACACCACTATCCATTTGAAAATAAAGAGAACTTTGACCAATTATTCCCAGCTGATTATATATCAGAAGGTATAGACCAAACTAGAGGTTGGTTCTACTCATTACTTGCAGTATCAACATTTGTATTAGGAAAAGCACCATATAAGAGTGTTTTAGTTCCAGACCTTGTACTTGATAAAGATGGAAAGAAAATGAGTAAATCAAGGGGAAATACAGTAAATCCAATGGAGTTATTTGATCAATATGGAGCAGATGCATTAAGATGGTATCTACTATATGTTTCTCCACCATGGACTCCAACTAAATTTGATATGGATGGATTAAAAGAAATACAAAGTAAATTTATAGGAACTATGAAGAATGTATATAACTTCTTCACTTTATATGCAAATACAGATGATATAAATCCAACTGAATTCTTTGTAGAATATAAAGATAGACCAGAACTTGATAGATGGATACTATCTAAGTTTAATAATTTAATGAAAGATGTAGAGGAAAATTTAGCTATATTTGAATTAAATAAGACTTTAAGAATGATACAAGATTTCATAAATGATGATTTATCTAACTGGTATATCAGACGTTCAAGAAGAAGATTCTGGGCAACTGAATTAACAGAAGATAAAAAAGCAGTGTACAATACAACTTATGAATTATTACATGGTCTTTGTAGAGCTATAGCTCCATTTGCACCATATATGTCAGAAGAAATGTACAGAAATCTGACAGGAGAAGTATCTGTTCACTTAGCTGAATATCCTAAGTTTAATGAAGAATTAATAGATGCTAAATTAGAAGAAAAAATGGATTTAGCTAAAAATCTAGTTACTCTAGGTAGAGCTTCAAGAGAAGTTGAAAGAATAAAAGTTCGTCAACCATTACAAAAAGTATTAGTAGACGGTAAGTTTGAAGATACAATAAGCGATGTAGTTGATTTAATAAAAGAAGAGCTTAATGTTAAAGAGGTAGTGTTCGCTAAGGACTTAGATGAGTACATGAACTTTAGTCTAAAACCAAACTTTAAGGAAGCAGGACCATTACTAGGGGCTAAGATGAATTTATTTGTGGGAGCATTAAATAAATTAAATGCACATGAAGCTGTTAATAAACTTGAAAATGGTGAAAGTTTAACAGTTGATTTAGATGGTGAAGCTTTTGAGTTTAATAAGGATTTAGTGTTAATAGGTATAACTGCTAAGGAAGGATTTAATGTATCTGTTGAAAACAATCTTTTTGTTATACTAGATACTAAGTTAACAGAAGCATTGGTTGATGAGGGTTATGCTAGAGAATTTATATCTAAAGTACAGCAATTAAGAAAATCTAATAACTTTGAAGTATTGGATAATATAGTAATAGATTACTGTGGTGATGATGAAATTGCTAAGGCTGTTGACCATTTTGATGAATATATCAAGTCTGAAACTTTAGCTTTAGAAATAAACAGAGTAGACGATAAGTCTCTAGAAGAACAAAACTTAAATGACCATATGACAGGTATAAAAGTTACAAAAAAATAAAAAGAATAGTTAGTTAATTAAAATCCCTATAGAAATTAGTTTATAAATTTCTATAGGGATTTTTTAATACAGTATAATTCTCTATTCAATAAAATGTTGAAATATTCCAAAATTTACAATAAATAAATCTGTATAAATCATATAAATTATTTATAGCATATGATAGAATATTAGTGAATAAACGTTTAAGTGAGGATGAATAATATTTTAGAGTAAACTACTTCTGATAAATTTATTTATAAATTTATTGTGTGTAATGCAGGGTGGTTTATTTATTATGCAAAGGGGTGCGTTTTGATGTATGGTGAAAGTAAAAAGCTAAGTATTGATAATAACATATTTTTGCAATATGGTCTTATTATATTGGGGATGATTCTATCAACCTTAGGAATAAATTTATATCTAGCACCAGCCAAGTTATTAAGTGGAGGAGTAGCTGGAATTTGTGTTATATTATATAAACTATTTGGTATAAATCAAGGGATATCCAGTTTTTTGATGAATATACCTATATTTATCATAGCTAAAAGGTATTTTGATAATAAATTTTTGTTAATAAGTTTTGTTAATATGTTATTATTTTCTGTTGCACTTGGTTTAACACAAGATATTGCTAAATATTTCCCAATAGATGATACTATGCTACAGTGTATTTATGGTGGTGCCTTAACTGGTATAGGTATGGGGTTGACTTTTAAAGCAAGAGCTACTGCTGGAGGACTTGACATAATAGCAGCTATAATGAAAAGAAAGTACGATATACCTATGAAAAATACATTTTTATTTATAAATTTCTTTGTAGTATGTGCAGGTGCGTTTTTATTTGGAGCTAAGTTGGTAATGTATACTCTAATTGCTATGTATATAATTTCTTTTACAATGGACATAGCAAAAGATTGCTTTGATAGAAAAAAATCTATACTTCTAATATCTAATAAATATGATAAAATATCTAAAGTAATAATGAATAAAATGGGAAGAGGTGTAACTTTTTTAGAGGCAGAAGGAGCATACACACAAAATAAGAAAAAGATGATTTATTGTATAATATCTGCAAATGAAATAGGTAAATTTAAGGATTTGATTTATGACATGGATAGTGAAGCTTTTATTTCTGTTAATAATGTAGAAGAAGTAAAAGGTGGGGGTTTTAAAGATAAGTTTCTTTAAAATATCAATGTTAAAAAATGACATATGTATTGTGATTACACCTAGTTAGATGTATACTGTAATTAATGGGGTACATGAAGTACTCAATAATATACTAGGAGGTATAATAATATGTTAAGAGAGAGATTTGTAGTAAGAAATCACCATAATCCACATACAAGTGGATGTTGTGGTACTGGAGGAGAAGGATGTTGTGGAGGAGATAACCATGAGCATTCACATCAACATTCTCACAGTCATGGGCATGAACATGAGCATGTAAATGGTGTGGGTCATGACCACAATCATGAAGATGGTTTTTCAGGAACTCATGAACATGGTCACGAGCATACGCACACACATGGACATACGCATGAGCATAAGTAAAAATATTTAAAGTTTGTAAAAGATTTTTATTTTGTGATTCCATGAAGGTTTAAATAAAAATTAAATATTTTAAATAAAAATTATTGTTAATAAATAAGAAAGTGAACTGTTAAATTCAAAAACTTTAATAGTTCACTTTTATTAATTATTAAGAATTAAATTTAAATCCAATGATTTACTAAAAAAGAAGCTATATTTTCATAAGGTATTTTTTCTGTTTTTAATAGGCTTTGAACAACCAAACCATCAACTATAGACATAAGTAAGAAAGAAAATGACTCAGCATCCTGTTCATTTTCACTACTACTGTATTTTTCTAATGACTCAACAATTTCAGATTTAAGAGTAGTTCTCCATTCAATATATTTTAATCTCATTCTTTCTTTCAAATCATCATTTGAAGTAATTGCTTCACAAATAAGATACATATGTACTCTACCACGACTTTCTATAGTAGATATTTTCTCTAAGATTAAGTTAACCATTTCTATTTGAGAATTTTTTGATTTGACGTTTTTTACGCAGTTTAATATAGCACTTGTTATAACTTCTAAATGAGTATCCGCAATATCATATATAATATCATTTTTAGATGCATAGTGATAATACAAAGTACCCTTACTTATATTTACATCTTTTGCAATATCAGCAAGACTAGTATTTTGAACTCCATTTTTGGCTATTAAATTGGTTGCAGATGATAAAATAGCCTGTTTCATATTGTTTGTTTTCATAAAACCTACCTTTCTATGTATATTTATAACAAATTAATAACATTATAAGCTTATGGATATTTATTGTCAATAAAGCAAGAATCTATATCTATTGACTTTTTTCCATTCAAAATATAAAATAATAATTAAATCGGTCGTACGACCGACTGAATAAATAAAAACAATATCTTATAGTGAGGTTAATATGGATAAAATAAAATTGATAGTGGACAGTGCATGTGACTTACCTAATGATATAATAGAAAAATACAACATTGAAGTTGTTGGTTTAAATGTATCTTTTGGAGAAGAAAGTTATATATCTGGAAAGGAAATAGATAACGAAACTTTCTATAGAAAAATGAGTGAAAGTAAGGTACTACCAAAAACATCATGCCCTTCACCTGATAAATTTTTAGAAGCATATCATTGCCAAGAAGAAAGTGTTTTGGTCATTAATATAAGTTCAGGTCTATCTGGTACTTATAATAGTGCACTTTTAGCAAAAGATATGTTTGAAAAGGAAGGGAACAATAAGAAAGTTGAGGTTATAGACTCGCTTAGTGGCTCAATTGGAATAGGACAACTGGTGTTAAAGGCAGCAATATTAATAAAAGAAGGAAAAGAAATCGAAGAAATTGTTTCAATAATAGATAAATATAAAGATAATCCTCCATTTTTTGGAACTTTAGAGACTTTAGAAAATGCTATTAAGGGAGGTAGAATAAACCCTATAGCAGGGAAAATTATAAATACATTGAATTTTAAGGCAATAATACAAGTTGCAGATGGAATTGTAACTCCGATAGATAAGGCAAGAGGTGAAGGTAATAGCTTAAAAAAACTAATTAATTTGGTAGAGTCTAAAATTAAAGATAGAGAAGAAAAGGTTTTATTTATAGGACATGCAAACTGCCCTGAGAAGGCTCAAAAAGTAAGGGAAGTTATGGAAAAAGATGTAAAATATAAAGATGTTGTAATCTGTGAAGTTGGCTCAGTTATGGGTACATATACTTCAAAAGGTGCAATTTTAATAACAGCTATATAAGTCATGAGCTGAAAATTAAAGCCATATAAAAATGCTTAAAAGCATTTTTATATGGCTTATTTTATTTCTATTGAGTTAATTTTATAATTAACCAACTACACATATTTCTTTATCATATTTATTTAATATCTCGCAACCATCTTCAGTAACAAGTACTAAATCTTCTATTCTAACTCCAAACTCACCTGGTAAATATATACCTGGCTCTATAGAGAATATCATTCCTGGTTGTACAACATCTGTATTTATAGAAGATACATCTCCCTTATCATGAACTTCAAGTCCTATAGAGTGACCAGTTCTATGAGTGAAGTATTGTCCATATCCTTTTTCAGTTATGTAATCACGAGCAGCAGCATCTATATCACAGAATCTAACTCCTGGTTTTACAATAGCTTCAGCTCTCTTATTAGCCTCAAGAACTATTTCAAATATTTCTCTACCTTTTTCAGGTATTTCTTTATAGAATACAGTTCTTGTCATATCAGCACAATAATTATCTTTTATACAACCTATATCTAATATTATTGCATCTCCTGGTTTTACAAGTGCATTTCCAGGTTCACCATGTGGATTAGCTCCATTAGATCCAAATCCTATAATAGGGTCAAATGAGAATCCGTCAGCACCTAAATCTTCATATATTTTAGATAATTTACCAACAAGTTGTTTCTCTGTAAGTTCACCAGAAACAGTAGCTTTAAGTTGCTCCATACTCTTGTCATTCAATCTTGAAGCTATTCTCATTAATTCTTTTTCTTCTTCATCTTTACACATTCTTAAAGTATCTATTATATAAGATGAATTTACAAATTTACTTCCTCCACCTAATTCCATTAAGTTTAATAAGAATCTAGCTGGCCAGTTTTTATCAACACCCATAGTAGCATTTTTGTCTATATGTTCAGTTATTATTTCTACTGGATTTTGAGTATCATTAAACCAAACCATTTCAACACCTAAATCTTCTGCAACTGGGAATAATTCATTTATAAATAATTTATTATTACCATTTAAATTTAGATATAATGCTAATAATCTTTCACCTGGATGGATTAGTGTTCCTGTTAGATAAAATATCGAAGTAGGGTCACTTACCAACATTTGAGAAATATCATCTTTTTTCATTTGTTCAAGTACAGCATTTAATCTTTGAGTCTTCATAATAATTTCCTCCTAATCAAAATTCAATACAAATCAATTTTAGCATTATTAAACAAAAAAGAGTATACTTTTCTTCTAGAAATATAAAAAAAATTTGTTATATATTTTTTATATTAAATTTAATCCTCATTTTCACATTAAATGTAGAGGTAAAATGATTTTTTATTGTGAAAAATTTATATAAATGATGAATACAATCCATAAAGTTGTGTATTTAAGCTTTTTATATAATCATGAAAAATAATAAATAAAATTTTATATTAAAATAATATTGAAACAATTTTAAAAATTTAGTATGATTAGAATTAAAGTGGTAGAGCTTTTGTAATTTATCATTTTTAACAAAATTTGATTTCGAAGTATTTAGATTTCATCAATAAACGACATTAATAAATTGAAAATTCTGAAAATAATTGATTTAATGACAATGAATCTATTTTATCAATTTTGAAATCAACATTTTAACTAATTAATAGAGAGGAGAATTTAGATTAGGATGGAAAAGAAAAAAATAGGCCTATGGAGTTTGGTATTTATGAATGTATCGGCTTTATATGGTATAAGATGGATAGCTAAATCTACAGCATCAAGCTTTGGTTTAGGATTAGGTGCAATACCTATGTGGTTATTATTCTCATTTATATATTTCGTACCAGGAGCTTTAATTTGTGCTGAGTTAGCATCTACATATCAAAAAGGCGATGGAGGTTTATATGATTGGGTTAAGGAAGCCTTTGGAGAAAAATATGGATTTTTAGTTTCTTGGTTAAACTGGACAGCTAAAATATTTTGGTATTCTTCATTCTTAACTTTCTTAGCAGTAAATGTTTCTTATACAATAGGAAATCCAGCACTTGCTGATAATAAGATGTTTGTACTTATATTATCTTTAGTAATATTCTGGGCATTATCTCTTATAGCAACTAAAGGAATAAGTTTTACAAAGATATTTACTAACACAGGTGCATTAGGTTCAACAATACCAAGTGCGATACTTATAATATTTTCATTTGTAGCAGTATTTGTATTGAAAAAACATGATATAGCTTCAACATATACAATAGCTTCAATGACTCCAAAAGTTAATATGGATGCGTTTGTTGCTATATCAGCTATAATGTTTGGTTTAGCAGGAGCAGAAACTGCGGCTAACTTTATAACAGAGATAGATAAGCCTGAGAAGAACTTCCCTAAGGCGATATTAATATCAGCTGGAATAGTAGCTTCATTATATGTATTAGGTTCAATTGCAATAACAATGATAATACCACCAGACGAAATTACTGCTTCTAAAGGTGTGCTAGATGCACTTGCAGCTGTTTGTCAATCTTTAGGAATAGGGTCTTGGTTGGTTCAATTAATAGCTTTTGGTATAGCTTTTTCAATATTAGGAGCGATAGTTCTTTACATAGCATCACCAATAAAAATGTTATTTGGTAGTGTCAAAAAAGGGGTATTCCCAGATAGCTTAGTAGAAGTAAATGAACATAAAATACCTTCTAAAGCTGTTATACTTCAAGCAATAATAGTTACTATAATATTATTAGTGACGACATTAATGCCTTCTGTTGACGCTATATATAATGTTCTTGTAACTATGACAGCATTAACTGCTTTATTCCCATATGTGTTATTATATGCTTCTTATATTAAATTAAGAAAAGAGAGACCAGATGAAATTAGACCTTATACTATGGCAAAATCAACAAGTACTTGTATAGGTTTAGCGAAAATGGTTTTAACAGTAACTGTAGTTGGTATATTGTTATCTGCAGCACCAGTTATGCCTACATTTGCTGAAAATATCATATATGAGATAGAGATGATTGGTGGAGGGCTTCTAGTTATACTATCTGGTATATGGTTGTGGAATAGATATGAAAAGAAAACAGCTAAATAAAATGTATTTTAAGAATTTCTTTTGGATATTATAATATATAGTTGACAATTTATAGTGTAAGGAATATTATAAAATAAAGAAATTAATAAATTGAATCCTGTGATAAGAAATAGTAAATAAATATACTTTTGTACAGAGAATTAAGGGTGCTGAGAACTTAATAAAAAGTGTTTATTGAATGGGTCTTTGAGGAGTAAGGTGAAATGTAGTTTAAAACTATAGAGTATCTGATATCGTGTGTGCACGTTACAGCATATATTGAGATATATATATTCAACTTTGAGTGTATATAAATTTAGGTGGTACCACGGAAAATATATCCGTCCTATTGATTTAGGACGGATTTTTTAATATAGAAAATTTAGGAGGAAAAATGAACGTAATAGGAATTATAGGTGCAATGGATGAAGAAGTAAGTATCTTAGTTAATTTAATGGATATTAAAGAAACTGTAAAAAAAGCTAGTTTAGAGTTTCATCAAGGAACATTAGAAGGAAAAAATGTAGTATTAGTAAAATGTGGTATAGGTAAAGTTAATTCTGCTCTTTGTACACAGATACTAATAAGTGAATTTAAAGTTGATGCTATTGTTAATACAGGTGTTGCAGGAGCTTTGAACGAAAATCTTGATGTTAATGACATAGTAATATCTACTGATGCTATACAATATGATATAGATACTACAGCATTTGGAGACCCTAAGGGAGTTATACCAAGAATGAAGACTTCTGTATTTAAAGCAGATGAAAGACTTATAGACGCTGCTTATAAATCTTCTGTAGAAGAAGTAAAGACTCACAAAGTACTGAAAGGAAGAGTCGTTACAGGAGATAAATTTATAAATTCTAAAGAATTAAAAGATGAATTAGTAAATGATTTTGGTGGATATTGTGGCGAAATGGAAGGTGGAGCTATAGCTCATGTATGTTATTTAAATGATACTCCATTTGTAATAATAAGAGCAATGTCTGATAAGGCAGATGGAAGTGCTGATGTTACGTATGATGTATTTGTGCATGATGCTGCCAATAATTCTAAGGATATAGTTTTAAACATGCTAAAATCAATATAAGTATATAAGGAGGTACAAATAAAATGAGTGAAAAAAAAGTTATATTTAGTGGTGCACAACCATCAGGAAAAATGACTTTAGGAAATTATTTAGGAGCTATAAAAAACTGGACTGAACTTCAAGATAATTATGATTGCTATTATAGTATAGTCGATTTACATGCAATAACAGTACCTCAGGACCCTAAAGTTTTGAGAGCTAATGCCATAGAATTGCTTGCTCAATATATAGCTTGTGGATTAGACCCAGAAAAAAATACTATATTTATACAGTCACATGTCAAAGAGCATGTTGAACTTATGTGGGTATTAAATACTATGACTTATATGGGTGAATTAAGTAGAATGACTCAATTTAAGGATAAATCACAAAAGAGTGAAGCAAATCTAAATGCAGGTTTATTCACATATCCAGTTCTTATGGCTGCTGATATATTGTTGTATCAAACTGATTTGGTTCCAGTTGGAGATGACCAAAAACAACATCTAGAATTAGCTCGTGATCTAGCAAATAGATTTAATAATAGATTTTCGCCTACTTTTGTAGTTCCAGAAGGATACTATCCAAAAGGTGGAGCAAGAGTAATGAGTTTACAGGAGCCAACTAAGAAAATGAGTAAATCTGATTCAAATGAAAATGCATTTATACTATTAGCTGATGATTCAGATTCTATAAAGAGAAAGATAAAAAGAAGTGTTACTGATTCCTTAGGTGTTGTGAAATATACTGATGAACAACCTGGTATTAAGAATCTAATTGATATATATTCTAATTTAAGTAAAAAGAGTGTAGAAGAGATTGTAAATATGTATGAAGGTAAAGGATATGGAGTATTTAAAGAAGATGTAGCTGAAGTGGTATCAGAATCTTTAAGACCTATAAGAGAAAAATATACTGACCTTCTTAATAATAAAGATTATTTAGAAAAAATATATAGTATGGGAGCAGAAAAAGCTGAAAAACAAGCTAGAAAAACTCTTAGAAAAGTTTATAAAAAAGTTGGTTTTATAGAAAGAAGATATTAATTATATGTTATAAAGAGGATATTATTTTATGAATATCCTCTTTATTTTTACATAAAAAAAGATGAGCTTTTGCTCATCTCAAAGGGGTTAGATTATTCTTACTTTGGGGAAAGTAGAATAAAGGTAAAAGTTAACTAACGTTAACTCTGTCTTTTTTGCATATCACTACTGAGCATAAAAAAATCAGAAAACCATAGCCTTCTGAACTAACTTTAAATATGTACTTTATACCCAATATGTAATTTATGAGTTAATTTTAACTCTTATAATGAAAATTGTCAATAATATATCAAAAAAACATTTTTTAAATTTATACAATTAAATGAATTTATGTTTCTATATAGATGATATGATACAATAACTATGGAATTTATTTTTGTGTATCTAACTTACAATAAAAATAATAAATTTAAAGTATGTAAAGATTTATTTTTAAGAGGGAAAATATGAAAACATCAATTTTAATAGCATTAATAGAAAAAACAAGTCTTATTGTAGTACTATTTCTTTTGATAACAAAGTTAAAAATGTTTAAGCAAATATTTCAAAAAGAAGAGTATAGCTTTAATGATTTAGTCTGTATAGCATTAGTTTTTACGTTTTTAGCCATATTTGGTACTTATAATGGTATAAACTATATGGGGTCAATAGTGAATACCAGAATAATATCTATAGTATCAGGAGGCGTTTTATTTGGACCGATGGTAGGTATTACAGCAGGGCTTCTTTCAGGTATTCATAGATACTTTATGGATATTGGAGGTATAACATCTGTTCCATGTCTTCTATCAAGTATACTAGCAGGTGTATTATCAGGATTTCTATATAAGAGGATACCAAAACAACATAGAGTAATATATGGCATACTGGTAGGTATGGTTTCTGAAAGTTTTACTATACTACTTATATATTTAATATCGCACCCACATTCTTTAGCGATTCAAATAATTGGTGGAATATATTTGCCTTTAATTGTTGGACAGATTGGAATAGGATTTGTTATATCCATAGTTGAGGGGATTGAAAAGGATAAAAAAGATATAGAAGCAAGAAATAAAGCAGAAATAAAAGCACTTCAAAGACAGATTAATCCTCATTTTTTGTTTAATTCCCTAAACACAATAGCATCATTTATAAGATTCAGTCCAGATAAAGCAAGAGAGCTAATAATAAATTTATCAACTTATCTAAGATATAATCTGGAATATAGTGATAATTTGATAGATATAAATAAAGAGGTTGAACAGGTTAAATCTTTTGTAGAGATAGAAAAGGCTAGATTTGGAGAATTACTAACTGTATCTTATGATATAGATGATGTAAATATAAAGATTCCAAGTTTGATTATACAGCCATTGGTGGAAAATGCAATAATACATGGAATTTTAGAAAGTGGTAGGGCTGGCACAGTAAAAATATCTATAAAAAAGTTACCATATTCATTAGAAAATACTGTAAGGATATCAATTGAGGATAATGGTATAGGCATAAGTGAGGAAATCATAAATAATGTATATCGAGATAATATGCCTGAAAATAAGATTGGGCTTTACAATGTACATTTAAGGCTCAAACTGATGTATGGAAGTGGGCTTAATATGAGAAGAACTGACAATGGGACTTTGATAGTATTTTATGTAAAGGAGTAGAAGAATGAGAGCTATAATAGTGGAAGATGAGTTTCCAGCAAGAAAGGAATTGAGATATTTTATTGAAAATAAAAGTAGCATTGAGGTAGTAAGTGAATTTACTAATGGTATAGAGGTGTTAAATTTTATTCAGGAAAATAAAATAGATGTAATTTTTTTGGATATAAATATACCTCATCTTGATGGGATGCTGCTTGCAAAAACATTGAATCAATTTAAATCAAGACCTAAGATTGTTTTTATAACTGCATATGAAAATTATGCAGTCGATGCTTTTTCTTTGGGAGTATTCGATTATGTACTTAAACCATATTCTGAAGAGAGAATAATTTCAATGCTGAATAAGTTAGAAAAAAGTAAAATGAATGATGTTGAACTATCTAATGACAGTAGTAATTTATCTAATGACAAGAAAGACATAATAAATCAAAACATAGAAGAAATAACACATAAAATTAGCCTTTGGAAAGGTGATAAACTGGTTGTAATAGATATTGATGATATATATTATTGTGAAGCTAATGAAAGGCAGACATTTATATATACAGAGGAAGAGAAGTTTATATTAAAAGAAGGAATATCAGAAGTAGAAACTATGATAAATGATAAAAAATTTTTTAGAACACATAGGTCTTATATCGTAAATTTAAGCAAAGTAAAAGAAATTATACCATGGTTTAATAATACATACATATTAAAATTAAAAAATAGTGATTATGAAGTAACTGTAAGTAGAAGTAAAGTAAAAGAATTCAGGTTATTAATGCATATATAAAGTCATTTCATGTACTTAAATATGCACTTAATGTAATTAACATTTATATTAGCATAAAAAAGTATTACCATTTGAACTGGAAATAGTTTTCTTAAACTTATAAAAATTTATAGAGCAATTATATAAAAAACTAAGGGGATGAATTTATGGTAAGTTTTTTAGGTTCAATAGTAGTACTTATAGCAGGGTATTTTATCTATGGTACTTTTGTAGAAAAGGTTTTTGGAATCAATGATAAAAATCAAACTCCAGCTATAGCTTGTAGAGATGGAGTAGATTACGTTCCAATGAAATGGAAGAGAATCTTTTTAATTCAATTTTTAAATATCGCAGGATTAGGACCTATATTTGGTGCTATACAAGGAGCGTTATTTGGACCATCAGCATTTTTGTGGATTGTATTTGGAACAATCTTTGCAGGTGGAGTACATGATTTTGCTTCTGGATATTTATCAATGAAGAACAAAGGTACATCTGCATCAGAGTTGGTAGGTCTTTATTTAGGCAATGGTGCAAAAATAGCAATGAGAATATTTAGTGTTATTCTTTTAGTATTGGTTGGAGTTGTGTTTGTAACAGGTCCAGCAGGATTATTAAAAACATTAACAGGTGTAAATACACAAATATGGGTTGGAGTGATAATCCTTTATTATATTATGGCTACTGTTTTACCAATAGACAAATTAATTGGTAAAATATATCCTGTATTTGGAGCTGCTTTGTTAATTATGGCAGTTGGAGTAGCAGGAGGATTAATAATAAAAGGATATAATATACCAAATATAAATTTACAAAATATGAATCCAAATGGGACACCTTTATTTCCATACTTATTTATAACAATAGCATGTGGAGCAATATCTGGTTTCCATGCAACACAATCACCTCTTATGGCAAGATGTGTTGAAAAAGAGAGTGAAGCAAGACCTGTATTTTATGGGTCAATGGTTGCAGAAGGGATAATAGCTTTAGTTTGGGCAGCAGCAGCCATGTCATATTTCCATGGTATACCTCAACTTAATGTGATATTTAATGATGGTGGAGCAGCAACAGTTGTAAATACAGTATCTGTTGGATTGATGGGACCTATTGGAGGAGCTTTAGCTATACTTGGAGTTGTGGCATGTCCTATAACTTCTGGAGATACAGCATTTAGAAGTGCTAGATTAACAATAGCAGATGCAATGAATTATAATCAAGATGCAGTAAAAAATAGATTTTTAATAGCTTTACCATTGTTTGCAGTTGGTGTTGCTCTTACATTTATAGATTTTAATATAATTTGGAGATATTTCTCTTGGGCAAATCAGACACTTGCTATGATAATGTTGTGGACTGGTTCTGCATATTTGGTTAAAGCAAATAAAAATCATTATATAACTACATTACCAGCACTTTTTATGACTGTAGTTACATTTAGTTATATAATGCAAGCAAAAGAAGGCTTTAGATTGCCAGTTAATATATCTAATGGAATAGGTGTTGCTGTTGCAATAATTCTTGGACTTTTATTCTTTAAAAAAGCTAAAGATATCAAAGAACAGAATAGCCATAAATTGGCAAGTTAGAAAATAATTACTATAAAAAATTAAAAAATTATATTTAAATTATATTCAAAAAATTGTAGGTGAATTTAAAATTTACCTACAATTTTTTTTATCGAATCTTATTTTTTATTGTATGTTTAATTTAGTTTTCCACATACTATTTTTATGATATAAATATTAAAATAGAGGTGTTAAATATGGATACTAAAAAATATAAAGATAGATTATTAAAAGAAAAAGAAAAATTAGCTAATCTAGTAGTAGATATGAAAGATAATACTTTATTTGGAGATACAACTAAACATACAAGTGAAAAGTATTCATCAGGAGAACTATCTAGTTATGATAATCATATAGGAGATATGGGAACAGATGTATATATGCAAAATATGCAAAATAGTCTAATAAATCATGAAGAGGGAAGAATGTATCAAATAGATTTAGCGTTATCTAAAATAGAAAATGGAACATATGGGATTTGTGATTTATGTCATAATAAAATAGATTTAGAAAGATTGGATATATTACCTGATACAAATTTATGTAACAATTGTGCAAATAAAGAAAATGATTTATTAGGAGATGCAAGTGAAAATCCTGATGTTGAAAATACTAATTTTTATTCAGAATATTTAACAGACTTGACTGATTTAAATAAAAATGAATTATTGAAAGATTAAAAACTGACATCACATGTTGTTTAAATGAATTGGAAAAGAGGTAATGACATGAAAAAGGTAGTATGGGGTATATGTATATGTTTATTATCACTAGTAGGTGTGTATACATATAATCATAATCAAGATAACTTAAAAGAAACTTATAGTTTGAGTGACAGTAAAATAAGTGATTATGAAGATGTGATAATCAAAAAAGGAAACGATAATGAAAAGGTCATAGCTCTTACTTTTGATGATGGGCCAGATGAGGTTTTTACACCACAAGTGCTTGACATACTGAAGAAAAATGATGTAAAGGCAACTTTTTTCGTAGTTGGAGAAAAGGTAGAATACAATAAGGAATTGTTAAAAAGACAGTATGATGAGGGACATGAGATAGGAAATCATACATTTACACATATAAATGTTGCAAAGAATAGTTATGATAAGGTAGAAAAAGAAATAACAGATACACAGAATGCTGTAAAAAGTGTAATTGGAGTAGAGCCAAAAGTATTTAGACCTCCATATAGAGCTATGAGTAAGAGCGTGTGTGATATTATAGTTTCTAAACGTATGAATATAATTCTTTGGTCCAACTTAGACCCTAGAGATTGGTCTAATCCTGGAGTGGGTAGCATTATAAATACTATTCTTACAAAAGTTCAAAATGGAAATATAATACTTTTGCATGATTATAACAACAAAAGAAATGATAAGTCACAAACTATACAAGCTTTAGAAGTAGTGATACCTAAATTAAAAGAAAAAGGATATAAATTTGTAACAATATCGGAACTTATAGAACACTTAGATAAAAATGAGCAAGTACAAAAATAAAAAATATTTATTAAAGTATTAATGATGTTTGTATTTTAAATTTACAAGCATCATTAATATTTTAAGAGAGTTGCTCTTTAGAGTATTTTTTTTGTATAATGGTAATAGTGAATTTCAAATAAAATTGATTTTTAAATAATTTATAGGGGGAAAAATAATTGCTATATGTATTAATAATAATTTTACTTATAGGGTTAGACCAACTGTCTAAAATATGGGTATTAAATAATTTGGTAGATGTATCAACAATACCAATAATAAATAATGTATTTCATTTAACTTATGTAGAAAATAGAGGTGCAGCATTTGGATTATTGCAAAATAACCAATGGATATTTATAATAGTTGCATTGCTTGCAACAGTATTTGGATTATACTATATTAATACAAGAAAAGTACATATATTTGGTAAGTTGGGGATTATACTAGTAATATCAGGTGCATTAGGAAATTTAGTTGATAGAGTTAGACTAGGTTTTGTAGTAGATTATTTTGATTTTAGGATTATATGGGAATATGTGTTCAACATAGCTGATGTATTTGTAGTTGTAGGAACTGTATTTTTATGTATATATGTTTTATTTTTTGAAAGTAAAAGTAGGTGATTTGATGGATGAAGTAAAAGAGTTTTTAGTACTTGAAGAGGAAGAAGAAGTTAGGCTGGATGTTTACTTAGCAGAGCAATTAGGTGATATGTCACGAAGCTACATACAAAAAATTATAAAAGATGGTAAAGTAAAAGTTAATGATAAGGTAGAAAAAGCTAAGTATTTAGTTAAAGAAGAAGATAAGATTGTTATAGAGATACCAGAACCTAAAGTTTTAGAAGTTGTAGCTCAAGATATTCCAATAGATATTGTATATGAAGACGATGATGTTTTGATAATAAATAAACCTCAGGACATGGTTGTTCATCCTGCTCCTGGGAACTATGAAAATACATTAGTAAATGGAATTCTATACCATTGCAAAGATAAATTGTCATCAATAAATGGTATTATTAGACCTGGTATAGTTCATAGGATAGACAAAGATACTTCTGGTCTTCTTATGGTAGCCAAGAATAATTATGCACATAATTTTCTAGCAGAACAGTTAAAAGAACACACTATAACCAGGGAGTATGAATTTATATGTTATGGTGTAGTTAAAGAAGATAAAATAACTGTAGATAAACCTATAGGAAGAAACCCTAAAGATAGGTTAAAAATGGCTGTAGTAAAAGATGGCAGAAATGCAACTACTCATTTTGAAGTGGTAGAAAGATTTAATAAATTTACTCATATGAGAGCTAGGCTTGAAACTGGTAGAACTCATCAAATAAGAGTTCATGCTTTGTCTATAAATCATCCACTTTTAGGTGATAATGTATATGGTCCAAAAGAAAATAAATTTAAACTAAAAGGACAAACCTTACATGCTAAGAAGTTGGGATTTATACATCCCACTACAAAGGAGTATATTGAATTTAATTCAGAATTACCTGAGTATTTTAAGGACGTTATTAGAAAAATTAAATAAGAATTTACACAATACTGTAAATCATTTGTTTGGTTTTGTATAAGTGATAAATTTAGTGAAATTTAACTAAAATATTTTATATTAAAGTATTTTGCTTAAAAAAGCTTGAAAAATTTGAAATATAAATATATAATTTGAGTTAATGAATTATAAAAATTATCTTTAAACGATACAGAGATATCGTAAGACAATTGCTAAATTAGACTGTATATTTTTATATAAGAGCTTCTTGTCTTGTGATGAGGAGTTTTTTGTTGTTTAAATTGAAAATTTAAGTAAAAGTAAGGTTATAAAAATTAAAAGAAAGGAGTAGATTTGTCAAAAAGATATATTATATATTTGACAATAATTATGATATGGTAGAAAAAGCTCAATTAATGGATGAAAAGGCAATAGCAAGAGCAATTACTAGGATAAGTCATGAAATAATTGAAAGAAACAAGGGTGTAGAAAATCTAGTTTTAGTTGGAATAAAGACTAGAGGTGTACCAATTGCAAATAGAATTTCTAAAAGAATAGAACAAATAGAAGGAACAAAAGTAGATACAGGGGATATTGATATAACCTTGTATAGAGATGATTTGGAAAAAATTGATGTGGAACCTGTAGTTAAAGGAACTTATTTAGATTTTAATGTAAATGATAAAACTGTGGTTTTAGTTGATGATGTTTTATATACAGGAAGAACTGTAAGAGCAGCACTGGATGCTATTATAGATATAGGAAGACCAAAATCAATACAATTAGCCGTATTAGTGGATAGAGGGCATAGAGAGTTGCCTATAAGAGCAGATTATGTAGGAAAAAATGTACCTACTTCTAGGCATGAAATTATATCTGTCAGTTTACTAGAAATTGATGGAGAAGATTCAGTTACAATCAAAGAATAATAATTTTTAAATATTGTATAAAAGCTTAGCATTGAATAGTCAGGGAGGAGGATAAAGCTTACATAGATTGCACAAAATAAATATTATGATTTTATGAATGTGTGTCTTAATGTGGTCTTTATTCTCCTTTATTTGAGTTTTTAATGTCGTAAAATGTAAAATAATGATAGATTGCATAATAAATATATAAAGATTAAAAAGTAGAATCTAGGGAATGATAATTAATTAAAAGATATTAATTAAACAGAGGATTTATTTATATATAATAATTTTGGAGGTTTTTATGAAAAAAACGATAATGTCTTTACAACATCTATTAGCCATGTTTGGAGCGACAGTATTAGTTCCCATTTTGACAGGCTTTAATCCGTCAGTTGCGATTTTCTGTGCTGGTGTTGGTACATTGATATTTCATTTTTGTACGGAAGGAAAAGTACCTGCCTTTTTAGGTTCAAGTTTTGCATTTATACCAGTTATACTAGCAGCTAAAGAAGCATATGGTGGAGATTTAGCATATGCTCAAGGAGGTATAATAGTAGCAGGATTAATTTATATTATAATGTCAATTATAGTAAAAGTAGTTGGAGTAAATAAAATTAAATTGTATTTTCCAGCACAAGTTACAGGAGCAATGATAGTAGTTATAGGATTAAATTTATTGCCAACAGCTTTTAGTATGGCTTCAGCGAATTTTGTAATAGCATTTATAACTTTAGCAATAGCAATTTTAACTAATAAGTTTGGTAGAGGATTTATAAAGCAACTGGGAATATTAATAGCTGTTTTTTCTGGATATATAATATGCTTGATATTAGGGTTAGTAGATGTAACTACAATTACAGAAGCAAGTTTATTTGCAATACCTAACTTTACAATACCTAAATTCAGCTTAGGAGCCATTGTTATTATATCTCCAGTTGTTCTAGCTGTATTTATGGAACATATAGGAGATATGACTACTAATGGTGCTGTAGTAGGTAAAAACTTTATAGAAAACCCAGGTTTAAACAGAACTTTACTTGGAGATGGATTTGCAACTATAGTTGCAGGTTGTTTAGGTGGACCAGCTAATACAACTTATGGAGAAAATACAGCAGTACTTGCTATAACTAAAAACTATGACCCTTCAATACTTAGACGTACAGCAGTTTTTGCTATATTACTTGCTTGTGTAGGCAAGTTTGGAGGATTTCTTCAAAGTATACCAAGTTCAGTTATGGGCGGAATTAGTATAATGCTATTTTCAATGATAACTTATGTAGGATTAAAGACTATAAGAGATAGTTCTTGTGTAGAAAGTAAAATTAATATATTAATAATAGCAGTTATATTACTAATAGGTCTTGGAACAACATACCTGTCTAATAAAGGTATCTCTATAGGTATACCAATAACAAGTACAGTAAAGATAACAGGTCTTAGCTTAGCTGCAATTGTCGGAATTGTATTAAATAGAATTTTAAATAATAAGGATTTTAAAGTTGAAGAATAGTAAATAATAACTTGTATAATTTTAAATAATTAAATTTCTATAGACATTTGTAATTAATGTTGATATAATGATTAAAAATAAATGAAAGAAAGGGCAAGGTAACTGGGACAATGAGAATATAATTTATTTTTTATAATTTAAAGTATTGTAATTTTTGAAAAGCCTATTTTGGTGGCTTTATTTATGATGCTTAAATTAAGGAGAGTAGATTATAGTCTATACGTTTATTTGTTATGCCTATTTATGCAAATCTCTCCTTATATTTAAGTGCGTTAAGGAGGGATTTTTTTATGCTTTTATTAAAAGTAGAAAATTTAAAGAAATATTATGCTAATAGATTAATTTTAGATATAGATAAATTTGAAGTGTCAGAAGGAGACAAAATAGGTCTAGTTGGTTCAAATGGTCAAGGAAAAACAACATTATTAAAGGCAATACTAGGTGAAATAGAAATTGATGAAGGGAATATTTATCTTACAGATAGTTATTCATATATAAGTCAAAGCGAAAATAATATTGAAATATGTAGTAATAGTAAAGAAAAGAGTCTTTTAAATGCTCCTGATAAATTTGAAGAGTACTTATCAGGAGGTGAAAAAGTTAAGCTAAAGATAGCAGATGCACTAAGTGATAAGAAAAATATAATAATAGCTGATGAGCCAACTTCAAACTTAGATAAAAAAAGTATTGGGATTTTGGAAAATATGTTTAAAAGATATGAGGGAGCCTTATTATTAATATCTCATGATAGACGTTTCCTGGATGAGTTATGTACAACCATACTGGAGCTAGAGGATGGAAAATTAAAAGCTTATAAAGGCAATTACACTGATTATTTAATGCAAAAAGAAGAAGAAGTAAAAAGAGCTGATTTTGAATATCAGGAATATGTTAAAGAGAAAAAAAGACTTGAAAAAGCTCTTTTATACAAAAAAGCTTTAAGTGATGGTGTAAGAAAAACTCCAAAACGAATGGGTAACTCTGAGGCAAGACTACACAAAATGGGTGGGCAAACTAATAAGAAAAAATTAGACTCAAATGTGAAAGCTATAAAAAGTAGAATTGATAAGCTTGAGATAAAGAATAAACCTAAGGTTTCTGCTGAAATGAAGATTAAGATTCAAGATGGTATGGAGATAATTAGTAAAAATTTAGTAGAGATAAAGGATATGACTTTAAATTTAGGA
The DNA here is from genome assembly GCF_056688955.1 of Clostridioides sp. LIBA-6822. Taxonomy (NCBI): domain Bacteria; kingdom Bacillati; phylum Bacillota; class Clostridia; order Peptostreptococcales; family Peptostreptococcaceae; genus Clostridioides; species Clostridioides sp. LIBA-6822. Next base: position 3,064,030 of record NZ_CP196995.1, on the reverse strand, counting down.
AATAAACTTTTGCTAGATAATGTTTCTTTTAAAATAAAAAGAGGTAAAAAAATAGCTTTGTTAGGTGATAATGGATGTGGAAAAAGTACTTTGATAAAAGAAATACTGAACAATAAAAATGAACATATAAAAATAAACAACAAGGTAAAAATAGGCTATTTTGACCAACATCAAAGTATATTAAATGAAGAAAAGAGTGTTTTGTATAACACTAAAGTTAATAGTTCATTCGATGAATCTTTTATAAGGATAAATTTAAATTTATTTGGATTTAAAGGTGATGATGTCTACAAAAAGGTAAAAGTACTCAGTGGTGGAGAAAAGGTAAAAATAGCACTATGTAAAATAATATTGGAAGATAATAATTTTTTAGTATTTGATGAACCAACGAATTACTTAGATATAAAATCTATGGAGGCATTAGAAAAGGCACTGATAAATACTGATAAAACTATGCTTATAGTATCTCATGATAGAGTATTTACATCTCATATTTGTAACTATATTGTTGAGATAAAAAATACTAAAATAAGAGAGTTTGACTGTGATTATGAGGAATATACAATTAATAGAAATAAAAAAAATCCTAGTAGAGATAATCAAGCTAAAAAAGAAAATCTTTTGGTATTAGAAAACAGACTTACAAATGTTATATCTATGTTGTCTATAGAAAAAGATAATATAAAGAAAGAACATTATGAATTAGAATATAATGAGTTGTTAAAACAAATCAGCAAAATAAAGAATAGTTTGTCAGAAAATTAAATGTGACTAAATATAAAATGAGGTGTCTCAAAATGGACTTTTTAGTCCATTTTGAGGCACTCTTTTTGTATGAAATCAAATATATGTTCATCATGTCAAATGAAAAAGAGGTCTATCTCTATTTTGAGATAGCCTTTTTTCATTTAACATGATATTGTATAATTATTTGATATTAAATTTTGTATTTAATTTAAAATTTATTCTGATTTAACTTTAAGCTTGGCAACCATTTCTTCTTCTGGAGTAACATAAATAGTACTGTTAGTCTCATAAATAACCATACCTGGCTTAGAACCACTAGGTTTTTTTACATTTTTTCTTTTAGTATAGTCTATAGGTACCTGAGAAGAAAGCTTTGACTTACTAAAAAATGCTGCTAGCATTGCCCCTTCAAATATAGTGTTATCAGGTACTTCTTTACCAGCACATTTTATTATTACATGAGAGCCAGGAATGTTCTTTGTGTGCATCCACAAGTCATCATTATCAGCAAGTCTTAGTGTAAGATAGTCATTCTGTTTATTATTTTTACCAACTAAAATCTTAAATCCATCAGAAGAAGTAAACTCATGAGGTTTTGTAGAAGGGATAGTATCCTTTTTACTGTTTTTCTTTTGAGCCTTGATATATCCAACCTTAGCAAGTTCTTCTTTTATATCTTGTAATTCAGCTAAATTTTCGCAGTTTTCAATACTTAAAATTATATTTTCCAAGTAATCTATTTCTTCCTTATTTAATGAAATCTGATGAGATATTTCAACTTTAGCATGTTTCATTTTATTATACTTTTTGAAGTATTTTTGAGCATTTTCAGATGGTGTCAAATTTTTATTTAATTCTATAGTTACATTTTTACAATTTTCATCATAAAAATTAGCAACCTCAATACTTTCCATACCTTTTTCTACCATATAGATATATGAAGTAATCAATTCACCTTTTACCTTGTAAATATCTGCGTTTTCAGACTCTGATAATTCTTCTTCCTGTTTTTTTAGTTTATTATAAAGTCTATCAAGCTTAACTGAGATACTCTTCTTTAAGTCAGATGAACGTTGATTGATTCTATCCTTAATATCTTTAGTTCTATAGAAATCTTCTAATATACGAGACATACTATCTTTATTGATATATGATAAATCACTAAATAATGTAAGATTTACACAACTGAAATCGACTACTTTATCCACTTTTTTATCTATAACAATACAAGGTGAGTATTTACTAGCATTTATATCACTGAACAAACTACAAAATTCTTTGTATAAAGAATTGAATTGTTCGTTAGAAACATCCTTTATAGAAGTACTTTGATTTACATTTGCTCGGTAACAAATTTCTTTGGCTATAGTAGGGCTTATACCTAGAAATTTAGAATATATGGACTTAAAAATAGGCCCTTCAAATTCATTCAAGTTACTAATAAACAAATCGTTAGATATATTATCAAGAGGATTAAGTTTATCTTGTTTTGGTGGTAATGAATAGCTATGTGCAGGTAAAACTTGACGAACCCTACTGATGCTAAAAGGTACTCTTTTTATTGAATCTATAATTTTGTTATCTTCACCATGAGTTATTATTATGTTGCTGTGTCTTCCCATAATTTCAATCATAATATTTTTAATTGTCTTTTCTTTTAGTTCATCCAAAGATTCAACACTTATTTTTATTATTCTTTCAAAACCTATTTGAGAAATTTCTACTATGTTACCACCTTGTATGTATTTTCTAAGTAACATACAAAACATAGGTGCCTTTAGAGGGTTTTCTTTTTGATAATTGCTTGTAAGATAAACCCTAGGATTTGAAGCACTTGCACTTAAAACTAATCTAAAATTTTCTTTATTATTTCTTATATTAAAAATTACCTCATCATCTTCAGGTTGATGTATTTTATCTATTTTTCCACCTGTAAGTTTTGCTGATAATTCATCTACTATTGAATGTATAACTAATCCATCTAATGCCATGTATAGCACCCCTTTCTTTGACCAAAATAGTCAGTAAATTAATTATACACATAATATATGCTTTGTGACTAGGGGAAATTTAAACGAGAGAGTAATATTTAAATTGAATAATTATTTATACTTACTATGAAAGGAAATACTATATTTTAAAATTAATAATTTAAAGTTGATTAAATGTAAAATAAATATAGTATAATTATTGTGTAAAGTATAAGTTGTTACAATATATGAACTTTAAAAAATAAATCAATTTTAAAGTGTCATAGTATATAAATATGAAAGAAGGTTGAAAAAATGAAATTTATTGATTTAAGAAGTGATACTGTTACTATGCCTACTGATGAAATGAGAGAAGCTATGGCAAAGGCTCCTGTTGGAGATTCAATCTTTAGGGATGACCCTACTGTAAATAAACTTGAAGAATTAGCAGCAGCTAAAGTTGGAAAAGAAGATGCTATTTTTCTTCCAAGTGGAACTTTTGGAAATCAACTAGCTTTATTTACTCACTGTCTAAGAGGACAAGAAATTATTATTGGTAAAGGTTATCACATTGTAACTCATGAAGTTGGAGCACCTGCTGTAATAGCTGGAGTTCAACTTAGAACTATAGATGAAGATGAAAATGGAGCTCTTAATCCTGAGCTTGTTGAAAAGGCAATTAGAAGAGATGACATACATGAACCACAAACAGGTCTTATATGTGTAGAAAATGCATATTCAGGTGGAACTGTTGTAAGTCTTGACAATTTAAGAGAAATTAAAAAAATAGCTGAGAAACATAACTTACCAGTACATCTAGATGGAGCAAGATTATTTAATGCAGCTTTAACTTTAGGTGTAGAACCTAAAGAAATAGCAAAGTGTTGTGATAGTGTTATGTTCTGCGTATCAAAAGGATTAGCTGCACCAATGGGTTCTATACTTGCTGGAAGTAAAGAATTCATAGCAAAAGCTAGAAGAAAGCAAAAAATTATGGGTGGGGGAATGAGACAAGTTGGTATAGTTGCAGCTGCTGGTATAATTGCCATTGAAAAAATGACATTAAGATTAAATGAAGACCACGAAAATGCAAAGTATTTAGCTTGTGAATTAAATAAAATTGAGGGTATTGAAGTAAATAACATTAATCCAGACATAAGTATGGTATTCTTTAAAATGAGTGAAGACGTTATAAAAGAAGATGTTTTAATAAAAGAATTTTTTGAAAGAAATATAAAAATTAACAAAATGGAAAATGGTGAGTATAGATTTGTAACTCATGTAGATGTTACTAAAGAAGATTTAGACTATGTTTTAAAAACACTTAAAGAGCTAATAGGTGTATGTTAATAGAAAGCTACTAAAAGAGAACTATAGCTAGTTATTAGATATTTAATTATAAAATTCATAGACAGTTTAAATAAAACATACATAAAATTCATATAGAAATATTATTATATAAACATAGAAAGAACTAACTTAAAAACATAATATAATTACCCTAATTGTAATGGCAACTCTCCCTCACATCCTCAAATTATAGTTGTCATTACAAAACTTTTCCCATAAATTATAAGTTTATGGGAATTTTTTTATGTTATAATAGTTTAAGTGTTAATTTACAAAGGAGCGATACTTATGAAATTTTGGAAACTACATGGAATAGGGAATGATTTTATTGCAATAGATGGAAGATTCGACCAGATAGATTCATCGAATTATACTTCTTTAGCAAAAAAAGTATGCCATAGAAGATTTTCTGTAGGAGCGGATGGCTTATTAGTTGTAAAAGATTCAAAAGTTGCAGATATAGAAATGGTATATTACAATTCTGATGGTTCAAGAGCAGCCATGTGTGGAAATGGTCTTAGATGTTTTTGTAAATTTGTTTATGATAATGGTATAGTCAAAAAAGAAAATTTTACAGTAGATACATTAGATGGTATAAAAGATATAAAAATAAATCTTACAAATAGTGAAATAAACTCTATAAGAGTCAATATGGGAGAAGGAAGTTTTATAGCTAAAGATGTTCCAGTATCTACAGATAAAAAACGTTTTGTGCAAGAAAGTATAAAAGTTTTAGATAGGGAATTCAAGCTTACTTCTATGTTGATGGGGGTTCCTCATACGGTAGTTATAGTAGATGAACTAGATGTAGATGATGTTTGTAAATATGGAAAAGAGATTGAAAATAATAAAATATTTCCTGAAAAAACGAATGTAAATTTTGTAAAGGTAGAAGATAAGTATAATATACATGTCTACACTTGGGAAAGAGGTTGTGGATATACTTTAGGCTGTGGGACTGGTATGACTGCATCAGCAATAGTATGTAATTTACTTAATATGGTAGAGAGTAGTGTAAATGTAACTTCTCAAGGAGGAACAGTTAAAATAGATGTAGGAGAGTTCTCTTATATGACAGGTCCAGCAGTAAAAATATGTGAAGGTGTTTTGGAGGATTAAGTAATGGCTATAAGTATGACTGGTTTTGGAAGAGGAGAATACAAAGATGACAATTATTATTTTTTAGTAGAATGTAAAACGATAAATCATAAGTATTCAGATATAAATATACGTCTTCCAAGAAAAATTTCATTTTTAGAGGATAAAGTTAGAAATTTAGTGAAAAATTATGTAAAAAGAGGAAGAGTAGATTTATACATAAAATTTGACTTATTAGGCAAAGAAGATGTAAACTTAAACTTTGATGAAGGACTAGCTTCTCAATATATAGATATATTAAAAGAAATAAAAAATAAATTCGATATTATAGATGATATTAGTGTTATGAATGTTGCAAGGTTTCCTGATATTGTAAAAATAGAAGAAAAAGAAGACGATGAAGACTTATTATGGTCAATGTTGAATCAAGCTGTTGAAGATGCATTAATAAAATTAAAAGAAATGAGAAGAGAAGAAGGTAAAAAATTAGCAGAAGATATTACTATGAGATGTGATTTATTAAAAGCTCATATAGAAGAAATTGAAAAATATTCAAGCAGTGTTGTAGAAGATTATAGAGAAAAATTGAATTTGAGAATAAGCGAATTGTTAGATGACCCAAGTATAATGGATGAAAATAGATTGGCACAAGAAGTTGCAATATATGCAGATAAAAGCAGTATAACAGAAGAAATAGTTAGATTTAAAAGTCATATAGGTCAACTTAAAAACACTATATTTAAAGACGATTCTATAGGTAGAAAAATAGATTTCCTAATACAAGAGATGAATAGAGAGACTAATACTATAGGTTCAAAGTCCTCTGATATAAATATAACTAATTTAGTAGTAGAACTAAAAAGCGAATTAGAAAAAATAAGAGAACAAATACAAAATATAGAGTAAGAATACAATATTAGAAGGGGAATATTTAAATGTTTGTGAAAAAAGGATTATTGCTAGTTGTATCAGGACCATCAGGTGCAGGAAAAGGTACTATTTGCAAAGAACTACTTAAAGAAAATGATACAATAAAACTTTCTGTATCAGCTACTACAAGAAAGCCAAGAACTGGAGAAGTTGATGGAGTAAATTATTTCTTCATAAGTAAGGATAAGTTTGAAGCAATGATAGAAAAAGGTGAGTTTTTGGAGTATGCTCAAATTTATGATAATTTTTATGGAACTCCAAAAGCAGCAATAATGGAATGTTTAGAAAAAGGGCAAGATGTACTATTAGAGATTGAAATGCAGGGAGCAAGACAAATAAAGGAAGTTTGTCCAGAGGGAGTATTTATATTTGTACTACCACCATCACTTGAAGAACTAAAAAATAGAATTGTTGGAAGAGGTACAGAAACAGAAGCTGAAATAGAGAAAAGATTTAGCTGTGCATATGAAGAAATTAAAATGATTAAGGATTATGATTATTTTATATTTAATGAAGATGTAAAAACATCTGCTAAAGAAATAGAAGGTATAATATCATCTGAAAAGAATAAAGTTAGCAGATATAAAAATATTATAATAGAGAAATTCAAGGAGGAATTATAATTATGTTAAAACCATCTATCAATGAGGTACTAGAAAAAATAGACAACAGATACTATTTAGTAGGAACTGTTTCAAAGAGAGCAAGAAAATTAATTGATGGAGAAGAGCCATACGTTTCAAATAAAGCTAAAGAGAAGCCTGTATGTGTAGCAACTAAGGAAGTTGCAAGTGGAAAAATAACATACAGATTATTGACAGAAGAAGAAATAGAGATAGAAGAAGCTAGACACCATGCTGAGCAACACAAACAAATTTCAGAAGAGGAGTAAGGTCATGCTAAAAGATAAAACTGTTGTAATTGGCATAAGCGGCGGAATAGCTGCATATAAGGCTTGTGATGTTGTAAGTAAGTTAAAAAAACTAAATGCAAATATCCATGTTATAATGACAAAATCGGCAACAGAATTTGTTAAACCACTTACACTTCAATCACTAAGTCAAAATTATGTAGTAGAAGATATGTTTGAAGAACCAAAAACTTGGGAAGTTGAGCATATATCATTAGCAAAAAAGGCAGATTTATTTTTAATAGTGCCAGCAAGTGCAAATATTATAGGAAAAATTGCAAATGGTATAGCTGATGATATGTTGACAACTACTGTTATGGCAACAAAAGCACAAGTTTTGATGGCACCAGCTATGAATACTAATATGTATGAAAATCCAATTGTTCAAAAAAATATTCAAACGTTAAAGGATTTTGGGTATAAATTTATTGAACCAGAAAGTGGAAGACTTGCATGTGGAGATATTGGAGCAGGTAAATTAGCTAATCCAGATGTAATAGTAGAGGAAGTTTTAGCTAATCTTACTAAAGAGCAAGATTTAAAAGGTCAAAGCATTATAGTTACAGCTGGTCCAACTGTAGAAAGCATAGACCCAGTAAGATACCTAACTAATAGGTCTTCTGGTAAAATGGGATATTCTATAGCGAGAGAAGCTATATCTAGAGGTGCTGATGTAACATTAATATCAGGTCCTACAAACCTTTCTATTCCACAAAACCTTAAAAAGTTTGTGAAAATAGAATCAGCACAGGATTTGTATGAAGCAGTAGTATCAAATTTAAGTGAAAATAAAATTGTAATTCAAAGTGCAGCAGTTGCAGATTATAAGCCAAAAACCTATTCTGACAAAAAGATTAAAAAGAAGAATGATGATTTATCAATAGAACTAAGTAGGAATTATGATATTGCTTATGAAATAGGAAAAATAAAAGAAGATAGGATATTAGTAGGATTTGCAGCTGAAACTAACGACCTTATAGAACATGCCAAAGGAAAAATAAAAAAGAAAAATCTAGATTTTATTGTGGCAAATGATTTAACTAAAGAGGGTGCTGGTTTTAGAACTGATACTAATATTGTAAAAATCATAGATGTAGAAGGAAATATTACTGAGTATCCTAAAATGAAAAAAGAAGAAGTAGCTAATGTTATTTTAAATAAAATTAAAGTGTTACTTGAGAGATAAGAACTTTTTTAAATATGATATTTGTGTATTTTATCACAGCTAAAGTGGCTGAAAGCTGCAATTTAATTTTAGCGAGTAAAAACTCGCAAATGTCAGTTAAATTGTGGTTTTCAGCATTTATTTTGCCATAAAGTATAAAATATAATTAATAGTTAACTATTAAGATATGGTTAATATTATTAATGACTTGAAATTTTTTATAAATGCTGATATTTTTAACATTTTGTAAAATATATTAGAATATAAACAGTAGATTAAATTTAAGTAGAGGTTTTATAATGAAAAAATATGCAAAGGTAATAGTTAGAAGTAATACTATATACACAGATAATTTATTTACATATCAAATTCCTGTATTTTTATCAGAGTCTATAAGACTTGGACATAGAATATTAGTACCATTTGGAAAAGGTAATAGACCAACAGAAGCCTTTGTATTTCAATTTACAGATAGTTTAGATGAAAAAATAAAGATAAAAGAAATTATTGATATATTGGATGAGAAGCCAATATTTAGAGAAGAAGACTTAGAATTGGTTTATTGGATGAAAAATAGATATTTGTGTACTTATATAGAATGTATAAATTTAATATATCCAAAAGGATACAAATTAAATAATTATAAAGTGATATTATTAGGTGAAAGTTTAGCTGGATTAAACGAAGCTCAATTAAAGGAAAAAATATTGACTTTGAGTGATAAAAATAGAGAGATATTAGAAAAAGTAATTGATGGTAAAGGAAAAATTAAGGTTGATAAGTTAAAATATATACCAAATCTAAATAGTTCTTTGTACACAATGAATAGAAATGGAATTATAAAGCTATGTTGGGAATACAAAAATCATAAAAATGAAAAGAAGGTATGTTATATATCTTTGAGTTTGGAAAATGATAAAATTGATGATTATATAGAACAAAATAAGATAAATGTAGGAAGCAAGCAAAAAGAGATATTAAGTTTTCTTAAAAATAATGAAAATGTAGAGATAAATGATTTGTTAGATTTATTAAATGCCTCAAGACAAAGTATAAATTCTTTAAATAAAAAGAAGTTAATAACATTAGAGTTTAAGGATTACTATAGAGAGCCAAAAAGTATTTACAAATCTATATCAAAAAGTATAAAATTAAACAATGAGCAACAACAAGCGGTTGATGAGATAAAGTCAGATATGTTTGTGAATGAGAAGAAACCATACTTAATTCATGGCGTAACTGGAAGTGGAAAAACTGAAGTTTATATGGAAATAATAGAATTTGCATTAAATCAAGGCTTAGATAGTATATTTTTAGTTCCTGAAATAGCATTAACTCCTCAAACAATAGATAGGTTAAAAAGCAGGTTTGGTGATTTAGTTGGAGTGTTTCACAGTAAACTATCTGAAGGAGAAAAACATGACGTCTATAAAGCTGTAAAAGCAGGGAGAATAAGAGTTTTGATTGGAGCTAGGTCAGCTCTATTTGCACCTTTTAATTCTTTAGGTCTTATAATAATTGATGAATTCCATGAGTCATCATATAAGTCTGAGAAGAATCCAAAATTTAATGCCATAGAAGTAGCTAGATTTATGGCACTAAAAAATAATCTAACTCTTATTTTAGGTTCAGCTACTCCTTCAATTGAAGAATATTATAAAGCAAAATCTGGAGAATACAAACTTATAAATATAAAAAATAGAGCAAATGATAAACCTCTTCCAAACATCGAAGTGGTAGACATGAAAGATGAACTGGACAAGGGGAATAGGAGTATATTTAGTTTGAAGCTCCAAAAAGAAATAAGTTGTGCAATTGAAGAGAATAGCCAAGTCATACTGTTTTTAAATAGAAGAGGTTATGCAAATTTTGTATCTTGTAGAAAGTGTGGATACGTTTTTCAGTGTGAAAATTGTGACATATCTTTAACTTATCACAAGAAAAGTAATAATGGAAGATGCCACTATTGTGGATATGAGAAAGAAATACCAAAAGAGTGTCCTGAGTGCAAAAGTCACTATGTTAAGCCTTTTGGAGTTGGAACTCAAAAGATTGAAGAAGAATTAAAAAATATTTTTCCAGATATAAGAACCTTGAGAATGGATAAGGATACAACTTCAAAAAAAGGTGCTTTAGATGAAATACTAAATAAATTTAAAGATAAAGAAGCAGATGTACTCATTGGAACACAGATGTTAAGTAAAGGATTAGATTTTGATAATATAACTTTAGTAGGGATTTTATCTGCAGATATGATATTAAATTTTCCAGATTTTAAAAGTTTTGAAACTACATTTCAACTGATAACTCAAGTTTCTGGAAGAGCCGGGAGAGCAGATAAAGAGGGTAAAGTAGTACTTCAGACATATGATACTGAACACTATGCTATTAAACATGCTATTGAATATGACTATGAGGGTTTTTATGAAGATGAGATAAAAATAAGAAAAGCATTTGGATATTCTCCTTTTAATAACATGTTGAGTGTAGTTGTTAGTGGTGAAGATGAGAGATTAGTAGTAAAAAACATAAAAAATATGCATGCATCATTGATTTATTTATTAGAAAAAAGGGGTATAAATGATTTAGGATTTATATTAGGTCCAAACCCATGTTCAATATCAAAAATAAATCAAAATTATAGATGGCAGATACTCTTTAAAGATGAAAATATTGAAATTAATCTGTTAAAGGGTATAATAAAATATATATGTATAACAAAACGAGATTTGATATTTGATAAGAATATCAATGTATCTATAGATATTAATCCAAACAGTGTATTATAAATTTAGGAGGAAATATAATGGCTTTAAGACAGATAGTTCAAATAGGAGAACCAGTATTAAGAAAAAAATCAAAAAAGGTTGAAAAAATTGATGAAAAAATAATACAATTATTAGATGATATGGCAGAAACTATGTATGATGCAGATGGTGTTGGATTAGCTGCACCTCAAGTTGGAATTTTAAAAAGAGTAGTAGTAATAGATATCGGAGAAGAACTTATAGAACTTATAAATCCTGAAATAATAGAAACATCTGGAGAGCAAATAGACGAGGAAGGATGTTTAAGTGTTGTTGGAGAGGGTGGAGATGTTCGAAGACCAAATTATGTAAAAGTTAGAGCTTTAAATAGAAATGGTGAAACAATAGAGTTAGAAGGAGAAGAACTTTTAGCTAGAGCATTTTGTCATGAGATAGACCATTTAGATGGAATTCTATTTGTTGATAGAATAGAAAAGTAGTAGGAGTTGATTTAATGAAAATAGTATTTATGGGGACACCTGATATAGCGGTTCCTTGTTTACAAAAAATAATAGATGAGAAGTATGATATATTAGGTGTTGTAACTCAGCCAGATAAACCAAAAGGAAGAGGTAAGAAACTAGGCATGAGTCCAGTAAAAGAGCTTGCAATTGAAAATAATATACCTGTATATCAACCAATCAAAGCTAGGGATGAAGAATTCATAGAGACAATGAAATCTTTAAATCCAGATGTAATAGTGGTTGTAGCTTTTGGACAGATACTTCCAAAAGACATATTAGAAATTCCTAAACTTGGATGTATAAATGTCCATGTTTCTTTACTTCCAAAATATAGAGGTGCGGCACCTATAAATTGGGTAATAATAAATGGTGAAGAAAAGACTGGTGTTACAACTATGTACATGGATGAAGGTTTAGATACTGGAGATATGATATTAAAAACAGAAGTGAATCTTGATGATAATATAACAGCAGGAGAACTTCATGATAAAATGATGAACATAGGTGCAGAAACTTTAAAAGAAACATTAAAGTTAATTGGAGAAGGAACTGCACCAAGAGAGGTACAAAATCATGAAGAATTTTCTTATGCTCCAATAATGAATAAATCATTAGGCAATATAGATTTTTCAAAAAATGCTATGGAAATACACAATTTAGTTAGAGGTGTAAACCCATGGCCAAGTGCTTATACTACTTACAATGGTGTTACAATGAAAATTTGGAAAACCAAAGTGTTAGATGAAGAAAGCACAAAAGATGCAGGTACAATAATTGATGTAAATAAAGAGGGTATAAAAGTAAGTACTAAAGATAAGGTACTTTTAATTGAAGAAATTCAGATGCCAAATAAAAAGAGAATGTTGGTTGGTGAATATATAAAAGGGAATACTATAGAAACTGGTTTAGTATTGGGTTAGGTGAAAAGTATGACAGATATAAAGAAGTATTTAACAAGTGTTGGGATTTTAATTTTAATATTAGGGATTTTGATAGGAGTTGTAAACTTTTTTATAATGAGTTTAACTCAAATATTTTCTTTAGCAATAAATGTTATAATAATATCACTAATACTTATAATACTATCTTCAACAGCAGTTACTTATAGAGTAATTAAAGGAAAAAATGTTAACTCAAATATAATGAAAATAAACTTTAAGATTGTCAGTGGATTATTTCCCATTATATCTTTCATTGCATCCTCATTTGGTATGTCAAAAAGTGAGATTAGAAGGATATATATAAAGTTAAATAATGAATATATATACAGTAATAAATATAATTTTAATCCAGAGGATATAATAATTTTAATACCTCATTGTATTCAAGAGAATAGTTGTAAATTAAAAGTTACTAATGATATAGATAATTGTAAAGAATGTGGAAGATGCAATATAGGAGAATTGACTAAGTTGAAGAAAAGAAGTAAAGTAAAAATATTTGTAGCTACAGGAGGAACTTTAGCTAGAAAGATTATAATAGACAATAAACCTAAAGCTGTTATAGCTGTTGCATGTGAAAGAGACTTAACATCTGGAATACAAGATATAAAAAAAATTCCTGTTTTAGGTGTATTTAACAAAAGACCTAACGGACCCTGTGTAAATACTAATGTAGATATGGTAGATATTGAAAAAGCTATAGACTTTTTAACAGGAAAAAATATATTAGCTTGTAATTAAACTGTTTTTAAGCTATGTGAATATTAAGAGGATGTGTAAAAATATATTTTAGGAGAGTGTTATTTATGTACCCTGTATATGGCGGTTTTTGGGGATTTGACCCAACGATGATTATATTAATTCCAGCTATACTATTCACTGCATATGCACAATTTAAAGTGAGTTCAACAACAAATAAGTATTTGAAAGTAAGAACACGTCGAGGATATACTGGAGAACAAACAGCAAGAAGAGTACTTGATTCAAATGGTCTGTATGATGTAAGTATAGAAATGGTTAGAGGACACTTAAGTGACCACTATGACCCAAGAAGAAAGGTCGTAAGATTATCAGAAGATGTATATTATGGAACTTCCATAACTTCTGTTGCAGTAGCTGCACATGAGTGTGGTCATGCAATGCAACATGCTAAAGGTTATGCTCCTCTTCAAATAAGAAGTAGCTTAGTGCCAGTAGTAAATTTTGCATCAAGTATATCTTGGTTTTTAATATTTATAGGATTTATTATGGCTGGTCCATTTTTAAAAATTGGTATACTATTGTTTTCAGCTTCAGTATTGTTTCAGATAATAACATTACCTGTAGAATTTAATGCTTCAAGTAGAGCAATTGTTCAACTTGGAAATTTAGGTATTATAGATGAGAGTGAGTCAAGACAAAGTAGAAAAGTGCTTTCAGCAGCAGCTTTAACATATGTTGCAGCAGCATTGGTTTCAATACTTCAATTACTTAGATTGTTACTAATAGCTCAAAGAAGAGATGACTAAAAGTAAAGTGGGTTGTTTAGAAACAACCCTTTTTTATGTTTAATAAAAGGGAGAAATTTATATGGATGCAAGAGAAATTGGATTTAAAGTATTATGTGATATAGAGAAAAATAATAACTACTCAAATATTGCAATAAATAAACATTTTAAAAACTTAGAAATAAGTGATATGGATAGAGGACTTGCAACAGAGTTAATCTATGGTGTAATAGAAAATAAGTATTATTTAGATTACATAATCAATAAACTTTCAAAAATAAAAGTAAAAAAAATGTCAACTTATGTTAAAATCTTTTTAAGAATGGGAACATATCAAATTTTATTTTTGGATAGTATATCAGATTATGCAGCAGTCAATGAAACTGTAAAATTATCTAAAAAATATGATAAAAAGTCTTCTGGTTTTATAAATGCTATTCTTAGAAATGAAATAAGAAGTAAAGATACTATAATGGACATAACTGAGGAAGATAGTGTAAAATACTTATCTATAAAGTATTCTTATAATTCTTGGATTATAAAAAATTGGATAGATAATTTTGGACAAGAATTTACTGAAGATTTATTGGAGGCAAACGATGAAAAGCCGAGTATTTATATAAGAACCAATACACTTAAAATAAGTAGAGAGGAACTTATTGAAAAATTAAATGCAATGGGTATTGTATGTTTAAAAGTTCCTATGGTAGAAGAAGCTATTAAAGTCGAAAAAATGAAGAATATAGAAAATAATGAATTATTTAAAGCTGGTTTATTTACAATTCAAGATATAAGTTCTATGATAGTAGGGAAAGTAATTAACCCAAAAGAAGATTCGTCTATTTTGGATGTATGTAGTGCTCCTGGTGGAAAATCTACTCATTTAGCTACTTTGATGAATAATACTGGTAAAGTAATAGCTAGAGATATTTTTGAGCACAAATTAAAGCTTATAAAAGCTACTGTAAATAGACTGGGCATTAAAAATGTCTGTGTAGAAAAGTTTGATGCTTCTGAAATTGATGAAAATAGTATAAGTGAATTTGATTATGTTTTAGCAGATGTTCCTTGTTCTGGGCTTGGTATAATAAGACGTAAGCCAGAAATTAAATACAAGAAAGAAGAAGACTTAAAAGATATTACTTCTATACAAAAGAAAATTTTAGAAAATGCATCAAAGTATGTTAAAATTGGTGGAACTTTAGTATATAGTACATGTACAATTCAAGATATGGAAAATATAAATATAGTTACTTCTTTTATTGAAGAAAATAATAATTTTGAATTGACTCCAATTGATACAGTAAATGTAGACTTGGATAATCAAGACAAAGGGTATTTAAAGATATATCCTAATATTCATGGTATAGATGGTTTTTTCATAGCAAAATTAAAGAGAATAAGGTAGTGAAGATAATGGAAAAGAAAAAGGTAGTATTAAAAAATTTTACTGAAGATGAACTTAAAGAATTTATGAAGACTATAGATGAAAAGCCCTTTAGAGGAAGTCAAATATTTGCTTGGATATATAAGGGTGCAAAAACTTTTGATGATATGAATAATATACCAAAAAGTTTGAGAAATAAATTAGAAGAAGTTTCATGTATAGGACATATAGATATAGAATTAAAGTTAGAGTCTAAGGTAGATAGTACAAAAAAATATTTGTTTTTATTAGATGATGGAAATATAATAGAAACTGTGATGATGGATTATGATAGTAGGGTTACTGTCTGTATTTCCAATCAAGTGGGTTGTAGAATGGGATGTAATTTCTGTGCATCTACAATGGATGGATTGATTAGAAACTTAGAACCATGGGAGATTTTAGACCAAGTTATTAAAATTCAAGAAGATACTGGAAAGAGAGTATCAAATCTTGTATTGATGGGAAGTGGTGAACCACTTGATAATTTTGAAAATACAAAACAATTTTTAAAAATAATTAATGAAAAAAATGGTCTTAATATAGGGTATAGACACATAACTCTTTCAACTTGTGGAATAGTACCTAAAATGTATGAATTGGCAGATTTAAAAATAGCCATAAATTTAGCTTTATCACTTCATTCTCCATATGATGAAGAAAGACGAAAAATTATGCCTGTAGCAAATGCTTACTCTATTAAAGAAATATTGGATGCATGTAGATACTATATAAAAAAGACAAATAGAAGGGTCACATTTGAATATTCTCTTATAAAAGGAGTAAATGACTCAGAACAAGAAGCAAAGGCATTAGCTAAGCTCCTAAAAGGTATGCTCTGCCATGTAAATTTAATTCCAATAAACAAAGTCGAAGAAAGAGAATATGAAAAGCCTGATAAAGCATTTATTTATAAATTTAGGGATAGTTTGGAGAAAAATAATATACCTGCTACAGTTAGAATGTCTATGGGTTCTGATATTAGTGGAGCTTGTGGTCAATTGAGAAGAAAATACAAGTAATTTGTAAGGAGGAAGTCGTATGGTTTATAGTTGTGCCTCCCATATAGGTAAAATAAGAAAAAACAATGAAGACTACTGTGAGGGAGAAGTTATAGATACAGAACATGGTCCAATAGGAATATTTGCCATAGCTGATGGAATGGGCGGACATAAAAAGGGTGAGGTCGCCAGTAAATTAGCAGTAGAAAATATAATTGATTTTCTAAAAGAAAACTTATTACAACATGATAATGTAAAAATAGACTATATAGATGATATATTAAAACAGGCTTATAATAATGTAAACTCAATTGTGCACAATAAATCTATGGAAGATATAGAGTTTGAAGGAATGGGAACTACATTAGTTACAGCTATAGTGTATAACAATGTCTTATATGTGGCAAATGTTGGAGATAGCAGATGTTATTTGTTAACAGATGAAAAATTTGATAAAATAACTATAGACCATTCCGTGGTTGAAGAACTTATGATGGCTCATGTTATTACAGAAGAAGAGGCGAGAAGACATCCACAAAGGAATAGAATAACTAGAGCAATTGGAACAGATGATATGGTTGTTGTAGATATTTTTAAGAAAGAAATTAAAAAAAGTGATATAATACTTCTTGCGACAGATGGATTAACTGGGTTTATTGATGATGAAGATATAAGAGATTTAATATTAGATTATGAATACGAGAGAATTAGTAATATAAGTGAAGAATTGATAAGTATGGCCAATGATGTTTCTGGTAAAGATAATGTTTCGGTTATAGTGATAAAAGTATAATTAGGACGGTGATATTGTGGGAGATACAATTTTAGGAAATCGATATGAAATCATCAGAAAGATTGGTGATGGAGGTATGGCCTTTGTATATGAGGCTAAAGACAGGTTATTAAACAGGACTGTTGCACTTAAGGTACTTAGACCTGAATTTGTAGATGACGATGAATTTTTAACAAAATTTAAAAGAGAGGCAGAGGCAGTAGCTAGTCTTTCTCATCCAAATATAGTAAATGTTTATGATGTTGGTGAAGATGGAAAAGTTCACTACATTGTAATGGAGTTTGTAGATGGTAAGAATCTAAAAGAGATTATACAAGATGAAGGTATATTAGATGAATATACTGCATTAGATATAACAAAACAGATAGCTATGGCACTTAGTGCTGCACATAAAAAAGGGATTATACATAGAGATATAAAACCTCATAATATCCTCATATCCAATGAAGGAAGAGTAGTAAAAGTAGCTGATTTTGGTATAGCTAAAGCTGTCTCAAACTCAACAATGACCAATATTGGTAGTATAATCGGTTCAGTACATTATTTTTCACCAGAACAAGCCAAAGGTAAATTTGTAACTAATAATGCTGACCTGTATTCTTTAGGTATAGTTTTATATGAAATGTTGATAGGAAAAGTTCCATTTAGGGGAGATAGTCCAATTTCTATAGCTCTTCAACACATTAATGATGATATAGATTTTACATCAGAAGAAAAAGTTAGAATTCCTCAAAGTGTAAGAACTACAATAAAAAAGCTTACAGAAAAATCTAGTGCAGACAGATACCAAACTGCTGAAGAGTTGATAGAAGATATCGAGTATATAGAAAAAAACATTGATTTAGATTTTATAAAAGAATATGATGATTTTGCAACTAAGAAAATTGATGAAAAGGAAATTAATAAAGTTGTAAATCCAATACTTGCAAAGCCAGCTCCCGAAAAAGTAGTTAAGCCTGTTGAAGTTGCTGATTTGGATGAAGATGATGATTACTATGATGATTTTTATGAAGACGATGATGAAGAAGATGAAGATGAGGAAGAGATAATGAGAGCTAAAAAGAATCAGAAACCTAAGAATACTACAAGTAAGAGGGCTAAGAAAAAGAAGAAAAAACAGGAAAGTCCAAAGTCTAGAAAAAGATTAAAAGTAATTGCAGCTGTTTTAATAGTAATATTATGTGCTCAAGTATTCCTAGCATATAAATTTTTATTTGCAGGAGGGTTTGGCAGTAAGTCTCTGAGTGTTCCTAATCTTGTAAATATGACTTTGGAAGAAGCTCAAAGTGCTGTTGAAAAAGAAGGATTATCCTTAAGTGTAAAAAGTGAAGAGTATAGTAGTGAGGTCGATGAAAACTGTATAATATCACAGACACCTGAAGGAGGAAGCACAAATGTTAAGAAGGGTGATACTATAAATGTTGTTGTAAGCAAAGGTGCAAATCAGGCTTCTGTTCCTAATGTAGTAGGACTTACTTTAAGTAATGCAAAGCAACTTATTGAGGAAAATAACTTAAAAGTGGGGACAGTTAAGTATGAGTACAGTTCAATATATAAAGAAGGTACAGTTTTAAATCAAAGTCCAGGAGCTAGTTCATCAAGAGTTCAAGAGGGCGATGAGATAAACCTATATGTGAGTAAAGGTTCAGAAAAATCAAATACACAGACACCAACAACACCAGACAAAACACCAACAACACCTGATGATGATGATACAAAAACACCTGGTTCAAACTCAGGAAATAACGGCAGTAACTCAGGAGGTTCAAACTCAGGAAATAGTGGAGGAAATTCAGGAAATAACGGTAGTAATTCAGGAGGTTCAAACTCAGGAAATAGTGGAGGAAACTCAGGAAACAACGGTAGTAACTCAGGAGATAATGGAGATAATTCAGGAGGTTCAAATTCAGGAAATAGTGGAGATAATTCAGGAGGCTCAAACTCAGGAAATAGTGGAGATAACTCAGGAGGCTCAAGCTCAGGAGGAAATGGAGAAACTCCATCTGGAACTGGCGGAAATATTGGTAAAACAGAATAAATGTTAGCAAAATAAGAGCTGTCCTTTTATGGAAAATATTTTCTTTAAAGGGGCAGTTTGTTTTGTATAAAATATGGAATTGGTTATAATAAAGGAGAAAAGAGTTTATGGAAAATAAAACAGTTTTAATTACAGGAGGCTCTAGAGGTATTGGCAAAGCTATGTGTGAAGCTTTTGCAAAAGAAGGATATAATGTATTAATAAACTTTAATAAGTCAGAAAATGAAGCTAAAGAGTTGTATACTAAATTAAGTAAAAAAAATTTTTCTGTAAAATTATTTAAAGCAGATATTTCAAATAGAGTAGATGTAGAGAATATGATAGATTATTGCATAAAAGAATTTGGGGGGGTGGACGTACTCGTAAATAATGCTGGTATAAGTCAAGACAAGTTATTTACAGATATAACTGATGAAGACTGGGATAGTATGATGAATATTAACTTAAAAGGAAGTTTTTATTGTTCACAAGTTGCTTTAAAATACATGATATCAGAAAAAAAAGGGAATATAATTAATATATCTTCGATTTGGGGAATATCAGGTGCTTCTTGTGAAGTACATTACTCTATAACAAAAGCAGGTATAATAGGTATGACAAAGGCATTAGCTAAAGAAGTTGGACCATCAAATATTAGAGTAAATAGTATAGCTCCAGGTGTTATTGATACTGACATGTTATCTGAATATAATAAAGAAGATATAAATGTTCTTGTAGAAGAAACTCCTCTAATGAGGCTTGGAACCCCAGAAGATATAGCAAATTGTGCTATTTTCTTAGCATCGGATAAATCAAATTTTATCACTGGTCAAGTAATTAGTCCAAACGGAGGATTTGTTATTTAAAAAAAATGTGGTATTATATAAAAATAGGAAACAATAACACGATATACTGCTTAGAAACAGTATATGTTTATATAAATTTTATAAAGGGAGGCATTTGATGCTAGAAGGAAAAATTATAAAGGGGATTAGTGGATTTTATTATGTAGATACAGACAATGGTCTTTATGAATGTAAAGCTAGAGGAATATTTAGAAAGAAAAAAATAACACCTTTAGTTGGAGATAGAGTGAAGATAAGTGTTGTTGATGAAGACGAAAAAAAAGGTATCTTAGAAGAAATAGATATTAGAGATACAGAACTCATAAGACCTCCTATAGCAAATGTAGATAAGGCATTAATAGTATTTGCAATAAAAAATCCTAAACCAAACTTGTCTCTTTTAGATAGATTTATAGTTTTGGCAGAAAAAGAAAATTTAGAAACTGTAATAATCCTTACAAAAGCAGATTTAGATGATAATGATACGTTAGAAACTGTTAAAAATATATATGAACTTAGTGGATATAAGGTCATCCCAGTAAGTAATATTACTAAGTTAAATATAGAGAAGGTAAAAGAAGAATTAAAAGAAAATGTTGTAGTATTTGCAGGACCATCTGGAGTTGGAAAATCAAGCTTGCTAAATGAAATAGATGAAAACTTTAAACTGCAAACAGGAGTGGTAAGTGATAAAATAAAAAGAGGAAAGCACACTACTCGCCATGCAGAACTTTTAAAGTTGGAATTTGGTGGAATGGTTGCAGATACACCAGGATTTAGTTCACTTGCACTTGAAGATATAGAAGAAGTTGAGCTTAAAGATTATTTTATAGAATTTGATAAATTTAATGATTGTAAGTTTGGTTCAAAATGTATTCATGAAAATGAACCCAATTGTGCTATAAAAGAAGCTGTTGCAAATGGAGAAATATCTAAAGAAAGATATGATAGTTATATACAGCTACTAAATGAAATAAGACAAAATAACAGTAGGAGGTATTAGAAACATGATTAAATTAGCACCATCAATATTATCAGCAGATTTTGCAAAATTATTAGAGGATGTAAAGAAGGTAGAGAGTGCAGGATGTGAATATCTTCATATCGATGTAATGGATGGACACTTTGTACCAAATATTACATTAGGTCCACTTGTAGTTAAAAGCCTAAAAAAAGAAAATATAAATATGGTATTTGATGCTCATCTTATGATAGAAAATCCAGACCAGTATATTGAAGAGTTTGTAAAAGCAGGATGTGACATAATAACAGTTCATCAGGAAGCTTGTGTGCATCTACATAGAACTATACAAAACATAAAATCATATGGAATAAAAGCAGGTGTAGTGCTTAATCCAGCTACACCAATAGATACTATTAAACATGTGCTACCTGATTTAGATATGGTATTATTAATGTCTGTTAATCCTGGATTTGGAGGTCAATCATTTATACCTTGTGTTTTAGATAAAATTAAAGAGTTAAAAGCCCTTATAGATAATCAAGGATTAAACATTGATATAGAAGTTGATGGTGGTATAAGCCCTAAAAATGTGGCTGAAGTTGTACAGGCAGGGGCTAATGTAATAGTAGCAGGTTCTGCAATATTTGGAAGTGATGACATTCAAGAAACAGTTAATTTATTTAGAAAGAATGCTTCTCTTGAAGAATTGGTTTAAATTTAAGAATGAAAATATGTATTATTTTAAATGGTGAAATTGAAGATTACGAAATTACAAGAAATATTATAATTAAAGAATGTTATGACTGTATAATATGTGCAGATGGAGGGGCAAATCATGCCTACAAAATGGAAATCATGCCAGATTATATATTAGGCGACTTAGATTCAGTAGACGAAGAAAAGGTAGATTTTTACAGAAATCAAGGTGTTAAATTTGAAAAATTTCCATCTAAGAAAGATGAGACTGATACAGAGCTTTGTCTTTTTTTAGCCAAAACTCTTAAAGCAAATCATATTGATTTTTTTGGAGCTTTAGGTGGAAGGATTGACCATACTATTACCAATATAAATCTATTATACTATCTAAAAGAAGATGGTATATATTCTAGAATATTCTCTGATAAAGAAGAGATGTATATAGTTATGAATGAGGAAATTACTTTACATGGAAATGCAGGTGATACTATTTCTGTAATAGCTCTAAAAGGAGATGCTAAAGGTGTAACACTTACTGGTTTAGAATACCCTCTAGATAACTATTATATGAAATACTCTGTACCTATTGGAATGTCAAATGTTATGTTGAGTAATTCTTGTAGTATTAAAGTAGAGCAAGGGTGTGTACTTGTAGTTAGAAATTTATAAAAGTCGATTTTGGCAATTGATTTTATATTACAAAGCAGATACAATCAAGTAAAATATATTTATGATTGTATCTGCTTTTTAGTATATAATTATAAATATATGATAAATTTTGGACATAAGGGGGATTTTTTTGTGGTAGATAGTATTATTTTCGATTTAGATGGAACTTTATGGGATTCAACTGAAGAAGTATGCAAGGTATGGCAGGATGTTTTAAATAAGCATAAAGATATAGACTTAAATGTCACAAGAGAGTTGTTTAGAAGCGTCATGGGTCTTTCTTTTGATGAAATAGCAAATCGTTTATTTCCAACTTTAAGTGAAGAAGAAAGAATGAATTTATTGAATGAATGTTCCTTAAAAGAATGTGACTATTTATCTGAAAATGGAGCTAAATTATTTGATGGTATAGAAGATACTCTTAGATTGCTATCTAAAAAGTATAAATTATTTATAGTAAGCAATTGCCAAGCTGGATATATAGAATCTTTTTTAAAAGCACATAAGTTAGAACAGTATTTTATAGATTTTGAATGTCCTGGAAATACTGGCTTACATAAAGGTGAGAATAATAAACTTATAATCGATAGAAATAAATTAATTAATCCAATTTATGTTGGAGATACGCAAGGTGATGCAAATAGTGCTAAGTTTGTAAGTATACCTTTTATATATGCAAAGTATGGATTTGGGAATGTAGATGGATATGAATATTCTATAGACTCATTTAAAGATTTATTAGAACATGATATATTAAAATAGGATGAGTTTAGAGATTATATTAAAATAATAAAAAAGTTATGGGGGGATTTAAAAATGGAATTACAAGATACTATTTTTAAAAGACAAAGTGTAAGAAAGTTTAAAAATCAAGATGTTTCAGATGAGGATATTTTAAAAATGATAAAAGCAGCTGGAGCAGCTCCATCAGGAAAAAATATTCAAAACTGGCATTTTGTAGTTATAAAGCGACGTGATTTGATGGAAAAAATTGCAGCTGTAATAACTAAAAAACAACAAGAAATACTTGTAGAGATGGATAAAGTATCAGCAGAAAAGGCTAATAGATTTAGAAAGTTTGTACCAAACTTTACATTATTCTATTTAAAAGCCCCAGTTTTAGTATTAGTTTTTACAAAGGTGTATAATCCATCAGGATATTATGAATTAGAACTTATAGATGCACCTAAAGAGACTATAGATAAGTTGTTTATAAGAAATCCAGGTATGCAGAGTTTAGGTGCTGCAATTGAAAACTTTACCTTATCAGCAATTGAGTTAGGATATGGTTCTTGTTGGTTGACAAGTCAAAACTATGCAGCAGATGAGATAGAAGATGTTTTAGAAGCAGAAACTGGATTTGAAAAGGGAGAGTATTTTTTAGGAGCAATGTTAGCTCTTGGAGTACCAGAAGATAACCTAAAGAGTCCATCTAAAAAGCCAGTAGAAGAAATATGCACATTTATAAAGTAAAAATGATGATTTCTATAAAAGCAAATTGAAGTAAAAATAAATATGTTAAAAATTAAAAAGTAGATTCTATTGATATTAATATTATATTTCAAATCATTGATTTAATTGATACAATAAGAGCTACTTTTTTTGTGCATATTAATTTTAAATATATTTAAATCTTTAGAAAATCTTTAGAAAAGTATATATAATATCTTAAGTTTTTAACTTTAATATTAAGTATATAAACAAAATAAAACAGTACTAAACTTGTACTAGAGGGAGGTCTTTAAAATGAGAATTTAAGTACAAATAACTAAAATAAAAAGCTATAAATATATAAAAAAATGGAAAAACTTCTATCATATTGTATAATCATAGATGTAAAGAAAATTTACAAACTAATTGATATAAAGGAGATTAAAATGAATTCATATAATATTTTGGTGGTAGAAGATGAAAAAGAAATAGCAGATGCTATAGAAATATACCTATTAAATCAAGGGTATAATGTTTTTAAGGGATACAATGGATTAGAAGGGCTTAAGGTTATAGAAAATCAAGAAATACATCTGGCAATAGTTGATATAATGATGCCTAAGATGGATGGAATAACACTTACAATGAAGCTTAGAGAAAATCATAATTTTCCAGTAATAATGTTATCTGCAAAATCAGAGGAAGTTGATAAAATAATGGGGCTTAATATAGGAGCAGATGATTATGTGACAAAACCTTTTAAGCCATTAGAGTTATTGGCTAGGGTTAATTCACAACTTAGAAGATATACTAAGTATCTAAACATGGTTGGAGATAAAGAGCAAAGTGTAGAAGCTAATGATAGCGTATTTGCAATAGGTGGATTAGAATTAAATGAAAATACAAAAGAAGTTAGTATTGATGGAAAATATATAAAAACAACTCCTATAGAATTTAAAATACTAAGTTTACTTATGAGAAATGCAGGAAGAGTTTTTTCTGCTGATGAAATATACGAAAGAGTTTGGAATGAGAATGCTGTAAATACAGATACAGTTATGGTACATGTTAGGAATATAAGAGAAAAAATAGAGATAGACCCAAAAAATCCAAAATATTTGAAGGTGGTGTGGGGTGTTGGATACAAAATTGAAAAAATTTAAAGATAAATATATAGTTACTATTATAGTTTTTATACTTATGTTATCAGCATCATTAGGAATGGTTAGTCAATATTCTACTATACAAGCAGGTGCTAAAGGTGGAGCTAAAAATCCATTTGAACAAGAAAATTTTGTAGATGATATATATAAAGGAAGTTATGTTTTATATCACAATATGAAAGAAGATCAAGAAGGAAAAATGATACAACCATCAAAGCTTTTTATAAATGAAGAAACTATGAACTATATAAAAAATGTGGGCAAAGAAAAAAACTTATATGATGGTTCAGAAAGCTATTATACAGATGATAATATTAATGCAGATTTTAATGAAAACTTTGAAAGTTGGGAGTCTTTTATTAATGATTCAGGAAAAAATTTAAAATATTATTTAGTTGATAAAGAAAAAAATTTCGAACTTTTTAATGAAGATAAAGAATTAAGAGCTCTTGATACAACAAAGAATGATAGTTCAGGAGAAAATTCTGATGAAAATCAAACAAAAAATACAACAATGAGTGACGAAGAAAAAAAAAATAAGATTAAGGGTATAAAAGAAAATTATAGATTTTATGTTGTAATGAATTTTGATAAAGATGGAAAAGTAAATGTTGTCGATTCTTATGGAGTAAATCAAAAAGTTATTAATCAAATGCTATTATCTAAAGCAAGAGAAGATTTAATGAATACAAATTTAGGTGAAAATTCAATTTCATATAAACTAACACCAATAAAAAATGTAACATTAGTATATGCTATTCCTAAAGTAATAAGCAAAGATGATAGTGCAGGGTATGGTTATGGAAGTATTTATAACAGCGATAATATAAGTGGATATATAAACAATGTAGAAAATAATTCTTATTATAAAATTTCTGGAATGATTTTAAAAATTATGTTAGCTATAGTCGTGATTGTGGCTTTAGCATTCCCATATAGAAAATCTAAGGAGTTACTAGGATTTGATACATTATCAAGAATACCATTGGAGATACTTTTTATTACCGTTGCTATTGTACAGGGGATTGTAGACTTATATCCAACTGGTATAATAAGTGATACCTTGAATGGAAATTATGTAGAGTATCTAATAAATAATGATATAAGTGCTAAAATGGCAAGTATATTGGTAAGCTTAATGAATCTAACTTATTGGTTTGTAATCTTCTCAATAATATTTGTATTTATAACACTTTTAAAACATATTTTAAATGTTGGAATAAGAGAGTATTTTGTAAAGAATACTGTAACAGGAATGTTTTTTGTATGGTTTAGAAAAGCATGGAAAAAGGTTATTAATCAAATTAGAACAATAAATTTAAAAGAAAAACCAAATAAAACTATAGCTATAATTCTGGGAGTAAACTTAGTAATTATAGTTATAATGTGTAGTATGTGGTTCTTTGGGATAATACTTGCAATAATTTACTCAATAGTTTTATTTAAAGTACTATCAGATTATTCTAAAAAGACAGTATGTGAATATAATCAACTTTTGGATGTTACGAAGAAAATTTCAGATGGAAACTTAGAAGTAAATATGGAAAAAGATTTAGGATTCTTTAATCCTATAAAAGATGAACTAGGAAATATTCAAACTGGATTTAAAAAAGCTGTTGATGAAGAAGTTAAGAGTCAAAAGATGAAAACAGAGCTTATATCAAATGTATCACATGACTTAAAAACACCTTTAACATCTATAATCACTTATATAGATTTATTAAAAGATGAAAGTATAACAGAAGAAAATCGCAGATTGTATATTGATACATTGGATAGAAAATCACAAAGATTACAACACTTAATAGAAGACTTGTTTGAAGTAAGTAAGGTAAATAGTGGAGATGTACATTTGAATATAGTAAATGTGGATATTGTATCTCTAATGAAACAGACACTTTTAGAGTTAGATGACAAAATTGCAGATTCATCTCTAATATTAAAAAATAATTTTTCTAGTGAAAAAATAATATTACCACTGGATAGTCAGCGTACATTTAGAGTATTTGAAAATCTTATAATAAATATAAGTAAGTATGCAATGCCAAGTTCAAGAGTGTATATTGATATTTTAGAAACAGATAATAAAGTAACTATTATGCTTAAGAATATGTCTGCAACTGAGATTGATTTTAGTGTAGATGATATAATGGAGAGATTTGTAAGAGGGGATAAGTCACGTAATACAGAAGGCTCTGGACTTGGTCTAGCAATAGCAAAAAGTTTTGTAGAGTTACAGGGTGGTAAGATGAATATAAGTGTAGATGGAGACTTATTTAAAGTTACAATTACTTTTAATAAAAAATAGATTAGACTTCTATCACAGATTATAACTATAGATTCTATAAAATAAAATTTTGTAAAAGTTGTCTTGAAATATAATGTTAATTTGTACAAATAAAAAGGTGAATCCTGATATACTGGATTCACCTTTTTTAGTTTATAAAACATATTATGTATATCCTGTTGTATTCTTATCTTTATAATTTTACTCTAGATAAAAAAATACTTTATTAATGAATCAATGAAGTTGCCAATATGGCACTTCCTATTAATCCTGCATCATCTCCTATTTCTGCTAACTTTATATTAACATTAACAGTTTCAAAAACCATTTTTTCAACTTGGTACACTATATCTTTTAAGTAAGTGCTATTATGTAGTATTATAGAACCTCCAAGTACTATAACCTCTGGGTCTACTATTACTATGATATTGGCTATTGCCTTTGAGATATTTATTACCCAGTTATTTATAATTTCCTTGCAATATGGATTTTTTAATTGAGCTTGTTCAAAAACTTCCTTTGTAGAGATGTGTTTGTTTAATTTTTCAGTAGCAATTCTAGATATATTAACTCCACTACATTGACCTTCCAAAGCTCCTTTGTTTAATCCAGAATGAGAGTAAGTATCTTCATTAATAATCATATTACACAACTCTGCTGCTACATTATTAAATCCATTTACAATTTCTCCTTTATATATGTATCCACCACCAATACCAGTTGATAGAGTCATATAATACACACTTTCTGCATCTTTTCCAGAACCTACTTTAGCTTCACCATATCCTGCTACATTAGCATCATTGTTAACAGCTACAGGAATACCAAACTCGGTTTCTATAAATTTTTTTATCTCAAAATTTTCCCAACCTAGTAAATTAGGTGGATTTAAAATCTTTCCTTGTCTTAAATCTAGTGGACCTGGACACCCTACACCTATAGATTTTATGCTGTATTTGCCCCATCTTTCTTTTATATAATTACATAAGTTACCTATATTTTTGTATGGTCCTTCTGATACATTATTTTGTATCTTAATTTTATCTACCATTCCATAGTTTTCATTTAATATAGCAGCTCTTATGTTGGTTCCACCTATATCAATACCTATATAATAATTCATGATTTTTCCCCCTATATTTTGTGTACATTCATATTTTTCATAATATAAATTCTCGGATTTTATTGTATATATTATAGATTATATCGATAACTTTTAGTGTTTTATATAATCTATAAAAAGGCTTATAAAGAATGAAATCTTATATAAGCCATTTATATTATTTAATTACTATTGTTTGTACTTTACAATGTGCTAAAGAATTTATTTCTACAGTTTTTACATTTACTTCACACTTATTAGTGTTATCATAGCTTTCATCCAGCATTGCACTATAAACACTAGTAATATTTCTATTAATATTAAAACTTCCCTTAGTATCTTTATTTTTCATACCATTGAAGATTCTAATTACAATTCCATCTCCATTTTCTTCTTTCTTTATTGCACTTACAGTAAAATCTGAACCATCTACATTCATCAAACTGTATTCATTTTCATATATTTGTTTTTCATCTCTAAATGCAAATATAAGTCTACCATTTAAGAAGTCTGCATACTCATATATTTGTATAGGTGTTAAGAATCTCTTGGCAGTATTAGCTACATTTGCTTCATCAAACTGACTATTGTAAATGTAAAGACCAAAGTCAAAGTTTAATTTTTTAAGTAATTGCGCATCTGGTGTTGGTATTATTTTTTCGCCAGAAGCTCTGCCTGGTCTATAAAGTAAGTTTTCTCTTCCCATATATCCAAATGACCTGAATAATGTTAATGCTATTGTATCTAGGTTAACACCAACTATTTGATATTCTCTTACACTCTCAGTCAATAATGCTACCCCTCTTTGCCCATCCTCTAGAGTAACAAAACTTTGCATTGGTTCAATAGTTATGGGTTTTTCTTGCCATGATTGATTATCTCTTTCCCATAATGCAATATCTTCTTCTAATACTGTTGGTCTTTGTATTATTCCAAACTGTTGATCTGCTATAGAAAACTTAGACGCTATTTCAGTATTAAATAAAACTCTTACTCTATGAGATAATGCTCTGTCATTTTTTATATTAACGTTAAACTTAATTATTTGTTCTTTAGGCTCTAATGTAATTTTCATTTTTATAGGCATTTTTACAGAAACTTTACCTTTAGCTCTTTCTTCTAGTGAAGCTGGTATCATTAATGAATATTTAAGTATCATTTCTTCCTGAACATCTGACTTTAGTACTTCTACTAAAGATACAGAATCTAAAGACGATATATAAATATCTTCTCTTGGTGGAGAGTAGTTATATGAATCTCCATCATCTCCATTATCTTCAATTACAGCTTGGTTTTTGTAAATTTTATTAGATTCTTTGTCTAGTATTTCTACTGAACCATTTTCATTGGCAGTTATTTTGTAGTATTTATTTTCTATTTCTTTGGAATTACTTATTTTTATTTCAAAGTGATTTTTAGTATCTAGTTCAAATACTAACTGAGTATATCCCATTGGTGGTATATCTTTTACTGAAAGAGCAATTTTTGCTCTATATACAGTTTCTGGTATGTATATTTTTTTGCTTGGATTTAATCTTATTGTTTGAGTTAGTACATAATCTGTAATATCTTCTTTTTCCTTTACTACATAATTAAGAATTTCTCCGTTTTTATTCTTTATTACAAAGTTTTCACCTGGAATATAAGCATCAAATTCAACAACTTCGTTTCTAACTTCTGGCAATCCGTTGAATATTGTTAATGTTATTTCTTCATTATTATTTTTGATTTGAGTGCTTATAAGCCTCATATGCAAATCTAATAAATTTATACTTAAATCTCTAGCTTGTTTGTATCTTGTGTATACATCTTCATTTGTTGTGTCACTATTGCAAGAACCAATACTATCATGAGCTGCATTTTCAAACATAAGCTTCCATATATCCTTTAGAACAAGGTGAGGGTATTCATTTCCAAGTGAATAACTTAATGTTAATAATGGCTCAAGTACATTTGTAATATAGTTTTCTAATTTGTTATTCATAATCTTAAGGTCTGACCTTGATGAGAATATTGATTTGTGTATTCTCATATGTTTAGCATTTACAAATTCTCCTTCAAGTTCTGAAAATTCATTTCTCTCATTTCTCACTGATGTAATATAGTTTTCTATACTACTTATTTCATAGTCATTTTCTACATCTATTTTATTAGCTTTTTTCAATATCTCAGGAAGATTTTTTCTTATTGGTGCTTGGTCAAATCCATTTGGGAAATACACATTGTTAGTAGATGCTTTATTCTTAAGTTTTCCAATTGTATCTTTTAAGTATTCTTTTAAATCAGAATCATCTTCTGGTATATTACCACCATAATAATAACCAAATGGTATCTGAACTGCTAATACTTTTGAACCATCTGAACCCTTCCACATAAATTCTGTTGTTTTTACCATATCATCAGAAACTCCACGCCAGAATAATGAACTATCTATTCCAAAACCTTTATATATCTGTGGCATTTGGGCTGATTGACCAAAAGAATCTGGTACATATCCAATTTTCATAGGTTTACCAAATTCATTACATCTCTCTATTCCATAATAAAGGTTTCTAACTATGGATTCTCCTGATATGACTAATTGGTCTGTTTGAGTGTACCAAGGTCCTATAATTAACTTTTTTCTTTGAACTAAGTTTCTTATTCTATCTTCATCTTGAGGTCTCCACTTTAAATAGTCATCCAAGAGAGAAGCTTGTGCATCCATCATAAAATATTTAAAGTCTTCTTGTTTTTCTAATGTATCTAGGATATCTTGAAAATCTTTCATTAGATATATTTTTGATCGTGATGTTGTAAAATACCACTCTCTATCCCAGTGACTATGTGGAACTACATGTACTTTTGTCTTTTTCATAAAACCCTCCCAAAATTTAATTGAGAATTGAGGTTAATCTCAATTCTCGATTACTTAAAATTAAGCTGTTGACTTACATTATATCCAATTCTATTTCATCAAATTCTGTATCTTCATCAGTTTCTTCTTCTTTAAAATCCACTAAAGTTGTTGATAATACTGCTATTACTAAAGCACCAAATATTGCACCAACTAAGTAAGCCCATCCAGAACCTACTGATATAAATCCATATAATCCACCAACTGGAGGCATTATAGCATGTGCACCTAATAAAGCTGCTAATCCTACACCTAAAGCACACCCTATCATATTAACAGGAACTAATTTTAAGGGATTTGTTAAAGTGAAGGGGATTGCACCTTCTGTTATTCCGATTATACCCATAACTATATTACCTTTTCCTGTTTCAGCTAATGTCTTAGAGAATCTTGATTTTCTTACAAATGTAGCTAAACCATATCCTAATGGAGGTATAACTATTGCACAGTTTACTAATATTGCTGGTAAATAGATACCTTCTAACATTAACGCATTTCCTGCCATCCAAGCTGCTTTGTTTACTGGTCCACCCAAATCAAATCCTATCATTGCTCCTAAAATTAAAGCTAATACTACCGAATTTGTTCCGTTTTGACACATTTCAGCTACCCAAGCATTTAATGAAGTATTTATATTTCCTAAAGGTCCTGCTAAGATAACACTCATTAAAAAGCCAGTTAATCCAACTGTGATAAGTGGCATTATGATAAGTGGCATCATTCCTGCTGCGGAACCAGATATTTTAATTTTTTCCTTTAAAAATTTACAAACATAACCAGCGAAGAAACCTGCTATTACTGCTCCTAAGAATCCTGCATTGGTATTACTTGCTATAAGCCCACCAATAAAACCTGCTCCTATAGCTGGTTTTTCACCTATTGAAAATGCTATAAATCCTGCTAATACAGTATTTAGTAGACCTATGCCAGTCCAACCAACTTGTTCCATTAAATAAAGCGTATGATAGAATCCTGATACATCAGCATAAGCATCTAAACTTGTTATTCCCATTGCTAAAGCTGTAAGCTTTGGTATAGCCACAACTAAAGATGAGCCTATTATAAGTGGTAATATATATGAAATTCCTGTCATTAAGTGACCTTTGAGTTCACTTAGAAGAGATTTATTTTTTTTACTCATTTTTAATTCCTCCTATATAAGTTTGTTATATTTTTTGATAATATGTTATAATTACATTAGACAATTTTTTATTTTTTTATTTTTCTCATTCTATATTAGGGTGAGATTTTTTTATTAAGAGATAGCTTCTATACACTTTGTTAAAACAGCTTCTGGTTTTTTTAAAGCAACACCTATTTTAACTTTTATTACTTTTTTACCATCAAACCTTTCCATTCCAGATATAGTTTGGTCAGATGCTATAAGTACGAAGTCTGCACTTTTGGCTTCTTCTTTTGTTATAGCATTTACTTGACCCATAGCCCCTTGTTGTTCTACTTTGATTTCATGACCCATTTTTGAGGCAGCTTGTTCTAAAGCCTTTGCTGCCATTGGTGTGTGTGCTAACCCTGCTATACATGATGTTATTGCTACTATTTTCATAATTATTCCTCCTTCATTTTATTAGTTATATATTTTACTAAATGATTTACATCACTAGCATTTTTAACTTCACTTGTAAAATCATCTTCCATTAGACATGTAGCTAATTTTGATAAAGTTTTCAAATGTATATTTCCTTCGTTTTCTTGTGGAGCTAGTAAGCTAAATACATATCTAACTTTACTATCATCTAAGGTTTTCCATTCTAATTCTTGATTTGTTTTAATATAGAGTATAGATGCTTCCTTTACATTTGCACTTTTTGTGTGGGGGATTGCAAATCCATCCCGTATTCCTGTTGGAAATTCATTTTCTCTCTTCAAAAGGTCTTCCAAAAGAGCATCTTTATTAGATGTAATACCTAAACTATAAGCACTCTTTGCAATAAAGTTTAATACTTCTTCTTTACTTTTTAAGTCTTTATCTATAAATATATTTTTTTCTTGTATTACCATATATTTTCCCACTCCATTTCTTAATGTCTTAACTTATATTTCTATTGTAAACGCTATCTTGATTAAATTAAACATAACTAATTTCCACTTCGACATGGAAATTTATATTATGATAATAACTAATTTCCACTTTAAACTGGAAATTAATTATTATCATACAATTTTATTAGACTAATTGTATAATAGGAATGTAAATAGTATAATTTTAGAAGAAATTCTATAAGGGGAGGGGAATACTTATGCATAAGAGATTACTCACTTTGTTTAAATTATTAAATGAAAGTGATGATAAAATCACTTGTAAAGCTTTAAGTAATCATTTAAAAGTGAGTGAAAGAACTATAAGAACTGATATTACTTCTATAAATGAAACTTTAGAGAAAAATGGTGCTATCATTAAAATAAAAAAAGGGGAAGGTTATTATATAGATATTCTGAATTTAGGATTATACCAACAATATTTAGCAGTAATATCTGATGATATTATGGATTCTAGCGAAATACCAGACTCTCCTATGGAAAGAAATCAATATATTTTAAAATATATTCTTTATAACAATACATATATAAAACTAGAAGATTTAGCTAATAGCTTGTATGTAAGTAAGGTCACAATATTAAATGATATAAAAAGGATAAAGCCTATTTTGTCAAAATATGATTTAATACTAGTTTCAAAACCATACTATGGAGTGAAAGTTGAAGGGAAAGAAATAGATATTCGAAGATGTATTTCTAATAATATAATAAATCGAGATTTTGAGAATTATATAATTGGAATTACAGATAGAGAAATAGAATTATTTAATAATGTAGATTTAATAGAGCTACAAAAAATAGTATTACGTGAAATCAATAAATTTAATATCAATTTCCTAGATTTTAACTTAAAAAACTTTATTATTCATTTAGCGATTACTATAAGTAGAATACTTGATGGTTACTGTTTAGATAATATATTAGACATTGTTTTAACAGACTTTGAATTAAATATTGCTGTCGAAAATATATTTGATTATATTGAGACTAAATATAATATAACTATTTTAAAGGCAGATAGGATTTATCTATACAATCATTTTATATCTAAAAGTTATCCTGTAGATACCGTTTCCAAGGGGGTAGACACTAAGATTATAGAATATGTTGAAGAACTTTTAGATGTAATCAACAATCAATATACCTTTGATCTTAGAGATGATAATGTATTATTTAATGATTTAGTACTCCACTTTAAATCTATCTTAAATTCTAAATCATATAATTTAAATAAGGTTAATCCTCTTATAAATACAATAAAAAGCAATTATCCTTTAGCATTTGAAATAACTTTAAATGCTATAGAAAAAGTTTTTAAAAAGAGTATTTACTCTTTAACAGAAGATGAAGTAGGATATGTATCCCTTCACATAGGTGCTGGAATTGAGAGATTTTTTCAAAATAATATTAAATGTAAAAATGTAGTATTAGTATGTGGTTCAGGATATGGTTCAAGTAGATTATTAGAGGTTCAACTAAATAAAGTTTTCCATGAAAAAATAAATATACTTAAGTGTTTATCTTTTAATCAATTTTTGGCGAGTGAATTATCAAATGTAGATATAATAATATCAACTATTCCTTTAAGCCATAGTAGTATACCTGTTGTATTAGTAGATTTAAAACTACTAAAAAAAGATATTGAGAATATATCTAAATCAATAACTAATGATTCTCATACTTATAGTAATCTTTTGGAGAATTTTTTTGATAAAAATTTATTTATTGTTGCTCCTAAAGTTAAGGACAAGGATGAACTTATAAATTTAATGTGTAATCAATTAACTAAAAATGAAATTGTATTTCCATCATTTACAGAATCCGTATTTTATAGAGAAAGCTTGTCCTCTACGAATATAGATGACTTTTTAGCAATACCTCATCCTATGGAATTAAGTTCTATAAAAACCAAGATTTGTATTTCTATACTAGAAGAACCAATTTATTGGAACAAAGATTCTACTGTTAAGTTAGTTATAATGTTAGCTATAAATAAAGATGATTATATAAAAATGAACTCCATTTATGACATCTTTTTAAAGATAATTAATGATAGCGATATTAGAAATAATATATCTAACTGTAATAATTTTGAGAATTTTATTTCTATAATCAAATCTATAATATAGGCTTTTATAGTACATAAGCTTTATAAAAATTCAATAAAATATTTTTTATTAATTAAGTATAAATAAACGTAAGTAATGGATTTGCATATTGTTGTATATTGATGTACAGTTATTAAATAATAAGTCTCAAGTTTACTTAAACTTGAGACTTATTATTTTGTGTTATTTATTTTTTGTATATATTACTATAGCATCTCTCAAAAACTTTGCTAGCCCTGGTTGTTCTTTATCATAGTATGATGTAAAACGTTCATCACATACATACATCTGTGCTAAAGAGGCATGGGCTTCCTTAGAATATGTATTCCAAGTGTAACTCAGCCATTTATGATGTAATCTTGCAACTTCTTGAGAAAGTTCATTGGAAGCATCACCAGTTTTAAAAGCTTTTTTAAGTTTGCTAATTATTTCAATACTTAGATTTTGCCAATCTTCATAATCTTCTTTAGACATATTTTTAAGCTTTTTATTTGATGTATCTACAGCATCTTTACCATATTTTTCTCTAATTTCAGTTCCGTAATTTTTTTCATTTTCATAAATCAATTTTTCTTTAAAACCCTCAAATTTTTCTATATCTGTCATAGTACATTTTTCCTCCTTTAGAGCTATAGTTTTGGTTACATTCTCTATTAGCAAATCAATTTGTTTTCTTTTAGCTAGTAACTTAGTATGATGTTCTTTTAACGCACTTAGACTATCAAAAGTTGGTGAATTTACAATGCTTTTTATATTTTCTAAGCTAATCCCTAATTCTCTATAAAAAAGTATCTGTTGCAGTTTATTAACTTCATTTTGACCGTATATACGATAGCCTGAGGAATTTATTTTAAGCGGTTTAAGAAGCTCAATTTCATCATAGTATCTAAGTGTTCTAGTGCTTATACCAGCTATTTTACTTAATTTTTGAACTGTATATTCCATGAGTAGTACCTCCTATAAATTAAATATACACTTTTACGTAACGTCAATGTCAATATATTAAAATATAAAAATTTATATCTTTTAATAAAAATATAAAAAAATATCTTTACTGGATATTTTACACACAAGTGTCAATACTCACTAGTGAAAATTAAAAAATAAAATTTATAGATTTTCTCTATTAAAATATAGAGAGTCCGTAAAATAGGAGGAACTGTATGAATTTAAAAAGAAGCAACGAAAAACGAGAAGAGTATAGAAAAATGTATTCAGATAAAGAAAGTTTTTTAAGTTTGATTCAAAATTTTACAAGTGTCTCAATAGCAAAAGAATTAACTCTTAAAAATATAGAGTTAGAAACATCTTTTATATGTGAATATAAAGGAAAGGAAGTTGATATAATTTATAAGGTCTTTTCTAAAAAACATAAGGTATCACATTATATAGTATTGGAGTTTCAAACAGAAATGGATACTGATATTGTACCAAGATTAAAATCATATAGAGAGCAAATTTGGAAAAGCTTTATCATGAAAAAGAGCCTTGAGGAAATAGAAGATAAAAATTTTAAACTTCCTAAAGTCATACCAGTGGTTTTATATAGCGGACCTGAAAGATTAAGTAGAAAAAGAGGTATTTTAGATATGATAGAATCTATATCAGAAGAGAGTAATAATTCTAGTATAAAAAATTAAAATTACATATTATGTTTGTTGGTCTAAAATGGAAAACTATCGCATAAACTTGAATATGAAAATATTTATAGATACAAGTTCTATGTGGAGGTGTTCCATGAGAAATAACAAGTCTAAGGTATTGCTAGGAATACTATGTCTGGCAACAGGAATGGCTGTAATTTTGTCAATGTTGCTTCCTGGCTGGATTTGGTCAGCACTTACCGCATTAATACTTATTGGATGTGGAGCATTATTATTTTTTTGTTAAAATAATTTTAACTATAAAGTGTGGGGTGAGTATTGATGAAAGTAGTAACAATAAAGTTACCAAAATGGATTTCAAATATAATCTTAAAATTCATGAGAAAGAGTAAAAATGATTAAATTAAAAAGCCTACTTACGGAAGTAGGCTTTTAAACGTGGTTACTAAGCTCTTTCAATTTTACCAGAACGTAAACATCTAGTACAAACTTTTACTCTCTTAGGAGCTCCATCTATAATCGCTCTTACGCTTCTTAAGTTAGCTGACCATGTTCTTTTATTATGTTTATTTGAGTGTGATACTTGGTTTCCAGAAACCTTACCTTTACCACATACGCTACATACTTTTGCCATCTACGCACACCTCCTTAAAATGATAACTATTTAAAGACTAAAAACATATTTATATTATCATAAATAACAAAAATTTGCAATAGAAATATATATTTGCCTTACACATATTGAAGAATTTCTTATTATCATATAAAATTATATATATAATTCTATATAAAGTAAATATATTTGGAAAATAATTATTATTTTTCTTTCAATATATATACTATAGAAGAAATTTTATCCAAAAAATTTTCTAGGTTTAAATTATACCATATTTATAGTATGATATGATTATAATTTTATATAATAAATAAGTAAAAATAGTAAAAAATAAATTAAGAAATATTTTTAATAAAAATAAGCTTAAGGGGGTCAACCATGAGTGCAAAGGTAACGAATCAATATGGAAGTATAGAAATAGATAATCAAGTAATAGCTCAAGTCATATATAGAGCTGCCATGGAAAGTTATGGTTTAGTAGGTTTAGCATATAAATCTAAAGGAATAGTAGAGTTATTGAAAGGCGAAAATGCTACGAAAGGTGTTAGAGTTGAAGAAGTTGAAGAAGATGCCATAGCAATAGAACTTTATGTTATAATACAATATGGTACAAATATATCTACTGTTGCCAATAATATAATAGATAGAGTAAAATACGTAGTTGAAAAAATGACTGGTGTAAGAGTCACTAGAATTGATATTAATGTACAAGGAATAAGAGTTAAGTAATTTCATAGGAGGAAACAAATGATTCAGTATATAGATGGTAAAAGGTTAAGAGAGATGTTTATTTCAGGTGCAAACAATCTCCAAAACAATAAAGATTTGGTTGACAAGTTAAATGTATTCCCTGTACCAGATGGAGATACAGGAACTAATATGTCATTAACTATATCTTATGCCTTAAAAGAATTAGCAAAAGTGGAAACTGATAACATATCGGACATAGGAAAGGCATTATCTAAAGGTTCTTTAATGGGAGCTAGAGGAAACTCAGGAGTTATACTTTCACAAATAATAAGAGGTATAGCTAAATCTATAGAAGGAAAAAGTAAATTATCAACAGATGATTTAGCAAAAGCTTTCAAAAATGGCTCAGATACAGCATATAAAGCTGTCATAAAGCCAATTGAAGGTACTATACTTACTGTAGTTAGAGAAAGTGGAGAATTTGCAATAAAAGCTGCCAAAAAAGAAAAAGATATAGTAAAGTTTTTAAGTATGCTTGTAAAGGAATCTAATGCTTCATTAGAAAGAACTCCAGACCTTCTAAAAAATCTAAGAGATGCTGGTGTAGTTGACTCTGGTGGAAAAGGTCTTGTACTTATATACGAAGGAATGTTAGCTTCTATAAAGGGAAATAATATAGAAATAAAAAATGCTAGCTTGGATGTTAATACTTCAGCGAGTATGGACTTTGCAAAGAGTACTACTAGTACAGAGGATATAAAATACTGTTACTGTACAGAATTTATACTAGAAAGTTCTAAGGTAGAAGACACTAAAATAAGAGATATAATGATGGCTTATGGTGATAGCTTAGCAGTAGTTGGAGACGATGGAGTCATAAAGGTACATGTACACACTAATGACCCAGGAAATGTGATTCAGGAAGCTCTAAAGTATGGTCAATTATTAACTATAAAAATAGAAAACATGAAGTTACAACATGAAAACACATTATTAGATGTAGAAGATAAGAAAGAAAAAGAAGATGAGCCTTTAGAAGAAGAAAAAGAGTTTGGATTTATAGCTACTTCTATGGGTGAAGGATTGGCAAATATATTTAAAGACTTTGGAGTTGACCATATAATAGAAGGTGGTCAAACGATGAATCCAAGCACAGAAGACTTTATGAATGCCATAAAGAATATAAATGCCAAAAATATATTTATTTTCCCAAATAACAGTAATATAATAATGGCTGCTAATCAAGCTAAAGAATTGAGTGAGAAAAACATAATAGTTATACCTACAAAAAACACACCTCAAGGATTTGCTGCATTAGTAACATTTAATGGAGAGTTAAGTGAAGATGAGAATAAAGAAGCTATGATGAATGCTTTAAATTCAGTTAAATCAGGTCAAGTAACTTTTGCTGTTAGGGATACAGTAATGAATGAAATTGATGTTAAAGAAGGTAATATAATTGGAATTGCAGAAGGAAATTTATTATCAGCAGGAGATTATGTAGATGAAGTAACATCAAACCTTATTGAAAAGTTGGTTGATGAAGATACTGCTATAATAACATTATTCTTTGGTGAAGATGTTACAGAATCTCAAGCAAATGAACTACGTACTTCTTTAGAAGAAAAGTTTGAAGATGTAGATGTAGAATTATATTATGGAGGACAACCTCTTTATTATTACTTAATTTCAGTTGAATAATGATTATAAGAACCTGTATGACCAAGTAGCTTTTATAAAGTTGGTTGTACAGGATTTTTGTGTAGTAGGTGATATATTTGTTGGATTTATATAAAGATGTTCAATATGTTAAAGGAATAGGACCGAAAAAGGCAGATAAGCTAAATAAGTTGGGAATATTTACCTTAAAAGACTTATTGTATTATTTTCCAAGGCAATTTGAAGATAGAAATAATCTAAAGAAAATAGCACAATTAGAGGATGATGAGAAAGTTACAATAAAAGCAGTAATATCGAGTATAAATACGTTTAGTCCCAAAGAAGGTATGACTTTAACAAAAATTGATGTAAAGGATGAGACTGGCTCAGCTAAATTAGTGTTTTTTAATAAGAGTTATATAAAAAATACATTTCGCCCAGGTGATTCGATATTAGTTTTTGGTAAGGTTAAGAAGAAATTTAATAGTTTAGAACTTACATCATGTGAGTTAGAATATCTTACTAATTCGCCTAAGAATACATGTAGATTTATGCCTGTGTACCAGCTTACATATGGTGTTACAAATAAAGAAATTATGAGTATAATTAGAACAGTACTTGAAGATAAAGAGCTAATTATACAAGAATATATGCCAAAGAGAATTATAGAAAAATATAGGCTATGCAATATAGATTTTGCGGTTAGAAATATACATTCACCAAGCAATAAAGAATCGTTAAAAATAGCTTTATATAGAATTGTATTTGAAGAATTACTCATACTACAGCTAGGCTTGTTTGTGTTTAAAAGTGGAAGAAATAAAGAAGATGGAATAAAATTTGAAATCAGTAAAGATTTAAAAAATATAACGAGTGCGTTACCATTTAAATTGACTAAAGCTCAAAATAGAGCATTGGATGAAATTATACAAGATATGAATTCTGATAAAATAATGAATAGACTAGTTCAAGGTGACGTAGGGAGTGGTAAGACAGTAGTAGCACTTTTAGCACTTGCAAATTGCGTTTTAAATGGATATCAAGGAGCTTTGATGGCACCAACAGAGATATTAGCAGGACAACACTATATTTCCCTTACGGAGTCCCTGAAAGATTTTGGCATAAATGTAGGTTTATTGATAGGTAGCCTTACAAAAAAACAAAAGGATACAGTTTTAGAACAAATCAAAAACAATGAAATTGATATATTGATAGGAACACATGCACTAATAGAAGACAAGGTTGAATTTAATAATATTGGTTTAGTTATAACGGATGAGCAACATAGATTTGGAGTTATGCAAAGAAGTAAACTTTCCATGAAAGGTGCAAATCCCGATATATTAGTAATGACAGCAACACCAATACCAAGAACCTTAGCACTTATACTTTATGGAGATTTAGATATTTCTATTATAGATGAACTTCCTCCAGGAAGACAGCCAATAGAAACACTTGCCATTGAGAAGAGTAAGAGGGATAGAGCGTACAACAATCTTGTAAGAAGAGAGGTTGAATCAGGGAGACAGGTGTATATTGTATGTCCTCTGGTGGAAGAAAGTGAAGCTATAGAAGCTAAATCAGCTGTTGAACTTGTAGAGGAATTAAGAGCTGAATATTTCCAAGATTTAAGGCTTGGATTGCTTCATGGTAAAATGAAGTCGAGTGAAAAAGACGAAGTAATGGGTCGTTTTAAAAATAAAGAAATAGATATTTTAGTTTCAACAACAGTTATAGAAGTTGGTGTTAATGTGCCAAATGCGACATTAATGATAATAGAAAATGCAGAGAGATTTGGGCTTGCACAATTACATCAGCTCAGAGGTCGAGTTGGAAGAGGAAGTCATAAATCTTATTGTGTACTAATTTATGATTCTAAAACAGATGTATGCAGACAGCGAATGGCTATAATGGAAGAGACAAATGATGGTTTTAAGATTTCAGAGAAAGATTTAGAAATAAGAGGTCCTGGAGAATTTTTTGGGACAAGGCAACATGGGCTTCCAGAACTTAAGGTAGCAAACCTGTTTAAGCATATAAAAATATTAAAGTTAGCACAGCAAGAAGCTCGATATATATTAGGTGAAGATAATAATCTACAATTGAAAGAAAACATGCCACTTAAAAAAGAAATTATAGATAAATTCAAAGATATAGTGAAAGAAATTTCATTAAATTAATTTTAAATTATGTTAAAATATTATTAATGTAATAATGTGCTGAAGGGAGATTGTCATATTGAGAGTAATTTCAGGAAAAGCGAGAGGATTAAAACTAAATACTCCAAAAAATGAAGATGTAAGGCCAACTACAGATAGAGTAAAAGAATCTCTATTTAATATAATAAATTCATATGTAATGGAAAGTGAAGTTCTAGATTTATTTGCTGGGACTGGTTCTTTAGGAATAGAGTGTTTATCTAGAGGTGCCAAGGCATGTACTTTTGTAGATATCAGTAAGGAAAGTATAGATATTGTTAAGTCTAATATAAAAAAGGCAAGAGTTGAAAATGAAAGTATTATTCTAAACCTCGATTTTAAATCTGCTGTAGATAAACTTAAGTTACAAAATAGTAAATTTGACATAATTTTTATGGACCCTCCGTATTATAAAAATATGTTTATAGAAGCTATTGAAAAAATTGATAATTCTAATTTGTTGAATGAAGATGGAATAATAGTTGTAGAACATGATACTAATGATTTGTTTCCAGATAAAATATGTAAATTAGAAAAAACTAGAGATAAGAAATATGGAAATACTACATTAACTTTTTATAAGATGGAGGCATAATATGGAAAATAAACCTAGAAAAGCTATATTTGCAGGAAGCTTTGACCCAATTACTAATGGACATTTAGATATTATTTGCAGGGCTTCGAAGTTATTTGACGAATTACAAATAGGAGTATTAAATAATCCTAATAAAAAGGGTCTATTTAGCTTTGATGAGAGAGTAAAGCTTATAGAAAAAAGTACAAGCCATTTAAATAATATAAAAGTTGTAACTTTTAATGGTTTATTAATAAATTACTGTCAAGAAAATGGGATTGGAGCATTAGTTAGAGGTGTAAGAAGTGGTGCTGATGTTGATTATGAACTTCAAATGGCTCATATGAATAGAGAACTTAATCCAGATATAGAGACTATAATTTTACCAAGCTGTACAAAATACTCATTTATAAGCTCATCTTTAATAAAAGAGGTT
This sequence comes from Clostridioides sp. LIBA-6822, assembly GCF_056688955.1. Lineage (NCBI taxonomy): Bacteria > Bacillati > Bacillota > Clostridia > Peptostreptococcales > Peptostreptococcaceae > Clostridioides > Clostridioides sp. LIBA-6822. The sequence continues at coordinate 3,020,928 of NZ_CP196995.1, read as the reverse complement.
TTGCTCTTTGATGCTGATATAAAAAATTTGGTTCCAAAGATTGTTTTGGAAGAATTAAAGAAAAAAACTACTGGGGGTAATTGATATATGAAGATAGATTTAGAAATGATTGAACTATTTGAACAGTTAGAGGAGATGTTTAGAAGTGCCTCTACAATTCCTTTCTCACATAAATGTACTGTAGATAAAGACGAAGTTTTGGCTATAATTAACGATATAAGAACTTTGATACCAGAGGAAGTAACACAAGCAGTATGGATTAATAAAGAAAGAAATAAAATAATAAGCCAAGCTAAGCAAGATGCTGCAAATATAGTTGAACAAGCAAAAAAAGAAGCTGAAAGAATACAACAAGAATATCATGAGAATATAGAAGAATTAAAGAAAAATTCTGAAGATGTGGTAAAAGCATACGTAGAATCAAGTGAACCTGTTGTTCAAGCAGACCAAAGAGCTAAGGAGATAGTTGATAGAGCTGAAAGAATAGCAAATGAGATAAGAATTGGGTCAATTGAGTATGCAGAAGATGTGCTTTCTAGTGTTGAGTACAATTTGAAGGAAATATTAGAAGAAGTAAAAAGAGATAAGAATGAACTTAGACCTAAAAAATAAATTTTAAGTTAATAGAATGGGGCTGTCGTACAAATGATTTTAAATGATTTGCGATAGCTCTTTTTTATTAGCATTTATTTTAGAACAGAGTTAAAATGTGCAAAAGTATAAAATAATATTAAATCATGTGCAATTATTTGGTATGGAATTATATATAGAAAATATAGATAATAAAATTAAGGAGGTAGTATGAAAGAGAGGGCTAAAAAAATATTAGGTTTTATTATTAAAAACAATAATGTAACATCACAAGAATTACAAGAAAAGTTTAATGTATCAAAGAGAACTATTTATTATGATATCTTAGCTATAAATGAACAACTAGGAAAAAATGGTAATATAAAAAATATAAAACATAAATTTACATTTGAAGGGAACTTAGTTAATGCAAGAAAAATAATTTCAACCGAAGAAGATAAATTTTTAGATAGTGACTATAGAAAAATTTTTATATTAAACAAAATATTACTTGGTGAAAAAATATCAATAGAAAAACTAACAAATGAAATGTTACTTTCAAAAAACACAGTAGTGCAAACAATAACAGATGTAAAAAAATACCTTCAAACAATGGGATTGAAATTAGAGTACAATGGAAAATACAAAATTATAGGTGATGAATACGTTATTAGAGAACTATTTTTATTACTTACACAAGAAAATGTACTAGAAATTAATTGTATAAGTAAGGAAGTAACTAGATTTGATACAAAAGGATGTATAAACCTTACAGATTACTCTTTATTAAATCTAACTAAGTTTACAGAATTTGTAAATAAAAGAATAAGAGATGGGAAAACATTATACTCATATAAATATCTAAATGAAGCCAAAAAAATTGCTTATTTTAATAATTGTAAAGACCTTTTATGTGAAGAAGCAAATGAAAATGAACAGGCCTATATGTGTACTTATGTAAGTTCACTTCCTAGTTTAAATAATGAAGTTAAGGAAGATATTGTTGAAGAATATGTAGATAAACTTATAGACAAGTTTGAAGTAAATACAGCAATAAAATTAGAAAGTAAGCATGAATTTAAAAAAAATATTTTAAGGCACCTACATTCTTCTTACAACAGAATAAGATTTAAGTTTCCTATTAGCAATCCTATGCTAGATGAGACTAAGTATAAACATGAGTCACTTTATAAAATTATAAAATCAATTATAGAGAATGAAGAAGAGTTTCCTGTATTTGAGGGGATAAGGGAAGAAGAAATAGGATTTATAGCAGCCTATTTTGGTGGATACTTAAGAGGTTCTAGAGATAATGGTCTAAGAAGAAATAAAGTCTTGCTAGTTTGTCCTAATGGTCTTATGGTATCAAAAAGCTTGGAAATACAGTTATACAAATATATACCAACTATAGAAATAGTGGGAATAGTGTCCATTAAGCAATTAAAAGAAGTAAAAGTATACTACGATTACATAATTACGACCATAGATATACAAGATGTAAGTAATGTAATAGTTGTAAATCCCCTTTTAACAGCATCAGATATTCAATTACTTATGAACAAACTAACAAGTGTAAAAGAAAATGATAAATATTTCAATCTTGAACTAATAATACAGGCTATAAGAAAAAATGGAGTTATTAATAATGAAGAAGCACTAAAGTCTGATTTATTAAACATAATACACAAGATAGATGAAGGAGAGATATATCAACCAATGTTAAAGGAATTAATTAATGAAGAAAGAGTCAACATAATAAGTAGCGTTAAAGATTGGAAGGAGGCAATAAAAATAGCATCAAAGCCTTTATTGGAAGATAACTCTATAGAAGAGTTATATATAGAAAATATGATAAAATCAGTTGAAAAATATGGACCTTATATTGTTTTAGCTGATAGATTTGCTCTACCACATGCAAGTTCTAAAGAAGGGGTAAACAAGCTTGCCATGTCTTTACTTATAGTGGAAGAGGAAGTTGACTTATTAGGAAAGCCAGTAAACATATTCATGGTATTAGCTGCCATAGATAATACTACTCACATTAGAGCATTGGCATCATTATCAGAGATGATGTATGAAGAAGAAAATATAAAGTTGATACTTAACAGTGATAAAAGTTCAATACTAGAACTTATAAATAGACAAAATTAGGAGGAATGAAAAATGAAAATATTAGCAGTATGTGGATTTGGTGTAGGCTCATCAATGGTATTAAAAATGACAATACAAAAGGTTCTAAAACAGTTAGATATAGAGGGGGAAGTAGAAAATACAGACATAAACTCAGCTAGAGGAACTGATTGTGACTGTATATTTACAAGTCAAGAACTATTAAACGAATTAAAAGGAACTTGCAATGTACCAGTATATCCTGTTAAGAAGTATATGGACTTATCAGAAGTTAAAGAAGTTGTTCAAGCTTTCTTAAATGATAAGAAATAGTGTAAATCTTCAAAAGTAAATTTAAAATAAGTAACAAAAAATAAAAGATTATTAAAAGTAAAAGTAGTAATAAGGGGAGGAGGAATTTAGTGTTAGAAAACTTAAATAGTTGACCTATCACTAAAAAAATATAATGCTTGATTTTATTTCAAATAATATTTTACGTAATCCATCTATGTTAATTGGATTGATAGCAGCATTTGGTCTTATATTACAGAAAAAGAAAGCATCGGATGTTATAAAAGGGTCATTACTTGCAGCTTTCGGAATCATAATTATGGAGACTGGAACAGGTATGTTAGTTAGCTCAATAGCACCAATTAATGGAGCTTTCCAAAGTATAAGTGGTGGTGCAGTAACAAAAGGTTTAAGTGATGTTACTTTTACTGCAAGTTATGGAGGTATTATAGGTTTAGCCATGTTTGTAGGTCTAGCTCTTCACTTAATGATAGCGAGGTTTACACCTATTAAGACTATCTTTTTAACAGGCCACATGCTTTACTGGTTCCCATTTATATTTGTAGCATCAGGAGTTGAAGCGGGATTAAGTGGTGGAGTATTAATCGCTTTTGCAGCAGTATTATCAGCTCTTTATTGGTCAATAATGCCATGGTTATTAAGAAAGTATGTATTTGATGTTATTGGAGACGAATCGTTTACACTAGGTCATCCATCGGGTTGTTTAGCACTTATATCTGGATTTATTGCAAAGTTAGTAGGAAATAAAGAAAAATCTACAGAAGATATAAACATACCTCAAAGTATATCATTCTTTAGAGAAATATCTATAAGTGGAGGAATGGCAGTGTTTCTAATGTTTATAGTTGTTGGAATAGTGATACCAGATGCGTTTAAAGATACTAATGAGTTTATTGGAACATATGCAATAAAACAAGGTCTTTCTTTTGGGGCAGGTCTTATAATAATGCTTCATGGTGTAAGAATGTTAATAAATCAAATAATGCCAGCATTCCAAGGTATATCAGAAAAAGTTGTACCAAATGCACTACCAGCTTTTGATTGTCCAATATTATTTAACTATAAGCCTAATGCTGTATTAATAGGATTCTTAGTTGCTATGTTAACATCTACAGCTATGATTTTAATATGTAACTACTTTAATGTATTTAATATGTTACTTATACCACTTGTTATAACTTCATTCTTTGAATGTGGAGCAGCAGCTGTAATAGGAGAATCTCAAGGTGGTATACGTGGAGCTATAATAGGTACAGCTGTAGCTGCAATATTTATGGTAGCTTTAGTAGGAATATCTGCTGTAATTTACTCAGGGACTATTCAAAACTGGATACTAATATTTGGAGGTAACGACCTTTCTCTATTTGGAATAATCAGTAAGTTTATAGGTTCATTACTTGGAGGAGTATTATAGATATGGAATTTAAATACATAAATGAGATAAAAAGATTAATCAATATAATTGAAAATGAAGAAAAAGCTAATATGGAAAAAGCAGTACAAATACTTGTTGAAGCAATAGAAAATAAAAAAGCAATATTTTCTTTTGGTGCTTCACATGCAGGAATACTAACAGAAGAATTGTTCTACAGAGCAGGTGGGTGTGTTCTTATAAATCCGGTATTTGCAAAATCCTTAATGCTAGATACATCACCTATAACTCATACTAGTAAGATGGAAAGATTAGAAGGATATGGCTCAGCGTTATCTAGTAAGACTCCAATTAAAGAAGGAGATGTAGTTATAGTTCACTCGGTATCTGGTAGAAATCCAGTAAGTATAGAATTTGCTATAGAGGCTAAAGAAAAGAATGCAATAGTAATATGTATAACTAATTTAAGTTACTCAAAGAGCGTATCTTCAAGGCATTCTTCAGGAAAAAATCTTTATGAAGTATGTGATTTGGTGATAGATAATCACGGTAAAAAGGGAGATGCCTGTGTAGAAATAGATGGTCTAAATCAAAGAGTTAGTCCAACTTCTACTGTAATTGCAACTACTATAATGAATTCTATTATAGCTCAAATTACACAAGAGTTAGTTGATAGAGGATTAAAGAATCCACCAATTTTTTATAGTGCAAATATAGATGGTGGAGATGAATTAAATAAGAAGATTTTTGAGGAGTATAAAAGTGTAATTCACTATGAGTATTAAGGTGAATAATATGTTTTAATAAATTCTAAAGTATTATAACAATATAAATAAGTAGTATAAAATAAAGAGGATGTCTCAAAATAGAGATAAGCCTCTTTTTATTGTTGAAATAATAAAAAGATATTTGATTTCATGCAAAAAAGAGTGCTTCATGAACTAAAAAATTCATTTTGAGACACTTCCTTTATTGTTGAGTAATGGTATTAAATGAAGATAAAACCTTATTTACTGACTGATTAGATATGGTAAAATATTATTTTTGGAATTTTAGAAAACGTTGTCATAGAAAAAAACTATAATAAAAAAAAATGCATAGAAAAAACTGATTAGACAATAAATACATGCTTTGATAATATTTTAAATGGAATAAAAATATGTAGAATTATAATGAAAAAGAAAATAAGATGGAGGGAATAAGAGTGGGTATGTTAAAAAAATTATGTTCACTAGCTATGGTGGCAATTATGACTACAACACTTATAACAGGGTGTTCAAGCGGAAATGGAAAAGATTCAAAAAAGGATGGAGAAAAAGAAAAGCTAGTTCTTTGGATGCCACCAGTAGAAGACAATATGAAGGAAGTTTGGGACCCTATTTTAGATAAATTTGAGGAAAAGAATAACTGTGAAGTAGATTTGCAGATAATTCCTTGGGAGAATTATTCTGAAAAATTTGCAACAGCTATAAGTGCTGATGAAGGTCCAGATGTAGGATACATGTATGCAGAAATGTATCCACAGTTTATACAAAGTGGAGCAGTAGAAGATTTGACTAATTATGCAACTAAAGAAGATAAGGAACAATCTATTTATATAAAGACATCTGAAATGATGGGTGGAATGTATGGAATGCCATTCCAAGCAGCAAATCCAGGTGTACTGTATTATAACAAGGATATTTTAGAAAAAATAGGAGAAAAACCTCCTAAAACATGGGAAGATTTTAAAAGAATCTGTAAAAAAGCAACACAAGATACTGATGGTGATGGAAAGATAGACCAATGGGGATTGGCTCAAGGATGGGGAGCTAAAACTTTCGGTAACTTAAATTGGAACTGGTACCCTTATTTATGGCAAGCTGGTGGAGATATATATAATGATGATTTAAAATCAGTTAAGTTTAATAATAAAAATGGTTTAGAAGCAGCGAATTTCTTAAAAGAATTACAAGCATATGTGCCTGAAGATTCTTTATCTAAAGATAGTAATGAAATAATAGAAAGTGTATTTGGACCAGGAAAAGCAGCATTTACAGTAATGCTATCTTCTGCTGCAACAAGTGTATTTGATAAATCATTCCCAGATTTAAATTGGGGATTTGTAACTGGGTTAGAGGATAAGAAAGCTGCGACTTTTGGAGCAGTAGACCATCTATCTTTAATGTCATCAGCAAAAAATAAAGAACTTGCATATAAACTAATACAGCACATGTTAAGTGTTGAATCAATGACAGAATTCCATAAAGCAATACCAAGAGCACCAATAACAAAAGGTGAACCATATCAAGGTGATGAAAGATTCAAAGAAATGGTTGAAAATGACAAGGATATATATAGACCATTGGTTGTAGGACCTCATGGAGTTGAAATATATGAATATTTATGGAAAGAACTTCAAACAATGATTTCAGGTGATAAAACGCCAAAACAAGCATTAGATGATGCTGCAAAATATTCAAATGATTTATTAGCACAATAAAAGTTTACGGCTGTAAGACGTTTCATAGTATCTTGCAGAATAAAATTAGCATTGTATCATAAGTACAATGCTAATATTTATATTGGAGAGGATAAAATGGAAAACTTAGTTAGGGATTTTGAAGCAAATTCAAAAAAGAAAAAAACAAGATTAAATATTAAACCATATATTTATATATTGCCATTAGGTATAATTCTAGTAGCATTTTATGTAATACCAATAATAATGTCAATATATTTTAGTTTTACAAAGTACAATATTATTAGTCCAGCTACTTTTATAGGTTTAGAAAACTATAAAAAATTATTTACAGATGAAACACTAAAAGTATCTATTATAAATACAATTAAATTTACTCTTATTGTAGTACCTTGCCAAACTATTTTATCATTGGTTTTGGCAGTTTGGATTACTGGAAAGGGAAATAGTAAAATAGCTTCATTTGCTAAAGGTGCGATATTTATACCAGTATTATCATCTATGGTTTTGATAGGTATGGTATGGAGAGCTTTACTAAATGGAGAAGGTTCAATTGTATATCAAGTATTAGGTGCTTTTGGAATAGAGTCATCTAAACTTTTAGGAGATAGTAAGACTGCACTACCTACACTTATGTTTATATCTATGTGGAAAAATATAGGTTATTTTATGGTAATTTATATTTCAGGGATAATGAATTTGCCAAAACATTGTTATGAAGTGGCAAAGGTCGATGGAGCCACAAAACTTCAAGAATTTATGAAAATAACGGTTCCTTTATTAAAACCAACAACAATAATGGTTGTGTTTTTAGGTACTATATGGTCATTACAGGTATTTGACTTAATCTATACTGTAACTGGTGGAGGACCAGGTATATCTACTATGAGTATAGTTATGCATGCTTTTAATTTAAACTTTAAAAATTTTAATTCTGGATATGCAATGACTGTAGCAAATGTATTATTCTTGTTGATAGCTGTAGTCTCTATTTTTCAGAATAAATTTGTAAAACGAGATAGTTCAGATATTTAGAAAGGTAGGTACAAGATGAAAACGACAAGAAGATTATTGAGTGATGGTTTGCTATTATTTATAGCATGTGCCAGCTTAGTACCTTTTATATACATGTTGATAATATCCTTAAAGGTAACATATAATTCATATAATTTAGATATATCTTTTTCAACAGTAACCCTTCAAAACTATATAGATATATTTACTAAAAAAGGATTTGCACAATACTTTTTAAATACAGCTATAGTATCCTTCTCAGGTGTATTATTAAATTTGGTATTTAGCACATTGGCAGGATATTCTTTTGCAAAGATGGATTTTAAAGGTAGTGATAAATTATTTTTATTTATGATAATGACTTTAATTATACCATCTCAAGTTACAATGATACCACTTTATATAATAATGAAACATTTAGGGTGGATAAATAGTTACCTTGCACTTATTATGCCAATACCAACTGCATTTGGTGTATTTATAATGAGACAAGCTATTTTAGGAGTTCCAAAAGAGCTACTGGAGTCAGCAAAAATAGATGGTTGTTCAGACCTTAGGATTTTAATACAAATAGTGTTGCCTCTAATCAAGCCAGCATTAATTACACTAGCAATATTTACTTTTATGGGAGCATGGAATGAATTTATGTGGCCTCTTATAGCGACAACTAAAGATACAATGAGAACATTGACAGTTGGATTGTCTACTCTTAAGACTTTCCAGATAACAAACTATGGGCAAATGATGGCAGGTGCAACAATAACATTTTTACCACCATTTATTTTCTATTTGATTTTACAGAGTAAATTTGTGGAAGGGGTATCTTTGTCTGGAATAAAGGGTTAGTTACTTTAATTTAAAAAATATAGGGCAGAATTATGTAGATATGGAGGAGTTTAAAATATGGAGATTTCATATGTATTGAAGGATTGTACATTTAAACACAATAAATATTCAGTTATAGAGGATGATACTTGGGAACATAAAGACTTAAACATTGTAGTAGCTAAGGGAGAGAAGTTTGCTTTTCAAATTATGCTAAAAGCAACAGAAGAATTTAATTGTACAATTGATGCAAGTAGTGCTATATCATGGAAAGGTCTTGGAAATAGAGTAAGACTTGGATTAAATGTACCTAATGAATTAGAAAATGATTTTAGTATCAATATAATGGGGTATGTTCAAGACGATACAAAAGCATTTGTAAATGATGCTATTTTGAGAGATAAAGATGTATTGGTAGAACAACATTTACCTCAAATGTTTTGGGTTGAAGGTCAAGCACCTGAGGACTTTATAGAAAATAGCTTTAATATAGGTATTGATGTATTCAAAAGTTTTGGGTATGAAGATGAAGAGAGAGTTTGCACAATTAATGTTCCTGTGGAAGTAAAAAATGTTGTATTAAAGCCTTTGGATGAAAGTAGATTCTTTTTAGATTTATGGCAACATCCAAGTTGTTTAGCTAGAATGTATAAGGTTGAACTATGGTCTGATATACATTTTGAAATAATTGATAATTATTTAAAAGAATTAGCTTCTTTAGGAGAAAAAGTTACAACGGTTATAGTTTCAGATTATCCATGGGCAGGACAAAGTTGTTACAAAGTTTATAAAAATCCATCAAACTTATATGAATACAATATGGTAAGTGTTTCAAAAGGTCTAGATGGAAAGATTAAGTGCAATTTTGAAAGTATGGACAGATATATAGATATAGCTAATAAACATAAAATGGCTCAGGAGATAGATTTATTTGGTTTGTTGGGTAATTGGTGTGCTGGTGAGTTTGGAAACCCTATAGAAGGATATAAAGACCCTATAAGAGTAAGATATTATGATGAAAATGACAAAGTATTTAAGTTTATAAATAATACAAAAGATTTAAAAGAATATATAGGACTAGTTTTAAATCATTTAATAGAAAATGGATTATGGGATAGAGTTAGAATTATAGCTGATGAACCAAATAATCCAGAAGTAGTGAAAGAGTGTATCGAGTTTATAAACTCCACTATAGGAGAGCATGGAGTTAAGTACAAGTCAGCAACACATGACCAAAACTTTTTAGATAGAGGTCAAGACGAAGTTGATGATATGTCAATAAACTTAAAGCTTACTATTCAAAATTATAAGGATATAGATAAGTTAAAGAAAAAGATTAATGACAAGGGCGGAATATTGACTTGGTTTGTATGCTGTTTTCCAGAGAAGCCAAATAGTTTTATAAGTTCTCCTTTTGTTGAAAATAGAATAATAGGATGGTATACTTATTATTTTGGTCTTGATGGATTTTTAAGATGGGACTACAATTTATGGACGGAAGACCCTTGGAAAGATGCAAGTTACAAATTCCCTATTTGGAAGGCTGGAGATATGTTCTTTGTTTATCCTGGAAAAGATTTAAAGCCAGTTAGAAGTGTTAGAATGGAGAATTTAAGATTTGGAATACAGGATTTTGAGTTATTTACTATGCTAGAAAAAGAAAAGGGCAGAGAGTATATAGAAGTTGAACTTATGCAAGAACTATTAAATAAAAAAGAAAATGCTGAAATTAAAGGCTTTGGAAATATAGAACTTGGATATTCACTTGATAATTGTGGATACAATAAAGTTAAAAAACAAGTACTGGATTTATTAGAAGGATTATAAAAAATATAAGGGGGTGTCTCAAAATGAATTATTTAGTTCATGAGGCACTCTTTTTTGTATGAAATCAAATATATTTTTATTATTTCAACAATGAAAAATAGGTCTATCTCTGTCTTGAGACAGCCCCTTTAGTTTTTCAAGTTGTATTTAATATCTTCAAATTATATTCAAGACAGAACCTATAAATAACAATAATTAGATATAACATGATATAATTTAATTTGATATAATAGGGTATTGATAATATTATCTGTAAAATAACATTGTTAGGAGGGGAATAAAATAAAAAAAATAGCTATTGTTATAATATTTTTTTTTAGTATAGTTTTTATGGTATTTTATTTTAGAATAAAAGGAAATAGTGATTCAGTTATGATGCAACGAGGAATAAATATAGGTAATGCGTTGGAATCGCCGAAAGATTTTCTCTGGGATGTAAAAATGTCAAATAAATTTTTTGATGATATAAAAAATGCTGGTTTTGATACAGTACGTATACCTATAAGGTTTTCTGATTATACATCAAGTTCTAATGATTTTAAAATTGATGAAGAATTTTTCAAGAAAATTGATGGACATATAAATTATGCATTGGACAAAGATTTAACAGTTATTTTGGATTTACATCATTTTGAAGAAATTATGAAAGAGCCAGAAGTCAATAAAGAGAAGTTTTTAAAAATATGGAAACAGATAGCGAATAGGTATCAAAAGTATGATAAAAAATTGGTATTTGAACTGTTAAATGAGCCTAAAGAGAATCTATCTTCACAGTTATTAAATGAATACATTGAAGAAACAATAAATATAATTAGAAAAAATAATCCTAAAAGAACAATCATAGTAGGTCCATACAATTTTTATCAAATTGATTATTTAAAAGAATTAAATATTCCTAAAGATTCTAATATAGTAGTTTCTTTTCACTATTATGAACCAAATGATTTTGCATTCCAAGGAAATGTCTATCATGAGGGATTTGAACACTTGAGTAATATTACTTGGGAAGGAACAGATGAACAGATGAGCTACCTAAAGAAAAGATTTGACACTGTAGAGAAGTGGGCAAATAAAAATAAAGTAAAAGTTTTTTTGGGTGAATTTGGAATAACAAAAGAGGCACCAGAAGCTTCGAGAAAAGCTTGGATAAAAGCAGTAAGAGAAGAAGCTGAAAAACGAAATTTTTCATGGGCTTATTGGGAACTTGCTTCTGGGTTTGGAATATATAATCAGGATGATGGAACTTGGGATGAAGATATATTAAATGTGTTAATAGAAAAGAGGTGATTTTATGAAGAAAAATTCAAAAAAAATACTTATAACTTTAACTATTATTACCAATATAATATATATATTATGGAGAATTTTTTATACAGTTCCTAAAGAAGAAGGTATGTTTGCTTTAGTATGTGCCATAATACTGCTTTTTGTAGAGATAATAGGAATGATGGAAATGTTTGTGCATTATTATGGTATGTCAAAGATTGAGTATCCTGAAAAGCCCATTATAAGTGAAGAACTTTACCCTCATGTGGATGTATTTGTTGCAACATATAATGAATCTGTTGATTTGGTGAGAAAAACCATAAATGGATGTGTTCATATGCAGTATCCAGATAAGAAAAAGGTACATATATATATATGTGATGATGGTAATCGTGAAGAAATGCGTATTCTAGCAGAAAAAATGGGTGTGAATTATATAACTAGAACGGAAAGAGAAGGAGCTAAAGCTGGGAATTTAAATAATGCAATGCAACATACAAACTCTCCTTTGATTGCTACATTTGACGCAGATATGATACCAATGCATGATTTTTTGATTGCTACAGTACCATACTTTTTGAAAAATGAGCAGGCTAAAAAAGATGGAGAAAAAGAGACATATGAAAAGGTTGGTTTTGTACAAACTCCACAAAGCTTTTATAATCCAGATTTGTTCCAATTTAATTTGCACTCTGAGGGTAGAATTCCAAATGAGCAAGACTATTTTTATAGAGATATTCAATTAGCTAGAAATAGGACAAATTCTGTAATTTATGGTGGTAGTAATACAGTTATTTCAAGAGAAGCTCTAGAGGAAGTTGATGGATTTTATACTTATTCTATTACAGAAGATTTTGCAACAGGTATATTAATTCAAAGTAAGGGATACAGATGCTATGCTATTCCGGAAGTACATGCATCAGGTTTATCTCCTACTGACTTAAAAAGTCTTATTAAGCAACGTGAAAGATGGGCACGTGGGTGCATACAAACTGGTAGACGATTAAATATTTTATTTAGAAGAGGTTTAGGATTTTGGCAGAAAATAAGTTATATTTCTTCAATTACTTATTGGTATGCAAGTATAAAACGCTTTGTATATATAATGGCACCTATTTTATTTTCTGTGTTTAATGTGATTGTAGTAAAATGTACATTACTTCAAGTATTAATATTTTGGTTACCAATGTATATTTTAAGTAGCTTGTCTCTTAAAATATTTTCTCAAAATATAAGGAACACTAGATGGACTAATATATATGAAACTATAATGTTTCAGTCTTTAATGCCATCGGTAATACTTGAAACGTTTGCAATATCTAAAAATAAATTTTCGGTGACAAATAAGGATAAATTAGAAGATAATAGAATGTATAAGTTTTTACAGGGAATACCGTATTTTATTTATATAGTGTTATCTATAATAGGAATTTTAAAAATGTTTACATCAATATTTAAAGTGGGTTCAATGACATATTCAGTTGTTTTATTTTGGCTAATTGGAAATCTTTTTAATCTTGTTATGGCTACATTATTTATATCAGGAAGACAACAATTAAGAAAATCTGAGCGTTATATTGCTGAAATTAATTTTAAGTTAAAGCAAAATTCTTATGCTCTTTCTTCAAAAACAATTGACATATCAGAAAATGGATTTGCGTTTTTATTAGAAAACCCAGAATATATTTCTCCAGAAGAAGAGTTTGAGGTAGAGTTTAGAGAAAAATCGGGAAACGAAATGTATATAGCTAATATGAAAGCAAAGGTTGTTAATGTTGTAGAAGTGAATTCAAAATGGAAATATGCAGCTTATATTACACATATTGAAGACAATGAAGTAGATAACTGGATGTGTATTGTTCATGATAGAATACCTACTTTGCCAATGACAATATCGAATCAACTAGGTTTCTTTGATGATTTGCAAATTAACCTAAAAAAACGTATTGAAAAAAACAGAACACTATCACGAAGAAGCCCAAGAATTAATATGAATTTTCATATAGATATAAAAGATATAGGTAAATTAAGAATAGTAAATTTTAATTATCAATATGTATTATTAAATTTTGAAAATAAAAATATTTATCCTAAAGAAATAGCTTTGGAAATTAATGAAAATATTGTATTAGAATGTGATTTATGTGAGGGGAAAACTGATGAAAGAGGCATTTTATATAAAGTGAATAACATTGACAGTATAATGCAAAATTTCTTTTTAAGAAATGAAATGATGGATTGGATATTACAAAATAAGACAATTATTGTTTCAGAACCTAGTAAAAAGAAAGAAGAAAGCAAAGATGAGTTTGAACCCATGGAATATATTTAGGAGAGATGAAATGAAGACTTTAAAAGTGTTTTTTTGTTCTGTAAAATATCTTATTTTGGTGTTTATTTTCTTTATAAACGCTACTTTTACAAGTTCAGCAACAAGTGACAAAACCTTAGATTTATCTTTTAAGAAGATAGAGAATAATATAAGTTCTAATATTACACATGAAGATACAGGTATAAAAATAGAAACAGATGATTCTAAGAGTGATAAGGAACGTTATTTATATATTTATCAAAATATAAAAGAAAATTGGGGTATGTACCATAATTTTTATATTGAGATTCAAAATAAAAACAAAAGCTCTCAGAGAATAAATTTAAGCATACAAAATAAAAATATGCTTGAGTTTAGATTAAAAGAAGGTAGTGAAGTATTTTTTGAAGATAAAAATATAATATATTCAGATAAAATAAAAGATGGATGTATAGAAGTGCCAGGAGAATTTGAAGGTAAAATTTATGTAAATTTTAATAGTTTTATAAATGATAAAAGTAATGTATTACTGGATTCGAGTATGCTTTCAAATATTGTTAATTGGGGAATTACATTTATCCCATCTGATGAAGGACATAATGTTGTTACTATAAGAAAGTTATCTTTGTTAGTCGAGGATAAATTAGAATCTTTGCATAATATTAGAATAACTGGAGATGAAGAAGTACAAATACCGGTATTGGGTCAAAGTATAAGTCAGTACAATGTATTAGGTCTTGAAAATAATTCAAAGATTAAGTATTCTCTTATAGAAAAACAAGATAGTGTAAATATATCTCAAAAAGGTAAGTTGACGTTAAGTGATAAAGCCAAACCTGGACAAATTATTTTACAAGTTGACGTTAATGATAAATTTAAAGTCGGCAAAAAAATAACATTAACTCAATCTTGGAGTATTAATAAAAAAGATAAAGATGGTGTTCCATATACATTAGTATCACCTAAACAATCGCCAACAGTACAAGATATGAAAAAAATAAACTTTATGAATAATAGCATAATATTTATTCAAATTTTATTTATATCTTTAGTAATAATATGCTTTGGGATTTATTTGTATTGGAAAAAACATTCAAAAACTAAGTAAAGAGAGGAGGTTAGATTGTGTTATTTTCAAGCTTAATTTTTTTATTTTATTTTTTACCGATAACATTGGTATTGTATTATGTGTTTAGATTTAATCGAACTATACAAAATATGATATTACTAGTTGTTAGTTTATTTTTTTATGCTTGGGGAGAACCAAAATTTGTTGTTATTATGATAGCTTCTATAATAATGAATTATATATTTGGTTTACTAGTAGATAGATACAGGGAAAGTAAAATAAAAGTGAAAATTTTTCTAGTTTTAATGTGTGTATATAATATAGGTGTTTTATTTATATTTAAATATCTAGCTTTTGCACTAAGAAATATTAGCGAACTTATTAGTACTGAATTGACTATACCTAGTATTGTTTTACCTATAGGAATTTCATTTTTTACATTTCAAGGAATGTCTTACGTTATAGACGTTTATCGTAGGCATGGAGAAGTTCAAAAAAATCCTTTTTATGTGGGACTTTATATAGCTTTTTTCCCTCAATTAATAGCAGGGCCTATAGTTAGATATGAGAGTGTAGCAGAGCAAATTCTTAATAGAAAAGAGACTTGGGATAAGTTTTCTATTGGGACTTGTAGATTTATAACAGGTCTAGGCAAAAAGGTATTAATTTCAAATAACATGGCTATAGTAGCGGACTATATTTATACCATGAATAGTCAAGGAGAAATAGCTGCATCACTTGCATGGCTTGGTTCGATAGCTTATACCTTGCAAATATTCTTTGATTTTTCTGCTTACTCGGATATGGCTATAGGTTTAGGTCTTATGTTTGGTTTTAAATTTGAAGAAAACTTTAATTATCCATATATATCAAAATCAATCACTGAGTTTTGGAGAAGATGGCATATTTCTTTAGGAATGTGGTTTAAGAGCTATATATACTTTCCACTTGGTGGTTCTAGAGTAGCAAATAAAGATATTATGATTAGAAATATGTTTATAGTGTGGTTATTTACTGGAATATGGCATGGAGCAGAATGGACATTTGTAATTTGGGGAATTTTAAATTTTGTTTTCTTAATTATAGAGAGATTTATAATGTTTGAAAAGATTGAAAATCATAATTTTATAAAACATATTTATACTTTATTAGTAGTTAATTTTGGGTGGGTATTATTTAGATCCCCCAATTTAAAAGAAGCATATAACTATTTTAAAGCTATGTTTGGAGGAAGTGGGGTTATTTGGAGTGATTATACATATATGTTTTTAAAAGAATACTGGATTTTCTTTATATTTGCGTTTATTTTTAGTGTGCCTATTGCAAAGAAAATTAATAAGTTTGTTGTTGAACAAGCTAAATACAGTATGCTATTTAATGTATTTTATCCAATATCAGCTATTCTATTGTTCTTTATTTCTGTGACATATTTAGTAACTGGAAGCTATAATCCATTTATTTATTTTAATTTTTAGTTAAGGGGGGAAAAGTATGAATAGATTTTTTAAAGTAAGATTAATAACTGCAATTATGTTCTTAATTGTTTTATTCGCTTTCTCTATCTTTAATATTTGTTATTCTGGAAAAGATATGATACATGAAATAAAAAATTCAGTTGCTAAGAGAAATAGTTTAAAAGATACAATATCATCTATTGATAATACAGTAAATGATAAAGTAATATATAAAAATACATTTATTGAAACTTATGGATATTTACAAAAGTTAATGGGTAAAAATGAGTTTTCAAAGTTTAGTGTTGTAAAGGATACTTCAGGTAAAATGCATTATACATATTTTGCTAAAGCTCCAAATCAAGTTGGTGTACTAGCAGATAGGGTAAGAAAATTTTCTGAAGAAATGGAAAAACAAGACACGAAATTAGTTTATTTAATGACTCCAGATAAGTATGTAAAAGGAGTGACAAAATTTCCAAAAGGGATACCTTATTCTTACAGCAATGAGACCGCAGATAATTTTTTAAGCCAACTCAAAAAGTACAATGTGGACTATATTGATTTTAGGGAAAATATTTTAAAAAGCGGTATTCCAAAAGATGATTTATTTTTTAAAACAGACCATCACTGGAAAGTAGAAACTTCTTTTTGGGCATTTGGAGAACTAGTTGAGCAACTTAATAAAAAATATAATATGAATTTAGACAGAAATAATTATTATAGAGATAAGGAAAATTATAATTCAATTGTATACCCTAAATCATTTCTTGGTTCTATGGGAAGAAAGACAGGTATTTTATATGGTGGGATAGATGATTTTACATTGATTTATCCTAAATTTAAGACCAATTATACTTATTATACAGATTCTAAATCGCAAAAATTTGAATTAAAAGGCAGATTTGAAGAGAGTTTGATATTATCATATCCTTTTAATGCAGACCTTAATTTAATGGATGGTCAATCAGATAAGTATTTTACATATTTATTGGGAAATAGACCATTAGTTAAGATAAAAAATATAGAAAATCCAGAAGGATTAAAAGTGCTATTTGTTAAAGACTCTTTAATTGTACCAACAGCAGCCTTCTTTTCCTCTGTTTGTTCAACTATAGATATGATAGACCCTAGATATTATGATGGAGATATATTGGAATATGCAAAGTCTCAAGACTATGACTTTGTTTTTATATCTGTATATCCTCAAAATCTTACAAAAGAATTCTTTCCATTTTGTGAGTAAGTTTTTAAATAAATTTTCTAATAAAATAAAAAATAAATGGGAGTGTCTCAAAATGAACTTTTTAGTTCATGAGGCATTCTTTTTTGTATGAAATCAAATATATTTTTATTATTTCAACAATGAAAAAGAGGCTTGTCTCTATTTTGAGACAGCCTCATCTATTTCCATACTTATTTTAAGAAATATTTTTTTTACTAAATACTTCTTTATCGACTTTTCCGAGTGATTTTCCTACAGTAATTGATGATACCATGGCACCATTAACATTTATCATTGTACGTCCCATATCTAATATAGGGTCTATTGCAAGTATACCACCAACTAATGGGAAATAAGAACCAAGACCAACTCCAGATATAACAACTGAAACTGCCATTGTAGCAGTTCCTGGAAGACCTGCTATTCCAAAAGAACTAATTGTTATAACTATTAACAACATAACATAAAAACTCATATCCATGTTTACACCAGCCATATTTGCAAGTGTAACAGCCATTAAAGCGGGATATATACCTGCACAACCATTCATACCCATATTTGCACCTAAACTTGCTGTAAAGCTTGATACACCCTCATCAACTCCATGATTTTGTACTAGGCTTTCTATTGTTACAGGCAATGTTCCTAAGCTAGAACGCGAAGTAAATGCTAGAAGTAGGGCTTCAGTTGAATTTTTTATATAAGTAATGGGATTTAGTCCATTTAGAGTTATAAAAATCAAATGTATAACAAATAATATTGCAACTGATATATAAAGTGCTAATATAAAATGTAAAACAGATACTATTGAGCTAATACCTTGTGAAGTTATTGTATTTGCAAGTAGAGCAACCACAGCATAAGGCATAAATTTAATAACAGTCATAGATACACTTACAATTATCTTGTAAGATGCTTCTATAAAATCTATAAATGGTTTTATTGTTTCAAAATGTTTTTTACTTAATCTCTTTATTGATGTAGCTATAAATGTAGCAAATATTATTGTAGCTACAATATTTCCATTTGCCATAGCCATTACAGGATTTGATGGTAGTAACCCTCTTAAAGTATCTACAAGAGAATTTATTTCTTTAAGCTCTTGATTTCCTCCTAAAGCAGGGAGATTAACTCCTACACCTAACTTCATTATATTTGCAACTACAATTCCAACAATAGCAGCTATAGCAGTAGTAGTAAGAAGCATACCTAAAGACCTAAATGTAAGTGTTCCAAGATTATTATCTTTCATATTAATAATTACCTTTATAATTGATAAGAAAACTAAAGGTACTACTAACATTTTTAATAAGTCCATGAATCCAGAACCAAATAGACTATACCATTTACTTACTTCCTGTAACCAAGTGACTTGAGTTGTATCATTAGGAAAACCAGCAAAAGCTTGAATTATAATTCCTAATATAAGTCCGAGTATTGTAGCATATATTGTTCTCAATGAAAATTTGATTTTTTTCTTTTCAAATTGTCTAACAATAAAGAATGTACCTAGAAGTAAGATTATAAAAAAAATCGTTTTAAAATTTGTAATCATAAGAAATTGTGATAAGAATGAACTTTCCAATATTTTTTCTCCTTTATCTAAAAATAAATTTTTCTAAGTCTAAATAATATCAATATATTAAAAAAATGTCAATATTATATCATAATTTACTAAAATAGAATAAATTAATTTAATTTACAGAAATGTGATTAAATACAGAAAAATAGGGTATAATATGTGTTTAAAGAATTTGAATTGGGGTAAGAAAAGATAAAATAGCTTTTATAAAATTTGATTTCAAACAAAATAATGTGAAAAAAATAACTTTGATTTATGATAAAGATGTGTACATAGAATATATATCAAATGAAAAGCTCAAAATAAGTAAAGAAATTAATTAGACATCAAAGGAGAGATAAAATGAGAGTAATAATAATTGGTGGTGTTGCAGCTGGGATGAGTGCTGCAGCTAAATTAAAAAGAATAAAACCTGAATATGAGGTTGTTGTTTACGAAAAAACAGAGATAGTATCTTTTGGTGCTTGTGGATTGCCATATTTTGTTGGTGGATATTTTGATGATGCTAATGACTTATTAGCAAGAACACCTGAAAAACTTAGAGAGTCTGGGATTGATTTAAATATATTTAGAGAAGTTGTTGAGGTTGATAGTGAATCTAAGAAAATAAAAGTAAAAAACGTAAAAACAGGTGAAATACATGAAGATTACTATGATAAATTGATGATAGCAACTGGGGCAAGAAGTATTATGCCTCCTATAAAAAATGTAGAATTGAAGAATGTTTCTATGTTAAAAAGTTTATACGATGGAGAGTATCTAAAAAAGATTTTAAGTGATAAAGAAAATAAAAGAGTTACAATAATAGGTGCTGGATTTATAGGATTAGAAGCAGTTGAGGCATGTAAGAAGTTAGGCAAAAATGTGCATGTAATTCAATTGGAAGATAGAATATTACCTCAAGTATTTGATAAGGAAATTACAGATGTGTTAGAGGAAGAAATAAGACGACATGATGTTAAATTGCACTTGGATAAAATGGTTGTAGAACTGTATGGAAAAGATAAAGTAGAAAAAGTTATAACAAATAAAGGGGAAATAGATACGGATGTAGTAATAATTGCTACTGGTGTAAGACCTAATACAGAGTTTTTGTCAAACACTAATATAGAAATGCTAAAAAATGGAGCTATAGTAGTTGATGAGTACGGAAGAACTTCTGTAAAAGATATATACTCTGCTGGTGACTGTGCGACCATAAAGAATATAGTAAGTAATGAAAATGTATATGTACCTTTAGCAACTGGAGCTAATAAATTAGGTAGGATAGTAGGAGAAAACCTAGGAGGGAGAGAAGTTTCTTATCAAGGTTCACTATCTTCAAGTTGTATAAAAATTATGGATATGGAAGCTGCTTCAACTGGAATTACAGAAAGACAAGCTAAAGATTTAGGCATAAATGTTAAATCTAAATTTATTTCTGATTATAATCAAACACACTATTATCCAGGAAGAAATAAAATATATGTAAAGCTTGTTTATGATGCAGATACAAAAGTTATTTTAGGAGGACAAGTGGCTGGGTTTAAGGATGCTGTTCAAAGAACAAATGTACTGGCTGCTGCTATTTTTGGGAAAATGACTACAAATCAGCTTGGAATGTTAGATTTGTGTTATGCTCCACCATTTGCAAGAACATGGGATGTTTTAAATGTGGCTGGAAATGTATCTAAATAATATCATTTAATTTGTGACTAACAAGTACTTAAAGGAATGAATTTACTCTGCAATATTTCATAAAGGTAAAATTCATTCCTAATTTTTTGTCAATAAAGATAAACAGAATTATTCATCAAAATTTAAATGCAAACTTAGTCTATCTTCTCCAAGAAGAGTATTTTCAAAAACATTAGTAGCATTTTCTAAGTACATACTAGGCATATCTAATGATGGACTAAAATGTGTTAGTAAAAGTTGCTTAACATTTCCTAATTTTGCAAGATTTGCAGCTTCTCTAAAAGTCATATGTTTGTTTCTAACAGCTTTTGATATGTCTAAATCATCGCCATACATAGCTTCACATATGAATAAATCACTATCTTTTATAAAGCCTGGTATTGATTCTATAGGTCTTGTATCAGTTGTAAGACTTATTTTAACTCCCTTTCTTGATTCTCCCAAAACCATATCTGGGGTGTATTTTTTTGAATCTAAAACTACATTTTGACCTTCTTGTAGCTTTTTCCATAACATTTTAGGAACTTCATTTCTAGTTGCCTTATCTATATCAAATTTAGGATTTCTTCTAAAATTAAAACTGTATCCTAAACACTCTATGGAGTGTTCTAAATCAATTGTTGAAATTTCTACATTTCTTAAAAATTCATTATCTAAAGAAAAACTGCCTTGAGGATTCTCTATAATTTTTAAAGTATATGGTATATATTCTACTAAATTTCTCATAGAACGAATACAATCAACTATTCCAACTGGGCCAATTATAGTTAAATCACTTGTACGACCGCTATTTCCAATAGTTGATAGAAGTCCTAAAAGTCCAAATATATGGTCACCATGTAAATGGGTTATACAAATCAAGTCTATATCTTTAAAGCCACATTTTTTTAGCTTCATGGATACCTGAGTGCCCTCACCACAATCAATTAGTATTTTTCTACCTTTATAATTTATGAATACAGAAGATAGAAATCTGTTTGGCATAGGGACATTTCCACCACATCCAAGTAAAGTTAAATCTATCATTTTTTCCCCTTTCTAAAATTAACACAAATCTGTTGTTTGTTTTTATTATAATATCCTATTATAATTATTTTAACATTAAATATAGCAATAGATGTGTATTTGAGTCAAGAAATATTGTCAAATAGTTTTTTTGTATTGCAATATATAAAAATTTTATGAGAAGAAATTGAATTTTATTTTTAGAAACATTTAAAGGAGGATAAATTAATGAAAATACTAAAGAAAATAACTATTTTGTCATTAATTACATTAACTTTGGTTGGATGTAGTAATGGAGAAAGTAAAAAAACTATTGAAGGTTCTAAGAAAACTCAAAGCTCTAAAGAAGATGAACAAGCAATAATAGTACATAAAGATGCAAATATATTGAAAGATAGGTATGAGCCACCAAAAGGTTTTAAAAGAGTGGATGTAGAAAAAGGTAGTTTCGAATCATTCCTTAGAAATACTAAGTTAAAAAATTATGGTGAGAAGGTAAAGTATTATAATGGTAAAACTAAGGAATCAAAAGGCATTTATGATAGTGTATTCGATGTTGATATTGGTAATAGAGATTTACATCAATGTGCAGATGCAATTATGCTTATGAGAGCTGAATACTTGTATCAGAATAAGAGGTATGATGAAATAAGTTTTGACTTTGTCGATGGTTTTAAGGCTAAGTATTCAAAATGGGCAGAAGGATATAGAATTTCAGTAAAAGATAGTGGTTCAAGTTGGTATAAATCGACTGAATATTCAACATCATATGAGAGCTTTAGGAAGTTTATGGATATAGTATTTGCTTATTCAGGAACTTTATCTCTTGAAAAAGAATTGAAGCCTGTAAAAATTGAAGATATGCAAATAGGAGATGTGTTTATAGTTGGTGGAAGTCCAGGACATGCAAGTATAATCATGGATATGGCAGAAAATGAAAAGACTGGAGAAAAGATATTTATGATAGCTCAAAGCTACATGCCTGCACAACAAACTCAACTTCTTATTAACCGTAAAAATACAAACTTAAGCCCTTGGTATAGTTTAGATTTTGAAGGCGATTTAACAATACCTCAATGGACCTTTAAAAGAGACCAATTAAAAAGATTCTAAAATAATTTTATATAAAATAAAAGAAAAATATAGATACGAAAAAATGTAATTAGATTAAAACTAATTGGATATGGACAAAATTAAATTGATAGATAAATATTAAAAATTATACTAATTAATCTTATGTATGCTTAATATTTACCTAAAAAGTTTTATATAAAATATAAATTTTATACTAAAGCTAAAACTAATTTGAGGAGGATAATTTATATTGAAAATTAGAAGATATTTAATTTTGGTAATTATAATTCTAATTACAACAAGTCAGAGTTTTATTTCTTGTGGGCTAGAGCAATCTGAAGAAATAACTATTTTTCACACTAATGACATACATGGAAGATATTCTGAAGGTAATGAACAAATACAAATAGGTAACCTAGCTACATTGAAAAAAGAAACTCCAAACTCAATTTTAGTAGATGCAGGAGATTGTTTACATGGACTTCCAATAGTAAATATGGACAAGGGTAAAAATGCGATTGAATTGATTAAGTGTGCTGGTTATGACTACATTACTCCTGGAAATCATGACTTTAACTATGGAAAAGATAGATTGTTTGAATTATCACAAATTGCTAGTTCAGGAGATAACACTTTAAAATTTTTATCATCAAATATCCTCAAAAATGGTGAAAAAGTCTTTGAGAGTAACGATATAAAAGAAATAGATGGTATAAAAATAGGATTTTTTGGACTTACAACTCAAGAAACAAAGAGCAAAACAGGATTTAAAAATGTGGAAGGATTAGAATTTGCAAATCCTATAGAATATGCAACAGAGCAAGTAAGTGAGTTGAAAAGAAAAGGTGCAGATGTAATAGTTGCAATATGCCATATTGGTACTAATAGTTTGAGTAAGCCAAATAGCATAGATATAGCCAATGAAGTACAAGGTATCGATTTAATTATTGATGGGCATAGTCATACTAAATTTGAAAATGGCAAGCAAGTTGGTGACACATTGATTGTAAGTACAGGACAATATCTAGAAAATATTGGCGAAGTAAAACTAACACTTAATACTAGTGATATAGAAAATATAAAAATAGAAAATAAATCAGCTAGATTGATAGATAAGGAAGAAGCATTAAAATATGAATTGGATGATAGTATAAGTAAAAAGATTGATGAAATAAAAGAACATCAAGAAAAAATATTAGATAAAGTTATAGGTGTAACAAAAAACACTCTAGATGGCTCATATGAAAATGTAAGGACAAAAGAAACTAATTTAGGTAATTTAATAAGTGATATTTTACTTGATAAGACTAAGGCTGATATTTCTCTATTTAATGGAGGAAATATCAGAGATACAATAGAAAAAGGGAACATAACAAGAAGAGATATTGTAGATGTATTTCCTTTTAATAATACGATAGTTACCAAAGAACTTACAGGAGCACAAATTAAAGATGTATTAGAGCAAGGAGTAAAACTCTATCCAGAAAAGAATTCAGCCTTTTTACAAGTAGGAGGAATCTCATATTATTTTGACCCAAAGCAAAAAGAAGGAGAAAAAATAACTGGTATTTTAAAAGATGGAAAGCCATTAGATTTGAATAAAAAGTATATAGTTGCAACTAATGACTATATAGCATCAGGTGGGGATGATTTTAGTTGCTTTTCAAAAGAGCCAGTATTAAATGATTTTGGAAATTTAGAGAGTATAGTAATTGAATATATAGAGTACAAAAAAGAAATATCACAAAGTGTAGATGGAAGAATTAGTATCAAGTCTAAAAAAGAGATAGCAAGTAAGAGTCAAGATAGTGAATTGATAGTAGGGGAAAATAAAGAAAATATTAGTGATAATGAAGGTAGTATACCTAATAATGATATAAAAAATTCTGATAGTGAGAAAAGTAAAAAAATAGATAAAAGAAAACCTATAGAGAGTTCTAATACAGGAGTATATAAAAGAGAAGCTAAAGAAAAATCTCCTAAAACAGGAGACTTAGGTTTTTCAAATAGTATGATTGTATTTATAGCATCTGGTACATTACTATACTTATTAAATTTTAATCAAAAAGATTTAAAAAGCAAAAAGTCAAAATAAAAATTAATAAGTAAGAGTTAGCAAATAAAAATTTAATCTTAGATACTAATAAAAGAGCAAAGGTAATTAGTTATATAAATACTAATGCCCTTTGTTTTTTTTGTGTTTAAGTATATTTATAATTAAGTGAAATCCAATTAATAACTTATGAAATATTTATAAATTGATAAATAAAATGCTTTTACTAGTATGATATAATTTAGCTAGTATGTATGATAATGGAGGATAGAAGGATGAATAATATATTACTTTTAGAGGATGATAAATCTTTAAATAGGGGAATTAGTTTTAAACTAAAAAAAGAAGGATACAATGTTTTTAATGCATTTAGCATAGAGGAAGCAAAAAATATTTTCGTAAAAGAGGAGATAAATTTAATTATTTCCGATATAGGTCTTCCTGATGGGAGTGGTTTTGATTTTTGTGAGGAGATTAGAAATAAAAGTGATGTATATATAATAATGTTGACAGCCCTTGATGAAGAAGTGGATATTGTTACAGGATATGACTTAGGTGCAGATGATTATATCACAAAGCCATTTAGTCTGATGGTATTAATATCAAAAGTGAATGCATTTATGAAAAGGGTAAATACAGTAAAAAATTATACTTTATTGGTTTGTGATGATTTATTTTTTTATTATATAGAAAATAAGTTGATTATAAAAACAAATGATAAAGAAGAAGAGATAATTTTAAGTAAAACGGAAACTAAACTCTTAAGATATTTGATGGAAAATTCAATGCAGACATTAACTAAAGAACAACTGTTAGAATCTTTATGGGACAATAGTGGAAATTTTGTAGATGATAATACGATTGCAGTAAATATAAGAAGACTTAGACAAAAAGTAGAAAAAAATCCATCTGAGCCTAAGTATATAAAGACAGTAAGGGGTGTTGGATATATGTGGGGGGAAAGGAGTATAAAAAAATGTTAAAAAGTATGAATGTCAAAGATAGCTTGAGTATGAAAGATGATTATATAATGAGAAGAGTTATTGTATGCTCTATCTTGTCTGTACTAATAGTAACGCTTGTATTTATACTCTTTGAATATAATAGATTACATAAATTATATGAATATCAAATAAGAAATACTCAAAGTATTGCTGGGATATTGATTGAGAAATATCCAAATGATGAGATAGATATAGTAAAATCTATTTACAATTCTGATTATAGTAAGGTGGCTATTGGAGAAAAAGCATTTAAAAAATTTGGATATGGATTAGAAAATAAAATGTCAAATGATAAAAATTTTGGACTATATTTAAAATCCTTTTTTAAAGAATCAGTTTCTGTTTTTGTAGTAATGTTTATAGTTGTTACAGGTATAATATATTATTTTATAAGATACATAAATAAAAGATTGAGTAAAATTTATTTTATAGTAGATAAGATGTCACAAGAAAATTACTTGAAGGATTCTACTGAGTTAGAAGATACTGGTTATCTAGTAGAATACAATGAGTATTTTAAAGAAGGTACATTTAGCAAGATAAATAACTGTTTATATGAGCTGAATAGAAGTTTAAAGATAAAGTTTATTAAATTAGAGAAAGAAAAAGAAAGTGTAAAGTCATTAGTAACAGATATTTCCCATCAACTAAAAACTCCTTTAGCATCATTAAAATTATATAATACATTGCTTATAGAAGAAGACTTAGAGGAAGACGAAGCTCAAGAGTTTTTAGTAACTAACAAAAATTCTATAAGTAAATTAGAAAGCTTAATAAATTCTTTAGTTAACATATCAAGGCTAGAGATTAGCATGATAAACATAAAAAAAGAAGATAATGATATAAAAAATACTATTTTAAATGCTGTAAAAAGTGTGCTTCCAAAAGCTAAGAGTAAAAATATAACATTAAATTTAAATGAATTCAATAGTAGAATTATACCTCATGATAAAAAATGGACTGAAGAAAGTATTTTCAATGTATTAGATAATGCTGTAAAATACACACAAATGAATGGGGAAATAAATATATCTGTAGAGGAAACTGCCAATTATTTTAAAATTATAATAGAGGATAATGGTAGTGGGATTAAAAAGAGTGAATTTAATAATATATTTAAACGTTTTTATAGAGGTATCTCTGAGGAAATTGAATCTATAGAAGGTAGTGGAGTAGGATTGTATCTAAGTAGAAAAATATTAGAAGAACAGGGTGGAAATATTATGGTTTCTTCTAAAGTAGGGGTAGGAAGCAAGTTTTCTTTGTTTCTTACAACTATGTAATATTAAATGAAAGGAAAATGTAAGCCTCTACATTTATTATATAAGTATAGACAGCTCCAAAAAATAAAGAGTAATAAAAAATGGGGTAATATAACTTAGAATGAGAGGGAAATTTTATGAAAATACTATACACTGAAAACTTATCAAAACATTATGGAGCAGGAGAAAGTTTAGTAAGAGCTTTGGATAATGTTAACTTAGAAATAAATGAAGGTGAATTTGTTGCAATAATAGGAAAATCAGGTTCTGGAAAAAGCACGCTTTTACATATGATTGGAGGACTTGATATACCTACATCTGGGAATGTATATATAGATAATAAAAATATATTTACATTAAAAGAAGAAGAACTTGCTGTATTTAGAAGAAGAAAGATAGGATTTATATTTCAAAGCTATAACCTAATCCCATCTCTTAATGTGTGGGAAAATGTAGTATTACCAATCGGTCTAGATGGTAGAGAAGTGGATGAACATTTTATAAAAGAACTTCTAAAATCATTGGGACTTGAAAATAAACACGATGTTTTACCAAATACATTATCAGGTGGTCAACAACAAAGGGTAGCAATAGCAAGAGCTTTAGCTACAAGACCTGCTATAATACTTGCAGATGAACCAACTGGAAACCTAGATTCTAAAACATCTGATGAAGTTATGAGTATTCTAAAGTCTATGTCTAAGAAATACAGTCAAACTTTAGTTATGATAACGCATGATGATAGTATAGCTCAAATGGCTGATAGAGTTATATTTATAGAAGATGGTAGGGTATCAAAGGTTGGTGGTAAAAATGATTAATACTACTAAAATAGCAAAAAGTAATCTAAAGCAAAATAAATCAAAAAGTATTTTAATAATAATCACTATAATACTTTCAACTTTAATGCTTTCATCTATTGGAATTTATATTATTGATGCAGGTACATATCAAAAAGAAAATACTATAAAGTATTCAGGTAATTATCATGGTGTATTAGCCAATGTAGACGAAAAACAAGCTAATATATTGAGTAATCATGCAGATGTAGAATTAACTGGTGAAATGAATGGAGTAGGTTTTGAGAAGCTAGAAGATGATTCAAATATTTCTCTAGCATACATGAATGAAGATACTTTAAGATTAAATAACTTTGAGTTTGTCAAAGGTGAGTTACCAACAAAAGAGAATGAAATTGTGTTGGATAGAGGGGCTTTAAAAGCACTTGGTTATAGTAATAAAAATTTAGGTGAAAAGATAAAAATAGCTTATAATGACTATAAAAGTGACAATAGAATTGAAAAAGAGTTCATTATAACTGGAATTTTAAAAACTAGTGAAATATCTGAAGCAGGTAAATATTATTCTGCTATTATATCAGAAACATATATGAAAAATACTAGAGATATGTCACAAGAAGATTTTAATATATATGTAAAATTAAACGATAAAAGTAATTTATCGATAGAACAAGCTAAATCAAGATTAAATAAGATTGCTAATGATATAGGGTTGGATACGATTAATGTAGTTGTAAATGAAAACTATATAAATGCTTTAAAACCTGATATGGAAATAATTATGGGTGGAGTTTTTGTAGGGTTAGTAATCGTATTGTCTAGTATTTTAGTAATATACAATATATTCTATATTTCAATAGTTACAAAAGTTCAAGAATTTGGAAAGCTTAGAGCAATTGGTGCAACTAAAAAACAAGTAAAAAATATAGTATTTAAGGAAGGTTTTATCTTAGCAGGGATTGCAATACCAATAGGAACAATTTTAGGTTATGCGCTTGCAAATATTATAATAAAATTAGTTATGGATATGAATGTAAAATCATCACAATTACCAGTTATATTATTGGTTGTAGTAATAAGCTTTATGTCTGTTGTGTTATCACTTTTAAAGCCAATGAAAGTAGCATCAAAAGTATCTATAGTTGATGCAGTAAGGTATACTGGAAATAAAATAAGTAATAAAAATAAGAGAAAAGGTCATAAAAATATAAATTTAAATAGATTATCACAAGCTAATTTAGAAAGAAATAAAAAGCGTACTTACATGACATTGGTATCTCTTATATTGAGTGGAACTATATTTATAACAGTATCAACTGCCTTAGAAAGTTTTGATGCTGAGAAGATGGCAAGAGCAAATTTTCCTTATGATATAGAAGTTAGGCTTTCTGGTTATGAAATGGATAGTGATAAAAATCCTAAAAATAATTTGAATATTTTGCAAATGAATAATCCTTTAAGTAAAGACTTTTTAAATCAAATAAAAAATATAGAAGGAATTAAAAAAATAGAGTCTGCAAGTAGTATAAAGGTTGGAATGGATGATTATGATGTTGAATTTAAACATGACCTTTTACAAAGTGTAGATGAAAATGATGTGAAATCATTAAATAATAATTTAGTAGATGGGAAAATAAATTTTGAAAAACTGCAAACAGGAGATGAAATAATAATTACTCATGTTGATACAGCAAAAGAAATGGGAGTAAAGGCAGGAGATAAAATAAAATTAACTCTATATGATGGAGATAAAGTAATAAAAAAAGAATTTAAGGTTCAAGCAATAGCTATGGGGTCTCCGAGCTTTGGTATAGGAAAAGATTTTATAGATAGAACTTTGAAAAATGATTCAACAAGTAGTTTAGGAATATATACGGAAGAAGGAAAGTATCAAGAAATAAAAGATAGCATAAAGAAAATAGCTAAATCTAATGGATTTCTAGAAACTGATTTTTTAGATAGCAGAATAGAGTCAAATAAAGCTGTGATTTCATTTATAAAAATAATGGGATACACTTTAACAGGTATAATAGGTGTTATCGGATTTATGAATCTTGTAAATACAATGATAACTAGTATAGTTACTAGAAAGAAAGAACTTGGTATGCTTCAAGCCATTGGTCTTACTAATAAACAATTAATAAAAATGCTTAACTCAGAGGCTATATATTATACTTCTAGAATGATGATAGGAAGTATTTTATCTGGAGGAATATTAGGATATATTGCTGTTATATTCCTAAAAAAGACTGGCTTATCTTATGCAACATATGCTTTACCAATAGTACCAATCCTATTGATGGCTGTATGTATTATTATAGCTCAATTTATAACAACTTATTTAATAGGAAAAAGTTTCAATAAAGAATCACTTATTGATAGAGTAAGATATAGTGAATAAAGTATGGATATTTAATGGATAGTTTTTTAGTAATAAAAATAAGCACACAAAAAAATAATCAAATAGATTAAATTATATAGATACAGAGCAGACAATTAAAATAATGTTTGCTCTGTATTTTTTGTGCAATCAATAGCTATGTCTAATAAATGGATATTATTCATATCAGCAAATGTATCGGTACAATTTCAAAAAAACATAAAATTGTACCATATAAAATGAAAATTTTGTATAATAAGCGTATATAAAATAAAAAGGAGCTGAATATATATGAACAATAAAATTAATTATGCACCAGGACCAACAGAAACTAGGGAAAATGTAAGGTTAGCAAGAGCAGAGAAGACAACAAACCCAGATATAGATGTTGATTTTATTGAATTTTATAAAAAAACGTGTGAAAAGTTTGGTAATATAGTTGGTACAAAAAATGATGTTTACATATTGAGTGGTGAAGGTATATTAGGGCTTGAAGCAGCTTGTGCATCACTTACAGAAAAGGGAGATAGAGTCCTTGTAATTGATAATGGTATATATGGAGAAGGTTTTAAGGATTTTGTAACAATGTATGGTGGAGAGTATGTGCTTTTTTCAAGCAAATATACAAAAAGTATAGATGTTGATGAATTAAAGGCATTTTTAGATAAAGATAGTAACTTTAAGTATGCAACAGTTGTACACTGTGATACTCCAACTGGTTTATTAAACGATGTAAGTAAAATATGCCCATTACTTAAGGAATATGGGATATTAACTGTAGTTGATTCTGTAGCAGGTATGGTTGGAGAGAGATTAAATGTAGATGAATCTAAAATAGACATAATATTAGGTGGTTCGCAAAAAGCTATCTCTGCACCAGCAGGTCTTACTATAGTTGGGATAAGTAAAGATGCGAAAAATTGCATAAAGAATAGAAAAACAGATGTAATAGGTTTTTATTGTAATTTAAATATATGGGAAGGTTATTATGAAAAAAAATATTTTCCTTATACAATGCCAATAAGCGACATAATAGGTCTTGATAAAGCTCTTGATAATATATTAGAAGAGGGAATAGAAAAAGTATTAGATAGACATGAAAAAATAGCTTATAGTGTCAGAAAATCTATTGAGGAATATGGTCTAGAATTATTTTTAGAAGAAGGATATTCTAATACAGTCACAGCTATAAAAATTCCTGAAAGTATAGGAGCTTTAAAACTTACCAATTACATGCTTAAAAATTATAATACACTTGTTGCAACATCATTAAATCAATACATGGACACTATTTTAAGAATAGGTCACATGGGGGAAAATGCTAATCTAAATAAAATAGAGCACATACTAAATGTTTTGGATAAGAGCATAAGTGCATTAGGATTTAAAGGAAATGAAAGTTTGTTAGATTTATTTAATAAGTATTATTTTTAATAGATAGACAAGGGGGATGAAGCATGGAAATTACAGCTAAACAAAAATTTACTACAAAAGACATGGTGGAAACTTCACTATTAATAGCTTTAGTATTTATTGCAACTAAATTTATAAATATAAGGTTGCCAATATCTATAAATGGTGGACTTGTTCATTTAGGAACAGCGATGTTATTCATATCAGCGATAGTATTTGGAAGTAAGAAAGGTGCCTTATCGGGTGCTATTGGTATGTCGCTTTTTGATTTAATATCTGGATGGACTCTATGGGCTCCATTTACTTTTATAGTTAGAGGTATTATGGGTTATTTACTTGGAAAGATTGTATGGGCAAATGGCAAGAATGGAAATAATTTTTTAATTAATGTAATAGGTGTAGCTGTCTCATCAATTTGGATGTTATTTGGATATTATGTAACAGAGGTTATACTTTATGGCAATTTTGTAGTACCTCTTACTTCAATACCAGGTAATTTAATGCAAGTATTAATAGGTCTTATAATAGCACTTCCTATTTCTAAAATATTGAAAAAATGTATGAAATGATAGTAAAGTAGATTAAAATTTATGATAGCATAAATTATATTGTATAATATTAAGGTGAAGTACATAATAAAAATATTTTAGGATAGGGGCTAACTCAATATGTTATCAGTTACAAGATATTCAGTTAGAAATGCTCGTTTAAAGCCGTGGGTAAAGTTTATTTGGTATCTTAAGACAGATGAAAATATATTGTTAAACAATAAGTTACTACCCACAGATAGTATAGATATTATTCTTAATCTTTCTGATATTATAGAATATAAAATTGAAAACCAAAACTATACAACTAGTAATATACATTTTAATGGAATAAGAGATAAACATGGATTTATTATTCAACGTGGAAATATACGTGTTATGGGGATTTCTTTTTATCCATTTGGTCTTTATCCATTTTTAAAGATACCAATTTCAGAGTTTAATAGTCAAATTGTCGATTTAGAACAAGTATCAGAGGTCTTTGCAAAAAAATTGGAAGAGTCATTAAATAAAATATTATCAATAGAAAAAGCAGTCTTACATTTAGAAGAAGTATTATTATCCATATTAGAAGAAGGGTTAATTGAAAATAAATCTGTAAAGCTTTTGAATTCATTTATATATGGCAATAGTTCTAATAATGTAAAATCATTTTGTGATAATATGAATATAAATATTAAAACCTTGGAAAGAAGCTGTTTAAAGTATACTGGGTATACACCTAAGATTCTAAAGAGAATATGCAGATTTAAAATGGCAAGTAATCAGCTCATTCATACCTATAAAAATAATGAACTTTTTGATTTTATTTATGAAAATGAGTACTATGACCAAGCACACTTTATAAAAGAATTTAAAGAATTCTCAGGGACATCACCAATTAAATTTATTAGTGAGAATAAGACTATTAAAGAAAATATAAGGTATAGTTACTTGTAATTACACTGTCGATTTTTTACAATACCTCTAATTTAGTTTTTGATATGATATAAGAAAAATAAATTGGAGGTTTTGTATATGAAAATTATTACAGAGATAGTGGAATTTAGTGTGGAAGAAAACTTGTCAAAAGACGAGTTTATAGAGATTGTAAATGATTTAGAAATGAAATTTCATTCTATACAACCTGGTTTTATTGATACAGAGCTTTTGTATGATGAAAAAAGCCAAAAATGGATTATGATACAACATTGGGACTCTATGGAAGACCTTAAGAATTCTTCTAGCAAGATGTTTAAGGATTCTTCAACTGAGAAATTTAGAAAAGCCTTAAAAAGTCAAACTGTTAAAATGAACATAATGCCACAAATTAAAAGCTGGAAATTATAGTATTAAATCTAAAAAGTAATTAAACCACAAGAAAATAAATTAGCCAAATAACCTTTTGTATTAAAATTGTTATTTGGCTTTTAATATATATTTTAATATTTAAACATTATCATCTAAAAAAACTATTGCTGTACGAGAGGCAACAGGTAGTTTTGAAGATGGTGGGGCTGAACTAAAGTATACATTATAGTCTAGTAAATTTTCTTTTTTTGTATTTCCTCCAAACTCTATCATATCAGTACTTAGTATTGTTTTATAGTTTGTATTTTGAAATTTTGAAATATCGACTGACTGTATTAGATTAGGATGGAAATTAAATATAAATAAATATTTGCCCTTACTGTACACTAAAAGTTTTTTATCATTATCCATATGTATAAGTTCATAGCTATTTTGGATAAAAACATCACCGTATTTTGTAAGTTCAAGCATAGCATTATCAAAGTTTAATAATTGTTTATATTTTAAAGTATCATTTTCTGAAAGGTTCCATTGTCTTCTAGCATACTTATAACTCCAATTATTTCCTTCTCGTGGAAAATCAATCCATTCAGGATGTCCAAATTCATTTCCCATAAAATTTAGGTAACCTTCACCAGCTAAAGAAAAAGTTATTAATTTAATTAGCTTAATTAGAGATATGGCTCTATTGATAACATGGTTATTTGAGTCTATTTCCATGTTCCAGTACATTTCCTTGTCAGCCAACCAAAAAATAATTGTTTTGTCACCAACTAACGCTTGGTCATGAGATTCACAATAACCTATATTTTTTTCACCAGGACGTCTAGTTGTAAGCTCATACCACATTTTACCTAAATCCCAGTTTTCATCAGATAAGTTAGAAATAGTTTTTATCCAAAAATCTGGTACTCCCATTGCAAGTCTGTAGTCAAATCCTATTCCACCATCTTCTATAGGTATACACATACCAGGCATTCCGCTCATATCTTCTGCGATACTTATTGAATTAGGTTTAATCTCTTTTATTAATTCGTTTGCAAATTGGAGATATGTTATGGCTTCAATATCTGTATTCATGCTAAAATATTTTTTATAACTATCAAATGAAACTCCAAGACCATGGTTATGATATAACATTGAGGTTACACCATCAAACCTAAAGCCATCAAAATGGTACTCATTTAACCAAAATTTTATGTTTGAAAGTAAAAAATGGATTACTTCGGGTTTACCATAGTTAAATAGCTTTGTACCCCAAGCAGGATGATTTCCTTTTGAACCTGAGTGGAAGAATTGATGTTCACTTCCATCAAACTCATTTATTCCCTCCAAAGTATTCTTTACAGCATGAGAATGAACTAAATCTAATAAAACAGCAATTCCCATAGAATGAGCAGTATTTATGAGATTTTTTAAGTCTTCAGGAGTACCAAACCTAGATGAGATTGCATAAAAGTTTGAAACTTGATACCCAAAAGATGCATAGTATGGATGTTCCATAATAGCCATAAGCTGAATAGTATTGTATCCAGATTTTTTTATTTTAGGAAGTATATTTTCAGTAAATTCACTATACGTTCCGATAGATTCGTTTTCAGTAGCCATGCCTATATGACATTCATAGATTAGTGGAGAAGTTATGCTTTTTAAGTCAAATTCATTATCAGTCCAGACAAATGGAGTTTTTGGTTGCCATATTTGTCCATTAAATCCACCAAAATCCTTTTGAATTACTCTTTTTATATATAGTGGTATACGGTCAAATGTTTTTCCATTTGCAGTTACTTGTACTTTTACCTCTGATTTGTGAGGTAAGCTATCTTTACCAGGAATAAATATCTCCCAATTACCAGAACCAACTTTTTTGAGAAGATGAGATTTTCTATTCCAATTATTAAAGTCACCAATTAATGATAAACTGTCTGCATTTGGAGCCCATTCTCTGTAAAACCATCCATCATTTGTTTGATGAAAGCTATAGTAAAGGTGAGCATTTGCAAAAGAATTAAAATCTTTATAGTTAGTTAATATTTTTGATTTCACATCTTCATAGTGTTTCATTCGCTTTTTTATATCAGACTCAAATGGTTGCAGGTATACATCAATGTCTAAAATTTTAAATCTTTTTTGACTTTTCATTTTATTTCTCCTCCATAATAAATATTACATCTAAAAAATAATATTTATCTCATACTATCTTCTCTATATAATTGATATATATTATATAATCCTAATAAAAAGCTTAAACCACCAATGATTAATTTCATAATTTACCTCCTTAGTATTTACACTTATATATCATATTCATCGAAATTTAAAAGTTTGTTTAAAACTCTTTTAATAATATCATAATCAAAGCCTTTATAGGAAAGATGTTGAGAAATTTTTTGATATATTTTCTTTTTATCTTCCTTCTTTACCCTTTCAAACCTTTTTTTTGCTAGATACATAGCATTTTCAAATTCAGTATCCTTATCCAATTCAGACACAGCTTCCTGAACCTCCCATGACTAAAGTCACAGGGTTCCTGCTTCATAGAATTTTGCATACTAAAATATGTCTTACCAATTCTCCACAAGCTATCCCCGTAGTTCCTACGGTTCTTACATAAGTTATTTATTTTAAACTGTTATTAGTCTTAGTCCTTCTTTTAGTATATTTATACTCGCATTTATATCTCTATTGTGAGTTACATTACAACAAGGACAAATCCATTCTCTTATATTTAAATTCTTAACTTCCTCGTTTTTGTACCCACATTTATTACATATTTGTGAACTTGCAAAGAATTTACCTACTTTTACAATTTGTCTACCATACCAATTAGCCTTGTATTCTAATTGACGGACAAATTCTGACCATGACACATCAGAAATTAAACGAGATAGTTTACGATTTTTAGTCATATTCTTTACTTGTAAATCCTCTATGCAAATAATATCATTCTCTCGTATTAATTTAGTAGATAGTTTTTGTAGAAAATCCTTCCTTTGATTAGCTATATGTTCTTGAAGTCTTGCAACTTTTAATCTTGCTTTATTTCTATTTAAACTACCAATTGTTTTTCTCGATAGTTCTCTTTGTAATTTAGCAAGTTTGTTTAATGACTTTAGAAGATACTTAGGATTTTCTATAAATTGTCCACAACTTGAGATACAAAATTCTTTAATTCCTAAATCTAAACCTATCTGATTATTAGTATTTTCAAAAGCTTTAATATCTATATCAGTACAACATAATGATACATAATATTTACCACTTGGTTCTTTGGATACTGTAGCATTAAGTATTCTCCCTTGAGGTACTTGTTTATCCCTTACTTTGACCATACCAAGTTTAGGTAATTTTATATATTGACCAAGGTGCATAATATTTCCATTTGTAAAGTTAGTTCTATATGAAAATCTATTAGTTTTCTTTGATTTAAATTTAGGAAATCCTACATTTTCTTTAAAGAATTTTTTATATGCGTTTTCTAAATCTTTTAAGGTGTTTTGTAGTGAAAATTTGTCAGGTTCTTTAAGCCACTCTAATTCTCTTTTTAAATTGGTCAAATCAGAACTGCACTGTTTATAAGTAAAAGTTTCTTTATTATTTTCATAAACTTCTATTTTTTTAGCAAGATATTTATTATATACAAATCTACAACATCCAAAAATTTTGCTAATTAACTCTTGCTGTTTTTTATTTGGATACATTCTAAACTTATAAGCTTTTTCCACTACTATCACCTCACTTTAATTGTTTTTTATGATTATTAATATACATATCCGAGTAACTTCTATTTTTCATCACCCATTATAATATTAACAAACGTAATTATTTAAAACAATTATTTGGAAGGTTTTTATATTTATTTCTAAATAACATATGTAAGAACCGTAAGTTCTAACTTTTATCATTTTTGAGGTTGTCGTTCACATAAGTTCGCTACTACCTATGCAGTTCTCTTATGAACTTCTTACATTTTCATGCAAGCACAGACTATATCTTATCCTTCGGCATTATCCGTTAAGGTCTACCCACTTCCACTACCAATAGCTTGTAGTGTACTTCCCTCAAGAGGAATAGTCGTTGAAGTTTCTCCTATTCGGAGCTTACCTGCTGATTGCCCATTTTAAAGTACTTAGGGTTTAACCTTATACCATCTAACCAATTTTTTCTACTTTCGTAACTTTCACACTTAGGTTTATTTCATCCTTATGTTTTAGTTTAGTTAGCTTTAGGGGTTTCCAGCAATTCAAGTAGTATTGGATAGGTTCTTTCCTATCTCTACATATAAGTTTCCCTATATGCTGACTACTTTAGCTACTAACTCACGACTAAAGTCACGAGTGTGCGTAGCTATTTTTTAATCAATTGTACTTCTATTGATACCTTTATTATATAGATTTTGCTTAATTCTATTTTTACCACATCTATTTAAATTAACATTTGTATTAACTATTTTTTGAGCTAATACACTATCATTTACGAGATTATAATTTTTAAGAAAATCTATAACTCTATCAATTATGTTTTCATCAAATTCTGCTGATAACTTTTCTTTTATTTTTTTTTCAGACTGGTCAGCGTGAGATAAAATATTTAGTGCTTTATTTTTAGCTTTTATATACATCTCATCATCTAAAAGAGGTTTTAATTCCTCTTCATTTATTTCATTACCCTTTTTTAAATTGAATGTATAAACAAGTTCTTTAAATATAGCAATAAAAAATTTATCATCTACATAAATATTAACTCTATCATCATTTCTTTTTTGTTGTTCTATCTTAGTAATTGTGCCCATAAATCCTCCCTTTTTGTATGTAATTATATTAACAAAAGCAACTAATAAAATTTAATAAAAAACTTACATTTATATGTTATATTTTATCAAAATTAAGACAAAATAGTAAAAAGTTATTTTTATTAAAAAGTAAAGTAAAAACATGTTAAATAATTATTTTTTAAAGCATTTTTTAGCATATAAATATAATTATATACCAAAAAAAATAAATTATAAGCTTTAAGAAATAAAAAATAATGGTACAATAGTATTATAACATTAAAAGGAGACAAAATATGAAAAGCGAAAATCTAGTTAAGAAGGCGGAATTGAAAAATACTGAAAAACTAGAGAAATTTAATCGCCATAAAGGCAAAATCAAAATAGGTATATTGGGAGGTACTTTTGACCCTATACACTATGCTCATTTAGCAACAGCAGAGTTTATTAGAGACAAGTATGACATTGACAAAATTATCTTTATACCATCAGGAAATCCACCACATAAACTATGTATCACTACAGACAAGTATGATAGATATAATATGACACTTCTAGCAACTGAAAGCAACGAAGATTTTTTAGTTTCAAAAATAGAAATCGAAAGAAAAAAAAGGACTTATACAATAGACACATTAAAATACTTGAAGAAAAAATACAAAGATGCAGATATTTATTTTATAACAGGGGCAGATGCTATTTGTAGTGTTGAAGAGTGGAAAGATGTAAAGAAAAACTTTGAGTTAGCTACCTTTATAGCTGCGACAAGACCAGGAATTAGTTTGTTAAGGTCACAAGAGACTATAGAAAAGTTAACTAAAAAGTATGATGCTGACATTATAACAGTTTATGTTCCATCACTGGATATATCGTCCACATATATAAGGGAACAGCTAAATGAAGGCAAGTCAATACGTTACTTAGTACCCGAAAATGTAGAAAATTATTTATATGAAAATAAACTATATCAATATGGAGATGATTAAATGAACTTAGAGAATATTAACCAGAGACTAAATCAAATGCTACCAGTGGGGAGGCTTAGCCACTCAAAAAATGTTGCAAAATGTGCTGAAAAATTATGTGAGATTTATGGGTGTGACAAAGAAAAAGCTTGTTTAGCAGGAATGATTCATGATTGTGCAAAGTATTTAAGCGATAAAGAAATAGAAGATTATGTAAATAAGTATGAAATATACTTAGACCCAATAGAGGATGGAAATCGCTCTCTATCTCATAGTGTAATTGGGTCATACATATGTAAGTATGAGTTTGGAATAGAAGATGAAGATGTTATAAATGCAATCAAATATCATACAACAGGAAGAGAAGATATGTCTCTTTTAGAAAAAATAATTTACATAGCAGATTTAATTGAAGAAGGAAGAAAATTCCCAGTTGTAGATACATTAAGAGATTTAGCATATGGGGGAAAGCTTGATGAAGCACTTTTGACTTCTTTTAATAATACTTTAATGTTTGTTATCAATAAAGAAGAAGAGATACATCCAAGAACAGTTATGGCAAGAAACTATCTAATTAAAGAAAAGTTATTATAAAAAACCTGCATAAAGGTAAATATATTAATAAATTTAAAGTTGACTATGTTACAAAATCGTATTAATATGTTACAATAACTAAGTGTACTTTAATTAGGAAAGTGAGGAATTTTATATGACAGTGGAACAAATGACAAAAATAGCATATGATGCCATAGAAGATAAACTGGGTCAAGATACAGTTATAATAAATATAGGAAAGGTTTCTAGTTTGTGTGATTACTTTATTATCACTACAGCATCTTCTCAGAGACAGGTAAAAGCTATTGCTGATAATGTAGAAGATGAATTATCAAAACTAGGACTAGAACCAAGAGGAAAAGAAGGACAAAGCACTCAAACTTGGGTACTTCTTGATTATGGAGATGTAATGGTTCATGTATTTAATGAGGAAAACAGAGGATTTTATAATTTAGAAAAATTATGGAAAGATGCACCTTATATAGATATTGACACATTAGCATAAACATGATAATATATGTTATTATAATTAGAAAATTTCAAAAATTATATTAAATTGAATAGACTAGAGCAGTAAAAGACTATATTTTTTCAGAGAGTTAGTGGCAGGTGAGAACTAATATTATATAACTTTGAACTTACTAGATTGAAATCTATTTTCCGTAGCTGGATTAAAAGCTATCTAAGAGGGTCTATATAATGTAGGCTAATTAGGGTGGTACCGCGAAGATTTATCCTCGTCCCTAAACGTAAGTTTAGTGACGAGGATTTTTTATTTTCAAGGAATTATTTGGAAATTATAAGTAAATAATATTAAATAAGGTAGTTGAACACAACTAAAATAGGAGGCAAAATATGAGCGTATATAATTTTAAAGAAGTAGAATCGAAATGGCAAAAAATTTGGAAAGACAATAATCAATACAAGATGGATACAGCACAAACTGAAAAACCTAATTATTACACATTAGAAATGTTCCCTTATCCATCTGGAAAGATACACATGGGTCATGTTAGAAACTATTCTATAGGTGATGTTGTCGCAAGATTCAAAAAAATGGAAGGGTATAATGTACTTCATCCAATGGGATGGGATTCTTTTGGTTTACCAGCTGAAAATGCTGCTATAAAGCATGGGATACATCCACACAAATGGACAATGGAAAATATAGAAGAAATGAAAGAACAATTAAATTTATTAGGCCTTAGCTATGATTGGGATAAAGAAGTAGCAACTTCAACTCCAGAATACTATAGATTTACTCAAGAGATATTTTTGAAATTTTTAGAACATAGACTTGCATATAAGAAAAAATCTTATGTTAACTGGTGTCCTTCTTGTGAGACTGTTCTTGCAAATGAGCAAGTTGTTCAAGGAGCATGTGAGAGATGTAAAGCAACAGTATTAAAGAAAGATTTAGAGCAATGGTATTTTAAGACTACTGAATTTGCAGAAGAATTACTTAATGATTTAGATACATTAGATGGATGGCCAGAAAAGGTTAAAATAATGCAAAAAAATTGGATAGGTAAGAGTACAGGAGCAGACTTAGTTTTTGATATAGATGGAACTGATAAGTCTATGACAGTATTTACAACTAGACCAGATACAACTTATGGAGTTACTTATATGGTACTTGCTCCAGAACATGAGTTAGTTAAAGAATTGGTTGCTGGTACTGAATATGAAGCAGAGGTTGAAGCTTTTGTTCAAAAAATGCATACAATGACAGAAATAGAAAGAACAGCGGCTGATGTAGAAAAAGAAGGAATGTTTATAGGTAGATACGTTATAAATCCTTTAAATGGTAAGAAGGTTCCTCTATGGATAGCTAATTATGTGTTAGTTGAATATGGAACTGGAGCTATAATGGCAGTTCCTGCACATGATGAAAGAGATAGAGAATTTGCTGAGAAATATAATTTAGATATAATAGATGTAATAACAGAAGATAACAAAATGATAAACTCAGAAGAGTTTAATGGATTAGATGCTTCAGAAGGATTTGAAGGAATAATAGATAAATTAGAAAAAGAAGGTAGAGGAAAGAGAACTATTAACTATAGATTAAGAGACTGGTTAGTTTCAAGACAAAGATATTGGGGTTGTCCTATACCTGTAGTTTATTGTGATGAATGTGGAATAGTTCCAGTTAAGAAAGAAGATTTACCAGTTCTTTTACCAACTGACGTTGAGTTTACTGGAAAAGGGGAATCTCCACTTACTACTTCAAAGCAATTTATGTCAACAACTTGTCCTCACTGTGGAAAACCAGCTAGAAGAGAAGTTGACACTATGGATACATTTGTAGATTCTTCTTGGTATTTCTTGAGATATGTGGATAGCAATAATGAAAATGAGCCATTTAGTAAAGAGTTAGTTAATAGATGGCATCCAGTAGACCAATATATAGGCGGAGTAGAACATGCTATAATGCACTTACTTTATGCAAGATGGTTTGTAAAAGCATTTAAGAGTATGGGTATGGTAGATTTTGATGAGCCATTTAAAAACTTACTTACTCAAGGAATGGTTCTTATGGATGGTTCTAAAATGAGTAAATCTAAAGGTAATACAGTATCACCTATGGATATAATTGATGAGTATGGAGCAGATACTGCAAGACTTTTCGTATTATTTGCAGCACCACCAGAAAGAGATTTAGACTGGTCAGAGCAAGGTGTTGATGGATGCTTTAGATTCTTAAATAGAGTTTATAGATTGGTTGATGAGTTAGCAGAT
Organism: Clostridioides sp. LIBA-6822; assembly: GCF_056688955.1. NCBI lineage: Bacteria > Bacillati > Bacillota > Clostridia > Peptostreptococcales > Peptostreptococcaceae > Clostridioides > Clostridioides sp. LIBA-6822. The sequence goes on along the minus strand of NZ_CP196995.1, from coordinate 2,977,992 downwards.
GTAGTTAAAAAGGACGTAGAGTTTGGAGAATTAAATTCTCAAGATAAAAATATGAGATATACTATACATTCTACACTTAAAAAAGTTACAGCTGATTTAAGTGAAAAATTTGGATTTAATACTGCTATATCAGCTCTTATGGAATTAATAAATGATATGTATAAATATAAAGAGTTAGATAATATAAATGAAGCAGTTATAAAAGAAGGTGTACAAACTATAGTAACTATAATTGCACCATTTGCACCTCATTTAGGTGAAGAATTATGGACTATGATAGGTAAAGATGGAAGCGTATTTGATATAGATTGGCCTAAGTATGATGAAAAAGCTTTAGTAAAAGATGAAATAGAAGTTGTTGTACAAGTTAATGGAAAAGTTAGAGGAAAATTAACTGTTAACTCAAATATATCTAAAGAAGACATGGAAAAGGTAGCTTTAGAAGATGAAAAAATAAAAGGATTAGTTGAAGGCAAAACTATAGTTAAAGTTGTTGCTGTACCTAAGAAGTTAGTTAATGTAGTTGTGAAATAAATCAAAACTATAAGATAAAATAATACCCCTATTACAAATTAATTAAAAATTTGTAATAGGGGTTTATTATTTTAAGATTTATTATAATTAACAGTAGATTCCTTTTTCAAAGAAATCCTTGATTTCATCAAGATTATCAGTTTTTCCAAGTGCCAAGATAAGTTTTATTCTAGCTTTTTGACCTGGAAGGTCTCCACCAAATATACATCCAAGATTTTTTAAATCTCTGCCAGAGCCATAATAACCATAGCTATCAAACACTCTACCTGAGTGGCATCTAGAAACTATAACAACAGGAAGTCCTTTTTCTCTAGCATATTCAACTCCAGAAAGCATCTGAGGAGGAATATTACCTCTACCCATTGCCTCAATAACTATACCTTTATATCCACTATCAACAGCAAATCTTATAAAGTCTGCATTTTCTCCTACATATGCTTTAAATAAAGCAACTTTAGATTCTACTTTATCAGTATCTATAATTGTTCTATTTACGATATCTCTTGTAAGAACAAGTTCATTACAGTCAATTATTCCTAATGGGCCACTAGTTAAAGATTTAAATGTATTTAAAGAAAGAGTATTTGTTTTAGTAGCTTCAGAAGCCAATAATACTTCATTGTTTAAAACTACAAGAACACCTTTGCCCATAGCATCTTTAGATACAGCAGTACAAACTGATGCAGATAAATTACTTGAACCATCATATCCAAGCTCAGAGCTACTTCTCATAGCACCTGTGACTATTACAGGTTTGATATTATCAATTGTAAGGTCTAGAAAATAAGCTGTTTCTTCTAAACTATCTGTACCATGTGTTATTACAACTCCTGTAATATCTTTTCTAGCTAATAAATCATTTACATAATTTTTTAATTCCATCATTCTATAAGGCGTTATATGAGGTCCTGGAATTTCATCAAAGTTAAAGACCTCAACATCTGCAACTTTATCAATGTTGGTAACCATTGATAATATTTGTTCCCCTGATAAGGTTGGTATAGCAGCTCCCACTTTATCATCTACTGTCATAGATATAGTTCCACCAGTAAAAACTATGGCAACTTTTTTCTTAATACTCATACTATTCTCTGCCTTTCATAAATAAAATTTATAATTCCGATAGGATTATATCAAAAAAAGTAGCTAAGGTCTACATAAATTCTTTTATTCATATAATTTAGATATTTCAGTGTAATAGAACTATTTAATAGTTTTTTGCCATTCAGTAACGTAGCTATTTAGTATTTCTCTTATGGCTTTTCCTATCTTAGTGTAAGCTTCATCATATAAATTTGCTAGAGATATTCTAATTGACCATTCAGGGCCATAGAATCCATTTCCACTAAGTAAGACTACAGAATAGTCATTAGCTAATTTATAAAGAACATCTACTGGAGTGGAATTTTTATTTATAAATTTAAATAAGTCTTCTCCATAGTTTAATTTAGCCCATTCTTCAATATCAAACTGAGTATAATATGCAGCATTATTTTTACTTTCGTTAATTGGAAGCTCTAAAGCTTCAAACAGTAGCTTCTGACGTCTATGACAAATACTCATATTAAGTTTTTTGTAGGCATCAACTTTGTCAATTAAGGCAAAGGCAGAGAAAAATGCCATTTGTACTTGCTGAGGAGTAGAAAGACCCGCAGTATGATTAAGAGCAACAAGTCTACTATCAGCAACAACTCTTTCCATAAATGAAAGACTAGAAGGATTAAGACTCATATCACTGTAACGCTTATCTACTGATTTTTTTAGTTCTCCAGTTAAATCATTTATCTTCTTATCAAAAACATTCTTCTTATGAAGTGCAAATGTACCAAGTCTCCATCCTGTAACTCCAAAATATTTTGAATAAGAATAAACTCCAACAGTGTTGTAAGGAAGTTTTGACATTAATGATGAAAAGTCTTCTACAAAAGTTCCATACACATCATCTGATATTATCATTAAATCTTTGTTATAATTCTCAATCACATCTATTAGGTTATTACAAGATGTGTCATCCATAGCTATAGATGCAGGATTATTTGGATTGACAACAAATAAAGCTTTAATAGACTTGTCACGAAGTTTTTCTAATTCTTTTTTTGTGTATTGCCATGTATGAGCACCTTTTTCATCAACTTCATTAGCATTTATATTTACAACTTTAAAATCGTAACGAGGAAGATTAGGTATTTCAAGATAAGGTGTAAATATTGGAGTCATTAAAGCTATAGTATCACCTTTTTTTAGGAGTTCATTAGCCATTAATGAATCAAAAATATAACACATGGCAGCTGTAGCACCTTCAACAGCAAAAATCTCTACATCACCATATTTACCTGATATATCGTATTTCATTTCTTGAACTAAGTAATCATGCACTATTTTTTCCATATGAGGTAACATTCTATCTGGAAGTGGATAGTTATCACCAATGATTCCATCGGCTAATTCATGAACAAATTCATCTCCATCAAATCCAAGTTCATTTATACCAAAGTTTATAATATCTCTAGCTAAATATGCTCCAGGCATATCTATATTTTCATTTATAAATTTAAAAAATCTTTCTTTTATACCTTTCTTTTGAGGCATTCCAGCCAAGTGACCTAAATCCCAATTAGAACGAGTTTCAGTAATAGCAAAATGACCAAAAGTAAAAAAAGCTTCTCTGGCAGTTGAGCAAGTCCAGTTTGGATTACCACGACCTGCATCAAGTAATTCCCTGTTATTTTCCTTTGCAGTGTATTTTGCAATATCTATTAATTTGTCCTTAAATTCAAAAGGGCTTATTTTTCCATATATGTTTTTGATTTCTTTATAAGTATTATTTTTCATGTTAAATTCCTCCTTATGTAATAAGTTTCACATTTTTATAATAAAATAAACAAGTTACCAAAATGATTATACTTTAATTATAATAGGTTTATAGAAAAAGTAAAGTATAAAATTAAAATGATTATTCTATTTAACCTTATTAAATGTATATTAAAATAAAAAATACCTTTTAATAAAAAATGATTACTATATAAAATAAAACTTCAATTTGATTGGCATTTTAGTTTTTTTATTATATTTTATTATTAATGTATAGTTTTCTAATTTTGAATAAAAATAAAGTAAAACTTTCTTTTACATTGAAGTTGTTTAGTAATATATATTTATTATTATTTTGTTGACTTTAATAAGGTTAAAAAAAGCTAAAAAAAGAGCCTATAAGTAAATAAAATAATATAAAATATAAATTTTAATAAAAATAATAAAGAATACATTGTTATTTTGATAAAATTGTAAAATATATTTTTAAATTATCATTTAATGTAATTTAAACGAATTGAAGATATGTGTTTATTGTATTCAATTGTTGTATTTTTAGTTTTTTTGTGATTAATTAAAAAATTATAAAAATCGTTTACATGTTGATTTTTAAAAAAAAAAGATATAGAATTATATATAAAGTAATAAACAAAAATTGGATTTACGGGAGTGGAATAAAATGATAAATGTTACCTTAACAGATGTAAAAGAAGCTAGAGAGACCATTAAAGACATAGTTAAAAAAACTGATTTACTTGAAAGCGTTAAACTTAGCGAAAAAACAGGTGCAAAGGTGTTCTATAAATGTGAAAACCTTCAAAAAACAGGTTCTTTTAAATTAAGAGGAGCTTGTAACAAAATAGCAAGTTTAACAGATGAAGAAAAAGCAAGTGGAGTTATAGCTTCAAGTGCAGGAAATCATGCTCAAGGTGTTGCATTAGGGGCGAAAATGACTGGTATAAAATCTACAATAGTAATGCCAGCAACTGCACCTTTAGCAAAAGTTAGTGCAACTAAAGGGTATGGAGCAGAAGTAGTTTTAAATGGTGCGGTTTATGATGATGCATATGCAAAAGCTGTTGAAATACAAAAAGAAACAGGAGCAACTTTCTTACATCCATTCAATGATAAATATGTTATAGCAGGACAAGGAACTATATCTCTTGAAATTTTCGAACAATTAGACAATAAAGTTGATACTATATTATGCCCAGTTGGTGGTGGAGGAATCATCTCTGGTATTGCTGTTGCAGCAAAAGCATTAAATCCTAATGTTAAAATAGTTGGTGTTCAAACTGCAAATATACCTTCAATGAAAGAATCAGTTAAAAATGGAAAAGTAACAACAGCATTTAATGATACTACAATAGCTGATGGTATAGCTGTTAAAACTCCAGGAGATTTAACTTTTGAAATAATACATGAATTAGTTGATGAAATAGTTGTTGTTGAAGAAACAGAAATTGCAGAATCAATATTATTTATGATGGAAAGTCAAAAGATAGTTTCAGAAGGTGCCGGAGCTGTATGTACAGCTGCTATATTAAGTGGTAAGTATGTGCCAGCAAAAGATGAAAATGTAGTTTGTATAATATCTGGTGGTAATATAGACATAAATACATTATATAGAATAATAGGTGTTGCTTTAGCTAAAGAAGGAAGAAGATATTCATTTAGTACAATTATGGAAGACAAGCCAGGAAACTTTGCTGAATTAACTAGAATAATAAGTGAGAATGGTGGAAACATTTTAAGTGCTAATCAAGGTAAATTATCAGCAGGGGAAGCTCTAGGAAAACAAAGTGCGGAATTTATATTAGAGACAATAGATTATGACCATATAGCTAAAATAAAGAAAGCTATAGAAGAAAAAGGTTTTAAAATTATAGAATTATAATAAAAAGTGTATATAATATACAAAAAAAATAGTATAATAGTGTATAAAGATACATTTTATGTGTATTAGATTAACGAATTAGGAGGATTTTAAAATGAAACATGAAGTAATACATACTAATGATGCACCAGCAGCTTTAGGACCATACTCTCAAGCTATAAAAGCTGGAAACTTATTATTTGTATCTGGACAAGTTCCTCTTGTACCAGAGACTATGGAAGTAGTTGAAGGAGATGTACAAGCTCAAACTGCTCAATCTTTAAAAAATCTTAAAGCTATATTAGCTGAAAGTGGAGCTGATTTTTCAAATGTAGTAAAAACTACAGTATTTATAAAAGATATGAATGAATTTGGAGCTATAAACGAAGTTTATGCTGAATATTTTGGAGAAAATAAACCAGCAAGAGCTTGTGTAGAAGTTGCTAGATTACCAAAAGACGTTAAAGTTGAAATAGAAGTAATAGCTGTATTATAAGAATATATAATTTGGAACATGTAGCTATTAGATTAGGCATGAATTCTTGGGTATTTTTATCCTAAGGATTCATGCCTTTTTGCAGGTCTTTTATCAAATGTATTCACAAATATAGGACAATCTATTAAAATAAAGAGTGATATTTTTAGAAGAATGGAGTGATACAATGAACATTATAAATAAAATTTTCTGGCAAGAAGATAGAATTAGTATGATTACAAATCATTTAGAGGCAGATAAACATAGCCATTGGATGTTACAATTATTTATAGGAATAGAAGACAGCATTGAAATAATAGTTAATGAAAAATTAGTTAAATGTAATTGTATCGTAGTAGATAAAAATATCTCTCACTCATTTTCAGCAAGAAAAAAAGTTTATTATTCTGCTCTTATTGAACCTACATCTATATTTGCAGAACAGCTTACCTCAAAAATGAATGATTTTGGATATTGGATATGTGAAAAAGATGGATTAGATGAATTACGCCAACAAGGAACTTTTTTGATATCTCAATCCAGTGAAGAACAATATTTAAAGTTTATGAAAATGCTTAACAGCTATTTGAGTTTCCCTGCAACTATTAAATACTATGATGATAGAATTACCGAGTTGCTTCATTTATTACATACTTGTAATTGTTATAATCATACGATATCAAATTTTGCAGATAAAGTGGGACTATCAGCAAGTAGATTATCACACCTTTTTAAAGAGCAAATTGGGATACCTTTAAAAAGCTATATTTTACTTCATCAAATGGAGTGTGCTTTTAGAGAATTGCTTTCTGGGAAAAGTGTTACTGAAGCTTCTATGATTGCTGGATTCGATACTCCATCACACTTTGCAGGAACAGTTAAGCGTATGATGGGAATGCCCGTTTCTTTATCTTTAAAAGATAGCGAGTTTTTGAAAGTATATTAAATATTCTCGTTATATAATGAAGTTGTACTAAGAAAGGGGATTTGTTATGAATAAAGAATATTTAGAAGAAACAAAGATGCTAAACTATAATGACCCACAACTTAAGTTTTTGGTATCACTTAAAAAGTGGTTAGATTTAGATGATTTTCATAAAATAAAATCTATTTATGAGTTTGTCCAAAATGATATTTTATTTGGCTATAATGCTTCTGATATGTTGAAGGCAACACAGGTACTAAATGAAGGTATGGGACAATGTAATACAAAAGCTACTCTTTTAATGGCATTATTACGTTCAGTGAATATACCTTGTAGGCTTCATGCTTTTAATGTAACAAAAGACTTTCAACGAGGTGCTACATCTAAATTGATTTCACTATTAGCACCAAAATATATTCTTCATACTTGGGTAGAGGTATTTTATCAAGATAAATGGATTGCTTTAGAGGGAGTAATAACTGATAAAAAATATTTAGAAGCAATTCAGAAGAAATTTATTAATCAGAATGGAATATTCAAAAAGTATGCAATAGCCACAAATGATTTGAAAAACACATCTATTGATTGGGATGGTAAAGATACTTTTATTCAAAAAGAAGCTATAGCATATGATTATGGTGTTTTTTCTTCACCAGATGTATTTTTCTCTACTCATTCACAACATCTATCAAAATTAAAAAACTTCATATATGTGCATCTTATTAGAAAAATAATGACAAAAAATGTATGTAAGATTAGAAACAATTATTTTGGTAAAAATAACTGAGTGTTTGATGTATAGGGACTATATAGGAAAATATAGCATAATTAAAAATGTGATGATTAAAATAGGTAAAAAGGAGTTGTCATAGAGCAAACTTAAATTGTTCATATGACAACTCCTTTTTTATTAATTTCTTTTTGTTAACCTCTAATAATTTGACGTTCTTTTATAAAACATATAGAAATAACTAAACCAATAAATGCAAGAGTTGCAGCTGTTGAAAATGCAACATCCATTCCATGTATGTTAGACAGAATAGCTGAATTCATATGAGCTTTTTTAGTGGCAGATGTCATTATAGTAATAAGTACAGCAGAACCTATAGCACCAGATATTTGTCTAAGAGTACTATTTATTGCTGTAGCATGAGAAATAAGCTCTCTATCTAGGGATTTAAGTCCCCATGTAGTTAATGGCATTAGAACTAGTGAAATACCAATCATACGTATACAATACATCAATGATACATGAATTAAAGATGTATCTTTACCTAAAAAAGCGAAAGACAAAGTTCCTAAAAATAAACAGCCAGTTCCCAATATTGATAAAGCTTGAGGTCCGTATTTATCTAAATGACGACCTGCAACTGGATTTAATACAACCATCAGTATAGCACCTGGCATCATTAAAGAACCTGAAACTAATGCAGAAAAACCTCTTACAGATTGGATATATAGAGGAATCATTAATGTAGCAGACATCATTGAAGCGTATACAATCATAATCAATATTGTAGAAATTAAAAATGGTTTGTTTTTAAAAACTCTCAATTCCAAAAATGGTTCTTTAGATTTTAATTGGCGTAATGTAAATAAGATTAATGATATAAATCCTATAATTATTGGTAAATATGTGGCAATATTAGTCCATCCATAATTACCTTGATTAGTAAATCCAATCAACAAACCACCAAACCCTAGAGAAGATAGTATTATTGAAGGTATATCTAATTTTAATTTTTGAGCTTCTCCAACATTTTTTAATAGAATAAATGAAAGTATAACGTCTAATATAGCAATAGGTGAGAGAAGTAAAAATAAACTATGCCAACCAAATGAATCTACCAACCATCCAGATAAAGTTGGTCCTATAGCTGGAGCAAATCCTACTGTAATACCGACTAAACCCATAGCTGCACCACGTTTTTCTACAGGACATAAATAAAGTATAATAACTTGTAATAGTGGCATTAAAGAACCAGAACCTACTGCTTGTAATACACGAGCAACTAACATAGTTGAAAAATTATTAGAAAAAAGTGCAATGACACATCCTAGAGAAAATATAGTCATTGATGTAATAAACAATTTTCTAGTACTAAACCTATTTATTAAGTAAGCTGTTGTGGGTACAATAATACCTGCAATAAGTAGATAAATTGTTGTTAGCCACTGACCAACATCAGCAGTAATTTTAAAATCTGACATTATATTAGGTAATGCAGTTGATAATAATGTTTGGCTAAGGGAGCTTATAAAAGCACCAGTCATTACGATTGCTATTATTAAATTTCCTTTTTTGTTATTACTTTGGGTTTCCATGATTTATAACGTCTCCTTTTTTAATTGATTTTTAATACTGTTCAATAAAAGTACCTTTGGTCTCAAAATGTCTTCTTTTTCTAAATATGTAATCATTGCATCCATAATTAAAGAATCATATTGTTGATTTTTTTCCTCGATATATAATTTTTGTGTTGCTTCTAGTAACTTGGGGTTTTCAAGGAGTGAAGTATCCGTTTTTATTAGTTCCTCTATATCTTGTATCGTTTTAAAAAATAGCGATTTATTATGAATGGAAAAGTAGGCTTCATCTTCTTGTTCATATAAAAACATTGATTTTTCAATTAAAGGATTTAGATTATTAATATTTTCTACTACTAAATCTAGAATTTGTATAGTGAATTCAGCAATAAAGTATACATTCACTTCTCTCTTTTGTATGTGAATAATATACGTAAACTGATGAATTAGTGCATCTAATAAGAAAACTAAATCGAATATATTGTTTTCTATTTTATCCCCATAGTTATCGAATAAACTGAGTTTGTATTCATTCAATAAGTTAGCTCGAGATTTTTTTTGTAATTTACTTGTAGTATTACGTTGAGCTTCAGAAAAATTTTCTCTTATATAGGTATTTATAGTAGTTCTAGAAAAAATATTTTCCCATACAGCGATTATCTTTCTTCTTAACTTCTCAGATGATGGAATATCATTGTTTTCATTGATGGAATGTATAATTTCTAAGAATTTTTCATCATAATAATTGATTATTTCACAGATAAAAATTTCTTTAGTTTCAAAATGTTTATAAAAAGTAGCTTTAGACATTTTACATTCTTTGACAATATCCAGTATCGAAGTATTTTGAAAACCTTTTTGGTCAAAAATTCTTTGTGCAATAGTTATAATAAGTCTTTGCTTATCCGTCACTTTACTATCTCCTTTCATATAAAAACATAAAGTACTAAAGAGTACTTATGAGTTTCTATAGATATATTATACACTATTTGGAAAAAAAATCAATATATGTACCATTAACCTGAGAATTTTGAGAAATTTGTTGTTGTTTTTAGTCATATAGAGAAGAAATTAAGAACTTCGTAAGAATACTTTAACTATATTGCAATAAATTAGTGGTATGATTATACTAAGAAAGAAAATGTCTTGAAATTTTTCTGTATCAAATACTAATTATGGAGGTGTAGTATATGAAAAAGAAAACTTGTCTAGCCATAATTTTTGCTCTATGTATAGTTTTTGTAGGAATGTTTATTGATAGTTCTAGCGCAGGAAAGAAAATTATGATATCTGAATTAAGTAAATACAGGAGAGGCGTAAATGTATTAGCAATAAATAATATTATAGTAGCAAATAAGAAATATAGCTTACCGAAGGATTATTCTCCACAAGAGAGTAATGAAGCCAAAGATGCTTTTTATAAAATGAATAAAGAGGCTCAAAAGTCAGGATTAAATTTAAAAGCTTTTAGTACATATAGAAGTTATGAATATCAAGATAAATTATTTAAATCGTATGTAAAAGAACATGGAGAGAAAGAGGCAAATAGATTTTCAGCTAAGCCTGGAGAAAGTGAACATCAAACTGGACTTGCTTTTGATATTGGAGGAAATGACCAATCTAGTTGGGCAAATCAGAAGTTTAATAATACAAAAGAAGCTAAGTGGTTGTATGAAAATGCATATAAGTATGGTTTTATACTTAGATATCCAAAAGGTAAAGAGAATATAACTGGATATATGTATGAATCTTGGCATTATAGATATGTTGGGACTGAACATAGCAAAAACTTTGCAATGAATAACTTGACTTTAGAAGAATATTTACATATAGACTAAGTTATAATTTGTTAAATTTAGGTTAAAACAAAAAAATAAACTGGACTATCAATCATGTAAGATGATATAATGTAAATACAATTTAAGATAACTACTCGAAGGGGAGTAGCTTACACGAAAGTGGTAATTAATCGTCAAGACAGTAGAAATACTCGGTTAATTAGCAAGGAATTCCTTGATAGCAAGACCTTCAAAATAAGCATTAGGTATGTTTGTTTTGGGGTCTTTTTTTATTCAAGGAATTTTTATTTAAAAAAAATTTAAATTTCAAGTATACATAAGAGCCCCCAAACATAAAATAAATTTATTAAAGAGGAGGGCAACAAATGTCTTACAAAAGTACTTATCAAGAAGTAATTAAAAATTTAGACTCAAGCTTATCTGGTTTGAGTAAAGAAAGAGCAGAAGAGCTATTAGAAAAAAATGGAGCTAATGAATTAAAAGAAGCAGATAAAGTTCCTACGTATAAGCTTTTCTTAGAGAGTTTTAAAGACCCTTTAGTAATAATTCTATTAATAGCTGCTTTAGTACAAATATTTTTAGGTGAAACTGTTGAGTCTATAATAATTTTTGCAGTTATTATTATAAACTCTGTTTTAGGTGTCGTACAAACAAAGAAAGCAGAAAGTTCATTAGAAAGTTTGAAAAATTTATCTGCACCAAACGCAAAGGTAATAAGAGACAATAAAAAAATGACAATTCCAGCAAAAAATTTAGTAGTTGGAGATATTGTATTCTTAGAAGCTGGCGATTACATACCAGCAGATGGAAGACTTATAGAAGCACAATCTCTGAAGGTTGTAGAAGGTATGTTAACTGGAGAATCAGAGCCAGTTTTAAAGCATACAGAAAAAATAAGTGAAGATGTAAGTTTAGGTGACCAGAAGAATATGGTATTTAGTGGTGCCGTGGTTGTTTATGGTAGAGGTTCTTTTGTAGTAACTGGAATAGGTATGGATACTGAGATGGGTAAAATAGCAGGACTTTTAGAAAGTGCTGAAAATAAACTTACTCCATTACAACAAAAGATAGAGGATTTTAGTAAAAAACTTGGTGTAGGTATTGTAATACTTGCTCTTTTAATATTTATAATTCAAGTAGCAAGAAATTACTTTATGGCTGGAAATGGAGAAATGACACAAATCATTCTCGATTCATTCATGTTCTCTGTAGCAGTGGCAGTGGCAGCTATACCAGAAGCTTTGTCATCAATAGTAACGATAGTATTGGCTGTTGGAACAAACAGTATGGCGAAAAAACAAGCTATAATAAGAAAATTACCAGCAGTAGAAACTTTAGGTTCAACAAGTGTTATATGTACTGATAAAACAGGTACTCTTACACAAAATAAAATGACAGTTGTTGATTATTATATGTATGGAACTAACAATGATGAGTTAAATAAGGAAAAAGTAAACTATTCTTATCATGCTAAATTATTGACTATGGTTTCTACGTTATGTAATGATTCTCATATAACTAGTGATGGTAAAGAAGTTGGTGACCCAACAGAAGTAGCATTAATAAATTATTCAAGTAAAAATGATTTAGATTATGATAAATTAAGAAGTAAATATATTAGAATCAATGAAATACCCTTTGACTCAGATAGAAAGCTTATGTCTACTGTAAATAGCATATATGGAGACTATATAATGTTTACAAAAGGAGCTCCAGATATTGTATTTAGCAGATGTAAATACGCTTTAAAAAATGGTTTAAAAGTAGATATAACAGATGAGATAATAGAAGAATATAAGCATAAAAATGAAGAATTTTCAAATAGGGCACTTAGAGTATTGGCATTTGCAATAAAAGATGTTCCAGAAGAAGGTTTTACACCTTCAATTGACGACGAACATGATATGACTTTAGTTGGAATAATGGCAATGATAGACCCACCAAGAGAAGAAGTAATGGATGCTGTAAGAGAAGCAAAGAGTGCTGGTATAAAAACTGTTATGATAACTGGTGACCATAAAACAACAGCAGCGGCAATTGCAAAAGAAATTGGTATAATGGAAGAGGGAGACTTAGCCCTTACTGGAAAAGAACTTGATGCTTTAAGTGAAGAAGAATTATATAAAAAACTAGAAAGTATAAGTGTATATGCTAGAGTTTCACCAGAAAATAAAATTCGTATAGTAAAAGCATGGCAACATAAAAATAATATAACTGCTATGACTGGTGATGGTGTAAATGATGCACCAGCATTGAAACAAGCAGATATAGGAATAGGTATGGGAAGTGGTACTGATGTGGCAAAAGATGCATCTGCCATGGTACTAGTTGATGATAACTTTGCAAGTATAGTAAATGCTGTTGAAGTTGGTAGAACAGTATACAGCAATATAATAAAAGCAATTACTTATTTGTTTGCAGGAAACTTAGGAGCTATAGTGGCTATATTGTTTGCAGTATTTGCAGGTTGGTCAAATCCATTTACAGCTTTACAACTTTTATTTATAAACTTAGTAAATGACTCTTTACCAGCAATTGCATTGGGATTTGAAAAGTCAGAAAAAAATATAATGAATAAACCTCCTAGACATCCAGATGAAAGTATACTAGCAGGAGGAACATTGAAGGCAGTAGCTATAAGAGGGTGTATAATAGGTATAGTTACAATAATTGCACAATATATAGGATTACAAGTGTCTCCAGAACTTGGAGTAGCTATGGCATTCTCAACATTGATATTAGCTAGAATAATGCAGACATTACCTGCACGTTCTAATAATCAAACAGTAATAAAGCTAGGTTTTTTCAGTAATAAATATGTTATAGGAGCAGTTTTAATTTGCTTTGGGCTTTACTCTTTAACACTAATACCAGTGTTAAGAGGTATATTCTCTATACCAACAGTATTTGGACTATATCAATTAGGAATTTGTTTAGGTTTAGCATTACTTTCATCAATATTAATGGAGCTTAACAAGTTAATTAATAGAAATACAGTAAAATAATTAAAAAATCAAAGGGGCATATTGGTTTTAACAATATGCCCCTTATATAATTTACTCTATATTATCAATTATTTGGAATGCTTTTATAACTTCAGGAAGTTCTTTTTCTTCAGGCATTCTAAATCTTATAAAATTTTTATCAAGCCCAGTGAAGTCACTACCAGATATAACTCTTATTTTTAACTTTGCAAATTCTTGTTGTAAATCTACATCTTTGTTTTTATGTTCAACTGTCATTATTGATACAGTATCATTAGTTTCAGCTATATTAAGGTTTTTCCATGGAATTAATAACTGATTTTTTATAGCTTGTGTTTTTTCCTTTAATTCTTCTATAAATTGAACATCATCTAATAAATTGGCTGCAATACTACGAGATATTTCAGATACTTCGTAAGGAGTAGAAATCTTTTTAATAGGGTCAACAAGTTCTTTTGGAAGAACTGCATATCCTGCTCTTAGTCCTGCTAGACCAAAACCTTTTGAAAATGTTTTTAAGACAATTACATTATCGTAATTATTTAGAAGTTTTACAGCTGAATTTTCTTTTGGCATGTATTCACCATAAGCTTCATCTACCATAACTGCGATATTATATTTAGATGCTTCTTTTACTATGTTTTCAATTGATGATAAAGGTATAATTTGTCCTGTAGGATTGTTTGGATTGTCTATGTAAATTACTTTGTATTCTGGATTTATTTTTTCAATAAATTCTTTTTCATTAAATTTGAAATTATCCTCTTTCTTTAAAAGAACATAATCATAAATAGCTCCATGCATTTTTATGTCTGTCTCATATTCTGAGAATTGAGGTGAATATCCTAAAACCTTATCTCCTTTTTCAACAAATAGTCTATTTAAAAGGTAAATAACATGTATAGAGCCATCTGCCAAACAAATTCTATCAATGTCTAATGTTATGAAGTCTTTCCAATAATCAACTATATTGTCCTTTAAGGCAATTGAATGAGGGTATCCTCTTATCATATCAAATTCTAGAGCATTAAAAGCTTCTACAGCTTTATCTGAGTAAGATACTGTATTTATTCCTTCACCACAGTCTATCTCAAATACATTTTCTGAATGCCCAGATTCTATTGCATAACTTTTTTTCAACTGCATTTCAATAGCTTTGTTAATTTTTAATTTCATAGTTTATCACTCCTTATTTAGTCAATAGTAAATGTTATAAAAGTCGCTAGATTTAAAATATTATGAAAATATATAATAGTAAAAAACGAATATAAATATTATAATAGCTCACTTTATTTAATATGATTATATATCATATATTGTAAAATTTCTAGCATTATAAGACTATAAATTGAAAATATTCAGAAAAATACTACAAGAAACGATTTATTTTGCTCTTAAAATGAGTTAAATGGATGTTATTAATTTTGTAAATTGAAATAGTTTAAGTATAAAGTTATGATATAATCTAATAAGGGTAATTCTTTAGATTATATTAAGGAAATAGAGGTATACAATAAAAAGTTATGGAGTTGGATTATGGGATATAAATTAATTGTAACAGATATGGATGGAACTTTATTAGGAAATAATCATAAGGTTACAGATGAAAATAAAACTGCACTACAAGAAGTTATAGAGTGCGGTATTAATGTAACTTTAGCAACAGGAAGAGCCTTCGATTCAGCTAAATGCAATGTAGATTTTCTTAAAGAAGATATGCCAATAATAGCTTGTAATGGTTCATTGATAAGAGAGCAAAATGGAAATATAATATATTCAAATAAAATTGACACAGCAACATGTTTAAATATCTTAGATGTATTGGACAAATACGATATTTACTATCAGTGTAATAGTATAGATTCTATGCTTTCAAGAAAAATAGAGGGACGTGAGGACAAGTTAAGTATATTTTTAGGTAATGAGACAGAAGTAATTGTAAAAGACGATTTAAGAGATGAAATTTTAAAAAATGATATACTAAAATTTGTAATCATAGAAGAAAAAAATCCTTCTATTTTAGATGAGATAAGAAAAGAATTGATAAAGGTTCAAGGTATAAAGATAACTTCTTCATGGCCAAACAATATTGAAGTTATGAATGAAGGTGTTGATAAAGGCAATGCAGTTAAGTTTTTAGCTGAAAAGATGAATATAGATAGGGAAGATATAATTGCATTTGGAGATAATTATAATGATATAGAGATGATAAAATTTGCTGGTCTTGGAATAGCTATGGGAAATGCAGAAGAATTAATTAAACAAGAAGCTGATTATGTTACAGATACCAATCAAGATAGTGGAGTTGCAAAAGCAATTTATAAATTCTTAGAGTTAAAAAAATCACTTAGCTCTTAAAAAAGGTATATACAGGAAAAAAGAGGTTGACTATTTTATTGATAGTAATTATAATACAAATAGATAAAACATAAAAAACTTAGATTCAGTGAAGAAGAGAGTAGATATAAAGAAAATCTCAGCGAGTTAGGAATGGTGTGAGCCTAATGATAACACTTTATATTGAAAAGAGCTTTGGAGAATACTACTTGAAATTTAGTATGGTAGTAGGTAATCTCGCCTTAAGAGAATAGAGTGGGTAAACTTTGTTTATCAACTAGAGTGGTAACACGGAATATTTCGTCTCTTGGTCTTTTTGACCAAGAGATTTTTTAATTTTAACTTAGATGTAAATATTATAATTAAAATAAAAAAATTTAAAATATGAGGTGAAAGGTATGAAATTATGGGGTGGACGCTTTAGAAAAGCCGAAAATCAACTTATGGAAGAATTTAATAAATCTTTTGGTTATGACTGTGTACTGTACAAAAAAGATATTGAAGGAAGTATAGCACATGTCCATATGCAGGTAAAATGTGGTCTTTTAACAGAGGAAGAAGGAAAGACGATAACAGAAGGATTAAAAGGGATACTTGAAGATGTAGAAAATGGAAAGTTAGCATTAGATGGAGAATATGAAGATATACATAGCTTTACTGAGATAAATTTAATTCAAAGAATTGGCGATGTTGGTAAGAAACTTCATACAGCACGTAGCAGAAATGACCAAGTTGCAGTTGACATGAGATTGTATGCTAAAGAAAAGGCAAATGATTTGGTGGATTTAATATCTGAGTTTAAAGCAACTATAAAAGATGTTGCTGATAAAAATCCAGTGATGATGCCAGGTTATACTCATCTTCAAAGAGCACAAGTAGTAACATTTAAACATCACTTGATGGCGTATTATAGTATGTTTGATAGAGATGAGAAAAGAATAAAAAATGCTATAGAAATATTAGATGAATCACCTTTAGGTTGTGGAGCTTTGGCAGGAACTACACACGATATAGATAGAAATATAACTTGTGAACAATTAGGATTTAAAAAAGTAGTAGATAATTTTATGGATGGAGTAAGTGATAGAGATTATTTATTAGAGTTAATGAGTGATTTTTCGATTATTATGATGCACTTAAGTAGATTAAGTGAAGAATTGATACTTTGGAGTTCTCAAGAATTTGGATTTGTTGAGATAGATGATTTATATACTACAGGGAGTAGTATAATGCCTCAAAAGAAAAATCCTGATGGAGCAGAACTTATAAGAGGAAAGACTGGAAGAGTATATGGAAATCTGTTTGGTCTTTTTACAGTAATGAAGGGTATACCATTAGCATATAATAAAGATATGCAAGAAGATAAGGAAGGCTTTTTCGATAGTGTACATACTATTGAAATGTGCATACAGATAATGGATAGAATGATAGCTACATTAAAGGTAAATGAAGATAAAATGAAACAAGCAGTAAAGAATGGATTTTTAAATGCAACAGAAGTTGCTGATTACTTGGTTAAAAATAATGTTGCTTTTAGAGATGCTCATGGAATAGTAGGAAGTATCGTTATATATTGTGAAGACAATAAAAAGGCAATAGAAGATTTAACATTAGAAGAATTACATAAGTTTTCAGATGCATTTAAGGAAGATATTTATGATTTTATCGACTATGAGAGTATATTAAATAAAGGAATAAAAAAGAATTTAAAATAATACATTAAATTTCAAAAAGCTGTAAATTTGGGTGATACATTCAAATCTACAGCTTTTTTGTATAAAAATTTATTATATGTAAAAGTAGTAAGTTTAAAAAGAGTAATATTGGAAATAAATATAAGTAAAAAATTTTATTATTAAAATGATAATTAATATCAATAAGTATTGACAAATTTATTTCTAGATACTATTATATATAATATAAATAATAATGAAAATCAATATCAAATAAATGGGAGGAAATCTAATGAACTTATTAGTGATTGGTGGCCATGAAAGAATGGAAAAAGATTATATGGTTATGGCCAAGAAAAAAGGTTATAAGACAAAGGTATATACCACTATGTCTTCTAAATTAAATAACTCTATAGGAAAACCAGATGCAGTTGTTATACTCACATCAACAGTTTCACATAAGATGTCTAGAACGGTTGAGTCTCAAGCTAAAAAACAAGATATATTAATTGTAAGACATAAAAATAGTAGTAAGGTAGCATTTAATGAATGTCTAGATATGGTCGATGAATGTCTTGGAAATTGTTCAAAATGTAAACTTAATGATAAACAAAAACAGAAAAATACATAAATATAAATTAAAGGTACTGGCATAGTATTTATATTTAATAATCTTGAGAGCTTTTCTCAATAAATTAAATACATATTACTATAACAGTACCTATTTTATAAGAAGAAATAGATTTGATTTTTTTCTTATAATTACTATTTTTTCTTATTTCTTTTGGATTTTTTTCTATTATTTTTCTTCTTGATACTTGAAGCTATTATAAATAAAATTAAAAGTATTAAAATTCCTGCAACAATCTTAACTAAAGTCATTAAAGTATCATTACTAGTTATAAATGGAATACTACTATCAAGATTATTTTTTGCAACTAGGTCTATACTATTTTCTAGCTTACCAGCATTATATATATTCAAAGTACCGACCTTAGCTCCCTTTTTTATAGGTAAATCAATTTTGTTTAGTTCTGTTTTAACATCATAGTTACTTTGAGATTCATTTTTTCCTAAAAATATCTTATAACTATTTTTTGGTTCATAAACTAATTCATGCTGTTTTGTAAATAGTACTTTTTTAGTATCAGCATATTTTTTCTTATCAACAATAGTGGCACACTTAAAATTATCAAATCCATAATCAATTAAGATTCGTGAGTCTAAATATAAATCAGCATTAGTTGAGTTAAAGACAGCAGAGATAACTCTTCTTTCATCTTTTACAGCACTAGATAAAAGACATTTACCAGCAGCATCAGTAAATCCAGTTTTTATACCATCAACTATATCATATTTTATATCTATAGGTTGACCTTTATATGTAATCTTAGCATGTGATGTCAAAAACTTATTAGTGTTTACAAAATATCTTTCATAAGGGTATGCTTTTGTAGCCTCAAATTTAAGTGACTTAGTCTTTACAATTTGTCTAAAAATATCATTATGCATGGCTTCTCTGGCTATAAGAGCCATATCATGAGCTGTAGTGTAATGATTAGGGTCAGGTAATCCATGAGGATTATTAAAGTGAGTATTATTAGCTCCAATTTTTTTTGCCTCAGAATTCATAAGGTCAACAAATTTTTGGACATCTCCACCACCCACATATCTGGCTAATACAAAAGCGGCATCATTAGCAGAATGAACTAAAAGAGCATTTAGTAACTCTTTTACAGTAAAAGATTCTCCTTCTTTTAGATACATACTAGAACCATCTATTTGAGGTAGATTTTTAATCTCTATTACTTGATTTAAATCTTTAACCTTTTTTAGAACTAGGCAAGCTGTCCATGCTTTAGTTGTTGAAGCTGGATAAAGTTTGGAATCTCCATCTTTATTGTATAATATTTTCCCAGTTTCGTAGTCCATTAAAACTGCATGTTTAGCAACTATAGCTGGTTCATCATCTGCAAAAGAGATATTAGAACTTCCTAAAAATGAAGTGAATATCAATAAACAGATTAATAAAAGTGATAAATTTCTTTTCATTGTGAACCTCCAAATTTTAAATTCATCTTTTAGTATAGCATATATTTGTCAATAATTAAAAGAAAGGAGTGGTTAATATATGAAAAAAAAGGTAAAAATTATTTCATTTTTTGTTTTCTGTTTTTTAATATTATCATCACTAATCGTTTATAAATCAAATATTTTTAAAGATGATGTATATGTTGTAAGTAAAAAAAATTCACCTAATGAGAAAAATCGTAATGTAGAGGACTCAATTAAAAATGAAGATAATAGTCACAATAAAGTAGTTAAAGACATAGATAAAAGTGTTCAAAATAATAAAATTACTATATACATAAGTGGGGCAGTAAATAGACCAGGAATTGTAACTATAGAACCAGATAAGAGACTTTATGATGCTGTAGAATTACTGGGAGGAACAACGAGTGAGGCTGATTTAAATGGAGTTAATTTATCCATAAAGCTGGAAGATGAGCAACATTACATAATACCTAAAATAGGTGAGACGATATCTGTAACAAGCAATAATGATTCTAACAAATCAAATCAAAAAAGCGAATCTGAAAATAAAGATAATGAAAATACATCTAAAGAAGCAAAGATAAACATAAATGTAGCTACAATAGAAGAATTAGATTCTTTACCTGGAGTTGGAGAAGCTACAGCTAATAAAATTTTACAGCATAGAGAAGACAATGGACAGTTTAGTTCAATCGAAGATATAAAAAATGTAAATGGTATTGGAGATAAAAAATATGAAAATATAAAAGATTTAATTTGTGTAGACTAAAATATAATACAAAACTTACTTATAGATATGGTATTATAAATATGTATGTATATGTGTGTATATGTGGAAATTTAGTAAAGGAGGCACTTTTATGAAAAAAGAACAAAAAAAACTTACAGAGATGACAACAGCAGGTGGTTGAGCCGCTAAAATAGGGCCAGAGGTTCTGGCATCAGTTTTATCTCAATTACCTAAAAATGATAATATAGAAAACCTATTAGTAGGATTAGATACAGCAGATGATGCTGCTGTTTATAAATTAAATGATGATATGGCACTTATTCAGACATTAGACTTCTTTACACCAATGGTAGACGACCCATATGTATTTGGACAGATTGCTGCATCAAATTCTCTATCAGATGTATATGCTATGGGAGGCAAACCTTTGGTTGCAATGAATATTGTTTGTTTTCCATCATGCCATGATATGAATGTGCTTGCAGAAATATTAAAGGGTGGATTTGATAAAGTAAAAGAAAGTGGAGCACTTTTAGTTGGAGGACATACTGTAGATGACAAGGAGCCTAAGTATGGTCTTTCGGTTTCTGGGATTGTAAATCCAAATAAAGTTTTGTCAAATGCCACTGCAAAGCCTGGTGATAAGTTAATTATAACAAAACCAATTGGAGTAGGTGTGTTAAATACTGCTATGAAAGAAGGTATGGTAGAACAATACATAGCAGATAAAGTAATAGAAATAATGATACATTTAAATAAATATGCAGCGATGAGTTTTGATAAATTTGATGTAAATTCAGTTACAGATATAACTGGATTTGGTTTACTTGGTCATACTTTAGAAATGGCTAAAGCCTCTGAAGTAAGTATTGAAATTGAATCAAATAATGTACCAATCATTGAAAGTGCAATAGAAATGGCACAAATGGGAATTATACCTGCGGGTATGTACAAAAACATGCATTATGTATCTAAAGATGTAGAAATTGTAGGAGATGTGGAAGTAGCAGTTCAAGATATTTTATACGACCCACAAACATCAGGTGGGCTATTAATTTCTGTAAAAGAAGAACTTGCAGAAGAACTTGTGAGAGATATGAAATTAAATGGAGCAATAGAAGCAAAGATTATAGGGTCTGTAGTTCCAAAAGGGGAAAAATATATTACCGTTTTATAAAATATTATAGAGAAAGAGTGATTGTTTTGAGCAAAAGAGAATTGTTTGCAATGTTGCCTTCAGTTGATGAAGTATTAAGTGATAATAGAATTGTAGAAATAATAAATGAATATCCTAGAAGCTTAGTTTTAGAATCTGTTAGAGAAATAATAGATTCTAAAAGACAGTTTATATTAAGATTAAAAGAAGATGCATCAAATTCTGTAACAATAGAATTTGATGAAATAATAGAATCTGCGATAGACAGGGTTAAATTAAATTACTCACTATCATTAAAAAAAGTTATAAATGCAACTGGTACAGTTATTCATACAAATTTAGGTAGGTCTTTACTGAGTGAAGATATAAAAGATGAATTATGGTGTGCTGCCTCAAGGTACTCAAACTTAGAATACGATTTGGATAATGGAGAAAGAGGTTCAAGATATTCTCATTTAACTAGTACAATAAAAAGACTTACTGGTGCAGAAGATGTACTAGTTGTAAATAATAATGCCGCAGCAGTACTTCTTGTACTTAGCACAATGGCTAAAGGTGGAGAAGCAATTGTATCTCGTGGAGAGCTAGTTGAGGTAGGTGGTTCGTTTAGAATTCCAAGTATAATGGCTCTTAGTGGTGCAGAGCTTGTTGAAATTGGTTCAACTAATAAAACTCATTTAAAAGATTATAAAGAGGCTATTACAGAGGATACAAACGTATTAATGAAAGTTCATACAAGTAACTATAGAATTATGGGATTTACAGAGAGTGTTTCTATAGAAGAACTAGTTAATTTAGGCAAAAAGTATAAACTGCCTGTAATAGAAGACCTAGGAAGTGGAGTATTTATAGACTTATCAAAATATGGATTATCTTATGAACCAACTGTATTAGATTCTATACGACAAGGTGCAGATGTAGTAACTTTTAGTGGTGATAAGATGCTTGGAGGTCCACAAGCAGGTATTATAGTTGGTAAAAAAGAGTATATAGAAAAAATGAAGAAAAATCAGCTTACTAGAGCTCTTAGAGTTGATAAACTTACAATATGTGCTCTTGAAGCAACCTTGAGAATGTATTTAGATGAGACAAAGGCAATAGAAAATATACCTACTTTAAAAATGTTAACATATAAGATGGAAGAATTAGAAGTAAAAGCAGATAAGCTATTTGAAAAAATAACTGCTTTAAATTTAAATGCTAGTATAAATATAGAAGATGGATTTTCACAAGTAGGAGGAGGGTCAATGCCTCTTGAAACTATAAGTACAAAGGTAGTAACAATAACTCCTGAGCATATAAATGTGTCATCTTTAGAAAAGAAGTTAAGACTTAGTGAAGCACATATAATCGCTAGAGTATATGATAATAAATATGTACTAGATGTAAGAACTATATTTGATGATGAGTTTGATGTGATTGTTGAAGAATTAAGAAAAGCATTTAATTAAATAAATTTTAGATAATATTGATATTGAATTTAATTTGAGAAGTAGAAGTATTGAAGTTTGGATAGGGGGCAAAAAATGAAAAATGTAGTAATTGGAACGGCAGGTCATATTGACCATGGAAAAACAACTCTTATAAAAGCATTGACAGGAAGAGAAACTGATACATTAGATGAAGAAAAAAAGAGAGGTATTTCAATAAATCTAGGATTTACTTATTTTGATTTACCAAATAATAAAAGAGCAGGTATTGTAGACGTACCAGGACATGAGAAGTTTATAAAAAATATGCTAGCTGGAGCATCAGGTCTTGACATAGTATTACTTGTTGTAGCAGCAGACGAAGGAGTTATGCCACAAACAGTTGAGCATTTAGATATTTTAAGCTTTTTAAATATAAAAAATGGAATAGTGGTTCTAACTAAGTCTGATACTGTAGACGAAGAATTTAGAGAATTGGTAAAAGAAGATATTTGTGAAAAAATAAAAGGAACTTTTCTTGAAAACGCAGAAATAATTGAAGTTGATTCTGTATCTAAAAAAGGTATAGATACCCTTATTGAAAAAATAGATAAAATGAGTGATGATATAGAAGATAAAAACGAAAATTCTCCATCGAGACTTAATATAGACAGAGTATTTTCAATAAAAGGATTTGGTACTGTAATAACAGGAACTTTAATAGAAGGAAAGATAAGTATAGAAGATGATTTGATTATATATCCACAAGTGTTAAAAACAAAGATAAGAAGTATACAGGTTCATGGAGAAAATAAAGATACAGCTTATGCAGGGCAAAGAACAGCAATCAATATATCAAATGTAAAAGTGGAAGATATAAAAAGAGGAGATGTTTTGGCTGCACCAAATTCATTAGAAGAATCAATGATGTTAGATGTGAAATTATCATTGGTAAACCATTTGGACAAAGGGTTAAAACATTGGGATAGATTAAGATTGTATCATGGTACTAGAGAAATACTTTGTAGAGCAGTTCCACTAGATAAAGAATTAATTGAAAGTGGAGAGAGTGGATATGTTCAGTTAAGACTTGAAGAAAGTATAGTATCCAAAAAAGGTGATACCTTCGTAGTTAGACGCTATTCTCCAATGGAAACTATTGGTGGAGGTGTAATAATCGACCCATCTCCTAAAAAACATAAGAGATTTGATGAAAAGGTTATAGAAGCATTAAAAATAAAAGAAAAAGGCGAACTTAAAGATATAATAGAAGAATACTTAAAGAGGAACCTAAAAAATTATCCAAATATAAAAGAAATAATGAGTTATAGTGGTGCCCATGAAGAGCAGGTAAAAAAAGCTCTTGAAACACTTATATCGGAAAGTAAAGTATTTATTATAGGCAATATGTATATGCATATAAATCAATATAACAAATTAAAAGAAAATATAGTAAATCTTTTAAATGAATACCATAAGAAATATAGATTGAGAAAAGGAATATTAAAAGAAGAAGTAAGGTCTAAAATAGAAAGTAATTTTAAGACTAGAGAAATGGATATTTTATTAGAAAGATTATCTACAGAAAATATCATAAAAATAGAAAATAATATAGTATCTCTATTTGATTTTGAGGTTGTTTTAAATGACAAGCAAAAAGAAATCGCAAAGAAGATAGAAAAAAGATTAAAATCATGTGGAGTTTCTTCTATATTGACAATAGATGAAGTTTCTGAAGGAAATAATAACTATGCTGAAGTATTAGAGTCAATGATAGGTAATAAGGTAGAGAAATTAGATGATTTGTATGTAATGGACAAAGACATTTATGAAAATGCAAAAAATACTTTGATAAATTATATAAAAGAAAATAAAGAGATAACACTAGGAGAATACAGAGATTTGATTGATTCTAGTAGAAAAAATTGCATGATTATATTGGAAAACTTCGATAGAAACAAGATAACTAAGAGGGTAGAAAACAAAAGAATTTTGTTTTAGCGGAAAATGTCTGTTTTTGCTTTGAGGTATAAAGAAGGAATTATAATGTCGAGTATCGTATAAATTAATTAGTATAAAATATTAATTAAGAGGAAGTGTAAAGTATTGAAGAATATAATACCTGATGTAAATCCAGATATAAAAGAAAGAGAAAATATGAGCCTTTTATTTATAATAATGGGCTCAGTACTTTTATTCTTTATTATAAAAGATACAGATAAATATGAAACTTTGTTACATGCAATATATGCCATATTTTTAATAGCCACAGGAATGGTTATATTTAATACTACAAAATTTAAAGTAGATTCATTTTCTACATTTTTAGGATTAATTTTTACCGCTACTGGAGCATTAGAATGTATATATTTATTTAATTGCTTAGGAATTAGAACAGAGTCTATAATTGGTACTAATATTACAATATCAGCAATAACCGATTTATTTCCTATACTTGGTGTATACTTAAGTTTTAAATTTGTTAAGGATAATAAACAAATTAATTCAAGTGTAATTTTATTCATAACAAGTGTGGCTTTAACAGTAGCATCTTTATTCATAATATCTGGAATAGTTGAATCTCTAGGAAAAGATAGATTACATTATTCTTTAGGCATTGTAACATCTGTGTTTATGATAATTACTTCCATTGTAAGTGGAATTGAATTAAATTCAAGTTCAAATGAAAGTAAATGGGAATATAATGAAAAAAAATTTTTTAATAGAATAATAATAATAATAATTTTATCAAGGGTTCCAAATTTATTGCATATAATGATTGCTAATAGACATGTAGAGGGGATATTATCGCAGATAATAATAAATGTAGCCTTATATTATTTATATAATTACATAGTGTCTAAGAATATTAAGAAAACAGCATTAGAATTACATGACACAAATGAAGAATTAACAATAAAAACAGAAAGCCTAAAAGAAAAGAACAAAAAATTAATCTATGAAACAGAAAAGATAGAAGAACTTAAAGAAATACTTATAAGAAGAGAATCTAGACTACAATCTACTTTAGATGTTGCAGTAAATAGTATAGTTGTGTTTAGTAAAGATGGAGAAATTACATATGCAAACAAGAGTTTTAGAAACATTTTTGGAGATTATAAAGAACAGGATAAATTAGGTGATAAAATAAAAAATTTCCACGATTTAATAGAAAGTATTCATTCTGTATTTGATAATGAAAAGAACGTGGAAAAGTTTATTAATACAAGCGATAACAAGGTTTATCAAGCCATATTTGCTCCTTTAATTATTGCTTCTCAAATAGAAGGTGTATTATGTGTATTAAAAGATAAGACTAAGAAAAAGGAATATGAACATAAGCTTATTGAAGCAAATAAGAGAAGCAGAGATTTTTTAGAAAGTGTTGGTGACGGGATAGTAGTACTTGAAGGTAGCAATAAAATATATGTGAATAATGCATGTAGGGAAATTTTTAAAAGTAACTTAGAAAGTATTGATTTCTCTTCAATATGCAAAAGTGAAGAGAGCATAGAAAAAAGATACTTAATAAATGGGGAAGTAAAGTATGTTGAAATGAGTTTTTCACAGTATACTAATGCTGGAACAGATAAAACCATTATTGTAATACGTGATACAACTTCTCGAAAAATATCTCAAATAAAACTTGAAGAAAGTCAATCATCTTATTCAAGATTTATAGATATATTACCTGATGGGATATGTCTACTAAAAGATAATTTAAGTATAAATTATGCAAATAAGTCATTTTTAGATATGCTATCTTTTACAAATATAGATGATATAAAAGACTCTAACATTAAGTTATTAATGAATGCAAATACTGAAGAAAAAATGAAATTTACTGATAATATGGCTAAGGTTTTAAATGAAAATAGAAGTGTATTTTTATTAGAGTATGAGTTGATAAATAGTTATGATGATATAGTAGAAGTAGAATTAAGTGCATTACCTTTTGCTATATATAATACTAGATACATAATGCTTATTATAAAAGACTTAGCACATAAAAAATATTCTGAACAAGCAGAAAAAGAACTGCTTGAAAGATTTAAAACAGATAAAATAAAAACTGAGTTTTTCGCAAATATGTCTCATGAGTTAAAAACTCCACTAAATGTTATATCAAGTTCAAATCAATTAGTAGACTCTTTCTATAGAAGTGAAAAGATAAAAGACTACAACAATAATATTAAGTCTCATGTAGATTTAGTGAGACAAAGCTCTTATAGACTTCAAAGACTAATAAATAATATTATAGATTTAACAAAGATGGAGTCTGGATTCTATACACTAAAACTTGCAAAATACAATATTGTATCTGTAATAGAAGATTTATTTATGAATATAGAAGAGTATACAAGTAGGAAAGATATAAAAATTCTATTTGATACAGAGCTTGAAGAAATTAATGTCTATATAGACAAGGTTGAAATTGAGAGAATCATATTGAATCTATTGTCAAATTGTATTAAGTTTACTGACAATGGAGGATGGATATACGTAAATATTTATTATAAAATAGATAAGGTAATGATAAGTGTAAAAGATACTGGAGTTGGAATACCTCAAGATAAACTAGAATTGATTTTTGAAGAATTTTCACAAGTTGATAAGACATTATCTAGAAATACTGAAGGAAGTGGAATAGGCCTTGCTATAGTTAAGAACCTAGTAAGTCTTCATGGTGGAGATATAGAAGTAATAAGTGAAGTGAACAAAGGGACAGAGTTCTTAATTTCACTTCCAATGAAGAGTTTTAATAGTGAACATTATACAGAAGATAAGAGAATATATAATATTCAAGAAAAAATAAAAATAGAATTTTCTGATATATATTATTAAAGACTCTTATAAACAAATCCTAAATCAAAATACTATGTGTTTTAGTAAGTATTTTATAAAGAATAGGCTATCATAAAGTAAGTTATTATGATAGCCTATTTTTAGTTATATTTTATATCTAGATATGGGAGCATATAATCTCCAAATTACCTTCAAAGCTAAAATCTCCAAAGTTATTTGGTAATATGAAATGCATACCCTTTTTTAAATCATATTCTACAGAATTGTGTATTAGTTTTCCATTTCCCTCCAACACACTATATAAGGAAAAAGGTGTATTATGTGTAAAATTACATTTTCCAAAGATATCTAATTTATAAACACTAAAAAATTCATTTGATACAAATGTTGTGCATTTAAAGTCTGATGTTGATACAGTTTTATAATCAGTATCAAGATTTATATGAGGAACATTCGTAACATCTATGGATTTTTGAACATGAAGTTCACGTTTGTTGCCTGAATTGTCAGTTCTATCATAATCATAAACTCTATAAGTAGTGTCTGAATTTTGTTGAGTTTCTAAAATTAATGTTCCTCTACATATGGCATGTATAGTACCACTAGGAACGTAGAAAAAGTCTCCTTTTTTTATATTAACCTTTCTAAGCAGTTTATCCCATTCATTGTTATTTATCATATCTACAAACTCTTTATGAGATTTTGCATTATGACCTATGATAATTTCTGCATCATCAGAACAATCTATTACATACCAACATTCTGTCTTACCCAACTCTCCATTTTCGTTTTTCTTTGCATATTCATCATTTGGATGAACTTGAACTGATAAATTATCATTTGCATCTAATATTTTTGTAAGCAAAGGAAATTTATCTCCAGGTGTATTTCCAAATAATTCTCTATTTTTGTCCCACAATTCAGATAGACTTTTACCTTTATATGCTCCATTTTCTATTAAGCAATCTCCATTTTTATGAGAACTTATAGCCCAACATTCACCAGTTGTTGGCGAATTTATTTCATAATTAAATTTATCTTTAAGTGCAGTACCACCCCATATTCTATCCATAAAAATAGGTTTTAAAAATAATGGTTCCATAATCTTGTTCCTCCTATGATATTAAATTTATCCTACAAATAATTATATATAAATAGATTATAAAATCAATAGTAAAAAAGTTTTGTCCCTTGAAATGACATAAAGTATAAGGAGTTATCAAATAAGATAAACTATGATATATAATATAAAGTTCTAAATTGGAGTGATAATTATGGAATTATTTAAAGAAGAAAGTAAAAAGTATGAAATGGAATTTTTAAAACTGTTGGAAGAATGGGTTAGCATACCATCATTTTATGATAACAAAACTGTATCTAAAGATATGCCTTTTGGAAAAGGAGTCTATGATGCGTTAAATTGGTTTGAAAACCTAGGTAGAGAAAACAATTTCAAGGTCAAAAATATAGATAATCATGCTGTTCAAATTGAATATGGAGATGGAAAAGAGTTTGTAGATATATTTGGGCACTGTGATGTTGTAAATCCAGGGGAAGGATGGGATAGTGAACCATTTAAACTAAATATTATAGGAGATAAATTGGTTGCTAGAGGAGTATCTGACAATAAAGGTCCTATGATAGCGAATTTTTTAGCACTAAAAATGATAAAAGATTTAAATATTGATTTAAAACGAAAGGTTAGATTAATTGCTGGCGGAAATGAGGAAAGTGGATTTAGATGTATAAAGCACTATTATAGCAAAGAACCCTATGGTGTATGTGGATTTACTCCAGATGCTAAGTTTCCTGTACTAAACGGAGAAAAAGGTGGGGCAATAATAAAGTTAATTTCAGATATAGAGGATAAGTCTTTATACATAAGTGGTGGAATAGAGTTTAACACAATACCAGATAAAGTATATATAAAAAATACAAACAAATTGGGTAAAGATAATATATGCTGTGATTTTAATAATACTTCAATAAGTTATAATAATGGAGATTATGTTATACACGGCAAAGGTGGACATTCATCTAAACCAGAAAAAGCAATCAATCCAATACTAGCCACAATTAAACTTTTATCAGAAAATATTGATGAAGATTGGATAAAAGATTTGGATGAGTTAATAAATCAAGATAATATAGATGGAAAATTATTTGGTTTAGACATTGAAGGCAAATGTGGGATTTTATCAATTGTTCCAACAATAATAAACATAATAGATGGAAGGCTAGAATTAGTTCTAAGCGTTAGATATCCAGAAGTATTAACGCTTGAAGATATAATAAAAAAATTTAATTTGTATATGAAGAAGAATAATATTAATAAATTCGAGATTATTGGGGAAAATTTAAAGCAAGCCAATTATATAGATAGAAATTCAAAACTTGTAAAAAGTTTGCATGAGATATATATAAAGTATTCTAGAGATTTAAAAAATGATGTTAGAGTAACTAGTGCAGGAAGTTATGCTTCTGAAATGAATAATTCAGTAATATTTGGTTGTGAATTTCCTGATGGTAGTTTTGGAAATGTCCATAGTGCAAATGAATTTGCTAGCTTAGATAGATTTATAACTGCAATAGCTATATATGCAGAGGCAATAGTTGCATTATGTAACAATATATAAATACAAAATGTCCCTTATATAGACATATTATATATACAATTAAAATTTTACTTGATATATAATTGAAATCAAAGAGAAGGTGATACAATGATAACTAAGAAACATGCAGTAATAGTAAAAAGTTTAAGCAATAAAGACGGATATATGACATCAAATGAACTAGCTATCAAATTGGATGTGTCTACAAAAACTATTAAAAGATATATAGCAGATTTAAATAGTATTTTAAGCAAGTATGATTTGGTAATAGCTTCTTCTAGAGGTATAGGATATAAGCTAAGTGGCTCTAAAAGTAATATAGCAAGAGCTATTAAAGAAGCAAATAAATATATTGATGGTTTTTTAGATGACTCTGAAGAATCAAGAATGTCAAACATAATATGTATGCTTATTAATAGGAATTATATGAGCATAGAAGCAATGGCAGAAGAATTAAATCTGAGTATAGCCGCTATAAACAAATTGTCTAGTAAGCTTAAAAGAAAACTTGAAAAGTATGACTTAGTTATAAAATCTAAACCTTACTATGGAAGCTATATACATGGTGAAGAAATTAATATAAGACAATTGATTACTGACTATGCAATAAAGTTGGATGAAAAAAGTAAAATCAAAGTGTTTTTGGATGACATCAGTGAAAACGATATACACTGTATAGAAAATATTTTAGAAAAACATTTAAGAAAGAAAGATACAATAATTTCAGATAAAGATTTTAATCTTTTGCTTTCAAAAATAATTGTTTCTGTATTTAGGAGTAAGAGAGGACATAGTAACAACATAAATCTAATAGATACAAGTTATAGATTTCATAATTACTCTTTTATAGAAAGCTTAATGAAAGAAATCTCTGATAAGATTGGGTTTAAACTTATTGAAGATGAAGTAATTTACATTTCAAATTACTCTGGTGTAATAGCGTATAAAGGAACACAAGGAAGAAAAAACACAAGTGAAATTGAGGAGCGAATAAATAGTGTTATAAGTAGTGCACTTCAAGATATATTACTTATTTCAGGAAGTGATTATACAAAGGATGAGGAGTTTATGGTTGCAATATCTGACCATATAAAGAGATTTTTAAATAGAGCGAAAGCTAATATAAAATCCAATAACCCTTTACTTCATCAAATAAAAGAGAAGTTTCCAATTGCTTTTAATCTAGCTGTGTTTTTATCAAATAAACTAGAAACTGAGTTTAATTTAAAACTTGATGAAGATGAACTTGGGTATATAGCTATTCACTTTGCGGCTTCAAATGAAAGAATGAAAAAAAATACGAGTAAGAAAATCTGCATAGTTTGCCATTATGGGATAGGGACAGGGCAACTTATTTCTGAAAAATTAAAGCAGAATATAAGTGATTTAAATGTTGTAGGTGTTTATCCGGTTAGATATCTTGATATGGCTATAAGTCAAGATGTTGATTTAATAGTATCTACTGTTGAATTAAAAGGATATGAAAAACCTGTCTTATATATCGAAAATATATTTGATGATAGCTTGATAGAAAACGTAAACAAAGCATTTTACGAAAAAGAAGAAAGAAGAAAGATAATAAGTAATATGTTTGATGAAAAAGCTTTTTTTAGTATAAAGGCTAGTACTAAAGAAGAGGTTATACTTTCTCTTTCTAACAAACTGAAAGAAAGAGATTTTATAGAAGAAAGTTCAATAGAAAGCATAATAGATAGAGAAAATATTTCATCAACTGAAATAGGAAATCTAGTAGCAATACCTCACACAATAGTGAAGGGAGATAAAAAATCTATAATAGGAGTTGGGATACTTGAAAATCCAATAGTTTGGGATAAACAAGAGGTTCAGCTAGTATTTATGGTATTTTTTAATACTAAAGAAAAACATAATTTTTCAATATTTAAATACCTTTATAACTTTATAAAAGATGAAGGTGGAGTAAGAGGAATTATTAAAATATGTGACTTTGATAAACTAATGGCACTGATAGGTAATTAAGGAGGAAATTAATAATGGAAACAAACATATTTAACACAGAATATGTATTTTTAAATGTTGATACTAAGTCTAAGGTTGAGGTTTTAAAATTTATAGCAAAAAAAGCTAAAGAATTAAACTTAACAGAAGACGAAAATTTAGTATATGAAGGTTTAATGGCTAGAGAAGAACAATTTACTACAAATTTAGGTGAATCTATCGCAATACCTCATACTAAAAATGATGCGATTGAAAATCCAGCAGTAGTAGTATTGAAATTTACTGATGATGTTGTTTGGAATGAAGGTGAAGATAAGGTTAAATTGGCAATAAGCTTACTTATGCCAGGAAAAAGCAAAGAAAATATTCATCTTAAATTATTATCATCTCTTTCAAGAAAATTGATAAATAAAGACTTTAAAGATTCTCTTTTAAAGAGCAATAATGTTGAAGAAATATCTAACTTAATAAATGAAGCTTTAGGTTTATAATTAAACGCTAAGGCTAAAATAAAACAAATAATTAATTAAAAAATAGGAGGAATTTAAAATGAATAAAAAATTAGTAGCATTATGTGCTTGTCCAATGGGACTAGCTCACACTTTCATGGCAGCAGAGGCAATAGAGCAAGCTGCAAAGGCACTAGGTTATGAAGCGAAAGTTGAAACTCAAGGTGCAGATGGTGTACAAAATGAGTTAACAAGAGATGATATATTAGGAGCAACTATGATAATACATGCAGTAGCAATAAC
The DNA here is from genome assembly GCF_056688955.1 of Clostridioides sp. LIBA-6822. NCBI lineage: Bacteria > Bacillati > Bacillota > Clostridia > Peptostreptococcales > Peptostreptococcaceae > Clostridioides > Clostridioides sp. LIBA-6822. Next base: position 2,944,771 of record NZ_CP196995.1, on the reverse strand, counting down.
ACCAGAAGGTATGGAAAGATTTGATGGTTGTGAAGTTTATGAAGTTGAGTTACAAGAAGCTATAAAAAATGCAGAAGGCGTTATAAAAGAAATAGAAGAAGATTTAGGAATATAATAAATTTTTGTGGAGGAAAGAGAATGGCAATTAAGAAAAAAGTTATAAACAGTTCAGGCGCTTCTACAACAGGAGGAAATAATGTAGGAAAGCCTACTCCATCTAATCCAACTCAATCAAAGGGAAATGGAAAATGGAAGGAAATAAGTAAGCATATAATGACAGGTATATCATATATGATACCAGTCTTAGTAATGGGTGGACTTATAGGAGCTTTATCTCAATTAATACCATATGCTATATTAGGGCTTGACCCATCTGTAGGTATAGTTGATGCTATGAACTCAGGTGATTTTACAGGATTTAAACTTACTCTTTTAAATATGGCACAATTAATGTCAAATTTCGGATTTACTTTATTTGGATTTGCAATACCACTATTTGCAGCATTTTGTGCAAACTCTATAGGTGGAAAAACAGCTTTAATTGCAGGTTTTATAGGCGGATATATAGCTAATAAACCTGTAGGTGTTCCACAATTTGTGGATGGGCAATGGACTGAAGTTGTTCCAGTTGCATCAGGATTTTTAGGTGCAATATTAATAGCATTTATAATAGGATATTTTGTAAAATGGTTAAATAAATCTATAAAGGTTTCTCATAACTGGTTAGCTTTTAAGACAACATTTTTAATACCACTAATAGCATCATTAACTTGTATGATATTAATGATATTTATAATAACTCCATTTGGTGGGTTAATTAATGAAAGTATGAAAAACTTCTTAACAGCAGCAGGAGCAGCTGGAGAATATGTATATGCAACAGCTTTAGCAGCAGCTACAGCGTTTGACTTAGGAGGACCAATAAATAAAGCGGCAGGATTCGTTGCACTTGGTTTAACTACAGAGAATGTACTGCCAATAACAGCAAGAACAATAGCTATAGTTGTTCCTCCAATTGGATTAGGATTAACAACTTTATTAGATAAAAGATTAGTAGGAAGAAGAGTATATGATAGACAATTCTATCAAGCAGGAAAAACTTCTATATTCCTATCATTTATGGGTATATCTGAGGGAGCAATACCATTTGCACTTGAAAGACCAGGTTTTGTTATACCTTTAAACATAGTGGGAAGTGTAATAGGAGCGATTACAGGTATAGTTCTAGGCGCAATTCAATGGTTCCCAGAGTCAGCAGTATGGGCATGGCCTTTAGTTGACAATTTATTTGGGTATATAATAGGTATAGCAGTTGGTGCTATATTCATAGCTGTAGGAAATATATTCTATAGAAATAAATTAATAAAAGAGGGTAAACTTGTTGTGGATTATATAGACTAACATTTAAGTTTATTTATGATAACTTTGGCTGGTAATATTGTTTTAATTAATATTACCAGCCTTACCTATATATCAATTAAAGGTGGTGTATAAAAATATGAGTAAAATAGAAAAAATAAGAAAGTATCTAGAAAAATATGATATAGATGGAATTCTTATTAATAGTTCTACCAATAAATTTTATATTGGAAATCTATTTAGTTCATCAGGCTATGTTTTTATAACTAAAAGGAAACAATATATAATAGTAGACTTTAGATATTTTGAAGAAATTAAAAGAAAATCAAATTTATTTGATGTCATTTTAATGGATAAAAACAGAACATATTTTGATATAGTAAATGAAATTTGTGAAAATCAAAATATAAAAGAAATTGGATTTGAAGGAAGCGAGGTATCTTTTGATTCATACAAGAATATGAGTCAAAGGTTGAGTGTAACTTTAAAATCGGTTGATTTATCTACTTTAAGAAAAGAAAAAGATGAAGATGAAATAAAATATATAAAAAAAGCTTGTGAAATAGTGGATGCTACATTTTATCATATAATTGATTTTATAAAAGTTGGTATGACTGAAAAGCAAGTTGAAAATGAAATTGTTAGATTTATAAAAGAGTTGGGTGGTCAAAAAGAGTCTTTTGATACAATAGTAGCATCTGGATTGAGAGGAGCATTACCTCATGGAAAAGCCAGTGAAAAAATTATAGAGTATGGTGATTTTGTGACTTTTGATTTTGGTGCTAAATACAATAATTATTGTTCAGATATTACTAGAACTATTTGTATGGGTACTATAAACAAAGAGTTAGAAGAAATATATAATATAGTAAAAGAAGCCAATGAAGAGTGTATAAAGGTTTTAAAACCAGGCATGACTACTGGTGAAATAGATAAAATTGCAAGAGATATAATTGGCTCATATGGATATGCTGATAATTTTGGTCATAACTTAGGTCATGGTGTAGGTATCATGGTACATGAATATCCTGCATTAGCTCCTGAATCAAATGAAGTATTAAAAGAAGGTATGATTGTAACTATAGAGCCAGGTATATATGTACCAAATCTTGGAGGCGTAAGAATAGAAGATGATGTGCTTATAACACAAGATGGATGTGTGAGATTGACTACATCTACTAAAGATTTAATTGTTGTAAGTTAAAAATGAATTAGATTAATATTTTATAATAAGTAAGATAATTAGAAAAGAAGAGGTAAATTTAAATGTATAATTTTGATGATAGACCAGATAGAGTAAGTGAAAAGTGTAGAAAATGGGATTTAAATATTATAAGAGATAAGTTTGGAGATATAAGAGAAGATTTTGTACCAATGTGGATTGCTGATATGGACTTTAAAATACCAACAGAAATAGAAAATAAATTTATTGAAGCTGTAAAAAGAGGTGTATTTGGATATACATACTGTTATGATGAATTTTATGATTCAGTTATCAGATGGCAAAATGATATGCATAAAGTAAATGTAGAAAGAGAATGGATTACATTGACTTATGGAACTGTATCAACACTTCACTATGTAGTACAAGCTTTTTGTCAAAAGGGGGATAGTATAATATTAAATACACCAGTTTATGACCCTTTTGAATCATCAGCAAAAAAGCAAGGTGTAAATATAGTTTGTAATACATTAGATATTATAAATGATAGATATTATATAAACTTTGATAAATTAGAAGCTCAAATTAAAGAAAATAAACCTAAGTTAATGATGTTTTGTACACCACATAATCCATCTGGAAGAATATGGTCAATTGAAGAAATGACAAAAGTAGCAACTATATGTAAAGAAAATAATGTTATTTTGGTTGCAGATGAAGTACATGCAGAACATATTCATTATGGTGAGTTTAACTCAATACTTAAACTTGAAAAAGAGCTTTTAGAAAATGTTATTCTATTGACATCACCAAATAAAGGGTTTAATCTTGGTGGATTAAAGACTTCTTACTCAATAGTTATAAATAAGAACATAAGAGATAGATTTAGAGATAAACTAAAGCAAAACTCTATAACTTCTCCAAATGTATTTGGAATTATAGGATTGATAACTGCTTATAATGAATGTCGTGAGTGGTTAAATGGTGTAAATGAATATATAAAATCAAATTATGAACTTTTAGGAACTTGGGTAGATAAATATAATAATATTAAATTGATGAAGATGGAATCATCTTATTTAGCTTGGATGGATATAAGTGGATTAGGTATAAGTGCAAGTGAATTTACAGATAAGTTGGCTGTTGATACAGGAGTATTGTTGGAGGATGGGAGCCATTTTGTAAAAGATGGTGAGAATTATGTTAGAATAAACTTAGGAACTCAAAAAGAAAATGTAATTGAAGCTTTAAATAGAATGGAGTTATTTTTAAAGTCTTTATAAAATAATTTTAAAAAATAAGGAAATAAGTTTTGTTTCAATAAGTATAATATTATTTGAGTGATTATGTATTTGAAAATATGATAAAGAAAGCTTTATAGAGTAAAATATAAATTATTTGTAAAAACTAATAGAATGTTATGAAAAGCACCTTGAATATAATAAGGTGCTTTTTTATTGCTGTCAAATTCTTAAATTTTATTGTTGTCAGTATGATTTATTTCTTATAACATAGTTTATCGAATTTTACTATTTATTTAGTTTTTTAATAGAAAAGGCTTTGTCAGTAAGTTTAAAATTATCTTTTATACCCTTAGTCAAGTATACTTTTTTATCCTTAGTTATAAATATAGCATCTACATTATCAATACTATTAATTAAATCCATACCTTTTTCAAGTCCAAGTCCAAAGGTAGAAGTAGATAAAGCATCACAATTAATAGATTTATCAGATATTATTGTTACACTACTTAAGCCATTTTCAAAAGGATACCCTGTAAACGGATTTAGCATGTGGTGATATATTTTGCCATCCTTTTCTATAAATCTTTCATAAATTCCAGAAGTAACAACAGATTTGTTTGTGGTTTCTATATTTCCTATAGATTCTCCATTTTTACTAGTTGGGTCTTGAATACCTATTTTAAAAGGTTTATCATTTTTACCATTTTCTAAGGTAAATATATTACCTCCTAAATTTACTAAACCTTTTTGTATACCTTCTGATTTTAGATAGGCCACAATTTTATCAGCAGCATATCCTTTAGCTATTGCACCTAAATCAATTTTCATATTTTCTTTGGTCAATTTTATAGATTTATTTTTTTCATCCAATATAATATTCTTATAATCAATTAGAGGCAAAAGCTCTTTTATTTCAGAATCACTTGGCACTTTGGCTTTATCTGTTCCAATTGCCCACAAGTTTGATATTGGACCAACTGTTATATCAAAATACCCACTTGATAATTTAGAATATTGGATTGCCTCTTTTACAACGAAAAACGTATCGTCTGAAACTTTGACAAAACTCTTTCCAGCATTATCATTTATCTTAGAAACATCACTTCCTGGTATATGAGTACTCATTTTATTGTCAATATATCTTAAAATTGAATCACATTCATTTAAGATTTTATCACTTTTGGATTCTTTTATATTAAATACAGTAACTTCATTTACTGTACCAAGGTAATAGCTAGTTTTACTATATTTAGTATTCTGGCTTGAACTCCTAAAAAATGAAAATAAAATTAATGCTAAAATCAATATCACAAAAATAAATGTGATTTTTTTCTTATTCATGGTATATTCCTCCTATGAAATTGTGTTATTATTTTATTATAACATAATTTCATAGGAGGACAAAAAATGAAGAAAAAAGACATTCTTCTTATTTTAGGCATTTTAGTTGTTATTACAGCATGTTATGGGATAATAAATGTTATAAATTCTAAAAATGCTGGAAGTATTGAGATTTATGTAGATAATAAATTGTATAAGACTGTTCCAATAGATGCCAGAGAAGAATTTAAAATAGAGAATAGAGGGGGGTATAATATAGTCAAGATTCATGATAAAGGGGTAGAAATAGTAGATGCCTCATGTCCTGATAAGGTTTGTGTACATACTGGTTTTATAAATAAACCAAGTCAAAGTATAGTTTGTATACCTAATAGAGTTAGTATAAAAATAAATACAAATGAAAAGGACGATAATCAAGAAGATATAATTTCTAAATAAAATAATAAAATAATTGAAAGGAATTGGTGATAATTATGGTTAACTTAGAAAATGATTGGAATGAATTATTGAAAGAAGAATTTGAAAAAGATTACTATTTAAATTTAAGAAAATTTCTTATAGAAGAATATAAGACACGTCAAATATTCCCCAATATGCATAATATATATGAAGCTTTGAAACATACTTCATATAAAGATACAAAAGTTTTGATACTTGGACAAGACCCCTATCATGGAGATAATCAAGCTCATGGTTTAGCTTTTTCAGTTCAACCACAAGTGAAAACTCCACCATCTTTATTAAATATGTATAAAGAGTTAAAAGAAGATTTAGGATGTTTTATACCTAACAATGGATATTTGATGCCTTGGGCAGACCAAGGAGTGTTACTTTTAAATACTGCTCTTACTGTTAGAGCACATGAAGCTAATTCTCATAAAAATAAAGGGTGGGAAATTTTCACGGATAGAGTAATCTCTATTTTAAGTGAACGTGAAGACCCAGTTATTTTCGTATTATGGGGAAGTAATGCACGTAAAAAAGTAGAGTTGATTGATACAAGTAAGCATTATATTTTAGAAGCACCTCATCCAAGCCCATTATCAGCAAGTAAAGGTTTTTTTGGATGTAAACACTTCTCTAAGATAAATGAAATTCTAGAAAAATTAGGAAAAGAACCTATTAATTGGCAAATAGAAAATATATAAGATTAAAAGGTAACAAAATGATAACAAAACAACAATAAACAATGACATTGTTGTAACTAATAGAAATATGTGTGAATAGTTGAAAATACTATATATGCATATTTCTATTTTTTTGTCAAGTTGACAACTCTTGAAAAAATAGTTACAATTTAGTTACACAAAAAACACAAACAAAAAAAGAAATTTACAAAGCAGAATTTTACGAAGCAAAATATATAGTGTAAAAAATTTGAGGGAGGAAAGTTTATATGAATTTTAAAAAATTGAGTAATGCTAAAGTCTCGGTGATGGCGGTTGTTTTATCAGTTGGGATATTATCGGGGTACTCTGCACTTAATAAACAAGTAACATTAGTAGTAAAGGGAGAAGAAAGAACTATATCGACATTTAGTTCTAATGTAGGAGACCTTCTAGAATCTCAAAACATTAGTTATGATGCAAATGATATAGTTACTTTAGATGAAAACTCAAAATTATCTAATGGAGATAAAATAGAAGTAATTGATGTAAAGGAAAAAACAGTTGTAGAAACTAAAGATATTCCATTTGAAGTTACAGTTGTTGAAGATGGTTCTTTATCAAAGGGAGACTCTGAAGTTAAAGAAGAAGGAAAATCTGGAAAAAGTGAATTAATATATAAAGAAACTTATCACAATGGAAAGAAAGTAGAAAAGGAATTTGTGAAAAAGGTTGTTAAAGCTGAGCCTGTAAACAAGGTTGTAAGCAAAGGAACAAAAGTAGAGATGCAAGTAGCTTCGTCAAGGGGAGAAAACTCAAGAAGAATGGCTTCATCATCATCTAGTAATAGTAGTAGTAACAATGGTAAAAATATGAGAGTAGTAGCAACTGCATATAGTGGTCATAGTATAACTGCTACAGGAACAAAGCCTAAGTGGGGAACAATAGCTGTAGACCCTAAGGTTATACCATATGGAACTAAGGTTTATATACCTCAATTTGATATGGTATTTACTGCAGAAGACTGTGGTGGAGCAATAAAAGGAAATAAAATTGATATATTTATGAATGACTCAAAAACAGTTTATAACTGGGGAAGAAAAACTATAGATATACGTATATTAAAATAATTATATAATCTATATTTGTACTGGAAATTATATTTTGATTAATATAGAGAGGGAACTCTTTGTATATAAATAAAATATAATTTCCAGTTTTTAATTTTAAGCATATAATAAAAAAGTAAATTTTAACCATGTATAGATAAAAGCTATTTAAATTATAATTTACTATCAGATAAATCTATAAAAATTGTTGCAAAGAGTCAAAATATATGATATTATAGATTTCGTTGAGACGCATTTCATTATGGGAGTGGATGGGTGCCGGTGTGCCCTCTAGTCTTCAAAACTAGTATGAGGGGTTAAGAGCCTCTTAGGTGGGTTCGATTCCCACGCATTCCCGCCAGTATATAAAAGGTATCTTTTAATATTAAAAGATACCTTTTTAAATTTAGATAATTTACTTTTAATGATATATAATATTTTGGTATTATATAATGTAAATTTTATAATACTATTATTGTTTAGATAAAAATCTAGGAGAGTGAAAAGATGGAAAATAACTTTACAACGAGAACTAGTTTTCTAGTTGGAGATGATGGAATAGAAAAACTTAATAATTCAAATGTAATAGTATTTGGAGTAGGAGGAGTTGGTAGTTTTACTGTTGAAGCTCTAGCAAGAGCTGGAGTTGGCAATCTTACTATTGTGGATTTTGATGATGTGGATATAACAAATATAAATAGACAAATACCAGCCTTACATTCAACTATAGGAAAGTATAAAGTTGATGTAATGGAGGAGAGAATCTTGGATATAAACCCTAATATCAATATAAAAAAAATAAGAAGTCTTTATAATAAAGACACTAGTGATGAAATATTGACTGAAAGATATGATTATGTTGTGGATGCAATAGATATGGTAAGTTCTAAAATACATCTAATTGAAACCTGTGAAAAAAACGGTTTAAAAATAATAAGTTCTATGGGGATGGGAAATAAATTAGACCCAACTAAAATAGTCGTTACTGATATACACAAAACAAGTACTTGCCCTTTAGCTAAAGTTATGAGGAAAGAGCTTAGAGATAGAGGGATTAAAAAATTAAAAGTAGTATACTCAACTGAACAACCAATAGAACTTAAAAAGAAAGTAATGAATGGGAGAAAAGTAACACCTGGTAGTGTATCATTTGTTCCATCTGTAGGAGGACTAATAATTGCATCTGTAATAGTTAATGAATTATTAGAACAATAAGTCTAAATATTTTAATTTATAAAGTTTAAATACGTATTTTGAAGGCTAAAAGCATCAATGTGAAACTATTTTATATTGATACTTTTAGCCTAATTATATTATGTAGTTATAGTTTTATTTTCTATATTATGTATCTATTTCATATTTATATTTTGTAAATATCATTTCTCCATCACTATAAAAGACAATATCACCTATTTTATCTGTTCTATAAATTGATACATGGTTTTGTTTCAAATTGTTGAGAACTTCTCTGTGGGGATGACCATATTGATTTTTATATCCACATGATATTGCAGCTATATCTGGATTAATTCTTTTTATAAATTCTAAAGATGATGATGAATTACTTCCATGATGCCCTATTTTTACAAAATTAATATTGTTCAATTCAAAAGAATGTAAGATTTCTTTTTCAATTGATTCCTCAGCATCACCCATAAATAAAAAAGAGTTATTATTAAAAGTTAGTTTGAAAACTATTGAATTTAAATTTGATTCTTCTTGTATATATGATGGACTTAATACATATATATTTATATTGTTATCGATATTTAAAATATCGTCTTTATAGAGATACTGAATAGAGAGGTTTTTGTCATTACAAGAATTTATTAGATTTTGATAAGCTTCACTATTTGTTGATTGTTCAGGCATATATATGGAGCTTACATTAAATTTTTTTACAACATTATCAAGACTTCCTATATGGTCAGAATCTGGATGTGTAGCTATTATCACATCAATAGTTTTTATTTTTCTCTGTTTCAAATAACTAGTAACTATATTTCCACTATCCTCATCACCTCCATCAATTAATATATTTTTATTTGTAGGTGTTTGTACTAAAATACTATCACCTTGTCCAACATCTATCATATGTATAGATAGTAGAGATTTTTTGTCACAACCGCTTAAAAGTGATATTATAATAAGTATTAATAAAAAAATTTTATTTCTCAATAAAAAATCACTCCAGTCATTACATGTTTATATAATTTTATGATGGGTAATATAAGATATATATGACTTATTATATTTTATATTTTAAACAATATAAATGAAATTAATACCAAAACAAAATTGGAGTTTTTATAGATATAAAATTTTAAAAAATTAAGCAATAAAAAAAGGTAGGAGGATTTTATGTTTTTCAAAGATATTGAACTAAATTCAAAAAAGGAATTAGACCCATATTTTGATTTAGTAGATTATGAAGCTTGTGAGTACTGTTTTAGTACTTTATATATGTGGCAACATGTTTATAAGACAGGATATTATATAGGAGAAGATTTTGCTGTTTTAGTTGGTGAATATGAGGGAGATAGTTTCTCAATATTACCACTTGCTAAAAGAGAAAAGCTTCCAGAAGTTGTAGATTTTGTGCTTGAATATTTTTCTAAAAATAATAAAAAAATATACCTAAGAGGTATTACTACTGAAGTAGTAGAATTTTTAAAAGAAAAATATCCAAATAGATTTGAGTATATAGAAGAAAGAGATTTATTTGACTATATTTATGATGCAGAAAGTTTAAGAACTTTAGCTGGTAAAAAGAATCAAAAGAAGAGAAACCATATAAATTATTTCTTAAAAGAATACGCAGGTAGATATGAAGTCAAATTATTAGATAAAGAAAACTTCAATGAATGTTTAGTATTAATGAAAGAATGGGAAAGTAATAAGGAAGAAAATGATGAATTTGATGAAAGTATGGATGATGAATTGGTAGGTATCAAAAAGATATTTAACCATTATGATGTACTAAAAGATAGAGTAAAAGTGTTTGGTGTTTATGTGGATGGAAAATTAGAAGCATTCAGTATAGGAGAGCTTTTAAACAAAAATATGGCACTTATTCATATAGAAAAAGCTAATCCTGATATAAGAGGTTTATATCCATTTATAAACCAACAGTTTTTGGTAAATGAATTTAAAGATGTTGAATTTGTAAATAGAGAAGAAGATTTAGGTATTGAAGGTTTGAGAAAAGCTAAACTTTCTTACCATCCTTGTAGATTTGTTGAAAAGTACAGTGTTAGGGAGGCTTAATATACTATATGGAGATTAGGTATGCTAAAGAAGAAGAAATAGAAAGTATAAAAGAAATTTGGAGTTATTGTTTTAATGATAGTGAAAATTTTATGAAGTACTATTTCAATGATAAGTATAAATATGAAAATACTGTAATAGCTTTAGATGAAGGAAAAATTGTTTCCTCTCTTCAGCTAAATCAGTATAAGTTAATACTAAACAATAAGGTATACAATACATCGTATGTAGTAGGGGTTTCCACACTTCCTGAAGGCAGAGGAACTGGATATATGAGTAAAGTTATTAAATTTACTTTAAACGAATTGTATAAAAAAGGTCAATTAGTTTCTATATTGATGCCAATCGACTATAGACTTTATAGAAGATTCGGATATGAACATTGCTATGACCAGATTGAATATACTCTTAATACAGATGATTTAAAAAATTTTAAGTCAAGTGGAAAGATGATAAAAGCTAATATATCACAAATTGATGATTTGATACAAATAGATAGAGCTTTTTTAAATGAGGTTAATGGTAATGTGTTAAAAGATGAACATTATTATGAAAACTTATTTAAAGAAATTCAAAGTGAAGATGGGCTTTTATACATTCATGAAGGTAATGGAAAAGATGGATATATAGTTTATTTTCTTCAAGGAGACAAAATGTTTGTTAGAGAGTTATTTTATAAAAATATAGATGCTCTTAAATCAATGCTTAAATTTATATATAATCACAATACTCAATGTAAGATAGCTACTATATCTGCTCCTATAATAGATAAAATAAGACTTATATTAGACAACCCTAAAGATTGTGAGATAAAAATAAAACCTTTTATGATGGGAAGAGTTATAAATGTAAAGAAATTTATAGAAGATATATATGTAGATGAGGATATTAATAGTTCAGTTAACTTATTAATAGAAGACAAGTTTATAGATGAAAATAATGGTCTATTTAAAGTTTCTATACAGAATCGTAAGATAGCTGTAGAAAAATTAGATAAAAAAGGTATAGAAAAGCCTCAAGAAGGTTTTGATATTAAATTAGATATAAATACCTTAACACAGTTATCATTTTCATATATAGATGTAGAAGAAGCTCTTTTCTTAAATAATCTAGAAGGGGTTTCAAAAGAAACAATAGAAATACTTAAGTGTATTTTTTCTAAAAGAAATAACTATATAAACGAATATATATAAAAAGAATACGCCAAAAGATTTTTAAAATCTTTTGGCGTATTCTTTTGTTTATAATAATTTATCTTGTTTAAAAATTTACTATTTGAAAATAATCTAAATAATATGTTTTTATATAGGAGTGATTATAATTAAAATAAGAAGACCTTTATTAATTGTATTGATATTTGTGATTGTTATATCATTTATAACCACAAGTAATAAGAAAAAAGATGAAAAATTCAATGATAAGATAATAACTATACAAGGTGTTGTTAAAGGGAAAGTTGAAAAGAAAAGATACAATCAGTATAAGGTAGGTGTTTTTTTAATAAATGATTATTCAAGAAATAAAAATTTGAAAATTGGACAAGAAGTTAATATTACAGGAAAATTTAAGAGCTTAGATAAAATGGAGTATGATGATTTTGATTATGGAAGGTACATAAAAAGTACTGGATATAGAGGTATAATATATATAAATAATTATAAAGTTGTTGGTAAAAATAAAATATATTCTTTAGTTGGAAAAATAAAGTTTTATATAAGTAAGACTTACAGATATTTATATAAGAAAAACTCAGATTTTATAAATTCTATATTGTTAGCTGAGGTTGAAAACCTTACTGATGAACAAAAAGAATTGTTCACTAGGACAGGAACTAGTCATGTAGTATCTATATCTGGTCTTCATACAGGTATACTATGTGTAATTATATCTTTTTTATTAAGAGGTATAAATAAATTGTATAAATTATTAATATTGTCGATTTTTATAACTTTATATTGTATAATGGTAGGTGCGTCTCCATCCATAATTAGGTCTATAACATTTGTTATAGTTTTCTATCTATCAATATTTATTGATAGAAAAAAGGATGGTATATCAACATTGTCTCTAATAGGGATAGTTTTAATTATGAATAACCCCTATGTTATATATAATGTAAGTTTTCAATTGTCTTTTTTAGCTACACTTTCTATATTGATATTCTACAATAAAATAAATGGTATTGTAAAATTAAGTATGGTATCATTGACAATATCATCAAATATATTAACTCTACCTATAATTTATTACACATTTAAAGGAATACCACTGCTTTCAGTTATAGGAAATTTGATTATAGTACCATTTGTAGGTGTAATAATGTATTTGAGTATTGCAAGTTTAATAGTATTTAAAGTAAGTGTAGTAATAGCTAAAATTATATCCTTTTTTAATAGTTCATTGATAGAAAGCATATTTTTTTTACTAGATAAACTCAGCAATTTAAATTTTGCATATATTAATATAGAAAATCCTAAATTTTATATTGTAGTGATTTATTACATAGGAGTGTTTTTTTACATATTTTACATAGAAGGAAAAGAGATAAAGGAGCAAGAAAATGGATTACAAGGATATTATAAGGAATGTAAAAGAGAACAATTTTGAAAAGATGTATCTTTTTTATGGAAGAGAGTATTATTTAATTGAGAATGCAATAAAAGCATTTAAAGATAGTCTAAACGAGGGAATGCTTGATTTTAATTTAGATATAATAGATGGAAAGGAAATCGTCTTAAATCAGCTTATAAGCTCTATAGAAACACTTCCATTTATGGATGATAGAAAGATAGTAATAATAAAAGATTTTGAACTATTAAAAGGAAAGAAAAAGAACTTTACTGATAGTGATGAGAAATACTTAATAGAGCATCTAGATAATACTCCAGATACTACCACTATAGTTTTTGTTGTGTATGGAGATGTTGATAAAAGAAAATCTCTAGTTAAGAAAATCGGAAATAATGGAATTGTCTTTGATTGTGATAAGCTTTCTGATATGGACTTATTTAAGTGGATAAAAAAATCTTTTACTCTAAATGAAGTTATAATAGAAAATTCTCAAATAATGTATTTTATTGAACAAGAAGGATATAGAGATAAGAGTAGTGAAAAGACTTTATCTGATTTGGAAAACGAGATAAATAAGATAAGTTCGTTTGTTGGTAAGGGTAATAATGTAACTAATGAAGTAATTGATAAATTATCTCAAAAAAAAGTTGAGAATGATATATTTAAATTAATCGATTATATTGGAGAACAAAATGCTTCTAATGCAATGAAAATATTGAATGATATGATACAAGAAGGTGAGTCTGTTTTAGGGATATTTTCTATGATAGCAAGACAATTTAAAATAGTAATGCAGGTAAGACAGTTACAACTTGATGGATATTCAACTAAACTTATAGCTGATAAATTAAAAATGCATCAATTTGTTGTAGGAAAAGCATTAAAGCAAACTAAAAATTTTTCTGATGACATAATTGTAGAAATCTTAAATTATATATTAGAAAGTGATTATAAAATAAAGACTGGTCTTATAAGAGATACCTTAGCGATAGAAATGTTGGTTAGTAAGTATTGTAAAAGACAAATTATATAAATTAATAATAGATAAAAAATAAATAGCAGGATTGTTGTAGTTTAAAACAAAGTAGACTAAATTTAGTCTACTTTATATACTATAGAATATCTAACTATTTATTTTTTATTGTATAAATTTCCAAAATAAAAAACCCCTGCATAGGGGTTATTATATATAAGAAATATAAACTGGTAATTAAGCGTTCATACCGTTTAATTTTTGAGCTAATTTAGCTACTTTTCTAGCTGCAGCATTCTTATGTATAGTTCCTTTAGAAGCTACTTGGTATATTCTTTTTTGAGCGTATTGGAACTTAGCAACAGCATCCTCTCTGTTTCCAGCTGCAACAGCATCTTCGAATCTTCTTATTGCAGTTTTTATTTGAGATTTTCTAACTCTATTTAAAGCAGTTTTCTTTTCGATAACACCTATTCTTTTCTTAGCTGATTTTATATTTGCCACCGTGTTCACCTCCCTGTATTTTTTTATCATATTCATCGTCAACATATTAGATTTTAACAGAAATAAATCTAAAAATCAAGGATTATTATTTATATATTTTAATAATGTTTTTTATTTTGATTTTTTAGATTATGGATTTTGTATAAATAATTTGCAATATCTTGTTTTGGGTTGGTATATTTTGTGTTTTGAATATTTTAATATATATAAATTAATATTTCATTTTTGGAACAAATATTTTGAGATAATACAAACTATTAACATACATTTTGATAGTATTTCCAATTATTATAAGATAATACAAGAAATTACTCATTTTTATGCGTTTAGTAAAAAAAATTTATAAAAATATAAATTTATATGGTTAATTATGATAAATTTTCCATTGATTAAGATGACTTTTTTCATTTTATAGTCTATCATTTAAGTAGAACTATAATATTTAGGAGGGATTTATACTATGAAAATATGCAAAAAATTATTAACTATGGGGATTTCACTGGCGATAGCAATTTCTATTTTTCCAATAACATCAAATGCACTAAGTTCGATTGATAGCATAAAGGGTAAAGACAAGTATGAAACTTCAGCTATTGTTGCAGATAAACAAAATTATACTAAAGCCATACTTATCAATGTGGATAATAGTTTAGCAGATGGTCTATCAGCAAGTGGATTGGCTGGAGTTGAAAATGCACCAATATTATTGACAAAGAAAAATACGATACCAGACTCAACATTAAAAAGACTTAATAATGTTAAAAAAGTGTATATAATAGGAGGAAATAATTCTATAGATAGTATAGTAGAGCGTTATCTAAAGGGGAAAAATATTGATACTGAAAGAATTGAAGGAAAAGATAGACTTAGTACAAGTTATAAGGTGAGTGAAAAGGTTTTAGAATTAAAAGGTAGTTCAGGTGATGTGTTAGTAGCAAATGGGTTTAAAGGAGAAGCTGATGCTATAAGTGCAGCCTCAGTTGCATTTAAAAATGCGATACCTGTATTACTTACTAATGGCTCAGATATGCCTGAATTCAAAATTAAAGGAAATAAAATATTTGCATTTGGTTCGACAAATACTATGAGTAATCAACTTGTAGAAAAACTAGGGGCAACTAGACTAGGTGGAAGTGATAGATATGAGACTAATAAGAAGATAATCCAACAGTTTTATGGTAATGCCAAAGAATTTTACGTAGCTAGTGGTAGTGACTTAGTTTATCCATTAATTGGTTCAACTCTAGCTAAAAACAAACCAATTGTATTAGTCGAAAATGGAAGTAACAAAAGTATACTTAAAGGTGCGACTAAAATAACAGCAATAGGAAATATTTATGATTCTATAATAAAAGAATGTCTAAATGTAACTAATAATGTAGGTGACACTAATACAGGTGTAGTCAAAAACAATACAGATGAGAAGTATCCTCTCAAAGGAATGTTAGTACAGCTTGGTCTTAACACAACTAATAAGAATGGATGGGATATAAACTATGGAGGAAATGCTCATGGAATTGAACTTCGAGCAGATGGAAAATATTATTATATAAATAAAGGAGATGCAGCAATGGGTGCGTATGCTGCTGCATTAGCAGGTGAAAAATATAATAGTCTGGGCTTTGGAGACCTAGATCCTATAACAATAATAGCAGGTAGAGAAGTAATTTCTTACAAAGAAGCCCAAAAAGAACTAGAAGTAATAAGGAATTTTTTAAATAGTTTTGATTGGAAAAATGCATCTGACTTAGAAAAAGCTACTAGAGCTGGAAAATTGGTATCAGAGGCAAAATATGGTGGTGGAGCAAATGATGTATATGATAATCTTATTGGAAAAAAAGGATTATGTCAAAGTTTTGCAAGTACCTTTCATATATTAACAAGATTAATGGGAATGAATTCACTATATCAGACAGGTATGAATGCAGGTGGTTTACCACATGCTTGGAATTATGTACAAATTGATGGTAAATGGTATGAATTTGATGGGTCTCAGATTTCAAAATTTGAACTTCCATTAGCATTTGATTCTTACAGATTAGAAAATGCGACAAAACAAATGCATAAGTCCTATGATGCTAAGGCATTATCCTTATTAGGATTTAATCAATAAATTATTTTAATTGTCAAGTAATCACTGTTGATTGCTTGACAATTCTATATCATAGATTTAGACAGTATAGAAAATTAGATTATAATATTTTTATAGACTAGAAAAGGATAATAAGATGTATACACAACTTCATGGCTGTGTTTATGCATCTTGCAGTAGAACAAATAATATCTAGGAGGGATTTATATTATGAGAATACACAAAAAATTATTAACCATGGGAATTTCACTGTCGATAGCAATTTCTGCATTCCCAATAGCATCAAATGCACTAAGTTCGATTGATAACATAAAGGGTAGAGACAAGTATGAAACTTCAGCCATTATTGCAGATAAACAGAATTATACTAAAGCAATCCTTATTAATGTGGATAATAGCTTAGCAGATGGTCTATCAGCAAGTGGATTGGCTGGAGTTGAAAATGCACCAATATTATTGACGAAGAAAAATACGATACTAGACTCAACATTAAAAAGACTTAATAATGTTAAAAAAGTGTATATAATAGGAGGAAATAATTCTATAGGCAGTAAGGTAGAAAGCGTTCTAAAAGAAAAAAATATTGATATTGAAAGAATTGAAGGAAAAGATAGACTTAGTACAAGTTATAAGGTGAGTGAAAAGGTTTTAGAATTAAAAGGTAGTTCAGGTGATGTGTTAGTAGCAAATGGGTTTAAAGGAGAAGCTGATGCTATAAGTGCAGCCTCAGTTGCATTTAAAAATGCTATACCTGTATTACTTACTAATGGCTCAGATATGCCTGAATTCAAAATTGAAGGAAATAAAATATTTGCATTTGGTTCGACAAATACTATGAGTAATCAACTTGTAGAAAAACTAGGTGCAACTAGACTGGGTGGAAGTGATAGATATGAGACTAATAAGAAGATAATCCAACAGTTTTATGGTAATACTAAAGAGTTTTACATAGCTAGTGGTAGTGAATTAGTTTATCCATTAATTGGTTCAACTCTAGCTAAAAGCAAACCAGTTGTATTGGTTGAGCATGGAAGTAACAAAAGTATACTTAAAGGTGCGACTAAAATAACAGCAATAGGAACTGTTTATGATTCTATAATAAAAGAATGTCTAAATGTAACTAATAATGTAGGTGATGCTAATACAGGTGTAGTTAAAAAGAATACAGATGAGAAGTATCCTCTCAAAGGAATGTTAGTACAGCTTGGTCTTAACACAACTAATAAGGAGGGGTGGGATATTAATTATGGAGGAAATGAAAATGGAATTGAACTTCGAGCAGATGGAAAATATTATTATATAAATCAAGGAATGGAAGCATTGGGTTCGTATGCTGCTGCATTAGCAGGTGAAAAATATCATAGCCTGTACTTTGGAGACCGTGATCCTATAAATACAATAGCAATTAGAGAACGTATTTCTTACAACGATGTTCAAAAGGAAATCTCAGTAATCAGAAACTTTCTAAATAGTTTTGATTGGAAGAATGCTTCTGACCTTGAAAAGGCTACTAGAGCTGGAAAATTAGTTACAGAGGCAGACTATGTTCTAGGAAATTATAATGTATATAATAATCTTATTGAAAAGAAAAGTGTCTGTGAGGGTTATGCAAAAAGCTTTCATATATTGACAAGACTAATGGGAATGAATTCACTATATCAGGAAGATTTTAATTTAAGACACTCATGGAACTATGTACAAATTGATGGTAAATGGTATGAATTTGATGGGACTGAAGTTGGAGCATATAAAGATCTTGGAATTAGATTAGAATTCAATTCTTCTAAACTCGAAAGTGCAACAAAAAAAATGCCTAAGTACTATGATGCTAAAGCATTATCTATATTAGGATTTAATCAATAAAAGAAAGGCTCTTTAAAGAGCCTTTCTTTTATTGATTAAATATCCAAAAATTATTATTATTAAAGATGAAGTATTGAATTAAAAATAGCAGTGGAATGGATAGAAAGACTATCATATGAAAATTATGAAAAAGATTTAAAAAATTTATTTGATTAAGTTGTAATTACTATTTATATCATATACTTGAATAGTCTAAAAAATTAGACTATAATGTTTTTATAGACTAAAGAAAGGGATGATAAGATGGACATAGTAAAATTGGTTTTAAATCCTGCTAGACTTCGTATTTTACAGTATATCCGACTTCATGGCAGTGTTCGAACATCTGATATTGTAAAATATCTAAATGATATTCCTCGTGCAACAGTTTATCATCATGTAAAAATTTTAGAAGAGAACAATATGATTGAAGTGGTAAAAGAAAACCGTGTACGTGGCACTATTGAAAAAGTTTATGCACTAAAAGAATATACATCATCTATGGAAGGGGAAACATTTGTTGCACTTTCTACAGCTTTTCATGTAGGATTGATGCAGGAAATGAATGAATATTTTAGTAGAAAAGACCAAGACCATAAAAAAGATAATGTATTTTTCTCTTCAGCATTACTATATATGAGTGATAATGAATATGAAAGTCTTCTTAAAAATATGGCTGATTTATTGAAGCCATATATAGAACAAAAGCCTAAATCAAATCTAAAACTTAGAAAACTTTCAATCATATCTTCTCCACCAGTTGATAATGGTAATAAAAAATAACATATATCTTATTTTTATAGAAAGAGGTTATATATGAAATTTCATGAATTTGGAAATAAAAACAAACCACACATTATGTTGATTCATGGAGGGGGAAATGCATGGTGGAACTATTTGCGACAAGCAGAAGTTTTGTCTAACAACTATTATGTTATACTTCCTACATTGGATGGTCATGGAGAAGAATATGAAACGATATACACATCTACAGAGGATACAGCGGATAAATTGATGTCATATATAGATGAAAAGTGTGATGGACATCTTTTTGCTTTGTGTGGGGTATCGCTGGGTGGCCAAATTGTAATGGAGCTTTTATCTCGAAAACCTGATATTACTAAAAAAGCAATTATTGATGGGAGTATCTGCTACCCAAGACCTACTATGGCACGATTTTGTATTGCTGGTATTCGATTTTTTGGAGGATTTTTATTCAGTGAGAAGGCTTGTCGTTTTCAAATTGCTATGATGCCAAAATTGTTACCTAAAAATATGCAGTATCCAGATAAAATTAAAAAATATTATATGCAAGATATGCCACATGTCAGAAAAGAAACATTTTACAATATATATCGTACTTATATGATGAAATATACGCTTAAAAAGAGTATAAAAACAACCAAAGCAGAAGTAATGTATTGGTATGGAGAAAAAGAAATGAAGTGTGTTAAAAACTCTGCAAAAATGTTTAAGTCTTTTGTTAGTACTTGCCAAATTTATGAAGCTAAGGGTTATAATCATGGATATTTATCTCTTTATCTTCCAAATGAATGGCTGGAAATTGTTGAACCATTTTTTCAACAGGAATAAAGTAGTAAGGTGGTTATAGGGTAATCAGTGCTTGTTTTTTAAAAATGTAGCAAATAAATGAGGTATGATATGAAAAAATTATTTTAGAGCAAATATATAATAAATGAAAACTTAATAGAAAAATGATAAATAGATTAAAAGGTAGCGCCTATATAAATAGTTGCTACCTTTTTACATTTGTAAATAAATGATAGATAAGAAAGTTTACTGACAAATTACTGACCAAACTCAATTTTCTTACATTGAAAGCCTTAATTTTACTTGTTTTAAATAAATTTATAGTTTTTTGTTATAAAATACGAAGTTGATAGTACAAAATAGAATACCAAGGAATAAGTTAGCTATTCCAATGGTTATGTCAGAATATGCAAGAATATAAAACCCTGCCAAATTACTGACCACGTGCAAAAATAGGGCAAAAAATAGTATTTTACTGACACATTACTGACACGCTACTGACACATTAACTAAATAGTAATTTGCTTATATTATTACTTGCTTCTTCGTTCATTTCGTCTAAGACATGAGAATATGTATTCAATGTAATATTAATATCTGAATGACCTAAACGCTCTGAGATTGTCTTATAATCGGTTCTAGCTAGTAATAAAAGCGTAGCATGTGTGTGTCTTAAATCATGCAACTTAATTTGTCTCAAATTATTTTTTTTAGTGAAAGTTATAAAATTAGACCTTAAATTAGTTTCTGTCCAAGGTCTAAGTTGACCATTTAAACATACTAAATCGTGTTCATTTTCCAATAGTCCTTGAAGTTTTAATTTATTCTGTCTTAGCTTCTCTTGTTTTAATTTGTCAATAACCTCTTTAGAAACTGTTAAGCTTCTTTTAGAACCGCATGTTTTAGGTTCTTTGAATTGAAAATTTCCTTTAATATAAAGTAATATTTGATTAATATTAATTATATTATTATCAATATCTATGTCTTTCCATCTGAGACCAGCGACCTCGCTAAATCTTAATCCAAGAGTAACCATTAGAAGAATTGGTATTTCTATCTTATTTCCAAGCAATTTATCTAACAATTCTTTTGTTTCTTGTTTATCATATATATTTATATTTTTTTCTTTTCCTCTCACATTAGGAATTTTTATAAAATCATTTATATTTTCATTTATTTCTCGTAGTCTATAAGCTTCTTTTATGACACTTCTTAAAAATGTAGTGTATGTATTAGCACTTCCTTTTTCATATTCAATATAAGTTTGATTTATAAAACTTTGTAGTAAAAGAGGTGTCAGTTCAGAAAGTTTTATATTCTTAAAAAAAACTTGTATTTGATTTTTAGTTATAGACTCATATGTTTGTGCTGTGACAGGAGATAAGTTTAATTTTAAATCTTCTATGTACTTGTAACATCTATCAACTACAGTTAGCTCCTTTGGAGCTATAAACTTATTATTATTTATAGTAGATTTTATCTCTATCAGACGTTTTTCAGCATCCTTTTTCTTCTCATAACTTCCATAACTTTTTTGTCTTTTTTTCCCTGTAAATTCATCCACATACTCCACATATACAAAAAATTTACATCTTCTTTTTCTTATAAAAGCTGCTGTTGAGTCCATATTTAACCCTCCCTTAAAGTCTATGATTATATTTTACATCAAGTATAAATCTTTTTCATGTTTTTATTAGAAAATAATATTATGTTTTGATACAATTTTTTTATAATAAATGTATAAATAAATTATATTTAAAAAAACACTATATACATGATGGAATTTAAAAAAATATAATAAAAAGCTCGATTAATAACACCTTTAATTGGAAAAAACTTCCAACTGTCTACAAAATTCGATTTTTTTATTACAATTACGCTTTTTTTATTGCATTAACAAATCAAAAGTATTATTATGTAAGTAAGATAATTATCTAACACAATTCTGAATAGTCGGAAAATATTTCTAGAAATGAAAGGGTATAATTACATAGTTTTTATTAAAAAATTGTTGGGAGTTTTTAACTAAAAATAAGAACATAAGTTCTTATGATAGGGGGATATATATGTATAAGTCAAATGAAAGCATTAATGAAGAAGAACGCATTAAGAAGACCATGGAAGAATTAGAGTTATTATTAGAATTGGATGTTGAGTTTTTTGAAAGTTTATTAAAAAAAATAGAAAGAGAAGAAGAGTTTTAATTCTCTTCTTCCTTTGTTTTTATTATATAAGCATTATCAATTATTTTTTCTATAGCACTTCTATCATCATCATTGAGAGAGTATATTTTTTTCATAAGTTCTTTAACTTTTTTATTAGCATCTGAATTTTCGATTATATCAAAAGCTGTAGTAGTTGTATTAACTTCATCATTAATTATGTTTCTTGTATTACTTCTGCATAGTAAATAATCTATTGATACATCAAAATAGTCAGCAATATTTTTTAATGTATCTTGGTCAGGAAATCTTCTATCACTTTCCCAGTTGCTTACAGCTACTTTTGTAACATTTAATATTTTTCCGAACTCTTCGCCTGTTATTCTTTTTTCACTTCTTAAATTTTTTAATCTGTTTCCAAATGTATTAGTCATAATATTCACCTTCCGTTTTAATAATTAACTAAATGATAACATGTTATTAGCAATATGATAACTATTGTTAGCAAAATGTATATTTTTATTAAAAAATTCATAAAAATGTATTGACAGTTAGCAAAATGTTAACTATAATTAAGTTAACAGAATGAAAACAAAGAGAGGTGACAAAAATGATTAACAATCTTGCTAGGTATAGAAAGTTTATGGAGATGTCACAAAAAGAAATGGCTACTGTGGCTAATATGTGTCTAACATCATATTATATGAAAGAAAAGGGAGCTAGAGAGTTCACTCAGGCAGAAATGTTTAATATATATAATTGCATAAAAGAAAGGGTGCCAGAAATAACAATAGAGGAACTTTTCTATAGAAAAAGTTAGCAAAATGAAAACTTAAAGAGAGAGAGGTTGCAACATATGAATAGTTTACAAGTAATTGAGAACGAAAATCTTATAAAAGTGGGAGTTAATGAACATCAAGAACAAATATTAAGTGCAAGAGATTTACATGAATTTTTAGAAGTAGGAAGCAGATATAATGATTGGTTTAATAGAATGATTGGTTATGGATTTGTAGAAAATGAAGATTTTATATCTCTTACTCAAAAAAAAGTAACAGCTCAAGGGAATGAAATTGAATATATAGACCATGTAATTAAATTAGATATGGCAAAAGAAATAGCTATGATACAACGTAATGAAAAAGGAAAACAAGCAAGAAAGTATTTCCTACAAATTGAAAAAGACTGGAATAGTCCCGAGAAGGTTATGGCTAGAGCGTTAATTGTAGCAAATAAAACAATAGAGCAAAAAAATAAAGAATTGCAGGAAAAAAGTAAATTTATTAATCAAATAGCATCATCAAAAAATAGTTTACTTGTAAGAGAGGTAGCAAAAATCATTTCTAAAAGCAAAGGGATAGTTATTGGAGAGAAAAGATTATACGAGAAATTAAGAGAATGGGATTTAGTATTTAAGAATTCTACCGAACCAAAGCAAGTTGCAATAGATAGAGATTATTTAGAAACCGTAGAAGGTGTTAAGGAGACATCAACTGGTACATTTACTTTTAAAACAACTAGAGTTACAGGAAAAGGTCAAGAGTATATTTTAAAAAGACTATTGAAGGAGCAGGAAGAACAATTATCAATGTTAGGTTAAATAAAACTAGCACTTTGAAAATTAAATACAGAATATTTTGAAAAGGAAGTGATTAAATGAACTATAACGAAAATTGCATAACTAGAAAAGACTTAGTAAAAGAAATGAGGGAGCTTTTAACAAGAGCAGAGGAAATAACTAAACTTATTTTAGAAAACAAGCAAGAAGATATGGATTTTATGACAGTTAAAGAGTTTTGTAATTACATTAAATGTTCTGATAAAAAGGCTCACAGTATGATTAAACAAGCAAGAGCTACAAATGCTTTTATTACAACAAAAGTTGGAACAGATTACAGAGTTGATAAAAATTCATTCAAAAATTGGGTTTTAAAAACAGGTGGAGTATTTGAACAATAGAAAGGGGTCACTATGAAAATAATCTATAAAAATAAAGTTTATAAGGTAGAGAGAAATAAAGCGTTATACAGGATTACATACTATGACGAGCAGAGAAGTAACAAGAAATTTAATAAAGATAAGAAAGTTAAAAGAAGTGCATTAACAAGAGATATAAATGTAGTTAACACATATTTACCAGCTAATTTAAAAATAAAATGAGTTTAATCTATAAATAATTAAAGAAAAAGGTGATTAGATGCAAAGAGAACAAACAACAATACGCCTGTCTAGAGAACTTAAAGACAAGCTTCTAAAACAGGCAAAAGTTAAAGGATATACATTAAAAGATATGGTAGTTTTTATTCTAAAGGATTATCTTCAAAATATTTCTCAAGAATAAATTCAATTTCTCTACCTGTAGAACGTTTATCTTTTTGAGCAAGTTGTTCTATTTTTTCAAAAAGAAGTTTATTAATTCTTAGTGTAAATCTCTTATCTTCTTCACGAGTATAAATATCTTTATTGGACATATTTATCATTCCTTATATAAAATTTGACGTCTTTATGACACTTTAATAATAAAATAATTAATAGAGAAAGTCAATAAAAATGCTTGACGTCAAATGTATGACGTGGTATTATTAAAACAAGAAAGGAGTTGACGTCAAATGTATGACAAAGACGAGAGAGTAAGGTTTACTTTTAGATTACCAGCACCATTGCTTGAGAAAATAAAAGATATAGCATCAACAGAAGGCAGTTCAATGAACTCGCTAATATTGCACATACTTTGGGATTACATAAAAGAAGCAGAAAAATAAGGAGGTAATTATGAATAAATTCGATTTAAAGAAAGTTGAAGTAGGAAATGCAGTAAAAGTAAATTGTAAAAGACTTGGTTTTGAAATTGATTGTATCGTAGTAGTGGCAACAGAAAATGAACTGAATTTAGCATACTACGACAAAGAAAGAGGATGTATGGAGTATCAAGCATTAACAGTAGAAGATATTAAAGATAATGATTATGAAGTTAAAAATTTAAACTAGGGGGTTAATTATGGAAAGTTTAAAAAGAATAAAAAAAATGGTTCAAAAACAATTAGTTTTAGCTGAATTAGAGATAAACAAAAATAGCAAGCTTTATGAGGAACTTAGAAATAAGGATAGAGGTTTAATAGATGATATACACATGAGAGAATATCTAAGAGAAAAAGTTGCATGGGAAAGAGTAAAATATGCTATCGAAAATATTTTAGGTGGTATAAATTTAGAGATTAAATCAAAGGAACATGAAGAAAGCGAGGATTACAAGATATTTCAATTAATTTTAGAAGAAATTGAAAGAGATAGACCTATAGAGGTGCAGATATAAGAAAAGAGCCACTCGTAATGGCTCTAATCAAAAACAAAAAATAAAGATATTAATGTATATTATAGCACAAGGGGGAAGAAATGAAAACTAGAAATGAGATAATTAATGATTTAGAAGATAGATTATTTATATTAAAATTTACTAGATTTGAAGGAATAGAAGCAGAACAAGCTTTAGGAAGTATTGCAGGGCTAAAATATTGTATAAAAAGGCATAAAGAAAATTGGACAATAGAGCAGTTTAAAGAAGATTTAGAAAAGCAAAAATCAGATGGTTTATATGGAGACTATATAGATGGATGGGAAGGTGTTTTAAAAAGAAATATAAAGGACATGGAGCGTGGTGGAATTGGAATCTAATAATATTTACATTAAATTGATGGATGTAAGAGTTAAGTTCAGTAAGTTGAATCTAAAGAAAAGTGGAGAGAATAAGTTCGCTAACTTTAAGTATTTTGAGTTAGCAGACTTCTTGCCACAAGCTACTGGATTACTTGAAGAAACTAAGCTATGCCCTGTAGTTACCTTTACAAATGACTATGCAACATTAACACTAATTAATGGAGAAAACCCAACAGAACAGATTGTATTCACTTCTCCCATGCGAAACTTACAACTTAAAGGCTCTAATGAGTTACAAGCATTAGGAGGTATAGAAACCTATCAGACTAGATATTTATATATTCAGTTATTAAACATTACAGAAAGCGATACTTTTGACGCAACTAGTGGTAAAAATGAAGCTAAAAGTAATTCTAACAATAGAATTTTAACAGATAAACAATTAAGCAGGTTGTATGCAATAGCAAGTAATGCAAATGTTGATAAGGAAAGTTTAAAAGAGAAAGTATTTAAGAGATTTGGAAAAGAGATAAAAGATTTAACGAAAAAAGAGTATGACACAATTTGTAATGCTTATGAAAAGCAAAGTCAAGAGTAGGTGATATATTGAATTTTAATAATGAAACATACTTTCACATAAATTTTGACGACCCATTTACAAGAGTACCTAACACAATACTAGATAATGAAAAACTTTCTTATTCAGCTATAGGAGTAGTTACTCAGATGCTAAGATTTCAAAGGTCAGGTAGTCATAAAGTTTATGCAAAATCATTAATAAGTTATAGAAAAGATAGTAAGACAAAAGTAAGCAATGCTTTAAAGGAGCTTATGCAAGAAGGTTTTGTTATTAGGACACAAATAAGGGATAAAAAAGGACAAATGAAAGGTTATAGATATGATATTTTTGATACACCTCAAAGTGTAAATTCTGGAAACGTTGAAAATACTGAATCCCAACCGTGTGCCGATTTCCCGACTCCGGTAAAACCGGAAGCTGGTAAAACCGAGGTCGGTGAAACCGGAAGTCGGCAAAACCGGGGTCGGGAAATCGGCAACATAAAAGAAAATAGTATTAAAAAGAAAATAGATTTAAAAGAAAATGGTATTACTACTATTGTTATTAATGAACAACCTCAACAAGATAAAACTGTCTACATAAAAAAATACTTTGAAAAATATATAGGTGTAATTACTCCAAACAACTTTTTAGAGTTACTAGGCTTTCTAGATGATGGAATGGAGGTTGATGTAATTATAAGGGCTATTGATGAAGCTGTAGGGAGTGGAGTTAAGAACTATAGATATGTAAAAACAATCTTAAATAACTGGATAGAAGCAGGTGTAAAGACTAGTTTAGAACTTACAGAGTATCAGAATGAGTTTGAGAGGAAGAAAAAGAGTAGGCAGGAGAAGAAGCAGTCTAGTAACAAGGTTGTTAATGCTCCTAATAAAATTAAAAAAACTAATTTTCATAACTTTAATGAAACATTTAATCAATATACGAGTGACGAATTAGATGACATAATCAAGAAAAGTCAAAAGGCTAAATTCAAATAAAATTAAATTAAACTTCTAGGAAGTAAATAACATACTATTGCTTCCTAGAAAGGAGGATTAAGATGGGGAGAATATATGCACAGAAAAGTGGTTCTTTGAATGAGCAAGATAGATTGGAATTGTTGAGATTGCTTGGAAAAGCTGGATATACAGTAAGGATTGGTAGAGAGAAACAAAATAGTAAAACTACTTATACTTACTTTGTTGAGTATATAGAAGAACATGAAGAAAAATAAAAAGGGGGCTATTTAAATGAATACAATAACTTTAGTTGGGAGATTAGTTGCAGATGCAGAATTGAAGTACCTTCCTAATTCAGGTACTCCAAAAATAACATTTTCAATAGCGGTAGATAGAAGGTTTAAAGATAAGAATGGAAACAAAATAACTGATTTTATTCAATGCGAACAATTAGGAAAACATGTTGAAAATCTTGTGCAATATCTTGTTAAAGCTAAGTCTGTGTATGCTGTTGGAGAGTTAAATATATATAATTACAAAGATGAAAATGGTTGCTGGAAATCTATTACTAAAGTTAATGTAAATGCTTTAGAATTGCTTTCTAGTAAAAGTGATAGTAACCATAAGCAAGAATATATACCACCAGGATTAGACCCTCAAGGGTTTCAAGCAATAGATGATGATGATATACCTTTTTAAGTTAAATAATCTAGGGGGTAATTATACAATATTACTTCCTAGAAGTTAAAAAATGGAGGATTGAAAAATGGAGTTAAAATTTAGAGAATGGAATAAAAATGGTAAAGAAATGTATAGTTATGATGAAATGGTGTGCTATTCTAAAAATTTGCTTAGAGAGTGGGTTTATAATGGTGTTTATTTGCCAAAAAACAATGAAAATTTTGAGGTTATGATATATACAGGTTTGAAGGATTACCATGGAAGAGAAATATATGAAGGTGATATTGTTTTATGCAATGATTTAATGCATGAATCTGATTTTCCATGTGAAGTTAAGTTTTTAGATGGTAGATTTGTTGCTACAAATGATTTATTGGAAGAAAAAATCTCTTTATTTGAGAGAAGCATAGTAGACTATGCCATTGACTTTGAAATTATTGGAAATATATATGAAAATACTGGAATGTTAGAAAAGATAAGAAAGCCTAAAGTGTTGGAGGGATAGGAATGAGCAGAACAGCTATATGTAGTGTTTGTGGAGAGTTTTTAGTTGATTGTTATGATGATAAATTTACAAATGCTAAGGTCATGGATTTGTATGGTAGAGAATTTGTAATTGTTATCTGTAAGAGTTGCTTGGAAGAATTATTGAGAAAATGTGAGGACCAATAATATGAGATTTGAGATAGGTAAAACTTATAGATTTGATAAAGAGAAATTTATAAAAAGTAATGGTATGGAGCAGTACAAAAAATATAAAGAACTTTGGATTGACGATATTGAAAATACTGAATTTACTGTTAAGAAAATCTTTGATGATGGTTATGTTCATTATCCGAATGAATTTTGGTTTAATTTTGGTATAGTGCCAGAGTGGTGTGTTGA
Source organism: Clostridioides sp. LIBA-6822 (assembly GCF_056688955.1). NCBI lineage: Bacteria > Bacillati > Bacillota > Clostridia > Peptostreptococcales > Peptostreptococcaceae > Clostridioides > Clostridioides sp. LIBA-6822. The sequence goes on along the minus strand of NZ_CP196995.1, from coordinate 2,915,747 downwards.
AGTCGAAAAAAATTCAAATAAGGTTGGGGGTATTAGGAATGATAATAATTAAAAGTCAAGATAAATTAGGTTTAATGAGAACTGATAGGGTTGAAATAGGTTTTAATCGAATGTATGCAATACTTGAAAATGAAAATAGAAAAATAGCTGAATATGAAAGTAAAGAAAGAGCTATACAAGTGTTAAATGAGATACAAAAGTTTATAGAAAATGGAGTGAAAATGGATTATATAGATTCTTGCAGAGTTAGACATAATCAAGAGAAAGTATTTGAAATGCCAGTTGAATAAGGGGGTAAGAATATGGCTAAAGTTTGGATAGATGCAGGAGAGCTGTTAGAGAAAACTATGGATTTAGAAATTATGTATGAAAATAATCTAAAAAAAGTAAGAATTAAAAATAAGCAAGAAAATGTTATTGATTTGCAAATAAATAATAATGTGCAAGGTAGAAAGGGCAAGAAAGTAGAGTGTTTCAATATTAGAACTGGAGAAACTAAAGTATTTGACACTACTGTTGAAGCAAGTAAATATGTGCATTTTACAGATGTTCATATTGCTAACTTAGCAAGAACAGGTAAGGTTTCTAAAAATGGATGGAAAGCTAGATATATTCAAGAGGTGTCAGATGGTATTAGCAAATGTGGAACAAGTAATTAAATTAGCTGAAAAGATAATAAATAAGAAAAAGTGTTCTGTAAATAAAGCTATTGATATAGCTATAAAAATATTGAGTAAGTATGAGGGGATGTTAGAAAAATGAATATCAGCGTCGAAGAAGGTTTAAACTTATTTTTTAAAACAATATTTGAGTGGAATGACTTACCAAACTATGTATATAGCAATGAATATAAAGAAGCATTCACAAAATGTATTATTGGAAAAAGTAAAAATAGTAAGTTGACTAAAGAGTATATTCTAAAATTGATTGACCATGAAACTGGAAATAAAAAACCTTATTTTGAATTTACAAGGAGACGTTAAAAAATGAATATATTAGCTGTTGTAATGTTTGTAATAGGAAGTTTTATAGCCGGTAGGATTTATGAGTATAGATTGAATCTAAAAGAGTGTGAAAATTGCGATAACAATGTGTGGAGGTAAAAGAATAATGCTTTATATATGTAGCTCGCAAGGGTTAGAAGAAATTGAAATTTACAATATAACTGATAAGTTTATTGAACTATATGAAGACAGTAGAATGCTTTTTAGAGATACAGAGTTCTTTAAGATAGATAAAACTGAGTTAAGAAAAATATTAAGCAAAGAAAATGTTTTTAGGGCTTATATAATTTCAGATGATAAAGAACAGGCAATAAAAACATGGAATGAGTATGTCAAAAATGAAATTAAAAGTCTGAATGAAAGATTAAAAATGTGTGTGGATTTTATTATAACAAGATAATTTAAGGGAGGAATAGATTATGAAATATGAAGAATATGAGGTAGCTTCAAAAAGAACTAAAGAATTTGAAAAAATATCAAAGTGTAAACAAACTATTGAGGAAGTGCTAGAAAAATTAGATTCTGATAATTACAAATTACAAATAAAATTTGATTTTAATGATTGTCCATTATGCAGATTGAATTTAAGTTCTGATGATGATGAAGAACACTTTATAAAAAAAGAAATGTATTGTGCATTTAGAAATATTAAAAATAAACTTGAGGAAATGTTGGAAAAAATATAAGTGAAAATATCTAATTAAAACAGTTTAGAGAGTTGCAAAATGTATATTAATATAAATTATTGTTGAAGTGTTTTGCGACTCTCAAAAACGAAAAGAGAGGGGAATAAATGTCAAAATATATATTGAGATGGCAAATGGGATTGTTGTTAGAAAACATTAAAATACATTACACATATGGTAGCAAAGAAATGTTAAGACAAAAAGCAGAAGTATTAGCTAAAGATGACAAGATATTATTCATAACAATAGATAAGATAGATGAAGTTATAAAAGATACGAGAAGTCAGAAAATGGCTGAATATTTTGATAATGAAGGGGTGGAATTATGATAATACACAAATTTATAATACATGTTTTGGATAAGAATAGCGATACTCCAATACTAAATGATTTTGAAGGTAGAGTTAGTCAAGATATTGAAGTTTTCTTTCAAAAGAAAATCAACAAAGTATTAAGAGATAATGACATCAGAAAAGCAGTATTTAATGACTATAGTAACAATCTAATTAAGAAATGTTGTGAACAGATAATATATGATGAAAATTCATTTTTAAGTAACTCTAAAGAAATAGCAGCTTATTTATTTGAGGTTATGAAAGTGAATGCTACATTAGAATCTTGTGACTTAGCAATTTGCTTATACTCTCAAAAAGATGAAAAGAAAGTTGCTATATTAAAACTTGATTACAACAAGTCGTATACTCATTCTATTAGCTTTGAGGATGATAAATTTAATATACAGATGTCAACTAATGAAGTTAACATACAAGAGACTAAGACGGTTAAAATAGCTACTTTGGTTGGCTTGAGTGGGATGAATGACGAGTATCATTTAAGAGTCTTAGACAAGGATGCAGAGAAGGAAGAAACTAATTCTAAGTTTGTTACAGAGTTTTTAAATGCTACTAAAATTAAAGATGATAAGTATAAGACTAAGGTGTTTAAAGGCTTGGTAGATGCTTTTATAGCAAATTTATATAGTGATATGAAGCAGGGAGAAGATGTAAGAAGTATCTTGCTTTACATGCTAAGAGAAAAGCAAAAACTTGATATAAATGAGTTTACTGAAATAGCAATAAAGGAAGATTTAAAAGATAGTTTTAAGGACCATGCAGAAGAAAAGGGTATTGATGGAAGTTTTAATATTGATAAAAAATGGGTTGAGAAAAATCTAAAAAATAGACATATAAAAACAGATACAGGGATTGAGATAAAAGGCAAAATGGATGATTTTGAGGATTTTATGAAATATGGCATTAGACATAATGAGAATGGAACTATAGATATAGTTATTAAAAATGTAAGTTTTTATGAGGAGAAGTAGGTGCTCATATGAATAAAATTTGGAGGGAATAAAATGTTATTAGTTGAGAATAAAAATGATAGGTCCATTCTTGCAAAAGAATCGCTTGAAAGATTAGGGGCTAAAAATGTGAAAATATATAATATGGATACTGGGAGCAATGTTATATATTCAGTTGAAAATGGAAAAGAGCATCTAACTATATCAAATGAAAAAAGATTTCCTAATTGGAATGAAATTAAGTATGTTAGATATAAATTAATGAAACCAAATAAGACTATAGTACAGATATTGCCACAAAAACAAGAATATATAAATTTACATGAAAATTGCTTTCATCTTTGGGAAATAGAGGATAATGCAGTTCCAACTAAGTAATTTGTAAAAAATAAATAGTCAAGGTAAGTTTGTGAATGGAACTAGAACGTTATAGACTTACTTTGACTTATAAAAATGAGGTGAGATTATGATTACTACTCAAATGTATAAGATAAATAATGAGATATTTCTAAATGATTTATGCTTGAAAGAAAATAAGGAAATGGCTATGTGGGTAGAAAAGAAGAATACACATGAACTTATATATTTAAAAATAGTAAATGTAAATGGCAAATTAGCTATATTTGTACAAGATATTGAAGATACCATAATAAAAGAATGGCAAGGTCAAATAGCATATAAAAAAGTTATATATCAAATAGAATGTGAACAAGTTGAAAAAGGTGAAATAGACTAAAACTTTTAAAGGGTGTGAGCTTATGATACATGAATTGCAGATAGCTTCTAGTACTTTTAAAGATGTAATTAAGAATAAATGTATTAAAGTTAGAGAAAACAAGACTTTTGGAAAAGGTGATTTATTAGTATTGCAAACATATGAAGGTCAAAAACCATTAGGAATTGAGCTTAATAAAGAGATTGTATATGTTGTTAATTTAAAACATGGTTATGTTGAGTTGGGAATAAAGTAGAGGAGGAATTTATATGCAAAATAAAAAAGATGTGTGGCTATATAGTAAAGATAGAGAATATTTTGATAGTGATGAATACGAAAGCAAAGAAGCAGCAATTAAGGGTGCTGTAAAAGATGGGATTACTAAAATAGTTTATGTTGGCAAAAGAGAAGAAGCTTATATCCCTTGCGTAGATACAGAAAACATACTGGATTATGTTCAAGGTAGAATTGATGATGAATTTGGAGAATTTGGAGAGAGCTGGTCAAGTTATGTAAAGGATGAGGATGAAAAAATACTTGATGATAGATTAAATGAAGTGTTTTCTAAATGGGTAGATGAATTTGAATACAAGCCAGATTGGTATATGGTTGTAGATGTAGAAGAAATAGAAATATAGAGGAGAAAACAATTGAGCAAATACAATAATAGGAAAACTATAATAGATGGAATTAAATTTGATAGTAAAGATGAAGCAGAATACTATTTATATCTTAAAGATAAGAAAGCAAAAGGAGAAATTAAAGATTTTGGGCTACAACAGAAATTTGAGTTGCAACCAAAATTTAAAAAGTTTGGAGTTTCTGAAAGAGCTATTACTTATACCGTTGATTTTGCAATATACAAATGGAATGGAGAGGTTGAATATATAGATGTAAAAGGGTTTGGAACTCAACAAGGAGAGATAAAAAGAAAGATATTTGATTATAACTTTCCTGAAAAATTGACATGGGTTTCTAGGAGTAAGAAATATGGTGTAGATGGTTGGATAGAGTATAAAGAATTAAATAAGAAAAAAAGAGATGCAAAAAAGAATAAGAAGTAAATATTGAAGCTTACAAGATGTACTTAGTTTTTCATAAAAATGTGAAAAAGTTAAATAGAGAATATATCAAATGATAAAGGAGAGATAGACTATGAATGAAAACATAAATAAAGAAATAACAGTACTTGGAACTTTAGAAGTTGAGGGAATGAAATTTCATGATATTGAGGGTGGGTTTGGAAAAGGCAAGAAAGCAATGCTAGTAAAGGATATAGCTGAGATACATAATAGAGAACTGAAGGAGATAAATAAAAATATAAATAATAATAGAAAAAGATTTAAAGATATGATAGATATATTAGATTTAAAAGTGAGTGATTTAAAATCACTGAGTTTAGAAATGGGTTACTCTAATCAATCTTATGCAAATGCAAATAACATTTACTTGTTGTCTGAAAGAGGTTATTCAAAACTACTAAAGATATTAGAAGATGATAAGGCTTGGGAACAATACGAGAAAATAGTTGATGGATACTTCTCTATGAGAAAAGAATTAAATAATCCTCTTTTAAGTGCATCAAAGGAGTTACAAGCTATATTTATGCTAGATAAGAAACAAGAAGTCTTAGAGACTAAAATAGAGAGTGTTAATGAGAAGTTAGAAAACTTTATGGATGATGCACCATTATTCAATATTGAGTGTGAGAGTATTGTTAAAGAAGTTAAGAGAGTAGCAACAAAATCACTTGGAGGACATGGTAGTAGGGCTTATAAAAATAAGTCTCTAAGAGGTAAAGTTTACAGTGATATATATCATCAAATTAAACGAGAGTTTGGGGTAGATAGTTATAAGGCTATAAAGCGTTGTCAGTTAGAAAAAGTACTGGAAATAGTAGATAATTATAAGTTACCTACAGTTCTTGAAGAAGAAATAAGATTATTAAATAATCAATTATCAATAGTAAGTTAAAGAATGAATGGACTTTTACTCTTTAAAGGGGAAAACCTTCAATCAAAAAAGAAAAAGGAGTGCTTTCACACTCCACTTGTCAAAGATATAAAGCTTTTATCCAAGATTATTATAACATAAATAATTGATAGGAGTGTGAAAGTATGAATAAAAAGACACTATTCCAAGAAGTTGAGGGAAGATTATATAACTATAAAAAATTAGAAAGTCAAATAAGAATAAAAGATATATATATTAAAAAGTTAGAAAACGAGTTTTGTGGATGTAAGGCTCTTGGTTATGAAGAAAAAACATCACCTACCTATAATATAAGTTCAAGCGTGGAAAATGAAGTTATTAAAAGAGAAGAGGATTTAAATAGATTAAAAGAAGATAAGAAAACACTAGAGATTGAAAAAGAAACTATAGAATGTGCATTAACAAGTCTAAATAGCTTTGAAACAGAGTTTTTCAATGAAATGTACATGAACAATGAGAAAATTAACATGGATTATATGTCTAATGCTATGCACATAGATAGAAGTCATTGTTTTAGGATTAGGAAAAGGATAGTTTGCAAAATCATGGATATGTTATATCCGAAAATAAAAGAGTTTGAATTGCCCATTTTTTCATGGAAAGCTTAAAAATGAGACTATTTTGAGACTTTTTGGAGACTATCGTGAGACTTTTTATTGCTAAAAACATGAGATAATAATATTGTGGAAATGAAATATTTCCCTCTCAAAACTAAATTGGCTAGGGTTAAGGGATTGCCCTAGTCACTATGAACAGACTAGGCAGGGCATGAGGATGCTGTTAGTTCAATTCTAACTATGTTCAAATATTAATCTAACGGATACACTAAAAAGCAAAGAAATTGAGAATGAAATTTTATACAATTTTGTATCTTAATTCAGAGGTCTAAAAATCGGGTGGGGCTTGGTAACCTCACTCACCATGCAGGTGCTGGTGTTTAATCTAGGTTCGATTCCTAGAACTTGCTCCCTTAAAGAATATGTATCCCCCTTTAAAAAGACTAAGCTTACACAAACTTAGTCTTTTATTTTTTTAAGAAGGAAAATGGATTTAATTGTTGTATTTTATATAAAAAAGAGGATGTGAGATAATTATGGGGATATTAGAAGGTGCTGAGTTAATTAGAGATATAGCACAGAAAATTGCTATAGAAAAAGGAATAACAGAGCAAGAAGCTTGGAATGAAGCTATAAAAGAGTTTAAAGAAAAATATGAGTGTTTAGTTTAAAGAGTCATCTTTGTAGGTGACTCTTTTATTATATTTAAATTTTAAAAAGGAGGTCTTAAAATGAACAAAAGAGAAGTTGTTTATCTTAATTTAGAAGATATAAAACCTTATGCAAATAATCCTCGAAACAATGAGTATGCAGTTGAAAAAGTAGTTAATTCAATCAAAGAATTTGGTTTTAATAATCCAATTACAGTTGATAAAGATTATGTAATTGTAACAGGTCACACAAGGTATGAGGCTTCTAAAATACTTGGTCTAAAACAAGTACCTTGCATAGTTTTAAGTAATTTAGCAGAAGAACAGATAAAAGGATACAGACTAGCTGATAATAAAGTTGGAGAGTTCTCAGAGTGGGAGTTTGACAAAATGACAAAAGAATTAGCTGAAATAGAAAATATTGATATGAGTAATTTTGGATTTAATGTACTAACATTTGAAGATTTAGGAGTAACAGATTTAGATTTTATATTAGATGAAGAATTAGAGGAAAAAGAGAAAAAAGCTAAAATAGTGAAATGTCCACATTGTAATGAGGAGTTTGAAGTATAATGAGGATTTTTCTTGCTGCAACAAAAAGTGGAATGAATAAAGAATTAAGATTAGAAACAATAGAGAAATGTAAACCACTTTATATACTTGAGACTTTTTTTAATAAAGAGAAAGCATGTCTAGAAGCTTTGCAAATAGTAGGAAATGAGAATTTCTTACTCGATAGTGGAGCTTTTTCTTTTATGAATGGCACAGAAATCTCAAAAGAAGGAATGGAAAACTATATTGATAGATATATAAAGTTCATTAAAGACTATAATATAAAATATTTCTTTGAAGTAGATGTAGATGTGATATTTGGCTTAGAGCAAGTAGAAAAATGGACTAAAAAAATAGAAAGTGAAGTAGGCAGACAATGTATACCTGTTTGGCATAAAAGTCGGGGAGTAGAATACTGGAAAAAGTTATGTGCAACATATAAATATATTGCAGTTGGAGGATTTGCAATAAATGATATAAAAAAACAAGAGTATCCTTTAATACAAAAAATGGTTGAGTATGCTTATCAAAAAGGTGTAAAAGTGCATGGACTAGGCTTTACTAAGACAAAGATATTAAAATCATTTAAGTTTTATAGTGTTGATAGCAGTTCGTGGACAATAGGGGCATCAATTGGTCAACAACTTTACACTTTTAAAAATGGAGATATACATATAAGAAGGTTAGAAAAAGAAGGTAATAAGAAAACTGATTTGAAAAAATTAGTAGCTCATAGCATGTGTGAGTGGGTTAAATACCAAAAATTTATGAATGGAGTGAGATATTGAAAAAGACAGAAAGAAATTTAACATTATTAAATTGTGTATTTGTAACAAGCTTAGTGGTTTCTAATATTGTTGCAGGAAAGGTGATTGATGTATTTGGGCTTATAGTTCCTGCCGCAGTAGTGGCATATCCATTGACATTTCTATGTACTGACATAATTGGAGAAATATGGGGCAAAGAAGAAGCTAACAGAACAGTCAAAGCAGGTATTTTAATGCAGTTATTTAGTCTTTTATTAATTACAATAGCAATAGCCCTTCCAAGTGCAAGTTTTGCAACAGAGTATAGTAGTAACTTAAAAATAGTATTAGGACAAAATGCGAGGTTTGTATTAGCTAGTTTAATAGCTTATATATTAGCTCAAAGTAATGATGTATTTATATTTCATAAGCTAAAAGAGCGATTTAATGGAAAACATAAGTGGTTAAGAAACAATGCTAGTACTATGTTAAGCCAACTAATAGATACGGCTATATTTATTACAATCGGGTTTTGGGGTACTGTTCCAAATCTACTAGTAATGATTATAAGTCAGTATGTAGTTAAGTTCTTCTTAGCTTTAGCAGATACTCCATTCTTCTATTTATTAACTAGAAATAAAGAAATAAAAGTGGATAAACAAGCTTCATAATAAAAAATAAGATTCAAACGAATATAGAAATAATGAGGTGGTGGTGTGGCAAAAGCTAGAAGCCCCAACAGGGATAAAGCACTTAATTTATATATAGAACGCAATGGAAATATAACAAACAGAGAAATATCAGAAATATTAAAAGAAAATGAAAAAACAATAAGTAATTGGAAATGCAGAGATAAATGGAATGTAGTACTACGAAAAGGTGAATGTAGTACTACAAAGAAAAGAGGGGGGCAAATTGGCAATAAAAATGCTGTTGGCAGTGGTGCTCCAAAAGGAAATAAAAATAGATTAAAGCATGGTCTTTATGAAGGTGTTTACTGGGATACTTTAAGCGAAGAAGAAAAAGAAATGTTACAAGAAATGGAATTCGATAGAGAGGAACAACTTTTAAAAGAACAATTAATGTTGTTTACAGTAAGAGAACGACGATTGCTAAAATCTATAGAGAATTATAAAAATAAACCAAAAGGATTAGTTTTAGAAAGTGGAACAATAAGAAATTTAACAATACAAGGTAATCTTGTAAAAGATAATGAGCAAAAACAGATAGAAACAACTAGTAGAACTATAAGCGTATTTGAGGTAATACAAAAACTTGAATCTGAATTAACTAAAATACAATCTAAAAAAACTAGATGTATTGAACTTCTAAGTAAAATAAATAGCCAAGAAAATAGAGAAGATAAACTCGACAGATACTTTGATAAGCTTGAGAGTGTGATAAAAAATGATTGATAAATTATATCATAAAAAGCAACTTGAAGTTCTTGATTTTGCTTTAAATAATGACTATTTCATGTTAATAAATTATGGAGCTAAGAGGACTGGTAAAACAATAATTGACAATGATTTATTCTTGCTTGAACTTAGAAGGGTCAGAAAGATAGCTAATAAACTAGACATTAAGCTTCCTCAATACATTCTAGCAGGTGCAGATTTAGGAGCTTTACAAAGAAATGTACTGAATGAACTTACAAATAAGTATGATATTGAATTTAAGTTTGATAAACATAATAGATTTGTACTTTTTGGAGTTCAAGTATGTTGTTTTGGACACTCAAAAACGAATGACTTGGGAAGAATAAGAGGTATGACTTCGTTTGGTGCATACATAAACGAAGGTACAGTTGCAAATGAAGTGGTTTTCAATGAAATAAAGTCAAGATGCAGTGGCGAGGGTGCTAGAATACTTGTAGATACTAACCCCGACCAACCCGAGCATTGGTTGAAAACTGATTTTGTAGACAAGACAGATGGGAAAGCTATTCAATCTTTCCATTACACATTAGATGATAATATATTTTTGAGTGAAAGATATAGAGAAAATATTAAAAAAACTACTCCTAGCGGTGTTTTTTATGATAGGGACATAAATGGCTTATGGGTTTCAGCAGATGGGCTTGTTTATCAAGATTTCAATAAAGATATACATTATATATCTAAAGATAAATTGAATGATATTAACTTTGTAAGATACTTTGCAGGTGTTGACTGGGGCTATGAACATTTTGGAGCTATTGTTGTAATTGGTGAGGATGATAAAGGCAACTTATACTTATTAGAAGAACATTCAGCTCAACACAAAGAAATTGATTATTGGACAGATAAAGCTAAGAGTATAAAAGAGAAATATGGAAATATAAAGTTTTATTGTGACAGTGCTAGACCCGAACATTTGGCAGCATTTAAAAGAAATGGGATAAAAGCTTTTAATGCTAACAAAGCGAGATTGTCGGGTATTGAAGCAGTTGCAAAAAGGTTTAAAACTAATACTTTATTTATAGTTTATGAGAATGTTAATTTATTTAGAAAAGAAATTTTTATGTATGCTTGGAACAAAAATACAGGTGAGCCAATTAAACAATGGGATGATGTATTAGACGCACTTAGATATGCTATTTATACAGATTCATTAGGTACAGGAATTAAAGTGCTTACACCAAGTGGAAGAAGGTGATAAATTGGAACTAGATGTAATAAAAAAGTTAATTGAACAAACTAATAGTAAACATAATAACTTTGTTAAAAAGGCTGATGAAGCTGAAAAATACTATAAAAATGAAAATGATATTATAAGAGATAGAAGCCCTAATAATGTTGGCAAAGTAAATACAACCAATAATCCATTACGAAATGCAGACAATAGAATACCATTTAATTGGTTTGGTTTTTTAGTTAATCAAAAAATATCATATCTGTTCACTTATCCTCCTACATTTGACGTTGGAGATGATAGTATAAATTCAAAGATAACCGATATTTTAGGTGATAGATACCCAAAAGAAGCCAAGACACTTGGGAAAAATGCTAGTATATGCTCTAAAGCATGGCTACATGTTTGGGAGGATGATAATAACGACTTTCAATATACTAATATAGACCCCCGCCAAATAAGAGCAGTATATTCATCAGATTTAAATGGAAAGCTTCTCGCAGTACTTAGAGAGTATGAAAAGACTGATGCCGAAGGAAAAGAATATGCAATCTATGAGTATTGGACAGATGAATGTTGTTATACTTACGGAAATAAAAATGGGAAGAGTGACATTAATGGATTAGAGATACTTAATAAATTTATAGAGAAAAACTTAGATAATAAACTTGAAACTCAAACTAATGTGTACAAACATAACTTTGGAGAAGTTCCGTTTATTGAATTTCCAAACAATGATTTAGAGGTAAGAGACTTAGATAATGTTAAACACCTCATTGATGTATACGACAAGGTTTATAGCGGTTTTGTGAATGATATTGAAGATATACAAGAAGTTATTTTTGTTCTTACAAATTATGGAGGTGCAGACTTAACAGAGTTCTTAAAAGGACTTAAAGAATATAAAACTATTGATTTACAAAGTAGTGGTGCAGATGATAAGAGTGGACTAAGTACAATTACAATAAATATTCCAATAGAAGCTCGAGATTCGCTTCTTAAAACAACTGAAAAGCAAATATATGTACAAGGTCAAGGAGTTGACCCTAAACCCGAAAATTTTGCGAATACAAGTGGTGTAGCACTTAAATTTCTATACACTTTATTGGAATTAAAAGCAGGTTTAATGGAAACTGAGTTTAGACTAGGGTTCGCTAAACTGGTTAGAATGATATGTAGATATTTAGGATATTCTCCTAAAAGGGTTTTACAGACTTGGACTAGAAATATGATTCAAAATGACTTGGAGTTAGCAGAGATATGCTCTAAGAGTGTTGGAATAGTATCAGAAAAGACTAATTTAAAAAATCATCCACTTGTAGATAATGCGGAGGAAGAAGAAAAACAGATTAAGAAAGAAAAAGAAGATAGCCAACAAGAATATGATAATCTAATTCCTAATCAAGATGGTGTCATAGATGAAACATAAAGATTATTGGAGGAAGAGATTTGAACAATTAGAAGAAGCTCAGAATAATAAAAGTGTAAAATATTATCTTGAATTGGAAAAGCAATACAAATTAGCTATGAATAGTATAGAAAAAGATATATTATCATGGTATAACAGATTTGCTGAAAATGAAGGTATTTCTTTGTTAGAAGCTAAGAAGCTACTTAACACAAGAGAGTTGGAAGAGTTTAAGTGGAGTGTTGAGGAATATATTAAATATGGCAAAGAAAATGCTATTAATCAAAAGTGGATGAAAGAGTTAGAAAATGCTAGTGCAAGGGTTCATATAACGAGGCTTGAAGCTTTAAAGTTACAAATACAACAACAAGTAGAAGTTCTTTATGGAAATGAACTTGATAGTATTGATAAACTAATGAGAGATATTTATACAAGTGGATATTATCACACAGTTTTTAATATTCAACAAGGTATTGGTGTTGGTTGGAGCTTAATGAGTCTTGATACTAACAGAATAAATAAAGTAATATCTAAGCCATGGACGAGTGATGGGTTAAATTTCTCAGAAAGAATTTGGGGTAAACATAGACCTGCTCTAATTAATGAGCTACATACTAAACTTACTCAATCAATTATAAAAGGAGAAAATCCAAAAAGTTTAGTAAATGACTTTGCTAAAAGATTTAATGTATCCAAATCCCAAGCTAAGAATTTAATAATGACTGAATCAGCTTTCTTTGCATCAGCTTCTAGGAAAGATTGTTTCAATGATTTAAATGTAGAGAAATATGAGATAGTTGCCACATTAGATTTAAAAACATCAAATATTTGTAGAGAACTAGATGGTAAAGTATTTGATATGAAAGATTATAAAGTTGGAATAATAGCTCCACCGTTTCATTGTCATTGTAGGACTACAACATCTCCTTGGTTCGAGGGTGAAGAAGGTTATAGAGTAGCAAGAGATGAAAATGGTAAAACTTATTATGTGCCATCAAGTATGAAATATCAAGAATGGTATGAGAAATACATTAATAAAAACATTAAGTTACCAGATAATGAACAACTTGCAATTAATAAATATATAAGTAGTGATTCTTATAAAATTAATGAGAAGCTTAGAAATGGTCTTACATTGACAAATGAGGACAAAAGGTTTATAAATGACTTAGATAGTGCATTAGATAAGATGTCTAACTATAAAGGAGAGGTAAATAGGTCTTTATATTTCTTTAATGATAGTGATAAAATAGCTTTTTTAGATAAACATCAAGTAGGTAAAGAAATAATCTATAATGAATATATCTCTACATCCAGTAAGGGTGAATATAATCCAAGTGGTCAAGTTGAATTAAATATTATAAGTGCAAATGGTAAAGATATAAGAAAATATAATCCTCAAGAAGCAGAAATTTTATTTAAAAGAAATAGCAAGTTTATAACTACTGATAATTTTGAATATGATGGGAAATATTATATAACAATGAAAGAGGTGTAATATGAAAAAGGATAATGAAAAATTATTTTCAGCACCAAGATGGGCAGAAATACCACAAGGTAAGGTAGTTGGAGAAAGAAGTTTAACAGAAGAAGAAGTAAAAGAAGCTCAAGAAATTAGAAGAAAGATAATTGAAAGAAAAATTAATAATAAAGAATAAAAGCACTTGCTAAATGATTAATTAGTAGGTGCTTTTATTATGTAAAAATTTAGTTGAGAGGGTGATTTGAAATGTTTAAATTATATATTTTATCAATAATTGTGTTTTTCACAGGGTTTTATTTGTATATGTTAAGACTTGGAAATATTAAAGAAGTAATCGAAACTTTAAAGAAATATAAGGCTTGGAGAAACTATAAACTTATTTTTATAGCTTTGTTTCCATTGTTAAACTTTATTCTTGGTTTAATATTTATAGCAGTTTCTTTATTTGCAACAAATAAGGATATAATTAAAAGTTTGGAGGATGATAAATAAAATGGCTAAATTTAAAAGGAAGTCCGAGGAAGTAGAAGCCTTCAAATGGATATTAGGAAGTACAAACACTCCTAAATGGTTTTATCAAGCTTTTGAAAAAGGAACTATATGGCTTGATGAATCTTTAAACTCTATGAATCGCAAAGGTGAAGTAAAGAAAACTATTTGTATAAAGTATAAAAATGGAGTTATTAGAGCAACTAATGGAGATTTTATTATAAAAGATAGTGAAGGTAAAATCTATTCTTGTGCATGTGGGGAATTTGAAAAGTATTATGAGGATTTAGATGATGAAAAAACAAAGATTTCTGATAAAGTTTTTAAATATCCAAGTGAGATGGTATCAAAAGAGGTAAGGTTAATATGTCCAGAAATGAAACTTGAAATTGTAGGATTTAAGGAGGATGAATAAATGGCTAGATTTGTAAAGAAAGCAATTGAAGTGGAAGCTTTTAGATTTGATATAGATGTAGAACCAACAGTATGGATACGAAAAGAGATTGAACGTGGCAATGCTTGGGTTGAACACTCTATTGATAAGGCACATACTAAATTGTTCATAAGAACTCTTGAAGGGCTGATATATCAAGTTAACATAGGGGATTATGTTATACAAGGTGTAAAAGGAGAAATATATCCTTGTAAAGCAGATATGTTTGAAATGACTTATGAGAAAGTTGGATATAGAGGGAAAAATAAATTATCAACAGAGATGACTTTAGATTCAACAAACTTTCAAGAAAATATTAAAAATGCCACAAAGGAATTAGAGTTTTTTATAGAAACCTTAGAAAAAGCAGATGATAAAATTGATAAACTAACAGAAAAAATGAATAAATATGCTTGTAAAGTTGATGTAGATAAGATTGTAAAACAGTTAGTGAAACACCTAAGAGAAGGTATTGAATAAGTTTTGGGGGATGGAAATATGTTTAAAAAGAAATATATTAAAAAGCCAAGTAAAATAAGCGTTAGAAATATTATAGCATTTATTATTACAGTTATTGGTATAGCATTAGGTGTTTTTACAGGTATCAACATAATTATGGCTCATGTTTTAGGTATAGCTAACATGGTAGATAATAATACTTTTACATGTGTTAGATTAGTTTATGGCTTAGTAGGAGTTATAAGTGGGTATTTGATAGGAAAAGCAATATACCTTATGGCTTCACTAATAAGCTATATTATTTATGAATAATTTGTTTAAAGGTTTTTATTAGGTAAAAAACAAAAGGAGGATTGCATTATTGAAAGAGTATGTAATTTGGTTTAAGAGTGGAAATTGTATATCTGGAATAACAGACGAATATGTTGCTGATAAGCTAATGAAAGATTTTATGGGAGCTGACTCAGATTGTAGGAACTTGAAAGGATATTTAGATGAAGATGGAACAACAATAATAGATTTATCACAAATAGAAGCTATATCAATAAATAATTGTAATGAGAATAATAATATTGGTTTTAGTAAGTCCTAGATAGGGCTTTTTATTATGTAAAAATGAAAGGAGAATTAAATAAAATGAAAAAAGGTGAACTAATTGCACTAGGTCTTAGTGAAGAAGATGCAAAGAAAGTAGAAGTTGAATCGATAAAAGAATTAGAAAATTATATTAATAAGATTGAGTATGAAAAAGTAAAAGAAGAATTAAAAGCATCTAAAGAAGCAATTGAAGGTTTTAAGGATGGAATGACAAAAGAGCAGATTGAAGAACTTAAAAAAGGTTATGAGACTAAATTAACTGCAAAAGATGAAGAATATCAAAAAAAATTAAAAGAAAAAGAGCAAAGAGAGTTTGACATGGCGTTAGAAAATGAACTTATTAAGCTTAATGTTCATAGTACTAAAGCAGCAAAAGCAGAACTTGATTTAGAAAGGATAAAATATGAAAATGGTACTTTTACGGGGCTAAAGGAACAGACTGATAGTTGGGCAACTCAAAAGTCTTTCTTAATAAAAACAGGAGAAACTAAGATAAATTACAATCCCGATAATGGCAATAAAAATACATTAAGCAGGGCTGAAAATATTGCAAAAGAAAAAAATGAGGAAGGTTCAAAAAATCCATATGCTGACGCATGGAGTATAAAATAAAAAGGAGGATAAAGTATGTATTTTAAAGAGGTAAATTTTAATAACACACCCGAATTTCTAGCTTCTCAACACTATATTAACTTTACAAATACAGTATTAGATACAGATGTAGTGGCTGATGAAAATGGCAGAAAGTATGTATTAGCAGGAAGCTTATTAGGTGAAAGTGGAAAGGTAGTAAAGATAACTAGAGCAGGTTCTTCGGGTAGCTATACATACACATTATCAGAAGACCCTGTAGGGATTGTATTTGCAACTGTAGATGTTACTTATGGACCACAACCAGTTGCATCAATGGTAGAAGGTTATGTAATAACTGAAAGATTACAAGGTGAGTATGTAAAAGAAGCTATAGAAACTATAAAGACAAAATTACCAAATATTAAATTTATGTAGGAGGATGAAATATGGCAAGAGTAGAGGAATTATTATCAGTTCAAGAGCTGATAAACTATACAAAGACTAGAAAACTGAAAGAAACAATGGGAGATTTATTGTTTCCAACTCAAAAGATAGAAGGGCTTGAAATAAAAATGATAAAAGGTGCATCTAACCTTCCAGTATCAGCAAGTGTTCATGCGTTTGATACAGAAGCAGAAATTGCATCAAGAGAAGGTGCTAATTTAAGTATAGCTGAACTTGCACTTGTAAAAAGAAAAATAAAGCTAGATGAAAAAGATATAATTGTACTTGAACAACCAAGAAATTCTCAAGAAGAAACTCAGATGATAAATCAAATATTTAATGATGTTGATAACCTTGTATCAAGTGTAAATACTAGAGTAGAAGCAATGAGAATGGAAGTACTATCGACTGGAGAATTGAATATAAATGAAAATGGAGTTAAAGCTGCTTTAAAATATGGAACTCCAACAAATCATAAAGAAACAAAAACTTGGTCTAGTGGAACACCAGATATATTAGGAGATATTTATAATATGACTGATAAAATAGTTGTTGATACTGGATTTACTCCAACAAGGTCATTAACTTCTAAAACTATCCTAAATGTGATATTAAGGGATGAAAAACTAAGAAAGGCTATATTTGGTATAAATAGTGATAAACTACTTACTTTAAATGAATTAAATACATTTTTAGTTTCTCAATCTCTTCCACCTATTTTTACTTATGATGAA
Organism: Clostridioides sp. LIBA-6822; assembly: GCF_056688955.1. Taxonomy (NCBI): domain Bacteria; kingdom Bacillati; phylum Bacillota; class Clostridia; order Peptostreptococcales; family Peptostreptococcaceae; genus Clostridioides; species Clostridioides sp. LIBA-6822. The sequence goes on along the minus strand of NZ_CP196995.1, from coordinate 2,898,309 downwards.
AGATATAGAGTACAAGGCAAGGATGGTAAGTATACAACAAAAAGATTCTTAGATGAAAATAAATTTATACTTATGCCTGATGGCAAAATGGGAGACACTTTTTTTGGACTAACAGCAGAAGAATTAGAATTAAGAAAGAATCCATCTATAGATATTAGTTCAATCGGAAATATAATTGTAGAACAATACTCTACTGCTGACCCAGTCGCTAAGTGGATAAAAGCAGTTGCAACAGTTTTACCGAGCTTTCCTTATGCCGACCAAGTGTTTATGGGTACAATAAATTAGAGGTGTTAATATGGAAATTGAAAGACTAAAAAAGCTTTTAGGGTTTAGCAGGGAAGATGATTCAAAAGATATTATATTAGAGTTTGTATTAGAAGATGTAGAGGAAATGGTCAAAAATTATTGTAATATATCTATCATTCCTAAAGAGTTGAATAATACAGTTTTAAGAATGGCTATGGATATGTATAAAAATGAGAGTCTAGGAAATGAAGATATTGCATTAGGCTCTATTTCTTCTATAAGTGAGGGCGATACATCTGTTTCATATAGAAGTTCAGCTAGTGAATTTAAAGAATCTTTACTCAAAGATTATAAAGCACAATTAAACAGATACAGAAAAATTAGGTGGAAATAACGATGGATAAGACTAGAAAAGCAATAGAAATGATGTATAGAGATAAATGTACTATAGTAGAATATCAACCAGCCAAAGACCCTATTACAAAACGAACTAACAATAAAGAAGTAGTTGTATTAGAAAATCAACCTTGTAAGCTTTCATATAAGAATATTACTTCTACAGAACAGGGAAAAGTAGCTAAGCTTACACAAACTATTAAACTCTTTATATCTCCAAATATAAATATTAAGGCAGGTTCAAAACTTATTATAACTAATCAAAATAATGTCACAAAAGAGTATGTAAGAAGTGGAGAATCTGCGATATATCCAAACCATCAAGAAATAATACTTGAATTATTTAAGGATAAAGCTTAATGGCTAGATGGGGTAGTGTTGATTTTAGAGAGTTTAAAAGAGCTTGTAAAAGGATGGAGAAATTTACAAAGATTGATTTAGATAAGTTTTGTAAGGATGCAGCAAGAGAATTAGCAGCACGATTACTTGGAAAAGTAATTAGAAGAACACCAGTTGATACAGGATTTTTAAGAGAAGGCTGGAGCGGAGTAGCTTACGCTAGGTCGCTTCCTGTTTACAAACAAGGTAATAATTATATTATAGAAGTTGTTAATCCAACTGAATATGCAAGTTATGTAAATTTCGGGCATAGAACTAAAGATGGCAAGGGATGGGTTAAAGGACAACATTTCTTAACTATTTCAGAGATGGAACTACAAAGTCAAGTTGATAAGATTATAGAGAAAAAGTTATTAATTTTGTTGAAAGGAGTGTTTGATGCTTAATAATATTATAGATGGAATATCCGTAAAATTAGACAAATCGTTTGGAGAAAGTTATACAATTTACAGTGAGGATGTAGAACAAGGGATAAATGAACCTTGTTTTTTTATTGTTCCTTTAAATCCAAGCAAGATACCATATCCAAGTGGCAGGACATTAAAAAAGAACTCATTTGATGTACATTATTTTCCAAAAAGTAATGACAAATCATTTGAAATAAATGAGATAGCAGAAATGTTACTAGAGGAATTAGAGTATATAGAAATTGATGGAGATTTAGTGAGAGGAACAAATATGAACTTCGAAGTCGTAGATAATGTACTCCATTTCTTTGTTGATTATAACTACTTCACTATAAAAAGTAATAATACAGATAAGATGGACACAGTAGAGCTATTCGGTGGTCTAAAAAGAGGTGATAAGTTTGAGTAAAACATTAAGTAAAGAAGATAATTATAAATTTACTAAAGAACAGATAGTTAATTCTAAGAAGTATGTAAATAGAAAAGACTTATTAAATGCAATTTTAAGAGAAAATGAGTTATATTCCTTCTCAGAGGTAGAGGAAATAATAAATAATTTTATGAAAGGAGTGAGTTAATTTGGCTTTAGGTGGAGGAACATTTGTCACACAGAATAAAGTATTACCAGGAGCTTATATAAACTTTATCTCAGCTAAGAGAGCAACTAGTTCTCTTAGCAATAGAGGTATTATTGCGATGCCTTTAGAGTTTGATTGGGGTATTGATGAAGAAGTAGTTATAGTAACTAGTGATGATTTTGAGAAGTATTCAACTAAGTTCTTTGGATATGATTACACTCATGAGAAGCTGAAAGGACTCAGAGACTTATTTAAAAATATAAGACTAGGATATTTCTATAAATTAAATAAGGGAGTTAAAGCTAGTTGCACTATTGCTACAGCGAAGTGTAGTGGAATAAGAGGTAATGATTTGAAGATAGTAGTTACAACAAACATTGATGACAACACTAAATTTGATGTTGTAACACTTTTAGATAATAAGAAAGTAGATACACAAATAGCTAAAGTGATTACGGATTTAGAGGACAATGACTATGTTAGTTGGAAAAAGGATTCGACACTAGAAGCAAGTGCAGGTTTGGTATTTAGTAATGGGACTAATGGAGAAACAGTTACAGGGACAGAATATCAAGATTTCTTGGATAAAATAGAAAGCTATAGCTTTAATGCTTTAGGGTGTTTGGCTACTACAACAGAGATTAAGAGTCTATTTGTAGAGTTTACAAAAAGAATGAGAGATAAGGTAGGAGCTAAGTTTCAAACTGTATTATATAAGAAAAGTGATTCAGATTACGAAGGTGTGGTATCTGTAGAAAATAAAATAAAAGATGCTGGACTATTAGAGTCTAGTTTAATTTATTGGACTACTGGAGCTATAGCTGGATGCGACATAAATAAATCTAATACAAATAAGCGATACGATGGTGAGTTTGATATTGATGTTAATTATACACAAATACAACTCGAAGAAGCTCTAAAAACAGGTAAGTTTATATTCCACAAGGTTGGTGATGAAGTTCATGTGCTAGAGGATATAAATACTTTTGTTAGTTTTACAGATGATAAGAATGATGATTTTTCAAGTAATCAAAGCGTTAGAGTGCTTGACCAAATTGCTAATGATATTGCAACTTTATTTAATACAAAGTACTTGGGTAAAGTTCCGAATGATGCAGCAGGAAGAATAAGTTTTTGGAATGATGTAGTAAAACATCACAAGGAATTAGAGAATATAAGGGCAATAGAAGATTTTAAAACTGATGATGTATCCGTAGAACTTGGAAATGATAAAAAAACAGTTATAGTAAGTGATGCGGTTAAGGTTATTAATGCTATGAGTAAGCTTTATATGACTGTTTCAGTTAGTTAAGAGAGGAGTGTGATAAATAGATGCCTAAAAACGCACCTATGAATGTTAAAGATACAATAAGTGCATCTTTAGCAGAATGTTTTGTAACAATAGAGGGTAAAAGATACAATTTTATGCAAGCTATTAATTTAGAAGCTAAGATGGAAAAAACAAAAAGTGAAGTGCCAATTCTAGGGAAAACTACAAAGGGTAATAAAACAACAGGTAGTAAAATTACAGGGAGTGCAACATTTCATTTTAATACTTCTATATTTAGAGAGCTTCTCTATAGGTATAAAGAAACTGGAGAAGACATTTACTTTGATATACAAGTTACTAATGAAGACCCAACAAGTTCAGTAGGGAGACAGACAGTAATTTTAAAAGACTGTAATATGGATTCAGGCATAATTACTAAGTTTGATGCTGATGGAGAATATTTAGAAGAAGATATGGACTTTACATGCGAGGATTGGGAATTAGTTGAGAAGTTTAAAATGTTAATAGGAATGGAATAAAATACACATTTATAAATTATAGATGTGTATTTTTTATTTATAAGAATAGGAGATGGTTAAAATTAAAGATAAATATGAGATAAAAGATTCAATTTATTTTGATTATAGTAAGAAAAGACCTTCGGAAGAACGTGTCAGCGAGATGTATAAAAAGGCAGGAAAATATCTTATAGATATTTCAGATAAGTTAGCAACAGATACAATTGATGGTTCGTCATTAAAGCCAATAATAATAAAATTTGAAATAAATGAAGCTGGTGTTGCAACAATAGAAAAACAAACAAAATATTTAGTTATGGAGGTAGAATAATATGGGAGATTTAAACGCTTTTTTAAGTCAAAATGCAATAAAAGTAGAGAATAGAAAGTATGTAGCAAGCAATAGATTTATAGATGAAGATGGGAAACCAATAGAATGGGAAATAAGAGCATTATCTTCAGAAGAAGATAATATAATAAGAAAAAATTGTCCGAAGAGAGAACCCATTTTAAATAAAAAAGGAAAACACACAGGACAATACAACACTATAACTGACTATAATAAATATTACGAAGAACTAAGTATAGCTTGTACAGTTTTTCCTGATTTGAATGACTCAATGTTACAAGATAGTTATAGAGTTATGGGAGCAAATCAACTGCTTAAAGCAATGCTTACACCAGGCGAATATACAGAATATGTGCAAGAGGTACTAGATATAAATGGTTTTGACAATTCATTTGAGGATAAGGTAGAAGAAGCAAAAAACTAATTGAAGAAGGCGATTATGATTCTAACGTAGCTCATTATTGCCTTCACAAGTTTAAGTGGAAACCGCATGAATATATGGATTTGCCAGTTGATGAAAAAGCATTTGTTGCTGCATCTATAGATATCAAAGTAGAAGAAGAAAAAGAAGAAGCTAAAAAAGCTGACAAAGATGCAAAGAGAGGTAGAAGAAGATAATCTATAATGTAAAAATTTTACTGATATAGTATAATATTGCTAAAGAATATAATTTAGGGGGATATTATATTATGTGGAGTAAATTTAAATCTTTTAGCAAAGGCAAGAAAATATTCTTTGGAATACTAGCTTTTATTTTATTTCCAGTTACAATAGCCATTTTTTTAGGAGAGGCAAGTATAAACTTATTAATAGGAGGATTTAAAAAAAAGAAGATATTAAAGATTGTAGGAGGATTATTTGTAGCATATTTTTTTATAGTCGTTATAATAGCAGATATAGAGATATATAGCAGTTTATTCAAAGGAGAACTTCAAAATGCTGAACCAGTAGCTAATGAAAATGAAGGTCAAACTAAAAAAGTGAAAGAAGAAAAAACTGATGAGATTAAAATGTCTAAAGATGAACAAAAAATTTCTAAAGTTATAGATACAGAGCCAAAGAAAATTAAAAATATAGCTAATATACTTAAAGAATGTGGAATAGAAGATTTTGATAGTATAAAGCATGATGACGGATTGGATAATGCACATTTTGATGGGGAAAAAGGTTATAGAATTGAATTTAGTGGCTCTAAAAATATAATACTATATATAAACAAGGATAGCTCTGTTTACAATGTTAGATGGGCGAATAATGACTTTTACAAAGATAGCAAAGTAGTATCTAAAGTGAGTGATTATACTCTTACAATTGATGAAAAAACAGAATTACAATTACAATGTGAAAATGGTGTTAGTGCAGTTCTAAAGTCACCAAGCACGGCTAAATTTCCAAATATAACAGAATGGGCATTTTCTAAAGATAAAGAAAAAATAGTAGTTCAGTCTTATGTAGACTCTCAAAATTCACTAGGGGCAATGCTTAGAAGTGATTTTCAAATAACTTTTACAAGTGATAGTAAAAATGTAAAATCTTTTATATTTGATGGAGAAGAAATGATAAAATAATTGATTTAAGGAGTAATCTAGTTGATTACTCCTTTCTTATATCTAAAATAATAAGGAAGGAGGTTGAAATATGGCTACAATACAAACTTCTATAAAAATATTTGATGGAATGACACCTGCATTCAGACATATGACTAATGCTATGAATATAGTAATTAGCTCATTTGAGCAGTTGCAAAGAACTTCTAGTAATGCAGTAGATGCCAATAGTATAAGAACCGCTAGGGAAGAATTAGCACGTGCAGAGGCTGGGTTTGATAGATTAGAAAGACAAATAAGAGAAGCAGATGGGCAGCAAAGAAAACTTAATGATGATATTAGCAAAGGAACAAGTAATACAGATAAATTACTTAGAAGTGCTAAAAAACTTGTTGGAGTGTACATGAGCTTAAGGACTTTGGGGAGTGTTGTTAATTTATCTGACCAAATGACTAGCACAAATGCTAGACTTAATATGATAAATGATGGTCAACAATCAGATAGTGGACTTAATAAAATGATATTTCAATCAGCAGAAAGAGCAAGGGCATCTTATTTAGATACTTCTAAAATAGTAACTAGAGTCGGAATGAATGCAGGTAAAGCATTTAGCAGCACAAAAGAGATAGTAGCATTTGCTGAACAATTAAATAAAAAATTCGTAATTGCAGGAGCAACGACAGAAGAAACAAATTCAGCCTTGCTACAACTAACACAAGGATTAGGAAGTGGTGTTCTAAGAGGTGAGGAACTTAATGCAGTATTTGAGTCAGCACCTAACATTATTCAATCGATTGCTGATTATTTAGACGTGGATATAGGAAAAATAAGGAGCATGGCAAGTGAAGGAATGTTAACAGCAGACATTGTAAAAAACTCATTACTTGCAGCAGCAGAACAAACCAATGCAGAGTTTGAGAAGATGCCTTATACATTTAATCAAATTTGGACATCAATAAAAAATAATTGCATTATGATTTTTGGTGTTATACAAAAAAAGATAGAACAATCTATGTCTAGTCAAGGTTTTCGAACCTTTATAGATAATTTTATAAATGGATTATATGTTTTAGGCAATGTATTTTTTAATATTTTCAATGGTATTGTAAATATATTAGGAAGCCCGTTTTTTCAAGCTTTTACTAATATAATTATTGTAGGTGTTAGTTTGATAACAGAAGCACTAGGTTGGATAATAACACAAGCATTAAATGTTGTTAATGTTTTTGCACAAAACTGGAATATTATTGCACCTATAATTTATGGAGTTGTTGCAGCTATTGCAATTTATTCTATAGCTCTAGCAGGAATGTGGTTGTGGGAAAAATTGGTCGCAGCTTCTAAATTCGTTGTAATGTTTGCTCAGATGCTTTTGAATACTCAAACATTGGCGGGGTATGCATATCTTATAAAATATGCAGCTGGACAATGGATAGCAAATGAAGCCATGTTAGCATGTCCAATTTTTTGGATAGTTGCAGGTATAATCGCTTTAGTAGTAGCTTTGTTCGTTGGGATTGCAGTTTTCAACCATTTTGCAGGAACAAGTATAAGTGCAGTTGGTGCAGTAGCAGGAGCAATATCAGTTGCGGCAAGTTTTATAGGTAATATATTTATTGCAGTAGGTAATATGCTTATAGATATAGTTGCTTTAATTTGGAATACATTTGCTACTTTTGCAGAGTTTTTAGCAAATGTATTTAACGACCCACTAGGTTCTGTCATAAGGTTATTTTCAGGGATGGCAGATACTGTTTTAGGGATTTTGCAAAGTATAGCTTCTGCAATAGACACCATATTTGGTTCAAATCTAGCAAATGCAGTGAGTGGATGGTCAGATAAGTTACAAGGATGGACAGACGAAGTGGCAGGAGAAGCTAAGATAAAAGTAGAAAGAATTGACCCTTCATCTTTACATTATGATAGGCTTAATTACGGAAAAGCTTGGGACGCAGGATATAAATGGGGAGATAAGCTAGAAACTAATATAAAAGATAAATTCGATATTGGCAAAATGGCAGAGGATGCAAAGAAAAAACTTGGGCTTGATGATTTATGGGATAAAAAATACGGACTTGGTGATGGAATTGGTTCAGCTGGATTAAACTCACCTTTGAGCGATGCAGCAAAAGGAGCAAAAGATACCGCGGGAAATACTGCAAAGATGGCTAAGACCATGGATAAAAGTCAAGAAGACCTTAAATACCTTAGAGATATAGCAGAACAGGAAACAATCAACCGATATACAGGAGTAAACATTAAAATAGACATGAACAACACAAACAACATAAGTAAAGATGCAGATGTAGATGGAATAGTTAATGTACTAACTGAAAAACTTAATGATGCAATGATTATCTCAGCAGAGGGAGTGATTTAGAGAGGAGGGATATAAATGGCTTATGACTTTTATTTAGATGGAGTGCAATTACCAATACCTCCTGCAAAATTAGAGATTAAAGTAACAAATAAGAATAAGACAGTTGACTTAATAAACACTGGAGAAGTAAACATATTAAAAAAAGAGGGATTATCTGAAATAAGTTTCGAAGCAGAATTTACACATAATAAACTACCATTTTATCGTGGTCAATTTAAAGATGTCCAATTCTTTTTAAGTAAACTAGAACTACTAAAAACAGATTGTAAGCCATTCCAATTTATTGTATCTCGACAACTTGGGAATAAAGTACTATTTAATACCAATATGAAAGTATCTCTTGAAGAGTATGCTATTTCAGAAGATGCAGAAAATGGCTCAGATACAAAAGTTGCAATAAAGTTAAAACAATATAGAGATTATTCAACTAAAAAGTTAGTTCCTGCTGCACCTAAAAACGAGACAGGTAGACCTAATGTAAAAATAGAGCCAAAACGAGTTGATTCAGTCAATGCACCAAATGCTAAAACATACACAGTCAAGGCAGGTGATAGTTTATGGTCAATCTGTCAAAAACAACTTGGAAATGGGTCGCTATATAAGAAAGTATATGAGTTAAATAAAACTATGATGGATAAAGCTAATAAGAATAAAAACTTAAGTAAATATACTATTTACAAAGGGCAGGTGTTAAAACTTGGCTGATGAATTAGTATTAGCAAATGATAGGGATGTAAGGTTAGTTATTGCCCACTTAGAAGATTTCTATGAGCCCGTAGTTTTAGATGGAATCACATGGGAAATTGAAAGACGAGGAACACCGTCTAAACTTGAATTTACAATAGTCATGGATAAGATATTAGAATTTTGTGAGGGAAATTCTGTAAGACTATATTACAAGGGTGTTGGAATCTTTTATGGATATATATTTCAGAAGAAAAGGGACAAAGAAAATCATATCAAAATAGTTGCATATGACCAATTAAGATTTTTTAAAAATAAAGATACTTATGTTCTTGAGAACAATACTGCAAGTGAACTTATAAAGATGTTAGCTAAAGATTTTAATTTAAAATATAATGTTATAGAAGATACTAAGTATAAAATATCAAGAGTTGAAGAAAATAAAACACTCTTTGATATGATACTAACTGCACTAGATGATACTCTAAGAGAGAAAAAGGAAATGTATGTTTTGTATGATGACTTTGGAAGAATAACTTTAAAAAATGTTGCTTCTATGAAACTTGATACTGTTATGAATAATGATGTAATAGAAGATTTTGACTATAACTCAAGCATTGATAGTGATACTTATACAAAAATAAAACTAGTAAGAGACAACGAAGAGACAGGTAAAAGGGATGTGTATATTGCACAAGATTCTACACATATGAGGAGTTGGGGAATACTTCAAATGTTTGATACAGTAGACAAGAACATGAGTGAAGCAGAAATAAAACAAAAATGTGATATACTTTTAAAACTATATAATAAGAAAACTAAGTCATTAAGTTTAAAAAACGCAATTGGAGATATTAGAGTGAGAGCAGGTTGTTTAGTACCTGTTTTTTTGTCATTAGGAGATATTGAGTTACAAAATTATATGCTAGTTGAGAAAGTTAAGCATACATTTGAAAATAACAGTCATTTTATGGACCTAACTTTGGTTGATGGAGACGAATTTGCTTCTTATTCTTCAAGTTCCTACTCAAGCGGAAATAGTAATAATAAAAATGAGAAACAAAATGGCACTGCACAAAGCACTACAAGCAAAGAAGATACTGAAATGGCTAATAAAATTAATAAACTACTTAAAGGGAAATTATCAAATACAGGGAATGCCTTTGTTAAGTACTCAAATGCTTATAAAGTTAATCCAGCTTTAATGGCTGCAATATCAATGCATGAATCAGCTAGGGGTACTTCAAACATTGCAAACACTAAAAATAATTTCTTTGGAATGAGAAGAGATGGTAATTACTTAAGTTTTTCTAATGTAGATGAAGGAATAAAAAGAGGTATAAGTAATTTATCAAGAAACTATATCTATCAAGGTAGAAAAACATTAGAAAGTATCAGAAATAAGTATTCTTCAAGTTCAGACAAAGAATGGGTAAAATGTGTGAGTGCATTTTATAAACAAATAACAGGGAGTAATTACGATAATTCAAGTGGTACAGGAATTGGAAGTGATGAAGAAGCAGAAAAGAATTTAAAAGATACAACTTATCAAGTTCAAAATAATAGCACTGATAATACATCAACAAACAATAATAGTAAAGTAAGTAAAGTTATTCAAGAAGCAAAAAATCAACTTGGCAAGCCATATGCTTGGGGTGGTAATGGTCCTAAAAGTTTTGATTGTAGTGGACTTATGATTTGGGCATTTAAGAGAGGTGCAGGAATAAATCTACCTAGAGTTTCAGCAGACCAATCAAAAGATAGTAGAGGAAAACTATTATGCAACATAAATGATGTAAAAGCTGGGGATTTAGTATTCTTTGCATACAATCAAGGAAAAGGAAAGGTACATCACGTTGGACTATGTATAGGAAATGACCAGTTCATACATTCGCCAAAGACTGGTGATGTAGTCAAAATAAGTAGTTTAAGTGGTAGACAAAATAAGAATCATGATTTTGCAAGAGCTAGAAGATTCTTTTAAGTGAGGTGATAATATGAGTCAAGAATTATTGCAAATAATTAAAAAGGCAGCAATGGATGCAGTAGAAACAAGTAATCCAATGCAAATTGTATTTGGAACAATAGAAAGTGTAAGTCCTTTAAAAATTAAAATAGAACAAAAATTATCTATTGGTGAATTTTTTTTAATACAAACAGATACATTTAAAAGATATACAGATAAAAAGATAGGAGATAAATTAGTTCTAATTCGTATGCAAGGAGGACAACAGTATTTAATTTTAGATAGGATGTGATGAAGTGATACCAACAGACACTATTGACTATGATATTGAAGATGTATCAATTATAAATTTTAATGTAAGGCAAGAACCAAGTAAGACTTTTAAACTTCATATAGAGAGAAATAAAGTAGATGGTATTTGTGATGATGTGGAAGCATTAAAACAGACCATCTTTTTAATTTTAAATACAGAGAGATACCAACATCTAATATATAGTTGGAATTATGGAGTCGAGTTGAACGACCTTATTGGAGAACCTGTCTCATATGTAATACCCGAACTTGAAAGAAGGATAACAGAAGCATTAATGCAGGATGATAGGATTGAAAATGTAGATAATTTTGAGTTTGAAAATCAAAAAGGAAAGGTTCAGTGTAAATTTATTGTCCATACCAAATATGGAAATATCAAAGCAGAGAAGGTGGTGAGTATTTAGTGTTTGAACTTATGACATTTGAAAATATAATTAAAAGAATGTTAGATAGTGTACCTGACACGTTTGACAAACGAGAGGGTTCTATAATATATAATGCCTTGGCACCAGTTGCTATAGAACTTACAGAGACCTACATTGCCATGGATGAATTACTAGACCAAACATTTGTTGATACTGCCAGTTACTATTATTTAGAGAAAAGATGTAAAGAAAGAGGAATTACACCACTTGAAGCTACTAATACAATTGCAAAAGGAGTCTTTAATATAGACATTCCATTAGATTCACGTTTTAATCTAGGAGAATACAATTATATTGCAACAGAGAGAATTAGTGAAGGAGTATATAAAATGAAATGTGAAACTGCTGGACCTGTATTTGAACTTGGTCAGTTGATTACAATTGAATATATAGATAAATTAGAAACAGCAGAACTAACAGAAATATTGATAAATGGAGAGGATGAAGAATCTGAGGACAGTTTGAGGCAAAGATACTATGATAGTTTAAACTCACAAAGTTTTGGTGGTAATATACAAAACTATAAGGATGAAGTTAATAAGATACAAGATGTCGGAGGAGTTAAGGTTTATCCTGTCTGGAATGGTGGAGGAACTGTTAAGTTAGTAATAATTAACTCTAATTTTAAAGTACCATCTGCTGATTTAGTTAATCTAGTACAAGAAGAAATTGACCCAAACCCAAAAGGAGAAGGTCTCGGACTAGCACCTATAGGGCATAAAGTTACTGTTACAGGAGTCGTGAGTACAACTATAAACATATCAGCAGAGATAACATATAAAAGTGGCTACACTTGGGAGAATATAAAGAATATAGCAGAGGAAACAATAGACGACTACTTAAATGAACTTAACATGAGCTGGGAAGATGAAGAAAACTTAATAGTCCGTATATCTCAAATTGAAACTAGATTGCTTAGTATAGATGGAGTATTAGACATTGCAAATACTATGATAAATGATGTTGCATCAAATTTTAGTGTTGATAAAGATTCAATAGTAGTAAGAGGTGAGGTACTTGGATAAAGAGGTAAATCTAATAAGTTACTTACCACAGATTTTACAGGACAAAGAAGAATATATAAAAGCATTTAATGCAGATAACAAAGAAATAAAGATACTACATGATAAATTAGATGATGTCTTAAATGACCAGTTCTTAGAAGATTTGACCATAACTGGTATAAAAAGATGGGAAAAAATAATGTCTATAGTTCCAAAAAGTAATGAAACTTTAGAGGATAGAAAGTTTAGGATTTTCAGTAGATATATAAGCAAATTACCCTACTCAGAGAGATTTCTTAGGAACTGGTTAGATTCAATTGTTGGAGAAGGTAATTATGAGTTAACTATTAATAGTTCTACTTATAATATACACCTGGAAAGTGATGCAAGGAATCAAGACTGGTTTGAGGAAGTTCATTCATTTGTAAGTAGTATCAAACCTTGTAACCTAACTTTAGATTATACTAGAGTTTTGGTTAGTAAAGATAATGGTCTGTACTTTGGAGCGACAACTATTACAGGGCATGAGATTACAATATACCCTTGGTCACCTAGTGATATTGAGACTTATGGAGAGATTAATATTCTCAGTGGCAATGGTTGTGGATACCAAGAAATAACTATTTATTAGGAGGTGGTAGTTTGGCTATAGATAAAAGCTATTACACGATATTAACAAACATAGGTAAGGCTAAAATAGCAAACGCAAGTTTAGTAGGAGGAAAAGTTGATTTTGTCAAGATTCAACTTGGAGATGGTGCAGGAAGTGAATATAATCCAACAGAAGAGCAAACAGTACTCAAAAATGTAGTTTGGGAAGGTAATGTAGGAAATGTTAAAACTGATGAAGACTTGGCAAATTGTCTAATTTTAGAGAGTCTTATACCTGCAAATGCTGGAGGCTTTATAGTTAGAGAGATAGGTTATTTAGATACAGAAGGTAATTTACTTGCTATATCAAAATATAGGTCAGCATACAAGCCTAGATTAGAAGATGGAGCAGTTATTGACATGAAGGTAAAAACTATTTTTGTTGTATCTAATGTTAATAATATAGAGCTTAAAATTGACCCTACAATAATTTTTGCTACATTAAAAGATTTGCAAGATTTAGAGGTCAAAATAGACACTATTAATGCTAAAATAGATACAACTAAAACAGAGTTAACAAGCAACATAGAAACTGCTAAGACAGAGTTAAACACTAGAATTGACACAGAAAATGAGAAACAAAATATCAAGATTGACCAATTAATCGCAGGTGGCTCGAATGTGGCATATACTCAAAAAGTCACAATTGATGATTGGGTGGATGATACAGAAAATGGATTCAAAGCAACTGTAACACATAGTTTGTTAACACAGAGAATAACTGTAAATATTATAGATGCTACTACAAAAGAAAATGTAGTTACAAACTTTAAAATTATAGATGATAATTCTATTGAAATTAGAAGTGAGGTAAAAGTTGAATTAAATGTCTATGTGATAAATGGGAATGCAGAGACTCATTTTATAAATGCTACAGTAGATGATAACAGAGTGTCTGAAATGACTACTTATTCATCTAAAAAGATTGAGGATAGATTCGTTAATTTAGAAGAAAAAGTAAATGGTGGGCTATCCAGTATTGCAACGAGTGTGAATGAGTTGATAACTTATTGTTAGAAATTAGAAAGGAGAGTGATGAAATGACTACGGAATGGAATTTTGATTATACAGGTACAGAACAACCTATTACTTTAAAACCAGGTAGATATAAACTTGAATGCTGGGGTGCTAGTGGCGGAGAAACGCATAGTGCTGCGTCTCATTCAGGCGGAGGATACTCTGTTGGTGAACTTATACTAAGAAAAGAGACTCTTTTATATGTTTATGTTGGTCAACTAGGTTTAGATACTTCTTCTACTGACTATGTATTTAATGGAGGTGGTTATGGTGTTAGTACTGGGGGAGGAGCTACTGATATAAGACTTGTTGGAGGAGCGTGGGACAGTGAACAAGGTTTATTTTCACGTATAATTGTAGCAGGAGGAGGTGGTGGTGGTCATGCAGGTTTTGGAGGTGGCAATGGAGGTGGATTAAAAGGAGAAAATAGTATTAATTCTGATGGAAGTGCTGTTGGAGCAACTCAATATGATGGAGGTAGAGGTTTAGAAAATGATGGCAAAAATGATGGCTTCTTTGGAAAAGGTGGTTGTTCTTCTAATCATGCAGGAGGCGGTGGTGGATGGTTTGGCGGTTCAGGTTGCTACTATTCTCACTGCAATGGCGGAGGAGGTAGCGGATATGTTCTAACTAAAAACAGTTATAAACCTACTGGATATACACCAACTTCTGAATATTGGCTAGAAAATGCTAGTACAACGGCAGGTAAAACATCAGCAGGTAATAGTGGAGTCAATGGTAAAGCCAAAATAACATTACTCCAAACATTACCTTTTTTAACTGTATCAGCTTATAACTCAACTACTGCAACGTTTAAAGCAGACCACACAGAACCTGCATTACTAACTAAAATAGAATGCTTTATAGATGATACACTAAAAGAAACTATAACAACAGATTTAACTCTTGAAAAAACAATTAACTATGAACTTACGGATAATGCAATACACACACTTAAAATAGTCGTTACAGATAGTGCAAATGCTACAGTAGAAAAAGTATTAAGTATAAGTAAGAATATAATGCCATTACCCGAAAATGTGAATTTAAATGATATATCTACAAAATTAGTGGAAGTTAATGCAGGATTTAAGAATGGAAAAACAAGTATTATAAATACTTTAGCATTAAAGAATATAGAAGCAAGTTTAAATAATACATTAGTTGAGTTATCAGAGAAAATTAAAACTTCTTTTGACAGTTCGGATGCTAGTGTTGAGGAGTTGCAAAATAGGATAACAGAGTTGACCAATCAGTTAAGTCAACGTGTTAGATATGCTAGTGGTGCTTATACTTTTGATACTCCAACTACTTTACCAATTATTATTCCAACTAATTTGAATTTTACTCCTAAACTCGTTATAGTTAAATATTTTAGTGTACATGATAAGAATGATTTAGCTATAAGCATTACTTATCTAATTAATGATGGTTCACAGTATGGTTTAGCTAGAGTTGATGGTAAAGACCGTAAAGTTTTTATATTTGATATAAAAAATATCACTGATAAAAGCTTTACTATTAGTGGTGGTTCTACTGATAGTATTGTTGAATTTCCTATTGCTTTAAAATACAGTAGAACTGTAAAGTGGTATGCGTTTGATGTTGATATAAAATTATAAGGAGGTAATAAAAATGAATAGAGGAAATAGAATAATATATAATGAAAAAGGAGACATACTGTTTCAAACAGGAGAAGCAATAGGAGATGTATCAGAGCATGATACAATAACAGAACTACATTACTTAGATGTTGAATATGGAAGTATAGACTATAGTAAACAATATATAGAGTCTATAAATCCAGTTACAAAAGAACCAAATATAAAAGATATACCAGTCATTTTAACAGATGAACAAAAGAGATTACAAGCATTAGAAGAAGAACTAAGTATGTTAAAAGAAGAAAATAAAAATAGAGATAGTGAGATAGTAAACACAACATTTGAAGTAGTAAATATGAAATTAAATAACAACCTATAGGAGGAATTAATATGTATAACTTATTAAAATTAATGATAGAACAAAAGAACTATAGTACTAAAGAGGATTTACAACATAAGATGGATGTATTCTATGCAGTAAACAGGATTACAGAGGAACAATATTTAGAATTAACAGGTTTATTAAATAAAGAAGAAACACCAGTAGAACCAGCGTAGAAGGTTCTTTTTTTATTGGAAAGAGGTGATTTAATTGACTTTCAAAGAGTTAGTTAATAAAGTTAGAAATCTTGTTTTAGAAGCAAAGAAAGTAACTATAGAAGATGCAGATAATAATTTTACAAGCGATAATGTAGAAGATGCTTTAAAAGAGTTATCAATAGAGTTAAGTGGGCAAAGAACAAAAGGAATAGAAGCATTTAATAGGTTTGTAGATATATTATAAGTGAGGTGATAATATGATTAATAAATTGCCAAATGATTCTAATTTAAGTGAATTAATAACTGCATTTGAAAATGGTGTAAATGAAACAAGAACAATTTCAAATACATTGAAACAAACTTTAATAAATAAAAATGTCAAGGTGCTAGATACAGATAAATTAAGTACTTTAGTAAGTAAAGTAGACAAATTAAAAGCACAAGAATTTGGTGTAAGAATAAATAAATTAGATGAAAATCCAAATACTTGTGTAAGTTATGTGGGAGATGCAATAGGAATGACTCCTGCTAGTGTTGGCAGTTATGGTAGTTGGGATACTATAGATTTTATTAGAGAAATAAAACCATGTGGATTTAAAGATGGAATAGTAACAAAGTATATTAAAAAAGAAAATTTTAGTATGTATGAAGATGGAACTAGTGTAGAAGATGATACAGATGTTATGATTGAATTTCCTAAATTTTATTGGAAAATACAGAGTTCTGATAACTACATGGATATATTTGTATCTAAAACAAAATTAGATGATGATTATGAATGTCCAGCACATTTAATTGGTAGTACAGAAAAAGAATTTATTTATATAGGTGCATATTTAGCATATTTGGAAAATGGAAAATTAAGAAGTAAAAAGAATGTTAGTCCAACATTACAATCGTATTCATATTTTAAAAGTATAAGTAATAAATATTCAGGTTATGACACATTAGACCAACAATGTATGTTAATGTTACAAATTTTATTTATTCTAATTTTTAAATCTATAGATTGTATAAAATTAGGCATTGGTTATGGCTCTTATATTGCAGGACACTATAAATCAAATGGTACAAACACAGGAGGCTCTAATTTCAAAGGGATGCTCTATGGAGAACAAAATGGAGATGAACAAATAAAGTTTCTAGGTATAGAAGATTTGTGGGGAAATTATCAGCAAATAAACAGTAGATGTGTAGGAGAACCCCAAAATGGATGTATGGGTATAAAAATAATTAAAAGAGATGGAATAAAAATTTTTAGTAGCATAGGAAGGAAAGTAGGCGTAGTAACAGATGTATTAGGGGGAACAAATACTGGATTTTTAGTGAAAAATATGATAGAAAATGCAGGCGGAGAACAACAAGATGTTAGATATTATAAATGTTGGGCAAATTTGGATGAACAATTGATAAGACATTATATTGGATTTAACTATAATGAAAATAGTAGATACTATGGTCTATTTTCATCTTTTTTTCAAAGCGACCATTCAGCATCAACAAGATTAATTTTTATAGGAGAAGATAATAAAAACTCTTTAAGAATAATAAAAGAAAACGAGTTATTGACAGCAGTGAATCAAGAAATAGGTGGAGGGTTATTATAATGAATATAAATAACATTGTAGTAAGAATACTAGCAGAAAGGATATTAAATAAAGGGCTGAACCCGTTGAAAAATAGACCTTTTGAACTGGATGATGTTACTAATACAGAGTATAGAAAAGCAGTAGAAGATTATATAATACAAAATAGTGGAGCAATAGAAAGAGCAGAACCGACATTATAAGAAGGTTCTTTTTTAATATCAAAAATTAGGAGGCTTGCATGAATGAAGAACTTTTCAACGCAGATTTAAAAAGACATGAAACAAGAATAAATAAGCATGGAGAAGAAATAGACGAATTAAAGATAGCAAATATAGAGTCTAAAGCAGAATTAAAAGCATTGTGTGAGAATTTGAACTCGCTTACAAGTATGCTAAAGTGGCTAATTGGAACAATGATTACAACATTAGTAGGGTTCTTTATATTTGCCATACAGAGAGGAATATTTTAATTAGGAGGAAAATAAATGGATAATTTAATAAGTTTTATACCAGAGCAGTTACTAATTTTAGTAGCTGCTCTCTCTATTATAGGTAAAGGTTGTAAAAAATATAAACAATTAGACAATAAATATATTCCAGTAGTTTTATTAGCACTTGGGATAGGTTTTTCTATTTGGATGTTAGGATTAAATGCTGATGCAGTCTTACAAGGTGTAATTTGCTGGGGTATATCAATAGGTATAAATCAAACTTACAAACAATTAAAGGATGGTGAAAAGTAATGGTAGATATAATAAAGATGTTAACAAAGAAAAAGTGTTATCCAAACAAGAATAATGCAAAGTTTATAGTAATTCATGAGACTGACAACGAGGATAAGGGAGCAGATGCTAAGAGACATGCACAAGCACTCAATAATGGTAATTTAGAAGCAAGTGTACATTATTATGTAGATGATAAAGTTATATATCAAACACTATCTCATTCTGATGGAGCGTGGGCAGTTGGTAAAAGCTATGGTACTGCGCTAATTCAAAGAGTTACAAACTACAATAGTATTAATATAGAAATATGTGTAAATCGTGATGGAAATTATACAAAAGCAAGACAAAATACAATAGACCTAACTAAAAAGTTAATGAAAGATTTAAATATTAGTGCAGATAAAGTGATTAGGCATTATGATGCTAAGAAAAAATATTGTCCTCGTAAGATGCTTGATAGTCCGTCATTGTGGGTAGATTTTAAAGATAAGATAAAAAATAGTGGGGGAGTGAGTAAGATGTATAAACATACAATAGTTTATGATGGAGAGGTTGACAAAATCCCTGCAACTGTAGTTGGCTGGGGATATAATGATGGCAAAATATTAATATGTGATATAAAAGATTATGTACCAGGTCAGACAGAGAACTTATATGTTGTAGGTGGAGGAGCATGTAATAAGATAAGTTCTATAACTAAGGAGAGATATACTATGATAAAGGGAAATGATAGATTTGATACACTTTATAAGGCATTAGATTTTATTGATAGATAGAATGATAAGGGGTGGATAAGATGTTAATATATGATAAAAGTTTTTATCCAAATAATATTTATCCAACAATAGACTTTCTCAAGATAAAAAGACAATTAAAATCAATATACAAGAATGATTTATCAGATTGTGGAAGCATATGTATAATAGAAAGAAAAGACTATTCTATAAGCATAAATAGCATAGGTGAGATAAATATATATTATGATTCAAGATATGAAAATAAGATACAGAATGTAGTTGATGAGATTGAACAGTTATTCAAGTCTCAAGTTAAGAATTTTAGTGTATCAAAATTTAAGCATTGATGATTGAGAAGGTAGCAACTAGAATTAGTTGTTACCTTCTTTTTTTATGTCTATTTTTCCGTATTCTCTTTCAAGCGCTGACTTTTTAAATACCCATGTAGTTCCGAATTTTTTACAGTCCGTACCATCCACGAATTTTTTATTTCTTATATTTAGTCTTAATGTACTTTCGCCTTTTTTGTAAAGTTCACAAGCATCTTTTATAGAAATAAGTTCATCGAAAATATCTTTCATTTTAACAACTCCTTTTAATTACATTATAAACGCAAAAGTTTAATAATGCAAGAAAAAAATAAACGCAAAAGTTTAATAAACGCCTTGACTAAATAAACGGAAACGTTTATAATATAATTAAAGAAAGAGATAAACAAAGGGGGATATAAAAAATGGAAAAATTCATCAGACTTGATTACGATAAAAATTTTAGAGGGAAAGAACACAGAAGTAGTGCAACTGGAGATGCAGAACACTTCGAGGAAGGAATTAGTTGTTATAAGATAAGTAAAGAAAATTGTTATGATGCTATAATAAACTTATGTGAGTATTGGTTTAAAATTGCAGGAGAATGTCAATTCAAAGACTACGATATAAATATATTTGAAGGATGTTGCGTAGGCGAAGGATGCAGTTATGAAGACTTAGCAACTTGCGAGAGACATTTACATACTATAGATGGAACTTTATTTAATGAAGTTTATGACTTATATTATAAGCATGATACATACTTAGATGAAAATGGAGACATTGAAGAATTAGAAGAAAATTATAAAGATGAATATATAACAACAGAAGAATTTGAAAGTAAAATAAAAGAAATGTTTATTAAATATTTATAATACCTACAGGAAGTGAAAATATGAATATTGGAGATAAGTACGGGAACTTTACAATACTAGATATAGAGCAAAGAAATAATAGAAAATATTGTTTGTGCAAATGTTCGAATTGCAACAACGAGAAATGGATAAGAGCAGATAGTTTGAAAAGAATAAAAGCGTGTGGATGTATGCAAAGTGAGACACAGTTTAAACAAAATAATTTAGCAGGTAAAAAATTTGGCAGATTGACTGCTATAAAATCAACTAATAACAAAACAAAAAGTGGACATTATATTTGGATTTGTAAGTGTGATTGTGGAAATGAAATTGAAACAGCAGAAAACAATTTAACTACTAATAGAACTAAATCATGTGGATGTTTAAAAAAAGAAGCTGAGATAAGAAATGCAAGGATAGCTTTAAGAGTACACCAAGAAAAAAATATTGTTGATAATACAAATATATCTATTATAAAAAAGACAGAAGCAAGTATAAATTCTAAAACAAAAATAAGAGGAGTTTGTTGGAATAAAGAAAAGGGTAAATACCATGCTCAGATAGAGTTTAAGAAAGTACATCGCAATTTAGGATACTATGATAATATAGAAGATGCTGAGAAGGCATATATGGAAGCTAAAGAGAAGTTACATAAGAAATTTTTAAAAGAGCTAAAAAAATAAAGTTGAGGAAGTGTTACAGATGATTAATGAAGATATTAATAAAAGAATAAAGGAAATAAGAGAAGATATAAATTTATCACAACAAAAATTCGGAGAAAAACTAGGTGTTAGTAGAGATGTTATAAGCAATATAGAGAATAATAGAGTAGAAGTTAAAACAGTATTTATTACTCATATGTGTGAGGTTTTTAATGTTAACAAATGTTGGCTAGAAACTGGCGAGGGAGAGAAGTTTATTGTACAAGAATATGACATTATTCTAGGAGAGGCTTTTGCCAATATAACCATATCTGAGAATGAAAATTTAAGAGAGTTAATTATAAATATTTCTAAGTTAAATGATACATATATAAATAATTTAAATGAGATTGTAAAGGGTCTAATTTAAATAGTGGGAGGTGGTATAATTGTCTGATGAAACTATAAGCACAAGAATTAGAAAGATAAGAAAAGATGCTAATTTATCACAACCAGCTTTTGGTGAAAAACTTGGTGTCAGTAAAGATGTTATAAGTAATATAGAATATGATAGAGTTGAACCCAAGCCTTTGTTTATTAATTATATGTGTGAAATTTTTAATGTTAATAAAGAATGGCTTACAAATGGAACTGGAGAAATGTACATAGAAAATAAGTGTAATAGGAATGTTTCAGAAGCAACTGACTTATTGATGAAACTTTCAATAGAATTTCAAGAATGTGCAATTAAACAAATTAAAGAATTAATAAAATTACAACAATCATTAAAAAAGTAGGTGAGATTAATATGTCTAATGAGGATTCAACTGCTAGATTAAATTTAATAAAATTAAGAAAGATTTTAAAACTTACACAAGAAGAAATGTCTGCATCATTAAAAATAAGTCGCTCAAATTATGGAAATATTGAGACTGGCAAAGTAGGACTGACTGAACGTGTTAAATCAGATATTTGTGATATATATAATGTTAATTAAAATAGGTGGTGTTTAAGCTTGAGCATGATAGAAAACTTGGATAAATTACTATACTCTAAAAATATAACTAAGGCTCAACTGTCAAAGGAAAGTGGTATCCCTTATACAACTATTTCGGGCTTCTATACAAAAGGAACTGATAATGTAAAACTCTCAACATTAAAAAAATTAGCTGATTATTTTCAATGTTCAATTGACTTTTTAGTAAGTAATAATATAGAAAATGAAAATGTACTGGATTTTGAAGATTTTAAAAACTTGTTTAAAAATTTAAATAATGGAGAAAAAGAACTGATATATGAAGCAATAAAAGTTATATACAAGAATAAAGGAAAAGATTGTGGTTAAAACTAGAGACTTCATTTATTGATGAAGTTAAGCACTTAAGGTAAACAAAGCACTCCTATAAAAAGAGTGCTTATTTTTTTGAAATACATTAAATGTATAAACTATTAAGAATCTTACTCAATATACCTTAGAAACGATTTAAATAGGTCTTTTTCATAGAATAAATTATATGATATAATAAAAAAGTAAAGATGAACATCCAATCCATCTTTACTAAGTTAACCAATATTAAAGAGAGCATTTTCTGTCGTAAGGGATGCTCTTTTTACTTTTCCAAACAACCTCGTTTTTTTCATCAATAATTATCAAATCAATCTTATTATCTTTCAATATTTCTGTTGCAGTACAAATGAGATTATCTAAGTCAAAACTTCGAGTTAATTCTAGTTGCTTGTTATTTACTACTCTTTTCAGTATATAAGTTTTAAAACACATTTATATCGCTCCTTGCTTTAATTTATTTATCTGATATATTAACCACTTTTTAGCTTCTAACAATGTTTCACTAGTTTTAGTGCTATACAGTTCAATTCCGTTTTGGTCATAAACTCTCCAAGCTCCCCAGTTCTTAGCTATAAAATAATCATTGTATTTGTGCATTGTTATAAGACATGTCGTATTTTTATCAAATATTCTATCAACTGCACTAGGATTTATATACTTTTTAACTCTTTCAAATTTTGGAATAATAATATTTTTTGTACCTTCTTCAAATTCTTTTCTTTCTCTTATCCTTTTTTCTTTTCTTATATTACTTCTATTTTTATTACATATTTCTTTAAACCCATTTTTTATATCAAATAAATTTTGTAATAGTTTATCTTGTCTATCATTGTTTTTTCTATCTCTAGTAGAATTTCTACCACTTCTGCCAGTAACTAACCAAGATGGATTATCGCCTTTATGATTCAGATATTTTATGTAAGCTTCTGTATAATTCTTTTTAAATCTTTGTAAAGCTAGTTTTAAGTAGTATTCTATTTCTAAGCTACTAGTGTTTTTTAGTATGTCCATAACTATTTCATTAGCTTCTATAAATTCATCTTGCAAAACCTTTGTATGATTTCTTTCTGTTCTTCTAAAAAAAGAGTTTTCATTTTCTCTTTTACTTATTTCAGAAGGCACTATATAGTTTTCTATATCTTCTATATTAATCTCCATCAATTTTTTTCTTAAGTCCTCTTGTTTCTGTTCTTTGTATTCCTCACTTTTTTCTTTTATTTCTTCTGTTGTTGTATTAGCTAAAGAATTTGCGAAAGATATTGTTTTATCACTTCGTTTAGCAAACCAACACTCATTAAATCTAGACCATTTAAATCCGTTAGATTTCAGATTGTTTCTAGTTTCTTCACATGGTTTAACATTAAAATATAATTCAACACCATTTTTTTCTTCATTTAAAACAACTTTGATTTCAAGTCCAAACATTTCATTACCTCCTTTATATATTATCCTTAAATAGTTAATAATAACCTTCTAAGGTTAATTTAATGATAGTATTATTTAATAAGAAAGTCAAGATAAATTAACTATAAAAGAGAAATATTGTCCTTTTGAGGTTAATTATGATAAAATAAATTATAAGGAGTTGATAAAATGATTTCATATAACCGATTATGGAAATTACTAATTGATAAAAAAATAAAAAAAATGGAATTTAAAGAAATGACAGGGTTAGGAAGCTCAAGTATAAGTAAATTAAGAGAAGATAAAGTTGTCTCTATGTCTACAATAGAAAAAATATGTTTAGCATTAGATTGTAATATAGAAGATATTGTTGAGATTAAAAAAGATGAAGAATAGATATTTGATAATTATAAAACTATGTTATAATTAAAATGCAAGAATATATCTTGTAAGAAACTACAATCTAAGGGCGAAAGTTTTCAGAAATCACCTTCGTATGAAAGGGGGTGAGTATATGAAAACACTTATGTTTATACTTGTTATAGCGTATTATATTACTATTATAATAAAATCTATTACAACAATAGTAAAGTCTATAACAAGGTTATTAGATTCTATAAGTAAATTAAAAGAATCTTTACATAAACTAAGAAATCGTCCTGACGGCAATCAAGACGATTTCAATGAATAAATCATTACTTAAATTATTTTGAATTTGAAACTTCGCTCTAGGCTAATAGATTGTAGTTTCTTTTTTATTTTTGATACGATTTTACATCTTTATTATATCGCATTTTAACAAAAAATAAAACTATGAATCCTAGAAATATATTTTATTTTAGCTCAAAGTATATATATTATTGCCCACCTAAAAAAACTTTCATAAAATCAAAAGAGTATATGTTTTTAATAACTTACCAATATAACTTATAACTCATTTTACAAGTCTTATTTAATAAATATTTATGCCACTAAATTCCTCTAGTTTTACCAATTTAGTATTATTCTACAATTAAAACAATACAATACAACTAGTTATTATTCAATATATGTGTTTGAAAATTGAATAAATTTGTAGATATGAATAATATTTTTTATATATAAAAACAAACTAAAATAGTAGAATATATGGTAAATTTTACCTGTAGTTTTTGTGTTAAAAAGCTCCTATTATTAGTTTAAGTTAGACAAGTTGAGGAAGTGACATAAGATGGAGCAGCAAGAGGTAATAGCCAAATTGCGTAGAGGGGAACTGTTGTTAATGGAATATATGTGGAGGAAAAAGTCTATTCTATATAAAAAAGAAATAATCTCGGCAATGCAAGAAAGATACAAATGGAGAAAAAGTACTACAGAAATTCTCCTAAAAAGATTAGTAAAGATGAAAGTGTTAAAAAAGAAAATAGTGAGTTTTAAATCTAACTATGAGGTGCTAGTAACTAAAAAAGAATATTTAAACGCTATAAGAGAAGAAAGAAATATAAATATAGATGATGATTTTTTTACTCGAATATTTACAACTATACATAGAAGGAATCAAATGATAGAAGAAAAATTTAAAAAATTCATAACAAATATAAAAGATATGATAAAAAGACAAGTTTGAGTTTTATAGAAAGAAGGGATATATTATGATAAATAAGAAATTACCAGATGCAGAATTAAAAATTATGAAATACATATGGAATACTGGTTATAAAACTGTAATATCAAAAGATGTTGCAGATGAGATAGAAAAAATGTATGGCTGGAAACATACAACTACAATTACACTTTTAACTAGATTAACTAAAAAGGGTTTTTTAATCTCTCAGCGAATTGGAAAACATGTACACTATACAGTATTAGTAAAAGAAAAAGAATATTTGAAATTAGAAGGCAAAAGAATTTTTGGAGGTTTACATAACAATCCTCTATCAGAATTGATTTCAAAATTACATGATGGAGAAAAAATAACAGAAGAAAAAATAACAGAAATAGGAGATTGGATAAAAACTTGGAAAGAAGAAGATTGATAGATATGAAAAAGGTAGTGCCTATGTAAATAGTTGCTACCTTTTTCATATCTGTGGATAAAACTGTGGATAATGTTGTGGATAAAATGTGGATGAATATATTTACTGACCATTTACTGACCAAACTCATTTTTGGGGTTCTGAAAGCGTTGAATTTACTTGTTTTAAATAAATTTATAGTTTTTTGTTATAAAATACTAAATTTTGTTAACAATTATAATTAGCATTTAATTTATACTGGAGGTTTATATGATTAGCGTAAGAACAGATTTAGCTTTAGAAGCTAGTGAAATGTGTGAAAAGTCTCAAGAAGGAAGTAGTATTCCTGGTGTAAAAATAGAAACTAAAGAATTAGAAAATTGTATTGTAACAAAAGTTGAAGTAGTAGACGGACAAGGCGCAGAAATAATGAATAAGGATATAGGAAAGTATATAACTCTGGAAAGTAATCTTATGAAGTTTGATGATGATGAATCAAGAGAAGAAATGATAAGTTATTTGAAAGAGGAATTGGTAGATATATTTGGACAAGACAAAAACAAAAAAACACTGGTAATTGGTCTTGGAAATAGAAATATTACTTCTGATGCATTAGGACCAAAGAGTGTATCAAAAACACTTGTGACTAGACATCTTTTTAAAAATTATAATAAAGACTATGATGATGATTTCACTGAGGTATCAGCTTTAAGCCCAGGAGTTATGGGTGTTACTGGAATAGAGACTAGTGAAATAGTAAAGTCATTGGTTGAGAAAGTTAAGCCAGATAGAGTAGTAGCAATAGATGCACTGGCTTCAAGAAAAATGGAAAGAGTAAACTCTACTATACAGATATCAACAGCAGGAATATCACCTGGTGGAGGTGTTGGTAATACGAGAAAATCTCTAACTAAGGAAACATTAGGAGTAGAAGTTATTGCAATAGGTGTACCAACTGTGGTTGATGCAGCCACTCTTACGATAGATGTTTTAGATATGGCAATAGACAATTTAATAGCTCAATCAGAAGAAACAGAAAGCTTTTATGAAATGTTGAAAAAGCTTAAAGAAGAAGAAAAATATCATCTAATAAAAGATTCATTAGACCCATATGACAAAAATTTAATAGTAACACCAAAGGATATAGATGATACAATCGAAAATCTATCTATAATAATAAGCGAAGGTTTAAATAGGTCTTTGCATCCAGGTAGATTGGTATAAAATAAGGAGGAACAATTATGTTTAAAAAATGCATTAAAGTAGTAACCTTGACTTTTATATTAGCATGCATTTTACCAGGAAAATCATTGGCTTTGAATCAAGATGATTTTTTAAAGTTTTTAGTAAACTCATCTTATCCAGAAGCTAAAGTCGAAGGAAATAATACAGAAGATAAAAAGAATAATAAAAATAAAGAAGAAAATAAAGAAAGCAAAAATGAAAAAGAAAAATCTGAAGATGCAAGTAAAGTTGATAGCAAAAAAGAAAGTGAAAAAGAATATATAAAACTTTATGTTGGTAAAGAAAATGTTCCAGACATTGAGTCAAAGAATTCTGACACGACTGAAACTAATACTACATCTAGCTCAGAATACAAGGATGATTTAAGAGTAACTAAAGAAAATCCAAGAATTTTAATATATCATACTCATGGATGTGAAACTTATTCAAATTCACCTGCTGGAAATTATCATTCAAGAGATAAGAAAAATTCGGTAATGGAAGTAGGAAGTGCATTGACTAGTGCCTTAGATAGTAAAGGATGGGGTGTAGTTCATACAACTAAGTACCATGACTATCCATCTTATAATAATTCTTATGCAAGTAGCTTAAAAACAATAAAAAGTATACTCCCTAAATATAATTCAGTGGACATAGCAATAGACTTACATAGAGATGCTAGGGATTTAACTAATCCAGCCACTAAAGAAAAAGACCATTTAAAATATACAACTATGATAAATGGAGAGAGAGTAGCAAAGTTTTTCTTTGTTGTAGGAGGTAAAAATACAAATAGAGCACAACTCAGAGCTTTAGCAGATGATATAACTGCTTTTGCTGAAAAGAAATATCCTGGTTTGGTGTCTCCAATAGTAGAAAAAGACTATGCTAGATTTAATCAATTTGCAGTTAAGAATCATATGCTAGTAGAAATAGGAAATAATGCAACAAGTATAGAAGAATCTAAAGCTACTACAAAGTATCTAGCTGAGATTTTGGATGAATATTTTAAACAAAAAAATTAGATTGTTAGATACAATTAGGAGCATGTTAAATGAGCCGATTAGAAAAAAATATAGAAAGTAAAAGTAAACTAAGAAAATACAAGTATATTATGAGAATCGTGTTTTTGATTACTATGATAATAGGTACATCAGTTTGTGTCTTTATAGTAGATAGTAATGCAAAAAGTATGTTAGGAATGAAACAATATGATTTTCCAAGTATTAATTTTGATATAACAAACTTTGATTTTGATATATGGAACTTTGATATAAATGGAATCATCAAAAAATTTAATAAGTAGTAATAAGTGAATAAGGTTTATTGATTAAAATAAACCTTATTTTAGTTATATATTCTTAGGATATAAAATAAAAATGCATTAACTGTGTCTTATAGGATTTACTTTAAGTTTATGATATTATATAATATTTAGTGTTAGACTTGATAATCCACATATAATGTGGATAATTTTGTTTAGTGCCAATTAGTTTATATTCAAAAGTTTTACAATTATATAAAGAGTTTTTATATAATGTAAAATAATAACTATAAGAATAATTAAGAGGAGGGAATTTTAAGGTGGACAATAAACAAAGTAGAACTAGAAATTTTAGTATAATTGCACATATAGACCATGGAAAGTCTACCTTAGCTGATAGATTAATACAACAAACGGGGCTTGTTAGTGAAAGGGACATGAAAAGTCAATTGCTTGACAATATGGACCTTGAAAGAGAAAGAGGAATTACTATAAAGCTTCAAAACATAAGATTAATGTATAAAGCGAAGGATGGAAATGAATATTATTTAAATCTTATAGATACACCTGGACATGTAGACTTTAACTATGAGGTATCAAGAAGTTTGGCTGCATGTGAAGGTGCATTACTGGTAGTTGATGCAGCTCAAGGTGTTGAGGCGCAAACCTTAGCCAATGTTTATCTTGCTATAGACCAAGATTTAGAAATATTACCAATAATAAATAAAATAGATTTACCAAGTGCAAGACCAGAGGAAGTAAAGCATGAAATAGAAGATTTAATAGGGCTTGATTCAAGTGAGGCACCTCTTATTTCTGCAAAGACTGGCTTAAACATAGAAGATGTATTAGAAGATATTGTAAAAAATGTTCCTCCACCTAAAGGAGATAATGAAGCACCATTAAAGGCGTTAATATTCGATTCTTACTATGATGCTTATAAAGGTGTTGTAGCTTATGTTAGAGTATTTGAAGGAACTGTTAAAAAAGGCATGACAATAAAAATGATGAACACTAACAAAAAGTTTGAAGTAACTGAAGTTGGTGTAATGGCTCCAGGTCAAACTGAGCTTAGTGAATTATCAGCAGGTGATGTTGGTTATATTGCAGCAAGCATAAAAGATATAAGAAGTTGCCGTGTTGGAGATACAATAACAGATTCAAATAATCCTACAGATGAACCTTTACCAGGATATAAAAAAGCTACTCCAATGGTATACTGTGGTATATATCCAGGAGAAGGAGAAAAGTATGAAAATGTAAGAGATGCTCTTGAAAAACTTCAAGTAAATGATGCTGCACTTGAGTATGAAGCTGAGACTTCAGCAGCACTAGGATTTGGTTTTAGATGTGGTTTCTTAGGTCTTTTACATATGGAGATAATGCAAGAAAGACTTGAGAGAGAATTTAATCTTGATATAATTACGACAGCACCATCTGTTATATACAGAGTTACAAAAATTGATGGAGAAGTTGTAATGATACAAAATCCTGCAAACTTACCAGAGCCATCTGAGATAAAGATGATAGAAGAACCTATAGTAAAAGGAGATATAATAGTTCCTAAAGACTATGTAGGTGTAGTCATGGAACTTTGTCAAGAAAGACGTGGAAACATGTTAAATATGGAATATATAGATGATAGAAGAGTAATGCTTCACTATGACCTTCCTCTTAATGAGGTTGTTTACGACTTCTTTGATGCTTTGAAATCAAGAACTAGAGGATATGGCTCTCTTGATTATGAGGTTAAAGGTTATGTGCCATCTACACTTGTAAAACTTGATATATTAATTAATAAAGAGCAAGTAGATGCACTTAGTTTTATTGTTCATGAAACTCGTGCTTTCCATAGAGGCAAGGCAATGTGTGAAAAACTAAAAGGGGAAATCCCAAGACATCAATTTGCTATACCTATACAAGCTGCTGTTGGTAATAAGGTTATTGCAAGGGAGACGATAAGTGCGTTAAGAAAAGATGTACTTGCTAAATGTTATGGTGGGGATATATCTCGTAAGAAGAAACTTCTTGAAAAGCAAAAAGAAGGTAAGAAGCGTATGAGACAAATTGGTTCTGTTGAAGTTCCTCAAAAAGCATTTATGTCTGTACTTAAATTAGATGAATAAATTTTTATAAATTTAGATAAAGATATTTAAAAGCTAGAGTGATTTTAGAATTATTTCTAAATTAATCTAGCTTTTTTGTGGTATATTTTAAGTAAACTAATAGAAAATATAAACAAGAGTATATTAAAGAAAAATAAAAAGGTGATATTTATGATTAATATAGAAATTCCTAAAAAAGTAGATTATATAATTAAAGAATTAGAAAAACATGGTCATGAAGCATATGTAGTTGGAGGATGTGTTAGAGATTGTTTGTTAGAAAGAATTCCAAATGACTGGGATATAACAACTAGTGCGAGACCAGAAGTAGTAGTAGAGCTATTTGAAAAAACAATTCCAACTGGCATACAACATGGTACTGTAACAGTTATGCTTTGTAATGAACCATTTGAAGTAACAACTTATAGAATAGATGGAAATTATAGTGATGGTAGACATCCAGATTCAATAGAATTTACAAATAACATAGTTAAGGACCTATCAAGAAGAGATTTTACTATCAATGCAATTGCATACAATGCAAAGACTGGATTGGTTGACCCATTTAATGGGTATGAAGATATACAAAATAAGTATATACGTTGTGTTGGAAATCCAGTAGATAGATTTGAAGAAGATGCACTTAGAATGCTTAGAGCAGTTAGATTTTCGGCACAACTCAGTTTTAAAATAGCTGAAGGAACTAAGCAAAGTATCCACAAAAAAGCAGACTTGATAAAAAATATTTCTATAGAAAGAATCCAAACAGAATTCAACAAAATGCTAGTATCTGATTCATCTAAATTAGAATTATTAAATTCAACAGGTTTGTTGAAATTTATAATTCCTGAAATATGCGAATTAGAAGAAGTTACTCAACATAATCCGTATCATATTTATGATGTACAAAAACATACTTTAATGGCTACAGAAGTGATTGAAGATGAATTATATTTAAAGCTTACAATGTTGTTTCATGATTTGGGAAAAAAGGTAACTAAAACGACTGATAAAAACGGAATTGACCACTTTTATACTCATAGTAGAGAATCTGTAAAGATTGCAAAGCGAATTTTAAAGAGACTCAAGTACGATAATTATACTATTAATAAAGTTTTGACATTAATAAAGTATCATGATTATAGGATAGAGCCAAAAAGGAAAATAATTAAAAAATTATTAAATAAACTTGAAGATGTTGAACTATTTGAAGATTTAATAAAGGTTAATTGGGCAGATACGCTTGCTAAAAATCCAAAATATGCAAAAAGTAAGATATTAAATCTTATCGAGTGTGAAAAAGAATTTAAACACATAATAAATCAAAATGAATGTTTTAATATTAAGGATTTAGCTATTAATGGAAAAGATTTGATATCTATAGGTGTAAAACCAGGTAAAGATATGGGACACATATTAAATAAGATGCTTGAAATTGTTATAAATAATCCAGAACTAAATGAAAAAGAAATACTGAAAGAAAAAGTATTAAATATATATACATTTTAGAATAGAGTATAAAAATTTTAGTTTAATTAATTTAAAAAGCTGAAAATACAGTACTTATTTAGAAAAAATAGATAATTTTTAGAGAATGTTTTAAAGATTGAGGTTGTACAATTTTTAAATGTATAGAAACTTAATCTAAAATTAGCAGATTAATATAAAAAAAAACTTTGGGAATACTAAAACCATAATTTATAAAATTAATATTTTATGCACTATAAAACAGTGAGGAGGGACAGTATGCGTACTCAACTACAAAAGACTATTGGTCTTTCAGCAGCTCTTTCTACTGTTGTAGGTATGGTTATAGGTTCGGGAGTTTTTTTTAAGCCACAAGCAATATACACTACAACTAATGGAGCTCCAGGTCTAGGTATTATAGCATGGCTTTTAGGTGGATTTATAACAATAACTGCAGGTCTTACAGCTACAGAAATCTCAGCTGCTATACCAAAAACTGGTGGTATGATGATTTATATCGAAGAGATATATGGAGAAAAGTTAGGTTTTTTAACTGGATGGATGCAAACTGTATTATTTTTCCCAGGTACATCAGCAGCACTAGGAGTAATATTTGCTCAACAAGCATCTGAGCTTTTGGGCATGAGTCCAAATAATATGTCTAATGTACTTCCTATAGCAATTGGAGTTATATTATTTCTAGCATTACTAAATATAATAGGCTCATCCCTAGGGGGAAAAGTTCAGACAGTAGCAACTGTTGGAAAAATGATACCTTTAATTTTAATAATAATTTTTGGATTTATTAAAGGTCAAAGTAGTGAAGTGTTAAGTCCATTTGTAGGCGATGGTGTCAGTATATCAAATGCACTTGGACAAGTATTAATAGCAACTTTATTTGCATATGATGGATGGATAAATGTTGGAGCTATATCAGGAGAAATGAAGTCTCCTGAGAAAGATTTGCCAAGAGCAATAGTTGGTGGTTTATCATTAGTTATGGCAGTTTATATTATAATAAATATAGCTTATCTTTGGGTAGTGCCAGCAAGTGAATTAGCAACAGTTACCTCACCAGCTACATTAGTCGCAACAAGATTATTTGGAAATTTAGGTGGAAAAGTAATAACTGTGGGTATATTAGTATCAGTATTTGGTACGTTGAATGGATATTTATTGACAGGTTCAAGAATACCATATACACTAGCTGAAATGGGAACTTTACCAGCCTCTAAAGCTCTTTTAAAAGTAAATTCTGGAGGTTCTCCTGTAAATTCAATATTACTTATAACTGTATTAGCCTGTGTATATGCATTATCTGGTCAATTTAATCTTCTTACAGATTTAACCATATTTTCGATATGGGTATTTTATGTACTGACTTTCATAGGAGTCATGAGACTTAGAAGAGAAAAACCTGATTTACACAGACCATATAGAGTTCCTTTATATCCAATAATACCAATCATAGCTATACTGGGAGGTCTGTTTGTAATAATAAATCAACTATTGACTTCAACCGTAATATCTTTAGGTGGAATATTTATAACACTATTAGGTCTACCAGTGTATTATTATATGAAGAAAAGATAAGTACTTAGTTTAAGTTAGATGAATTTGGATAAAAGTTAATTTTTACTTTTATCCAAATTTTTTATAATATTACATAATATAAGTGTTTTATATGTTACTTGATGTGATATCCTGTTTGATTTATAATTTAGTAACTGATGTTTTAAGATAATTTAAGAAATGAGGAATAAAAAATGTTAGGACTTTATATACATATTCCATTTTGTGTGAAGAAATGTAAGTATTGCGACTTTAATTCTTACAAAATGGACATAGATTCAAAACGAAGATATATAGAAGATTTAAAAATTGAAATGGAGTTATACAGTAATAAATTATACAAAGATAATAAAGATAAAGAAGATTACTGTCTAAATGGAAATGATACAATAACTAGTATTTTTGTAGGGGGAGGTACACCTAGTATACTGACATCTGATGAAATAAGAGAAGTATTTACAAGCATAAGAGAAATGTTTAATGTGGATGATGATGCAGAAGTAACTATAGAGTGTAATCCTGGTACATTGACATTAGAAAAATTAAAAGCTATGAAAGACATTGGTATAAATAGACTTAGTATTGGCTTGCAAGCTGTTCAAGAAGAGCATTTGAACTTTAT
Source organism: Clostridioides sp. LIBA-6822 (assembly GCF_056688955.1). NCBI lineage: Bacteria > Bacillati > Bacillota > Clostridia > Peptostreptococcales > Peptostreptococcaceae > Clostridioides > Clostridioides sp. LIBA-6822. Next base: position 2,864,160 of record NZ_CP196995.1, on the reverse strand, counting down.
AGGAAGGATACATACTTATGAAGAATTTGAGAAAAACTATAAAGATGCATTAAGTGTAGGTTTCAAAAATATTAATATAGATTTAATGTACAGTCTTCCAAATCAAACTCTATATGACTGGAAGGAAACACTTCAAAAAATTACAGACTTAAATCCAACACATATATCAGCCTATTCCCTTATATTAGAAGAGGGTACTGAGCTATATAATATGTATGAGAGCAATAAGTTTGAACTTATAGATGAAAATGTGGACATAGAAATGTATGAGTATACAATAAACTATCTAAAATCAAAAGGATATAATCAATATGAAATATCAAATTACTCAAAAGAAGGTTATAATTGTGAGCATAATATTTTATATTGGGAATGTGAACATTATGTAGGTCTTGGAGCAGGAGCTTCTGGCTATATTAATAAGAATAGATATAATAATTTGGAATCTTTAGATGACTATCATTTAAGTTTAGCAAAAAGAGAAAAACCAATACAAGAAAATGAGATTCTCTCTGAAAAAGATATGATAGAAGAGAAAATATTTATGGGACTTCGAATGAACAAAGGTATAAAATTTGAAGATTTCAAAAAAAAATTTGGACTAGATTTTAAAGAAAAATATAGTAAGCAAATAGAAATGCTATCAGATAGAAAGCTTATAAATCAGAGCTTTGAAGGTATACAATTAACTCAAAAGGGAAGGGAAATATCTAATAGTATATTTATAGAATTTATGGAATGATTTTTTAAGTGTTGACAAAATAAATTTATAATGGTATATAATATATATAATCTTTTTAGCACTCAAACTTGGTGAGTGCTAACAGCTAGGAGGCATACTGAGATGGAATTAAATGAAAGAAAATTAAATATCCTCAAAGCTATAGTTAAAGATTATATAGAAACAGCTGAAGCTATAGGTTCTAGAACAATATCTAAAAGACATGATTTAGGTGTTAGTGCTGCTACCATAAGAAATGAGATGGCTGACCTTGAAGAATTAGGGTACTTGATTCAGCCTCATACTTCTGCGGGTAGAGTTCCGTCTGAAAAAGGCTATAAGTTATATGTAAACTCTCTTATGAGTAAAAGCGAATTGGATGATAATGATAAGATTCTTATTGAGCAATGTATGAATCATAATATAAATCATATAAAAGAATTGATTCATGAAACTTCCAAGCTATTATCTCAACTAACAAACTATACGACTGTAGCAGTTACTAAGAGTTTAATAAATCAAAGTGTTATAAAGCACATACAATTAGTTGCTATGAATGACAATAATATTTTACTTATAGTTGTAACAGATAAAGGAGATTTAAAAAAAGCTAACCTTACAACTAATGTATATTTAGATCAATCTAAGTTAAACTTGATTTCTGATAATCTTACAAGGAAGCTCTTAGGTAAAAGTATAACAGATTTGGATGATAATCTAATTGCTTTTATTAAATACGAAATAAGTGAGTATTCTGGACTTATAGATGAGCTTTTAAATGCTTTGAATTCAAATATGAAAGAAGAAGATTTTTCTCTATCATTAAATGGAGCTACTAATATATTTAGCTATCCAGAATTTAATGATGTATTAAAAGCAAAGTCATTTTTAAATATGTTGGAAAAAAAGGAAACAATAGCTGACATAATTAAATCAAAGGGAATACAAAAGGACAATCTAAATATAATAATTGGTAGTGATAATGATTGTGAATTGGCACAGGATTGTAGTATAGTTACAGCAACTTATAATGTAGATAGAGACTTGGTTGGGCGAATAAGTTTTATAGGCCCTACAAGAATGGATTATGCTAGGATTTACTCTATAATAAATTATATGAGTTTATTAATTAATAGAAAGTAAAGAAATTTTAAATTGAGAGGTGTAAAGTCTTGGATAAAAAAAATGAGCAACAGGAAGTAAAAGAAGAAAATGATACTTCTATTAACCAAGAATCTGAAACTCAAGTAGAGTTAGAAGAGGAAATTGTTAATGAAGAATGTGAGGAATCAAGTGAAACAAGTGATGAAAAAGAAGTTGATGATGAAAATGTAACAGATATAAATTCTAAATTAGCAGAAAAAAAATTGCAAGACGAATTAGATGAATCAAATGATAAATATCAAAGACTTCAAGCCGAATATGCAAACTATAGAAGAAGAACTCAACAAGAAAAAGAGACAATAGGTGTGTTTGCAAATGAAAAGATAATAACTGAGTTAATACCAGTTATAGATAGTATGGAAAGAGCCTTAGATGCATGTGAAGATAAGGAAGATACTATGTATAAGGGTATAAGCCTTGTACATAAACAGTTAATAGACACTCTAGTAAAATTTGGAGTAGAAGAAATAGAAGCAGAATCTAAGGAATTTGACCCTAATTTACACTTAGCAGTTATGCAAGAAAGTGTAGATGGAGTTGAAGCAAATCAAATAGTAATGGTGCTTCAAAAAGGATATAAGCTAGGAACTAAAGTTATAAGACCTTCAATGGTTAAAGTTTCTTGCTAAATATAAATTAAAGGTTAAATTATTTAACCTAATATAAAATATTCAAATAAGTAAAACTTAATTATATAATTACTCGAGGAGGATTTTAGTCATGGGAAAAATAATAGGAATAGATTTAGGAACAACAAATTCATGTGTTGCAGTATTAGAAGGTGGAGAAGCACAAATAATAGCAAATAGCGAAGGTATGAGAACTACTCCATCAGTAGTAGCATTTACAAAAGATGGTGAAAGAATAGTTGGAGAGCCTGCAAAAAGACAAGCAGTTACAAATGCAGATAAAACAATAACTTCTATAAAAACTCATATGGGAACTGATTACAAAGTAAATATAGATGGAAAATCATATACTCCACAAGAAATATCAGCAATAATATTACAAAAATTAAAATCAGATGCAGAAAGTTACTTAGGACAAACAGTAACAGAGGCAGTTATAACAGTTCCAGCTTATTTTACAGATGCTCAAAGACAAGCTACTAAAGATGCTGGTAGAATAGCAGGGCTTGATGTTAAGAGAATAATAAATGAACCAACAGCAGCAGCACTTGCTTACGGTATGGATAAATTAGACCAAGAAAAGAAAATCTTAGTATTTGACTTAGGTGGAGGAACTTTTGACGTATCTATACTTGAAATAGGAGATGGAACTTTCGAAGTTTTAGCTACAGCTGGTAACAATAGATTAGGTGGAGATGATTTTGACCAAATAGTAATAGACTATTTAGCAGATGAATTCAAAAAAGCTGAAGGTGTAGACTTAAGAAATGACAATATGGCTCTTCAAAGATTAAAAGAAGCAGCAGAAAAGGCTAAGAAAGAATTATCATCAACAATGAATTCAAACATAAACTTACCTTTCATAACTGCTACAGCAGAAGGACCAAAACACTTAAATATAGACTTATCAAGAGCTAAATTTGAAGAATTAACTAGAGGTTTAGTTGAAAAAACTATGGAACCAACTAAGAGAGCTTTACAAGATGCAGGACTTTCTACAGGTGATATAGATGATGTATTATTAGTAGGTGGTTCTACAAGAATACCAGCAGTACAAGAAGCTGTTAAGAAATTTATAGGAAAAGAGCCTCACAAAGGTATAAATCCAGATGAGTGTGTTGCAGCAGGAGCTTCTATACAAGCAGGAGTTTTAGCAGGAGACGTTAAAGATTTATTATTACTAGACGTTACTCCATTATCTCTTGGTATAGAAACAATGGGTAATGTAATGACTAAGATAATAGAAAGAAATACTACAATACCAACTAAGAAATCTCAAGTATTCTCAACTGCTGCTGATAATCAAACAGCTGTTGATATACATGTTCTTCAAGGTGAAAGAAGTATGGCTTATGACAATACAACTTTAGGAAGATTCCAATTAACAGATATACCACCAGCACAAAGAGGAATACCTCAAATAGAAGTTACATTTGATATAGATGCAAATGGTATAGTTAATGTTTCAGCTAAAGACTTAGGTACAGGAAAAGAACAAAAAATAACTATAACATCAAACACTAATTTATCAGAAGCTGAGATAGAGCAAAAAGTAAAAGAAGCTGAAATGAATGCAGAAGCTGACAAACAAAAGAAAGAAAAAATAGAAGCATTTAACCAAGCTGAATCTACTATATATCAAACTGAAAAGACTTTAAATGAACTTGGAGATAAAATAAGTTCAAGTGATAAAGAGGATATAGAAAAAGCTATAGAAAACTTAAAAACTGTAAAAGACAAACAAGATGCTACAGCAGAAGAACTTAAGAAAGCTACAGACGAAGTAATGACTAAGTTCCAAAAAGTATCTCAAGAAATGTACCAACAAGCAGCGCAAGAACAACAAGCAGCACAAGGTGCAGAACAAGCTCAAGACAATGGACCTAAAGATGACAATGTAGTAGATGCTGACTTTAAAGAAGTAGATGAAGACAAATAAGATATATAATATGTAACGCTAAATTATAGCTAGATAATATATGATTTATGAAAATCATATAGATATTAAAGATATATGGACAATATACATCATAAAGAATATAATATATCATAGATTATATAACTTAAAGTAGAATATAAGAATTAATGATAGCTTGTAGTTTATTATTCTACAAGCTATCGTTTTGTAAAATGAAGGTGGTGTCAATTTTTGAGTACAAAAAGGGATTATTATGAAGTCTTAGGCATCAGTAAAGGTGCAGAAGCTCAGGAAATAAAAAAAGCTTACAGAAAATTAGCAATGAAGTACCATCCAGATAGAAATCCTGGAGATAAAGAAGCAGAAGAAAAATTTAAAGAGATAAATGAAGCTTATGAAGTACTATCAGATGATACAAAGAGAAAAACTTATGACCAGTTTGGGCATGATGGACTAAATGGCCAAGGAGGCTTTGGTGGTCAAGGAGGATTTAACGGTCAAGGCTTTGGTGGTTTTGAAGATATGTTTGGAGATATATTTGGTGACATGTTTGGAGGAGGCTTCGGAGGTGGAAGACAGAGAAGAAGAGGTCCTCAACGTGGTGCGGATATAAGACAAAGTGTTAGTATATCTTTTGAAGAAGCTGCATTTGGTAAAAAGATGTCTATAAAGGTAAACAGAAGTGAAGAGTGTGAAGAGTGTGATGGAACTGGAGCAAAACCAGGTACATCAAAGAAAACTTGTTCAACTTGTAATGGAACTGGTCAAGTTAGAACTGTTCAAAGAACTCCATTTGGTAATATAGCAAGTTCAAGACCATGTAGTGCTTGTAATGGAACTGGGGAAGTTATTGAGTCTCCATGTAGTAAATGTCACGGAACTGGAAATACAAGAAAAGTTAAGACTATAGAAGTAGATATACCTGCAGGTATAGATGATGGTCAAATGATAAAACTTTCTGGTCAAGGTGAAGTAGGAGAAAAAGGTGCTCCAAGAGGAGACTTATATATTGTAGTTAATGTTAAGTCACATCCACTATTTACTAGAGATGGAAATGATATTTACTTTGAGATGCCAATTACATTTGTTCAAGCAACTTTAGGTGATGAGATAGAAGTACCTACTTTGGATGGAAAAGTTAAATACAGTGTACCAGAAGGAACACAAACTGGAACTGTATTTAGACTTAAAGAAAAAGGAATTCCTAGAATTAGGGGTAATTCAAGAGGAGACCAGTATGTTAAAGTTGTAGTTGAAATCCCTAAAAAATTAAACGACAAGCAAAAAGATCTATTAAGAGAATTTGCGAAGGAGTGTGGGTCGAACGTCCACGAAAAGAAAAAAACATTTGGACAGAAGATAGAAGATATGTTTAAGAAAAAGTAATTAAAGTAGCCAATATATAATCATATTTTTGAAATCTTAGTTATTTGAGAGATTTTCAACGGATATTATGATTTTTATATTGGCTATTTTCATGTAAAAAAATTAAAACTGAATATAGAAAATTTTCTGAAAAATACTTGTCTCACAATATATAATATGCTATAATATAATCAAACAATAGAAAGGGGTGATTCCAGTGGGAACGGATGTGGTACTGCCAAATGATGAAGAAAACTCAATTATAATCTATAAGATAAAATTAGATACTTTTAGTGCTGTATTAAGTACTGGAAAAACTCATAAGCTGGGATAATTATTGTAATTACCTAGACTTAAACCTTTGATAGTAAAATAGTAATGTTATATAGACAAGGTATCTAATTTTTAAATCTTTTGTATAGTGTAAATTAAAATTTTTACAAAAGATTTATCTAATTATAATTAAGTTAAAGGAAAATAATTATAAATTGATTTTATGTACATGTGTAAAGAAATATGTATGTATTATTAGTTGCTGTACTAGATATGTATGTAAAGAAATATGTAGCTAGATATATGTATGTGTAAAGAAATATACATGTAATGTGTATTAAGGTTTTTAGTATAGATTGGATGAAGATAGAAGTGGCTTTTGCAGAAAGTTAATTTATACCTACTAAAAGATATACTTAAGATTTGTTTGATTTTTAGTTATAAATAATATTGTAGATAAAAAATAAGTAGAGATAAAGATTTAAAATACTTGTTTTAAATATAGTTTGTTTTGAACGCTTAACAAATTAAAATAATTAATAAAATAGACATCTTCTCGCAGTAAAGATATACTGTGGGAAGATGTTTTTACTTTGTGTATAAACTGTTATGAAAAATTTGCATAGTGTCACATTTTAATATACTATATATATAATAAAATATAGAGTAAAATTAAATGATTCAAAAGAGAAAGGTGAAGAAAGATGTATTATATAGGTGTAGATATAGGTGGAACAGGTATACAAGCAGGGGTAGTTGATGATAATGGTAAAATACTTTTTAGGTCGGAATGTAAGACCGTGATTGAAAAAGGCTTTGAAGGAGTACTTAATGATATAAAAGTAATGATTGATAAGTTGTTAGAAGATAATAAACTTACTATTAACAATATAAAATCTATTGGATTTGGTGTACCTGGATTTATAAATAAAGATGATTTAGTAACCTGTGTAAATTTAAAATGGGAGAGAAAAGATTTTAATAAGGAACTAAAAAGAATCTTTCCAAATGTTGAAATTAATGGAGAAAATGATGCAACAGTAGCAGCACTTGGAGAAGCAAAATTTGGAAGTATGAAGGGTGCTAATGTTGGTGTTTTATATACTTTAGGAACTGGTGTAGGTGGAGGAATAATAATTAATCAAAAAGTTTTTTCTGGAGCACATGGATTAGGTTCAGAAATAGGTCATCAAATTATAGGAGAAAACTATTTTGATTGTAATTGTGGAAATAATGGTTGTGTAGAAACTTTTTGTTCAGCGACTGCAATTATAAAGTATTCTCAAAAGTTGATACAAGAGGGACGAGAAAGTATGATTTTAGATTTAGCAGAAGGAAATTTAGAAAATATAAATGCAAAGATGGTGTTTGATTCATATAGAGAAAATGATGAAGTTGCAATTGAAGTAATAAATAGATTTAAAGAATATTTAGCTAAGACTTTTGCAAATACAATAAATTCTTTAGACCCAGAAATTATATCTATTGGTGGAGGTATTTCTAAAGCTAGTGATATAATACTTGATGGAATAGAAGATTTGGTAAGAAAATTTGTATTGTGCAAAAAAGAAGAGATAGCTACAATTACATGTGCAACTTTAGGTTCAGACGCAGGAATTATAGGAGCAGCTTTTTTATAAGGTAAAGGAGTTGCTTATTGGAGGCATGATATATGAGTAAAATAAATGCTAGAAGAACACTTTTTTTGATAGCTATAGGTTCAGGAACTATGCTTAATCCTCTCAATTCCTCTATGATTTCACTTGCTTTACATAGTATACAAAATGATTTTCATATTAGCTTTACAACGGTGTCTTGGATTGTTTCAGCATTTTATTTAGCTAGTGCCATTGCACAACCAGTTTCAGGGAAGATAGGAGATTTAATAGGTAGGAAAGTCTTGTTTTTGAGTGGTTTGATACTTGTGATTTTGTCGGCATCTATAGTACCATTTGTTCAATCATTTTTTATATTGATTTTTATAAGAGTAATTCAGGCTATTGGAACAAGTACTCTATATCCATCTGGTGTTGCTCTTATACAAAATAATATAAAGGAAAGACAATCTTCTGCATTGGCTGTTTTAACCATCTTTGCTTCAACTACAGCAGGATTGGGGCCAACACTTGGGGGATTATTGTTGGATTTAGGTGGATGGCATGCTATATTTCTTGTAAACATACCTATTGTTATAGTTTCTATATGTTTAGGATATTTTTTATTTCCAAAAGAAACAAAAGGGAAAAACTGTATAAAAGAGACTTTAAAAAATGTTTTATCGAGATTAGATATTATTGGTATACTTTTATTTTCAATTGCAATGATTTTTTTATTAATATTCTTGTTATCTATGAAAGAGTCTCTTAATTTAGAACAACTTGTATTGGGTGTAATATTGATGTGTATTTTTATTTGGCATGAGCTTAGAACAAAATTACCATTTATAGATATTAAGTTATTTGTAAATAATCCTAAACTGTCAAAGGTTTACTTACAGTTTATTATATTAAATTTCTTTAATTATATTTTGTTTTTTGGTCTTCCTAGTTACTTTCAAGATGCACTACATTATAGTGCAAAATCGACTGGGTTATTTATGTTATTTATGTCTGGTATAGGTATATTTATATCTCCATTAACTGGGAGATGGATAGACAAATCTGGTACTAGATTGCCTCTGATGATGTCATCAATTTTTATGCTGATTAGTGCAGTACTTCTTGCGATAATTTTTGTTCATATACCAGTAGTTGGAAAGGGTATTATTTTATCATTAGCAGGTATTAGTTATGGAGTTGGAAATGTGGCATTACAATCCTCTATGTTTAAAGAAAGCCCTTCTGACAGTATAGGAACAGCTTCAGGTCTATTTCAAACTAGTCGTTATTTAGGTTCCATTTTAGCAACGGTCTTACTTGGAATGGTATTTGAAGCAAGCATAACATCAGCACAGTTTCAAATATTAGGTTATGTTATGGTGGTTTTAGGTACAATAAGTTTTTTATTGAATTTTGTTTTAAAGAAAGAATTAAGAACAGTAAAATAGTAAATTTATGCCTTTAATAGGTTTAACATTTAATATATTTGAAAATATTGTTTGTAAAACATGAGTGATTGATATTTATAAACTTCAAGCCTTGAAATGAAGAATACTTAATAGGTATACAATATTATGAATTAAAATTAAGCAGAACTTTGAACTAATATTTCAAAGTTCTGCTTAATTTAGTACTTAAATTTTTTTATATAGAAAATAAGATTTGACACTCAGATAAAAAATCATTGCATTTTCAAAGTTCTTTAAATCAAATCCAAGTATATCATTAATCTTTTCCAACCTATAGACTAGCGTATTTCTATGTAAAAACATACTAGTAGATGTCTTAGAAATATTTAAGTCATTATTTATAAACTTTATTCCTGTATATAGAAGTTCTTCATCAATAGATTTAATCTTATTAAAGTCTATTAATTTATTAAGTATATTGTCCTTGTTAATCAAATCAAAAGTTTTATATCTAATAAGGTCAAATAAATTTAAAAATTTATTTTCAGCATTATCTTTTACAATAGAAGGCAGTAAATCAGAACATAATTGAACTCTAAAATTAAAGTCAGATTTATTATCTAACTCACCAAGATAAAAAATATAGGTACTTTGATAAGTTTCAGTTTCAATTATATTTTGTGTAGTTACATTAATATCTAAGTCGTATTTAGAATTTACAACAAAGAAATCATTGTGTTGTATTATATTTATATCATCATATAAGTTGTAAAAAATATTTTTTAGATATTCAAAATCTATATGGGCTTGATAAATTAAATAAAAGTTACCTTTTAGATTATCAAAATTATTTTCATCTAGAAAATCAACAACATAAATAGTATTATTGAAAGTAACTAAATTGCTATTAGAGTTCAAACTTTGATTTTCATACGGATAGATATTTATTTTTTTATTAAGTTGTCTTTCTAAAAAACTTTTTAAATCTTCCATAAAGTCTCCTTAAAAATAAGATTATATCCTTATCTTATAGCCAAAGTAGTTTCTTTGTCAAATATGTGTATTCTACTGTTATCAACTGAAAGTGTTAAGTCATCACCAACATTAATTCTGTTTTTACTATCAAATCTAATTGTTATCGTATTTTCACCCAGTTTTAAATGAGCATAAGTTTCTGCTCCCATGAGTTCTTTTATTTCAATCTTTGATTTAAAACAAGTGTCTGGATTGGCTTTAATAAAAGCATCTTCTACATGAATATCTTCTGGTCTGATGCCTATAACAACTTCATTATTAATATAATTATCTTTTATTAAATCGTAGTGTTTTTCTTTATCTAATTTAAGTTTAATATTTTCATTTTTTGCATATATTTCATTGTTATCTTCTATTAATGTTACATCAATAAAATTCATCTGTGGTGCTCCAATGAATCCTGCAACAAAGATATTAGTTGGATAGTCATATACATCTTGTGGGGTTGCAATCTGTTGAACCACTCCGTCTTTCATTACTACGATTCTATCAGCCATAGTCATAGCTTCAACTTGGTCATGTGTCACATAGATAAATGTAGTTCCAAGCTGTTGGTGAAGCTTAGTTATTTCTGTTCTCATGGCAGTTCTAAGTTTTGCATCTAAGTTGGATAGAGGTTCATCCATTAAGAATACTTTAGGATTTCTAACTATTGCACGTCCTAGAGCAACTCTTTGTCTTTGTCCACCAGACAATGTTTTAGGTTTTTTATTTAAAAGGGGTGTTAAATCTAATATTTTAGCAGCTTCTTTAACTTTTTTATCTATCTCATCTTTGGATAATTTTCTAAGTTTAAGTGCAAATGCCATATTTTCATAAACTGATAAATGTGGATATAGAGCATAGTTTTGAAAAACCATAGCTATATCTCTATCTTTTGGTTCTATATCATTGACTAGTTTATCTCCAATGTATAGTTCTCCTTCAGATATTTCTTCAAGACCAGCAATCATTCTAAGTGTAGTTGATTTACCACAACCAGATGGACCTACTAAAACGATAAACTCTTTATCATTGATATCTATATTTATATTTTTTACTGCATTAAATCCATTAGAGTAGAGTTTTGATATATTTTTTAAGATTACTTCTGACATTGTGTTCTCCTTAATATTTAAATTTTAATTATATAATATCAAATTTTTTTATTCTATTAAATGTGTAAAATAGCTAAACTTTTTTGTTTAATAATGTAGTTACTATTATTTTTACATATAATGTAGATTATTATGTAATCTGCAAAAGATATTAAAAAGAGACATCTATTATTATTTTAGTAGAATTTAATAATTTATGCCTTCTAGGCTACTACTTCTAGGCTTAATTTAGTAAAAATTGAAAAGTCTACGTCATTAAGATATTATTAATAAAAATTTATAAAACAAAAAAGCACAATATTTATGATATAATAAAAGTTATGGAAAAACAGGAATATTACTATATAGAAGAGAGGTAAACTTATGAATAATTGGATAGAAGTAACTATAAAAACAACAACAGAAGCAGTTGAGCCTATAACAAACATACTATATGAACAAGGAGCTGGTGGGGCTGTAATAGAAGACCCAAAAGACTTTTTATTTCAAAAGAAAAATGAACTAGATTGGGATTATGTTGAAGAAGAAGTATTTAAAAAGAATGAAGAAGACAACGTACTTATAAAAACTTACGTTTCGGAAGAAAAAAATGTGATGGAATTTGTCGAAATAATAAAGCAAAAAGTTTTAGGATTAAAAGATTTTGGTATAGATATAGGTGAAGGAAGTGTATCATTAGACCAAGTAAATGAAGCTGATTGGGCAAATGCATGGAAGGCATATTACAAACCAACAAAAGTAGGGCAAAGAGTAGTAGTTAAACCTACATGGGAAGATTATACTATGCAAGAAGGGGATTTAATAATAGAGCTTGACCCTGGTATGGCATTTGGTACAGGGACACATGAGACTACTAGTATGTGTATCAGAGAATTAGAAAAATATGTAAATAAAGATTCTAAAGTATTTGATATTGGTTGTGGTAGTGGAATCCTTGCAATAGCAGCAGCTAAATTAGGGGCAAAAGAAGTTATAGCTGTAGATTTAGACGAAGTGGCAGTAAAAGTTGCAAAAGAAAATGTAATTGAAAATAAAGTTGAAGAAAATGTATCTGTAATGCATGGCAATTTAACTGATGTAATAAAAGATAAAGCTGATGTAATAGTTGCAAATATAATAGCCGACATAATAAAGATACTTGCAAAAGATGTACAAAACTTTATGAAAGAAGATGCTATATTCATATCTTCAGGTATAATTCTGGATAAAGTTGAAGAAGTTAAAGAAAGTTTAATTGAAAATGGATTTGAAATAGTTGAAGTTCAAAAACTAGGTGAATGGTCAGCAATAGTTTCTAAGCTTAAAAAATAGAAGGTATGGTGGAGTATAATGGACAGATTTTTTGTTGAAAAAAATAATATAAATCTACAAGATAAAACTTGCACTATAGAAGGTGAAGATGTAAAACATATTTCAAAAGTCTTAAGATGTAAGTTAGGTGAGAAGCTTGAGGTATGTGACAAAGATAATAATGAGTATATTTGTGAGATAACGAATATAGATAAAAGTGTGGTTAATTTAAATATTTTAGAAAAAGTTGATATAAATAGAGAATCAGCACTTAAAATAAGGTTATATCAGGGGCTTCCCAAAGCTCCAAAAATGGAGATGATACTTCAAAAATTAACTGAAGTAGGAGTAGAAGAAATAATATTAGTTCAAACGAAGAGAAGTGTTGCTAAAGTTGATGACAAAAAAGAAGACAAAAAATTTGAACGTTGGGAAAGAATAATTTATGAAGCAGCAAAGCAAAGTAAAAGAGGTAAAATACCAAAACTAAGAGGTGTTTTAAGTTTTAGAGAAGCTTTAGAAGATATGAAGAAAAATAATATAAATATTTGCCCTTATGAAAATGAAAGAACAGTTTCAATAAAGCATGCACTTAAAAAATGTGATTCTAATATAGATAGTATTGGAATTTTTGTAGGTCCTGAAGGTGGATTTTCTGAAGAAGAAATAGAACAAGTACAACAAGATAATTGTAGTGTTGTATCATTAGGACCTAGAATATTGAGAACTGAGACAGCTTCTGTTGTAGCATCAACAATAGCTTTGTATGAGCTAAGTGATTTAGGAGGAGAAAAATAAATTGAAAAAAGTAGCTTTTTATACACTTGGGTGTAAAGTCAATCAATATGAAACTGAGGCTATGCTAGAGCTATTTGAAAAAGATGGTTATGAACAAGTCAATAGTGAAGAATATGCCGACGTTTATGTTATAAACACATGTACAGTTACTCATATGAGTGATAGAAAATCTCGTCAATATATAAGACGAGTTAAAAAGAAAAATCCAGATGCAATAATAGCCGTGGTGGGATGCTATTCTCAGGTATCTCCAGAGGAAATTTTGGATATAGAAGAAGTAAATTTAGTTATGGGTACAAATGACAGAAGAAAGATTGTTGAAGAAATTAAAAAGATAGATGCAAGTAAGAAAGTTAGCACAGTTGATGACATAATGAAAGTTAAAGCATTTGAAGAAATAGAAATCAGTCAAACTAACGGAAAGACTAGAGCATTTATGAAAATACAAGATGGGTGTGATAGATTTTGTACCTACTGTATAATTCCTTATGCACGAGGACGCGTTAGAAGTAGGGATATTGATAGTATAGTCGATGAAGTAAAAAAATTGGCTAATAATGGCTATAAAGAGGTCGTATTAACAGGAATACATGTTGCCTCTTATGGAAAAGATTTAAAAGATAAGGATATTAAACTTCTTGATGTAATAAAACAAATAAATGAAATAGATAAAATAGAGAGAATTAGACTTAGTTCTGTTGAACCAATCTTATTTACAGATGAATTTGTGAATGAAGTTTTAAAGATGGATAAAGTTTGTCCTCATTACCATTTATCACTTCAAAGTGGATGTGATGAAACTTTAAAAAGAATGAATAGAAGATATACAACTTCAGAGTACAAAACTATTGTAGACAGATTGAGAAGTAAAATGCCAAATGTCGCAATAACTACGGATGTGATAGTAGGATTTCCAGGAGAGACAAATGATGAGTTTAAAGAAACATATGAGTTTTTAAAAGAAATAGAGCTTTCACAAATGCATATTTTTAAATACTCACCAAGAAAAGGAACTCCAGCTGCGACTATGGAAAATCAGGTTGACCCTCAAATGAAACATTTTAGAAGTGAACAACTTTTAAATTTAAGCAAAGTAAATTTTAATAAATTTGCAAATAAATTTATTGGAAGTGAGTTAGATGTTTTATTTGAACAAAATATAGAAGGAAATAAATTTGAGGGACTAACGTCAAATTATATAAGAGTTGTTGTTGAAAGTGACAAAAATATACAAGGTCAGATATTAAAAGTGAAAATAAATGATGTAAAAGATGAATATGTAGAAGGAATTTTGATATAACATGTAGAAATTATAATATTTATAAGATAGGAGGTGGAAAAAGTGGATTGTATTTTTTGTAAAATAGCGAACGGAGAAATACCTTCAACTAAAGTTTATGAAGATGATAAAGTCTTAGCGTTTAACGACTTAAACCCAGTTGCTCCATACCATATATTGGTAGTACCTAAAAAACATTACGATAGTGTAATTGATATTCCTGATAAAGAGATGGACATTGTGTCACATATTCATGTTGTTATTAATAAAATAGCTAAGGAGAAAGGTTTTGACCAAACTGGATTCAGAATCATAAATAATTGTGGAAGTGATGGAGGGCAAGAAGTTAAACATTTGCACTATCATATTTTAGCTGGTAAAAAGCTTCCTAATTACGAAGCGGGACAAAACTAAACTAAATTATTGAAAAATTGAGTTCCTTCTTGATAAAAATACTTGATAAAAGTAAAAATTTAGTTTATAATAAACAAAGTGTTAGGTTGTAATGCATATTATGCAAAAAAGAACATAGTTACAGTCCCAGCATAATTGCGCTATTGGAGGGAGGGAAAAAGAAATGTCAGAAGTAAGAGTTAGAGAGAATGAAACATTAGACAGCGCTTTAAGAAGGTTCAAGCGTCAATGTGCAATGTCTGGCATCATGTCAGAAGTGAGAAAAAGAGAGCACTATGATAAGCCAAGCGTTAAGCGTAAGAAAAAAGCTGAAGCAGCAAGAAGAAAAAACGCTAAGAAATAGTAGTAAATAAGAATAAAGAGGTGAAGGGGATGTCCCTTAAGCAAAAGTTACAAGAGGATTTGAAATCTTCTATGAAAAACAAAGATACAGTGAGAAAATCTGTAGTAACTTTAATAAGAGCTTCCATAAAGCAGTATGAGGTTGATAATAGAGTCGAGCTTGATGAAGATGGAATTATCGATGTAATAGCAAAGCAATTAAAGCAACGTAGAGATGCATTAGTTGAATTTGAAAAAGCTGGAAGAGAAGACTTAATAAAAGAAACAGAAGCTGAAATTGAAGTTTTAAAAGAGTACCTACCTCAACAATTAAGCGAAGAAGAGTTAGAAGAAATTGTAAAATCTACTATATCTGAAGTAGGAGCAACATCTATGAAGGATATGGGAAAAATAATGTCAGTTATCCAACCAAAGGTTAAAGGAAGAGCTGACGGAAAACTTATAAATAAGTTGGTAAAACAAAACTTACAATAGATTGATATAGCCTAGAGAGAAATCTCTAGGCTTTTTATATTTTTTGAGAATAACAAGTCATATTTGAGCATATCTATAATCAAAGAAAATTTTGAAAGAAGGGGAAGAATTTGATTATATCAGTAAAGGAAATTAGAAATTTTTTGATAAACATATTTATACCATTAATAATAGGTTATTTAAGTAGTGTTTTAACAATGATTATTAGTGGGACAGATATTTCAACCTACTATTTACAACTTACAAAGCCGAGCTTTGCGCCACCAGCATTTATCTTTCCAATAGTTTGGACTGTATTGTACATATTGATGGGTATATCTTCATACTTAATATTAAGAAAGGGTTATAACTTACCTAAAGTAAGAGATGCAATCTTTTATTATGGGTTACAACTTGCATTAAATTTTGTTTGGTCTATATTATTTTTTGGATTTGGACTTCGATTTACAGCTTTAGTAGACATAATAATAATGATTTTGGTTTCTATAATAATGATTTCAAAGTTTTCTAAAATAGATAAGAGAGCTGGATACATAAATTTGGTTTATTTGATGTGGCTTGTCTACGCTGGATTTTTGAATTATTTTATATGGTTTATTAATAAATAGAATGTAAAGATTCTGTAAATTACCCTGTACTTTTAATAATATCATATCAAATAAAAAATGAATAGACTATTAAAAAGAATCATTTTCATATACAATAATATTAATTTAAATATAATAAATTTATCAAAATTGTATTTAAAGATTAACATATTAAAGTATTAGAATTGGAAAGGCTCGAAGGGAGAGGTTTTTATGCAAATAATAGTATCTGGGAGACAAATGAAATTAACTGACGGAATAAAAGGATACGTAGATGGAAAATTAAGTAGGTTAGAAAAATACCTTGATCCTGAATCAGAAGTGAAAGTAACAGTAAGTGCGAAAAAGGATAGACAAAAAGTTGAGGTCACAATAATTCCTATTAGTGGGCAAATAATAAGAGCAGAAGATGTAGAAGATGATTTATATGCAGCAATTGACATTGTTTGTGACAAATTAAGTAGACAAGTTGTCAAGTATAAAACTAAAGTTAAAGACAAAAGTCAAAATAATAAAAGCATAAGATTTGAAAATATTGACTTTATAGATAACAGCAGTGAATTTAATGATTATGATTATGATGATGAAGAAGATGAAAATATAGTTATAGAAAGAAGAAAGAAATTTAATGTAAAACCTATGAGTTCAGAAGAGGCAATACTTCAAATGGAATTGGTAGGACACAATTTCTATATGTTTAGAAATCAAGATAATTTTGAAATAAACATAGTGTATAAGCGTAAAGCTGGTGGATATGGTTTAATAGAACAAGATTAATAAAAAAATTGTATACATTGTAGACTTTATATAAGAAAAAATAAAAAGGTAATCATGTTGATTTTTTATCAATATGATTACCTTTTTATTGTTTAAATAATATATTAATTATTAGGGTATTTATTGTATAAAAATTTTATAACTAATCTGTTATAACATCAATAAAGTGCATAAATACCTATTTCAAGCATAAAATTAATTAAGGGGGTAATGCTTATGTTAGAAATATCCACTGATTTACAGGTAAATCAACCAGTTGTTACTGTTACAGGTAATACGTTTATTAGTATAGAAAATTATCTATCAATACTTGAGTATGAAGTTGATTTAATAAGAATAAAGACTAAAGTTAAAACGATTAAAATATCTGGGGATAAACTTTCGCTTAAGTATATTACTGATAGTGAGATAGGTATAAAAGGAATTATCTACAATATGGAGTATGTTGATTAGGAGGAGATACACTTGATAAGCTTTATAAGGGGATACTATGTTATAGTTGTGGAAGGAGTAGGACTTGAACAATTTTTAAATCATCTTATAAGAAATGGGATAAGTGTTTACAATGTAACTAGAATAAAAAATACTAAAATTGAGTTTCATATAGATAGACAAGATATAAAAGAATTTAAGAATATTTATAGAGGGAGTAAGTTTGAGATAAAGGTAAAACAAAAAACAGGAGTTCCTTTTATTATTAAAAGAATTTATAAGCACAAAGGTATGTGGATTTGTGCTATTCTCTCTTTATTTTTATTGATGTCGACATCGCAGTTTGTGACAGATGTATATATACAATCTCCTGAAGGTATAAAAAAAGAAGCTCTCAGAAGTGAGCTTTACAAGGTTGGAGTAAGACCAGGAGTTTACAAGAAGAGTATTGATAGAAAAGAAGTCAGAGACCACATGATGTCGAAATTTAATGATGTGGCGTATTTATCTATTAATGTAAAAGGAACAAATATATTTGTTACTGTTACAAAAAAAGCAGAATCCCTAAAATCTACAGACCAATCAAATTATTGTAATGTAATTGCTTTAAAAAATGGTATAATAGAAAAGGTAATCCCTAGAAGTGGTAAATCCGTTATTAAATCTGGAGATATAGTACAAAAGGGAGATGTGCTTCTAAATGGAGCTAATACAAAATCAATACCAGAAGTATGGGCAAGTACTTTTTATGAATCTTCTAAAAAGGCAAGTTACGTAGATACTGTAAATAAAAAGACAGGAGAAAAGAAAAACATATACACAATAAGCTTTTATGATAAAGAATTTACAATTAGGAAAAATATAAAATATAAAAATTATGTTGTTGAAAATAAAGAAAAAAAATTATCTATAGGAGATTATACTTTTCCAATAAAGATAAAGACGAGTACCTTTTATGAAACAAAAAAAGTTGAGGTAAAAAGAAATAAAGAAGAGTTGAAAAAAGAATTATCTGAAAAAGCTTTAAAAGAGTTAGAATACATAATCCCCGCTTCGGCTAGAATAATAGATGTAAAACATAACTTTAAGGTTAATAAAAATATGTTAGAATATTTAATAACAGTTCAAACTAGTGAAAATATTGCTAAAATTTATCCTCTTAGTAAATCAGAAGCAGAAAGATTTATAAAGGAAGAAAGTAAACCAAAAGAAGGAGAAGAGGAAGTTCCTTCTAATCCAGAAAAAAGACCATTAAATGATATAAGAAATGACTTTGATGAGGATACTAAAGATAATAATAAAAATAATTCTAATGAAAATAATAGTAATCAAAATAGTAACAACAGCCAAAATAATAATAATAACTAACAAAATTAAACTTAAAACTTGAGGAGGAACAATTCAATTGATAATACAAAAAAAATTTACAATAGCAGATGGAAGTTTTGAAAGAGAATTATTTGGAAATTTTGATGAAAATGTAAAATTAATAGAGAAAACTTTAA
Organism: Clostridioides sp. LIBA-6822; assembly: GCF_056688955.1. Lineage (NCBI taxonomy): Bacteria > Bacillati > Bacillota > Clostridia > Peptostreptococcales > Peptostreptococcaceae > Clostridioides > Clostridioides sp. LIBA-6822. The sequence goes on along the minus strand of NZ_CP196995.1, from coordinate 2,845,053 downwards.
ATATAGATGTGATACTTAGAGAAGGTAATATAATTTTAATTGGAGAAGAAAAAAATGTAGATTCTGCATTAAAACTTATGAATGAATTGCATCAAACTGTATCAAATGGTAAACATTTAGATAAACAGAGTATTTCTTATTCATTATCTCTTTTACTTGAAGGTAGTGAACAAAAAATAAAAGAACTTGAGGGAACAATTGTTGTAACACAGAGAGGGAAAGCTGTTCAACCTAAGACATTAGGTCAAAAAGAATATATAAAGCTTATAGAAAATAATGATATAACTTTTGGTGTTGGACCTGCTGGAACAGGAAAGACTTATCTTGCTGTTGCTATGGCAGTAAAAGCTTTTAAAAGAGATGAAGTTAGTAGAATTATACTTACAAGACCAGCTGTGGAAGCTGGGGAAAGTCTAGGATTTTTACCAGGAGATTTAAAGGATAAAGTTGACCCATATTTAAGACCATTATATGATGCACTGTTTGAAATGTTAGGTGCTGATAAATTTAATAAATATTTGGAAAGAGGTACTATTGAGGTTGCACCACTTGCTTTTATGAGAGGTAGAACTCTTGACAATTCTTTTATAATATTAGATGAAGCTCAAAATACTACTTCTGAGCAAATGAAAATGTTTTTAACTAGATTAGGATTTGGTTCTAAAGCTGTAGTTACAGGTGATATAACACAAACAGATTTACCACAAAATAAGAAAAGTGGTCTAATACAAGCTACAGAAATTCTTAAAGGAGTTCCAGGGATTGGGTCTATAATGCTAACAGATAGAGATGTTGTAAGACATGAGTTGGTACAGAGAATAATAAGAGCTTATGAGAAACATGATAAAAGAGAAGAATTTAAAAAAGAAGAACGCAAAAAAATGAAAATACAGGAAAAGACTTTCAAAAGAAAGTAAAAGTGTAGTAATATAGATGTATAGCATTATTAATGAATAAAAAGTAGGTGTAATTAATGGATTTGATATTAGATGATAGACAAGATAAATTAGAAGTAAATGAAGAGTTAATTGAAAAGATAAAGGATATAATCATAGAATGTTTGGATTATGAAGGATATGATGATAATTATGAGGTGAGTCTTTCTTTTGTAGATAATAAAGAGATTCATGAGTTAAATAGAGAATATAGAGGCGTTGATAGAGCGACTGATGTTTTATCATTTCCTCTTTTAAGTGATGATTTTGAGGATGTTGAGTTAGAAGAAGAATCTCTAGGAGATATAGTAGTGTCTCTTGAAAGAGCTTTAGAACAGAGTATAGAGTATAACCATAGTTTTGAAAGAGAAGTATGTTTTTTAATATGTCATAGTATGTTTCATCTTTTAGGTTATGACCATGATACAGATGAAAATACAAAAGAAATGAGAGAAAAAGAAGAACACATATTAAATAAGTTAAACATAACAAGGGAGTAGTTTTTATGAAACCAGGAAAAACTCGTCAAGGTATAATTAAAGCTTTTAATGCAGCTATAGAAGGGATATTGTATACATTTAAATTTGAAAGAAATATGAAAATACACTACTTAGGTTCAGTTGCTGTACTTATAATAAGTTTGTTTTTCAACTTCTCAAAATTAGAGATGATAATGTTATTAATGTCCATATGTTTAGTTGTAGTTGCTGAGATGTTTAATACAGCTATAGAAAAGGCTGTTGATTTGGTAACTGATGAATACCATGTACTTGCTAAGATAGCAAAAGATGTTGCAGCAGGTGGTGTTCTAGTAGCAGCACTAAATTCAGTAGTGGTTGGATATATATTATTTTATGATAAATTGACAGATATATCTGGGATATTAATTTATAAGATAAGAGAATCAGAATTACATATAACCTTGATATGTATATTATTGGTTCTTATAGCTGTTGTGGTTGTAAAAGCATTGACCTCCACAGGAACCCCTCTAAAAGGTGGTATGCCAAGTGGTCATGCTGCATTAGCATTTGCTATAGCAACTGCAATTACACTTATGACTGAAAGAGTTGTTGCGTCTACTCTTGCATATATAATGGCTGTATTAGTTGCCCAAAGTAGGATTGAAGGAAAAATACATACATTTTGGGAAACCATAGCTGGGGCTTTGTTAGGTGTATTAATAGCCATATTAGTGTTTCAGCTTGGAATGTTCTACAATTAAAATGAATGTACATAAAATATTTAAAATAAAACAAATCTGTGCTAATTAAATTTTTATGATATAATGTAGAGTATTAAATAAAAATAACTTTTTATTATTGTATACAGGAGGAAATGTTGTGGATAACATAGAATTGTTAAAGTTGGCAGAAAATGCCAGACAACATTCTTATGCTCCTTACTCTGGTTTTAGAGTGGGTGCGGCTCTTTTAACTAAGAGTGGTAAAGTTTATACTGGGTGTAATATTGAATGTGCATCATTAGGTGGAACAAATTGCGCAGAAAGAACAGCTATTTTTAAAGCAATATCAGAAGGTGACAGAGATATCTGTAAAATAGCTATAGCAAGTGATAATTCAGAAAATAATGAGCAAACATATCCTTGTGGAATATGCAGGCAGGTAATTATAGAGTTTGGTTCTGATATAAAAATAATAACAGGATATACTAAAGGAGAGGTTTTTGAGCACGATATAAAGGATTTGTTGCCAAACTATTTCTCTGGAAATGATTTAAAATAGATTTAAAAAATATAAAATAATTATAACAAGAAGATAAATAAAGTTAGGAGACAGTTAATGTTCAAATCAGGTTTTGTCAGTATAGTAGGGAGACCTAATGTAGGGAAATCTACTTTAATGAATAATGTAGTTGGAGAAAAAATAGCTATAATGAGTGATAAGCCTCAAACTACAAGAAATACAATACAAGCAGTATATACAGATGAAGAAATGCAGATAGTATTTTTGGATACACCAGGTATTCACAAACCAAAAAATAAGTTAGGTGAATTTATGGTGAAGGCAGCAACAGATGCCTTTAAAAATGTAGATTTAATATTATTTGTAGTCGATGATTCTAAAAAAATAGGTCCTGGAGATAGAAAGATAATAGAGGACTTGAGAAGTATTAAAACACCAATAATTCTAGTTGTAAACAAAATAGACCAATTAGAGCAAAAAGACGAGTTATTTGATATAATCAAAATGTATGACAATGAGGGCATTTTTAAAGAAATAGTACCAATATCAGCATTAAAAGGAAAAAACACGGATACTCTAATAAAAGTTATACAAAAGTATTTAGAAGAAGGTCCAAAGTATTTTCCAGATTATATGATTACAGACCAGCCAGAGAGAGTATTAATAGCAGAACTTATAAGAGAAAAAGTTCTTCACTATCTTAATGATGAAATACCTCATGGTGTAGCTGTTGAAATTGAAAAAATGAAAGCAAGAAATGATAAAGAAATAGTAGATGTATCTGCTGTGATATATTGTGAAAGAGATTCTCATAAAGGAATAATAATAGGAAAGAATGGTAGGAAACTAAAAGGAATAGGAAAATCAGCAAGACAAGATATAGAATTACTTTTAGGTTCACAAATAAATCTTCAATTATGGGTTAAGGTTAAAGAAAATTGGAGAAATTTACAAAATTATATAAATAATTTTGGATATAATGATAAATAAAGGTGGGTTATATGGATAGGAAACTGGATGCTTCCCAAGATTTATTATATGAAGTAAAATCATTAATTGCTAATAATAAAGTATTGGAGTTAAGAGAATTAATAGAGGAATATCATATAATTGATATATTCGATATAATGGAAAATTTAGAGGAAGACATGAAAATTCAATTATTTGAAGTTCTTCCTTTAGATATGGCATCTTCTATATTAGAAGAAGGTAGTGTAGAGTTTTTTGTTAGTATTTTATCTAAGCTTGACGTAGAACACTCAAAAAATATACTTGAACTTATGTCTCTTGGAGATATGGCAGATAAATTAAGTGAGCTTGAAGAAAAAGAGAGAGAACATATAATAAATCTTTTGAATCAAGAAAATGCTGAGTATGTAAAAGAGCTATTATTCTACGATGAAGATTCTGCTGGTGGAACAATGACTACTGGATATATATCTATAAATAAAGATATGACAGCTCTTGAAGCAATAGACCATATGAGAGAAGAAGCTGAAGAAGCTGAGACTATTTATTATATATATGTAGTTGATGATGAAGAAAAACTAGTTGGAGTATTATCATTAAGAGAACTAATAATCGCAAGAGATGCAAACATAGTAGAAGATTTAATGAGTGAAAATATAATCTCTGTTTATGTAGATGAAGATAGAGAAGAAGCAGTACGATTAGTATCTAAATACAATTTAATAGCCATTCCAGTAGTAGATAGACAAGAAAAATTAAAAGGAATAATAACAGTAGATGATATAATTGATGTAATGGAAGAAGAAGCAACAGAAGATATGTACAAATTTGCAGGAAGTTCAGAACATGAAAGAGAAGTTGCTGAAAAAGAAAATCCTACATTGAAAGAGCAGACAATATCGGCACTTAGAGGAAGATTACCTTGGTTAATTATTACACTAATAGGAGGATTGTTGGCTTCCTTAATACTTTCTAACTTAGATTATATAATGAATCCTGTATATGCTCCACTAGTGTTTTTTATACCTGTAGTAATAGGTATGGGTGGAAATATCGGAACTCAATCATCATCTGTTACAGTAATAACATTATCCAATAAAGATTTGAATTTTAGTAATGTGGTAAGAGAAGGTATTGTAGGAATTATTACAGGTCTTTTGTGTAGTATAATAACTGGTATTGTAATTTACTTTGTTATGAGAAAATTAGACATTGTACTAATTGTTTCAATATCATTATTTATAAATATGGTTTTGGGCGCAACAATAGGTGCATTTATGCCCGTTCTATTAAAAAAAATGGATGCAGACCCATCTACAGTTTCATCACCAATTATATCTACAGCTCTTGATATAACTGGAATAGCAGTTTACTTTATAATAACAACGGCATTATTGTCAAAAATTGTTTAATAACTTTATGTATGATTTATCCTCTTCTTACTAAAAATATAAGTATAAATGTAAGAAGGGGGTTTTTTAAAAATGAACAATATCAGTTGGGAAGTTTTTAAAAAAACAGGTAGTATAGATGCATATCTATATTTCTGTGATTGCAAAAACATACATGAAGAAATTGAAGAAGTAAGGGAGAAAAAAGAAGACGATGATAATCCTGAACACCCAGGGGATAGTACTTAAAGCTATAAGGTACAAGGAAAGTGACGTAATACTTACATTATTTACTAGAAAGCTTGGAAAAGTATCTGCAATAGCAAAAGGAGCCAAAAAAAATAAGAGCTCTTTACTTTCATCATCACAGTTATTTTCTTATAGCAATTTTACCTTAAAAAAACAAGGTAATATGTACAAGGTTACTCAAAGTGAAATAATAAAAAGTTTTTATAATATATCCTATGATATAGAAGCATTTTCTTATGCTACATATATTACAAAATTAGTTGAGAATTCTATACTTGAAAATCAGACTAATAATAGGCTATTTATATTACTTGCGCAGACACTGTATTTGTATACACAGGAGAATACAGATAATAGGTTTATAACAGCAGCATTCGAGTTGAAGTTTTTGGACTATATAGGATTTAAACCTATAGTAAATAAATGCATTAATTGTGAATGTAAAATTTTACAAAATTCTGTGTTTAATATCTATGAAGGTGGTATACTATGTAGTAAGTGTAGTAAACTTTTTGATAATAATATAAAATTAGACTTAACAACTGTAAGTCTTATGGAATATGTATTAAAGAATGATATTTTAACATGTAGTAAAGCTAAAGTATCAAAATATATAACACATGAGCTTGAGAATATTCTAGACAAGTATTTGAAAGTTTATGTTGATAATATTAATTTTAAATCATTACACGTATTACAAAGTGTAAAAAATAATAAGGGAGTGGATAATGATGAGTAGTAATATAACTATTGAAATGGTTGATTCAGTCTTTGAAAGAGTTCCAGGAGCAACTTATGCAGAAGCAAAAGAAGCATTAGTAGTATGTAATGGAGATGTAATTGAGGCAGTAATATATTTAGAAAATAAAAAAAATACTTGTAATTGTAAAGCAAAATCTGCTAAAGAAACTATGGAAGAAGTGTTTGGTAAGGATGGAGAAAATATAAAACTTCAACTAAAAGAACTTCTTAGAAAAAGTAGTGTAGTAAGAGTGATAGTTGAGAAAGATGGAAAAACTATGATGAACATTCCTTTAACAGTTGGGGTTGTTGGATTAGCTTTTGTTCCATTAGCTACTTTAGTAGGCTTATCAGCTGCTGTTATAAGTAAATATCGTATAAAAGTTCAAAATGAAGAAGATGGAGAAATTGTAGATTTAGGTGAATTGAATGAAGAAAAACTTCATGTTTTGAAGAATATGATAACTAATGCTGCTAAAGATGTTAAGGATGTAGTAGTTGACAAAAAAGAAGATGATAAAGATGTAACTGCTGACCTTATGAAAGAAGAATTTGAAAAGAATAAAGAAGACGAAGACGAAAATAAATAGATATAAAGTGACTTTTAAAAAATGAAGAGAAGATAATTATAAGAATTATCACTAACATTGACAAATTTTATAGAATTTGATATTCTAAAAGTTGTAGAAGAACTATTAAAATAGCCTTTCGTGTAGACGAGAGGCTTTATTGTTATAGGAGGGATTTTTATGAATTTTCAAGAGATGATACTAGCGTTGCAAAAATACTGGTCAAAGCAAGGTTGTATCATGACGCAACCTTATGATATTGAAAAAGGTGCGGGAACTATGAATCCAAATACTTTTTTAAGATCACTAGGACCTGAGCCTTGGCAAGTATGTTATGTAGAACCTTCAAGAAGACCAGCAGATGGAAGATATGGTGAAAACCCAAACAGACTATATCAACATCATCAGTTCCAAGTTATATTAAAGCCATCTCCAGATAATATACAAGAGTTATATTTGGAAAGTTTAAAGGAAATTGGAATTGACCCAAGTGAGCATGATATAAGATTTGTTGAAGATAACTGGGAAGCTGCTACAGTTGGTGCATGGGGACTTGGATGGGAAGTTTGGCTAGATGGTATGGAAATAACTCAATTTACGTATTTCCAACAAGTAGGTAATATTGAATGTGAGCTTGAGACAGGAGAAATTACATATGGATTAGAAAGATTAGCTATGTACATTCAAGAAGTTGATAGTGTTTATGATTTAAAATGGAATGATAAAATAACTTATGGTGAAGTATTTAATAAAGCTGAGTATGAAAACTCAATGTATGCGTTTGAATTATGTGATGCAGATATGTTGTTTAATCTGTTTGATATATATGAAAAAGAAGCATTAAGACTTATGGAAAAAGGACTTGTAATACCTTCATATGATTATGTATTAAAATGCTCTCATGCATTTAATACATTGGATGCAAGAGGCGCAATAGGTGTTAGTCAAAGAGCATCATTTATAGGTAGAGTTAGAAATATGGCAAAGACTGTTGCAGAAACTTTTGTAAAACAAAGAGAAGAAATGGGATTCCCTCTTTTAAAGGACGGTGACAAATAATGAAAAATTATCTTTTATTTGAAATCGGTGTTGAAGAAATGCCATCTAGATTTGTGGGCAGTACACTAGAACAATTAAAAAACAATCTTAACAAATTATTTGATGAAAATAGAATATCTTTTGACAAAATAAGTGCATATGGTACACCAAGAAGACTGACTTTGGTAGTTGAAGGATTGAGTGATAAACAGAGTGATTTAGAAGAAGAAATAAAAGGTCCTGCTAAGAAAATTGCTGTTGATGCGGAAAATAATTTCACAAAGCCAGCTTTAGGATTTATAAAAAGCAAAGGATTAAGTGAGTCTGATATATACTTTAAACAAGTTGGTAAAGATGAATATATATTTGCAACTATAAAACAAGATGGAAAAGAGACTTCAGAAGTATTAAAAGATATATTACCAGAGACTATAAAATCTGTAGTATTCCCAAAAGCTATGCGTTGGGGAGGTAAAAACCTTAAATTTGCAAGACCTATAAGATGGATAGTTACATTGTTGAATGACAAGGTATTAGAGTTTGACTTAGAAGGAATAATATCTTCTAATATAACAAAAGGTCATAGATTCTTAGGAGAAAGTACAATAGAAGTAAATTCTATAGAAGACTATCTTGAAAAATTAGAAAAAAATTATATAGTTTTGGACCAAAATAAGAGAAAAGAAATTATAAGAAAACAATGTATAGAAGTTGCAAATTCTTTAGGTGGAGAAGTTGAATTTGATGAAGATTTACTTGAAGAAGTAACTTACTTAGTTGAGTATCCAACTGCTTTTTATGGAGAATTTGATACAGATTATATAAAATTACCAAAAGAAGTTGTTATAACTCCTATGAAACAACATCAAAGATATTTTCCAGTGCTTAAAGATGGAAAACTGTTACCTAACTTTATAGCTGTTAGAAATGGTGATTCTTACAGAATAGATAATGTTAAAGCTGGAAACGAAAAGGTTTTAGAAGCAAGACTTGCAGATGCTTTATTTTTCTATAGAGAAGATACTAAGAGAAACTTAGAAAGCTACATAGAAAAATTAAAAACTGTTGTATTCCAAGTAAAACTAGGAACTATTTATGATAAAACTTTAAGACTTGAAAAATTAAGTGCTGATATACTTGATAGTTTAGGTTTAGTAGATGAAAAATCAGATGCTATAAGAGCTGCTAAGTTATGTAAGGCAGATTTAGTTACTGGAATGGTAGGAGAATTTGACGAATTACAAGGTTTTATGGGAAAAGAATATGCAAAGGTTGGAGGAGAAAATGATGTTGTAAGTGAAGCTATTTTTGAACATTATCTTCCAAGATTTGCAGGAGATATACTTCCTAAAACTAATGCCGGGGTTGCATTATCAATAGCTGATAAGTTGGATTCAATAGCAGGTTTCTTTGCTATAGGAATACAACCAACAGGTTCTCAAGACCCATATGCTTTAAGAAGACAAGCTTTAGGTATACTTAGTATACTAATGGATAGAAAAGTTGCAGTAGATATAAAAGTGCTTATTGAACATGCTTTAGATAATTATTCTGAATTAGATTTTAACAAAGAAGAGGTTGTTGAACAAATAATGAATTTCTTCAATGAGAGAGTGAAAAATCTGTTTAAAGACTTAGGAATAAGATACGATGTTGTTGATGCTGTTTTAAGTTCTGATATAAATGATGTTTCTGATATGCACATGAGAGCTTTAGAACTTAATAATTGGCTAGAAAAAGATGAATTAGTAGAGATGCTTACTGCTTTTAATAGAGTTTCTACTTTAGCTCAAAAAGCAGAGTGTGATAAAGTTGACGAATCATTATTAAAAGAAGATGCTGAAATCAAACTTTACAATGAGTTTAAACAAGTAAAGGTAAAAGTTGAGGAACTATTGAAAGATAAGAAATATGGTGTTGCTTTGGATGAATTTGCATCTTTAAGACCAGTAGTTGATAACTTATTTGATTCAGTTATGGTTATGGATAATGACGAAGCCATCAAGAATAATAGACTTGGTCTACTTAAACAAATATATGATACTATGCTAGAGATTTGTGATTTATCTAAAATAGTTTATAAATAAGAAAATTTAAATTACTTACAAAAAATGAGATAGCTTATAACTATCTCATTTTTTATAAGTAAACACAAAAACTTATATCTTATAATTATCAGTTATTTTGTTTAAAATATCACTATCTAAATTTATCCATTCATAAAAATTTCCTGATGAAATCTCAGATATTTTATAAAGCATTTCGGGAATATCACTAGCTTTAAAATCTCCTATAGATTTTCCTAATCTAGTTTTGCCTATCTCAAAACTTCCTCCAACAAATAATTCAAATGCATCTGTAGATACTCCATCAACACTCTTCTTTTTACCACATAAACCGATACTACCAACTTGATGAACACCACATGAATTTAAACATCCTGATATATATAATTTAGGAGCTTTATTTAAAACTTCTTCATTATTTTGTAATTTAAAGTAATCTATGATTTCATGTAACATTTTCTGACTGTTTTGTATACCCATTTGACATATTGGAACACCTATACAGGAGATACTTTGTTCTAGTTGAGAATTACAACTAATAGTCTTACTTATTTCCAATATTCGTTTTGCTTCATTTCCATTTAAATTTAAGATGTATAATCCCTCTGTCATTCCCAATCTAATCATAGGGGATTCAATATTATCTAATTCTTGAAGTAAAATGTTTAAATCTTCTGTCGACAAGATACCTCCAACAGGATGTATATATACAGTGTATAAACCATCCTGTTTTTGAGGTATCAATCTAGAATCCTGTATATCTATTTTAATACCAAGCTTTGAGTAATCTATTTGTTCAACATTGAGTTCAAGATTACCTTTTTCTTTTTCTGCTTTATAATATTCTTTAAATTTTTCTAAAAATAACTCCTCACCAAGTGTTTCAACCATATATCTAACCCTAGCTTTATTTTTATTTTCATAATTACCATAAGCCATAAAAAACTTAATCATACCTTCGACACAGTATAGTGCATCTGTAGGTTTTATAAGTTCATCAAGCTCTAAAGCAACCTTAGGTTGTTTACCTAAACCTCCACCTAAGAAAACTCTAAAATATGGTTTACCATTTTTTAAAGTAGCTACAAATCCTAAATCTTGTATGCTACAATGAGCAGTATCTGTATAACAACTAGAATAAGAAACCTTCAATTTTCTAGGCAAATTATATGTAGTAGCATTTTTGATAAAATATTTATCAGTAGCAACTGCATATGGAGTAACATCAAAGGCTTCATCAGGGTCAACTCCCGATAGTGGAGATAATCCGACATTTCTAGGATAATTACCACCTCCACCTCTAGTAAATATGTCGTTTTTTATTCCTTCTTCCATAACATCAACAATAGAGTCTATAGACAAATCATGTAGTTGTATAGCTTGTCTAGTTGTTAAGTGTATTTTATTCAAGTCATGCTTAATAGCTATTTCATAAATTTTATTAAGTTGATATTTGGATAAAACTCCAGCAGATACTCTAAGCCTTATCATAAAAGACTTTTTGTCCCTTTGAGCATAAACTCCATATCCACCAGAGAAGCCTTTGTATTGTATTTTATTTATTTCTTCATCTAAGAACTTTAAAGAATATTCTTTAAAGTTGGGTAGTTCATTTAACAATCTTTCCTTAAAATTATCCATTGTCTCACCTCATTATTAGTCTTGTATAAAACTAAATCTATTGTATAATAGAGATATATATTATTATTATCTAGATGAGATAAAAATATAACAGAACAATATCACTAGGAGAAAAAAATAAGGAAGATATAGTAAATATTTTGTTTTTATTTTATAAAATAAGTATAATATTTTTGTTTTATAAAATATAATTAAGATAAATAGATAATTTTGTAATTTTAATATATAATGTTTAGTAGAGTGTTGAAATAGCACTTAATATTCGCAGGAGGAGTACTTGTATATGGGAGAAATAATAAATGCATTAGATAGAGCCCTAGACATAATTTTGCTGTTATATCATGAAAAGAGAGAAATGGGAATAACTGAAATAAGTAAGGCTATGGGAGTATATAAAAGTACTGTGCATAGAACCTTAGTCACTCTTGAAAACAAAGGTTTTGTTATACAAAACACAGAGAATGGCAAGTATTGGCTAGGAATAAATTTATATGCAATAGGTATGGTTGTGGGAGAAAAAATGTCATTGACTGAAATAGTAAAACCATATACGAAAAAATTAAATCAAGAATTTAACGAAGTAGTTAATGTATCTATATTAGAAGAAAGAGCTCAAGATTCTCCAAGAAGTATCATAATACATAAAGAATATGGTTCAAATCAACTACTCTCAGTAAATCCTTCAGTTGGCTCCAGTAGCGAATGTTATTGTTCAGCAGTTGGAAAATGTCTTATGGCATTTAATGATTCTATAGATTTTGAAAAATATAGAAAGACACCAATACACAAGTATACAGAACATACAATTGATAATTGGGATGATATGATGCTTTTTTTAGCAAAAATAAAAGAACAGGGATATGCCATAGATGATGAAGAATTGGAACATGGACTAACTTGTATTGGAGCACCTATTTTAGATAAAGATAATAAAGCTATTGCGGCAATAAGTTTATCAGGTCCAACTATAAGAATGAGAGAAGGGGACTTTGAGTATAAAATTAAGAGAGTTATGGAAACTGCAAAAAGTATATCCGAGCTTTTTAGATAATTTTTTAACCCGAACAACAAAAAGAGGCTATATTTAAATTGTTATTTATGAATATCAGTTTAAATATGGCCTCTTTTTATTTAATCAAAAATTAAATATTCTTAAAATTTAAAATGTTGTTGAAATATATAAGCGAATGTGTTATCTTTTAATTAAGCAATACAAAAAAATAGAACGATGTTCTAAACTACAGAACAACACCAGAACATATATAATGTCTATACAAAATATAAATATTATATATTTAAAATTAAGGAAAAAAATATTACATAAAGGGGAGATTTGAGAAATGGAAAAAGTCAAGTTGAGTGTTGAAAGATGTAAGGGGTGTTATCTTTGTATTGAAGCTTGTAAAAAAGATGCAATAAGTCTTTCTGATTACACAAATAAAAAAGGCTTTGTAACTATCAAAGTTGATGAAGAAAAATGTATTCAATGTGGCGCTTGTTACACAATGTGTCCTGATTTAGTATTTGAGATATTATAAACTATTTTTATTGGAGGGGAGAAAAAAGTATGCAGAGTTTATTAATTAAAGGAAATGAAGCTTTAGCAGAAGGTGCTATACGTGGTGGCTGTAGATTTTATGCAGGTTATCCAATAACACCACAATCAGAAATATTAGAGATGATGGCATGGAGACAAAAAGAAGTAGGAGGAGTGTTTATCCAAGGGGAATCAGAAATAGCCAGTGTAAATATGGTTATGGGAGCAAGTGCACTTGGAGCAAGAGCTATGACTTCTTCATCTGGACCAGGATTTTCATTAAAACAAGAAGGTATTGCATACTGGGTATCAGCTGGTTTGCCAGCAGTTGTAGCATGTGTACAAAGATATGGTATAGGTGATGGATTTATAGGAGCAGGTCAAGACAACTATTGGCAAGCTGTAAAAGGTGGAGGAAATGGAGATTATCATTTGATTGTATTGGCACCTAATAGTGTTCAAGAAAATATGGATATGGCATATGAGTCTTTTGAATTAGCTGAGAAATATATGCATCCAGTGCTTATACTTTCTGATGCTACAATAGGTCAAATGGTAGAACCTTGTCTAGCTCCACCAATGAAAGAGTACGATAAGGATAAAGCTCCATGGGCAGCGAAAGGAACACCTGTAGGAGAAAAAAATAAAGTTATAACTGATATAACATATTTTGAAGACCAAGATACATGGCAAAAAGGCTATATAGAAAAAATGAGAAAAGTTCAAGAAAATGAGCAAAGATGGGAAGAAATAGAGATAGAAGATGCTGATGTAGTATTTGTAGCATATGGGATTTCATCAAGAATAGCAGAAGGTGCAGTTAGAGATGCTAGAGCAAAAGGAATAAAATTAGGATTAATAAGACCAAAAACATTGTGGCCTTATCCAAGAAAAGCATTTAAAAAATTGAATGATTCATTAAAAGGTCTTGTAACAGTTGAAATGAACATGATGGCACAAATGAAGGAAGATGTAATTATAGCGTGTGATAATAGATTCCCAGTATATTCAGTAGCAACAGCTCAATATATGGCAGAAGTAAATCAATTAATAGATTTTGCTCAAGAGATTATAGATGGAAAAGCTAAGCAAGAGGAGGTATTTTAATTATGGCTAAAAAAGCACCAGCAATAATGATGTGTGAAAATATGTTCTGTGGAGGCTGTGGACATTCTATAGTCGATAGAATCATTGGAGAAGTATTAACAGAAATGGATATATGTCAAGATACAATTATATGCTCAGATATAGGTTGTAATCATATGTTTCAATTTAGTATGAATGTAGATGTTGTCGTTCCACCACATGGTAAAATGGGTGCAGCAATGGCAGCTATGAAAAGAGTTAGACCAGATAAATATATATTTACAATAGCTGGAGATGGTGGAGCTTATGCGATAGGGCTTGGGGAAACTATGTCAGCTGCTACTAGAAATGATAATGTAATATTTCTTGTTATGAACAATAATATGTTTGCAATGACTGGAGGTCAAATGGCTCCAACTACTATAGAAGGTCAATATACAGCTTCTACTCCAAATGGTAGAAATTACGCAGATCATGGTTCAACATTTGATGTTGTAAAAGTTATGGGTAATTTGGATATAGCGTATCTAGCAAGAGGAACAATAACTAACCCTAAAGAAATAAATACAACAAAAAGATACATCAAAAAAGCACTAGAAAAACAAAAAGAAAAGAAAGGTTTTTGCTTAATAGAAGTACTTGTACCATGTCCAACAAACTGGGGATTAAAGCCAGTAGATGCAATGAAGAGAATCGAAAATGAACTTGTTCCAAAGTATCCACTTGGAGAATTTATTGATTAGGGAGGAAATGATATGTTAAATGAAATCATATGTGCTGGTTTTGGAGGACAGGGAGTTCTTACAGCAGGAAAAATTATAATGTATGTTGCATATAAAGCAGATAAGAAAATTACATGGTTCCCATCTTACGGAAATGAGATGAGGGGAGGAAGTGCAAATTGTAATGTTGTTGTAAGCGATGAAAAAATTGCAAATCCTTGTGTAAAAAATCCAGATATATTATTGGGAATGAATAGTGTATCAGTGGATAAATATGAAAGTTTAATGAAAGCAAATGGTTATATGTTTGTCAATGAATCATTAGTAAGTAAGGATAGAAAATATAGAGAAGATATTAACGTTATAAAAGTACCTGTTACTGAAATTGCACAAAATTTAGGTAATGAAAAAGCTGCTAACATTTGTATGCTAGGAGTTATGGTAAAGAATTTAGACTTATTTACAAAGGAAGAATTTGAAAGTGGAATGTGTGAATACTTTGAAAATCAAGGAAAAGGCAAGTTTAATGCCAAAAATATAGAAGCATTTGAAGCTGGGTACGATTATAAGTGAATATTTTAAATATTTAAAATAATTATTGAAATACTTATTTTTATATGTTAGTATTTAATTAATAAAATATAGAACGTCGTTCTGAGTAGCGGTACAAAGATTTTTTAAAACTTAAAATAACAGAACGATGTTCTACATAGTGAAACTAGGGGGTGTTAAATTGAAAATTCTAGTAATAAATCCTGGTGGTACATCTACAAAGATTTCTATTTTTCAAGATGAAAATGAAGTTTTGAAAAAAAATATAACTCATACAAGAGAAGATTTAAAAAAATTTTCTAAAGTATTTGATGAATATGACTATAGAAAAAAATTAATAGTGGATATTTTAAATAGTGAGAATCATAGCATAAATTCCTTTGATGCGGTAGTTGGTCGTGGTGGACTTATGAAAGCTATAAAAGGCGGCACTTATACTGTGAGTGAAGAAATGATTGATGACATGAGAAGTGAGATAAATGGAGAACATGCATCGAACCTAGGTGCATTATTGGCTAAGACTATAGCAGATGAAATAGGAGTACAATCATTTGTAGTAGACCCAGTTTCTGTAGATGAGTTTGATGATGTATCAAGGGTTACAGGAATTTCAGATATAGAAAAAGCTAGTTGGTTACATGCATTAAATCATAAAGCTGTTTCAAGAAAAATTGCACAAAAACTAGGTGGGAAATATGAGGATTATAACTTTATTGTAGCTCATCTAGGTTCAGGAATATCAATTGTAGCACATAAACAAGGAAAGATGATTGATGGAAGTGGTGGAAGGTCTGATGGACCATTTTCTCCAGAAAGAAGTGGTGGATTACTTGCATATCCTCTTGTAGAGTTATGTTACTCTGGAAAATATACTCATGATGAAATGGTAGCAAAAGTAAGTTCAATTGGAGGAATGTACGACTATTTAGGTACAAAAGATATGATAGAAATTGAAAATAGAATTAAAGATGGTGATAAAAAAGCAAAACTTATAATGGATGCATTTATTTATCAAGTAGCAAAAGAAATCTCTATGTATGGAGCTTCACTTTCAGGGAATGTAGATAGAGTTATCTTAACTGGGGGGATATCACATTCGGAAATGGTAATTAGAGGAGTCATAGAAAGAGTTTCATATTTGGCACCAGTAGAGATAGTTGCAGGAGAAATGGAGATGGAAGCACTTGCTCTTGGAGCACTTAGAGTACTTAAGGGAGAAGAAATAGCAAAAACTTATTAATATTTAGGAGAAAGAGTATGTTAAAAGATTTTAATAATTTATTAGAAGAGGCTAAAAAGCTTGAACCTGTTATTGTAAGTGTTGCTGTTGCAGAAGATAAAGAAGTATTAAAGGCTGTGAAATCAGCAACAGATTTAAACATTATAAAGCCTATTCTTGTAGGAGACAAAGAAAAAATAGAAAGTATATCAAAAGAAATTGGATTAAAAGGTCACGAAATAATAGGATGTCAAAATCCTGATGAATCAGTTAAAAAAGCTGTAGAGATAGTTAAAAATAAGGAAGCTAAAGTTCTTATGAAGGGATTAGTAAATACGAGTGTCTATATGAGAGCTATATTAAATAAAGAAACTGGTCTTAGAACAGGGAGATTATTGAGTCTACTTGCAGTATATGAATTACCTCAATACCACAAACTTCTTTATTGTACTGATAGTGGTATAAATGTATCACCAAATTTAAATCAAAAAAAAGATATAATGATAAATGCACTTCTTACTATGAAGAGTATAGGCATGGAAAATCCTAAAACTGCCATACTTACTGCAAATGAAATGGTAGACCCTAAAATACAATCTACTGTAGATGCTAACTTACTTGTAGAAATGGAGAAATCAGGAGAAATACCAAATTGTGTAGCTGAGGGTCCAATAGCATTTGATGTGGCATTTGATGCACATGCAGCAGAACATAAGGGCATTAAAAGTAATATAGCTGGTGATGTTGATTTGTTAGTATTTCCAAATATAGAAGCGGGAAATATATTAGGAAAATCATGGCTTAGATTTAATCAAGCTAAGTGGGCAGGTATAGTTTTAGGAGCAACAAATCCAATAATTTTAGGTTCACGTTCTGATACAGCTGAAATTAAAATAAATTCAATAGCATTAGCATGCTTAGCATCACAATAAGAAATTATTATTTAAGGAGGATAAATTATTATGAAATATGCAAAAAGAATGGATATGGTAAAAGCTTCAGCTATAAGAGCTTCTCAAAAGAAAATAGCTCAGAAGGTAGCAAGTGGTGGTACTGTTATATCTTTTGCTGCAGGACTTCCTGACCCAAATTTATTTCCAATAGAAGAGATAAGTGAAATAACTCAAAAAGTACTTAATGAAAGAGGCAAGTTTGCTTTAGCATATGGACCTACTAAAGGTGAAGATGAGTTATTAGAACTATTAGTAAAAAGAATGAAAGAAGAGGAAAATATTGATACAAAAGCAGAAAATATAATAATAACTACTGGTTCACAACAAGGTATATCTCTTAGTGCTATGATTCTATTAGAAAAAGGAGACATAGTAGTTACAGAAAATCCAAGTTACTTAGGTGCAATAAATGCATTTAGACCTTATGAATGTGATTTTTTAGGAGTAGATACTGATGATGAAGGAATGGTAACGGATGATTTGGATAAATTATTATCTGAAAATTCTAACATAAAGGTAATCTATGTAATACCAACATTTCAAAATCCTACAGGAAAGACATGGTCTCTACAAAGAAGAAAAGATTTTATGGAAGTCGTGAATAAATATGATGTCATAGTTATAGAAGATAATCCTTATGGAGAAATAAGATTTACACCAGAGCCTCTACCTACACTTAAATCTCTTGATACTAAAGATAAAGTATTGTATCTAGGTTCATTTTCAAAAGTATTATGTCCAGGATTTAGAGTTGCTTGGATGTGTGGTAATGTAGATATCATAGATAAAGCAGAACTTTTAAAACAAGGTATAGATTTACAGTCAAATCAATTTTCTCAAGTACAAGTAATAGAATTTTTAAAGAAATATAATTTAAATGAGCATATAGAAAAAATAAGAGCTGAGTACAAAAAAAGATGTTTATTGATGTTAGATGCTATGAAAAAACATTTTCCAGAGGAAGCTAAGTATACAAAGCCAGATGGAGGAATGTTTATATGGGTTGAACTTCCTGAAAATATAAATGTAGATGATTTACTAGACAAAGCTATTGATGCTGGAGTTGCTTATGTTTCTGGAGAATCATTCTTTGCAAATAATGGACCAAAAAACACTATGAGACTTAACTATACAACAATGTCAGAAGAACAAATAGTTAATGGAATTCAAATACTTGCAGAAGTTATAAAAAAAGAACTCAATTATGCTTGTGAATAAATATAAAAAGTGAGGGCTTAAATATGGGAGAAAAAGAGAACGGTATAAAGTTTGGAAAGTTAATGTTTCAACTTGTTATTATAGCAATATCTTGGGAATTAGTTTATATTATACCATTTATCCAATATACATTATATGATCCAATCTTAAAAGCATTAGAGTGTACAAATACTCAACTAGGTTTTCTACTTACGATTTATGGATTAGGGAATATATTTGGAGCTCCTATAGGGGGTTGGTTAGCAGATAGATTTGATTATAGAAAGATAATTTTAGGTTCTATATTTCTTAATGGGTTAGTATCATTTGCATTTGCATTTAATATGAACTATCCGTTTGCAGTTGCAACTTGGGTAGGTTGTGCAATAACATCATTAGTTATGAACTATCCTTCTATGGTAAAGATACTTAGAGTTATAGGAAAAGATAATCAAGGTAAAGTTTATGGATTCAATGAAGCTATGGTTGGAGTTTCTGGAGTAGTAATGGGAGCAATATTCTTATATATTTATACATGCTTTTCAACTCCTGTATTAGGTATGAGATGGGTAATGATATCTTTAGGAATATTATCAATAGCAATGTGTCCAGTATTATGGTATGTAATTAAAGATGTAGATATTAGAGAAGATAAAGAAGAAGTAAGTGAAAAAATGTCTGCTGGTGATTTTATGACAGTACTAAAATCACCAAATACTTGGCTAGTAGGAATAAGTATATTCTGTGTATATTCATTCACAGTTACAATGTCTTATTTTACACCATATATAACATCAGTACTTGGAGGCTCTGTAGCATTATCTGGGGCATTAGCAATAATAAGACAACATGGTCTAAAATTATTTGGAGCGCCATTTGGAGGATATTGTGCAGACAAAGTGAAATCACCTACAAAAGTACTTTTACCAATATATGTATTTGGTATAGCAGTAATAGTTTTATTCCTAGTATTACCTGCATCTACTCCAATGACTATATTTATAGCTTTAACATTTGTAGTAGGTATATTAGGCTACATGGGAAAAGGTATATACTATGCAGTTCAAGATGAAGTAAAAGTTCCAGTTAAATATTCAGCAACTACTATAGGTATAGCTGCAGCTTTAGGATTTTCACCAGATGTATTCCAATTTGCATTGATAGGACACTGGATAGATACTTATGGTAATAAAGGTTACACATATACATTTATATTCCAGATAGCAATTCTAGTAATTGGTATACTATCTTGTTTATATATATTAAAAGTTAAGAAGAGAAGAGAAAGTAAGTTAGAAGCATAAGCATTGTAAGAATACCAAAATATTAATTTTTATAGCAATACTTAAAGTTTAAAGTGTAAAATATCAAAATGTTATCAAGTTTCTAGGTTTTAGTATAAAGTTACCCCTAAAGGTTTGGAATTGAGTGGCAATTATCATCTATTTACATATTTACATAAACCTATTTAATTTAAATCTTAAAAAAATTTAAAAAATAGGTGGTAATTGTACTCAATTTTATACCTCATAATAAATACGAAAATTTAAAATCTAACTATATGCTATTCAATTATATATTAATAATTGTATATTGTACTATTTATATAATAACAGTTTCAGGCTTTTCATTACATGTATTCCAATTTATATTGTTTGATTATTTGTCAAATACATATCGTTAAAAAGTTTATAAATTTATGTTTATATATCAATTAATATTCTTAATTTTAAAAATAAATATTTATAGTTTGTGGATTAAAAATAATATAAATAGAAGATAGATTTTTTAGATATATATGAGTTAAAGATTATATAAAATATTGAAACATAGCTGTTTAAATTATTGTCTATAAATATAAAATGAATGGTGGTGAGTTAAGTGACCGATTTAGTTAACACCATTAATGGAATTGTTTGGTCACCTGTATTAGTTGCAATGTGTTTGTGTATAGGATTATATTTTTCACTGAGACTAAGATTTTTTCAAATAAAAGATGTAAAAGAAATGTTTACTCTTTTACTTGAAGGAGATAGCTCTCATGTTGGAATATCCTCGTTTCAGGGTTTTGCTACATCTATGGCTGGAAGAATAGGAACTGGAAATATAGCTGGTGTAGCTGTGGCGATAGCAATGGGAGGACCGGGAGCATTAGTATGGATGTGTATAATGGCTACATTAGGATCGGCAACTGCATTTGTAGAATCCACTTTAGCTCAGATATATAAAGATGAGCATGATGGACAGTACAGAGGAGGCCCTCCATATTACTTTGAAAAAGGTCTTGGTTGGAAAAAATGTTCAATTTTATTTTCAGTAGTCGCAATAGCAAGCTATACATTTTTTATGCCTGGTACACAATCAAATACTTTATATCTAGCAATGAATCAAGCATTTGGATTTTCAAAAATGACAATAGCAGTTACATCTTCTATTGCACTAGGGATAATAATTTTCGGAGGAATTAAAAGAATTGGTTTATTTGCTGAGAAAGTAGTACCTATAATGGGTGGAGCATACCTTATTATGACATTAGTAATAATCATAGCAAATATAAATTTGGTTCCAGGAGCTATTATAACAATGTTTAAATCTGCATTTGGATTTGGTTCGGTTTTTGGAGGAATGTTAGGTTCAGCAATATCTTGGGGAGTAAAACGAGGTATATACTCAAATGAAGCAGGAGAAGGTTCTGGAACTTATGGTGCAGCAGCAGCAGAAGTAAGTCACCCAGCCAAGCAGGGACTAGTACAAGCTTTTTCTGTTTATGTAGACACATTATTAATATGTATGGCCACAGGTATTATGATTATAATAACAGGCATGTATAATGTTACAGATGTTTATACAACGTTACCAGGTGTAGAACCAGGACCACAATATGTACAGAGTGCAATAAATACATTACATCCTCAATTAGGTGATATTTTTATAGCAATAGTTTTACTACTATTTACATTTACAACATTATTAGCATTCTCATACATGATGGAGACCAATGTATCTTATTTAGTAACTAGAATTAAAGCAGAAAAGCACGAAAAGTACATAATTAATGTCTGTAGATTTATGCTTATAGTATGTGCAGCAATGTGTTGTTTTATAGAACCACTTACAAGTTGGGCACTTGGTGATATATGTATAGGTGTATTAACATATATAAACTTAGTTGGTATATTTACATTAAAAAAACCAGCTATAAAAGCATATTATGATTATCAAAGGCAGAAAAAGATGGGAATAAAAAGGAACGATAGAACTTTTAATCCTATAGAATTGGATATAAAAAATGCTGAATTTTGGGAAAATAAGTGCATAAAAGAGAATAAGAATGGGTTAAATTAAAGATAATTTATAGAGCTTTATATATATTTTATTTTAGTTTTTATAATAAACTCAAATATGAATTCAATGTTATGTATACTATAAAGTTGAATATTCATTGAGTTACTATATTTTGCAGTGATGCTATGACTATATTTTATGATAAATCTAATCATAGTGTCACTGTAAGTGATTAGATTATAGGTTCAATATAGTGAATTAAAGTTTATAATAGGATACAATAACTAACAAATAAATCTAGTGGGAGGTAAGATTGATATGAAAGAAAAAATAATACAAGTGGCGGATTTAAAGAAAGAAAAGATTTTAGGTTTATGTCAATCTCTATATGATGAGCCAGAAATTGCTTTACAAGAATATAAGTCTGCTAAAAAAATAGCTGAATTTCTAAGAGAAGAAGGTTTTGAGGTTGAAGAAAATTTGGCAGGTATGGCAACAGCTTTTAAAGCAACCAAGAAAAATGGCGATGGTCCAAGAATAGCCTTTATAGCAGAATACGATGCTCTTCCAGGTAATGGTCATGCATGTGGCCATCATTTGATAGCTTCCATGGGAGTTGGAGCTGGAATAGCTCTTGCAAGTATACTAGATACTTACAAAGGAGAGGTAAGTATAATTGGGACACCAGCTGAAGAAACTGGAGATGGAAAACCTTATTTAATAGAACATGGAGTATTTGATGGATATGATGCAGCAATGATGATACATCCAAATTCAAAAACTTGTGTAACACCAGAAATTATCGCAATAGGGGGATTAGATTTCATATTTACTGGAAAAGCATCTCATGCAGGAGCTAAGCCATATAATGGAATAAATGCTTTGGATGCAGTAGTATTATTATATAATAATGTGAATGCATTGAGACAACAATTGGTAGATGGAACTAGAATACATGGTATCATACTAGAAGCAGGAACTGCTGCAAATGTAATACCTGACATGGGGAAAGTAAGACTAGAAATACGAGCAAAAGAGCAAGACTACTTTGATGAGGTAGTTGAAAAAGTAAAAAATTGTGCTAGAGGAGCTGCAATAGCTACTGGTTGTGAACTTGAGTTTTACCATTTTGAGCCAACTTGCCAAGGCTTAAATGCAAACAAGGTTTTAACAGGTATTTTTACAAATATTATGGAGGAATTTGGTATATATGATGACGATGACCAGGTATTATTAGGTTCGACAGATATGGGAAATCTAAGTCAAATGATACCATGTATACACCCTTTAATGAAATTCTCTGAAAATTGCGAAGAGCTACATACAAAAGAATTTTTGAAAGCTTCTATGAATCCATATGCAAAAAATAGAGTGATTGATGGTATAAAGATATTGGCCTTAACAGGATTTAGATTATTTGAAAATCCAGAGTTAATTGAAAAAATGAAAGAGGAGTAGATTTTAAATAGAGGGGACTTTACTATGACTAATAAAACTGAAGGCAAAAAGAGAAAATTAACATTCCCAGATGCATATGTTTTGATGATAGGTCTTATAATATTTGCAGCCGTAATGACCTATATTGTTCCTTCTGGAACATATAATAGAGTTGAAGATTTAACTACTGGAAATATGCTTGTGCAAGCAGGAAGTTTTAAATATGGAGAACAACATCCAGTTAGTATAATGGATGTATTTAGAGCTATACCAAGTGGGCTTGGAAAAAATTCTGTTACAGTTTTCTTTGTACTTATCATTGGTGGTGCATTTGGTATAGTGAATTCTACTGGCTCACTAGATGCTTTGATTGGAAGAGTTATTTCTAAAAGTCAGGGAAGCAAAAAAGGTGAGATTATAATTACATGCTTAGTATTGACTTTTGGGTTAGCTGGTGGAGTTGTAGGTATGTATGAAGAATGTATTGCATTCTTGCCTATATTAATGACTTTATGTATCGCTTTAGGATATGATGCTTTAGTTGCTGCAGGTATTTTACTTCTAGGACTTGCATCAGGTTATGGTTCAGCTACTATTAATCCTTTTACTGTGGGATTGGCACAAGGTATTTCTGGACTGCCACTTTTTTCAGGAATGTGGTTTAGATGGATATTTTGGATTTGTACTATGATTTTACTTTCAACATATATAATTTTTTATTGTAAAAAAATAAAAAGAGACCCGAGTAAAAGTTTAGTATCAGATATTGATTATAGTAATTGGAAACTAGATGAGTCATCTGTCAAAGAAAAATTGTCTGCTGGAAATATTAGAGTATTAGTTACATTCTTTGGCGGTATACTTGCTTTGATGATATTGATTGTAAAATTTTCTTTGGGCATGTCAGATTTATCAGCTTATTTCTTTGCTTTAGGAATTTTATGTGGAGTGGTATATGGTATGAGTCCAAATAAAATTGCTTCTGGATTTGTGAAAGGTATGCAAGATATGGTTTATCCAGCTATTTTGATAGGATTTGCATCTAGTATAGTAGTTATATTAGAACAAGGAGTAATTTTAGATTCAATAGTTCATGGATTGTCGCTGGTATTAAATTATGTTCCTAGAATTTTTAGTGGTGGAGTAATGATGATTATGCAGTCTGTAATTAATTTCTTTATACCTTCAGGCACTGGTCAAGCTATGGTGACAATGCCTCTTATGGCTCCACTTGCAGATGTTATAGGCATACCTAGACAGGTTGCAGTATTAGCTTATCAAATGGGGGATGGATTTGCAAATGGGATAGTTCCAACACTTGGAGTTCTTATGGCTGGTATATCTATTGCTCATGTACCTTATACAAGATGGTTTAAATTTGCATCAAAGATAATACTTATGGAATTAGCATTAGGGTTTATATTTTTGATGATTGCAGTACAGATTAATTTAGGTCCTTTTTAAAGTGTTAAAAAATATATTTATATAATTTTAAAATAAAATATATTGGGATTAAACATAATTAAATTATAAAATTTATAATATAATAAATTACATTTAAGTATAGTCTCTAAAACAAAAGGTGAACTTTGTATAGTTCACCTTTTTGATTTACTTTTTTAATTTATAAAAAAAATTCTTAAAAAGACTTGACTTGAAGTTAACTTAAGGTTGTATATTAAAAAAAAGATAATTATAAGGAGTGTGATGCTTATGACAATTAAAGAAGCTTCAAAACGTACTGGAATATCAGTCGATAATTTGCGTTATTATGAAAGGATTGGTTTGATTCCACCTATTCCTAAAAATAAATCTGGAATTCGTGATTATGATGAACGTGCTATTCATTGGATTGAGTTTGTGATGAAGTTTAAAAAAGCAGGTGCTTCTTTAGAAGCTATTATTGAATATGTACGACTTGCATGTTCTGATGATGATACAAAGGAAGTCCGTAGAGAAATATTGGTGGAAGTAAAGGAAGATTTGACTACACAGATTAGTAAACTTCAAGAATGTTTAGATGTTGTTGAGTATAAAATTGAAAATTACTATAATCTGTGTGACCCTGTAACACAAAAAATGGTTAAGGAGTGGAAAGAAAAGCATTAATATAAAAAATAGTACTTGACCTTAAGTTGAGTTAAGGGAATACAATATAAAAAATAAAAGAAAAGAGGTAATTATATATGAAAAAAGATTTAGGTTCTGTAATAGGACTATATCCTACACCATTAGTAGTAGTTGGAGTAGTAATTAATGAAAGACCTAACTGGATGTTAGTAGGACATTTAGGTATTATTGGACATGACCATATTATGATAAGTTTAGCAAAATCACATTATACGAATAAAGGAGTTAAAGAAAGCAAAGTACTTTCTGTAAATATTGTAGATGAATATATGTTGTCAAAAGCAGATTATGTTGGTTGTGTAAGTGGAAGTAAAATTGATAAATCAAAAGTATTTGAATACGAAATAGGTAACGAAGGTGCACCACTAATAAAAGAATCAAAATTAAACATGGAATGTTATGTAGATGATATTTATGAAACAAATGGATTTGAAAATTTTATCTTAAAAATAAGTCATACATATGCAGCTGAAGAAATTTTAAATGAAGAAAGTAAAATAGATTATGATAAATTAAAACCAATTTTATTTGAAATGCCTGGATATACATATTTAAAAACAGGAAATACAGTCGCTAAATGTATGACACTTAAAAAGAATGAGGGGGAATAGATATGAGTAAAAAAAATATTGTAATATACTTTTCAATTTCATCAAACACTAAAAGAATTGCAGAGATTATTCAAAAATACACATTGGCTGATATACAAGAGATATTTACAGAAACACCATACACAAAGGATTATAACGCGCTAGTAAAACAAGCCCAACAAGAAATACAAAAAGGTATTATGCCTAGTATTAAAAAAATATCATATGATTTAAATGATTATGATACTATTTTTTTAGGGACACCAAATTGGTGGAGTACAATTGCACCACCTATAGCAACTTTACTTAACCAGAATAATTTAAGTGGAAAAAATATTATACCTTTTATTACTCATGGAGGTGGTGGAAAAGGTCATGCTGATAAAGATATAAAAAAATTATGTCCTAATTCAAAAGTTTTAGATATATTTGATATTTATGGAAATGGAGGAAATGGTGCAGAAGAAAAAATTATTTCATGGCTTAAGGGAATAAATATGTATGAGCAAAAGTAAGCTTTTAAGTTTTAACATTTAATTTATATAATAGATATTTAAATAATCCTATATAAATCTAGTACTTGTTAGACTTTTTAGAACTGTGAATTTATTATAGCAAAAAATATCATGAAAGGTTATAGCCCTAATGATAAAATCAAGTACAAGATATATATAGGAGGAAATAATATGGAAACTTTAAAAGTAAGAACTTTCGAATTATGTGGTACAAACTATGAAATAGGGTATGAGTTAGGAAAATCAATTGTAAATATACCAGAATTGATATGTGAACAGACTAATAAATCTAATGTTGTAACTAAAGAAGAAGAAAATCATATGGTGGAGTTATTTGATAAATATTGCCCAGGGCTTAATGAAGAATTACAAGGTTTTGCTGATGCTATTAAAGTAGATAGTAGTCAACTTTTATACTATACTATGACCTATCTTAGACCAGGTTGCAGTCAAGTTGCTTTAACACCAGAGCTAACTGAAAATGGGCATGTTCTCTTTGCTCGTAATTTTGACTTCTCACACCATATGGAAGATTTTGCTTTATGTAAAACTAAAGTGGTTGGGAAATATGCACACATTGGAACTACAGTCATGCAATTTGGAAGAACTGAAGGTATGAATGAATGTGGCTTGGGTGTAAGTCAAACATCTTGTGGTTACCCTGTAGGAAGCCAAGAAGGTATGAGAAAACCTAAAATTGTAGGTTTACAGTTTTGGGCTGTTATTAGATATTTATTAGAAAATTGCAAAGATGTAGAGGAGGCATTAGATTATATAGAAGATATGCCTATTGCATATAATATTAATTTATTACTTGCAGATAAGTCTGGAAATATGGCACTTTTAGAAACTCTAGATGGGAAAAAAGAGGTAAAGAGAATAAATGAATTGAAAAATGAGAGAGAATATTTTCTCCACTCTACAAACCATATCCATATTGATAAACTTCATAAATTAGAACCAAAGTCAATGAATAATTCGATTTATAGATATAATTTAATTAAAGAATATGTAGATAATTCTAAAAAAATTAGTGAGAAGGATTTAATGGATTTCTTATCTTCAAAATATCCATATGGTTTATCTTGTAATTACTATAATGATTTTTTTGGAACTTTAAAAAGTATAGTTATGGACTTAAATACAGGAAAGTTTAATATACTATGGGGTGGATTAGAAAGTAATATATGGAATGCCTACTATTTAAAGGACGAAATTAAAGCTACAACACAGATAATAAATATAAATATTGAAAAAGCACCATCTGATTTTTTTGAGTTGATTGAATAAAAAGCACATTTGATACACTGAAAGAGAGGGTAAATAATATGAAGAAGCTGATTTTATGTGTTTGTATATTATGTTTTATTGTATCAGGTTATAATTATATCAAAATTACAAATACAGAAAAAGAAGCACAAGCTAAGCTACATAAAGAAAACGTAGATACAAAACAATCAGAAGAAATGACAAATATTGAGGATATTAATAAGGATAATAAAATGAAAATTCAGGTATCAGGAAATGGAAATACGATTGTATATGAATTGAATGATTCACAGGCAGCAAAGGATTTATATGCACAACTTCCCTTGACAATGGAAGTAGAAAATTTTAGTACTAATGAGAAAGTATTTTATCCACCTAAAAAGTTAAATACTACAGATACACCTATGGCAAATGCTGATAAAGGGACATTAGCTTATTATTCTCCATGGGATGATGTTGTAATGTTTTATGACTATTCTGGAAGTGGCAGTAATCTTTATGAATTAGGGGTTGCTATATCAGGTGAAGATTATATTGATACACTTTCTAAAACAATCAAGATTACAGTACAAGAATAAATTAGAATATGATGAGGTTTGATAATAAAACTTATGATTATAGATAAGTTTTATATGTAATATAGGATTCATAAAGAATAGATTATATATCCTAGTAGATATAATTAAAATCTCTAATATTTATACAACAATATATTTAGCTTAAAATTAAAAATAGGAGGTACTCTATGGAAAGAATTAGATTGAATAATAATTTGGAAATGCCATTGTTAGGTTTTGGTGTATTTCAGGTAACTGATTATGAAGAGTGTAAAGAAAGTGTTTTAAATGCGTTGCGTACAGGGTATCGTCTAATTGATACAGCTGCTTGTTATGGAAATGAGAAAGCAGTGGGTGATGCAATTCGTGAAAGTGGTATTTCAAGAGAAGAGGTGTTTATTTGTTCGAAGGTATGGATTCAGGATGCTGGTTACGAAACAACCAAAATATCTTTTGAAAAGACACTATCTAATTTACAAATGGACTATATAGACTTATATCTTATTCATATGCCATATGGGGATTATCATGGAAGCTGGAAGGCAATGGAGGAACTTTACCGTATGGGAAAAATCAAATCAATTGGTGTGTGCAATTTTCTACCTGATCGTTTGGTGGATTTGATTTTAAGCCATGATATTACCCCATCAGTCAATCAGATTGAACTTCATCCATTCTGTCAGCAGAAAAAATTACGTAATATTATGGAGAAATATGATATTAAACCTATGGCATGGGCACCATTTGCAGAAGGACAAAAAAATATTTTTCAAAATAGTTTGTTGGCAGAGGTTGGAGCCTCTTATAGGAAAACACCTGCTCAAGTTATTTTAAAATGGCTTAATCAAAGTAGTATAATAGCAATTCCAAAGTCTGTTCATTTGGAAAGAATACAGGAAAATTATCAGATTGATGACTTTTACCTTTCTAATGAAGATATGGAGAAAGTTTCTAATATGGATTTGGGAGATAGCCTTATTCTTGATATTTCCAATTTAAATGAAGTCTATCGTTTGCATAGAATACGATTTGAACAATAATATTTTCATAAGAGAAAAAGGCATTTTATATGAATGAGCACTATGCTTTTCTATAGATACTTTGTTTTAAGGATAGTCAAATGTTTAGTTCTTTTTTATTTAACTCTATAAACAATTTAAAAATTGTAAAATAATAAAAAGTATATAGCAATGTATTGAATTATTTATTATACTTTAGTATATTAAGAAAATAGTATTAATTTAGATATGTATACTTAAAATTTATAAGAACATTTAATTGAGGTAGGTGTCATATTGGATTACTTAAAATATTTTGAAAAAGCTGTAATATATATTGAGAATAATTTAAAAGAAAATATAACTGTAAATGATGTGGCAAAAGAATCTGGATATTCATATTATCATTTGACACGCCTATTCAAGTCTATGTTTGGTGAGAGTGTAGGAAGTTATATAAAAAAAAGAAGATTGGTCAATAGCACAAAAGAACTTTTATATAGTGATAAAAAGGTGATAGATATAGCTATTGAGTGTGGTTTTGAATCTTCAGAAGCATTTAGTAGGGCATTTAAATCTATATATAAAGTTAGCCCTATTGAATATAGAAAAAACAGAATAGATGTATTTGTTGGAAAAAAGAAAAAATTAGAATTAGATTTTATGAGACATCTTGTTGGAAATATAACAATTAAGCCAACGATAAAAGAAATAGATGAAATAAAGATAATTGGCATAAGAGATAATGTGATATTAGAAGATAATTCATTACCTCACTTATGGGAAAAGTTCAGAAAAGTGCATCATATTGTTCCAAATACTCTACAATCAAAGAGAGCTTTTGGAATTTGTGAAGCAACATCTAAAATACATCTAGTTAGTGAAAAAATGGAGTTTAATGAAACAATAGGGTTTGAAGTTAGTAGTTATGAGTATATTCCAGACTCCTTTGTCTCAAAAACTATTAAAGGAGGAAAGTATGCTGTATTTACTCATATTGGTAGCTTAGAAAGTTTAGACAAAACTTATGAATATATATGGGGTACTTGGTTTTTAAGTTCAAAAGAAAAACTTGATATAAGAGATGATTTTGAAGTATATGATGAAAGATTTTTAGGTCCTAATAATGTAGATTCGCAAATTGATATTTATATACCTATAAAATAATCTATGATAAAATTAAAAAAGAATTTTATTAAAGAATAGATGCTCATAATAAGGCATCTATTTTTTTTATTTTTATAAGACTTAGATAATATTAATTAAAATAAATAAAAATAAGGTCTTAAATTTTTAAGCAAAATTTAAAATATAGTCGAAATAAGATTCGTATATTTCTGAAAATTCTAATTAGTACAATTTTTTCCTTCATAAAGTTGAAAAAAGATGTATTTATTTATCAAAAATATTATATTAAAATGATATTAATATAAAAAACATTTATAATAATATCATATAGTACAGAAAAAAGAAGTAATTTGTAAAATTAAGAGTGAGTAATAAAATTAAAAATTTAAAGATATTATAGGGAGGTTATAATTTTATGGAAAACGTTATTACAGGTCTAAGTAAAGGTGCAGAATGGTTTATTGGTTTGTTTCAGAAGGGAGGAGAACAGTTTATAGGTCTTGTTTCAGGAACTCTTCCAACACTAATTGTATTAATGGTAGCCATTAACTCTTTGATTAAAATCATTGGTGAGGAAAGAGTTAATAATTGGGCTTCTAAACTTGGAAGGAATTCTTTTACAAGATATATTCTACTTCCATTAGTATCAGTCTTTTTCTTGGGAAATCCTATGTGTTATACATTTGGTAGATTTTTAAAAGAAGAACATAAAGCAGGATTTTATGATGCAGCAGTTTCATTTGTACATCCAATTACAGGACTTTTTCCACATGCAAATGCAGGAGAACTTTTTGTATGGTTAGGAATATCAGCAGGGTTGACTACTTTAGGTAAAGAGACTACTACATTAGCATTATGGTATTTTATAGTTGGTTTAATCGTAATTTTTATAAGAGGTATAATAACAGAAAAAATGTATGCTTTTTTAACAAGAAAAAATAAAGTGGCAAATAAAGCTTAGGAGGTAGTTAATATGGATGAAAATAAGATACTAAAAATAGAAAAAGGAACTTCTGGTTGGGGAGGTCCTTTATATATAAAAAAAGAAGGAAATAGAAATAAGATATTATCAATGACTGCTGGTGGTATTCATGAAGTAACATTAAAAATAAAAGAACTACTGGGTTGTGAGATTGTAGATGGATTTAAAACTGGTGTTTCTGATGAAGAAGTAGCAGTAGTTATTATTGATTGTGGTGGAACTGCTAGATGTGGAGTTTATCCAAAGAAAAAAATTCCAACAATTAATGTAAATCCAGTTGGAAAAACAGGTCCTTTAGCAAAATTTATAACAGAGGAATATTATGTATCAGATGTTAGCCCTAATTGTATAAGTGTTTTAGATGGAGAAGAAATGCCACAAAAATCTCAAGAGAATAAAAGTGAAAATAAGAGTTCTATTAGAAAGCCTGACAATTATGATGAAGTAAAATCAAAAGCACAGGGCGAATATGCTAAAAAGAATATAATACTTTCTATTGGGCAAGGAGCAGGACAAGTAGTATCAAAATTTTATGATGCAGGACGAGATACTATCCAAATGGTAATGAATAATGTAATACCATTTATGGCATTTGTAAGTATGCTTATGGGAATTATTTTAGCATCTGGGTTGGGAGATTGGATTGCAAAAGTAATATCTCCACTTGCTGGTAATATTGGTGGATTATTGATTATATCAATAATTTGTACACTTCCATTTTTATCACCAATATTAGGACCTGGTGCAGTTATAGCCCAAGTAGTAGGAACTCTTGTAGGTACACAAATTGGTCTTGGTGCAATACCAGCATATTTAGCACTTCCTGCTTTATTTGCAATAAATGGACAAGCTGGATGTGATTTTGTCCCAGTAGGACTAAGTTTGGGAGAAGCAGAACCAGAAACCGTGGAATATGGTGTTCCAGCTCTATTTTATTCTCGTTTAATAACTGGACCAATATCTGTTATTATTGCATATGGTATTGCAGTATTTGCTTTAAGATAATGTTTAATGTCAATATTAGGTTTAAATTTGATTAATAAAATTTAGAATATAAATTTAAGCTAGTCAAGAGTTTTGTTAATGAGAGACTAGCTTTTATACTATTAATTAACTGTAATTACCGATTTAGATTAATACTAAATTTTCCTCTATTAAAGTGAAATTTTATGTATTAATTTGGTTTCAAGTTTGTACTAGAATGAACTCAAGGAGGAGATACAAAATGAATGTAACTGAGAAAATTCCTTCTATTGACCGTAAGATATTTAAAATATTGATTATATGTAGTAAAAAAGAGTTTGTAAGCATCAATTCAATAGCAAATGAACTGAATGTTACAACTAGAAGTGTAAGAACTTATATAAAACAATTGAATAAAGATTTAGGTAGTGATATAGCAGTAATCAAATACATAAAAGGTCAAGGATATAAACTGGAAATAAAAGATGAGAAAGTACTTAATAAGATTATTGATATGAATAGAAAAAATGTATTCTCATTAAACTCAAAGGAAGATAGAGTAGAATTTATACTAAATTATTTGATAGAACTAGATGGATTTATTACACTTGATAGTTTAGCAGATGAGATGTGTGTAGGAAGAACTACTCTAGTAAATGATTTCCAGTATGTAGAAAAAGTTCTAGCTTCGTATAATTTAAACTTAATAAAAAAACAGAATACAGGGATGAAATTACATGGAAATGAACTTGATATTAGATTGCTTATATTAAATCAGTTGTATAAAAACTCAAGAAAAGATTTAAATAATTCGAAATATTTTAAAGACATTAAAAAAGAAGAACTCTCAAGTTTGGAAGAAGAATTATTGTTTTTATTCAAAAATAACAATTTTTATGTTACAGATGAGATGCTAAGAGAGGTTCTTAACTATATAGTAGTTTTAATTTATAGAGCAAAAGAAAAGAAGAAAGTGAAAGAGTATAATGTAAAGTTTGATTTGCTTAAATCATATGATGAATACCTTATTGCTAGGGAAATAAAGCATATATTATCAAAAAGATTTGAATGTATTTTGAATGATGAGGAAATTATTTATTTGACTATACCATTAGTAAGTGGAAATGCACCAGCATCAGAATGTGCTTTAAATAGTAGTAGAATTAATAAAAATATTGATGAGTTGATGGAAAATATATTTAAGCAGATATATATTGATATGGGTATTTTGATAAATGAGGATGAATTAAGAATAGGGCTAGGATACCATCTTAGTTTTACTCTAAATAGGCTATTATTTAATATAAAGTTAAAAAATGTCCTACTAGAAGAGATTAAACAGAACTATATACTTCCTTTTAAATTAGCGCAAATAGCAGGGAGAGTAATAGAGAAGAAGTATAATTTAGAAGTCTCAGAAGATGAGATTGGATACATAGCAATTCATTTCAGTGGATACTTAGAAAGAAATAGCAGTAGATTCTATTCAATAAAGAAAATAGCAATTATATGTGGTACAGGTCTAGGAACTGCGAAATTACTAAAAATAAGAGTTGAAAAATTAATAGGTAACAATCCTCAAATTGATACTCTTTCAAGTTTTAATTTGAGAAATATTAACTTAAATGAATACGATATAGTTTTTACAACTATTGATTTAGACACATCAAATATAGGAACCATAGTATTAAAAATAAATACAATATTTGATGAAAATAAGCTAAGAGAACAGTTAAAGACAGTGTTGTGTTTAAGAGAAGGAAATATTGATACTACTAATTCTACAAATTTATTAATAAATAATTTGTTGGATGAAGATAAATTTATGATATTGAATGAAAAGACTATACTTGGGTCTTTAGAAAAAATGATGGATAAGCTTATGGATTTGGGATGTATTGATGATAAGTTTAGAAAAAACATAATTAATAGAGAAGAAAAGTCTCCTACAGTTTTTGATAAAGGTCTATTATTCCCACATTCTGTAAATGAAAAATCAGATAAATTTTTAATGGCAATTGGAATTTTAGAAGAACCAATAGAATATGCAAATAGAAGTATAAAAATAATACTCATGACAATGTTTCCATGTGAGAACCAAATGGATTCAGATTTATTAGTAAAAATTTATGAAGAAGTTTTAAAGATAGGACAAGATGTAAAATTAACAAATAAGATAAGTAAATGTAGAAGTTTTTTAGAGTTTAAAAAAGTGTTACTTAAGAATCTTATGTAGCTATAGTATAGAATAAAAAAATAATGTGTTTGTGGAAGGTGTATAAATATGAAACTACTTGTAATTTTATTTGTTGTTTATGTTCTAAATACTATATTTATAATGAAACAGAATAAATTATATTTTAAAACTTTAAATAGAGCTAAAAAAAAGGGTGATATAGTATCTACAGGAAAAAAGAAAAGTTATTTTTCTAAAGGAAGTATAGCAATTATATCTTCAGATTCAGATGGATTTATAAAGTTTGGAGAAATTCTAAAAGGGCGTACAGTGATGGCTAAGTTTAAAGAGATTGAAGAAATAGAAGGTCTAGATATATATAGTGCAGAGCAAAAATTTAAAGATGAAGAAAGTATTGTACAAGCCATAAAATTTATAAAAGAAAAAATAAATGTTTCTTTTAATTAACTTAATATAAATATAAATTATCAGGAGGAATGTCATGAAATATGAAGTTAAGATAAGTGGAATAGGCAGTTTAGTTAAAGAATTAATGGATGAAAGCAATTGTCTTATCATATATGATGAAACCATCAATGATGAGGACTTAAAGGATATATCTGTAATTCATTCAATATCGACATTAAAAAGTAATGTTGAAATAGGAGATACACTTACAATAGGAAATAGAGATTATTGTATAGTTTCAGTTGGTGATATTGCTCAAAAGACTCTTAGAGAAATTGGTCACTGTACAATCAAATTTGATGGAGAATGTGAAGTAAACTTACCAGGAGAAATACATGTAGAAATAGGAAATCCAAATATAACTATTGGAGATTTAATAACTATTTCTTAATTTGAAAAATAAAATTATTATAACAGGAGGAATTGATATGTTAGATTTAAACAGAAAACTTGCAAAATTGGAAGAAGAAGGTAAAAAAATAAAAGTAGCTCTTATAGGTGCTGGTCATATGGGTAATGGAATGGTAAGCCAAATGGCAAATATGAAAGGTATTGAGGCTTCTATCGTTGTAGATATAAATTTAGAATTAGCTCATAAAGCATTTACTGATGCAGGCATAGATGAAGAAGTTATAGATAATGTAACGAATGAAAATGATGCAGAATTAAAATTACAAGAAGGAAAAGTATTAACTTGTAATGATTTTCTTGTAGCTTGTAAGACTAAGTCAATAGATGTAGTTATAGATGCAACTGGAGGTATTGCAATTGGAGCAGAAATAGCATTAAATGCTATCTTAAATAAAAAGCACATAGTAATGTTGAATGCTGAAACTGATTGTGTTGTTGGACCAATACTTAAAAAATTAGCAGATGATGCTGGAGTAATATTTACAGGTTCTGCAGGGGATGAGCCAGGAGCAGTAATGGGATTGTTTGATTTTGCAGATGCAATGGGATTTGAAGTTAGAGTGATAGGAAAAGGTAAAAATAATAAATTAGATTTAGATTGTAATCCTGATACTGTTAGAGAGGAAGCAGAAAGAAAAGGAGCTTCACCTCATATGATAGCTTCTTTTAAAGAAGGAACTAAGACAATGGTAGAAATGGCCCTAATGTGTAATGCAACTGGATTTGTGCCTGATGTAAGAGGTGGTCATGGTATTGAGGCTACAGTAAATGAAGTACCTAAAAAATATGCATTAAAGAGCGAAGGTGGAGTATTAGATAATTATGGTGTAGTTGATTTTGTAAATGGTATAGCACCTGGAGTTTTCGTTGTAGTTGCTCATAAATTAAAAGCTGTTAATGATGAATTAAAGTATTTAAGCATGGGTGATGGACCTAATTACATATTATATAGACCATATCATTTATGTAGCTTAGAGACTCCTTTATCAGCAGCTATGGCAGTTTTAGAGCATAAGGCTACAATAGTACCTAAAAATGGACTAGTTGCAGAAGTTATGACTATAGCTAAGAAAGACTTGAAAAAAGGTGAGTATATGGATGGATATGGTGCATATACATGTTATGGTACTATAGAAAAATACGATGTTGCAAAAGCTATGAATGCTGTTCCTATTGGATTAGTTAGCAAAAAGACTAAAGTAGTTAAAGATATTAAAAAAGGTGAAGTTATAACTTATGATATGGTGGAGATAGAAAAAGATACTACTTTATATCATTTAAGACAATTACAAGAAAAAATATTTGGGTAAGATTTGATGATAATATAATATAGATAGTGCTTAAAAGGGTTGATGGTTATTTTTAAATCAGCCCTTTTAAAATTATATATTTTTGTTAAGATATTTTGTATAGAGGTATATTATAGGTCATTTATAATTAAAAATTTTAATAGTGTATTTAATTTAAATTAATTCTGCAACTTTATATTCATATTTAAAATAATATAATTAAAAATTTTAATATAAAATGAATTAAAATGACCCATTATGTATTATAATATTAACTGTAACACTAATATAGTTCTATTAATTAAAGAAATATCCCCCATTAATATATAATAAATATCTTTAAGCGAGAGAACTTAGTAAAAAAATATATCGTATTCAATAAAAAATCTGTTTACAGAATGGTATATATAGTTATATAATATACTATATAAGATGCGAAAAGATAAAAAGTATAGCACAATGAAAGAAGGTGATTATTATTCAGCTTAATGAAAGACAACTAAAAATTATAGATATAGTTAAGGAAAATGAACCAATAACGAGTGAAAATATTGCCTCCAGCTTGAATGTGACTCGTGCTACGCTTAGATCTGATTTAGCTATATTGACAATGACAGGAATACTAGACGCAAGACCAAAAGTTGGATATTTTTATTCAGGAGTCAGTGAAATTAATTTAATTGGTAAAAGTATAAAAGAGAAATCAGTAGAAGATATAATGAGCATGCCTGTACTAGCTAAGAAAGACGAAAGTATATATGATGTAATAGTCACTATGTTTTTATCTGATGTAGGCAGTATAGTTATTATAGATGAGAATGAAGAGTTATGTGGAGTTGTTTCCAGAAAAGACTTGTTAAAAGCAACAATAGGAGGTTCTGATATAAATAAGATGCCAATAGGTATGATAATGACAAGAACTCCAAATGTAGTTACCTTAACTAAAGGAGCAAGTGTTTTATTAGCTTCAAGAAAAATAATAGAACATGAAGTAGATTCGATTCCAATTGTTGAATATAAGGGAGAAGACAAAAATCATATGAGAGTTGTTGGGAGAATATCAAAAACCAACATAACTAAGCTATTCTTAGAAATAGTTGACAATTAAGGAGGTATGCTGGTGAAAAACCTAATTATATATGCAGTATCAGATTCAGTTGGGGAGACTGCACAACAAGTTGCAAAAGCATGTATGTCTCAGTTTTATGTAAATGAAACTTATGAAATAAAAAGATTTCCATACATGATTAATAAAGGAGTACTACTTGAAACTTTGGAGAATGCAAAAGCTGAAAACGCTTTGATTGTATATACATTAGTCGATGAAGAGTTATGCAGTATTGTTGAAAGATATTGTGAGAGAGAAGGTCTTAGCTGTATAGACCTGATGACAGATATACTAAGAGAAATAAGCAAGAGAACAGGAAGAAAACCTAAAAGAGAAGCTGGTATAATTAGAAAATTAGACGAATCTTATTTTAAGAGAGTTGAAGCTATAGAGTTTGCAGTAAAATATGATGATGGAAAAGACCCTAGAGGTGTTCTTCAAGCAGATATAATTTTAGTGGGAATCTCAAGAACATCTAAAACTCCTTTGAGTATGTATTTGGCTAATAAAAATATAAAAGTAGCTAATGTTCCATTAGTTCCAGAAATACCAATTCCTAAAGAGGTATTTGAGATAAATACTAAGAAGATAATAGGTCTTACTAATTCACCTGAAAAGCTTAATGAAATAAGAACTCAAAGATTAAAAGCTTTAGGTCTATCTAGTAAAGCCAACTATGCTAATCTAGAAAGAATACTTCAGGAATTAGATTATTCAGAAGAAATAAT
The DNA here is from genome assembly GCF_056688955.1 of Clostridioides sp. LIBA-6822. NCBI lineage: Bacteria > Bacillati > Bacillota > Clostridia > Peptostreptococcales > Peptostreptococcaceae > Clostridioides > Clostridioides sp. LIBA-6822. Next base: position 2,806,448 of record NZ_CP196995.1, on the reverse strand, counting down.
GAAAAAAATTGGATGCCCAGTAATAAATGTTTCAAATAAAGCAATAGAAGAAACAGCAGGTATAATCTTAGACATAATGAAAGAAAACGGTCTAAAGATATACAAAGAAATAGAAATTTAATAATGTCTATTAATAAAAATGATATAAATTAAAATAAAAAGATTAATGGGGGATTTAACAATGGAAACTAAGTATGTTTATAGTTTTGGTGAAGGAAGCAAAGACATGAAATCTTTACTAGGAGGTAAAGGTGCCAATTTAGCAGAAATGACTAAGATAGGCTTACCTGTCCCTCCTGGGTTTACTATAACAACAGAAGCCTGTAATGATTATTATGTTAACAATGAAAGTATAAGAGAAGATATAATAAAAGAAATAGAAGAGCATTTGGCTACTTTAGAAAAAGACTTAAATAAAACATTAGGATGCAATAAGAATCCATTATTAGTATCAGTTCGTTCTGGTGCAGTATTCTCTATGCCAGGAATGATGGATACAATTCTTAACTTAGGTCTTAATGACAATAGTGTTGTTGGTCTAGCAGAAGCTACACAAAATGAAAGATTTGCATATGATAGTTACAGAAGATTCATACAAATGTTTTCTGATGTTGCTATGGAAGTTCCAAAATATAAATTTGAGAATGTATTAGATAGAGTAAAAGAATCAAAAGGATATACAGTTGATACAGAGCTTACAACTGATGATTTAAAAGAAATAGTAAAAGAGTTTAAAGCAATATACAAAAAAGAAATTAAAAGTGATTTCCCACAAGACCCAAAAGAGCAATTAATGCTTGCTATAGAGGCTGTATTTAGATCATGGAATAACCCTCGTGCAATCGTATACCGTAAATTGAATGATATAGCTCATAACTTAGGTACAGCAGTAAACATCCAATCAATGGTATTTGGTAATATGGGAGAAACTAGTGGTACAGGTGTTGCATTTACTAGAAACCCAGCTACAGGAGAAAATAAATTATTTGGTGAATTCTTAATGAATGCACAAGGTGAAGACGTTGTTGCAGGTATAAGAACTCCTCAAAATATATCAACTCTTGCTGATGTAATGCCAGCTGTATTTGATGAATTCGTAAAAATTACTCATATACTTGAAGGTCACTATAAAGATATGCAAGATATAGAGTTTACTATAGAAAATGAAAGATTATATATATTACAAACTAGAAATGGTAAGAGAACAGCAGCAGCAGCAATAGCTGTAGCAGTTGATTTAGTTGAAGATGGAATAATAGACGAAAAAGAAGCTATAATGAGAATCGAACCTAATCAATTAGACCAATTATTACATCCAAAATTTGAAGATAAGGCATTAAAGGAAGCTAAAGTTATAGCAAAAGGTTTACCAGCATCACCAGGTGCAGCAAGTGGTAAAGTTTATTTCAATGCTGATGATGTAGTAAAAGCAAATGAAAAAGGAGAAAAAGTAGTTTTAGTTAGACTAGAGACATCTCCAGAAGATATAGAAGGTATGGTTAAGGCTGAAGGAATCCTTACAGCTAGAGGTGGAATGACATCACATGCAGCAGTTGTTGCTAGAGGTATGGGTAAATGTTGTGTTGCTGGATGTGGAGAAATAAAAGTTGATGAGTTTAACAAAGAAATAAGAGCACTTGATGATGTAGTTATAAAAGAAGGAGAATATATTTCTATAGATGGTTCTACAGGAAATGTTTACTTAGGAGATGTTAAGAAAACAGAAGTAGCTTTAACTGGAAACTTTGAGAAATTAATGAACTGGGTAGATAAACACAAATGTATGATGGTTAGAACTAATGCAGATAATCCTAGAGATGCTCGTGCAGCTATAGAGTTTGGGGCTGAAGGTATAGGTCTATGTAGAACTGAGCATATGTTCTTTGATGAAGATAGATTACCAGCAGTTAGAGAAATGATATTATCTAATACAGTAGAGCAAAGAGAAAAAGCACTAGAAAAAATATTACCAATGCAAAGAGAAGATTTTGTAGAGTTATTCAAAGTTATGGATGGAAAACCAGTTAATATAAGATTACTAGACCCACCATTACATGAATTCTTACCTCATGATGATGAGACTATAGAAGAACTTGCAAAATCTATGGGAATAAAAGTAAGTGATATTAAGAAGAGAATAGTTGATTTAGACGAATTTAACCCAATGCTTGGACACAGAGGTTGTAGACTTGCAATAACTTATCCTGAAATATGTGTAATGCAATCTAAAGCTATAATACAAGGTGCTATAGAAGCAATAAGAGCAGGTGTTAAAGTTTCTCCAGAAATAATGGTTCCATTAATTGGTGAAGTAAATGAATTAAAGATAATAAGAAAAATGATAGTGGATACTGTTGATGCTATAATAAAAGAAGAAGGTGTAGAAGTTCCTTATACTGTAGGTACTATGATAGAAATACCTAGAGCTTGCTTAACTGCTGATGAAATAGCACAAGAGGCAGACTTCTTCAGCTTTGGTACTAATGACTTAACTCAGATGGCATTTGGATATTCAAGAGATGATGCTGGTAAATTCTTAGGTCAATATGTAGATGAAGAAATATTAGAAAAAGACCCATTCCAAGTACTAGACCAAAATGGTGTTGGTAAATTAGTTAAAATGGGAGCTAAATTAGGTAGAGAAGTTAAACCAGAATTAAAACTAGGAATATGTGGAGAGCATGGTGGAGAACCATCTTCAGTAGAGTTCTGTTACAGTGTAGGACTTAACTATGTATCTTGTTCACCATTTAGAGTGCCAATTGCTAGACTTGCAGCAGCTCAGGCATCTATAAAAAATCCTAGATAGTCATATACTGTAAAATTATATAATTAAATTAATATCCCCTATACATTCAATGTATCAAATAAATTATTTGTAAGTTGAATATAGGGGATTTTTATTTTATTATAAAAAGATAACTTATATAGTTGTAAATGAAACGTATTTAATTATATTGCATATATTATTGTAGAGAGAAATTTCAACTAGCAATTAAATTGAGTTTACTGGAGGGGATAAAGTTGACAAAGTGTCCTAAATGTGGAAAGGAAGTATCATCACGTCCAGGTAGTATATGCCCACGATGTGGATTTAAAGTAGCAGAGGAAAGTCTGAAAATGAGATGCCCAGAACCTAGTTGTAGGGCTTTGGTATCTAGGAAATTGGATTATTGTCCTAAATGTGGATGCAAACTGAAAGGATATAATATTTCTGAATTTGTTAACATGGTGAGATGTAAAATAGATGAGACATTTGATAAAAGATAATTAAATTTAGAGTTAAACTTTTGAGCCATCCAATTCGGATGGCTCTATAAAAGCATAGGTTTTTGATTATTCTTCATTCCCCTTAACGCTACCTTCATAAAGTATGGGATTATCAAAAAAATTTTGCGTTAAGACCTGATATCCTCCAGCTTTTTGTAGTTCTCTTAATGGTCTTGTATCATAGTATATTATAGACGCAGTTTCCTCTGGGAAGAATCGAGCTTTTTTTCGTTCTTCTTTTAATTTAAGCTTAAAATATTCTCCTGCATAAGCATACTGCCCAAGTAAGACTACAACTTCTGGGTCAAAATTGATTGCTACATTTTTTAACATTAGTGAGAACATTTCTGCTAAATAGCCAACCTCTATCTTTGCTAGCTCGTCTCCATTGTCTGCTTCTTCAAACACATGTTGAAGTAAATTCTTAGATTCTATCCATTGGTTTATAGATGATTCCAAAAGTTTTAATGAATTTTTCTTTAGCCTATAGCGAATCCTTTCAGCACTAACCATACGTTCAAAGCATCCTTTACTTCCACAGGAGCAAATCTCTTCGTCACTGTAATCAACAGTCATGTGTCCAATTTCTCCAATAAGAGCATTTCTACCAGTAAGCACAACTTTATCAATATAGCATGAAGAAATTCCTGCTTCTGCATACATGACAACTGTTCTTTTATTGCGAAATTCTTCTTCAAGAAGAAGTGCATTTCCAGCCATTCTAACTAGATTTTCTACTATAATTTCCTGTTTTGGATACAATTTTTCAAGCCATTTTTTTATATTAATATTTCTGCCCCAATGTGGAGCCATCATAAAAAATCTGACAATACCACATTTTTGGTCTACAAATCCAGCAATTGCAAGACTTATACCATATAACTCCTCATGAGAGACTTCTGCATTTGCTAGAATCTCTTCAATGTGACCTGCAAGTTCTTTTTGAAATGTATCCAATGTATTTTTGTAAGTGGCAGGAATTTCTATTTCTAAGATACATTCATTTTTCATGGTCAAAATTGCAAAATGAATATAATTCTCTTCAAGTGATATACACAGTATTCTTTTATTACAAGAAAACGAATATAATTCTGGGCGTTTTCCACCAATATTTGTAGAATTTCCTTTACCTACTGAAACCAAAAGTCCTATTTCTTCAAAACTCTGCATAGCTTTTTTTACTGTAGGACGGCTAATTTTGGTTGCTTCACTGATATCATTGACTGATACCTCTGTTGAATTTCTAATGATGTCAAGTATTCGTTTCCGATTTAAATATTTTAAGTCTGAAGGCATGGATGCATTTTTTACATGTTTCTCTCTATTTCCCATAAGACTATATTTCCTTTCTTGTTACATTTCATTGGTCGTTACTTTTGTTTAAATATACGATATCATATTTTCTTAATCTTTTCCAGTTCTCTGAGTTGACAATTTAAAAATAAAGTTATAAAATAAAGTTACATAACTATATTACATAATGTTGAGGGGGTTTCCAAAATGGAACTAAAACCAAATGTAAATCTTAGTATTTACGAGAAATGTTTTACTGCTGTTGATACACATACAGTTGGAGAATTTACACGTGTTGTGCTATCTGGATTTCCAGAATTACCAGGAGATACAATGATTGAAAAGAAAAAATATTTGGAAGAGAATTGTGACCAGTATCGTAAGGCGTTAATGTTTGAGCCTCGTGGGCATCATGATATGTTTGGTTCTATTGTTACTGAGCCAATTAATTCAGAAGCAGATTATGGAGTTATCTACATGGATACTGGTGGATATTTGAATATGTGTGGGCATGGAACTATTGGAACTGTTACTGCAATTATAGAAGCTAGACTTGTAGAAGCAAAAGAACCATATACAGAGGTCGTATTAGATGCACCTGCTGGTCTAATCCGTACAAAGTCAGAAGTAAAAGATGGTAAGGTTGTGAATGTAACATTAACAAATGTACCTGCATTTTTGTATAAGGAAAATTTAACTACTGTTATTGAGGGGAAAGAGATTACATATGATATTTCATTTGGAGGAAGTTTTTTTGCATTGTGTGATGTTACACAGTTTGGTATGGATGTAACACCTGAAAATATTCCATTTCTAATTGATTTTGGCATGAAATTGATTGAATATGCCAACAAAGAAAATGAAATTCAACATCCTGAATGTGATATTACTTCTGTTGACCTTGCTGAATTGTATTGTCCTACTTCAACACCTGGATGTGATATGAGAAACGTTGTAATCTTTGGTGATTATATGGCAGACCGTTCTCCATGTGGAACTGGGACGAGTGCTAAACTTGCTACACTTTATAAAAGAGGTAAAATTGGTATTGGAGAGCCTTTTGTGTATGAAAGCTTTATTGGTACTACATTTACAGGTGTAATCAAGGAAGAAGCAAAGGCTGGAGAGTATTCTGCAGTAATACCTAAAATCACAGGAAGTGCTTATGTAACAGGAGTATCTACTTATATTATTGATAATGATGACCCTTTGAAATATGGATTCCAGGTTTCAAAATAATATTTATTCTTTTAACTGTCAATTATTCTATTAGAATAAAGAGTTACATAGGTATAAGTTCTAGGTAAAATGAAATTATATCATACAAAACTTAGAAAAGTTATAATAATTTAAAATGAGGATTATTTTACATGAAATTGAAATCTTAGATGTAGACAATTAAGTAGGTTTGTATAAAACAAATTTATAAATTGTATATTAAAAAGACTGTAGATAAATTTGCTTCTATTCAAATCTATCTACAGTCTTTTATTTAATAATAAATCAATTCTATATATATTTTTATTAAATAATTTTGTGAAAGTTGTTTAATATTTTCTATTTGCCAGTATTAAGTATCCAAGGTTTTTCTATACCATTTTTTAATGAGTTATAGTTTACAATAAGCGTGTCATAGCTATTTTTAGCATCTTCATTGCTTACTACTTGTTTTTTATAATCAGTTAGAGTAATTAATCCTAAATCATATCTTAATTTAGTATTTTTTACTTGTTTTTCTGATAATTCAAGTTGTTTTTTAGTAATGTCAATTGTATCTTCTAAAGCAAGTAATTGAGCATAACTATCAATCAAGCCTTTTTTTAGAGCTTTTTTACTGTCTTCTAATGTTACTAAACCATTTTCAGTATTGTATTTTTGTTGAAGATAATTTGCATATGTAGTAAGTCCAGAAGCATAGGTCTGTCTTTCAAGATTGTATACCTCAACCTCTTTTTCATATCGCTCATAATCTTTTTTATACTTATCCATAAGAACCTTATATTCATCATCAGTCAAACCACCTTGTTCTGGTTTTGTAGGAGCAACTGGTCTTGTAAGATTAGGTCTATCTGGTAAATCTGCTTTATTCTCATCATCATCATTAAAACTTTCTTCAGTACGCTCCAAAATCAATTGGTCGTACTTTAAGTATTCATTTACTTTACCTTCCATATATGAATCAACTGAGCCACCTACTCTAAAAGATTCAAATCTATATTCCTTATCCAATTGATAATTATCTAAATTTATATTAGTCAATAACTTAAAATAGTCTTGATTATTTTTTAGTTCTTGAAGTTTAGCTTTTTGAGTATTTTGTAGTGTCTGAAGTTCAAGTTCAGCTGACTCAGTTTCTAATGATGTTACTAATCCTAACTCTTTTTTTAATTTCATATCTTTAATTTCTTTAGTTTTTATCTCAAGATTGTTTTTTATTTTATCCAACTCATTTTCTCTTGATACTAAATCATTGTATTTATTCGTAATATCATTTGCTATTTGGTCTTCCATAAACCCTTTTGCCTGTTCACTTTGATTTTTAAGAAGTCCGATTTGGTCGTATGGAAATGAGTTATCACTTCCAGTAAAACTATCAAACTCATCTTGTACTTCCAATTTTTCTTTTAACATTTTTATTTCTTCTGATTTCATCTTTAATTTATCACTATTTTTAAGTGCTGCACTGACAGCTTCTCTAGCAGTTAAAAGTTCCTTTTCAGATGTCCTTTTAGTTGAATCATTCACTATAGAATTATCAACTTTACTTATAGAAGAAGTATTATCATTTGCATAAACTGGCATTAGGTTGGCTGTTATTATTCCAACACCGCATCCAATCGCAACTATTTTACTAACCTTCTTATTCAATACAATCACCCTCCATTCTATTTAAACTTTAGCTTTCAATTTTGGTTTCTTTATTATTTTTCTTTTTATAGCACCTATTTTATCTGTTATTTTACCAAATATTTTAGGAATTTTATCTGAAAACTTATCTTCCCATTTATCAAATATTAAGTATATAGTAGGTATAAGCACCAAAGTTATAAGTGTAGATACAGTCAGACCTCCCATTATAACTATTGCTAGTGGTTGCATTGTTTCTCCACCTTCACCAAGAGATAGCGCTGTTGGTAACATACCTAAAATTGTTGTTGCTGTTGTCATTAGAACTGGTCTTAATCTTGCTGCACAACCAATTGAAACCAATCCAATTAAATCATTATTACGATTTGTTTTTCTAAGTTGTTCTATGTAGTCAATAAGAACTATACCGTTATTAACAACTATACCTATAAGTAAGATTATACCTAACATACCTACGGTACTTAAACTTTGCCCACTGACTAGGAGAGAAAGCACAACTCCAACAAATGCAAATGGAACACAGAACATGATTATAAATGGTTTACTAAATGATTCAAACTGAGCTACCATTACCATATAAACTAGTGCTATAGCTATAACCATTGAGAATCCAAGACTTGCCATAGACTCATTCATCATCTCTGTTTCTCCACCAACGCCAATAGAGTAATCTTTAGGAATTACCATTTTGTTAGTTTTTTCTAGTGCTAATTTTGTAGCAGTACCAGCATCTACATTATCAAGTGTAGCAGTTATATTTACAGAGAAATCTCCATCAGTTCTAGATATAGATTGTAGACCATCAGCCATTTTTATATCTGAAAAAGCACCAAGAGGAACTTCTTTTCCAGTAGCAGAGTTTACTTTTAATTGTTTTATATCTTCTAGATTATCAATACTGTCTGCTTTAAATTTTAAGTTTACATCAACTTTGTAATCATCAATTGTAGCAGTAGTAACTGAGTCACCATTTATTGCTGTACGCAGTAATCCTGCTATTTCAGCAGTGTTTACACCATATTCTTGAGCTTTATGTTTGTCTATTGTAAATTGAGCTTCTTGTGTTGTATCTGTAAGAGAAGTCTCAACATTTCTAAATCCTTTTATTGAACTGAATTCTTTTTCAGCTTCTTTTCCTAATATTTTTAATACATCTAAATCAGGGCCTTTCATTTCTAATGTAAAGTCTGCTCCTGTGCTTCCACCCATGACACTACTATTTTGGCTTACATTTATTTTACAATCTGGGACAGTGGCAACTCTATCAATTATTTCTTTTTCTATCTCATCAGTAGTTCTCTTTCTATTTTTTTGAGATTCTAATTCAATTGCTATATTTGCTGTATTATTATTTGAATCTGATGTTAAAGTTGTTATTAAAGTTTTGACTTCTGGAATATCTGAAACTTTTTTCTCAGTCATAGATACATAATAATCATTAGATTCTAGACTAAGACCTTTTGGAAGTTCTATAGAAACAGCAAGTGCTCCCTTGTCGGCAGCAGGCATAAAGTCCATACCTATAAAGCTCATTCCAATTAAAGAAGCTATAAAAATAAGTAAACTTGATATTACTACTAAGCGTTGGTGTCTCAAGCATACACTTAGTAATCTTTTATACCCTTCACTTACTTTATCAAATATGGGACTGTCTTTTTCTTGCATCTTTTCGCTATTTTTACCTCTACTTAATTTTGCAAATACACTAGGAACAAGAGTAATTGCACCTATAAAAGAGAAGGCTAGGGAAGCTATAAGAGTTTTACCTAATGCTCCAAAAGTTATTTTAGCTATACCTTCTGTAAACATAATAGGTAAAAATATTGCTATAGTAGTCAATGTTGATGCAAGTATGGCATTGGTTACGGTTCTTGTACCTTCAATAGCACAATCATCAATACTCATACGACCACTTTTCCTATATTTAAATATATTTTCAATTACAACCGTAGCATTGTCAACAACCATACCAACTGAAATTACCAAGGAACTGGCCGTAATAAGGTTTAAACTTTCTCCTGTAAAGTAGAGAACTGCTATGGCTCCTATTATGGAAATTGGGATTGCTATGGCAACAACTAGTGAAGCTCTTACACTTTTTAAGAAAGCAAAGATTACCACAAAGGCAATAACAGCACTTATAAGCAAGTTACTCATTACACTGTTTATTGATTCACTTATGTACGAACTTGTATCGTTAGCAATTTTAATTTTAAATTGAGGATTTTCTTTATTTAATTCATCTACGTATTTATACGCATTTTGCATAACTTTTACAGTATTGGCATCTTGTTGTTTAGAAATATCTATTACTAAACTGTCTTTTCCATTATATCTATAAATACTGTCTTTGTCTGCATATCCATAATCTACACTACAAAGATTATCTAATCTAACTGTATTTCCACCCTTTACAGGAATTTGAATCTGTTTTATATCATCTAAAGATTCAAGTTTATCAATTGCTCTTAAAACTATTTTATCTTCACCTTGAGTAATTGAGCCATAAGGGTATGTTTTATTACTAGATGATAATATACCTTTTATAGTTGATAAACTAACTCCATAATTTGAAAGAACAGCTGGGTCAGCTATTACATTGACCTGTGCTTTTTCTCCACCTTTAAGGTCTGCTGATGTAACACCATCTATAGATTCTATTTTAGGTTGAATCACATCCTCAGCATATTTTCTCAATGCCTGTGAACTATTTTCATTTCCTCCAGATATAACAAGCTGACCTATAGCTTGTGCATTCATATCTAATTTTAGAACTGTTGGTTTAGCTGCATCATCTGGAAGACTAGTCTGTAATGCGTCAACTTTAGACCTAACATCGTTCATTATTTCATCTAAATTAGTTCCAAACTCAAATTGAGCAACTACCATAGAAACACTTTCTTGTGAACTTGATATGGTAGATTTTACGTTTGAAACAGCTGATAGACTTTCATCAACTTTTTGACTAACTTGTTCATCAACGTCTTGAGGACCAGCACCTGTCCAAGTAGTCATAACCATTACAACAGGTATTTCTATATCAGGCATTAGATTTATTGACATTTTCTTATATCCAATACCACCAAAAACTATTAATACCAAGAAAACCATTATGATTGTAAGAGGACGCTTAACAGAAGTTTGTATAAAATTCATAGTACTATTTCTCCTTTTCTACAGGAAATATCTTAGTTCCATCAGAAATAAGACTTATCCCCCCAATAACCACTGTATCTTTTTCGCTTACACCACTTTTGATTTCTATTTTATCCTCTGTTACAATTCCTGTTTGAACTAATTTTTTCTTTGCTATATTATCTTTGTTTGCTATGTATACATATTTCTTTCCTTTTTCTTCAAATATTGCTTTTTTAGGTATTGTAACAGCACCATTTTCTTTTTCAACACTTAAGTTTACTTGAGCAGACATTCCTGCTTTAAACTTGTTGTTTGTGTTGGTAACAAGCACTTTAACAGGATATAAAGATGTCTGAGGGTCAACTACTGAAGGTACATAATCTACCTTTCCTAAAATCCTTTGGTCTTCAATTATAACTTCTACATTTCCATCCTTCTTGAATTTACCTATATCTGATTCTGCTACATTTAAATCAACTTCTAATATGTTAGGATTAGAAATAGTAAAAGCTGGCTGTGATTGTGTTATCATTTCTTTTGCATCAAAGTTTTTAGCAGTTATTGTACCATCTACTGGAGCTGTCAAAGTTAATTTATCTAAGTTACTCATTGCTAAATTATATGATACTTGAGCTTGGTCAAGTTGTTTTTTAGCAAGAGCCTTAGCTTGAGGTATACTCTTTGAAGTTGCTGTATCGTATGATCTTTGAGCAGAGTCTAGTTGTTGTTTTGATTGTTCTAAAGCAAATTCTATTTTTTTAAATTGGTCTAAACTAATTACTTCCTGCTCATAAAGAACCTTATTATTGTCATAATTCCTTTGAGATTCATCATATTGAATTTTTGCGTTATCAAGAGCTGTTTTTGCTTGATTTACTTGTGCTTCTAATGAACCACCAGTTGCACTTGAATAACTTGCTTTAGCCAAATCTAGTGCTGCCTTACTCTGTTTTACACTATTTTCTAAATCTGGACTGCTTATACTCAATAATTCATCTCCTTTTCTTACATTTTGCCCAAGTTTTACATAAACTTCTTGAACTGTGCCAACAGTCTGTGCAGTAACAGCTGTTTCATCTTTAACCTTTGTAGTTCCTGAGAAAGCATTTGTGTTTTCAATTTCTCCTCCTACTGCTTTTTGAACAGAAACTGCTATTGGTTTCTCGGGTTCAGGTTCTTCTGTTTTTCCACATCCAACTAAAAACAGTGAACTACACATTAAGAAAACTATTAAATATCTTTTCATATCTCCTCCTATTATATATTGCACACTAGCTTGTTGTAGAATTTAAAGTGTCTTATAATTTAAGTTTAGTTTTAGGCTAATTAAAAAACTTCCCTTTATTGGCAATTTATAATTCTCTAATTTGATTATAAATTTATAATTATTATGAGTCAATAACTTTTTCTTGTTTTAAATTTATTAATAGTTTATAATTTATACTATATAAATAACGAATGGTTTATTACATTATTTATTGAAGGGATGTTACAAAGATGGATAACAATAATATACTTAAAATAGCAGACTCTTTTTTAGATTTCTTATTTGTACTTGAAAATAATATATTTAAAGAAAGTGATTTGTTAAAGAAATTTCAAAATAACTCGGATATAATGAAAGCGTATTTTGAAGAATGTCCAATGGCTCCATCGCATGCTAAGGTAATTCTTTATCTTATGACATCGAACTCATCATCAATTTCTCAAATAGCTTCTAATTTAGGAATCTTAAAATCAAATATGACACCAATTATTGATAGATTGGTAGAACATGATTTAGTTAATAAATTTCCTGACCCAAAAGATAGAAGAATTCTTAGGGTGGAATTAACAGATAAGGCATTCGACTTATTTGATGCAGTAAAAGCTATCCTTAAAGAGTCTTTAGTAAAGAAACTATCAAATCTCTCTGAGGAGGAATTAACTTTATTAGATGAACATACACTGAAGTTATCAGAGATAGTAAAAAAATTAGGCTAGATGTAATTGTGGAAGTCATTGTTAACAAAGTTAAAAAATCGTAAAACAATAAATGTCAGTAGTATAATATAGAATATTATGCTACTGACATTTATTGTTTTATGAGTATTATTTAGTTATCAAACTCTATTTTCCAACTGAAATAACCGTTATCTGGATTCTTATTATATTTTAATGTAGCATCAAACTTATTGCCATTTTTAGATGTTAAGGATTTTACTTTGGTTTCACCTTTTTTTAAAATATTTTTGACCATTGTTTTATTAACTTTCTTTTTATAAAGATTTAAATACTTATCATTTTTCCAAATAACGAATTTACATTCTTTATGATTTTTACAAGCAAACCCTTTATCAAATTCAAGTACATCACCCTGACAAACAGGACATTTACCAAGAGATGGATTGTCATCTTTATTTTTGTTTTCTTTTTTGTTATCAGAATCTTTTGATACAGCAACTTCTTTTTCAGTATTAGTCATACTCTTTTTCTGTTTTTTTTCTTTTATTTTAGTAAACTTTTTAGTTTTTGAATCAAAAGTATAGGCTTCTGTATTTATGTTTTTTGAAGCATCGTGTTTTATAATATTGACATTTTGGTATATAAAATTAATGATATTAGTAAGATATTCTTTTCTAGTGTATTTGCCTTTTTGTATATCACTCAAACTTTTTTCAAGTTTTCCAGTGTAATCTACATCAAATAAATCTTTAACAGGAAAAATCTCAACTAAATTTTTTCCGAGGTCTGTTATAGAATAAGACTTTCCTTTTTTATTTACATATCCAACTTGACTTATCTTCTTCAATACATCAGCACGTGTAGCTGATGTTCCTATAGAATATCCTGACAACACAGTTGTATCTTCTTCAGGTACATTTTTACCACAATTTTTCATAGCTTTTAAAAGTGTGTCCTCAGTATACGGTTTAGGAGGAGTAGTTTGTTTAGTTAATGGCTTTACTTCTAATACATCTACAATATCATCTTTATTTACAAGTGGAAGTAAATCGTTTTTTTCTTCCTTATTATATACTTCAAGATATCCTTTTGATTTGAGTACTTTACCCTTTGTTAAAAAAGTGCAATTATCTACTTCAGTCTTAATTTCTGTATTCTCGTATTCAGCAGGGGGCATAAAGTTTGCTATAAACCTATCTTTTATAGCATCATAAACCAGTTGCTCATCTTTAGACAAGTTTTTGGGAATTATATAAGTAGGGATTATAGCACTATGGGAATCTACTTTAGAAGAATCAAAGACCCTTTTAGTTTTAGAAAATTTAATCTTAGTTTCATATTCAAGTCCAACTTTTAGTTTGTCTAAAGTTTGAGAAACCTTTGAAGTCAAACTTTCCTCTAAAAAAATAGAATCAGTTCTAGGATAAGTTATATATCCACCCTTACCATTACCCTCATAAAGAGATTGACAGACATTTAGGACCTTGTCAGAGGTAAAATTAGAATACTTAGAAGTTATATATCCTTGAAGTGATGTCAAACTAAAAAGTTTAGGTGCATATTCTTTTGACATAGTAACTTTTTTATCTAGTATTTTACCAGTTTCAGATGTAATTGAAGCTATAATTTTATTTGCATCTTCGAGTGTATCAAATTTACTTTCTTTGCCCTTAATATATTTACCTTTATATTCACCAGCCTCAGCTTTAAAATGACCTTCTATTTCATAATAAGTTTTAGGAACAAAATTTAGTATTTCCATGTCTCTGTCATAGACTAATTTAACTGTTGGAAGAATTACTCTACCTATATTTAATAATTTTCCATTTCCATATTTCAACGTAGCAACGGAAGTAAAATTTATTCCAATCAACCAATCAGTGATAAGTCTTGTGTATCCAGCGGCTTGAAGATTTCTCATTTCATCTTCATCTTTTAAGCTTTTTATACCTCTTGTAATGTCTTCTGGCGTCCATTCATTTACTAAAATTCTTTTTACTGGTTTTTTATTGTTTGCAAGTAAAAATATTAGAAATGCTATGAGTTCTCCTTCTCGGTCATTATCAGTGGCATTTATTACATATTCTACATCTTTTCTATTCAAGAGTTTTTTCACAGTATTGAATTGTTTGGTTTTAGAACTATCAATCTTAAATTTAAACTTATCTTCAGGAACAAATGGAAAATTATTCATTTTCCAAGAACCAGAATATTTATCTTTATCATAATCCTTCATATCATATAATGATACTAAGTGCCCAACTGCATAAGTAATTATATAATCATTTCCTTCAAAGTAACCATCTTGTCTAGTCTTTGCACCCAGAAAGGATGCTATAGTTTTTGCAACAGATGGTTTCTCAGCAAGTACAAGTTTCATAAAAAATCCTCCTTTAAAACACTAATAATTATATTACCACAAAAAAATAAAAAACTTCAAGAGGTCGAAATTTAAGTTATAATATTTATAGAAAGTTGAAAGGAGATATAAAATGTACAATTTGAAAGTAAAAAAACTAAATGACGATGCTATAATACCTAATTTCGCTCACAAAGGTGATGCTGGTATGGATTTGTATTCTATAGAAGAGGTGGTAATACCTTCTGGAGAAACTAAACTTATTAAAACTGGAATATGTATAGAGCTTCCTACTATGACAGAAGCGCAGGTAAGACCTAGAAGTGGGCTTGCTTTAAAACATTCAATTACTGTGTTAAATACACCTGGAACTATTGATGAAGGTTATAGAGGAGAGCTTAAAATTATATTAATAAACCATGGGAAAAATGATTTTAAAGTTGAAAAACATATGAAAATTGCTCAAATGATAGTAAAACCTATCTATGATATTAATATAGAAGAAGTGAAAGAATTAAGTGATTCTGAAAGAGGAAAAGGTGGATTTGGTTCGACAGGATTTTAAAAAGTTACAAAAAAGTTAAAAAATATAGCCATCTTTTAAAAAGGTAAAAGATGGCTATATTACTAAGTTACAGGCTATTGATGATTAAAATTCACTTATGGTAATTTGTGGTAAATAAATATTACTATAGACAAATAGTTACAAATTTGTAATAATATTAATATAAAAGAAATAATTGATATTTTAATATAGTGTCAGTTATTTCTTTTATATTTAAAAAATGAATAAAGCTACTAGAAAAGAGGAGATGAGTGGAAAGTTATGAATTTTAATCAAAAGAGAATAGCAGCCAGCATAATGGCAACTGCGATAATAATGCCTACAATGGGAAACTTAGCATATGCTGATGAGTCTGGGGTAGAGAGTGTAAGTATAGAAAACAGAACAATAACAGGGAATGCAGTAAATTTTAGAAAAGGACCAAGTACAGACCATGAATCAATGGGGAAACTTTACAAAGGAGATAAAGTTGAGTATGTAGGAAAAGAAGGTTCTTGGGCAAAAGTTAAATATAATGGAAACACAGGTTATGTGCATGGAAATTATGTAGGAATAAATAACCTTGGAAATAGTAATGAAAGTAATGATGCTTCAGTTAAGTCAACAAAAGTTGTTACAGCAAAAGGGTTAAATTTTAGAACAGGACCAAGTACAAGTAGTTCTAAAATATCTACACTAGGATACGGTACTGAAGTTGGATACATATCTGAGTCAAATGGATGGTCAAAAATAAGTTCTAATGGTAGAGTGGGTTATGTTTCAAGTAAATACTTAGGAACTAGTATAAATGAATCTACAAATGGAAATACTGGCAGTAGTTCAAATGACCTTGTAAAGGACACAAAGGTTGTAACGGCAAAATCACTAAACCTTAGAACAGGACCAGGTACAGGTCACTCTAAAGTAGCTACATTAAGCTATGGAACTGAAGTTGGAAGTATTGCTGAAAATGGAGGATGGACAAAAGTAAATCATGACAATCAAACGGGATATGTGTCAAGTCAATATCTTGCTGAAAAAGGTTCTGTTGATACTTCAACTCCATCTGATTCAACTAACTCTCCAAGTCAGGGAGCTGATAGTGTAATAAGTTTTGCAAAGACTCTACTTGGAAAACCATATGTATGGGGAGCGGAAGGTCCAAATAGTTTTGACTGTTCTGGATTTACACAATACGTTATGAAAAAATCAGCAGGAGTTAGTATACCAAGAGTGTCTAGAGATCAAAGTAAGTATGGAACATATGTAAATAGAGGAGACCTTAGAAGTGGAGACTTAATATTCTTTGATACACAAGGGTCAAATAATGGTTCTGTAAGTCATGTTGGAATATACATAGGAAATGGAGATATGATACATGCATCTTCAGGTTCATCAAAAAAGGTAACAATATCTAATATAAATAGTAGTTACTATTCAAGTAGATATGTAAATGCAAGAAGAGTTTTATAATCATTTTTTATTATAGAGCTCAATAAATAGATTTTTCTTTATTGCTTATAATATAAAAGCAGGTACAATATTGATAGTATTATAGATTATTATCTATGTTACTACTTAATTGGTACCTGCTTTTTTCTTTATTTTCTTTAAGTATAGAAAATAAACTATGTTTATTTTATTTTGTAAACTTTAACAAAAACAGTAAATTATAAATTATCAAATAATAGTAGTTTATATAAATAAAAATTTTAGAACATTTTTTGAGATTCTTCTAATTCGTAAGCATCCATTAAAGCTTCACCAAATCTTTGATAGTGAATTATTTCTCTTTGACCTAAGAATTTTAGTACTTCTATAACATCAACATCATCTGTTAAATTTATAAGTTGATAATAAGTTGCAAGTGCTTTTTGCTCAGCAGCCATATCTTCATGTAAATCAGTTACAGGGTTTGACATAACAGCAATAGGTCTTACATCAAATGGAACACCATTTGAATCTGTTGGATAAATTCCGTATCCATTTTGTGCATAGTTTGAACCAAGACCTGCAGCCTTTAATTCTTCTGGGCTTGCATCAGAAGTCAACTGATAAACCATAGTACATATAAGCTCAACGTGAGCTAGTTCTTCTGTACCAATATCTGTTAAAAGTGCACGCATATTGCCAGTAGGCATTGTATATCTTTGGCTTAAATATCTTAAAGATGCTGCAAGTTCTCCATTTGGTCCACCAAATTGAGTTATAAGAAATTTAGCCATTCTAGGGTCGCAAGTTTTTATATTAACTGGGTGTTGTATAGTTTTCTGATATATCCACATGAATTTTCAATCCTCCAATACTTGATGTCTAATAATTAAATTCTCTGTCCCAAGGCCAAGGTTGTTCAGCCCATTGCCAAGGGCATCTACTTGGAGCATACCCAAAGTTAGTTAAAGGACCGTATTTATTTTCGTAAGCGTATCTAGCTTGCGCAAATTGATTACATAATGAATTGTAAGTGTTGATAGCGTTTTTATCATCAGGGTGAGTGTCTAAATATAAGTTCATATCAACACATGCAAAAGATGTCTCCTGAATTTTTCTCATAAGTTCAGCTCTAGATGAATCTTTCATTATCTTCTACCTCCTCTATATTTTTTTGGCTTAGCATATAATTCTTTGTTGTACATTTCAGAATCTAATAGATTTAGTTCTGGAAATATAGTTCCAAATTTTAATGCATCAGAAAGGCAGTACATTTCTGTAAAAATTTGATTATTAACGTATGGTCTAGCTAAAGATGGACCACAATTCTTTTTAATATCTCTAGTTTTATTTTCCAAGATGAAAACCTCCTTGTTGTAAATAGATAGGTAACTCTATCTAGTGTATAATATTCAGTCATTTAAAAATCGTTACTCATAATAAAATATTAAATGAGAAAAATAAAAAAGATAATAAAAGAAAGAGGTTATTTATGTTATTATAAGTTTATGCGTTATTGAAAATTATAAATTATTTGTTGAAATTAAAGTGAAAATTATAGTATTTTATAGATGAAGGTAGACTTTTTTGTAAAATATTATTAACATAAATATACGAGGTGATTAAATGAGTGAGCTATCAGGAAAAGGCTGTGAAATTATAGTTCCTTTTGAGGAAAGACTTCCAGTAAGAGATATAGAAAAAAGTATAATAAAAAAATATAGAAAAAATTTATGGTCCAAGTTTATGAAAGCAATAAGAGATTACAAATTAGTTGAAGAAGGGGATAAGATAGCTGTAGCAATTTCTGGTGGAAAAGACAGTATTCTTATGGCTAAAATGTTTCAAGAGTTAAAAAGACATGGACAAGTTAATTTCGATGTTGAATTTATTGCTATGGACCCTGGATATCATGCAAATATAAGGCAATTACTTATAGATAATTGTGAGTATCTAAATATACCAATACATTTATTTGATTCAAGAATATTTGAGATAGCAGATGAGATAGCAAAAGATTATCCATGTTATATGTGTGCAAGAATGAGAAGAGGAGCATTATATTCAAAAGCAGAAGAGTTAGGATGTAATAAACTTGCATTAGGTCATCATTATGATGATGTAATAGAGACAACAATGCTTAATTTATTGTGTGCTGGTAATTTTAAAACAATGCTTCCTAAACTTAATTCTACTAATTTTGAAGGAATAAAAATCATAAGACCGCTTTATTATATAAGAGAAGAGCATATTATAAGATTTATTCAAAATAGTGGGATATGGCCATTAAATTGTGCATGTATGGTTGCTGCTAAAAAAACAGGAAACAAGAGATATGAGATAAAAGACTTAATAAAGAGCTTAGAGCCAAATTTTAAAAATGTAGAAAAATCTATATTTAAGGCGGCAGAAAATGTAAACCTTGATTCAATACTTGGTTGGCAACAAAATGGGGAGAAACATTCTTTCTTAGAAGATTTTGAATAAAAATAATTAAAAAGAATCACTATAAACAATTGGAAAGGGTGTTTATATTGAAAAGAGTATATATAGACTTTGAAATGAATATGCCAAATTCTAAATCAAAGAGGGCAGTATTGAATTCTGATATAATTGCAATTGGAGCAGTTATGTATGATGAAAAAACAAAAAATATTGATAAATTTAAATCTTTAATAAAGCCAGTGAGTAATGAAGAAGTGTATCCTCATATACAGGAATTAACACATATATCTTCAGAAGAATTGAAGAATGCACCAAGTTATGAAGAGGTCATGAGAAAGTTTAAAAAATGGCTAGGCATATTTTCTGATATTGAAGGAATATATACTTTTGGCAACTTAGATTTGACATGTTTCAATAATACTGATATTAGAAGTTCTAAGAAAAACAATCATCCAAGATTTGTAAATAATATTAGGGATTTATTTATAGATATAAAAGAAAAATATATAAATTGTGGTATGAGATGTATGAACTACATATCATTAAAAAATTTACTTGAGTTTGCCAATTTAGAGTTTAGTGGAGACGCTCATGACCCATTAAACGACGCATATAATTTATTTGTTTTAGATGAGGCAATCACAAATAATGTAGCAATACAAAATCTTTTGATAATACGAGATATAATAAGACCACCATTTAACGACATAAATTGTGATTTAGATAATTGTTTTAATAAATTTAAAGAGTCACTGTATAAAAAAGAAGGAAATTATAATATTGTAGATTTTTCTATTGAAATAATAAAAACTGTGAGAATGTACTTATCAACAATTATAAATATAAATATACAAAATTTAGAGGTTATGAAAGATGTAAGTAAGAAACTGGATACTATAGATAAACTGAAAGATATAGAAGAAGGTTATTTTTACTTATTGGAAGATGTATATTTTGATATGAAAGACTTACTAGAAGATTTAATGCTTTATAGAGTACATGAAGATGAGTATAAGTATGAGGTAGAAAATATAATAAGAATGTTTGATGAAGATTTATATAATGAAAAAATATATATAAATAAAGATAATAGTATAAATATTGTTAATAAGATATAGGAAATTATTAATAATACAGTAAAACTTGATGATTATGGTAATTTTTTATAAGATTAAAGTTAAATAGAGCTAAATTAATATAAAATAATAAAAAATGTAGAAGGTATGTGTACTTTCTGCATTTTTCATTATACATTATTTTAAGTTTAAGAAATGTAGCATAGGTTTTATAATTAATATATTTTATTGATATTTTATGATTGTAAAATTCAAAAACTACTTCTTGCGAAAGTAATTTATTTGTTGTATTATAATTTACATGAATATGTAAGACAATTAAAAGGTATTATTAGAGTAGATATATTCAAAATTTTAACTATTAGTTTATATATTAAAAAGATGAAGGGTAGGATGAAGTCATGGGTTTTAGAGAAGGAAAAATTGAGGAATTACAGTTTAATCCATTTACTAAGATTGGTAAAGAATGGTTGCTTATAACAGCTGGTAATTCAGAAAAATTTAACACAATGACTGCTAGCTGGGGTGGTGTTGGAGTATATTGGAGTAAAAATGTTGTTACAACTTACATAAGACCACAGAGATATACAAAGGAATTTGTAGATAATAATGATACATTTACAATTGCATTTTTTGATGAAACATACAGAGAAGCTTTAAATATTTGTGGAACTATTTCTGGTAGAGATATAAATAAAGTAGAAAAAGCAGGACTTACACCATATTTTGTAGATGATACTGTAGCTTTTGAAGAAGCTAACATGATTATGGTATGCAAGAAATTATATCATGACTCTATGCCACCAGAAAATTTTGATGCCAAAGAAAATGATAAAAAGTGGTATCCAGAGAAAGATTATCATACTATGTATATTTCAGAAATTATAAAAGTTCTTGTAAAAGAATAGCTATAGTAAAAATATCTAAAAATAATTCATTATAAGGGAATTAATGTAACTTTTTATCTAGTATTTAATATAGATACTAATGACTAATCAGATGTTAATTATTAAATAGATACTATTGTAAAAGAAGATGAACTCCATTTGATAGAGTTCATCTTTTTATTTATTCACGTAAAATTAATTATCTGAATAAAAATATTTATTTGAAATATTCAAGTGTGTTTTATAAATATCTTTATGTTAATTAGAATCTCAATTTATTACTTTTATAATGGCTTTGTTTTAACATAAATAACTTTAATATTAATTTTATTCAATATATTATTATAAAAGTATAAATATCACTTAATAAAAATATATATTGTATTAGGTATTTTAAATAAATTTTTTAAAGGGTGATTTATTATGGAAAGTATAACTAGTTATTTTAGAACAATATTATGTGTATTTATATGTTTATCGTCTGTATTTATATTTATTCAATTAGCTAGAGTATTCATTAATAATAAAAAGATTAATCAGAAGAATAAAATGAAAAAAGGATTTAGATATGATAGAGATTTAATTGAAGCTAGAAGAGAAGATGTGTATGTAAAAGACAATAATATTAATAAGAATAATAGTAGCAATAGCAATAAAAAATTAAAAGAAGAAAAAGTATTCAAATATGACAATGGAGACCTATATAAAGGTGAGTTTGTTGATGGAAAGAAAAATGGATTTGGAATATATATTTTTTCAAGTAAGGAAAGATATGAAGGGCTGTGGAAAGATGATAAGATGCATGGAATAGGAAAGTATACTTATAGAGATGGTTCAACATATACAGGTGAATTTAAATACGGATTAAAAAATGGTTTGGGAAAATTAACATATCCAAATAATGATATTTATAAGGGCTATTTTTTAGATAATAAGAAAAATGGCAAAGGTGTATTATACAAAAATGATGGAAATAAACAGGCAGGAATATGGGAAGATGATGAACAGTGTAAAAATTTAGATTTTAAAGATTTAAACAATAAAGAAATAAATAATTTTTATCAGAATAGATTAAACAATCATAAAGTGAAAATTTAGCAATTATAAAAAAATAATCTTTATTTTAGTGAAAAAAATAATATATGTGTGTTGTAATTTGTAAAATCTTCCTATATCATATAAAATTAAGTATTGATTAGTCCATTACATAAATATAGAATATAAATATATCCACTTGATTATGCAAAATTCTATGAAGCAGGAACCTTGTAACTTTAGTCATGGGAGGTTCAGAATAAGGAGAAGAGATATGAATGAATATGTAGTTGTGGATTTAGAAACTACAGGTTTAGATCCATATAAAGGTTGTGAAATAATAGAAATAGGAATAACAGAAATAAAAAATGACGAAATTGTAAAAAACTATTCAAGGTTGGTAAAACCTAAAGGTATAATTTCTTCATTTATAACAGAATTGACACATATAAGTAATGAAATGGTAGAAAACGAAGAGCCTCTAGAATTGGTTTTACCTAGATTCAGAAAATACATAGGCAATAGAACTATAATTGCACACAATGCAAAATTTGATTTGAAATTTTTAAATTACTATCTTAGAATATTAGATTTGGAGCCAATAAACAATTATGTATGTACACTAGAATTATTAAAAAAATGTAAAAGTTATAAAGGAAAAAATAAGAAGCTTGAAACAGCTTGTGCTTATTACAATATAGAGAATATAAATGCTCATAGAGCTGACAGTGATACTTTAGCAACTGCAAAACTATTTTTGAAAATAAAAGATGCATATTAATCTTAAATAAAGAGAAAATTAGTGAAAATATCCTTTATAAAATTGACCCTTAAACTTACAATTTTGTTCTTTGATTTATTTTGTAGAACAATGTATAATGTACCTTAGTATGAAGAAGGGAGACTAAAATGGGTTATTACGATGATGATGATAATAATAAAATAAGACGTAAAAAAGTCAATAATAGTAAAGATAGTAATAAAAAATCTAAACATTCTTATACTTCGACAAATAAAAAAAATAAAAATTCTAAGACAAGTTCTAGTAAAAGAATGAGTGAAAAAGTAGATTCACAGAATCTTATAAAAAGAGAAAGAGATAGTTTTACAAGAGATAATGTAAGACCTTTAAATACAGATTATAATCAAAGAGAAAGAAGAAAAGTTGATTACAAGCAAAGAGAGAAAAAACTAAAAAGTAAAAAAAGAAAAAAACAAAAAAGGATTAAGATAGCTAGAGCATTGTTATCTATTATGCTAGTTGCATTGATTATACTTTCAGTATCAGGAGCAATATTTACAGTTTCAGCTATAAAAGGGTCGCCTGAAGTCACTAAAAAATTAATTAGGTCTAAATATATAAGTAGCGAGGTTGTAAGTATAAAGCAAATGCCAAATGATTTAAAACAGGCTATAGTTTCCATAGAAGATGAGAGATTTTATAAGCATAAAGGAGTAGATGTTATTTCTTTAGCTAGGTCAGTGCTCAATAATGTATTTACAGATACGACACAAGGTGGAAGTACTATAGATATGCAAGTTTCAAAAAATCTGCTTACCAGTGATGATAAAACTATGAAACGAAAAATAAGGGATATGTATAATGCTAAGCAGATGAATAAGATTATGACTAAGGATGAAATTCTTGAAGCATATTTAAATAATATGTATTTAGGTAAAAATGCATATGGAGCTGCAAAGGGAGCTGAAGTGTATTTTGGTAAAAAAGTTGATGAGTTAAATTTAGCTGAATGTGCTATGTTAGCTGGTATGACGAATAATCCTGCAAGGTATATTGACCATGGAGAGGCTAAGAAGAGACAATTGATTGTGTTGTATAAGATGCATGAGCTCGGTTATATAACTGATAAGGAATATAGAATAGCAAAAGCTGATGACACTCCATTTAAATCAGAAATTGATTAAAACTATAAAAAATATAGCGTTTTTAACAGTTTGAATAACTGAAAATGCAACAAAATGGGTGGTTTGCCACCAATTTGCCACCGAAGTTACAATTCGGTGGCAAATTAATTTATAATTTCTTCAAAAATATTCACTGTTTCAGTTTTCATTTTATTAGTTACATGAGAATAAGTGTTTATAGTAGTGGTAATTTTATTATGACTAAGTTTTTTTTGTATATCTCTAACAGAAGAATCAGCCTTAGGTGTTTTGTCTATATTCCTTTGTAAATAGAAATGGAACATAAAAAATTAAAATAAGTATTGATATTTCTACTATATCAGAATGAGTAATAGTTGTACCATATGTCAGACTAGAAGTCGATATAAGGAAAGATGTATTATTTAAAGCGTGGATTACAGCACAAAACCATACATTTTTAGTTTTCATGTAGACATATCCTAAAAATATTGAAATTCCAAATATGTATATTGAGCGAGATATTAAGCCTAATACTGGTGTTTCAGGTGTATATAATGTAAATATTAGAGGTAAATGCCATAAATTCCAACACATACTTAGTGCTATAACACCTATTTTTTTACCAAATCTGTCAAAACAGATATCTTGCAAAAAGCCTCTCCAACCATATTCTTCACCAAAAAAGAGATATATAGAGAAGAAGGACATCATAAAGGAGAATATATAATTCAAAATACCCTCATAGTTAGGTTGATTTCCTTGCATTATCAGGCTAAATGATATTGGAATAATTTTGGAAAGCATGAAGTAAAAAATTAATAAAGAGCCTATTTTAATATTTTTTATAAGATACAAATCTTTTACACTATCAGAATAAAGAATAATAAATAAACTACTTATAATAACTAATATAGTATTTAGTGATTGAAATTGCTGATTATTTATTAAGTTTAACAATTCAATAATAAGTAGAAATAAATAAATTATAAAAAATAATATTATTAATGAATAAAACTTATATTTATCATTAGTCATTCCTTCTGTATAAAATTTTGCAATTGAAACTGAGGATAAGGGTAATATCATCATAAATAATCCAAAGTTTTCTGGGTCAATAAATTGTTTAAAATATAATAGAAAACCTAATAAATAAGTTAATCCAAAAGTTATAGAAAAAAATATTATAATCTGAATTTTCTTTCTTTTTGTTTCGTCTTCAATATATATTGGATTTAATAAATTAATCCATTTATCTTGTAAATTCAATAGAAAAAACCTCCTTTAGATTAGGATTTTCTTTTTTTGTTAAATAAATAAATTAATAAAAATGCAATTCCAGTTCCAATTATTATTCCTACCATAGTATCTATTATCAATTTTTTAAATATAAAAAATGCTATAATTAGACCTAAAATATATCCCCCAAAATAGGTTGAAAGTTTTCTTTTCATACAATCACCAACTTATACTCTAATTTAGTTTATTTAATTAGAGTATAGCAGTGAAACAAGTACAAAAGGTATCTAAAATATTACAGATATTAACAAATGATATAAATTTATAGTAAAAATTGTAATAGTGCAATGAACAAAAATTATCATACTAAAATATAAGAAATATTATAATCAAATTACCAAATTACATTAATATACATTAAAAGTATTCTAATAATAGAAGTGCTTTTGATGTATATTTTATTAAAGTATAAATTATTAATGATAATGTTTAAAAACATTTAGAATGCTGTAAAACCTCCATCAACAGGCATAAATATACCAGTTACATTACTTGCTTCATTTGATGCTAAAAATAAGGTGTTTTAAAAAGGTTAGAGGGGAGGTGATTTTTAAGTACAGAGAAAATAGGTAAACTTACACACTATAGTATACTAGTAAAAGAGAAAAAATATCTAAGTTTTGAAATGAAAGAATTTTTGAAGAACATATGTAAAAATTCAATTTCAAGCTCAGTGTCAGCATTATATGGCAAAGATAAGCAAGTAGACGACAATACCTTAGATTTATTATAAGAAGATGAATAATCCTGTTAGTATATTAAATGCGGTGGTAAATTGTTTCAGTGTGCAAGTTGAGAATAGAGTATTGTTTTAAACACTATAGTGTGCTAAAATTTATTTGTATTTTGTAAACTTAGAAATAGATTTAGTTTTCTAGGGTTCCGCATTTTATAATGGTCAGGTCCAAGAGAAAACGCACGATTATTGTGTACACGGAAGGATAAAAGCCTGGGAGATATTTAATAATATTTCTTTAGGCTTTTTTATTTTTACATATTTTAAAATTTAGGAGGTATTCTAATGAAAAGATTTGTTATTGAGGATGAGTTTTGGAATTTATTTCCCAATGCTAAGCTTGGAGTTGTTATTTGTCATGATATAGACAACTCTATAGGAAATGAAGAATATGAGAAAATGATTTTGCAGGGAGAAGAAGAAGCACTAAAATACTTAAAGGATTCAGAGTTTAGTAATAATCAAGTAATTAAAGTATGGAGAGAAGCATTTAAAAAGTTTAAAACGAAAAAAGGGGCAAGGTCATCTATTGAGGCATTATTAAAAAGAGTACATAATGGAAACAATATAGGAACTATTAACCCTTTAGTGGATATCTACAATTCTATCTCACTAAAATATGCATTACCTTGTGGAGGAGAAGATATAGATAAATTTATAGGAGATATTAGGTTAACTAGAGCAATTGGAAATGAGGAATTTATTCCATTGGGGACAGATGAAAATTCATCTCCATATGAAGGAGAGATAGTCTATAAAGATGATGAAGGAGCAATTTGTAGATGTTGGAATTGGCGTGAAGCAATAAGAACAATGCTTACTGAAAGTACAAACAATGCCTTTTTATGTATTGAATTAGTAGATGAAAGTAGATTTGAAGAATTTGAAAATGCTTTAAGTGAGTTAGCTAAAAGGATTCAAGAAAATTTAGGTGGTACATGTAAAATTTCAATTTTAGATATTAACAATAAAGAAGTATCAATAAATTAATATTGGAGGTGATATCGTGATGGGTAGCTTTAGCTATAAAGACATCTATGTTGAGGATGGAAAAAGGGTATTGGAAGTGAACATACTTCCTGAAAAGTACTGCAATTTTGACTGTATATTTTGTCCTATTGGAAGGTCATATAATAAAGTAGATGTGCCTCAATCTTTTGATAATATGAATGATTCATTGAAAGAATTAGAAAGTATGATAGAAAAGAATAGAGCAGAACTAATTTTTATTAATTCAAAGGGAGAAGCTCTATTGAATGATAAAATTTGTGATATTATTGAATTAATAAAGAGAAAAAAAGTACCTGTACGATTACTTTCTAATGGGTATCTATTGGGTAAAGATGAATATATAAAAGTAGCCAATATGTGTGATGAAGTTGTTGGAGAGATAAAAACAATATCAGAAGAAGATTTTCAACGAATTCAAAGACCAATTATAGGATATACTCTAGATGAATATATTTCAAATATGATTTTATTTAATAGACAGTATAGAGGAAAATTTATTTTAGATGTAACAGTTATCAAGGGATATAATGATAAGTCTATTGATAAGATGAAGAGTATTATTGCTGAATTATCTCCAGATAAAGTGATTGTTGAAAGCATGAATGATGAAAAGTTTAAGAAAAAGTTTAGTGTATCTGATGAAAGATTTAAAGAAATTTCAAAAGAATTGTGTAATATTAAAATTTAAACTAATTTGTTTAAGATTACTATTTAAAATAAGATTATTTGGTAATCTTATTTTATTATTAAAATTTATTTACTGATTAGTCTAGTCTATTTTGAAAAAAAGTATTATAATATCCTTTGTATGCAAATAGAGGCATTTTATGAAAAAAATTTAGTATAACAAAAATTACTATATATTGTTGTAATTAAATATCTAAAAAAGTAAAATATTTAGAAAATTATATTTCTAAATCTAACTTTTAATATAGTATAAAAATTAGAAAATTAACAAAAAATACAAAAATTCACATTTTTTTCATAAATTGTTTGACTAAAAAATTCACATGTTGTAGAATTATGTTAGCGGGAGTTTTGAGGGAGGTGTAAAGAATGATAAAAAAAATACCACAAGCAGAACTAAAAGTAATGAAATTTATTTGGAGAGTAGATGCTACAGTGACATCAAAAGATGTTATTGAAGCAATGGAACAAAAATATGGCTGGAAACAAACTACGACACTGACACTTTTATCAAGGCTAGTAAAAAGAGGATTCTTAGATGCTCAAAAAATAGACAGATATACACATTACACAATAGTGGTAAAACATAAAGAATATTTAAGCTTTGAGACAAAGGATTTCCTAAGCAATATACATGATGATTCTTTTACAAGCTTAATTTCAGCATTACATGAGGATGAAAATTTAGGCAGAGATAAGCTGGATTTTTTAGAAAGTTATTTTGATAATTTAAAGGATGAATAATTATATGCTATATGTCTTTGACAATCTTATACAGACAACTATTATATGTAGTCTTGGTATTTGTCTATTATTATTTTTGAAAAGATATGTGTTTAAGAAGTTTAGTAAGAGATTCAATTATTATATTTGGTTGGTAATAGTCTTTAGGATGTTACTTTTTCTATTTAATTATACAGTAACGTATGAAGTAAAAGAGTCCAAAGGAAATACAGTAGGAAATAATATTACACAAATTGATATTCCTAAAGATAATAATCTCATGTTGTATGTAGCTTATTTATGGCTATTTGTAACTATAGTCATTGCAGTTTATACATTTATAAAATATACAAGATTTAAAAATCTTATTGTTGATGTATCTTATGATATTGAAGATATTAGTGTAAACTGTATTTATAAAGATTTGTTGAAAGAATTAAATATAAAAAAGAAAATTGAGTTAAGAGGTTCTGATGAATTGATAAGTCCAGCAGGTATAGGATTATTTAAATCGTACATATTTTTACCAGATTATCCTTATAGTAAGAATGAGCTGACTTGGATTTTAAAACATGAATTAATGCATTTTAAGAACAAGGATATTTTGATAAAGTTTGCAGTCTTGTCTGTTAAAATAATATATTGGTTTAATCCACTTGTTTATATAATGAGTAACAAAGTAAATCTAGATTGTGAATTATGTTGTGATGAAAGTGTTTTGAATGATTGTTCTTTAAAAGACAAGAAAGAGTATGCATTAGCTCTTATAAAATCAATTAAGCTTAGTAAGAATTATAATAGTAGAATTTTGACAACAGAGTTTAATAAAACAAATTTAGAAAAGAGACTTGAGAGCATTGTTAAAAAGAAGGGCAGAAGTGGAATATTAATTGCTATTTTAGTATTTATGACTTCTATAACATCTTTTATTGAAGTTGATGCTCAAATTAAAGTTAGTAATAGTAGTAATCAAATAAATAACAATATTAATGACTTTATATTAAATAAGTCAACTGATAAATCTCAAACTTTTTATTATAAAGATGCACCAAGTAAAATTAGAAAATTTTATGAAGATAAATGTAAATTGAAGGGTACAACACCTAAAGATTATGACGTAATAATAATTAATACTGAGGATTTCAATAAATTAATGAAATAATTATAAGGAGGGTTTTATGTTAAAAAAATCAAAAAAAACATTAACTATTATGTGTTGCTTATTGCTTACTTTTACAAGTGTAGCATTTGCTGATACAAGTAAAGGAGAAGGAGAAGGAGTAAGTAAGGAAACTGTTTCTGAAAAAAACATATATTCTTTTAATATTTCTGGGTATTTATATACATATGAAAATGCTCCACAAGAAATAAGAGATGAACATAAACAGAACTGTGATGATGTAAATATAACACCTAAGCCAGATGATAAGATATTTGTCCCAACATCAGCTAATCTAATGAATGATGATGATAAAGCTGTTTATGTAAATTATGCTGTTGCTTATCAACCTGATGAGAAAACTATAACGGTTATAGGTGGCGGTGAATTTATGACTATAAGTACAACAAAAGTTATACGTAAAGGTAATACTGGAAAAGAAGTTACAGTTGCACAAATTATGCTAACTAAATTAGGTTACAATACAAGTCCAGATGGAATTTTTGGAAACAATACATATAATGCAGTTGTAAGTGTACAAAAAAAATATGGCTTATCTGCAGATGGAGTAATTGGTCCAGCCACTTGGGATAAATTGGGTAGACTAACTGACTCTAGTTTTTAATAGGATTAAAATCTAAAAAATATATTAAATAGTGTCTCAATGTAATTGTTCAATTTAAATGAGACACTATTTTTATATGTGAAATGATATACTATTTAAATATAAATGTTATAAAATGAGTTTGCAATCACTTCCATATAACCTTACTATCAATATCCTCAATCTTCTGACAACCAGTCAAAATCATAGTCTCACATAACTCATTTCTAACCTTCTCTATAAAAAACTCCACACCATCAAGACCACCACCAAAAGAAGCAGTAACAAAAGGTCTTCCCATCAAAACAGCATCAGCACCCAATCCAAGCATCTTAACTACATCAACACCGCTCCTAACACCACCATCAGCAAGTATTGTTATCTTTCCTTTTACAGCATTAGCTATATCTGGAAGTACCTCACAAGTACCAGGAGTATAATCAAGTACTCTTCCTCCATGATTTGAAACAATAATAGCACTAGCACCAGACTCTACAGCCATCAAAGCATCATCTACAGTCATAATTCCTTTTATAATAAAAGGTAATCTAGTAGACTCAACCAATTCTCTAATCTCATCAATCGTCTTAGGAGAAAAAGGATTCTCTTGAAGTTGATTATTAATCAATCCACAAGCATCAAGGTCTACACCAACCGCAAAAGCACCTGCTTCTTCAGACAATCTAATCTTTTCTATTATCTTTGAATTTTTCCAAGGCTTTATAAATACAATCCCATTTCCATCATTATCTTTTAATACATCTAAATTATTCAATAAAAAAGTATCCACATTGGTATCACCAACCATAGCATAAATTCCAGAATTGGAACAACCTCTAACAACAGGCTCTATGTATTCTTTTTCAGAAACTTTACCTCCCATATTTAATATAGTACCTGATACAGGTGCAGCGAATATAGGAGAACTCATTTTTCTACCAAACAATTCTATAGAAGTATCTGGATTTGAAACATTATGTATTACTCTCATATTTATCTTTATTTTTTCTAGGCTCTTTCTATTTTCAATAAAAGATGAGCCACTTCCTTTGCCTCCCATGCCAGGAACATTTCCAGCACAAGCTAATCCATTACAAATTTTACAGACTTTACATGTTCCATTAAAGTTCTCTCTAGCTGATTTTAACAATTCATTATAATTCATATAAAAAGCCTCCTTTTTTATAATATTAAAATTGAGCATTACTATATTGAAAATATCTTAATTGTAAGTATAGAGATGATATTATGATGAGTTAAACTAGATAATACATATTAGATATTTTTTATTGTTGTAGATACTTAAAGTATAGCATATGAACTGCATTAATTATAGAAAAATAAATAGTGCTTGTTTAAGTATACATTTTGAGAAACTTTAAAAGGACTATATATAGATTTCTTTGAAAACCTATATATAGTCCTTCAATTTATGTCAATTCCTTTTTTATTAATGAATATATAATATAGAATACAATATACAAAAAAGTTTCTCAAAATGCTACGCTAATCCCCATTTACAGAGCAACATCATTATGCTGTGTAAATTTGAATCAACAATATTTTCACCATATCTAACCATAAAATCATCTAATTGTGTGTCAATAAACGAATAATATCCACTTATACTATCAATGTAGGCAGTCATTAAGTGTATACATTCATCACTCTTGTCTTTATACATATATATCTCCCCCTATATACAATATATAAATTTAGATACAAAATCGTATCATATTAAATATTTGAGTATGTCACATCTATGCAGTTCTATATTTATATCATTATATTAATAGCTAAAGTGAGTTTTGACAATAGGTTTTGAAAAACTGGATATTTAAAGCGTAAACTTGGATTTTAAGATAATTAATTAATGTAAATGTATGACGATATATGTATACATGATTTAATTAATTGAAGATATTATAAACAATTACTTTTATTAAGGTTATTTAAGTGGTAGAATAACTTGGAGATTAATAATTATAAGGAGGATATAATATGAGTTTATATAAGTTTATATATGATGATAAGGAATATTTGTTAAAAGAGGAGAATTGTAGTGCTTTAATAAATGATGAAGAAAATCCAATTCAAGGAATAAGTGTTTCAAAAATAATTGATATACTTAATGAAGTAGATGAGATTGATTTTGACATAGAATATTATCAAGAGGCATGTCCATTATGTCTAGAAGGAGTTAAAGAAAAGAAAAAATTCTTTCCTTTCTTAGAATATCATTTTTATATTTTTAGTAAAGATGGAAAATATGTAATAAGTAACATATCTAGTGATTATGAAGGATTATCTTTTAATAAATTATCAAGAGCAAATAAAGTTGATAATAGTTATATTGTGAGTGTGATAATTTGCAAAAATTGTCAGGATTATATAATTCAGATAGAAAATTGTATAGTTTAATGTAAAGTATGTCTTAATTTAGGAGAAATTTCTAAATTGGGACACCGACTTTTTTATCAAATAGTATGGAAAATTACTAAATTTATGAGATAATGTAAGTCGGAGGTGAGTTACAATATATATTAAATGTTCGGAAGAGATAGATGATACAATTTTAGATTTAATGTTTAGGTTAACCTTGAATGAAAGATTATTGAATAATAATGATTTTATTGAAAATAAAATTGACGTAGTAAAGAATTCAATAGATTGCTATAAAATTGAACAAAATAGTTTGATGCTATTAAAATTAAATTTTTTGTTAGCTTTATTATATGGTATTCAAGGGCTTAGTGAAAAAATGAAAGAGTATATTTTGATTTCCTATAAATATATTAGTAAAGACTTACCTAAAGATTATAAGTTTCTAGCACGATTTTATTCACAAATAGCTATTTTAAGTTTTAAAAATGAAGATATAAATAATACAAAGCTACATATAGATAAATTTAATGTTATTTGTAATGATAATAATTGTTCAATTGAAGAGATTATTTTCAAATCACAACTTATTTATATTAAGGCAAGTAAGTGTATAGAGTCTTCTATAATAATTAAAGAGATAGAGGATTTATATATAAAGGTAAAAGAAATCAACGATTTTAATTGTAAAAAAATATATTTTTTTATTGTTGGTAAAATATATTTTTTGTTTTTAGATGATGCTATAATTGCTAAAGTAAATTTTTTAAAAGCAAGAAAATATGCAGATTTATTGAAGGACATGGAAGTATCTTCGTTATGTAATATAAAAATAGGTGAATGTGAGTGTTCATTTGAAAATTATGAAGGTTCAATAGAGTATTTTAATGAAGTAATAAGTAATAAAAAATATATAAATGTAGATACAATACAAAAATATAGAGCATCAAATAATATAACTAGAATATTAATAAAAACTAAAAACTATTCTGAGGCGATAAATAATTTAGCAAAATCTGAAGTATATTTAGAAAAAATTAAAAATCAAAATTTAAAAGAAGTTGAGAAGTTCGATTTATTTATAAGTTTAGCTATGTATTATGCAAAAAGTAATGAAAACTCATTTGAACAATCAATTTGTTATTTAGATAGAGCTAAAAATATATTAAGTATTATAAAAAATGAAGAAGAATATATAATGTATGATTTGGAAGTAGATTATCATCAAGTAAAGATATATTATAGTTTTGGAGATTATAATAGTGCATTAAATACAAGCAAAAAACTACTTGAGAAATCTAAAAATGCTAAAAATTATAATTATGTGAAGTTATCATATAAGAATATATATATGTGTTTTGAAAAGCTTCAAGATTATGAAATGAGTATGAAATACTTTAAAATATATTATGAGTTAAAAATGATGTATGTAAAAGCTAGAAATAGAAACTATATAGATTCTTTAAATTATAGACACGAATATATTGAAAAAGAAATAAATAACATGAGAAAAGTAAAAATTGATTTAGATAAGAAAAAATATATGGACCATTTGACAAGTGCATATAATAGAAGTTTTCTGAATGATTTTTTAGAAATGCAGGAAGTCAGCGAATACAGTACTGCGTTTATGATAGATGTAGATTACTTTAAAGACTACAATGATACCTATGGGCATTATAATGGTGATATTGCTCTTAAAAATATAACTACAATAATAAAAAAATATCTAAAAAAAGACATGCTTATGATAAGGTACGGTGGAGAAGAATTTTTAGTACTGTCTGTATGTAAAGATTATAAAAAAAGTAAAATATTTGGAAGAAAGTTGTGTAGAATTGTAAAAAAATTTTTAAACAATAATTTAACTGTTAGTATTGGTATTGATACATGTAAAAATAGTAGTATAGATATAAGGGAAATAATTGGAAATGCGGATAAGGCCTTGTATAAAGCAAAACAAAGTGGAAGAAATAGATGCTTGCATTATCATGATTTTAAGAATTTTTAACTATTTAAATAGGATTGGTGATTTACTTGAAAGGATGTTCAATAGAAGATTTAAAGAGAAATATAAAAAAGATAGAATATGATATGTTGACTAAATTCTATCTAAATTTGACAGATTTAAACTACATCTTGGATTATCACAAAGAACTCTTAAATACAAACATAGAAGTTAAGAATAAAGTTTATGTTTTATATTTAATTAGTTTAATAAACTATATAAAAAAAGATAGGGAAGCATCATACAAATATTTGATAGATTCATTAAAGGATATTAAAAAATTGCCATTAAAAGAGAATGCAGAAATAATATCTAAGATTTATATCTATCTTACATTATCAGCTATTTCTATAAGAAAATATGATAAGGCAAATAACTTTTATTTTTTAGCAAAAAAAATTATAAAACAATATCACTTAAATGAGTTGTTAGTCTTGTTTAATATGAATTTATGTGTAGAAATAAGTGCATTATATCAGACCAAAACGGACGTAATATCCTTAGTAGAGGAAGTATCTTTTTTTACAAATTTAAAAAACAAAACGCTTGTAAGTAGAGCAAACTATATATTTGGAAGAGTCTATCTATATTTATTTAATAACTTTATAAAGAGCATGGAGTATTTAATTGAATGCCTAAGGTTGGCTCAAGAAAATAACTTATATTCTATAGAAGCTTTTTGCAAATGTATAATAAGCTTGTGTTATTTGGAAAGTGGAAATAATATAGAAGCTATAAAATACATAAAGAATGTACTAGATGTTGCACACAATAATAATTCAATATCACTAACTGAAAGAGTTGCCATAAAAATAGACCTTATATGGGCGTATCTAAAGGAAGGTATGAACAAAGAAGCAGAAGATATCTTAGTAAATGCTATAAAATTGATGAAAGTTGTTGAAGGAGTATATAAAGATTATTTGTACTCATTTATATTTTTGTATTCAGCTGAAATTGAGTTAAAGAAAGATAATTTTAATTTTGAAATAGTAAATGCATATTTGATTTTATCAAAAAACATATATAAAAGCTTTGGAGATGTTTTTATATATAATTCTAAACTAGATTATATATATAAGTTGTATGGAGACTTATATATAAAATTTGGTAGTATAGATGAAGGTATAAGCTATTATCTAAAAGGCTTAAACTTAGTTAAAAAAAGTTCATTAAACCCTAAAAAAATGTCTATATTTTATGGACTAATAGCAAATGGATATGAACTAAAAAAAGATTTTAAACTAGCAATAGAATATTATAAAAGTATGGATTGGTACTCTGATAAGTGGGAAAAAAATAATTCCTATAAAACATCTCAGGGAATTCATAAACAATATGAACTTAGACAAAAACAAGAAAGTTTAAGGGCTCTTGTGTATAATAATAAAAAGTTAGAAAATGATATTTTAAAAGATGGACTTACTCAACTATATAATAGAAGATATTTGGAAGAACAATTAGATTTATTTAATGGAGTCAGAGATAAAAATATGGTCGCAATATTGGTAGATATAGATTATTTTAAAAGTTACAATGATAACTATGGTCATCTAGCAGGAGATAAAGTTATAATTAAGGTAACTGATATTATAAGAAATGTATTTATAGATATTACAGAACACATAATTAGATACGGAGGCGAAGAAATCTTAATATTAGTGGATTCTATAAAATCAGTAAATATTGAAGAAATTAATAATATAGAATTATATATTAAAAGAGTCTTCAAACTTCTTGAATTTGAAGGTATTGAACATATGCATTCTAAAGTAAAAAAATATATAACTATAAGTGCTGGAGTAAGTATAAAAAGATGTCGTAGTAGAAAAGATGTTGAACTATTAATTGAAGATGCAGATAAAAACCTATATAAATCAAAAAAAGCAGGTAGAAATCAATATATTATAATTTAAAATTGAGGTGATTTTATTGAGAAAAAAAATAGGAATTATAGCCTCTGATATTGAATTAAAAGAAAGAATAGAAGAATTATATAGAGAAGATGTAGAAAATGGAACTTTAATAATCGACATACTTAATCTAGACTTAATGGAAAATCAAGGACGTATACTTGTTGAAAAAGGTGCACAAGCTATAATTGGTAGAGGTGGAGGTTATAGTCTAGTAATAGATACAGTAAATGTACCTGTTATACCAATGAATATGAAATCAACTGACCTCTTAAGGGCAATAGAAATAGCAAAGAGATATTCTAAAAAAGTAGTATTGATTCTTGGAGATAATGAGGTTTCTTTTGATTATGTTGGCTGGAGAAATGTTATAAGTACTGAAATAACCGAGGAATGGTTTGAATCTAAATATGAAATAAGAAGTAAGGTTGTAAAATATATAGACCAAAAAGATGAAGTAGTAATAGTAGGTGGAGGTCTAGCTTGTTCTTTTGCAAGACAATATGGCATTGATAGTGTATTTGCAACTGCGAGTGATGAATCTATAAGAGAGGCTGTTGAGTATTGTAAGAAATTATTAGATACAT
Source organism: Clostridioides sp. LIBA-6822 (assembly GCF_056688955.1). Taxonomy (NCBI): domain Bacteria; kingdom Bacillati; phylum Bacillota; class Clostridia; order Peptostreptococcales; family Peptostreptococcaceae; genus Clostridioides; species Clostridioides sp. LIBA-6822. Next base: position 2,769,165 of record NZ_CP196995.1, on the reverse strand, counting down.
TAGGTGAAGAAAAATTTAATAATGAAGTCTTACGAAATATACTTGATGGTATAAAAGATGGAGTAATCGCTATAGATAGTAATGGTAGTATAATTTTATACAATGAAAGTGCAAAAAACATGCTTAAAGTGGAGAGAAAATGTGCACTTAATAAATACATACTAGATGTATTTCCCAAAATGGAGTGGATGTTAGACTGTTTACATGAAAAAAATGATGTAGAAGATAGAAAGATAAGAAATATAAATAGCTTAATTGTTAATACTAGAACTACATTGATAAAAGTAGACAATAGCACTTATGGAGTCTTAGGAATAATACAAGATATAACAAAATTACAAAACTTAGAAAGAAAAATAAGATTTGATTTAAATCAAAAAGGTCTCTATGCTAGATATACTTTTGATGATTTTTTATTTAAAGATAAATTAACTAAAGAATTTATTGAAGAAGCTAAAAAAATTGGAAAAAGTGATTATACAACTTTACTATATGGAGAAAGTGGGTCTGGTAAAGAAATTATAGCTCATAGTATACATAACATAAGTAGAAGAAAAGATAGACCTTTTGTTGCAATAAATTGCGCTACTATAGCAGAAAATTTGCTTGAAAGTGAACTTTTTGGATACGAAGAAGGTGCGTTTACTGGTGCTAGAAAAGGTGGAAAAAGAGGACTATTTGAACTTGCACATGGAGGGACTCTTTTCTTAGATGAAATAAATAGTCTATCCTTTAATATTCAGACAAAACTATTGAGAGTAATAGAGGAACGCCAAATAATGAGAATTGGTTCTGACTATATAATACCTTTGGATATAAGAATCATAGCAGCAACAAATGAATCTTTAACTGAAAAAATAGTTATGGGTACATTTAGAGCAGATTTATTTTACAGGTTGAGTAGTTTAGAGATAAATATTCCGCCTTTAAGAGATAGAAGAGAAGATATAATACCACTGTTCAATAATTTTGTAAATGAAGTATTAAAGGATGATGGTCTTAATGGAATAAACAGCATAGATGAAAATTTTGTTTTAACTGAAGATGAAATTAATAAGCTGTATAATTATAGTTGGCCTGGAAATGTAAGAGAATTGAAAACAATAGCCCAGAAATATGTTGTGACAGGAAAAATTAAATTGAGAAAAGAACGAGATTTTAAAACTCAAAAAGTAGAATCTAGCTCTGAAATAGACAAATTTAATTCTGAAACGACAGCCAGTGTAGAAATACAAGATGAAGTTGTAGATATAAGTAAGATAAATGATGGTAAGGTATGTATAGATGTAAAAGAGGTAAATAAGTATGTTGAAGAAAAAATAATAAGCATGCTTTTTGCTCAGGGGCTTTCCAAAAATGAAGTTGCACAAGTTCTTGGGATAAGTAGGACATCTTTATGGAAAAAGTATAACAAAAATCTTTAGATAGAAATACATATATATCATTTTAAAAATAATGTTAATTTTTTTAAACAAGTGTTAAAAAAAATTAACATTGTTTTTTTGCAATTTTTTGTTTTTTTAGACAAGCATATATATTTACAAGAAAAATAACTAAAATACTTAATTTAATAATGAAAAAAATCAGAATTCTAAACAAAAGTAGTTTTACATAAAGTAAAATTTATTGGCATGCTAATTGCTTAATATATAATGTGAGAGGTAAATACAATTTTAGGGGTGATGGTATGAGTCAAAGTATGGTTGGTAAGCATGCAATGTGGCCAAAAGAAAACGATGTTATATTTAGCATATCTGGTAGAGCTCAAGCAGCAGAGAAGGCTTTAGGTATGGATAATGTAATAAATGCAACAATAGGCGCTCTAATGGATGATTCAGGAAAATTAATAACAATGAAAACTGTATATGAAGAATATAAGGCACTAGATAACTGTGAGATAGGTGCATATGCGGCTCTTGAAGGCCAGCCAGATTACTTAGAAGCAGTTAAAAAAGTATTTTTCAGAGATTACTTACCAGAAGGACATATAAGAGTATTAGCTTCACCAGGAGGAAGTGGTGCAATAAAATTGGCTGTATGGAACTATACTAATGAAGGTGATGAAGTTTTAACATCTGATTGGTTCTGGAGTCCATATGTAAGTATAGCTGAAGAAGCTAATAGAAAAGTAGTAAACTACCAATTGTTTGATGAAAATAGAAGATTTAATTTTGAGTCATTCAAAGAAAATTTTGTAAATATAGCAGAAAAACAGGATAGAGTTTTTACAATTATAAATACGCCAGCTCACAATCCAACTGGATATAGTGTTGCAGATGATGAATGGGATAAAATATTAGATTTATCAAAAGAAATCGCACAAGATAAAGATAAAAAGATAATATTTTTCGTAGATTCAGCATATATTGACTTTGCAGGTGATGATAATGTCTGTAGAAAGTTTTTTAAGAAGTTTTCTAATCTTCCTGAAAACGTTCTTGTATTGGTTGGATTCAGTATGTCAAAAGGATTTACAGCTTATGGTATGAGAATGGGAGCTATAATTTGTATATCTTCAAGTGAAGATGTAGCTGAAGAGTTCCATTATTCATGTGTTCATTCATGTAGAGCAAACTGGTCAAATTGTAATAGAAGTGCCATGGCAGTATTATCTAACATTGTAAATGACCCTAAAAAATTCAAAGAATATGAAGATGAAAAAGAAATATACAAAAAAATGCTAACTAGAAGAGCAGATGTATTTGTAAAAGAAGCTGAAAGAGTAGGCTTAGAAATTCTTCCGTATATAGCAGGATTCTTTGTAAGTATACCATGTGATAATCCAAGAGAAGTATGTGAAGAATTAACTAAACATAATCTATTTGCAGTTCCATTAAAAATGGGCTTAAGATTTGCAGTTTGTGCAGTTTCAGAAGAAAAATGTAAGAAAGCCCCAAGTATTATAAAAGAAGCACTTGAAAGTTTAGAAGTAAAAATAAATAATTAATTTCATTGAACAAATTGGGTGGACTATGAATTTAATAATTGTAGATGGAGGGAATTTTATATGAAACAATTGATGACAGGTAATGAGGCAATTGCACGTGGAGCCTATGAGGCTGGTGTTAAATATGCATCCGCATATCCAGGGACTCCAAGTACAGAAATATTAGAAAATATAGCAACATATAAAGATGCAATAGTTGCAGAATGGGCTCCAAACGAAAAGGTAGCACTTGAGGCTGCTATAGGGGGTTCAATTGCAGGAGCAAGAACTATGGCTTCTATGAAACATGTTGGTGTAAATGTTGCAGCTGACCCGATATTTACTTATGCATATACAGGCGTAAATGGTGGTATGGTACTTATTACAGCAGATGAACCGGGAATGCATTCATCTCAAAATGAGCAAGACAATAGGATGTATGCAAAATTTGCAAAGATACCTTTATTTGAACCAGCAACTAGCCAAGAAGCTAAAGATATGATAAAAGAAGCGTTTGAAGTTAGTGAAAAATATGATACACCAGTTTTATATAGAGTTACAACAAGACTTTGTCATTCAAAAGGTTTAGTAGAATGTTATGATAGAGAAGAAGTTGAAATTAAAGAGTATACTAAAAATGCTAAAAAAATGGTAACTGTTCCAGCAAATGCTCAAATAAGAAGGGGCGTTGTTGAAGAAAGAATGGAAATTCTTAAAAAATTCTCAAATGAAACTGACTTAAACTATTATGAAATAAATGATACAAAAATAGGTGTTGTAGCTTCAGGTATGTGCTGTAATTTTGCTAAAGAAGTATTTGGAAAAAATGCATCATATATGAAGTTAGGATTTACAAATCCATTACCTTATGAAAAAATAAAAGAATTTGCAGATAAAGTTGATAAAATATATGTAATAGAAGAAAATGACCCATTTATAGAAGAACAAATAAAAGCATATGGAATAGATTGTATTGGAAAAGATGTAATGCCTCCATATGGAGAAATGACACCAGATGTTTTAAGAAAAGCTATATTTGGAAAAACAAATGATACTATAGAATACAAATCTGAATTAGTAACACCAAGACCACCAAGTTTCTGTGCAGGATGTCCACATAGAGGATTCTTCTATGAACTTGGAAAGAGAAAAAATTTAATAGTTGGTGGAGATATAGGATGTTATACTCTTGGATTTGCTCCTCCATATAATGGAATAGATTATGTTGTTTGTATGGGTTCTGCTTTTGGAACTGCACATGGAGCTCAAAAAGTCCTTAATATGAAGGAAGGAAACGAAAAAAGATTAGTAGGTGTACTTGGAGATTCAACTTTCTTCCATACAGGAATAAATGGTCTTTTAGATGTAGTTTACAATAGAGGAAATTCTATATCAGTTATATTAGACAATAGAATAACTGGAATGACAGGTCATCAAGAAAATCCAGGTTCAGGATATACTTTACAAGGTGCCAAAACTAAAGATGTTGACATAGAAGGATTAGTTAAAGCTTGCGGAATAGAACATGTAAGAGTTATAGACCCTAACAATTTAAAAGAAGTAAATGAAGCATTAGATTGGGCTTTAGCTATAGAAGATGAACCATCAGTAATAATTACAAGATGGCCATGTGTACTTAAAAAATTCTCTAAAGAAGATATAGAAGAATTTAATAACCCATTTAAGACTAAGTGTAAGGTTGACCATGATAAATGTATTGGATGTAAATTATGTTTGAAAACTGGATGTCCAGCCCTATCATTTGATAAAGAAAATAAATTATCAAATATAGATAGAAATCAGTGTGTAGGATGTGGAGTATGTTCACAAGTTTGTCCAAAACAAGCAATAGTTAAGGAGGAAAAATAATATGACTAAGAGTATACTTTTGGTAGGTGTAGGAGGTCAAGGAACTATACTTGCTAGTAAATTATTAACTATGGGATTGATGGAAGCTGGATACGATGTAAAAATGAGTGAAATACATGGAATGAGTCAAAGAGGAGGTTCAGTTTCCTCACAAGTTAGATATGGAGATTGTGTATATTCTCCAGTTATAGAAATTGGTGGAGCAGATATATTAGTATCTTTTGAAAAAATGGAAGCTTTAAGATGGTTCAATTATCTAAAGCCAGAAGGAAAAGCTTTAGTAAACGACTATAGAATAGATTCTATGACTGTTTTAATCGGAGGAGCTGAATATCTAGAAAGTGATATAGATGCAGAGTTAAATAGATTAAATGCAAAAGTTATAAATGCAGCTGATAAAGCTGAAGAACTAGGAAATTCAAAAATAATGAACGTTATTTTATTAGGATGTCTAGTTAAATCTATGGAGTTAGAGTCTATTGATTGGGAAAAAATTATAAGTGAAAATGTTAAACCAAAATTTATTGAATTAAACATAAAAGCTTTCCATGAAGGTATGGAAATGGTTAGCAAATAGTTTATAATAGATATAGATAAACTATAGAAATTAAGGTGAAAGGAAGAAAATTATGACTTACAGAATATTAGCCATAAATCCAGGTTCTACTTCTACAAAAATAGCAGTATACGATGGAGAAGAACAAATTCTTGTGAAGACAATAGACCATCCAGCTGAAGAGATTGCAAAATATAATACAATACAAGACCAATTTGAAATGCGTAAAGAAGCTGTTTTGAATATTCTTGAAGAAAATAATATAGATTTAAAATCTCTTAGTGCAATAGTAGGAAGAGGTGGAGTTTTACCACCAGTAAAATCAGGAGCATATTTAGTAAATGAAGAAATGATTGATGTACTTAGACATAGACCAGTGCTTGAACATGCTTCTAACTTAGGAGCTGTTGTGGCACATGCAATATCAGAGCCACTTGGAATAAACTCATATATTTATGATTCTGTTGCAGTAGATGAGCTTATAGATGTAGCAAGAGTATCTGGACTTTGTGGAATGGATAGAGCAAGTACAGGGCATGCATTAAATACTAGAGCAATGGCTTTAAAATATGCTAAAGATAATGGGAAAGATTATAAGAGTTTAAACTTAATAGTAGCTCATATTGGTGGAGGAGTAAGTATTTATCTTCATGAAAATGGAAGAATGGTTGATATGTTATCTGATGATGAAGGGCCATTTTCTCCAGAAAGGTCAGGAAGAGTACCTGCTACAAAATTAGTGGCAGCTTGCTATTCAGGCAAATACTCAGAAAGAGAAATGACTAAAAAGATAAGAGGTAAAGGTGGTATAGTTTCATATCTAAATACTGTAGATGCTAGAGAAGTTGAAAAAATGATAGCAGAAGGAAATAAAGAAGCAAAAATTATTTATGAAGCAATGGCTTATCAATTAGCAAAAGGCATTGGAGAATTAGCAACTGTAGTAGATGGAAAAGTAGATGCTATAATTATAACAGGTGGAATTGCATATTCTGAAATGTTTACTTCAATGGTTAAAAAGAAGGTTGAATTTATAGCACCAGTAGAAATTATAGCAGGAGAAAATGAGCTAGAGTCACTTGCTTTTGGGACTTTAAGAGTATTAAATGGAGAAGAAGAAGCTAGAATTTATAGTGAAAATTAATAAGAACAACTAAAAATGTTTATATATTAAAAAGTGGTATATCCATTTTTATACACGAAAGCTTAGAACATAGGTAAAAGTGTATAAAATCTGGATTGCCACTTTTTTTGTGATTGAAATTTTATATTAAATTAATGAAGAGTTATGTAAAATTTTGTATTTATATATATATTTTATTGGTATTTATTGTTATTATTATTATGAGGAGTGATTTTTGATGGGAAAAATAAATTTAAAAAGTATGATAAGATTATTTTCAGGTTTCTTTATATTTGCAATTTCTTCTGTATTGATGATTAATGCACATGTTGGGCTTATGCCTTGGGATGTGCTTCATCAAGGTTTATCTATAAAATTAGGTATAACTATAGGTCAGGCATCTATAATGGTTGGAGTTATAATCGTTATATTGGATGCAGTTTTTGGTGAAAATATAGGATGGGGTACATTACTGAACATGACATTTATAGGAATATTTATTGATTTAGTAATATTTTCTGAAGTAATACCTCATGCAAGTAACACTTATGTAGGTGTCTTTATGGTTGTTATAGGAATTATCTTAGCAGCTATAGCAAGTTTTTTATATTTAGGTGTTTGCCTGGGAAGTGGACCAAGAGATGGTCTTATGATTGCACTTCAGAAGAAAACTAATAAATCAGTACGCCTTGTTAGAACAATTCTTGAAATACTAGCATTAGTTGTTGGTTGGTTATTAGGAGGTTCTGTAGGTATTGGTACGCTTGTAAGTGCATTAGGATTAGGATATGTACTACAAATAGTATTTAGGATGTTTAACTTTGATACAAAGTCACTTAAGCATAGATTTATTATAGATGATATAAAAGATTGGAAAGAGAAGAAAAGCGATGAACATAAATGTAAATCAAGTGTTGCAATAAAAAATGAGCAAAATTAAGTATATTTATATTTTATCTAATTTATGTAAAGGTAAGGAGATTTGGAAATGGAATTATGGGATTTATATAATACTGATGGAATTAAAACAGGAAAGGTTATAGAAAGAGGTAATTCTATTGAAGAAGGTTATTATCATTTAGCAGTTGAAGTATGGATTTTAAATAGTAACTCTCAAATTTTAATTCAGAAAAGGTCTAAAAGTAAAAAGACATTGCCAAATATGTGGGGAATGACAACTGGATGTATTGTTTCTGGAGAAGAGAGTTTGGAAGGTGCAATTCGTGAAGCAAAGGAAGAAATAGGGATAGATATATCAAAAGATGAAATGAAGGTTTTTAGAAGTATGATTCATGATGATACACTTTGGGATGTATATTTTGTTAAGAAAGAGTATGATATATCAAAAGCTATTTTGCAAGAAGATGAAGTAAGTGATATAAAATGGGTAAGTACAGATAAAATAAGACAATTGATAAAGGATGGTTTGTTTTTTGAATATCCAGAAATATATGAATTACTATATGATATAGATAATAATAATTTAAACTTATGATGTGGAGCAGATTTTAGTATAAATATGATTATATAGAATTATCTTCTCTAGATTTTAATATTGTTTTATGAAGAATTAATAAGTTATTTTTAAAGTTTTTCTGATTATTTTTTAGAATTAGAATAAAAAAAAGTAGCATTGTAAAGTCATAAAGATTTGGGGAGGATTTAAACTGTGGAAGATAACAAAGAATTGGCACGTGATGGTTCAAAATATAAAATTGTTTCTATATCTGTTGTAGTAATTATTTTAATTACATTCTGGTACATGTTAAATATGGTTCTTTTAACATTTATAATGACCTTTATTTTCTATAATTTACTTGTAGCCATAAGAAAGCGAATTAATAAAATTTCTTCTAGAATTATTCCTGATTCGCTGATAATTGTAGTGTTATACTTACTATTTGCTGTATTATTGGTATTGATTAGTTATGCAGTTGTACCAATAATTATAGTACAACTTACGGAGCTAAGTAGGATTTTTAGTGATTTTGATGTAAATCAATTTGCTCAATCTCTAGGACCAAAACTTTATCCTCTTGTTTCAAAGTTAGATTTTAATAAATATGTCTCACAGGCGGGGCTACTTATAGCATCAACAGCGACAAAGGTTGGAAGCTTTGGAGTAAACATATTATTAGGTTTCTTATTGAGTTTACTTCTTTTACTTGAAAAAAATGATATTAAAAAATTTGGAAATAAACTTGCAGATAGTAAGATTTCCTTCATTTATAATTCCCTTGTGTTTTTTGGAAAGAGTTTTGTGAAAAACTTTGGTGAAGTAATGAAAGTACAAGTTATGATTGCGTTTATAAACTCTGTTGTTTCTATGATTTTTTTAGGTTTCATGGGATTTCCTCAAATATGGGCTTTAGGATTTATGATTTTTGTATTAGGTCTTATTCCAGTGGCAGGTGTTATAGTATCGTTAATTCCATTAACTGTAATAGCTTTTAATATAGGTGGAATAACGAAAGTACTTGGAGTTTTGGCAATGATTTGTATAGTACATGCAGTAGAAACATACATATTGAATCCTAAATTGATGTCAAATAGAACAAAACTTCCAGTTTGTTTTGTGTTTATTATTTTACTTGTAGGAGAGCATTATCTAGGTGTATGGGGATTATTAATTGGAGTTCCAATATTCATGTTCCTTATGGATATTTTGGGTGTTAAATTTACTTCTAGATAATATTTTACAGCAATAATTTATTTGTGCATGTGACTTATGATTTGTTTAAAAAAGAACCTATGAATAGACGTCATTAATAAAAGAAGTCTATTTTATAGGTTCCATTTTGATTTCTATAAATACTATATAATTAAATAACAAGAAATTTATTTCATTTCAAAAGTTTCACAACTTGCATTTCCTGAATTTATATGAACTTTTTCAGCTTTACAAAGTTCATTTTTATTGTATTTACATTTTACAGCTTCACAATGAATATTGTCTGTATCAACTTGATTAGTATCATTAGAACGACTAGTTATTCCAGAAGTATATTTGTCTTCAAAAGAAGCACAATAAGTATTTCCTGTAGTAGTTGCTTGCATTCCATCTACTTTTATGCTACCAGCATAACAGTATCCACTAGTATTATAAGCACAATTAGTAGCGTCACAATTTAAATTATTATTTTTCATAAATAACCTCCTAAGTTTTATTTACACTTATTATGTGAAGTTATTTAAATTTTATACACCTATTTACAATTACATTTATCACATTTAACAATTACATCTTTTGAAGTTTCTCTTCCTAAATTTCTATTGATATGATATACATCTATATTTTCAGTTGAACCACATATAGAACATTTAAAATTGTTTTCTAGTAAAATTCTTTCTCTAAATAATTTCCAGTACATAGAATTGATGTAATCATTGTAATTCACCTTGAGGCATGTTTCAAGAAAATTTATGTATAGATTATCTAAATCTCCTGTATCTAACTCTGTATACTCTGGTTCAAAATATTCACAACACCCTCTAAAATCAGGCTTAGTATCAGAAATAACACATCTAATATCATATCTATAGTCTAGGCTAGGCCCCTTGAATAAAAGATGTGTGCAAAAAGAGCAAGATGTCTCTGGTAGATTTTTTTCAAGTTCATGTAATTTATTATTCATAAGTATTCCTCCAAAAAAATTTATTTTAAGTATATAAATGTGTAGATTATTTTAAAACTTTTATTTATTTATATTAGAAATACAGGATAAATATTCCAATAAAGAGTAAATACTTATTTATTTATGAATTGAATAAAAAGAGACAATCTCTAGCTTGAGACAGTCTCTTTTTATGATTTTTATATTAAAAGTTTAATCTAAGTGTAACTTTAGTTGATTTTAGTCAGCTAGTTTAACATCTGCCTTGTTTTTTAACTTTCTACCATAATAGACGGTTAAAACAGCATATAATACAGTAAAGATAGCAGCTAAAATATAGGATATATTTATACTTAAGTTAAATCCAATTTGAGCATTGAATATATAGCTAAATATGATAAAAGAATAAAACATACCTGGAATTAAGCTTATAATATAATTTTTTTCTTTTATTATAAGGTAGACTGTAATCATAGCAAATGCAAATATAGCGATGGTTTGATTACTCCATGAGAAGTATCTCCATAATATATTAAATCCAGAAGAACTAAGTTTTGCAAATATCAGAATTGCTATGACAGGAATAAATATGCATATTGATAGTATAACGCGATGTTTCTTTTCCTTTTGGTCATAATGAAAATAATCAGCAAGCATTAATCTTAGAGATCTTAAAGCTGTATCTCCAGAAGTTATTGGTAAAACGATAACACCTATTATTGCGATGATTCCACCAATAGAACCAAGTAAATCTCTTGCAACTAAGCCTATTACATCAGGAGAGCCTATCAATTCCTTAGGTATACCTTTATTGTAAATACCCATAGCAGCTGCAGCCCAAATCATTGCAATTAAACCTTCTAAAATCATCATGTTATAAAAAGTAGTTTTTCCTTCTTTTTCATTTGAAACTGATCTTGCTATAAGAGTGGCTTGAGTTGAGTGGAATCCAGAAACTATACCACAAGCAACTGTAACGAAGAATGTAGGGATAAGAGGAATTCCATCAGGATGAATACCTTTCCAATTCGCAAGACTTAAATTAGCTAAATCATAACCTTGTGTAAATATTCCGATTCCAACACCAGCAGCAGATAAAAGTAGGATTGCTCCAAATATTGGATATACCTTTCCTATAATTTTATCAATTGGGAATAGTGTTGCACATAAGTAATATACAAAAATAATTCCGTAAACTATCCATACAACTGGATTATTTATAGTTGACTTCATGTTTAAGATTTGTGTAACAACCAAATCTCCAGGTGTGTAAATAAAAACTGCACCAACTAAAAGCATTAATAGGCAAAGGAATATATTATAGACTTGAAAGACTTTGTTACCTAAAAATCTACTGATAAGTGAAGGCATCTGCGCTCCTTTTTCTCTTATACTAATCATTCCACTCATATAGTCATGTAAAGCTCCTCCAAATACACAACCAATAGGGATTAGTATAAATGCTATTGGACCAAATAATATACCTTGGATAGGTCCTAGAATCGGTCCTGTACCAGCTATATTAAGCAATTCAATGAGACTATTCTTCCATTTTTTCATTGGAACGTAGTCTACACCATCACTCTGAGCAAGAGCAGGTGTTTTTCTGTCATCTGGGCTAAATACTTTTTCACAATAAGCACCATATAAAGCACCTCCTATTAGTAATATAGCCAATCCAATTAAGAACGTTGTCATAATATCACCCCATTTATAAAATTTTTTGGATTCTGTATACGTATTGAAATAACCTACCAATTCTATAAAATACTAAAAGTAATATAATTTCAGAAATTAATACATACACATAATCATGTACTTAGTATACATGTGTTTGATAAAATTTTCAATATTATAGCAATAAAGAATATAAACAAAATTCTGATAATATTTTACAAAAAAATTAAAAAACATAAAAAATAGTTTAAATAGGTAAGTAAAAAAGATAAATCAATTGATAATGTAAATGTCTATATCTTAACAATATTAAGAGGTCTAAAATTCTTGAAGAAAGAATAGTCAAGTGATATAATGAGTTTACAGGTGTATATACACTAGTACATATAGAAAGCGGTGCGATTATGGATAAAGATTTAACATATCAAATCAAAGAGCTAAAGAAAGAAAAAAATGCAATAATACTTGCCCATTTTTATCAACCACCAGAAATACAAGAATTAGCAGATGCAGTTGGTGACTCATATTACTTAAGTGAAATTGCTAGAGATTGTAAAGAAGATGTGGTTGTATTTTGTGGGGTAAGATTTATGGGAGAAAGTGCTAAGATATTATCACCTGAGAAAACTGTATTAATGCCAGTAAGTAACGCTGGATGTGCTATGGCAGATATGGTAGATGAAGAAGGCGTGATAAAACTAAAACAACAGTATCCAAATGCTTTGGTTGTATGTTATATAAACTCTACAGCTAAAGTCAAGGCACATTGTGATGTTTCCGTTACATCGTCCAGTGCAATTAAAATATTAGAAAACATAGATAATAAAGAAATTATATTCCTTCCAGATAAAAACCTAGGAGGATATATTGCAGAGAAATTTCCAGATAAAGACTTTATATTTTGGGACGGATATTGTAAATACCACAACAATATAAAGGCTGAAGAAATAATTGAATTAAAAGATAAGTATAAAGATGCAGAAGTATTGGTACATCCAGAATGTAAAAAGGAAATAAGAGATTTAGGAGATTATGTAGGAAGTACATCAGGAATAATAAAATATGCTACTAATAGTGAAAATAAGAATTTTATAATAGCAACTGAAGAAGGAATATTACATGAATTAAAGAAAAAGAATCCTAATAAAAACTTTTATATCCCTGGAGGAAGAATACTATGTACGGATATGAAAAAGACAACATTAGAAAATTTATACAGTACACTTAAAAATATGGAAAATGAAGTTACTGTAGAAGATGAAATTATGGAAAAAGCTTTAAATTCACTGCTTAATATGCACAGATTAGCAGAAGGATAGAGGGATAGACTTATGAATTTAGAACAAGATGTTTTAATAGTTGGAAGTGGTATTTCAGGATTATATTGTGCATTAAATTTAGAAAAAAATTTAAATGTATTAGTAGTATCAAAATCTACAATTGAAAACAATAATACATATCTTGCACAAGGGGGAATTTCAACTGCTAGAAATATTGATGATATAGAGTCTTTTGTGGAAGATACAATGAAGGCTGGACAGTATAAAAATAGAGTTGAAGCAGTACAAGTTCTTGCAGATGAATCTATTGAAAATGTAGGACAAATAGTAGATTATGGTATGCCTTTAGATAGAGAAAATGGAGAGATAGATTACACAAGAGAAGGAGCTCATAGTGTAAATAGAATAGTTCATAGTAAAGATAATACTGGAGAGGTTGTTTTTAAGACTTTATTAAAGGAAGCTAAAACTAGAGAAAATATAACTCTTATAGAAGATGCATATCTTTTAGATATATTAAAAGATGGTAATAAGTGTATTGGAGCTAGACTTTTTAAGTCTCAAAAAGAGATTCATGTTTTTTCAAAAGTGGTAGTTTTAGCAACAGGTGGAATAGGTGGGCTTTTTAAAAACTCTACTAACCAAAGACACCTTACAGGTGATGGAATCGCTATAGCTTTAAGAAATGATATAAAAATAGAGAACTTAGAGTATATTCAAATACATCCAACAGCTTTCTATGAAGAGAATAGTGAAGGTAGGAGAATGCTTATATCTGAATCACTAAGAGGAGAGGGAGCTAAACTTTTAAATAAAAATAAGGAAAGATTTGTCGATGAACTTCTTCCTAGAGATGTAGTTTCAAAAGCTATTTTTGAACAAATGGAAAAAGACAATTCACCTTATGTATATTTAGATGCAACACATTTAGGTAGTGAATACTTAATTAATAGATTTTCTTTTATTTACAATGAATGTCTAGCTAGAGGAACAGATATAACTAAAGAATACATAAAAGTATCACCTGCACAGCATTACTTTATGGGCGGAATACATGTCGATTTGGACTCAAAAACATCTATGGAAAATTTATATGCAGTTGGTGAAATTAGTTGTACAGGCGTTCATGGAGCAAATAGACTGGCAAGTAACTCTTTACTTGAAGGACTTGTATTTTCAAAGAGAGCAGCCAAAAATATAAACTCAGTTATGGACAATATAAAAGTTAAATTTATAGATATACCAGATATGGACATAGATATAGAAAAGATAAAAAAAGAGAATAGAATATTAGTTATAAAAGAAATTGAAAGAACAAGTGAGGATTTTGGCGATGAATTATTTGATTATTGATAGAATGATACAGGATGCTTTAGTAGAAGATGTGCCAAGTGAAGATATAACAACTAATTCTATTGTGGATGAAAATTCTAAGTCTACTGTAGATTTAATTTGTAAGCAAGATGGTATAGTAGCTGGTTTAGGTGTATTTAAGAGAGTGTTTGAGATTCTTGGAAGTGTAGATGTAGAGTTATATAAAAATGATGGTGATAAAGTAAAAAATCGTGAAAAGATAGCTGTATTAACTGGGAATACTAGAAATTTACTTGTAGGAGAACGTGTAGCATTAAATTATTTACAGAGAATGAGTGGTATAGCTACTACTACTAGTAAATATGTTGAAAAGCTTGAAGGTACAAATACAAAGTTGTTAGATAGTAGAAAAACGATACCTAATCTTAGAATATTAGATAAATATTCTGTCAAAGTAGGTGGAGGATGTAATCATAGATTTAATTTATCTGATGGAATATTGCTTAAAGACAACCATATTGGAGCTGCTGGTGGTGTTAAAAATGCAGTTGAACTAGCTAGAAAAAACACTTCCTTTGTCAGAAAAATAGAAGTAGAAGTGGAAACATTAGATATGGTAAAAGAAGCTCTAGAAGCAAAAGCAGATATAATAATGTTGGATAATATGAGCTTAGAAATGGCAAAACAAGCTGTAGATATTATAAATGGAAGAGCCATTGTAGAATTTTCTGGAAATGTGAATTTAGATACCATAGAATCTATAGGAAAAATTGGAGTGGATGTTGTTTCTGTAGGAGCACTTACACATTCTGTCAAAGCTCTCGATATAAGTATGAAAAATCTGAGAAATATATAAATTTGATATTGATATAAATTTAATTAAGATAGACTCCCTAAATTTACTTGATAAGTTTAAGGAGCCTATTTTTTATTTATTAAAATTAATAAGAATAGAAAAATGTTAATCAATAATTTAATAAATATAGATAAATACTATATATACTTTTAATGATATAGCTATTATCTATTTTACATATAAATATAGAAGAACTTATAATATAATTGTATATGTAAAAATTTGTATAAAATTTAGGAAAAAAATGGATGGAGGAATAAAAATGAAAGTAGCATATATCTTTAATAGTACTAATGTACATAAGATTTTAGACAAAATGATAATACCACAATTAGAACAAGGAACTCATGGAGTAGATGTTCTAGGGATGTTTTTCTTTATGGATAATACATTATTCTTATCGAAAGGAAATCCAATAGGAGAAAAACTAAGTGAATTACATAAAAAAACGGATATGATAATAATGGCTTGTGACCAATGTGCTATAGAGAGAGGTATAGAGAATAACTTGGTTGATGGGGCTACGATTGGATGCTTTCCAAACTTATATGCTTGTTTAGGTAGTGCAGGTGTAGACCAAGTCATAACATTATAAAACAGTTTGGTATACAATCCATGGGAAAACTTATTTTCTGTGGATTATTTTAAGTCAAGGATAAATTGTTTGAGTAGGGGATGAACAAATGTCTAAAGTTTTAGTTGAATTTATAAATACTTGACCATCTTGTGATGAGCATGGAGTGTTTATAAAAAAAATGTCAGAAAAATATACTGATAAATTGGAAGTGAAACTGTATCAGGCAGGTAAAGATTTTTCATATGTAAAAAAATATGGAATTATAACAAAAGGAACATTAATAATAAATCAGAAAAAGAAATATGACAGATTAAATAAAGATACAATTGAAAAGGCAATAGTAGAAGCTATAAATAATAGTTAAAAGTTTAAAAATTAGGAGTAGCAAAAATGAATATATTAGAAATTGTTTTAAATGGAGTTAAAGAGACGATAGTAGCTTCTATAGTTACATTGAATGGAGCATCAGGATGGCTTATGATAAGTTTCATATTGGCAGGTATACTCCACAATGTTTTAACTCCAAGAAGGTTTCAAAAACAACTTGGAAATAAGAAATTTTCTTCTTTGATTAAAAGTACTATATCAGGAATGTTTTTACCAATATGTAGTTGTGGGGTAATACCACTTGGTATAAGCATGTATTATTCAGGAGCATATTTAGGACCAGTACTTGCTTTTATGACATCAACTCCAATAATAAACCCAATAGCTGTAGTTCTTTGTCTAGGTCTTTTAGGACCTAAAGTTACAACTATTTATCTAATATCTGGTTTTTTAGTACCATTTTTAGTAGGATTTTTGGGAAATTGTTTTGGAAAAGAAGAATTATCTTTGCATAATGATTCAGATGAAGATGTAATAGAATTAGAAGAAGAAAAAAGAAGTTTTTTAGAAAATATGATTGATGGGCTTAAGTGGTCTTTTGGAGAGTTAGCTCTTACTATTAGTAAATATGTAGTAATGGGAATGCTTTTTGCAGGTTTTATAACAACAATTTTTCCAAATAGTATAATTCAAAAATATTTGGGGAATCCAGGTTTGCTATCACTTGGAAGTATAGCAATACTTGCATGTGTTATGTATGTATGTGCAGTAGGACATATTCCATTTATAGCAGCTCTTGTTGCAAGTGGAGCATCTCCTGGGATAGCGATAACATTTCTAATAGCTGGTGCAGCTACAAATTTACCAGAGCTTATAAGTATGTTTAAACTCATTGGAAAAAGGACTGTTATTATATATTCAGTAACTTTGACATTATCCTCAATAATAATTGGATACATAACAAATTTACTTTTAGTAAACAACAATTCAGTAAATTTAGATACAACAAATTCTTCAATACAGTTGGCAAATAAACTAATGTTAAATATACCAGATAGTTTTGAATATGTATGTACAATTTTAATTATTTTATTTGCATTTAAATCAATAATACCAAAGATGAAAGAGGTCATAGGGAATAATGCTTAAAAAGATAGTTATAATATCCTGTGTAGTAGTTGCATTAATAGTTTTATCAAAAATAGTGGATGATAATCTTAAAGAAGATGCCTCTATTCCAAATGTGAATAAAGAAACATTAGAGTATTTTAGAAAAAATTATAAAGAAGATATAATAACTTGTGCTGAAGAAGACTTAAATAATGATGGAGAAAAAGATTTAGTAGTTATATATAAAAAAGGTAATAATTCAAATGAAATGGTAGTGGTAGTTTCTGATAAAAACAGCCATTATATAACAAAACCAATACCAGCACCTATAGAGAATCAAACCATAACTTTTAAAAATATTGATGATAAACCACCAATAGAAGTAATAGTGTCGGGTTCTAAGAATGGTAATGTAGGGTATGCAATTTATAGGGTAGAAGGCAACAAGTTTGTTGATTTATTTGGAGAAGATATGGACAAATGTTGTTAAAAATAAAAATAATACACAAAGGTGGGAAATTTAGATGAGAGTATCTAAGAAGATTCAAGCATTAATCTTAGTTAGTGTAATGGGGGCATCTATACTAACAGGCTGTAGTAGTAAACCAAAAGAGAAAGAAGAAGCAAAAGCTGGAAAGGATGATTATACAATAACAGTAGGGTATTATAACTGTGACCATATGACTGCTGGACCAGTAGCAGAAGCATCAGGAATATATAAAGATTTAGGTCTTAATGTAAAAACTGTAGGAAATGGTAAAGTTCCTGAAGCTATGGCAGCAGGAAAAATGGATGCTGGTTATATAGGTACAAAAGGTCTAGTGGGAGCTATACCTAAGGGTTCACCAATAACAATAGCAGCTAACAATCATACTGGAGGTTCTGAATACTTAATAGTTTCAAAAGATATAAAAGAACCTAAAGATTTAGTAGGTAAAAAAATTGCAACAGATATGAGTGATTTTTTATGGACAAGTGATTATGGACCAGAAACAGGTCTACCAACTGACCCATCAAAATATGAAATTGTAAATATGGATTCAGACAAAGATAAATATTTAGCTCTTAAAACTGGAAAAATACAAGCTTTTACATCTTGCGACCCTTGGGGTTCTGTAGCTGAAAATGATGGTGCAGGAAAAATAATAGCATCTACTCAATATAAAGAAAAAGCTAATGGTAAAGAATATAACTGTTGTTCATTCTCATTAAACAAAAACTTTATAAAAGAACATCCAGATTTAGCAAAAAAATTGGTTTTGGCTCATACAAAAGCAATAGAATACATATATACAAATCCAGCTGAAGCTGCTAAGATATTTGCAAAATATTATAATGTAGAAGAAGAAGTTGCACTTAGAACTATTTATAAAAAGACAGTTGGAGAAGGTAGAACGCTTACTTGGAAAGTTACAGGAGAAGAATATAAAAATAATTTACAAATGTATAAAGATTTAAAAGCATTAGATGATATACCTAAATATGAAGATACAATTGATACGAGCTTATTGGATTCTTGTGGAGCAGATGATTTTGATAAATTTATAAAAGAAAAAGTTAATCCAGAGTTTCCTGAAGGTATGAGTTATGAAGATTGGAAAGCAAAGGTATTATAAATAAATGGAGAATATAAAAAATATAATAATACTTTTTATTATTATTTTGGGAAGTATATTTATAATATTTTTTAATTTTGAAGATAAAGAAGAAATAGAAGGCAAACTAAGAATAGGGGTATCTGATGATACCTCTGGTTTTGTAATAAATTATATGGTAAATAGGGACTACTTTGAAAATATAAAAGTAAGTGATATAATGGATACTTTTACAATTAATGATTGCTGAGCAAGTACAATGCAATGGGCTCTGAGTTCAGAGGAAATAGATATAGCAATCATATGTAAAGATGCAGCAAAACAGTATGTAAATGCAACTAGTGGATTTGAAATTGTTGGTACAGTAGTTCAAAATTCAGATATATTTTTATTAAGTAAGAGTAATCCCAAAAAAATTGGAATCATTCAAAATAGAAATTACCAATCAGAATTGGTGAAGAAATACTATGGAAATGTAGAAATATCTCCGTTATTAGGGACTGCATTAGCATATGGATTAGAAAGCAATCTAGTAGATGGTGTTGTAATGGACTGTATAAAATCAATCGGATTAGAAGGAATAAGAAAACCTACAACTGAATTAGGTGATTATGATACTTATGTATTAGTTGTAAGCAAAGAATTTAAAAAAAGTAAAGGATATAGTGATTTTATAAAACTTTACAATAAAAGTGTTGATGCTTTAAATAATGAAGCTACATTTAAAAAAGCACTGAAACAGTACAAGAATATAAGAAATATAGATATGGAGGAAATAAGAGATTGGAAATTAAAATTTCTAAAGATAAAATAGATAAATTAACTAAGAAAAAATCTGATAGTGGTATGGATATTTTATATAAGATAATACTCTTAGTCATTATATTTTCAGTTTGGCATTTTGCAGCGAAAGATATAGGAAGTTCTTTACTACTTCCAATGCCAGTAGATGTAATAAAAGGTTTCTTTTATTGCATAACAGATATAGAGACAGTTACTAATCTTTTTATAACATTACAGAGAGTACTTAAAGGTTTTATGTATGCACTATTGTTTGGACTTCCAATAGGATTTATCATGGGATTTTCTAAAACTTTTGAAAAAGTTTTATCTCCAGTAGTAGATTCTGTAAGACAGGTTCCTATAATGGCATGGGTGCCTCTTACTATAGTATGGTTTGGTATAGGAGATGGGCCAACAATATTTTTAATAGCTTTTTCAGGCGTTTTTCCTATAATCTTAAATACTATTCAAGGTGTAAGAGCAATATCAAAAGATTATTATAATGCGGCTAGAAGTATGGGAGCATCACCAATTGTGATATTTACAAACGTAATAGTACCAGCGTCTCTTCCTGATATATTAACTGGTTCGAGAATTGCTATAAGTACAGGATGGATGTCTGTTATCTGAGCTGAGTTTATAGCTACGAGTGCCGGTCTCGGTTACTCAATGGTACAAGCTCAAACGTTAATGCATACAGATGTATTAATTGGGCTTATGATATTTGCAGCTTTAATAGGATTTATAATAGATAGAGTATTAAAGTTTGTAAATAAAATCCTTTGTAGATGGAGGTTTGCAGATTAATGAAGTTAAGCGTAAGAGATATAAATAAAACATTTGTAAATAATAAAGTACATACAAAGGTTTTAGAAGATATAAGCATAGATATAGAAAATGGTCAATTTGTTTGCCTTTTAGGGCCATCAGGATGTGGAAAGACTACTTTACTTACTATAATAGGAGGATTTCAAAAATCAGAAAGTGGAGATGTTTTTATAAATGATAAAAAAGTTAAAAAACCAGGCATAGATAGAGCTTTTATATTCCAAAATTACGCTTTATTTCCTTGGAAAACTATAAGAGGAAATGTTCTATTTCCTATGAAACAGCAGAAAATACAAAAGGAAAAAAGAGAAGAAATGTTAGAAGAACTCTTGGTGATGTCAGACTTAAAAGGAAAAGAAAAGTTATTTCCTCATCAATTATCAGGCGGAATGAAACAAAGAGTAGCTATGATAAGAGCCTTAGCATGCAATCCAGAAGTATTGTTAATGGATGAACCACTGGGAGCTGTTGACTTTCAAATGAGACAAAACTTACAAGAAGAGTTAGAAAGGATATGGATAAAAAAGAAAATAACTGCATTAATGGTAACTCATGATGTTGACGAAGCTGTATATATGAGTGATAGAGTTATAGTAATGTCAAGGGATAAAGGTAGAGTTATTGATGATATAAATATAGATATTCCAAGACCTAGAGTTAGAGGAAGCAAAAAATATGAAGAATATAAGACTAGATTAACTGATACTTTATCGAAGTGTTATGAGGTTTAAAGAGGAGTAGATATGAGTCAAATAGAAAAATACAATAGTTTGGATAATGTACAACAAAAAATAAGACTATCCATTATGGATGTGATAATAGATAAAGGTTCTAGTGCTACACTTAAAGAAGTGACTGAATGTATAAGTAATAATTTGAAATTAGAAAAAGAATATATAGAAAATACACTACAATATTTTATTGAGAAAAATATAATAGTTGTTGATGGAGATAGTATAAATTTTATATATCCTGTATCAGCATTACCAACTAATCATAAAGTAACTTTGAGCGATGGTAGAAGTTTCAGTGCAATGTGTGCAATAGATGCTATAGGAACTTCTTGTACATTTAATCAAGATGTAAGAATAAATTCTATGTGTAGTGTTACAGGTAAAGAAATAGAAATATTTATAAAAAACGAAAAAATTGAATATGTGAATAATCCACATTTAAGAGTGCTTCATATAAATCTTGATAAATATTCAAATTGGGCGGCAAGTTGCTGAAATATAATGAATTTCTTCTGGACGAAGAATGATTTTGATGCTTGGACAAAAGAAGCAGGATTATCGGATGATGAAGATGTATATTGCTTAGATATTAATGAAGCAATAGTAGAATCATATAAAATATTTAAACTTAAACAAAAAGTATTATTATAAATATAGATGAAAAACTAAAAATAACCTTTAACTAAAAATTTTAGACCATACTATCACTAGATACTTTTAGTATCAAGTATGTATATTAAATAGAATTTAAAGCTAAAGAGTTATTTTTAGTTTTTTTTATATATCTAAATAGCTCTATTAAGTATATATTTATTTATAACCTTTGCAACTCCATTTTCATTGTTAGTATCTGTAACATAATCAGCAATTTCTTTTATACTGTTACGTGCATTTCCCATAGCTACACCAAGACCTGCATACTTTATCATATGTTGGTCATTTTCTTCATCACCAACAGCAATAGCTTTTTCTATAGGAATATCTAAATTAGTACACAATGTCTTAAGGGCAGTTCCTTTGTTAGTGGTCTTACCTAAAAACTCTAGGTAAAAAGGAGCAGACCTTACTATAGTATATTTATTGAATAAATTTTTAGGTAGTTGTTGTATAATTTCTTCTAATCTTTCTGGTTCATCAACTATCATAATTTTGCAGATTTTAATAGATTCATCAATTTTATCTTTTTGTATATATTTAACGTCTATATCATTTAATTTCGCTTCATGAAGTGTATATTTGCCAGGAATTTCGTTTGGTGTAATTAAATTTGTCATTGTATTTATGTGTATTTTGGTATTATATTTTTTACAAACGTTATTATATATAAAATCAAAGTCATCTAAAGTCATCTCTACATCATGTATAATTTTTTCACTTTTGACTTCTTGAATAATGGCTCCATTAAAACATATAACATAATCACCTTCATCCGTTAAGTTTAATTGATTTAGAAGTCCCTTGACACCAGGAAGAGGTCTGCCCGTTGTTATAACAACTTTGGCTCCAGCCTTTTTTGCTTCTTGAATAGATTCAAAGACTTCAGGAGTAATCCTTTTTTGCGTGTTTAATATTGTTCCATCAATATCTAATGCGATTAATTTGTACATATCAGCCTCCAGTAAATTATATACTCAATTTTCCTGTGAAAACGTTGACACAACTAGTGTTGAACAAAATTTCAGTGGAAAATATGATTAGTTTTGTATACTATTATACCAAGAGATAAGCAATTTAGAAAGTTTAATAATATTAATTTTTTGATAAAAATATCATCTATATAATACGTGTATTTAAAAAGCAGATTTTTAATTGTTTTGTAAGTATTAATTATAAAAATGCTATCGTTTGCATTTTAGTATAGATACTAAGCTTTTATATAAGAGGGTAGTTTTTATATGAATGTTTTTCTAATAATTTATGTAGTAGTCAGTTTTATACCACAAAATATTGTAATTATATGAATCATATGTTATTATTCAACATGATTACAATGTAAAGAATATTTAATATATATAATAATTTATAAGTTGGCATCAGATAGTATATAAAGATATGTATATCAAAGATATAAAAGTATGATATAAAGATATGAAATAAAGTTGTAAAGGAGTGCTTTAAATGAAGTTTTCACAATTTAAGTATGAAAGACCCAATTATGATAGTATAAAAAAAGAATTTTTGGAGTGCGTAGAAGATATAAAAAAATCCTGTAATTATGAAGAACAGCAAGAAAATATACATAAGATTAATTTATTGAGAAATAAAATAGAAACGTTGTCAAATATAGCATCAATAAGATACAGTATAGATACACTTAATAAATTCTATCAAGAGGAAAAAAATTACTGGGATGAATATCTGCCTTTGTATGAAGAATTAAATTCTTATTTTTATGATGCTGTAATAAATTCAAAGTTTAAATGTGATTTGATAAAAAAATTTGGGGAACAATTTTTCACAATAATAGACTATTCTCTAAAAAGTTTTTCTAAAGATATAATAAGTGAATTGCAAGAAGAAAATAAATTGTGTTCGGAGTATACTAAACTTTTAGCATCAGCACAAATAATGTTCGATGGAGAAGAAAGAAATTTATCTGGTATGGGAAAGTTTATGTATTCTAATTGTAGAAATACAAGAGAATTAGCCAACAAAGCGTATTATAATTTTTTTGAAGAAAACGAATCAAAATTTGATGACATATTTGATAAACTGGTCAAACTTAGAGATAAGATATCTAAAAAATTAGGCTTTGAAGATTTTGTAGAGCTTGGATATGTTAGAATGATGAGAAGTGACTATAGAGAAGATATGGTAGAAAACGTTAGAAAGCAAGTATTAAAATATGTTGTTCCAATGGCTAATGAGCTTTATGAAAAACAGGTTAAAAGACTTGGTTTAGAAAACTTAAGCTACATAGATGAAGACGTGGAATTTTTAACAGGAAATGCAAGTTTAAAAGGCGATTCAAAATACATAATTCAGAATGGGCAAAGGATGTATAGTGAGCTTTCAAAAGAAACAGATGAATTTTTTAATTTTATGCTAGAAAATGAACTTATGGATTTAGAAACAAAGAAAGGTAAAGGAGCTGGAGGCTATTGTACCTACATACCAGATTACAAGTCGCCATTCATTTTTTCTAACTTTAATCAAACTTCTGATGACATAGATGTATTAACACATGAAGCAGGACATGCGTTCCAGTTATACATGTCTAGATGGATTGATATGCCAGAGATTAATTTTCCCACACTTGACAGTTGTGAAATTCATTCAATGAGTATGGAATTTATAACATGGCCATGGATGAATCTGTTTTTTAAAGAAGATACAGATAAATATAAATTTACTCACTTGTCAACAGCAGTCAAATTTATACCTTATGGAATAATTGTTGATGAATTTCAGCATTATGTTTATAAAAATCCTAATGAGGATAAGGCAAAAAGAAAAGAAAAATGGAGATATTTAGAGAAAAAATATTTACCTCATAGAAACTATGATAATAATTCTTTTTTAGAGCGAGGTTGTTGGTGGTTTAAGCAAGGTCATATATTTAAAAATCCGTTTTATTACATAGACTATGTACTAGCTCAAGTTTGTGCATTACAATTTTGGAAAAAAATGATTCAAGATAGAGATGCAGGATGGCAAGATTATATAAATATTTGTAAAGTTGGAGGAACAAAATCATTTTTAGGTATTGTAAGTATGGGAAATTTATATTCACCATTTGATAATAACTGTATTAAGTCTATCATGGGTAATGTTAAATCTTGGTTTGATGAAATAAATGATAGCAAATTATAAAAAATTATGAGAATTTCAGTGGGTAAAAGTAAAAAATTAAAAAATATGTAAAAATCAAAGATTTGCTGTGAAAATAGTTATATTTTTAATCAGTTTGAGAAAGTAAACCAAAAAAGGTTTGTACTTAAAAAAAAAAGAAAATACAGGAAATATGTAATATCAACACTTGGAAAAAAAAGTAAAAATGTATACAAAATACATATAAAAAAACTATTGCAAATTTTATAGAATGTTTATATACTTAAGTCAACAGAGATAGAAAAAAGCTATTTATAGAAAACAAAGGATAAATTGCTTAATTTTCAATTTTCTGATAACTTAATAATCCGGATGAAGAGTATGGGAGACTGCTTTATAAAAAAGCGACCGAAGGGACAAATTTAATCCTATTTACCCAAAAGATTAGATGAAATTCTCAGGTAAAAATGACTGTACTTGGACGGGGCTCTGAAAATGATTTTAACAGGGAAGACAAATTGGGAGATTTGTTTTTCCTGTTTTTTATTTATCAAGTAATAAATAAAAGATTGAAAGAGAGTAAAAAAATGATAATAATTACAAATAATCCGAAAGTAAGAGAAGAAGTTCAAGAAAGAGAAGTTTTGTTTAAAGACACAACTTATATTGGTATCTTAGAAGCAAGTAGAGATTTGATACATGAAGGATATGAACTTTTATCTCATCCACTCTATGGGAGTGTAAAACCAAATGAAACACCTTATAGAACTGTTATACTAAAGAGAGGAAATCGTTTGGATATAAACTCTTTAACCTTAATTGAAGAAGCAATCATCACTGCAAGTAAATTTCAGAATAATAAAAAGACTCCAAAATGGACAGAAAGTGTTCAAGACGACTTTAGGGTAATTGATTATGATATATTTTATAATACAATACAAAGAATGCAGTATGAATAAAAAAAATTGTTAAAAAATTATTAAAGCAGCCTAAATATTAAATCTAATTTAATATTAAATAAAATGAGAAATCTAATTGGGGAGGATAAGTCAAAATGGAAAATGTGTATGACTTAGTAATAATTGGTTCAGGACCAGCAGGGCTTGCAGCAGGGCTTTATGGGGCAAGAGCAAAGTTGAATACTCTAATCCTAGAAAAAGACAAAACTGGTGGGCAAATTGTAATAACACATGAAATTGCAAATTATCCAGGGTCAGTTCCAAATGCAACAGGACCAAGTCTAATAGCTAGAATGGTTGAACAATGTAAAGAGTTTGGAGCAGAAATTCTAAGAGATAACATTGTAGATACTGAGCTAGATGGAGATATAAAAGTTTTAAAAGGTCAAAAAGCAGAATATAGAGCTAAAGCAGTAATAATAGGAACAGGAGCAACTCCAAGAAAAATTGGTTGCCCAGGGGAAAAAGAACTTACTGGTAAAGGTGTTTCATATTGTGCAACTTGTGATGCAGACTTCTTTGAAGATTTTGAAGTATTTGTTGTAGGTGGAGGAGATAGTGCATTAGAGGAAGCAATGTATTTAACTAAATTTGCTAGAAAAGTAACAATTGTACATAGAAGACAAGGATTTAGATGTGCTAAGAGTGTTGAAGAAAAAGCAAAAGCTAATCCAAAGATAGAGTTCTTATTAGATACAGTAATAGAAGAAATCAAAGGTGATGGAATACTGGAGTCAGTTGTATTTAAAAATAAGATTACTGGAGAAACTCATGAATACTTTGCAGATGAAGAAGATGGAACAATGGGAGTATTTGTTTTCGTTGGATTAGATGCTCAAACTGATTTATTCAAAGGTAAAGTTGATATGGATGAAAAAGGTTATATAATAACTGATGAAGACATGAAAACTAACATACCAGGTGTATTTGCAGCAGGAGATTGTAGATCTAAAACTCTAAGACAGGTTGTAACTGCAACTAACGATGGAGCAATTGCATCTATAGTAGCTGAGAAATATATTGATGAAAAGTTTGGAAACTAAAAATCTGTAAATTAAATTTAATGAATAATATTTAAAATAAAATAAAAATTTCAAGGGGGAAAAATAAAATGTTAGATTTAGATAAGGCTACATTTGAAGAAGAAGTTTTAAACGCAGAAGGTTTTGTATTTGTTGATTTCTGGAGTGAAGGTTGTGAACCTTGTAAAGCTTTAATGCCAGATGTTCATAAATTAGCTGAGACTTATGGGGACAAAATAAAATTCTGTAAGATGGATACAACAAAAGCTAGAAGATTAGCTATAAAACAAAAAGTATTAGGTCTTCCAACTATGGCTATATACAAAGATGGGGAAAAAGTGGACGAAGTTACTAAAGATGATGCTACAGTTCCTAATATAGAAGACATGATTAAAAAATATCTTTAAGATATTGGCGAAATATTAACAATAAAATAAAAATATGTTTTAGTCTGAAGATAATAAGATAAAAGAGATTTTTATATTCAAGTTTGTTAAAAAAATAATTTTAAATAAAATAATTTTTTTACAGTAAATATTTTTTAATAGTATAACAAATAGTTAAGACATAAAAATACTATATTATAAAAATATCTTTAAGATTTAAGATAAGTTATAAAATGATATAATTTTGAGAAAAACTCAAATGCATATACACAAATTAAATAACAGGAGGTGCAAGTATGCGTCTTGAATTAGGGAAAATCTTTATAAAAGATATTCAATTTGGTGATGTAACAGAAGTAAAAGATGGAGTATTATTCATCAATAAGCAAGAGATGCTACAAGAGATTGGTGGAGATGAGCATATAAAATCTATAGATATAGAATTAGCTCGTCCAGGTGAAAGCGTAAGAATAACACCTGTAAAAGATGTTATTGAGCCAAGAGTAAAAGTTGAAGGTAATGGGGGAATATTCCCAGGTATAATGTCTAAAGTTGACACTGTAGGAGAAGGAAAAACTCATGCTTTAAAAGGTGTAGCTGTTGTAACTACTGGAAAAATAGTAGGTTTCCAAGAAGGTATAGTAGACATGACTGGAGAAGGAGCTAAATACACTCCATTTTCTAAATTAAATAATGTTGTAGTAATAGCTGAACCTATTGATGGTTTAAAACAATACGCTCATGAAAAAGCTGTTAGAATGATAGGATTTAAAGCAGCAATGTATTTAGGAGAAGCAGCAAGAAATCTTACTCCAGATGAAGTTTCAGTATATGAAACTAAACCTCTTCTTGAGTCAATAAAAGAATATCCAGAACTTCCAAAAGTAGGATATGTTTACATGCTTCAAACTCAAGGATTATTACATGATACTTATGTATATGGAGTGGATGCAAAACAAATAGTACCAACTTTATTATATCCAACAGAATTAATGGACGGAGCAATTGTAAGTGGTAACTGTGTTTCTGCATGTGACAAAAACCCAAGTTATGTTCATATAAACAATGGAGTTGTTGAAGACTTATATGCAAGACATGGTAAAGATATAAACTTTGTAGGTGTAATTATAACTAATGAAAATGTTTACCTAGCAGACAAAGAAAGATCTTCAAACTGGACTTCTAAATTATGTAAGTACTTAGGATTAGATGCAGTTATAGTTTCACAAGAAGGTTTTGGAAATCCAGATACTGACCTTATAATGAACTGTAAGAAGATAGAAATGCAAGGTGTAAAAACTGTTATAGTTACAGATGAATATGCTGGACGTGATGGAGGTTCTCAATCACTTGCAGATGCAGATGAAAGAGCTGATGCTGTTGTAACAGGTGGAAATGCTAACCAAGTTGTAGTACTTCCTAAATTAGATAAAGTAATTGGTCATTTAGAAGTAGTAGATGTAATAGCTGGTGGTTCTGATGGAAGCTTAAAGGCTGATGGAACTATTGAAGTTGAAATACAAGCTATAACAGGTGCAACTAATGAAACAGGATTTGGTCATTTAACTGCTAAAGGATATTAAGAAGTATCTTATTAAACGATTGAGTAATGTTAATTAAACATATTATAGATAAATTATAATAAATGTTATAGATATAAAAAAATATATTACAAATATAATAAGGAGGATTATTATGAGTTTACTTAGTAATAAAAAGGTTCTTATAATAGGTGACCGTGATGGTATACCAGGACCTGCGATAGAAGAATGTGTAAAAACAGTAGAAGGAGCAGAGGTTGTTTTCTCATCTACAGAATGCTTTGTCTGAACTGCTGCTGGGGCTATGGACTTAGAAAATCAAAACAGAGTTAAAGAAGCTGCTGATAAATTCGGAGCTGAAAATGTTGTGATTTTACTAGGTGCTGCTGAAGCCGAAGCTGCAGGTCTTGCAGCCGAAACAGTAACTGCTGGGGATCCAACTTTCGCTGGACCACTTGCTGGAGTTGCTTTAGGATTAAGCGTTTACCATGTTGTAGAGGAACCAATGAAAGCTTTATTTGATGAAACTGTATATGAAGATCAAATAAGTATGATGGAAATGGTTTTAGAAGTTGAAGAAATAGAAGAAGAAATGTCTGGTATAAGAGAAGAATTTTGTAAATTTTAATGCCTAAAAGCAAAAGGGGTGAAACTAAGAGATGGGAAAACTAAAAGCGGTACATTATATTAATCAGTTCTTTGCTGGTATAGGTGGAGAAGAAAAAGCTGATACTAAGCCACATGTGGCAGAAACTTTACCTCCAATAAGTTTACAACTTGATAAATTATTAGGTGAAGATATTGAAATAGTTGGAACAGTAGTATGTGGAGATAGCTACTTCAATGAAAATATAGACAGTGCAAGTGAAGAAGTTTTAGGAATGATAAAAGGTTTTGAACCACAACTTTTCATAGCTGGTCCTGCATTTAATGCTGGTAGATATGGAGTTGCTGCTGGAACAATAACTAAAGTTGTAAAAGATGCTTTAAATATACCAGCCCTAACAGGTATGTATATTGAAAATCCAGGTGCAGATATGTTCAAAAAAGATGTTTATGTAGTAGAAACTTCTGATTCTGCAGCAGGTATGAGAAAAGCACTTCCTAAAATAGCAAAACTTGCAGTAAAACTTGCTAATGGAGAAGAAATTGGAACTCCTAAAGATGAAGGATACATAGCTAGAGGAATAAGAGTTAACTACTTCCATGAAGACAGAGGTTCTAAGAGAGCTGTTGACATGTTAGTTAAGAAAATAAAAGGTGAACCATTTGAAACTGAATACCCAATGCCAAACTTTGATAGAGTTGACCCAAGCAACGCTGTAAAAGATTTATCAAAATGCAAAATAGCTTTAGTTACTTCTGGTGGTATAGTTCCAAAAGGAAATCCAGATAGAATAGAGTCTTCTTCAGCTTCTAAATATGGAACTTATTCTATAGCAGGAGTTATGGACTTAACAGAAGAGACTTATGAAACTGCACATGGTGGATATGACCCAGTGTATGCAAATTTAGATGCAGATAGAGTATTACCTGTTGATGTTCTTAGAGATTTAGAAAAAGAAGGTGTAATTGGAAAATTACATGAAACTTTCTATACAACTGTAGGTAACGGTACATCTGTTGCAAACTCTAAAAAATATGCTTCTGAAATTGGAGCAGCATTAGTGGCTGATGGTGTAGATGCAGTAATATTAACTTCTACATGAGGTACTTGTACTCGTTGCGGTGCAACGATGGTAAAAGAAATAGAAAAAACTGGACTTCCAGTAGTTCATATGTGTACAGTAGTACCTATTTCATTAACAGTAGGGGCTAATAGAATAGTTCCAACTATAGCAATACCTCATCCACTTGGAAATCCAGCGCTTGACCCTA
Organism: Clostridioides sp. LIBA-6822; assembly: GCF_056688955.1. Classification (NCBI taxonomy): domain Bacteria; kingdom Bacillati; phylum Bacillota; class Clostridia; order Peptostreptococcales; family Peptostreptococcaceae; genus Clostridioides; species Clostridioides sp. LIBA-6822. The sequence continues at coordinate 2,738,439 of NZ_CP196995.1, read as the reverse complement.
CAGAAGAAAAAGCCTTAAGAAGAGGCCTTGTAGAAAAAGCATTAAACTCTTTAACTACAGAAGTAGATGGTCAAACAGTATTTGAAAAATAAAAATAACACACACATATATTATATAGATAAAAATATAAACACACACTAAAAATAAAAAATAACTATACACAAAAAAATAATATAGATTTCATGAATGGGTAAATTGGAGTTATTCATTCATGAAATCTTAAAAAATGCCAAAATACATAAACAATAATAGAATCAAATATACAACAAAACAAAAATAACAACAATTAGAGTCTTTAATTAAATTAAAAAATAAGTGTTCATAAAATTTATGGAGGTGCACAAAATGACTTATCCAGTTTTAAAAGGGGCAGGCTATGTACTTATTCATACTCCAGATATGATAGTGCAAAATGGAAGTACTTGTACAGTTGAAAGAGCAACAAATCCAGATTCAGAATTTTTAAAGGAAGTAAGCAATCATATAAGAAGTTACGAAGATGTAGTTAACTACATGCCAAATCAAGTTTATATAGGAAATAGAAGACCAGAGGAATTAAGAGATTTACCAATGCCATGGTGTGAACAAAAGATTGAGGGAAATAGAAATGGTAAGTTTGGAGAAATAATGCCTCAAGATGAGTTCATAGCTTTAATGCAAATAAGTGATGCATTTGATTTGGTAAAATTATCACAAGAATTTATTGATGAAGTAAAACCAAAAATCGAAAATAACTACCCTGAAATTGCTCCATTTGTAGGTAAATTAAAGGGTGATGATATAGAAGAAGGTAAAGAATTAGTAGCAACACACATAGCAGAAGGATTATACCATAATGGGAAATTCATTGGTTATGTAAAAAGAGCACATGATGTAGATGTTAACTTAAATGCCCATACAATGTTTGAAAATCTAGTAGTAAAAGCATCTGGAGTTTTATCTGCTATTCAAATGCTAAGACATAGCAAAATAGACCCTGCTGAAATAGATTATGTTATTGAGTGTTCAGAAGAAGCTTGTGGAGATATAAACCAAAGGGGTGGAGGAAACTTTGCTAAATCAATAGCTGAGATAGCAGGACTTCAAAATGCAACTGGTTCTGACACAAGAGGATTCTGTGCAGCACCAACACATGCATTAATTCAAGCTGCAGCTCTAGTAAAAGCTGGAATACATAAGAATGTAATGGTAGTAGCAGGTGGAGCAAGTGCTAAACTTGGAATGAATGCTAAAGACCATGTTAAAAAAGGACTTCCTGTACTTGAAGATGTTGTTGGAGGATTTGCAGTACTTGTATCTGAAAATGATGGTGTAAACCCAGTTATAAGAACTGATTTAACAGGTAAGCATACTGTTGGAACTGGTTCTTCACCTCAAGCAGTTATGACAGCACTTATAACTTCAGGTCTTGATAGAGCTAATTTAAAAATAACAGATGTTGATGTATACTCTGTTGAAATGCAAAACCCAGATATAACTAAGCCAGCAGGAGCAGGAGATGTTCCAGAAGCAAACTATAAAATGATAGGAGCACTTGCTGTTAAGCGTGGAGACTTAGAAAAGAAAGAGTTAAAAGACTTTGTTTCTAATAAAGGATTACCAGGATGGGCACCAACTCAAGGACATATACCATCAGGAGCTCCTTATATAGGATTTTTAATAGATGATTTAACTACAGGTGAGAGAAATAGAGCCATGATAGTTGGAAAAGGTAGTTTATTCTTAGGAAGAATGACTAACTTATTTGATGGAGTATCTTTTATAGCTGAAAGAAATACAGGTGTTACTGAAGAGACTTCAGGAATATCTAAGGATGAGATTAAGAAGATAATAGCTGAATCTATGAAAAAACTAGCACTAGACATGTTAGAAGAATAGGGGTGAGGATATGTCAAAAAAAGTAATCGCAGATGTATTCTTAGAAGTAGCTAATGCAATAGAAAGCGGCGAATTTGGCAAAAAAGTAAAAATTGGTGTGACTACACTTGGAAGTGAACATGGTGTAGAGAACATGGTTAATGGTGCACAATTAGCAAAATCTAATTTATTTGATATAGTACTTATTGGACCAAAAGTAGAAACTGACCTTGAAGTAGTTGAAGTTAATGATGAAAAAGAAATGCATGTAAAAATGGAAGAATTATTAGATTCAGGATACATTGATGCTTGTGTTACTATGCATTATAATTTTCCAATAGGTGTATCTACAGTAGGTAGAGTGATAACTCCAGCTAAAGGAAAAGAAATGATACTTGCAACTACAACAGGAACAAGTGCTACTAATAGAATAGAAGCAATGGTGAGAAATGCCATTTATGGTATCGCTACAGCCAAATCAATGGGTAATAAATGCCCAAGAGTTGGAATACTTAATGTAGATGGGGCAAGACAAGTTGAGAAATGTTTAAAAGAATTAAAAGATAATGGATATGACATGGAATTTGCTGATTCAATTAGAGCAGATGGTGGGTGCGTAATGAGAGGTAATGATTTACTTGTAGGTGCTCCTGATGTTATGGTTACTGATACATTATCTGGAAATATATTTATGAAAGTATTTTCTTCATATACTACAGGTGGAGATTATGAAGCTCAAGGTTTTGGATATGGTCCTGGGGTTGGAGAAGACTATGATAGAAGAGTCCTTATAGTATCAAGAGCATCAGGTTCTCCAGTAGTAGCAAATGCACTAAAATACGCTTATGATGTTGTAAAGGGCGATATAAGTAATGTTGCAAGAAATGAATTTGCAAAAGTTAAAAAAGCAAAATTTGATGATATTATAGCTTCTCTTACTAAAAAAGAAGTTAAAGCTGAAAAAGTAGAAGTTAAAATGCCAGATAAAGAGATTGTTACTCGTCAAATAGCTGGTGTTGACATAATGGACTTAGAAGATGCAGTATCTGAGTTGTGGAAAAATGGAATCTATGCTGAAAGTGGTATGGGTTGTACAGGTCCAATAGTTTTAGTAAATGAAGCTAAAGGTAATTTAGCAGTTGAAACTTTAATTAAAGCTGGATATACTGCAAAATAGGTAGGGGTATATTAAAATATGTGACTTTCCAATTGATGAGTTTGGAAATGTTTATGTGTACTCTTTAAATATAGATTTATTTTTTAAGTGATAATTAAGTATTTATAAGGTTATGGTTTTGAAAATCATAACCTTATTTTTGTATTTTTTCTAAGAAAGATATATCTATTCTTAAATTACTTTTACAAAACCCTAAGATGTCTTTTTCTGATAAATTATTTAATTTAAATACAGCTGTAAATCGAGTTTCATTAAAAGGAATATTTAAATCATCCTTAATTTCTGTTTCTAATTTTTATCTACCTTTCTATTCCTCCATTTCTAATTACTTTTTTCTCATTTAAATAGTTCTATAAAAAAGTAATTAGAATTTAGACTATAAAAGAATATCTTGTTGTAGAGGATATTAATTAAGATTTATGTCTAAAGGAAAATTATTTAAGTATAGAGTATTTAGTCAAAAAAATAATCAATAAATCATATCAAAAAAAATTGATGTGACTGTTGACAAAGTAAGATTAATATAGTACGATAAACACATCAAAAAATTTTGATATGAGAGGTGAAAAATGATGATTAACTATAAAAATGATGCAAAAATATTTAAAGCCCTTTGTGATGAAAAAAGGCTTTTAATTCTCGAACTTTTAAGGAGTGGCGAAAAATGTGCTTGTGTTTTAATTGATAAAATGAATATTGGCCAATCTGCACTATCTTATCACATGAAAATATTGTGTGAATCGGGCATAGTATCATCAAGACAAGATGGAAAATGGACACATTATAGCCTTAGTAAAAAGGGCAGTGAATATGCTAGTAAGCGTTTATTAGAAATCACAACACCTAATACAGATACAGAATGTTGCAAATAAAAGTCATCTACAGATGGCTTTTATTAAAAAAAACATATCAAATAAAATTGATATGAAAAATAGAATGGAGGAATTGTTTTGGAAATATTACAAATAGGCATACTGTTTTTTCAAGACCAAATTCTTGGCATGAAATGGCTAAATAGTCTTATTGGCAACACATTATCATTTTTAGGATTAGATAATACTACACAACTAGGTGGTAGTGTTCAATTCTTTTTTTATGATGTTATAAAAATCACTATACTGTTATGTATTTTGATTTTTATTATATCTTATATACAAAGTTATTTTCCACCAGAAAGAAGCAAGAAAATTTTAGGTCGCTTTCATGGTATTGGAGCAAATATTGTTTCTGCTCTATTAGGGACAGTAACTCCATTTTGTTCCTGTTCTTCTATACCACTTTTTATAGGTTTTACAAGTGCAGGGCTTCCTTTAGGAGTTACTTTTTCTTTCTTGATTTCATCTCCTATGGTAGATTTGGGGAGTCTTGTACTTCTTATGAGTATATTTGGTGCAAAAGTTGCAATTGTTTATGTAATAGTTGGACTATTAATTGCAGTTATTGGTGGTACTATTATCGAAAAATTGCACATGGAAAAATATGTTGAAGACTTTATACAAAATGCAAGTCATGTAGATATTGATTCACCATCTTTGACACGAAAAGATAGAGTTCAATATGCGAAAGAACAAGTTAGTGAAACATTTAAAAAAGTATTCCCTTATATTTTAGTAGGGGTAGGAATTGGTGCTATAATTCACAACTGGATTCCAGAAACTTGGATAGAAACAATTCTAGGTAGTGACAATCCGTTTGGTGTTATTTTAGCAACATTGGTTGGTATTCCTATGTATGCAGATATTTTTGGAACAATACCTGTTGCAGAAGCATTGCTAATCAAGGGTGCACAATTAGGAACTGTACTTGCATTTATGATGGCTGTAACAACATTAAGTTTACCATCTATGATTATGCTTAAAAAAGCTGTAAAACCAAAACTACTTGCCTTATTTATAGCTATCTGTACAATTGGTATTATCGCTGTTGGTTATATGTTCAATGTTTTGCATACATTCTTAATATTATAAAAATTAGGAGTAAATTAATATGAAATTATTTAGTAAAAAAGAAGAAAAAAAATCATGTTGCTGTAGTGGAAATTGTACATCAGAAACTATGGAACATGCAGAAATGACAAAGAAAAAAGATGGAATCAAAGTTCTAGGCTCTGGTTGTGCAAAATGTATCGCTTTAGAAAATGCAACACGTACAGCAATTTCAGAAATGAATTTAGATTTCAATATTGAGCACATAACTGATTTTACTCAAATTGCTAGCTATGGAGTAATGAGTACTCCTGCACTTGTTATAAATAGCAAGGTTGTATCATATGGTAAGGTCTTAACAATTGATGAAGTGAAAGCAATTATAGAAAGGGAAAAACATGGTAGCCTATAAACCCAAAGTAGCTTTTATCTGTGTTCATAATTCTTGTCGAAGTCAAATAGCAGAAGCATTAGGAAAGAAACTAGGTTTAGATATTTTTGAAAGTTATTCAGCAGGTACTGAAGTGAAGTCACAAATAAATCAAGATGCTGTACGTTTAATGAAAAAAATTTATAATATAGATATGGAAAAAGAACAATATTCAAAGTTACTAAAAGACATACCCGAAGTTGATATTGTTATTACAATGGGGTGTAATGTAGAATGTCCATATCTTCCATGTATATATAGAGAAGATTGGGGACTGAATGACCCCACAGGAAAAAGTGATGAAGAATTTATCTTTGTGATAAATGAAATATTAGATAAAATATTGTTACTTTCCAAAAGAATCAAAATGAATAGTATTTATTAAAATCTCAACTTCTCTTTTTTATACAATTATCAATCTTGCTTATAAACAGTAAATTAGTAATATAATATTAAACTAGGCTCATATAAAGCATTAAAAAAGTATATAATGTTATTAAAATGCCTGAAAATACAATAAATAAAATAGATACAATATTTTATAATAATTTTGAAATTGAAGATATTAAGAAAAAGAAAAATATTTGGAGCAAATATTTCTTAATATAGCAAATATATATTAAATAGGAGAGTTGAAAATGTCTAAAATAGTAGCATTTGTAGGAAGTCCAAGGAAAAATGGTAATGTAGATACAATAATTAATGAAATAATTAAAGGAGCAAACAAAAATAATGTTGATGTAGAAAAGTATTACTTAAATGATATGAATATAAAAGGTTGTCAGGGATGTTTATATTGTAGAAAAAATTATTCATGTTCACTTAAAGATGATATGATTCAAGTATATGAAGATATAAAAAAGGTTGAGTATGTAATTATAGGTTCACCAGTTTATATATGCCAGGTATCAGCTCAAACCAAGTTATTATTAGATAGACTTTATCCACTTACAACAATAGATAAAGGTAAACATATGCCTAGATTTGGAGATAAAAAACTAATTATGGTTTATACTCAAGCAGCACCTTTATCAATATTCTTTAAAAGATATTTTAGATATACAAGTAAGCATCTTAAAGGAATGGGTTTAAATCATTATAAAACTATAATTGCGACTAAAGCATTTGAAAAAAATTCAATTGAAAATAATCCTAAAATATTAAAAAAAGCCTATAATCTTGGATTTAAAATATCAAAGGATATTAATATATAAAATCTATTTCAGATATTGACTGAAAGATAGTGAATATTATATAACAATTCACCATCTTTCTTATAATTGTTTTTGTAAATAGTTTACTTGAAATTTTTATATGAAAATTTGAATTATCCGCATAAACACTCTATTTATAAGCGATTTTATAACTAAAAAACATTCATTTTCAATATAGTCATAAGGAACGTGGTTTTTTTGCAGAGGCTTAATCAAATGTTTAATACTTCCATAAGGAACGACTTTATTATGTATCCCATATGCACATAATGTAGGTACTGAATTTTGATTAACCAACATATATAATGAAAAAAAATCCTCATAAATATTGATAGAACTTATGAATATAAATGTAATTTGCAATTATAAATATATCTTAGATAAAACTAATGAAATCTTAAAATAAAGTTAGAAAGATATGAAAAAATTTTAGAAATAAAGTATCTATTAGATAAAAAAGAACACTAATTAGTGATATAATATAATTGAGGTAAAATTTATTATTTGGAGGCAAAATCATGAGCAGAGTAAAAAAGGTAGTAGAATTATTGGAATCCAAAGGTCTTGATGCACTGTATTTAACAAAGAAGACCAATGTAAATTATATAAGTGGTTTTCCTGATGAGGAAGCATATGCAGTGATTTGTAAAGACGGAAATTTCTTAGTTACTGATAGTAGATATATGGAGCTTGCGGAAAATGTTTGCAAAGGCTTTGAAATTATAAATTGGCATAACTTTGACAGAAGTGTGGCAAAAGCAGTAAAAAGTGTGTGTGATAAAGTAGGTATAAAGAAACTTGGATTTGAAAGAACTAATATAGTATTCGATAAATATGAGGAACTTAAAAATCTAATTGAGAAAGATAATGGAGAATTAATACCTACAGAAAATATTGTAGAGACATTAAGATACGTAAAAGATGAAGAAGAAATAAAAAATACAAGAAAAGCATGTGAGATAGCAGATAAGGCATTAGAAGAATTGATTCCACACATAAAAGCTGGAGTTAGCGAAATTGAGCTGGCTACGAAATTGGAATATTTCATGAAGATGAATGGAGCACAAAATATAGGCTTTGAGACTATATTGATATCAGGTGCAAAGACTTCATTACTTCATGGTAAACCTAGTGATAAGATTATAGAAAAAGGCGACTTTGTACTTATAGACTACGGTGCTATATATAATGGTTATATATCTGATACAACTAGAACTTTTGTAGTTGGAGAAGCTTCTGAAAAACAACTAGAGGTATATAATTTGGTTAAAGAAGCACAAAATGTAGGTGTTGAAAACATGAAAGTTGGTGTACATGCTACAATCCCAGATGCTGAGATAAGAAAAGTTGTCAAGAAATATGAAGATTATTATTATCAAGGTATAGGGCATGGAGTTGGTAGAGATGTTCATGAAGAACCTTTCATTGGTAATTATGGTGATAAAATTATAGAAGAGGGATGTATAATAACAATGGAACCAGGTATTTATTTCCCAGGATGGGGTGGAGTTAGAATAGAAGATACTGTTCTGATTACTAAAAATGGTCCAGAAAGACTTACTAAATTCCCTAAAGATTTGATGATTTTAGACAAATAATTTAATTTATATATATTTTTTTACATAAGACATAGCGTAATCTCACCATTAAGCTCTCTTTACATATTATAGTAAAGGGGGCTTAGTTTTATTGTGAGAGGTGATAATATCTATGTATAAAAACCATAAATTTATAAAAAATATAAAAAAAGCCTGGTATAAAATCAAATTAATTGACAGATGTCTAATAATCGTAATGGCAATACTCATGTTTCAATCTATATACAATTTATTTGTTAATGAAGTGAATTCACAAGATACAACAACCATTGATGTGGTAGTAAGAACAACTTCAGCAGCTATATTTGGATATTTTTTAAGTGCTAATTTTATAAAGAAATCTTCGAGAAAGTATATAAATACTGATGTATCTTCAAATATTTTTGTAGATGAGAATTCATCTAATAAAGGTCAAGAACCAAATACAAATAATATAATGAATGTAAAAAATACCATTGGATTTACTTCAGATACTGATAATTATGAAAAGAAAGTGTCTGTTAATAAAATTGAAGGTATTGAAGAAGGAGAAACTAGTGAATTACAAATTATTATAGCTACTGTAATTTGTGTTGTAGCACTAATAGTACTTTTTGTTGTAAGGAATTTTACGACTACAGCTCCAGCTTCTTTAGGTACTATTTCACAGATGAGAGATTTTGTCTCAGGATGCGTGGGTTTTTTGTTAGGTTGTCCAAGTAGACCTGATTAAAAACATGATTATTAATTAAAAAATATTGTTAAAAGTATCAGTATAATAATATTTAAATGTAAATGTATACAATTATAATTTCTAAGATTATATATTTTATTTTTATACTGATACTCTAAAATATTTACAATGTTTTACTTAAATAAAATATTGTACTATCTAGTATAAAATAAAGCTAATTTATATGAATAGATGCCATATATTCAATAAAAAGTCTCATACTATGAGATATGTATTGATTTCTTCTCCAAAGAACACCAATGTTTGCAGTAATTGCACGCTCTAATGGAATTGAACAGAGATTTTCTGTATTTTGAAATATTTCTTTATACAATATTGTTGAAGCTAAGTCATTTTCTAACAAATAGCGTATAGTAGAAAGTTGGTTTGAATGTAAAATTATATTTGGTTTAGCTTTTTCAAGCCTTTTTGTAATAATCTTATAATGATAAGAACCTTCAGATAATATGACAAAAGGTACATTTTTTAACATATAATTTGAAATAATAGGTTGTTTTGCCAATTCATTTTTTGGATTTGTAACTAAATACAATTCTGTTTTGTAGATTGTTTTTGAATCTATATCATCATAAATATCACTATCAATTATGCCAATACAAAAATCGAGTGAAGATTCTTCAATCATTTTAGCTCCAACAAATGTTGGAACTTCGAAAATTTTAAGTTCTATATCTGGATAAATTACATTAAACCTAGGCAGTATCTTTGAAAGTAAAAAAGTACCTAAAACTGTAGGAATACCTATTTTCAGAGAGGCCTTTCTCTTTTTCCCTAAGTCTAGTGCATCACTTTGAAAGTCTTCAAATTGTCTTGTAAAATTTTTTGATTTATCTAAAAAAATCTTTCCTTCAGGAGTTAATTCTATCTTGTTGCCTATTCTGTAAAAAAGTTCAAAGCCAAGTTCTTTTTCTAATTCTTTAATAGCTAGTGTTATTGATGGCTGGGAAATATGGATACTTTCAGCAGCTTTAGTCATGTTTTTATATTTACAAACAGTCTGAAAATAATATAGATAATTTATGTTCATTGGATATTAATTCCTTTCATTTATGTATTAGTGACAAGTATATAATTAACGACAATATAAGTTTTGTATATTGTTGTAAAAAAATAGAATAGTTTTAAACTATCATATCATAAGTTTTTGATATTTTCAATCTATTAAGAATAGTGCTATTATTAAATTAACAAAAGAGAATAGCTGATATACTTTGACGATAATCAACTTACAATGTAGTTATATCAACGAATATTAAAATTTTAACTATTTAAAAATAAGTAATTATTTTTGAAATTAAATTATTAATTAAATCGCAAAGAAAAAGATTAAGATTAATAAAAGAAAATTTTTTTAACTAGAAATGTTAATTTAATAACAAAATAGAGTTTTGGGGAGAAAGGTGAGATATATTTTTTAATAATAATTGTTAATTTAATAACGATGAAAGGGAGTGATTTAGTGAAGTTTGAGTTAATGGATTTTTTAATGAATCCTTTTGTACTTATGTTTGCTGCTGTAATTACAGGAATTTTATTTGGAAAGATTAAATTTGGGAAGTTTAATTTTGGGGTATCAGGAGCATTATTTACAGGATTATTTATTGGATGGCTTGCATATAGCTTGGGAAATTCAGTAATAGCAAAAGGAGAAACAGCAGCAGGATATAAGGCAGCAACTGTCATGATGGGAAATGGAATTATTTCTCCTGACTTCTTTGATTTCTTTTTAATCATATTTGTTGCAGCAGTTGGTTTATTGGCTGCAAAAGATATGAAAGCTGTATTAAAGAAGTATGGAGCAAGATTTGTAGTATTAGGAGTTCTTATAACTTTTATAGGTGGTTCTATGACTTATGCAATGACTTTATTATCAAGCAATAAAGGAAGCAGTGCTTATGAAGTTTCTGGTGTTTATACAGGGGCATTAACAAGTTCACCTGGATTAGCTGCTGCTTTAGAAACAGCTGGTAAACATGCAGAAGATGTATCAAAAGAGTTTGAAAAAGCTTCAATAGAGGATAAAAAAGAAATTTTAAAGATTGTTGACCCAGAAGGAAAATTAGATGTAAAAACAACTACATCACTAACTCAAGAGCAAATAGATAAATATATTGCATATGCTGAAGCAGGTGTTGGTATAGGGCATGCAGTTGCATATCCTTTTGGAGTTTTAATAGTAATATTAGGTGTAAATTTCCTTCCAAAAATATTTAGGATGGACCTTAAAGAAGAAAGAAGAAAATATGAAAAAGAAATGAAGGAAGCAAGAGATAGCGTTGCAGGTAAAACGATACCAGAAGTTCCATTTAATATAATAACATTTTTCTTAACGTGTCTAGCTGGATATTTAGTAGGAGGAATACATGTATTTATGGGTCCGTTAGGATACTTCACACTAGGAGCTACAGGTGGTTCACTAATTGTATCTCTAGTACTTGGATATATAGGTAAGATAGGGGCAGTAAATTTTAGAATGGAAGAAAAGGTTTTAAACATTTTAAAACAAATAGGTCTAGTGTTTTTCTTAGCAATAGTTGGATTAAGATATGGTGGTAAAGTAGTTGATTCAATTATGACATCTGGTATGCATCTGGCTTTTGTAGCAATAGTAGTAGGTATTACAGCTATGATGATAGGATTCTTAGTTGGTAAATATATATTTAAATTAAACTGGATTTTACTATCTGGAGCTGTCTGTGGTGGTATGACATCAACTCCAGGTCTTGGAGCAGCTGTTGATGCTCTTGATAGTGATGACCCAGCAGCAGGATATGGAGCTACGTATCCATTTGCACTGTTAACTAAAGTTATATTGGTTATAGTTTTACACAAACTTCCAATGTAAATAAGACTTTATATGGGGGGATATTTATGAATAATGAAGGAGTATTTGAAGAATTAAGTGAAAGATTAAGAAATAAAAAGTTATGTGATTTAATTATGAATGCAGATGAAGCTGCTAAAATTATAAATGATGGGATGGTTGTTGGACTTAGTGGATTTACACCTTCAGGTTACCCAAAAGCGGTACCATTAGCAGTTTCAGAAAGAGCTAAAAGTGGAGAAAAAATAAAATTGACTGTGTATTCAGGTGCATCTTTAGGCCCAGAGGTAGATGGAGCATGGTCAGAAACAGGTATAATTGAAAGAAGGCTTCCTTATCAGACTAATTCTACACTTAGAAATAATATTAATAAAGGTGATGTCAATTATATAGATATGCATCTAAGTCATTCTACTCAATTTTTAAATTATGGGACTATACCTAAAGTAGATGTAGCTATAGTAGAAGCACTTGCAATAACTGAAAATGGGGATATTATACCTACTAGTGGGATAGGAAATTCACCATCTTTTATAAAAAGTGCAGATAAAGTGATAGTTGAAATAAATCTTGCAAAACCAATGGAAATGGAAGGAATGGCAGATATATATATTACAGAAAATCCTCCAAATAGAAAGCCAATAGAAATAAATCATCCTAAAGATAGAATTGGTACGACATATATACCTTGCGGATTAAATAAGATTGCAGGAATAGTAATCACTAATATGCAAGATAAGACACGTCCATTAGGTATTGTAGATGAAGCTTCAAAGAAAATATCAAATAATATTATTGCTTTTCTGAAAGAAGAAGTAAAGTCAGGTAGATTGTCAAAAAATCTACTTCCACTTCAATCTGGTGTAGGAAGTGTAGCCAATGCAGTTTTATATGGATTGTGTGAATCTGAATTTGAAAATCTAACTTGCTATACAGAGGTTGTACAGGATTCTATGTTAGATTTAATAAGAATGGGTAAGGTTACAATGGCATCTACTACATCTGTAAGCCCATCACCAGAAGGGTTAATAAAATTTGAAGAGGATATTGATTTCTTTAAGGATAAGATTATACTGAGACCTCAAGAGATTAGTAATAATCCAGAAATAGCTAGAAGAATTGGGGTAATTGCAATGAACACTGCAATTGAAGTTGATATTTATGGAAATGTAAACTCTACTCATATTATGGGTTCAAAGATGATGAATGGAATTGGTGGTTCTGGTGATTTTGCTAGAAATGGAGCAATAACTATATTTAGTACTGAGTCAATTGCAAAAAATGGTGATATATCATCAATAGTACCTATGGTGTCTCATGTAGACCACACTGAACATGATGTAATGGTAATTGTAACAGAACAAGGATATGCTGATTTAAGAGGTCTTGCACCTAGGGAAAGAGCTATAAAAATAATAGAAAATTGTGCTCATCCAGATTATAAAGAACAACTTAGAGATTATTTAAATAGAGCCTGTCAAAATGGAGCAAAACAAACTCCTCATATATTAGATGAAGCTTTATCATGGCATAGTAAATTTATGAGTACAGGTACAATGAAAAAGTCTGAAACTTTTAAAAGTGCATTATAAAAATATTTAATAAATTGGAGGCGGATTTAAAATGGAAAAAGCGGTAGAAAACTTTGAAGATTTAAGTAAGGAATACATTAACGGTTATATTGAGAGAGCTAGAAAAGCTCAAAGAGAGTTTGAATGTTATACTCAAGAACAAGTAGATAAAATAGTAAAGATAGTTGGGAAAGTAGTGTATTATAATGCTGAATACTTAGCTAAACTTGCTGTAGAAGAAACTGGAATGGGAGTATATGAAGACAAGGTAGCTAAAAATAAAAGTAAAGCAAAGGTTATATATAACAATCTAAAAGATAAAAAATCAGTTGGTATAATTGATATAGATAGAGAAACTGGAATAACAAAGGTAGCTAAACCAATTGGAGTAGTAGCGGCAATAACTCCTTGTACAAATCCAATCGTTACACCTATGAGTAATGCAATGTTTGCACTTAAAGGAAGAAATGCAATCATTATCACACCACACCATAAAGCCATTGGATGTAGTACTAAAACTGTTGATATGATTAATGAAGAATTAGAAAAAATAGGAGCACCAGAAAACTTAATACAAATACTTGACCAACAATCAAGAGAAAATACAAGAAATTTAATTTCATCAGCAGATGTAGTAATTGCTACTGGTGGAATGGGAATGGTGAAAGCGGCATACTCAAGTGGAAAACCAGCACTTGGAGTAGGTGCAGGAAATGTTCAATGTATTATAGATAGAGATGTAGATATTAAAGAAGCAGTGCCTAAAATAATAGCAGGAAGAATTTTTGACAACGGTATAATTTGTTCAGGAGAGCAATCAGTGATAGTAGCAGAAGAAATGTTTGATAAAGTAATGGATGAATTTAAAAATAATAAAGGTTTTATAGTTAGAGATAATGCACAGAAAGAAGCTTTTAGAAATGCTATGTTTATAAATAAAGCTATGAATAAAGATGCAGTAGGTCAATCTGTTCATGCAATTGCAAAAATTGCAGGTGTTGAAATTCCAGAAGATACAAAAATAATAGTAATAGAAGCTGATGGTCCAGGAGAAGAGGATATACTTGCAAAAGAAAAAATGTGTCCAGTTATATCTGCATATAAGTATAAAGATTTTGAAGAAGGTGTAGCTATTGCAAAAGCAAATTTAAATGTAGAAGGAAAAGGGCATAGTGTATCTATCCATTCAAATACAATTAAAAATATAGAATATGCAGGAGAAAATATAGAGGTATCAAGATTTGTTATTAATCAATGTTGTGCTACTAGTGCTGGAGGAAGTTTCTTTAATGGTCTTGCACCTACTAATACTCTAGGTTGTGGTTCTTGGGGAAATAACAGTATTTCTGAAAATCTTGATTATAAGCATTTAATTAACATTTCTAGAATTGCTTATTATATGCCAGAAAATGAAGTTCCTACAGATGAAGAACTTTGGGGATAGGATTTAGAAAAAATATTCATTCTAGATTAAGATAGGAATATATTTTAATTTAGAATGAATTTAAGACATAAATTAAATTTAAAGCAGAGTATTGTACTAAATTTTAAATATTAAGAAACAGACATAAGAAGGAAGTATTATAATTAACATAAATAAAAATTTTTATAAAAAAAAGGAGTGGTTTTATTATGGCATTAATGACAGGAGCTCAATATATTGAAAGTTTAAGAAAATTAAACACTAAGGTTTATATGTTTGGTGAAGAGGTTAAAAACTGGGTTGACCATCCTATGATTAGACCATCTATAAATTGTGTAGCAGCAACTTATGATTTAGCTCATGACCCAGAATATACAGACTTAATGACAGTTACTTCAAATATCACAGGCGAAAAAATAAATAGATTTGGGCATCTTCATCAAAGTACTGATGATTTAGTGAAAAAAGTAAAGATGCAAAGACTATGTGGTCAAAAAACAGCTTCTTGTTTCCAAAGATGTGTTGGTATGGACGCATTTAATGCAGTATATTCAACAACATTTGAATGTGATAAAGCTCATGGAACTAAGTACCATGATAATTTTGTAAAATACTTAACTTATATACAAGAAAACGATTTAGTAGTTGATGGTGCTATGACTGACCCTAAAGGAGATAGAGGATTGTCACCTAGTGCTCAACCTGACCCAGATATGTTCCTTCATATAGTAGAAAGAAGAGAAGATGGTATAGTTGTAAGAGGAGCAAAGGCACACCAAACTGGTTCAATAAATTCACATGAGCATCTTATAATGCCTACTATAAGTATGACGGAAGCAGATAAAGACTATGCGGTATCATTTGCAGTTCCTTCAGATGCTGAGGGTGTGTTCATGATTTATGGAAGACAATCTTGTGATACTAGAAAATTAGAAGAAGGCGCAGATGTTGATTTAGGAAATAAGGAATTTGGAGGTCAAGAAGCTTTAGTAGTATTTGACAATGTATTTGTTCCAAATGATAGAATTTTCTTATGTGGAGAGTGGGATTTCTCTGGTATGTTAGTTGAGAGATTTGCTGGATACCATAGACAAAGTTATGGTGGCTGTAAAGTAGGCGTAGGTGATGTAATAATAGGAGCAGCAGCTTTAGCAGCTGACTATAACGGAGCAAATAAAGCTTCACATATAAAAGATAAATTAATAGAAATGACTCACCTTAATGAAAGTTTATACTGTTGTGGTATAGCATGTTCATCAGAAGGACATAAGACAGAAGCTGGAAACTATCAAATAGATTTGCTTCTTGCAAATGTATGTAAGCAAAATGTAACTAGATTTCCTTATGAAATAGTGAGACTTGCAGAAGATATAGCTGGTGGTCTTATGGTTACTATGCCTTCAGAAAAAGACTTTAAATCAGACCTTAAAGTTGGAACAAGTGGAATGACTATTGGCGAAGTATGTAATAAGTATTTTAAAGCTTCTTCAGTGGCTTCAACAGAAGAAAGAATGAGAATTTTAAGATTCTTAGAAAATATATGTCTTGGTTCAGCAGCTGTTGGTTATAGAACTGAGTCAATGCATGGAGCAGGTTCACCACAAGCTCAGAGAATAATGATTTCAAGACAAGGAAATATAAGTCAAAAGAAAGAATTAGCTAAGACAATTGCAGGAATAAAAAAAGAGGAAGCTTTAAATTTATAAAAAGTTGATATGTAAAAGGGAAATATATATCAACATATATTAATTAATGAAAAAATATAGAGTATAAGAGATAATTATAAAATTATAGTGGTTTTTAATTAAACAAGGAAATTTTTTATAAGGAGAATTTACACATGACCTGTGGAGTTAGATTTTGTGGGGGCTGTAACCCTAGATACGAAAGAGGGAAGGCTCTTACAATAATCAAAGAGCACTTCAATGGTAGAGTAGATTTTAGTGTAGCACAAGAGAACGTGGAATATGATTTGTTACTTATAATTGGAGGATGCGCAACTTTATGCGCATCCTATCAACAATATAAAGTGAAAAATGAGTGTATTAAGATGTGGGATTTTAGCCATATAGAAAGAGTTATAAATATAATTGAATCAGCAATTTGTGAAACTTAAATAAGAGCTAAATGGGGGGATTTCATTGAATTGGCGAGAATTGTATCAAGAAAAATTATGTAGCGCTACAGAGGCCGTAAAGCATATTAAAAACGGGGATACTGTAGTATTTGCACATTGTGTAGGTGAACCTCCTGCACTAGTAGAAGCTATGATTGAAAATGCTGAACAATACAAAGATGTTGAGATTAAACACATGGTAAGTTTAGGTAGTGGAGGATATACTTCTAAAGGAATGGAAGCTCATTTTAGAGTAAATCCAATGTTTGTAAGTGGAAATGTAAGAAAAGCAATTGAAAACGGAGATGGAGACTTTACACCTGCATTTTTCCATGAAGTTCCAAAGTTAATTAGAGAAAAAAGATTAAAATGTGATGTTGTATTAGCACAGGTAACTCCACCAGATGAACATGGATATTGTAGTTTAGGTACATCGGTTGATTATACTTATGAGGCTATTAAAAGTGCTAGGACAGTAATTGTTCAAGTAAATGACCAATTTCCTAGAACTTATGGCGAAGTAGTTAATGTATCAGAGTTTGATTATATAGTTGAAAAGTCACAACCTTTATATGAGTTACAACCTGCGAAGATTGGAGAAGTAGAAGAAGCAATTGGTAAAAATTGTGCTTCATTAATTGAAGATGGTTCTACTTTACAACTTGGAATTGGCGGAATTCCAGATGCAGTTATGTTATTTTTGACAGATAAAAAGGACTTAGGAATTCACTCAGAAATGATTTCAGATGGAACTTTAGCTCTTTATGAAAAAGGAGTTATAAATGGCAAATATAAAAATTTTGATAAAGAGAAAATGACAGTTACCTTCTTAATGGGTACTAAAAAATTATACGATTTTGCAAATAATAACCCTGCAGTAGAAGTAAAACCTGTAGACTATGTAAATCATCCAGCAATTATAATGAAACAACATAAAATGGTTTCTATAAACTCTGCTATACAAGTTGATTTGATGGGACAGGTAGTTGCAGAAGCTATGGGTCTTAGACAGTTTAGTGGTGTTGGAGGTCAAGTTGATTTTATCCGTGGAGTATCTATGGGAGAAGATGGAAAGGCGATTATAGCTATGCCTTCAATAACTACAAAAAAGGATGGTACAGTAATTTCAAAAATCGTCTCTATTGTGGATGAAGGTGCACCTATAACAACATCAAGAAATGATGTTGATTACATTGTAACTGAATATGGTATAGCAGAGCTAAAAGGAAAGTCTCTTAGAGAAAGAGCAAGAAATTTAATTAATATAGCTCATCCAAGTGTAAGGGAAAGTCTAGCATTAGAATTTGAAAAAAGATTTAAGGAGAAATATTAATAATAGAGGGGTGTTAATAATGGAAGCACTTAGAGTAGTTCCAAAAATATTTTATTTCGATACATTTAAAGAATTCAATGAAGAATTTAAAATAGGAAAAAATGATTTAGTAATTACTAATGAATTTATATATGAGCCATATATGAAGCCTCTTGGAATAGATACAAATCTAATTTTCCAAGAAAAGTTTGGAACAGGTGAACCATCTGATGAAATGATAGATTCTATGACAAAAGAAATGAAAAAATATAATTTCGATAGAATTATTGCATTTGGAGGAGGCACAATAGTTGATATATGCAAGATATTAGCACTTGATGTTCCAGAAAAATCTATTGACTTATTTGAAGGAGAAGTAGCACCTAAAAAAATAAAAGAGTTAGTAGTAGTTCCTACAACATGTGGTACAGGTAGTGAAGTAACAAATGTAGCCATTGCAGAATTAAAATCTAAGCATACTAAAAAAGGGCTAGCAGTAGAAGAAACTTATGCGGACTATGCAGTGCTAATTCCAGAGACTGTAAAAGGATTACCTTATAAATTCTTTGTTACAAGTTCAGTGGATGCTCTTATACATGCGATTGAGTCTTATCTTTCTCCAAAAGCAAGTCCATTTACAGAGATGTATTCTTTACAAGCAATAAAAATGATTATGGATGGATACAAAAAGATAGTTGATAAAGGGGAAGAAGAGAGATTTAATCATCTTAGAGACTTTGTTCTTGCATCAAACTATGCAGGAATTGCTTTTGGAAATGCTGGTTGTGCAGCAGTTCATGCTTTATCTTATTCAATTGGTGGGGCTTTCCATGTTGCACATGGTGAAGCAAATTATCAGTTCTTTACTGAAGTGTTTAAGATGTATTCTAGAAAAAATCCTGATGGAAAAATCACAAAATGTACAAAAATTCTAGCAGATGCTCTTGAATGTGACCCTAATTGTGATGTTTATGGAGAATTAGAAAAGTTTTTAAATAAATTAATAGCTAAAAAAGCCTTAAGAGAATACGGAATGGTAGAAAGTCAAATTGATGAATTTACAGATAGTACAATTGCAAATCAACAAAGATTACTTGCTAATAATTATGTAGAGCTTAGCAGAGAAGAAATAAGAGAGATATTTGCAAATCTTTATTAATTATAAATTTCATTTATATGTATAGCTAAGATAAACAATGTTAATTATATTTATATAAAAATAAAAATGAGGGAACTTAAATTTAATTAAAGTTAAGTTCTCTTATTTTTATATGGAGTTAAATATAAGTATATTTTTGATTTAAAATATGCTTATATTTAAGTCTATTACTTTATTTGAAATAATTTGTAGAAATTCAAATTCCTTGACAGTAATAAGTAAGTAATTGTATAATCAAACTGCAATATATTAATAATATTAGTGAAAATGAAAGGATATAAACTATGTATAAATCAGAAAATTTTTCCAAAAAATCTGTGTTAATAAATTCATTTTTAAGTAAATTTTTAAAAATAGTTGGATGGGGCTTAGTAGGTTTGTTTACGTTATCAGCTCTAGTACTTTCAACTATTTCTATTATAATTGGATGGGCTGTAATACTTCCTATTCAAGTATGTGCAGTGTTTTTAATTATAGGAGGAGTTTGTATCTTTAAAGGTAAGAGATTAGGAGACCAAATTTCTCGTTATAAAAAATATTGTACAATCATAAGTAATAGAAATATTATTCCAGTAGAACTTATTGCCGAAAGTACATCTAAATCACTAAATTTTATAATAAAAGATGTGCAAAAAATGATAGATAAAAACTATTTTATAAATACTTATATTGATAAAAGAAGTAATCAAATTGTGTTGACAAATGAAGATTTCATTCCACCAAGATATGAAGATGTAGCATATAAAGTCAAAGAAGAAGAACAAACTGATGAGGTTAATGAAGTTGATACAATTATAAATAAAGGAATGGATTATTTAACACAAATAAAAGAAGCTAATAAAAATATTAAATCAGAGTCAATGTGTAATAAAATTGTACAAGTAGAGGATGTTACAGGGAAAATATTTGATGTTGTAAAACATGACCCATCAAAACTTACTCAAATACAAAAATTTATGGACTATTATCTTCCAACGACTTTAAAGCTGTTGAATTCATATCATACATTGGAAGAGCAAGGTATAGACAGAGAAAATATAACGACAACTATGGAAAGTATTGAAAATACAATGAGTACAATCGTAATAGCTTTTGAAAATCAATTAGACTATCTGTTTGAAGATGAAGCAATAGATATCTCTACAGACATTACTGTTTTAGAGAACATGTTAGTTCAAGAGGGATTAACGAGTGGTAAATTTTAACTTCAATATAAAAAATATTCTGTTATTTTTGAACAATTAAGTAGTCATAAAGTAAAAAATATGTGACATATAAGTTAATCAGTACTTTATAAAGGAAGAGGAGAGAAAGATATAATGAATAATCTAGATGATATACCAGTTATGCCAACTTTAACACTTGACCCATTTGGAGAAGAATCAAATACAAGTGATATAAATAATTCTGATATGTTAATGAAAAAGGATGAAAAAGACCCAGAAGAAGAAAAATTGTCTGAATCTGAACGTAAGATGGTAAAGGAATTTGCAGAAAAAATAGATATTACAAATACAAATATGATTTTACAATATGGAGCTGGTGCCCAAAAAAAGGTGGCAGGATTCTCTGAAACAGCTTTAAAGAGTGTTAAAACTAGAGATTTAGGAGAAGTTGGAGATATGCTTACAAATCTAGTTACTGATTTAAAAGCATTTTCAGCAGACGAAAAAGAACAGGGTGGTTTTTTAGGAATCTTTAAAAAGGCAAATAATAAAATTTCAAATCTAAAAACTAAGTATGATAGCGCAGAGGTAAATGTAGACAAAGTAAGCAAAGAACTTCAAAAACATCAGGTTAAAATATTAAAAGATATAGCTATGCTTGATAAGATGTATGAGTTGAACTTAGCTTACTCAAAAGAACTTACTATGTATATTATAGCAGGGAAACAAAAGTTAAAAGATATGAAAGAATACGAAATGCCAAAATTGAGAGAAAAGGCTAGATTATCTGGCTCAACAGAAGACGCTCAAGCTGTGAATGATATGGTTTCACTTTGTGACCGATTTGAAAAGAAGATTCATGACTTAGAATTAACTAGAATGGTATCGCTTCAAATGGCTCCACAGATAAGACTAGTTCAAAATAGTAATAATTTGATGGCAGAAAAGATTCAATCAACTATAGTAAATACAATTCCATTATGGAAAAATCAAATAGTACTTGCTCTTGGAATTTCTCACTTAAATCAAGCTATGAAAGCACAGCGTGAAGTTAGCAATATGACAAATGAGCTATTACTAAAAAATGCAGAAACTCTAAAGATGGGAACAATAGAAACAGCAAAAGAATCAGAAAGAGGAATTGTAGATATAGATACAATTAAGAAAACTAATCAATCTTTAATATCAACTATTGATGAAGTGGTTAAGATACAACATGATGGTAGAATAAAGAGACAAGAAGCAGAAGTTGAACTATCAAAAATAGAAAATGAACTTAAAAGCAAGCTTCTTGAATTTACAGTTAAATAAAAGCGTATATTAGAAAAAGGGTGTCTCAAAATAAACTTTTTAGTTCATGAGGCGCTCTTTTTGTATGAAATAAATATATTTTTATAATTTCAACAATAGAAAAGAAGCTTATCTCTGTTTCGAGACAGCCTCTTTTATTTATATTATAAATTTCTATTATCCTTTAACATAACATCATGAGCTCCACCTTCAACTATACTAGTAGAAGATACAAGTGTAAGCTTAGCATTCTTTTGAAGTTCAGGTATGCTAAGAGCTCCACAGTTACACATAGTAGAACGAACTTTACTTAAAGAAAGAGTTACATTGTCCTTTAAAGAACCAGCATAAGGTACATAAGAGTCAACACCTTCTTCAAAAGAAAGTTTCTTATCTCCACCAAGGTCATATCTTTGCCAGTTTCTAGCACGTGCAGAACCTTCTCCCCAGTATTCTTTCATATAACTACCATTTATATTAACTTTGTTAGTTGGACTCTCATCAAAACGAGAGAAGTATCTACCAAGCATTATAAAATCTGCACCCATAGCTAAAGCTAAAGTTATATGATGGTCATAAACGATACCACCATCAGAACAAATTGGAATATAAATACCTGTTTTTTCAAAGTACTCATCTCTAGCTTGTGCAACTTCAATTATAGAAGTAGCTTGTCCACGTCCTATACCTTTTTGTTCACGAGTAATACATATAGAACCACCACCAATACCAACTTTAACAAAGTCAGCACCAGCTTCAGCTAAGTAAAGGAATCCTTCACGGTCAACTACATTTCCAGCTCCAACCTTAACTGTATCACCATATTTTCCACGAATAAAATCAAGAGTTATTTTCTGCCATTCAGAAAAACCTTCTGAAGAATCTATACATAAAACATCAGCACCAGCTTCAACTAAAGCAGGAACACGTTCAGCGAAGTCTCTAGTATTGATACCAGCTCCAACTACATATCTTTTAGAAGAATCTAAAAGCTCAAGTGGATTTTCTTTATGAGAAGAGTAATCTTTACGGAATACCATATAAACAAGATTACCGTTGTCATCAAGTACAGGAAGAGAATTAAGCTTGTGGTCCCATATAATGTTGTTTGCTTCTTTTAAAGTAACGTCTTTGTTAGCATAAACTATGGATGACATAGGAGTCATAAATTCACTAACTTTAGTATCTAAATCCATACGACTTATACGATAATCACGACTTGCGACAATACCTAATAATTTACCAGTTGAAGTCCCATCTTCAGTAACAGCAACTGTAGAATGTCCAGTTTTTTCTTTTAATTCAAGAATGTCTTTTAGTGTATTCTCAGGTTTAATATTTGAATCACTTACAACAAAACCAGCTTTGTGAGATTTAACACGTGCTACCATAGCAGCTTCACTTTCAATACTTTGAGAACCGTATATAAATGAAATACCACCTTCTTTAGCAAGTGCAATAGCCATCTTGTCATCAGAAACAGATTGCATAATAGCAGAAGTCAAAGGTATATTCATATAAATATCTGCTTCCTCGCCTTTTTTAAATTTAGTAACAGGTGTTTTCAAACTTACATTAGCAGGTATACAATCAGTAGAAGAGAAACCTGGAACAAGAAGGTATTCACTGAAAGTATGTGATGGTGTATCAAAATAAAACGCCATTTTTTAATCACTCCTTATATTTTTATACTTTTTATAATTGATAGTATTAATTATAACTTATTCTTTAATTTTATTAAAGTATTTTGTCAAATATTGAGATTTTTGAAAAATTTAAACTATTTTCATTAAATTTGTTTAATATATATTGCTTTATAGGGTAATATTGTATATTAAATAATGTTTAATATTGTATAGTAGCTAATTAGAAATTAATATTTAGTTATCCATACATTATACTTATACACTTTATGTTGACAATATTGACATAGAGAGTACAAATATCAAAAGCACAGGTCAAATAAGTCTATATTAGTATATCCAAAAGTACCTCTAATAAAATTATTTAATTGAATTATTATTGGTTTTTCTATTAGATTTAAATATTTTATAAAAATAGTATTATTTACAACACTAGATACTCCAAAACACTACATAAATAAAGTTAAACAAAAACTAAAATGACAAATGTCATTATCTTAAGTGACATAGAAACGATTTCTTAAAGTTGTTACTAGAAAATATAAACTCTATAATAAAAGTATAACAAAAGGGAATCATATCGATATAGAATATAATTCAAATGGAGGTAAAATTATGAGCAGTTCTAATCAATCGACAATAAAGACATCTATACAGCGAATAGGAAAATTTTTAAGTGGTATGGTAATGCCAAACATAGGAGCTTTTATAGCATGGGGCCTTATAACAGCATTATTTATACCAACAGGGTGGATGCCTAATGAGAAATTAAGTACAATAGGTGACCCAATGATAAAATACCTTTTACCACTGTTGATAGCTTACACTGGTGGTAAAGCAATAGCAGGACAAAGAGGTGGAGTAATAGGTGCAGCAGCAGCGATGGGCGTAATCGTTGGAGCTGATATACCAATGTTTATCGGAGCTATGATAATGGGACCATTTGCAGGATGGATAATCAAGAAATTCGATAAATTTGTAGATGGTAAGATACCAACAGGATTTGAAATGTTAGTAAATAACTTTTCAATAGGTATAATAGGTATGCTTCTTGCAATATTAGGATTTTATGCAATAGGGCCAGCAATAGTAGCAGGTACAGCTCTTATAGAATCTGGAGTTCAATTTATAGTTAGCAAAAGTTTATTACCTTTAGTTTCAGCATTTATAGAGCCTGGAAAAGTATTGTTCTTAAACAATGCAATAAATCATGGTATATTAGGACCTATAGGTATAGCTGAAGCAAAAGAAGCAGGTAAATCTATAATGTTCTTATTAGAAAGTAACCCTGGACCAGGTTTAGGAGTTCTATTAGCATACTGGATGTTTAGTAGAGGAAGCGTAAAACAATCAGCACCAGGAGCTGTAATAATACATTTCTTTGGTGGTATACATGAAATATACTTCCCATACATCTTAATGAATCCAGTTTTAATATTAGCTACAATGGCAGGTGGAGCAGCAGGAATATTAACTTTCTCAATACTAGGAGCTGGACTTGTAGCAGCACCATCACCAGGAAGCATATTTGCACTTATGGCACTAGCACCAAAGGGAGGGTTACTTCCAGTCTTAGCAGGGGTTGCAGTGGCAACAGCTGTATCATTCTTGGTAGCAGCGCCATTTGTTAAGAGAGCTTCTGCAAATCAAAGTGAAGAAGATGGTACTTTAGAAGAAGCTAAAGCAAAAATGAGTGATATGAAATCTGCAAGTAAGAATTCTGATAAAAGTGTTGAAGAAAAGCAACTTGAAGTAAACGAAATTAAGAAGATTGTATTTGCATGTGATGCGGGAATGGGTTCTAGTGCAATGGGAGCTTCTAGATTTAAAAATAGAATAAAAAATTTAGATTTGAATATAGAAATTACAAATTCATCTGTCGATAATCTTCCAGATGATACACAAATAGTAGTAACTCATAATACACTAGTTGAAAGAGTAGCTAAGAATAATTCAAGTGTTGAGATAGTTTCAATAAACAACTTTTTAAATGACCCAAATTTAGATACATTATTTAAAAGATTAGAATCTAAATAAAAATAAAAAGTACCACTGATTAGGAGTGGATAATTTGAAAAAAAAGAAGATTACATCTAGACAAAAAAAGATAATACTAATGATAGTAGAAAATTCAAAAAAAAATATTCCAATAACTATTTCTGAGATTGCAGGAGAGTTGGATTTAAGTTCAAGAACTGTACTTAGAGATATGTCTGGAATTGAAAAATGGTTTGATGAAAATGATTTTAATTTTGTAAAAAAACCAGGAGTTGGATTGATTTTAGAAGAAAATATAGAAAATCAAAACTTTATAATCGAGTTGTTAGAAGAAGAGAAAATAGAAAAAGAATACAGTAAGGAAGAAAGAAATTTAATTATATTATCAAAGCTACTAATTTCTAATGAGCCAGTAAAATCTTATTATTTTGCAAAACTATTAAAAGTATCTGAAGGGGTATTGAATAATGATTTTGCATTAGCAAGTAAATGGTTGGAAAGATTTGATATTGAGCTTGTTAGAAAACCAGGGCTTGGTGTTTACCTAAAAGGTCAGGAAAAAAGCTTCAGAGAAGCATATGTAAATCTTATATATGATTCATTCAATGAAAAAGAAATATTAGATATGGTCAGAAATATAAGTGAGAATATACAGACAGATAAAGCAATAGAAATTTTAAGTGAAAATAGACTTTTAAACTTAATGGATAGATGCATAATAAGAAAAGTTGAAAGTACATTAACAAAGAAGCTTTCAGATTTAGATGTGAATTTAGCTGATAGTGCATATATAGGTCTTGTAGTTCATATTTCATTAGCTTTACAAAGGATAAAAAATGGTGAAAATATAACTATGGACAAAGAATTTCTAAAAGAATTATCTATGACAGAAGAGTTTAGATTAGCCCAAGAAATCGTAAATGGTATGGAAATAGACTTTAGTATGGATATACCATTAGATGAGGTTGGATATATAACCATGCACATCAGAGGTGCAAAGCAAAGGTCATCTTCAAATCATAAAGCTTTAAACTTAGATGATATAGAAGTGATGGACATTACAAACAAGATGATAGATTTAGCTGAAGATGAATTTAAAATAAGTCTTAAAAATGATGAGAGATTGTTTAAAGACCTAGCAAATCATTTAGGGCCTTCTATAAATAGATTGAATATGGGATTAGAAATAAGGAATCCTCTTTTAGATGAAATAAAAAGTAAGTATTCATATGCCTATAATGGAGTTGAAAAAATTTCTAGAATAATAAAAGATAAGCTAAATATAAATTCAATACCTGAGTCTGAAATAGGGTATATTGCAATGCACTTTGCATCAGCTATAGAAAAAAATCTAATGATGTATACTAATATAAATCTTGTTGTAGCATGTCCTACTGGAATAGGGACATCAAGATTCTTATCAACTAAGATTGAAAATAAGTTTCCAAACTTAAATATACTTGAAACCATCTCAGCTATAAATATAGATGAAGATTATTTAAGGGAAAAAGATGTGGACTTAATTGTGTCTACAGTTGAGTTAAATACAAACTTAGATTATATATGTGTAGGTCCATTTATGAGCTTAGAAGATGAACAGATAATCAAGGAAAAAATAAAGTCTATAGCTCAAAATAAACTAATTAATTTAAATGTAAAAAACGATACTAAAAATAAGAATAAAGTTTATGAGCAGATAACAGAAAGCATGAATATAGGAAAAGATATTCTTCAATTTTTAGAGGAAGTTCAATTTGAAAAATTTAAAAGTAAAGATTTAAGTGAGCTTATTGTAGATTCATCAAAAATATTTGCAAAGTCTAGTGAAGATAGAATATCTATAAAAGAAGCATTAGAAGAAAGATTAAAAATCTCAATTCCATATATAGAAGAATCAAAAATTCTATTATTACATTGTATGAGTGAAAGAATAGATATTATGAAGTTAGCAATAATAAAGTTAGAAAACAAAATCATGCTAGATTCAAATGAAGAAATTGATAATGTAGTTTTTATGTTGCTTCCTAAAAATTCACCTAGCTATCAGAGGCAAATAATGAGTGAAATAAGTGGTTCACTAATAGATAATATAGTTTTTACTAATAAGATAAATAAATTTTATATAGAAGAGATGATATTAGAAGTAAAAGATATAGTTTTTAATTTTTATACAAACAGATTAAAAACATTTATAGATAAATAAAATTATATTAAAAAGGAAGGTTGATATTATGAGTAAAGTATTAAATGAGAATAATATATTTTTAGGATTAGATAGTGTTTCAAAGGAAGAAGCTATAACTTTAGCAGGAAGAAAATTAGTTGAAAATGGGTATGTAAAAGAAGAATATATACCAGCAATGTTAGAACGAGAAAAAGTAATGACTACATATATGGGAATGGGTGTTGCTATTCCACATGGTGTAAATGAAGCTAAAAAAGAAATTTTATCTTCAGGAATAGTTATATTACAATTTCCTAATGGAATAGATTTTGATGGAGAAAAAGCGTATTTACTAATAGGGATAGCTGGTGTTGGAGATGAACATTTAGAGATATTATCTAATATAGCAATAGTTTTAGACGATGATTTAACAGAAAGACTAAAAAATTCAAATGACAAACAAGCTTTCATGGAAGCTTTTGCCAACTAATCTTAGGAGGAACTTAAAATGAAAAAGGCAATTCAGTTTGGAGCAGGAAATATTGGAAGAGGATTTATTGGAGGCTTATTAGTTAAATCAGGTTATCATGTAGTATTTGCTGATGTAAATGAAGAAATATTAAACGCAATAAATAAAGATAAAAAATACACTATACACATAAGGGATGTAGAATGTATAGATGAAGTAATTGATAATATAAGTGCAGTTTCATCTATAAAAGAAGAAATAATAGATGAGATTGTAGAGGCTGAAATAATAACTACAGCAGTTGGACCTTTAGTTTTAACTAAAATAGCTTCTACAATTGCAAAAGGTATAAAGACTAGAAAAGAAAATGGATTAACAGATAATCTAAATATAATAGCTTGCGAAAATGCAATATATGCAAGTTCTTCTCTAAAAGAGGAAGTTATTAAGTATTTAAGTAAGGAAGAAGTGGATTATTTAGAGATGTATGTTGGTTTCCCAAACTGTTCAGTTGATAGAATAGTTCCTCCAGGTAAAAATGAAAATCCTCTTGATGTAACAGTCGAAAATTTCTATGAATGGAATGTTGAAAAACAAGGATTTAAAGGAGAGATACCAAACATAGTTGGAATGAACTTAGCTGACAATCTTATGGCTTATATTGAACGTAAGTTGTTTACACTAAATACAGGACATGCTATAACAGCTTATATAGGCTATTTAAAAGGATATAAGACTATAGAAGAAAGTATAAAAGATGAATACATTTGTAATATAGTTAAAAATGCTATGATAGAAAGTGGAGAAGGATTAATTAAAAAATACAATTTTGATTCCAAAGCACACTATAAGTATATTGATAAGATTTTAAATAGATTTAAAAATCCATATCTTAATGACGATGTAGTTAGAGTTGGAAGAGAGCCATTAAGAAAATTAAGTGACAAAGATAGATTGATTAAACCTTTAATTACAGCAAAGTCATATGGATTATCAGTTGATAATTTGATTCTTGGAATAGGTGCAGCACTTCATTATAATAATAGTGAAGATGCTCAAAGTGTAGAATTACAAGAGTTGATAAAATTGAATGGGGTAAAAAAAGCCATTGCTAAAATAGCTAATATAAATGATGATGAACTTTTAGATAATATTGAAAAAAGTTATACATTTATGGAAAATTTATAAATTTGCTTGAAAAATTGAGTGTTGATAAACTATTTATGGTATATTATTCTACACAGTTTGAATTATTTGTTGAATAATAGAGAATTATAATATATAATTAAAAAGAATAAATTAATATATTTACCTGTATATTTTTGATAATACGGTTCAAATGTTTCTACTAAGCTACCATTAATAGCTTGACTACAGGAGTGAAGAAGATATAGTTTATACTTATTTTAAATTATATATTAAGTTAATTACTTTGAATTTTAAGCTCCTGTCTATGATATAGACAGGAGCTTTTTTAGTATTTTAATATAAAATACTAGTAGTATATATAGTAAAATTAGAGCAAATATAATTTTTTTATTAATATAATTTTAGAAAGGGTTAGGTGGGAGTTCAATGAAGGCTTTACAAGAAAAGATATTGAGAGAAGGCAGTGTTTCAGGAAATGACATACTAAAAGTTGATAGCTTTTTAAATCATCAAATTGACGTAGCTTTTTTAAATGAAATAGGAAGAGAGTTCAAAGAGAGATTTAAAGGAGAAAAGGTAGATAAAATATTTACAATAGAAGCTTCAGGAATAGCTATAGCATCAATTGTTTCGCAGTATTTTGATAATGCACCTGTAGTATTTGCAAAAAAATCGGAATCTAAAAACTTAGATAAAGACGTGTATGAAACTAATGTATATTCATTCACTAAGGCTAAGGAATACTCAGTTAAAGTTTCTAAAAAGTATATAAACAAAGGTGAAAAGATACTGATAGTAGATGATTTTTTGGCAAATGGAAGGGCTGCTCTTGGTCTTAAAGATTTAATTGAGCAAGCAGAAGCAAACTTAGTTGGAGTAGGAATTGTTATTGAAAAAGGTTTCCAAGCTGGAGGAGCACTTTTAAAGGCCAATAATGTAAGATTAGAATCTTTGGCAGTAGTAGAATCTATAGATAATGGAACTGTAAACTTTAGATAATTTATGATATTATATACTTGTATTTAGCACATATTTTAATTATGTAATTATGGAGGATTTTTTTATGAGATTTTTTATAGACACAGCCAATATTGAAGAGATAAAAGAAGCAAATGATTTAGGTGTGATATGTGGAGTGACTACCAATCCATCACTAATAGCTAAAGAAGGTAGAGATTTTATAGAGGTAGTTAAAGAAATAAGCGAAATAATAGATGGACCAATAAGTGCAGAAGTAATAAGTTTAGAGCATAAAGGAATGATAGAAGAAGCAGAAAAATTATCTAAGATACATAAAAATATAGTTATAAAAATACCTATGACAGCAGAAGGATTAAAAGCAGTAAAAGTACTATCAAGTAAAGGTATAAAAACTAACGTTACACTTATATTCTCTGCCGGACAAGCTCTTTTAGCTGCTAGAGCTGGTGCTACATATGTAAGTCCTTTTGTTGGAAGATTAGATGACATATCACAAAATGGTCTTGATTTAATTGAAGAAATCGTTGACATATTTAGTGTAAATAGTATTGAGGCTCAAATAATAGTTGCTAGTGTTAGAAATCCAATACATGTTTTACAGGCTGCTAGAATGGGAGCAGATATAGCAACAGTTCCTCTTAAAGTTATAAACCAAATGATTAAGCATCCTTTGACAGACAAAGGAATAGATAGCTTTATGAAGGATTGGGAAGGTGCTTCTTTAAAATTATAATTGTAAAGTGTGATTATAAGTATATTAAAGTGGCTATTATGGAAATTCTAAGTAATAAGGCTAGGCTATTTTGTCTAGTCTTATTTTGGTGTATAATATATTGAAATAGATTAATTTTTTAAGTGAGGAGGCGAAAAATGGATAAAATATTAAGAGAAATACAAAGAGAAGATAAAAAAAATCCATATACTGACCAAGAACTTGCTGAAATGTTAGACGTAGCTAGGTCTGAAGTTATAGCAGTCAGAAAGAAGAATAATATTTTAGATTCAAGAGAAAGAAGAAAAACAATATTAATAAAAGATATATCAAAAATTGTAAGTGAAAACCCTCATATGTCTGAAAGAAAAATAACTGAGATATTAATAGAAAATGGATATAACATATCAAGAAGTGCAGTGTCCAAACTGTTAAAAGAAGAAAATTTGAATCAGTCAAAGAGTGGTATTAAAGATAAAGAACCAGCATCATCGGGAAAGCATGTAAAGGTAAGTAAGGCTGTAGAAGAAGATGGATTTGAAGACTTGATAGGTATAAAAGGAAGCCTAAAAGAAAAGGTAAACTTAGCTAAGTCAGCAATAATGTATCCTCCTAATGGTCTTCATACTATAATATATGGAGAGACAGGTGTAGGAAAAAGTGAACTAGCTACATGTATGTATAAATATGCTGTAAAAAACAATATCAAAGAAGAGAACAGTCCGTTTATAGTGTTTAACTGTGCAGATTATGCAGAAAATCCTAATTTATTGATAGCTCAACTTTTTGGAGTAGTAAAAGGTGCATATACAGGAGCCGATGCAAATAGAGAAGGTCTTGTAGAACAAGCTGATAATGGAATTTTATTTTTAGATGAAATTCATAGATTGCCTGCTGCTGGGCAAGAGATATTATTTTCATTAATAGATAGAGGAGAATTTAGAAGGTTAGGAGAAAGTAGTTCTACTAGAAAGGCAAATGTTCTCATAATAAGTGCTACAACAGAAAATCCAAATTCTAATTTACTTCAAACATTTAGAAGACGTATACCAATGGTAATAAATTTACCTAATATGAGTGAAAGACCGAAGTCTGAAAGATATGAAATAATAATAAAGTTTTTTGAAAGAGAAGCAAAACGAGTAAACAAGAATTTTATAATAACTAAAGAAGTTATGTGTGCACTTATGAATTATAAGTGTACTGGAAATATAGGTCAGTTAAAGAGTGATATACAAGTAACCTGTGCTAGGGCTTTTAGCAAATCAATATTTTCTAGCGATAAGGTAATTATAGATTTAGATAGTTTAAGGGATTATATAAAAAGTGGATATTATGATTGTAATTGTGAAAATGAAAAGTATTCTGAGTTCTCAGTTGAAGATATATATATAGATATTAGTGAATTGGTTAGTGGGAAAAATAGAATTTTATCAGATAATGAGATAAGTGAAATATACAATTATGCAGAAAAAGAACTTAAGGTTCTGGAGAGTAAATGTTTTTCTGAAGAAGAATTAAAAAATGCATTTATAGAAAAGTTAGATAAAAAGTTTAATGCTATTAAAAATAATAAAAACTTGTCTGACAGGAGAAGTAGAATAGACTGGGGTGGACAATTAAAAGAGTCTACACTAGAGATAATGGATAAGGTAATAATATTTATTAAAGAGCAGTTTAAACATGTAAATCAAGGGCTATATTTAGCTCTAGCAATTCACATCGAACATGCTATAGGTAGAATAAAAGATGGTAAACCTATAATAAATCCGAGTTTAGATAAAATAAAAGCATCAATGCCAATGGAATATGAGTTATCCAGATATATAATGGGTATAGTAGAAGACTTAACACAAGTTACATTTCCAGAAGATGAACTTGGATATTTAGCTTATTATATAAATAAATTTTGCTATAATGAGGAAAGTATAAAAGATAAAGTAAAAGTAGTAATAGTTACACATGGTAAAGTCGGTATTGAAATGTCTAATGTCGTAAACCATATTCTTGGTATAGAATGTACATTGGGTATAGAAATAGCACTTACGGATTCACCATCAGAAGGTATAGAACATGTATTAGAGGAACTTCAGAAGATAGAAGCTAGAAAAGGGATTCTAGTCCTAATTGATATGGGTTCTTTAGTAATTCTTGGTGATGAGGTTGAAAAAAGACTTGGTATTAGATGTAAAACCGTAAACAGAGTAGATACACTATTGGCAATGGAAGCAGGAAAACTTGCAACTATTGAAGGAAAAAGTTTAGATGGGATAATAGCGGATTTAAAGAAAAATAAAAATTATGCCATGATAAATACAAATAAGTTTAGTTATAGAAAAAATGAGTATGGGAAGAAAAATGTAATTATTACATTGTGCTTGAGTGGTGTAGGCACAGCTTTAAATTTAAAGGAGCATATAGAAAAACAAATTAAGGAGTATGATACTTCAATTGAAGTAAAGCCAATTGCTTTTTTAAATAATAATTTAGAAGAAGAGTTAAATGATATTGAAACTGAATATAATATTATTGCTATCTGTGGAACTATTGATATAGATTATAAAAATGTACCTTTTATTTCTTATAACGAGGTACTTGGAAAAAATGGTATTAATAAAGTTTTAGAACATTTAAATAATAAACAACCAGCTTTAAATAGTGACAATAAATTGGATAATTTAATACATGAAGATTTGATTTTATACAATTTTGAAGGAATTTCAAAGGAGTATATAATTGATACTCTTGTTTCAAAGCTTGAAGAAGGTGGATATGTAGATTCAAAGTATATCTTAAGTGTATATAAAAGAGAAGCTATGGGAAGTGTTGTAATGGGCTCAAAGGTAGCTGTACCACATGGTCTTCCAGAAAACGTTATAAAGCCTGCAATAGCCATAGCAAGATTAAATAAACCTATTGTATGGGATAATAAATTTATGGTAGATTTGGTAGTATTATTAGCACTTAAAGAAAACAATAAAAAAGAAATACGAAGCTTGTTTTCAAAAATTAATGACCAACATACTTTAGAGGTTCTATTAAATACTGAAGATAAAAATGAAATAAAAAAGATATTAAGTTAATTTTTAATATAAAAATGTAAAAATAAGGACAATTGATTTTAGTATGAGTTTTAAAATAGATTATTTTATCTAGTCAATTATTCAATATAAGGTTAACACCTTAAAATCAGCTTATTTGATTTTATAGTGTTAGCCTTTTTTATTTACAGATAACTCAGTATAAGATAAT
The DNA here is from genome assembly GCF_056688955.1 of Clostridioides sp. LIBA-6822. NCBI lineage: Bacteria > Bacillati > Bacillota > Clostridia > Peptostreptococcales > Peptostreptococcaceae > Clostridioides > Clostridioides sp. LIBA-6822. Next base: position 2,704,276 of record NZ_CP196995.1, on the reverse strand, counting down.
GTTTATTAATAGTTTTGTTATCTTATTTTTATAGTATAGTTATTATCTATTAAAACATAAATATAGCACCAAAATATAAGTACATAGTAAGCTTTTTGGTATGTTTAAAGATATGTTACACATAGATTTTAAAAAAAATCAAGATATTATTCTATATAAATATAAAAAATATCTAAACTATTCCAAAATTAAAATATAGAAGCTATAATAAGGATAGGTTGCTATATTAAAAAATTAATTATTAATTATTTCTAATAACTAATAGAATAATTAGACCAGCTTTTATAAATTGATAAAAATGGCTATCAAGTGTTTATTTTTTAAGGACTGATTATTATGAGATTAGTAATGAAAATACATTAAATTCTTATTTTCTTAAGTAATAGAGGATAGTAGAAAATAACATTCTTATATAAATAAAGATATTTAAATTATTATTAATCTAAATTTGTATTATACAATAACTTACTTGAAGCTTAAGTTAAATTCGAAATTTTTAAATTATTCATACATATTTAGATTTACTATTCAAGGGGATATATTATATGAGTGTAAAAAGAAAAACGTTAAACAGCGCACAAATGGTTAGAACAATAGCGATAGTATTCATAGTTATATGTTTTTTTATGGGTATAGTATGTTTTAAATACTATTGCAAATTGAGAAATACTGTGCAAGAAGAAAGTAGTAACTATCTTCAAGAAATATCTAATAGAATAGGGAGTAATGTGAGTAAGATTATTGATGATAGTTACTCTATATTAGATACAATAGCATTAATGATAAAAAATACAAATATAGATTCTTTTCATAAAGCAAAGCCTATAATGGATTCTCAAAAAAAATATTGGAATTGTCAAGATATTATGATGATTGATGAAAATGGAGTTGCATACAATTCTGATGGTAAATCAGTATCTCTTAGTAGTGACACATACCTTCAAGATGCTGTCATAAATAAGAAAGAGTCTATGTCTACATCACAAATGATAGATAATAAGGAATGTATAGTTTTTGCTGTACCACTAGATAGTGTAGTTATTGATAATAAAAATATAGTTGCACTTGCAATAAGTTACTCTCCTGAATCTTTTGATAAAGTGTTATCTATGACTTCATTTAATAATCAAGCATATTCACATATTATCAATAAAGATGGTACTGTTGTAGTTCGTTCATCATCTCCTATTGCTGAAAAAACAGGGTATAATATACTGAGCACTATAAGTCAATCTAAGTTAGACTCTAATAGTGATTTTAATAAGGTGAAAAATGATATAAACAATAATCTTAGTGGGCAAGTAGGATTTAAATTAAATGGTTCACATGAATATATGGTATATATTCCTATTGGACAAGAGGATTGGTACTTGTTAACTTTTGTACCAGTATCTGTAGTAAATGCAAAGTCCAACTTATTGTTGAAGATTACATTATTATTATGTGGTTTTATAACACTAGCATTTGCAATTCTTACAATAGCTTTGATAATATCTTTTTATCGACATAAGAAGAACTTAGAGTATATTGCTTATGTAGATACTGTAACTAGAGGAAATACAATACAACGATTTTATAATATCTCAGATGAATTATTGAAACAATCATCTGAACAACATGCACTTGTATATATGAATATTGAAAAGTTTAAAATGCTAAATGACCAGTTTGGAAGAGAAGCTGGAGATTCTATATTACGTGGAGTATACGATGGCATAACATCTCTTTTAGCTCCTAATGAATGTATGGGAAGATTGTTTGCAGATAACTTCTGTATACTTATAACATATAGTGAAGACACTTCTCTAACTACAAGATTTGAAGATTGGTATAATGCCATAATGAAAAATTCTGGAAAGTATGGGTTTGAATGGGCTTCTCTTTCTATGCAGTTTGGTGTTTTTATAATTACAGATACTTCTATGGAATTTCCATACATGGCGGACCGTGCAAAGCTTGCACTGCGTGATTCTACAAAAGATTTTAAAAATAATAAGATAAAGTACTCGATTTATAATGAAAAAGTTCGTCAACAATTAGTACGTGAAAAACAATTAGAAGATATGATGGAAAGTGCCTTAGAAAAGGGAGAATTCCAAGTATATCTACAGCCTAAATATATGACTGAAAATGAAAAAATAGGAGGGGCAGAGGCATTAGTCCGTTGGATTAGTAAGTCAGAGGGAATGATTTATCCAGACGCATTTATCCCATTATTTGAGAAAAATGGATTTATTGTAAACGTAGATTTATGGGTGTTTGAAAATGTCTGTATGACTTTGCAAAGATGGTTTGATGAAGGTAAAGATTTAGTAAAAATCTCTGTAAACTGTTCAAGGATTCAATTAAAAGATGAAAAATTTTTAGATAAGTATTATGAAATTTTCTCACGTTATAATGTACCTTCACAGTATATTGAGATTGAGTTGACAGAAAATATGGTATATGAAGACACTGAACGTCTATCTGCCATTATTGATGAAATTCATTCAATGGGATTTGGATGTTCTATGGATGATTTTGGAAGTGGATACTCTTCATTAAATCTTATACAGGATATACCTGTAGATACATTAAAATTAGATAAGATATTTTTTAGAAATACTAAAAACAACTATGGTCGTACTAAGTCTGTAGTAAGTAGTATCATTGGTATGGCGAAATCACTTTCCATGACTACTGTGGCAGAAGGTGTTGAAGATTATAATCAAGTAAAAATGCTAAAAGAAATAGGTTGTGATTATATTCAAGGTTATGTATTTGCAAAACCAATGCCAATTTCAAATTTTGAAGAACTTTTATTTGGGTTACCAAAAAATGATGAGGAGTGATACTATATGCTACAATGTTTGAAGCTTAAATGTTTAAAACGCTTTTATAAAATCAAACTATCCTTGGTATTAATTTTACTTAGTATTTTTGTAACTTTTATAACTTGTGGGTGTACAAAAAATGAAACAGAAGATATTCTAACACAAAAAGTAACCCAAGATAATCGAACTCCTGTTACTATTTTGGTTAAGTATGCTTTTTCAATTAATAATTTTGAAAAGGCTGTTGAAGAAAAGTTTCCTAATATTGATATTGTTCAAGTTGGAAACTATACAGCTAATACTACTCTGGCAGAGGAATATAAAGCACGTCTAGAACATGATGATTTAACGGATATAGTTATGACTTGGCCACTAGATGTAGGAGAGGAATATTGGGATGACCGACTTATTGATTTGTCTGGTATGACTTTTACCAGTAAATATAATACATCTATGCTTAAACCTATTACTAGGGATGGAAAACTTTACTATTTACCAGGTCCTGCAACTATACGTGCTATTGTATATAATAAAACGTTATTCAAAGAACATGGTTGGGATGTACCTAAAAATTATAATGAGTTTATTGAACTATGTCAAAAAATTGAGAAGACAGGTATACGTTCGTTACAATTGAGTCTTGGAAATAAAGAAGTTTTAGAGACGCCATTTATTGGTTTTAACTATGCAAATAGTTTTAGTAAACCTGAAGATGCTAAGTGGCTTGATAATTATAATAATGGAAATGGAAGTTTTGGCGACCAATTTAATACGTCTCTAGATGTTTTTCAAGAACTTATCCAAAAAGGTATACTAAAGAAGAATGATTTAAACCTACATTATCAAGATAGCCAAAACATGTTATTTACTCGTAAGTGTGCTATGACAGAAGACTCTAATTTATTGGCACGTTCAGGTTTTGCTCAAACTGGCTCTACTGATGAATTTGCACTGATGCCATTTTTTAGCCCTGGAGAAGATGGAGATTGGGCTAGATTATATATGGTTTGTTACATTGGTCTTAATAAAAATTTAACTGAATCAAAAAATAAAGAAAAATATGATTTAGTAATGCAGTTGATGAATTATATTAGTACGCCTGAAGGGCAAAAAGCATTGTCTAGTGATGCAGGTGGTATGTTCTCAAGTCTAAAGGGAATGTCATTACCAAGTGAACCTGAGATAGAACCTTTATTGCCAGCTTTAGAACATGGTAGATATGCTGTTTTTCCTACTTTTAAAAATACACAAGACTCGTTGCGTGATGGTCTTGCTGGAATGATAAATGGAACCTTAGATAAAAATGATGTTATAAAAATGGTGGATAAACAGAACACCCTTTCTTCAAAAGCTGTAAGTCCTAAAATAATTGGAAATGCTAAAAAAGATTTCTCTATGATTGAAACAGGAAATATTATAACAGATGCGATGCGTGCTAAAAGTGGATGTGAAATTGCATTATTTTTAGATAATGGTAAAGATGGACGCTATAATGGTAAAGGAGTTAGTGCTAAGCTTTATAAAGGTGATATTACTACAACAGATATACAACGAATATTTCCTGATTTAAAGCATGGAGAGACTGGTACACTATGGAAGATAAGTATGACTGGTAAAGACCTTCTTAATACTTTAGAACATTCTATAACTGTGGATAACAATAGTAGTGGATGGTTTTATTATTTCTCTGGTCTTAAAATGGAGTACTCTCCAACAGATAAACCAGGTAAACGAATTAAAAAAATTACAACATCAGAAGGAGATTCTATAGATTTAAATAAATCATATTCAATTGCTGTTATGGACTATAGTGTTCCAGAGAAATATATTAAGAAGTGTGATAAGACAAACATTAAAATTACTGATATAATAACAGAATATATAGAAAAACAGAAAAATGTTTCTCCTAGTGAAGACCAAAGGTTTGTAATAGCAAAACCTTAACAACTTAAATTAAGATATATACAAGTAGAAGTTAATACAGGACAGTGAAAATATGTATTATAATAATTTATATAGGCCAAATAAATAGGATTATATAGTGAATATAAGAAATTAAAAACTGTAGGCAGGAAAATACCAATAATATGGTATTATAGTGATTTTCTAATATTTAAGCAGGTGTTATAACAACATAAGAGTTGGCACCTGCTTTTTATATTAAAATAATAATCCTGCAAGTGAAATAATAGGTTTATTTTACTTGTAGGAGCTGTATTAATTTAAATTGATATCTATTTCAAGATAAATTTTTTATTGAATCTTATAACATCTATACATACTTTCACCACTTTTGAATGAGAACTTAAAATAAATTTTGTCATTAGAAAAGTCTTTTTCTATAGCTACTAAATCTTGATTTTCTCCAGCTTTTCCTCCAGTACCAATTAAAAATACATTTTTATCACTATCTATTTCTTGAACTGAACCCATGTATTTATAGTAGTCATCTATACTGTATGAATGATATTCAGTAACTTTTTTATTTTCTTCATCCAATTTTATTTTAACAACTCTTGTAGCTTGATTTTTTACACCATTATCATATAGAGTTATATATCCATCTTCTGTAATTCTAGCATTATGTTGTCTTGAGAATTTTTGATTATCTGTTAAGTTAAACTCATCTCCTAATCCTCCTAGTGTCCAAACAATTTCTCCTGTTTTTCTATCTAATTTTATAACTTCATCTAAATTTCTAAATGAACAAATTAAATTTCCGTCCTTTGGGTCAATAGTCATAGAATTAAAATGTACATAATCTAAAGCTGAGTCACTTTTGTCGCTAAAAGTATTATTTTCAACACTTTCTGAATATAGTTTCTGGTTGTCAATGCTTTCCCACTGCCATACAACTTTTCCATCTTTTATTTCTTGTAATACACTATTTACCACATAAGGTGAATTCCCCTTACTTAAGTCTGATGAAATATTTGTTGCTTTAACTTTTTGATAACTAGAAACAATGTAGTGATTATCATTTATGTATATAAAGTCATGATTTTCTAATTCAGTGCCAGCCTCTATATTTTCACTTTTTTCCATAGTAATTTTATTTATTTCATTATAATTTTCATCTAAGATTACAAGATAAGTTGGTGAATATCCAACGGCATTTATTCTTTTTGTTGAGTCTTTATCTTGTAGTAAGTATCCATATCTAATTTTTCCATCCTCTGTAGTTATTTTTTTAAAGTCAAAAGGATTTGATTCAACTTCTTTATAAAAAACTATATTTCCATCATTGTCCAATTTAAATACAAAATTATGTTCTTCATTGTGTGTAGTAAGATAATAATCACCATCATAAGGGCTATTTGCAGTAACATTATATTTTGGAAAATTTTTTGAAAGAGAATTTATATAATAATTTCTATATGAATTTTCGTTTTTGTACATAACAGATATTTTTATTTTTGAAGAGCTATTTATTTCTTTCAATTCAAAAGTAGAATTTTTAGATATATCTATTTCTTTGTCATTTATTTTTACGATGCTTGCTTTATCATGACTTTTTATTGTTATGCTATTTTGATTAGTAGAATTAAGTTGCTTTACATTTTGACTATTAAAAATGCCTTCTTTAGAAAGTGTTATATTATAACCATTTATAGTAATATCTAGTGTTGGTTTTGATTTGTTTTGACTTGCAAAGACTCGATTTACAAATAATCCAAAAATGAATAATACACTGCATAAAAATACAATCTTAAATAAATTTTTTCTTTTCATAGTTTACCACCTTTTCATATTAAGTTTTCATATTGACAACTTGATTTTATTATATGAATAAATAAAATAGATGAATTTATTTATGCCAAAAATGAATTTTATTGGACAATTATATGAAAATTCATTCATATAAAAATAGAATGATAGAGAAAATATAAAAAAGTAAATCATATTTAGAAAGAATAATTACATAAAATTATTATTAAACATAAAAAACCATTAATAAAAAACAAAAAAATCATTTCTGTAACAAAAAAAACCACAAAAAATATAAAAAAGTATGGTTAGTTAAGTGATTAACAAGTAAAAATTAAAATAAAAATTAAAAAAAATTTATCAATGAAAGTTAGGTAAAATCCTATAACAGAGTGGTATTTTAGGGAAAACATTTTCTTTTGTTTCACAAAAAAAGCCACTTTTTGGCACGCGACATGCTTTATATAAAGGCAAGAAAAACAAGATATAAGATAAGTGCAATTAGGAGGTGTAAATATGGAGTTTATAAATTTTGTAAGTGATAAAGTTATAAACCTTAAAATGGAGTGTAAAACAAAAGAAGATTTCTTTAAAGAAATACATAATAAAGTTTTTGAATTAGGCTTTGTAAAAGAAGAATTTGGAGAAAAAATATTAGGAAGAGAGAATGTATTTCCAACAGGTTTAAATCTAGGCGATTATGGAGTAGCCATACCACATACAGATGCAGAATATATAAAAGAGCAATTTATAGCAGTCTGTACTTTTAATGAACCAGTAGTATTTAGTTCTATGGAAGACCAAGATGAAAAAGTTCCTGTAAATTTAGCTTTTGTACTAGGACTTAATCAACCACATAGTCAATTATCTGTATTAACAGAGTTGATGGGAATTATGCAAAATAAAGAGTTAGTTGACAAGTTAATAAATTCTACTGACAAAGAAGAAGTTTTAAAGACAATAAAGTCTTTATAAAAATAAAAAATAAAAGTACTAAGAATAAAAAATAGAAAAATAAAATCATTGGGAGGAAATAAAAATGAAAAAAATATTAGTAGCATGTGGAGCAGGAATAGCAACATCAACAGTAGTCTGTGACAAGGTAGAGAGATTAGTTAAGGAAAATAATATACAAGCAGAAGTTATACAATGCAAAATAGCTGAGTGTGCAACAAAGCAAGATGGAGCAGATTTAATAGTATCTACAACTATATTGCCAACAACTTATAATATACCAGCAATAAAAGCAACAGCGTATATAACTGGAGTAAATACAGCAGCATTAGATAAAAAAATATTAGATGCTTTAAAATAATCCTATCATAAATACATTGAAATCATATTTTATAAAACAGAAAAAGGAGGATTTATAAATGGATAAATTATTAGCAGTAGTACAATACATTTTAAACATGGGACCAACAGTAATACTACCAATAACAATTGTAGTCTTAGGAATGATATTTAGAATTAAATTTACAAAAGCTCTAAAGTCAGGTCTTACAATTGGTATAGGGTTTGTGGGTATAAACTTAGTTGTAAACCTATTAACTTCAACACTAGGGCCAGCAGCTCAAGGAATGGTTGAAAGATTTGGACTTAACTTAACAGTAATAGATGTTGGTTGGCCAACAACAGCATCAGCAACATGGGCTTCACCAGTTGCACCAATATTAATACCAGTTTGTTTATTAGTAAACTTACTATTATTATACTTCAATAAAACAAAGATATTAAACGTTGATATATGGAACTATTGGCACTTTATAGTAGCAGGTGCAGTTGGATATATAGTAACAGGAAGTTATATTTGGGCTATATTCTGTGCGATATTAATGGAATTATTAGTACTATTTATTGCAGAAAAAACAGCCAAAAACGTCCAGGAATTTTACGATTTAGAAGGTATAGCATTACCAACTGGTTCAACAGCTTCATTTGCTCCACTTGGATATATAGTAGGAAAATTTGTTGAAAAAATACCAGGAATAAATAAAATACAAGCAGACCCAGACTCTATACAAAAAAGATTTGGTATATTTGGGGAACCAATGATGATGGGTATTATATTAGGTATAATACTTGGAGCACTTGCTGGATATGATGTAGCAGGAATATTCAATGTAGGTATATCAATGGGTGCAGTAATGTTACTTATGCCTAGAATGGTTAGAATATTAATGGAAGGTTTAATTCCAATTTCAGAATCAATAAGAGATTTCTTACAAGCAAAATATGGCGACAGAGAACTTTATATAGGACTAGATGCAGCAGTAGCAACTGGACATCCAGCAGTTATATCAACAGCTCTTATACTTGTTCCTATAACTTTATTCTTAGCTGTTATATTACCAGGAAATAAAGTTTTACCATTTGGAGACTTAGCGACAATACCATTCTATATGGCATTTATAGTATGCTTTAGAAAAGGTAATATAGTTCAATCAGTTATAACAGGAACTATAGTAATAGCTATATCACTTTACATGGCTACAAACTTTGCAGATGTTCATACACAATTATTACAACAAGCAGATATGATGCCAAAAGGAACAACAATGGTTACAAGTATAGATACAGGTGGTAACTTGCTAAAATGGGGAATATTGAAATTATCTCAATTAGTTTCTTCATTTGGAATATTCTAATATGTAGTTAATAGAGATTACTCTTTTTTAGTAAAGTATGCGAAAATTTAACATTTAGCAGCTACTAGAAAAGAGTAATATTTTTTATAAATTTTTAAAAAATACAAAATACAAGAGGAGGAGATTTATCGTGAAAGCAGCAGTATTACATGGCACAAATGATATGAGATTTGAAGATATAGAAATAAAACCATGTGAAAGTGATGAAGTAAAAATAAAAGTTATGGCAGCAGGAATATGTGGGTCAGATCCTCCAAGAGTATTAAAACATTGGAAATATCCAGTTCCAGCTATACCAGGACATGAATTTTCTGGAGTAATTGCTGAAGTTGGTAAGGATGTAAAGAATGTAAAAGTTGGAGATAGAGTAGTTGCAATTCCTTTTATACCTTGTAATGAATGTGAATATTGTAAAAGAGGATTATTTTCACTATGTGATGACCATGGAATGTTAGGAGCTAAGACTTTTGGAGCTTTTGCAGAGTATGCAAATATAAAAGCTACAAATGTATTACCAATAGGAGACATGGATTTTGAAGATGCAGCTATGATAGAGCCATTAGCAGTTGCTATGCATGGAGTACTTAATATAGGTGTTCAAGTTGGAGACACTGTAGCTGTAATGGGTAGTGGAACAATGGGACAATTAGTAATACAAGGACTTAAAATAGCAGGAGCAGGAAAAATTATAGCAGTTGATATATCTGATAATAAATTAAGAGAATCAAAGGAATTAGGGGCTGATATAATAATCAATGCTAAAGATGTTAACCCAGTAGAAAAAATAAAAGAACTTACTGATGGAAAAGGCGTTGATATAGCTCTTGAATGTGCAGGTTCAAAAATAACTCAAGAACAATGCTTACTTATAACTAAAAAGAAAAGTAAAATAGGATTTTTAGGAATAGCATATTCAGATATAACTTTATCAGAAGAAGCATTTGAAAATATATTTAGAAAAGAACTAGAATTAAAAGGTTTCTGGAATTCTTATTCAGCACCATTCCCAGGACAAGAATGGACTAAAGGAATCAACCTAGTTAATGAAGGAAAAATAAAATTAAAAGAAATGGTATCTCATAGATTTTCGCTTGAAGACACTTACAAAGCTTTTGAGATGATAAGAGATAGAAAAGAAGAATTTAATAAGATATTAATTTTACCACAAGGGGTTGAAAAATAATGAAGGCAGTAGTTAAAACTAAACCAGGTTATGATAATGTAGAAGTCTTGGAAGTAGAAGAACCAAAAGCTACAGGAGACAAGGTTAAAATAAAAGTAGAATATAGTGGTATATGTGGTTCAGATATACATTCGTTTAAAGGAGAATATGCAAATATAAAAGCTCCTGTAACATTAGGTCATGAATTTTCTGGAATTGTTGTAGAAATAGGAGAAGATGTTAAAAATATAAAAGTAGGAGATAGAGTTACATCAGAAACTACTTTTGCAACTTGCGAGAAATGTATATACTGTGCAACTAAAGATTATAACTTATGCTCAACTAGAAAAGGTATTGGTACTCAAGTAAATGGAAGTTTTGCTGAGTATGTATTATCAAGAGAGGAAAGTATACATGTGCTTCCTGAAAATGTATCTTTATTATCAGCAGCTCTTACAGAGCCACTAGCTTGTTGTGTTCATGCTGCTCTTGAAAAGACTACTATAGAAAGTAATGATACAGTTTTAATAATAGGACCAGGACCAATTGGTTTATTATTAGCTCAAGTTGTTAAATCTCAAGGTGCTACAGTTATAATGTCTGGAGTTACAAAGGATAAAGAAAGATTAAAAATAGCTAAAAATCTTGGTGTAGATAGAACAGTAAATGTAATGGAAGAAAATTTAGCAGATGTAATAAATGAAATGACTGATGGAAATGGAGTAAGTAAAGCCTTTGATTGTTCTGGATTTATGCCAGCAGTTAATGAAGCTTTAAGATTACTTAGAAAAAAAGGTACTTTTGTTCAAGTTGGAATATTTGCCAAGAAACTAAATGAAATGGACCAAGATGCGATAGTTCAAAGAGAATTACAATATATAGGAAGTAGATCACAAAAGCCTAGTTCTTGGATTATAGCATTGGATTTAATGAATAATGGAAAAGTAAATACAGAAGCTTTAGTTACGAGAACTGTTAGTTTAGACGAATTTAAAGAGGGTATTACAGCTTTAATGAACGGAGAAGAAATAAAAGTAGCAGTAAAATCTTAAAAAAACATTTGTATTATTTTAAAAAAAATTGTAAAATCTACTGTAGGATAAGAAATGTAAGGTCTTAAAAAATAACAGGAGGAAGAAAGTATGAGCACTCTTAGAGATCATTCTAATAACATTAGAAAAAACATAATAAAAATGGTTGCAGAAGCTAAAAGCGGACATCCAGGTGGTTCATTATCAATAGCTGACATATTGACAGTGTTGTATTTTGAGAAAATGAATGTATGTGTAGAAAATCCAAAAATGGATGATAGAGATAGATTTGTTCTATCAAAAGGTCATGCAGCACCAGCTTTATATGCCACATTAGCAGAAAAAGGATTTTTCCCAAAAGAAGAACTAATAACATTAAGAAAATTTGGTTCTAAATTACAAGGTCACCCAGACATGAAAAAAGTAGCAGGAATAGATATGTCTACTGGTTCTCTTGGTCAAGGTCTATCTGCAGCAAATGGTATGGCACTTGCAGGAAAATTAGATAACAAAGACTATACAGTGTATACTATATTAGGTGATGGAGAAATTCAAGAAGGTCAAATATGGGAAGCTGCAATGACAGCATCACATTACAAATTAGATAATTTAATTGCATTTGTTGACTTAAATGGATTACAAATAGATGGTTCTAATGAAGAAGTAATGAATGTAAATCCAGTAGATGACAAATTCAAATCTTTTGGATGGAATGTAATGGTAATAAATGGACATTCTTTTGAAGAAATAGGAAATGCAGTTGATGAAGCTAAAAAAGTTACAGGAAAACCAACTGTAATAATAGCTAAGACAGTAAAAGGTAAAGGTGTTTCATTTATGGAAAATAATGCTGCATGGCATGGAACAGCTCCAAATGCAGAACAAGCAGAACAAGCATTGAAAGATTTAGAAGGAGGTCTATAGGAATGGGAATAGCAACTAGAGAAGCTTACGGACAAGTGTTAAAAGAACTTGCAGAAAATAAAGATATAGTAGTATTAGATGCAGACTTAGGAAAAGCTACAAAAAGTATAACATTTAAAGAAGTTGCCCCAGATAGATTTTTTGATATGGGGATAGCAGAAGGTGACATGATTGGTACAGCAGCAGGTCTTGCTACTTGTGGGAAAATACCTTTTGCAAGTACTTTTGCAATATTTGCAGCAGGAAGAGGATATGAGCAAATAAGAAACTCTGTAGCATATCCAAATTTAAATGTTAAAATAGCAGCTACTCATGCAGGTGTAACAGTAGGAGAAGATGGTGGTAGCCATCAAGCTATAGAAGATATATCTTTAATGAGAGGTATACCAAATATGGTTGTATTAAATCCAGCAGATGCTTTAGAAGCAAGACAAGCTATACTTGCATCTATTGATTATAATGGACCTGTGTATATAAGATTAGGTAGAGCTGCAACTCCTGATATAAACAGTGAAAACTATAAATTTGAAATAGGAAAAGGAACTGTTTTAAGAGAAGGTTCTGATATAACAGTAATAGCTACAGGAATAATGGTAGCAAAAGCTTTAGAAGCAGCAGAAGAACTTGCTAAAGAAGGTGTAAACGTAGAAGTTATCAATATGCCTACAATAAAACCACTAGATGAAGCATTAATAAAAGAAACTGCTAAGAAAACTGGAAAAGTAATTACAGCAGAGGAACACAGTATAATAGGTGGTTTAGGTTCAGCAGTATGTGAAGCTTTAGCAGAAACTAAAGATGTAGTGATTAGAAGAATTGGTGTTAAAGATGTATTTGGTCAATCAGGTACACCAGCTGATTTATTAAAACATTATGGATTAACTACAGAAGATATAGTAAAAAACATAAAAGAATTGTTATAGATATAAATATATCCAATTAACAAATTGATTTAATATAAATCAATTAAAGCTGTCTTAAAAATAGAAAGAAATTTCTACAATGGGACAGCTTTATTTTTACGGTACTTTATTTTTATGATAATTTAAAATATTATAAAGATAAGCAAATAAATTTATAAAAAGAGGTGTTGTTTAATGAAAATATCTATTGGATGCGACCATGGTGGTTATGAATTAAAGGAATATATAAAGGAAAACTTGATAAATAAAGGTATAGAAGTTGAAGATGTAGGGACAAATTCAAAAGAAAGTGTTGATTTTCCAATATATGCAAAAAAGGTAAGCCAAAATGTTCAAAGTAAAAAATCAGATTTAGGTATACTTTGTTGTGGAACAGGAATTGGTATGTCTATTGCAGCAAATAAGTTTAAGGGAATTAGAGCTGCTGTTGTTTCAGATTGTTTTTCAGCTCAAGCTACTAGAGAACATAATAATACAAATGTACTTTGTTTAGGGGAAAGAATTATTGGAAAAGGATTGGCAATGAGAATTGTTGAAGAATGGTTAAATTCAAGTTATAATGGAGAAAGACATGCAAGAAGACTACAAATGATTGATGACATAGAAAAAGAAAACTTATAAGTATCTAAAATTTATAACGAGGAGGAAAGTTATGTCTATTATTTGTGCTTCAATAATGTGTGCAGACCAAATGAAGTTAAAAAAGGAGTTAGAAGCTCTTGAAGAAGCAGATGTGAAACTACTTCATTGTGATGTTATGGATGGAATATTTGTTAAAAACTTGGCTATGGGTCCAGAACTATTAAAATCAATAAGTGAAAATACAACGATACCTTTAGATATTCATTTAGCTACAGAAACTCCAGATAAATATATTGATATGATGTCTTACATAAAACCAAAATATATTTCTTTTCATGTAGAATCAAGTGCAGATGTAAAAGCAGATATACAAAAGTTAAGAGATTATGGTATAGGGCCAGTGCTAGCAATAAGTCCTCAAACAAGTGTGGATAAAATAGAAGAATATATAGGTTTGGTTGAGGGTATCTTAGTAATGACAGTAAATCCAGGATTTGCAGGTCAAAAGTTTAATCTTTCTGTGCTTGATAAGTTGGATAAACTTACAGAGATACTAAAAGATTATGATAATCCTCCGTTTATAGAAGTTGATGGAAATATAAATAAAGATACTATCAAACTTATGAATGGTAAAAAAGTAGATGTATACGTTGTAGGTACTTCAGCTTTATTTAATGATAAACCTCCCATTTCATATAAAGATAAGATAAAAGAGCTAAAAGAAAGTATAAAGTAACTATGTGATAAAATTATAATAAGTTTCCGTTTAATAGTGAAGAATTTAGATAGAAACGAGAAATTTTACAATATTTAATAAAAATTTTAATTAAGTAAGGAGAATTTTTTATGGGTGACCTATATAAACTGCAAAATGGTACTGATATTAGAGGAATAGCATATGAAAATGATTCTAAGGAAGTTAATCTAACTGTAGAAGAAGTAAAAAAAATAGCTAAAGCATTTCATATTTGGCTAAAAGAAAAGACGAAGAAAGATAAGGTAACTGTTGCTATAGGAACTGATTCTAGAATAACAGGAAGCCAATTTAGAAATACTGTTATTGAAACTTTAACTAATGATAATTGTAATGTAATTGATTGTGATATTGCTACAACTCCAGCAATGTTTATGACAACTATTATGGATGGATACAATTCTGATGGGTCGATTATGATTACAGCTAGTCACTTACCATATTATTATAATGGTTTAAAGTTTTTTACAGAAAATGGTGGTCTAGAAAAAGTTGACATAAAAGAGATGTTGGATATAGCTGTTAAGAGTGTTAGTGTAGATTGTGAAGAAGTAGATAAAAAAGGTGAAGTGGTAGTAAAAAATCTAATAGAAGATTACTCTAATTTATTAATAGATAAGATTAGAAAGGGTGTAAATTCAAGTAAAAATTATGAAAAGCCTTTTTCTGGACTTAAGATATTAGTTGATGCAGGAAATGGAGCTGGCGGATTTTTTGCTGAAAAAGTTTTACACATACTGGGAGCAGATACAACAGGCAGTCAATTTTTGAACCCAGATGGTATGTTCCCAAATCATATACCAAATCCTGAAAATAAAGAAGCAATGGAAAGCATATGTAAAGCAGTAGTGGATAATAAGAGCGACTTAGGAATAATATTTGATACAGACGTAGATAGAGCTGCTATTGTAGGTAAAAATGGCAAACCAATAAATAAAAATGCCCTTATAGCTGTTATATCATCAATAATATTAGAAGAACATCCAAAAACAGCTATAGTAACTGATTCTATTACTTCAGAAGGTCTTGCTAAGTTCATAAATGAATTAGGAGGAAGACATCATAGGTTTAAAAGAGGATATAAAAATGTAATAAATGAAGCCATAAGATTAAACAGTGAAGGCGAAGAATGCCATTTAGCAATAGAGACATCTGGACATGCAGCATTAAAAGAAAATTATTTCTTAGATGATGGTGCATACTTAATAGCTAAAATTTTAATAAAAGTAGCAAAACTGTCCTTAGAAGACAAGACGATAGAAGAATTAATAGAAAATCTTGAAGAAGCAAAAGAAGAAAAAGAAGTTAGAATAGGCATTAATAAAGAAGATTTTAGACCATATGCAGAAGATATATTAAGAGATTTAGATTCTCATGTTGAAGGTATTGATGGATGGTCTGTTGCACCAAATAATTTCGAGGGAATAAGAGTTAATTGTGATGAATCAAATGGTGATGGATGGTTTTTACTTAGAATATCACTACATGAACCATTGTTGGCTTTAAATATTGAATCAAATAAGATTGGTGGAGCAGAACAAATTTATTCTAAGTTAAAAATTTTCTTAGAAAAATATGATTTAAAAGGTCTTTAAGATTAATAAAAAGCATATATTTATATTAAAGAATGGATGTAAATTTATACCTAAGATTACAAATATTACAAAATTGTAATCTTAGGTAACAGAGATGTAACTGATTATGGAAACTCTATGTGATATTATAAATACAGAGAGATGAAATACATGATGAATTATAGAGAAATATAATTTAAAATGTATTAATATCAAACCAAAAAGGTATAATCAAAAAAATATGTAAATATAAACCCCAACATTTAGAAAGAGACCTCCAAGGAGGTTTTTTTCTTTTTTAAAAACATACAATGTCATGATATAATAACTTTAGTTGAATGATAAGGGGATAATAATAATATGGTTAAAAGTGAATATATTAAGCGAGTTGAAGAATTTATAAATTCATATTTTGTAGAGAGAGATGTGAAAAAATGTATGTCTTTTTTTCATAAAAACATCTGTTGGGTTGGCACTGGAAAGTTTGAAGTAGGGAATAGTATAGAAGAAGTAGAACAGTTATTAAAGGCATATGTAAAACAGTCTCCAGAAGGTTTTAGCATAGAGAAATTATGGCTGGATAGTAGAGAATATTCAAAAAATTTATATATGGTGTTTGGCGAATATTTGGTTGGTAAGAAAACTAGGAAAGGCTATAATTTTCAAGTAGAAATAAGAGTAACCTATTTATGTATCGAATGTGAAGGGGAGATATTAATAAGTAGTGTTCATACTTCTGTTGCAAATGACTTACAGAAGGTAGGGGAGTATTTTCCAATAAGTTTGATGGAAGCAGAAAATAATAGATTAGAAGCAATTGTTCATGAAAAAACGAGGGAAATAGAAGCACAGAAAGTTATGTTAATAGAGGCAAATAAAAAACTACAGCAATTAGCCATCACTGATGAATTAACAGGTTTATTAAACCAGAGAGCAATTATTGGAAATATAAGAAAAGCTATTAAAGAAAATTTTAAACAATATGCAATAATGATAATTGATATAGATAATTTTAAAAGTGTAAATGACAATTATGGACACTTAATAGGTAATGAAGTTATAAGAGCGGTAGGTCATATGGTTCAATCATTTGAATCTCACTACTTATTTTCTGGAAGGTATGGTGGAGATGAGTTTATTATCTTATCAGAAAATATAGAGAAAGCACTGTATATAGAATCTAAGGTCCATAGTAATTTACTTGAATATAACTTCGAAGGTATAGAACATAAAATAACTGTAAGTATTGGTATCTCTGAGTGGAAAAATTTTAGTTCTTTCGAAATTTTTTTAAGTGAAGCAGATAAAAAATTATATAAAGCCAAAAAATTAGGCAAAGATAGGACTATATATTAACAAAGTTTTTTAGGTTGTAAGTTGCAAGATAACTATTTTGTAATGTAATACAATTTGTAATGTAATACAAAATGACAGTTATCTTACAATTTACAACCTTACATAATTTTATATTAATTAATTTTTCTGAAAGTAAGCATTACCTTAAATAAATCAGCATCTATAATTATTTCCATGCTCGCATCTTCTAATTCAATTATATTTTGAGCTATTGATAAACCAAGACCAGAGCCATCGGTTTTTCTAGATATATCACCTCTTCTAAATCTTTCTAGCAGTTCTTCTGGTTTTAAATTTAATTTGTCATTTGAAATATTTTTAAATGTTAATATTATATTTTCTTCTTCTAAAAGCATATCTATATAGACTCTAGTATTTGGCATAGAGTATTTTAGTATATTGCTAATTAGATTCTCAAAAACTCTCCAAGTTTTTTTACCATCTATCATAGTAAATACAGCATGTTCTGGTGTTTCTATTATAAAATCTAAATCACTACTTTGAATTTTATCTTCAAACTCTACTGTACTCTGAATTAAAAGTTCCCTTATATCAGTTTTTGTTATATTAAATTCTACATCACCACTACTGAGTTTAGAAGCTTCAAATATATCTTCTATCAATAACTTTAATCTTTGTGCTTTTTTATCTAAAATACTTATATAATCATTTATAGTTTCTTTATTAAATTCATTATTTTTTAACATATCTACATAGCTTAATATAGATGTAAGTGGAGTTTTTAAGTCATGAGATACATTTGTGATAAGTTCTGTTTTCATCCTTTCATTTTTTATATTAGAATCTACAGCAGCTTCAAGACCATCTGTTATATTATTTATACTTTTGGATAAGTCAGATATTTCATCGTCTCCTATTACTTCTAGCTTGTATTTTAAATTTCCATTCTCAATATTTTTTATATTCTTTGATATGTTGTTTACATAATTAAACTTGGAAGCTAAAAAGTTATATATATAAAAGTGAAAAATTGTGTTTACAAGTGTAAATAAAATTACTATAGCTATTGCCTCAGTGTAATATATGTACATAAATAATATCAAAACTAGATATTGAATAACAGCTTGTATAACTATAGATATTAAAAATACTATAGCTAATTTTTTATTTATAGTTTTTCTATTATACATACTAAATAAGTTTGAAAAGAATATATATGTTATAGACATATCTTTTAGATTATAGCTATTATGTTTAATATTTTCATATATTATGTAGACTATAGATATAATGATAAAATTGTAGATTGTTAAATTAGTATTATAAAACATTTTAGTACTTGTAAATGCATGAAACCTTAAGAATAATAGTATCAAAATTAAGATAAGTGTAAGTTCTATTTTTACCTTAGAAAAAATATTTATGACATTTTCTAAGAATTTGACTTTAGTCTGTTTATTTTTTTTATACAATGTAAAACATAGTATAGTCAGTAAAAAACTTGATAGTATAATACCTATACAAAAAAACTGTAACTCTGTTTTTGATAAATGCAGAGAAGTACCGAAAAAATAAAAGCAAGGTATAGCAAAGTCTCTATAATAATAGTTAATATTATAAACAAAGTTATTATTCAAATCATAAACTGCTTCAAATAATATAGAAACTAATAGAAATAGTAATAATAATAAAATAAATTTTGCTTTAGAGTCATTAATAATTAAGTTTTTCAATTTTGTAACCAATACCCCACACCACCTTTAAATATTTTGGTTCTTTTGGATTAATTTCAATTTTTTCTCGAATTCTTCTGATGTGAACAGCAACTGTTCTTTCACAGCTGAAAGCATCTTCATTCCAGACATTTTCATAAATCTCGCGAGAAGAGAAAATTTTACCTTTTCTTGATAGAAGAAGTGTAAGTATTTTATATTCAATAGGTGTCATTTTAACTTCCTCGCCATCTAAAGAAATTATTTTTGTATCTGTATTTAACTCTAGACCACCACTTTTTAGAATATAATTAGTATCCTTTGAATTGTTTAAATTGCTAAAATCGCCTAAATTTATATATCTTCTAAGTTGAGATTTTACTCGTGCAGTAAGTTCTAGTGGATTAAATGGTTTAGTTATATAGTCATCAGCACCCATATTCAGACCTATAATTTTATCCATATCTTCTGATTTTGCAGACAAGAGTATTATAGGAATATTCTTTTTTTCTCTTATCTTAAGTGTAGTTTTAAGTCCATCTAAATTGGGCATCATTACATCCATTATTATTAATTTAACATCATTTCCAATCAATATATCTAATGCTTCCAATCCATCATATGCCTTTAAAATATTAAAGTTATCAGGTCTTAAATAGAATTCTATAGCATCAACTATTTCCTTATCATCATCCACAACCAATATATTTTGAATCAATTTATTAATCCCCCTTGAAATTTTATTTTAACCAATTTTTATTTTATACTAAAAACAGGTATTAGAAAACAGTAAGCATACTCATTATGAAATAAAACTAGTATTTTTATATTGCTAATGAATATAGTAAATGTTGAAGTATAGACGTCTATATTAATATGAACTTAAAAGTTTATGAAAGTGTTTAGTATAATTTATCACACTCCTTACCTTGTTTTAGATTTATTAATTTCTTAGGTATAAAGATATATTAACAAATATAAATAACAAATGAGTTTCATAATTATTAAGAATTTATAACAAATAATTATTTTGATGTAGTTCATTATAAATACATATAAAACATTTAAGAACAAAATTTATAGATTTTAAGGATAACATGTTTATATTCTTCAATTTAGATGTATTCATATGGTAGAATATAGGAAATAAACAAAGGAAGTGAGATTATCATGTCATATAAACTTACTAGAACATCTAAAAATACTATTTTATCAGAACCTTGGCTAAAATGGGCTATGGAGATTCAGAGTATTGCTCAATGTGGTTTAACATATTCAAAAGATGTATATGATATAGAACGATATGAACATTTACGAAATATATCAGCAGAAATGTTGAGCTATAAAACTGATATTCCAATTGAAAAAATTAAATCCCTTTTTTGTAATGAACAAGGGTATCAAACTCCTAAATTAGATACGAGGGCAGCTATATTTAACGATGGGAAAATACTACTTGTCCATGAAAATAATGGTAAGTGGTCTTTGCCTGGTGGATGGGTTGATGTGCTTGAATCTATCGAATCGAACACAGTGAAAGAAGTAAGAGAAGAATCTGGTCTTGAGGTAAAAGCAAAGAAAATTATTGCTATACAAGATAGAAATAAGCATAACATACCTACATACGCTTATGGAGTATGTAAAGTATTTGTACTTTGTGAGGTAATTAGTGGAGAATTTATAGAAAATATTGAAACAATTGGATTTGATTATTTTACAGTTGATGAATTACCTTTACTTGCAGAAGAAAAAAATACTCAAAAGCAAATAGAGATGTGCTTTGAAGCATATAGAGATAAGAATTGGGAAACAAAATTTGATTAGAATAAATATCATAAGTAAACGAGAAAAGGTAGTATAGCACAAAAAAGTGCTATATTACAAAATCTCAAATAAATATCTTTATCATGAATTAAGTTAAAATGAATATTATAAATTAGGAGTATGAAGTATAGCAGGGACGTTTTTATCACTAAGTAATTCATCAAATGATTTATGGTCAGATTTGTAGCCGATACCTTCTCTACATTCTAACTCGTCAACAAGCTTATATTGTTCACAAGCATTTTTTACTTTTTCATAATCTTCAGAAGAATGAGCTTTGTAAACTATCTTATTATTAAAAGTTATCTTATCAGCAAATTTGGGTTTTACAAAATATTTAACATCTTTTATCTGACCAGCATTATATAAATTTTGGATAACAGAACCATTTTTTAAATGTTGTAAATGGTCATCTAACTTGTAGGTATGTGCTATATGAGTTACACTTTTGAGATTTTCTTCAAAAGTGAGAGCAATTTTCTCCATATAATTGAAATCAGTATTACCATGTGTATTTTTTTCTGGTAATAATATTATATTTTCTCTTTTTACTCCAAGATTGTTAAGAGAAGCTAAAAATTCTCTATTTCTGTACTCTGATTTTTGTATGTCTGTAAGATTTTCATATTTTTTATATTTATTAAAAACAGATATACCACATCCAGTAGACACCAAAACTACAAATACATGATTTTTTCCTCTTTCTTTTATAGCGTTTACAATAGCACTGCCAGCCCACAATACTTCATCATCTTGATGTTGTACATAGAAGACAACATAATCTTTAAATTTTCTATTACTATAATTCACATAACTATTGAAACCTGTTAAAATCAAGCATAAAACTAAAATGATAGATAAAATTCCATACTTATTTATAGTAAATTTTTTATTCTTAAGTGTCATTTAATCATCTCCTGAAAGCTGTCTTAGTTATATTATCAAACAAAATCCTAAAAATTATTTCTCAAATCCTAAAAAATATAGAGTGGATTAATGGAATAAAATTTTTTTACTAGTTTAAAATTTAAAAAAATATTTATATGTAAAACTAATAAAAAGAATGGGGAATTGATAGGAATCTAGGCATAAATATAAAAAGTGCACATTGATATTTGTGCACTCCTTATTAGTATAATTGATTATTTGCTACAAAAACAGAGTCTTTTAAGTCCTAAAATACTTGATGCACCAGCTATCGTAGTTCCATAATAGTAAACTGGTTTATTCAATGATATAAAGTTTATGATTGAGTTATTACATAATGTACTTCCTGTACAAATGATTACCTCAGCCCAAGATATTACATCTTCATAATCTCGTATGCCATCTTCAATCCTAATATTGTACTGAATAGTATCTATAAACTCAGGATTTAAATCTAATACTCTAGTCTCAAAACAATCTTTAATATTATCAATTATAGCTGGTTGATATCCTATAATTGCTACTTTTGGATTATCAAATTCATTTTTTATAAATTTAGGAAAGTTCTTTGCGCATACTTCTGGCTCATTATTTTTACAGTGAATGGTTCTATCTGTCATGCCTAAGTACTTCATAACTGCATTTAATGATGCTATAAAAAGGCTTCTATCATGAGAGCTACCATGTAAATCTAATGATAGTATTTCTTTCAAAGAACCTTCAAATGTAGATGGTGTAGAAGTAAATGCTTGTCCTTTAGCTCCTTTAAAATCGGCTTCAAGCATTATTTCTTTACCAACTATAATTGGAAAATCTTTACGTTTGGTATTTCCAATTGCTTCTTTAGCAGATAGAGATTTAGATACAATACTTATCATATCCATATCTAAATTATATTTGTCAACGTGTTCTAATAAGTAATCTTTCAAGGTATCAAATATATTCATAGAAAAAAGACTCTCCTTTCTGTTTTACTTGTTCATTTAACTCAAAAATATGATTTATTTTTCCATTGTTCATTATTCCTATCTTATGAGCAAAAAACATTGCTTCAGAAATATCATGAGTAACATGAATCACTGTTGGTCTGTACTTTAAGTAAACATCTTTTAGTATTTTACTTATATGTTTTTTTGTAATATAATCTAATGAGCTCATAGGCTCATCTAGAAGTAATATGTCTGGCTCACCTATCAATGCACGTGCAAATGCAACTCGTTGTTTTTCTCCTCCACTTAAATTTTTAGGATACCTGTTTTTTATATTTTCTATCTGCATTAACTTAGATAAGTGATTAACTTTAAATATTTGCTCATCTTTAGATATTTTTCTCAATTTAAGTGGGAATCTTATATTATCTTCAACACTCATATTTGGAAAGAGTTCAAAGTTTTGATATACAAATCCTATATTTCTGTTTTCTGGAGGCAAATTTGATATTAAATTTTCTTTGTATCTTACATCACCTTTAGCAGATGAGTATCTTCCTGCTAATGTTTCTAGAAATAGAGTTTTACCTGAACCACTGGAGCCTAATAAAACAAAGTACTCGTGGTTATTAATGTTTAAACTATTTTTTTTTAACTTAAAATTAGGCAAATCAAGTGATAAATTTTTAATTTCCAACATATTAGTTTTCATCAACCTCTCTATTAAAAAATATCTCAAAGAACATCAAGCATGTAAGTGATATAAATATTAAAATTACAGCTATACCTATTGCAATATCTATATCACCAGTAGACATATTTAAATATATTGAAGTAGGTATAATTTCAGTTTTCATACGTGTAGACCCTGCTATCATAGCTACTGCACCAAATTCACCAAGTGCTCTTGACCAAGTCATTACAGTTGCAGATATTATTCCAATTTTTAGATTTGGAAGAATTACAAACTTAAATGCCTCCCAACTATTACATCCAAGAGTACGTGCAACAAATATCATTTTTTCATTACCTTCACTTAATGAAGTGTGAAGTATTTTAATAGTAAGTGGCAGATTTACAAATACCTGAGCTAAAACTATTCCTTGTCTTGTGAACACAAAATCAAGTTTAAGAATTTTGTAAATGGAATCTCCAATACCCATTCTACCAAACAAAAGTAAAAGAGCAATTCCTGATACTAGGTGAGGAAGAGACATCGGAAGATTTATTATCTGTATAATTAGTTTTTTAAATGGTAATTTAGTAATATGTAAAAAGTAAGCTGTTGGAACAGCTAATAAAAGACATAATATGGTAGATATTAAAGATGTCTTGATGCTGAGTACTATTGCATATTGTACTTCCACTGAATTTAAACATATAGGAACATAACTCAGACCTTTGATTATTAGCATAAAAAGTGGGGACACAATAAATAAAAAAACTATAGCAAAAAATCCAGTGAGTAGTATAGTAAAAATTTTATTTCTCAAATTCAAGCACTACTTAACTGGTTCAAAACCATATTTTTTAAATATTTGTTTAGCTTCATCTGATGCTACATAATTTATAAATTTATTAGCTAAATCTTTTTTATCACTATAGTTTACAGTTCCTGCTGATATAATTTGGTCTATGTTTTTGTCTGGAGCAATTTCTATAACTTCTACATCATTATTACCAAAAATAGAGTCTTTTGTGGCTATTGTAGCATCTGCTTTACCTGATGTTAACTGTACAATCATTTCATTTACAGTTGCAGCTGTAGAAACAACATTATCATTTATAGATTTTAAATTATTTTTTTCAAGTATTTTTTGAGTAGTCTTACCTATAGCATTAGATTCTTTATCTCCGAAAATAAGTTTTATGCCATCTTTATTTAGATCTTCTAGTTTTTCAATATTAGCGGGATTTCCCTTAGGTACAACCATTGCAGGTGTATGATGTGCCACTGTTTTATGTTCACTTACAAGTTCTTTTTCAAATGCTTTTGAGTAAATTGGCTCAGAGCCAACAATAAATGCATCACCTTTGTGACTTGTTTCAATTTGGGCTATTAGTTGTGCAGAGCCTGCATAACTATATTCAATCTTTATATTATTTTCTTTCTCAAATTTTTGAGCTATTTCATCCATTGGCTTTTTTAAGCCTGCCCCTGAATAGACAAAAAGCGTTTCTTTTTCTTTTGAATCATTAGTTGTTATAACTTTAGTATTAGTTTCATTATTAACTTTCTTTTCTTTAGAATTACATGCAGTAATACTTAACGAAATAATCATAGCTAAAGCTAATACCGAAAATTTTTTTAACATAATATATTCCCCCTTAGTAATTAATGTAAATTCTTTTTCAGTATATCATATTAAGAAAACGATGTCTAAGTTTTTGTTATGTTTTGTTATATTTTATAATGTTTAGTTATGTTTTGTTGTGTTAAAAAGATTTATTTGAGGGGGTAGATATAATATAGTGTCTAGATTGTAAAGAGTTTACTGTATTAATTATTGTTTAAAATTTCTAGTGTTAACTTAGTTCATATGAATTTAATTAATAAAATATGAACTAAGAGCTATTATGTAAAATAATTATAATCTATTGAATAAATTCAAATAATAAATTTATTTTTGCATAATAAAAATATTATATATTATGGAATTAGAGTTTTAATCTTCTATTTAATTGATATAAAGTTTATATTTATTTTTTATAAAAATATGGTAAATATTTACATATTATAATATAATAAGTCATTTTTCTAGTGTATAATATATTATATGAAATAGGCGTTATAAAGCGTAAATCATAGAAATTTTTAAGTATAGAAGTATATTTTAATTGATAATGTATATAGGAGGAGGACAAAATTTGAGTACCATTATTTATGCCTATTTGATACCATTTATAGGATTGATTTTTTTGATATTTCTTATTAAAATGAATCATTTATTTAATAAGGAGCAGAGTAAATTGTTTATAATATCAATAGTAATTAATTTAATACTTATTATAGTTACATCTACTGATTACATAATATCAAAACAGACAAATTCATCACTATGGATGGTTCGTAGGATTACATCTTTTTTAAATTTTGCAATAAGTCCATTGATTCCTATTTTACTTATAAAGATATTTAAACAAAAAAAGGATACAATTATATTTTATTTGCCATTTTTGATAAATTTTATTATTTGTTTTTTTAGTATGTTTATTAAAATTATATTTTTTATAGATATAAATAATTATTATGAAAGAGGGTGTCTATTTTTTATACCTTCTTTTACAGTATTATTATATATTTTAATATTTATAATCAATCCAGTTACTTCTCATGTGCAAGAAAAGAGAATGGAACGTATTATTGTTACATCTATTGCTGTTACAATAATTGTAGGATTACTTTTAGAAATTTTTTATTACTATCATTTTCTAAGTTATGGGTTTTCAGCATTAGGACTTATTATTTATTACATACTACAAAATATTAATTTCTTTTCAAAAGATTCACTGACAGGAGCATACAATCGCCAAATGTATAATTATATGCTAGATAAAATTAATAATTCTTTAAATTGTGTGATTGCTCTTTTAGATATTAACAATTTCAAGTATATCAATGATAATTATGGGCATGATGAGGGCGATAAAGTATTAATTTTATTTGTTGATATTATTAATAAGAATGTTAAAGATATTGCATCTCTTTATCGTACGGGTGGAGATGAATTCATGTTGATATCAACTAAAGTAAATGAAGAAGTACTCTTAAATGCTCTTAATAAATCTAAGATAGAGTTAGAAAAATATGACCTTAGTTTTGCATATGGAGTAAGTGAATATAATAAAGAAGATGACCTTGAGGAAATACTACATATGGTTGACAAAAAAATGTATATAAATAAAAATCAAATTAAAAATCAAGAAAAAGAATAATTCCAAGTAAGAAATTCTTTGAAATTCTAAGAATAATTAAGTGAAATATATTTTAAATAAAAGCATGTATTTTTTAGTATGATTTTTAGTTTTTATCTCATTAGTAGTGGAAGAAAAAAGATATTTTATAAAAAAGTTTTAAGTATATTAACAGAAAGTATCAAAAAAATTACATAGAATAAAAATGTTAAAAAACACTATAAAGTATATGAAAAAATAAATTGAATTTTTTTAGATGCAGATAAAGCAACCATTTTCCTTAGTTTATCACACAAATAGGATATAGGATAATAGTCCGTAATTTAATCTCCTCATAGAATCAGTATGAGTCTAGAATACTATGAGGAGGCAACTATATCAATTTAATTTGTAGTATTGTAAATAAATTGATATAAGAAAGTATTTTCATTTCTTTATATTTGATATTATCATAAAATACTTTCTTTATGAGTCATTACAAATTCCAATAGCTACATTGATAAAAGGCAAGGGGATTATATTTGAAAAATATCCCATTAAATTAGAAGAATTCATTTTTACATAACTTAAAAAATCGCCTTAAGTTAAATCAAGACGATTTTAATAAATAAGTGGGTACTTCAAGCTATTTTAGATTTGTTATATTTCATTAAAAAATAAAACTCTGAAATGATAAGAATATATCAATTAATTTTCATCAAACATTTCTTAAAAGTAGATAAAACTAAAAAGGGTTTTCTAGAAAATAAAATCTATCTAATTATGTTTACTAATAACATAACTTGATGTAAATAATTTTCTACTATTTTTATCCGCTCTGTAGTATAAAATTACCTAATTGTGTATGTATAAAATCGTAATAATCATATGCACTACCAATATAGGTAGATAATATATGAGTGTGTCTATCTATATTATTTGTAAATGTACTATCATATCCCCCTAAAAAAATTTCATAAAAACAAAAAGAAAATATCTTTTTGGCAACTGGCTAACATAACTTATAAAAATTTTATAAGCCTTAGTCCCTATAGTTTTGCGTCACTAAATTTCTCTAGTTTTGCCGATTTAGTTTTACTCTACAATTATATAATACAACAGAATGAAGCATTATTCAATAGACTTATTTGAAAATTGAAAAATTTATGAATATGAAAAAATTATTTTTTCGAGAAAGATTAACGACCAATTAATTTCAACTTAGTATTAATATTAAAAGATATCTAAGTGGATAGAAGAATGTTTATAGCTAAATTGAATTGATATTATAGTATGACAACATCACCAAACTATGGAAGATATTTTAACAAGTTTAATATTAGAATAGTTGTTTTTATTTGGAGTTGTTCATAAAGTTTTAGGATTATGTGCAAAAATATAAATAGCTAAATAAAAAAAGACTCTAAAAAGAGTCTTTTCCGAAAAATCTATATATTATAATATAGTTATATTTTCTGCTTGAGGACCTCTAGCGCCTTTAACTATATCAAAGCTTACTTTTTGACCTTCTTCTAATGATTTAAATCCTGAAGTTTGTATAGCTGAGAAATGAGCAAATACGTCATCTCCATTTTCTACTGATATAAATCCAAATCCTTTTTCGTTGTTGAACCATTTCACTATTCCATTATTCATTAAAAATACTCCTATTAACCTATATCAAGATATACTTGATTTAATTGTGTACTAACACAAATACTATTGTATCATAAATTAATAAAGATGTCTACTTAATTATATAATTTCCAGTTAATATTTAAAAATTATTATATTAATAGTTAGACAATGGAACATTAATTTTCTAAAGTAGCCATTTTTGGGGAAAGGGAAACTTTTTTTGAAATATAATATAATTATAACGGAAAAGTAATGTTTTTATAAAGATTAAGATTAGAATCTAAAACATTCATAATAATATATTTACCAAAATAATACAATATATCTTATATTATAACTATATAAATCATAGAAATCAATACTTAAACAGAGTGATATAGGTGTTTTAAAAAAAACAATATATTTATAATACAAAACTATCTTAAGCTCCTTTTCCCCAAAATAGGAGACTTTGATTAGTATTTAATAATATTATTTAAGATAATATTTAAGTATTATTTAAAAATACTTAAGTTTTAAAGCCTAGTTTATAAAGGTATTGTAAAAATGAAGCACTATAATCTGTAATAATTAAAACTTGATACTTTGAAAATAGTTTTGAATAGAGTAGTGAAATGTATAACCTATTGATTGTATATGGTGCTGATATTTTAAATATAAATCAAATTTATTTTTCTAATAAAGGTTTTAATGTATATACATATGAAATTGCTAAGGTTGAAATTGTGATAGTAAAAATATAGTTTTGAATTGTATAATTCTAGATGTTACATTACTAGACTCAGATGAATATAAGATGTGTAATGCTATAAAAGAAAAGTTTAAAATACATATAATATTTTATCTAATTATGTATATAGAGAAGAAAGAGTTCAAGAATTCTTAGCTGGAGGAGATGAGTATATGACAAAACCATATAGCTTAAAAGAACTTAAGCTTAGAATATATTTCCATATGAGGTAATATAAAAAGATTACATTAGTTTCTAATGTATTAAAGCTTTCATTTTTAGTAATAAATGTGAGCTTAAGAAAAGTGCTTTTGATGGAAAATCATTTATTTGACCATTATGTAGTTTGAAATATTATTGTTTATAGTTGGAAACAAAGAACGAATGTTCTTAAAATTAGAAATATATAATCAAATCTAGGAAATGCTTGATATTAGAAGATAACATATGGCACAGGTTCATATTACATAGATTAAGAGTAAAATTAATTCTTTAAGAAAAGAGCATTAATATATTCAGACTGTATAGGGAAAAGGATATAAGTTTGTTCTATAAGTGAGAAACTATAATTAATAAATAGTTTTTATTTAGTAGAGGTGTGGTCGATGTAATGAAAATTAAATTTTATGTATAAGTATGATAATAAGTACCAATATAACTTTTTAGATCAAATAATGGACTTTTAACTATAGGTGGTTATACTTTTTCTAAAAATAAACTTATTCTTATACAATAAATCAAAAACCAAATGAAGACAAAATAAAATCTATAGTCTACAATAATTTACATTAAAATATAAAAATATTGATTTTAGTTAAAAAGTATGTCTAGTAATTTATTTTACTATGTATACTAAAATAAATTACTAGACATACAAGGACATTGTGTTAATTTTGAAGTGTTCAAATTTAAAAATATATATACAAATAATAAAGAAAATAGACTTATAATTGTTAAAGTTTCTTATAACAGTAAAGACAAACTATTAGAAAATAGACTAAAGATATTTGTCTGATTCTTTATAGAAAGAAATAATTATATTTAGGAGTGATTATAATGCAAGCTAATATATTGATAATAGATGGAGATAAGGATAATTGCCAGGAATTGAAAAATTTTTTAGAAGGAAAAGGGATAAATGTTGATCTAGCATATAACTGTGAAGAAGCTATTACAAAATTATTTAGTAATAAATTTGATTTAATATTTTTAGAGATAATTTTAACTGATGGTGATGGCTGGACTTTTTGTAAAAAAATCAGAAATATAACGACTTGTCCAATTATTCATATGACTTGTATAAATAAAGTACAAAGTATTTTAAATGCTTTGGATTCTGGTGGAGATGATTATTTAACAAAGCCTTTAAATTTAGAAATATTATATGCAAAAGTAAAAGCACTTTTAAGAAGAGAGAATTTATATGTAAATAATAATAAACATAATACTGAGTTGGAGAATTATAATAGAAATAGTGGAGTTATAAAATTAGAAAATAAAATAATAAAATTAACTCCAATAGAGAATAAGTTATTAAACTTCTTTATGGAAAATCCTGAAAAGACATTAACTACTAAAGAGATATATGAACATGTATGGATGAATGAATATTTAGAGGATAACTATAGTGTGGTAGTTGCAGTAAATGGATTAAGAAAGAAAATAGAAAAAAATTATAAAAACCCTCAAAAGATTATAACAATAAGAAAAGCAGGATATTATTTTAATAAGATATAAAGTTTTATAAACGCTACAATTGATGAGATTGAACAGTTATTTAAATCTCAAGTTAAAAATTTTAGTGTATCAAAATTTAAGCATTGACTATTATAAGATAACAACTGGAGAATGTTGTTACCTTCTTTTTGATAAATAAATATATTTAGATATCATCATATGGAAGTTATAATGTTACTAGAAGGGGAGCTAAATATAAACATTGTAAAATCACAAAATTTTTTATAGATAGCTTTAATTTTAACTAGGGGGAAAGTAAATTATGAACTTTAAGAAAGTAATATTTTTATTATTATCAACAGTAATATTAGGGAGGAGTTTTTCTATTAATATCTTTGCAAATAATTTTTTAGAAACGGATATATCAAATAGAAAAAATGTTTTGTTAGATTCAAATGTCAATAATCTTGATATATATTGGCGGTTACAATGGATACTTGGAATTTAATAATGATAATAGATTAAATGTAAAAAGTATTACTGGTAAGACTTCAAATTCTCCCACCTATGTAGAAAGATTAAAAAAAGGCAAGTCTAATGGAGGAGCAAGAATTTGTGATATAGTCATAAATGGAACTCAATTATAACATTTTAATTATAAATATATAAATTAAAATGTTATAGATAAAAATCAAATAAAACATTTAATATAATACTATTTGTAAAGAATTATATTTTTTCAATCAAACAAAATATATTGAATAGTAATAAGACGAATGAAATTTATTCTGAAAAATAAAACTATATTATGTAATAAAAAATGGAAGTGTATTTGTAGTACACTTCTATCATTATAATTAAGCATTCTCATTTGGATTGCTTTTTTATTTTCCAAACAATATTATTTTTTCATCAATAATTATTAAATCAATCTCATTCTCTCTTAATGTTTATTTTGTAATATCAACAAGATTGTCTAAATCGAAATTTCTTGTAACTTATAGTTACTTTATAACTATAATTCTTTTAATATATAAGTTTTAAAATCATTAATATTATGTTTCTTTTTAATAAATATATTTTAATAAAATCTTTAGCAAGAATTAATTTTTAAAAGTAGAAAAAACTAAAAAGGATATTCTAGAAAATAATGTCTATTTAATTATATTTACTTACCAATACCATCACTTGATGCAAACATGATTCTACCACATTTTCTCCGTACTCTAGGATAAAATCATCTAGCTGTGTATCTATAAAATCACAATAATCATATGAACTAGCAATATAAGCAGTTAACATATGTGTACATCTATCCATTTTATCTCTAAACATATATATTATTATCCCCCTAAAAAACTTTCATAAAAACAAAAAGAAAATATCTTTTTGGCAACTGGCTGACATAACTTATAAATTATTTTATAAGTCTTAGTCCCTATAGCTTTGCGTCACTAAATTTCTCTAGTTTTGCCGATTTAGTTTTATTCTACAATTACAATAATACAATAGAATTAATTATTATTCAATAGACTTGTTTGAAAATTGAATAAATTTATATATATGAACGTTATTTTACTTTAAAAAAATAGACTAAATATGTAGAATGTATGGTAAAACTTCCCTAAAGAGAATGGTGAGGGAAAAATAATGTATAAATATACAATCGTTTATGATGGAGAGGTTGGCAAAATCTCTGCAACTGTATTTGGTTGGGGTATAATGACGGAAAAATATTAATATGTGATATAAAAGATTATGTACCAGGTCAGACAGAAAATTTATATGTTATAGGTGGAGGAGCATGCAATAAGATAAGTTCTATAACTAAAGAGAGATACACCATGATAAAAGGTAATGATAGATTTGATACACTTTACAAAGCACTAGATTTTATTAATAGATAGATTAGATACTATATAAAATAATTATGAAAATATGGGAAAATATGTTTAATATCGTTTTGATTAAGGTATAAATTTAAATAAATAGAATGATAAGGGGTGGATAAGATGTTAATAAATGATAAGAGTTTTTATCCAAATAATATTTATCCAACAATAGACTTTCCCAAGATAAAAAGACAATTAAAATCAATATACAAAAATGATTTATCAGATTGTGGAAGTATATGT
The DNA here is from genome assembly GCF_056688955.1 of Clostridioides sp. LIBA-6822. Taxonomy (NCBI): domain Bacteria; kingdom Bacillati; phylum Bacillota; class Clostridia; order Peptostreptococcales; family Peptostreptococcaceae; genus Clostridioides; species Clostridioides sp. LIBA-6822. Next base: position 2,671,374 of record NZ_CP196995.1, on the reverse strand, counting down.
ATAATAGAAAGAAAAGAATATTCTGTAAGTATAAATAGTATAGGTGAGATAAATATATATTATGATTTAGAATATGAAGATAAGATACAGAGTATAGTTGATGAGATTGAGCAGTTATTCAAGTCTCAAGTTAAAAATTTTAGTATATCAAAACTTAAGAATTGATGATTAGAAGGTAACGACTGGAGATAGTTGTTACCTTCTTTATTGATTATATCAGTGTTTTATTATAAATAGTTTATATAGTTATATATTTCTTTCTAATTAAACAATGGGATACTATTGTGATAATGGATACTAATATTAATGATATTATTGCAGTATTTAATCTTTTTATTAATAAGCCCATTATTATGTATTCCAAGCCTATTAAATATTGATAAAACATCTCTAGTTTAATAGTTTTTTCTCTATCTATTTTTCCATATTTTAATTCTAATTTGTTAAAATATTTTTTCCTAAAATAGTTGAATTTATGTTTAGCTAAACCTTTTATTACATTCCCTATTATGAATATTATCCCAAAAAGTAAAAATAGTCCATTCCAAAAATTCATACACATATCTCCTTTACAATATATTCTATTAATTAAAAACGATTTAAATAGGTCTTTTTAACAACATAAATTATATGGTATAATAAAAAAAGTAAAGATGCACTTCCAATACATCTTTACTAAGTCAACCGATATTAAAGAGAGCATTTTCCGTTATGGAGAGTGCTTTTTTCATTTTTTCGAAAAATATTTATTTCTGTGATGCAACGATTTCACTCCCTGCGTTACGATATTTTAATACACAGATAAGGTCAATAATCACCACTACAATAAGTGAAATAATCCCAATTTCGCCAACAAGATAGGGACGCATTTCACCGCCTATGGATTGGTCTAAAAGCAATTGTGCGACAAAGTTATGTACGAAATGAAGCCAAACAGCAGGCCATGTGCTCTTTGATTTCATACTTAAATAAAATCTGGAATAGGATACTGAGATACACATTAGTGCTAGAACTGGAAGCTGATACCAAAGTGGGATATCAGACATATATCCAACCACAAACAACGGGAAATGCCACAAAAACCAAATCACACCAGAAACAAAAGCACCTTTGTTAAACCCAAAGAGTTCATTAAGCTTTGGCACTAAGTAGCCACCCCAGCCTATTTCTTCACCCATTGCAGTGACAAAATAGATTGCCAGATATGTCAGCAACATACTTGGCGCTTTTATAAGAGTCAGAGCCATATTACCTACGATTACGCCCTTACCATAAATCAGCAAGTAGATACTATATGAGATTCCCCAATATGCTAATGGAATTAATATACCACCCAAAATATATTTCGCATGGCATCTTCTAAAGTTTACTCCATTATCGCCACGGTGGTATATCATACTTACAATAATGGCAGCAACACCAGGACACCACATAAGAAAGTAATTAAGTTGCAACATTCCGTGGACAATAATCAGGTAGTAGAAAATTGAGCTTAGAGCAAAACAAATGATAAGAAATAACAAAATTGATTTTTTTACTTTTTTCATGAAAAGACCTCCTCTAATTGTATGTAAGAGGATTATAACATTAAATTTGAAGTAGGTCAAAATAATTTGATGTATATCAAATTAATAGATTTTCAAGTCCTTTTATTGTTTTTTCAATTTCGTCACTATTTAGATGATAATAAACTCGTCCAGATTTCTTATCGATATTGACTAAATTTACTTGTAGCAGAACCGCCATATGATGTGAAATTGTCCCAGCAGATAATCCAAGCTTATTAGCTAATTCTAGGCTATACATTGGTTTATTTTTTAAAGAAATTAATATTTGAAACTTACTTTTATCTGAAAGTGCTTTTAGTTTAATTAATATGTTATCATCAATTTCTTTAGAGAAATCATTGTCACTAAATATATCTAAATTTAACAACCCAAAATAACGTTTTGTCTTTAAAACAATTTGAGACAGAGGATTTATGAAAGTTGGATAAATCGGAAGTCCTTCCCCTTGTTTTGATATCATATTTTTTTCTCTTGTGCTCTCAAGTAAAATGGAACATTTTGAAATTAGCGTTTCAATATCAATTTCGAGATATAATTTTTTACATACAGATAAATTTGAATTTATTAGTATAAAAAGTTTATTAATCAGCTCTTTAGGTGACTGATAGAATGAAAAGAATTTCCATTTTTCACTTTCATTAAAATCTGATACAGATAGAAATTCATAGAACTCTAAAGATGAAAGTTGTTTATTTATACTACTTTTTTCTGCGATAGCACAAATTAATTCAATAAAAATTTTCCTAAAATATTCATCAGATTTTTCTTCACTATCAAATAGCTCGAAATATTCTGCCACTAGAGCAACCATGAATGTATAGAAATTCTTTTCTTCATTAATGACATTCTTAAAATAGAAATTGTAATCTCCATTTGTGGTCTTCATTTTGTCAAAAGAGGTAATTAGTTTCTCCCAATCAATCAAATGAGCATCGTATACTTTCTCGCCAGCAAAGCCAAACCCATTTAACTCTTCTATTAATTCTATTTTTGTTGTCGAAAAATTATTACAATAAGAAAGCAGTCCTAGTGTTTCAAGGTAGTAATTAAATTCACGATTAAAATTCATTTATTTATTCCTCCTTAGTTTGATGTTTGTGATAATTATATCATATATATCAAAAACTGTATAATTAAGATATAGGATAGATATTTGATGTACAATCATCTTCATATGAAAAGGGATGAGTGTATGAAGATAAATTAATTGAACTCGAATAACATTTTAAGAGTTTGAAAGAAAAAATTACAAATAGATACATAATAAATAAAATGAAGGTATGAAATTATAACTTTTTCTACCTTCATTTTGTTTATTATTCTGAACATGTTAAAAAAATGAAATAAATTTGTATTCTATTTATATAAATTTTAATAGGATATGTATAGTACATAATAGATAGGATGTATAAAAATAGAATTTAAGTAAGTAGCTATTATTGCAGTGAAATAAATACTTCTAAGTCTATTCGGATGGAAGAATGGTGGAAGAAAATTAGTAAAATATGATTCTTCCACCATTCTTTCACCCAGAAAATAAAAACTGCTCAATAAGAATTAATATACATTAATTCAGATGAATCCAATCAAAACACTTAAATGAAAGTAATCTGAAAACAACATAATTCAAATCAATTAATTCAAATAAACATGATTTTAGTATAAATCTTAAGAAATATTTAAGTTGAAAACTTTATTTAGAGGAATTATATTTATATTTAGCATATGCTTAAATCTAGCGATACCAAGAGGTGTAGCGAGTTGGAAGAATATAAGTGAAGCTATAAATATAACATTTTTAAAAGAGTCTTCCACCATTCTTCCACCGTAATTATTTTTTGGTGGAAGAATTTTATTTTATGGATTTTTCAAATAAATCTACAGTTTCTTGTTTCATAGTTTCTGTTACATGAGAATATGTGTTCATAGTTACTGCGATATTACTATGACCTAATCTTTTTTGTACTGCTTTTATATTTGCTCCAGCTTCTAGAAGCATTGTTGCATGAGTATGCCTTAAACTATGAAAAGAAAAAGTAATATTCAATTTTTTGCTAATGTTATTGCACATAGTGGAAATAGAATTGATGTTTATTGGATTTCCATTTATTTTTGTACATACGAAGTTGTTGTTTATGTAAAATTCACCAAACAGTAATTTATTTTCATTTTGATACTTTTTATGTTCTTTTAAGGCTTTCACTAAAGTATCACCTATAGTAATAGTTCTATAAGAACTAGAGGATTTTGGCGTTGCTAATTCAATATCACCTTTTTTCTTTTTTATCATAGTATGATTAACATTTATAGTTTTTGTTTTTAGATTTACATCTTCCCAAGTTAGACCAGCAACTTCACCTTTTCTCATTCCGGTATGAAAAGCAATCATTAATGATATATATTGATAAGTCCCTTTATTAAATAAATTTAAAATATTATTAAATTCTTCTAGTGTAATTACTTTGATTTCTTTTTTGATAGTTTCATTTTTAGGAATGTTGATATATTGCATTGGATTATCTTTCAAAAATTGATATGGATATACAGCTGATTTTAGCGCTTTTTTTAAAATAGCCCTAATAACTTCAAGTGTACTTTGTGAATAGTTGCTTCTGAACTTAGCATTAATAAAGTTTTGTAATGTAGCTGGTGTTAGGGATTTCAGTTTATAATGTCCTAATGCTGGTTTAATATGTGTTTGAATGTGTATTCTATAACTTTCTTGAGTATTATATTTGCAGTTTAAAATAACATACTCATTAAACCAAAAATCTAAATATTCTGCTAAGTTCATTTCACACTCATCAAACATTATTCCTGTATTCTCATATTCTTTCAATGCTTCTCGAAGCGCTTTTTCAGCATCTTTTTTATTATCTCCACCAGCTCTTTCTACTTTTTTTCTCTTGCCATCAATTATACCTAAATCAAAATAGTAATACCATTTTTTACCTTTTTTTCTTACGCCACCTTTCATAAAATTTCTCCTCTCAAAATTAAATAATATGGTTAAAGTAAAATACTTCAATTATATTATAACAATTATATATATTATAAAGAATAAGATTATAAGAAAATAATTTATTCTAATGTTATTTAATGTCGTTAATTGAGTAGAAATAGTTTGTTATTTCGACAACATATAATATATGTTTGTTATACAATTTAATTGAGAGACATGAAAAAAAGGGGGAGATATTTTGAAATCAAAGAAATTATTATCATTAGGGTTAGCTATGTCAATGTTTGTTGCTTGTTATCCTATATCTGCAAATGCTCTTGACAAGGTTGAATCAATTAAAGGTGCAGATAAATATGAAACTGCGGGTATAATTGCAGATAAGCAAAACTATACTACAGCTATATTAATTAATGCAGACAGTACAATGGCTGATGGGTTAAGTGCTAGTGGACTTGCAGGAGCTACAAACGCTCCAATTCTTTTAACTAAGAAGAATAACATACCAAATGCAACTATTAAGAGGGTAGAAAAAGCTAACAAAGTGTACATAATTGGTGGAGAAAATTCTATTGATAAGGCAACAGAAACTTTTCTAAAAGATAAAGGAATAGAAACTAAAAGGCTTCAAGGTAGTGATAGAATTAAGACAAGTTATAATGTAGCAAAAGAGATAAATTCTATTAATAAAGTAAATAAAGTTATATTAACTAATGCTTTTAAAGGTGAGCCAGATGCTATGAGTGTTGCCTCTGTATCTGTTAGAGACAAAGCACCTATAGTATTGACTGATGGGAAAAGTGTACCATTTAATACTACTGGAATAGAAAGTTATGCAATAGGCGGAACTTCATCAATGAGTGATAAACTAGTTAATGATACTAATTCAACTAGATTGGGTGGAGTAGATAGATATGATACTAATAAGAAGATAGTAAATAAATTCTATAATGGAGCAAAAGAATTTTATATAGCAAGTGGAACAGATTTAGTATATGCACTTGTTGGTTCTACAATGGCTAAAAATACTCCTATTGTGTTAGTCAATTTAGGTAGTAATAAAGAAATTTTAAAATATGCAACTAAGATAACATCAATAGGAACAGTAGATTCAAATGTACTTCAAGAATGCTTAAATATAACAAATGCTTTATTAAGAGATATTTTAGGTGTTTGGTATGATAAAGATTCTTATGAAGATTTTAATTTTGGTATAACTAATAATACAATTGATGGAAATAGTTACGATATAATATCAATAGATGAAAAAGATAAGAGTGTTAAAATTAATGTTCATTATCCAGATGGAGACTTACAACACCTTATAAAATTAGAAAATAAAAATAAACTTTGGTTTTATACTTATAATGATATAAATGGTGGCTTTTCAGGTGGTACGCCTTTTGAAAAATTATATAGTTTCAATAATTCAGATACAATTTACAAAAATAGTAAATATGGATTTAGCTTACGAATACCTAAAAGTTGGGAAGGAAAATACAAAATTAATGAGTATAAAGATGGAGTAATAAGTTTTGATTATTATAAAAATGGAAAATGTTATGATTCAGCTTTATGCATAGAAACATTTAATAAAAATGATTATGATGAAGAGAGCTTTAGACTAAATGGATATACTTATATTGGAACATCTAAAGATAAAGTGTTCTGTTGTGATTTAGGTGGAGACCCATCTGTAGATGCTTTGAATGATGAAGCTATGTTAAAAGAAGTTGGAGAGATGAGAGAAGTTGCTGCTGATTATGTTATAAATTCTTTTGAAATAATTAAGTAAGCTAATAGTTATAATATTATTATAACTTTTAAAAAAACAATATAGAAATAGACTAGTATTTAGCTAGTCTATTTTTTATTTGATAAAATTGCATTATTCATTGTATTTTTGACTAACATAAGTTTTTCTTATTTCTTTTTGCCATTTCTTCTTTACCATAAAGTTCACATAAATATAGAAAATCCTCTTCTAATGCAATAGATAAGTCTACTATTGTGGATATTGTTATGTCTTTATATTTACCATTTTCCAATTTTGAAATTTGACTTCTATTACAACCTAATTTTTCTGCCAGCTCTAATTGTGTCATTCCTTTGTGTCTTCTTAATTTTCTTAACATTTAATTTAACCTCACTTTTAATTATTTTTATAATTAATAGTTTGTGTAGTTTTTTGTAATAAATGTGCTTGAGTAGCACACTTTTTGTTGGAAATTTGTGCTAGAATGTAGTTAAGAAATAACTTTATCTAGATAAAGTGAATATAAGAAGAGTAATTTCAAAGGACAGTTTTAATTTTATTTGGTTTTCAATTAAGTTTTAAAAAAGGGAAGATTCTAACTATTTTAGCGAACGTAAGTTCTTGTATGGAGTAAAGAAGGGGTGGTAGTATGCAAAATGATAAAGAAAGACTTGTTGCTATTATAAGAATGTTAAGGGAAAAGGACGAAAATGATTATGAAAATTTCACGAAAATTATAAGGATTCTTATGAAAAATAAAAAAATGATTAAAAATATATATTTTTATTAAAGTTAATAAAAAAATAAAAATACATTGGATGCAACTCAATGTATTTTTATTTCTGTTTATTATCTAAAGAATCAAGAATTTTCAAAATGGCTTCTCTATCTCCTTTATCTAATTCAGCTATTTTAAATATACTTTCTCTATCTTCTTTATCTAATTCAAATATTGCATCAACTATTTTTTTTATCTCATTATCTATTTCTTCTGATAAAGTATTCAAGTTTCTGCCTAAAAGAAAATCAACAGAAACATTAAAATAAGTTGCAAGTTTATCAAGTAAAACTGCATCAGGCATTCTTAAATCTCTTTCATATTGAGACAAGGCTTGGCTTGTTATATTAAATACTTTTGCCAATTCAACTTGTTTAATATTATTATCTTCTCTTAGTTTACGCAATCTATTTCCAAAAGTCATATTTAAACCTCCAAAATAAACATTTTGTTTACTATAGTATATCATAGGTAAAAATTTTACTAAAAAAATTAAACAAAATGTTGTAATAAGTATTGACTTAAACGTTGTGTTTGAATATAATATAAATATATTAAACAATATGTTTAAAAAAGAGAGGTGAAAAAAATGAATAGACTAAAAATTATTAGAGAAAATCAAGGTCTAACTCAAACTGAGATGGCTGAATTATTGGGAATTTCTCGCCAAAGATATTTTATGTATGAACATAATAAACGAAGTTTTCCAATAAAATATGCTTTCAAAATATCTAAAATATTTGGTGTTGAGTTAGAAGAAATTTTTTTAGATATAAGTTAAACATAACGTTTAAATATTTAAATGATTAAACTAATTATACATCCTAAAAGGAGGAATTCAAATGTCATATGAATACCAAAATATATATCAAATTAGCAGGGAAAATACTGGTCTTACACAAGAAAAGGCATCTGAACTACTAGATATATCAGTAGAGAGTTTAAGAGCATATGAGAATGATAAAAGGATACCACCAAATACAGTAGTAGCCAAAATGGTTTCTATTTACAACAACAACTTATTAGGATATGAACACGTTAGAAGAACTACAGAAGCAGGAGTAATGTTTTTGCCAAAGCTGGAAATGAAAAGTCTTTCAAGTATAACTTTGAAGTTACATAAAGAAATTAAAGATTATCTAAAAAAAGAAGATGATTTCATAGATATAGTTGAAGATGATGTGATTGATGAAGATGAAGAAGAAGTTTGGAATGATGTTATGCAGGAATTAGAAGACATTTTTAAATCAATTTTAATTCTGAAACTTTCAAAGAAAACAATATAGGAAGGAGAAAATTATATGAACAACTTACAAACAATTAAAGAACAAGAATTATTAGGTAAAGAATTTAGAGTTTATGGAATTTTAGAAAAACCTTTATTTTTAGCTAAGGATGTAGCTGAATGGATAGAACATAGTAATGTATCAACGATGTTATCTAATATCGAAGTAGAAGAAAAAGAATTAATACAGATAGGCACTCTAAACAATGCTTATAGTGCTTGGTTTTTAACAGAAGATGGATTGTATGAGGTTTTGATGCAAAGCAGAAAACCAATTGCTAAGCAATTCAAAAAAGAAGTTAAAAAGATATTAAAAGAAATTCGTAAAACTGGTGGATATATACATACAACAGAAGATATGTCAGATGATGAAATAATGGCAAGAGCATTACAAGTAGCTCAAAAGACAATAGAAAAGAAAAGTAGAGAATTAGAAGAAAAAGATAAGGTAATTCAATTACAACAACCAAAAGTACTTTTTGCTGATGCAGTAGCATCTTCTGATGATTCTATATTAGTTGGAGAACTAGCTAAATTACTTAATCAAAACGGTGTTAACACAGGTGAGAAAAGATTATTCGCATGGCTTAGAGATAATGGTTACTTAATAAAACGTAAGGGTGAAGATTATAATACACTAACTCAAAAGAGTGTTGACTTAAAAATAATGGAAACTAAAAAAAGAGCAATATATAACCCTGATGGAAGCACAAAGATTACTAAAACACCAAAAGTAACAGGAAAAGGTCAAATATACTTTATTAACAAATTGAAATCAGTAAATCAAATATCAATGTTAGGTTAAATAAAACCAGTACTTTGAAAACTAAATACAGAATATTCAAAAAGAGGTGAGATAGATTGAATAGTAAAAAGAAATATACCCTGAGTATTACAGAAGAATTATATGTTAAATGCAAAGAAAAAGCTAATCAAAGAGGTATGTCAGTAAATGAATACATACTATCAGTGATTAGCAAAGCTTTATAAACGTTATTCTTCAATATTAACTTTTATTTCTCCTTTTGTTTGTTCATAATTTTCAACATGCTTCTTTATTAATTGTTCAATTTCTTTATTAGCAGAACGACCTTCACTTTCTGCAATATACTTAATTTTTTCAAGTAAAATTTTATTTATTCGCAAAGTGTATTTAGGCAATGAAGTTGACATAATAATACCTCCTTTTTAAAGTCTAAATGATGTCATTATTATATCATAAAAATAAATTATAGAAAATCTATAAAATATATTGACGGCATAAAGACGGCGTGATATTATTAAAACAAGAAAGGAGTTGACGGCAAAATGAACTCAAATAAAAAGAGAATAACTGTTAGGATGCCCGAAAAATTAAATGAAGAAATAACAAGAAAATCAAAATACTTAGGATTAACTAAAAACTCATTTATAATAGATATTTTATGGAAAGAGTTTGATTTATCTGAATATAAAAATAGTCATAAGGAGGATGATAAGTATGAATAACTTAACAATTATCAAGCAAAACAATAAATATTTAGTTGAGAGTAGAGAGGTAGCAGAATTAATAGAAAAAGACCATAATCAATTACTAAGAAGTATAAGAGGTTACATAAGTGTATTAAAGCAGAGTGCAAAATTGCACACTGATGATTTTTTTATTGAAAGTACTTACAAGAATGAAAACAATCAGAAATATCCTTGTTACTTATTAACTAAAAAAGGTTGTGACATGGTAGCTAATAAAATGACAGGGGAAAAAGGTATTATATTTACGGCAATTTATGTAACTAAGTTTGAAGAAATGGAGCAAGAGTTAAAAGAACAACAACCTAAATTACCAACTACATATAAAGAAGCATTACAACAATTGCTAATAGAAGTTGAGGAAAAAGAACAACTACAATTGGAGAATCAAACAATGAAACCAAAAGCAGACTACTTTGATGCTTTAGTAGAAAGAAACTTACTTACAAACATAAGAGATACAGCAAAAGAACTTGGAGTCAAAGAGAAAGTGTTTGTGTCATGGTTAATAGAGAAGAAATATTGTTATAGAGATACAAAAGGAAAAATAAAGCCTTATTCTAAGAAGATGCAATATTTTGAGTTAAAAGAGTTTACAACACCATACGGACATTCAGATACTCAAACACTAATAAATCCAAAGGGAAGAGAAGCATTTAGATTATTACTTATAAAAGATGGACTAATTAAAGAAAAAGAACAATGTCAGATAACTTTATTAGGTTAGTACTTTGAAAACTAAATACAGAATATTTTGAAAAGGAGTGAAGAGAATGAAAGAAGTAAACATTGTTCGAGGATATCCTAATTATCTAATGACAGTAGAGGAAGCTAGAAAAGCGTTAAAAATGGACATGAACTTAATTCGTAAATTAATTAATTTTAATTTAATACAAACATTAAGTTGGGGAAATGGCAGAAAAATATCAAGATATGAATTAGATGATTTTATTGATAGAAACCAAGGTCGAAATTTAGACCAGCTTTTGAAAGAAATGGAAGGAAACAGAGAGGAGGTGATTTAGTAGAATCAGTTCTGACAGTAGAAGATGTAATATACAACGATTATTATATTGAAATATTAAATTAAAAGGAGATAATTATGAATAAATTCGATTTAAAGAAAGTTGAAGTAGGAAATGCAGTAAAAATAAATTGTAAAAGACTTAATTTTGAAATTGATTGCATTGTAGTAGTAGCAACAGAAAATGAGCTAAATTTAGCTTACTACGACAAAGAAAGAGGATGTATGGAGTATCAAGCATTAACAGTAGAAGATATTAAAGATAATGATTATGAAGTTAAAAATTTAAACTAGGGGGTTAATTATGGAAAGTTTAAACAAAGTAAAACAAATGGTGCAAAAACAATTAGATTTAGCTGAATTAGAGATAAGTAAAAATAGTGTGCTTTATGAGGAACTTAGAAATAAAGACAGGGATTTAATAGATGATGCATACATGAGAGATTATCTAAGAGAAATAGTTGCATGGCAAAGAGCAAAATATGCTGTTGAAAATATTTTAGGTGGTATAAATTTAGAGATTAAATCAAAAGAACATGAGGAAAGCGAAGATTACAAGATATTTCAACTATTTTTAGAAGAACTTGAAAGAGATAGACCTATAGAGGTACAGATATAAGAAAAGAGCCACTGCAATGGCTCTAATCAAAAGGCAAATCAAAAAATTATAGCTATATTATAGCACAAGGGGGAAGAAATGAAAACTAGAAATGAAATAATTAATGATTTAGAAGATAGATTATTTATATTAAAGTTTACTAGATTTGAAGGAATAGAAGCAGAACAAGCTTTAGGAAGTATTGCAGGACTAGAATATTGTATAAAAAGGCATAAAGAAAATTGGACAATAGAGCAGTTTAAAGAAGATTTAGAAAAGCAAAAATCAGATGGTTTGTATGGAGACTATATAGATGGATGGGAAGGTGTTTTAAAAAGAAATATAAAGGACATGGAGCGTGGTGGAATTGGAAGTAAATAATATTTACATTAAATTAATGGATGTAAGAGTTAAATTAAGTAAATTGAATTTGAAGAAAAGCGGAGAGAATACTTATTCTAACTTCAAGTATTTTGAGTTAGCAGACTTTCTACCTCAAGCTACAGAGTTATTAGAAAAAGCCAAATTATGCCCTATAATAACCTTTACAAATGACTATGCAACACTAACACTAATTAATGGAGAAAATCCAGCAGAACAGATTGTATTCACTTCTCCAATGCGAGACTTACAGTTAAAAGGTTCCAATGAATTACAAGCACTAGGAGGTATAGAAACTTACCAAACTAGATATTTGTATATTCAGTTACTCAACATAACTGAGAATGATAGTTTTGACGCAGTAAGTGGAAAAGAAATAGCTAAGAATAATTTTAATAATAATGTTCAACAAGATAAAAATACAAGTGAAAGAATAATAACTGATAAACAAATAACTAGATTGTATGCAATAGCTAATAGCGTTGGAGTTAATAAAGCATTATTAAAAGAACAGATTTTTAAACAATTAGGAAAAGACATAAAAGATTTAAATAAAAGTGAATATGATGCTGTTTGTACAGCTTATGAGAAACAAGCCTTTAAAGGTGCATAAATAGGAGGTGATAAGATGGCAAAGTATAGAATTTTACAAGCTAACTTTTGGGATGATGCTTTTGTACTGGATTTAACTCCCGAAGAAAAGTACTTTTATAATTATTTGCTTACTAATGGTAGAGCAAGTCAATGTGGGTGTTATGAGTTACCATATAAAATCATGGAAATGCAAACAGGATACAACAGAGAAACTGTAGAGAAGTTAATAAAAAGATTTATAGAGTATGGAAAAATAAAATATGATTCTGATACTAAAGAAATATTAATCATCAACTGGAGTAAACATAATTTTTCTAAAAGTCCAAAAGTGCGTACTTGTATCTTAAAAGAGGTTGAAGCCATTAAAAATAAAGAGTTCCAACAGTATATGTATAAAGTATGTATAGACTATGGATACAGTATCGATACAGTATCTATAGACTATGGGGAAAAAGAAAAACAAAAAGAAAAACAAAAAGAAAAAGAAAAACAACAACAAAAAGAAAAAGAAGAAAAATCTTTGGTGGTTGTGGATAACATAAAAAGATATTTTGATTTAGAACCTAAAGACATTGAAAAAATTGTTGATGTATTCATACATACAAAGAGAGATATAAATTATCTAATAGAGAAGCTAGAGCTAGTTAAAAATACAGATAATGTAAAAAGTATCACAGGTTATCTTATAACAGCTTTAGAGAGGGATTTTGAACTTATACCAAGTAAGCATAATAAGAATAAGTTTCATAACTTTAATCAGACTTTTGACAAATATACAGATAAAGAATTATGTGAGATGTCTAAGAGAGGTCAGCTTGAAAAAAGTAAATTCGGTTAAGTTAAACAATCTAGGGAGTAATTATACAATATTACTTCCTAGAAGTTAAATAAAAATAAATATATTGGAGGAATAGAAATGATAATAATTAGAAGTCAAGATAGATTAGATTTAATGAAAGTCAATAGAATTGAAGTGAATAGAGAGCAAGTATATGCAGTATTTGAAGGAGAATCGAATTTTAGAGAGATAGGAAAATATAAATCAGAAAGAAGAGCCATTGAGGTATTAAACAGAATACAAGAGGCTATCATTGCAGGAACTAAGTTTGACATTATTAATAAAGATGGAGTTAGGTATTACAAAGAAAAAGTATTTGAAATGCCAATTGAATAAGGAGGATTAAAATGTTTAAAGTTGATAGATATTTTAGTGGTTCTGTTGCAGATAACATATTTGAAGATGATTTGACACTTAGAAGTTACATGGCATTATATTGCTGCATCTATGGAGTAATAGAAGATGGAGAACTTGTATTTCCAACTTCTGAAAAAATGTTAATAGAGTTTGATGTTGAAAGAAAAAGAAAAAAGATAAAAAAAGGTTCAAAAATAAAGTTGATTAATATCAAAACTGGCAAGGAAAAAATATTTAATTCTATAGATAGTGCAGCATGTTTCTTAAGACTAAAACATCAGTCAGTTTATCAAGCAATAAGAAATAAAAGTCAAACTAGAAGTGGGTGGAGAGCTGAATATGTTGAGGAGGAATAATGGAAGTTTCAAGAACTGAATACACAATTAAAAGAGCAAAAGAGTTATACAATGATGGCAAGGAAATATTAGTTGCTATAGATAGGGCTAGAGAAGAATATGAGGAGATGATTAAAAATGAATATTTTAACTAGTATTACATTAATAGTAATTAGCTTTATGGTTGGTAGGATTTATGAATACAGAATTTCAAATGAAGATAATGAGATAGATTCAAAGTTACTTTTAGATGTTTTTAATGAAATTATTGAGTTAAGAGAAGAAAATAAAACTCTTAAAGAAAAATTACAAGAAAAAGGGTCACTATCCATCAATAGATTAATAGATTTTTTACATAATAAACAGGTGTGTGAATGTTGTATTTATGACTGTAAGAAGGATGACATTGAATATGATTGTGAGGATGGTATTAAAAAGTGGCTTGATAGCGAAGAACTTATATTTGAATAGAAGAAATATCTAACAAAAATAGTTTAGAGAGTTTAAAAATGTATTTTAATATAAATTACTGTTGAAGTGTTTTGCGACTCTCAAAAACGAAATAAAGGAGGATTTAAAATGAAAAAATATAAAATTGAATTTGAAGAAAAAGTGATTTTGAGACATGAAGTTATAATTGAAATTCCAAGCGATACTAGTATAAATGATATTTGTAATCATATAGAGCAAGATTGTCAAAGAATATATGATATAGCAGCTTATGTAAATGATTATAATGGTAAACAAATAGATTTTACAGAAGATACTAGTGGGGAAACTGAAATGGTAGTTGAATCATTTAGAGAGTGCAAGGAGTGATTTTATGACTAATAAAGAAATGTGCAAGTCAAAGAATATCACAGAGAAAGAAAGTTATAAGCGATTTAGTAAAGAGATTTGTAAAAGTTGCAAAAACAATAAGAGAGATTGTGAAAGTAAAGATTGTGATATAACATACAAAAATTGGTTGGAGGATATTTACTATGTATAGTACTTATAAAGTAAAACTTAAAACTAAAAGAACATTGGAACAGGTAAGAAATCAAAGTGTAGATTTTGAGTATTCAGAAGAAGGATTAAAAAATACACTTAAATATTACAACTTGATTGATGGTTTAGAAGTAATTGTAGTTAAGTTTAAAGATGAATATTCCCTAGCTGGTTGCGATGAAAAAGATATAGAAAAAATAAGAGATTCATATTATATTTTAGAACAAGATGAATATTTTGGGTGTTATATAAATGAATATGAACGATTTAAAAAAGATTGGGAAAATGGTGAATGTGGTGGGGAAATTGGTATGGTATTTTCAGATGATGAAGTTGAGATAATTGAGAAATTAATGGAGGGTTAAATATGAATAAGAGAATTAAGTTGAAAAAAGGTATACTTCATAAAAAATGTGATGAAAGATGTGTCAATTATGACTTTGTAATTAGTAATAAGCTTATAACTTGTAATGTGTGTATAGGATGCAGATACAAAGAAAATATGGATAAAATATGTCAAGAAAACTATAAGGAATTAAGAAAATAAAATAAATAGTCAAGGTAAGTTTGTGAATGAAACTAGAATATTATAGACTTACTTTGACTTATAAAAGGAGTCGTCGATATGGTTATTACAGAATTTAAAGTAACTTGGCAGACAACAAGAGAGTGGGAAAAAGGAGAAGTATATAGCTCTATATTTACTGATTTAGAAGAAGCAAGAGCTTTTAAAAAAGATGAGGAAAATATAAAAGAAAATTATAATGTAAAGCTTTTAAGTAGAGCTATAGTCGAAATCGAAATAGATTAGGCAGGTGTTTTTAATGAATACTTTGATATATAAATATATAGTTAATGAACATAGAGATGAAGCAAATGAGTTGGATAGAGACTATGGAGAATTTGAAATATTCAATGGAGGTAAATGTTTTGGTGGATGTGGTAGGAATTTCTACACATTAGTTAAGTTTAAAAAAATGATAGTTACTTGTCCTCATTGTGGAAAAAAATATCAAATAAAACTTTTTAAAAATGGAAAAGTGAATATGAGAGTAATTGAGTAAATTAAGGGATGTGAGCTTATGATACATGAATTGCAAATATCTTCTAGTACTTTTAAAGATGTAATTAAGAATAAAAAACAAATTGAAGTAGAGCATATAGCAGATTTTAGAACAGGAGATACAGTTATATTACAGTCATTTAAAGATAAAAAATTTACAGGAATCGAAGTAAACAAAGAGATTGAGTATCTTGTTAAATTGGGAAATGGGTATGTTGAGCTAGGAATAAAATAAAAATTTAAGGAGGAAGAGTAAATGTTAGAATCTGCAACAGCAACTATAGCACTAGAAGATTTAGATGAATTAAGAAAAGATAGAGAGAATTTAAGACTATTAAAAAAAGAAATAGGTAAATTAATGAAGGTTGAAATGTATTGTGATAGATGCAGTAGGGATGATTGTGAGAATTGCAAAACAAAGATTAAAGTTGAAGTTGAAAAAGATGAAATTAAGGAATTTTTATTTAACTATATTTATTATAGTAGTAGTAAAGCACGTGACTGGATAGTTCATGAATGTGAAGTAGGAGAAGCGGAATTTTATTATATAGAGGATTAAGGAGAGGCAATGAAGATTAATTTTACAATAGATGGAGAACCAAAGGCAAAGGCACGACCTAGAATGAGTACATCAACTGGCAATGCTTATACACCTGAACAAACTGTACTTTATGAAAATTGGATTAGACTTATGTATAATTCTACAGTAAAACATTTCTTTGAAGGCAATGTTAAAATGACGGTTATTTGTTACTTTGATATTACTAAAAAAGATAGAGAAGCACTAAAGAAAAATAAGAAAAATACTAAAGCGTATAAGGATGCTATAGCTAAAGTAGAAGGTTCAATAAGACCAAGTAAAAAACCCGACTTAGATAATATAATCAAGTCTGTAGCTGATAGTTTGAATGGTATAGCTTATAAAGATGATTCTCAAATTGTAGAAGTAGTGAGTAAGAAATATTATAGTGATAAGCCTAGAGTTGAAGTTGTACTAGAGGATATTATATGAAAAGAATCTAAATAAAAATCACAATAAAATTATTAATATACTCTATAAAAAACGATACTAATAAAATTAAACAAATCCATATAAAGATATGCTTTTTGAATGGATATGTCTTATTGAGTTTTTGTGCAGCAGATGCCAGTAAAAAATAAATACAAAGTCTTATTAAGAAAACTATTAAATCTCCCATAAATTCCTCCTAATGTTAGATGATATAAAGTTAGGATACTATGAGATATTAATAATAACAATAGATTTTTTAGAATTGTAAATAAATTGAAATGAATTATTCAAAAGAGAAAAGGAGTGCTTTCACACTCCACTTGTCAAAAATATAAAGCTTTTATCCAAGATTATTATAACATAAACAGGAGTGTGAAAGTATGGATAATAATATCAATAAAAAAGAACTATTTAAAAAAGTAGAAGGTAGATTACATCATTATAAATTTTTAAATGCAGAGATTAAAAATCTTGAATTGGATATAGAAAGTAGAGAAAATGAAATATTTGGGTGCAAAGCTATTGGTTATGGTGAGAAAGTAAGTCCGACATATGCTTTTAATTCAAGTGTGGAAGATGAAGTTATTAAAAAAGAAAGAGATATTGCTAGATTAAAGAAATTAAAAAAAGATAAAGAAATAGAAAAGAAGAAGATAGAAAATGCACTTACATGTTTAGATATAAGAGAAGAACATTTTTTTAAACTGTTTTATGATAGCAGAATGAAAAATAGCATGGTTTATATATCTTTAGAAATGAACTCAGATAGGAAAACATGTAGATGTGTGAGGGAAAGGTTAGTATATAAAGTTATGGATATGCTTTATCCAAGAATTAAGGAAAATGAGCTACCATTATTTAAAAATTAGAAAATTCCCCAGTTTCTCCCCAAAAGTTCCCACTTTATTCCCTACTTTCTCCCCTTTTTGATTAAAAAAGCATGAGATAATAGTATTGTGGAAATGAAGATTTCCCTCTCAAAACTAAATATATATGTGAGCTAGGTTAAGGGATTCGCCTAGCTTATATGAACAGACTAGGCAGGGCATGAGGATGTTGTAAGTTCAATTCTTACTATGTTCAAAATATTTTTATTAATACACTATATGTAGCAGTTGAATTTAGATTAAAATCTCATACAATTTTGTATCTTAATTCAGGTGTCTAAAAGAGTGGGGCTTGGTAACCTCACTCAATGTATAAGTGCTGGTGCATAATTCTAGGTTCAATTCCTAGAACTTATTCCTTATAAATATAATATGTATCCCCCATTAAAAAGACTTAGATTAATTTCTAGGTCTTTTATATTCTTATATTTTAAAAATTAGATTTTATACTAAATAAATTAGGGAAAGAGCTAAGAAGAAAGGTTATTAAGATTAAAAAAGAATTAAAAAAAGAAATTGAAGAAGAAAAAATTATATAGATTTTTTATAAAGACTTTAACAAGAGTCCTTTTTTATCATCAAAACAAACAAATAAAAGAGGTGGTGATTTGCAAGATGTTAAAGAAAAGGTAAAAAAAGATTACCTAGAAGGTATGAAACAAAAGAAAATATCAGCAAAGTATGACATTAGTTTAAACACTCTAAAGTCATGGATAAAAAGATACAACTGGGTTAGTGAAAAAAAGAAAGGTGCACCTATAAACAAAAAGGGTGCACCTTTTTATAATAAAAATTCAGTTGGACATGGTGCTCCAAAAGAGAATAAGAATGCTGAAAAGTTTGGTTTCTTCTCAAAATACTTACCCGAAGAAACTCAAGATTTAATTAATGAGATAAAGAATAAAGATAAATTCGATATTCTTTGGGAACAGATAACAATCCAATATGCAGCAATAATAAGAGCACAAAAGATAATGTATGTTAAAGATAAAGAAGAAATGATTAAGGAAATAAAGAAACATGAAAGTACAGAAAATGGTGAGAGGATAGAGTATGAATTTCAATTTGCATGGGATAGGCAAGCATCTTTTCTTAATGCACAGAGTAGGGCAATGAGTGAGCTAAGAAGTCTTATAAAGCAATATGATGAAATGATTCATAAGGATTGGAATTTAGCTACAGAAGAGCAGAAAAATAGAGTTGAAAGGTTAAAATGTGAGGTTGCTAACCTAAATAAAGATGATATTGGAGATGATGAGTTGAAAATAAGTGTAGATTATGGGGATAACAATGATAGTTAGAATAGATTTTAATCCAGCTTTCAAGGGAGCTAACTTTACTAAAAAAAGATACAGAGCAATGAAAGGTTCAGCAGGTAGTGGAAAGTCTGTTAATGTAGCACAGGATTATATACTAAAGTTAGGTGATAAAAAGTACCAAGGAGCTAACTTATTAGTAGTTAGAAAATCAGAAGCCACACACAAATATTCAACCTATGCAGAACTTACAGGAGCTATAAATCGTATTTATGGTAAACAAACTGATAAGTATTGGAAAACAACTTTAAATCCTTTAGAAATTAAGAGTAAAGTTACTGGTAATTCTATAATTTTCAGAGGGGTTAATGATGCAAAACAAAGAGAAAAATTAAAGTCAATAAACTTTTCAAAAGGTAAATTAACATGGGTATGGTGTGAAGAAGCTACAGAACTTATGGAAAGTGATATAGATATACTAGACGACCGTTTAAGAGGTATTTTAACTAACCCTAATCTATATTATCAAATGACATTTACATTTAATCCAGTTTCAGCCACTCATTGGATAAAAAGAAAATATTTTGATTATAAAAATGATGATATATTTACTCATCATAGCACTTATTTACAAAATAGATTCATTGATGAAGCTTACTATAGAAGAATGCAAATGAGAAAAGAGCAAGACCCCGAAGGTTATAGAGTATATGGACTTGGAGAATGGGGAGAAACTGGTGGAGCAATACTTAAAAATTATGTTATACATGAATTTCCTACAGAATTTGAGTATTTTGATAATATGAGACTGTCACAAGACTTTGGATTTAACCATGCAAATGCAATACTTAGAATTGGTTTTAAGGATGGTGAACTATATATATGTAATGAAATATATGTACATGAAATGGATACATCAGAAATAATAAGAATTGCAAATAGTAAAGGGTTAGAAAAGAATCTATTTATGTATTGTGATAGTGCTGAACCTGACAGAATTAAAATGTGGAAAAGTGCAGGATATAAAGCTAAAGGAGTTAAAAAAGGACCTGGAAGTGTTAAAGCTCAAATAGATTATTTAAAACAGTTAAGAATACATGTACATCCTAGTTGCACTAATACAATAAAAGAAATACAACAATGGAAATGGAAACAAGATGAAAGAACAGGGTTATATCTTGATGAACCAGTTGAATTTATGGATGATGCAATGGCTGCTCTTAGATATTCTATAGATAATAAACTTAAAAATAATGGAATAAGCTTCTTGAAGTAAAGGAGGTGTTGAATATTTATATAAGTGAAACAGATTTAATAAAAGTTCAGTTAAAAAAAGAGAGCACCTTTAACCTAGTAAAAGTCATAGAACACTACATCTTAAAGCATAGGCCAGAAAAATATAAACAAGGAGAAGAATACTATTATGGTAATACTGATGTAAACAATAAGAGAAGATATTATCTCTTAGATGGAGCTAAGGTTGATGATTTTACTAAAGTTAATAATAAAGCAATTAATAACTACCATAAGCTTTTAGTTGACCAAAAGGTAGGCTATAGTGTCGGAAATCCCATAGTATTTAATGCAGATGATGATAATCTCACTAAGCTTTTAAATGACTTACTAGGAGAAGAGTTTGACGATACAATAACAGAACTATATCTCAATGCTAGTAATAAAGGGGTTGAATGGTTACATCCATATATTAATAGAAAAGGTGAGTTTAAATATGTAATAATTCCAGCTGAAGAAGCAATTCCTATTTGGGATAGTAAAAGACAGAGGGAATTAGTTGCATTTATTAGGTTTTATTATATTGAAGATATAGATGGAAATAAAATAAAAAGAGTTGAGTACTACACAGAAAATGACGTAACTTACTTTATTGAAAGAGGTAATAGTTTTATTCAAGAATTTTTATATGATGAATATGGAAAAATGACTGATATACAAGAAGGTCATTTTAGAATAAATAACAAAGAACAGGGATGGGGTAAAGTTCCATTTATACCTTTTAAAAATAATGAAAAGTGTGTCTCAGATTTAACTTTCTATAAATCATTAATAGATATATATGACAATAATATTTCTACACTAGCAGATAACTTAGATGAAATACAAGAGGTTATTTATGTATTAAAAGAATATCCAGGAAGCAGTCTACAAGAGTTTATAGATAATATAAGATACTATAAATCAATTAAAGTAGATGGTGGAGGTGGAGTTGATAAACTAGAGATAAGTATACCAGTTGAAGCTAAAAAGGAGCTTCTTGATAGATTAGAAAAGAATATAATTATTTTTGGTCAAGGGGTTAATCCCGAATCTCAAAACACAGGTGACAAATCGGGTGTAGCACTTAAATTTTTATATTCACTACTTGATTTAAAATGTTCCAAGACTGAAAAGAAGTTTAAAAAAGCAATTAGAGAACTTTTGTGGTTTGTATGTCAGTATTTAAAGATAAGTAGCAGTAAGAGCTATGATTATAAGTCAGTTCAAATAACATTTAATCACTCTATGATAATAAATGAAGTTGAAAAGATAGATATGGCAGCTAAATCAACTGGAATTATATCAGATGAAACTATTGTTAGTAATCATCCATGGGTTGAAGATGTAAACGACGAACTCGAGAGACTTAAAAAACAGGAAGAGACTCAAAAAGAATATGATGATTTAATTCCTAATAATGAAGATGGTGTTATAGATGAAACATAAAGATTATTGGAGGAAGAGATTTGAACAATTAGAAGAAGCTCAGAATAATAAAAGTGTAAAATACTATCTTGAATTAGAAAAACAATATAAACTAGCTATGACTAGTATAGAAAAAGATATACTTGTATGGTACAATAGATTTGCTCAAAATGAAGGTATTTCTTTGTTAGAAGCTAAGAAGCTACTTAACACAAGAGAATTAGAAGAATTTAAGTGGAATGTAGAAGAGTATATTAAATATGGCAAAGAAAATGCTATAAATCAGAAGTGGATGAAAGAGTTAGAAAATGCTAGTGCAAGGGTTCATATAACGAGGCTTGAAGCTTTAAAACTGCAAATACAACAACAAGTGGAAGTGCTTTATGGAAATGAACTTGATAGCATTGATATGTTAATGAAAGATATTTATACAAGTGGATATAACCATACATCTTTTATCATTCAACAAGGAATAAATGTTGGTTGGAGCTTAATGCCTTTAGATACTAATAAAATAAATAAAGTTATTTCTAAGCCTTGGACCAGCGATGGGTTAAATTTCTCAGAAAGAATTTGGAGTAAACATAGACCTGCTTTAATCAATGAGTTGCATACTAAATTGACTCAAAGTATTATTAAAGGTGAAAATCCAAAGAACCTAGTAAATGACTTTGCTAAGAGATTTAATGTATCTAAATCTCAAGCTAAAAATTTAATAATGACTGAATCAGCTTTCTTTGCATCAGCTTCTAGGAAAGATTGTTTCAATGATTTGAATGTAGAGAAATATGAGATAGTTGCCACATTAGATTTAAAAACATCAAATATTTGTAGAGAACTAGATGGTAAAGTATTTGATATGAAAGATTATAAAGTTGGAATAATAGCTCCACCGTTTCATTGTCATTGTAGGACTACAACAGCCCCTTGGTTCGAGGATGAAGAAGGTTATAGAGCAGCAGGAGGAGAAGATTGTAAAACTTATTATGTTCCATCAGATATGAAGTACAAAGAATGGTATGAAAAGACATTCATAAATGACAAAAAAGATGATATACTAAGTAATAAGAGTTGGTTAAAAGCAGATTTTCCAACTGAAAAGAAATTTAAAAAACATGTAGAGAAACACTTAAATGAATATGGAAATATAACTGCTGAAGAATACCTATCTACTGCAAGGAATTTGTTATCAGAACAATTGAGTAATGATGTAGAAGGATTTTTAAGTAAAGATAACTTTTTATTTAAATATAGAAAGAGTACTAATGATTTTGCTATTGGAAGAGAAGATGGTAAAATATCAACTTTATTTAAACCAAAAGAAGGTTATAATTACTGGTTAGAGCAAATGAAAGAATATAAGGAGGTTTAGATATGAATTGTCCAGTGTGTGGTAAAGATGTAGATATGTTTGATATTTGTGATAATTGTAATTGGCAAAATAGTGGACCAAAAGAAACTAATTACAAAGGACCAAATAAAATGTCACTAAAAGAAGCTAAAGAAGCTTATGAAAAAGGTGAAAAAGTAATATAAAAGCACTTGCTAAGTAATAAATTAGTAGGTGCTTTTATTATGTAAAAATTTAAAAAGGTAGGTGATTTTAATGTGTATATTAACTCAAGTCATAGTTGTAGTTTGTGTAGTACAAATCGTTATTAATTGTATTGCTAATCTTAATGTAAGTATTCTTTGCAATAAATTAAAAAAAGAAAATAAAGCTAATATAGACGAAGTTTCTGATGAAATTTTAAAGAAGGTAAATGAAGAGTTAAATAAATCATTAGAAAAAAGTCTTTAAGAGGCTTTTTTTATTTTGTAAAAAATGAAAGGAGATATTAGAAATGGATTGGTTAAAAGAATTACTTGAAGGAATAAAAGTAGAAGATAACAAGATTGATGTAGCTTCTCTTCAAAAGTCTATAGAAAAGAAAATAAAAGAGACTACAGTTACTCAAGAAGATTATGTGAATCTTGAAACACAACTTAATACAGCTAATGAAACTATTAAAAAGTTTGAAGGAGGTATGACAAAAGAAGATGTAGAGAATCTAAAAACAACTTATGAAACTGATAAGAAAACTTTAGAAGAAACTTACAAAAAAGAAATTGAAGAAAAAGATTTTAATTATTGGTTAGGCGATGCTTTTAAATCTGTTAAATGTAGGGATGAAATAGCATTAAAAGCTCATTTAGACATGGAAGCACTAAGAAATAGTAAAGATAGACAAAAGGCTTTTGAAGAACAGATAAATCCTTTAAAAGTTGATAAAGATTATTTATTTAATGCAACACTAGAAGGTGAAGAACCTAAAACAGATACTATAACACCAGGAGATGCACAATTAAAATCAACTGGATTTAAATTTAACTTCAATGGTGTAAAACCACATGAAAATAATAAACAATAACTAGGAGGAATAAGAATATGGCACAACCATTAGAATACGCAAAGGAATACTCACAAGCTCTAGCACAGGCTTATCCATATGTACTATATTTTGGAGAATTATATGCTACAGAAAATAATAATAGATATAGATGGACTGGTTCTAAAACAATAGAAATACCAACTATAAGCACGACTGGGAGAGTTGATTCAAACAGAGATACAATAACAGCAGCTCAAAGAAATTATGACAATGCTTGGGAGTCTAAACCATTAACTAATCAAAGAAAATGGTCAACATTAGTTCATCCAGCAGATATTGACCAAACTAATTATGTAACTTCAATAGGTAATATTACAAAGGTATATAATGAAGAACAAAAATTCCCTGAAATGGATGCTTACTGTATATCTAAAATATATGCTGATTGGATAGCTCTAGGTAAAACAGCAGAGACAACTGCTCTTACAACAGCAAATATCTTAGAGGTTTTTGATAAGTTAATGGAAAAAATGACAGAAGCTAGAGTACCTGCTGTTGGAAGAATATTATATGTTACACCAGGAGTTGACACTTTAATCAAGAATGCAAAAGAGATACAAAGAACTGTAAATATAAAAGATGGAGGGACTTCTCTTAATCGTCAAACAACTGATATTGATTCAGTTAAGATAGTTAAAGTGCCATCTAATCTTATGAAAACAGTATATGACTTTACTACTGGATGGAAAGCAGGTGCAGGAGCTAAGCAAATATTTATGTCTTTAATACATCCAAGTGCAATAATTACACCAGTTTCTTATCAATTTTCTACATTAGATGAACCAAAAGCAGTTACAGAAGGTAAATATTTATACTTTGAAGAGAGTTTTGAGGATGTATTTATATTAAATAAAAAAGCTGATGCAATACAATTTGTTGTTGAAGGAGCTGGAGCATAATGGCACAAGTAAGGAAATTAAATAGAATATTAACTATAGAAGAATGTAGAATAGATGATTTTTTAGAGATGGGATATGATTTGATAGATGAAACTGGTAAGGCAATAAAGTATGGTAAGTCATTAAATATAAAAGATTTGGTAGCTGAAAATAATATTTTAAGAAATAAAGTTGAATCGTTAGAAGAAGAAAATAAGAAGCTTAATGAGAAAGTAAAAGTTTTAGAGGAAGAAAATAGTCAATCTACAGAAAAAGCAGAACTTACAGAAAAAAGTAAGACTAAAAAGTAGGTGGATGTTATGAAAAAAGAAGCTGATAATGTGATTGACAGTATAGAAAAAAGACTCGAAGGGTTTGGATATGTTCTAAAGGATGGAGATAAATGGTTAATAGATTTTGTAAAAGAAAAGATAGAGAATATAATTAAACTTGATTGTAACATAAATGAAATTCCAAAAGAATTAAAAAATATTGAAATAGATATAATAGTTGGTGAGTTTTTATTTACTAAAAAAAATATGGGTCAATTAGATATAGAAAGTCTTAATTTTGAAGTTGTAGAAAAGTCTATATCAGAAGGTGATACAAAGGTAGATTTTGCTATAGGGAGTGGCTCACAAACACCCGAACAACGATTTGATAGTCTTATAGTATACCTTACTACTTATGGTAAAGATAA
Source organism: Clostridioides sp. LIBA-6822 (assembly GCF_056688955.1). Lineage (NCBI taxonomy): Bacteria > Bacillati > Bacillota > Clostridia > Peptostreptococcales > Peptostreptococcaceae > Clostridioides > Clostridioides sp. LIBA-6822. Next base: position 2,645,474 of record NZ_CP196995.1, on the reverse strand, counting down.
AATATTAACTTTTAGGTGTTTAAGATGGTAAGCAAATCAAGGAAAGCAATAGAACTGTTATATAGAGATAAATGTACTATAGTTGAGTATCAGCCGATTAAAGACCCTGTAACAAAACGAACTAATAATAAAGAAGTAGTTGTATTAGAAAGTCAACCTTGTAAGCTTTCATATAAAAATATTGCATCAGCTACAGATGGAAAAGTAGCTAAGCTAGAGCAAACTATTAAACTCTTTATATCTCCAGATATAAAAATTAAAGCAGGTTCAAAACTTATTATAAATGATAAAGAGTATGTAAGAAGTGGAGAATCTGCTATATACCCTAATCATCAAGAATTAATATTAGAATTACTTAAGGATAAAGCTTAATGGCTAGATGGGGCAGTGTTGATTTTAGAGAGTTTAAAAGAGCTTGTAAAAGGATGGAGAAGCTTACAAAGATTGATTTAGATAAGTTTTGTAAAGATGCAGCAAGAGAATTAGCAGCAAGGTTACTAGGAAAAGTAATTAGAAGAACACCAGTTGATACAGGATTTTTGAGAGAAGGTTGGAGCGGAGTAGCTTACGCTAGGTCGCTTCCTGTTTACAAACAAGGTAATAATTATATTATAGAAGTTGTTAATCCAACAACATATGCAAGTTATGTTGAATTTGGTCATAGAACTAAGAGTGGTAAGGGATGGGTTAAAGGACAACATTTCTTAACTATTTCAGAGATGGAACTACAAAGTCAAGTTGATAAGATTATAGAGAAAAAGTTATTAATATTACTTAAAGGAGTATTTGATGCTTAATAATATTATAGATGGAATATCTGTTAAATTAGATGGGACATTTGGAGAAAAATATACAATTTATAGTGAAGATGTAGAACAAGGTATAAATGAACCTTGTTTTTTTATTGTTCCTTTAAATCCAAGCAAGATACCATACCCAAGCGGCAGGACATTAAATAAGAACTCATTTGATGTACATTATTTTCCAAAAAGTAATGATAAATCATTTGAGATAAATGAGATAGCTGAAATGTTGTTGGAGGAATTAGAGTATATAGAAATTGATGGAGATTTAGTAAGAGGTACGAATATGAACTTTGAAATTATAGATAATGTACTTCATTTCTTTGTTGATTATAACTATTTCACTATAAAAAGTAATGATACAGAAAAAATGAATGGAGTTGAATTGTTTGGCGGTCTAAAGAGAGGTGATGATTTTGAGTAAAACATTAAGTAAAGAAGATAATTACAAATTTACTAAGGAACAGATAGTTAATTCTAAGAAGTATGTAAATAGAAAAGATTTATTAAATGCAATTTTAAAAGAAAATGAGTTATATTCTTTCTTAGAAGTAGAGGATAGAATAAATAATTTTATGAAAGGAGTGAGTTAGATGGCTTTAGGTGGAGGAACATTTATAACACAAAATAAGGTACTGCCTGGTGCCTATATAAACTTTGTAAGTGCTGCAAGGGCAACAAGTACATTATCTGATAGAGGTATTGTTGCAATGCCACTTGAATTTGATTGGGGTATTGATGAAGAAGTATTTCAAGTGACTAGTGATGATTTTGAAAAGTATTCAACAAAGTTCTTTGGATATGATTACACTCATGAGAAACTGAAAGGACTAAGAGACTTATTTAAAAATATACGATTAGGATACTTTTATAAACTAAACAAAGGAGTTAAAGCTAGTTGCACTATTGCTATAGCTAAATATAGCGGAATAAGAGGTAATGACTTAAAAGTAATAGTTACAACAAATATAGATGATAACACTAAATTTGATGTTGTAACACTTTTGGATAATAAAAAAGTAGATACACAAATAGCTAAAGTCATTACAGATTTACAAGACAATGACTATGTTAGTTGGAAGAAGGATGCAACACTAGAAGCAAGTGCAGGACTTGTATTTACAAACGGGACTAATGGAGAAGTAGTTACAGGGACAGAATATCAAGCTTTCTTAGATAAAATAGAAAGCTACTCATTTAATGCACTAGGATGTTTGGCTACAACAACAGAGATTAAAAGTTTGTTTGTAGAATTTACAAAGAGAATGAGAGATAAGGTAGGAGCTAAGTTTCAAACTGTATTATATAAGAAAAATGATAGTGATTATGAAGGTGTAGTATCTGTAGAAAATAAAGTTAAAGATACTGGATTATTAGAGTCTAGTTTAATTTATTGGACTACTGGAGTTATAGCTGGATGCGATATAAATAAATCTAATACAAATAAAAATTATGATGGTGAGTTTGATGTAGATGTTAATTATACTCAAATACAGTTAGAGGAAGCTTTAAAAACTGGTAAGTTTATATTTCATAAAGTTGGTGATGAAGTTCATGTATTAGAGGATATAAACACTTTTGTTAGTTCTACAGATGATAAGAATGATGATTTCTCAAGTAATCAAAGTGTTAGAGTATTAGACCAAATTGCTAATGATATAGCGATTTTATTTAATGATAAATATCTTGGTAAAGTTCCTAACGATAAGGCAGGAAGAATAAGTTTCTGGAATGATGTTGTTAAGCATCACAAAGAATTAGAAAATATTAGAGCAATAGAAGATTTTAAAACTGATGATGTTTTGGTGGAGCTTGGAAACGATAAGAAAACAGTTATAGTAAGTGATGCAGTTAAGGTTATTAATGCTATGAGTAAGCTTTATATGACTGTTTCTGTTAGTTAGAAGAAAGCTAGAAAGGAGAGTGTTAAAATGGCTAAAAATATTACTATGAAGTCAAAAGATGCAATAAGTGCATCTTTGGCAGAATGTTATGTTACCATAGAAGGAAAAAGATATTTTCTTATGCAGTGTGTAAAGGTAGAAGCTAAGTTTAAAAAGAATAAAAGTAAGATACCAATTTTAGGTCAAACAGGAAAAGGGAACAAAACAACTGGATGGGAAGGAACAGGAAGTGCAACTACTCATTACAATACTTCTATCTTTAGAAAACTTATGTTGAGATATAAAGAAACTGGAGAAGATATATATTTCGACATGCAAATTACTAATGAAGACCCTACATCTGCTGCAGGTAGACAGACCATTATATTAAAAGATTGCAATATAGATGAGGTCACATTGGCTAAATTTGATGCAGATAGTGAATATTTAGATGAGGATATAGATTTTACTTTTGATGATTGGGATATGCCAGAAGAATTTAAAATTTTATTAGGTATGATATAGAATACACATTTATAAATTATAGATGTGTGTTTTTTATGTAAAAATTAAAATAAAAAGGAGAATTAAGAAATGAGTAATTTAAGTGCTTTTTTAAGTCAAAATGCAATAAAAAATGAGAATGTAATGTATGTGGCAAGTGATAGATTTTTAGATGAAGAAAGAAAACCAGTCGAATGGGAATTAAGAGTTTTATCTTCTGAGGAAGATGAAGTATTAAGAAGAAATTGTACCAAAAGAGTGAAAGTGATTGGCAATAATGGGAAACACACAGGTCAATACACTAGTGAAATTGACTACAACAGTTATGTAGCTGAATTATGTGTGGCATCTACTGTATTTCCCGATTTGAAAGACGTTGAGTTACAAAATAGTTATGGAGTAATGGGAGAAGCTCAGTTATTAAAAACAATGCTTACAGCAGGAGAATATGTAAATTACACTGTAAAAGTGAATGAGGTTAATGGATTTGATACAACTTTTGAAGATAAAGTAGAAGAAGCAAAAAACTAATCAGAGGTGGCGATTTTGATGCTAGCATAACTCATTATTGTATTCAAAAATTAAAGTGGAAACCTAGTGAATACTTGAATTTAGAAGTTAATGAGAGAGCATTAGCAGCCGCCTCAATACTTGTTAAAATAGAAGATGAAGAAGAAGCAATGAAAGAAGCTGAAAGAGAGAAAAAGAGAGGTAGAAGAAGATAGAACTTAAAGATTAAATTGGCATAGTCACATACTAATATATGAAAATGTTACAATTTTGGAAATAGATGGATATGTATGTTGTATAGTATAATGTAGATAATATATCACCAAGTAAAAAACAACAAATAAATCTAAATTATGAGGGGTGTGGCTATGGAGAAAAAGACTTTAAAAACAATATGTATATTTGCTTTTGCAATTGGAATGATAGTTCTATTTTGTTGCATAGGCTTAGGTCAAATTAGTGCAGATTATCTTATTAATCAAAATGGTGTAATAGTGGATGCTAGTAAATATGATATTTATTTAGAACAATCTATTTCACAATATAGAAATGTTGGTTCTATATTAGCTTTATTAGGAGGAATAGGAATACTATTTGATAGAAATATTAAAAAAGATTAAAAGAGTGCATTTTCATTAAGATAAAAATTAATCTTTATTTAGGATGTGATGAATGATATGGCAAAAGAAGTATTTACTGTAAAAATGACACCATTAGAAGCTCACAATATTATAAAAGAAAATTTTGATGCAGATTTAGTTTCTGTCGATATTTATAATTTGAAAAATGATAAGTCTATAATAGTTACAATCTTTGAAAAATACTATGCAAGAAGCAATAGTGACGCAGGTTTGGTAGTGATTTGTGAAAATATTACAGGAAAAACACTTGTTAAAATCACCTCAACTGGTAGTGCGATTGGGTTATTTCAGATTGATTGGGGAACAGGTGATAATTTGATTAAAAGAATACAAAAAATACTTATTGATTATATTATTTAACTGTTTTATGTAGATACTTTTAGGTTGGTATGGAATTCGTACTAACATATTAATTAATCATTAAAACTAAATAAACACAGAAAGCACTTATTTTTGAAGTAGGTGCTTTTTATTGAAAAAATAGAAAATAAAATAAAAAGTAATATATAGGAAAAATATGTAAGAATTATATGTTATAATGATTATAGCAAGAAGATGCAACCTACAATTTATAGAGTGGAGTTCATGTACCAAAAAATTATCCTCCCAACATTGATAAGGGAGGTGAATATACATGGATAATTTTTTACAGGGCGTACTAGCAAGTTTAGTTGCCAGTTTAATAGTTTACTTAACTAGTAAGTTATTTAAAAAAGTAAAAAGCCACTCAAACACGACTAAGAGTGACTTTGACTTTAAACTTACAATCAAGTTTAAAAGAAATAAACATTAATTTTTAGAACTTCACTCTAGTTTCAAATAGATTGTAGTTCTTCTTGCTTTTATTATACCACAATAAAAAAATTTTAACATTAATTATTGTCAAAACTGACAATAATTAATGTTAATTTTTATAAACAATGATAATGAATCTAAATTAATGAATAAATCTAATTGTAAAAATTGTAAATAAGAAAGCACTTACTTAAATGGTAGGTGCTTTTGTTTTGCCAAATTATGCTATAATATTGAGTGAGATGAGTAATTTGTGGGGGAATTTTACAATGTGGATATTAGTACCAATAATAACAATAGCATTACTTATAATAGCTATTTCTTCTATGCAATATATTTTAGTTATGATAGCTTTTTTGTTGATTATATATTCTTTTATAGAAAAGAAAATAGTTATGGGTTTTGTGTCAGTTCTTTTTTTCACTTATTCAATTTATCTTTGTGCAACGTGGGAAGATAAAACCTTGATAGCAGATAATAAAGTTGAGACTGTTAAAGTACAAAGGGAAATTGTAGAAAGAGAAAAGGAAATGGAAAGAAGAAGAATACAAGAAGAAGTAGACAAAGAAAGATATATTGAAAAACATGGAATGGAAATATCAGAAAAGGATTTAAAAGTTAAGCTAGAGGCTTTAGTACCTCAAGAATACAAGGGAAAGAAATACGAATTAAAAGTAGGAAAATTTAAAAGATATCGTATGTATTTTGATTTAACTGTGCAAAATGAAAAATTTAGCAATTCTGAAGAATGTAAAAAGTTTGTAAAAGAAATTGCTAATGCTCTTAAAAAAATTAAAATAGCTAAGGCCAACTTTGAATTTCATTCAAAAGATGATGGTGGTATATATAATTCTGTTTATATTGATTATTTTAGAAACATACAAAATAATGTAGATAATGTTGAAAATTTAGAATTCAATGAATTTGAACTTAAAACTGAACAAGAAGAGAAGCAAGAACAAGAAAAAATAGAACAAGAAAAAAACAATTACAATAATTACATTCAAAGTAGTGGAATTGACCCACTAGATAGAATAAAGAAACTAAAAGAGTTGTTAGACTCAGGTGCAATTACACAGGAAGAATATAATAAAAAGAAAAAGGAATTATTAGAATAGATAATATAGTAAGCACTTACAAACATGTAGGTGCTTTTGTTATTCAATAAAGTAGAGGAGATTATATTAACATTGTACTATTAGATATATTTAAGTACATGTATTATGATTAATTAGATATTTAATGAAAATAAAGGTAAACCCATATTTTATGTTGAAATATATTATAAAATAAAAAAATATGGAGGATTTAGGAAATGAAAAGATTTTTTTTATTAATTATATTATGTTTACTAAGTATAGGAGTAGTTGCATGTTCCTCAAATGATGATGAAGAAGACTACGATGATGTACCTAAGATAGAAAAAAAGTCTAATCCAAATGAAATAGATGGAATTAGAATTACAGTTAAAGGTGTTTCAAAAGAAGAAATGAAAGGCGATTATGATAAAGATGGAACTCCTAATAAAAATGGAGAATATTTTGGTGTAGGGTCAGATGCAAAAAAGGCTGCTGATTATGAATATAAAGTTGTAAATGTAAGTGTAGAAAATACAACAGACAAACCTGTAAAATTGTTTGAAGCTGGATGGAATGCAGATGGTACAGATTGGGATAAAAAAATTAAAGATATAAAAGTGACTGATAAGTTAGATAATAAAGAAGTTCCAGCACATGATAAATTTGATGCACAAGTTAAAATATTAACTGAGAAGAAGATGAATGTCAAAGAAATCGTATTAAAATATAATTTAACAAATTATACGAATTTAGAAGAAGCAATGGAATATGGAGACAATGGAGCATCTGAAGAAGATTCAAAAAAGAGATATCCAGAACTTTACAAAGAAAACTGGATAGAGTTAGGGACAATAAAATTTGAATAAAGATTTAATGTGGTTTTGAAACAAAAATTAGGCACTTACTTTTATGGTAGGTGCTTTTGTTTTGCTCAAAATTGGTCGGTTGAGTAAAATAATTAGAAAAAATTAGTAAAAACTCTTGATTTATTGTACGTACTATAATATAATTTGAGTACGGACAATAAAAAGAGAGGTGATTAGATGTCCAGTAAATTAGGCAGACCACCAAAAAAAGACTCTAAAAAACTGAGATTTGAAGTTAGACTTAACCAAGAGCAAGCTGATGTGTTGAATGAATGTGCTGAAAATCTTAAAATATCTAAAACAGATGTTGTAATTAGAGGAATCGAATTGGTGAAAGAGAAGCTTGAAAAAAACAAATAAAAAACAGCCGCTGCACCGACCAAAGCACTTGCGACTGTTTCCCAAAGAAGTTACCTTCTATGAAATATATTCTATCATAGTAAGGTACTTCTTTCAAATCAATTTAAGGAGGAATTTACTATGAATGAATTAATGAATTTTGAAGGAAAAGAGATTGAGATATTTGAATATAATGGGCAAGTTTTATTTAATCCATATGATTGTGGTGAATGCTTAGAACTTACTGAAAGTGGAGTAAAAACAGCAATAAATAAAATGAATGATAAGCAAGTGATAAAACTTACAAATTCTAAAGTTGCTAAGTACAACTTTAGAAAGTTACATAATACAGGTGAAAATTTTTTAACTGAAAGTGGAGTATATAAGTTAATATTTAAATCTCAGAAAGAAGAAGCAGAAAAGTTTCAAGACTGGATAAGTGATGAAGTATTACCTCAGATTCGACAACATGGTGCATACATAACTAACAATGCTAATCCAGATAAGTTGAGAGAAAAAGCAGGTGAGATTGAAAAATTACAACTGGCTTATAATAGTACATCTATGTTAAAAGAGTTGCTAGACAATGCAGGCTTTGACAATAAATCTAAGTTACTAACAGCTAAAACATTATATAAAAAAGCAGGAATTGATTTACCTATAGAAATTGAAGAAGATGAGTCTTTCTTTGATACAAAACAGATTGCATCTAAACTAAAAATATATTCTAAGAGTAATAAACCAGCACAGATGGCTGTTTGTGAAATCATTAAAAAGATTGATTTAGAAGATAGTGAAGTAAAAGGAGTTTGGGAAACAAATGGTTCTTGGACTGGTACTGTAAATAAGTATACAGAAAGTGTAATAGATAAGGTTAAGTGTTGGATAGAGGAAAATAGTAAGCCTGCTAAGATACAAGGTGAGAAGAAGAATTATCATGTGGTATACAAAATTGAGTAAATTCTATTGTATTAAATAATTTATTTTAGTTTAGTTTTGAGGGGGATTAATGCAATGTATGAGAATTTACTTGATATGGATAGGATAGAACTTATTAAAGAACTTGGAAGTATCTTTGAAAAGATGAAAAATGAAAATCCAGAAAGATTTTATAGATTTGTAAATTTAGTGAAAGAAGAAGGTAGGAAATCAGAAGAGAAAGAGAATAAATAACATAGATAAAGCACTTGGATATTATGTTGTTTCAAGTGCTTTATATGTTAAAAAATGGTATAATGGAAATAGAGAGTTATATTAACTAAGTGGTATGTAAATACATATATTAATGTCTTTTCCAGCCGATTTTATACCGTTTTATATTAACTAAGTGGTATGTAAAGATGAATGCTTAGTGCAAAAGTGCTATCGAATAGGAAATTTTATATTAACTATGTGGTATGTAAAGCACAACTATTATAACATAAAACTTAGTAAACAACTTAATTTTATATTAACTATGTGGTATGTAAAGGTATCATCTTTGTAAGGCAGAGGTGGAATATATAAGGTTTTATATTAGCTATGTGGTATGTAAAGAAGTTTATATTTATAGTAATATTATTACTTTCTTTAGTTTTATATTAACTATGTGGTATGTAAAGTTAAATTCTTTTACTATTAAACTTTCCATAACTATTATTTTATATTAACTAAGTGGTATATAAATTGACTTTCATATGCTCTTTTATCAGCTTCTGACATAAGTTTTATATTAACTAAGTGGTATGTAAAGATACTTAGCAACTTGATTTCCCACATTTTCCATAAAGTTTTATATTAACTATGTGGTATGTAAAGATATAAACAGCTACTTCACTAGGTGTATATTTTATTCGTTTTATATTAACTATGTGGTATGTAAAGTTTTTAGCACTTTTTATATCCTGCTCCAACTGAGGTGTTTTATATTAACTATGTGGTATGTAAAGTTCAATAAAGCTGTTGCAAAGCTTTGTGCTAGGGTTAGTTTTATATTAACTATGTGGTATGTAAAGGGTGGAACAATTATATTTCCTTCCTCATTGATGCTGGGGTTTTATATTAACTATGTGGTATGTAAAGGAGAATTAATTGTTATTATGTCTGTGCTTGGTGCATTGTTTTATATTAACTATGTGGTATGTAAAGTAATATTTGTTGCAGTTACCAAAAAGTTAGTTTCATCATTTTATATTAACTAAGTGGTATGTAAAGTACTTATTTTTATCCCATAAGTCTTTTAATCCTAGCATTTTATATTAACTATGTGGAGAAAAACTAAATAGAAAAAGAAAGCACTTACTTAAATAGTAGGTGCTTTTGTTATTCTTTGTTAGATAAAGTAACAAGTTCATTAGGTGTACATTCAAGAACAAGACAAAGCTTTTCGAATAAATCTAATTTTATAGAACTTGTTTCATTGTTAGCTAATTTCATCATGTTAGGATAAGCTATACCTACTTCTTTAGCTAACCAATATCTAGTTTTGCCTCTTGATTCAAGCAATTTATCAATATTAAAATACATTTTTTCACCTCTTAAGTATATTATACACTGGCTATATAATGTTTGCAATATATAATATGCAAATAATATAATTATGTAATGTTGACATTATATAATGTATACGATATAATATACTTAAGGAATAAAAAATAAGAGCCACTCGCCCCTACCAAGTTTGAGTAACTCTTATTGACATATACTACATATGCATTAATTATAGTATATGCCATTCCTTAAAAAAAATCAATTAAGGAGTGTGTTTTTATGAACAATTTAGTATTAATTAACAATCAAGAGTTGCAAGTTAAAGAGTTTAATAATCAAAGAGTTGTGACATTTAAAGAAATTGACAAAGTACATGAAAGAGTAGAAGGAACAGCAGGTAGAAATTTTAGAGAGAATAAGAAACACTTTATAAAAGATGAGGACTATTTTTATTTAGAAGGAAAAGAATTATCAACAATTAAACAGACAACGAATTTCGTTGGCAGTAATGCAAGAGAATTAATCTTATTAACTGAAACGGGTTATCTAATGTTAGTAAAATCTTTTACAGACGACTTAGCATGGAAGGTACAAAGACAATTAGTAAATAGTTATTTCAGAGTAAGAGAAGAAATAAAAACATTAGAAGCAGTAAATGAGTCAATTAAATTGATAACTCCAATCTTTGAAGATTTAAAAATTGATAAAAGTATGCAATTTCTTGTTGCTAAAACATTTTTCAAAAAAGCAGGAGTTGATATCCCACTTGAAATTGAAGAAAAGGAACATTTTTATGATACAAAGCAGATTGCAAAAAAATTAGGACTTTACACAATGTCTAATAAACCAGCATTTATGGCAGTTAAGCAAATTATAAGAAAGCTTGATATTAAAGAAGATGAAATGAAAACAGTATTAGAAACGAATGGCAATTGGACTGGTACTGTAACAAAATATTCTAATAAGGTTACAGAAAAGGTCAAAGTGTGGTTGAAAGAAAATAATAATCCTATCTCAATCAAAGGAGACAAGAAAAACTACTATATATTGTATAAAAATAATTAGATTTTAGTTTAGTTTTGAGGGGGATTAATAAAATGCGTGAGAATTTACTTAAGGAGTACAATTTAAAAACTGATGAAGATGTAGAGTATTTTGTGAAGTTTGCTAATGCGTTATATGAACTAAAACAAAATAGTGAAGAAAAATTTCAAGAATATGCAGAGATATTGAGAGGTATTCTTAGAGAACAAGAAGAGAGAAAAAATAAGTAAAATAATATGGATAAAGCACTTGGATATTCTATTGTTTCAAGTGCTTTGTCTGTTAAAAAATGGTATAATATAGGAAAGAGTTTTGCAGTAAGCGATTTTTCTACTCAAGTATGCTTTAACAGTTGAAATATAAGGCATCGAGAAGGTTTGATAAGTGTTATCAATTGCACTACTCATGGTTCACTGCAAATTTGAGAGAGTTGTATATGTGTAGGTATTGAAAATGCTAAGTTTATTTTGGGATTTTATATTAACTATGTGGTATGTAAAGTACCTTGTGCAATTAAACTAATTCCAACAATCATCACAATTTTATATTAACTATGTGGTATGTAAAGTAATCATAGTCGCACATAATGTCACATTAGCTCTGCATTTTATATTAACTATGTGGTATGTAAAGGCAAAATGATTGTAAACTGCTACTGCTATAAACAAATTTTATATTAACTATGTGGTATGTAAAGTCAGATAATTGACCATCATTTATCATTGCTAATCGTATTTTATATTAACTATGTGGTATGTAAAGAGTAGCTATTGTTGCCGACAAAGTAGCTCCATTTGAACATTTTATATTAACTATGTGGTATGTAAAGTTAGAAAACATGTCTGATTCTCTATCTTCAACTACACATTTTATATTAACTATGTGGTATGTAAAGCCAGCTAGACTTGCTCCTACTACTGCTTTTCCTATTCATTTTATATTAACTATGTGGTATGTAAAGAATTTATAACATTCTTCTTTGCTAGACATTAGTATAATTTTATATTAACTATGTGGTATGTAAAGAATGACCAGTACAAATGCGAGGTTGGCGATGATAAAATTTTATATTAACTATGTGGTATGTAAAGAATATTATAATTGCATTATTTTTAATTGAAGTCCAAGTTTTATATTAACTAAGTGGTATGTAAAGCTTACTGCATCTGCTAAATTTGAACCAAATACAGTATCAAATTTTATATTAACTAAGTGGTATGTAAAGTGAAATGCTGGACTACTAAATAAATCAATTAACCCAATTTTATATTAACTAAGTGGTATGTAAATTATTGAGCTGCAACTTGTCTCCATGTCGCTTCTGCTGATAATTATATTAACTAAGTGGTATGTAAATGCCTAAAACTGTTTATCACAACTTAGGTATGTCACTCATTTTATATTAACTATGTGGACTCAAAATTAAAAATAATGAAAAACACTTACTCAGGTAGGTGTTTTTTAATTGAAAGGATGTGATAATAATGTAAAAATTTTACTTATATAGTATAATAATCTTATAAAATTATTGTACTAGGGGGATTTGTTATGTTTTGTTCAAACTGTGGTTATGAGATAACTGGTGCAGGAAAATTTTGTTCAAACTGCGGAACGCCTGTATTAGTAAATACAGTTAACAATGATGATTTCTTTATAAATATTCATGGAAAAGAATTAAATCTGACTAATATTTATAAAGAAACTAAAGGAGATAAAATTTTAGCAATTGATGTTGTAATGAGGCTACTAGAGCTAGACATAAAAGAGTGTAAAAATATTATATATCCAGCTTTTAAAGAATTAAAAGAGTTAAGTGAAAAAATAAATATTGAAGAAGAAAAAGACGAATTAAGGGAAGATAACTATAAAAAATTTAATGAATTTGAGAATGATAATGTAGCACGTTGCCCCAAATGTGGTTCTGTTTCATTATCTGCTCATAAAAAGGGGTTTGGTATAGGAAAAGCTGTAGCTGGAGCAACTGTTGTAGGAGGACTTGGTTTAATGGCAGGCAACTTAGGTGCAAAGAAAGTTAGAGTTACTTGTTTAAATTGTGGGAAACAGTTCTGGGCGTAAATAAATGACTAAATATAAATTTATAAGCACTTGCTTGAAAATAGGCAAGTGCTTTTATTGTGGCATGAAAGAAGGTGAGAAAGTGGCAACAATACAAACTTCTATAAAAATATTTGATGGAATGACACCCGCTTTTCGTAATATGACTACATCTATTAATACGACAATTAATAGTCTAGAAAGACTACAAGGGAGATTGAATAATCCACTCAACACAGGCGGGATACAGACATCTCAGCAGAGTTTAAACAATATAGAAAGTATTCTCACAAGGATAGAACAGAAAATTGGAAAAAATACAAATGAACAAGAAAATTTTAACAATAGTATAAAACGAGGAAGTGAAGCAAGTTCTGTATTGGTTTCTAGGCTTAAAAATATCGCAGGTATGTACATTGGAATAAAAGGAATAGAAAGTATTACAAAAGCAGCAGATACAATTGCAAGTACAAAAGCACGTTTAAATCTAATGAATGACGGATTACAGACAACAGAACAACTTAATAAGATGATTTATTTATCAGCTCAAAGTGCTAGAGCAAGTTATGCAGATACAGCAGCACAGGTATCAAAACTGGGGATACTTGCAGGAGAAGCGTTTGGAAGTAGTGCAGAAGTTGTAAAGTTTGCAGAGTTAATGAATAAATCATTTGTAATTGGAGGAACATCAGCATCAGAAGCAAGTGCTGCAATGTATCAGCTTACACAAGCAATGGCAGCTGGTAAGCTTCAAGGAGACGAGTTTAGGTCTATTATGGAAAATGCTCCACTTCTAGCTACTAAAATAGCTGAATCTATGGGTAAAGGTAAAGAAGCATTAAAAGATTTATCTCGGACAGGAGCTATAACGGCAGATGTAGTGAGAAATGCTTTGTTTAAAGCAAGTGCTGAAATAGAAAAGAAATTCGAAAGTATGCCAATAACCTTCAGTCAAGCACTTATTATGATGAAAAACGACGCTTATATGATTTTTTCTGAGACTCTCGGGAAGATAAGTGGAGCATTACAAAGTGTTAGATTTAGTGAGATTGTTGTATCTATGCGGAATGTTATGATTGCAATATCTTCGAATATTTACGATACACTGAATATTATAAAAAACATTTTAAATAGTGAATTCTTCTCAAACTTGGTGCAAGGATTTACATTAGGAGCTGTATTGATAATTAAAGGTCTTGGAGGAATTACTAATGCAGCACTAAATGTTGCTAATGTGTTTGCCCAAAATTGGAGCATGGTTGCACCTGTTATATATGGGGTGATAGCAGCAATTGCGATATATAAAGGAGTATTACTTGCAAGTACAATTGCCACTACGGTAGCATCTTTTGTAAATTCATTGTATGCAGTAGCTGCATATAAAGCTTGTGCAGCTTTAGCAGCACAAGAATTTGCGATATTCGGAAAAATATCTGCGCAAACCATGGAAGCTTTGGTAACAGCACAAGCAACAGCAGCACAATGGGGATTTAATGCAGCATTATTATCTTGTCCAATTTTTTGGATAATAGCAGGTATTATAGCATTTGTAGTAGTAGTTTTTGTTGCAGTAGCAGCAATAAATAAATTTGCAGGTACGTCTTTGACTGTGTTAGGAGTAATTGTAGGTGCTGTATTTTCAGCAGTAGCAGCAATACAAAACGTAATGATATGGCTACTAAATGGTTGCATAGCTATAAATGAAGGAATTGCAAATGGATGGAATCAGTGTGTGTATTTTATGAAACAAGCTATTGCAAAGGGTGTAATCTTTATAATAGAAAAAATGGCAGCATTGAATGACTCTGTGAATAGTGCTGGAAATGCACTTGGAAAAGCCTTCATAGACGGGGCAAATATAGCAATCAGAGGAGTAAATAAGCTTGTTGATTTACTAAACAAAATTCCTGGAGTGGACATTGGGAAAGTAGGAGAAGCAACATTCACACCAGTCAAGGCAGATAATAGCACAATCAAAAAACAAATTGCAGATTTAAACAAATGGGTAGGAGATGCACCAGAAAAAGTGACACTAGAGAGAATGGGCTATAAGGATATTGGAGCAGCATTTGAGAAAGGAAATGCACTTGGAACTAAGTGGCAAAATGCTATAACTGATAAATTTAAAGATACTTTTGATATAAATAAGATGTTGGAAGATGCAAAGAAAAAATTAGGATTAGACGACTTATGGGATAAAAAATACGGACTTGGTGATGGAATTGGTTCAGCAGGGCTTAATTCTCCACTTGGGGATGCCGCCAAAGGAGCAAAGGACACAGCAGGAAACACTGCAAAAATGGCAAAAACAATGGATAAAAGTCAAGAAGACCTTAAATATCTTAGAGATATTGCAGAACAGGAAGTAATCAATAGGTACACAGGAGTAAATATTAAAATTGACATGAACAATACAAACAACATAAATAGTGATACAGATGTTGACGGTATAGTTAATGTCTTAACTGAGAAACTGAATGACGCTATGGTTGTATCAGCAGAAGGTATAGTTTAGGAAGGAGGTGTGTAGCTGTGGCTTATGACTTTTATTTAGATGGAGTACAATTACCAATACCTCCTGCAAAATTAGAGATTAAAGTAACAAATAAAAATAAGACAGTTGACCTAATTAATATGGGTGAAGTAAATATATTAAAAAAAGAAGGGCTATCTGAAATAAGTTTCGAAGCAGAATTTACACATAATAAACTACCGTTTTACAGAGGGACTTTTAGGGATGTTCAATTCTTTTTAAGTAAACTAGAACTTTTAAAAACTGATTGTAAGCCATTTCAATTTATTGTTTCAAGGGAAAAGGGTGGGAAAGTACTATTTAACACTAATATGAAAGTATCTTTGGAGGAATATAACATAGTAGAAGATGCAGAAAATGGTTCAGATACAAAAGTTGCAATAAAATTGAAACAATATAGAGATTACTCAACTAAAAAATTAGTTCCTGCTGCACCTAAAAACGAGACAGGTAGACCTAATGTAAAAATAGAGCCAAAACGAGTTGATTCAGTCAATGCACCAAATGCTAAAACATATACAGTAAAAGCAGGGGATAGCCTTTGGTCAATTTGTCAGAAACAACTTGGTAATGGTTCTTTATATAAAAAGGTATATGAACTAAATAAAACTATGATGGATAAAGCAAATAAGGGTAAGAATCTATCTAAGTATACAATCTATAAAGGGCAGGTGTTAAAACTTGTCTAATGAATTAGTATTAGCAAATGATAGAGATATAAGACTAGTAATAGCTCACTTAGAAGATTTCTATGAGCCTGTAGTTTTAGATGGAATCACATGGGAAATTGAGAGACGAGGAACACCGTCTAAACTTGAATTTACAATAGTTATGGATAAGATATTAGAGTTTTGCGAAGGTAACTCAGTAAGATTATATTACAAGGGTGTAGGTATATTCTATGGATATATATTTCAGAAGAAAAGAGATAAAGAAAATCATATCAAGATAGTTGCTTATGACCAATTAAGATTTTTTAAAAATAAAGATACTTATGTTCTTGAGAACAATACTGCAAGTGAACTTGTAAAGATGTTAGCTAAAGATTTTAAGTTGAAATATAATATCATAGAAGATACAAAATATAAAATATCGAGAGTTGAAGAAAATAAAACACTCTTTGATATGGTTTTAACTGCACTAGATGATACTCTAAGAGAGAAAAAAGAAATGTATGTTTTATATGATGATTTTGGAAGAATAACTTTAAAAAATGTTGCATCAATGAAATTAGATACTGTTATGAATAATAATGTAATAGAAGATTTTGACTATAATTCATCAATAGATAGTGATACTTATACAAAAATAAAATTAGTAAGAGACAACGAGGAGACAGGAAAAAGAGATGTTTATATTGCACAAGATTCTACGCATATGAGGAGTTGGGGAATACTTCAAATGTTTGATACAGTAGACAAGAACATGAGTGAAGCAGAAATAAAACAAAAATGTGATATACTTTTAAAACTATATAATAAGAAAACTAAGTCATTAAGTTTAAAAAATGTTTTAGGAGATATTAGAGTAAGAGCAGGTTGTTTAGTACCTGTTTTTTTAGATTTGGGAGATATAGAGTTAAAAAATTATATGTTAGTTGAGAAAGTTAAACATACTTTTGAAAATAATTCACATTTCATGGATTTAACTTTAGTTGATGGAGACGAGTTCGCTTCTTATTCTTCATCAAGCTACAGTAGTGGAAACACTAACAATAAAGATGAAAAGAAAAATGGTCCTGCACAGAGTACTACAAGCAAAGAAGACAATGATATGATAAATAAATTGAATAAAGTATTTAAAGGAAAATTATCAAATACAGGAAATATATTTGTTAAATATTCTAATGCTTACAAAGTCAATGCAGCTTTAATGGCTGCTATTTCTATACATGAAACTGGTAATGGTAGTTCCTCGCTTTGTAAAAATAAAAACAATTTCTTTGGAATGAAAGGTATGTCTTTTTCTTCTGTAGATGAAGGGATAAAAAGAGGTATTAGCAATTTATCAAGAAACTATATTCATACAGGAAGAAAAACATTAGAGCGTATTAGAGACAAATATGCACCTCTTTATGATAGCCCTCTTAATAAAGATTGGGTACCAGGAGTAAGCAAGTTCTATAAACAAATAACAGGAAGTACCTATAGTCCTAATAATTCAGGTACAGGAGTTGGAAGTAATGAAGAAGCAGAAAAGAATTTAAAAGATACAACTTATAAAGTTCAAAATAATAACAATGCTAATACACCTACAAACAATAGCTTTAAAGCAGATAAACTAATTAGTGTAGCAAAAAGTAAATTAGGTTGTAACTATGCTCGAGGAGCAGAAGGACCTAACACTTTTGATTGCTCTGGATTCACTCAATGGTGTTATAAACAAATAGGTATAAAAATTCCTCGGACTGTTGCAACGCAAAGTAAAGCAGGTAGTGCAGTAGATTTAAAAGATAGGAGTAAATGGAAAGCAGGAGATTTACTATGTAGAGTTGGTGGAGGTAGTAGTAATCACGTAATGATGTATCTTGGAAATGGTCAAATGATTCATTCACCACAGACTGGAGATGTAGTAAAAATACAGTCTATTGATTCGTATAGAAGTGGCAAAGGATATACACATGTGAGAAGATTTATATAAATGAGGTGATAATATGAGCCAAGATTTATTACAAATAATTAAAAAAGCAGCAATGGATGCAGTAGAGACAAGTAATCCGATTAGGGTTGTATTTGGAACAATAGAAAGTGTAAGTCCTTTAAAAATTAAAATAGAACAAAAATTATCTATTGGTGAATTTTTTTTAATACAAACAGATACATTTAAAAGATATACAGATAAAAAGATAGGAGATAAATTAGTTCTAATTCGTATGCAAGGAGGACAACAGTATTTAATTTTAGATAGGATGTGATGAAGTGATACCAACAGACACTATTGACTATGATATTGAAGATGTATCAATTATAAATTTTAATGTAAGGCAAGAACCAAGTAAGACTTTTAAACTTCATATAGAGAGAAATAAAGTAGATGGTATTTGTGATGATGTGGAAGCATTAAAACAGACCATCTTTTTAATTTTAAATACAGAGAGATACCAACATCTAATATATAGTTGGAATTATGGAGTCGAGTTGAACGACCTTATTGGAGAACCTGTCTCATATGTAATACCCGAACTTGAAAGAAGGATAACAGAAGCATTAATGCAGGATGATAGGATTGAAAATGTAGATAATTTTGAGTTTGAAAATCAAAAAGGAAAGGTCCAGTGTAAATTTATTGTCCATACCAAATATGGAAATATCAAAGCAGAGAAGGTGGTGAGTATTTAGTGTTTGAACTTATGACATTTGAAAATATAATTAAAAGAATGTTAGATAGTGTACCTGACACGTTTGACAAACGAGAGGGTTCTATAATATATAATGCCT
Organism: Clostridioides sp. LIBA-6822; assembly: GCF_056688955.1. Classification (NCBI taxonomy): domain Bacteria; kingdom Bacillati; phylum Bacillota; class Clostridia; order Peptostreptococcales; family Peptostreptococcaceae; genus Clostridioides; species Clostridioides sp. LIBA-6822. Next base: position 2,626,516 of record NZ_CP196995.1, on the reverse strand, counting down.
TGGCACCAGTTGCTATAGAACTTACAGAAACATACATTGCTATGGATGAATTACTAGACCAAACTTTTGTTGATACTGCCAGTTACTATTATTTAGAGAAAAGATGTAAAGAAAGAGGAATTACACCACTTGAAGCTACTAATACAATTGCAAAAGGAGTCTTTAATATAGACATTCCATTAGATTCACGTTTTAATCTAGGAGAATACAATTATATTGCAACAGAGAGAATTAGTGAAGGAGTATATAAAATGAAATGTGAAACTGCTGGACCTGTATTTGAACTTGGTCAGTTGATTACAATTGAATATATAGATAAATTAGAAACAGCAGAACTAACAGAAATATTGATAAATGGAGAGGATGAAGAATCTGAGGACAGTTTAAGACAAAGATACTATGATAGTTTAAACTCACAAAGTTTCGGTGGTAATATACAGAATTATAAGGATGAAGTTAATAAATTGCCTGACGTTGGGGGAGTTAAAGTTTATCCAACTTGGAATGGTGGAGGAACTGTTAAGTTAGTAATAATTAACTCTAATTTCAAAGTACCAAGCACTGATTTAGTTAATCTAGTACAAGAAGAAATTGACCCAAATATGAAAGGAGAAGGTCTCGGATTAGCACCAATAGGTCATAGAGTGACTATAGAAGGAGTTACAAGTACAACTATAAATATATCAGCAGAGATAACATATAAGAGTGGCTACGCTTGGGAGAATATAAAGACTATAGCAGAAGAAACAATAGACGACTATTTAAATGAGTTAAATATGAGTTGGGAAGATGAAGAAAACTTAATAGTTCGTATATCTCAAATTGAAACTAGATTGCTAAGTATTGATGGAGTATTAGACATTGCAAACACAATGATAAATGATGCAAAATCTAATCTAACAATAGATAGTAATAGCATAGTAACGAGAGGTGAGGTAGTTGGATAAAGAGATAAATCTAATAAGTTACTTGCCGCAGATTTTACAAGATAAAGAAGAATATATAAAAGCATTTAATGCAGATAACAAAGAAATAAAGATACTACATGATAAATTAGATGATGTCTTAAATGACCAGTTTTTAGAGGATTTAACTATAACTGGTATAAAAAGATGGGAAAAAATAATGTCTATAGTTCCAAAAAGTAACGAGAGTTTGGAAGATAGACGATTTAGGATTTTTAGTAAATATATAAGTAAATTACCTTATTCAGAACGATTTTTAAGAAACTGGTTAGATTCAATTGTTGGAGAAGGAAACTATGAATTAACTATAAATAATGCCGCTTATAACATACATCTTGAAAGTGATGCAAGAAATCAAGATTGGTTTGAGGAAGTTCATACATTTGTAAGTAACATTAAACCTTGTAACCTAACTTTAGATTATACTAGAGTTTTGGTTAGTAAAGATAATAGTCTGTACTTTGGAGCGACAACTATTACAGGACATGAGATTACAATTTACCCTTGGTCACCTTCAGATATTGAAACTCAAGGGGAAATTAATATAATTAGTGGTAATGGATTTGGATACCAAGAGATTACGATTTATTAGATAGGAGGTGGTAGTTTGGCTACAGATAAAAGTTATTACACGATATTAACAAACATAGGTAAAGCTAAAATAGCAAATGCAAGTATTGTAGGAGAAAAAGTTGACTTTGCTAAGATTCAACTTGGAGATGGTGCAGGAAGTGAATATAATCCAACAGAAGAACAAACAGTACTCAAAAATGTGGTTTGGGAAGGTAAAGTAGGAAATGTCACAACTGATAAAGCTATGTCTAATTGTTTACTTTTAGAAAGTCTTATTCCTGCGAGTGTTGGAGGCTTTGTAGTTAGAGAGATAGGTTATTTAGATACAGAGGGTAATTTACTTGCTATATCAAAATATAGGTCAGCATACAAGCCTAAATTAGAAGATGGAGCAGTTATTGACATGAAGGTAAAAACTATTTTTGTTGTATCTAATGTTAATAATATAGAGCTTAAAATTGACCCTACAATAATTTTTGCTACATTAAAAGATTTACAAGATTTAGAGGCTAAAATAGATGCTATTGACACTAAAATAGATACAACTAAAACAGAGTTAACAAGTAATATAGAAACTGCTAAGACAGAGTTAAACACTAGAATTGACACAGAAAACGAGAAACAAAATATCAAAATTGATAATATTATCGCAGGTGGTGTGAATGTATCTCATACACATATCATAGAAGTGGCTGATTGGGTTTTAAATAGTGAAACTAATATGTATGAAGCAACTATAGAAAATCCACTTTTGACTGAAAGAATATTAATATCTATATACAATGAAAACGGAGATACACTTGTCCCTGATGCGACAGTAAAAGATAATAATATAATCGTCAGAAGTACTGAAAATAATAGGACATTCGTATATTTGATAAATGGAAATGCACAAACTAGTTTAATTAATGTGAATATTGATGATAACAGAGTGTCTGAAATGACTGCTTATTCATCTAAAAAGATTGAAGATATATTGGCTAATATAGAAGAAAAATTGAATGGAAATTTATCTAATATTGCAACGAGTGTAAATGAGTTGATAACTTATTGTTAAAGGAGAGTGATGAAATGGTTACAGAATGGAATTTTAATTTTAAAGCAGAACCACAACCTATTACTCTAAAAGCTGGTAGATACAAATTAGAATGTTGGGGGGCATGTGGTGGAGAAACGCATAGTGCTACTTCTCATTCGGGTGGAGGATACTCTGTTGGTGAACTTATACTAAGAAAAGAGACTCTTTTATATGTTTATGTTGGTCAACTAGGTTTAGATACTTCTTCTACTAACTATGCATTTAATGGAGGTGGTTATGGTGTTAGTACTGGAGGAGGAGCTACTGATATAAGACTTGTTGGAGGAGCGTGGGACAGTGAACAAGGTTTATTTTCACGTATAATTGTAGCAGGAGGAGGCGGTGGTGGTCATGCAGGTTTTGGAGGTGGTAATGGAGGTGGATTAAAAGGAGAAAATAGTATTACTTCTGATGGAAGTGCTGTTGGAGCAACTCAATATGATGGAGGTAGAGGTTTAGAAAATGATGGCAAAAATGATGGCTTCTTTGGAAAAGGTGGTTGTTCTTCTAATCATGCAGGAGGTGGTGGTGGATGGTTTGGTGGTTCAGGTTGCTACTATTCTCACTGCAATGGCGGAGGAGGTAGTGGATATGTTCTAACTAAAAACAGTTATAAACCTACTGGATATACACCAACTTCTGAATATTGGCTAGAAAATGCTAGTACAACAGCAGGTAAAACATCAGCGGGTAATAGTGGAGTCAATGGTAAAGCCAAAATAACATTACTCCAAACATTACCTTTTTTAAATGTATCAGCTTATAACTCAACTACTGCAACGTTTAAAGCAGACCACACAGACCCTGCATTATTAACTAAAATAGAAATATTTATAGATGATGTATTAAAAGAAACTATAACAGAAGATTTAACAACAGAGAAAACAATTAACTATACATTAGAAGATAATGCACTACACACACTTAAAATAGTAGTTACAGACAGTGCAAATGCTACAGTAGAGAAAGTATTAAGTATAAGTAAGAATATAATGCCATTGCCCGAAAATGTTAATTTAAATGATATAGCATCCAAAATTGTTGAAGTTAATTCGGGTTTTAAAACTGGGAAAACAAGTATTATAAATACTTTAGCATTAAAGAATATAGAGGCAAGTCTAAATAATACACTTGTTGAGTTATCAGAGAAAATAAAGACTTCTTTTGACAGTACAGATTCTAGTGTTGAGGAGTTGCAAAATAGGATAACAGAGTTGAACAATCAATTAAGTCAAAGAAAAAGATGGGCAAAAGGTACTTCTTCTATGTTAACAAGACTTATTGACTTTAAAAAATACAAAAGCAGTGAGACTGAAAAAATGTATAGTACAGAAATAATCAATCTAGCATTTGAACCAACATTAGTAATAGTAATTGGAAACGATATAAGTAGTTTCAATTATTCTTCAAATGTTATATATAAAAAAAATGAATATTTAGTTCCTGCATTTACAACTAGTAATGAAGGCAGAAATTTTCTTTTAGATGCAGGTCAAATTAAATATAGTGATGAAAAAATAGTCTTACCTATTCTTACAATAGGTAGTTCTGGTAATGAAGGGTTTACATGGTATGCTTTTGAATAAAAAATGAGGTGATAAAATGAATAGAACAAATAGAATTATTTTTAATCAAGATGGTAAAATACTCTTACAAACAGGTGAAGCAACAGGAGATGTATCAGAACATGACGCAATAACAGAACTACATTACTTAGATGTTGAATTTGGAAGTATAGACTATAGTAAACAGTATATAGAGTCTATAAATCCAGTCACAAAAGAACTAAATATAAAAGATATACCAGTCATTTTAACAGATGAACAAAAGAGATTACAAGCATTAGAAAAAGAATTAAGTATGTTAAAAGAAGAAAATAAAAATAGAGATAGTGAGATAGTAAATACAGCATTTGAAGTAGAAAATATAAAATTAAATAACAATTTATAGGAGGAAATTAACATGTATAACTTATTAAAATTAATGATAGAACAAAAGAACTATAGCACTAAGGAAGATTTACAACATAAAATGGATGTATTCTATGCAGTAAACAGGATTGAAGAGGAACAATATTTAGAGTTAACAGGTTTATTAAATAAAGAAGAAACACCAGTAGAACCAACAGTATAGGAGGTTCTTTTTTCATTGGAAAGAGGTGATTTAATTGACTTTCAAAGAGTTAGTTAATAAAGTTAGAAATCTTGTTTTAGAAGCAAAGAAAGTAACTATAGAAGATGCAAATAATAATTTTGAAAGTGACAATGTAGAAGGAGCATTGAAGGAATTGTCAACAGAAGTAAATGGGCAGAAAGCGAAAGGAATTACTATAGTGAATAATTTAATAGATATGATATAAATGAGGTGATAATATGACAGAAAAATTAACTGAAAGTGCTAGTTTAGGGGAGCTTATGACTACATTAGAAAATGTACAAACTGATTTTCAAACTGGCAAAAATAATATATCAGATGTGTTAGGAAGCCCATTTCTGAGCACAGATAAACTAGGTGTAACTAAAACAAAAATAGAAACATTAAAAAATGTATTAGTGGAAACAATTAATTCTAAAAATGTTTCAGCAACATCATCTGAAACATTTACTAATTTGATTGAAAAAGTTAACTGGATTTTTCAATCAATAGAAATTTTTTCTTTAAAAAATAGAATTCAAGCTACAATTGTAAACACTCCTAGCATCGTTTACAATGAAGTATCTAGTATAAAAGGCACATTAAGATTCACAGGCAAACTTAAAGCGTCTAAAATGCGTGCTGATTATGCAACAGCAAAAATAGAGCTAGTATGTGGAAACCGAAAAGAATACTTTTATGTTACTGACAATACTCCTGATGCATCTTCTGCTAATCTAACATTTACAAAAGATATTATTGTTGAGAAGGGCATGGATATAAAAGTACAAATATTATTAACATCTGTAGGAGCAGGAAATTTAGATGGTTCATATGCAGCTCGTGCAGAAATAGAAGAATTAAAAATATTAAGGTAGGAATAAATTATGAAAAAACAAGTATATTATAATTCTTTAGATGAAAAAGAAAAAATAATGGGTGAAAACTCTAATTTATATATTATAGAAATATATGAAACTTTAAATGAAAATTATGTAGTATTATCAAGTAGTCCAGTAGTAGAAGATTATATAATCGAACATAGTGGAGTAGTAGAATCAACGTTATAGAAGGTTCTTTTTTTATATAAATTAAAAATAATTTCCTTTTTTAGTTATAATTTTTTTGTTTTTATCTATAATAGAAAAATTATATTATAAAGGAGATAAAAATATGAAGAAATTTATATCAATACTAGTTTTAATTATGTTAATAAGTATATTTATTAATTACAAAACAGACAAAATGGAAGAAAATATGGAAATAGGAGATTTGAAAGGCTGTTATATCGAACACCCTACAAAACAAGGGATAGATAATTGTAATATAGCATATTTAAAAAAAACTACAAAATTTGTAGATAATTTAAGAGTAAAATAATTTACACATTTAAAGGGCTTAGATAATTTCTAAGTCCTATTTTAATACAAAATTAGGAGGATGTATGAATATAACGATAGTTTTTTTAGGAACAAATATATTTATAAAGTTAGTAATATTAGCAATAGCTTTTGATACTCTTTTAGGATGTTTAAGAGCAATAAAAACACATAAGTTTAATAGCTCTTTTGGCATAAATGGAGGAATAAGAAAAGTTGCAATGATAGCATGTATATTTTTTCTAGCAGTAGTTGACATACTTACAAAGTTTAACTTTTTATTTATGTTACCGCAGGATTGGGTTGATTTTTTACGATTAAATCATCTTGGAATATCTGAATTTTTCTCTATTTTATTCATTTTGTATGAAAGTGTAAGTATATTAAAAAATATGTACTTATGTGGATTACCAGTGCCTAAAAAACTAAAAGAGAAAATAGGAAATTTACTAGATACAATGACAGATGAATTGAATATTAAAGGAGGAAAATAAATAATGAAAATAGCAATAGTACCAGGTCATACACTAACAGGTAAAGGAACAGGAGCAGTTGGTTATATAGATGAAGGAAAAGAAAATAGAATACTAACAGAACTAATAGTTAAATGGTTAAAACAAGGTGGAGCAACTGTATATACTGGTAAGATAGATAAATCGAATAATTATTTATCTGAACAATGTCAAATAGCAAATAAACAAGACATAGACTTGGCAGTGCAAATCCATTTCAATGCAAATAACACAACTCTAAATCCAATGGGTACAGAAACAATATACAAAACTAATAATGGCAAAGTGTATGCAAATAGAGTAAATGATAAACTATCAACAGTATTTAAAAATAGAGGTGCTAAATCGGATGTAAGGGGTCTTTACTGGCTTAGTCATACAAAAGCACCTGCAATATTGATTGAGGTATGCTTTGTAGACAGTAAAGCAGATACAGATTATTATATTAAAAATAAAAATACAGTTGCAAAGCTAATAGCTGAGGGTATATTAAATAAGAAAATAGATAATATTGAGGTGAAACAAATGTATAAACATACAGTGGTTTACGAGGGAGAAGTTGACAAGGTATTAGCACAAATAATTAGTTGGAACTACAAAGAAAATGAATGTAGAGTATGTGATATAAAAGATTATATACCAGGTCAGACAGAGAATTTATATGTTGTTGGTGGTGGAGCATGTAATAAGATAGGTTCTATAACTAAAGAAAGATATACTATGATAAAGGGAAATGATAGGTTTGATACACTTTATAAAGCATTGGATTTTATTAATAGATAGATTAGAAGGTAGCAACTAGAGTTAGTTGTTACCTTCTTTTTTTATTTGTGTTGAAAAAGATATTTGTATATGTTAACTTATATAATAAGTTATAGATATATTATTAATGTGAGGAGATTAATTATGAAGAGGATAAAGTTAGTATTAACAACAGCATTATCTATTATTGCAGTGTTTCTAATATTACATTCAACTCCTACACTAGCACTAAAGACGCATGTGTTTTTTAATGGATATTTCAAAGAAGCTATTACTACAAGAATAGTTGATGATGAGTTGCATAACAAAATAGACAAAGAAAAGTTGTCAAAAGAAAATGCAAAATGTTATACATTAACTAAACCTCCAATTGAGAAAGCTACAGAATCATACTTGAGAAATTATAAGGTCACTAAGAAAAGCCCTTTATATTTTGCTGAATATTATGGAGATTGTTAAATGTTATAATAATTTTTTATAGTATTTTCTCATAACTATTTAGTTATATTGGTTGATAAAAACAGGATGAAATCATATAATATTAGACAAGACAAAGGGTGATAGAGTATAATACTATCACCTTCTTTATTGATTATATCAGTGTTTTATTATAAATAGTTTATATAGTTATATATTTCCTTCTAATTAAATAATATAGCATTGTTGTTATAGTATATACTAATATTATTGCTATTATTGTAATATCTAATCTTCTTGTAAATAAGCCTATTGCTATATACTCAAGACCTGTTACATAGCGATAAAGTGCTTCTAGTTTAACAGTTTTTTTCTTATCTATATTTCCATATGTTGATTCTAATTTATTAAAATATTTTTTACTACAAAAAGCAGTTTTAGGTTTAATTAAATATATTATTGTAGTTCCTATTATAACTATTATTCCAATAAGTATAAGATTGATATTTCCAAAATCCATAGCAGATACCTCCTGTTAAATTTGCTTTTCTTAATCAAAGTATATCAGCAATATAAGTATAAAGAGTATCTAAAATATTACAAATATATGTAATAAAATTTAATGATAATATATTAAATATCAAAAAATATAACTATTCTACAAAAATAGATTGAAATTTCTGAATATTTATATTATAATTTATATAAACAAGGAGGTGTTCTTATGAAATTAAAAAAACTTGTACCATTTGTAATATCAGTGTTAATGATTTTTCAAGTATGTGTACCATTTACTTTTGCTGATGAAGACCCCCCTGAAAAAATTCCTCAAAGGATAATAGATTTAGCAAATCACAACATTAGACCTAGAAATGAAGACCCTAAGAGTAAAGTAATGTTAAACAGTAAAGATATCAAAAATTTAATATCAACAGAAGAAGATACAATATTAGATGTTGTAAAAATAGCTGAAAATAAAGATTCAGAAACATTTGACGCAACTGTAATAGTAACTAGAGCTATACTTAACAAATATCAGGAAGAAATACTTGCAGATGTAAAGTATTTTGTAAAAATGACATATGATAAACGTAATTTGCCTGATGGATATCCTGGATATAAAATAACTAATGTGAGTGGCGGTGTTATATCTAAGTCAGATCCACAAATGACTCCTACAAAACTATATCTACGTTCAATTTCTGGTTACAGTAGATATCTTAATGCTACAGGTAATCGTACTTCTGGAATAGAAAAATTTAATTCTACAACATGGAATTCACCAAAAATGGGCTCTACATATTCATTTTCTCCAAGTTCTAATTACTACTATGATGCTAGTGGAGCAGGTGGAGTAAATGCACAGGCTCATTTAACAGTAAAGAGAAGTGTATCAAGTGCCACTTGGACTGATTATGTAGATGTTTTTATAGGAACTAGATTTGGTTTAACATAAAATATAAATATGGAATTTAGGTGCTTTTTATGAAAATTTTTATATATGTTTTATATAGTTTTATAGTTATTACAATTAATTTTATATTAAAAGAAAAAAATTACAACTTTATTTTATTAGCAATATTTTTTATACTCCTATTAATTCAAAATGGGGTATTAAAAACAGGTTATCAAAATAGAGCCACATTTTATCAAGACAATTACTTTAATGAAGAAAATAAAAATGATGAGGTAAAACTTATGACTATAAAGAATTTTATATTTTTATCTTTACCATTATGCTTTAATATACTATTTAACTATTTAATTTCTTAAAATGCATTTAGATTTATTTTAGTAGTAAATAAATTAAATTTAAATATTAGACAAAAAGGTGATAGATAATTTCTATCACCTTTTTAATATATTATACTTCAAAAATAATTTTTTATTAGTTAAAAAAATTATATAAAATCATAATATATATTGTAACAATAAAACGAACGAAAATTATCATACTAAAACATAAGACATGTTATAATTGTATTAGATATATACATTAACATACACCAAAGCACTCCTATAAAAAGAGTGCTTATTTTTTTGAAATACATTAAATGTATAAACACTATCAAGAACCTTACTCAACATATCTTAGAAACGATTTAAATAGGTCTTTTTCATAGAGTAAATTATATGATATAATAAAAAAATAGAAGTGTATTCGCAGTACACTCCTATATCTGTAACTAAGCATTCTCATGTTGGGGAGTGCTTTTTTCATTTCTCCAAACAACATTGTTTACTTCATCAATAATTATCAAATCAATCTTATTATCTTTCAATATTTCTGTTGCAGTACAAATAAGATTATCTAAGTCAAAACTTCGAGTTATCTCCAGTTGTTTATTATTCAGAGTTCTTTTTAATATGTAAGTTTTAAAATTACACAATTCATTCACCTACTTAACTAACTTTAATCTTCTAAATTTATTTCATTTAAGATTCTTTTTAATTCTCTGATTCTAGGCTTTAGATATTCTTGATTTTCATCTAAAAATTTTTCTAATATTTTATTATCAGATTCATTTAATATAACTTCATCTAAATTAGTCTTTGAAAGATTATTATCTTTTTTAATCATCATTGATGATAGTATTAATATATTTAAATCCAATACTCTATGTAGGGGCAATTCTTCACTTTGTCTAGACCATTTCCCCCCAGTGTGTCTCCAAACTTTAGCTGAAATTTCAATATTCTCATCATCACTCCATTGTGCTTTCCCTAAAGACAAAGCTTTTGCATCAGAATTATTTGCATACTTTCCATCAATTCTATCATAATTATCTACCGCAACTATAGGTTTGTGTGACAAATATTCAGGTACTCTCATTTTATCAATCTCCTTTTATTTAAAAATTTTATTAAGTTTATTTTACTAGAATATTTACTAAATGTCAATAAAATAAATAAATAAATTGTTTACTAAAATATTTAGTAATCATATTGAAATTGCTAGATTATATGAAAATTTTCACTAGAATAGATATGATTTACACAAGATGGATGATATAAATTAATTAATCTTTTATAATTATATTTACCTATCAATATCATTGCTTTATGCAGACAAGATTCTACCATATTTTCTATGTACTATATTACAAAGTCGTCTAACTGTGTATTTATAAAATTATAATAACCATATAAACTATAATTATAAGAAGTTAATATATGTGTATATCCATACAATTTATTTTTAAATATAGATATTATTACCTACCTAAAAAACTTTCACAAAAACAAAAGAGTATATGTTTTTAATAACTTACCAATATAACTTATAACTCATTTTACAAGTCTTATTTAATAAATATTTATGCCACTAAATTCCTTTAGTTTTAGCAATTTAGTATTATTCTACAATTAAAACAATACAATACAACTAGTTATTATTTGATATATGTGTTTGAAAATTGAATAAATTTGTAGATATGAATAATATTTTTTATATATAAAAACAAACTAAAACAGTAGAATATATGGAAAATTTTACCTGTAGTTTTTGTGTTAAAAAGCTCCTATTATTAGTTTAAGTTAGACTGAATGAGGGAGCGACACAAGATGAAAGAAGAAATGTTAGTAGAAAAATTATTAAGAGCAGAGCTAATAGTGATGGAATATTTATGGAAAAAAGATTCTAAAATGTCTAAAAAAGAAATTGTAAAAGATATAACACAGATGTATGGATGGCATAAAAGTACAATAAAAACACTATTAAAAAGGCTACTTGACAAAGGCTATTTGGCTAGGGATATTATAAAGTTTCAATCTCATTATAAAATAATAATAGATAATGAAGAATATTATGCTTTTAAGAAAAAGGTACTAAAATCTAGTAAGAGTAGAAAAATAATGCGTTCTCTTACTACCACACATAAAAATGTAAGTAAAGAAAAGTTAGACTCATTAGAAGAGTATTACAGAAACTTAAAAGAATAATATGGTAAAAATTGGATGGATATATTTGGCTAAATTCTCTTGTTTGATAAGCTTTATTGATGTAGAATTTACATATACATAAATCGGCAAAGGGGTGTAAACTATGAAAATTAGTAAATTACCAGAAGCAGAATTAAAAGTTATGAGATATATTTGGGAAGCTAACAAAGTATTAACTTCTAGAGATTTAGTTAATACGATGGAAGAAAAATATGGTTGGAATGAATCAACTACATTTACAGTTTTAAAAAGATTAGAGCGAAGGGAATTTTTAAGCACACAGAAAATAGGTAAACTTACACATTACAATATACTAGTAAAAGAGAAAAAATATTTAAGGTTTGAAACGAAAGAATTTTTGAAGAACATACATAAAAATTCAATTTCAAGTTTAATATCAGCATTACATAGTAAAGATGATGAAGTAGATGAAGATAAATTAATTGAACTTGAAGAATATTTTAAGAATTTGAAAGAAAAAAATGACTAATAGATACACAGTAAATAAAATGAAGGTAGAAAAAGTTATAATTTCATACCTTCATTTTATTTATTATTCTGAATATGTTAAAAAATGAAATAGGTTTGTCTTATATTTATATAAATTTTAATAGTATATAATAGATAGTATGTATAAAAATAGAATTTGAATAAGTATCTACTATTGCAGTTAAATAAATGCTTCTAAGTCTATTTGGGTGGAAGAATGGTGGAAGAAAATTAGTAAAATATGATTCTTCCACCATTCTTCCACCCAGAAAATAAAAACTGCTCAATAAGAATTAATATACATTAATTCAGCTGAATCCAATCAAAATACTTAAATGAAAGTAATCTGAAAACAACATAATTCAAATCAATTAATTCAAATAAACCTCAATTTATCTTAAATCTTAAGAAATATTTAAGATTTAGGATAATATTTTCTTAAGATTTATGTTCTATTATATAATTATAAGGGAAAGTTACAAAAATGTAAGCTAATGTAATATAACAATTTAGTCATTGTTGAGAAAGGGAGTGAAAGATATTGTATAATAGAGATAAGTATTATTATACAATAGAGGAAGTGAAAATATGTACAATATATTAGTAGTAGATGATGATAAAGAAATTGTTGATTCAATAGAAATATATCTTAAATCGGAAGGATTTAAAATATATAAAGCATATGATGGAATGAAAGCTTTGAAAATAATAACAGAGAATGACATTCATCTAATATTAATGGATATAATGATGCCTAAATTAGATGGAATCAAAGCAACTGTAAAAATACGAGAAGAAAGAAACATACCAATAATTTTAATTTCAGCAAAAAGTGAAGATACAGATAAAATAATGGGATTAAATATTGGAGCTGACGATTATATAACAAAGCCATTTAACTTATTAGAGCTTATAGCTAGAGTTAAATCAAACTTAAGACGATATGTAACTTTAGGCAATTACGAAGATACATGTAAAGAAATTTTAAAAAGTGGAGCTTTAGAATTAAATACACTAACAAAAGAAGTGAAAATTGATGGTGAAAATATAAAAATGACTCCAATTGAGTACAAAATCATTGAACTTCTTTTAGAAAATAAAGGACGAGTTTTTTCAATAGATGAGATATACGAAAAAGTATGGAATGAAGAAAGCTTTAATTCAGAAAATACAGTCGCAGTACATATTAGGCGAATAAGAGAAAAGATTGAAATAAATCCAAAAGAACCAAGATTTTTAAAGGTGGTGTGGGGAGTTGGTTATAAGATTGAAAAATTTTAGTGGAAAACTTATAAAAGAAAAAAGTTTAATATTTAATTGTATTTTGATTTTGGTCATTTTTACATTTACACAAATGTTAGGAATTCTTATATGTTTTAACTTTTTCTCCAATAGTTTAGTTTATTCTATGGGAATTATGCTTGTATTAAATTTTATATTATATAAAATACTGACAATGTAGATGAGGTGGACAAGTTGGAAAAATATAGAACATTAAAGTTAGTCTCATTAATCATAATATCTATCTCATTTCCATTAACTATATTGTTGGTAACAATAGGACTTACTGAACCTAAATACAATATACAAAAAACTTCTACAAAGAATGGAATTTTTAATATATCTGATGATTTTTATGACAGTAATATGTTTGATGGTGAGACAATCTCTAATTTATTATATAATTTTAAGCTATCTATAAGCAGTGGGTTAAGTAGGGAAGAAAAAATTAAATTAAATTATGAACGCTATCAAACAAGAGGTAATAGTACAGATTCAAATAGTATTGTTTCTGATTATAATAAAAGTGTAAAAAATATAAAAGATTCTACTGAATATTTAAGTTCTCTGAAAAATATAAAAATATACATTGTTAATACAAAGACAGGAGAATTTTATACAAATACAGAATATGGTTATTTAGAGGATTTTAAAAAAAATATTAAAGGCTATTGTGATATAGAGATAGTAAATGATGGAGAAAGAAGCTCATATACTAAAAAAATAAATGGAGAAAAATTTGAGCTAAATAATGTTAGTATGGAAATCAATGGAGGATATATGCCTTTTGAGGCATATGCATCTTTTCCCGAAGAACCAACTATAGATGATGGAATAGTATATACTAACTTTCAAATCTTTAAACAAGCTACAGAAAAAGTAAGATTATTTTTTGTAGCTAGTTTAAGTTTAGCAATTATATGTTTATTATCTATAATTTTATATAGTAGAATAAAATGCGAAGCTTTAAAAAGAAATAACATATTTTTATTAATATACAGTAAGATACCTATGGAATTTAATGTAATACTAGTATCTATTTCAATAGTACTTTTGATTATGTATGTTTTTAATGTATCTTATGATATTTATATCATGATGTTAGCTTTTATATCCTTATTGGTAGTATCAAACAATATATTTTTTATACATGTTCAATTGAGTTATTTGGAAAATAAAATATGCATATTTAAGTCGAGTATTATAGTAAGAGTGATTTTATGGTTAATAAAGACTGTAAAGGAGGTCATTAACGCTATAAGGAAAGTATCTTTAGCACGAAAAGTTATTATGATAGTGATAGCATCTTTAATTTTAATCATGGCGATTAGTACTCAAAGTACAAGTTTGGGATTAGTGGTTTCTATATGGATTTTTTTAGGATTTGCAATATATATAACTAAAAGACTTTCCTACCTTAGTTATGTAATAGAAGGTACCGAAAAGATAAAACAGGGCAAATTAGATTATAAGATAAAAATTACAGGAAATGATAATTTTACGTCTTTAGCTGAAAATATAAATAATATTGGAGAAGGCCTTGATAAAGCAATAGAAGAGCAAGTAAAAAGTGAAAGAATGAAGTCTGACCTTATAACAAATGTATCTCATGATTTGAAAACTCCACTTACTTCTATAATAAATTATGTAGACTTGATTAAAAAAGAGGAATCTATACAACCAGAATATATAAATGACTATATAAATGTACTTGAATCAAAGTCAAAAAGATTAAAGCTATTAATAGAAGATTTATTTGAAGCTAGTAAAGTAAGTAGTGGTAATATAGAATTACAAATTAGTAAGATTGATTTAGTGCAACTATTAAGACAAAGTATAGGTGAGCTTGAAGAAAAATTATCTAAAAGTAATTTAGATATAAAACTAAATGTTCCAAATGACAAGGTATATATATGGGCAGATGGAAGAAGAATGTATAGAGTATTTGAAAATCTTTTATCTAATATAGCTAAATATTCTTTAGAAGGAACTAGAGTTTATATTGATGTATACGATTGTGATGAAAAGGTAAAAGTAACTATGAAAAATATATCCTCTTATGAATTAAATTTTGACCCAAGTGAGATTATGGAAAGATTTAAAAGGGCAGATGAATCAAGAAATACTGAAGGTAGTGGATTAGGACTTGCCATTGCAAGAGATTTAGTAAATTTACAAGGTGGAAAATTCTATATAGAAATAGATGGAGATTTGTTTAAAGCAAATTTAGAGTTTCAAAAATATGAAGAAGAACTAACAAGTTTGGATTGAGATAATATTTGAATATAAGCATGTTTTTTATAAAGAGTATAAAAATTTTATTATAAGACATTAAAATATTGATAATAAAGGTTGAAATGTAAAAAACAGAATAGTTTTAAACTATTCTGTTTTTTACTTAAAATCGAGATAATAATAACTTAAAAATTGTAAGCATAATCTATAAAATAATTTTAAAATAGTTACTTAAAGATTATAGGATAATTCCAAATAAATATATAGATATCACACCTGTAACAATAGAAATTCCAATAGATTTAAACTTGTAAGCAACAAGAAGTACAACCAAAAAAGATATAATTTTAGGGTTTGATATAGATAAATATAAATTATCTCCATTAAAGAATACATCTTTAGCAGTCAAAGAAGTAAGTATTGCTACAGGTATAAATTTCATGATTTTTTTCAAAAACTCAGGCATTTCTTTTTTTGAGAAAATTAACATAGGAAGAACTCTTGGAAGATATGTAACAATATACATTCCAATTATAATACAAAGTATGTAATAATTATTATTCATAAGATTCCTCCTTTTTAGAGTGAGATTCTTCTATGAAGAAACCAATTAAAGATGCTAAAATTGAAGCAACTATTACTACTAAATTATTTTTAAATAATGTGTATAAGATAACCGAAATAATAATTGATGATATAAATACCACAATATAAATTTTATTTTTTATTTGAGAAACTATTAATGCTATAAACATAGAAGTCAATATGAAACCAGAAATAGAACTATCTATAGATATACTTTCTCCTAAAAATGCTCCAATAAAATTAGCTAAAACTGATGAAACTAAACAGAAGAAATTGAGATAAATTGCATTTTTATCAGACCAATTTCCAGTAGTAAATTTTTCATAATTCACTGCAAAAGTTTCATCTGTTATAGTATGGCAAAATGGCAATATAAATTTTGGGCTTTTATTTTTTATATACATATTCAAATTAGAACTCATTAAAAAATGTCTTAAATTAACAATAAATGTAGTCAAAACAATAGATGTTACACTTGCACCAGTAGAAATCATTGAAGCTGCAATAAATTGAGAGCTACCTCCAAATACTAGCGTTACCATTAGTGCTATCTGAAAAGGTGAAAGCCCAGATTTCTGTAATAGTATTCCTCCTACTATGCCTATAGGTATATAACCTAAAAATATTGGGATTGAAGCAACAAAACTTTCTCTTAATTGCTGAGATTTTTCCATGATAAATCACTCCTTTTGTTTTAATGTATTAAATATTAGTAAAACAGTAAAATAGATTGGTTGTATAATTGCAATCATACCTTAAAAATAAATTTGGATTAATATGTGGCTTACTATATAAAATTGAGTTAGTTATAAAATACTATCAAATTCTATACACTAGTTATTACAATGTAATAATCTATATTAATCTCTATAATTTAATTATTATCTGGTGTAATTTTATTGTAACAACAAAAAAAAATACACACAATTAAAATATTGTGTGCAATACAATTATCTTTTCTTCTCCAATAATCTTTTTAATACAGTAAGACCTGCTTTAAGTTCTTCTGTACTTTCTGTAGCGCATACAGCTATTCTTATTGCAGAAATAGGTTTTTCCTTTCCAACAGCAAAACGCTCAGATGCATAAACTTGTACACCTTCTTTAAGGGCTTGTATTTCAAGTTTTTCTGCCATTATATTATCAGGTAGAATCAACCATCTAAATATACACTCTTCACTTCCCAAAATATTATACTCAGATAAATACTGATTAATAATCTTGTTTCTTCTCCTTGCAGATTTGCGACGAGCATTGATTAGTTTATCAGCTTCTCCTGAACTAATCATACGATAAGCAATTTCTGTTAAAAAATAAGACTGAGATAAATTAATATTATATAATGCGCTTGATAATGCCTCTCTATACTGTTTAGGTGTAGAGATATATGCAAGGCGTAGACTAGGTGCAATAATTTTTGATAAACTCGTAATATAGATTGTTTGATTTGGTATGTAAGAAGCTACTGGATTTAAATGTGCTTCATTAAGCAAACTATGAATAGCATCTTCAATCACAATTAGATTGTATTTAGATGCAATATTTGCAATCATTTTTCGTCCACTTTGTGACATTATATGTGTAGTTGGATTTTGATAATCTGGTATTATGTATAAACCTTTGATATTCTCATTTTTGCAAGCATATAACAAGCCTTCTTCACTAATCTCTCTATTTTTTTGTTTAATTGGCACTAGTTGTATTCCAAGCATTTTAGCTGCTGTCTTTATTCCAGGATAAGTTAATGGGTCTACACCTATTTTATCTCCATGTTGAAATAGACCTGCTAAAATACCTACAATTGCATTTTGCCCACCACTTGCAGGAAGTAAGCTATCTGCTGTAGTTTCAAGACCAGCTCTATACATTAATTTGACAATAGCTTCTTTTTGCCACTTGGCACCATCTCTTTGGCCATATTGAAATATAGTTTTAAAATCTATTTCCTTAACTATATGTTTAAATAAAGTATTCATTTCTTCTAGTGTGAAATCTGGATTCATTGTGCCCATTTCAATAAATGTAATTTTATTATTGCTCGACATTAAGAATAAATTTGAACGAGTATCATAAGATACAAAGGTTCCACTTCCTGTAACTCCACTTACTAATCCTTTTTTTTCACAAATTTTAAAAGCTCTAGAGATAGTACTGACATTAACATCTAAGAAATCTGCTAATTCACGCTGTGGTGGTAATTTAGTACCTGGCAACAAAATTCCACTGTTGATGTCTTGTTCTAATTGCTCTGCAATAGCTTTATATAATATTTGTCCTTTTGAAGGTCGTTTTGGTTTCCAATTCATAGGATAATTTTCAAAAGAATTAATTGGCATAAATTTTCACCTCTTATTATTAATTTAATTACTATCTTTATCTAAAACAATGAAGTTATGTTTTTAATTTTAGTTACTATTTGATAATTAAAAGTCACAGATTAATTATCAAATAGTTTTACAATATTCATTTTTAGTTTTATTATTAAGTTTTAGATTAAGTTAGTGTAATATAAATCATTTATAAAATATTGTATCATAAAAAGTTAGTAAGAGTTTTATATTAAAAATGATAGATGGAGCAGTCTTAAGCTAAACATTAGATTTGATGTATTAAGTATTATCCAAGAAAAGAGCACTAAATTTATATCTATAAATTAATGTTCTTATTTTCTAACTCTATTTCTAAGTTCTTGATAAATTTATTGAATTCTTCTGGATGTCTTTTTCCAAACAATACTCTTACAAGAGCTGAATTAATTTTTCCAAATAAATTTCTTTCACTTTCACTTTCAGTGAAAATAAGTTTTGTATTTTCTAAATCAATATGTATAAGTTCATATCTAGTTATAATACTTTCTCTGTTATTACTTGTTCTTATCTCATAGATTCTATTTTTTTCAAAACTAGTTATTTCAACTTTAAATCTTTTGTTATTTTTCTGTTGTACAAATGAGCCTACTGCCTTTTTTTCGCTAAAATTAGGAAAATTTAATCTTGCAGATTTTGTAAATATGTTAAATATATCTTTTGCAGAATATTTCAATAAGATTTCAGTTTTAAATGTATTCATATCGTTTTCCTCTCTGTATATAAATTTAATACTTGTAAATTAATTTTTAAGTTAAAATAGTATAGTATGCCAGATAAAAGCATGTAAAATTCATGTATATAGCTAAAATCATATGTGTATAAGATAAGCATTTATACTATTATATAAAAGTAAAATTTCAAAACAGAAAGTGTTAAAAGCATAATTTATAATAATTTTTATTGTTGAGTAGATATGTATTATTATATCTGATTGAATAAGTTTTTCAATTATAAATTTATAAATATTTTTACATTATAATTTAAATAAGGGATTAAATTATTTAAAGTTATAAATAGTCAATACATTTAGCGAATTACTAATTATACAAAATGTAAATGATTATCAAATTGTATAAATGCTAATAATGCCTAGTTATTTACAGGGTTTAAATGTCAAAAAATATTAAATTAAGTATGGCATGATAGTTGCTTATATAATTTATTAAGAAAGGAGTTATTAAGCATGGAGTTGAGAGATAAACTTGTAAACATCATAAATACAGAAAATAAAAAAGACCCATTAACAGATGTTCAAATAGCAAAGTTTTTAAGTACAACTAGAGAGAATATAACTAATTTAAGAAAAGAGCTTAATATAAGTAATTCAAGGCAAAGAAGATATCCTTATCTAAAGTCAGCAATTTCAGCTATATTACAAAAAAATAAAAATATTTCTATATCAGAAATTACAAGAGAATTGATGGCAGAAGGTTTTAATATATCAAGAAGAGTTGTAGAGGAACTTTTACCTAAAGAAAGTTTGGAAATGGATGTGGTAGAAGTACCTAAAGAAGAATCAAGCGATTCCTTTGAAACTCTAATAGGAAGTAATGGGAGTCTTAAAAATGCTGTAGAACAGGCTAAATCTGCTATATTGTATCCTCCTAAGGGCTTACCTACATTGATTGTAGGAGAAAGTGGAGTTGGTAAAAGTTTATTTTCTAAACATATGTATGAGTTTGCAAAGAAGAAAAAGGTAATAAAAGAAAGTTCAAATTTTGTTGTATTTAATTGTGCTGATTATAGTGACAATCCACAATTATTGTTATCTTTACTATTTGGATATAAAAAAGGTGCATTTACAGGAGCAGAGTATGATACACCAGGTCTTGTAGAAGAAGCTGATGAAGGAGTTTTATTCTTAGATGAAATACACAGATTGCCTCCAAAGGGTCAAGAAATACTATTTTCTATATTGGACAGAGGTAAATTTAGAAGATTAGGTGAATCCAATGCTGAAAGGAAAGTAAGTATTATGTTGATTGGAGCTACTACTGAAAATGTAGAGACTAATTTATTATTGACATTCAGAAGAAGAATACCAATGCTAATAACTTTGCCACCATTACATGATAGACTGCTAAAAGAGAAAATAGACCTTATATATAATATCTTTCAACAAGAGTGTAATAGAATAAATGCGAAAATATTTGTAGATAAAAATGTGATTGAAATACTTGCACTAAAAAAGTTTAGTGGAAACATAGGGCAATTACAAAATATGATTCAGGTTCTTTGTGCAAGAGCTTTTATGAAGTTTATAAATTCCAAAGATGAAGATAAAGAATCAATAGTAGTAGTAGATATAAATGAGGTTCTAAAACTTAAGGATTCTTTTAAAGATGCAGCATTTCAAGAGATTGAATATACAGAAATAAGAAAATATTTAAAAAATGCCATATTTATACCATTTAATTTAGATGAATCCTCAGCAAAGGGAAATCTTTTGAGTGAGGAGTATATATTACCAGAAGATATATACAAAACAATTGAAAAAAAATATTATGATTTAAAATCTCTAGATATTGAAGATATAGATATAGAAAATATTTTATGGACTTTTATTTTAAATAGATTTGCTGATTTAAAGTTCAATCTTAATAGTGATGAAGAGCTTTTTTCAATGAGTGATTTAAATAGTTTTGTAAGTGATAATTTAGTCAAATTAGTTAAAGAGCTTATGAATGATATAGTTGAAAAAAACATTAGCTTAGAAGTAAATAAAAATATGTTCAAATATCTAGCAATACACTTAGAAGAAGCTATAAAAAGAATTAAGCTAAATCAAAAAATAATAAATGTAAATTTAGAAAAGATAAGAAGTGATTTTTCAAAAGAATATGAAATTGGTAAAAGTTTTGCAATAAGAATTGAAGAATCAGTTGGTATTAAGATTCCAGATGATGAAGTTGGATTTATAACACTCTATATAAAGTCAGCTCTAAAAAATGAAGTAAAAAAAGATAAAGTAGGATTAATAATAATTTCTCATGGACGTATAGCTACAGAAACTGTAAATGTGGTTAAAGAACTTTTAGGAGTAAAGTTTCCTGTAGCTATAGATATGCCTTTAAATGAAAAACCAATAAATATATACAATAAGGCCGTAGAATTATCAAAAATAATAGACCAAGGAAAAGGAATATTATTTTTGGTAGATATTGGTTCACTTACAAACATAGGGCAAATAGTAAATAAGAGAACTAATATAAATACTAAAACTATTGATAGAGTAGACTTATTAATGGCATTAGAAGCAGCTAGAAAGGTTTCTATGGGAGATGAAGAATTAGATGAAATGTTTTTTTCTCTGTTAAAAGATAGGATGGGATATAACTATGAGTTGGAAAAACACATAGATAAAACAAATGCAATTGTAACCTTGTGTCTTACTGGAGAAGGAACTGCCAAGTATATAAGTAAAACATTAGAAGAAAAGTATGATAATACTAAATGTTATCAAATGAGTGCATTGGATGAAAATTTATTTTGTAAAATTGAAAATTTAAAGGAGACAAACAATATATTAGCTATTGTTGGGACAATAAATCCTAAGATACCAGGTATAAATTTTATCCCATATAATAAGGAACTTTTCAAAAATTTAGATATATACTTATCAAATTCAAAAAAACAAGAAGAGAAACCAATTAAAGCGTATGAAAGAATGCTTGATGAGGATTTAGTAATTTTTGAACCAGATATATATTTTAAAAAGGATTTATTAGAGTATATATGCTCAATTCTTATAAATAAAGGATATGTAGAAAAAGATTATTTGGATTCTGTTTTACATAGAGAAGAAATGCTTCCAACATATTCTAAAGGAGCTATAGGAGTACCTCATGGAGATTCCTCTACTGTAAATAGCACAAGGTTTGTTTTTGTTAAACTAAAAAATCCTATTGATTGGAGTGTAGGGAATGTAAATTTTATATTTATGCCAGTTTTTAAGACTAATGATAAAGACATTGTTAAAAATGTTCTTGAGATATTAAAAGATGAAGAATTTATGAATAATGCTAAGCAGTGTTTTAATAAAGATGATTTCAGAAATATTATATTGGATAAATTTAAACATCTGTAGCTACAGCAAAAAATTGAGAGGAGTTAGGGTAATGAATGTAGATTTAATATCATTAGGCCTAGAATCTAATGATTATGAAAGTGTTATTAAAGAATTAGGAAATAAAATGCACCAAAAAAAATACGTAAAAAACACATACATAAGTGCTGTATTAGAAAGGGAAAAGACATTACCAACAGGTCTTGATATTGGCGAAATGTGTGTTGCTATTCCACACACAGATTCAAAACATATAAATGAATCCAATGTAGCTGTAGGTATATTGAAAAAACCAGTAAAGTTTAATTCAATGATAGACCCAACAGATAGACTAGATGTAGAACTTGTATTCTTATTAGCAGTAAAGAATCCAGATTCACAAGTAAAACTGTTAAAAGATTTAATGTCAGTTTTTCAAAATATAAAACTATTAAAAAGCATAAAAAATGCATCAACAAAAGAAGAAGTAGCTCAATTATTGGATTTTATAGAATTATAGTGGAAGTCTATTCTAGAAATGAAAATGAAAATTTAAATAATCAAAAGTAAGTATCATTTTTTAAATCAATTTAATCTATATAAAATAGAAACTTAAATTATAAAATTAGGAGGAAATTATTATGAAACAATTCAACGTATTATCAGTTTGTGGTTCAGGAACAGTTACATCATCAATGGTGGCAGGAAAATTAAAAGAAGTATTAGGGAGTAAGGGAATTTCTATTACAACAACAGAAGCTAGACCAACAGAAGCACTAAATTTGGCACAATCAGGAAGATTTGATTTTATAACATTTACCAGCCCACTTCAAACAGGTGATTATGGAATACCAACTATAAATGCATTTGCTTGTTTAACTGGTATAGGTGAAGATGCATTTTTTGAAGAGGTTTTAAGTGTTATTGAAGGAATAAACAAGTAATACTTGGGAGTGAATTATAGTATTTAAATCTATGATTTAGATACTATAATTAGTCTAAAACTTAATTAAATACTTATAAATAAACTGTTTTTTATATATTGTTGTAAATGAAAAACAACAGAAAAAAAGATAGGCATTTAAAAGTTATTTAATGAATCTGATAAGTATTTATAAATAGGAGGATAAAAGATGTTAGAATTTATGAAATCTATAATCGATACATTTGGTTCTGCAATTATAGTTCCAATTATAATATTCATAATAGCAAAGATATTTAAAGTGACTACTAAGAAATCGTTTCTTTCTGCTGTATATGCAGGAGTTGCTTTACAAGGTTTTACACTGATATTAAATTCTTTTACACCAATAATAACACCAGTTATTAATAGAATGGTTGAAGGTTCAGGAGTAAATCTACCAGTTTTCGATGTAGGCTGGCAAGCTACTTCATTGGTTGCATTTTCAACAAGTGCAGGAATGATATATTTAGGGCTTGGAATATTATTACAAACAATTTTATTTTTAATAAAATGGACAGACGTATTTCAGCCCTCAGATTTGTGGAATAATTACTCATATATGGTATGGGGAGCAATGGTTATAGGAGTAACAGGAAATTTTCCTTTGGGTATAGGTTGTATGGTTTTATTAAATTTATATAGTTTATTAATATCAGAATTAGTTGCAAAGAGATGGTCTAGTTACTATAGATATCCTAATTGTACAATAATAGCCATGCATAATGTTGAAGCTTCCGTATTTGCAGTGTTTGCAGACCCTATATACAATAAATTGGGATTAAACAAAATTAAGTTAAATCCTAAAGAATTAGAGAAAAAACTAGGATTTTTGGGTGAACCAATTACTTTAGGCCTTTTTTTAGGTATGTTTATTGGTATATTAGGTAATATGACAAGAATAACTACTATGGAAGCTTGGGGAGAAATAATGAAAGTGGGGATATCTACAAGTGCTGTTATGGCAATTTTCCCTAAAGTAGCAAGTATGTTTGCTCAGGCATTTGCACCTATAACAGAAGCTGCTAGGAAAATTATGCAAAAAGCTGGAAATCGTGAGTGGTATATAGCAGTAAATGATGCTGTTGGATATGGGGAACCAGCAACTCTAATATCAGGTCTTATCTTAATACCAATAATGCTTGTAGTAGCTATGATACTTCCTGGTAATAAGGTATTACCAGTTGTAGATTTATTGGCAATTCCATATATGGTACAAGGTCTAGTTGCTATACATAATGGTAATATCCCAAAAGTGTTAGTTTCAGGTATAATTTGGTTTGGTCTAGGATTATATATTTGCACATCTACAGCACCATTATTTACAGACATGGCTACAGGTATAGGGGTTGCTATACCAGCAGGGGCAATGTTAATAACAAGTTTCAATATATTAGGGAAACCTTTAATGGGATTAGTTTTCTTTGCATTTTTAAGTTCAAACCCAATTTATATAGGTCTTGCAGTTGTAAGTTACTTTATTTTATGGGCATTATTTAGAAAAAATAAAACAAGTATACTTGATTATTTAGAAAAACAAGCACTTAAAAATGTTGCAGAAGATTCTGTAGCAGTTTAAATTTATAAGTAATAAGAGAATAATAACTAAAGGAGTTTATAGCTGATTTTATATAAGTATCAGAGAATATTTGATTAAAAAATAGCTACGCACACTTGTGACTTTAGTCATGAGTTAGTAGCTAAAGTAGTCAGCGTATAGGGAAACTTATATGTAGAGATAGGATATAACCTATCCAATACTACTTGAATTGCTGGAAACCCCTAAAGCTAACCAAACTAAAACATAAGGATGAAATAAACCTAAGCGTGAAAGTTACGAAAGTAGAAAAAATTGGTTAGATGGTATAAGGTTAAACCCTAAGTACTTTAAAATTGGCAATCAGCAGGTAAGCTCCGAATAGGAGAAACTTCAACGACTATTCCTCTTGAGGGAAGTACACTACAAGCTATTGGTAGTGGAAGTGGGTAGACCTTAACGGATAATGCCGAAGGATAAGATATAGTCTGTGCTTACATGAAAGTGTAAGAAGTTCATAAGAGAACTGCATAGGTAGTAGCGAACTTATGTGAACGACAACTTCAAAAATGATAAAAGTTAGGACTTACGGTTCTTAAATATGTTATTTAAAAATAAATATAAAAACCTTTAAAATACTTGTTTAAAAAAATTTACCTTGTTAATATTAGGATGGGTGAGTAAAAATTGAAGTAGCTCAGATATGTATATTTAGTACAATACCATATAGTATGGTGTGTAAAATATAGACATCCAGTATTACATAATCATAAAAAACAAGTAAAGTGAGGTGATAGTAGTGGAAAAAGCATATAAGTTTAGAATGTATCCAAATAAAAAGCAACAAGAGTTAATTAACAAAACTTTTGGATGTTGTAGATTTGTATATAATAAATATCTTGCTAAAAAAGTAGAAGTTTATGAAAATAATAAAGAAACTTTTACTTATAAACAGTGCAGTTCTGATTTGACCAATTTAAAAAGAGAATTAAAGTGGCTTAAAGAACCTGACAAATTTTCACTACAAAATACCTTAAAAGATTTAGAAAACGCATATAAAAAATTCTTTAAAGAAAATGCAGGATTTCCTAAATTTAAATCAAAGAAAACTAACAGATTTTCATATAGAACTAACTTTACCAATGGAAATATTATGTACTTTAGTCAATATATAAAATTACCTAAACTTGGTATGGTTAAAGTAAGGGATAAACAAGTACCTCAAGGGAGAATACTTAATGCTACTGTATCCAAAGAACCAAGTGGTAAATATTATGTATCATTATGTTGTACTGATATAGATATTAAAGCATTTGAAAATACTAATAGTCAGATAGGTTTAGATTTAGGAATTAAAGAATTTTGTATCTCAAGTTGTGGAGAATTTATAGAAAACCCTAAGTATCTTCAAAAGTCATTAAACAAACTTGCAAAATTACAAAGAGAATTATCAAGAAAAACAATTGGTAGTTTAAATAGAAATAAAGCAAGATTAAAAGTTGCAAGACTTCAAGAATATATAGCTAATCAAAGGAAGGATTTTCTACAAAAACTATCTACTAAATTAATACGAGAGAATGATATTATTTGCATAGAAGATTTACAAGTAAAGAATATGACTAAAAATCATAAACTATCTCGCTTAATTTCTGATGTGTCATGGTCAGAATTTGTTCGTCAATTAGAATATAAGGCTAATTGGTATGGTAGACAAATTGTAAAAGTAGATAAATTCTTTGCAAGTTCACAAATATGCAATAAATGTGGGTACAAAAACGAGGAAATGAAGAATTTAAGTATAAGAGAATGGATTTGTCCTTGTTGTAATGTAACTCACGATAGAGATATAAATGCAAGTATAAATATACTAAAAGAAGGATTAAGACTAATAACAGTTTAAAATAAATAACTTATGTAAGAACCGTAGGAACTACGGGGATAGCCTGTGGAGAATTGGTAAGACATATTTTAGTATGCAAAATTCTATGAAGCAGGAACCCTGTGACTTTAGTCATGGGAGGTTCAGAAGTATTTAAATGAAATATAGATTCCTTTTTATTTTGTATATATTTATAATTTACTGTATTCTTATAGTCGACTTTTTAAAATTTGTTTTACTATTTAAAACATACTCTTTTATGTTTATACAATAATGTAATTTGATTTTATAAAATGTAATTCATATTAACAAAACACTTTGTATATAAGGTATTTGCTTGAATAAGCTATTTGTTTTTTGTATGGCATAGATATTGCTATATATAAGTATATAGCATGAAAGGAGATATTTATATGGCAGATAAAATGAGAGCATCAGTATTATACAATGTAGGTGATGTTAGATATGAAATGGTTGATATACCAGAAATAGCAGAGAAAGAAGTACTTGTAAATGTAAAGTATGTTGGAATATGTGGTTCGGATTTACCTAGGTCTATGGTAAGTGGTCTGAGTGGAAATACGGCTTATCCACTAATTTTAGGTCATGAATTTTCTGGAGAAGTTGCTAAAGTTGGACACAGAGTAAAAAATGTTAGGGTAGGAGATAGAGTAACTGTTGCCCCATTAGTACCTTGTAAAAAATGTGATTACTGTAAAAATGGTAATTTTGGTTTGTGTGATGATTACAATATAATTGGTACGAGAGTGAATGGAGCATTGGCAGAGTATGTGAGAGTACCTGAAGAACACATTTTAAAATTACCAGATACACTGGATTATGAAACTGCTGCTGGAATTGAACCAGCAACTATAGCTTATCATGGAATTTCAAAGTCGGATATTAACGTAGGAGATAGTGTAGTTGTGTTAGGATGTGGTCCAATAGGTCAGTTTACTATACAATGGGCAAAGGTCTTTGGTGCATCTAAAATTATAGCTATTGATATTTTTGATGAAAAGTTAGAACTTTCTAAATCTCTAGGGGCAAATTATACATTGAATTCAAAAGAAGTAAATGTAATTAAAGAAATAAAAAAAATAACAAATGAGGGTGCTGATGTTGTTATAGAAACTGCTGGTAGTAGGTTTACACAAGAGCAATCTTTGCTCATAGCAAAAAAAAGAGGGAAAATAGTCTTTGTGGGAATATCACACACAGAACTACCACTTAGTGTAGAAGCTACTGAGTGTATATTACGTGGAGAACTTACTTTGCAAGGTTCTTGGAATTCATATACAAGTCCTTATCCTGGAAGGGCGTGGACAGCAACATTGGATTTTATGGAAAAGGGTGATATTGTTTTTACACCAATGATTTCACACAAAATAGGTCTTAATGAAGTAGGAGACTTTTTAAGCAAAATGAGCAAGAGAGAGATTAATTTCAATAAAATCCTAGTAGAAATATAAACATTAAACAAATATAAAAAATAATTAAACTCTATAATTCGGATATTAGATAAAATAAAAATAATTTTTCTAAACAAACTATAGGAGGAAGAAAAATGTTAGAAAGTTTAAAAGAAGAGGTATTAAAAGCAAATTTAGAATTACCTGCAAAAGGACTAATTACTTATACTTGGGGAAATGTAAGTGGCATAGACAGAGAAAAAGGATTGGTAGTGATAAAACCAAGTGGTGTAGAGTACAGTAGTATGACTGTAGAAGATATGGTAGTTGTTGATTTAGAAGGAAATATAATTGATGGTAAATTAAAACCGTCCTCAGATACTCCTACTCATCTCGTTTTATATAAAGAGTTTGAAGAATTAGGAGGAATAGTACATACACATTCAAGTTGGGCAACGATTTGGGCTCAGATAGGAAAATCTATACCAGCATGTGGTACTACTCATGCAGATTATTTTTATGGAAGTATACCATGTACCAGAAAAATGATTAGAGAAGAAATTTGCAATGATTATGAAAAGGAAACTGGAAATGTAATTGTTGAAGAATTTATAGGTAAAAATCCAATTTATTGTCCAGGAATAATTGTGAATGACCATGGTCCTTTTGCATGGGGTAAAAATGCAAAAGAGGCTGTACATAATGCAGTAGTTTTGGAAGAAGTTGCAAAAATGGCCTATTATACAGAATTAATGAGTCCTGACAATATTATGGATAAAGTGCTTATGAATAAACATTTTTCGAGAAAACATGGAAAAAATGCATACTATGGTCAAAAATGATTATCTGGAGGTAAATTATGCTGGAGTCTTTAAAGGTCAAAATTGTGGAAATAGCAATTAAAGCAGAACATTATGGTTTATGTAAAGAAAAGGCTGGTAATTTTAGTATTAGAGATAGAGAGACTGGATATGTTCTTATAACACCTTCAGGTATAGGGAGAGAAGAATTGAAAATTGAGCATATTTGTGTGTTGGATTTAGATGGTAATGTAATAGAAGTAAAGAAAGGTATTAAACCGAGTAGTGAGGTATTGATGCATATTGAAATATATAAAGTAAGAGACAATGTAAATGCTATATCACATACTCACTCTTTATATGCAACATCATTTTCGGTAGCAAAGAAACCTATTATACCAATTGTATATGAATCTGTTAATTATGGTGGTTATGTGGATATTGCTCCATATGAGAGACCAGGAACTTTGAAACTAGCTAAAAACGTTTCAAAATTATTGCTAGATACAGATGCATGTTTATTAGAAAGACATGGATTAACAACTGTAGGTAATGACTTAGAAGAGGCATTTTTAAAATCAAGATATGTAGAAGAGGTAGCAGAAATATATTATAGGTCTTTAATGTTAAATCAGTTTAAGGAGCCTGAAGTATTAGATATTGATGAATTTAAATCATGGGAATATCCAGAAGAAGTAAAATTTTAATATAGATAATTTACATTAAGAAGATTAATTAAAGTCTAGATATGCTATTTATATGAATTAGTGTTTTTTGTAAATATATTTAGTATACTTTTTAAACAAATATAGAATTCCAAAGTCATATAAATTTGACTTGGAATTCTATATTTTTTATTTATGCATTATTTTTTAACTGGTTTTCTGGCGAATTTATATATTCAAAGTATTTTTTAGTTTCAGACACTATTATCGGAGATAGTGCAAGTAAAGCTATTAGGTTAGGTATTGCCATAAGTCCATTTACAATATCGGCAATTATCCAAACAACTTCTAATTTTAAGAATGCACCTAAAAGTACCATAGCGACAAATACAGTTCTATATCCATTCATACCTTTTACACCAAATAGGAATTCAAAGCATCTTTCTCCATAATAACTCCAACCTAAAATTGTAGTAAATGCAAATAATGTCAAACTAACTGTAAGTAATATTGGTCCAAATGTAGGAATTGCTCCATTAAAAGCTGCTTGTGTCATAACAGCTCCATTAAGGTCAGAACACCATACTCCTGAAATAACAAGAGAGAATCCAGTAAGTGTACAGATTATAATAGTATCTATAAAAGTACCTGTCATAGATATAAGACCTTGTTCTGCTGGCCATTCAGTTTTAGCCGCAGCTGCAGCTATTGGAGCACTACCTAGACCAGATTCGTTTGAAAATACACCACGAGCTATACCATTTCTAATAGCCAGTGAAATAGTTGCTCCTAGGAAACCACCAGTTGCAGCAGTAGTTGTAAAAGCACTTTTAATTATTAACATAAAAGTTTCTGGTATCTTGTTCCAAAAAGATATTAAAATGATTCCACAGATTACAATGTATATAACAGCCATAAAAGGTACTATCTTAGTAGCTACATTAGATATACTTTTAAGACCTCCAAATACGACTAACGCTACAAATACTGCTAATATAACACCTGTGATTCTAGGGTCTACACCAAAGCTGCTATTTATCGCATCTGTTATTGAATTTACTTGGGTAAAAGTACCTATTCCTAAAAGTGCAACCAATATACCACTTATAGCGAAAAATATTGCAAGAGGTCTCCATTTTTCACCCATACCATTTACTATGTAATACATTGGTCCACCAGATACTTGACCATTTTTGTCTTTAGTTCTATATTTTATTGCAAGAACACCTTCTGAATACTTAGTAGCCATTCCAAAGAATGCTGCTATCCACATCCAAAAAAGAGCACCAGGTCCACCAGCTTTAATAGCTGTAGCAACACCAACAATATTACCAGTACCAACTGTAGCAGCTAGTGCAGTACATAAGGCTGCAAAACTTGAAACATCACCACTACCTTTGTTTTCAGCAGAGAAGATTAATTTAAGAGCTCTTGGAAGTTTAGTTATTTGTATAACTCCAAGTTTAACAGTAAGTAATATACCAGTACCAACTAGTAGTACTAGCAAGGGTGGTCCCCAAATAAAAGCATCAACTTTGTTTAAAATATCAATTAGATTCATAAAAACACTCCCTCATTTTTTTGCTTTGTACAATCAATAGAATTTTTAATGAAGTAATTGACAGGAAATAAGTATAATTTATTATAATTTCTAGTGTAATAAAAAAAGCTAAATCTAAAAAAGATTCAGCTCTGGATATACACTAATTAGCAACCAAAATAAAAGTATTAATAATACTGATTTTGGTAGATAATCCCTGTCCTTTTGCCTGAGAGATTGAGCATAAAAGCCTTGCCCCTTCGGCGCCCATAATGGGTCTCTCCAGAGTTCCGTAAATTTTACAGTCCTACTTTTAAAAAGTACCTGAGAGTGTTACTCCTTCGGTGTGCTATATAGCAACTCTTCTATAAAATCTTAACCGGATATTGATTTGTCATAGCTTATTGTATTAATAATATTAATATAAGTTTTTATGTTTTGTCAACTGAAAAATTAAAAAACAGTAAAAAAATATAAAAATGTAAGTCTAATTACGAATTATAAATTTAAAAATATAAGTAATATACGTGAAAATGGATATCGTAATAAGCATACAAATTAGGCATAAAACAAGTTTTAAATAAAAAAATCTTAAATAATTAATTAGATATGATTAAATTATGGTAATATTATAGTTA
Source organism: Clostridioides sp. LIBA-6822 (assembly GCF_056688955.1). Taxonomy (NCBI): domain Bacteria; kingdom Bacillati; phylum Bacillota; class Clostridia; order Peptostreptococcales; family Peptostreptococcaceae; genus Clostridioides; species Clostridioides sp. LIBA-6822. The sequence goes on along the minus strand of NZ_CP196995.1, from coordinate 2,594,319 downwards.
CGATATTAAGAAAGGTTCTATTTATTTAGATTTTAAGTGTAATATGAGATTGAATATAGAGAAAGGAAGTATTTTTAGATGGGAAAAGTATTAGTACTAGCAGAAAAACCTTCTGTTGGAAGAGATATAGCAAAAGTTTTGGGTTCAAAAAATGAAAAAAATGGGTATATAGAGGGTCCAAAGTATGTGGTTACTTGGGCATTAGGCCATTTGGTTACGCTTGCTGACCCTGAAAGTTATGGAGAAAAATATAAATCATGGAGCTTAGAAGACTTGCCAATACTTCCTAAGCATCTAAAGACTGTTGTAATAAAAAAGAGTGGAAAACAGTTTAATACAGTCAAAGCTCAAATGAATAGAAATGATATAGATGAAATAGTTATAGCAACAGATGCAGGTCGTGAGGGAGAGCTTGTAGCAAGATGGATAATAGAAAAATCACAAGTAAAAAAGCCTCTAAAACGTCTTTGGATTTCATCAAGTACAGATAAAGCGATAAAAGAAGGTTTTGCAAAATTAAAAAATGGAAAAGAATATGAAAATCTATATCATTCAGCAATAGCACGAGCAGAAGCTGACTGGATTATTGGAATAAATGCAACTAGAGCTTTGACAACAAAGTATAATGCACAACTTTCTTGTGGAAGAGTTCAGACACCTACTCTTGCTATGTTACTTAAGAGAGAAGAGGAAATAAGAAATTTTAAACCAAAAGAGTATTATGGAATAGAGTTAATTGCTACAAAGGGAAGTTTAGATATAAAGTTTATTTGGAGTGATAAGAATAATAACTCTTCAACATTTAGTAAAGAAAAGATAGAGTCTATATTAAAAAAGGTTAAAAATTTAGATATAAAAATATCTGAAGTAAGCAAATCGTATAAGAAAAAATATTCACCTGCATTATATGATTTAACAGAGTTGCAAAGAGATGCAAATAAAATGTTTGGGTTCTCAGCAAAAGAAACTTTATCTATAATGCAAAAACTATATGAGCATCATAAAGTACTTACTTATCCTAGAACTGATTCTAGATATTTAACATCAGATATTGTTGGAACATTAAAAGACAGGATAAAAGCTGTAAATGTTAGTGATTATTCAAAAATATGTAATAAATTATTAAAAAGCAATATTACAGCTAATAAATCTTTTGTTGATAATTCAAAGGTAACAGACCATCATGCAATAATACCAACAGAGCAGAAGGTATTTATGAGTGATTTTAGTGATAAAGAGCGAAAAATATATAATCTTGTAGTAAAAAGATTTTTAGCAGTATTGTCTCCTCCTTTTGAATATGAACAGACAACCATAAATGCAAATGTAGAAGGAGAAGTATTTAAAGCGAAGGGAAACAAAGTAATCAATTTAGGTTGGAAGGAAAGCTATAAGGATATTGAGGATGAAGATGTGTATGAAAGTATACCAAATGTTTTAGAAAAGGATGTACTTAAAGTTAAGGAACTAAAGATGACTTCAGGTAAAACAAATCCACCTCCATACTTAAATGAGGGGACACTATTAACAGCTATGGAAAAAAATGGGCTTGGCACAGTTGCTACAAGAGCAGATATAATAGAAAAATTATTCAATTCATTTTTAATGGAAAAGAAAAATAAAGATATATATATAACATCAAAAGGTAGACAATTATTAGATTTAGTTCCAGTGGATTTGAAAACACCAGAACTTACAGCTTCATGGGAAAAAAAATTATTGGAGATTTCAAAGGGAAAACTTAATAAAAATACATTTATAAATGACATGAAAGATTATTCAAAAGACATTGTCTTAGAAGTAAAAAATAGTGCTAATAAATTTAAGCATGATAACTTAACTAAAAATAGATGTCCAGAATGTGGTAAATTCATGCTAGAGGTAAATGGTAAGAAAGGTAAAATGTTGATTTGTGAAGATAGAGAATGTAATACTAGAAAAACTATATCACAAGTAACTAATTCAAGATGTCCTAATTGTCATAAAAAATTAGAACTTCGTGGAGAAGGAGAGGGAAGAGTCTTCACTTGTAGTTGTGGATATAGAGAAAAAATGTCATCTTTCAATAAAAGAAAGCAGGAAGAAAAAAAGAAAGCATCAAAAAAAGATGTAAATCAATACTTAAAAAATCAAAACAAAAATCAAGAAACATTTAACAATCCATTTGCAGAAGCACTAGCTAAATTGAAAAATAAATAATTTTTATGTTATTATTATACACAATTAGAACTTTAACTATATATTAGTTATATGTACTGATATAATATAGTGTATAATTTAGGCATGAAAGTAGGGCTGTTGAATGGATTTGAATGATATATTTGAATATTATTGTAAAAAATGTGAGAATACATGGAATAATTCAAGTGTTGAATTATCTGAGAATATAGAAACATATAGTAAAAATTCGCAAAAAAAGAGTGAAAAAGAACTGGATAAATTGATAGATACATTATCACTTCACTTAGAAAAATATCCAAGTGATTTTGTATTGAGAAGAATGTGGGTAAAAAAAGGTGAGGTTTTCTTACAAAAAACCCTAGAAAAAGAAAATATCTTTAAGTTGGAAAAAATGGATATTGAAGATAGAAAAAAATTTTTAGATATAACAAAACAGTTTATTAGAGATGCCAGAGAATTTGATGATGCTTTGCCTGTAGGTGATATTATGCAAGCTATGAGAAATGTATGGATTTCAAATGCATTACAATTATTGTTTGGTAAAGAAGTCTATTATTCTAAAGCCAACTTTGCATATAGCATGTTATATCCATATACAGATAATTATTTAGATGATACAAATATAAATGAAACTGATAAGGTTTTATTTAATAGCGGGTTAAAAAAAAGGCTACTGGGAGAAAAAATTAAAACTAATAATCATCATGAAAGTAAAGTATCTCAAATGATAGACTATATTGAAAGTGTTTATCCTAGAGAAAAATTTAAAAAAGTCTATGAGTCACTATTATTAATATTTAAAAGTCAAGTGAAGAGTTTAAGACAACAAGATATAGAAAGCTATCTGTGTAAAGAAGAATTATTATCCATTTCTATTGAAAAAGGTGGTTCCTCTGTTTTAGTAGATGGATACTTAATAAGCGGACTGATGACAAAGGAAGAAGTAGAGTTTTGCATTGGATATGGTTTTTTATTACAGATATCAGATGATTTACAGGATATAAAAGAAGATTTAAAATACAATCATAAAACTGTTATGACAGAAACAGCAAAAAATGGAACTTTAGATAAAATTGCAAATAAATTAATAAATTTTACTATTGAATTAATAGATAGTTTTAAAATTAATGATAAAAATGAATCTGTAATAAGTATGGTAAAGAACGATTGCTTAATGTTGATTTTATTTTCTGTAGTGTATAATGCTGAATTTTTTTCTAAAGAATATATAAAAGAAATAGAGAAATTTATTCCATATACAATATCTTATTCATTAGATATTAAAGAAAAAATAAAGAAAAAATTTAAAAATGTAGATGTTTTAAATAATGAAAATGAATATAAAGAAATGATTGATATTATCTGTAAAGATTAGAAAAAAGAGGCTGTCTCAAAATAGAGATATAAGCCTCTTTTTCATTGTTGAAATGATGAAAATATATTTAAATAAAAATACAAAAATTAATTTATTTAAATGCAGTAATAATACCATTATCGTGTAGATTTTTTATGATTGTAGCTGCAATAGGAAATCCAAATAATCCAGCTATTCCAAAAAGTTGAGCTCCAACAAACATACACATTAAGGTTATTAAAGGATATAGACCAATTTGGTGTCCTACTACTTTTGGTTCTAGTATTTGTCTAACAACAGTTATAATTATATATAGTATTAGAAGCCCTACTGCTAAGTGGATATTACCATTAATTAATGAAATAATCATCCAAGGTGTCAAAATACTTCCTGTCCCTAAGACTGGTAAAATATCAACAAGTGCTATGATGACAGCTATAGTAAATGAATTTTCAACTCTTAGGATATTAAGTCCAATAAGTAGTTCTATAAATGTCACTGATAGTAGTATTGCGTAGGCTTTTAATAGTTTTAAAAGAGCATTAATGCTACTATTTTTTATATTTATTATCATTAATTGACTCTTTTCTGGAAATTGTTTTAAGATAAAATTTACTATTTTTTGATAGTCAAAAGTAAAGAAAAAAGAAGCAATTAAAGTAATAATAAGTTTTAGCATAAATGCAGGTGTTTTGCTTGCAATACTTGCGATGGCATTAAGTGCATTTGTTGAAACAGAGGCTACTAAAGACATCATTGATTGGCTTATATTATCCCAACCAAGTATCAATGCTAGGTTAACATTCGGTGTACTAGCATCTATTTTAGAAAATAAAGTATTTAGTGTTGGCTGTATATTTGATTTATATATTTCAGGAAGCCTAAAAAATATATCACTTACACTTGTAAATATTTTTGCACCAAAACTAACTAATAAAAATATGCATAATCCATAAAAAGCTAAAAGTACTACTACAGAAATAAATGTACGATTTAGGTTTGTACTATCTCTAATAAGTCTTATAATAGGTCTTAAGATGGATGCAATTATAAAACTAATTACAAAAGGCATCAACAATGGTAATAAGAATTTTAACGCAATATATACAATACTTGCGATTAAGACAACATATGTAAATTTAATTATAAAATTCTTTTGCTTTTGAATGTCCATAATATAAAACCTCCAATGTATTTGATATTATTTTAAATATGGTCTTTTTTACATAAAATATACTACTGTATATTGATTATAAACTATAAAGCTTCTGCAAAGTAAATAAATTATGTAAAATTTAGGTTAATTTTGTATAAAGATATACTTTTATATTTTACAATTGCTAACCAAATACTAAAAAATATTTTAAATAAACAATATGAAATTGTGATAAAATTAATTTATAAATATTAAACAGAAGGACAATAGATAGTTTTTAAGAGGTGGTAAGATGAAAAACTTTAGAGATTTAGGTGGTAATAAAACAGAAGATGGTAGGATTGTAAAGTATGGTTTATTTTATAGGTCTGCAAAACTATCAAATCTAAGTAAGAACGATATAAAGATTTTAAAAGAATTAAATATTAAATATATATTTGATTATAGAAGTGATGAAGAAGCTCGTAAACATCCATCAACAATAATATCAAATATAAAAAATATAAGAATTCCAGCTATGAGAGAGCTAGAAGAATCGGGAGGGAGTTTTGGCTCTATTGAAGATATGATTGATGGATTGTTTGAAAAAGATGGTGCGTTTAATATGTTAAATAATAGTTACTATAATTTACCTGTAAATAATCCATCCTATAAAAAATTAGTAGAACTCATAAAGGACTATTCTAATTTACCAATATTAAATCATTGTACAGCAGGCAAAGATAGAACTGGGGTAGGTAGTGCTATAATTCTTATGATTTTAGGTGTATCAAGAGAGAATATAATGAAAGATTATCTAAAAAGTAATGAATTTGCAGATAAAGAAATAGAACGATTTATAGAATATAAGCCTAAATTTAAAGGAATTCCAAAAGAAAAATTAAATTATATATTTGGTGTAAATGAAGAATATATGAAAACTGCTTTTAGAAGAATTGATGAAGAATACAGTAGTGTGGAAAAATATTTATATGGAGAATTTAATTTAGATAAAGAAGAAATAAAAAAATTAAGAAATCAATATCTAGAGTAAAAGGTGATTTTATGAGTTTAAATATAACAGCAAGACAGATAAGTATAATAAAAATCCTGTTAAATTCTAAAGATACAATTAGTGGACTTGCCTTAAGTCAAGAAATAGGATGCTCTTCAAAAACTATACAAAATGAAATAAAGGATATTAATAAACAGCTTAAAAATGGTAAAATTCTATCAATACGAGGTGTTGGTTATAAACTAGAGGGAAGTTTTGATGAAGTAAATTTAAATAGTAATCTGTATGATGATGTAGATAGGGTAGAATATATAATCCGAAAAATATTAACCTTGAGTAGTGAAGAAAAAAATACTATAAGGCTTGAAGATTTAGCAGATTCTATGTATGTAAGCGTTTCAACAGTAAAAAATGATTTAAAAGAAGTAAAAAGAATATTGGAAAAATATTCAATTTCAATTAAATCCAAGCATAAGCAAGGTATCTGTATTTCTGAAAGTGAAGACAGGATATTAAATTGTATAATTGATTTGAGTAACAAGAGAGACAATCAGTTGACTCTAAATGATTTTTTAAATAATGATATAAAAGAAAAAAGATTAATAATAAAAAAAATGTTACTAGATATATTAAATGAAAATGGGTTGGTATTAACCGATGTAGAATTTAAAAATGTGTTGAATAACATACTGGTTATGTTAAGTAGACATAAATGTGACGAAAAAGAGTTTATAGAGAGTTTTGTAGAAAATTATAGCAATAAAAGAAGTTCAATTCTAGAAAATGAACAAAACAAAGAAATTATAATAAACTCAATAAAAACCTTTTGTAAAAATTTAAAATTGGCTACATCAATAGATATAAGTCGTGATGAGATATTTGAGGAATTTTTATATAAGCATATTAGTAGTCTGTGTAAAAAAATAAAGCTAGGTATAAATCAATCACCTATAATAGCTCAAGATATCAAAATAAAATATCCATTTGCTTTTGAACTAGCTAATATAGCTAAAAAAACAATAGAAAAAGATTTAAATATAGAAATCAATGAGGATGAGGTTGCAAACATAGCTCTACATATAGGAGGAGCTGTTGAAAGGGCATCTTATAACAATAAAGATAAGGTTTTCAAGACGATAATAGTTTGTACCTCAGGGATAGGTACATCAATGTTAATAAAGGCTAAATTGGAAAATATATTCAAAGAAAAACTGGAAATATTAAAGGTCATTCCTTCATACTTAGTTGAATATATAAAAGTTATAGATGTTGATTTTGTAATATCTACTGTTCCTGTTGAAATAGGAGATATACCAGTAATAAATATATCTCCAATTTTAAGTGAAAAAGAAATTAAATTAATTGAAAAATATATAGAAACAGGAAATATATATTTAGATTTAGATATAAAAAATTTGCTTGACAATGAGTTGTTTTTTACTAATTTAGATTTTAAAAGTAAAGAAGAAGTTATAGATTTTATGGCGAGTAAACTTGTACAAAAAGGTTATATAGATGATGATATGAAAAATTCTTACTTTGAAAGAGAAAAAATAGCTACAACTGAAATAGGAAATATGGTAACCATACCACATGGAGCGATTGGAAAAGTTTTTGAAAACAAGATAGCAATTGGTATATTAAAGACTCCTATTGCTTGGGAAATATCGGATGTTCGTTTAATAATAATGTTAGCACTCGATAAGGACAAAATATTAGATTATGAAGTTATATTTTCAAATATATATAAAAGAGTAGATTCTATAGCAAAAGTTATAAGTATATGTGAAAATAGTAATTTTGAAAAGTTTGTAAACCTATTTAAGTAGAGATATATAATATAGCATTGCATATACACCTATAAGTTTGGATAATATAAAACTAAATAAAATAAAAACGATAAATTTCTCTTTTAATTAAGAGAAATTTTTTGACTTTCAGAGATATTAATATGAAGTTAAGATATAAATATAAAGTAAATAAATAAAAAAGAGGTGGCAAGATGATTTATACAGTGACATTAAATCCATCAATAGATTATATAGTTAAACTAGATAAATTAAATACAGGGAGTACAAATCGTGTAAATGAAGAATACGTTTATCCAGGAGGAAAGGGTATAAATGTATCTCGTATACTTAAAGAGCTTGGGAATGATAATACATCGTTAGGTTTTATAAGTGGTTTTACTGGAGAATATATAATAAAAACATTAGAAGAAAAAAATTTAAAGACAGATTTTATAAGGTTAAAAAATGGTTTTACAAGGATAAATGTAAAAATAAAAGAATCAGAGGAAACTGAGATTAATGGGCAAGGACCAAATATAGATGACGAATATATTGACTTGTTGTATAAAAAACTCGATAAATTAAATCAAAATGATATTTTAATATTGGCAGGGAGTATTCCATCCACTTTAGATGAAAAACTATATGAAAATATAATGTCTAGATTAGAAGGAAAAAATATAAAAGTTGTAGTAGATGCAACTAAAAAGCTCCTTCTTAATGTTTTAAAATATAATCCTTTTCTAATTAAGCCTAATAGTGATGAATTAGAAGATTTATTTGATGTTAAATTAAACTCAAATGAAGACATAGTAAAATATGCTAGAAAGTTAAAGAAAATGGGTGCCATAAATGTTTTAGTATCAATGGGTAAAGATGGGGCATTGTTGGTTACAGAAGAAGATGAGGTACTTATAAGTAATGTACCTAAAGGAAAAGTTAAAAATTCTGTAGGAGCAGGTGATTCAATGGTGGCAGGATTTATATCTGGATATTTAAATACAGGCAAATATGATTATGCTCTTAAATTGGGAGCTGCTTCAGGTAGTGCAACTGCTTTTTCGTATGACTTAGCTAAAAGAGAATACATTGATGAATTGGTAAATGAAATATCTGTAAATAGATTTTAAAATATTTTAAAATATATAGAAAGGAAATTAGGAATTATGAAAATTATAGATTTATTAGATGAAAAATCAATTAAGTTAAATTTAAAGTCAAAAAACAAGTCAGAAGCAATAGAAGAATTAGTTGAATTAGTTGCAAACAGTGGCAACTTAAAAGACAAAGAAACTTACAAAAAAGCTATTTTAGCTCGTGAGGAAATGAGTACAACAGGAATTGGAGAAGGTGTAGCTATTCCTCATGCTAAGAATACATCAGTTACTAAAGCTTGTATAGCAGCAGCAATATCAAAAGAAGGTATAGACTATGAATCATTTGATGGAAGCTTATCAAATCTATTTTTTATGATAGCTGCACCAGATGGAGCTAATAATACCCATCTAGAAGTATTATCAAGATTATCTACAATACTTATGGATGAAGATTTTAGAAACAAACTTATAAATTCAACTTCTGAAAAAGAATTTAAGGAAATAATAGATAAAAAAGAGAGAGAGAAGTTCAGCGAAGAATATCAAGATGAAATAATTAGTGAAGAAAATATAGTAGATGTTAAAAATAAAAGTATTAATAAATATCCTCAAGTTTTGGCAGTAACAGCATGCCCAACTGGAATAGCACATACATTTATGGCAGCTGAAAGCTTAAGTAAAATGGCTGAAAGTAAAGGGATATCAATAAAAGTAGAAACTAATGGTTCAGCAGGTGTTAAAAATAGACTTACAAAAGAAGAGATAGAAAATGCAACATGTATAATAGTGGCAGCAGATAAAAATGTTGAAATGGCTAGATTCAATGGAAAAAAGGTCATAAAAACTAAGGTAGCTGATGGTATACACAAAGCAGAGGAACTTATAGATAAAGCTGTAAATGGAGATGCTCCAATCTATCATGGAGGAGAGATAAATCACAACGAATCAAATGAAGAAAGTGAAAGTGGATTTAGAAAAGTGTACAAACACTTAATGAATGGTGTATCTAACATGTTACCATTTGTTATTGGTGGAGGAATACTTATAGCCATAGCATTTTTACTTGATGATTATTCTATTGACCCTTCACATTTTGGCTCAAATACGCCAACAGCAGCCTTTTTTAAAGGAATAGGAGATAAAGCTTTTGGATTTATGTTACCTGTACTTGCTGGATATATAGCATATTCTATATCTGATAGACCAGCATTTGTTGTAGGTTTTGTAGGAGGAGCTCTTGCAGGTGATGGTGGTTCAGGTTTTTTAGGTGCATTACTTGCAGGTTTTATAGCAGGCTATTTAGTAGAAGGGCTTAAGAAAATATTTAGCGTATTACCAACTTCATTGGAAGGAATAAAACCAGTGTTATTATACCCTCTATTTGGAACACTTTTGATGGGTATTATAATGACATTTTTAGTAATACCTCCAGTCACAGCTATTAATAACGCAATGGTTGGATTTTTAAATGGTTTAGGAGGAACTTCAAAAATAGTTTTAGGATTAGTTTTAGGTGGAATGATGGCTGTCGATATGGGTGGACCTGTAAATAAAGCAGCATATGTTTTTGGGGTTGCATCACTTGAATCAGGACAATTTGAAATAATGGCAGCAGTAATGGCTGGTGGAATGGTTCCACCTCTTGCTATAGCTCTTGCAACTACATTTTTTAAAAATAGATTTACAAAAGAAGAAAGAGATTCTGGTAAAGTTAACTATGTAATGGGATTATCTTTTGTAACTGAAGGAGCGATACCTTTTGCAGCTGGAGACCCGCTTCATGTTATTCCAGCCTGTGTTGGCGGTTCAGCAGTAGCAGGAGCACTTAGTATGTTGTTTAATGCAGCTCTTCGTGCACCTCATGGAGGAGTATTTGTTATACCAGTAGTTACTCATCCACTTGGATATATATTATCTATAGCAATAGGTGCTGTGGTTGGAATGATGCTTTTAGCATTACTTAAAAAACCATTAAATCAAGAAGCATAGTAAATAAAGATTATTTAACAATTAAAAATGTTATGTTTTATAAAAATTAATATATTACTGAATTATTCTAAAGTAGGAAATTTATATAAAAGTGAACTTTGATATTCAAAGTTCACTTTTTGTGTAAAGGGATATTAATAGCTTCATAATTTTTAACATATAAGTTAAATTTTTTAACTAAACTATTAATTATTTATAGAAAATAAAGATAAATTTAGCAAAATAGTATTAATTTCAAAAATAAATAAATTATAAAGAAAGTATAGAAAAAAAGAATATTGCTGTCGAATTACATAGAGAAAAGCAATAAAAAACCTTTTCAAATTATGATATTATGTTTTAGTAAGTAAAAATATAGGAAGAGGGAGTGTTATTTTTGAAATTAAAAAGTAAAAAAGTATTCTCATTATTATTGACATTAGTTTTAGGAACAACAATGTTAGTTGGCTGTTCAAGTAAAGATGGTGAAACTACAAAAGAAGATACTTCTAAAAAAGATAAAGGGACTTTAAATGTAGGTGTATCAGTAGAATATGCACCATGGTGTTATAAAGAAAATGATGAAAATAAAGGTTTTGAAATTGATGTATGGAAGGAAATATCAAAAAGAACTGGTTATAAAGTAGAGTTTAAAACTGCTAAATTTAGTGGGCTTATGGGCATGTTAGACGCTGGTAAAGTTGACACAGTAGCACACCAAATGTCAACTACTCCTGAAAGAGTAGAAAAATATGATTTTTCAGATACTTACGCATATAGTAAGTATAAGTTTATAGTACCAGAGGATAGTACTATAAGTAAGATAGAAGACGTAAAAGGTAAAAAGGTAGGGTGTGTTCTAGGTGGTAATGGAGAAAAAACTATAAGAGATTTAAATGAAAAACATAACTTAGGGATTGATATAGTTACATATGATGGAGTACCTATGGAAAAGGATGTAGAAAATGGAAGAATTGATGTTGCATGGCTTTCAGAAGTTAAAGCTAAAACAACTATAGAACAAGGTAAACTTAAATTAAAGGTTGCAGATATAGATACTGGTGTATATGAAGTAAATCAATATCCATTTAGAAAAGAAGAGAAAAGTAAAGTCATTATAGAGGACGTAAATAAGGCTATAAAAGCAATGCATGAAGATGGAACATTTACAAAATTATCTGAAAAGTGGTTTGGTTTAGATACAACTAAGGAAAATTAATTGGAGGTTAAGGATGCAAGTATTTGATTTTGGATTTGCAGCAGATATATTTCCATTAATATTAAAATATTTGACAGTAACATTTAAAATGTCTCTGTTATCTTTGGGATTGGGAATTGTTATAGCTTTACTCATAGCATTAATTGTAGATGCTAAAGTTCCTATTTTAAAAACAGTATCAAGAATATATATATCATTTTTTAGAGGTACTCCTCTTGCTGCTCAACTTTTCTTTATATACTTTGGTCTAATTCAATTAGTACCAGAACTTAAAGCATTGGAATCATTTTCAGCAGCAGTAATAGTAATTGGTTTAAATTCTTCTGCTTATTTTGCAGAGAGTTTAAGAGGTGCTATAACATCTGTAGATAAAGGTCAAATAGATGCAAGTCTAGCATTTGGAATGACGTATGTACAAACAATGAAAAGAATTGTCTTACCACAAGCTATAAGGGTTGCAATCCCACCTTTTACAAATACTTTTGCAGATATTATAAAAGGAACTTCTCTTGCTTTTACTATTGGGGTTACAGAAATTATGGCAGTTGCCCAATCGGAAGCAGCAGCAAGTTATAAATATTTAGAAGCTTTTACTTGTGTAATAGTAGTATACTGGATTGTAAATCTTATATTAGGTTTTGTTCAGACCAAGCTAGAAGAAAGACTTAGTGAGGTATATTAAATATTATAAGAGATATTCATAAAATTGTGTAGATGTGTTTTGTTATTAAATATTACTGGAAAATTTGATTTCCAGTAATATTTTTTTGTAACTAGAAAAAGTTAATCAAAGGTTCTGGAATTTCTATTTTGTAAAATTTTTAGATTTTATACACTAAATTTTACAATGTGTTCTTAATTGTATTGACTTAATTATATAGTTATTTCTATTTATATATTAAGTAATGTAACAGTTTATTTATTACAATAATATATTTATTTTTATGCTATTTATAATAAATAAACTTGATGATGGGAAAACTATTATTATTTAATATGTAAAGGAGTATTTTAAATGAACGAATCGTATTGGTTTTTAAATTCAAGTCCAAAGGAATATAAAAAGTTAGGCGAAAATATAAAAGTAGAGTGTCTTATAGTAGGTGGAGGAATAACTGGATTGACAACTGCATATTTATTAGCAAAAGAGGGTAAAAAAGTAGCACTTGTTGAAGCTGATAAAATAGGATATGGAACTTCAGGAAGAAATACTGGTAAGGTAACTTGTCAGCATGACATATTTTATTCTAAGATAGAGAAAAAATATGGATTAGATAAAGCAAAATCATATTATAATGCAAATAATGAAGCTCTAGACTTAATTGAGCAAATAATAAAAGAGAATAATATCAAATGTGATTTTAAAAGAGAACCATCTTTTGTATTTACAGAAAAAGAAGAAACTATAAAAGACATAAAGGATGAATATCGTACATGCAAGAAAATAGGAGTAGATTGTGAGTATCATGAAACTATATCAGATATTCCATTAGACATAAAGGGAGCTATTAGTTTCACTAATCAAGGTCAATTTAATCCAAAGAAGTATATTGATGGATTAGCAGAAATGGGAGTACATTTAGGTGTAAAAATATATGAAGAGACACCAGTAGTAGATTTAGAAAAAGGGAAAATATGTAGAGTTAAGACAAGAGAAAATAATATAATAGAAGCTGAAAATGTTATAATTTCATCTCATAGTCCATGGTATGATGGGTTGAATTTTTATTTTGCAAAAGAATATGCAGAACGTGCTTACTTAATGGCAGCAGTTTTAGAAAATAAATTACCAGATGGTATGTTTATAAGTATAGATGACCCATCAATAACTTTTAGGCAATATAATGATGGAAATGAAAATTTACTGATTTTTGGAGGAGGAGACCATAAAGTTGGTCAGGGAGGAACTGAAAAAGACATATTTGATGACTTAGAACATTATGGAAAAAAGGTATTTAAGGTAAAAGATTTTAAATGCAAATGGTCAGCTCAAGATAATATGAGTTTCGATAATGTTCCTTATATAGGTTATATTAATAAAAGAGAAAATAATATTTATGTGGCTACAGGATTCTCTAAATGGGGAATTACTAATGGAACTGTTGCAGGAATAATAATAAAGGATTTGATAATAAACAGTAATTCCAATTATAAGGATACTTTTAATCCATCAAGATTAGGAAGTTATTTTTCAAAAGACTTTATAAAGGAAAATGCTAATGTAGCAATGAATTATGTAAGTGGAAAGTTAAAAATAGGTAGTGGAGATATGCCTAAAAATAATGGAGAAGGGAAGATTGTTAATATTGATGGAAAAAGGTATGGTGTGTATAAAGATGATATAGGAGATTTTTATATTGTAGATACTACATGTACTCATTTAGGATGTGAACTTAATTTTAATAGTGAAGAAAAAACATGGGATTGTCCATGTCATGGTTCTAGATTCGACTATAAGGGAAATATACTTGAAGGACCAGCTCTTAAGCCATTAAAGCTTTATGGACATGGTGATAATGATGTCAATCCTAAGCTATTATAGAATTGTTTTAGAAAGGTAAAGTGTGTATGAATAAACTTTTAAAACCAATAACTATATTATTATATATAGTATATGTTGTCTGTGCTATATTTTTTGCTATAAATAGGGCTTTTGGAAGTGTAGGATTAGTAGCAATCAGTTTAATTGGTACTTTTATACTTAGACTTTTAAATAAGCATAATGAAAGACTTTTAAGTAAAGAATTATATATTGTTCTTGCCTTATTTATAATGTTTTCATCATTGTTGGGAACTTGTTTTAATTTTTACGATATAAATTATTACGATGATTTTTTACATTTATGGTCAGGTATAATATCTAGTATTGTAGCATTTTCTATGATTAGATATTTTTATATACAAAAAGATATAAGCAAAATGAGCAAAATATTTTTAGTTATATTTGTATTTATGTTTAGTATGGGAGTAGCTAGTTTGTGGGAAATAGGTGAATTTTTAATGGATACTTTTATTGGCACTACGACGCAAGCTGGTGGATTAGAAGATACTATGATTGATATGATAGATGCTTTAATAGGTACAATTATAACTATCCCTTTTATAGTAAAAAAATCTAACATATAGATTTAAATTTTTTTATATTAATTATAATGGATTTGATTAATCATATAGTTTCAGGGTTTATATGATTAATTAAGTCCTTTTTTGTGATGATTATTAGATATATTTATTATGACTTTTAGTGTAAAAGATTTAAAAATACGATATTTTATAAAAACATGATATAATTACTATGAAATAAATGCTACATTGTAAGTATGAAAATGCATTAGATAGAAATTTCATAAGTGTACAAGTATAAAAAGTAATTTGTGTAAATAAAACTTTATAGTTATAGAAATATAAAAAATTAAAGGATTTATAGGAATAGTAAATATTTTATGTGATAATATAAAATAGTAGATAAAGTATTAGGAGGAACATTGAGTGTTAAAAAAGTGGTTTGGTATTATGAAAAAAAGACAAAAAAGTGATGCAGTAAAAGAAGAAGGTGAAATAATATTAAAAAACAAAAAAATATCGTCCGAAGAAAAGTCAATAGATGAAGAAGAAAAGACATTAATCAATAAAGACAAAACTATAAATAAAGAAGATGGAGTTTTAGAACAAGAAAGATTAATATTGAATGAAACATCATTTACAGAAGACGTAATGGCTAATATTGATAACGAAATATTAACTAAAGTGGAAGTAGTGGGTGATGATAATAAAATAGTAGAGGAAGAGTGGTTAATTAGCAAAAAGACTATAGAATCAGATGAAAAAGAAGTGTTTATTACTGATAAAAACATGAACTTATGTAAAAAAGAAGTTCAAATTGAAAGTGAAAAAACAAATTTAAAGAGATTTGAAGAATTTAACCAAAATGAAAGTAATAATATAGTAAAAAATATTATTGAAAAAAAAGAAATAAGTGAATGCTTGACAGAAGAAGATTTAGATTACATAAAAGAAATAAAAATAAAAAGAGGAAAAAGTATAAAAGCAATAAACTTGTATACTAAAGAAGAGAAGATTTTCGATACCCATATACAGTGTAGCAAAAGCCTTAAAATACCACTAGGATATATAAGAGAAAATTTAAAATATGGATATATGGATTACTTTGGAGATGCAATAAACTATTTAAGTAAAGTGTTAAATGTGGAAGAGTACTGTAAAAATGAATGGAGCTATTTAGAAAATAATAAATCTCCATCTGAGATATTTAATATTCTCAATGATAAAATATTTAGTACAAGACTTTCTGATAAAAAGAGAAATGAAATTTTGACCAATGATAAAATTGAAGCATTAAAAATGAATTATAAATTTGAATGTATCGATGAAGAATATGATGAATATTTTAAAAAATATAAGTCTATAATCAAAAGAGGTGGAAAGAAAAAGATTGAACTAGTAAATAAAAAAGGTGAAGTATTAGAGATATTTAAGTCTTTAGAAGAATGTTCTATTTATTTACAAAAAGAAAAAAATGAAGTTATACAGATGTTAAAGTATGGAGATACAAAAGTAGGAAGAAATTTTATAAGATATAGTTTGAGAAATATTTAATTTCATTTTAAATTCATGAGAGTTTCATTTCTGATTCACACATTTAATATTATTTTAATGTAAAATAATAAAAGTGAAGTATTGTACAATCAAAATTAAGGAGGATATTAATGTCTGAAGAAAAAAATCCAAAAGAAAATACATTAGATGAAATTAAAAAATCAGATAATGTAAGTTCTAAAAAAGATGATGTGTCAGATAAAAAGAGCACTGACAACAAAGTCAAAAAAAGAGAAATAAAATTAAATAATAAAACACTTAAAGCAGTTGTAGCAATTGTAGCAGTAGGAGCTATATGCCTAGGTGGAGGTTACATTTCTGGCAAAGAAGCTGGAAGAAAGTTACCAGCTACTTCAAAACACTACAATAGTAATGAAGTAGTGGCTACTATTGGAGACAAAAAAATAACAGGTGAGATGCTAAGAAAAAGAATGGAGCCATTATTTTATTTGAATGCAAAGACTACTATGAGTGATGACGAAATACGTTCATATGAATCAAATATGATTGAGACTATGATTACATCTGATATACTATCTACTGAAGCAACAAAAGAAAAAATAAGTATAACGGATGATGAACTAGATGCTCAATATAATAATTTAATGACTAGTATAGAATCTGCAATGGGTATGACTAAAGAAGAGTTTTTAAAACAGTTTGATTTGACTGAAAAATATATAAAAGATGATATGAAAAAAGAACTAATAGCATCAAAATATTTAAATGAAAAAGCAAAAGTGACTGATAAAGAAGCTGAGAATTATTACGATAAAAACAAGAGCAATTATTTACAAGTTAGAGCTTCACATATTTTAATAAAAACTGTTGATGATAAAGGTAAACAAGTTAGTGATAGTAAAAAAGCTGAACTTAAAAAAGAGGCTGAGGAAATACTTAAAAAAGCTCAAGCTGGAGAAGATTTTGCCACTTTAGCTAAAAAGTATTCTGAAGACAGTAGTGCAGAATCAGGTGGAGATTTAGGTTTCTTTGGTAAAGGTCAGATGGTAGAGTCTTTTGAAAAAGCTGCATTTGCATTGAAAAAAGGCGAAATATCTAGCAAACTTGTAGAAAGTGATTATGGATATCATATAATTAAGAAAACGGATGAGAAATATCAACCTTTTGAAGAAATAAAATCAGATTTAGTAAGTAGTCTAACATCAGAAAAACAAAATTTACTTATAAAAAACTTAAAAGAAAAAGATAAAGTTAAAATTACAGATAAATATCAAATGAAAGCTAAACAATAAATTAAGTCAATTTATTAAAAAAAGAAAGTTTTGATATATAGATAAAAGCTATTTTAAGTACTCCATATTGAGAATTTAAAATAGCTTTTGTTATTTTAGAATAAAAACAATTTACATATATGAATTGATAAAAAATAACTTGCAAAAAACATTAATAGAAAATATTTTGAATTTGAATTATTTAAATGAAAATAAGTAAAAATCAAAAAAATAAATACAAAAAGAATCAAATATTAAAGATATTATTTAAATATATATATATTAATATTTTCGCCTGAAAATACTGTAAAAATAATATTTTTCATAATTTTAAAAATAATAATAAAAAAATGAAAATACTGATGATATTCTATTGAGTAAACGTAAAAAAGATGATATTATAAGTATGTACTAAAATGATTAAAGTAATCTTAGTACTAAATTTAACTATAAAAAACAATGAGGGGGCGTTTTTTTTATGTCAAATACAGAAAGCGTATCTAAAAAAGGTGGTCATCCTAAGAGTTTTTGGCTTATTTGCATGACAATTTTATGGGAGAGATTTAGTTATTATGGTTTAACAGCTTTATTGGTATTATTTTTTACAGCAAGCATAGCTCAAGGTGGTTTAGGCCTTTCTACTCAAGAAGCAACATCTATGTTTGGGTTATTTACAGGTCTTATATATCTTACACCATTAGTTGGTGGCTGGTTAGCAGATAAAGTTTTAGGTCAACAAAAATGTATTTCTATAGGTGCACTTTTAATAGCAATAGGTGACTTCGTACTATTCGCTTCATCAACATCTATTGCAATGGTTTGGGTAGGCCTATCAATAATCATTTTAGGAAATGGTTTTTTTAAATCAAGTTGTTCAAATATAGTTGGGGATATATATCCTAAAACTGATGTGTCAAGAAAAGATGCAGCATACAGTTTATTCTATATGGCAGTAAATGTAGGAGCATTTATAGCCCCAATAATATGTGGATTACTTTCTGACAATGTCTTTGCAGTAAGAGGAGCAAGTGGAGATATAGTATCTTATGGATATAAGATGGCATTTTTAATTTGTGGTATAGGTATGATGTTAGGTATGATTATATTTACACTTCTTGCACCAAAATTACTAAAAGAAATTGGAAAACATCCTGTTACTAAAGGAAATAAAGGTGAAAAAATTGAGTATGGACCACTTACTAAGTTGGAGAAAAATAGAATAATAGCAATGGTTGTTTTGTTTTTATTTGTGGTCTTATTCTGGACAGCATACTATCAAACACAAAGTTCGTTTATGATTTATGTAAGGGATAATGTAAATAGAACTATATTTGGATTTGAGATGCCAGTAGCATGGCTTACATCATTAAACGCTATATTATGTGTAGCTTTATGCCCAGTATTGGCAGCTTTATGGGTTAAACTATCTAATACCAAAAGAGGTGACTTTTCTATTCCAGTTAAAATGGGATTAGGAATGATAATAATGGGTGTTGGTTTTATAGTGATGGTATTTGCTACATTAGCTAATGGTCCAAATGGAATGGTAAAGGCTAGCATGTTGTTTATATTAGTAACTTATATATTTACAACAGTAGGTGAATTGTTTTTATCTCCTATAGGACTTGCGATGTTTAATAAATTAGCTCCAGCTAAGTATGCTACATTATCTATGGGAGCATGGTATTTAACAAGTTTCTTTGCGAGTTTATTATCAGGAAAGATTGCTGGATTTACGGCTACACTTGGTTTTTTACAGATATTTGGAGGAATAGCATCAGTATTAATAATATTTGGTTTAATATTGCTGGGAATAAGAAATATATTAACAAAATTAATGGCTATGGATTTACTAACAAAAGAAGAATAATTCATGCTGAATTAGTATAAATAAAGGAAATTACATTTAAATATAAAATAAAATGTAATTTCCTCTTTAATTATGAAAAAAAGCTTTACACAGATAGATATTATAATTAAAATTATAATTGTGATAATTAGAGTGTATAAGATTTATATAAATTATATGAAAAATATTTATGTAATAAACTTTACATACTTATATATTTAGTTATTCAAACTATTATTTTGAGGAGGTCTTATTGTGAATATAAAAGACAGATTAAGTGAATTAAGAAGACTTATGGAAGAAAAAAACATAGATGCCTATATGATTCCATCTTCTGATAATCATCAAAGCGAATATGTAGGAGATTACTTCAAATCAAGAGAATTTATATCAGGATTTAATGGTTCAGCTGGTACAGTTATTGTTACTAAAGATGAAGCTGGATTATGGACAGATGGAAGATATTTCATACAGGCAGAGTCTCAATTAGAAGGAAGTACAATAAAATTATTCAAAATGGGACAAGAAGGTTGCCCAACTACAGATGAATATTTATATACAAATATTCCTGAAGGTGGAACTTTAGGGTTTGATGGTAGAGTTATATGTGCTAGAGAAGGAGCTACATTAGCTGAAAAATTATCTAAAAAAGGAATAAAGGTAGAATACCAATATGATTTAATAGATAGTGTATGGAAAGATAGACCTGCTTTATCAGACAGTAAGGCATTTTTATTAGATGTTAAATACTGTGGAGAAAGCTTCAGTTCAAAATTAGCTAGATTAAGAGAAAAAATGAGTGAAAAAGGTACTTCTACTCATGTAATAACTACTCTTGATGATATAGCATGGTTATTCAATATAAGAGGTGGAGATGTTAAATACAATCCAGTTGTACTTTCTTATGCAGTAATAACTTTAAAAGAAGTTTACTTATTTGTTGATGAAAGCAAGTTAAATGAAGAAATATTAAATGAACTAGCTAAAGAAAATGTTCAAATAAAACCATATAATGATGTATATGAGTTTGTAAAATCTATAGACAAAGCTGAAAAAGTTTTAGTAGATGGAACTAAACTTAACTATGCTATTTACAATAATATACCTTGTGAAGTTGAGAAGGTTGATGAATTTAATCCAGTGATGTTCTTTAAAGCACAAAAAAATGAGATAGAATTAGAAAATATAAGAAACTCACATATTAAAGATGGTGTAGCTTTCACTAAATTCATGTACTGGTTAAAGAAAAATGTAGGTAAAATGGAAATAACTGAAATAAGTGCTACTGAAAAATTAGAGAACTTAAGAAGAGAGCAAGAAGGTTTCTTTGAGCCAAGTTTCAATACAATTGCTGCATATAAAGAGCATGCTGCTATGATGCACTATAGTGCAACTCCAGAATCAAACTATAAGTTAGAAGCTGAAGGATTATTCTTAGTAGATTCAGGTGGACAATATTATGATGGAACTACTGATATAACTAGAACTACAGTATTAGGACCTATAAGTGATGAATTAAAATTACACTTTACTTCTGTAGCAAGAGGTATGATAAATCTTTCTAAAGTTAAGTTTTTACATGGTTGTAGAGGTTATAATCTAGATATATTATCTAGAAGTTGTATGTGGAATATGGGAATAGATTATCAATGTGGAACTGGACATGGTATAGGATTTGTGTTAAATGTTCATGAAGCACCAAATGGATTTAGATGGAGAGTAGTACCTGAAAGATTTGATAGTGCAGTTCTTGAAGAAGGAATGGTAACTACTAATGAACCAGGTATATATATAGAAGGTTCTCATGGTATAAGAACAGAGAATGAAATAGTAGTTAGAAAAGCTGAAAAGAATTTCTACGGTCAATTTATGGAATTTGAAGTTGTTACATTAGCTCCTATTGATTTAGATGGTATAGTTCCAGAATTAATGAATCAAGATGAAAAAGATTATTTAAACTGGTATCATAAACTAGTTTATGATAAAATATCTTCTTTCTTAACTGACGAAGAAAGAGAATGGTTAAAAGTGTATACTAGAGCTATATAGTTTGTAACTAAATATAATAAAAAATCGAGGTATATAATATCTCGATTTTTTATTACATTTTTATTCAATTTAGAAAAATTTCTTAATTTGATAATTCTACTAATTTTTTGTTCATTATAAGTAATATAATTCCAAAGAGTAATAAGAATGATGGTATCACTATGAATACTTGCAACATCCCAAGTTGGTCTATGATAGCTTGTGTATAACCAGACAATTTATTTGCAGCAAATTTACCTAAAAACCAAACTCCCATTAAAAATGAAATATATTTTTCAGGTGAAAGTTTATTTACCATACCATATCCAACTGGAGAAAAACAAATTTCTCCTATACTTTGGAATGTTAAAAATCCAACTACCCAAAACACACTTGCTTTATGGATAGAATTATGGTCTGTTCCTGTTTGTATAACTGCTACTATCATAAACAAAAACGCTATAGCCAGTAGTATAAATCCTAGACTCATCTTCTTAGGTACACTTAAATCACCTTTAGTAGTCTGAGATAGTTTTACCCATACTAGAGCAGATATAGGTCCAAGAATGACACAAAGAAGACCATTGTATGAATCTATCCATGAAGTTGGGATTTGAAAATTACCAACAGCAAGATTTATGTGTTCCTTTGTGTATAAGGCAATAGACATAGATGCTTGATTATATGCTATCCAAAAAAATACCGTAAAGAAAGCCAAAACTAATATTACTACTATTCTTTTTTTCTCAATTAAAGTTAATGGTTTTGAAGCGAGAATCTTTTTATATTCTAGCGATTTCTTTATAGATTCTTTCCCATCACTGAATCCGTTATTTAAAGATTTATAAAACTTTTTGTTCCCAACTATGAAAAATAATAAACCTATTAGAACAGTAATTGAGGAAAATAAGAATACATATCTATAGCCATACATACTTATAGAAGCACCACTTTTCATAGCAAACCATTCGTTAGCAACTAAACCACATACTAAAGGTCCAAATAATGTTCCTAAATTAGTAGCCATATATGTAATAGAGAAGGCTCCATCTTTTCTTGGGTCATCATTAGTATAAAGATTTCCGACTAAAGTGTGTAGATTTCCTTTATAAAAGCCTATTCCTAATCCAGATAAGAATATCATGATATTTATATCCGTTTTACTATCTGCTAAATATCCTAGGAAATAACCAATTGAAACCATTATCATTCCGAGTATAATACAGTTTTTAGGACCTAAAAATCTATCACTGACCCATCCGCCAATAACTGGAGAAAAATAAGTCCATGCCAAAAAAGATGCAAGCATTGATGCAGATTCTGCTGGTGTTAATCCCAAACCACCTTTAGATACTTGTTCAGCTAAAAACAATAATAATACCAACTTCATACCATAGTATGCAAGTCCTACAAAGGTAAATATCGAACAACAGAAATATAAATCCTTAGGTTGTTTAAGTTTTTCTTGAGTTTTTGAAACTGACATATGTCTAGAACCTCCAGATAAAGAATTTAACAAAAATTTACCATACTATATGAGTATATGTTTTTTTAATAGAGACGTCAACTTAAGAGATAATTTAATTAAGTTGCAAGATATGTAAAAATAGTATCATTTTTATATATTCAGTAATATTTTTTTATGAGAATATATGTTATTATTATATTAAAATACAACATATTATGGAAAGGATATGCCAATTTAGTAGTTAGATTGATTGTTTGGCAGGTGGGATGAGCTATGATAAGAAAGAAATCTGAATTACAAGTAGAAGTAAAGGAAAATTTGAATGGTGGTATTGGAAAAGTTAGGCTTGAAAACATAATACAAAATGAAGAGCTTAAAGGAAAAGGAAGACTATTTAAAAGAATAGCTTTACCAGCAGGAAGTTCAATTGGTGTGCATGACCATACAACGGATTTTGAAGTATATTATATATTAAAAGGAAAAGGAAAAGTATTTGATAATGGGGAGTTTATAGAAGTTAATGAGGGTGATGTAGTGTATACAGCTGATGGTGCAAAACATTCTATAGAGAATATAGGAGAAGAAGAACTTGAATTTGTAGCGCTAGTTTTATATATGTAAAATATGGAGGAGGAGTCATGACAAGCAAGATAGAAGAAATTAAGGACAAGATAAATAGATTTTGCAACTCCAATTTGAATCAAGAATATAAAGATATAAGTTTTAAAATTTTGCAAAACCTTTTAGATAATAACAAAGAGATAATTCATTCTTCTAGGGCTGATATATGGTCTTCAGCTATACTAAATATAGTTTTGGAGCAAAATCTTTTATATAATAAGAAGCATCCATTACATATAACAAAAAAAGAATTTTCAAAACAAATAGGTGTTTCTTTAAACACTATAAATAATAAATCATCTTTGATAAAGGAAGTTTGTAACATTGACTTCTTAAATCAAGATACTATAGCTATTTCTAATGTAGAATTTTGGGTAAAAGAAACGAATTCTAAGACAAAGTCTATAGATTTAGATTTAGAAAAGAAGAAAATATTGTATAAAAGATATATTAAGCTATCACAAGATGCTAATAGTAATATTGAATCAATTAGGTATATGGAAGAAGCCGTAAATACTGGAAAAAGTATGATTACTAAAGAAGATAAAGAGCTTGGATTTTGGAAAGGTCTATCCACTAGAGCCTATATGATAGCGCTTGAATCTCTTGCTAGGAAGTTAGAAAGTATTGATAACTTAAAGGAATCAAAAAAAGTATTAGAGTATTTAATAGGAATTAATCCTAGTGATGAGCAGGGAATAAGATATAAGTTGTTAAATATATTGATTAGATTAAATGATAGGACTTCAATAAATAAATTATTTGAGCTTTATAAAGAAGAAAAATCTGCTACATGGATGTACAGCAAAGCTCTTTATTACTTTAAAAACAAAAATGTGTTTTTAGCAAATGACTCTATTAAGCTTGCTAAAAGTAAAAATAAGTATATCGGATTATATTTGTTAGACTGGCGAAATGCCTTTGGTAGAGAATTTGTTACAGAAGAAGAAAAGGCTGAAGCGGTATATTATTATGATGAAAATATAGTTCTTTGGAATGAAGTCAAAGGTTCAATAGATTGGTTGTTAAAAAAAATGTTGGAATTTTCATAAAAAAAACTACTCCTTACTTTTATATAAGTAAAAGGAGTAGTTTTTAATTTATACATCTAGTTTTAAATCTCCTGCTTTTATTAACCCTTTTTTTCTCATAAATTCTGAAATTAGTAAGGTTACAATAGCAGGAAGTATAAAGTTAAGTAAAAGTATACCAATCCACATAGTTGTACCTCCTTTTCCAGCACTTTGCATAGCAGTTACTGTTCCAAATTGTCCAACCAATCCACAAGTACCCATACCTGAGCCAATAGGAATATTCTCCATTTTAAATATTGTTGTAGACAATGGGCCAAGTAATATTGAAGCAACAGTAGGTGGTATCCAAATTTTCCAGTTTTTTATTATATTAGGAACTTGAAGCATAGATGTACCAAGTCCTTGTGCCACTAGACCTCCTACTCCGTTTTCTCTAAAGCTCATAACAGCAAAACCTATCATTTGGCAACAACAACCAACAGTTGCCGCTCCACCAGCGAGACCTCCTAAACTAAGCATCATACAAATAGCTGCACTACTTACAGGTAATGTAAGAGCTATTCCAACAAGTGCAGATACTAGAGCGCCCATTATTATAGGTTGCATAGTTGTAGCTTGCATTATTATGTTTCCAAATGAAGTCATAAATGCAGAAACAGCTGGTCCAATAAGTTGTGCTACAAGTACTCCAATTAGTATTGTTACAGCAGGTGTAACCAATATATCTACCTTTGTTTCTTTTGAAACTAATTTTCCAATCTCTACTGCAAAAAGTGTAGCAACAAATGCTCCAACAGGACCTCCCAATTCGTTACCACAAGCTCCAACAAGTGCACAAGAAAATAGTACAAGTGGAGGTGCTTGAAGCCCATAGGCAATAGCCACTGCTATAGCTGGACCAGTAACCTGTTTAGCAAGAGGACTTATAATTTCAGTAAAAAGAGAAATGTTGAAGTTGTCTCCTAATGTGTTAAAAATTGTTCCAATTAAAAGGGAAGAAAAAAGACCGAGTGCCATGTAACTTAACGCATCAATAAGATACCTTTGAACAGAAATTTCAATATTTTTTCTTTTAGCGAATGATTTGAAATCTTTTTTTTTGTAATTGATTTCCAATTTAAAGTCCTCCTCATATAATACAAGTATAAATTTCTTTTGAATTAATTATATAACTTTTTAGCTGACAAGACAAATGTTATTTCACTAAAATTAGACTATTGTAATAGTAAGAAATTAACACTAATTTTAGTTTTAAATTTTAAATTTATGGTTTATAATTAATATAGGGATATTCTGAAATATAATAATTTTCCAGTTTATGCCAATGTTTAACTTAGGTAGATTGCTTACAAAACAAATGATTATATATTAGGCTAAAGGAAGTGGATAGATGAGATTTGTAGAAAATAAGAAATACAGAAAAATTGCCATAATTATATCTATTCCTATATTGCTTGTTGCGCAGTACTACCTTTTTAAATTTGGAATACTTAGACCAATGGTAAAGGGAGTAGAAATCGAAATTGTAGATGGGGAATATGTTAAAGATTTAGATAAATATGTAGTAAAATTAAATGAAACAGTTACTTTGTCTACTGGTGAATATATTAAAGTTCCTTCATATGCTAAAGACCCAAATATTTGGTTTAATGTGTTGGATAATTCAGGGACTTTAAAAATAGATGGAAATAAGATGACAGCATTAAAGGTTGGGTATTCTTCTGTGGGTATAATGAAAAATTCAAGAGTGTTAAAAAAAGCTACTATAAAAGTAGTAGACCCAGAAGTAGAATCACTAGATATGGAGATTAATGGGGATTTAAAACATGTTGGTGATAGTGCTACTATAGAAAGTACAATAGAGGTTGATTATGATAAATTTAAAAAATCATATAAACCTATTTATAAGAGTAGTAATGAAGATGTTCTAAAAATTAAAGGAAATACAGTAAGTGCAGTTGGAGTTGGAAAAGCTACAATATATGCTAAGTGTGGAAACAAAGAAGTAGAGAGAACCTTTAGAATTCAAGCTATAGTGGCGGAAATAAATATGAATGATGTAAAAATAGAAGTTGACCAAAATGAAAAATTAAAACCGGATATAATAACTTCTCCACCTGGTTTAAAGGCACCAACAATATATTATGAGTTAGCAGATTCAAAATTACCTGTAGAAAGAGCAATAAGTCTAAGTAATGATGGAAATATTGTAGGGCTTAGAGAAGGTAAGGAAAGAGTAAGAATAACTTGTGGAGATAAATCTAAAATAATAACTGTAACAGTAGTTAAAGAAACTATAACGAATGACTATATACAAAACTTAGTAGGGTCACATAAAATAGTAAATAATAAAATTATCATTAAGCTTGAGTGGGACTATATGAAAGATGTCTTTGATTATGATATATACCTTAAAGACAAATTGTCAGGAGAATCATTTAAGAAAATCAAATCTATAACTATAAATGAAAGTGATTTAGGAAAATCACAAAAGGTATATGCTACTATAGAAGTAGATATAAAAGATAATCAAAATTTAGATTTTGATATTTATGTTGTAGGTAAGAAAGATTCAGATACAACTAAGCCAAGTAATGTCATAAATATCACTAATGGAAATGGAAATTCAACTAATGATAATAATATTCAAGATATGAAGGTTGAAAACATATCAGCTAATGTTGATAGAGATAACAATGTTATTAGAGTTAACTGGAGTAGTGTATCTCATAAGGGTTGTACCTATAGTATATATGTAAAAAATAATACTAATGGAGATGGAGACTTTACACTGTATCAAAGTGATATACAAGGTAATGAGCATACTATAAATATTCCTGAGGGAGACTTAAATCTAGATATTTATGTTGTTGCAAATTATGAAGGAAAAAACTCTCAAAATAGTGATGTTATAAATGTAAGATAGATTTGTATACAGATTAAGAGTGTCAAGTTTGTGATTTATTGAAAAATTAAATTAAAAAAAGAGGATAGTATGAGAATATGAACATCACTCCATTTAGTAGACACAGTATCTTGTTTACTGTGTCTACTAAATAGAGCATTGTTAAACAATCATACTATCCTTTTTTATATAGGGGTTTCAAATTTTTAGTGTTAAAAGTATTTTTTGCTAACTAACACCATCTTAGATTGACTTTAATGCAGCTTCTATTGCATGTATTAGTGTTGTATCAAATAGTGGAATAGAAGTATCATTTTGTTTAATTAGAAGATCTATTTCTGTACATCCTAATATGATACCATCTACACCTTGTTTGCCAAGCTTATCTATAATTGATAAGAAAGCTTTTTTTGAAGAGTCAGATACAATTCCTACACAAAGTTCATTAAATATTGTATTGTTTACTATTATACGGTCTTCTTCGTTTGGAATTAAAACTTCAATCCCATTATTAATAATTATGTTTTTATAAAAATCTTGCTCCATTGTATATTTAGTACCCAATAAAGCTACTTTTTTTATTCCTTTTTCCTTCAATACTTCAGCAGTTACATTTGCTATGTTTATTAATGGGATATGTATCTTTTCTTGTATTTTATCTGCTACCTTATGCATAGTATTAGTACATATAACAATAAAATCTGCACCTGCATCTTGTAATTTAATTGCAGCATCAGATAGAATTTCAGCACTTTTTTCCCAATTTCCGCTAGACTGGCATTCTTCAATTTCTTGAAAATCTACACTGTAAAGTATACACTTAGAAGAATGTAGTCCACCTAATCTTTCTTTTATTACTGTATTAATAACTTGGTAATATGTAATGGTACTTTCCCAACTCATACCACCAATTAAGCCTATAGTCTTCATATTTATACCTCTCTTATTCTGTTTATTTTGAAATAGCTATTTACAAATACAAGTATAGCATCTAAAATATAAGCATACAATAATAAAATTGTATGGAGGACAATTATATTAAAAGGAGTAATTATATGCCAATAAATTCATTTGAAAACTATCCTATGACATGGAAACCAAAATTAAATAATCGAAAACCACCAATATATAAAACTTTGGCAATGTTATTAGAAGAAGATATTAAAATAGGAAATTTAAATCCTGGAGATAAGTTACCACCACAACGAGAATTAGCAGATTTTCTAGATTTGAATTTAAGTACAATAACACGAGCATTTAAACTTTGTGAAGAGAAGGGGTTAATATGTGCAAAAGTAGGAAAAGGAACTTTTATTTCTTCTGATGTAAATGTAAGCAATACATTATTATATCAAACAGAATCAAAAGATATAATTGAACTAGGTACAGTGCATCCTCCTTATGAGCAAAATACATATATCATTGATTTTATTAAAAATGTACTAAAACAACCAGAAATGGATAGATTTTTACAATACATGTCTCCTTCTGGCACATATATGCAAAAAAAATCAATTGCAAAATGGATAGAAAGAAACAATGTATATACTAGTGAAGAAAATATACTACTATCTACAGGTAGTCAGAATGCTATATGTGCAACTTTACTAGGACTATTTAAAGCTGGAGATAGAATTGCTACAGATTCTTTGAGTTTTTCTGGAATTAAATCAATAGCTAAAATGATAGGTATTCAATTGATTCCAATTCCTCAAGAAAATAATGAAATGTCAATAGAATCTCTCGAAATTTATTGTAAAAATGAAAATATAAAAGGCATATATCTTATACCAGACTATCATAATCCAACAACACATTCTATGTCTAATTTATCTCGCAAAAAAATTGCAGAGATAGCAAAAAAGTATAATATAATAATTATTGAAGATGCAATAAATAGTATTCTTAGACCTAATATACAAACTCCTATATTTTCTTTAGCTAGTAACAATACTGTATATATTTTTAGTACATCTAAGTTTTTATGTGCTGGTCTTAGAATAGCATTTGTAGTTGCTCCAAAACGCTATATAGAAAACTTAGAAAAGGCACTATATAATATGAATCTAATGGTTTCTCCATTTACTGCGGAAATAGTACACCGTTTATTGTATTCTCCTATTATAGATAAAATTATAGAAGAGAAAAAAGATGCAATTGTAGAAAGAAATAAAATTGCTGATAAAATTTTATCAAATTATAATTTAATTGGTGATAAAAATTGTAGTTTTCGTTGGTTACTTCTTCCTGATGAATTAGATGGAAAGTCATTTGAAATATGTGCAAAAAATCTAGGCGTTCAAGTATATTGTGCTGAACGTTTTTCAGTTGGTAATTCTACAGTACCAAAAGCAATTCGTATTTGTGTAACAGCTCCAAAAGATATAGAAGAATTGGAAAAAGGGCTGAATATAATAAAGTCACTTCTTAAGAGCCAGAGTTACTTTACTATGATTTAATTAAATAAATAAAAAAGCGGAGAAATTTATTATAATAAACCTCCGCTTTTATTATTTAATGAAATACTTTATTTTCTATTAAAATTTTAACTTTAATAATCTTGAAAAAATAATCATTTTATGATAAAATAATTCTTAAAAATAGAAAAAATTAATCATTTGTTAAAAAAAATGCATAATATATTGTAATTTATTGACGAAAGTGGAAAAATATTCACAAATGTGTAAAATAACAGAAAAAATGCAAAAATAAGTTCAATTTCATTTGTTATAAAATCTATATGGCAAAGTTAAATCTGCCTATCAGAATGATATAAACACATCAGAAAGGAGGATGCTATCAAATAATATGAGTAAGTTAATTTTGATAGCGAAGAATTATGAATGAACAAACTAGAATATCCTTAGAGAGAGCTGCTGAACTAAAATCAAAAATTGATGATTATATTCAGGCTAGAAAAACTATTAACAGAGGTCTTGAAAAAGAAGAAGAGATAAATAAACGAAAACAGAAAATATTAAATTTATTAAATGGAACAGAAGAAGATTGGAATAACTACAAATGGCAATTATCAAATAGAATAACAGATGTAGATACTTTATCAAAGATTATCACTCTGACTAAAAAAGAAAAAGAATATATAAAAGAGGTTGGTACTCAATTTAGATGGGCTATATCTCCATATTATTTGAGTCTGATAGACCCAGAAGACATATGTGACCCGATAAAATTGCTGTCCATACCAACACATATAGAATTAGAAGATGAACAAGAAGATTTAGACCCAATGGGAGAAGAGTACACAAATCCAGCAGGGTGTATAACAAGAAGATATCCAGATAGATTAATAATAAATGTAACAAATGAGTGTGCTATGTATTGTAGACACTGTCAAAGAAGAAGAAATATTGGTCAACAAGATTCTCATAAGTCAAAAGCTATTATCCAAGAGTCTATAGACTACATTAGAGAGAATGAAGAAATAAGGGATGTATTGGTGACTGGAGGAGATGCTCTTACATTAAAAGATGATTATTTAGAATGGATTCTTAGCCAACTTAAAGAAATACCACATGTTGATTATGTTAGATTAGGTACTAGAACTCTTGTTACAATGCCACAAAGAATTACAGATGAATTTTGTAACATGCTAAAAAAATATCATCCTATATATATAAATACACATTTCAACCATCCAATGGAAATAACTAAAGAGTCTAAAGAAGCTTGTGAGAAGCTAGCAAATGCAGGAGTTCCATTAGGGAATCAAGCAGTATTATTGAATGGTATAAACAATGATAAATTTGTAATGAGATGTTTAAATCAAGAATTACTAAAAATAAGAGTAAAACCGTATTATATATTCCAAAGTAAGCATGTAAAGGGAACAAAACATTTTAACACATCAGTAGATGATGGTCTTGAAATAATGGAATATCTGAGAGGATACACATCAGGAATGGCTATACCAACATATATAGTTAACGCTCCAAAAGGAGGAGGAAAGACTCCATTACTTCCACAATACCTTGTATCAAAAGGAACAGATTATGTTATGCTTAGAACATGGGAAGGCAAAGTTGTAAAAATGGAAGATGAACCTGCTGTAGATATAAAGAAACTTATAAAAGAGCAAGCACAGGATTAATAAATATTTAAATTGCAAAAAAAGAAACAACTTTAAAATAAAAATAAAATGGATGCTAAATTTATACCAATTTGCATCCATTTTTTATTAGTTATTTATTATTTTGTTGTTGATTAACTAATTCAAGATATCCACTTGGGTGGAAGTAATATATCTCAGAAGTATTTTCATTTACAAAGTAACCAATGTCACCATCTGCATCTGGTAAAAATACATAACCATTAAGATTTTTAGCTTTTAATGCTTCGAAATCGCTAGCATTTCCTTGATATATGTAATCAACTTCATTGTTGTATTTTACTAAAAGTTCTTTAGCTTGTTCTTGAGTCAATTTAGTATTTTGGCTTACAGGAACATCCTTTTGAGAATCGGCATAAGAAGATTCATTTACTGGTGCAGTTAATAACAAACAAGATAAAACTAATAAAGATATAAGTGCTTTTTTCATACTAAAACCCTCTTTCGTGTTTAATTATATAAGATTCATTACTTAATAATATTGTATGTTTCCTATAATTAAATATTACCATTAAAGAGAATAATATTACAGTTACACAGCTGTAACCTTTGATTACAAAATCGTAATTAAATTGTATTTTTATTCCATCTGTATTTTATCATGCCTACGATTTACAAATTCACAGAAATATATCTTTATAACACCCATCACAGGTGCTGATAGAATCATGCCAGGTATACCAAAGAACCCTCCTCCAACAGTAACTGCTAGTATTGTAAAAAATGGACTAAGACCTAGTTGTCCACCTACGATTTTTGGTTCTATAAATGTAACTTCAACTTGCTGAATTATTATTAAATAAATCAAAGAAGTTAGTGCAGTTGTTGGGTTGGAGAATAAATTAATTATTACAACTGGTGCCATACCTATTACTGGACCAAAATATGGAACCATATTCATAACACCCATAAGTGTGCCAAATAACAGCGCATATTCAGATTTTAAAAAGTAAAGACCAATTCCAGAAAGTAACCCAACTATAAAAGAATCTAGAATCTTGCCTGTAAAGTATTTACCAATATTTAAATTTAAGCTCTGACATAACTCTATTATAAAATCTCCATATTTTTTACCTAAAGAAATATAAACTATTTTCTTTGTAAATAATAAGAATTTTTCTTTTTCTAATAATATATAGAAACAAATTATAAAACCTAAAAGGAATTGCACTATAAATTTTCCAACAGAGAATGTAGTACTAAATATTCCTCCAAGTGAGCCAATAAGCAAGTTACTAAACTTAGGCATTACACTCATAATTTTGTCGCCATATTCTTTTAATGTATTAGGGTCTACTGATTGTAAACTTTTACCTAAATCAAATAGGAACTGCTCCGTTTTATTTATATATGTAGGAACCTGAGATACCAAATCAGTTAAACTATTCACTATGGATGGAACTGTAAATAGTATAAAGGCAATTAATATAACTATTAGTACACCATAAGTAAGAAGTAAAGAGTATATTCTCTTAAAATTTAGTTTACTTTCCAAAAACTTTACTAGTGGATTGAATATATATGCTAATATAAATGCTATTATAAATGGTGTAAGCAGTGACATTAATAAACTTACCATTCCAAAAAAATATTTATAGTTATCAATAACTTTAATCAAGATGTATGAAACAACCACAGTAAGTACAATATTTAAATAAATTTTCTTGTCTTGCAAAATAACACAACCTTTCTTATATTTGTTAAATTTAAATATATCTAAATTTAAGTTCAAGTTAACATTTATAGCTTATTATACAATAAAAAGCAGTATTAATATAGTATGATTAATATGAAATTATAAATACATTAAAATTTTATATTTATGATTAAAAATAATGAAAATTAATTAAGTTATGTCTATATATAACTTAATTCTAAAAAAAGTGATGTCTTTAATTAAAATAAGTTTGTTATAATCTAAAATTTGTATAAGAAGTTATCTTTTCTTATTTTTTAAAATATATATTTCATTTAATTATGACAAATAAAGATAAAAATTAAATATTTTAGAGGTAATTTTACTTTGATATAGAATTTTAGAATAATGCTATACAAATGTATTGTATTATTATTTTTTATATTAAAAATAGTAATAACGTATCTATATACATTTAGAAAATTATTGTTTAGAAGGAGTATAACTTATGATAAAAAAAGAAATAGGTAATTTTAAAGGTACTAGTGATTATGTGGTATCACCAGAATTAATGGCATCAGTTAACGTTGCTATTGCTCTTGAAAAACCACTTTTGATTAAAGGCGAGCCTGGGACAGGTAAGACTATGCTTGCACAAGCAATTTCGAATGAACTAAAAAAAGATTTAGTAATTTGGAATATAAAGTCGACTACAAAAGCTCAAGATGGTCTTTATGTATATGATACTGTTCAAAGACTCTATGATAGTCAATTTGGAGGAGAAGGAGTAGATGATATTAGTAAGTATATAAAACATGGTAAATTAGGGGAGGCATTTAGTTCAAAACAACAAGTAATTCTTTTAATAGATGAAATAGATAAAGCAGACCTAGAATTTCCAAACGATCTACTTTGGGAATTAGATAAAATGGAGTTTTACATAAATGAAACAAAAGAAACTGTAAAGGCTAAACAAAGACCAATAGTTATTATAACTTCAAATGCAGAAAAAGAACTTCCAGATGCATTTTTAAGAAGATGTATATTCCATTATATAGAATTTCCTGATAGAGAAATGATGGAAGAAATAGTCAAAGTACATTTCGATAAAGTAGAAGAACATCTATTAGAACAAGTAATGACTACTTTTTATTGGATTAGAAGCTTAAAAGAGATACAAAAAAAACCTAGTACATCTGAATTAATAGATTGGATACAAGCATTAACTTTGAGTGGAATTCCTATTGAAAAAATAGAGCAAGAAGTTCCTTTTGCAGGAATACTGCTTAAAAATAACGAGGATATTGAATCTATGCAAAGACGTTTGTAGTTAATAGGAGCTGGATAATTATGTTTATTAAATTTTTTTATTTATTGAGGGCAAGAGGATTAGAAGTATCTTTAAATGAGTGGATGACTTTAATTGAAGCACTGGATAAAGGTCTTTGTTATTCAAGCTTTTCAAATTTTTATTATCTTTGTAGAATGATTTTAATAAAAAGTGAAAGTAATTTTGATAAGTTTGATGCAGTGTTCTTAGAGTATTTTAAAGGAATAGAGCACCAAGAAGAAATTCCAGAAGAAATTATGAATTGGCTTAATAAAGCAGATATAATTCTAGAAGAATTTGAAAGAGTGGAGCAAAATCCAAATATAAATCTTGATGACTTGAGGGCTAAACTGGAAGAACGTATAAAAGAGCAAGATTCTCCACATAATGGAGGAAATTATTGGATAGGTACAGGAGGTACTTCTGAATTAGGTCATT
This sequence comes from Clostridioides sp. LIBA-6822, assembly GCF_056688955.1. Taxonomy (NCBI): domain Bacteria; kingdom Bacillati; phylum Bacillota; class Clostridia; order Peptostreptococcales; family Peptostreptococcaceae; genus Clostridioides; species Clostridioides sp. LIBA-6822. The sequence continues at coordinate 2,559,276 of NZ_CP196995.1, read as the reverse complement.
CAGGAAAGGGACAAACTGGTATACGTATAGGGGGAAATTCAACCTATGGAAGAGCTGTTTTGGAAGTCGCAGGAGAAAGAAAATATAGAGATTTTAGAGATGATGAAGTTTTAAATATGCGTCAATTTCAAGTTGCCCTAAAAAGGCTTCGTCAATTCTCTACTAAAATAGATGCACCAAAAACAGAACTTGACTTAGATAAGACTATTGAAGAGACTTGTAATAATGCTGGGTATTTGAAGTTATTTTTTGAGAAGCCTAGAAAAAATACAGTGAAGCTTTTATTACTTATGGACTCAGGTGGCTCAATGAGGGGATATAGCACTTTATGTAATACATTATTCCAGTCTGTAAGTAAATCAAATCATTTTAAAGATGTAAAAGTATATTATTTTCACAACTGTCTTTATGACAGATTATTTACAACACCTGAATGTTGGTTAAGTAAGTCTATTGATACTGAATGGATATTACAAAATATAGATAAAAACTATAAAGTTATAATTGTGGGAGATGCTTCTATGTCACCTTCTGAGTTACTTAATATTGGTGGTAATTATCGTGGACCATATAATTATACTCCTGGAATAGAATGGCTAAAAAGATTTAAAAGAAAGTACAGTAAAATTGTATGGTTGAATCCAGAGTTGAGAGATGGATGGGATTCAATTAGTTATTGGTATCAGACTCAAAGATTAATACAAAGTGAATTCAATATGTTTCCATTAACTGTAAAAGGTTTGGAGAAAGCATTAAAAAATTTAATGGTGTCAAGATAAAATAAAGAATGATGGTATAATTTATTAAAAATTGTACCATCATTCTTTATTTTAGATTAGTCGCTAGAAAAGTAGAAGTATTTATGAATAGCATTGAGGAGTATAATTGAAATTCAAAAATTATATACTACGATACATTTTAGACCTACAGAAAACATATACATTAATAATAATTTTAGAAATCGAGGTGATTATAATAAATTATGAATTAATTGTAAAATACAATGGAGATATATTGAGGTTAGAACAAGAATTAGGTGTTTCAGTAGAGATACTTAATTCATCATATGCAATAATAACATCAAGTAATGAAGAAGATATAAATACACTTTTGACTTATCCAGAAATTGAATTTATAGAAAAACCTTTCATATTACAAACTCAAGATGTGCAAAGTTTCTCAAGCACAGGAATAACAGGTTTTAAGAATAGAACTGGTTTAACTGGAAAAGGAACTATAATTGGTATAATCGATTCGGGAATAGATTATACTCTACCTGTATTTAGAGATAGTGATGGAAGGTCTAAAATATTATATTATTGGGACCAATCTATTCAGGGAAATCCACCAGAAGGTTTTAGAGAGGGTACATTATATACTAATGAAGATATAAATAATGCAATAGCTGGAAATATGTATATACCTATTTCAACAACTAGTTTACATGGGACACATGTTGGAGGTATTTGTGCAACTATTGCAAGTGATGCTAGGATAATAGTGGTGAGGGTTGGAAATATACAGACAGATGTTTTTTCAAGAAGTACAGAATTTATGAGGGCAATTAAATTTATTTTAGATAGGGCATTAGAATTAAGAATGCCTGTTACATTAAACATAAGTTATGGAAGTAATGAAGGTTCGCATAGAGGAACATCCTTATTTGAACAATATATAGATGATATGTGTTTATTTTGGAAGAATAATATAGTTGTAGCGGCTGGAAATAATGCAGATAAAGGTGGTCATAAGAGAATTAGATTACAGAATAATACTGCAGAAGAAGTAGAGTTTGTAGTTGGAGAAGGGGAACGTATATTAAATATAAATATATGGCCAGACTTTGTTGATGATTTTAGTGTACATTTGGTAAGCCCATCAAATAGTCAAACACAATCAATTTCTCTGACTTCAGGTGAAATAAGAAATACTTTGGGTGAAACTAGGGTAACTGGTTATTTTTATCCTATAGCTCCATATTCTCTTACAAGGAGAGTTACCTTACAACTAAGTTCAAATACACAAATAAACCCAGGTTTGTGGAGAATTGTATTTGAGCCAATAGACATTGTAACTGGAAATGTAAATATATATTTGCCAACTTCTGAAGGATTAAATAGAAATACTAGATTTCTTATTCCAACTCAAGAACTTACTGTAACGGTTCCTGGGACAGCAAGTAGAGTTATAACAGTAGGCAGTTTCAATTCAAGAACAGATATAGTATCCATATTTTCTGGAGAAGGAGATACACAACTAGGTGTATTTAAGCCAGATTTATTGGCTCCAGGAGAAGATATAATATCATTTTTACCAGGAGGTACAAGTGGCGCATTAAGTGGAACTAGTATGGCTACTCCTCATGTTACAGGTGTTTGTTCATTGTTTATGGAGTGGGGAATTGTAAATGGAAATGATTTATTTTTATATTCTCAGAAATTAAGAGCACTACTTTTAAGAGGGGCAAGAAGGCTAAGTAATCAATCCTATCCAAATAATTCATCAGGATTTGGGTTTTTAAATTTAGCAGATATAGATTTGTACACTCTATCTAGTATAAATCAAGATTTAGAGACCGATGATATTGGATATAGAAGTATTAATAAATCATTTAAAGATGAAGAAAATAATTATAAACTTGTAGATGGTTATAATAACAATATAAAAAATGATATTAAATCAGATAGTTTTTGCAATGAGGATATGAATAGGCAAAGTGGAATTTTAGCAGGAATAAATATAATTCATACTCCTGAATTTGAAGGAGAATTAAATGCTTTAGGTATGGGTTCTGGTTTTATTAAATTAAGTGATTCATTAGGCATACTACCTATAGATGCTTCTGATTATAACAGTATACAAAGAATATTGGAACTTCCATCGATTATAAGGTCAGAATCAACTATAAAGATGTCATTACTTGGAACCATTAACCAAGGAACTTTTGGTGGTATAGTTGCAACAGAAGAGATAGGTGTAAATTTCTTTAAAAACAATCCAAACATTACGATAACAGGAAGAGGTACTCTAATAGCAATTGCAGATACAGGAATAGACTATCTACACAGAGATTTTATTTATCCAGATGGAACTTCAAAGATAGTATATTTATGGGATCAAACAAAAGAAGGAAGTCCTCCTGAAGGTTTTTATATTGGAACAGAATATACACGAGAAGATATAAATAGAGCTATAGCAGACAATGACCCTAGTTTATCTCAGGATGAAGTTGGCCAAGGAACGATGTTAAGTGGTATATGTGCAGGACTGGGAAATGTAAATAGTGAATATGCAGGAATAGCAGAAGATGCTGAATTGATAATAATAAAACTTGGTAAGCTAGATGGTTTTTATAATAGTGCAATGCTATTTGCTGCATCTCAGTATGCATATAAAAAAGCTTTTGAACTTGGAAGACCATTGGTTATAAATGTATCTTTGGGTAGTAGCAGTCTAGCTGGCTTAACTAATAGAAGTAATAGTGAAAAAGCATTCTTTACTAGAGGTTTATGTATAACAGCAGGGGCAGGAAATGAGGGCAATACACAAACACATACATCTGGAAGTATACCACATGCAGGAGGTTCTGTTGATATTGAGTTGGAGTTGAGTGAAGATGAAGAAGAATTATCATTAGAGCTTTGGTTAAACAAGCCAGATAAGGCAGATGTAATAATAGTATCGCCTTCAGGTGAAGAGAGTAAAAGTGTCGGTGTATCAAGTTACAATAGAGTGACTGGTTTATTTGATTTAGAAGGAACTGATTATTTCATAACATATGTATACCCAACTACTTTTTCAGGTCAGCAGTTTACTAATATTACTTTGAAAAATGCTAAAAGAGGAGTATGGAAAATTAGACTAGTTGGAGTTTATATTATAAATGGTATATACAATTTATACTTGCCAAACAGAGTGCTTTTAAAAAGTGGAACTAGATTTAGACAGGTTGACCCTTTTTATACTATAAATTATCCTGCCATTCAAGATGATTTAATAACTGTAGGAGCATATAACACTATTAATAATAGTTTATGGCAAAGTTCATCAAGAGGTCCAACTATTGAAAATAGATTGAAGCCAGATTTAGTAGCACCAGGAGTGAGTATAATCGCCGCTTATCCTGGCAATACATACGCAACTATAACTGGTACAGCAGCAGCGAGTGCACATGTTGCAGGAGCTGCTGCAATGTATTTTCAATATACTTTTGCTGATGGAAGATATCCAAATCAAGCATATGTTCAAAAAGTAAAAACATTTATGCAAGCTGGAGCTAGAAAAAATTCAAATACAGTGTATCCAAATACAAGTGCTGGATATGGAGCATTAGATGTTAGGGGCATGTTTGATGTATTAAGGTAGGGGGGGAGTTATGGAAAAATCTTATTGTATAATTTATCAAGGTGATATAGAGACTGCACTCCAAGAAAATGGTATAAATAGGTATATGGTTTTAAATAGTCAGCTTGTAGTAATATATGTGCCTATAGATTTTGATGAAACTATTTTAAATAACATATTGCAAGTAGCGTGGTGGGAGGAATCTGCCCCTATGAGTAGTTTGATTGATATAACTAACAATGTAAATAATGGAGAAACTATTACCACAGCTGCTGAAACTGAGTATATATATGAAAATCCATACAATGATATAACAGGAAGAGGAATTTTGTTGGCAGTTATAGATTCAGGTATAGATTACTTGCATCCTGATTTTATAAATGCAGATGGAAGTAGTAAAGTTTTAAGTTTATGGGACCAAGAAGCAAATACAAATCCACCACCAGAAGGTTTTATTTTTGGAAGTGAATTTACAAGAAGTGAGTTAAATATAGCCATAAGTAGAAATGATGGGAGTTTAAGCCAAGATAATATAGGTACTGGAACTTTAGCTTCTGGTATATTGGTTGGAAATGGGAGGGTAAATTCACAATATAGAGGTATTACTACAGAATCGGACTTAATAGTGGTTAAATTGAAATCATATACAGATACTTATTATGCTGGAAGGATAAATTACAGTGTTTCGGATTTTCTAGCAGCTATAACATATGTTACTAATATAGCAAGGACAGAAAATAAGCCTATAATAATAAATTTAACTATTGGAGTTAAATCAGGTGCTGTAGCAACTACTTCTATATTAGATACTTTTAATATCTTGAGTAGTGCTGGCGTAGTAGTAGTGAGTGGTGCAGGGAATCAAGGTAATACAGATATTCATTATTCTGGTAGATTTAGCAGTGTAGGTGAAGTGCAAGATGTAATAATACAAGATGGAGATGATTATGCACTTGATATAACACTAAACACAAATGGCCCAGATAAAATAGGCGCACAAATAATATCTCCTTCAGGTGAAGTTAGCCATGATATAAGATATTCTCCAGATTTTTATGTATATAGAGGAAAATTTAACTTAGAAAATACTACTTATGCAATGCGATTTATTTATCCATATATTACTTCTGGAAAAGAAAACCTGGAGATAAAATTAAGCGATATAAAGCCTGGAGTATGGACTTTAAGATTGACTTCGGAACTTGTAATAGGAGGAGAATATGATATATATTTACCAAATAAAAACCTGATAGCTCCAGATACAAGATTTTTAGACCCTGATTCAATTGCTACAATAACGATGTACGCTGCTAGTGATGATGTAATCACAGTTGGCACATTTAATAATAAAACTGATAGTATGTGGATTGGTTCTTCAAAAGGGCCAATTAGAGGAAGAGGAATTAAACCAGATATAGTAGCGCCAGGTGTAGATATAATATCTACATATAAAAACGGGACATATAATACAGGCACAGGTACAGGCATTAGTAGTTCTATAGTTAGTGGTGTCTTAGCTTTATTAATGGAATACTTAGAAAAACAAGATAATATACCAAGGTTATCATTATTTACACAAGTTTTAAAAACGTATTTAATACTGGGAGCTACAAAACTTGATATATATACATATCCTAATGTATCACAAGGATATGGAATTTTAGATTTGAAAAATACAATTCAACAGATAGCAAATACCTTGTAAATAAAAAATTATATTTTATGAATAGTTGAATTTTGTTATATAGTTTATATATTAAAAAATGGTATCAGAAATCAATATTAAAATAAAAAAATAGTTGTATATTCTTTGTATAGGAAATAAAAATTTTGTATAAAAATAGGAATTAATTTTGTATTTTAAATATATATTATTAATTTAAAATCATTATAACTTCGACTTATGAATTTAATTTGAAAAATTGCTAAAACTATTACAAAATAAATAATAGAGGTGATAGTTTTGGAAAATAAAAAAGCAAGAGCATTAAAAGGAAAAGATAATAAAAGACTTAGAAGTCCACTTTTAGTTGGAAATGAGTCAACAGCAGCATGGGCTGATGTTGAAAAATTAAAACCTCATAGTAAAGTTTCAATACCTTCACTTAATAGTGTTGAAGAAGCAAAAGATTGGGTTGACAATGGAAGTAAGTTATAAAAGTTATAAGATTAAATAATGAAAATGAGTATTTATTGTGATTTTGTAGAGTAGTATGCTTTGAAGGTTTATATTGCTTTGAAGATTTGTAGTTAGTTTAATGAGCAGGGTACTACTCTACTTTTTTTATAAACATCAATAAGTATCAATTATATAAATTTATTGACTAAAAATTTATAAATTGGTATAATTTTGTTAATTAGCGGAAATAATATAAGATAAATACTGTGAAGAGAAGAGTAGATATAAAATGTAGTTTTAGCGAGTTGAGGATGGTGAGAGCTCAATACGAGGTTTATATTGAAGAACATCTTGGAGTTTCTAATCGAAAGCTTGTTTAGTAAGTAGACTTAGACGGAAGGCACCGTTATAGGCTTTAAGCATTGCTTAACTAAGAGGTCATTTATGACAATTAGGGTGGTACCGCGAGAGTAATAGTCTTTCGTCCCTTTATATAGGGATGAAGGGCTTTTTTTATTGAAATTATATTTAGAAGAAATTAATAACAATTATACTAGGAGGATTTAAAATGCAAAAGGAATTTATAACAGTAAAAGAATTGTACAGAGACAAAGAGCAGTACATAGGAAAAACTGTAAAAGTAGCTGGATGGATAAGAACATCTAGAGTATCTAAGAACTTTGGATTTATAGAGTTAAATGACGGAAGTTTCTTTAAAAATATGCAAATAGTATTTGATGAGAAAGTAGAAAATTTCAAAGAAATAGGGAAATTAGCAATAAGTTCATCTATACTTGTAGAAGGAGAATTAGTGTCTACAGAAGGAGCTAAACAACCAGTAGAGATACATGCAAAAAGTATAGTAGTAGAAGGCGAATCAGATAGTTCATACCCACTACAAAAGAAAAGACATACACTTGAATATCTAAGAACAATAGCACATTTAAGACCAAGAAGTAATACTTTTTCAGCTGTATTTAGAGTAAGATCAATAGCTGCATATGCTGTACACAAATTTTTCCAAGAAAGAAACTTTGTATATGCACATTCTCCAATCATAACAGGTAGTGACTGTGAAGGTGCAGGTGAAATGTTTAGAATAACAACTATGGATTTAAATGATATTCCAAAAACTGAAGATGGAAAAATAGACTATGCTCAAGATTTCTTTGGAAAAGAATCCAATTTAACAGTTAGTGGGCAATTAAATGCCGAAATAATGGCACTTTCTTTTAGAAATGTTTACACTTTTGGACCTACATTTAGAGCTGAGAACTCTTACACAGGAAGACATGCTTCAGAATTCTGGATGATAGAGCCAGAAATAGTTTTTGCGGACCTTGAAGATAACATGGAACTTGCAGAAGACATGATAAAATATGTTATAAGTTATGTTTTAGAAAATGCTCCTGAAGAAATGGAATTCTTTAATAGTTTTATAGATAAAGGCTTGTTAGAAAGATTAAATAAGATAGTAAACTCTGAATTTGTTAGAATAACATATACTAAAGCAGTAGAGTTATTGATTGAGTCAGGTCATGAATTTGAGTATCCAGTTGAGTGGGGATGTGACCTTCAAACTGAGCATGAAAGATATATAACAGAGCAAATATACAATTGTCCAGTATTTGTAACAGATTATCCAAAAGATATAAAAGCATTCTATATGAGAATGAATGAAGATGGTAAAACTGTTAGAGCAATGGATTTATTGGTTCCTGGTGTTGGAGAAATAGTAGGAGGTTCTCAAAGAGAAGAAAGAGAAGATGTTTTACTAGATAGAATTCATGAAATGGGATTAAGAGAAGAAGATTACTGGTGGTATCTAGAACTTAGAAAATTTGGTACTGCTACTCACTCTGGATTTGGTCTTGGTTTTGAAAGAATAATTATGTATATGACAGGTATGTCTAATATAAGAGACGTTATACCTTTCCCAAGAACTCCTAAAAATGCTGAATTCTAATAGTTATAAATTATAGTATAACTATATAATTTTAGGCATAAAAATAGTAAATAACTTGTATATTATCTAGTTTGGATATATGCAAGTTATTTTTATTATATTTGTAAATATATGATTTAATTAATTCTATTTTGCAATACAACATAATAAAATATTAGCGTTGGGAGGGGATAAGATGTGTGAATTTTGCTTTATTGAATTTAATGTGGATAATGTAGAGGTATTTGATAGGATTAAGAATTTATTTTCCTATATAGCAAATATAAAAAATGATTGTATACAAATTAATGATTTAGAATATTATATTTTAGAAAGAGTAGATGAATTTTATTATAAAGAAGAATTAGATTATTTTTGGTGGCCAACAGAGGAAGAAAATAAAATATTTTGGGAGAAATATAAACTGTTGGATGAAGAAAAAAGACAAGAGCATTTGAACTCTGTTCCATGGGATTTTGAAACTGTATTTTCTGAAATTGGTATAGGTGATTATACAATAGAAGGCTGTAAAATGATTGGAGAAAAAACTTCAAAACTTTATTTTAATCCCATAGGATATCCTTATGGAGGGAGTGAAGTGCTTCAAGAAGCATTAAAAGCTTTTGGAGTAGTTATAGTTAATGTGCTAGGATAACGTTTGTTATGATATACTATAAATGATAAAGCGATTTTGGAAAATTATAAAAATAAATGCGATTTACAGACTGGTTTTATACTAAAAGATATAAGGGGATAGTATAAAAATATATAGGATGTTAAATACAAAAAATTATTTATTGTATTATCTATCATACAGTAGGCTTTATCATTATCATGAGGGGGAGTAATAATGTCTAAGAAATGGTTGTTTATGGTTTTAGGTTTAGTACTTATATGCACAGGTTGTACAAAAAATAACTCTAAAAGTAGTCAGAATAAAGGAGATAATTCTCTTATACTATTAAAGAGTGATGAGGATAATTCTGATGGTATGACAGATGTGTATATAAAGACACAAGGTAAGGATGAAGAAAAAATAGCATCAGATATACCTATAGATACAAAGAGAGATTATATAAGTGGAGAGCAATCAATATTAATTCAGGATAAAGAAAATAATTTGTATAAATATAATTTAAAGAAAGAAAAGGAAAAATTAGCATCAGACTTAATTTCTGGTGAACTTAATTCATATGAATTTATTCCTTCTTCAAAGACTATGGCATACATATCATCAGAAAATTCTTTGTATGTAAAGTATGATGGAAAAGATAAAGAAAAAGTAGCCAATGATGTTGTATTATACAAGGTATCTCAAGATGGAAAGTATATATATTATGTTAATACAGATGAAGAGTTGTATCTATATAAAGAAAATGAGGATAAAGAGAAGATATCAACTGATATAAAAAGTTTTGATATTATAAACAATAAAGGTGATGTAATATTTATAAATAATGATGATAACTTATATTTAAAAAACTTAGATAAAAATGATAAAGTTAAGATTAGTTCAGATGTATCGAATTTATGGGGAGTAAAATCTAATGATGAAGATATTATGTATATAAGTGAGTATAATTATAAGGATTTAAAAGGAGAATTGTATCTATACAAAAATGGTACAAGTGAAAAAATAGCATCAGATATTAGGTCTTATAGATATAGAGATAATAAATTTTATTTTATAAATAGTGATGATGAATTATATGAAAAAGAAGTAGGGAAAGATGAATCTAAGAAAATAAAATCAGACATTGATTATATAAGTTTAATTAAGGATGGTATTGTATTTAGAAATTCTGATGGAGATATATATGTCAAAAAAAATAATAAAGAAGAAGAAAAAATAGGAAATGACATGAAAGAAAACTCTAATTTATCTATTATTAATGATGATAAATTACTCTATATTAAATCGAGTGGTGAGCTATTTTTAGATAAAGATAAGATAGCAAGTGATGTGATTGGTTATTCATTTAATTCAGAGAACATAGTATATTCTACTCAAAATAAGGAAATACATTTTTATAATATGAAAACTAAGAAAGATAAAGTTGAAATGAGTAATATACAAAAATATTCAGAGATTTATCTAGAAAATGAATTGATTTATTCTAAAAATTTAGAGCCAAAAGATTTAATTGGTTTTTGGAAAGCTGATGAGTATAATATATTTGAATTTGAAGAACCTGACAAAATAAAACTTTATAGTAAAAATCAAGAAGAAAGTAATTATACAATCAAATATGAAGTGGAAAGTTCAGATAGTAATAGTATGGTATTAAAAAGTAAGGATAACTCATCAAATGAAAAACTTTCTGTAACTAGATATAATAGCAATGAAATTTCATTAGAAGCTGACAATGTAAGTGGTACACTTAATAAAATTTCCAAAGAAGAAGCTGATAAATTTATTAAAAGTATAAATAATGGAACAAATGATGAGAGTGATAAAGAAAAAAATGATACAAAAAACAGTAAAAATAATTCAAGTTCTAACTCTAACTCAAAAAATAGAGAAGTAAGTTATGACGATGATTATATTATATATGATAGTGATTCAAGAGTTTTGACTAGAGAAGAACTAGAGGGTTATAGTAAAGGAGAGTTAGCCTATATAAGAAATGAAATATTTGCAAGATATGGGTATGTGTTTAAAGAAGAGCCATATAAGAGTTATTTTAGTAATAAATCATGGTATCAGCCAGATTATGATATAGGAGCTGACACAGATGTATTAAACTCTATAGAAAAACAAAATATTTCATTGATTAAAGAAATGGAAAATTAACCAATAATAGATTTGAAAATATAACTTAGATTTAATAATATAATTTATAAATATTAAAGTTCAAGAACAACTAATATTCTAAAAATAATAAACCTATAAGTGAAACTCAAGTTTAAAAGTCTAACTTATAGGTTTATTTAATAGTATTTAACTATTGTAAATATAGAATATTTTTGCTAAAAAATTTACATATGAAGGATTAATATTTTTATGTATATATTCTTTAATAAAATGCAACGCAATTACGTCCTTGTTCTTTTGCAGTATATAGAGCCTTATCGCAGTGATTTATAAATTCTTTCAATGTGATTTTTTCTTCAATTTTTTTTGTGTAAACTCCAATACTAACAGTTACACATTTTGAAGGAATATCATTGCGTTCAAAATTGCAATACTCTATAGTTTTTCGTAAACATTCTGATTTAAGTTTAGCATCTTCCTCATCACAGTTGAAAATGCATATAAAAAATTCCTCACCGCCATATCTTATAGCATGTGCATTTTCATAATTTGTAAAATCTAAAATTACTTTAGCGATATTTTGCAAGCAATAGTCTCCTTTTTGATGACCATAAGTGTCATTGAATTGTTTAAAGTAATCAATGTCTAGCATCATTCCAGTTATAGGTCCTTGATTTGAATGGCTGATTAATTTTTTTTGTAGAATATCTTCAAGATATCTACGATTATTCATTTTAGTTAGGTCATCTATCATAACTTTATGGTTAAGTAAATTATTGATATGATATATTTCTTCATATTGTTGACGAATTAAAAGTTTGTCATAATAAGTAAATACACGGCTTCTATATAACATTGTAGAAACAAAAACGGCAAGTGATGTTATAAAAAATGTGTTAACAATATTACTAAACTCATTACCTGGTATAGTCTGAATTCCAGGTAAGAAAAAATTAAGAAACAAAAAACAACCTCCAAAAACGATTATTGATTCTCCAAATTTTAATACTGAAAAAGCAGCAGCAGCTAACATAATGTAACTAAATACACTTAAGTCATTTCCACCTAATTGGTCAAGCAGAGTGATTACACATCCCCATAGGCAGAAAAAGGTTACATAGATTACCCATAAGTTTATATAAAAAGTATAACAGTCCTTTTTTTTATTCCAAAGATAAGAAAATACAAACATAAATATTGAAGATACAGAAAATAATGATATGTACATATAAAAATACCATTGACGTCTTGGAGTGGCAAAAGGCCCACCTTCTCTAGCTGATATTGATATCATCATAATTATTTGAGATATTATTATTATTATACAAATAACTTTTCCAGTATGATAAAGATAATTGCAAAGTTCTTTTTCAACATTTTCTTTATGTTCTTTGTCTAGAGGAAATCCAAAAAATTTTTTTAATTTTTCTAAGTTCATATAAGCCTCCATTAAAAATAAAACATAAAAATAAGTATTCCTTTTCTTTTCTTAGATACTTGGAATACTTTATTTATAACTTAATTATATCAAAATATATTATGTGTAACAATCTAAAATTGTGTTAGATTGTATTTGTTAGTTAATATTAAGTGATTTTTTGATTAGTATTTTATTATAATTAAGTTTTGTAGACATATTTGTAATTAATATATTACATAAATGATAATAGATATAAATTTAAAAGTATTTTAATTTTATTTTGTAATCGTTGCAAATTTTTCTCCTACTAGAATTAGAGGTCTAGTGCTTTCAAGGTGTTATATTGTTTAGACTTTAGTTATATATAAATTAGTAAAATGGCAATTCATTATAAATTATTTTTTAAAAATAAATGGTGGAAAAATCTAACTTGCCACCATCTTGCCACCGAAAATAAAGAATAGAATAAATTTAAATTAAGCATAATAAAACATAAACAACAAAACTGACATTAATAAATTACTGAAATACCAACACTTGTTAAAAAATAAGAACAATAAACAAATAAAATAGATAAATATATCCAATTAAGGTATAATTAAGTTTTATATGATATAGTTATATTTGATAATTTACAACAGTAAAACTTGGAGGGAAAAAATGGATGAAAAAAAAATAAATAATATGAATTATTCACATAATAACTATTCTAAAACAACAGGCGAACCAACTAGAAAAATAAAAAATAACAACTTCACGCTCAAAAGTAAAGAAGAAAAAATTTGTCCTAGTTGTAGGAAAGAAAGTAATTCTAAAGATAATTACTGTAAATTTTGTGGAAATGAGCTTTATGAAATAGCATCCTTAAGACCATTTGAAACAAAACTGGACTTAAAATCTAAAATAAAAGAACTTTCATATCATGCAAATACAAGAGGAATACTTTTAACAACCTTTACAACTGTATTTATATTATTTATTATTGCATTGATATTTAAAGCTGTAATAACTATTCAATTTAATGACATTAGTTATTTGATAAATCCAGCACATATAATTCTAGCCCTTAACCTAGGTCAAATTAGTGTAGCTATGTCTACTATGATGGGCTCTGGATTTATAAATGCTAATATAGGTTTATTAATATTACTCATAATCCCTATTCTAGGATTAATAATATCAAATTTAATTTTTATGAGAAAAAGATGTAAAGATTCAAAAACTACATTAGCGAATTCTTTAGGGGTTGGAATTCTTTATGGATTAATTTTAGCTATTCTATCTATTTTTACTAATGTAAAAACTGGTTCACATAGTATGTTAGAATATGGCTATGCACTAGAGTATAGCTATCAGTTTTTTAGTGTCCTTTTAAATGGATTTGTATTAGGATTTATATGTACATACATAACTGCTTACAAAAAGAGCTATGAAAAGGAAAATATGTACATGTCTCTTTTTTCAAATTCTATAAAGATATTTATATTAGGCTATGTTTTAGTATTAGCAATACTATTTGTATTAACTATATCTGATAGTAGTTACTTAAATGAATTAGATATGAGTAGTTACTCAAATGGAGCAAATTTATTTGCTATATTACCACAAATAGCTAGTTATATGTGGGCTTTTGCAAATGGAATTTCAGTAACTATAATAAATTCAACAGTATCAATATTTAGTTTAGGTTCATCATCTCTATTTGGAGATACTAAATTAATGTTTTATGCGATGGGGGCTTTGTCTGCATTAATACTATTATTAAATGGATATAAATTGAGATTTAAATATAGTACAGATAATATCAAGCCTGTAATAATGTTTAGTGTGTATTATGCATTTTTAATGGGTATGCTGGCCTTATTTAGCACATTTATACTTGATAGTAATATTAATTTCTTTAATACAACTAGTTATGGAGCAACTTTAATAATGCAATTCAAAGTATTCCAAACTATTATAATTTCATTTATATATAGTTTTGTGGTATCTTTAATAGGGTATAAGCTAAATTCAGCTGATTAAATATGATTGGAGGAAATTTCTATGGAAGAAAATACTAAAAATACAGTAGATGATAAATTTTCTAAAGTTAAGAAAAAATTTGGTAATGGAAAATTTAAAGTTGAATTATATAAAGAGAAATCAAAGCTAAATAGAGAGATTGATGATATTCAAGAAAAGAAAGCAAAGATATTCTTGGAAATGGGAATATTAACATATCAAAAAATTAGAGAAGATTCTATTGATGATGAGAGTTTTGACAAGTTTTGTGATGAGCTACTAGAACTTGACAAGATAATCTATGAAAAAAATATGGAAATTAACGAAATGGAAAACGCAGAGAGTAATGTAACTTGCGAATGTGGTTATGTTGGAAATGTAAATGATAAATATTGTGCGGAATGTGGCAAAAAATTTGAGTTAGAAAATGAATATGGTGATTTTATAGTTTGTGGTTACTGTCAAAGTGAAATAGATTCAGAGTCTGAATTTTGTCCTTGCTGTGGTAGAAAAATTATAATGGAGTTAGAATAATATTGGGAAACCTATGTACAGTGTGCATGGGTTTTTTTATTGAAATCATTTAAAGGTAGCATTTATAAGAGCATTTATAGAAAATGAAAATAAATACCGAAAAAATGAAATAAAATTTCTTTTATGAATAAAAAATAGGCTTATATATGGAATAAACTAGTAAAAACATAGAGTTGACAAAAAAATATGAAAAAATATTGCAAAGAAAAAGTTTTCATGTTATTATTAATACATAAATCAAGAAAATAAATTTCAGAAATGAGGTAATTGAAAAAATGCTAGATAAGGTAAAGGGTAGATTAATAGTATCATGCCAAGCTTTAGAAAATGAACCTCTTCATAGCCCTTTTATAATGGGTAGAATGGCTAAAGCTGCTATGGAAGGTGGAGCTGTTGGAATTAGAGCTCAAGGAGTTGATGATATTATTGAAATAAAAAAAGTTACTGGACTTCCTGTTATAGGTATTATAAAAAGAAACTATGAAGATTCAGATATATATATAACACCAACTAAAAAGGAAGTTGATGAGCTTTTGACAACTGGGTGTGAGATGATAGCTTTAGATGCTACTAATAGAGTTAGACCAAATAATGAAGACTTAAAGGAAATTATAAAGTATATAAAAGAAAATGGGGTCTTAGTAATGGCAGATATATCAAACTATGATGAAGCTGTCAAAGCTCAAGAATATGGTGTGGATTGTGTTTCAACTACACTATCTGGGTATACTCCATATACAAAAGTTTTAGAAGGACCAGATTTTGCGTTGATGGAAAGATTAGTTAAAGACTTAGAAATACCTGTAATAGCAGAAGGAAAAGTAAATACTCCTCAAGATTTAAAGAAGGTATTTGAATTAGGTGTTTATTCATCAGTTGTAGGTTCAGCAATAACAAGACCACAATTAATAACAGAAAAGTTTGTTAAAGCAATTGAAATTAATTAAAAATTAATTTATAAATTAGAGATTTATTATATTTAACTATATTTGAAAATTAAAATTGGAGGTAAAGATATGAGAACAACAGATATGAAGGGAATTTATTCAGCATTATTGGTTTCATTTGATAAGGAAGGAAATATAAACGAAAAAGGGTTAAGACAGATAATTAGACATAACATAGATGTTTGCAAAATAGATGGTCTTTATGTAGGGGGAAGTACAGGAGAAAATTTCATGCTTTCAACTGATGAGAAGAAAAAAATATTTGAAATAGCTAAAGATGAAGTGAAAGAAGAAATAAAATTAATAGCTCAAGTTGGTTCAGTTAATTTAAAAGAAGCTGTGGAACTTGCTAAATTTACAACTGACTTAGGATATGATGCTATAAGTGCTGTTACACCTTTTTACTATAAATTTGATTTTGAAGAAATAAAACACTATTACAATACAATAATAAATTCTGTAGATAATAGATTAATAATATATTCTATACCATTTTTAACTGGTGTTGATATGAGTCTAGACCAATTTGGAGAATTATTTGAAAATGAAAAAATAATAGGTGTTAAGTTTACAGCAGCAGATTTCTACTTATTAGAAAGAATGAGAAAAACATTCCCAAATAAATTAATATTTGCAGGGTTTGATGAAATGATGTTACCAGCTACTGTTTTAGGTGTAGATGGAGCAATTGGTTCTACATTTAATGTAAACGGTATCAGAGCTAGACAAATATTTGAATTAACTAAAAATGAAAAAATATCAGAAGCACTTGAAGTACAGCATGTGACTAATGATTTAATAACAGATATATTAGGAAATGGTCTATATCAAACAATTAAATTACTACTTGAAGAACAAGGTGTCGAAGCTGGATATTGTAGACAACCTATGAAAGAAGCAACTGATGAAATGAAATCAAGAGCAAAAGAAATATACAGAAAGTATTTTTAATAAAATACTTTTAGTATGGGAGGATTAATAAAATGGTAGGATTTACTTGGATAGATTTTGCAATACTGGTAGTTTACTTATTGGCAGTTTTATTTGCAGGATTGTTATTTTCAAAAAAGGAAATGAAGGGAAAAGAGTTCTTCAAAGGTGATGGAACTATTCCATGGTGGGTTACATCAGTATCAATATTTGCCACATTATTAAGTCCAATATCGTTTTTATCATTAGCAGGTAATTCTTATGGTGGAACTTGGATTTTATGGTTTGCACAGTTAGGTATGTTTATAGCTATACCTTTAACAATAAAATTTTTCTTACCTTTGTACAGTAGGTTAGAAATAGATACAGCATATGAATATTTAGAAATGAGATACGAAAGTAAAGGTCTTAGAGTACTTGGAGCTTTGATGTTTATAATATATCAAATAGGACGTATGTCTATCATAATGTATCTTCCATCAGTGGTTCTAGCTGGTCTTACAGGAATACCTGTAAATGTATTGATAGTAGTTATGGGTGTAATAGCAATAATTTATTCATATACAGGTGGATTAAAAGCTGTTTTATGGACCGATTTTATACAAGGCATGGTACTAATTGTAGGTGTTACAGGTACATTGTTCTATTTAATAGCAAGTATAAATGGTGGTTTTGGAACAGTAATGGATACACTTACAAGTGGACATAAATTCTTAGCAACTAATGAAGTTATGTTTGATAAAAATATACTATCTACAAGTGCTTTTATAATATTTGTGGGAGCTGGTCTTAATACTTTTTCATCATATGTATCAAGTCAAGATATAGTTCAAAGATTTACTACAACAACTGATATAAAGCAACTTAACAAAATGACATATGGAAATGGTGTTTTATCAATGGGACTTGCAACAGTGTTTTATCTAATTGGAACTTGTTTATTTATATACTATACTCAAAATCCAGATTTAGCTCAAACAGTTCAACAAGACCAAGTATTTGCATCATATATAGCTTATGAATTACCAGTAGGTATAACAGGAATACTACTTGCAGCAATATATGCAGCATCTCAATCAACTTTATCAACAGGGCTTAATTCAGTTGCTACAAGTTGGACTTTAGATATACAAACTATAATAACAAAAGATATAAGTATGGAAAGACAAACTAAGATAGCACAATATATATCATTAGGCGTAGGTATACTTTCTATAGTTGTTGCAATAATCTTAGCAAATGGAGAAATAAAGTCAGCATACGAATGGTTCAATAGTTTCATGGGGCTAGTTTTAGGAGTTCTAGCAGGAGTATTTGTACTTGGAGCATTTTGTAAAAAAGCAACTAAAATGGGAGCCTATGTTGGATTTATAGTATCAGCAATCTTAGTTGTTTATCTAAAATATCGTATGCCAGAAGTAAGTTCTTGGGCATATTCTTTAATAACAATAACTACTTCTGTAGTGATTGGTACAATAGTTAGTGCAATAGAAGCTAAGGTTAAAGCAAAAGTATCTTTACCAAGAGCTGAAACTACTGTTTATTATGAAAAATAATATGATATTTAAATGATAAATTGTCTTATAGAGTGATTAGATAAATAATTTAGTTGCTCTATAAGACTGTATAATACAATTTATATGTAAAAGTATAAAAATAAAGTGTATTTAAAATTATATAGGGAGACAATGCTTATGATATTTGGAAATATAAATCATAGTAAGACATATTCAACATTACATGAAGATTTACTTAGATGTTTCGAATATGCTAAAGACAATTCATTGATAGATTATGAAAAAGGTACTTATACAATAGATGGTGATGATGTTTTTGTGAATATTGTAGAGTATAAAACTTGTGAAAAAGAAGAAAGATTCTGGGAAGCTCATAAGAAGTATATAGATGTACATTTGATGCTTGATGGATGTGAAAGAATAGATTTAAATTTTATAGAAAACTTAGAACAAAAAGAATACGAAGAAGAGGGTGATTTTTTACCTCTTGATGGAAAAAACAATGGCTATGTAGAACTTAGAAAAAATGATTTTTTAGTGTGTTATCCAGAAGATGCTCACATGACAGCTATAAAAGTTTTAGAAAAAGAAAATATCAAAAAAGCTATTTTTAAGGTTTTGGTTAGATAATGAGAATTTATACAACCACTAAGGCTGAAAATAGTGATTTAACTTTCAGCGATTAGTGATATTTCGTAAATTTTAGTTAGATTACTATTTTCAGCCTTAGTTTTTTATAGTGTAAATTGGAAGTAATGAAAAGATTAAAACTTATAAAGGAGTTAAATCATGGATAATATAGATGTATTTTTATTAATAGGACAAAGCAATGCTAGAGGCTTAGGAAACCAAAAAGAGAGTGTCATTCCAAATGAAAATTGTTTTGAATATTTGAGTACTGATGAAATTATAAATATGAGATGCGAGCTAGAAACTTCAGAAGGTGATGGTACTATAGCACCTGCATTTTCAAATGAATGGAATAAGCTTACTGGGAATAAAGTTTGTTTTATTCACAATGCAAAAGATGGGTCAAGAATAAAAAATTGGAATCATGATAATAACTGGTTTCTAAATGATACTATAGAAAAATTTAATGCAGGATGTAGTAGTTTAAGCAAACATTATAATATAGAAAATAAGTATGTTATTTGGATTCAAGGTGAAAGTGATGCAAAATATGGTAGTGATGCTTTATACTATAAAGAAAGCCTAAAAAAGATTGCATATAGACTTAAAGAAGAATGTATGATTGATAAAATGTTTGTGAGCTTAACTGGTTACTGGCTTGGAGAAGAGGAATATTTTATTAGAACAAGACGAATTGCAGCAGCACAAGAATCTGCTTGTAATGAATGTGATATACTGTGTGTAGGAAGTAAAATTGCTATGCAATTTCATGATAAAGGTCTAACTATTGATGATGTTCATTATACTCAAGAAGGTCTTAATATGTTAGGAGAAGACTTATGTAAGAATATTTATAAATATCATACAACTAAGGAAAAAAATATATTAAGTGATACAATAGATTTATCAGAATCAAGAAAATATATCTGTGAATTGGAAAAGATAAATAAAAAATTTGTGTAATATAAGAGTTTAAGTAGTAATGTTAATTTATAAAAATAATTTGTATGGAGATATGTTATGAAAAATTACGTTTGTATAGATGTTGGAGGTACTTCAATAAAATATGGGTTTATTAGAGAAGATGGATTTATAATTGATAAATCAAGTATGGATACTGAAGCAAAAGAAAAAGGTGGAGAAGGAATACTATCTAAAATAAAACAGATAGTAAAAAAATATATAGAAGAAAATGATATAAGTGGTATATGTATATCAACTGCAGGTATGGTTGACCCAGTTGAAGGTAAGATATTATTTGCATTAGAAGAGCTAATTCCAAACTATAAAGGTATGGAATTAAAAAAAGAGATAGAAAAAGAATTTAATATAAAATGTGAAGTTGAAAATGATGTTAATTGTGCTGGGCTTGGCGAAATGTGGATTGGAGCAGGAAAGGGTGCAACATCTTCTATATGCTTGACAATAGGTACTGGAATTGGTGGTTGTGTTATAATAAACAATAAACTAATAAATGGATTTAGTAATAGTGCTGGTGAAGTAGGATATATGAATATAAATGGAAGTTCTTTTCAAGAATTAGCATCTACTAGTAGTCTAATTAAAAAAGTAGCAAAAATAAAGAATTTGAATGAAAATGACCTAAATGGAAAAATAATTTTCGATTTAGCAAGGAATAATGACGAAGATTGTTTAAAAGAACTCAATAGTATGATAAAATCATTAGCAGTTGGAATCGCAAATATTTGTTATGTAATAAATCCAGAAGTAGTAATTTTAGGTGGTGGAATTATGGCGCAAGAGGAATTTCTAAAACCTAAAATAGACAAAGCATTAAAGGAGGTTCTTATAGATAGAGTTTATAAAAATACTAATGTAGAATTTGCAAAGAGACAAAATGACGCAGGAATGCTTGGGGCATTATATAATTTTTTAAATAAAATATAAAGAATAGAAGGGTTTTTAATGAGTATTTTAGAACAATTGGAATCACCAACTTTTAAAGTTACAAAGTCAGATAAATTATTGATAGCTTATATAAAAGAGAATATAGAGGATGTATTTTATAAGCCTATATCACAAATAGCAAAAGAGAGTAATATTGGTGAAGCAACTATAACTAGATTTGTAAAAAAGATGAATTTTAATGGATTACAGGATTTCAAGGTTACTTTAGCACAAGAGATATCAACCATTAACAAAAAGAATATTATAAATAAAAATATACAAAATGATGAGCCAGCGTTGGATACAGCAAAGAAACTTTTAAATTCAAATATAACTACTTTAGAGAATACAGTAGAGATAATTAATAGTAATGATGTACACAATTGTGCAAGGCTTATAATAAATGCTAAGAAAGTTTATTTTATAGGTATTGGATATTCTGGTATAATAGCACAGGATTCAAACTATAAATTTATGAGAATAGGGCTTAATTGTGTGAGCTTTGATAGTAGCCATACAATGATAATGATGTCTTCCATAATGGAAGAAGGAGATTTAATAGTAGCAATTTCACATTCTGGTGAGACTGAGGAAATTATAAAAACTGTAAAGCTTGCAAGAGCTAATAATGCTAAAATTATATCAATTACTGAAAATAAAAACTCTGAATTAAAGGATATTTCAGATGTGCATTTATCTTACGTATCAGGGGAAACTGTACTTGAAACTGGTTCAATATCTTCCAAATTAGCACAATTTTTCATTATTGATTTAGTATATACACAGGTAGTAAAAGAACTTTCTAATGAAGCTATTGAAAGGAAGATTAAAACTACAAATGCTATAAAATTGTTTAAAAATGAATAAAATAAGAAATTTGTAATGTTTTATAGAGCTTTCTTAAAAATTTAGGAATGGAGAGATATTACATGTCTAAATTAAAAGATTATAATATTGATAAAGTAATGATTTTTAATAATTTATGCACTGAAACAAAGAATCAACTTAAGGAAAAAGCTAAACTAAAAAGATTACAAAAAAAAGAAATTTTATTTTATGAAAAAGATAGCTTGGACAGTGTTTATGTACTTTTAGATGGAAAAGTGTCTATTTTTAAGATAAGTGAAAATGGTGAGAGAAAAGTAATTTTTATATTGAATAGTGGCGAAATTATAAATGATATTACATTTGACTATACTAAAAATTCTACTGTTGGATGTGAGGCATTTGAAAATTCAATAGTAGCTTATTACAGCATGGAAGAATTCTTAGAAATTATGCAAAGTGATTTTCAACTTACAAAAGATATTATTTCATATATGGAAAGACGAATAAGACGTCTATACAGACAATTAAAAAATTCAATATCTATAAAAGTAGACAAAAAGCTTGCAGCAAAATTATATAGATTAAGTAAAGAGTTTGGAGTTTGCTATGGTGAATGGACTTTAATAAATGTAAATATTACAGTTACATATTTAGCTGATATGCTTGGCTGTAAAAGAGAGACTGTTTCTAGAATGATAAAAGTATTGCAAAAAGAAGAGCTTATAAAAATTGATAATAAAGGTTTTTATGTTAAGAAAATGGAACTGTCAAAATACTTTAAAAACAATTAATTATAACTAAATAAAGGTATTATTAAGAGAATCTATTTATAGGTTCTTTTTTATTGTGTAATTTATCAATATTTGTATTAACTTTATTGAAACAGCTGAATTCTGATAGTATAATTAGTTTAACAATAAAAAGTGAATATGCAAATGTTAATACAGTGTCTATATGCAGAAAAGGATGTGTCAAAATGAAAAATAAAAAATTCGTAAGCTATGCTTTAGGTTTTATTTTTATATGTATGTTTGTGATGATTTCACTTTGGGATTTTACTTGTAATGTCAATTTATTGGTGGAAAAAAATAAAAAAATGCACTTAGAAGAGTTATCATCTCAAAGTTCAAATACTATAAATGTCAAGCTTAATTCATTAATACGATTTATGAATGGTATTTCTAAAACTATTTCAGATTCAGAAAGTATGAAGAAGGAAGAAGTAATAAAAGTATTAAATGATGTATCAAAAGAATCTAATTTTGAAAGAATTTATATTGCATATCCAGATGGCACAGTTTATAAAGATAATAAAAAAATAGATAATATATCACAACAAAGTTATTTTAAGAAAGCAATGAAAGGTGAAAGTAATATTTCTGAAATTATAAGCTCACCTATAAACAATGAAACTAGTTTTATTGTAGCATCTCCTATATATAAAAATGATGAAGTAATAGGGGTATTGTATGGTTCTTATAGCACAAGTATATTAAGTGAATTTATAGATGGAAATAGTTTTAATGGAGAAGGTAGTACATATGTTTTTGAAAAATCAGGAAAGCTTATCTTAAAATCTACTCAAATAAAAACTAATGATGACATAGATAATATTAGTGATTTTTTTAACTCAATTTCTATTGAAGAAGATTATAATTATAAGAAGTTTAATGAAGATATATCAAAGAAGAAAAGTGGATTCATAGAATATAAATTTAATGGAAAAGATAAATATGCTACATATACTCAGGTTGGCGTAAATGATTGGTATACTTTATCTTTTATTCCAAAATCTTTAGTACTGAAAGATATTTCAGAAATAAACAAACTTGCAATTATACTAACACTTAAAAACTTCATAGCACTTTTAGTTTTGATTTTAATTGTATTTTATAAGGAAAAGAAATCAAAAGATAGACTTGTAAAAGCTAACTTAGAAATATCTTCACTTACCAATAATATACCTGGAGGGGTTTTTAAGTGTACAGTAGGGACAAAATATGAATTTGTATTTTTAAGTGATGGATTTATAGACCTTTTTGAATATACTAAAGAAGAGATAAAATCTATATTTAACAATAATTTTTATGATGTAATTTACAAAGGTGATATAGATAGAGTAAAGAAGGAGTTTGAGTTTCAATTATTGGAGTCAAAGGTAGTTGAGGTAAAATATAGAATGATTACTAAGAATGGAAATTTTGTATGGGTTGTAAATAAGTGTGAACTTATAAAAGATTCTGATGGAAAAGAGTACTTGTATTGTGTGCTAGTTGATATAACAGATTTGAAAAGAACAGAAGAAGAGTTGAAGATTAATGAAGAAAGGCTTAGGATTGCGCTATCTAAGACTTCTAATATAGTGTTTGACTATGATGTTAAAACAAAGTTTATACATAATTCTAGTGATGTTTCTTCAATATATGGATTAACAAAAAATGTTAGAAATTCAATAGACTATTTTGTAAATTCAGAGATAATACACAATGATTTTGTTGATGTTTTTAAGGAATCTTTTAATAAGATAGAAAAAGGTGAAGAAAGTGTAGTATCTGTAATAAAGATAAAGCAAGTTAATGGCGAATACATATGGAATAGAATGACTTTAACTAATATATTTAGTGAAACGGATATGCCAGTTAAAGCAATCGGATTATTAGAAGATATAAATGAGCAGAAAAAAGTTGAAATGCAATACAATCAAGAAGAGCAGTATAGAAAAGCTATGTTATCTGAAGCAATTGCAATATATGAAGTTAATTTTTCTCAAGATAAAATTATATCAAGTAATATAGATTCTAAGAGGAATCTAAATTTAAGAGTTGATGGTAATTATTCTGAAGTAATAAAGAGTATTGTTGATGATATAATATTTATTTTAGATAAAGAAAATTTTAAAAATATGTTTTATCCTGAAAATGTTTTGGATTCATACAGTAAAGGAGTAAATGAGTTGAAATTAGAATATCGTAGGTGCGACAATAGTGAGCAGGTTTTTTGGGAACTTTGCACAATGCATTTATTTAAAGACTCTCAATGCAATCAACTTAAAGGCTTTGCATATATTAAAGATATAGACAAGCAGAAGAAAGATGAGATAGAACTTAAATTTAAAGCTGAACGCGATATGCTAACAGGAATTTATAATAAAGGTACAACAGAAATTTTAATAAAGCGACTTCTTAACCTAGAAAATACAAAAAAAAATAGCCATGCATTTTTTATTATTGATTTAGATGATTTTAAATCTATCAATGACAGTTTAGGTCATGTTTTTGGTGATAAAGTTTTGGTTGAAGTTTCAAAAAAATTAAATTCCATTTTTAGAGAAGATGATATAATTGGGCGTGTTGGTGGAGACGAGTTTGTAGTTTTTATGAAAAACATGAAAGATATAAAATCCATTGAAAATAAGGCAATTGAGCTATGTAATGCATTTAGAAATTATTATACTGGAGAAAATAAGTCATATAAAGTTTCTTGTAGTATAGGAATATCTGTCATGCCACATCATGGAACAACTTTTATTGAGTTGTATAAAAAAGCAGATAAGGCTCTTTATTATTCAAAAAATCAAGGAAAGGACAGATTTATTATATTTAATGATTCTATTTAAATTCTCAAATATAAAACAATTGTTTGTACACTTTAGTTAAACATTGCATAAAATTAAATAAAAATAAATTAATTGTCTTCATATGATTTAGTCATAAAAGGAGTGGTACTATGAAGAAAAAATATAGATTTGTTATTACTTTGGTTGTTTTTTTACTTTTATTAAATACATCATTGGTTTTAGGCGATTCTAATAAAGAAAAAGTGAGAGTTGGATATTGGCCTAGTTATGGTATTTCCGTTACAAAAGATGGCAACTTGTATGGATATACCTATGATTATCTTAATGCAATAGCTAAGATAAATAACTGGGAATTAGAATATATACCTTGTGGATGGGGACAAGGACTAGAAATGCTCAAAGAGGGAAAAATTGATATATTTGGAGCATTGCAAAAAAGTGAAGAGCGTGAAAAATATTATGACTATACAGATTTAAATTTTGGATATGAATATGGGGCATTATATGTAAATGATAAAAACGATAGTATATCATATAATAATTTAAAAGAAATTGATGGAAAAATAGTGGGCACCGTATCGGATAATCATTTTAAGAGTATATTTGATGAATACTGTAAAAAAAATAAAATATCTGTAAAATATAAATACATAGAAGGCTCAGAAGAACTTGAAAAAGAACTTGAAAAAGGAACTATTGATATGTTACTTACCGGCAGTATAAGAGATATGCCAAATACAAAGGTAGTTTTACGCTTTTCATCAGAACCTATATACTATGCAACGACTAAAGGTAATAAGAGGATACTAGATGGCTTAAATTATGCATTAGGTGAGATAAAGAGAGAAGATATATATTATGATGGTAATTTATTTAATAAACATTACAAAGATACTTCAATAGCTTCAGAAGGATTCACTTCAGAAGAGAAAGAGTACATAAAGAAACATCCTACAATAAAAGTTGTATCTGGCACAGATACATTGCCATTATCTTTTTATGATAAAAATACAAATTCTTATAAAGGAATATCAATAGAGATATTAAAATCAATTTCTAAAAACTCTGGTCTAAAATTTGAATATGTAAAAGTAGAAAATTTTTCAGAAGGACTAAAAATGGTTGAAAATGGCGAGGCAGATATATGTGCAAATATGTTTATGTCGCGGAGCACTGAGTTAGAGCACAACATTGTATTTACTGATGGATATCTTGAAACTACTATGTTAGGTATAGCAAAAAGCGATGTTAGAATGGATGAAAAAACTAAGGTTGCAATGATAAAATGGACAGGAATAGAGTCATTTGTAAAAGAGTATTATCCAAATCAAGAAGTTATTTTTTATCCAAGTGCTAAGAAATGTATAGAAGCCATAAAAAAAGGAGAATGTGATATATTTATTGGAAGTAATTATATATTAAATAATATAATTAATACTGAAGAATTTGATGGTCTTATGTTTATGCCTATTAAAAATCAAGTTGTAGATATTGGTATAGGTGTTTCTGGAAAAACAAACTCTACATTATTGTCAATACTTAATAAATCTATTAGTAAAGTTACAGAAGAGGAAGTGGCAATTGCAGTTACAGGTAGCACAAAATATTTAGAACATGAAGTTACAATGTTAGATTTTATACAACATAATATGATAGTATTTATTTTAATGATAGCATTTATTGTATTTATCATTTCTGTAATATTTATTTTAAATTATAAGATACAGGTAGAAAGATTAGAAAATGTAGCTTATGTCGATGAAGTAACAGGTATAAGAAGTTTATTGAAGTTTAAAATTGATGCTAATAAGCTTTTTGAAAAATATGGAGTAGATAACTTTGCTATATATTATATTAATATAGATAAATTTAAATATATAAATGACATGTTTGGTTTTGAGTTTGGAGATAATATTCTAAAGTACATAGCAACAAAAATAGGAAAGAGCCTTTTTAAAGATGAGATATATGCAAGACTATCAGATGATAGATTTATTGTAATGGTAAAGAAAAATACCATAGAAAAGCTAAGAAGAAGAGCAATAGATTTCTTTGAAACTGTTAATAATGATAAAGAAAGTACATTCAAAATAGATATAATACTTAAATGTGGAGCATATTTAATTAATAAAGATGATGTTAATATTGATGTAATGATTGACAGGGCTAAGATAGCTTGTCAAACAATAGAAACTAACTATAAAAGTAAAATAGCATTTTATGATGATAAAATAAGGCTTTCTATATTGCGTGAAAAAGAGATTGAAAATAATATGGACAATGCACTTTTGAATGAAGAGTTTGTAATTTACTTACAGCCTAAATTTAATCTAAAAACAGGTGAAATTATAGGTTCAGAAGCTCTTGTTCGTTGGATGCATCCAACTAAAGGGATTATTCCTCCTAGTGATTTTATTCCTTTATTTGAAAAAAATGGTTTTATAGAAAACCTTGACCTATATGTCTGGGATAAGGTATTTAATGTAATGGCAAGATGGTTAGAAAATGGATTAGAAGTGTCACCAATTTCTATGAACGTTTCAAGAATTCATCTAAGTAATAGAAATATAGTAGCCAGTTTAACTTCTTTAATAAAGAAGTATAATGTACCCACATACCTTATTGAACTTGAACTGACTGAAAGTTTATTTTTATCGAATATAAGTGTTCTTTTAGATATACTAAATGATTTACATGATATTGGATTTATTGTATCTATGGATGATTTCGGAAGTGGATATTCTTCTCTTAGCCTTTTAAAAAAATTATCAATTGATGTATTGAAAATTGATAGAGAATTTTTAAATGAGACTATTACATCTATACGTGGAGAAAAAGTTATAAAGAATATAATTAAATTAGGTAAAGATTTAGATATGATAATTGTTGCTGAAGGAATAGAAACTGAAAGTCAATTAAATTTATTAAAAAATGCAGGTTGTGATATTGGACAAGGATATTACTTTGCAAAGCCTATGGATATAGAATCTTTTGAAAAACTTGTATTTAAGTGATTAGATTTTTAATTGAATAATATAAATATTATAAAAATATTAATAGAGCTTATTAAACTCTATTAATATTTTTTTTTATTATTTTTGAAACTGTGATAATTATCACAGAAGTATAGAGCATAAAGTGTTAAGATTTAAACAAGATAATAAGTAAGTAAAACTAAAATATAAGAAAGGTGATAAAAATGAAATTAAAATTAGATTCATCTAAATTCAATGAAGGTCTGAAGCATCTAAAAAAAGATTACAAGATATTTGCACCAGTTTTAATACCATTTAAAGGTACTTTTTCAGATACTGACACTGTAAGATACAAAGAGGTAAACGATTTCGAAGAAATGGAGTTTGCTCAGAAGGCAAATTTTTCACCAAAAGAAGTGGTGCTTCCTATAAATCAAGTCCTATTTTATTTTACTGAAAAAGAGTTTAAGGAAAGCGATTTAGACGATAAGAAAATTTTAATTTTCTTGAGAGCTTGTGACATAAATGGAATAAAGAGACTTGATGAAATATATCTAGATAATGGAGAAGAAAAAGATTATTTTTATAAGAATATTAGGGATAAAGTAAAATTTGCACTTGTAGGATGTAAAGAAAGTTTTAGAAACTGTTTTTGTGTAAGTATGGATTCTAATAAAACTGATAATTATTCAATTGGACTAAATATAGAAGGAGATGCTCTATATTTAGATATAAAAGATAGTGAATTTGAGGTATTTAATGGAGAACCAACTGAATTTAATATTAACTATGTAACTGAAAATTTAATTTCTGTAGATGTACCAGAGAATATTGATTCAAATGAAATGATAGGAAATTCAATATGGGATGAATATGATACAAGATGTATTGGATGTGGAAGATGTAATTTTGTATGTCCAACTTGTTCATGTTTTACAATGCAGGATATTTTTTATAAGGAAAATGAAAATGTAGGTGAAAGAAGAAGAGTTTGGGCTTCATGTCAAGTAGATGGTTATACAGATATAGCAGGTGGAAATTCTTTTAGAAAAAAACAAGGTGAAAGAATGAGATTTAAAGCTATGCATAAAATAAATGATTTCAAAAAAAGATTTGGATATCATATGTGTGTTGGATGTGGAAGATGTGATGATGCCTGTCCACAATATATATCATTTTCAAAATGTATAGAAAAAATAAATGATTTAGTAACTAGTAAGGAGGAAATATAAATGAATTCATATATACCAGTAAGTGCAAAAATACTAAATATAATTAAACATACTGATAAAGAATGGACTTTTAGAGTAAATTGCAATACAAAAGGGGTATTGCCTGGAAAATTCTATGAAATATCTATCCCTAAATATGGTGAAAGTCCAATATCAGTATCAGGGTATGGAGAAGACTATATTGACTTTACAATAAGAAACGTAGGGAAAGTTACTAGTGAGTTATTTAATTATAAAGAAGGAGATTCTTTTTTTATAAGAGGACCTTATGGAAATGGGTTTGATGTATCTCTTTATGAAGGAAGAGAAGTTGTAGTAGTAGCAGGAGGAAGTGCCTTAGCACCTGTAAGAGGAATAGTTGAACATTTTTATAACAATAAAGAAAAATGTGAGAATTTTAAGTTAATAGTAGGATTTAAATCACCAAAAGATGTTTTATTTGCAGATGATTTAAAAAGATGGAGCGAAAAACTTGATGTTTTAGTTACTGTAGATGGAGCAGATGAAGGATATAGTGGAAATGTAGGATTAGTAACAAAATACATACCAGAATTGGATATAAAAGATATAAATAATACTTCTGCAATTGTAGTTGGACCTCCAATGATGATGAAATTTACAGTAGGAGAATTTCTAAAAAGAGATTTAGATGAAAAGAATATTTGGGTTTCTTATGAAAGAAAAATGTGTTGTGGAATAGGTAAATGTGGACACTGTAAGATGGATGATACTTATATATGTTTAGATGGACCAGTATTTGATTATTCATATGCTAAAAATCTTATTGATTAGGGGGCGAAATTTGTGATAAGAGATTTAAATACTAAAAAGGTAATGAAAAATGCTTATAGAATTACAAAAACAAAATATAAAACTTCTTTAAGAGTTAGAGTACCAGGAGGTCTTATTGACCCTGAAAGTTTAACTATAGTTTCTAAAATTGCAAGCGAATATGGTAATGGCCAGATACACATAACTACTAGACAGGGATTTGAAATATTAGGGATAGATATGGAAGATATGGAAGAAATAAATAAAATTATACAACCTGTCATTGAAAAAATGAATATAAATCAAGATGAGAAAAATGCAGGGTATCCAGCAGCAGGTACAAGAAATATAGCAGCATGTATAGGAAATAAGGTCTGTCCAAAAGCTCAGTATAATACAACTGAATTTGCTAAAAGAATAGAAAAAGCAATATTCCCAAATGATTTACATTTTAAAGTAGCTTTAACTGGATGTCCAAATGATTGTATAAAAGCTAGAATGAATGACTTTGGAATTATTGGTATGGCTTTACCAGTATATGAAAAAGATAGATGTGTAAATTGTGGAGCATGTGTAAAAAAATGTTCTAAAATATCTGTTGGAGCGTTAAAAACAGAAAATAATAAAGTTGTAAGAGATGGAGATAAGTGCATAGGTTGTGGAGAATGTGTGCTGAATTGTCCAACAAATGCATGGACTAGAGATGAAAAAAAATACTATCGATTAGCCATAATGGGTAGAACAGGGAAGAAAAATCCTAGATTAGCAGAAGATTTTCTTTTATGGGCAGATGAAGATAGCATAATAAAGATAATACTTAATACTTATAAATATGTAGAAAAGTATATAGATAAAGATGCACCAGGAGGAAAAGAGCATATAGGATATATAATTGATAGAACAGGTTTTATGGAGTTTAAAAAATGGGCACTTGAAGGTGTGAAACTTCCAGAAATAACTAAGATGCATGAAAATATATATTGGAGTGGTGTTAAATATCTATAAATCAAGTAATGTATATATTTGAGTGAATTAAAAATCAAATAGAAAGAAGAGGGAATTATGCATAAAGAGACTTTGGATAAATTAACTAATGCAGCTATAAATAAGATAAATTTATTAAATACGAGTAAAGTAAAATATTTAGTATCTTCTGCGTTTGCAGGCCTTTATGTAGGTATAGGTATACTTTTAATATTTACCATTGGAGGACTTTTGACTGATGCAGGTTCACCTATGACTAAGATAGTAATGGGATTATCATTTGCAATAGCACTTAGTTTGGTTGTAATGACAGGGACAGAATTATTTACTGGTAATAATATGGTCATGTCTGCTGGTATGTTAAATAAAGGTGTTAGTATAAGAGATACTTCTAAGATATGGATATACAGTTGGATAGGAAATTTAATAGGAGCCTTGATTTTAGGTCTTATATTTGTAGGAACTGGTTTAGTAGATAAAGGTCCTGTGGCTGAATTTTTTGCAAATACAGCAGCTAGTAAAGCTTCTATGCCATTTATGGCTCTTTTCTTTAGGGGAATTTTATGTAATATTCTAGTATGCGTGTCAGTGTTATGTTCATTTAGAACTAATAGTGATAGTGCAAAGATAATTATGATATTCTTATGTTTATTTGCTTTTATAACATCAGGTTTTGAGCATAGTGTAGCAAATATGACAATTTATAGTGTTTCATTATTTTCACCAGCAATAAACACTGTTAGTATTGGAGGAGCTATTTATAATTTAGTAGCTGTGACACTTGGAAATATTGTTGGAGGAGCTTTATTTATGGGGCTTGGTACCTATATATTAGGGAAAGAAAAACTTAAATAAATTTATTGTATAAACAATATAACTCTCTTAATAAATTATAATTTTACTATTATTAGGAGAGTTATTTTTATTTTTTGAAAAAATATTTGAAAGAGAAAATATATGGGAGCATGTGAATATATATAGTATATGTATATAATAAAGTGTGTAATAAAATGAATTATATATAGTATTTAATCTATAAATATTAGAATCCTTCCGGAAAAAAGGCGATTTTGAATAAGGGGATAAATGTGATAAAATGGGTTTTGTTGAAATTTTTAGGGGGGATATGATGACAAAGAAACTGGTAATATCAAAAACAAAATTATTTATTTTTATAATAGCATTTATTTCTATATTTATATATCTATTTGGAAGTAAAAATACACTAATAGGTGTAGGTATAGTAACAGCTATGTTGACTCTTTTAGAAAGAGACTTAACTATTTCTCCAATTAAAAATTTACTAAAATATTTATCAATAAATATAATTTTAGGAGTATTATCATTTTTTGCAGTACAAAATATGTATTTAGGAATTTTATTAAATTTTATAGCATTATTCATAATAGGGTATGTATTTAGTTATGACTTAAAAAGAGCAGTGTATGTGCCTTTTGGTCTAATGTATATATTTATGGTAAGTATACCTGTAGGGATAAGTGAATTTCCTATGAGATTATTAGCCTTAGCTATTGGAGCAGTTACAATAATGGTTGCCCAGTTTGTTATGAACAGAAATAGAATGAAAAATGTTGGTGATAAAGAGCTAATATCTATATGCAATGAACTGTTAGAAAAAATTAGTTTTTTAAAAAATATCATTAATGATGATAATTCTATAGATAAATCTAATATCAGAAAAATAGATAGTTGTAATTATAGAGTAAACTCTATATCCAAAAGTCTTAAAATGGTTATTTTTGATAACAGAAAAGATGATTTTTATATTAGTATTAAAGGTATAGACATAATAAATATTTTATTTTCATTAGAAAGAATAAATTTAATACTCGATAGATATAAAAAATATAGTAAAGAATTTGAGGATGAAGATATAAAAAATATTTTAGAAGAAAGTAATAAAAATAGTAAAGCAGATGTATTAGCTGTAGGGCTTAAAGAAGTAAACTATATTAAGATGTGCTTAGAAAATAAGGATACAATAACAGATAAAGAGATTTTAGGATTTAGAGATTATGTTATTGCCCAAGATACTAAAAATATAAATTTAAAAGAAATTTATAGTGTATTAGAAAATTTATATGAATTTTTGGTAGATTATAAAAAAGTAAAAACAAGAGATGAAAAAAAGGCTGAAAAAAAATCAAAGATACCTAAGGAATTTAAACGACTATCAGTATACAAGAAAAATTTTAATTTAAACTCTATAAGATTTTCTTATGCAATAAAGATTGCTTTAGCTACAGCTATAGCTGGATTTATTATGGATTATTTCCACTTAAGAGATGGAAGATGGATAATGTTAACTGTATTCTCATTAACACAACCTTATGCAGAAAATTGTATCCAAAGGTCTAGAAAAAGAATAGAAGGTACACTTGTGGGAGCTATAATATTTATTGTATTATTTTCAATAATAAAAGATAGTACATTAAGGTCATTAATAGTTCTTTTAGCAGGATATATAAACTCATATGTAGTTGATTATAGAAAATTAATGATGTGTGTAACTGTTTCAGCTCTTGGCTCAGCAGTAGTTATGGGAGATCCAAATGTTTTAACTATAAGTAGGATTTCATATGTGGCATTAGGAGCTATTATTGCATTAATAGTAAATAAGTTTATATTGCCATATGATGCTAAGACTGGTTATCAGCATGTTATAGAGATGTATAAAGGAATAGTTAAAAATATAATTGATGAAGTTAATAATTCTATAGAAAATGTTAATAATGCTTACTATATAAAAAATTTATTATTGGTACCATCACTTATTGAAGATAGAATTATGTTAATAAATGCTATATATAAAGATAAACATCAAGAAGATTTTTTGGAAAATCAGAAATTACTAATAAGCAATATGTATAATCTGTATATAAATATTAATAAAAATAAAATTAAAGATGAGGATGTAGAAAAAATATTAAGTGATACTAATTATATTTCAAATTACAATGCAAATAAGTATGATGAAGGTAGAATGACACTTTTAGAAAATATTAAAAATTCTAAAAATATAGGTGACAAGATAATTTATCTAAATTTACTACAGACTTTAAATGGTGTCAAAGAAATGTATAGAATAAGTGATATCACTAGAGTTTCAATGGAACAAACAGCATAGATATTTGATTTAATTAAACCAAGAAATAGTCATATATTAAAAAAGGTATATGACTATTTCTTTTATAGAAGATTAAAAAAATAGTATATAAAAAACAAAAAACATATATTTATGAATTTTATATGAAAATAGTTAAAATATTGATTTTTTTCATTGGTTGAAAAAACAATTTACTTAGGATAAACTATAATAGTATTCAAATATTATGGGGGTTAGATTTATGAGTAAAGATGTAAAGGTAAAACGTAATAAGAAATATGATACATTTAGTATAACTATGGAACTTGAGAGACCTTTACTTTATGATGAGGTTGAAAACAAAGATGATAAAAATAATAATAATAAAAAATTTAATATAAAGAAAAATATATTTAAGGGAATAGGCATACTATTTGTATTGATTTTACTTGGTTTTTTCATATGGATAAACAAAACATATGAACCTCAAAAACTGGCAAAAGAAGCTTTGGTTAGTAATAGCAAAGTCGAGGTAACTGTAAATGGAAATATTTCATTTACACCAAAAGGAAAAAAAGTTTCTAAGGGTTTTATTTTCTATCCAGGAGCTAAAGTAGAGATAGAATCTTATGCACCACTTGCTAGAAAAATAGCAGAAAGTGGATATGAGGTAGTAATTGTAAAGATGCCACTTAATATAGCACTACTTGGAACCAACAAAGCTCAGAAAGTTATGGATTCTTACAACAATATAGAGCATTGGGTAATAGGAGGTCATTCATTAGGAGGAGTTGCAGCATCAAATTTTGCACGTGATAATAAATTAATTGATGGAGTTGTATTTTTATCTTCTTATCCAATGGGTGATGATTTGAAACAACTAGGCAAAAAAGTTATATCTATATGGGGAAGTAAAGATGGTGTAGTCAATTTTAAAAGTCTTGTAGAGTCAAAACAAAAACTTCCTGATGATACAACTTATGTTGAAATTGAAGGTGGAAATCATGCACAATTTGGAGATTATGGAAAACAAAAAGGAGATAATGATGCTATTATAAGTCAAGAAAAACAACTTAACATTACTGCTGATAGTATTATTAAATTTTTAAAGAATATATCTTAAACTAAAATTTAAAGTCTATAATTATATAAAGTATTATTTTAATTAAATATTAATAATATAATAGAATGAAGATTTGATTACAAGGGGGATTTTAATATGGAATATGATATGCCACTTTATAGACCACCAAGTGAGGCTTATAGTCTTATAATACAAGTCACACTAGGATGTTCTCATAACAAATGTACATTTTGTAGCATGTACAAATCGAAAAAATTTAAAATAAAGCCATTAGAAGTAATAAAAAATGAAATTGATATATTTAGAAGACATTATAAACATGTAGAAAGAATATTCTTAGCAGATGGTGATGCATTGATAATACCAATGGAGAAACTAAGAGATATAATATTATATATAAAAGAAGTTTTTCCAGAATGTGAAAGAATTACTTTATATGGTTCTCCTAAATCTATAGAGAAGAAATCTGATGATGAACTTAAAGAGTTAAGAAAACTTGGTGTTAAGATGATTTACCTAGGGCTTGAAAGTGGAAATGATGATGTATTAGAAGATATTAAAAAAGGATTTAACAGTGAACAATTAATAAAAGTTGGTAGAAAAGTTAAAAAAAGTGGTATCAAATTATCATCTACAGTAATAGCCGGTATTGGAGGAACTAAAAAAACACATCAGCATGCAGTTGATACTGGAAAAATGCTAGGTGCAATTTCACCAGATTATGTGGGTGTACTTAGCTTAATGGTAGAGCCTAATACTGAACTTTACGATTTACTTCAAGCAGGAGAGTTTACAATATTAGAAGATAAATCTGTATTACAAGAAATTAAAGAGATGATAAAAAACATAGATGCCAGTGAAAAGATTGTATTTAGAAGTAATCACGCCTCAAATTATGTTAACTTAAAAGGTATATTACCTGATGATAAGCAACGTTTAATTGATGAGATTGATTACTATCTAAGTAATCAAAAACTAAAAAGAGAAGAATATAGAAGATTGTAGTTTTTGCCTATCAATATATATTAATTGGTAAGTAAAATATTAAAATTGTTTAGACTGAAAAAAACATGCTACATTAATAGCTGATTGCTATTAATGTAGCATGTTTTTTTAAAAATATAGAGAAATGATTCATAGAAAAAATCTATTAATAATGATTAAAATATGCACTAGTTTAATAGGTTTCCACGCATTATAATAAAGACATAAATTTAATTTACAAAAACTATAAATATAAAATGTGTGGAGGAATAGAAATGAATAAATATCAAAATATCTTTGAACCATTAACTATAAAAAGGATGAATGTAAAAAATAGAATAGTTATGCCACCAATGGGGACAAATTTTGGTGGTGAAAGTGGAGAATTTAAAGATGAGCATATAAAGTATTATGAACAAAGAGCAAAAGGAGGGACAGGACTTATAATAGTAGAAAATGCTTGTGTAGATTTTCCTTTAGGCTCTAATGGAACAACACAGATAAGAATAGACCATGATAAATATATACCTGCTTTATATAAGTTAACAGAGACCTTACATAAGTATGATACATGTGTAGCAATACAAATTAATCATTCAGGAGCTTCTGCTGTACCAGAGAGAATAGAAGGCTTAGTTCCTGTATCTTCTTCAAATATACCTTCAAAAAAGGGAGGAGCAATTCCTAGAGAATTAGATGTAGAAGAAATTTTTAATATTGCAAAAAAATATGGAGAGGCAGCTAAAAGAGCTCAAATAGCAGGTTTTGATGCAGTTGAGATACATGCAGGGCATTCATACTTAATAAGTCAATTTTTATCTCCAATTTATAATAAACGTACTGACGATTTTGGTGGAAATATTGAAAATAGAACCAAATTTGCAAAACTAGTGATTGATAAAGTCAGAGAAGAAGTAGGTCCATTATTTCCAATATCTTTAAGGATAAGTGCTGATGAATTTATGGATGGAGGAAATACTTTGGATGATACTCTAAAACTTCTAGAATATTTAGATGAAGAAGTAGATATATACAATGTATCAGTAGCATTAAATGACTCTATACAATTTCAGATAGATAAGATGACATTGGAAGATGGATGGCGTTCATACATATCTAAAGCAATTAAAGAAAAATTTGGCAGACCAACAATAGTAACAGGAAATATAAGAAATCCAGAAATAGCATCAAAAATACTTGAAAATGCTGAAGCAGATTTTATAGGTATTGGTAGAGGTCTCATAGCTGATTCTAATTGGGTTAAAAAAGTACAAAGTGGTGAAGAAGGTTCAATAAGAAATTGTATTTCATGTAATATAGGATGTGCAGGTAATAGGATTGGGGCAAATAGACCTATTAGATGTACAGTAAATCCTGATTTGATAAATGGAGAGGAATATAAGCAAAGGAAGGTAAACAAAAAAACAAATGTAGTTGTTATAGGAGGAGGCACAGCTGGTCTTGAAGCAGCAGCTACAGCAGCAGAAGTAGGGTGTAATGTATTTTTATTAGAAGAAAAGGACGAGATAGGTGGACTTGCTAAATTAATATCGACTTTTCCAGACAAAAGGAGAATATATGATTTTCCAGATTACTTGATAAAAAGAGTTAATGAATTAAAAAATTTAATTATATTTAAAAATAAAAAAGCAGATATTAGATTTGTGGAAAATTTAAAACCAGATATAATTGTAAACGCTACTGGTTCAAGACCATTACTTCCTCCAATAACTGGATTACTGGATAGGATAGACAAAGATGGAGAAAATATAAGTTCAATATTCAAACTGTTTGATGATATAGAATCTTTTAGAACGAGAGATTTGAAAGGTAAAAAAGTAGTAGTTGTTGGAGGCGGTGCTGTTGGGCTAGATGTTGTAGAATTCTTTTCAGAAAACAAAGCTAAAACTTGTATAGTTGAGATGCTACCAGTAGTAGGAAAAGATTTAGACCCTATAACGAAGGTGACAATGAATAAAATGTTAAAAGATTATAATGTTGATGTATACACAAATACACGATTATTAGAAGTTGGAAAAGATACTTTCAAAGTAAAGAAAGGTGAAGAAGAATTTTTACTAGATTTTGATTATGGGTTTATATGCTTAGGCATGAGTTCTAATAAACCAATTTTAAATGATTTAAAGGAATACTTTGAACCAAGAAATGTGGAAATTCTAAATATAGGTGATAGTAAAATAGCTAGAAGAATAATAGACGGAGTTAGAGAAGGAAGAAATATAATAACAACATTAGAAAAATTAAATCTTTTATAGATAGTAAAAAGTAAAGTAACTCTCTGCAAAGTTACTTTACTTTTTAGTTTTGACTTTAATACTATTTTAATTTCTGATATATTAAAAACAATACAGTAGTTCTAAATAATCTCTTACAAAAAATCAATAAAATGAAGCTTAAGAATAAATATTAATAAAATATTAAACTAATTTATCAATATTTCCTGATTGAATATACTGAATGTTTGATTGAATTTTTTTGTATGGCCAATTCCACCATTTAATTTCTAATAACTTTGAAATTGTATCATCACTAAATCTTTTTTTTATAACTTTTGCAGGTATGCCTCCAACAATAGAATATGGTGGAACATCATTAGTAACTACGGCTCTTGTTCCAATAATTGCACCATCACCAATATGTACTCCTGACATAATTATAGAATCATATCCTATCCATACATCATTTCCAATTACAATATCGCCTTTATTATCCCACGCATCTGTTATATGGCTGACATCTAATCCCCATTCTTCATAAAAGATAGGAAATGTATAAGTAGACTGTGATTTCATTGTATGATTTCCACTAGTCATTAAAAATTTTGAATTACATGCTATTGAGCAAAACTTACCAATTATTAATTTATCGTTATTTATAGGGTAATGATATAATACATTGTTTTTCTCAAAATCTCTTGGGTCATTATAAAAGTCATTATATATTGTATAATCTCCAACTTCTATATTTTCTCTTGTGATTACATTTCTAAGGTATACAGTTTGATAATCATTACTTCTTGGGTATATTTTATTTGAATTTGGAATAGTCATGTTTGAATCTCTCCTTTATAATATGATGTTTTGACTATTCCATTATTACAATACATCTCTTCACAGAATCACTCCTTAAATAGTATTTATATTTAACTTTATAATCCATATATTTTATATTTAAAACAGACTTTTGACTATGTAGCATATTATAACAATTATACATTTAGTTGATTATATATCAAGATACTAAAACTTGCAACTACTTAATATATTAAATAAAAAATAATTTTTAATTTGAATAGCATGAGTATTTGAGAGGGAACTAATTTTTATAGTGATTTGACTATAATATCTTGTATATGGTAGAATTATGCTTATATAAATATTTATTTAGTATTTGTATAAACTTATTATCCATGTTATGTAAATGGACAGTATTTATATGTACTTATTTTTAGGAGGTTTTATTATGAGTCGACTAGAGAGACTCGAAATGAAGAATGTAGAAACTAAGCATTTACAACAATTCAATCAATTATTACGTTACGTATTTCAAGTGACAAATCAAGATTTACAACAAGTAGGCTGGGAGGAAAGAGAAATAACTCTTGCTAAACTACCTGTATTAAGACAAGCTGATGTACTTGGTTGGTTTGATGAAGATAAACTAGTATCTCAAATAGCTGTTTATCCATTCAAAATCAATATATTTGGTAAAGAATATGATATGGGCGGTCTTACTGGTGTTGGAACATATCCAGAATATTCTAATCTAGGTCTTATGGATAAACTAATGAGACAAGCATTAGCAGATATGAGAGAAAGAAAACAATCTATATCTTACTTATTTCCATACTCAATTCCATACTATCGCCGTAAGGGATGGGAAATAATATCTGATAAAATATCTTTTGAAATTAAAGATACCCAGTTACCAAAGACAAAAGCTGTTTTAGGAGAAGTTGAACGTGTAAGCATAGAGCATAAAGATATACGAAATGTATATGAACGTTTTTCTAAAATGAACCATGCTTGTATGATTAGAAGTGAATTAGCTTGGGAAGAATATTGGCGTTGGGATTTAGAAGAACTCACTTGTGCTATTTATTATGATAAAAATCGTAATGCACAAGGTTATGTGTTGTATTGGATTTCTGAAGAGATATTCTATATTAAAGAGATGGTATTTGTAGAAGAAGAAGCGCGTACAGGATTATGGAATTTTATAAGTGCCCATTTTTCTATGATAAATAAAGTAGTTGGCAATACCTATACAGATGAACCATTGGCATTTTTACTTGAAGATGGGGATATTGAAGAAAATATAAAACCATATTTTATGGGAAGAATTGTTGATATAGAACAATTTATAAGTCAGTATCCATTTAGAAGACAAGAAAGTGATATAAAATTAGTTTTTCAGTTGAAAGACCCTTTACTAGATTGGAATACAGGAGTATTTACATTAAATGTTTCTAAAGATGGGAAAGGTATCTTAACTGTTGGTGGTGATAAGGCTGATTTGGCAGTTGATATACAGACACTTACAACCATGTTACTTAGCTACAAAAGACCAACGTATCTTCATAAAATAAAGAGAATCATTTGTGATAAAGATATAGTAGATTTACTAGAAAATCTTATTGAGCGTGAAAATCCATATTTTTCAGACTATTTTTAATAAATTTTAAAATTTACCTGGGATTGTATCATATTATATGATGCAATCCCTTTTCTAATTCGTTTTTAGTTTTTATCTATCAAATTATTGGTCTTGCTATAATTAATAACAAAATTCTTAAATCTACTAACAGCAGGAGTTAAATATTTATTTTTTATTGTAGCTAAATATATGTATCTTTCGTGTATTGGGTTTTTTATTGACAAAATTTTTACATTGAAGTATTTAAGTGCAAAGATATTTGGAACAACAGCTATTCCATAGTTAATAGAGACTAATCCTGCAACGGCAGTATCTTCTTCTGTCTCACATACAATTTGAGGCTTTACATTGACTTTTTCAAATAACTTATCAATAATTGGTCTAATCCCACTATCCTCGCTGAAGAATATAAAAGGATAATCTTCTGTATCTTTTAAATCTACGCTATCATTTGATGCTAAAGGATGGCTATATGGTACTATTACAACCAGTTCTTCTTGAAGTATAGCTGTAAAATCTATATTGGGTTCATTTGGAACAAAAGAACAAAATGCTAAGTCAAATTTCTCGTCTTTTAAACCCTGTATAATCTTTTTTGTAGTACCTTGACCAAAGGAAAAAGAGATATTTTTATTTGGTTCTTGCTCTAAAAAACTACCAAGCATATTTGGAATGAAGTGAGCCCCTAATGTGTAAATAAATCCCAGGTCTACAACACCTTTTGATATACTAGTATATTCTCTAAGTTTTTTTTCTCCTCTTTCTAATTCACCTAATGCTTTATCAACATATGTTAGAAAAAATTTACCGTATTTAGTAAGACGAACATTTCTGCCTTGCTTTTCAAATAAAAAAGTACCCAATTCTTTTTCAAGAGCTGATATAGCATGACTTAAGCTTGGTTGAGTTATAGATAATTGAGTAGCTGCTTTTGTATAGTGTTCAACTTTAGCTAAAACTCTGAAGTAATGCAAATGATTTAGGTTCATTGATATTCAATCCCTTCATAAGTAGTGAAATTCGAGCTATTTCTACATAATTATACCATAATTTATAGATTAATTCTATTAACATCGAGAATAATATGCATTATATTAAATTCAACTTAAAGAATATTATGAAAATTATAAGATACTATAGCAAATTTAATTGTAAATACATTTAATATATGAGACTTATTATATGTAGGAAATGAGAATATTCAGTAGTGAATATTTTTCTATAACAGATTGTTATAAAAAGTAGAATAAATATTATTTTTAATCTAGTATTGTTATAATGTATATTATTTTTACTGTATAATAGAATTATAGAGAAAAAAGAAT
This sequence comes from Clostridioides sp. LIBA-6822, assembly GCF_056688955.1. Taxonomy (NCBI): domain Bacteria; kingdom Bacillati; phylum Bacillota; class Clostridia; order Peptostreptococcales; family Peptostreptococcaceae; genus Clostridioides; species Clostridioides sp. LIBA-6822. The sequence continues at coordinate 2,516,680 of NZ_CP196995.1, read as the reverse complement.
CTAAAATCCCATAGGATTTTTATGTATGGAGGAAACTATGAATAAGATAGTTCAAGTAAAAAATATTAATATAGGAGAAGGTATACCTAAGATTTGTGTTCCAATTATAGGGAAAAATAAAGAAGATATTATGAAAGAGGTTAAAATATTAAAAGAAACTTGTTTGGATATTATAGAGTGGCGTGTTGATTTTTTTGAAAATGTAGAAAATATTCAAGAAGTTAAGGAGATACTTTATGAATTGAGAAGTTACATATCTGATGTGCCTTTATTATTTACATTTAGAAGTGTAGTGGAAGGGGGAGAAAAACTAATATCAAAAGATTATTATATTACATTAAATAAAGAGATTTCTAATACAGGATTGGTAGATTTAATAGATGTAGAATTATTTATAGGAGATGAAGTTGTAAATGAAATAGTTGATTTTGCTCATAAAAAAGAAATTAAAGTAATCATTTCTAATCATGACTTTTATAAAACACCAAAAAAAGAAGAGATAATATCACGATTATGTAGAATGCAGGAATTAGGAGCAGATTTGCCCAAAATAGCTGTTATGCCACAAAATGAAAATGATGTGTTAGTGTTACTTGAAGCTACAAATGAAATGTCTAGAGTTTATGCAGATAGACCAATAATAACAATGTCCATGTCAGGAATGGGAGTTATAAGTAGATTGTGTGGAGAAATATTTGGTTCTGCATTGACTTTTGGAGCTTCTAAGAAAAGTTCAGCTCCAGGACAAATATCATTTAAAGAGTTAAGTTCAGTACTTAGTTTATTACATAAGAGTATTAAATGATTTAAAAAAAGAAAAGTAATATCTTATAAATCAACTATGGCATATTTGAAATATGCCATTAAAACACTATAAATTATATATGTAATACAAAAGTATTACTCTGTTTTTTGAGTATTGTACATTACAACACTTGTATCTATCATCATCAATTACACTAGAATGTATAGGATACTTATTTTCGTTTAACCAATATTTTTGCATATTCTTTGTCCAGGATTTTGGGAATTTAAATACTTTTTTGTTTATTATAATGTCTTCATCTTCAAAAATATTAACTTCTCTTTCAATTTTTATTTTTCTACTATATATTTTATTGATAGATTCTTTATCTAGTTTTACATCCCTATACATATCAGGACAATAACAACAAACATAACTCCTGTTTTTTCGACGTTTAAATTTTACAATCTTTTCTATACTAATTTCTAGTTTTTCTTTATTGTCTTTTATAAATTTAATATCTTCTATATTGTCACTTGAAAAAAGTTCTGTCAATCTTAGAGTATCTACAGTTTCTCTAATTATCTGTTTCTTATAAGAGCAGAGCTCATTTCCCAAAATAAGGTTTAATTTATTAAGTATGTAGTCATTTTTATATTTAAACATCTTGATTTTTTCTAATTCAGAGTTATCTTTAAATTTTAACTTTTCATACCTAAAAGTTATTTTGCTAAAAAGAGTATATTCTACATCGATATATTCTTTTGCAATCTTAAATTTATCGCTACCTTCAATCACAATCATAGCCTATCCCCAATCGTTTTATATTAAAATAAGGCCATAGAACATGGTCTAATAGTGCTAATTAGCACTATAAGACAATGTTAACACAAAAAGACAAAAAAAGGTTATTTATTTCAAATAACCTTTTTGTTTATACAGAATATAAAGAATCATATTCTATTCTTTTTTATTATATCTATAATCTGCGATATCAGATTTAACTCTCTCGAATTTAAGTCTTTTAATTCTTCATTTATATCATTTTCTAAATATGTCTTTCCAATGGGAGTAACGTCTTTTATAAGAGTATCTGCAGAGATATTCAATACACTTACAAATTTTATGAATGTTTTAAGACTTGGATTCTTCTTACCACTTTCTATTTGATTTATATACCAAGGTGATACTCCAACCATATTTGCAAACTCTTTTGAAGTTAAATTCGCTTTTTTACGTTCTTCTTTAAGTCTTTTACCTATATAATTCATTACTGTCATTACTTTCCTCACTTATATTTCCTTGTATTTAATAATGCATTTTATTAACTCTAACATTGCTGCTTGTTCTTTTTCAGTTAATTTATTAATTATTTCATAACATTCCAAAGGTATAGAGTTATCAACGCCTTCTGCTGTAATAATATTTGCAAATAACAATTCAAGTGGTATATTCAGAGCAGTAGCGATTTTCATTATAATATTGATGGATGTATTTGTTTCAGCTCTTTCAATCTGACCAATATATGTTGTATGTAAACCTGCTTTTTCTGCTAGAAACTCTTGACTATATCCCAGTTTTGTTCTATAGACTTTTATTCTATCTCCTATTATTTTTCCTATATTTGCCAATTATTATCCCTCCACCTTAGATTATATTCATAGTTTAAGTTGTTTTATATAGACTATTTATACTTTTTTAGTCTGAATATAGACTATATATGTTTTTAAACTGAAATATGTGCTATTTATTTTGCATAGTCTGTATCTACAATAAACAAATATGGATAAATCACATTCCTAATTAGACAAATATTTTTTATAATTTCATACCCGTACTACAATAATAAAACGAATTAATAATATGTTAATTATAGCATTTTTTATTGCAATTACATATTATATATGTAGAATATATTTTGAAAATTTAAATAATTTTGTATTTGATAATATTAGAAGATTGAAGTATCTAGAAAACTTTTTGATAAGTACCTAGAATCTGATTATTATGCTAGTAAAACTGATATTTTTAAATATAATAAATAGAAGTAAAATAGAAAAGTGATTAAAATAGAAGATAATTTATACAAGAATATTTCAAAAAAAATATAATTAAATAAATAATAAAATGTGTGATATTAGTTTCGATAATAAAAAAATAAATATACAAATCTTTATAAACATAGGTTATATGTAATATTATGGTAGAGTAATAATTTCATAAAAATATTTAATAAATATAAATTAAGTTATATTTGTATATATTGTAGTTCAATAGTGATATAATAATAAAAAAAATTTTTAAAGAGAGAGAGATTACATATGAAAAAACTTGAAGAGATATTAGAGTATAATAAATCATTTGTAGAGAACAAAGAATATGAAAAATATGCTACATCAAAACATCCAAATAAAAAAATAGTAGTTTTATCTTGTATGGACACAAGATTAACTGAACTTTTACCTAAAGCTATGAATTTAAAAAATGGAGATGTAAAGCTAATAAAAAATGCAGGAGCTACCATAATGCATCCTTTTGGTAGTATTATGAGAAGTATTCTAGTTGCAATTTACGAATTTGATGTAGATGAGGTTATAGTTGTAGGGCATCATGGATGTGGTATGTGTAACGTTGATACAGATAAATTGCTTAGTAAAATTTTAGATAGAGGGGTATCTAATGATGTGATACTTACACTTCGTAGTGCTGGAATTGATACAAAACAATGGCTACATGGATTTGATTCTGCAGAAGAATCTGTAAAAGATAGCATTAATTTAATAAAAGAACATCCTTTAATTCCAAAAGGAATTATTGTACATGGCTTAATAATTTCACCAGAAACTGGAAAATTAGATATTGTTGTAAATGGTTATGAGAATAAATAGAATATTATAGTAGTATATAAGCAATATAGTGTTGTACAAAACGTTGTTTCAAATTTATTTTGGAACAACTTTTTTATTTGAAAATATATGAAAAGGTTTATTTTAAGCTTTTCAATAAAGAAAATATAAGTAGCTAGCTAATTAAAAAACTTACTATTATTTATTAAAATTATAACTAAATAGTACAAAAATATTTAATAAATGAAATTTATATGAATTTTTTATAAATATATTGAAAAAAAGTATACGATATAGTAGAATAACACTTAGCCGACTAAGTAATATAAAAATAAGGAGGGGAAGTATGAATAGTAATTCTGAAGAAAGATTGAATGATGTTTTCTTGCAATTAATGCGAATATATTTTATAAGAACTCATTTTTATTTTGATAAATTAGGCTTATATCATGGTCAGCCACAAATACTTTTTTCACTAAAAATGAAGAATGGCCAAAGTCAAAAAGAATTAGCAGATAAAAGAAAAGTGAAAGCATCCACTACTACAGTTATGATAAAAAGAATGGAAAAAGCTGGACTTGTAGAGAGAAAACAAGATGAAAAGGACCAAAGAGTATCTAGGATTTTTTTGACAGATAAAGGATTAGAAACATGTAATAAAGTCGAGGAATTCAATCAGGAGCTAGAAAGAGAATTCTTTTTAGGATTTAGTGAAGAAGAAAAGATAGTACTTAGAAGACTCTTAATGCAAGTAAGAGATAATTTGAAAGCAGGATGTCATAAACATGAGGATGAAAAATATTTTTAAATTTTGAAATAATATTTTTCAATTTAATGTCATTAGACTAATTAATATTACAGAAGGGAAGAAATGTATGTTTAAATTAATTAAATATTTAAAGAAGTCAGCATTACCAATAGTGGTAATAGTATGTCTATTGGTAGTTCAAGCAGTATGTGACCTTTCTTTACCAGAATACACATCCAATATAGTAAATATAGGTATACAACAAGGTGGAGTAGAAAACTCTGTTCCATCTGTGATTAGAAAGGGAGAATTGGATAAAATTACTTTATTCATGGATAAAAGTAGTAAGGATAAAGTATTAGATAATTATACTTTATTGAATAAAGAAGATTATAGTAAGTATAAAGATGAGTATCCAGGTCTAAAAGAAGAATCTCTTTATGAGTTAAATACTAAAGATAAAGATACTATAGATGATTTAAATTCTATCTTTGGTAAAGCTATTTTAATAGTAGCGGGACTTGAAGGTGATAGTAAAGAAGTAAAAGCGATGAAAGAACAGCTAATGAGTCAACTTCCACCACAAGCTACTCAAGGTGGAGATATTGATGTGTTTAAGTTATTATCAGCAATGCCAAAAGAGCAATTAGATACATTAACTAAAGAGATGAGTAAAGGTTTTGAAGGTATGCCAGAAAGTATGATAACACAAAGTTCTGTATCATATGTAAAGGCAGAGTATGAGAAAATAGGAATTGATACAGAAAAAACTCAAAATAACTATATATTACTTACTGGTGCAAAAATGCTTGGTATAGCTATGATTAGTATGGTAGCTACAATAACAGTAGGATTCTTAGCAGCAAGAGTAGCAGCAAGTGTAGGTAGAAATCTAAGAAGTGGAGTTTTTAGAAAAGTTATGTCATTCTCAAATACTGAGATGAATGAGTTTTCTACAGCCTCATTAATTACTCGTAGTACAAATGATATCCAACAAATACAAATGTTGATGGTTATGTTACTTAGAATAGTATTCTATGCACCTATAATGGCTATAGGTGGAGTAATAAAAGTTTTAAATACAAATACTTCAATGGCATGGATTATAGCAGTAGCAGTAGTTGCTATTTTATCATTAATAGTAGTGTTATTCTCAGTGGTTATGCCTAAGTTCAAACTAGTTCAAAAGCTTGTTGATAAGTTAAACTTAGTAAGCCGTGAAATAATAACTGGTATTCCAGTTATTAGAGCTTTTAGTACTGAAAAACATGAAGAAGAAAGATTTGATGAAGCAAATAAAAACTTAACTAAAACAAATCTTTTTGTAAATAGAGTTATGACATGTATGATGCCTGCTATGATGCTTATAATGAACCTTATAACTGTTCTTATAGTTTGGAGAGGTGCATATAGTGTTGATTCTGGGGCAATGCAAGTTGGAGATATGATGGCATTTATACAGTATACAATGCAGATAATAATGTCATTCTTGATGATATCAATGGTATCTATTATGCTTCCAAGAGCATCTGTTTCAGCTACACGTATAGATGAAGTAATAGTATCAGATATAAGTATTAAAGACCCTCAAAAAACAGAAGTGCAAGAATTTAAAGAAGATAAAAAAGGTCTTGTTGAATTTAAAAATGTTTCATTTATGTATCCAGATGCAGAAGAACCTATATTGACAGACATATCCTTTACAGCAAAACCAGGAGAAACAACTGCGTTTATAGGAAGCACTGGTAGTGGTAAGTCAACTCTTATAAATTTAATTCCTCGTTTCTTTGATGTTACAGAGGGAGAAATATTACTTGATGGAGTTAATATAAAAAATGTTTCTCAACATGACTTAAGAGAAAAAATTGGATATGTACCTCAAAAAGGAGTATTATTCTCTGGTACTATAGAATCCAACTTAAAATATGGTAGAAAAGACGCAACAGATGAAGAAATGAGAACTGCAGCTGAAATAGCTCAAGCTACAGAATTTATTGATTCTAAACCAGAAGCTTTTAAAACTGAAATTTCTCAAGGTGGAACAAATGTATCTGGAGGTCAAAAACAAAGACTTTCTATTGCAAGAGCAATAGCAAAAAATCCAGAAGTGTATATATTTGATGATAGTTTTTCCGCTCTTGACTTAAAAACGGATGCAGCTCTTCGTAAGGCTTTAAAATCACAAACTGCTGAAAGTACAGTACTGATAGTTGCACAAAGAATTAGCACCATCCTACATGCAGAACAAATTATTGTTTTAAATGAAGGAAAAATAGTTGGAATAGGAACACATAAAGAGCTTCTAAAAAATTGCGAAGTTTATGAGCAAATAGCTTTATCACAACTTTCAAAGGAGGAGCTAGGTAATGAGTAGAATGGGAAAAGGTCCTATGGGAAAATCTATGGGAGCAGGGCAAAAAGCAAATGATTTTAAAGGAACTATGCGAAAACTAATTGCATATTTATCTAAATTTAAAATATCAATAATTTTGGTAATTGTATTTGCTATTGGAAGTGCATCATTTTCTATAGTAGGTCCAAAAATCTTAGGTAAAGCAACTACAAAGATATTTGAAGGATTAGTGAGCAAAGTTTCTGGAGGTAATGTAGGTATAGATTTTGATGCAATTGGAAAAATCTTAGCATTTTTACTTTGCCTTTACTTGATAAGTGCATTATTCTCTTTTATACAAGGATTCATAATGAGTGGAATTTCTCAAAAAGTATCCTATAATTTAAGAAAAGAGATTTCAGTAAAATTGGATAGATTGCCAATGAAATATTTTGATACTAAGACACATGGTGAAATATTATCAAGAATTACGAATGATATAGATACTTTAAGCCAAAGTTTAAATCAAAGTATGACACAACTTATAACATCAGTGACAACTATGATAGGTGTTTTGATAATGATGTTATCTATAAGTGGTATTATGACATTGGTAGCAATTTTAATATTACCAATATCAATGTTTGTAATTTCAAGAATAGTAAAGAAATCACAAAAATACTTTAGGTCTCAACAAGAATATTTAGGAAATGTAAATGGTCAGGTTGAGGAAACTTACAGTGGTCAAACAATAGTAAAAGCATTTAACCGTGAAGAAGAAGTAATTGAAGAGTTTGATAAATTAAATGATAACTTGTATAATTCAGCATGGAAATCTCAATTTTTATCAGGTATAATGCAACCACTTATGATGTTTATTGGAAACTTAGGATATGTAATGGTATCAATCTTAGGAGGTTGGCTTGCAATTAAGAAAACAATTGAGGTTGGAGACATACAATCATTTATACAATATGTAAGAAACTTTACACAACCTATGACTCAAATTGCACAGGTTGCTAACTTACTACAATCAACAGCAGCAGCTTCAGAAAGAGTATTTGAGTTTTTAGAAGAGGAAGAAGAAGACCAAATTGTTGAAAATGCAGTTTCAATAGATGGTTTAGAAGGAAAAATTGATTTTGAAAATGTCAACTTTGGATATAATCCAAACAAGACTATAATAAATGATTTTTCAGTAAATGTTAAACCAGGTCAAAAAGTTGCCATTGTTGGTCCTACAGGAGCAGGTAAAACTACAATAGTTAAACTTTTAATGAGATTTTATGATGTTAATAGTGGTGCAATATTGATTGATGGTCATAATATTAAAGATTTCAATCGTAGTGAACTTAGAGAAATGTTTGGTATGGTTCTTCAAGATACATGGTTATTTAGTGGTTCTATTATGGAAAATATAAGATATGGTAAGTTAAATGCTACAGATGAAGAAGTTATAGAGGCTGCTAAATCTGCACATGTTCATAGATTTATCAAGACATTGCCAGATGGATATAAGATGAAACTAAATGAAGAAGCAAGTAATGTTTCTCAAGGTCAAAAACAATTATTGACTATAGCTCGTGCTATTTTAGCTGACCCTAAAATCCTAATACTAGATGAAGCTACAAGTTCTGTTGATACTAGAACAGAAGTATTGATTCAAAAAGCTATGGATAATCTTATGGAAGGTAGAACAAGCTTTGTTATAGCTCATAGATTATCAACTATACGTGATGCTGATATGATTCTTGTTATGAATGAAGGCGATATAGTTGAACAAGGAAATCATGAGGAACTTCTAAAGAAAGGCGGATTCTATGCCAATCTTTACAATTCTCAATTTGAAGAAGATGAAGCAATGTAACAAAAAATTGATTTAGAATAGATGTATAATTTATTAAGATAAACTAAATAGATAAGATTATATTTTATAAGTATAGTCTTATCTATTATTTTATGTCTTTACAAAGTATGTATTTTATTATACTATGTAATAAGGAAAATGTTGGAGGTGGTTATCAAAATGTATATTTAATCATATTCTTTAAATTTTATTGTAAATGAAATTTAATTTTAATAGTTAATGATTGTATAAAAGTTTATATTTCTATTGCTTTTATTAATCATGTAAAAAACTACTTAAATTTAAGAATTGGATTAAATATAATATGGTAATTGCATATGAGTCAATTAAATTGACATATTTTTAATATATATTTAGAATTTTAATCCTTCTTATGAGATAAGTAGCTTGTTTGTATTACTTAGATTTGTAAGGAGTTTTTTTATTGAAAAAACTACATAATATAATTGAGAGGGGGTGTATGAAAGTGATTTTTTCTATAAGATTGAGAAAATAATGCACGATTATGGTTATTATAATGTTAAATTAGAAGTGTCATTTAAGGATAAGATAAAAATAGAATTCTTGATGAATTTAATTATAGAGCCATAATCTCGTGCTATATATTAAATAAAAATAGCAGATAAGGAGAATATGGATATGGCAAAAAAAGGAATAATAGTAGGACTAAATATAAATAATAAATCTGAGGATTTTAATGAACTGATGATTGAACTTGAAAACTTATGTTCAGCATGTGATATTGATGTTGTGGGAAGTGTAACTCAAAATGCAAAGCAAGTCAATAGAGCATATTATATTGGGGCAGGTAAAGTAGATGAATTATTAAACTTAATAAAGAAAGAAAATACAGATATAGTTGTATTTTATAATGAACTTTCTACATCACAACTCAAAAACCTTGAAGAAAAGCTTAATTGCGAAATTATAGATAGAACAGCATTAATACTTGATATATTTGCACAGAGAGCAAAAACTAGAGAAGCTAAACTTCAAGTAGAAGTTGCCAGTTTAAAATATATGCTACCAAGGCTTATAGGTTCAAATGAAAATTTAGGACGTCAAAGTGGTGGTGTTGGTACTAAAAATAGAGGTTCTGGTGAGAAAAAGTTAGAACTTGACCGTAGAAGAATAGAAGAAAAGATAACTTCTCTAAATAGGGAGCTGGATGATTTAAAGTTTCAAAGAGAAACCCAAAGAAGTATGAGGAGAAAATCAAATTTACCAAATGTTGCTTTAGTTGGTTATACAAATGCGGGTAAATCTTCAATCATGAATAAATTAGTAGATACATTTAAAAATTCTGAAGAAAAGAAAGTCTTTGAGAAAAACATGTTATTTGCTACATTGGAGACCTCTGTTAGAAATATAGTTCTTTCAAATAATAAAGAATTTTTACTATCTGATACTGTTGGGTTTGTGAGTAACCTACCACATGATTTAGTAAAGGCATTTAGGTCAACATTAGAAGAAGCATGTGAAGCAGATGTATTATTACATGTTATTGATATTTCAAATCCAAGCTACAAAAATCATATTAAAGTAACTGAAGATACTTTAAAACAAATAGGTGCAGATGGTATACCTATGATACATGTGTATAATAAGGTTGATTTAATGGATGAAGAAGCTTTAAATAATATTGTAGACGATATAGATGGAATCTTTGTTTCAGTAAAAAAAGACATAAATATTGACAAAATGATAAAATGTATTTGTGATAGTATATTTAAGGATTATATAAGATGTAAGGTTTTAATTCCATATAATGAAGGGCATGTAGCTTCCTATTTTAATGATAATGCAAGTATAATAAGCACAGAATATACAGAAGAAGGAACTGTTTTAGAAGTTGAATGTAGTGATATAGAGTATAATAAGTATAAAAAATATATTTTAGAGTAGATTTTAAAAAATAATATAACTTAAAATGTATTTAATGTAAATAGCTTAAATTTGAGTTAAATTATACCTATAAAATATAAATATAGATTAGGGATTCCTAAGAAACCCTAATCTATATGATAATTGTCCTGTGAAAAATCAAAATTCACCTTTGTAAGTTATATGAAGCATACTCGTTTATTCTACTGGCATGGTTGTGTTAGTTACTATTCATATATAACTTTTGTATATGACATCCTTTCCTGCTGATTTGTTAGTATCAATATCTACATGACACAAGCGTCCATTACCAAAACGGACAAGGTTCCACTGGTGGTCATTTTATGTGCTGTGAACATAATAACATTCAATCCCTATAGCGTCTTATTATTTGTAACAAAAATAAAATTATTGACATAATAGTAATTAGTTACTATAATAAAAAGTAACTAATTACTATTTATAAACAGTGATGGAACGTCTAAGAATTAGCATATAGAGAGGGACAAAAAATGGATATAGAAACTTTAATGAAAAAAATTGTTGTGGATGATGAGAGTAGGAAACAAGCTATATTTGCAAATCTATTTGTAATGCAGAATAAACTTCAAACTGCATGTGACAAGTTAGACCCAGAACTTACAATGAAACAATGGTTACTTTTAGCACTTGCAGAATCTATAGATGAGACTGTGACACTGACTAAGCTTGGAGAGCTTATGGGATGCTCACGACAAAATGTAAAGAAATTAGCTGTTGCTTTAGAAAAAAAAGGGTTTGTACAAATTGAAAAAAATGAAAAAGATTCAAGAGCTACTTACCTTTTAACAAAGGATAGAGTAGAAGAGTATTCAGAAAGAGTAAGAGATATGCAAATTAAAGTATTAGAGCTTTTATTTAAAGATTTTACAGAAAAAGAAGTAGAACAATTATTTTTTGGAATTATGAAATTAAGCAGAGGAATTGAGTATGTAAGAGATTATGTAGAAGATAATAATTTATAAAATAGATAAGTGAGAAATCAACTTTGTATGACATCAAAAGGAGATAATTTATGAAAAATACAGTAGTGATTTATAAAAGTAAATATGGATCAACAAAAAAATATGCTAAATGGCTTTCAGAATTATTGATTTGTGACAGTTTTGAGATTAAAGATATAAACATAGAAAAAATTATGAAATACGATACTATTATCTTAGGAGGAGGTCTTTATGCTTGTAATATAGCAGGAATTTCTTTTCTAAAAAAGCATTATAAAGAATTAAAAGGAAAAAACCTAATAGTTTTTGGTGTAGGAGCATCTCCATATAGTGATGAAGTACTAAAAAAATTAAGGGAAGTTAACTTTAAGGAAGAATTAGATGGAGTTCCATGTTTTTACTGTCGTGGAGAATGGGATGAAACAAAAATGTCGTGGATAGATAGTACACTTTGTAGTTTTTTAAAAAAAGCTATAGCGAAACAAGAGCGTAAAGGACTTAAACCAGTAGAAGCACCTTTGTTGTCAGGAGAAGTTTTTGAATGGTGTGATAAAGAATACTTAAAGCCAATACTTGAATATGTAGACAACATTAAAAGTACAAATTTATAATTATCTTTAAACATGATAAGTTATGAAAATACATTAGAGCATATTTACAAAATAATTTTATGAATAACGACATATAGTTTGATTATTTCTAATATTGTTATAATTTATAATTCATTTAATTTAAAAATACGATTACTAGCCTATTTATTTAATGAAAGGGGCTTTTTTTATTGGTAAATTTATGTTATATTTATGTGAATTTCTTAGGTTATAAATTAGTAAAATAAAAGTGTATCGAATTTCAACAATAACATAAAATAGAAGAATTCTTAAAGAAGGGATTTTAAATAATGGATATAAAGAAGTTAGTGATAATGCAAAGACAATATTATAATACAGGTAAAACTAGAGATATATCGTTTCGTCTAGAAAAGTTAAAAAGATTGAAGTCAGTCGTATTAGAAAATGAAGAAAAAATACTTTTTGCATTAAAGAAAGATTTAAATAAGTCAAACTTTGAAGGCTTTATGACAGAAATAGGTATGTTTTATAGTGAACTTGATTTTGCTATAAAAAACATAAGAAAATGGAGTAAGACAAAAAGAGTTAACTCAAGTATGGTTAACTTTCCATCTATATCCAAGATTATTCCACAACCTTATGGCATTACACTCATAATGTCACCATGGAATTATCCTTTCCAATTAGCACTTATACCATTAGTCTGGTCAGTAGCAGCTGGTAATTGTGTTATATTGAAGACTTCTGAATACTCTGTGTCAACATCTAGTATAGTTAAAGAGATAATTGAAAATACTTTTTCAAGAGAATATGTTGCAGTTGTTCAAGGGAATCAAGAAGAAAGTGAAAAATTACTATTAGAAAGGTTTGACTATATATTTTTTACAGGAAGTACTAATGTTGGTAAAATAGTAATGAAATCAGCATCAGAATATTTGACTCCTACAACTTTAGAGCTTGGAGGAAAAAGCCCTTGTATTATTTTAAAAGATGCAGATATAGAGCTTACTGCAAAAAGGCTTACATGGGGAAAACTAATAAATGCAGGGCAAACTTGTGTAGCACCAGATTACGTATTAGTACATGAAGATAGGAAAGATGAATTAATAGAAAAAATAAAATATTATATTATTAAATATTTTGGAGATAATCCATGTAATAATGAACAATTTCCTAAAATTATAAATGAAAGACATTTTAATCGTATAGTATCTCTTATTGATACAGACAAAGTAGTATATGGTGGAATTTGCAATAATAAGACATTAAAAATAGAGCCAACTATAGTAGATAATGTTAATTGGGATGACAATATAATGAAGGAAGAAATATTTGGACCTATATTTCCTATTTTAACTTATAAAAACTTGGATGAAGTTATACAAGAAATTATACAGAGACCAAATCCATTGGCGCTTTATATTTTTACAAAAAATAAGAAGCTAGAAAATAAAATTTTAGAAATGATTCCAGCAGGTGGATGTTGTATTAATGATACAATTACACATATAGCTACGAATTACTTACCATTTGGTGGAGTTGGAGAGAGCGGTATGGGCTCATATCATGGAAAAGCTGGGTTTGATACCTTTACTCACTATAAGAGTGTCTTAAAAAAATTAAATTTAGATATTCCTATTAGATATGCACCATATAATGATAAATTAATTAAGATTCTTAAGAAAATAATGTAGATTATATTGTAGAAAAATGAATATAAATAAAATTGAAAACTTGTATTCTAATTATACTTTATAGAATTTAAAATTTAAATTTGCTATATTTGTTATAAAAATAGTGATTTTGTGATAAAATTTAACTATATAGAAATAAGGAGGAAAAAATGAAAATTAATTGGAATACAAAGTACACAACAATAGCAATTTACACATTTATAATAGCTGCTTGTAGTATAATATTTTATCTAGTATCATCACAAATCGATGTATTTTCTAATAATTTAGATGCTATATTTACAACTTTACAGCCTTTTATAATAGGATTTGCTATTGCATATCTTCTTAATTTTATTTTAAAATTTTATGAAGATAGAGTTTTTATAAAAAGTGAGAAATTAAAAAGCCTAAAACAAAAATCAAAAAGAGGATTGGGTCTTTTATTAACATATGCAACAGCCGCATTGATACTTTACTTGTTTATGTATTTCGTATTGCCTCAAGTAATTGAGAGTATTGTTGGACTAGCAAATGATATACCTATGTATGTAAATAATGCAACTAAGCTTATTGATAAATTAATGACTGATTTAAATCTTGATGAACAATACTTCAATTTGGCAGTAGATAAATGGAATGAATTTGTTGCATATATTATAAAGTTTGTAACAGATTTAATACCAATATTAGGAAATATGCTAAAGAATGTAGCTTCTAGTATATGGAATATTGTACTAGGATTGATTGTTTCAGTATATTTACTAATTGATAAAGAAAAATTCTATGGATTAAGTAAAAAAATAACTTATGCAGTATTTACAGAGACACAAGCTGCTAGAATTTTAGAATTGACTCATAGAAGTAACTATACATTTGGAAGATTTTTAGGTGGTAAGATATTAGATTCATTTATTATAGGTATTCTAACATTTGTAATACTTACAATAGTTAAAATGCCATATACATTATTAATATCAGTTATAATTGGTATTACAAATATCATACCTTTCTTTGGACCTTTATTTGGAGCAATACCATCTACACTAATAGTAATGTTTGTATCTCCTATAAAAGCTTTATGGTTATTGTTAATTATATTAATAATACAACAAATAGATGGCAATATTATAGGACCTAAAATACTTGGAGATTCAATTGGTATATCTGCATTTTGGATTTTATTCTCATTGTTAGTTGCAGGAAAACTATTAGGTTTTGTTGGAATGGTTATAGGAGTTCCAATGTTTGCTGTAATTTATTCTATAATTAAAGATGTTGTTGAAGGTAAATTGGATAAAAAAGGATTACCAACAGATACTTCCGATTATATGTAGCTAAAAAAAGATATTATGTGTAATTAAAAATATATAAATTAAGAAATATTTAAAGCACTGAGAAAGTTAAACTCTTGGTGCTTTTTAGATATAAAATTATTATAGAAGAGGTGTTTTTTGTGGCATTTATACAATGTAAATTTAAATCTAAATATACAGGAGGAGAAACCGATGTAATTGTAGTTCTACCTGTAGCAAATGGAAAAGAACTTTTTAGTGGTAAAGAGATATATGATTTTGAAGGTAAGTTTAAAACATTGTACTTATTTCATGGATTAGAAGATGACCAAAGCTCATGGATTAGATATACTAATGTAGAACATTATGCTAAAAATAAAAATATAGCTCTCGTAATACCAAGAGTAGAAACTAGTTTTTACACAGATATGGTGTATGGGCACAAATATTTTACTTTTGTAAGTGAGGAATTACCTAAATTTGTTAGAGCTATATTTCCTTTGTCAGATAAGAGAGAAGATAACTTTGTAGCTGGAATGTCCATGGGAGGATATGGTGCTTTAAAGTTAGCACTTTCAAAACCAAAAGAATTTTCAGCAGTTGCAAGTTTTTCTGGTTCACCTGATATGATTCATGAGTTAGAAAATCAACAAATAGAAACTAATGCAGATATTCTATTTCATGATTTTGGAAGACCAGAAGATGCTAGAAATAGCGATAATGATTTACTTTACATACTTAAGAATCTTAAAGAAAGAAATGAAGATATTCCTAAAATTTATCAATTCTGTGGTGATAGAGATTTTTTATATGAAAACAATCAGACATTTAAGAAATATGCAGAGTCTTTAAATATAGATGTTGTATATGAAGAGTGTGTTGGAGGCCATGAATGGCGTCTTTGGAATTTATGGATAAAGAAATTTATAGATATGATTGTGTAGGATATTTATAGTATTAAGAAAAAATACTATAAGATATTTTTTAATATAATAAAGACTGAAATTTTAACACCTAATTACGATTTTAAAATTTCAGTCCCTAAGAATCCGATAAAATTTTATTAGGTTCTTATGCGAGTTATTATTGGAGTGAAGTTATCAACTATATCTATATAGTATTTACTCAGTTCCTCTAAAATATCTTCACATAAATCGGTGCTATGACCAAGGTTAATGAGGAATTGTTTTGTAAAATACTTTATTACTGCTTGAGAAGAGATATCATACTTGTGTGAAATATAAACCCTAATTATCTCAGGCTTCATAGCAAGTATACCAATACAAGAAAGTATTAATTCATCATGTTCTATAGATTCTTTATCATTAACATATCTCTTCATTACCATCTCAGTTACACTTCGTTGATAGCTTAAAATAGCTTCTTCATAAGCTATATCTAAATAAAAATTCCTGTACGCTTCATTTTTTAGCAGAAAACAAAGGTCAGCATTCATAGCAAGAAAGAACATCATCATAGTGCCCTCTTCATGATAGTTATAGATTAAAGACTGCATTTCATCTCTTATATCTTCATATATTATAGCCCCTATTTCGCTTTTACTTGAGAAGTAATAACTTATTAGACCTAAATTTATATTAGCTCTTTCTGCAATTTGCCTAGTTGTCGTTTTATGATAACCTTGTTCAAAAAATAATTCTCTAGCAGCACTTACAATACTAGCTTTTGTTTCTTTTCCCTTTTCTGATTTTGACATATTTACTGTATATACCTCTCTTTTCAATCTTTTTTTGAAAATTTGCTAACTATAAATATTGTAATAGAACCACCTATTATAGGAATTAAAATTCTGTCAAAGACAGTAAGAATGCCAACCATATTTAATAATGCCAATATCACACTTACTATAACAGCATAGATAGCACCTTTTTTTGTAGCACCTTTCCAGGAAAGGCCAATTACAAATGGTGCAAATATCACGCCTGTACATAATGGTGCTGGCCAAAATAATAGTTCTAATAAACTATCAAACTTAAGTGCTATAATTGCACCTGCTACAGCTGTTAAAGCTGAAGCAATTTGAGAATATTTTAGAGTATTTTTCAAGTCATTAAATTCTATATCAGGATGTAATAATTTGTTATAAATATCTCTTGATATGATAGCACTCATCGAAGTCATTAATGAATCTGCAGTAGACATTATGGCAGCTAATATAGCAGCTAAGAATAATACAGAAATTAAAGGTGGTAAAGTTGTTGATATCATTTGAGGTAAAACCTGGACAGATGATATGTTTGGAAATAAACTACCACCAATAGCTCCAATTATTCCTATAGGAAAAGCAAGAAACAAAAGTATAAATCCTGCAATTATACTGCTTTTAACTGCATTTTTAGCATTATCAGCACATTGATATCTTAAAAAACTTTCATAAGAAAATATTGAGCCTAAAACTAATGGTAAAACTGTATACATAAAATCACTAATCGATTTATTTCCTGGAAAGAATGGTTCTTTTACCATTGATTGTAACATAAGTAAAGGGTTGTCGCCAACTAATTTTAAGCTTATATAAGCTACTATTGGCAAAAACACAACACAAATAGCAAGTTGAATAAATGCTGATACTGCAACTCCCCACATTCCCGATGTATAAGTATATATAATGATTACTATTACTCCTATAATTACTGCTACATCGTAAGGAATACCAAATGCAGTAGATACAGAACCAAAAGAGATTAATTGACTGCCCATAATGGCTAATATTGATATTGGTGTTACAAGACTTTGATAAGCTCTTAAAAATATACTATGACCATATCTAGTTTCAATATAATCTGCAGGAGTTATATCACAAGATAAACTTCTTAACTTTCCTGCAAAAAATGCGTTTACAAAACAAGCTAAAGAAGCTCCTATAGTAGAGTACATACCAACCCACAATCCTCTTTCAGCTCCCCATTGAACTCCACCTACTAAGCACCCTCCACCAAAAGATGTAGCAGCGATAGTTGCGGCGAGGATGGGTAAAGGAAGATTTCTACCTGCAATTAAGAAATCGGATGCCGTTTTAACTTTTTTAGAAAAATAAAAACCAATCCATATGTATACTGCACACGTAGCAATTAAAAGTAACATAGTTTCTTCTCCTTTATAAAATATTTTTAATAAAATTTATAAAATATATTTAAAATATATTTTATATAAAAGTAGTACAATATTTGTTTTTATTAGTTTTGGATTAGTATAGCTATAATAACTTATAATACTATGTAGAATTACATAAAAAGAAAAAATTGAAAATTCTGAAATTGATGTTTGTAATGATGTTCGTCTGATAGATTCTTTTTGTAATTGTAACATGCTTTTATTTTTAAATCAATAGTACATGTATAAAAATTAAATAAATTTAAAGAGGTAAAAATTATTTTTAAAATCTAGATGTAGTATGAAAATATCTTAATAAAATTATTCTTGAATAATATTATAATAATTTAAAATTACTAAGAATTTGATAAAACAATTTGAAATATATGTTTTGATGACATTTTAAAGCAGTAAAACAATAAAAAACAAATGTAAATTAACTTAAAAGGGCTTTTTACTTAAATCTAAGAGCAAAAAATAAAATCAAAAAAGTGTTTGACAATTATGAATTTTGAGAATATAATTAAATTAAAATTATACACATATAAAATTTAAAACCAAATCAAGAAAAAAATAATTGATGTTTGGAAGGTAAAATATTATACGTGAATAATGAAAAGTGATTAAATTTTATAAGGGAGGGGTAGATGTGAGTAGTCAAGAAAGCAAACCAAAAGGAAATCTTATATCGAATTTTAGAGATGATATGAGAGACCCTAAGAAGAGAGCAATATACACATATTCAAGTTCTATAAACCTAGCATACAATTTTATAGGTTACTTTGTATCAACAGTAACAAATATCTTTTTAACTGATGTAGCAAAACTTGGTGTAATTATGGCAGGTGGTATGCAAATTGTACAATCTTTCATAAAAATTGCTGTAGCTCCTATAACAGGTACAGTATTTGACAAACAACCATTCAAAAAAGGAAAATATTATCCATGGCTTAGATATACACCCGCAGCATTAGCATTGACATATGGTATATTTTTCATAGTCCCATTGATGAAAATAAGTCCAGCATTACTTTTACCTTTAATGACCGCTTTATTATTAATAGCATCTTGTGCTCAACAGGTAGTTTTTACTATAATTTATGCTATTTACCCTGTGGTTGCTAAAACGCCTAGAGACAGAGTTATAGGCTCAACTACTACGAATATATTTAAAGAAGTTGGTAAATTCTTAGTAGGTTTTTCATATCCGTTATTATTAGTTTTATTTGCAGATGTATTAGGTGGAGAAGGAATGGGTTATCTAGGTACCTATTTATTCTTTGCAGCAGGATGTCTTTTAGTATTTTGGTTTTCTTCAACAGAGATAATAAGATCTGGTGCAGAAGATGAGGTTCTTCAAAAAGAAGAAAAACCAAAGATTAAAGCAAGTGAAATGGCAAAAGCTCTATTTACTAACGTTCCACTTATGATGGCATTTTGTCTAGAATTTCTTATATGTATAAGATCTATAGGATTAGGACCTTTAGCTCCATATTATTTTAAATATGTAATAGAAGATGAACGTGGATTAGCTGTATTTTTAGCAATAATGCCTTTAGTAAGTGTAGCGTTCATGTTTTTCGCACCAATATTTATAAAAATCTGTAGAGAGCAAAAATTAGCATCAATAATTTCTTTTTCTATATGTGCAATATGTCACTTGTTGGTTGCATGGACTCCTTGGGGAAAGACTACTTTAGGTGTAACTATGTTACTGGCAATTGGTGGTGGTTTTTCAAATGTAGTATCAATAATAAATCTTAACTTCTTTGCTGGTTCTTGTGATTATGGACACTGGAAATCAGGAAAAGACTTACCTGGTCTAAGTATGTCACTATATCCAGTTGCAATACAAGTAGGTGTATTACTTGCAACTACTATAAGAACAATTTTGATGAATTCAATGGGATATCAAGCTGATATGGTAGTTACAGAAGCAGTTAAAAGTGGTTTCATAAATATGATTTCTTATTCTATGGCAATCCCTTTAATAATAGCTGTTGTTATAGCCATCTTATATCCAGTGAGTGACAAGAAACTAAATCAAATAAGAGAAGAATTAAATCAAAGAAATGCCTAATTACCTAATTAAAAGAGATTTAAATAGATGATTAATTTTAAGATATTAAAGTAAGTAGACGCAATGGCGTTTATATAAATGAAAATACATATATAGAGGGGGCTTTTAAAAATGATAGAAAAATTATTGAGAAATACAGTAAAAGAGTTACATCAATACGTTCCAGGTGAACCAATAGAAAAAGTTAAAGAGAAATATGGTGTAAAAGAAATAATAAAACTAGCTTCAAATGAAAATCCTCTAGGACCATCACCAAAAGCAATGGAAGCTATGATTGAAATGCTAAAACAAGGTCAACTTTATCCAGAACCAGAAGCGAATGAACTTAGAAGAAAATTAGCTGACAAGTTAGATTTAAAACCAGAAAACTTTATTGTTGCTAATGGTGCGGATAACGTTATCACGCTAATAGGTGAAGCTTTTATAAATAGAGGGGATGAGGTTATATACTGTGACCCAACATTCCCATCATATAGAACTGCAACTGTAAAAAATGAAGGAATACCAGTAGAAGTACCTTTAACAAAAGACTATAAATATGATTTACAAGGCATATTAGACAAGATTACAGATAAGACAAAATTAATATGTGTATGTAATCCTAATAATCCAACAGGAACAATTGTAGATGATAAAGAGTTAGAAGCATTTTTAAAGAAAGTACCTGAAAATATTATAACTATATTGGATGAAGCATATATAGAATTTTTAACAGTACCTAATTATGTAGATGGACTTAAGTATGTAAGAGAAAATTACAATGTTATAGTAACAAGAACTTTCTCTAAAATATATGGTCTTGCAGGTCTTAGAGTAGGATATGGTATTGCTAAAGATGAGATAATAAGAACTTTATTTACAGTAAAAGAGCCTTTCTCTGCAAATCGTGTTGCTATAAGTGGAGCAACAGCAGCACTTGATGATGATGAATTTATAAAAGAAACATATGACTTGAATAGAGCTGGAATGGCTTATTTTAAGGAAGAGTTCGCAAAAATGGGATTTGATGTTGTAGATTCACAATCAAACTTCCTTTATGTAGACATGAAAACAGATATACCAAAGCTATTTGAAGATTTGAAAAAAAGAGGTTTTGTAATAAGACCAAATGCTACACATGCACGTGTAAGTATTGGAACTATGGAAGAAAACCAAAAATTTGTAGCAGTTTTAAAGGAAATATTAAATCTTAAAGAAGAACCAAGCATTGGATAATAGATAGAAATATTACGAAATGGGGTGTAGATATGAGCTTAAAAATAAACGCAGAGAGATGTAAAAGTTGTGAATACTGCGTTATATCTTGTAAAAAAGGAGCATTAAAAATATCAGATAACATAAATAAAGAAGGATATGCTCATGTAGAAGTTGATGAAAGTAAATGCATACTTTGTGGAATTTGCTATCAAGTATGTCCAGATAATGTTTTTGAAATAATTAAAGAAGAAGCATGTCAATAGGCTTAGAAGGAGTTGGGATAATATGAAAAAGATGTGGAAGGGGAACCACGCCATTGCAGAAGCAGCTCTAAGAGGTGGTTGTGAGTTTTATGCAGGATATCCAATTACACCTCAAACAGAGGTAATGGAATTTTTATCACATAGAATGTCTGAACTTGGAAGAACTTTTATACAATCTGAAAATGAAATGGCTGCTATATATATGGTATATGGAGCATATGCAAGTGGAATGAGGTCTATGACAAGTTCTTCAGGACCAGGAATATCTTTAAAACAAGAAGGAATTTCATATTTATGTGCAAATCACTATCCTTGTGTAATCGTAAATGTACAAAGATGGGGGCCTGGGCTTGGTTCGCTAGATTCAGCACAGACAGATTATTTAAGGGATACTAGAGGGGGAGGAAATGGAGATTATCATTTAATTGTTTATGCACCAAACAGTATCCAAGAAACTGTAGATTTAATGTATAATTCGTTTGATGTAGCGGAGAAATACAGAGTGCCTGTTGAAATTTTGACAGAAGCGGCTTTAGGTCAAATGATGGAACCGGTAGAGTTTCCAGAGTTCAAGAAGAGAGAAGAAGATTTAGGTTGGACTTATGATGGAAGTAATAGAGACCATGCAAAAGTTGCAGATAATCAAAAACCAGCTTTTTGTATGGAAAAGCGTATGAGAATAACTGAAAATGAACAACAATGGGAAGATTATCAAGTCGAAGATGCGGAATATGTGTTTGTAGCGTTCGGTATACCATCAAGAACAACTATGAATGCTGTTAGAAGACTTAGAGAACAAGGTGAAAAAGTTGGAATAATAAGACCAATAACAGTGTGGCCATTCCCATATAAGGCATTTGAAAAGGTAAATAAGAATGTAAAAGGATTTATTTCAGTAGAGTCAACAGATACAGGTCAACTAGTAGAAGATGTTGCTTTAGCTTCAAAGAAAGTATGTAAAGAAAATGTGCCTGTTTATGGATTATTCAGTGGAAATCATATACCAAAAACACTGCAAGTAATGGACACTTATAGCAAAATAAAATCTGGCGAAATCAAGGAGGTGTTCTAATATGGCTACAGAAAAGTTAACACCTAGCGTTGTTTCAATACCAAACAAATTTTGCCCAGGTTGTGGTCATGGAATAGTAAACCGTATAATAGCAGAAGTAATAGAAGAACATGGATATGAAAAAAATCATGTATTAACTTTAGGAGTTGGTTGTGTTTGTAATATGAATTTTAGCTGGAATGGAGATAAGATGCAAACTGCACATGGTAGAGCTTCATCCACAGCTATAGGAATTAAAGTAGCACTTCCAGAAACATTAGTAATGACTTATCAAGGTGATGGAGATGCTTATGTTATAGGTCTTTCTGAAACTTTAAATACTGCATATAGAAATCATAATGTGACTGTATTTGTAATAAATAACAATAACTTTGCTATGACTGGCGGACAGATGTCATGGACTACTATGCCAGGTCAAGTTACAACAACAAGTGTAGACGGAAGAGATATAAACACTACTGGTAGCCCATTAAAAGTTCCTGAAATGATGGCAGACTTCTTTGATGTAGCGTATGTAGCAAGAGGTTCAGTTCATAGTCCAAAAGAAATAATTAATCTAAAAAAATATATAAAAAATGCAATAGAAGCTCAATTGAATGGAGAGGGATATTCATTAGTTGAAATATTAGCACCTTGTCCAACTAACTGGGGTGTATCATTAGAGAAATCTATCAAGTGGATGGAAGAAGAAATAGTGCCATATTACACTCTTGGCGAATTTAAGCAAAGGGATGGTGAATAATTATGGAAAAAGAGTTAGTATTTGCAGGATTTGGTGGTCAAGGAGTTTTAACTCTTGGTCTAATTGTAGCTGAGTCAGCACTTGAATTAGGAAAACAAGTAACTTGGATGCCTGCATATGGTCCAACTATGAGAGGTGGAAAAGCATATAGTGTAGTAAAGTTTTCTGATGAGAGTATAGGTGGACCTGATATGGAAGAAATAGACGTTTTAGTAGCAATGAATAAGCCATCTTTAGATTATATAAATTTAGTTAAAGAAGGTGGAACAGTAGTTATTAATACATCTGTAATAGATGATGATATAGCATTAAGAGAAGATATAAATGCAGTTAAAATAAATTGTCAAGAATTAGCTCAAAAAGTAAACAATCCCAAAGCAGCAAATATAGTAGTGCTTGGAGCATTAATTGCGAAAACTGGATTATTTGAAAAAGAATTAGCTTTAAAAACTATGTGTGATTTCTTTGAAGAAAAAGGAAAAGGTAAATTCAATATTCAAAATGAAGCAGCATTCATGGAAGGCTATAATAACGCCATTTAATAAATTACCCTTATCTTAAATGATTTATCTCAAGATTTAATAATCCTTAGTGCCAAGAGAAGTTTCATCTTGAGATAAAATTCATTTAAAATCACAACTATGAAAATATAGGAGAGTGAATTTATGAGCTTGGAAAAACTTATTAGACCAAAGAGCATTGCTATAGTAGGAGTTACTGATAAGCTTGGTTTTGGTAGAAGTGCAGCACTTAGTATAGTAAAAAGTAAAGATACAGATAGAGTATATTATGTAAATCCCAAAAGAGATGAATTATTTGGAAGAAAATGCTATAAAACGATACAAGAAGTACCAGAAGTAGTAGATTGTGTAGTAGTATGTACACCTAGAAATATAGTTCCATCTGTATTAAAAGATTCTGGAGAATTGGGAACAAAAGCAGCTGTAGTATATGCTAGTGGATTTGCAGAAGAAGGAACAGAAGAAGGAATAGATTTAGAAAATCAACTTATAGAAATATCAAATACATATGATATGAAAATATTAGGTCCAAATTGTATGGGATTATTAAATTGTATAGATAAAGTTAACCTTTGGGCAGGAGGTTCTAAATGGGATTTAGATACCAAAAAACCTGGCATAGGAATTGTAGGTCAAAGTGGATTTATAACGGCAGAGATTGTTTCAAGTGATTATTTTAATATATCTTATGGTTTCTCAACAGGAAATGGAAATATAGTTACGCTAGAAGATGCTGTTGACTTCCTTGTAGATGATAATTATGCATCAGTAATAGCCATCTATCTTGAAGGTTTAAAAAATCCTCGAAAATTTATAGATGCTCTAAAAAGAGCTGCACAAAAAAGAAAGCCAGTAATAATATTGAAATCAGGAAGGTCAGAAAAGGGAGCTATTTCGGCTGCTTCTCACACAGGAAACTTAGCTGGTTCAAGTAAAGCCTTTGAAAGTATTTTCGAAAAATATGGAGTAATTTCTGTGGAGAATCTGGAACAATTTATGTGTTTAGCACAAGCTTTTAGTGTTCTAGATGGTAATTTACCTACAAATTCTAATTTTGCAGCAATAAACTTCTCAGGAGGAGAAAATACTATTTGTGCAGATTTAGCAGAAGAAAATGGTGTAGAACTTGCAGAAATATCTTCTGAAACTAAAGAAGAAATGAAAAAATATCTTCCAGGATTTGCAACACCTAAAAATCCACTAGATGCCACAACTGCATTATTCCATGAAAAGGATATGATAGTAGGTCTATTACATACATTTGAAAAAGATGATAGAGTCGGATTTACTATGGTAGGAGCAAATATAAGAGATGAAGAAAATGAAATGCATGAGACACTTTGTCAAGCTGTAAGTGAAGCAAGAGAGCAAGGATTAAAGAAGCCTGTGTTTGCAGTTCCTACACTTGAAGGAAATAGATATCTAAATTATAGAACTAGATTAGAAAACAATCAAGTGCCTATAATGTCATCAGTTGGAACTACATTTACTTGTTTTAATAAAATGGCTAAATTTGTAGATTATGATTATTCAAAGAGAACACTAGAATTTGAGGCTGTTAAGAAAAGAGAATCAAATAATGTAGTAGCTCTATCAGAGTTAGATAGTAAGATTGAGATGAAGAAGTATGGAGTACCAGTACCAGGGCAAGGTAATGCAAAAAGCATTGATGAATTAGATGAAATCTTAAAATACATTAACTATCCTGTTGTTTTAAAAATAAATTCTTCCGAAATATTGCATAAATCTGATGTTGGAGGAGTTAAAATAGGAATTAAAAATAGAGATGAGGCAATAAATGCATATAATGAGATTTTAGCTAATGTAAAAAAAGAAAAACCAGATGCTAAAATTGATGGTATATTAGTTCAAGAAATGGTAGAAAGTGGTATAGAAATTATTATTGGTATAACTAATGATGACCAATTTGGTCCAATGTTGCTAGTTGGTTTAGGAGGAGTATTTGTAGAAGTATTTAAAGATACTACTTTATATCCATTACCTATAAATCATGATGAAGCTATGATGATGCTTAGAAAATTGAAGTCATTTAAGCTTTTAAATGGATATAGAGGAAGCGAGCCTTGTGATGTTGAAGCTCTTGCAGATATGATGGTTAAGTTAGGAAAATATGCTTATGAAAATAAAGATGAAGTTAAGGAAATAGATTTAAATCCAGTGTTTGTATATCCTAAGGGAAAAGGTGTATGTGCAGTAGATGCTTTAATAGTTAAATATAAATAGTTCATAAGTTTTGGTATTCAACCATAATCAAAGTACTGGCTGAAAATCACATTTATAAATTAAGTAGTGTGATTTTCAGTCACCCCAAATTTTAAATTTAAGTATCTTAAAGTGAAAATAGATTTTTAAAAATTATAAAATAGAACTGTATAAACAATAAAATACTACATATAAAACGAATAATAAAAGGTGTTTTAATTAGAAGAATCAATATTGATTTTCATTAAAACACCTTCTTTATTATATCGAAAAGTCTTAAATATTATATTGTTACAGGTGGATTTGTTGGGGCTGCATATGTACGATTAGCAAATTCTTGGTCAACAAAGAATAGCCCACCTTCTCCAGCAAGTTTAACACGCTTTATATTGTCTTCACAATTTGTTTCTTCCTCTGCTTGTTCAGATATAAACCAAAGTAAGAATTGAGAAGTTCTAAAGTCTGCCTCAGAGTTTGCTACAGCTGCTAAATTGTTTATTAAAGATGTAACCTTTTTTTCATGAGCTAACGTACGCTCAAGAATGTCCATTGCAGAAGTAAAGTCTGAATCTGGCATTGGGATAGCATCAAGTTGAACTTTTCCTCCTACATTATGTAAATATTTGTAGAAAAACATAGCATGGTCTGTCTCTTCTTTATATTGAACATAAAACCAATTAGAAAATCCTTTAAGTCCTTCTGCTTCAAGGTAAGAAGACATAGAAAGATAAAGATATGCAGAATATAATTCATGGTTAATCTGCTCATTAAGTAATTTTTCCATTTTAGCTGAAATCATTTTCATACCTCCAAATTTTAAACGCTCTTATAAAATATAATAATATTAAATGGAAAAATATTCAATAAGAGTATTTAAATATTTTATATATTTAATAAAAATTTATACTACCATTAAAAAATTTGTAGCTAACAATAGCTATAGAGCCGATTAATGGTGCATTTGCTCCAAAATTTGAATGTTTTACATTTATTTTTTTATATTTAGAAAAACTTGCCGAAGCAGTTAATTTTTTTAATAATGTATTTTCTATGAATGTACCTGGTATATTAAAGTCGTAACCTATTATTATAGAGCTACAATCAATCAATGTAAGTGTATTTACCAATGCATATGATACATATGTACAAAATTCATCAAGCAAAAACATGGCAAGAGTATCTTTATTATTTGCTTCATCTATTAACTTTACTAAAGAAAAGTTTTTACAGTTAATTAATGGAGAGTTGGGATAAATATGGCTCAATGACTCAATTCTTTTAATTAGATTACTAACACTTGTGTAATAATCTAAGCATCCATTATTACCACAGCTACATAATGGGCCACTAAAATTAATAGATGTATGTCCTATTTCTCCGCTTTGACCTAGATTACCAGTATGAAGTCTATTTTCTAGTACCAGACCAGCTCCGATACCATTCATTATATGTAAGTATATATAATTTGATATATCTTTACCCAAACCATACATTTTTTCAGCTAAGGCACCTGAATTAGCATCATTTATCAAAAATATTGGCAAATCGGACATTTCCTCTATAAAATTTACTATATTTAAATTTGATACATTTCCAAAGTCTGGAGGATTTAATATAATACCATTTATATTATCTACTGGACCTATTGAAGAAATACCAATTCCAATTATATCTCTCTTATTATTCTTCATTATTTTAGTAAACATCCTTTTGATTATATCT
Source organism: Clostridioides sp. LIBA-6822 (assembly GCF_056688955.1). Lineage (NCBI taxonomy): Bacteria > Bacillati > Bacillota > Clostridia > Peptostreptococcales > Peptostreptococcaceae > Clostridioides > Clostridioides sp. LIBA-6822. The sequence goes on along the minus strand of NZ_CP196995.1, from coordinate 2,488,801 downwards.
TTTAAAACATCGTTTGATAGATATTTAGGGTAAGTTTCAGAAAGTTGTTTTACAATATTACCTTTCAAATCTGCAATAATTACCTTACATATATTTCTTCTTATCAGAATTCCACAAATACAAGGTGAGATATTAGAAATATCCAATAAAATAGGTTTACGGCCTGATGAATGTGCATTTAAAGTTGATGATTCTATTTCTTTAATCATATTTTCATTAATAAGTTCCGTGACTAGATTTGATAAAGTCATTTTGGTAAGTCCTGTAGACTTTGCTAAATCAACCCTAGACATAGGTGTATTTGTAGAAAGTAATTTCAATATTATTAACTTATTTTTAATTTTTACATCTTTTATGTTAGAACCTTGCTTGTTGCTCATCGTAAATCTCCTTAAATAAAGTTAAGTGTTTTATTTATTTTCAAGCATACTATTACTTTATACTAGAATAACGTTTTTTTACTTGAAAATACCATTACTTAGAATATATCACATTATATATCATAAGACATATAAAAATATGTTAGAATTAAATTAAAAGTGAAAAAGTGAATTGACATATGATATATGGATAAATAATAAATACTTAATCACAAAACCTGACACATAATAAATTTGATAGAAGGTGTATTTTTAATGACATTAATAAAGTATTTACTTAATAATGTATAGATTATGTAAATATGCAGTCTATATTGTTGTATACAATAAATTTTCATTTTGTAAAGAAGTACAATAAATATAAGATATAAATGTCGATTTTTATTACAAATTGTTACCAAATATATGTACACCTGAACTAAAATCTTGGAAATTGTAACTAAAATGTAAATTTTTCCTCTAATCTATCTAATATTATGGAAACTTTTTGTAATTTATGATATAATAACAAATATATAATTATTAAATTATAATAAATGACTATAGCGTAGATTTAGTACTATGCTATAGTCATTTTTGAATTAAACTTGATATATCAAGGGGGAAGAATATGAGAACAATTAAAAGAGTTTTAGCATTAGGTCTAACATTAGCTATATTTCTAATAAATGTACCTAATGTAAATGCATTAACATCAGATACTATTAAAGGTAACAATATATATGAGACAGCTGGATTAATAGCAGACAAGAAGAATTATGATACAGCGATTATGGTAAATATGGATAGTTCAATAGCAGATGGTCTTTCGGCAAGTGGTCTTGCTGGTGCTGTTGATGCTCCAATTTTGCTTGCACAAAAAAACAACATTCCAAATGAAACGAAACAACGATTAAAAAATGTCAAAAAAATATACATAATAGGTAAAGAATTATCGATAAGTAAGTCAGTAGAAACTGAACTTAAAAAAACAGGAGCACAAGTAACTAGATTAGGTGGAGATGACAGAATAAAGACTAGTTATAGCGTTGCTAAAGAGGTAAGTAGTATTAAAAAAGTTGATGAAGTGATATTAACTAATGCATATAAAGGAGAAGCTGATACTATAAGTGCAGCACCTGTGTCAGTAAGAGACGTAGCTCCTATAGTACTTACAGATGGAAAAAGTGTTCCTTTTTCAACAAGTGATGTAAAATCATATGCAGTAGGTGGAAGTATCTCTATGAGTACTAGTTTAGTTAATAAGACCAACTCTAAAAGACTTGGTGGTTCAGATAGATATGACACAAATAAGAAAGTTATAAAAGAATTTTATCCAGATGCATCAGAATTTTATTTAAGCGATGGATATGATTTAGTAAATGCACTTACAGGTTCTACAATTGCTAAAGAAAATCCAATTGTGTTGGTGTCAGAAAGTAGTGATAAATCTATATTAGCAGGAGCAGACAAAATTACTAGATTAGGTACAATAAGTGATAGCATATATAATAAATGTGTTTCTGCTGCACAGAATAATGGTGACTCATCTACAAAAGGTGACTCTCCTATGAAAAATGAGACAAGCATATTAGGTGAACCAACAGCCAGTTTAGAGGCTTGTTTAAAATGGGCTAAATCTAAAAGAGCTAATGATTTATTTATAGAATTAATACCAATACTGTATGATACTGCTGTTCAAGAAGGTGTAAATCCTGTATTAGCAGTAGCTCAATCTGCAAAAGAAACTGGTTTTTGTAATTTTGGTGGGGTATTAGATGCATCATTCAAGAATCCTTGTGGACTTAAGACTTCTTCAGGAGGTTCTGATACTGATAAGAATGCCCACTCAAGATTTGATACGTGGGAAGAAGGAATATTAGCTCAAATTCAACATTTATGTTTATATGCAGGACAAGATGGTTATCCACTTTCAAATCCAGTAGACCCTAGACATGAAAAATCTTTACTTGGGAAAGCTAAAACAGTTGAAGGTCTTTCTAATAATTGGGCTGGAGGTCAATATGGACAAGATTTAGTTAGAATGATGGGGGAAATTGAAGCTACAAAGTAATTAAAGCATTAATTTAAGATATGCTTATTAAAGCTTATAAAATAGCAGACAAATAAGGAATGATTATTGTGAAAAAGAATAATATTTTTAGTATCATATTTCCCACAATTATAATGATATTAATGTTTTTAACCTTTGCTACAGATATATTTAATATACCAAATGTTCAAGCTAAAGGGATTTTCGTAATAGGGATGGTATTAATTTTTCCAGTTGCCTTTTTAATACAGGGGATAGTTTGTGTATTAAATAAAACTAATTGGATTTTATCACTTGTAGTGTCTTTAGTAACTTATATAATATTAATGTATATATTTTTAAATGATTCAGCATATGTATATGTTTTACTTTATGCAGGTTTCTATATGATTGGGCATATAACTGGTAAACTCTATTACAAAATTAAGACTTTTAGAAGTTAAATAAGAAAGCGTATGAAAGAGAAGTGTCTTTAATGATTTTCTAAAATCAAAAATAGAGGCTTCTTTTTTATGTAAAAGTATGTAAATAAAATTTAACTCTTATAATATTCTTTTAACACTTGTATACAATGAACTCGTAGTATAATTGAGATAGATAAAATAAAGGGAGGGATAATATGAATTTAATAGATAATCATATTCATACTAATTTTTCAAGTGATGGAAAGGATTCAATGGAAGATACAATAAAAAAAGCTATAAGTATTGGCGTTAGATATTTAACTTTTACAGACCATTTAGAGCATGATGAAGATAGAGATTTTTGCATTAATTATAATGACTATGTTCCAGTGTTCAATAAATTCAAAGAAAAGTATAAAAAGGACATAGAGTTATTATTAGGAGTTGAAGTTGGTTATAGAAAACATCTAAAAAATGAAATAGAGGAAATAATAAATTCTAATCCTTTTGATTTCGTATTGTGTTCAACTCATACAATTGATAATGTACCTGTTCCATCAAAAGAGTATTTTAAAGGCCTTAGCAAAGAAGATGCATATTATAAATATTTTAATAGTATACTTGAAACTAATCGTGAGTTTAGAGACTATAATATATATGGGCATTTAGATTATATATCTAGATATGGAATATATTCAGATAATAGAGTTATATACAATGATTTTAAAGATGTTATTGATGAAGTTTTGAAGTCAATAATCAATAATGGAAGTGGTATAGAGCTAAATACTTCTGGCTATAGATATGGATTAAATGCTATACATCCAAATGAAGATATATTAAAAAGATATAAAGAGCTTGGAGGGTTTATAGTTACTGTAGGTTCAGATTCTCACAGAGTAGAAGATATATGTAAAGATTTTGATGTGGCCTATGATATGCTTAAGTATCTTGATTTTAAATATGTATCTTTATTTAAAGAAAGAGAAACTTATTTTGTAAATATAGAAAAAGTTAAATCTAACAATATAGCTTAGAGTATGTTTTGAGATTAATTAACAGATAGTAAAAAAGTTAATAGTATAATATTGTATCCTCTAGAAAAATACTAGAGGTTTTTATTTTGCAAAAATAACTATATAGAATTAAATTCAATAAGATAATTTATTTTAAATTGGCTAGAATATCGTTAATATATTTTACTATTATATATTTTTATTGTGATATAATAGTAAAATATATTAACCTATCTTTAAATTATGCAAATTATTATAAAGGAGGGAGAAAATTAAATTGTCTAATAAAAATAAAGAGAGTATAAATTTAAGCAATCCAATCAAAAAAACTACTCAAAAAAATTTAACAAAAGAAGCTATATTACATATACCTATGAGCAACTATGCCTATGGTTATGATAAAGAAACATTACATATAAGACTTAGAACTAAAAAAAATGAAGCAAAAAAAGTAATTTTAAGAATAGGAGACCAATATGTATGGGATAAAGGTGGTGCAGGAGGAGGAAATTTAAATGCATCTGGAATTGGCTGGTCTGGTGGCTCAAATATAATAATGGATAAAGAATTGGAAACCGAATTATTTGATTACTGGATAGCTAAGTGCAAACCCTTAAATAAACGCTCAAGATATGGGTTTATAGTAGAAGGTCAAGAAGAAAAGATTCTATTCACAGAAAAAAGAATAATAGAGTTGGGAAATGAAAGTGATGAAAAAGAATTGTGCGAAATAAGTAATTTTTTTGGATATCCATATTTAAATTATATAGATATACCCAAGGTACCAAATTGGGTGAAAGAAACTGTTTGGTACCAGATATTCCCAGATAGATTTGCAAATGGTGACCCATCTATAAATCCAGAAGGAGTGGACGAATGGGGAGCTATTCCAACAAGAGATAATTTTACAGGTGGAGATTTACAAGGTGTGATAGAACACTTAGATTATTTGAGTGATTTAGGGATAAATGGAATTTATTTTTGCCCTATTACAGTTGGAAATACAAATCATAGATACGATACGATAGATTATATGGAGATAGACCCTTTATTAGGGAATAAAGAGACTTTAAAAAAACTAATAAAAGAAGCTCATAAGAGAAATATAAAAATAATGTTGGATGCTGTTTTTAATCATATAGGATATTATTCTAAACAGTGGCAAGATGTAGTTAAAAATAAGGAAAACTCTAGATACAAAGAGTGGTTTTATATAAAAGATATGAGTAAAATTGATACTCCAATAGAACAAATAGATGAAAAAAACATACCCTATGAGACCTTTGGATGTGAAAAATATATGCCTAAACTTAATACAGAAAATTCAGAAGTAATAGAATACTTATTGAGTGTAGGTAAGTACTGGATACAAGAATTTGATATAGATGCATGGAGATTGGATGTCTCAAATGAAGTAGACCATGTTTTTTGGAGAAAGTTTAGAGAAGAAATTAAAAAAATAAAACCAGAGGTATATATACTAGGAGAAATTTGGCATGGTAGTTTACCATGGTTAATGGGTGACCAATTTGATTCAGTTATGAACTATTTGATGTCAGAAGCTATGAAAAAATTCTTTTGTACAGATGAGATAAATGCTGAAGAATTTAAATACATGATAAATGATATAATGGTAAGTTATCCAATGCAAGTTAGTGAAGTTACTTTTAATTTACTTGGAAGCCATGATACTACAAGGATACTGAATTATGCTAGTGGAAATATTGATAGAGTTAAACTCGCATATTTGTTTATGTTTATACAATCAGGGAGTCCTTGTATATACTATGGTGACGAAATTGGAATGGAAGGAGAACTAAGTTCAATATCTGAAGGACAAAGAAAATGTATGGAATGGAATGAAGAAAAATGGAATAAGGATATATTTGATTTTATGAAGAAGATTATTAGACTTCGTAAAGAAAATAAAGAACTTAGGTCTATGTCTAATGAATGGGTATTAGTAGATAAGGAAAATGGAACAATTTTATTAAGAAAAGAATCCATTTCTGTAATAATAAATAATTCATCTAGAGATATAACTTTAAAATTGCCAGATTATTTGGCAAATAGAAAATCAAAAGATTTATATGAAGAAAAAATAGTAGATTTAAAAGAAGAAATAATATTAAAAAAATACAAGTTCCTCATTTTAAAATAATATAAAAACGTATTTATTTTAGAGTTCATGATAATTTCATGATAAAGTTTTATACTATTAAAAAAACATTATTAATCATGATAAACAAATGCAGTACAATTTTATAAAGAAACTATTTGTAGTAAAATAAATGAAGTAAATTTTTTATTTGAATAAAAATAAATGTTAACACTTCTAATCATTCTGTAATTTAGTAAAAACAAGTAATTACTGAATAGGTAGGAGGAAGTAAAGATATGAATGACTATAAAGAGCATATAGTTATAGTAAAATCTGGGGTTGTAAATCTAATTTTGGGAGTTACATTTTTATTAATTGGAATTATTATAAATGTATTTCTTGTATATATTAAATTATATTATATAGTGCTAATTACTTTTGTATTTACAATGTATGGATTAGCTTCAATTATCAATTATATGAGAAAGTATATTATTTTTGACTTACATAGTATTAAAGTTCGTAAATGTATGGGAAGTGAAAAAGAGTATTCATATCATGATATCACTAAAATTTCAATAAATAACAAGAAGCAAGGGTGTCCAGTCAAGATATATGTGGATAAAAATAAAATTGTAACTTTTTTTATATCTGATAAAAATTATATGTCTGCTATAGCTGAAATGAAGCGAAGAGGGTTACCTTTTGATAATAAAGCCATAGACTATATATCAGATACTCCATTATGGGTTCCAATTTCATATAATGAAATTAAAGAGTTTTGTAATGAAGCTTCACGAAAACTTGAAAATCAGATTCAGGAAAATCTATATAAAATAGAAAAAGAGTTGGAAACAGATATATCTTTTTCTTTTGGTATAGATGTTCAACAAAATCCGTTCATATGTGTATTTTTAGTGTGTGTTATGAAGAATGAAAACTATACAAAATTTGCAAAAAAATACAGAGGAAAAGAAGCATGGGCTATATTTCCAGTGTATATGGTTGGACCAAAATTGTATAAAAAAGAAATTGAAAAAGGAAAATTTATTTGTAACATAAACTATTTAAATGCTTTTTCTGGAGTAATGTGGTCGAATTTTTGTAGAACGATAAAAAAACAAGGTGTACAAGAAAGTAAAATGGAAATGGATTTTGAATTAAAGACTAAATTAGAATAGATAATTCCATAAAAAATATCTTAAATACAAGAGATAGGATATAAAATAAATTGATTATTAGTTTAAAAAATTCTTGTAGAAAGAGGAAATAAGAATGATTGAAGCATTTATATTTGATTTAGATGGTGTAATTACAGATACTGCATACTATCACTATATGGCTTGGAAAAAACTAGCACATAATGTTGGTATAGATATAGATACAAAATTTAATGAATCTTTAAAAGGAATAAGCAGAATGGAGTCGTTGGATAGAATATTAGAATTTGGAAATAAAAAATACTTATTTTCAGAAGAAGAAAAATTGAAAATGGCTGAAGAAAAAAATAATAATTATGTATCATTAATAGATGAGATAAATTCAAATGATATTTTGCCTGGAATAGAAAGTTTGTTAAGTGATATAAAATCTAATAATATAAAAATAGGCTTATCTTCTGCAAGTAAGAATGCAACAAATGTATTAAATCATTTGGGTATAAGTGATAAATTTGATTTTATAGCTGATGCAGGAAAATGTAAAAATAGCAAACCACATCCAGATATATTTCTTATGTCAGCAAAAGGACTTGATGTAAATCCCCAAAATTGTATAGGAATAGAAGATGCAAATGCAGGGATAGATGCTATAAACTCTGCTAATATGTTTTCTGTTGGAGTTGGAAACTATGAGAATTTAAAAAAAGCAAATTTAGTTGTAGAATCAACAAGTCAATTAAATTTTGAATATATACAAGAAAAGTATAATGAGTATATGGTTAGGAGAATTATATGAAATGTTTATTTAATAATATAGATGAATGGAAGATTACACAAGACAAAATTGAAATCAAAGAAAATAGATTAGCAGAATCTATAATGAGTATAGGTAATGGTTACATGGGTATGAGAGGAAACTATGAGGAAAACTATAGTGGATATACTCATAAGGGTTCTTATATAGCTGGAGTATGGTTTCCAGATAAAACTCGTGTTGGATGGTGGAAAAATGGATATCCAGAGTACTTTGGTAAAATTCCTAATTCAGTCAACTATATAGGGATAAGAATTTTCATAGATGATGTAGAATTAGATTTAGCAAAATGTAAAATTGAAGATTTTTATAGAGAACTAGATATGAAAAATGGTATTTTAAATCGTAGATTTATTGTACACATAAATAATAAAAAATTTGAAGTTAACATTACTAGATTTTTAAGCATATCAGTTAAGGAGTTAGCAGTAATTAAATACAGTATAAAAGCATTAAATTCTGATGCTAAAATAAAGTTCATACCATATTTAGATTCAAACATAAAAAATGAAGATTCAAATTATGAGGAAGAGTTTTGGAATGGAGTTTCTTCAAGTTCTTTAGAATATCAAGGAAGCATACTTTCTAGAACAAAGGAAAATGCATTTAATACACCAGTATTTACTGTGGGTGCAATGATGCATATTAAGGCAAGTGGTAAGATAAAAGACATATCTCATACAAATGACTATAATTACTGTGAGAATTCAATAACAATGGATATTCTAAAAAATGAGGTTGCTAGTATAGAAAAATATGTATCTATAACTTCAACTAGAGATTATAAGGAAAGTGAGTTATTAAGAAAATGTGAAGATATTTTAAATAGAGAAATACCTAAAGGTTATAATGATATATTAAATGAACATATCAAATTATGGAATGAAAGATGGCAAAGTGCAGATGTAAAAATAAATGGAGATAAAAGCAGTCAACAAGGCATACGATACAATTTATTTCAACTATTTTCAACATATTATGGAGAAGATTCAAGATTGAATATAGGTCCAAAAGGCTTTACTGGAGAAAAGTATGGAGGGGCTACTTATTGGGATACAGAAGCATTTTGTGTTCCAGTATATCTAGGGGTAGCAGATAAGAAAGTAACTAGAAACCTTCTGGAATATAGATATAATCAATTGGAGCAAGCAAAAGATAATGCAAAAAAACTAGGACTTAAAGGTGCCTTATATCCAATGGTTACATTTGATGGAGTAGAATGCCATAATGAGTGGGAGATAACATTTGAAGAAATACACCGAAATGGAAGTATCGTATATGCAATATATAATTATACAAATTATACAGGTGACTTTGAATACATAAAAGAAAAAGGAATAGATGTAATAATAGAAATAGCTAGATTTTGGGCTAGTAGAGTTCATTTATCTATAAAAAAAGATTTGTATATGATACATGGTGTAACTGGTCCAAATGAGTATGAAAGTGCGACACGTTATATAATGAAAAGTTATATCGCTTAATAACTTCAATTTATTAAGTAGAACTGATAAATCAATTAGTCAAATGATAGGGTAACGCCTTGAAGGGCTAACACTAATACTCCGAATGGCTATCATATGTTAAGATATGAGGTCATAAGCTCGGTAAAGTCAGCCAGGATTGTAACCTAAGGCTCTATATGATTCGCTATGTCGATTGACGAGGTTCTAACGGTCTGAACCCAACTATAGAATCTATAGAGAAACAGGAAATGGGGCTAGAGGTAGTCAATTACAAAGAATAGGTTGGGTGTCTATAAAATGGCTATGGTTAGTATGTGTGTAAAAAGCACTGACGAATCTCAGAATGTACGGCTCAATAATTCGGCTTTGTAGAAATGCAAAGGAGTCTTCAAAAGACTGTTCTAGAGGTAAAGTAAGATTTTTCGTTATGAAATACCTTATATTGTTAAAGGCAATATTGTTAGAACTGGGCTATATGAGAAACCTAAGGTCATATGTAAAGATAGATTTATTGGAACGTGGAAAGCTAATGATATGGAGGCTCTTAACAAGCCAATGATATAGTAGTAAGGAAATTAAATTTCACAATATATATAAAATTCAATATATATAAAATAAACTTTGCATATATTTATTAAAATATGCATTGACAAAAATGGAAAAATATGTTGAATTAGTTCTCCGTTTGTAGTATTATGAATTATCAATGTAATTTAATTGATAAAATACACACATCAAGGAGAGATGAATATGAGTTTCATACTAGATTTAAGTTATTCAGCTAGGTCAGTAACAGGGGAATTGATAAATTACCCAGGGCAATTTAACAAGATAACAAAAGATTTAAAGGTAGGACAGACAACAACAGTACTTACACAAGAAGGATATAAAAATATAACTCTGGTGGGTCAAAAGATAAATCCTCTACAACAAATATTTAAAGACCAAGGTCAAAGCTATATTGCAGAGGACATCTTCATAGAAACACCAAGAGTTAAAAATAATACTAATCTGCCAAGAAGTATTATGGATATGTTCTAACAGTAATAAAAAGTTATAGAGAAAAGTGAAAATAAATTTCACTTTTCTCTATATAAATATATATAATAACTTAAATCTATAACCACTATGAATCATATTATTAAATATAAAAATTTAAATAACTTACTTTTACATTAGTGAGAGTAGAGTCACAGTACCGTAGAAGCCATGATAATAAGTGGTGGAGGGATAGGCTCAAGTCAAATATTCAAAAACGTCAAATTATTTCAAATAAGATTAGGGTTCACTGTAAGACTAAGAAAGATTATACTCACGCAAATATAAATAAGACGAGGAGATAATCGACCTAAGCAATGTATAATACAGATAAGAAAGCTATATTAAAGAAAGCACTTAAGAAAGATACACTTAGATATAATGAATATTATAATATGCAAAATGTTTTTGATAATTTATACAAACAAAGTAAAGAAGGAAGCAAATTCAAAAATCTATTTAATATTATAGCTAGTGATGAGAATATTCTATTAGCATATAGAACTATAAAATCCAATAAAGGAAGTAAAACTCCTGGGACTAATAGACACACCATAAAGTATTGGGAAGACAAATCTACGCAACAGTATTTACAATATATTAAAAGTAGATTAAATAACTACAGACCTCAAATGGTTCGTAGAGTTGAAATTCCAAAACCCAATGGTAAAATGCGACCTTTAGGAATTCCTTGTATAGAAGATAGACTGATTCAACAATGTATTAAGCAAGTTTTAGAACCAATAGCAGAAGCAAAATTTCATCCTTATAGTTTTGGTTTTAGACCTAACAGAAGCACAGAACATGCTATAGCATACACATGTAGGAAAATAAACAGAGATAGCATGTACCATATAGTGGACATAGATATTAAAGGATTCTTTGATAATGTTAATCATAGTAAATTGTTAAAACAACTATGGACATTAGGAATACAAGATAAGAAACTTTTAAGTATCATAAGTTCAATGCTTAAAGCAGAAGTTGAAAATGAAGGTATATCGAATAAAGGAGTACCACAAGGAGGAATATTATCTCCGTTATTAGCGAATATAGTATTAAATGAATTAGATTGGTGGATTAGCAACCAATGGCAAACATATCAAACTAAATATAATTATATACACAATAAACATAAATATAGAGCTTTAAAAGGGACTAATCTTAAAGAAATGTATATAGTTAGATATGCAGATGATTTCAAAATTATTTGTAGAACCCATGACCATGCTAATAGAATATTTATTGCTGTAACCCAATGGTTAAAAGAAAGATTGGGATTAGAAATTAGTCCCGAAAAATCACAAATAACGGATGTTAGAAAATCTAACTCAGAATTTCTAGGATTCAATATTAAAGCCATTAGGAAACACAAGAAATCTGTAGCCTATACAAACATGACGGATAAAGCAATGAAACATGTCGAAAACAGTTTAAGAGACCAAGCTAAATATATACAAAAACACACAAGCGAAAAAAGTGTGTTTATATTAAACAAAATTATAGCAGGGACTCAAAATTATTATAAGATTTCAGCGAACGTAAATTTAGATTTTCATAGAATATATTATAATCTTTCTAAATGTTTTACAAATAGGTTTAGATTAATTAAATCAAAAACTGGTACGAAAACAAGAGAATATGATAGTAGATATGAACGTTATGAGGGAAAAGTTTTATATGTATGTAAAGTCGCAATTTACCCAATACATTATGTTCAAACTAAACCCCCAATGTTATTTAATCAAACAGTTACTAATTACACTCCAGAAGGAAGGGCTATAATCCATAAACGGTTGGGTTATATAGATACAGATATATTAAAATATCTTACATACCATCCAGCTATAAATAAAAGTGTAGAATTCAATGATAATAGGTTGTCATTATATTCAGCACAGATGGGAGCGTGTCCATTAACTGGATTTCCATTAAATATAGATATGGAAGTTCATCACAAAATACCTTTAAGCAAAGGGGGTGATGATAAGTATAGTAACTTAGTTTTATTAAATAAATACGTACATAAACTTATACATGCAACTAGAACTGAAACAATCTCATATTATCTTAACAGATTAGATTTAAATAATAAAGACTTGAAAAAGGTGAATAAATATCGTATTAAAGTTGGAAATGAAATAATTTGAATGATAAATATTTGAGGGAACGCCGTATGAGGTGAAAGTCTCACGTACGGTGTGGGTCGGGGGAAAAGACGGAGATAACATCAAACTCTTACCTATCGACATACAATATCAACAATAATTGGTATACTAATTATATAGCTAAATGGTGCTTAGAATATGCTGTAGAAAATGTATTAAAATTAGAAATAGAATATAGTGAATGTATTGACAGAAACAGTGTAACTAAAGAAGAAGTTGAGCTATGGCAAATGATATCAAAAAAAATCTATCTGCCATATGATGATGAGTTAAAAATAATAGTTCAAAATGATAATTTTTTAGATAAAGAATTTATAGAAGTAAAAGATTTGCCAAAAGAAAATCTTCCTCTTAATCAAAACTGGTCCTGGGATAGGATTCTTAGGTCTTGTTTTATAAAACAAGCAGATGTATTACAGGGAATTTACTATTTTGGAAATAGATTTACTAAAGAAGAAAAAAAGAGAAATTTTGATTTCTATGAAAAATATACTGTACATGAATCTTCTTTATCTTCTAGTATTTATTCCATTATTGCTTCTGAAATAGATGATTTGGACAAAGCTTATGAATTATACTCAAGAACTGCTAGACTTGATTTAGACAATTATAATAATGATACCAATGATGGACTTCATATAACTTCTATGTCTGGTTCATGGCTTTCTATTGTGCATGGGTTTGCAGGTATGAGGACATGGGATGAAACATTATCTTTTGACCCTAAGTTACCTAAAGAATGGAGAGGTTATTCTTTCAACATAAGCTATAAAGATAATATTATTAATGTAGATGTATGTAGTGATTTAATTAAAATAGAAAATTTAAAAGGTAAGCCAATAAAAATTATTGTATATGGTAAAAAATATATATTAGAAAAATATATAAAAATTGATAGAAATAAATTTAAATAATATTTTTATTATGTAAATAGTTAAAATAAGTTTATCTAATTATGAATTTATTTTAACTATTTTTGTTTAATAGAAAACTATATATTATAACAATAATCGTGCTTTTAGTTAAATATATTTCATAAATCTTCATAAAATCTTCATAATTTCGTAAAGAAGATGTAACAAAAATAAGATATATTGTATTCAGCAGATAAATAAGGGAGGACAATAATTATGAAGAATAAAAAATTCATTGTTATAATACTGATAATATCAGTTTTAATAGGTGTAGGAGTAAAAGAATATTTCACTAGAGAGATAAATAAGGAAGATATAGAGGTCAGTAAATATATAAAATATGCTGATTTGGCAAGTAAAAATAATGTACAAGTTAACTGGAAGTATGTAGCTTCTATTGTTGCTGTATTGAATAAAAATAACTTGAAAGATATTAAAGATTCACAAATAAAAGAAGTATCAGATTTATTTGTTAAAAATTTTTCTAAAAATAATAAAATAAATAAATTAAGTAATGTTCTGGATGAGTTAGAATTTAGTAATAAACAAAAAAGAGTGGTTGATAATTATATTGATGAGCTTAAGGAGTATGGCATAAAGCCAGAAAGATTGAAGTCTGATACACAGTATATGAAGTTTATAAACGAAATTAAAGCAGAAGCTATACAAAATTACGAAGATTATAAAATACTTCCATCTATAACTATTGCGCAAGCTATAATCGAATCTAGCTGGGGCAAGTCAACTTTAGCAAAACAACATAATAATCTATTTGGTATAAAGGCGGATGTTTCTTGGAAAGGAAAATCAGTGACTTTAGAAACAAAAGAACATTTAGATACAATTATAGATGATAAATTTAGAATATATGATGATAAAAATGAATCTATAAAAGACCATGCAAAATTTTTGGCTACAAATAAAAGATATAAAACCAATGGTGTGTTTGACGCAAAAACGTATATATATCAAGCTAAAGCATTAGAAAAAGCTGGTTATAGTACTGCAAAGGATGAAAATGGAAATAGCATATATGCAGAACGTTTAATAGAACTAATTCAACAATATAATCTTCAATTAATAGATAGTGAAATTCAAAGTGAAATGTAACTTTGACGTAACATAAGGATGATATATTTATCGAGGAGGTGGCTTTTATGAAAAAAATAGTCTCGATATTTATAAGTTGTATGGTTGTTGTAACTACTCTTACTGGATGTAGTAGTGGTGAGGTGGCTAATAGCACATCATCCATGTATAGTGTTAAAAATTTGGATTTTAGCTTTGAAGTGAAACCTGAAACCTTTGAGGTATCAGTTGAATCCGGTGGTTCAAAAGAAAAGATATCTGAACCATCAAAAGAAAGGAAGGTATCAAATTTTAAAAAGACGAGTACACAAGCATCGTGGACATATCCTGATGAAAACATAGACATAAATATAAAAAAAGAGGACAATTATTTAGATGTAAATATTAAATCTAACTCAGAAAAAGAAACGAGCTTTAATTGGCCTAAAGTTGAAGGTGAAAGCTATGTACTACCACTTTATGAAGGTAAGTTTATTCCAAGTAATGATAAGTACTGGAAAGAGCATTTAAATGAATCAACTTATAATGTTATAGAATCTTTTTCAATGCAATTCTTTGCAGTAAACAAGGCAAAATATTCTGTGCTCTATATTATTGAAAATGAATTCAATAATGAAATTGAATTTAGTTCTAAAGATAAGATTAATTTTACATTTAAACATGAATATCCAAGTATCAATAAAAATAAAGAATATGGATTTAAAGTATATTTGACTAATAAAAATATTACAGATGTAGCAAAAACTTATAAAAACTATATAGTTGATAAAGGAGAGTTTAAAACATTAAAAGAAAAATCTAAGGAAAATAAGAATATTGAAAAGCTTTATGGAGCACCACAAATTTATTTTGGAGATAAATCTATAATAACAATAAATGATATTAAATGGAATAAATTAAAAGAAAACTTATCAGATAATTTGGTTAATTGGATGAAAGAACTTTTAAGTATGAAGCCTGATGATAGTGAATTTATAGAAGTGATTAATCAAATAAAAACTCAAGATTATATAGATAAATATCAAAAGAATCAAATAGTTCAAGTATTTAATGAAGTTATGCAGATGAATACTTTTTATAATGACAAAGTTTTTAACAGCAAGGATAAAGAGATAAAAAAAGTACTAGATAAAGGTATATCTAAATTAAATAGAGTAGAACTTATAGAATTTAACAAGAAGTTATTAAAATCAAAGTTGGGAGACAGTGTGAATAATGTTGATACATGGGCAAAGTATAATACAATTGATGTGATTAATGATATCAATAAATCTGGTATTAAAAATGCTTGGATAGGCTTTGATGATATGGAAGAGGGTTATATATCCCCAGAGATGGTTAAAAGAGCTAATGATTTAGGGTATCTAGTAGGACCATATGATTCATATCATTCTATACACAAGCCAGGGGAAGAAAAATGGAGTACGGCGTCATTTAAGGATAAATCTCTATATGAAAATGCTACTATAGAAAATAAAAAAGGTGAAAAAGAAACTGGATTTCAAGGAGAAGGAAGAAAGCTAAACCCTACATTGTCTTTACCAAGTGTGAAAGAGAGAGTACAAAGTATATTGGAAGAAGGATATAAATTTAATTCTTGGTTTATAGATTGTGATGCTACAGGTGAAATATATGATGATTATTCTCCAAATCACATAACAACTCAAGCACAAGATTTAAAGGCTAGACTTGAAAGGATGTCATATATAAGAGATAATGCAAATATGGTTATAGGTTCAGAAGGTGGAAATGATTTTTCAAGTAGCACTATAGCATTTGCACATGGACTTGAGACACCAGCATTTGCTTGGGTAGATAAAGATATGAGTAAGAATAAAGAAAGTGAATATTATGTTGGTAAATACTATTCTCCAACAGGAGGAGTACCAGAAGTATTTTCAAAGCAGATACCTGTAAAAGAGAAATATAAAAAAATATTTATAGACCCAGTTTACTCTCTGCCTTTATTCAGATTAGTTTATAATGATTCTGTTATATCTTCTCATCAGTGGTTATGGGGAACTTTCAAAATTAAGGATGAGGTTGGAAGTAGAATGATGAGAGAAGTATTGTATAATACACCACCTATGTATTATATAGATAGAAATGAATGGGAAAAACACAAAGATGAAATAATTTCTCATAATAAAATATGGTCAGAGTTTAATAAAAAGGCTATTAAAAAAGAAATGACAGACTTTAAATTTATTTCTGAGGATAGATTAGTTCAAATGACTGAATATGGAGAAGATTTAAAGGTAGTAGCTAATTTCTCTCAAAAGGATGTCAAGTATAAGGATGAAGTTATAAAAGCAAATTCTCTGGTAATATATGATGAAGATAATAAAGTTGTATATAAACCAGAACAATAGATTTAATGAAAATAAAGATTGTTTAGATTTTAAGTAAAAAATAATATAATATTTATTTAGTTTATATTAAAATAGTGGCTATATTAATCTTAATAATTGATATAGTCACTATTATTTATATCTTTTTTAGTATACGACTCTAAAGTAAAATATTCAAAAATTCGTTTTTGTACTTCTAATTTATCTTCAGCAGCTGATTTTATTTTAGAAATTATAGATAAAGTTCATATATATCGAAAATAAATAAACATTATGTCAAATGGCCATTCTGAAATAAGAATCAATCTAGTCATTTGACTTTAAAAAATATTTTTGAAAAAATGTCAAAATGGATGTTTTTAGTTATAATATGATTTTATTATGATATTTCGTTCTTATATAGATGCTTAGCAAGAATTGAGATTAATAGCATAATTATAAACATACATATTATAGGTATATAAACTTTAAGACTAAAAACTTCAAATAATTTACCATGCATAATTTGACCAACTGGGGCAACACATTGTGATACAGCTGTAATAGTGGCCATTACCTTTCCCAATAATTCATTAGGCGTTTGTTTTTGAACAATAGTTAGAACAAATACAGCAATAATTGTCATAGACATAGCTACAGGTATAATACAAATAAATAGTAGTATAAAAGATGGATAATATCCTAGTCTGAGCATTGAAGGTGAAATTGAAATAGCCATTGGTATCATCAGAATACTAATTAGCATTAACCAGCGATATAGTGTATTCATCTTCATTTTTTTTGCAAATAAGCCTATTGAAAGTGCACCTAAAACACTGCTAAATTCGATAATTCCTATTCCTATACCATACATATTATTACTACTGTTCATCGTTACACGTAAAATATATTGTATTCCTACAAGTAAAAATGGAGTTAAAAATAAATTTAAAGAAGCTGCCAGAATCATAGCTTTACTAATATAAGGTTGTTTTATGATATAAGAGAACCCTTTTTTCATGTCACTAACTATGGTCATTACTATATCTCCATTAAGCTCTCTTTTATTAAAAGGTATATAAATAAATATCTCCATCACTGCTGATAGAAAAAATGAAATGCAGCTTATAATAAGAAGCATCTTAATTCCAATAAGACCATATAAAAAACCTCCAAGTACAGGAGCAAACATACTTGAAAGTGCACCTATTCCATTTACAATTCCATTTGCTTGTTCTAAATCTTTTTCATTTACTATTAAAGGTATGCTTGCCTGTACAGTAGGTTGATACATACAACTAATAATAGATAGGAGTATCATAACAATTCCAATCAATACAATAGAATCATTTAGAGTAGAAAAAAGACAGATAAAAATGAGAATAATTATAGAACTCATAAAATCAAATATAACCATTAGATTTCTACGATTGAATCTATCAGCTATTGCACCACCA
Source organism: Clostridioides sp. LIBA-6822 (assembly GCF_056688955.1). Taxonomy (NCBI): domain Bacteria; kingdom Bacillati; phylum Bacillota; class Clostridia; order Peptostreptococcales; family Peptostreptococcaceae; genus Clostridioides; species Clostridioides sp. LIBA-6822. The sequence goes on along the minus strand of NZ_CP196995.1, from coordinate 2,470,432 downwards.
ATTGGGGACAATAGAAGTGGAATATTTGATATTGCATATAAAGTTGCAAATATATCTGCACGACCTGTTATATCTAAAATATAAGTAGAAAGAGCAAATCTTAATAATGATGAACCCAGTATAGATATAATTTGACCAAGTACCATAAGGTTAAAGTTTTTGTTAAAAGAATTATTTATTTTATCTAAATTTTGCATTTATAGAACACCCCTCTTTTTTATGACTGACCGTCAGTCTAATAAGATTATAATAAACTATATCCAAAAAGTCAATAGTATATATACAATGAAAAATTTTAAAATAAGTTTTTACTGTTAATATAGAAATCAATATATATGAAAGATTATTATGTCTTAAAAAGGATAAGAGCTATATGGTGAATAATAAAAAATGGGTAATTTAGAAGAGTTTTTATGAATAGTATTAATATATAGATATAGGGAGATTGATGTGATTATGTATGAAAATAATAAGGTAATCTATAATTTTGAAAGATGTGAAAGACTAGAAAATACTTTTTATTTATCTCAATTTAATACATATAAAAATTTTAAGTTAACTTCTAAAAAATCCATAGTAAATTCATTGGAGACATCTGTTTGTAATATGAATATTCATAATATAAGTCTTGTTGATACGATGGAGTGTGTATCATTAGAAGATGAGCAAATGACAGGAAAGAAGTTAATTTTAGTTGGTGATATAGATACTAATGTGATACTAGATTATGTGGGAAATAAGAGAAATAGAAGCTCTAATAAGAGAAATATACTTAAGTTAAAAATACCTTTTAGTACATTTATACAAATGCCTAGAAGAATAGAAAATAAAGAGAAAATTAATTTAAAGTATCTTATACAAGATATGACATCGTCTATTTTAGATGATAATAATTTATTTATTAGTGTGACTGCAATTATAAGTTATGAAAATAGTTCTAAAATGGAGTAATCTTTAAATTATAGAAAGGTGGATGCAATGAGAATAACTAAAACTACTTTTAATGATGTCTTTTCAAATGATATAAGTGGAAGTATTTTAAAAGTAGAAAAATATGTTGATAAAAAATGTGCATCTGTATTCGAAATTTTGACTTATACTATTATTGTTACAAATACGAGTAGATATAAAACAGGAAATATATTTTTTAAAGATTATATTTCTAAATATATAGAATTTATAAATAATACTGTAAAAGTTAATGGTATTATAAAATGTGGATTAGACCCACAACAAGGTTTTTACATAGGAAAAATAGATGCTAATTGTAAAAAAATAATATCTTTTAAGAGTGTAGTTTTGCCAAATTCAGCATATAGAGTTATAAAAAACAATGCTAATATATACTATTATTATAAGTGTACCCTAGATAAATTTCCAACAAGAATATCAGTAGAAAGCAATAGTGTTTATACCAATATAAACAAAACTGTATTTAAGCAGTTGAATATAAGTAATTCTTTAAAGATGCCTAAAAACCTAAAAGATATATTAAAAGTAAACATAAATAGTAAGATACTTGATGTTAAACCTATAAAAAATCCTACAAACAAAGGAAAAGATTTAAAACTGTGTAATTTAATAGTTTTTGGTAGTATAGAATTTGAAATGGACTATAGTTGTAGAAATAGGAGTAAGTTCAAAGTAGTGAACAAGTCTGATAATATTCAGAAAGAAAAGGGTTATGATAATGATTTACAAAATAATAATGAAAATGTAAGTGACTGTAAGAAACAAACAAGTTTTAATGAGAATAAAGTAAAAAATATAACAAAAACTTTTGGATTTTCTTGTTTTATTTGTTCACCAGTTGGAATAGTTTATGAGGATATGAAAAATATAAATGTAAAAATTGAACATACATCAATAAATGAGTTAAATACAGATGAATTATTTATAAATACATCACTTTTATTGTATTATTAACTCTTCAAAGCTAAAATTTAAATTTATTAAACTAGCATTTTGTTAAATAAAAAAACATAGATATTGATATATATTGTATATACAAATAATTAATAGAAATTCTTAATTTTAAGTAATTCTAAATAATAAGTATAATATAATATTTTAAAAGTGTAGATTTATGATAAAATAAGACAAATATGTTAAAAAAATGATAATCACAGAGAACTTTTGCCTTCTTCAATTAATATATTATTATTAGTAATAACTTTAAAATTATATTACTATTATATAAAAATTGGCTTAAAAGAAGGTGAAAAAAGTAAATGAAAATATGCATAACAGTAGGTCATAGTATACTAAAGGGTGGCAAAAGTACAGGTGTAAGTAGCATAGTTGATGAATATAACTATAACAAAAAATTAGCTCCTATGTTAGCTGAGATGCTTATAAGTCAAGGTAATACAGTAGATGTAATAGTTTGTCCAGAAAGACATTTTATGTCAGAAAGAGAAGAATTTTTTTATAGAGTTCCAAAAGTAAATAGTGGTAAATACGATTTATTAGTAGAGCTACATTTAAATAAAGGTGATGGAACAAAACTTGGGACAGAAGTGCTTTATTATGGTAATGAAGGGTTAGAATATGCCAAAAGAGTATCTAATAAACTTGGAGAATTATTTGAAAATAGAGGAGCTAAAAAAAGAGAAAATTTATATATATTGAGAAATACAAATCCAGTTGCAATACAAATTGAAAGTTTTTTCTGTGATAATGTGAATGATTGTAATAAAGCAAATGAAGCAGGTTATGATTGTATAGCAAGATTAATTACAGAAGGTATATTGAATAAAGATATAAGTATGTGAGATTATGGCGATTTAGGTGTTGATTAATACCTTTCAATTTTAGATACAAACTAAAACACAATATATTAGTATAATTTAAACTTGCGAAAGACATGTTATTTTGGTTATTAACAAGAAATACCCCTTGAAAGTATTGATTTATCAATATATTCAAGGGGTATTTAAATACAGAAATCTAGCTTGTTTAGAGCTAAACTATAGCTTTATATAATATCTATTTTATGTTAAATATAATAAATAATATAAAAATGTTATAACCTTGTATTATAATAATATAATGTAGAAAAATATAAGAGATAAGATAAATATGACAAGGTGGTAATATATGAAATATACATTTGAAAGTTTTAAGTTAGATGAAAAGATACTTAAGTCCTTAAAAAATTTAGGATACAATATACCTTCTAGAGTACAAATAGAGGTTATTCCAAAATTATTAGATGGTCAAAACATAGCAGTGAAATCAAAAACAGGAAGTGGAAAAACAGCAAGCTTTGCGATACCTGTATGTGAAAATATAGATGTAGAACACAATAATATTCAAGCACTTATAGTTGTCCCAACAAGAGAACTAGCATTACAAGTAAAAGATGAGATATCAGGGATAGGAAGATTAAAGAAGGTGAGATGTAGTGCTATATTTGGTAAACAACCTATAAAAGAACAAATAGCAGAATTAAAGCAAAGGGTTCATATTGTTGTAGCTACTCCAGGTAGAATAATTGACCATATAAATAAAGGTACTATTAAGTTGGAAAACATAAAGTATTTAGTAATAGATGAAGCTGATAAGATGTTTAATAAAGGTTTTGTTGAACAAATGGAAAAAATATTATCGAATTTGCCTAAAGAAAAAACGATAGGGCTTTTTTCAGCTACAATGAATGAAGAGATAAGATATATATGTGAAAAATATATGCTAAACTATAATATTATAAATATAGATGAAAATGAAGATAAAAACAATGAGAAAATAAAACAAATAGATGATAAAATAGTAAAATCGAATGAAAGAGATAAGTATGTAATTTTAAAAGAGTTAATATACAGTGAGAATCCAAAGAGTGTAATAATTTTTTGTAATACTAGAGAAAAAGTATCTAGATTATATAATAAAATGAGTAAAGATGGTTTTTTGGTAAGGCAGTTACATGCTGATTTATCACAAGAAAAAAGAATCTTTGTGATTAAGGATTTTAAAGATTTAAAGTTCAATGTATTAGTTAGCAGTGATGTAGCATCTAGAGGAATACATATTGATGATATTTCCTTAGTTGTAAACTATGATGTACCTTATGATAAAGAAAACTACATACATAGAATAGGTAGAACTGGAAGAAAAGGAAGTAGTGGAAAAGCCATTACTATAGTAGATATACAAGATGAAAAATATCTGGATGGAATACAAGAATATATAGGATATAAAATAGATGAAATACCTACAATAGAAAAAAATAGAATTATGTTAGGTAAAAGATTGTTTGATGAATATTCAAAAGACCTTTTAAAAGAAGCATTAAAAAGAAAGAAAGTCAGTAAAAGTTATCAAAAAGGAAAAGATACAAAACTAAATTCAGAAGATGAAGTGGTAAGATTGTATTTAAATGCTGGGAAAAAAAAGAAAATAAGAGTTTTAGATATAGTTGGGGCGTTTAGCAACCTAAAAGGAGTTACTAATGATGATATAGGTGTAATAGAAGTTCAAGATTTGTGTTCATATGTAGATATATTGAATTATAAAGGAGATTTAATATCAAAAAAATATAAAGAAATACCTATAAAGAAAAAGATGGTTAAAGTAAAGAGAGATATGAGATAGTTGAAGTTAAGAATGTGAATTAAGTTTAATAAAATAAAATAATTTTATAATTTTAAAAAATTATTAAGTTACAAAACTTTAAAAAGTAAGCTATAATGGTCTTAAATGTTTATAACAATAGTCACTATGAATATAAGTTATAAACATGTATTTATAAAGATATTGAAGGAGGGAATGTATGGCATATTTTACTTATAATGACAAGAAATGCTACTATAACGAGATAGGAGAGGGTACACCATTACTTTTTTTACATGGTAATACTGCTTCTTCTAAAATGTTTAATGAAGTAGTTGATTTTTACAAAGATGAATATAAGGTAATATTAATAGATTTTGTAGGTCATGGTCAATCTGAAATGGTAGATAAATTCTCTGTAGATTTATGGTTCGATGAGGCCATGCAAGTTATATGCTTTTTAGAAAAAATGAACTATAAAAAGGTGAATATAATTGGCAGTAGTGGAGGGGCTCTTGTAGCATTAAATGTTGCTCTTGAAAGAACTGACTTAGTTAATAAAGTAATAGCAGACAGTTTTGAGGGAGAAGTTCCTTTAGAATCATTTGTAAAAAACGTGAAAACAGAGCGTGAAGAATCAAAAAAAGATGATGGTGCAAAAGCTTTTTATATTTATAATCAAGGAGACAACTGGGAAAAAGTTATAGATAATGATACAGAAGCTATTTTTGAACACTATAAAACTATAGGTAAATTTTTTCATAAACCTCTAGAAACTATGCAACCAGATGTACTTTTAACAGGAAGTAAAGAAGATGAATTTGTATCTTTAGTATCTCATGATTTTTTTGAAAATACTTTTTCAGCAATTCTTAAAAAAATTAAAAATGGTAAAATGCACTTGTTTGATAAAGGTGGTCATCCAGCTATCTTATCAAATGGCTTAAGTTTTGCAAATGTAGCAAAGAAATTTTTAAAAGAATAATTTAATAATACGATTATTTAAAGTTTTAGGATTTACATAAAATGTAGCTTAACTATATAAATTTTAGAATAAATTTATATAGTTAAGCTTTAAGATTAAATACTTTAATTAAATAAATCTATTATCTCATCATCAGACAAACTTTTCAAGACACCTTCATTGGATAATTCTCCATTTATAAATTGGTTTATAAGTTCTTTTTTACTTTCCTGTAATTTTATTATTTTTTCTTCTATAGTTCCTTTAGCAATTAATTTTATAACTTGTACTGAATTTTTTTGCCCAAATCTATGAGCTCTATCACTAGCTTGATTTTCCACCGATGGATTCCACCATGGGTCAAAGTGAATTACCATATCAGCAGATGTAAGGTTTAAACCAGTTCCACCTGCTTTTAAAGATATTAAAAAAACTTTTTTATCCGTACTTGTATTAAATGTATCTACGAGTTCAAGTCTTTCTTTAGCATTAGTCTTGCCATCTATATAATGGTATTCAATTTTGTACTTATCAAGTTCTTTACTTATGTTTTTAAGTACAGATGTAAATTGTGAAAACAGTAATATCTTGTGGTTTTCATTTATACTATCTCTAAGTATTTCTAAACATGTTTCAATTTTTGAACTTTTTTTACTGTAATCTTTTACTACTATACTTGGGTCTAAACAAAGCTGTCTTAGTTTTGTTAAATAGGAAAATATAACTATTTTATCTTTTTTTAGATTTTTATCTTTTATTTTATCTTGTATATCTTTTGCATATACACTATATACCTTTTTCTGTTCTTTATTTAGCTCTACAAAAAAGTTTTTCTCAATTTTATCTGGAAGCTCTTTCATAACTTGTTTTTTGCTTCTTCTAAGAATAAAAGGTTTTATCAGTTTTTTTAAATTTTTAACATTATCTTCTTTATTTATGAATAGCTCTTGAAATTTTGTTTTACTATATAAATAACCAGGCATTATAAAATCAAATATAGACCACAATTCTAGCAAATTATTTTCCATAGGTGTGCCAGTAAGTGCAAATTTATTTTCTGCATTTATACTTTTTACAGATTCAGTTACTAAAGCTACTGGATTTTTGATATTTTGAGCCTCATCTATTATACAATAATCAAACTTTATTTCACTATATTTTTCTAAATCATTTCTAAGAGTTCCATATGTTGTAAGTATTACGTCGAAATTTTGTAACTCCATAAAACATTTCTCTCTATCTATCTTACTTCCATGTATCAATAAAACTTTTATATCTGGAGCAAACTTTTCAAATTCATTTTTCCAATTATAAATAAGTGATGTGGGTGTAACAATAAGACTTTTTTTGTTGGATAATGATAATAAAAATGCAATAGTCTGTATTGTCTTACCAAGGCCCATTTCATCAGCTAGTATACCACCGAATTTATAATAATCTAAAACTTTAAACCAATTAAAACCATTTATTTGGTAGTCACGAAGGTCTGCTTTTAAATTGTTTGGAATATCTAAATTTATACTATCAAAATTTCTAAATTTTTCACAAATGCTGTCTAATTCTTTTTTGCCCTCTATAAATTTTAAATTTTTACCTTTTATCATGTCATTTATATATAGAGCTTTATTATTATGAATTTTGTTGTTTTTTGATTTATCTATTATATCTAGATTTTCAACTAATTCAAAAAAGTCTTTTGTTTCTCTCTCTGATAAATCTATAAAATTTCCATCTTTAAGCTTATAAAAAGTACGTTTCTCTTGAAAAGCTTTCAGAATAGACTTGTACTCTTTTGGATTTATATCAGATATATTAAAATTAAATTCTAAATAATTTTGATTAGTTTGATTAATTGAAGCTTGAATTGATGAAGAATTATATATCTTTTTCAATTTAAACTTCTCAGAATAATATATATCTCCAAATTCTTTTAAAGATTCTAATTGTGAATCTAAAAATGTAAATAGGTCATAATCACTTCCTTTAAATACATAACTGTTATTTTCTTTTACAAATTGCGAAGAAGTTATTTTATTTTCAATTTTAGCTTCTTTTTGTGTGTTGGGAAGTATAAACTTTTTCTCTTCATTGTCATATATATACTTTATATCACAACAGATGTTTCCATCAATCATATCAAAGTAAAATTCAGCTTTAAAATCTTTTGTTATATTATTTGTTATATTATCATCTAAATAGACTTCTTGAGATATAGCTCTTAATTTAGGTACTAACAATCCTAAAACATCTTTAGAATCTTCTTTATCAAACTTTAATTCTTTAGATTTTGATAATACTTGATAGATTTTTGAATAATCATGAGCTTTTTTATGTGATAACAAGTATAGATTACCATCATATAAAAGTACATCATTTTTTTTAGTAAGTGGAACAGGTAGTGAATCTTGAGAAGATAAGACTATTTTATCTTCTATATTTTTAAAATTAAACTTTACTGGCAAAGCATCCTTTAATATTCTTGGATGGTATTCTTTTTTAGAAAAAATAAGGGTAAAATCTTTGTATTCAATAGCATTTAAAAACTGTTTTAAAGAACTTGCATTTATCTCCATAAACTTTTTTGAATATGATGAAGAAAAATTGTATGAAAGATTTGTACCATATTCTTCTATAATATCTACTAATTTCTCGTCTTCATCAGCAAAATAATGAATGTTAGGATTGTAAATAAATTTTTTCCCAAAATCTAATTCATATCCATTAAGTTTTGAATATGCAAATTCAGTAATATTTTTTAGAATATACATCTTATCAATTCCAATTTTAAATTCAGCAATTGCTTTATTTGAATCAACATTTATTAATACATCTAAATTAACTCTTTCTTTTTTAGTATTATCTAAAAAAGAAAGCAATTGCTTACTTAAGTCTAAGTTAGTTTTAGAATTAGTATTAGAAATTTTATCCTTATTATCACCTAATATGTCTATTAAAATAGGAGGAACATCTTTTTTATTTTTTATTTGTTTTAAGCTTTTTATAACAATAGCAACTATATGTTTACATATAAAAAGTCTTTGATTTGTACCTTTTGATTGACAATCAGCACAGCTACAGTCATTTTCAATTATCTTAAAGTGTCTTATATCTATAGTTATTGAACTAAAGTAAAAGCTATAATTATCTTCAGAATTTACTCCACCACGAAATGTCAACAGATTATTTTGTAGGTCATCAATATCTATGTCTATATAATCAACCAACTGATTAGTGTAGTATTTTACACCTCTTGACCACCTTGATGGTTCTGTATTTCTTTTTATTAATTTATATATCATATCTATTTTCATTTTATTCACCTTACCTCACTGTATATATTATAATCTAAATGCATTTAATTTACACTCTAAATCTGTAGCTTAAATTAAAGTATATATAAATAGCTTTTATCTATCATAAGATACATGTAAATAATAATTTACTATTAGATTTTTATCATATTATCTTATAAACTATGAATTAAAAATAATTATCTAAATAAATATTAAAAATATAAAGCTTTATTATTAAAATATTCTTGATATTATAATATATAGGATTTAAAGTATGATATTTGAATAAAAAGAATGTATAATAAGTTTAATAATTATATTTATTATTGGGAAAGGAGAGTGTCGATATGAATAATTGTAACTTGCTTAAAGCTAAAATACCATGTGAAGAAACTGGTATAGAAATAAAGAGAACTTTGTGTGATATTTGTTCTCCAGGAGTACATTGTGGAATTGATGCATATGTTAAAGATGGTAAAATAATAAAAATAGAAGGTACAAAAGAACATCCAATGAATAAGGGATTGTTATGTACGAAAGGTCTTTGTAATAGGGAGTATATCTATAGAGAAGATAGAATAAAGACACCACTAAAGAGAATTGGTAAAAGAGGTGAAGGTAAGTTTAAGCCAATATCATGGGAAGAGGCTTATAGTGAAATAGGAGAGAGGTTAAATAAAATAAAGAGTGATTATGGAGCAAAACATGTGGCATTTTTTACAGGTTATGGAAAATGGTATAGACCGTTTTTACAAAGGTTTGCATCTTCATTTGGTTCTCCTAACTACGGTACAGAATCTAGCTCATGCTCAACATCTGCACAGATGGCTGGAAATGTTGCTACTGGGAGAAACTTTACAATGCAAGATATGGAAAATACAAAGACTTACTTAGGGTGGGGATTTAATCCATACTACTCTAAATTTTTAAATAGTGTAAATCTAACAAAATTAAAAGAAAAAGGTGTAAAATTTATAATTGTAGACCCTAGAATAACACCAACAACTCAAAAAGTAGCAGACCTTCATTTGAGAGTTAAACCTGGGACTGATGGAGCTTTAGCTCTTGGGATGGCAAATCTATTTATACAAAGAGATTTAATAGATAAAGAATACATAGAAAAACATGTACATGGATTTAATGAATATAAAGAATATGTAAAGTCATTTGATTTAGATACTGTAAGTAAGATTACAGGAGTTTCTAAGTATGACATAGCAAAGGCAGTAGATATGTTGTCGCAAGGTCCGTTTTGCATAAATGAAAGCGCAGCTCCAATAGTGCATCATCAAAATGGATTTCAAAACTATAGAGCAATGATGTCTTTATCTGCTATAACAGGTAATTATGATAGAGTAGGTGGTAATATACCAAAACAAGATTATTTTGCTGGTAAGTTAGGTGGATTTCAGGCACTAGAAAAAGAGTTTGTGAAAGAAGTTCTACCTAAAAATATAAATGAAAGAATTGGTGGAGAAAGGTTTCCTCTATGGAATGAGATGGTGACTCAGTTTCAAGCGATGGATTTAACAAGACAAATAGAAGAAAAAACACCATATGAAATAAAAGCTTTATTTTGTCATGGCATAAATGCTAGAATGTTTCCTAATTCGGGTAGACTTTTTAAAGCATTAGATACTGTAGATTTTTTTGTAAATATAGATTTATTTATGACAGACGCATCAAAATATGCAGATATACTTTTACCTGCATGTACATCTTTTGAAAGAGAAGAATGTAAGAGTTATCCAGGTGGATATATTACATATACTAAAAAAGTCATTGATACATTATATGATTCAAAATCAGACGTAGAAATACTTTCAGATTTAGCAAATGTTATGGAGATAGATGATGATTTATTAAAGGCAGGTTATGAAGTAAGTATAAGACATATGTTCAAAGATACATGTGTGGATGTGGACAAACTTAAAGAAAGTGATTTACCATTAAAATGTAAAGATTTTAAACCATACATAGTGGGTTCATATACAAGAGATGGATATGATACGAGTACATCTAAGTTTGAATTGAAATCTGTAATTATTGAAAAATACAAAGATTTTGGACTAGATGCACTACCAACATATACAGGATTTAATGATGATATAGATAATGATTATACTCATCTATTGACATCTGGAGCAAGAATTCCAAATGCACTACATTCAAGACTTCATGATGTCAAACTTTCAAGACTATTAAAAAATGAAGCTAGTTGCGATATTTCTAGTTTAGATGCAAAAGAATTGGATGTTATCAGTGGAGATTATATAAAAATAACTACTAAAATAGGAAGTTTAAATGTAAAAGTTAATGTTACAGACAGAGTCTTATACAGAAATATACATATGTATCATGGATACAGAGAAGCTGATGTAAATAGCATTATTTGTGATAATTTTGACCCTTATAGTGGATTCCCTGCATATAGAAGTTGTAAGTGTAAGATTGAAAAGATAAATAGATAGATGGAGGGATATAATGAAAAGTTTATTTAAATTTAATAAAGAATTATGTACAGCATGTGGAGCATGTTTACTTGCTTGTGTAGACCAAAATGATAATGATATAGATAATGGCGAACTTTTTAGACGTGTATTTACAATGGAAGATGGTGAAAATATAGAATATTTTTCGTTAGCATGTATTCATTGTGATGAGCCAAAATGTTTGGATATATGTCCTAAAGACTGTTTTAAAAAAGAAGATGGGTTTATTTTATTGGATAATCAAAACTGTATAGGATGTAAACTTTGTGAAAAAGCTTGTGAATATGGAGCTTTGAATTATGGCAAGGATGGCAAGGCAAATAAGTGTAATGGGTGTGTTGAAAGACATGAATGTGGTATGGATTTACCTTGTGTAATGGTATGTCCTACAGGAGCATTAAAATTTAATAAATAAATCAAATATAAATAGCGACTTGCACTTAGATGTAAGATGTTTTTTATGAAAGGCTACATTGAGTTTGTATTATAACAAACTTAATGTAGTTTTTTTTATGGATATAGTTGGATACTATAATATGGTTATTGGAGATAGTTTTTTGCTATTGGACAAAGAATGGAAAACATATTAAACTTATGTTGTTCAAAGTCGAAGTATAATATAATAAATAGAAAATTGTATTATATTTGTAGTATATAAATAAGGGGTATTGAAATGGAAAACACAAATACATTAATTTTAAAAAATATTACTCATTATTATCAATCTAAAAATGGAGAACGTATACATGCTATTAATGATATAGACCTTTCTGTAAAAAAAGGAGAGTTTTTAGCTATTGTTGGTTCTAGTGGATGTGGAAAAAGTACACTTTTAAACATAATGTGTGGTATGTTAAAACCTACAAAAGGAGAAGTCTTAATTGATGGAAAACCATTGCATTTTGGGAGACATAAAATAGGATACATATCACAGATGGATACTTTACTTCCTTGGAGAAAGATAGTTGATAATATTGCTCTTGGTCTTGAGATAAGGGGAGAAGACAAAAAACATAGAATAAAATTGGCAAAAGAGCTTATGCAAACTAGTGGTTTAGCTGGTTTTGAGGAAAAATATCCATATGAGCTTTCTGGAGGGATGAGAAAAAGAGCGATTATAATGCGTGCTTTAGCACAAGACCCAGATGTTATTTTTATGGATGAACCATTTGGTCCATTAGATGTATTTACAAGAGAATTGCTACAGGATGAAATTCTAAATATTTGGCAAAAAAGAAAAAATACTATTGTGTATATTACTCATGATATATCAGAAGCAATAACATTGGCAGATAGAATTATACTTATGAGTTATAGACCTTCATCTATTAAATCAGAATATATTGTAGATTTACCTAGACCACGTAATAATATAGAAAGTAAATCAAGCCCTCAATTTATAGAATTAGAAAAGCAAATTTGGGATGATATAAAGTCTGAAGTAATAAAAGGAAGAAAAGAGGAGATGGGTGAGTATGGAGATTAAAAAAATACTAAAAAAATGTTATTGTTTAATTTTTATAGTGATATTTTTAATGGTCTGGGAATATCTATCTGACAATAATCTCATTAATACTTTTTTCTTTAGTTCACCATTAAACATCATAAAAGATTTAATAGCTATGTTTAATACAGGTGAAATATGGCCTCATATTTATATAACATTAAAAGCTTCATTATTTGGTTTGTTTTATGGTGTAGTATTTGGCGTAATAATAGCATTTTTATTTGGAAATATACCACTTTTAGCAGATATATTCGACCCAATATTAGTAGGATTATATGGATTACCAAAACTATCACTTGGGCCTTTATTTATAATTTGGTTTGGAATAGGGTTACAAGCCAAAATTTTTATGGCTGCAATAATGGTGTTCTTTTTGGTGTTTTTTAATGCGTATGCAGGTTTTAAAAATGTAGATATAAATTTAATAAATACATTAAAAATTATGGGTGCATCCAAGTTGCAAATTATACAAAAAGTAATATTACCTTCCTGTGTTCCTTGGATTATGGCTAGTTTACGTTCAGGAGCAGGAGCTTCGGTTTTAGGTGCAATAGTTGGAGAATATTTAGGTTCTAATCAGGGTTTAGGATGGATGGTGCAAGCAGCTGGAGGAGTTTACAATATTACAAGAGTACTATCTTGTATATTTTTAATGATGTTTATAATGTCAATGCTTGATTATATATTAAAACATGTGGAAAAAAGAATTTTAAGATGGAGAGAGAGTATTGACTAAAAAATAATGTGAGGAGAGAAAATATGAAAAAGTTTATTTCAATTTTATTATGTGGTGTTATGTTATTAGGCATGGTTGCTTGTAGCTCTGGAAAAGAAGAAGACAAGAGTTCAAACAATGCTAAAAAAGAAACAAAACAATTAGAAAAGGTTAAAGTATCTGAACCAGTTAGAGGTGAGCTTTGGGGACCAGCATACTTAGCAAAAGCACTAGGATTTTTTGAAGAAGAAGGTTTAGATGTGGAATTTGTTACAGTTCAAAGTGATATGCCAACAGCACCAGTATTATCTGGTGATGCTCAATTTGGTCTATATGGGCCAGAAATGATTTTAGGTTTTAATGAAAAAAATCAAGGTACTAAGTTATTACTTTCAACTACACAAAAATATCCATATTCATTTGTGGTAGCACCAAAATATAGTAGCGTAAAAGATATGAAAGGTAAAACTATAAATGGGGCTGATAGTGGTTCATCTCCTAGAGCATTTGTACGTTCTGTGTTAAAAGAAAATGGTCTTAATCCAGATACTGATGCTACATATGTAAATCTTCCAAACTCAGCATTAGTTGCAGCTTTGGAAAAAGAAGATGTTGCAGGTAGTTATGTATCTCCGTCTGCTCGTAAAATTGTACTTGATGCAGGTAATAAGTTAGTTGAAGATATATATAATCCAGAAGTTCATAAAAAATTAATTGGTTCTGAAAATTACGAAATGTATATAACATTTACTACAGACAAATACATAAAAGAAAATCCAGAAACAGTACAAAAATATGTAAATGCTATATATAAAGCTATATTATGGACAAATGAAAATTCTGCAGAAAAAATAATAGAAACATTGAAACCATTATTCCCAGGAAATGAAATGCTTGAAGATTCTGTAAAAGAAATAAAAGATAATAATATATATTCTAAAGATGGAAGTTTCACTGATGATGGGTATGCAGCTATAAATAGAATGTCTATGGCTTCAGGTGTTATTAAACAAGAAATACCTCGTGAAAAGGCTATAGATGATACTTTCTTAAAAGATGCTCAAAAAAATGTTAAGTTAGATAAATAGATACAGAGAAAGAAATTGCCTTAAAAGTTGAAATTTTTAAGGTGATTTTTTCTATGTTACTATAATAACTTATCAAACAATATATTAAATTAGGAGATGATGATGATGGAATTGACTTCTGCTGAAAGAATGAAGGCATTAATGAATAAAGAAAAGTTAGACCGTATACCAGTTAATCCAAACGTTACTTTATATGCTGCTAACATTTCAAATTATTCTTCAAAAGAATATTATATGGAACCTGAAAAAGCTTTTAAAGCTCAAATGTGTTCAATAAATTTACATAAGTACGATGCTACTCCAGGTTATGCTATTCCAGAATGGCAAACTTGGGATTTTGGTGGTGAATTAATGTTTTCAGAAACTCCAAGAATAAGATTGCCAAAAGTAATAAGAAGACCTATAGAGGATATAAAAGATGTTAAAAATCTAAAAATGCCTGATGTAGACACTGCACCATCAGCAATTAGGTCTTTGAAATTTGCTAAAATATGTGTGGAAAATGGATTTGGATTTTCCGTTCCATCAGGTTCTCCATTTGGTGGAGTACAAAGTATTTTAGGAACAGAACTATTATTAAAATCCTTAAGAAAAGACCCTGAAGTAATACATCATCTTCTTAGAATGGTGACTGATTACATGCTGGCAATAACAAAGAAAAGCATAGATACATTTGGTGTAGAAAAAATATCAACATTTTCAGCATATCCTATGGAATCTCATGGAATTATTTCTTCAAAAGATTTTGAAAGATTCTCTATTCCATATATAAAAGAGATTCAAGATATATATCAAGCATGGGGTATTAAGAAATGGATAGTACATCTTTGTGGAGACCATAAGGAAAATTTAAAATACTGGACAAACGAATTAAAATTACCAAGCAGAACTGTATTTACATTAGGTTATGAGATGGATATGAGGGAGACAGCAGAAATTTTGGGTGATGAATACATTATTGGTGGAAATGTAAGGAATTCTATTATACATTCAGGCAAACCTGAAGATGTATATGAAGAGAGTAGAAAAGCAATTGAACAAATGAAATATTCTCCAGGAGGATTTATATTGATGCCAGATTGTGCATTAACTCCTCTTGCTCCAGCATGTAATGTACAAGCTATGGTAAGAGCAGTAGAAGATTTTGGAAG
Organism: Clostridioides sp. LIBA-6822; assembly: GCF_056688955.1. Lineage (NCBI taxonomy): Bacteria > Bacillati > Bacillota > Clostridia > Peptostreptococcales > Peptostreptococcaceae > Clostridioides > Clostridioides sp. LIBA-6822. The sequence continues at coordinate 2,454,671 of NZ_CP196995.1, read as the reverse complement.
ATATGATTAAGATATTTATATTGATATTATGGAATAGACTCTTTGAATATATGTTAGTTAGTAAATAGATTTTTCATATTAGACAAAAAATAATAAAAATATTAAATTTAAGATAAGATAAATTATTTTGACATAAAAGTATTTTAAAACTGACTTTATAGTTACTATTATTGTTCAGTTTTAAACATTGGAAAAATGAAAATTAAATTGGTTAAGGGGGAAATATATATGAGTAAAGAAAAAGAGGAATTGTTAAAAAAATTAGCTTATAACGTAGTTGAGATGGAAGAAGAACAAGTAGTAGAGATAGCAAAAGAGTATTTAAAACAAGATTTTGACGCATTTGAAGGAATAGATAAGGGGCTTTCTGTTGGAATGCAAAGAGCTGGTGAGTTGTATGAAGAAGAAGAATATTATGTTCCAGAACTACTTTTATGTTCAGATGCAATGAATGCAGGTATTGATGTTTTAAAACCTCACATTAAAAAAGAAGATTCAAAAAAAACTGGAAAAATAGTAATGGGTGTTGTGCAAGGTGATACTCATGATATTGGAAAAAATATAGTAAAAATAATGTTAGAAACAGCTGGATTTGAAGTTTACGATTTAGGAAGAGATATACCTATGAGTGAATTTGTTGAAAAAGCTAAGGAAGTAAATGCTGATATCATAGCAATGTCTACTCTTATGACTACAACTATGGATAATATGGAAGTTTTAATAGAAGATTTAAAAGGTCAGGGGATAAGAGATAGTTTCAAAATAATGATAGGTGGTGGTCCTATATCTGAAAGCTATGCTAAAAAGATAGGTGCAGATGGATATTCACCATCAGCAGCAAAAGCTGTTGAATTAGCAAAAAAATTAGTATCCTAAGCGTTATTTATATTATATAAAAAGGATGGTAAATTAATTTGTATACTTGCAAAGAGAGATTATTGAAGGTTTTAAATAGAGAGTCTGTTGATAGACCTCCTTGTATTTGCCCTGGTGGTATGATGAACATGGTTGTAGAAGATATGATGGATATGAAAGGAATAAGTTGGCCTGATGCACATTTTGATGCTATTAAAATGGCAGAACTCACTTATGGTATCTATGAAAATGATGGTTTTGAAAATTGTGGCGTACCATTTTGTATGACTATAGAAGCTGAGGCAATGGGAGCTAAAGTTGATTTTGGAACTAAAATTACAGAGCCTAGAGTAAACTTTTATCCTATGGACACAATATCTGATTACGTAAAATTAAAAGAACTTGATGTAAATATTGGACGAGCAAAAGTTGTTATAGATGCAATTAAGTATTTAAAAACTAAAGATAGTGATGTACCTATCATTGCTAATGTAGTTGGTCCAATAAGCGTTGCAACATCTTTAATTGAACCTACTATATTTTATAGAGAATTAAGAAAAGATAGAGAAAATGTTCATAAGTTTTTAGAGTTTGTTACAGAAAATATAATTAAATTTGCAAAGGCACAAATTGAAGCTGGTGCAGATTTAATAGCTATTGCTGACCCAAGTGCTACAGGAGAAATACTTGGACCTAAAAAATTTGAAGAATTTGTGGTTCCATATATAAATAGAATTTTAGATTCATTAAATGAAGATGACAATAATATTCCAAGCATAGTACATATTTGTGGAAGATTAAAAACTATATATCCTCAATTGAATAGTATTCATAGTTTAGGTATAAGTTTTGATTCAATAACTGATGAAAAACAGGTTGTATTAAATGTTCCTAATAAAGCAATTATTGGTAATGTAAGCACATATGCCCTTGAATATGGAACTGAGGATAAGGTTGGAGAAATAGGAAGAAGATGTATAAAGAATGGTATAAATATTTTATCTCCAGCATGTGGAATAGGAGCTAGGACTCCAATTAAAAATATACAATCAATGGTTCTGAGTGCACGAGAAAGTGAATGCTAAGCATATGGTAGGTGTCAAAATGTACATATTAACTGTAAATGATGGATATGGAGAACAAAAAAGATTAAAGTTTGATTCTGGAAAAAATTTGTTAGAAATTTTAAAAGAAAATGGAATAATGATTGAAAACCCTTGTGCAGGTAAAGGGTATTGTGGAAAATGTAAAGTTAAAATCTTAAGTAATATTAAAGATAAGAATTTAGAGGAACAAAGAAGGTTTTTAAGTGAGGAAGAAGTTTTAGATAATATTAGGTTAGCATGTTTATATCAAGTAGATGGAGATATTGATATAGAATTGTTGCATGATGAAAAAAAGGTAGAAGTATTAGATGAAGGTTATATGCCTAAGTTTGATTTAAATCCTGCTGTAAGAAAAGAATGTAAGATATTTTCAGAAAAGTCTCTTTTACAAAGTGACGCAGTAGAAAAATTATTATTAGAAGATAAAGAAAGTTTACCCTTAAATGTAATAAAAAGGTTTTCTAACTTAAAAGAAGGAGAGACCTATACAATAACTAGATATGATGGAAAGATTATATCCATAGAAAATGGAGATACAAGAAGTTTGATATATGGATTTGCAGTTGATATTGGTACAACTACTATGGTGGTATCATTAATAGATTTAAATACTGGCAAAGAAATTAAAAGTGCTTCTTCTATAAATCCTCAAAAAAGCTATGGGTTGGATGTATTATCAAGAATTAATTTTGCATCAAAAGAGAAAAATGGAGCAGAAATTCTAAGTAAAGTGGTTGTTGAATGTTTAAATAATCTATTTAATTATTTGTGTGAGGATAATAAAATAGCAAAGGAAAACATTTATGATATATCAATTGCTGCAAATACTACAATGTTACATTTACTCTTAGGAATAAATCCTAAAAGTTTAGGAGTAAATCCATATAGACCGATGTTTAAAGATAGTAAGACTTTTTTAGCTTCAGATATAGGTCTAGAAGTATCAAATTATACAAGGCTTTACTGCTTACCAAGTGTGTCTGCATTTATAGGTGCTGATATTACTGCAGGTGCTATTGTCACAAATTTAAAAAAAGTAAATCAGAAGATACTTTTCATAGACATAGGAACTAATGGAGAAATGATTTTATCTGATTGTGGAAAGTTAATCGCATGTTCATGTGCTGCCGGACCAGCATTAGAAGGAATGAATATAACTTGTGGAGTACGAGCAGGTGAGGGAGCTATTGAGGGGATAAGTATTAAAGATGAGGGAATACAAATAGATATTATAGGACAGGGAAATCCAAATGGTATTTGTGGAAGTGGTATTTTAGATTCTATATCTGAAATATACAAAGCGGGTCTGATTAATAAGAGCGGAAGAGTAAAGAAAAAAGATGATTTTAATGAGGATAAATTTCTTAAAAATCTTTTGGTAGAGGATGGCAAAAAGAGAAGTATAGTATTATCTAAAAAACATAACATATATATTACTCAAAATGATATTAGACAAGTTCAGCTAGCAAAAGGAGCTATTTTATCTGGTATTTTATCTATGTTACATAATTTAAAATTAAATCCTAGAGATATTGACAAAGTAATAATAGCAGGTCAATTTGGAGCACATTTAAAGGTTGAAAGTATTGTTGGTGTAGGAATGGTTCCTATAGAATTTAAAGATAAAATTAGTTATATTGGAAATTCTTCTAAAAGTGGTGCAATTTTATGCCTTTTAGATATATCAAAAAGAGCTGAAGTAAATGATGTTTTGAAAACATGTGATTACTTAGAATTGTCATTACTAGAAGATTATGAACGTTTATTTGCAAGTTGTTTAAGCTTTGATATAAGTAAGTTGAGTAAATAAGTAAGTGGAGGTGAGTTAAAATTAAAGAAAAATACAATTTTAAATGTACATATGATACTACAGGAATGGAAGAGTTAAAATTTCTAAAGGAAAATAATCTAAAAATACCAGACGTTTATCTAAAATGTGATGAAATGGTAAAGGCTACAAAACTTTTAAAAGAAAGTACAAAAAATAGAGTTTGTTATCTTCCATTATGTGACACTATGTGTGCACAAAGTTTAGGGGCAAATATTTTAATTGATGAATTGAGTACACCAAGAGTAAAAAGCTATAAATACAATGATATTGAAGAATTATTAAATCTTAAAAAAGTTCATTTAGATGAAGTAGAAGCTAATGAAGTATTAAAGGCAATAAAAAAATTATCATCTGAAAACGAAGATGTTATTTTAAGTATTGAAGGTCCAATTACTATTTTGAGTAGCTTAATAGACTTAACGACTATAGTAAAAGCTTTAAAAAATAGAAAAAATGATTTATACAAAATTCTAGAATATGTAAAAGATTTTATTGTAGAGTATGCTGTTAAAGGAGTAGAATCTGGAGCTAAAATTATATCTTATGCTGACCCAACTGGAAATATGGATATTTTAGGTAAGAGAACTTTTTGTAACTTAAGTAGTGATATAACTATAGAGATATTTAAAGAACTACAACAGAAAATAAATGGTAAAGCAAGTATACATATATGTGGAAGAACAACAACTTCACTTTTGAATTTAGGGCTTATGGAAATTGAAGAACTTAACTTTAATAATAATATGACTTATGCAGATGTTTTATTGAAAGAAGATTTATGTAAAGGAAGAATATTTGGGCAAAATTGTATTAAAAATACTAATAAAAGTGTATTCAATGAAAAGATATATACAGTCAGCATATTATAAGCATTTTAACTTTGAAGTAATATAAATTTTAATTATTGGGGCGTGTTGAGATGAAAATATTAAAAGATGAATTAACACCTAAAGAAAGGGCGATTTTATATAAGTCAGGAAAAGAAGTTGATAGATTACCATGTTCATTTTCTTTATCTGAAACAGCACCTGTTATGTATGGATTAAATATAAGTGATTATTATTATTCCTCAGAAATGATGATTGAAATGGAACGAAACTTGGCAAGAGATTTTAATGTAGATTCTATGGGCGTAGGTTTAGGTCTTAGAGGCATAGGAGAAGCCCTTGGTTCTAAGTTAAAATATCCTAAGGATTCAGTCTCTTTTATAGTTGAGCCTATACTCAAAGATTATTCAATGCTTGATTCTTTAGATATAATAGACCCTTATAAAGATGGGAGAATGCCAGCTATTATAGAAGCATTAAAAGTCTTAACAGATGAATTTTCAAATGAAAGATTTATAGGTTCAAGTTTAGCAGGTCCAATAAGTAATGTTGTAGCTATAAGAGGAGCTGAGAATATACTAAAAGATACTGTTAAAAATAAAGAAAATTTACATAAACTTTTAAAATATACAGTAAAATGCATGTTAAGATACACAGAAGTAATTTATAAAGAATGTGGGTCAAGTGTCAGTCTAGCTGAACCAGTAGCTTCGTCTAATCTGATAAGCTTAGTGCAGTTTAAGGAATTTGTAAAACCGTATTTAGAAGAATTCGTACTAGGAGTTAAAGAAATTACAGGTTCAGCACCATCTATACATATATGTGGAAAGACTAAAGACAGATGGCAAGATTTAGTTGATGTAGGTCTTTCTGCGTTTAGTGTTGATAATTGCGAGGATTTAGAAGAGGTTAAAAAAGCAATTGGAAACAGTATGGGTATCTCTGGAAATGTACCACCAGTAGAAATTATGAGAAATGGAAGTATTAATGATGTAATGGAATCAGTAAAGGAATGTATCTTAAAGGCAAGTGACAATCCATGTGGATTTACGTTATCTCCTGGTTGCCAAATTCCAGTAGGAACTCCTATTGAGAACATACATGCATTTATGAATGCTGCTAGAATGTACAGTAAAAATGCTGTAAAAGGCAAATTATGTACTTTTTAAAAATTAATAAAAATATCATTGGAGGAAGTCATGAAAATTAAAAAATTAATCAGTTTATCACTAATAGCTATACTATCATTATCATTAGTAGCATGTTCTGGAAATGATAATGAAAAAAAAGAAAGTGAGTCTGCTAAAAAAGAAGTAAAAACTGTTAAAGTAGGTACATCTGACCCTATTATAAAAGAAATGTTAGATGCAGTACAAAAAGATTATTTAAATGATGGTTATAAAATGGAAGTTACTCTTTTTGATGGAGATATAATAAGTCCAAATAGTGGAGTTGCTGAAGGAACTTTAGATGCCAATTTCTATCAACATAGTGCGTTTTTAGAGCAATTTAATAAAGATAAAGGTACAAATTTGTCAGCAGTAGGAGAGCCTATTTATTATTCAAAAATGGGTGTATACTCAGATAAATTAAAAAGCTTAAATGATGTTAAAGATAATATGAAAGTTGCTATACCATCAGATGCAACTAATAAATCAAGAGCATTAGTTTTATTAGCAGATGAAGGTTTAATTAAATTAAAAGATGGTGTCAAAACTTATAGTCCTTTAGAGGTAGTTGAAAATAAACACAATCTAGAATTTATAGAAATGGATACTGTAAAAATTCCAAGTGCACTTCCAGATGTAGATTTAGGAGTGGTTAGAGCAATACAAATAATGAAATCTGACAAAGACCCAGAAAGTGCTTTAGCTTTTGATGAGCATGGGGCAGAATATGGTATAGTTTTAGCTACTAAAAGTGAAAATAAAGACCAAGAATGGGCTAAAGCTTTAGCTAAAGAGTTAAAAGGAGAAAAAGTAAAAGCTATAATAGAAAAAAATTATGGTACTACATCAGTTCTCATAGAAGATAAATAATATAATTTTTAGATTTAACTATTTAAAAGAATTAAGCTGTTTTATGTGTGTATAAAAAACAGCTTAATTCTATGTGAAAAATTTGAGGTGATTATTTGATAAATATATCTAAATTGTATAAGTCTTTTGGAAGTTTAGATGTGTTAAAAGATATATCTCTTTCTATAGAGCAAGGCGAAATATTTGGTTTGATAGGGAAAAGTGGTGCTGGGAAATCCACACTTTTAAGGTGTATAAATCTATTAGAAGATTATGAAAAGGGTGAGATTTTAGTAGATGGGTGTGAAATAAAAAACAATTCACATCGTAAAATCAGAGAATACAGAAAGAATATAGGAATGATATTTCAACATTTTTCTCTATTAGAAAGACAAAATGTATATAATAATATATCTATTCCAATGAAGTGTTGGGGATATAAAAAAGATGAAATAGAAAAAAAAGTAATGGAACTTGTAAAAATAGTAGGTATAGAAGATAAGATATATCAAAAGCCTAAAGAATTGAGTGGAGGACAACGTCAGAGAGTTGCTATAGCTAGAGCTTTATCACTGGAGCCTAAAATTTTACTTAGTGACGAAGCTACATCTGCACTTGACCCAGAAACTACAAAATCTATACTATCACTTTTGAGAGAAATAAATGAAAGACTAAACATAACTATAGTATTAGTCACTCATCAAATGGATGTTATTCGAGAAATATGTAACAGAGTAGCTATATTAGAATATGGAAAGATAGCTGCATTGGGAGATGTCCAAAAGCTATTCTTGAATCAACCAGACTGCTTAAAGAGACTTTTAGGAGAGCAATCGGAGATTATGCCAGAAGAAGGTGTAAATATAAGAATATTATTTAAACAGGATAAAGCTAAAAATACATTGATTCCAGAAATGGCAAAACAAATTCCAGTTAATTTTTCAATTGTGTCTTCTAAGCTAGAAAAATTCAGAGATGATATTATAGGTACCACTGTTATAAACATGGATGCTAAAGATAAAAAAATAATTAGTGAGTATTTAAATAGTAGATGCATAATTTGGGAGGCTTTAGATAATGGATAATCCAAGTCTTGTAATAAATAAAATAATAATTCCTGCAGTATTTGATACTATTTATATGGTTACATGGGCTACTGTTATATCTTCTATAATCGGTTTTATATTAGCTATTATATTAGTAGAAACTTCAAATGAAGGACTTAGACCTAATAAATACATATATAAGATTTTAGATTTGATGATAAATATAATTAGGTCATTTCCATTTATCATATTGGCGGTGTCTATAACTCCAATTACAAGATTTGTAGTAGGTACTTCTATTGGAAAACAAGCAGCTATGTTACCTCTTATAATAGTTGCATCTCCATTTATAGCTAGATTAATTGAAAGTAATCTTAGAGAAGTTGATAAAGGTATGATTGAAGCAGCTAAATCTTTTGGTGCTTCAAATTTACAAATATTGTTTAGTATTATGTTTAGAGAAGCTATACCATCTATATGTTCAAGTATAACTCTTGCAACCGTATCAATACTTGGTAGTTCTGCTATGGCAGGAGCATTAGGGGCAGGAGGTTTGGGGTCAGTTGCTCTGATATATGGTTATCAAACATTTAACGATACTATAATGTATGGAACTGTAATTATAATAATTATAATGGTTCAAGTGATTCAAACTGTTGGAAATGTATTATATACAAAATTGAAATAAAATTAGATTTAAAAGGAGAGAACAAACTATGAAAAAGCTTAAGTTAATTATTATGCTTGTTTTAGCATCATCACTTTTAATTACAGGATGTTCATCAGGAAATAATAAAAATAAAGAAGAACAAAAAACTATAAGAGTTGCCACATCAGGAACGTATTTCCCTTTTGCTTTTAAAGAGAAGGATAAACTTAAAGGATTTGAAGTAGATTTCTGGGACGAATTTTCTAAACGAACTAATTGTAAAGTTGAATGGGTATTAACTGATTTTAGTGGATTATTTGGATTATTAGAAGCTGATAAAGTAGATGTAGTATCTGCTCAACTTACTGCGACACCTGAAAGAAAGGAAAAATATGGCTTTTCAGATGCTTATAATTATAGTGGAACAAATATTATTGTTAGAAAAGATGATAATAGTATAAAATCAATAGATGATTTAGTTGGTAAAAAGGTAGGCGTGGGTACTGGAGCAGTGGCAAATGAAATACTAAAAGAAAAGTATCCAAATGGCGAAATAAAAATAGTAAATTATTCAAGTGCAACTCTTAAAGGGAACTATCAAGACCTAGAAATGGGAAGATTAGATGCAGTGGTTGCACAGGATGTTGAGGCTTTAATAGCCATAAAAGAACAAAAATTAAATCTTAAAATGGTAGAACCTCCAATTCAATTTGGTGCTTGTTCTTTTGCACTTCAAAAAAATGAAAAAGGTGAAGAATGGACAAAAGAAATAAATAAAGTAATTGCAGATATGCACAAAGATGGAACTTTGACTAAAATATCTGAAACTTGGCTAGGAAAGGATATCACTAAGGAGCCTACTAATGAGTAATTTTAACTTTGAATTTTGTCTAAGTATATTTCCATTTTTAATTAAAGCCTTGGGAATAACAATACTAATATCTATTGTTGCGTTTTTCATATCAATATTATTAGGTGTGATACTTGCATTTTTTACACAGACAAAGTCAAAAATTTTGAAATATATAACTAAGGTGTATATCTCATTCTTTAGAGGAACGCCACTTTTAATTCAAATATTTTTCTTTTACTTCGGATTTCCAATGGTATTTTCTTTTATGAAAGATTGCTCACCTTATTTAGCAATAGTGATTTGTTTAGGGGTAAACTCATCTGCATATATGGCAGAAATTATACGAGCATCTATTGAGAGTGTTGATAAAGGACAACAAGAAGCCTGCTATGCTTTTGGATTAAGTAAATATCAGTCAATGGTTAAAATAATCTTACCTCAAGCAGCTACATCTGCAGTACCTCCTATTGTAAGTTGTACACTAGATATAATTAAGGGTTCTTCTTTAGGTTTAACTATAGGAATACAGGATTTGATGGGAGTAGCTCAAGTAGAAGCTGCTTCGAGTTTTAAGTTTTTTGAGATATATATGATAACGATACTAATTTATTGGGCGGTATCTATAGTATTAAGTAATATACAAAGTAAGGTTGAAAAAAGGATAGGAAAAGCATATTAGATTTTAGTGTTTAAAGATAGGTTATACAGATATGTTCCCTCTTGTAAATAAATTTTTAATTTTAGAAAAAATGAATTTAGTAGTCTAAATATCAAAAAAAATATGGTATCAAAAGGGTCTATATAATCAATTGATAAAATAGTTTTTTTCTATTGGAAAAATAAAGAAAATTCTATTATAATTTAACATGTGACAAAAGCTTGCAAAAAACAACATTAAGTGAGGGGGACTTATTTTATGATTTTTAGTATGAAATATTTTTTAGAATTATTTCCAATAATAATGAAATCGTTCAATGTAACTGTGATTTTGGCAATAAGTTCATTAATATTTTCATTAATTATAGGTACAATAGTAGCGTTATCATCTTATTACAAAGTGAAAGTATTGAATCAAATATGTAAAGTATATGTATCTATCTTTAGAGGGACACCTCTTATGCCACAGTTATTCTTTCTATATTTTGGACTGGCATATATGAGCGATTTTGTTAAAAATATGGACCCAGTATTTGCAACATCTATAGTACTTAGTTTAAATATGGGAGCTTATATGTCTGAAACGATAAGGGCATCCATACTTTCAATTGATAAAGGTCAGATAGAAGCAGCATATGCAATGGGATTAACAAATTTACAAACAATGAAAAGGATAGTGATACCACAGGCTGTAAGAGTTGCATTGCCATCATTATTCAATAATTTCATAGATTTAATTAAAGGGTCTTCTGTAGCTTTTGTTGTTGGAGTAAATGATATAATGGGTGCTGCTAAATCACAAGGAGCATTGAGTTTTAAGTTTTTTGAAGTATATGGAGCAGTTATGGTGATTTATTGGTGTATAATAACTCCTTTAGGATGGGGACAAAAAAAATTAGAGAAGAAAATAAGCAATTATTAGAGTATTAAAAAAATACATATAAAGTATTTTTACATAAAAATGGTGTGAGGAGAAGAGATATGATAAAAAGAAATATTATAAAATGTTTAGTAGCAGTTTTAGCATTAACAGTTGTAACTACTGGTTGTTCAAAAAAAGAGGAAGTAAAGAATGAAAAAGTTATAACTGTAGCTTCATCTAATTCAGCTGACCCATATTCTTATGTTGATAATGGTGAGCATAAAGGTTTTGAAGTTGATATGTGGAAAGAGATTGGTAAAAGAAGTGGATATGAAATAAAAATGGAGCCAACAGGTTTTAGTTCTATATTTGGTATGTTAGATTCTGGTAAAGTTGATGTAGCAGCCAACTTCTTTGGAATGTCTAAAGAAAGATTAGAAAAATACGATGCTTCTATACCTTATGGTTCTGATGCTGTATGTATAGCTGTAAAAGATGGGAACAATGAAATTAATAAGCTTGAAGATTTAAAAGGAAAAGTTGTAGCAATTTCAGAAGGTTCTCAAGGTCAACAGGTTGCAGCTAGTGTTAATAAAGACAATTTATTTGAAGAAAAGGTTTATGGTGATGGAACTAATGGTATTCAAGATTTAGATTTAGGAAGAGTTAGTGCATGGATTGATGCGGAACTTACTGTTGTAGGTGATGCTAAAAAAGCTAACATGAAGATAAGAGTATTAGATGATAAATTATCAGTTACTAATATAGCATATTTCTTTAAGAAAAATGATGAAAAATCTAAAACTATAAAAGAAGATGTAAACAAAGCAATAGAGGAAATGCTTGCAGATGGAACAGTGAAAAAAATATCTGAAAAATGGTTTGGAATGGATGTAAGTGCTGATATACAAAAATAAGTACTCCAAAATTAAAATATAAAGTTTTGATAACTATAGATAAGTATACTAAATTTATCTATAGTTATCTGTGTATTACAATGTATTTCTATTAGTCTTTATAAATAAAAATAAGTTATGGAGGTATTTCAAATGATTGAAACTAAAATAAAATCTATCGCACTAAAAAATATGGAAAAAATCATAAAAATAAGACGACAGATACACAGTAATCCAGAGTTGGCATTTAAAGAATTTAAAACATCCAAACTTATAAAAGAAGAACTAGATAAACTTGATATAGAGTATATAGATGTTGCTGGTACAGGAGTATTAGCTACTATAAAAGGAAAAAATATTAGTGGTAAAACTATACTACTTAGAGCGGATATGGATGCTCTTCCAATAAAAGAGGAAAATGATTTAGAATTTAAATCAATAAATGATAATATGCATGCTTGTGGGCATGATGCACATGTTTCATGGTTGTTAGGAACAGCAATGATTTTAAATGATATAAAAGAAGAACTGAATGGAAATGTAAAGTTACTATTTCAACCTGGTGAAGAAAAAGGTGGTTCTGATATTGTAATTAAAGAAAATGTACTTGAAGGTGTAGATGTATTAGCAGCTGGTCATTGTTGGCCAACTATTGAATCAGGAAAAATTGGAATAGCTAGAAATTGTGCTATGGCAGCAACTAATACTTTCGAAATAACAATAATCGGCAAGGGTGGACATGGAGCAGAACCTCACAATTGTATAGACCCAATTGCAGTTGGAAATGCAGTATATTCATCTATTCAACAGATAGTTTCGAGAAAAATTGACCCAGTTGTACCAGTAGTAGTGTCTGTTTGTTCTTTTAATTCTGGTGTTTCTAAAAATATAATACCAGATGTGTGTACACTTCAAGGAACTATTAGAGCGGTAAGTCAGGAAAAAGTGATTGAAGTAAGTAAGATTCTAGAAAACATAGTAAGAAGTGTATGTAAAGCACATGGAGCAGATTGCAAGTTTGAAAAGAGTGCTGGAGGAGATGCTGTTATAAATGATAAAAATATGATAGAACTGGGAAGAAAAAGCGCTTGCAAAATACTTGGAGATGAGAATGTTGAAATGATTGATTTCCCTGCAATGACAGGAGAAGATTTCGCTATTTATATGAAAGAAAAACCTGGTTTATTTATGTATATAGGTGTAGGAAATAAAGAAAAAAATATAAACTATAGATTGCACAATAATAAATTTGATATAGATGAAAAATGCTTGAGCGTAGCATCTTCCTTATTATCTCAGCTTGCAGTAGATTATTTATGTCAATTTTAGAGTATATTTATAAAATATATTTAGTCTGTTTTTAAAATTAATACTAATATATTAATTTTGATATCGAATATATTATTTATTATATTTATTAAAAAGGTGGATAACAATGATAAAAGTAGAAAATTTGCATAAAAATTTTAAAGGGACAGAAGTTCTTAAAGGTATAAATCTAGAGATAAATCAAAGTGAAGTAGTAGCTATACTTGGTCCATCTGGTACAGGTAAATCTACACTACTTAGATGTTTAAATTATCTAGTTGAGCCTACAAAAGGAAAGATAATGATTGGAGATGTAAAGGTAGATGTAGAAAAAGCAACAAAAAAAGATATAGCAAATTTAAGAAAACATACATCTATGGTATTTCAGAATTATAACTTATTTAAAAATAAAACAGCACTAGAAAATGTAATGGAGGCATTAATAGTAGTACATAAAAAAAGTAAACAAGAAGCTAAAGAGATATCTTTAAAATTAATAGACAAAGTAGGTATGTTGGATAGAAAAGATTTTTATCCATCAAAATTATCTGGAGGTCAACAACAAAGAATAGGTATAGCTAGAGCTATGGCAGTAAATCCAAATGTAATATTATTTGATGAGCCAACATCAGCACTTGACCCAGAACTTGTTGGAGAAGTGTTAAGTGTTATAAAATCACTTGCAAAAGAAGGAATAACAATGCTTATTGTAACTCATGAAATAAATTTTGCAAAAGAAGTTGCTGATAAAATCATATTTATGGATAATGGTGTAATAGCTGAAGAAGGAACTCCTAATGAGATATTTAATAATCCTAAAAACGAAAGAACTGCAAAATTTTTAAATATTATTAGGAAAGAAGAAGCATTTAATTAAAAAAAGTATAAGTTAATTATTTTAAGATATATAAAATACTCCTATTAAATTTATAAGTTAGATAATAGATTTAATAGGAGTATTTTTTTATTCTTAGATTTATTATTTAATTTTAAATTAGAAATACAACTTATTTGCCTTTGGTTTTAAAAATATTATAAAATATTTAAATACATAAAAAAACAATGTTTGATAAAATATCATACGTATTTACAATAACATCTTAATGAAATAGTACAATGCAGTAATTAAAGTGACTATACTGAAATTTTATCTTAAATTATAAATTATTAAACTTGAGAATAATTAAACTGTATTATATATATTTTTTTATCTTGTTTATTTTATTGAAATTGATATAGAAAAAAAGTTTTAAAAGTAGAATTTTATTAAGATTTATATATAGATATGAACTATTAGAAAAATATTAAAGATACAAAAAAACTATAGAAATTGACATATATTCCAGTATTTGCTAAAGTAGCTGTTGGGGAAAATTACAAAAATTATTAATGCGCATTAGATAATTTACTTTAATTTTTTTAGAGTTTTGGGTAATTTATAATATAAAACATTAGAAGGGAAAATATAAATGAGGGACTTTTTAAAAAATTATAAGTCATCAATTATACTTTTATCATGTACCATAATAGGAGTAATAGTAGGATTAGTACTTGGTCCAAAAGCTTCAATACTAAAACCATTTGGAGATTTATTTATAAATGCTCTATTAATGATAGTAGTACCATTAGTGTTTCTTAGTGTTTCTTCAGGTGTTGCTAGTGTAAAAAACATGGAACGCTTCGGAAAAATAATGAAGAATACAGCTATAGTATTTATGGGAACAACACTTGTAATTGCAGTTTTAGGTATTACATCTGCATTATTATTTAATCCATCTAAAGGATTAGATGTATCGAGTGTAAAAAGTTTAATGGTGGCTCAAGATGCAGAAACTTTAGAATCGAAAGGAACATTATTAGACCAAGTAGTATCAAGTATTACAGTTAAAAATTTTGGAGATTTATTTTCTAGTAGTAATTTATTACAATTAGTTATATTTGCAGTTTTAGTTGGAACAGCAATAGCTATGATGGGGGATAGGGGAAATACTATAAGAAAGCTCTTATCAGAAGGAACAGAAGCAATATTAAAAGTAGTAAGTATAGTCATGCTTTATGCTCCTATAGGGTTAGGCTGTTATACAGCTACAATAATTGGAGAACTTGGAAGTAAAATAATTCAAGGATATGTAAGGGTGTTTTTAATTTATTCTATAACAGCAGCACTGTATTTCTTATTATTTTACAGTTTATATGCTTTTCTATCTGCAGGAAAACAAGGGTTTAGGCAATTCTGGAAGAATGCTATAAAACCAATAGCAACAGCATTAGCTACTTCTTCGAGTTCAGCATGTATACCATCAAACTTAGAAGCTAGTAAAAATATAGGAGTTCCTGATGATATATCAGAAACAGTTATACCTCTTGGAATAAATATACATAAAGATGGGTCAGTTTTAGCAGTAATAATAAAAGTTGCATTTTTATCAGGTATTTTAGGTAGTGGTATGGCAAATCCAGCAACAATAGGTCAATTATTTGTAACCGTATTTGTTGTTGGAGTATTTATGGCTCCTGTAGCAGGTGGCTGACTTATCGGTGAGATGCTCGTGGTTAGCATCTTCGGATTTCCAGTGGAAGCAATTCCATTGTTGACAGTTATAACTACTATAACTGATATTCCTAATACTATATTAAATACAACTGGAAATACAGTAACATCAATGTTAGTTGCAAGATTAGTGGAAGGAAAAGATTGGCTTATAGATAAAACATCATTTACTACAAAAAAAATAAGCTAATTATAAAATTAATTAATATATATAGTTAATAGATATCTTAATTTTGATGAATTAGATATCTATTAACTTTTTGAATAAAAATGTAAATTTAAGATTCAAATATAATATTTATACTTTGAATCTTAAGTTTATATAATATCTTAAAATAGATAAAATTTAAATATATATTTTATTTTTGAAAACAGAATATTTCAAACTTATTTTTATTGAAATATAACAAACCTTCATCTCTCATCTTACCAAGCTCTCTTGACATAGAACTTCTATCAACACACAAAAAGTCAGCCATTTCATTTCTTGAAAAAGGAATTGTAAACTTGTTGCTACCTGTTTGCTCTATTTGTCGTGAAAAATACATAAGTAATTTTTCACGAGTAGTTTTACGAGAAAGTAATTCTATTTTATTGTGAAGTAAAATATTCTTTTCAGCTATTAATTGTAGCATGTTTTCAATTAATCTATTATGAAATACACATGTAGATGAACAAATACCAGTTACACTTTTAAACTTTATAAATAAAACTTCGCAAGAAGATGTTGTAGTTACTGTGACATTGCTTTTATGTAGTCTAGTACATGCAAATACTTCTCCAAATAAATCTCCAGGTAAGAGTTCAGCTACAATATTCCTATTACCTTCAATGTCTTCTTTTATTATATGTGCACTTCCTTTAAGCATAATTCCAATAGAAGTAACTTCACTTCCAACTGAGAATATTATGCTATCCTTTGGATAAATCTTATCAACAACACCTAGACATTCTAACATTGCTTCAAGTTCGTCGTTTTTAATTCCTTCAAAGAGAGGAATTTTTTTTAGCAGATTTATATGTTTTTCTAAAAATTTTTTCAAATAATCACTTCCTTGTTGCATATGCAACCGATAATTTGTTTTTATTGTACTATACTAAATTTATAAAAGCAAGGAGATATAAAAATCATACTACAAAAACTTTGAAAAAAGATGTAGGTTTTAAAAATAAATACCTAAGAAATTAATACTTTAAATTAAAAAAATTTTATGAGGTGATATAAATGATGAGAAAAATAATTAAAATTGATGGGGAAAAATGTAATGGTTGCGGACTATGTGTTGAAGCTTGTCATGAAGAAGCTATAGGAATGGTAAATGGAAAAGCAAAACTTTTAAGAGATGATTATTGTGATGGTCTAGGAGATTGTCTACCAACTTGTCCAACAAATGCTATTTCATTTGAGTATAGAGAAGCTGCAGAGTATGATGAAGCAGCAGTAAAAGCAAACATGGAAGCCAAGAAAGCACAAAAGACAAATCTAGCGTGTGGATGTCCAGGTTCTAAGTCTAAATCTATAAATAGAGAAGTTTCAGATAGTAAACAGATAAACAATAATGTAGTAGTTGAAGCACAAGGGTCTCAGCTTAACCAGTGGCCAGTGCAAATAAAACTGGTACCAGCTAATGCATCATATTTAAAAAATGCAAGTCTTTTAATAGCAGCAGACTGCACAGCATATGCATATGGAAATTTCCATAATAAGTTTATGAAAAACAAAGTTACATTAATTGGTTGTCCTAAACTTGATGAAGTAGATTATGCTGAAAAACTTACAGAGATTTTAAAAGTGAATGATATTAAAAATATAGTAGTAACACGTATGGAAGTTCCTTGTTGTGGTGGTATAGTAAATGCTGTTAAGACAGCACTACAAAACAGTGGAAAGATGATACCATGGCAAATAGTTACTATATCTGTAGATGGAAAAATAGTAGATGAAGAAATTTAATTAAGTTAATTACAAAAAATATAATAAATTTTAATAAATAAAAAGGGAGGAATAAAGATGGAGAATATGTTTTGTTTTCAATGTGAACAAACAGCAGGAGGTAAAGGATGTACTATAAATGGGGTATGTGGTAAAAAGGGGGGTACAGCCAATTTACAAGATGAACTTACAGGAGTATTAATTGGTCTTTCAAGAGCAACAATTGGAAATAAAAATAGACC
Source organism: Clostridioides sp. LIBA-6822 (assembly GCF_056688955.1). Classification (NCBI taxonomy): domain Bacteria; kingdom Bacillati; phylum Bacillota; class Clostridia; order Peptostreptococcales; family Peptostreptococcaceae; genus Clostridioides; species Clostridioides sp. LIBA-6822. Next base: position 2,437,037 of record NZ_CP196995.1, on the reverse strand, counting down.
AACAAGTGAAACAGATAAAGTTATGATAGAGGGATTATTTACTACCATAACAAATGTAAGTTTTGATGATGAAGCTATAAAGAGACAAATTGAAAAAACTGAGATAGAAAAAAGTAAACTTGTACCTAGATGTTCAGACTGTGCAACAACTTGTAGTAGAAATGATAACTATGATATGAAGGATTTGTGGAGTGATAATGAAGATATACGTTCATTAAAATCATTAATTCTGTTTGGTCTAAGAGGTATGGCTGCTTATGCATATCATGCAATGGTACTTGGTTATACAGACAAAGAAGTAAATGAATTTTTCTATGAAGGATTAATAGCTGTTGGAGGGGACTTGTCTATTGACGAACTTTTAGGATTGGTTATGAAAACTGGAGAAATAAACTTAAAATGTATGGAATTACTTGATAGAGCAAATACTGAAACTTATGGAACACCAGAACCAACTCAAGTACCTATGAAAATTGAGAAAGGACCATTCATAGTAGTTACAGGACATGACCTTTATGATTTACACAAATTATTAGAACAAACAAAAGATAAGGGAATAAATATATATACTCATGGAGAGTTATTACCAGCACATGCATATCCAAAATTAAAAGAATATAAGCATCTAAAAGGAAACTTTGGTACAGCATGGCAAAATCAACAAAAAGAGTTTGATAATATTCCTGCTCCAATACTATTTACAACAAACTGTTTAATGCCTGTTAAAGATAGTTATAGAGATAGAGTATTTACTACAGAAGTAGTTGCTTATCCAGGTATGATTCATATTGATGAAGACAAAGACTTTTCTAGTGTAATAGAAAAATCTCTTGAACTTGGTGGATATAAAGAAGATGTTCATATGACTGGTATTAATGGAGGAGACACATTAACTACTGGTTTTGCAAGAGGTACAGTTTCATCTGTACAAGATAAAGTAATAGATGCTGTGAAAAGTGGAGATATAAGACACTTTTTATTAGTTGGAGGTTGTGATGGTGCAAAACCTGGAAGAAATTATTACACTGAATTTGTAAAGCAAGCTCCTAAAGATACTGTTATATTGACACTTGCATGTGGAAAATATAGATTTAATGATTTAGACCTTGGAGAAATCGGTGGTTTACCACGTTTAATGGATATGGGACAATGTAATGATGCTTATAGTGCAATCCAAGTGGCAGTTTCATTGGCAAATGCTTTTGACTGTGGAGTAAATGAGTTGCCTCTTAGCATGGTATTATCATGGTATGAACAAAAGGCAGTTTGTATACTTCTTACATTACTTCATTTAGGCATTAAAAATATCTATATAGGACCTTCTTTACCAGCATTCTTATCTCAGAATGTATTAGATATATTGGTTGACAAATTTGCATTAACTCCTATATCTACTCCAGAAGAAGATATGAAGAAAATACTAGGATAAAGAAAATAAATATATTTAAGAAGAGAAGTATTTGTAATTAAAATATTTTTAAATATAAGCAATTAAAATAAATAAGAGTTGTCTTTACTTAAAAGATAACTCTTATTTATTTTTTATAATATATTAAGGTACAGAAATTATTTTAATACGTCAATTTTATTACTTATAATATCTAAAACAAATACGATATTCTATAATATTTATTTTAGATATTATAAGGTATGTACAGTACAAAGTACTTTAAATATCGAAATGGTAACATCGTTATATAGAACTTGCATAAAATATATATACTATAATGAAATTATTTTAACCGAAATTTAAAATCAATAAGGTATTTTATGTGGGGGTATATGTATATGAAGAATTCTAATTTTAATATATTAACTTTTGATGGTGGGGGATTAAGAGGAGCATTGAGTATAGCTATACTTGAGAGAATGGTAAATGAGTATCCAAATTTATTAGATAATATAAATATGTTTGGAGGTACGTCTACAGGAAGTTTAATCGCATTAGGTCTTGCGTATGGTGTAAGTCCAAAAGACATAAAAGAACTCTATTCAATAGAAAATTCAAAGCATATTTTCAGTAAAAGTTATGCAGAAATGCTGAGACCGAAGTATGAAAATAAAAATTTAAAAGAAGTTTTACTAAGTATATTTCCAGAAGAACTAGAATTAAAAGACTTAAAAAAATTAGTAATGATACCAAGTTTTTATATAGGAAATGAAGAAAACTCATGGAAACCAGTTTTTTATAATAATATGCCAAGTTCTCTTACAAAGACTAGTAAAGTTATAGATGTAGCAATGGCAAGTAGTGCTGCTCCAGTGTTTTTTCCAACGTATAATCGACATATTGATGGTGGAATAATAGCAACTGACCCAAGTTTAGCATGTATAATTCATGCCATTGATAGTGGGCTTAAGCTTAAAAATACAAGACTTTTTTCAATAGGAACTGGATATGTATATAATAGTATAAAGGCAGATACTACTGAATGGGGAGCTATTGATTGGATAATTAATAAAGAACCCGATTTACCAATTATATCTATAACATTAGAAGGAAATTCTCAAATGAGCCAGTTGTTTTCTCAAAAGCTTCTTGGAGATAATTACTATAGACTAAATCCCAAAATGGAAAAAGATGTGGCTATGGATAATTATGATGAGTTAGAATACTTGATATCTTTGGGAGAAAATTGTGACATAAAAGATGCTTTTGGATGGATAAATAAAAAAAGTTTTTATAGAAAATAGATTTAATGTACAATTATATTTATAAGAACTATTTTATCAATTGGATAAAAACAATAAAATACAAGATTATTAACCTACTTCTTAGGGAATAAATAAAATATAATTTTTTTTAAGGAGTGATAAAAATGATAAAACTTGCTACTTTTGCAGGTGGATGTTTTTGGTGTATGGTGAAGCCTTTTGATAAATATGATGGGGTTATAAAGGTAATTTCTGGATATATAGGTGGTCATGTTGAAAATCCTACATATCAAGAGGTATGTTCAGGAACAACTGGTCATGTAGAAGCTATTCAAATAACTTATGATGATGACATAATAAGCTATGATGAACTACTAAATATATTTTGGAAACAGATTAATCCTACAGATGATGGTGGGCAATTTGGTGACAGGGGAACTCAATATAAGACTGCTATATTTTATCATGATGAAGAACAAAAAAATATAGCTTTAAAATCAAAAGAAAATTTGGAAAATAGTAAAATATTCGATAGTGAAATAGTAACTGCTATAATTCCAGCAACTAAATTTTATGAGGCAGAAGAAAATCATCAAGATTATTATAAAAAAAGACCATTAAACTATAATATGTATTATAAAGGTTCAGGTAGATATAATTTTGTAAAAAGTCACTGGGATGGAAACAATATAAATAGAGAAGAATTAAAAAAGACTTTAACTCCTATACAATTTGAAGTTACTCAAAACGATATGACAGAGGTACCTTTTGAAAATGAATACTATGATAATGATAAAGAAGGGATTTATGTTGATATTGTAAGTGGAGAAGTTTTATTTTCATCAAAAGATAAATTTGATGCAGGATGTGGATGGCCAAGTTTTTCAAAGCCAGTAATAGATAAATCTATAGTTGAGAGAAGTGATTTCTCACAAGGTATGTATAGAGTTGAAGTAAGAAGTGCTAAAGGGAATTCTCACTTAGGTCATGTATTTGATGATGGACCAAAAGAAATTGGAGGTTTAAGATACTGCATAAATTCTGCCTCTCTTAAATTTATACCTAAAGAAGAGATGGAAGGTTTAGGATATGGAGAATATCTCAAACTTTTTAAATAATTAAAGTTATTTATTATAAGCTTAGATAAAAGATGAAAATATATATTTTCATCTTTTGTTTTTTTGTCAATAATATGATAAATTATTAATTGTAATCTTATAATTTATATTGATAGATTAAGAATTTAATTTTGAAAGAGAGAAAACAAATGAATTTAAAAGACTTTAATGGAAAGAGATTAAAATCAGCTAGAACTTTTAGAGCAAAGACTATAGAACAGTTATCCAATGAAACTAAAATAAATAAGAAAGATTTGAAGGCTTTTGAAGAAAATAAATATATTCCTAATATGGAAAATACATTAAAATTATCAAATGTATTAAATTTTCCAAAAGAGTATTTTTATAGAAATGAAAATATGAATGTTATTGTTGAGGATAGTCATTTTAATCCTCAATCTAAACTGCCTAGAGTAGAAGAAATTTCTTATAGAGAAAAAATGATAATTATTCATAAAATATACTCATTTATGGAGAGTTATATTAAGTTTCCAAAAGAAAATTTACCAAATAAAAGAATAATGGCGGATACTAATATAAATGATATAGAAAGCCTTGCATATAAAACTAGAGAGTTTTGGAATTTAAATAAAAGTCCAATAGTAAATATGGTAAACTTACTAGAATCTAATGGAATTATAATATCAGGTATGAATGTAGATAAAAAAGGGGCGACAATCTTTACTCAAAAACAGAGAATTGGGAAAGAAGTTAAATACTTAATATCTCTTGGAAATGACAAAAAATCAGCAGCAATTAGAAATTATAATTTGGCATATGAGCTTGGCTATATAGTATCAAGTGAATTAAAAATACCAAATAAACAATTTTCAGCAGATGAGTATGCCTGTGCATTTTTATTACCTAAAGAGACTTTTTTGGAAGATTTAAGTCATCCAGAAGATGTGGACTATTATGTAGAATTAAAAAAGAAGTGGATTGTACCTATATCTGCTATGATTTTTAGAGCATATAATCTAGGAAAGATAAATTACAAAAAATACAATTATCTTATGAATGAGATGGATAAAAGAGGATGGTTAGTAGAAGAACCACTAGATAAAATGAAAGGCTCAAGCCCAACATATTTAAAAAAAGCAGTCGAATTATTGATAGAAAATAAAATAATGAGTACAAATAGTATAGTATCAAGTTTAGAAGAATTTGGAATAAATCTTTATCCAGAAGATTTAGAATTGTTGATGGGATTAAAAAAAGGATTCCTATCTCAAAATATAAATAAAAAAAGCAAAGTTATAAAATTTGGTGAAAAAAAGTAGATTGATATTTTAGTATTAAAATTAAAAGCAGGTATAAATAACTTGAACATTAACTTAGTTAATCTATTTTTGTTATGAGTAATTTACCTGCTTTTAGTTAAAATTTTAAATACAATATTGCTCTAAAGCTATATTATTTTATTATCAATTTAAAGATTCTCAGCAACTTTAATGTATTTTTTTAAAATATCACATGACTTATTGAATTTATCTTGTTCATTCTCAGTTAAGTTTATTTCTACTATAGATTCAACTCCATTTGCACCAATTATAGCAGGCACACCAGCAAATACATTTTCTTGTCCATATTCACCATTAAGTAAAGTTGAGACAGGTATAACTTTTCTTTCATTATGAAATATAGTTTTTACTATTTCTGTTAGGGCCGTTCCAATACCAAATTCAGTAGAGCCTTTACCGTAAAGAACATCCCAACCAGCTCTTGCTGTTTTTTCAGTTAATTCATCTAAATTTAATTTACCATAAGTATTGGGATTTTCTTTAATAATATCAAATAATGGTTTACCACCAACTGAAACATGAGACCAAGGAACCATTTGAGAATCTCCATGTTCGCCCATAGAATAAGCTTGTATTGATTGTTGAGGAATATTTGTTGTCTCTGCCAAAAGCCTTCTAAGTCTTGAGGAGTCAAGTGCAGTACCTGTACCTAAAACTTTATTTTTAGGGAAACCAGAAGTCTTCCATATATAGTCAGTAATTACATCTACTGGATTTGAAATTACAATGAATATCCCATCAAATCCAGCTTTAACAATAGGCTTTATTATCGTCTTTATAACATTAATTGTAGATTCAAGTGTATCTAATCTAGTCTGATTTTTTTCAGGTAACGGACCAGCACTTATCACTACAATATCAGAATCTTTACAATCATCAAGTGAGCCACTCTTTATTTTTATAGCATGTTTCAGATAAGAAACTGCATCAGCTAAATCTAAAGCTTGAGCTTTTGATTTGCTTTCATCTATATCGACCATTAGTAACTCATCACAAACCCCTTGAGTTACCAAGCTAAATCCACAATGCGAACCAACGTGGCCAGTTCCAATTATTGATACTTTCCTAGGTTTTATTGCCAAGTTTAACATCTCCTTACATTTTGTTTTATGTATACATATTATGATACTCTACGATAATCATAGAGTATCATAAATTATTTAGATAAAACTACTTTAAAATAATTTTGAATCTAAAGTGTTTTTGAAAGTGCAATATGCTCTCTTAAAACAGAGCAAGATTTACTAAATTCATTTTGTTCCTCTTCAGAGAGATTGATTTCAATGATTTCTTCTATACCATCTTTTCCGATAACACAAGGAACACCTGCAAATACATCTGTTTCATTGTATTGACCTTCTAATAGAGTAGAAATTGGTAGAATTTTTTTCTCATTATGTAATATAGCTTTTACAATTTCTACTAAAGCAGTACCTATTCCAAATTCTGTGCAATCTTTACCATTTATTATACTTATGCCTGTTTTTTTATTTTTTTCAACTATTGACGGCAAATCTAGCTTTCCATAAGTGTTTGGATTGTCCTTTATCATGTCTAAGATTGGTTTACCACCAATTGAAACATGAGACCAAGGAACCATTTGAGAATCTCCATGTTCACCCATAGAATAAGCTTGTATTGACTGTTGAGCTATTCCAGTTTCTTCAGATAGAAGTCTTCTAAGTCTTGTCGAATCTAAAGCTGTACCAGTTCCAATAACTTTATTTTTAGGAAAACCAGATTTTTCCCAAATATAATTTGTAACTACATCAACAGGATTAGATATGACTATAAATATGCCATCGAAACCAGAATTAATTATAGGCTCTACTATAGATTTTATCATTCCAATGGTTGGTCTTAGTAGGTCTAATCTAGTTGTATTTTGTCTACGTAAAGGTCCTTCTGAAGAGTCAGCAACACTTATTACTACTATATCTGAATCTTGACAGTCAGCAAAAGTTCCCTTTTCTATAGATACTTTATGTGGTAAATAAGAAACTGCATCAGCTAAATCTAAAGCTTGAGCTTTTGCTTTAGCCTCATCTATATCAATCATAAAGAGCTCATCACAAACTCCTTGAGTTATCAAACTAAATCCACAATGAGAGCCAACATGTCCTGACCCCACAATAGATATTTTTCTTGGCTTTATTGCCATTTTAAATCACTCCCCCTAAAACAACGACACATTTATAAGAAAATTATAATGTTATTAAAAGCTGTTTTTATATATTTAAATATTCTATTATTTCAGAAAATTTATTTAATATGATTTTATACTAAAATTTTTAAAAAAGCAATGTTAATGTACTTTATATTAATGAATGTTAAGTAATATATGTATATTAAAAATTATTAATACGTATTAAAATATGTAATGTCACTTATATTTAAAATATTTATGAGTTAAAAGATGCGTACAAATAATAATGATATTAGTTGATAATGAGACTAAGTTGAGGTATACTATTTCTTCAAATTAAAAAATAAAGGAGAAGATATATTATGAATGGCTATACAAAGGAAGAATTGATAGAAGCACTGAGAGTGGTATCTTCAAGTATTATTAATTGTGAAAAAGTACAACCAAAATTTGCAGAAGGTACTTCTCAACATTCGCTTCTTAGAAATAGAATAAAAGTCTTATATATTTCTAAGTTATTGATAGAATCTAAAGATATTATAGATAAATATACGAAAGAAGAATTAATAGAAGCTTTACCACCTGTAATTTCAATTATTAGCAAATGTGAAAAAGGACAGATAAAGTTTTCTGAGGGGACCTCTCATCATACACGCTTTAAGAATATTATAAAAGCAATGTATATTTCAAAATCATTAATAACAGATGAGATTAGTAAAAGAGATTAAAGCTTATTTTGTAATTTAACATGTTTTAATATACTTTTTATTATATTAAGAAAATAAGTAAGAATACATGTTATGAAAATATTGGAATAATATACAATTATAAATTTGTTAACACTAATATCTATATGTTAAAATATAGTAGAAGATGATTTTTAAAGAATTAGTATGAGTTCTATTTTAATACAATTAAATTAAGTATAGCTTGAAATTTGTATTTAAAAAGTAAAGTAGTCTAGAATTAAGAAAATGGAGATAGGATTAAAATGGAAAAGTTATATTATACAGACCAGTATATAAGAGATTTTACAGCAGAAATAATTGAAATAAAAGAAGTAGAAAATAAGTATCATGTTTTGTTAGATAAGACAGCGTTTTTTCCTGGGGGAGGAGGTCAGTTTGGAGACCTAGGAAGAATAGATAATTATGATGTAATAAGTGTGTATGAAGATGGGAAAAAAGTATATCATGTGTTAGACAAAAAACCTATAAAGATACATAAGGTAAAGTGTAGTATTGATTGGGATAGAAGAGAAGATGGAATGCATCAACATTTTGGACAACACGTATTATCTGGATGTTTTTTTAAAACCTTTAATGCAAATACGACAGGTTTTCATCTTGGAAATGAGTATAGTACAGTAGATATAGAAGGTAATTTAGATGAGGATAAAATTAGGAAGATAGAGTTACTTGCCAATGAAATTATTCGTCAGAATATACAGGTAGAGACATTACTTCCAACAAAGAAAGAATTAAAAAAAATTTGGATAAGACGTGATTTACCAAATACTGATGAAGAGATAAGAGTAGTAAAAATAGGTGATTTAGATACGAATGCATGTTGTGGAGTGCATCCAAAATCAACTGGCGAATTGAGAATAATAAAAATAAAGAAATGGGAAAAGCATAAGTCAAGTACAAGAATAGAATTTTTAGCAGGTAAAAGGGCAGTAGATGAAGTATTAAAAAGGGATATATATTTAACTAAAATATGTAGATATTTAAGTTGTAGTGAAGAAGATGCTATAAATGGTATCGTAAATTTAAACAATAAAGTAGAAGAAGCTCTAAGTAAAAAAAGAAAACTTGAAGAAGTAGTAGCTAACTATCAAGTTAAAGAAATGATTGAAAATGCAAGTAAAATTGATACTGTTTCAGTTATTAAAAAGGTCTATGATAATGAAGATTTAAAATATGTAAATAAAATAGCAAATAAGATTACAGAAGATGAAAATAAGATTGCACTATTAGCGGTTAAGTTTGAGGATAAAATAAACCTAGTTTTTGCATGTTCTAAAAATTTGAAAAACATTAACATGGGAAGTTTATTAAAAGACGCAATAAGCCTTATAGATGGCAAAGGTGGAGGAAGTCAAGTATTAGCTCAAGGCGGAGGAAAAAATAATGGAAATTTGGAAGCTACATTTGACTATGCATTTATGAAGATAGAAAAGACACTATAAATATGTTTAAGCAAAAACATCAATGTAATAAAATAGATATGGGGGAATAAATATGGAGCAACAAAAGGATTACATAGAGTTATACGAAAATGAAGAATTGATAGAGATAAGGGAAGCTCGTATAGATGATTTGGATGTAATAGCAAAATTTAACTATAATTTAGCTAAAGAAACTGAAGGAAAAGAGCTTGATATGGATGTTCTTACTAAAGGTGTAAAAGCATTATTGTTAGATGAAAGAAAAGGTAAATATCATGTCTATACAGTGTTTGATAAGGTTGTTGCACAGATTATGTATACATATGAGTGGAGCGATTGGAGAAATGGAAATTTTCTTTGGATTCAGAGCGTATACGTAGAGAAAGAATATAGAAGAAAAGGTATCTTTAATTATTTATTTAATTATATAAAAAATATGTGTGATAGAGATGAAAATATTGTTGGAATGAGATTATATGTAGAAAAAGAAAACATAAATGCAAAAGCAACATATGAGTCTTTAAATATGTATGAGTGTGATTATAATATGTATGAATATGAGGTAATACACTAGTAATATAAACCTATAATATTATAGGCTTTATTAGTATATTGATAATTATGTGAAATAAATCTGATATTATAATTATAATTTTTAGGGGGTATAAAAATGGACGTTTTCAAAGGAATGTTTTATGTATTTTTATTTTTAGATTTAGTATCAATATTTTGCTTCTTTTTTAATAAAGGAAAAATAGCATCTAATAAAATTATATTTAATGCAATAGGAGTACTTACATTTGTACTTTGTTTTATGCTTTTTAGTTATTATCCAAATAATAATATTCTTGGTAAATTTATTGCATCTATATTTTTTATATTTGGGGTTGCTGGGGTTATGTTAAAAGAGAAAAATTTTTTATATGCTAGACTTCTTTTAACCTTGGTTATTGTTTCTTCTACACTTATATTGTTCGTTGTTCAATAGGAGATATTTGTATAAGAATTTGTTAAGGTCTACACTTTTAAGTGTAGGCTTTTTTATGTTTTTAATAAATATTTAAGAAAATTTTAAGAAAATTTTAAAATCGTCTTAAATATTTATTGTTACCATTTAAATATTAAGAGAGAAGGTGCTTATCAGTGGTAGAAAATAAAAAATTAGAAAAATTCTTGCTATCAATTGTATATATAATATTTTTTGTATATATTCTAGTGCTTATAAGAATAATTTTATTTAAAGATGTACCAATTTACACTATTTCCAAAGGAATATTTAGGTCTGTAAATTTAATCCCATTTTACACAATATGGGAATTTATCACAGACAGTAATATTAGCTTTATGAGAGCTATTGCAAATATCATAGGAAATGTATGCATATTTATTCCGATGGGAATTTTCTTTCCTATATTATTTAAAAAGTTAAGTAAAAGAAACATTTTTACAGTAATTGTATTTATTAGTTTAGCATTTGAAGCAATACAATATATTTTTGCTCTTGGAAGTAGTGATATAGACGATATTATTTTAAATTCATTGGGTGGTATAATTGGTATTACTATTTACATAAATATGACTAAATTATTTCCTAATAATATAACAAAATTCAAGGCTATAATAGGTACTAGCTTGGTTTTAGGAGTTATAGGATTAGGAATTATTTCTATAAATTATCAAGATTTACTAAAGCTTAGATTTAAACCAGATAAAAAAGTATCAAAAATATTAATTGAAGAAAATAAAGAAATAATTAAAGATATAAATAAAGATGAAGTGGACATAATTGGTACATTTGAGAACTTTGAAAAAGGCGCAATAACCATTAAAACAGGTTCTAGTAATAGAGTTAAGAGACCAGAAAATATAATTGATAGTAATGGAAACATAAGAATTTATTTAAATGAAAATACAAGATTAGTATCCTATGTTATTACTGAAGAATCAAAAAGTGACATAGTTAAATATCAGGAATTTGATGTGAAGAATTTACCCTTGTTAAGGAAATATGATGCATTTTATGTTTGGATTGATAAAGAAAACCAATCAAAAGATAAACATGGAATTGTGGCTAGTAAATTGTTAATTGGATTGAATGAATAGGATATTAATTAAAAATAAAAGAATAACAAATATAAAAAACGAAAAAACTATTTCTATAATTATTTTTACATTATGCATAAAATAAGACAACTTAGTGAAGGAGTAGAGATAAATTATGGAAATAATAAGGTATATCTTATACTTTTTTATATATTCTTTTTTAGGATGGATAGTAGAAAGTATAGGATGTTCTATAGCAAGTAAAAGAATAATTAATAGAGGCTTTTTAAATGGTCCAATATGTCCTGTTTATGGCTTTGGAGCAGTAATTGTAATATCACTATTGGGAAGGTTTGATAATATAATCATAATATTTCTCTTAGGTATGATTTTAACTACAATATTAGAATACTTTACAGGATTTATTCTAGAAACCTTATTTCATGCAAAATGGTGGGATTATTCTGACAGAAAATTCAATATAAAGGGTAGAGTATGTTTAAAAAATGCAATATACTTTGGTATAATGTCTGTTTTAATAATAAAATTAATACATCCATTTATAAAGTATTTTGTAGGAACAATTCCATATAGAATATTAATATCAATAGCTGTAGTTACAACACTTTGGACTATGCTTGATTTGATTGTTACTATTATAACACTTAAAAAATTGGATATAAAGTTAAGCTTGCTAGATGAGATAATTACAGACCTTAATGATATAAATGTGAAGCTTGATAAATTTGATAGAGGAGAGATACAGTCTTTATTTAAAACAGTAAATAATGATGAATTAGAAACTAGAGAAAAAATAAACAAAATAAACAGTAAATTAGACCGTATAGAATCCAATATCATATTACAAAAAAGAGTTATCAAAGCTTTCCCATATATAAAACATAAAAAACAACAAGAGCAATTAGAGCATTTTAAAGAGATTATTAGGGAGAGTAAAAGATGATTATATAATTTAATAAAAAATAAACAGAATAATAGTATTTATAAGTTAATTTGCAAAGGACTCTATAAAAATAGAATAGAGTCCTTTATTTTTTGTGGAATAATGTTTATTTGATAAGAATAAAATATATTGTTTCTGAATAACAAATATTTTGAAAATTATAAAAACATATATTGACAATTTGTGCCAAAGATAATAACATTAAGTATATAAAGAATTTTATATGAGAATATCTTTATAAATCGCAATAATTTTAAAACATAAATCTATTTAAAGAGGGGATGATTTGCCAATGAGCGAGATAACTAGTCAAATGATAAGTACAGAAGAAAAAAAATATGTTGCTAAAACTCAAAAAATACCTTACTATCCAGTAGCATTTAAATCAGGTGATGGTGCAATGTTATATGATTATGAAGGTAATGAGTATGTTGATTTTTTAGCAAGTGCAGGCTCTGCGAATGTAGGTCATGGAAATAAGGAAATCTCACAAGCAGTTAAAGAACAAATGGATGATATTACACAATATACACTTGCGTATTTCCATAGTGATCCTCCTGTAAAATTAGCTGAGAAGCTTGTGGAAATAGCCCCTGGAGATAATGATAAAAAAGTATTATACAGTGCAACAGGTTCTGCTTGTATAGATGCTGCTATAAAACTAGCAAGAGGGTATACTGGAAGAACAAAAATAATATCTATGTATGAATCTTATCATGGAAGTACTTATGGAGCTATATCTATATCTGCATTAAGTACAAATATGAGAAGAAAAATGGGTCCATTATTACCAGAAGTTTATCACTTCCACTATCCTGATAAAAATAGAACAGCTAAAGAATGTTTAGATGAGATAGAATATGCTTTTGCACACTATCTACCAGCAGAAGAAGTAGCTGCAATATTTATAGAACCAATTGCAGGAGATGCAGGAATAATAGTGCCTCCAGTAGAGTGGGTACAAGGTTTAAGTAAAATATGTAAAGAAAATGGAATACTACTTATAAGTGATGAAATACAACAAGGTATGGGAAGAACAGGTAAGTGGTTTGGTATAGAAAATTTTGGTGTTGAAGCAGACCTTCTAGTTCTTGGAAAATCTGTTGGAGGTGGATTACCTTTAGGAGCAGTTGTTGGAAGAACTGAGATAATGCAAAGTCTTGATGCACCAGCACATCTATTTACTTTAGCTGGAAATACAACAGTATGTGTAGCTGCTTTAAAATCTATAGAAATAATCGAAAGAGAAAACTTACTTCAAAAGAGTATAGAAATGGGAGATTATATTAAAGCAGGATTTGAGAAATTAAGAGAAAAATACGATATAATTGGAGAAATAAGAGCTTTAGGGTTATCTATAGGAGTTGATATAGTTAAAGGAAATGGTTCTAATGAAAAAAATCCAGATGCTACAGCTAAGATATGCTACAGATGTATACAAACTGGTTTAATAATGATATTCTTAGGACAATCTACTTTAAGAGTACAACCTCCTCTAGTAATAACTAAGGAACAAGTAGATAAAGCAATGAGCATCATAGATTCTGCAATAGATGATTACTTAAATGGTAGAATTGGTGATGAAGTATATGAAGTAACTCAAGGTTGGTAAAATAAATATTAAATAAAAATAAGAGTTATCTCAGTTTTAGAAAGTGATTTCTGAAATGAGATAACTCTTTTAAATTACCCACAAGTAAGAAGATTAGTTGATTCATTAAGGGTCATGTTTTGGATGTCATTCTTGTGAGCATCAGAAACAGTATTACGAGAATAGTTACCTTTGCTCGTATTATCTGTCAATTTAGTTATAATTAAGATTGCTAAAAGAATAAAAATTACTGTGTATAAAGCAATAACATAAGGTTTTCTTTTATATTTATATTTGTTGTTAAAAAAAGAATGACCATAATTATTTTTATTAACTTTAGATTTATTGGTATTTGTATTCTTTTTCTTGTTACTTTTCTTTTTATCATCCTTTTTTCTATTTTTAGGGTAAGGAATGACTTTGTGTGTATTATCAAGTTTGATATTTTTATTTTTTTGAATATTGCTTTCTAGGCTAGCTTTTTTTTCTCCAAATTGAATAGTTTTATTGGTATTGTTGTTATCTTTCAATGTTAATCTCCCTCCCTTAAACTTTCCCTTTAGATAATATTACTACTAACCTATAGAATATACAATAAATAATATATAAGTAACAAAATTTTATAAGTATAAATCTCTTTCTCCACGCTCTAAGGCAGTCATATTGTTAGATACTATGTTTCTTATATCTTCTCTTTCTATCTTAGCTATTTCTTCTGTGATAAGTTTTTTGCCCATAGCTTTAAGCTCATCATCACCATAATCAATTAGAAATTCATTTAATGTAGTAAGAGCATTTGGTGTACAGACATTGTGGATTTGGCGGCTTTTAGCTAAGCTCATAAATCTATCTCCAGTTCTACCTTTGCGATAACAAGCTGTACAATAACTAGGGATATATCCATCAGTTATTAATTCTTTAAGCACTTCTACAGGGCTTCTATGGTCTCCAACTTCGAATTGTTCTGTATTGTCACCATCTTCATATGCTTTATATCCTCCAACACCTGTCAGAGAACCTGCACTGACTTGTGATACACCATACTTTAGCAATTCATTTCTCATATCAGCAGTTTCTCTAGTGGACATTATGATTCCAGTAAAAGGAACAGCTAATCTAGTTATAGCTACTATTTTTTTGAACATATCGTCAGAAACTAAGTGAGGAAAATCTTCTAAACTCATTCCTTCAGCTTTTTTTAATCTAGGGAAAGATATAGTATGGAATCCTACTCCAAATTTTTCCTCTAAGTGCTCATTGTGCATCATAAGTCCTAGAACCTCAAATTTTGGGTCAGATAGACCAAATAAGACTCCAGCACCAACATCATCAATACCAGCTTCCATAGCTCTATCAAAAGCTGTTAAATGGTAATAGTAGTCATTTTTTATAGATTGACCATGCATTTTTATAAATGTTGGTTTATGATAAGTTTCTTGGAACAATATATAAGTTCCTATTCCTTTTTCTTTTAGTAACTTGTATTCATCTACGCTTGTAGCAGCTATGTTAACGTTTACCCTTCTTATATTTCCATTTTCGTTATATGTTGAGTAAATTGCATCTAAGCAATCTAAAATATAATTTATATCACAGTTCTTAGGGTCTTCACCAGCCTCTAGAGCAAGTCTTTTATGACCCATTTTTTCTAGTATTTTAACCTCTTCTTTTACTTCATCCATAGTAAGTTTTTTTCTTTTAAATTTGTTGCATGTACTGAAACCACAGTAAACACATTCATTTACACAGTAGTTTGATACATAAAGAGGGGCAAATAAAACCACTCTATTACCATATATTTCGTTTTTTATTTGCCCAGCTATACTAAATAATCTATCTAGTTGTTTTTTATCTTCTACTTCAAGAAGAGTAGCTATATCTTTATAACTAAGTTTTTCCCTTCTATCAGCCTTATCAAGTACCTTTTCAATATCATCATAAGTTGAATTTTTTGCATCCTCTAACAAAGAATTAATCAGTTCATGTTTTATGAACATTTACAAACGCCTCCATTCAATATTATCACCACGAGAATAGTCGACTTTAAGTCCTAGTGACTTGATGTTTTCTTCTAAACTTTCGTGATACTCACAAGCTTCTTGACCAGTAAAGGCTTTGTTATCATAAAGAGAATATTGTTTTCTAAATTCTTGAGGAGAAAGGTTTGGCATAATTACATTACAGCCAGCTAAAAGACCTGCATTTCTACCACTAGGGTTTATAGATGCAAGGGCTGTTGTAGCAGGTAATAAAACTTTTGGAAGTAGAAGTCTTGTAATTGAAAGCATAAGTAATGTCTTTTCTAAATCTCCATGTTTATAATCTTTAAATATTGTATCATGGTGTGGAATAAAAGGTCCTATCCCAACCATATGAGGATTTAATTCTTTTAGATATAATAAATCACGAACAAGGTCCTCATTGGTTTGAAATGGTGATTCAACCATAAATCCAGCACCTACTTGATAACCAATTTCCTTAAGGTTTTTTAGGCATTCCTTTCTAGTTTTAAGTTCAATGTTTGGCGGATGTAATTTTTTATAATGACTGTCTGTAGCAGTTTCATGTCTTAAAAGATATCTGTCTGCACCACTTAAAAAGTATTTTTTATATGAGTCATAACTCTTTTCTCCTAATGATAGTGTTATGGCACAATCCTCATATTTATTTTTTATGCTAGAAACAATTTCACATATTTTATCATCATTAAAATATGTATCTTCACCACCCTGCAAAACGAATGTTCTATATCCTATTTTATAACCTATATCACAACATTCAAGTATTTCATCAAGTGAAAGTCTGTATCTTGTGATATTTTTATTAGAAGATTGTATTCCACAATAGTAGCAATTATTTTTACAATAGTTTGTAAGTTCTATAAGTCCTCTCAAATAGATTATATTTCCATAATGTTTATTCCTCATGTCGCTAGCTTGCTTATAAAGATAGTTTCTTAAATTTTGTTCAAAGTTATATTCTTCATTGTCGATATTTTCTATTAAATATAGTAGTTCATCAAAGCTTAATGAATTTATGCTGTAAAGTTTATCTATAAAGTATTTAATCTTATTTTTAGTCATATACAAATATGTAATTATTAAATATAGTTAAATTTTTAGTAATTGAAAAGTTCAAGTGATCTTTCTAAAATACCTTTTACATATGCTATTAAAATACCATAGTTTACTATAGGTACATTGAAAGATTTTGCCTTTTCTATTCTAGATAACATTCCAGCTCTATTCATCATACAAGCTCCACAATGAACTACAAGTGCATATTTATTTATATCTTCAGTGAAGGATACTCCGGAACTAAATTCAAAAGTAATATTTTTACCAGTTTTCTTTCTAATCATGTTAGGAATCTTTACTGTTCCAATATCATCAGTCTGTCTGTGATGAGTACAACCCTCAGCCATCAAGACTTTATCACCATCTTTTAAATTTTCTAAAGCATAAGCGCCATTAATTAATTCTTTAAGGTCTCCCTTTTGTCTAGCAAATAATATAGAAAAAGATGTAAGAGGAATATCTTTTGGAGTATCTTTATCTACCTTTGGAAATACTTGAGAGTCAGTAATAACAAGTTTTGGTTTTTTGCCTAAGCTAGATAGAGTTTCTTTTAAACTATCTTCCTTTGTAACGATAGAAATTGCCCCAGTATCTAAAATATCCCTTATAACTTGCTGTTGAGGAAGTATAAGTCTTCCCTTTGGAGCTGCTTTATCTATTGGAACTACCAAAACAACTAAATCATTTGGTTCAATTAAATCTGATACCAATTTAAACTCAGTACTGTCTTTAGGCAAGACTCTTATTATTTCATTATTTAAATCTTCAATTCCAATTTTATCTGTTGATGAGACAGAAACAACTGGACATTTAACTTTATTCTTAGTTAAGTCTAAAATTTCAGAGTGATTTTTAATTGTATCAATCTTGTTAAGAACTAAAATATGAGGTATATTCTTATCACTAAACTTTTCAATTAGTATTAAATCTTCTTTTGATATACCAATTTGGCAATCAACTACTAGTAAAGCTATATCTGTTTTTTCCAAAACATCTAATGATTTACTTATTCTAAGTTCACCAAGTTCACCAACATCGTCAAGACCGGCAGTATCTATAAGAACACAAGGTCCTATAGGAAGGATTTCCATTGGTCTAAATACTGGGTCTGTAGTAGTTCCAGCAACATCTGACACTATCGCAGCACTTTGATTTGTTATAGCATTTATTATGCTAGATTTACCTGCATTTCTTTTACCAAAGAGACCTATATGTACTCTTATTGATTGTGGAGTAGAATTTAGACTCATTTGTACTCACCACCTTAAATTTCTTTTTTTGATATACTAGTTTTTACAGATACATGAGGTATGTTTCCCAATTTACCAGTCAAACTATTGATAGTATCCATTTCGCCAACAACTGCTATACATACAATCGATACACCTTCTTCTTCACAAGGAATTCCCATTCTGCCTTTAATAATACCTTTAAAACCTGACACAACCTCATTAAATTTAAGCTGACATTCTTTTGGCTCTTCTAAAATAGCACTTATGACTGCAACCTTTTTCATAAATATCCTCCTAACTCAGAAAATATGTCTTAAACAAATCCAAAATCAAAAAACTTTTCTTTTAAAGAAAAGTTTCTACAAAAGAAAAGTTATTAATTACACAAGTATAATGTGCTATATTAAACTATTTCCTTACAGATTAGATAACTCTTTTCTGGTAGGGTTAGCTTGTAAAAATTTAATTTAACAACAATTAACTAAAGAAAATTTTTATATAATTTATGTGACTTATATAAAAATTAACTGAAGAAAATTGAAGCTACTTATATAATAGTAGTAAATTTAAATTAAGTCTATAGAAAAACCAATTTTTGTATAAAAATAAAACTTAAATTTGGTTATTTGTTAAGAAATGACTTTAGTAAAATTTGTATTTAATTATTTTTTAAGCATATAGTTTATAAGCAATTTTAGAGTGTTTTCGATAGCTTCTATATGAGTCCTTTCATAGTGGTGACTATTGTTTGTTCCAGGACCAACACATGCTATTTGAACGTCTTCTCCCCAACGAATAGCTTCTGAAGCATCTGAACCATAGAAAGTAAATACATCGACAGTGTAGTCTAAATTATTGTCTTCTGCAACATCGACAAGCTTGTTTCTTAAATTAAAATCATACAATGATAAATTATCTTTTGCAACTATAGTCACACCATGTTCACTAGATGTTTGACTTGGTCCAGTTGGTGCTATATCTATTGCTACAAATTCTCTTGTTTTTTCAGGTAAAGCTTTAGAAACACCATGTCCAACTTCTTCGTAATTACTTATATAAAAATTGGTAGTATGTTTAGGTGTTAAGTTATTTTCCTTAAAATATCTGCATATTTCAAGAACCATTGCTACAGCTGCTTTATTATCTATATATCTAGATTTTATAAAACCAGATTCTGTAGCTTCAAAACGGTGGTCTAGACATACAAAATCTCCAACACTTATTCCTAAATCTAATACATCTTGCTTTGTAAATACTTTTTCATCAAGTCGGATAATCATTGTTTCTTCATTTCTTTCTGATGCAGCTTTTGTTTGACCATATATATGAGTAGAAGCGTATTTAAATACAACACTTCCTCTAATTTTTTTACCTTTTCTAGTTATAATAGTACAGTTTTCACCTTCTATAGCAGCCCAACATCCACCACCAACTTTATGGTATTTAAGAGTACCATCAGATGATATTTCTTTTACCATAGCTCCAAGTGTATCCATATGTGCAGATATTGTTATTTGATTTGAATCATCTTCACCAGGAAGAGTAGCTATAAGTGCACCTTTTTTTGTAAGAATAGTATTAAGACCTAATGATTCAAAATCTTTTTTACTTTCTAAAACTGCATTTTCAGTATATCCAGCTGGACTTGGGATATATAAATATTTTTTCATTAAATTTATAGTATTAGTTAAATTTAAATTCATATTATTTCCTCCTAAAAAATATATATTCATACAAATTATAACATAAATACGAATGTTCTGAAAACTAAAAATGAAAGAAAAAAATCTAAACGTATTTAAAAAAAAAGTATATAAAATAAATTTAATTTATATTATATAGATTTAAAGTAAAAATAGTTTTATTACATAATTAATAAAGATAAATATAAAACAAAACGAATAAATAAATGAAATATTTAGTTTAATTATCTTTACAAATAAAAATTTTAGTAATAGAATAATTGTTGAAAAAGATTTTAAATTCAGATTATTCATTTCTAAAGTAATTAATCTGCAAACCTTTATTAATATATGTAAATAGCTAGGTATATATGTATTTAATTAGCACAATATAGATAAAAATATTTATTTTAATTGTTTATTTTCTGAAGAAAAGGTCTTTATTAGGAATCATAAAAAATAAAATTAATTAGGAAAAGAGAGGATGTGTATAATGTGATTGAGAATGGATTTGTATATTGTAGTTTCTTGGTTGTATTTGTAGGTGTAATTTTTTTTATGGTAGATAAATTGAAGTGGAAAATATTTGATGTCATCAATCCGATGCTTTTAATCTACTTAGGAGCAGCTATACTAGCATCATTTGGTTTGTTTGCACAAAATGATGATGTTGGAACGTATCAAAATATAATAACAGTAAATTTTTTGCCATTAATGTTAGTGTTCTTGTTAATTCAATGTGATTTAAGAAAAATATTAAAAATGGGTCCTAAAATGTTATTATCGTTTTTCTGTGCTACATTTACATTTATGCTTGGATTTGTCATAGCATTTATAATTTTTAAAGGTTCAATGGGTGCAGATTCATGGAAAATTCTTGGGGCAGCATCTGGTTCATGGATAGGTGGCTCATCAAATATGATTGCAGCAGCTAATGCTCTAGGAGTTGCGGAAGAAGGTCTTAGCTATGCAATACTTATGGGTTCTATAGGATATACAGTATGGATGTCTGTTTGTCTAATGTCTGTAAAATTTGGTCCTAAATTTAATAAATGGACAAAGTGTGACACAAGTTTTATAGATGAGGTTACATCAAAGCTTGAAAAAGAAAATAAAGATAATACAGCACCTACATTTGTAGAACTTATGACTTTACTTTCTGTTGGATTTGGAGTAGCAGCTTTCGCACAAATTGTATCTAAGATACTTCCAACTTCAGGTATACTTAATGAAACTATGTGGGTAGTACTTGTTGCATCTACAGTATCAATATTATTAGGTATGACTAAAATATCAAAACTTAAGGGAAGTACATTAGTAGGAAATGTGTTTATGTATTTACTTCTTGCAGCTACAGGTAGTAAAGCAAATTTCTTTGGGTTGTCAGAAGCTCCTGTTTACATAATGTTTGGTTTAGTAGTAGTTCTTGTACATGCTATTTCATTTATAGGACTTGCGAAACTGTTTAAGCTGGACCTATTTACTTGTGAGGTAGGAAGTATAGCTAATATAGGAGGAGTAACTACAGCTCCTATGATTGCTGGAGTTCATAATCCAGTATTAATACCAGTAGGTGTGCTTATGGGACTTTTAGGAAATGTCATAGGTACTTATTGTGCTCTTATGGTAACTCAAATATTACATATGTTAGCTTAATAAAAAATAATACAGAATTAATGATTTTATATAAGAAAAGTCATCTCAATTTAAGTGTAAGCTTTTATGAGATGACTTTTTTGTTTGACAATATAATTCGTTTAAAAAATATATTTTGACATATTTAGTGCATAATATTGGAAAATTTACTAGAATCGAGATATATTTAATTTTTGTATTGAATCGAACGTCTGTATGATGTATAATAAGTATATAGAACGAATGTTTGCAGAACGGGTGTTTTTTGAATTTATTTTAATAATTTATGAATATATACCAGAATACATAAATATATTTAAATATAAAGATTAAAAAGAATTTAAAGGAGTGTTGATAACTTATGATAATTCCATCAAGAAGAATACAAGATATAACATTAACAAATTTAAAAAATGGTGAAGTAACTTTAATTGAATTGGATGAAATATATAAGAAGATGGGATTTTTATTTGTTGTTAGTGAAGGCAAATTGAAAAAGATAAAAAAGGAGAATCATCATTAGAAATGAATGAAATAATAAATATTATAATAGTTTATAAAACCTAACTTATGTAGAATATAAATACTTAAGTTAGGTTTTTTTGTGATAAAGTTTATAATTAGTTGATTTTATAACCTAAGTAATAGTTTTAAATAAAGAGTAGATAAGTTTAAATTTTAATAAGTATTATATTACATAAGAGGTGATATTATTATGAAAATAGTAACCTACAATATTCATAAAGGCATGGATTCAAATAATAGATTAACTTTAACTAAAATGGGAATATATTTGAAAAAATTGGATTGTGATGTAATTTGTTTGCAAGAAGTATTATATCCTCAATTTTTAGCTTTAAAAACTGTTTTAAATATGGATGGTGTATTTGCTACAAATGTGAAAAAAGTAAATATGATATATGGTATTTGCACATTTACAAAATTTAAAATATTAAATAGCAATCATTTTTTCTTAACTAGCAAAAAAGAACAACGAGGGGCACTTTGTATAACTATAGATGCATATGCAAGAATTATAAATGTAATAAATACTCACTTGGGGCTTGATAGACAAGAAAGAGCAAAACAATTGGATGAAATAATAGATTATAGGAATAGATTAGTAGGTATAGTTGTTTTGTGTGGTGACTTTAATGAGAAAAATGTCTTTTTAAGCATGTTCAATGATATGGCCATTTCACTAAACAAGTCTTATTTACCAACATTTGAAAAATCAAAATCTAGAATAGATTACATTTTTGTTAATAAAAATGTTGAATTAAAAGGATATGAAGTAGAAAAAGTTTACCTATCAGACCATTATCCTGTAATAGGTTATATTTAAATTCTAATATAAATCAAGTTAATTATTATAAAACCCTTAATTTTTTTATTAAGAAATAATAAAAAAATATAATAAAAAAATATCAAAAATAAAACTAATTATAAGACATAAATTTACAATAAAGTTACATTTGATTAAATTCCTTGTTTAAAAAAAGCTATTCAAATATAATCTAAAGTAGTTTTGAAATGGAAACTCTATCAGGCAAAATTAAGAGTGTTAAAATGAGGTGAAGTTATGGGCAGAAGTGCAACAAGGGTTTCAAGATTAGGAAAAGAAAGAAAGAGAAATCTTATAATAGTATTAGCAATTTTAGTTGTAGCTATAGGAGGATTTACTTATTTTTTTAATAACAAATTTCTGTATAATGGGAAAATCGCTAAAAATGTGTATATAGAAGGAGTAAATGTATCTGACATGACTAAAGAAGAAGCATTAAAAGCTATAACAGGTAAGTATACTCCAGAAGATTTAAATCTTAGCTATGATGGGAAAAAATATACGATATCTCCAAAAGATATTGATTTAAGATATAATACAGAAGAAGTTGTAAAAAATGCGTATGAGACTACAAAAAAAGGCTCTTACTTTCAAAACTTAAAAAAATATATTGATATAAGAATAAATAAACTAGCTCTAAAAATAGAATCCAGTTATGATGAAGCAAAGCTTAGTTCTAAAGTATCTTCTATAGCAGACAGTATTAATGTCAAAATGAAAAATGCATCTATTAGTGTTGGAAGTGGAGGATTGAATTACACAGATTCTGTTGTGGGCAGAGAGTTCGATTTATCAGCAAACAAAGAATCTATATATGATATGATAAAAAATAAAGAGCATAAATCTTTAGAACTTAAAGTAAATCTTCAAAAACCAGATATAACAACTGAACAAGTAAAAACTGTGAATTCTGTTATAGGTCAATATTCAACTACTTATTCTCAGGCCGTGGAAGGTAGGTCGTATAATGTAGGTCTGTCAGCAAGAAAAACTAGCGATGTATTACTGATGCCAGGTGAAGAGTTTTCATATAATAAACTTACAGGACCTAGTAACAAAGCTAATGGATATAAGGATGCACCAGTTATAGTTTATGGAAAATTAGAGCAATCAGCAGGCGGAGGTGTTTGTCAGACATCTTCAACAGTTTATAATGCCGCTCTTATTTCAGGAATGGAAATAACTCAAGTTACAAATCATTCATCTGCATCAACTTATGTGCCTAAAGGAAGAGATGCTACTGTGAGTGATGGTGGATTAAATTTAAAGTTTAAAAATCCATATAACCATCCTGTATATATTAAAAACTATGCAGGTGGAGGAAGTGTGTCATCAGTAATATATGGTAACTCTAGTGACAAACCTAATATATCGATAGAAGTGAAGCAGACTGGGCAAAATAAGTATTCTACATATAGAATATTTAAAGATTCAAATGGAAAAGTCATAAAAAAAGAACATATATCAAATAGTTCCTATAAAGAATTAAAAAAATAAATCATTTTTTAAAGTGATATTTATACAAAAAAACAAGGAAGCCTCTGACTTTCTTGTTTTTTTTTGTATAAAAGTAACATTATTGATTCTTGTTTTGATATTAGAGTCATTAATATATAGAAAATATTCCTATATATTGGTATAATTGTAAATAGATTTAGTTATATAAAATGTATGAGGAGGTGACATGGTTGAATTTTATAGGCAATAGATATGAGGTAGTAAATTCTGATGACGTTTTAGAAATTAACAAAATCTATAAAGCTAGAGATGTTTTTTACAGAAAAAATGTGCTAATAAAAGTCATAAAGCACAATAATTATATCTGTGAGGATTTTGTTTCAAATTTAATTGATGAAAGTACTGCTTTAGATGAAATAAACTCTCCTTATATACTAAAAATAATAGATGTTGGAATTCATTGTACAGAAGAAACAACACTGTATTACGTTGTAAGTGAAGACTTTAATGGTATTGGGCTAGATGAATTAATTCTAGGTAATTATCTTCATTTAGAAGCAATTGTAAATATAATGATACAAGTTTTAAAAGCTTTAGAAATGATACATAGAAATCATTCATATCATGGCAGTTTAAAATCAAGTAGTATAATAGTAGAT
The DNA here is from genome assembly GCF_056688955.1 of Clostridioides sp. LIBA-6822. NCBI lineage: Bacteria > Bacillati > Bacillota > Clostridia > Peptostreptococcales > Peptostreptococcaceae > Clostridioides > Clostridioides sp. LIBA-6822. The sequence goes on along the minus strand of NZ_CP196995.1, from coordinate 2,411,961 downwards.
ACAGAATATAATATCAAAATTTGTGACTTTGGAATTACAAAAGCAAATAATGGGGTTAATACAAGAAGCTATGGAAATAGAAGATATTTATGTCCACATCAACTATGTATAAATTATACCGATAAAGAAAGTGATTTTTTTGCAACAGGACTTATTTTATTTGAGTCTATATTTAAAAAATTACCTTTTGGAGAATCAAATTCAGAAGAAAAAATATTACAATCTATTGATAAAGGCTTAGATTGGAATAGTATAAAAGCAATTAATGGAAATATAGAACTTATAAATGTTATAAAGAGGCTTCTTGGTAGAAATAATAAGTATACTAGGGCCAATGATATTATTGTTGATTTAAGTAAAGTGATGTATGAAAAAGCATATATAGAAGTTGAAGATGAAAAGAAGGAAGAGAAACGAGATAAAGTCGTACAGGTAAAAAAAGAAGAAAAAATTAAAGTGAGAAAGAAATTACATAAAAAACTTGTTGTTGCTGGTCTAGCAATAGTCATGATTTCGATGATTATTATTAGTTCTATAATATAAAAATTATATATTACATATTTTAAAATCAATATCTATAAATAATATACATATAGATGTAAAATTTAATGTATTCATAAATAATGAGAGGAAGTGGTTATTATGTTAGCAAAAAATAATGAGGTATCAAATATCTAAGCATATTTTAACAAATAGCCACCTGCTTTTGTAGTTTAGAATAAAAAGCTGGGGCTAAAGGTCACAGCTTTTTTGCTACTTTTTAAAGGCAGGAGCATATTAAAAAGGAGCAAAGTATGAGTAAAATAAAAATAATAGCAAGTAATAAGTGTTGGATTGAAGATATAGCAAAGAGACAACTTGAAGATATTTCAAGCTTAAATGGAGTTTTAAAAGTAGTAGGATTACCTGATTTACATGCAGGTAAAATACCTGTGGGTTTAGCTGTTGAAACTAGAGATATTATTTATCCACATATAATTGGAAATGATATAGGGTGTGGAATGACTTTGTTTAAAACTGGGATTTTAAAAAAGAAATTTAAAAAAGACAGATGGATTAAGTCTCTTGGCAAGATTAAAGACTTATCTGATATAGAAATAACAAATAGATATGAAGAAGAAAGTCCAATTTTAAATTTAGGAACTATTGGAAGTGGAAATCATTTTGTAGAATTTCAATGTGTAAATGAGGTCTATAATAAAGAAGAATTTGAAAAATTAAGATTTTCAGAGGATGATATAATGATGCTGGTTCACTGTGGCTCAAGAAATTATGGAGAGACTATTTTGAACAAATTTTATAATAAAGATGGTATCGAGGTTGAAAGTGAGAAAGCAAGAGATTATATGGAAAATCATGATAAGGCTTTAATTTGGGCAGAGCGTAATCGTGAAGTTATCAGTAAAAAAATTATGCAGTCAATAGGTACATCTGGAAATCTCAAAAAGATATTATCTATAAATCATAATTTTATAGAGAAAAGGGAAGATAAATTTATACATAGAAAAGGTACTGTTTCGAGTGAAAGTGGAGCTGTAATTATACCAGGTTCAAGAGGTAGTTTATCATATATAGTTATGCCTACTGAAAATACAGAGATATCTTTATACTCTCTGTCACATGGAGCAGGTAGAAAATGGTCTCGTTCAATTTGTAAATCTCGCCTTAAAAACAAGTATAATAAAGATACCATAAAACAAACTAAATTTAAAAGTCATATTCTATGTAATGATATAAATTTATTATTTCAAGAAGCTCCAGAAGCATATAAAAATATAGAGCAAATTATTGAAAGTTTGATAGAATATAAACTTATTCAAGTGGTGGCAACTATGAAACCACTGATTACTTATAAAGGTTAATTTTCAAAGTCAAAAAAGGTTAAAACCATATTAGATTATAAATAGCTGATTTTATTAGAACATGTAAAAGTGTTTTACTATTATCAGCTATTTTTTATGGGGTTATCAACCAGAATTTTTAATACGTTACACTTGCTTAGCTCTTTTGTTGGAAGCAGATTGACAGGCTTATTATGTGCTAATAAATAAGAGTATAAGCACTATTTTTATTTTAATAGCAAGTGTTGTAGGTATTTTTATTATGAAAAAACATCAATGAAATTATTTTTATTGACATGAAGATGGAATTTATGAAATAATATTAGGAGCACTAAGATAAATAATTAAGTAAAAACAGAAAAGGAGCAGTTTTTTATGAAGAAAAATACTAATAGTAATGAGTCCGGGGTTAAACTTCTTAATAAATAAGGAGTTTGATGCATAATAACTCCTTATTTATTAAGTCGTTCACAAAATAACTATTATCAAAGTAAATGATAAGGTAATTTAAAAGCCTATGACTTATAAATAAAGGAGAAAAAATAATGAATAGTAATACATTTGAAAGATTACAACTAAACGAAGTTAAAGAGTTAATAAAAGCATATTGTGTAAGTTCACTTGGAAAAAATCTAATAGATAAATTAACTCCTAGTGGTAATATTGGAGTAGTAAGAAGAAAGTTAGCAGAAAATAAAGAAGCTAGAAAGATAATTGAAAATAGCAATCATATACCACTTGAAGGATTATTTAATGCAGGTTCTACAATAGATAAAATTGAAAAAGGAATGATAATAGAACCAATTGAACTTATAAATATTGAAGATTTTTTAAGAGGATGTAGGAAGATTAAAGCTTTTATGCTAGAAAAAGAATTTTATTCGCCTACATTAAGTTCTTATGCTTTAAATATAACAGAATGTAAAAATATAGAAGATGAGATAAATTACTGTATAAAATCGAATAAAGTCGATTCTAATGCTAGTAAAGAATTAAAAAAAGTAAGACGAAATATAGAAATTACAGAAGGCAAAATAAAAGATAGATTAAATAAATTTATAACATCAACTATAAATAAAAAGTATATACAAGAGCTTATAATAAGTAAAAGAAATGATAGATATGTAATACCAATTAAATCCTCATATAAAAATGAGGTTGATGGGACTATATTAGATACATCATCAAAAGGAAATACTGTATTTATTGAGCCTAGAAGTATTTCAAATTTAAGTACAGAGTTGACTATGTTAAAAGCTGATGAGACTATTGAAGAATATAAAATACTATCTTATTTAACAGAACTTATATTTGATAAGATAAATCAGATAAAATTGAATATAGAAATACTTTCTGAATATGATATGGTATTTGCAAAAGCTAAGTATAGTCAAAAAATAAAAGGTATTACTCCAAAAATAAATAATAATGGATATATAAAAATAATTAAAGGAAAACATCCACTTCTAACAGGAGATGTAGTACCTTTAGATTTTGAAATAGGCAGAGATTATAGGAGTCTTGTAATAACAGGACCTAATGCAGGAGGAAAAACTGTAACTCTTAAGACTGTTGGACTATTAACTTTAATGGTGCAATGTGGATTTGATGTTTCTGCAAAAGAAGGTAGTGAATTTAGTGTATTTGAAAAAGTTTTTGTGGATATAGGAGATAATCAAAGTATTGAAAATGCATTAAGTACTTTTTCATCACACATAAAAAATATCGCAGAGATTATGAGTTTATCAAATAACTCTACTCTTGTTCTATTTGATGAGATAGGAAGTGGAACTGAACCTAATGAAGGTTCAGGATTAGCAATATCATTATTAGAAGAGTTTTATAGAATGGGATGTATAACGATAGCATCAACTCATTATGGAGAAATAAAGAAGTTTGCTAACTTACATCCAGAGTTCGAAAATGCTGGTATGATGTTTGATAAAGAAACTCTAGAACCAATGTATAAGCTAACTATAGGAAAATCTGAAGATAGTAATGCTCTTTTTATTTCAAAAAAAATGGGGATAAAAAATAGAGTATTAGAGAGAGCTAAAGAATATATAATTGATAGAAGCTACAATTTAGATTTAGTTAAAAGAAGTAAACTACAATCTAATGTTGAAGACAGTAATAATTCTGAAATTATTCCAAACTATACAGATTATAATATAGGAGATAAAGTAAAATTATTAGATGAAAATGATTTTGGAGTTGTATATAAACCAATAGACAAGTTTAATAATGTAGAAGTATTATTTAAAGATAATTTTATTTCAGTAAACATAAAAAGATTGCAACTTAGCATAAAAGCATCAGAATTATATCCAGAAGGATATGACTTGGATACATTGTTTACTAGTTTTGAGGATAGAAAATTAGAAAAAGATATTCAGAGAGGTTCGAAGAAAGCTCTTAAAAAGATTCAGAAAGAAATTAGAGAGAATAGAAAACAAATATAAAAATATAAAAGAAGCTATCTAAATATAAAATTTTATTTTTAGATAGCTTTTTTATTAACATATCTTCATAAATCCAATGACCAACAGGATTAAACCACTTAACCAAGATAAGTTCAAATTTATTTTTTTAACAAATATATTTCCTAGTAAACAACCAAGTAAAACTGCAATTACATTTGATAGTAAAGAAAATAGAATAACTTGTATATAATTTACACCTACAAGACCACTACCAAATCCAATCGCTAATCCATCTAAACTTAGAGCAATAGCAAGTGTAAATGCTTCAGCAGACTTAATTATTTTAGATTTACTTGTATCTAAAGTATCAGGTTCAATACTTACATTAAAATTCAATTTAAGGTCTAACATATTAAGTTTATAATTTTTTGAATGTATGGATTTTTTCTTAAAATAAGATTTAAAAAAGCTTTCAATTAGTCGAGCACTTCCTAATAAAAATAAGATAAAAAAACATATTAGCATTGTTATGTTTTGAGGTAAAAAATCTCTAACTATTGTACCTGCAAAAAGTGATATTGCCAAAATAGTTGAGCAAACTACACTAATAATTATATTTGAATATAAAGGAACTTTAACTTTATTTACGCCATATCCAAAACTTGTTACAAAGGCATCTATACAAAGAGAAGTTACTAATAAAATTGATTCAATCACAGTAGATTAACATCCTTTCTCTTAAATTTTGTACTATATTAGTTATAGTATTGTAAAAATGGATAAATTGTTACAGATAAACCAATAAATTGTTGATAAAATTTCAACATCATACAACACCTAAATAACAAATAAATCATATTAATAATATAAAACCAATCATAATAAAGCAGGTGAAAATAATGGAACAACACAGTGAGGTTGGGAACTTCGGGGATTTATTGAAAATTTTACTAGAAGAAAAATCAGTCTCAATGGGAGAATTGAGTAAAAAAAGTGGAATTGATAAAGCCACTATATCTCGTATAGCTAATAATAAGCAAAAACCAAATATAAATCATTTGGAAAAGATAGCAATACATTTAAATATTAATCTAGAAGAACTACTACAAGCATCAGGATATGAATTTAGGAACAATAATAATCAAATATTTAATATAGATAGTGATTTCAGTAATTTTGATGATATTCTTGGATTTGCAAATTTAATCAATGATAAGAGTTTTAATGGAAATATTGAAAAAGAATTGAGTAAGTGTAAATTATATGTACAGACAGATGAAGGTAAAAAACTACTTTTTGATAATTTTAATAAAAAGATAGATTCTATTGAAAAGCAAGGTCAATTTACAGATAGATTAAGAAAAATGTATGCTGACTTTTGTACAGAAGGACTTACAATAAAGAAATATTTATTGATTGGAAGCATGTTACTTTATTTTGTAATATCAACAGATGTTATTCCAGATTTTGTATTTCCAATAGGGTTTATGGATGATTTAGTAGCACTAAATATAGTTACTAAATTGCTTAAAAATGATAAGTAAATTTAAATTTGTATTTATTGTGTAAAGAAATGAAAATATAGATAAAATTCACTCTCTTATTTGTAAGTAACATACTAAAATTTTAGAACGAACAATTTAATATATATTTTGTAAGTATTTAAGTATATAAAATAAAATAATATCCAAACTAATACAAAATAGTAATAATTGTTTTGTACTGGAGGATATTTATGAATTGTAAATGGATATCTAAAAAAGATGGAAAAAAGTGCGATAGAGAAGCAGATTCTTCTGGATATTGTATCTTTCATAAAGAACATAAGTCTGATAAAGATATACAACTAATGATGGATACTATTTATAAAGAAGAAATCAGTGAATTCAATGGGTTTATATTTGAAAATGAATTTAATGCAGAGGAAATATTAACTTATGATTATAAAAGACTGAATTTTTCTGAAGTAATATTTAAAAAGAAAGTAAATTTTAAAAAATACATTTTTAAAAAGAATGTTATTTTTAACTATACAGAATTTAAAGAGAGTGTATTTTTTAATGGATGTGTATTCCTAGAAAACTGTGATTTTAATAAAACAAGATTCAGCAAAGCCTATGTAAATGACCGTATATTTGAAAAAGTAAAATTTAAAGGGCCTGACTTAGTAGTTAATAGTGTAGAAAACTTTCCTCGAATGGATGGAATCATTTTTAGCACCTGTACAAAATTTGTACTAAAAAATGTTGAGTATGGTAAAAGTGAGTATAAGCATGGAAAGATAAATTATAGAATAGCTAGAAATCAAGCAACAAAAATCGGAGAATACGAAATGATAGGATTTTATTATTATAAGGAAAGGATTTATAGTAGTAAAATAATGAAACGCTCTGATTATCCTACTTTCAGTGACTATTTAGTTGAAAAGTTTTTTGACCAAATAGCACGCTATACTACAGGTTATGGAGAAAAGCCATGGAATATATTGTTAGTGATTATAGTAATAATAAGTGTTTTTGCCTTATTATACTTATTTGTAGGTATAGAAAGTTCAAATAGTACACTTGTAGCTTTAAATATAAATAACATAGGCAATTATTCATTAAGTGAGATTTTCAGAATGTATATAGACTTATGGTATTTTAGTATGGCTACATTTAGTACAGTGGGATATGGAGATATGGTTGCTACAAGTTTAATTGGGAAGGCTTTAGCAGGAATAGAAGTATTTTTTGGAGTTACAATAGGAGCAATTTGGGCATCTGTAATTATTAAAAGGATGATAAGATAATATCTGTTTAAATATGGATAGGTATTAATTACTAGATATAAATTGGACTAAATAGGGAAAATTTAAATATAAATATACTTAATAATCCAAGAAGGTGAAAAATTTGAAAAATGCAATAAAAAAAATTATAGCATTAGCCATGATACTAGTTTTTATAATACCAACTTATTCATATGCAGATGAAAAATCTGTAGACAAATACTCAAAAACATCTATACTTATAGACCAAGAGACAGGTAGGGTTTTATATAGTAAAGAACCTGATATGAAGGTACCACTAGCTAGTTTAAGTAAGATGATGACTTTTTTACTTGCAATAGAAGCTATTGAAAATAAAGAAGTAAAAGAAACTGATGTAGTAAAAATAGACAAGTCTATTGCATCAGTAAAAGGTTCAAGCTATAAACTTAAAGATGGTGAAGAAGTGCCACTTATAGAGCTTATGAGAGGTCTTATGATTGTATCAGGAAATGATGCGGCAATTGCTATAGCAAAACATATTTGTAAAACTAAGGAAGCATTTGTAGATAGAATGAATAAAAAAGCAAAAGAAATAGGGATGACTAATACACATTTTCTAAACCCAAATGGTCTTCCAATATACGATTTGAGTAATCCAAAACAACCAGCGAAAGAAAATAAATCTACTGCAAGGGATATAGCTATTCTTGGAAAATACATGTTTGACCATTATGAAAAACAAGTAACAGCTATAACTGATATGGAGACATATACAAATTCAGATAGAAGTTTTGAAAAAAGCAATACAAATGCATTATTAAGAATTATACCAGAAGTAGATGGTATAAAAACTGGATATACTGGTAATGCTGGATATTGCTTATCATTTTCTATGATTGTAGACAAAAATGATAAAAACGAGAAAAAACGTAGAGTAATAGGTGTAGTATTGGGTGCTAATCACAAAAATAAAAGAACGTCTGCTTCTTTAGCACTACTGAAATATGGAAAAGAAAATTTCAATATGAAAAAAGTAATTGAAAAAGATAGTTTTATAGGTAAGAAATATATAAAAGGAATGAAAGAATTAGAGGTTACTTTAAAGGCCAAAGATGAACTTTATACAATATTAAAAGATGATGAAAGTATAAAATCGGAAGTAAAGATTAAAAATATAGAATATCCTGTTAAAAAAGGTGATACTATGGGTACTATAAAATACTATACTAACTCAGGTGACTTACTTGGAAGTGTAGATATAGTAAGTAATAATAGTGTAGACAATGTATCATTAAAAACAAAATTAAAAATGAAACTTGCAAATTAAATTCAAAAAAATGGTATAAAATACACAAAAAAATATAAAAATAGAAAATATGGAAAAAATATTGTTATTTTTTCACCTCTATGATATACTACTAGAGGTGAAAAAATAAAATAAATCACACACAGCATTGGGATCCTTAAAAGGTGCCTATTACATGGTTTTTTAGGGAGAAGATCAAGCTGGAGGTATAAAACCAGGAGGTAGAATATGTCAGTAATATCAATGAAACAATTATTAGAAGCAGGTGTTCACTTCGGTCATCAAACAAGAAGATGGAACCCTAAGATGGCTAAGTATATATTCACAGAAAGAAATGGAATATATATAATCGACTTACAAAAAACAGTTAAAAAAGTTGAAGAAGCTTACAAATTCACTAAAGAAGTAGCTGAAACAGGAAAGCCAATCTTATTCGTAGGAACTAAAAAACAAGCTCAAGATGCAATAAAAGATGAAGCTGAAAGATGTGGAATGTACTTTGTTAATGAGAGATGGTTAGGTGGAATGTTAACAAACCACAAAACTATAAAAACTAGAATAAATAAATTAAGAGAATTAGAAAAAATGGAAGAAGAAGGTGTATTTAATGTTCTTCCTAAAAAAGAAGTTATAAAATTAAGAGCTGAAAAAGAAAAACTAGAAAAATACTTAGGTGGAATAAAAGACATGCCTGAATTACCAGGTGCAATGTTCGTAGTTGACCCAAGAAAAGAAAACATAGCTATCCAAGAAGCTCATAGATTAGGTATACCAGTAGTTGGTATAGTTGATACTAACTGTGACCCAGAGCAATTAGACTTTGCTATACCAGGAAATGATGACGCTATAAGAGCCGTAAAATTAATAACTGGTGCTATGGCAACAGCTGTAATCGAAGGTAGACAAGGTGCTGAAGAAGAAGTAGCTGAAGACCAAGAATAATAATTTGACAATTAAATGGTAAGGGTCGCCCTTACCATTTATAATATGGAATAGAATAAGTAGGAGGAAACTTAAAAAATGGCTAATATAACTGCTCAAATGGTAAAAGAGTTAAGAGAGAGTACAGGCGCAGGAATGATGGACTGCAAGAAAGCTTTACAAGAAGCTGAAGGAAATATGGAAAAAGCAGTAGATTTATTAAGAGAAAAAGGATTATCAAAAGCTGCTAAAAAAGCTGGTAGAGTTGCTGCTGAAGGTCTAGTTGCAATAGAAATGAACGATGATAATACAGTTGCTTCTATGGTAGAAGTTAACTCAGAAACAGATTTCGTTGCTAAAAATGAAGACTTCAAAGTATTCGTTAAAGATGCTGCTTGTATGGCATTAGCTACTGATAAAGAAGATATAGCTTCTTTATTAGGTGAGACTCATAGAGAAGGAATAACTTTACAAGAAGTTTTAAATAATAGAGTTGCAAAAATCGGTGAAAAATTAGACTTTAGAAGATTTGCTAAAGTTGTAACTAATGGACAAGTTGCTGGATACATCCATGGTGGTGGAAAAATAGGTGTTCTTGTTGAAATGGAAACAGAAGCTAGAGATGCTAAAGTTTTAGAATTAGGTAAAGATGTAGCTATGCAAGTTGCTGCTATGAATCCTAAGTATGTTTCAAGAGACGAAGTAGATGCTGAATACATAGCACATGAAACAGAAGTATTAACTCAACAAGCTTTAAATGAAGGAAAGCCAGCTAATATAGTTGAAAAAATGGTTAAAGGAAGATTAGAAAAAGAATTAAAGGAAGTTTGTTTATTAGAGCAAACTTTCGTTAAAAATCCAGATATAACTGTTAAACAATTAGTTGCTGATGTTGCTAAAGCAGTAGGTTCTGATATAAAAGTTGTTAAAGTTGTGAGATTCGAAGTTGGTGAAGGTATACAAAAGAGAGAAGAAAACTTTGCAGAAGAAGTTGCGAAGCAACTTAAGTAATAACCAAAGAGAGAACACGCAGGTGTTCTCTTTTTTAAAAAATAGAAAAAAATGGATATGAAGGATTGAAATAGGAGGTTTCTGATGGATAAACCAATGTACAAAAGGGTATTGTTAAAATTAAGTGGAGAAGCATTAGCTGGAGAAAGAGGTTTTGGTATAAATAATGATGTAGTTAATGATATTGCTATTGCTATTAAAAAAATACAAGAAATAGGTGTTGAAGTAGCTGTAGTAGTAGGTGGAGGAAACTTCTGGAGAGGTAGAACTAGCGAAGGAATGGACAGAACTACTGCTGATTATATAGGAATGTTAGCTACAGTCATGAATGCGATGGCATTACAAGATGCACTAGAAAATATAGAGGTTGCTACAAGAGTTCAAACTGCTATAGATATGAGACAAATTGCAGAGCCATATATAAGAAGAAGAGCAGTTAGACATTTAGAAAAGGAAAGAGTTGTTATATTTGGTGCAGGAACAGGAAACCCTTACTTTACAACAGATACAACTGCTGCTTTACGTGCTGCTGAAATGGAAGCAGAAGTTATCCTGTTAGCTAAAAATGTTGATGCAGTATATGACAAGGATCCAAAAGTACATGCAGATGCTAAGAAATTTACAGAATTAAGTTATATGGAAGTTATACAAAAAGAATTAAAAGTAATGGACTCTACAGCTACATCTTTATGTATGGATAATAAGATTCCAATAAAGGTATTTGAGCTTACAACAGAGAATATAATAAGAGCAGTAAAAGGTGAAAATATAGGTACTACTGTAAAATAATGAAGAATGAAGGAGGAGTAAAATTATGAAACTAGAAATACATAAGCAATTAGAAGAAAAAATGAATGGGACAATTGATGCTCTGAAGTTTGAATTTGGGACTATAAGAGCAGGAAGAGCTAATGCACAAATGTTAGACAAGATAAGAGTTGATTATTATGGAACTCCAACTCCGATAAATCAAATTGGTGCTATATCTGTACCAGAACCAAGAGTATTAATGATATCTCCTTGGGATAAATCTGCTATGCATGAAATAGAAAAAGCTATATCTAATTCAGATTTAGGATTAAATCCATCAAATGATGGTGAAGTTATAAGACTTTCTGTACCTGCTTTAACAGAAGAAAGAAGAAAAGAATTAGCTAAAAAAGCTAGTAAAGCTGCAGAAGAGTTTAAAGTTAGAATAAGAAATGAAAGAAGAGACGCCAATGAAAAGATTAAGAAAATGGAAAAAGGCGGAGAATTAACTGAAGACGAGTCAAAAAAGGCACAAGATGAAGTTCAAAAAATGACTGATAAATTTATAAAAGAAATAGATGCATTATTATCTAAAAAAGAAAAGGATATAATGGAGGTATAATATTGAAAAAATATTATAACCTTTTAGGTCTTCATGTAGATGAGGTAAAACAATATTTTGACGAACAAAATGTAAATTATACCATAAAATCGATTGAAGGTAAAAAGGATAAAGATAAACTTGTAGTTCCTAGAGTTATAAAAATATCTGAGATAGGTGATAATGTAGAACTAATAATCACATACTTTTCTGACTCCTTAATTTAAGGAGTCAGAACAATATTGGAGGCAAAATATGAATAACAACATTATGTATGACATAGACTTAAATAACATACCTACTCATATTGCTATTATAATGGATGGGAATGGAAGATGGGCAAAATCTAGATTTCTTCCAAGAACTGCAGGACATAAGGCTGGAGTAGAAACTATAAGAGATATAGTAAAAGAATGCTCAAATTTAGGAGTTAAGCACTTAACATTATATGCATTTTCAACAGAAAATTGGAAGAGACCAAAAATTGAAGTTGATACACTTATGAACTTATTATCTACATACTTAAAAAATGAAATAGCTGAGCTTCATCGAAATAATGTAAAAGTGACAGCTATAGGAGATATAAGTGCTTTACCAAAAACTTGTATAAGAGAATTAAACTCAGCTAAGGAAATGACAAAAGACAATACAGGAGTTAATTTAAATTTAGCATTAAACTATGGAAGTAGGGCAGATATAAAAAATGCTCTTATAGATATAGTAAAAAATTGTGAAAGTGGTAAAATAGATATAAACAATATTGATGAAGATATTATAAAAAACTATTTAAGCACAAAGTCTATACCAGATCCAGACTTGGTAATAAGAACAAGTGGAGAACAAAGATTGAGTAACTTTTTACTTTGGGAAGTTGCTTATTCTGAGTTTTATTTCACTGATATACATTGGCCTGATTTTAATAAAAAAGAATTACAAAAGGCTATTTATATATATCAAAAAAGAGATAGAAGATTTGGAGGACTTAAGTAAGGAGATTATTTTATGCTTACAAGAATTATTGCTTCACTAGCTCTGGTTCCATTATTTCTATTTGTTGTATATGGAGGGATTCCTTTATATATAGCTGAGATGGCAATAGTTTATATTGCATTACATGAGTTTTATAAGGCATTTAAAATAAAAGATATACATCCAATCTTTGTTATCGGATATATATTTTCTATTTATTTAGCTGTAAAAAATATTTTTAACTTACCATTAGAGTATACTTATGCAATGATTTTCATTTTATTTTTAGCAGGTATAATTTATATGTTGATGGGCAAAAACAATGTTATAGATGTTTCGATTACGTTTTTAGGAATTTTTTATATAGGAGTGTTTTTAGATTTTATAGTTATAACTATAAATGGTTTTGAAAAAGGAAATATCTATGTATGGCTTATATTTGTTATATCTTTTATGACAGATATATTTGCATATTTTAGTGGCTATTTACTTGGAAAACATAAATTAATTCCTAAAGTGAGTCCTAAAAAGACTGTAGAAGGAGCTATTGGAGGAATAATAGGAAGTACACTTTGTTGTATTTTATTTGGATATTTATTTGGTATTGATTTGCTTCAATTAGCAATAATAGGAAGCATAGGAAGTATAATAGCTCAATTAGGAGATTTATTTGCATCTTCTATAAAGAGATATGTAGGGATAAAGGATTATGGAAAGATAATACCTGGTCATGGGGGTATATTAGATAGATTCGATAGTGTTATATTAGTTGCACCTTTTGTGTATAGTGCTATCAAATTTTTTATTAGATAAGATTGGTTGGTTTTAAAAGGGCAGTCTATAATTGCTAGTAATGAAAATAGCTATGTAACTTCTAAAAGCAGAGAAATTCTGCGATTGTTTAGTTACATGGCTATTTTCATTGTTTAATGTTTTAGAGGATATAATTTAGGAATTGTATAAAAATATGTATTACTTTATCAAGTTGTACTATGTTTGTAGTATACATGTTTTATATGCGAGAATTGCAATTAAAAAATATTTTTTTGTTTAATAATATTGATATTCTTAACTTTATTATCTTTTTATAATACATATATCTAAATATAACTAATTTATTACCCATTTATAAATTTTATTTTTAGACATAATTAATAATAGATAAGTAGATTATTGTTTTAATTTCGGGAATATGAGTATAGCTTAAGTAATATCTCAAAAAAAAAGAATATATTTCCATAATATGATAAAATAAACTCAAAGAGTTAAATTCTAGGTAAATGGTACTTTAATTATTTATTAAAAAGATTAGATATTCCATCTTCAATGTCATTTAGTTGATAATTAAATTTAAAGCAGAATGATATTTAAAAATAGCTTTTGAATTAGGTCATGATTTATTATACACATAAAAACTTTCAGAAATATAAAATATGAGTAAAAAATAGTAGATAAATATTTATTTCAAAAAGTTTGAAATTTGAGGGGGATGGATTAATGGAAATGTCAACTAATAATATTATAGATAAATTAACGAATTTAAATGGGAATTATAATTTTAGAATGATGCTTTCAAACCTAGAAAATCAGAAGAATCAATATGGGATTATGTTTATTGGAATTGATGATTTTGAGCAGATTAATAATTTATATTCTTATTCATTTGGAGATAGAGTTTTAAAAAAATTTTCTAGAGCTATTTTACCTTTTTTACCTGAAGATGTAAGTTTATATAGATTGGATGGAAACGGATTTGGGGTATTGTATCCGAATGGAGATTGTTATGAATTAATAAAACTATTTAATAGGTTTCAAGATGTAGCACAGTGTATAAAACAGATTAATGGACATGCTATTTCGTTTACCATATCAGGAAGTGTTTGCTTTTATCCTAAAGATGGTACAGAATGTGATATATTGTACCAAAATGCACGTGTTACATTTGAGAAAGCAAAAAAACAAGGAAAAAAGACTCTGCTTGTCTATTCAAAGGATAAGTTAAATTTTTCTCAGTATTCTATAAATTTGATAGAGTATCTAAGAGAAAGTGTATTAAATGATTTTGAAGGATTTTATTTAAATTACCAGCCACTTATTTTTACTAATAATAAGAAATTACATGGATGTGAAGTATTGCTTCGTTGGAAGAATCCTAATTTTGAAATGAAACTTGGGCCAACTGAATTTATACCTTTTTTAGAATCTTCTGGGCTTATGGATAAAGTTAGTCAATGGGTAATTAGAACTGCTTTAAAACAATTGAATATATGGATAAAATATATGCCAAATTTTAAGATGAACATAAATGTATCATATCAACAGCTTGAAGACCCTAATTTCAAGTTCTTTATTTTAGATACTATAAAAAAACAATGTCTGTCACCATCTCTAATTACATTGGAATTGACAGAAGATAATAATATAAAAAAAATAGAAGAAATAAGGCATTCTTTTGACTTTCTTCGAAGTCAAGGTATTAAGATTAGCTTTGATAGTTTTGGAGCAAAACATTCTTCCTTAGAAATTTTTCGTGAATTAAGTGCAGATTCTTTAAAAATTAATCATACTCTTTTAGATCGTATTACATATGATGTAACAGACCAAAAAATCGTTTCACAAATTATTAATCTGTGTCATAGCATGAATATGACAGTTTATGTTGAAGGAATTGAAGATAAAGAAACTTTAAAAATTATTGAACAGATGAGACCAGAAATACTACAAGGATTTTATTATAAAGAGCCTATAGATGCAGACAAGTTTTATGAATATTACTTTGAAAAAGATGTTGATTCATTTAACTATCAGGAAGATATTATATCAAAAGACACTTCCTTAGAAAAAGAAAAAAGTATGGTATACTCTGCACTTAGTCCAACTCATTCAATAAATGTAAAAGAACTCGTAGATAATGCTTACGCAGGTATATTTCAAGTTGGAATGGATCATGAATTTACTTTTCTTACATGTAATGAAGGGTATCGTAGAATGCTTGGTTATACGATTAAGGAGATGGAAGCAAAATTTAAGAATCAAGCATTAGGATTTGTGCATCCAGACGATATAGAATATGTCAATTATGAAGTTAGAAGACAACTTGGAATTAGTGATATAGTAACTATTGAATTTAGGGTAGTAAAATCTGACGGAACACCTATCTGGATACTTGGAACAGGTAATGTTGTAAGAGGGAAAGAAGGCTTTAAGAGTTTAGTTGTAGTTATCATAGAAAATGATAGGCTTAAGAAACGGTCTTTAGAGATGGAAGAATCATATTGGAAATATAGAAGAGTTTTAGATAATATTCCTGCATGTGTAAAATGTATTCGTTTTGATGAAGATTTTACCTTAGATTATATTTCTCCTAGCTTTATATCATTAATAGGTTATACAGAAAAAGAAATAAAAAATAAGTTTGATGGAAAGTATATTGATTTAATCTTTGAAGAAGATAGAAAAAATGTCCTTAGTGATATAATAAGCCAAGTTAATTCTAAAGGTATAGTTACACTTCACTATCGTATTAGATGCAAAAATAATCGTTTGATTTCTTTAGAAACAATTTCTAGATTATGTAGAAATGATAAGGATGGAAAGCAGTATTTTTACTCAAGTATAGTAGATGTAACAGAAGAAACTTATGAGGAAAAAGATAAAAAATCTGATAACTTAGCTAGTCGATATCAGAATGCATTAAAACAATGGGGTGACATTTTATTTGAATATAATTTTAAGGATAATACAATCATATTTTCTGATAATTATTATAATATATTTCAAGTAGAACCAAAAGGAACAATTACTGAACAGTTATCAAATATTTATAAAGAAGATTGTAAGATATTACTTGATGCTTTAGAAGAGGCACATAGAGGTAATAAGCCAGAAGCAATAGAAATACGTATACTCTCTAAAAATGATGTGCACTTGTGGTGTTCTATAGTCTTTAATGAACCAGATAAGATTGGAGATACTGCTATATCAATACTAGGAAAGATAAGAAATATAGATGAAGAGAAGAAGGAGTATAATAAATTAATTGAACAATCTCAAAATGATTTAATGACAGGATTGCTGAATAAAAGTACCACTGAGGAAAAGATTAGAGATATATTGCTATTAAATTATAAAAATAGGAGATATGCCCTATTTATGATTGATGTAGACAATTTTAAATATGTTAATGATACTATGGGACATGTATTTGGAGATAAAATATTAATTGATTTAGCTGAATGTTTAAAAAGAAGTTTTAGAAAAACAGATATAGTTGGTCGTGTAGGAGGTGATGAATTTATAGCATTTATGGAATACAATGGAGATAGGGAAATTATTCAAAATAAAAGTCTGGATATATTAAAAACATTAGATAGTACATTTACATATGATGATTTATATTTTGGAATAAGTGTTAGTATAGGAATCTCTGTATATCCAGAAGATGGAGAACAGTTTTATGAGTTATATCATCATGCAGATAGTGCTTTATATAGAGCAAAAGAAGAAGGTAAAAACACATATTGTATGTTTTCTATCTAAAGACAAAATATATACTATCAAAGATTAGTCTATTTTAGACATATAGATGATAGATTTATTTGAGATAAATATATATTACTGCAAAGTATACAATCATTTTTTATAACTGATTGGTCAATTGCAAATTATATAGATATATTATAATTGAGGTAACAATAATGAAGAAAAAATATGATTTTTTAATTTATGCTGCTATTTGGCTAGTTGCTATTATTATTTTTATATTTTCTCTATACAATAGTATAGAACATATTAAAATTATAAATTATACTAGTACTATTCGCAGTGAAACTGAAAAGGTTGTTAAACAAGAATTGAATAATAAAAGAAATGATAACTTGATAAAAGAACTAGATAGCATTTTAACAGAGCTAAGAACTGGTAAGGGTGAACTTGGATTGCAAAGGTGTGATAATAAAGAATTTCAAGAAAAATTAATTCAAATGGATACTATGTGGAAATCTATGAAAAAAGAAATTATAAAAGTTAGAAATGGAGGTTCAGGTGATAAATTATACAAATTGAGCGAAACATATTCTTCGTTATCTAGTCAAGTTGTTTTTATATCTGAAAAACATTCTGACATAAAATTACATTCTTTCGCTACTGCATTAGTTATTTATCTTACAATATCAATAATAAGTATCTTGATTTGGGAGTATTATAATAAAAGAAAATTTGACGAAATATTTTATACTGATAATTTGACAAAAATAAAAAACCAAGTTGCATTTGAAAATCGAGCTATTGAGATTTTACATCATGCATATAAGGGAGAGTATGTACTATTAAATATTGATATTGACAATTTTAAATATATTAATGATGTACATGGATATGAATATGGAGATAAAGTTTTAATAATAGTTGCAACTGCACTTTCCAAAACCTTTAATACTAAAGAAACTTGTGCAAGAGTTGGTTCAGATAATTTTGTAATACTTGCAAAATATAGAGATTCTCTCTTAGATGAGATTATTAAGATTCTGACTAAGGCCATAATATCTGAATTAAATATGAATGTAACTCAAACTATATCTTATTGTATAGGTGCATATTTAGTTGAAGTTGATAAATTGGATTATAAATCTATCAATTCTATAATGGATAAGGCAAATATTGCCCATAAGGTAAGTAAAAAGAGAGGAATTTCCTCTACAGTATGGTATAATGAAAATCTGCTAAAGCAATTACAAATGGAAAATAATATTTATAATCATATGCATAAAGCACTAGAAAATGAAGAATTCCATATGTATTTGCAACCTAAATTTCAAATATCTTCTTTAAATGTTGTGAGTGCAGAAGCACTTGTACGATGGTTTTCTCCAGAGCTTGGTTTTCTGTCACCAGATAAATTCATTCCATTATTTGAAAAAAGTGGATTTATTATCGAATTAGATTTTTATATGTTAAAGAAAGCATGTTCATTTATAAAAAAAACATTTATGAAAAAAAATCAATATACTTATCCTATTGCAGTTAATTTTTCAAGAGTTACTATTTACCAAAATGATTTCTACCAAAGATTTTTAGATATTGTTAGGGAATATGAAATTCCTTTTAAGTATATAGAAATAGAGGTAACTGAAAGTGCTTTTAATGAAATATCCAAGCCAGTTATTTCAATTTTAGATAAGCTTAGAAAGTTGGGCTTTTTAATTTCTATGGATGATTTTGGTTCAGGATACTCTTCATTAAGTCTTTTATGTTCTTTATCGATTAATGGTTTGAAGTTAGATAAAAGCCTACTTAAAGAAACCTTTAATAGAGAGAAAGTATATAGTATTATTCAATGTATTATTGAAATGTCACATCGTATAGATATGTCTGTTGTATGTGAAGGTATTGAAACTAAAAAGGACTTAGACTTTTTAAAAACAATTAAATGTGATGTAGGACAGGGATTTTATTTCTCTAAGCCTATAGAAGAAAAAGAATTTTTTAATAAATATGTAATTGGAAAATAATAGAATTATTTTTTCTACTAATTTATGCATTGAATTATTTTGTATCTTATTAAATAACTCAATGCATATTTATGTAGGTCAAAAAATATAAATCACTTAAAACGGTTTTTATATTTATATAAAAATTCTTCTATATTTTTTGATTGTTCCCATATTTCAATTGCATCTATATCTAGTAAATAAAGGATAGAATCATTTACAAGCTCAACATACTCACCATCTTCCGAACCAAGTGCATGTCTTTCAATTTTTAATCCTTTTTCCTTATAATATCTTTTTGTTTCTCTATATAGTGATTCTCGTTTTTGTATATAGTCCTTTACTTCATTGTTTGGAAAGTTATATGAATCTACCAATGTTTCACCATTTATAAAAGTTTTTTCAGTAGCAATTTTTTCATCCCAACAATGAATTTCATCCCAGCTAAAAAATATCTCAGTTCCATCTGGGATGAATGAAAATCTAGTGATAATGTATAAATAGTTATTGAAATTTACTTCATAATATTCAGGAATATCTTCAAATTCAATATAGTAATTTGTATAATTAAAATTGCTACTTTCTTTTTTTACAAATGGTATTTTCTCAATAAATTTATATATTGATTGTTCATTTTTAAAAATTCCTATATCATAACTTTTTTCAAATTGATTAATCTTTAATAAATATGGCATATTTTCTCCTTTTTTCTGAACTATGATTTTAAAAATTTTAATTAAATGTTTGTATATACTTTATATCATATTATAATAATGAGTTTTAAATCAATAGAACAGTATGTATTTTTTATATAGATATTTTTCTAGTTTTGTAATGTCCAGTATTCATAACCAAATATACTTTTTCTTTTACAGAGTTGGACTAATTTGTTTTTATTTGTTGATTTGTACATTTTATTGGAAACTTTCATTCTTTTTATTTCATTACCTACCTCTATTTTAAAATAGTGTTCCTTTCCAGAACGAGAAGAAATACTTACTTTATCAATAACCCTTACAAATTCAGTTTTGGGGTTGTCCAATGTAGCAATATAATTTAAAGCTGGTGTTGTAGAAAAACTAAGGATGAATGTAGAAAAGAGAACCAATAGGATAATAAATTTTGTTTCTCTTATTTTTTTTGAAATTAACATTAGAACATAAGGTACAAATAATATTATCATATAAATGAAAACAAAACTGAATTTCTCTTTTGTCGATGTATATAATAAATTTGTTGATAGAAGAAGAAGCATTATTGATAATACACATGCAGTGAAAGGAAATGGTATATAATATTTTCTTAAATTTCTTTTTTTAGGCATTTCCATTGGCATTTTAGGATATAGTAATAAATACATTATCCAACAAAATAATGAGACAAATATGTGTATGGAGAATTTGATTTTTGTGGGAAGAAAAAAAGCAATAACAGCAAGTGTTGTTAGAGTATAACGAATGATATGAGCAATATTTCTTTCTTTTTCTATGGCAGTCAAATCCCAATGATTTTTTATAAACTCGAGTTTTCTTTTTTGAGTCTGATTCATTTAATCATCTCCTGTGAGTAGTATAGTTTTTGAATCTATTACTTTGATTTATTTTAACATATTTATGTTTATTAAACTATAATTGACATCTATATTATATAAAGAATTATTTATCTAAATAGATGAAAATTTTCCAAAATAGATAAAATGTGATAGAATATATTTTGCGAGGTGATAACATGATTTCATACGCTCCACTATGGAAATTATTAATTGATAGAAAAATAAAGAAAATGGAATTTGTAAATATATCAGGTATAAGTATTTCTGTTTTAGGTAGATTAGGAAATGATAAATCTGTTTCTATGGATACGATGGAAAAGATATGTCTAGCACTAGACTGTAAAATAGAGGATGTTGTTGAAATAAAAAGAGACATTTAGGGATGCTAAAACATTTTATAATACTTTATAAAATATAGAAACAATAGATTAATTTTAGTTTGTAGAATACTATATGAAATTTCTATGAATAGTAAAAATAATTGTTTTAGTAGTGTTATAATGTTCTGATAGGGTATATTTATTATTAGAAAGGATTATTATATGAAGAAGATATCAATTTTAGGTTCTACAGGCTCTATAGGTAAACAAACTTTGGATGTAGTTAGAGAAAATAGAGATAAGTTTGAGATAGTTGCAATATCAGCTAATAGTAATATTGAGTTATTATTAGAACAAATAGTAGAATTTAAACCTAAATATGTAACAGTTTTTGAGGAAGACAGGGCATTAAAATTAAAAGAAATGTTGTCAAAAAATATAGAAATAGAAGTTTTAACAGGTATGGAAGGATTAAAAATAATATCATCGCTTGATGAAGTTGATGTACTTCTAACCGCTGTTGTGGGAATGATAGGGTTAGTTCCAACTCTTTGTGCTATAAAGAAGGGAATAGACATAGCATTAGCGAATAAAGAAACGTTAGTAACTGCTGGAGAACTTGTAATGAGAGAGGCAGAAAAATATAATGTAAATATTCTACCTGTTGATAGTGAACATAGTGCTATATTTCAATGTTTAAATGGAGAAAATAAAAAAAACATAGAAAAGATAATACTTACAGCGTCTGGTGGTCCATTTAGAGGAAAGAAAAAAAATGAACTTATAAATATAACTAAAAATGAAGCTTTAAAGCATCCAAATTGGAGTATGGGGAGAAAGATAAGTATTGATTCTTCAACACTTATGAATAAAGGTCTTGAAGTTATAGAAGCTAAGTGGCTATTTGGGGTAGAACAAGAAAATATAGATGTAGTAGTTCATCCACAAAGTATAATCCATTCAATGGTACAGTATACAGATAGCTCAATAATAGCACAATTAGGATGCCCAGATATGAGACTACCAATACAGTATGCTCTTACATATCCAGATAGAATGGAAAGTAACTTTGAAAGAATGAATTTTTCAAAATTTAGTACTTTAACTTTTGAAGAACCAGATTTGGAAACTTTTCCATGTTTAAAATTGGCTTATGAGTGTTTAAAAATGGGAGGAACTTATTCTTCTGTTCTAAATTCAGCAAATGAAGTTTTGGTAAGTGAATTTTTAGAGGATAAAATTGGTTTCTATGACATACCATATTACATAGAGAAGACTTTAGAAGTTCATAGTAGCATAAGTAAACCAACATTAGAGGAAATTTTAGAAACAGATAGATGGAGTAGAGCTTATGTTACAAATCTGATAAAAAAATAGGAAGGTGAATTTATGACTATAATAGCTGCATTAATACTATTTAGTATAATTGTATTAATACATGAGTTAGGACATTTTATATTTGCAAAAAGAAGTGGTATAAAGGTAAATGAGTTTTCTATAGGGATGGGACCTAAGATATATAGTGTAAAAAAAGATACTGAGTATTCTATAAGAGCACTTCCGATTGGTGGGTATGTAAGTATGGAAGGCGAAGATGAAGAACAAGTAAGTCCAAATTCTTTTGGAAAT
Source organism: Clostridioides sp. LIBA-6822 (assembly GCF_056688955.1). Lineage (NCBI taxonomy): Bacteria > Bacillati > Bacillota > Clostridia > Peptostreptococcales > Peptostreptococcaceae > Clostridioides > Clostridioides sp. LIBA-6822. The sequence continues at coordinate 2,389,398 of NZ_CP196995.1, read as the reverse complement.
AAATCTATATTACAAAGATTTAGTACTATTGTAGCAGGGCCAATATTTAATATAATATTAGCAGCAATACTTTTGGTACCAGTATTCTTATATATAGGTTCTCCAACCACTCAATTAGGAAAGATAATGCCAAATACTCCTGCACAATCTGTAGGACTTCAAGTAGGAGATAAGATAAATAAAATTAATGGTAATTCTGTTAAGACTTGGGATGAAGTTGCAAATATAATAAATACTTCCTCTGGTGGAGAATTGAAACTTAGTATAACTAGAGATGGAAGTGACAAAGTTATAAATGTAACACCTAAAAACAACAATGGAAAGTATGAAATAGGAATTCAGCCTCAAAGAGAAAAAGATTTTTTTGGTTCAATTGTAAATGCATGTAAAACTACTGTAGATATGACAAAACAAATGTTGACATTCTTAGGTCAAATGATTACAGGACGTGTTCCAGGAGGAATTGGTAATGCTGTTGCAGGACCAGTAGGTGTTATTGGTATGGTATCAGATGCAGCTCGTACAGGTATCATAAATGTAGTGTATTTAGCTGCTATAATAAGTTTAAATTTAGGTATAGTAAATCTATTGCCAATACCAGCCCTTGATGGATGGAGAATACTTATGTTATTACTAGAAGCAGTTAGAGGTGGTAAAAAACTTGACCCAAATAAAGAGGGTATGATAAATGTGGTTGGTTTTGGAGCTTTGATGTTATTTATGCTTTTTATCACATATAAAGATATATTAAGGTTATTTCAATAATTTAGTTTTTTATAAAGATTAAGAAAAGGGCTATGTAGTTTTAAGTAAGAATAAATAAGTTTCAATATATGAAATTTATTCTTATTTATTTAACTATATAGCTTTTTAATTTATAATATATATATGTAGATTAGAGTATTTTTAATAGTTAAGTAGAGTTAATATAAAATAATATATAGAGGTGGAATATGAGTTACGAAAGAAGAAAAACTAGAGAAGTAAGTGTAGGAAGTATAAAAATAGGAGGAGAGAATCCTATAAGTATACAATCTATGACAAACACTGATACAAGAGATGCAGATGCTACAATAGCTCAAATAAAGAGATTAGAGGAAGCTGGTTGTGATATCGTTAGAGTGGCTGTTCCTGATATTAAAGCAGCTAAGAATATAGGTAAGATAAAGTCTAGTGTAAATATACCTATTATAGCTGATATACATTTTGATTATAAGTTGGCTCTTGAAGCTATAGAACAAGGTGTTGATGGAATTAGAATAAATCCTGGTAACATTGGAAACATAGAAAGAGTTAAAGCTGTAGTTGAGAAATGTAAGGAAAAAAATTTAAAAATTAGAATTGGAGTTAATGGTGGTTCTTTAGAAAAAGAACTTTTAAAAAAGTATGGTTCTGCAACAGCTGAAGCATTAGTTGAAAGTGCTATGGGACATATTAAGATTCTTGAAGATTTAGATTTTTATAATATCGTTATATCTCTAAAATCATCTGATATTTATAAAACTGTTGATGCATATGAATTAATATCAAAAAAAGTTGATTATCCTCTTCATGTTGGAATCACAGAATCTGGAAGTGTCCATAAAGGAACAATAAAATCTTCTATAGGTGTAGGAGCACTCCTTCTTAAAGGAATTGGAGATACTGTTAGAATATCTTTGACAGGTGACCCAGTTGAAGAGGTTGTTGTTGGTAAACAAATTTTAAGAAGTTTGGGTCTTCTGAATGATAAGATTAAGGTTATATCATGTCCTACATGTGGTAGATGTAATATAGATTTAATTGGTGTTGTAAATGAGGTTGAACAAAAGATTGGTAATATGGAAAAAGATATTACTGTTGCAATTATGGGATGTGCTGTAAATGGACCTGGTGAGGCTAGAGAAGCAGATATAGGTATTGCTGGTGGTAAAGGTGAAGGTCTTTTATTTAAAAAAGGCGAAATAGTGAGAATGATTGATGGAGACAAGTTAGTTGATGAGTTACTAGAAGAGATTGATAAGTTATAGTATACAATCGAGAGATGTTAATTGGCTAGATTTTTTAATATTTTTAGAATAGGTTTTTTCTAGAATATTTAATTATCTAGCCATTTTTAATTTGATAAATCTTAAAAAATATAAGGAATCTATATTCTAATTTAATTATATATACATGACCTAAGCTCTATTCTAGATTTATGAAAATAAAATAAAATTTAATATAATGAAAAAATACTGGGATAATGTTGAATTTTATTTGCCATTGTGATAAAATTTAATTACTAAAATTACTGGAATATTATGTAAATATAAGTCTTAATATTTTTGGTAAATTATTTTAGTATAAATTAATAAAAGAAAGGGGGAAGAACTATGAAATATAGAAAAATATCTAGTTTACCCATTTTAGTTGTTGCCTTGTTGATTATTGGAACTACAACAACATTTTCTCTTAACACAACCAATTCAGAAGGAATAAATTCATACTCAGAAAATACACAAAGTGCTACAACACATAAAGTCTCATATACTTCAAATAGTAAAGGTCTTGTTTATAACAAAAATATTCCACTATTCATAAATAATAGCAAAGTACAGTATGATGATAGTCCATACCATTGGCCTAGCAATGTTATAAATTTAACAAATGCCAGTAAAAAGGCAATTATGGACTATGAAATTACATGTTTAGCATATGATAAAAATGGAAAACCACTTGAGTTGTATTGGGATGCTCAAAATGTAGCAACAAATGGCGAAGTAGGAAGTGTTGGATTTAGTCCAGATGGTGTAGACTATGGCATTGTAGCAGGAATATCTCCTGTGTCTCCAAAATCATATTCACATATTTATAGAAAAATGCAACAACAACCACCAAAGGATATAATAAGTATGTTTGAAAAACAACAAGGTAAGGCATGGGTAGAAAAATGGCTGAAAGAATGGCAGCAAATGGAGAAAGAATATGCAAAGAAAAATGCAATAAAATCAGGAAATAAGCAAGATGAAGCTTTTCTATTGTTTGATAAATGGAAACAATCAACTGGAGAGCATGATGTAAAGTATATAATATCATGTGTAAAACAAGTAACATTTAGTGATGGTAGTGTGTGGAAAAATTCAGCATATGAGAATTGGTTGAAAGGTTTTCAAGGAAAATCAGTGGCTACTAGTATATTAGAAAATTACTATAAGTAATATTTGATGAAATTAAAATTAAGTAGGCATTTAGCTAATACTAAGCTGGTTAAATTTCCAATGATTTAGTTGGAAATATAAGTTACACAAAGATATTTTGATTCTAATAAAATGAATTATATATAAGATTATGGGCATGTATCAGATTTTGATATGTGCTTTTTTATTTTAAAATCTTAGATAAAATATTTATCAAAGATGATGAAAATATTTGTAATAGAATAGTTAGAAGTGAAAATATTATATAGATATTATAAGGCGAAATAGTTATATTCTATAATTATACAATAGAATGTATTGTTATTTAACATATTTGTTTTAAAATCAAATAAAATTAGAAATATAAGCGCTATTTTACATCCAAAATATACATAGTTTCAAATTATATGTAAGCAATTTGATTGAAATAATTTATTTAACTTAACAAACAGCTGACTTAACACCAGCTGTTTGTTAATAGAGTTTTGAATTGTAGTACTTAATATGGATATAATTCATAATAGGTTAATAATAAATCGACCATTTTGCCATAACTCTGAGTACCTTCAGCGACACCATTAGCTTTTAAATAAGAATTATTAAACTCATTAGAAATTTCATTGATTTTACCTTCATATTTTTGCCAGAATTCACTTTGGTTTTTTAAATCTCTACGAACAGAATCTGAAATACCAGCAGAAATTTCAATATAGGCATCATAATCAACTGTACTTAATGCAGAAGCAGTATGATTTAAAGCTAGAATATAACCAGAATAGTTAAAATCAATATTAGGGTGTTTTATAGAAGTAAGATACGCTATAAAATTAGCTTCATCTTCACTAGCAAATCCCCTTTGATGTGCCATCTCATGTTCAACTGTACAAGGAATATACAAGTCAGGTATTGCTACATTTACATTTGCTTCGCCTGTAAAAGGAAAATATATACCAGCTATTCCTGTATAACACATAAGATTTGATGAAATAACATATTTAGCCTTAGAATAATTGCCACTAACACTAGGTAATATATCTAGAATATTATCATAGCCTAGTTGAGCTCTATTTATGACACCTTTATAATCTGTATTAGATTTTACAACACCATTCTTACCTTGTAATGTTAGTTTTCTAGTTTCATTTGACTTAGTTACGAGGAATTTATATAGTCTAGCAAGCTCGTTAACACTATGTTGTTTTGATTGAATAGAGCTATTGTTTTTTAAATTATATTGATTTATGAGGGTAGTTTCAAGTGGAATTCTATTATAGTTTATCCCCCAAAGCACTATAAAAAGAAAGTATGCTATTGATACAATGGATAATATATTTAAAATAGCATTTTTCAAAAATGTTTTTAAATTTTTTTTCTTATTAAAAATCGTAAATATAGTAGAACATAAAAATAAAAAGACAGATATAACGATTATGTACATTGTAATTTCATAGAGAGAAAATGGAAAAATTCCTGAAATTTTACTCAGTATTTGTATAATTGTTTTGTCTATGATTTGAGAGTAATATTTTTCAACAATATGCGGAATTTTACTTGCTATAAAATTTAAAAGTAAAGCAATAGGAAAAAGAATTAAAGAAAAATATTTTGCTTTTTTGTTCATATTTCACCTCACAGAATCTAGTTTATATAAAACTATTATATATCACTTGGAGATAGATTGTAAAATAAGTATAGATATATGTATTTATAACTTTATACTAAATAAATGATAAGTTATAATATATTAATATGAATAAACAATATGTATACAACTAATAATAATAAAAAATATTAATTATATAAGGAGTAGATAAAAACATGGTAATAAAACTTACTAAAGACAATTTTAATTTTAGATTCAAGCAATATGAAGGTATGTTTTTTCATGCTGAAGTAACTGAAGGGGAAGAGTCAATTAGATATAAAATAACTAAGGATGAAGACGGCACAGAGCTAAAAGAATTTGGAAATACACATATAAAAGAGAATATGATATATGTGCCTCAAATAGAAGCATACATAGATTTAAAAGGTATAAAATAAGACTTAGAAAGTTTTAAATAAGAAAGTTTAAAAGGGGGAATCTAATATGAGTAATGCTATAGATATAACAATAAGACCTATAAGAAGAGAAGATGCACAAGCTGTTAATGAAATGAGAAGAGCATATGGTGTTATGAGAAATACTTTGGCTTTAATGAGTGACAGAGTGGATAAAACGACAGCTATGCTGGATTCTTTAGGAGAAAATGATTACATGTTTGTAGCTGAAATTGATAATAATGGAGAAAAAACTGTAATAGGTTTTGCTGGTTTACATGTAAATTCTTCTCCAAGATTAAGACATAGTGCAGAATTAGGTATAACTGTCAATGAGAACTATCATAGAAGAGGAGTAGGAAAAAAACTTATAGAACAGCTTTTAGATATAGCAGATAATTGGATTATGTTAGCTAGAGTAGGATTAGAAGTAATTGTGGACAATGAAAAAGGATTAAATTTATATAAAAAATTAGGCTTTGAAGTAGAGGGTATTAAAAGATATGCTGTAATTAGAGATGGAAAGTTTGAAGATATCTATATTATGGGAAGATATAATAAAAATTTAATTTAAAGAAGTAAGTAGTAATAGAGAAGTAGAATAAATTGTCTTTAATAGAGGGTTTTCATTAAAGATAATTTATTCTACTTCTCTATTGTATTAAAAAACTTATTTTTAAATGCTTACAAAAACATTCTATATACAAATAAAATTATTAGCAATATCAAAGCTATTTTGAAAGCTAGACTGGCAACAGTCTTGATAATTTTTACAGAAACACCTATAGCAACTATAGCAAATACTATTTTAAAGAGTAAATCTATATCCATATTTAAGCCTCCTATTCTATAATACATATAGATATTATTGACAAATATCTAGGAAAAAATTCCATCAATATACTACAATAAAATGTTTATATTTGTAATTTATTGAATATGTTATTATATAATACATAAAAGAATAAATCAAGACAACAATAAAATACTTATAAAAGGTATAGATATAACTGAAAATAGTGTTGTAAAAAACACACATTGTGAAGCAAGTGTTATATTAGAATCATATTGATTAGCCATTATAGCAGTATTTGCAGCAGCAGGCATGGAAGAAATTACTACTGGTATAGCTAAAATCATATTATCATTTACCCATCCCTTTAGAATAAAATATACAATTACAGGAAGTACCAATAATCTTATAAAAGTGACTAGATATAATTTTTTATTGACAAAACAATCTAGAGCTGAAGAGTTAGCAAGTAAACTTCCAATGATAATCATGGATATTGGTGTAGTGATATTTCCTAACATCTTAAGTGGGTCATTTATAAATTGAGGTAATCTAAGTCCTGTAACGAATAAAAAAAGTCCAATAACCACAGCTACTGTAGCAGGGCTTATAAGTGATTTCATTGAAAAACCTTTGTTTGTACTACCTTTAGATAGAAGGTAAATTCCTAAAGTAAAAGAAAACAAGTTAAATGGTAAATTGAATATCGCAGTATAGAATATCGCTTCATGACCTAGAACAGCTTCAATTACAGGATAGCCCATAAAAGCAACATTTGAAAAAACAACTATATACTGATATATCCCCAAATCTTTTTCATTGTCACATTTCAAAATGTATTTTAATAAAAATGCAATTATAATTGAGACTATATACATAATCAGAGATGTAAATAATAACAATAGTATTTTTTGTATCATTTTATTATCAAAGTTAATTTGCATGGAGCTAATTATCATTGATGGCAAAAAAACCGTCATTGTTAAATTTGAAAGTTTAGATGTACAGTGGTCATCTAATAAGTTGAATTTTCTGACAAAATATCCGACTAAAATAATTATAAATAAAACTGCTACTTGAATAAAAATGTTGCTGAAATTCATAAAATGTCCCCTCCCTATATATACATTATATACCAATTATATAATAAAATCTAATGATTATAAAATTTAAAATCTAATGTTACAATATAGTGACAAAAGGTAAAAATTCAATATTATAGCATTAATTATGGATTATAATGTATAATAATGTTTGAGAGAATATATTTTATAAAATGGGTAGGTAGCTAATAATGAAAAATACAAAATTTTCTATAAAAAAAATAAAAAATATATCCAGTGACCCGAAAGTTGTACACACTAAAGGGGCTCTTCTTGAAAAGATGGGTAAGACAGAAAGTGCAATAGAATTATATAAGAGTGCAGCATTGGATAATTATGTAAAGTCTCAATACACTTTGGGGAATATATATGAAAGTAAGAAACAATTTAAAGAAGCAGAAAAATGGTACTCAATGGCATATAAAAGTGGAAGTGATGATGCTGCTTTTGATTTAGGTAATATGTATTATAGATTAGATGGTTACGAGTATGCTATATATTGGTATGAAAAGATAGCAACTCTAGGGTATTTACAAGCACAAAATAATTTGGGTGTATGCCATTTTAAAATGAAAGATTTTATAAGATGTGAAAAATGGTTAAAAGAAGCAGCAGACAATAACCTAGGTAAAGCTTGTTTTAATTTAGGAGTATTATATACTTTTTTAGAAAAAGATGATGATGCATATGAATATTATAAAAAAGGTTCTGTACTCTTAGATGATGATGCAAAATATAATTTAGCAATATTAAATGGGAAAAAGAAAGATAATAAATCAACAGTAAGTTTATATAAGCAATTATACAAATCAGGTCATATAAAAGGTTGTTTTAATTTAGGTATGATTATGGAAATAAATGATAATCTAGAAGAAGCAGAGAGGTATTATAAAAAGAGTGCAGATAGAGAAGATGTAAAATCTGAATACAGACTTGCATATGTATATGATAGAAAAGAAGAATTAGGAGATGCAATTTATTATTATGAGAAGGCAATAGAAAAAAATCATACACTTTCTAAATATAGACTTGCTAACCTATATAATAGGGAGAATGATATAGAAAAAGCAAAAACTTATTATAAAATGGCCGCAGAAGATGACATAACAGAGGCAAAAAATAATCTAGCAGGTATATATTTTGAAGAAAAAGATTATGAAAATGCTATTAAATATTATGAAGATGCTATAGCCGTTGGATGCAAAAGTTCCCTTGAAAATCTTGGAGATTTATATTATCAAAATCAAGACATAGAAAAAGCGATTTTGTATTATTCAAGGATTCCAAATAATGCATCTTGTCAAATCAAATTAGGAAACATCTATGAAGATTTAAACAATATCGAAGAAGCTATAATTTGGTACAAAAAAGCATCTGAAAATGGAGATACTAGGTCTAGCTATAGATTGGGATGCATATATGAAAATCTAGGTAACACAAAAAATGCTAGAAAATATTTTGAGATGGCAAGTAGCAAAAACCATATGAATGCTCGTATACACTTAGGTAGAATTTATTTCAGAGAAGGAAAATTGGAAGAAGCCAAAATGATGTTTGATACACCCGCTAATGAAAATAATGTGTATGCTCAACATATGGTAGGATTAATTTATGATATGTTTTATAAAGATTATGTAAATTCTAAGTTTTGGTATGAAAAGTCTAGAGCACAAGGCTGTGTTGAATCAATATATAATTTAGGACAAATTTATTTGAAATTAAATGATGATGTAGAAGCCGAGAAATATTATAAAGAAGGTATTAAATATGGAAGTAAGAAGTGTGAGTATATGCTTGCAGGTCTTTATTACAAAAAAAGTTTAGATATGTATACTTCTTTAGCTAATGAAGAATATGATAATTGTGAAGAGATAGTAGAAGATTTTCCTAATTTAAATATAAATTTTGATGAAGTATTAATTCCTCCATTTAAGCTACAAGAAGAAGTAATTGACGAAGAAGAGTATGTGCCTATTTATATATTAAATATAAAAGAGAGTCTAGATTCAATGTTAGAAGGTCTTGAAACTGAAATGATTATAGATGAAGAACATGATAATTAAAAAACTTTATAAGAGTATATAGATTTAAATGTATAAAAGCCCTTAGAATAAATGAAGTCAATTTATTCTAAGGGCTTTTTTTATTAATATTTTATAATAGCTTATTTCTTGACATGAAAAATGTAATCACTATACATATTATAGAGGTAATAAGAAGAATAATCCAAAATCCATTTGGATTATTAGAAAATGGCATATTTATAACATTCATACCAAAAAATCCTGATATTATTGTAGGTATTGAGAAAATTAGTGTAACTACTGTTAAAATTTGCATAACATTATTTTGATTATTACTTATAATTGCGCTGAAAGCATCCATAATTCTACTCAATATATCTCCATATATTTTAGCCATATCAAGAGCCTGTCTATTTTCGACTATAACATCTTCTAATAGGTCTTCATCGTCTGGGTATTTCTTTATACCAGCAGTTCTAACCATCTTGTTTAAAACCAGTTCATTAGATTTTAGTGAAGTAGAGAAGTATACCAAAGACTTTTCTAATTCCAATAACTGAACCAATTCTCTGTTTTTCATTGATTTGTAAATTTCTCGCTCTATTATGATTGTCATTTTATTTATTTTTCTTAAGTAATGCAAGTAATAAGCTGCATTTTTGTGAAGAATCTGAAGTAAAAAGCGAGTTTTTTTAAATGTAAAGAAATCTTTAATATGACCAACTATAAAGTCGTTTAAAATCTTAGTTTGTGCATTACAAACTGTTATAATAGCTTCTTTAGTTATTATAATACCTAGGGGTATTGTAGTATAATGAGAAGAATTAGAGTCACTTTCGTCTACTGGTATATCTATAAGTATAAGAGTATGATTGTCTTCAACATCTATTCTTGAGCGTTCTTCTTCATCTAGTGCAGATTCTATATTTTCTACATCTATATTTAATAAATTAGAAATTTCGTTGATTTCACTATGATTAGGTTCAACAAGATTTATCCAACAGCCATCTTCAAAAAAACTAAGTTTCTCTAGTTTTGAATCTATAGTTTTGTAATATCTTATCATGGCAACACATCCTTTATTCAGTTTTATATAAATCTCATCATTTAATAGTATCTATTAATTAGCTAATTTATATAACTGAATATATGTATTAGTTTTAATTTTAGATATTATTAAGTGATGAGATTGTGAAAAATTCTCTCCGCAACGGACTAGTATCCATTGCCCATCACTCTCCTTATTTATTATTTTATAGATACCTATGTACGAAATTCGTATTTTAAGCACTCTTTAATATAATACCTTTTCCAGGTATATAAATCAAGTTTTGATTTGATTAAATAATATTTTTACCAAAATTTACATGCAAAATATAGAGGTTATATTTAATTTAAATAAAGAATATATATATTCTGAGTGAAAATATTAAATATATTAAAAAAATAAGTGTGTATTCATATATTTACTTATTTACAATAATATATTTAAAAAGGGTATTTTACTTATAGTTTGTAAGGAAAATAAGAGTACCATAAATATAAGAGAATGAGAGGGTATTGAGATATGAGTGAATTTAAAGAAATTGTGGCAGAAGAGATTAAAAACAACCCATTTGGATTGATAGGCAAAGATTGGACACTTATAACAGCAGAAAAAGAAGGTAAAGTAAATACTATGACTGCTAGTTGGGGTGGTCTTGGAGTTATGTGGGGAAAAGATGTTGCCTTTGTAGTAATAAGACCACAGCGTTATACTAAGGAATTTATAGATAATACAGATAAATTTTCTCTTACTTTTTTTGAGGAAGATTTCCGTAAAGAGCTTTCATATTGTGGAAAAGTATCTGGTAGAGAAGAGGATAAGATATCACAGATTGGATTTAATATAGAATACTTAAATAATACACCTTATTTTAAAGAAGCAAAGATGGCTATTATATGTAAAAAAATGTATAGTCAGAAAATCGAGCCTCAATGTTTTATTGCTGAAGGCATAGATGGAAGATGGTATCCACAAAAGGATTATCACACTTTGTATATAGCTGAAATAACTAATGTGCTTGTAAAAGAAGATTAAATATAAGACTACTATTACATTGAGTTGAATAGAAGAATAGTAAAAATAGATTGACATATAAAAGTATATAAAAAAGCTAAGGAAGTAAATATGTTAATAAAGATTAATCAATAACATATTTAAACTCCTTAGCTTGATAAAATTTTAAATTATAATTTTTTAAATTACAACTCAGAAATTAATTCATTGATAACATCTTCAACAGTGCTTAACTTGTCAATCTTATATGCATCATTTCCACAAAATAAAAGTGAATTTTCCACATCTCCTTTAACTGCATTGATTAAAGCTTGGGAAATACAGTAAGGAGTTTCTTTTGGGTTACAAGGAATCAAGCAATTGTAACATTTTGTTATTTCTGGACGAGTTATTTTAACTTCTTCTATAAATTTATTTCTTATAGCACGTCCAGGAAGGCCTACAGGGCTTTTAACTATATGAACATCGTCTTCACTAGCATTTATGTATGCCATTTTAAAGTTCTCATGTGCATCACATTCATAAGTAGCAACAAATCTTGTACCAACTTGCACACCACTGGCTCCCATGTCTATATATTTTTTAACATCACTGCTAGATGTTATACCACCAGCAGCAACAACCGGAATATTTCTACCAAATTTTTCTCCATAAGTATTTGCAACTTTTAAAATTTCAACAAATTCCTTATCATAGTCTATAGAATCTATGTTATCAAGTTCCTCATTAGAGTATCCAAGGTGACCACCAGCTTTTGGACCTTCAACAACTATTAAGTCAGCAGTAGTTTTTTCTTTCCTATCCCACATTTTTAAAATTACACTAGCAGCTTTTGCAGTTGAAACTATAGGAGCTATTTTTACATTACTTCCTTTTACTAATGATGGTAGCTTATTAGGTAATCCAGCTCCGGATATTATAAGGTCTACACCAGCTTTAACAGCTTCTTTTACGTATGTTTCGTATTCTTTCATAGCCACCATAAAATTAATACCAATAATACCACCATTTGAGATTTCTTTAGCTCTAGAAATATGTTTTTTTATAGCTCTTAAATTTGCATTTATAGTGTTAGTTTCAAAATCTTCCTCATCGTATCCAATTTGAACCCCAGAAATTACACCAACACCACCAAGCTTAGCAACTGCACCAGCTAATGATGATCTAGATATACCAACGCCCATTCCACCTTGAATTATCGGAACTTTTGCAACTAAATCTCTAATTATTAACTCTTTTATGATAATCCCTCCTCAATGTAAACATGTTTAAAGAACTAGATTATAATACTTAATATTATTACCTAGTCCTAATTATTATACTACAAATTATAATAAAAGAGTAGTTATATTTTATAGATGAGATGATAATTATATAATATTTAAAACGGCTCCATTAGAATCACAACATAACTCTTTTATTTCCCAATCAGATTTTAATTTTGATAGGTAAGCTTTCATATTATCTACAAAACTATCATCATTTTCTTTTATTAAAGACATTATAGTAGGGCCAGCTCCACTTAAAAAGACTCCAATACTATTTAATTGCTCAGATTTTTCAACAATATCACTGTAGTTTTCAATCAGAGTTCCTCTATAATCTTGATGTAATTTATCTTGACAAGCTACTTTAAGAAGGTCAAAGTTTTTGTTTAGTAGAGCCGATACAAGTAAAGCAACTCTGCTAACATTGAATACACCATCAGAATATGGTATTTCTTTTGGTAAAACACCCCTAGCTTTTTCAGTTGATAACTTAAAATTAGGTATCATTGCACAAAATTTAAGCTCATTAGGAATTTCTATAATATCATAGTGTATATTCTCGTTATCAGTCACAGAGACAATCATATTTCCTAAAATTGCAGGAGCAACATTATCTGGATGACCTTCTATTTCTGATGCTATATTTAGCAATTGACATTTGTCTAAATTAGCATTTGATAGAGCATTTGCTGCTATCACACCAGCTACTATGCAAGATGCACTACTACCAAGACCTCTACAAATAGGTACCTCGCTTTGAATTTTTATTTTGATACCAGTAGGTATTTTGTCTGGCTTAACTCTATCAAAAAAGTACTTCATAGATGTATAAACTAAGTTATTTTCGTTTTTATAGGCATCTTCACAGCCCTCTATTTCAAGACCACTTTCGATTTCTTCAATATAAAATTTATTATATATATTTAATGCAATTCCAAGACAATCAAATCCTGGACCTATATTAGCACTTGTTGCAGGAACTATAATCTCTAACATAATAATCACCTATACTTTCAAGAATTTTTTTATAGCTAGTTTTAATTCATCTTTTTCACAAATATCTTTATGTAGTATTTCTGCATCTTTAAGATTTTTAATAGGTTTTGGTATATCTATTTTAGAAATACTTGATAATCTATCAATTATAGCAAAGTCATCAAGCTTTTCAAAATCACAATCTATAGATTTTAGAACATCTTCAGAAAACTTAAATGGACTTGCAGTACTTACAATAACAGTTTTTGTGTTATCAGAAGTTTCTTTTTTGTACTTTTCATAACAATTGTATGCAACAGCAGTATGAGTATCTATTAAATAATTATAATTTTTAAATACGCTATTTATTGTTTCTTTAACTTCTTCTTCGTTTGAATATTCCCCATAAAATGAAGATAGATTTTTTTCCATATCTTCGTTTATTTTGTAGATTCCATTATTGTTAAGGTCTGATAGTAGTTTATTTACAATGTCAGTATTTCTATTTGATATCTCAAACAACAATCTTTCTAAATTACTAGATATTAATATATCCATAGAAGGAGAAGAAGTTAATTTTAATGTTCTATTTTTATCATAAACACCAGTTTTAAAGAAATCATAAAGAACATTATTATCATTTGATGCACATATTAATTTGTTTATTGGAAGACCCATTTGTTTAGCATAATATCCAGCTAAAATATTACCAAAATTACCAGTTGGGACAACAAAATTTATTTTATCATTTAACTTTATCTCTCCATTATCAACTAATTTCATATATGAATAAAAATAATATGCAACTTGTGGAAGAAGTCTTCCTATATTAATTGAATTAGCAGAAGATAATATATAGTTATTATCTAATAAATTTTGATTAAATTCTTTGTCAGAGAAAATTTCCTTTACACCAGATTGTGCATCGTCAAAATTTCCTTTTATACCAACTACATATGTATTTTTTCCAGTCTGAGTCTTCATTTGAAGCTTTTGTACTGCACTTACACCATCTTCTGGGAAGAATACAATTATCTTTATCTTATCAATATCCTTAAATCCCTCAAGTGCAGCTTTTCCTGTATCTCCAGATGTAGCTGTAAGAATTACAACATCTTTATCTAAATTATCTTTCTTAATAGATGTTTTAAGAAGATGAGGCATTATAGTAAGTGCCATATCTTTAAATGCTAAAGTTGGTCCATGATATAATTCCAAGAAATAAGTATCATTTACTTTATTTAATGGAGCTATACTAGTGCAATCAAACTTTTCATCATATGCATTTTCTATACAGCCCTTAATCTCATCTTCAGTAAAATTACATAAAAATTTACTAAGCACAAAAAATGCTATCTGAGAATACGTTAAATTCACTAAATCTATAAGTTCATTTTCAACATTTGGAAATTCACTTGGGACATAAAGACCACCATCATTTGAGATTCCCTTTATTATTGCTTGCGATGCAGTTACTTTTTCTTTGGTGCCTCTTGTACTTGAATAATACATTTCTATAACCCTCCATATATTTTAAATTTTTAATTAGCTAATTAAGTTAAGTACAGAATATTTTAAAAATTGGTTTTAGGTAATAAAAAAAGACCCTCATCCCTAAAAAGGGACGAGAATCTGTTTCCCGCGGTTCCACCCAAATTGATTTAAAAAAATCCACTTGATACTTTAACGTAAGTAATAAAAACGTCTATTCCTACTAAAATCATTGAGATAACTTCAGATAGAAGCTCATAGGTAGTTTTCAATCTTTCTAATTAGGGAAACATTTCAGCTAATAGTTTCCTTCTCTGGTAACCGATTCAGATTTACTCTTCCTAATCAAAGCCTTTCAATATTCTTAATATTATTAATTATTCTAGATTATAAAACAGACAAAGTCAAGCATTAATATAAAAATTTGGAAAAAATGTTTTTTAAATTGTAAAAAAATTGTAATCAAATTGAGTCAAATAAAAATATTTTTTTAACTTTTTTTAAATTCTTGGGAATCTGGATTTTCATAGTAGTGAAGCTGTTTTTAATATAATTAATTAAGAGAGAACAGTTACATCTCTGTAATATTACAGTTTTATATTACACTATATTACAAAAAAAGTTTACAAAACTTTAATTTGAAAAATGTAATTATATGGTATATGATATAAATATAAGCAAATAATGTTAATATTTAAACTATTAATCGTAATTGACTTAATAAAAGTATATAATTAATAATATTTAATTTGAAGAAATTGTTAATGTAAAATTACAGCTATATTCAAATTAAATTCACAAGTATTTCACATAATAATAGTATACTGTAAACAAAAGGAGGTATTAAATATGGGAATAGTACTTATAACAACAGCATTAGTTTTGGTTATGTATGGACTTTCAATTCTATCATATATATCAGAGAACAATATATTAGAAGACACTGTAAATGATAACCAATAAGGTTTTAAATTATATAAATGAGTAAGAACTGTAAATAAAAGTCAATTTTATTTGCAGTTTTTTTATATATTTGCAAAATAAAGTTAACTAATAAAAAATAATCATTATATTTAAATAAAGAATTATTAACTTTTAAACGAATGCTTTTTATCAACCAATAAAAAATAATGTTTTATTTATAGTATATATGGATAATAATAGTAAAGTATAAAGATAATGAGAATAATATATAAGAAATAATAATATAAAGAGAGGTAAAACGTTATGGTAGATATCATTGTAATTGGTGCTGGTCCAGCAGGTTTAACTTCAGCAATTTATGCTATGAGAGCAGGATTAAGTGTTACAGTATTTGAAAAAAGTATTTATGGAGGTCAAGTTGCAAGTACCTCTGAGGTAGAAAATTATCCAGCAGTTCAAAAAATTTCTGGGGTAGAATTTTCTAATAATATATACAATCAAGCTGTTGCTCAAGGTGTTGACATTCAGTTTGATGAAGTTGAAGAGATAAACTTAGAAGGAAAGATAAAGGTTGTAAAGACATCTTCAGGTGAGCATAAAGCAAAGGCTGTTATTCTTGCAAATGGAGTTGAAAGACGTAAACTAGGCTGTGTTGGAGAAGAAAAATTTACAGGTAGAGGGGTATCTTATTGTGCCACATGTGATGGGGCATTTTTTAAAGATAAAGAAGTAGCTATAGTAGGTGGAGGAAATACTGCTTTAGAAGATGCTTTATTTTTAGCCAATAATTGTACAAAAGTGTATTTAATTCACAGAAGAGATAGCTTTAGAGGTGAAGAAGTACTGGAGAAATCCGTGAAGGCAAGAAAGAATATTGAGATACTTTATAGTCATGGTGTAGAAAAAATAGAAGGAGAAAAGACTGTATCAAAAATAGAAGTAAAGAATTTAAAAACTGAAGAGAAAAGAATCATAGATGTGAGTGGTATTTTCATTGCTATAGGTCTTAAACCTAATAATAAAATGTTTGAAAATGTTCTTGACTTGGATGAAGGTGGGTATATAATTTCAGACGAATCTTGTACAACATCGGTAGAAGGTGTATATGTAGCAGGAGATAGTAGAACTAAATTTTTACGCCAGATAATAACAGCAGCATCAGATGGAGCAATCGCGGCTGTTCAAGCAGCTAATTATATAAATATTGAATAATATAAATTTAAAATAAAAATAGCCATATATACTTAAAGATATCTTTTAGTATATATGGCTATTTTAGTAACTAGAGATAAATATATGTTTTATTTACCTTGTCTAGATTTATTATATCTTAATCTATCATGTTCATTTAAGAATCTTTTTCTAAGTCTTATAGAATCAGGTGTAATTTCAACTAATTCATCATCTTCTATAAATTCTAGAGCTTCTTCAAGAGTAAATATTCTAGGAGGAGATAATTTTATAGCATCATCTGAACCAGAAGCACGAACGTTACTCATTTTCTTATTTTTACAAGGATTGACTACCATATCATCTTTTCTAGAATTCATACCGATTATCATACCTTCATAAACTTCTACACCAGGGTCTACAAACATTACTGCTCTATCACTTAAAGCATTAAGAGAATAACCCATAGTAACACCAGGTCCTTGTGCTATTAAAACACCATTTCCTCTTGAAGGTATTTCTCCTTTGAATTCTTCAAATTTTTCGAATGAACGAACTAGAGTACCTTCTCCACGAGTTGCATTTATAAATTCACTTCTATATCCTAAAAGACCACGAGTAGGTGCTAAGAATTCTATTTTTACATAGTCTCCTTCTATTGACATAGATTCCATCATACCTTTTCTTAAGTTCAATTCGTTTATAATAGTACCAGAATAAACTTCAGGACAGTTTACAACAACTCTTTCTACTGGTTCCATTAGTTTTCCATCTTCTTTATGCATTAAAACCTCAGGTTTAGAAACACCAATTTCATAACCTTCACGTCTCATATTTTCAAGTAGTATAGATAAGTGAAGTTCTCCACGTCCAGAAACTTTATATCCATCAGTAGTTTCAAGAGGTTCAACTTTAAGCCCTACATTTACTTCAAGTTCTTTTTCAAGTCTATCTTTTAAATGTCTAGTTGTAACGAATTTTCCACTTTTTCCAACAAATGGAGAGTCGTTTACCAAGAAGTTCATTGAAAGAGTAGGTTCTTCTATTCTTATCATCTCCATAGGTAGTGGATTATCTAAATCACATAGAGTTTCTCCTATAGATATATCTGGTATACCAGATATAACTACTATTTCTCCACTAGTAGCTTCATCAACTTCAACTTGTTTTAAACCTTCATATACAGAAAGTTTTGATACTTTTCCTTTAGATATAGCAGAATCTTCTCTACATATAGCAACTTGTGTATTACTTTTAAGAGTACCTTTATAAATTCTACCTATACCAAGTCTACCTACATAATCATCATATGCAAGAGCTGATATTTGGAATTGTAGAGGTTCATTGTCGTAATCAGGATAAGCCTCAACATGATTTACAATAGTTTTAAATAGAGGAGAAAGGTCTTCACTATCATCATCCATTTCAAGTTTAGCTATACCTTGTTTAGCTATACCATAAATTATAGGGAATTCACATTGTTCATCTGTTGCATTTAAGTCTACAAATAAATCGAAAACTTCATTAACTACTTCTTCCGCTCTTTGGTCTTTTTTATCAATCTTGTTTATAAATAATATTGGTTTTAAACCGAACTCTAAAGATTTTTGTAAAACGAATCTAGTTTGAGGCATTGGGCCTTCACTAGCATCAACTAATAAAATAACTGTGTCAACAGTTTTCATAACACGCTCAACTTCAGAAGAAAAGTCGCTATGTCCTGGAGTATCAACTATGTTTATTTTGTAATCTTCATAGTTTATTGCGCAGTTTTTTGAATATATAGTTATGCCTCTTTCTTTTTCAAGGTCGTTACTGTCCATAACGCAGTCTTTAACTACTTCGTTCTTTCTAAAAACACCACTTTGAGAAAGGAAAGCATCAACCAATGTTGACTTTCCAGCATCAACGTGGGCTATAACTGCGATATTTATAATTTTATGTTTTTGTGACATTTTTGTTGCTCCCTTCGATTAAAATAACTTACTAATTATATCACAATATACTATTAGGTACAAGGAGAAATAGATTAAAATGTATTAATATAGCTTAAATTGAGCAAAAATGCTAGTTTTGTATGTAAAAATTTATTCTGTTTAAAAAAAGTTTTTAGACAAATAATAACTTTATAAATGAAAATATTAATAAAAAGCAAAGGGTGATATATGTTGGAAGTAACCAAAATAATAATCAAGTATTTCGCTAGTGAAAGTGATACTTTCTTAAAAGAAGAGATTTGTAATTTTGATGAACTATTAGAATGGTCTCATAAATTTATTGAAGGCAAAAAGACAGAAGATGTTTTATATATAAAATCTAAAGAAAACTACAAAGTAAATGTAATTAAATCTTTAGAAATTAAAGAATTAGAAATAATAAGAAAACAGCAAATACCACCATACATGTAGTACTAAAAAACTATAAGATGGCTATATAATGTTGATAATATGATAAAAATGGAATATATGGAAATAATTTATAACAAAAAAGATTTTTATAAATTTTATATTTGGGTATAAAATTATTAATTAGACATTAATTAGGAGGAACTTAAATATGATAAGAGTATGTCCAAACTGTTCAAATGTGGATGTAAATAAGTTAAAAACTTTAGTTGGAGAAGAAAATGTAAAGACTGGTTGTATAGGTCAATGTAGAGCATTTAAAAAAGAAGCTGTTGGAATAATAGACAATGAGCTTGAAATAAAAGAAACAGAAGCAGAATTCTTCGAAGCATGTAAGGAATAAACTATAAATAGAATATAAATTATAAGAAATAGAGTATATAAATTGTACAAACATTAAACAATTTATATACTCTATTTTTATGTATATATTTAATTATGAGTATACTTTTCTAGTAAATACAAATAAATATAACTAATAAATTTATTTATAAAAAAAATATTGATTAAATATACCTATAGGGGGTATAATTAAAATATAGATTTCTAAATAAACAATTTATCAAGAGTACATATCAAAGTAAATAGTTATAAATTGATTGAAAATATGTTGAAAGAAAGGAAGGAATTATTATGAGTTCAAATAAAGTAGTAGAAAGCTATAAAATTACAGGTATGACATGTGCAGCTTGTGCAAAGGCAGTAGAAAGAGTAACCAAGAAAATGGATGGAGTATATGACCAAAGCGTAAATATAGCTACTGAAAAACTGAAAATAGAATATGACAATTCTAAAGTTAGCTTTGATGATATAAAACAGGTTGTAGAAAAAGCTGGATATGGAATTATAAAGGAAGAAAGCAATAAAAAAATTGATATGAAAATTGATGGAATGACATGTGCAGCTTGTGCAAAAGCTGTAGAAAGAGTAGTAAAAAAATTGGATGGAGTAGAGAGTATTAGTGTAAATATAGCAACAGATAAAGCTAATATAGACTACAATCCATCAAAGGTAAAATTATCTCAAATAAAAGCAGCTATTGAAAAAGCTGGATATAAGCCAATAGAAGAGGTAAGAGATAAGGTTGATGTAGATGAAGATAAATTAAGAAAAGAAAAAGAAATGAAGTCTTTATTTGTTAAATTTATAGTAGCAATAGTATTTGCAGTACCATTGTTTTATATAGCAATGGGACCTATGATAATAAAGCCTATAGGACCATGGCCTTTGCCAGAAATTATAAATCCTATGATGAATACTTTGAATTATGCATTAATTCAACTAGTTTTAGTAATACCAGTAATGATAGCTGGATATAAATTTTATATAAATGGATTTAAAGCACTTTTTTCATTAAGTCCTAATATGGACTCTTTAGTTGCAATTGGGACACTAGCAGCATTTTTGTATAGCTTATACACAACAATACAAATAGCAAATGGTCAAATTCAAGGTATGCACCATCATCAGTTGTATTATGAAAGTGCAGGAATAATAATAGCACTTATTTTACTTGGTAAATATCTGGAATCAAAATCAAAAGGAAAAACATCAGAAGCAATTAAAAAACTTATGGGATTACAGCCCAAAACTGCAATAGTATTAGTTGATGGTAAAGAAGTAGAAACTCCTATAGAAGAAGTAGAAATAGGAGATATAATATTAGTAAAACCAGGAACTAAAATACCTGTGGATGGAGTTGTAATAGAAGGGTATACATCAGTTGATGAATCAATGCTTACTGGTGAAAGTATACCAGTAGAGAAGAACGTTGGAAGTAGAGTTACAGGAGCTAGCATAAATAAAAATGGTGTTATTAGGTTTAAGGCTGAAAAAATTGGTGGAGATACAGCTCTTGCTCAGATAATAAAATTAGTTGAAGATGCTCAAGGTACAAAGGCACCTATTGCCAAACTTGCAGATACTGTGTCTGGATATTTTGTACCAATAGTAATTGCAATAGCAGTAGTGGCGTCATTATTGTGGTTTTTAGTAGGTGGAAAAGATATAGTCTTTGTACTTACTATATTTATATCAGTACTTGTAATTGCTTGTCCTTGTGCATTAGGTTTAGCAACACCAACTGCTATAATGGTTGGGACTGGAAAAGGTGCAGAAAATGGTATATTGATAAAAGGTGGAGAGGCACTAGAATCTGCACATAAAGTAAATACAGTAATATTTGATAAAACAGGAACAATAACAGAAGGAAAACCAAAGGTAACAGATATTGTATTAAATAATGTGGAAGAAGAATATCTTATTAAGATTGCTTCGAGTGCAGAAAAAGGTTCAGAACATCCACTTGGGGAAGCGATAGTTAAATATGGAGAAGAAGAAAATATAAAATTAGAAAAAGTTGATGATTTTAAAGCTATACCAGGTGCTGGTATACAAGTTATTATCAATAACGAAAATATATTACTTGGAAATAAAAAACTTATGAATGACAATAATATTGTCCTTGAAGCTTTAGAAGAAAAATCTAATGTATTGGCAAGTCAAGGTAAAACACCTATGTATATAGCTGTAGATGGAAAGTTAGCAGGAATAATTGCAGTGGCAGATGTAGTTAAAGAAAGTAGTAAAAAAGCAATAGAGATTCTTCATGATATGGGAATAAAAGTTGCAATGGTTACTGGAGATAATGTAAAAACTGCAAATGCTATAGCAACTCAAGTAGGTATAGATATGGTTTTAGCAGAAGTTTTGCCAGAAGATAAATCAAAAGAAGTTGAAAAGTTACAAAATCAAGGTAAGTTTGTTGCAATGGTGGGGGATGGAATAAATGATGCTCCAGCCCTTGCGAAAGCAGATATAGGAATAGCAATAGGTAGTGGAACAGATGTAGCGATTGAGTCTGCCGATATAGTGCTTATGAAGAGTGACTTGATGGATGTTCCAACAGCAATTAAACTTAGTCATGAAACTATAAAAAATATAAAACAAAATCTATTTTGGGCATTTGGATATAATACGATTGGTATACCTGTAGCAGCTGGATTGTTGTATGTATTTGGAGGACCTCTATTAAACCCAATGATTGCAGCAGCAGCTATGAGTTTAAGTTCAGTTTCAGTTGTTTCAAATGCACTTAGACTTAAAAATTTCAAGGCATATAAAAGAAACTAGACTAATAAGTTAAATAAAATGTATAAAAAAGAGCTATCTTTAAATTAAAAGAATTAATTTACAAATTAAGATAGCTCTTTTTTCATGTAAAATTCACAACAATGAGATAAAATATAAGTAATATAGGAAATTTTAAATAAAATAGAAAGGATTGATAGAATGAACTCGTCAATACTTGTAATTGAAGATGATTCAAATATACAAGAATTAATATCAGAATTTTTAAGTGCAGAAGGTTATCAAGTTGATACAGCTAATGATGGATTGGAAGGTATACAAAAGTTTAAACAAGGAAGTTATGATTTAGTAATATTAGATATAATGATGCCAAATCTAGATGGTTATGGGGTTTGTAAAATGATAAGAAAATCATCAAGCGTTCCAATTATATTTTTGACTGCTTTGAATGATGAAGGGGACCAACTTAAAGGGTTTGATTTAGAATGTGATGACTATATAACAAAGCCATTTTCATTTAATCTTCTTATAAAAAGAGTAGAAGCTATATTAAGAAGAAGTAACAAAACTATAAATGATAAATTTATAGTTTTTGAAAAATTAAAGCTTGATTTAAACACATATATAGCTGAGATAGATGGAGAACCTATAGAGCTTACACTAAAAGAATTTAATATATTGAAAGCTCTGATAGAGAAGTATCCTCAGGTTATAACTAGAGAAGGTCTTTTGGATAGTATATGGGGTTATGACTACTATGGAGATACTAGAATTGTTGATGCACATATAAAAAATATAAGAAAAAAAATATCATTACCATATATTAAAACTGTAAAAGGGATAGGATATACACTTGAGAAGGATATTTGATAAGTGGGAAAAGTTAAGCATAAAATATAAGTTATTTTCTATAACGACATCATTATTAATAGCATTAGCTTTAATAATATATCTAATTTTATATTTTTTATTGCCATCATATTATCATGAGTATAAAATTGAGTCTCTTCAAGAGAGTTTAAAATCTTTAGTAGATAGTTCAATTCACTTTGATACATATACTTTAGAAGAAAGACTTTATTATATGGCTAAAGACCAAAATCTAGCTATTTTATTAAAAGATAGTCAAGGAAAAATTGTATATGGAAAAAATGAAGTAGTTATTTTAAGATATAGTAAGTACATGATTAATAGTATTGAGGATGAATACAGAACATCTATACCTATATATACTAAAGATGCAAAAGATGGGCCATATACTTTAGAACTCGTTATGCCATTACAGCCAATTGATGAAGCAAACGAAGTTATAAGAAAGTTAATGCCATACATCATATCAATAGCGATATTAATAGCAATTATTGGAGCCTATATATATTCAATTGTAATAACAAAACCTCTTATAAATATAATAGAGAGTGAGAGAGAACAAGAATATAGAAGAAAGGATTTTGTCGCCACAATATCACATGAACTAAAAACTCCAATAACCATAATAAGTGGTCAAATTGAAGGTATGATTTATAGTGTAGGAAAGTATAAAGATAGGGATACTTATCTGAAAAAATCATATGAATGTACGCAAGAATTAAAAGATTTAGTAAATGAAATGATAGAAGTTTCAAAATCAGAGATACTTGAAAAAGATTTGAAATTGGTATCAATAAATATAACTGAGCTTTTAAATAGATTGGTAAAAAGACAAGTATTTTTAATAGAAGAAAAACATATGAAAACTATTTTAAATATAGAAGAAAACCTAGAAGTTAAAGCAGACCAAGAGAGAATAACTAAGGCAATTAATAATATAATAAATAATGCCATAAAATATTCTCCTGAGGGTTCAGAGCTTATAATTAGACTTTATGATAAAAATAAACGCATAAATAAAAAGACTTCTAATCAAAGAGTAGTTTTAGAAATTGAAAATACTGGTGTGACTATAGAGAAACGTTACTTGGAAGAGATATTTAATCCATTTTATAGAATAGAAAAATCTCGCTCAAGAAAAACTGGAGGAAGTGGGCTTGGACTTTATATAGTTAGTCAAATTTTTAAAAGTCATGGGTTTGATTATAGTATAAAAAACAAAGAAAACTCTGTAGTATTTACAGTTGAATTTAAAAGTTGATTTGTTTATATAAATAATATAAGTTTCAATAATAGTTCATTTTAAAATCATGAAAAATTCATACTAAAAATGTATTATATAAATATAAATAAAAGAAGTTTTAAACCATAAAATACACCAAACTATAATGATGAGATTCCCTTACATCCTCCATATAAGTCATCATTATAGTAATCCCAACAATTAAGTTACTGTGAATTTAAAAAATAACATCAAGTATATAATTTATGCTTGATGTTATTTTTATTTTGAAACAAAAAATATCTAATCTATTGAAATTTATATATTTAGATACTTTTAAATTACATTTAATGACTTAAAAATTATAATTGATATTACAAATAAATATATGCACTTTGGGAAAAATAAATATAAGAAATATTATATTTACAGAGGAGGTAGTTTTGATGGATAGATTAAAAAGAGACATGAAAAATATGAAAGAAGATATAAAAGAAGGTGTTAAAAAGACAGCTTATGTAATGAAGAATACTGCTGAGGATTTAAAAGATGATGCACAAGGTGCTATGGTAAATTTAGAAATGAAAAAAGATGAGATGATGGAAAGATACGAGCAAAAAAAATTTGCTAAAGAAATAGAAAAGCAAATGAAAGATGAAATGAAATAAGACTTTATTTATCTATAATACATTTATTCTGCTAATATATTAAAGTGAATAGTATTATTAAATTGTTTGTTAAAGAAATAGACTTTCTAAAAATAACTGTATTATATTTAGAAAGTCTATTTCAGATTAATTTTAACCATTAAATTCAATTATAAAATGATTGTTGTAGAATTAGGTTTTTTAAGGATATTTACAAAACAATAATATATATTTAGGTGTAAATATATAAAATCTGTAATTGAGTTTATAAAACATTTACATTAAATTCGGCTAAAGTATTTACTATATCAGGAGTAGGAGATTTTTCTGTAATTATAGAACTAATATCTTCTAAATGAGCAAATTTGAAGTTTCCATAAAATTTAAATTTTTTATCTTCCATAACTATAAACACTTTCTTACTTGAATTTATTATAGCTTTTTTTGTAAGACCATCTTCAATTTCAAAAGTTGTAAGTGAAGAGTTGAATACATCTACACCACAGCTACCCATAAAAGTCTTGTCAAATTTATATTTTGATATAAAGTCTATAGTTGGAGTACCAACAAAGCCATCTAAGCTAAGATTTAATAAACCCCCAGTAGAAATTATATTTAAATTATTTGGTTTTGAAGTAACTACATTTAGTATATCTAACATATTTGTGACCAGTGTTACCTTTTTATTGCTTTCAGCTAAAAGTTTTGCAAGTAATATATTAATTGTAGAGATGTCTAAAAATATAGTTTCTCTATCCATAATTAGATTAAATGCTTTTTCTGCTATTATTTTTTTTGTTGGAATGTTGATTTCTTTTCTATCTTTTGTATCTTGATTTTCTAGAGTTTCTCTGGCTAATACAGCCCCACCATAAATTCTTCGTATTGAAGAGATTTTTTCTATATTTTTTAAATCTTTTCTTATACAATCTTCTGTAACATTAAATTTAGAACTGAGTTCTTTTACAGTAACTCTGCCTTCTTTTTTTAGGATATTTAATATAGCTTGAATCCTTTCTTCTGCAAACATTTTTTCCCTCTTTTCCTAATGTAGTATTATAGTAAATATTATAAGATAAAATACAATATATCAACTATTTTAACATGGAATACAAAATTAATTTAATATAAAAAGTATATTTTTACTAATTATCTGTTTAGAATTTAATAAATAAAGAGATTATAAAATTAAATAAAAAATCAAAACAATAATAAAAAAGATAAAACAATAATAAAATTATTGAAAATAATACTAAATCAATATATAATAAGAATAAATAAAGATTAAAGGGGGATATTTTAATGCAACTAATCTTAGATACAGGTAATGTGGAGGAGATTAAGGAATTAAGTACTTGTTTACCAATAGATGGTGTAACTACAAATCCAAGTATTGTCTCAAAAGAAAAAAAGAATTTTAAGCAACTTATAAATGAGATAGGTGAGATTATAGGTGAGGATATGCCTATACATGCTCAAGTGCTAAGTACAAAGTATGAAGAAATATTAGAAGAGGCATTATATATAAGTAGTTTGAGAAAAAATATATATGTAAAAATACCTGTAACACAAGATGGTTTAAGAGCTATAAAAGACCTTCATAAAAAAGGGATAAAAATAACTGCTACTGCAATATTTACAGCACATCAAGGTTTTCTAGCTGCAAAAGCTGGAGCAAATTATATCGCACCTTATGTAAATAGACTTGATAATATATCTGGCGATGGAGTATCCATGGTTTCAGAACTTATAAAAATAATAGATACCTATAAAATGGATACAAAAGTACTTGCCGCTAGTTTTAAAAATGCACAGCAAGTTATAGAATTAATGCAACATGGAGTACATAGCGTTACAGTACCATATGATATTTGTAAAGCTATGATGAATCATCCATTGACAGACTGGAGTGTAGATAAGTTTATAGAAGATTGGGAGAATACTTTTGGAAAAGGTAGTAAAACAAATAATTTTTAGCATTATGATTAAAAAGTAGTTTTATGTACAATTATATAAGTAGACTTGTATGAAAAGATGAAAATATGAATTTTTTTTAATAATCTAAGCTATTATTATTTTAAGTTAATTCATATTTTCATCTTTTTTAGATTTCTAAACCTATAAGTTTCCACCATGGGAATGTCACGCATATTATTATAAAATAAGTTAAAGGAATCAGAGTTAAACCATACTTAAAAATAACATTGCTATTATATAGATTTTCACCATGCCCAACCATTATTGTGGCATGATGGAATGGTAATATGTATTGTATACTTACTATAATGTAGACAAATAGACACAAAGTAATGCTATTTTCTCTTAGTATGTGCAAACTACCAAGTAATGGTATTACCACAGATGATGTAGTAACAGCACTTCCTAGACATATGTTCAATACTATTGTCAGAGTTATTAAAAATAAGATTGAAATAATTTCTGAAGAGTTTGGTATAAACCTTATCAGATAATTTCCCATTATATCTACAACTCCAGAGTACTTTAATACTCCACCAATTGAAAATGCTGCTATGAAAAAAATAAGTACTTTCCAATTTATTTCTTTTAAAGTATTGAATCCAACTATTTTTCTCAGTGATAAAAGAAGTACACAAATTGACATTATAATTAGAGTATTTATGTTGTGCATAAACTGGGTTAAAAACATGAAAAACATTATTCCTAGGCATAAAAAAGTATATTTTTGTTCTTTATTTAATAAATTAAATTCCTTTTTAAAATTAGAATATGAAAACTGAAATTTATTGGAATCAAGATTTCCATGAGAAATAAATTCTATTGAAGATAATTCTTTTTTAAAGATAAAAATAAATAAAAAATAAGTTATAAAACATGTAATTATGGTTGGAACAGACATATAAAAAGCCCATTGACCCCAATTTATATTACAGTTTCCAAGTTCTAATACAACATAGTTTAAAAGAGTATCCCCATTTATAAAAAACATTGATGTAAATGTAGATGCTGTAAATATACTAAACAAAAGTATAGATTTTGAATCTTCAGTTATTTTCTGCTCTTTTAAAAACTCTTTGTAAAAAGCTGATACTAGAATAACCCTCGGAAATGGTTGTGGGATAAAAAATATTAACAATATACCCAAAATATATGATAAAAGAATCATTTTTTTAGGTGTATCTACAATATTTAAAATTAGTTTTTCAGAAATAATCTTTGCAACTCCTGTTTTTGTAACTGCATTAGTAATTATGTAGGCAAGGACTATTATATAAAAATTTTCTGTAAATAAAAATTGTAAAATTACATTTAAGGGTGCAATGTTAAAAATAAATGCTAGAATTACGAAAAATAATGCAACTACAGTTTTTTCAACAGAGTCTATAGCCCAAATTAAGATGGTTAAAAAAGATAAGCATATAGAAAATTTTATATTAAAACTGTAATTAAGAGAAAAATACAGAATTATTGTAGCTATGATAGTCATATAAAATTTTTTTGGCTTAAGAATAATACCCATTTTTATATTCACCTCCATAATTTATTATATCATAATGGAGGTAAATACATTTTATCAAAAGATTATTCATTGATTATATGATTTGCAATAACTTTAATTTTTTAATGCCCTTTATGGCATATAGTTAAATTCTTCACTTTATTTTTCTAAATAAAAAATTTATCAATTTATTATAATATAATCTTAGACTAAGTTTTATATTTCAATTATAAATAAATTGTATTAAAATATCATATATTTTTCGAAAATGTAAAGAATATAATTATAATCTGAATTAAAGAAATTAATACTTAATATAATCGAATATTAATACAAAATCAGTATAATATATACGTATATATTGACAAAATTAACTATATAAATTAAAATAATATTCGTAAAGAAAAAATAATGTTTTGTATTGTATAACATATAATTTTGACAATATGGGTCATAAGTTTCTACCGGAATACCGTAAATATTCTGACTATGTATACTATTATTTAGTTAATTAAATATTTAATTAACTGAATTATGAAGGATACGGCTCAGCTTATCAATTACTGTGTCGTTTTTTTGTAAAATTTAATAGGAGGTGTTGTTATGCAAACAACAAACAGTAGTACCATGCAGAAACTTTTTCCAATTTTGACTAATAAAAATGTCGATATGAAGAAGGAAGTAATTGCAGGAGTAACTACTTTTTTAACTATGGCTTATATAATAGCTGTAAATCCAAATATTTTATCTGAAACAGGTATGCCAGCAGGTGCACTTGTTACAGGGACATGTTTAGCAGCAGCATTTGGATGTATTTTAATGGGTGTAGTTGCAAATCTTCCTTTTGCTTTAGCATCAGGCATGGGTCTTAATGCATTTTTTGCATATACAGTAGTTTTACAAATGGGTGTTCCTTGGGAAGTGGCTCTTACAGCAGTGTTTGTAGAAGGTATTATTTTTATAGTGTTATCAGTGAGTGGAGTTCGTGAGGCTGTTGTAAATGCAATACCAAAAAATATGAAATTAGCTGTTACAGGTGGTATTGGTATATTTATTGCACTTATAGGTTTAGTAAATAGTGGAATTGTTATCGGAGACCAAGCTACTCTTATCAAAATGGGTAGATTTACACCAGCAGTAATAATAACTTGTATAGGGTTAATAATTATTGCCGTATTAGATAAAAAAAGAGTTAAAGGTTCTATACTTTTTGGAATAGTAGTAAGTTCATTGCTTGCTTGGGGATTTGCTTTTATGAATCCAGAGTATGCACAAAAATTAGGTATATACTTACCTGGTGGATTATTTAAATTTGAAAGTTTAGCACCAATAGCAGGTAAAATAGATTTAGGATATGTATTACATCCAACAAATATAGGTGGATTTTTAGTAGTAGTTTGTACGTTCTTATTTGTTGATTTCTTTGATACAGTAGGTACATTGGTTGGTGTTTGCTCTAAAGCAAATATGCTAGACGAAAAAGGAAATGTTCCTAATGTAGGTAGAGCTTTACTTACAGATGCAGTTGCAACTACAGTAGGTGCAGGACTTGGAGTATCTACAGTTACAACTTATGTTGAAAGTTCAACAGGAGTTATAGCAGGTGGAAGAACTGGATGGACAGCAGTAACAGTTGGTATTTTATTCTTGGCTGCAATGTTTTTCTCTCCTGTATTTATAGCAATTCCATCATGTGCTACAGCACCAGCTTTAATATATGTTGGATACTTAATGCTTGGTACAGTTAAAGATATCGAGTTTGATAATATAACTGAAGGTGTACCAGCGTTTGTTACGATTGCTTGTATGGCATTAACTTATAGTATAGGTGATGGTTTGACTTTAGGTATATTAACTTATGTTTTCGTAAATGTATTTTACAATATATTTGGAGCTAAAAAGGCAGAGGACAAGAAACATGTTTCTATAGTAATGATTGTTTTGGCTATATTATTTATAATAAAACTTTGGCTATTATAATAGATATTATTTAAAAAGTTAATTTAATAAAATAAAGAGCTATAATTTCTCATATGTTTTGATGAGAAATCATAGCTCTTTCGTATTCATTAGACTATTTAATTGTATCTATTAGTTTTCCATTTTGTAAAGTTTTAGGCGTAATTGTTATATTGAATTCTTTTTGTAAATCCTTTATAATATCTAATTCTTGTTTTGTTACTATTGAGATTGTATTACCACTTCGATTTCCTCTAGCAGTTCGACCACATCTATGCAAGTACTCATTTTTACTTTTTGGAAAATCTAAATTAAAAACATGACTTACATCTACTATATCCAGTCCACGAGCAGATAAATCAGTTGTAATCAAAACTTTTGCTTTTCCAATTTTAAATTTATTTATTGCATTTTTTCTATCTTCTTTTGCCATATTTCCAAAAATCCCTATTGCTTTATAGTTATGATAATTTAGTTTTGATACTAAAACTTCTATATTTTTTTCATTATTTACAAATACAATTGCTCTTTTTGGATTTGTGGCAGCTAATGTCTTTCTAAGAAAAGTGAACTTATCTCTTATCTCACCTAATAAATATGAGTGATTTATATTAGGATTTATTTGTGACTTTTCTTTCGTCTTTATTATTTCAAATTCTTTCATAATTTTATCACAAACTTTTATAGTATTATCAGTAAGGCTTGCAGAGCATCCTATAATTTGTCTATCTCTTAATGTAGTTCTTATTATATCTTCTATACAAGTTATGTTTTTTCCATTTAATAGATTGTCCACTTCATCTAAGACAATAGTTTTTATATTATGCGATTTTAATTTCTTTTGTTTTATTAAGTCTAAAACTCTTCCACAAGAGCCGATTACTATATGTGGTTTTATTGTTTTTATATTTTTTATTTGTTTTTGTATATTTACTTCCCCGATTAAAGCTAAAGAGGTCAAAGGAATTTCTGAGTTTTTAGCTAATAATTCCACTTGATTTGTAATCTGCATTACTAATTCATGTGTAGGTGCAAGTATAAGAGCTTGTGTCTCTCTTTTTGACGTATCAATTTTTTCACATATAGGTAGAAGGTATGCTAGTGTTTTCCCTGTACCAGTCTGAGAATTAATCAATAAATCTTTATTTTGTATTATATTTTCTATAGCAAGTGATTGAACTTCTGTTGGAGAAGTTATGTCTTGTTTTTTAAGCCCATCTATTAGAGTAGAACTTATTTTTAATTGTTCAAATGTATTCATATTTTGCTCCTTCTATTTAATCATTATATTATTATAGTCAACTATTTTTTATTATACATTGTTTAGGCAAATCGAACTATACATTCTTTTATAATTATGTGTAATTTAGAATTAAATATAATTTGTATTTCTATATTTCTGACGATTTTGTATTGTATAAACTTTAAAAATAAACAAATAAAAGTTGTAATTATTTGATATTTGTTATATATTATATATAACAAATATCAAGACTATAATTAAGGAGGAAAATTATGTTAAAGATAATCAATGTATCTAAATCATATAAAAATAAAAAAGTAGTAAATAATGTTTCTTTTGATGTAAATGATGGAGAACTTTTTGGGTTTATAGGTCATAATGGAGCAGGTAAAACTACTACTATTAAAGCAATAGTTGGGATACACGATTTTGAAGAGGGAGAGGTACTTGTAAATTCTAAATCTATAAAAAAACAGCCTGTTGAATGTAAAAAAGAAATGGCATATATACCTGATAATCCAGATTTATATGAATCATTAACTGGAGTACAATATCTCAATTTTATAGCAGATATATTTGAAGTTGATAAAAATGAAAGAGAAGAGTTAATAAAATATTATTCAAATAAGTTTGAACTTAATAAAGCATTAGGGGATTTAATATCTTCATATTCACATGGTATGAAACAAAAATTAGCCATAATTTCAGCCTTAATACATAATCCAAAAATTTTAATTCTTGATGAACCTTTTGTAGGTCTTGACCCAAAAGCATCATTTATATTGAAAGAGATTATGAAGGAGTTTTGTGAAAAAGGTGGTTGTATATTTTTCTCAACACACGTTTTAGAAGTTGCTGAAAAAATTTGTGATAAGATTGCCATAATAAAAGATGGAAATATAATTGCCTATGGAACTACAGAAGAAGTTAAAGGAAGTAATTCACTTGAAAGTATCTTTATGGAATTAATAGAAAAATAAAATGTTTTTTATACAATATAGTGTCTAAAGTGAGGAATGATAAAATATGAGCAATATAAGTATATTAATAAAAACTAATATAATAAATGAATTTAAATTAAATGCCTTAAAAAAAGCAGATGGCAGAGAAAAGCAAAAAATAATAGGAATGGTATTTTCGATTATTATTATAGCAGGTCTGTTGATTTTTTATGTAACTAGTTTAAGTCTTTATTTAGTTGATATTTTGAAACAAATAAATCAAATGGAAATATTACTGATATTTGGATTTGGACTATCAACATTGACAACAATTGTTACATCATTATACAAAACTTCATCATATCTATTTCAAGCAAAAGATTTAGACCTCTTGACTAGTTTACCAATAAAAGAATCTACTGTATTAGCAAGTAAAATAGTGATGCTAATTGGAGCAAACTATTTATTTTCTTCAATATGTATGATTATACCAGCAGTAGTTTATTTTTTAAATTCTGATGTAAGTATAACCTATTTCCCTTATTTAATATTATTATTTTTAGCTTTGCCTTTATTACCAATAATTGTTTCATCAATAATTTTTCTATTTATAGGGCAGATATCATCAAGAATAAAATATAAAAATTTAGTGTTAATCATAGGTAGTGTTATATTGATTCTATTTTATACTTTATTTATGTCAAAATTGAATTCTATATCAGTTGAAATGTTAAAAAATAGTGCATCTATTTCAGAGACTATTAGAAAAATATATCCACCTACATATTATTTTGTTGATGCTCTTAAAACAGGAAGTATAACTTCATTTTTGGTATTTATAGCAATATCAATAATACCATTTTTTATGTTTGTAACTTTATTTGCTAAAAGATTTAAAAATATAAATTCTAAGATGCGTGAAAGTTATAAATCAAAAAGTTATGAATTCAAGAGTCAAAAAATTTCAAGACCATCAAAAGCTCTATTAAAAAAGGAGTTTAAGAGATATTCTTCTTCATTCATCTACTTTTTAAATTCGTCTGTTGGTCTGTTATTTCTAATAGTAGGGACAATTTTAATATTAGTATTTGGTGCAGATAAAATGGCTGAATTACTAAAAATGAATATTGATTTTAGCCTTATAAAAATGCAGTTATTAGGTGTAATATTCTTTATAATAGTAATGAATTGTACAACATATTGTTCGATTTCTTTTGAAGGAAAAAATTTATGGATATTAAAGTCTTCTCCAATAGATGAGAAAGAAATATTCTGGTCAAAGATATTGATGAATTTTTTATTAAATGCACCATTATCTATTTTATGTCTAATACTGGTATCTATAAGATTAGGTTTTGAAGTTCAATTTATTATTGTATCAATTTGTCTAATTACAAGTCTTTCAATGTTTGTAGCTTTGATGGGTTTATTAACAAATTTATTATATCCAAACCTTGATTGGAAAAATGAAGTGGCTGTGGTAAAGAGAAGTGCAAGTATGATAGTTACAATGTTAGCATCATTAGTATATATAGTTATACTTGGAGGTATCTATATATTACTGGGAATTTCATTTTTAAATATGTATATTGTTTTAGCAAGTGTGCTTACATTAATATTAGATTTTATGATATGGAGAATTATTTCTACTAAAGGAGTAAAAATATTTAAAAGTTTGTAGATGTGTTTGTGTCTAATAGAGACTTATTTTTTTTAGTATTGCAAAGAATATGTTAAGTAGTATACTATGATATAGTGATATGAAAAAATTTAGGAGAAAATGAATGAGAAAACTATCCAAAAAAGAAAAAGATTTTATTCAATATGGATTTTTACTATTTTTGATATGTATTACTACTTATTTAGTGTTAACTACTTTAGATATAAAACTAATACCTAAAATTATAAGGCTAGTAAATAAGGCTTATATATTCTTTGGAATATTAATAATATTAGTATATATGCTAATTGAAGCTATTGTAACTCATTTGATAATAAATGCAGTTCAAAAAACAAAAGTAAAATTTATTGGTATTAAAATGGCTACAATGGGATTTTACTATAATTTAGTTACTCCATTTGCATCTGGAAGTCAACCCATGCAAATATATGCACTTACAAAATATGATGTGAGTCTTAGTAAGTCAGTAGCTATAGTTACTAATAAGACAGTGGTATTTCAAAGTACAGTTACTCTGTTTTGTGGAATTTTAATTTTGTTAAATAAGTCGTTATTAATGCAACAAGTACATTCTGTTAGAGTGTTAATAACAGTTGGTATGATTATGAATGTAAGTATGTTGTTAGGTGGACTACTAATAGTATTTAGTCCCAAACAAGTAAAAATGGTAGCAGAAATTTTGATTAATCTTTTATCTAAATTTAAGACGTTTAAATTCTTAGATTCAAAACGTGATAGAGTAAATCATTATATTGATGATTATAATTACTCTATAAAAATATTTATCAAAAATGTGAGAGTTTTAGTTTTAAGTATATTGCTTACTGTATTACAACTAATCGCGTATTTTAGTATAGTCTATTGTGTTTATAAAGCTTCAAATTTAAAAGGAGTATCTTATATACATATAATGACACTACAAGTATTTTTGTATATGGCAATATCGCCAGTGCCAACACCAG
The DNA here is from genome assembly GCF_056688955.1 of Clostridioides sp. LIBA-6822. Lineage (NCBI taxonomy): Bacteria > Bacillati > Bacillota > Clostridia > Peptostreptococcales > Peptostreptococcaceae > Clostridioides > Clostridioides sp. LIBA-6822. The sequence continues at coordinate 2,353,895 of NZ_CP196995.1, read as the reverse complement.
GAAATGTTGGAGCAAATGAGGTTACATTCTTTACTATGTTTTCAAAAATAATTCCAAAAGAGTTATTAGGGTATTCAGTACTCTTATATAGTGGGTTTGTATATTATTTTATATTAATAATTTCAGGTATATTTACGTTTAGGACGCATTATACATTAAATAATTGGAAAAAAGAAGAAAGAGTAAATTCTAATTTAGAAGAAGTCATTGAAAAATTTAATTAGCAAAATAATTAGGGAAATTCTAGATATAAATATAGTGTTAAATAAGCTATATTGTATTGAGAAATTTCCCTTTTTTGATTAAAATTATAGAAATTTGAAATAATAAGTAATAAATAGAAAAATTTATATTGTTTTGAAAGGAGAAAATATGAAAAAAGATAGAAAAGATGAAAATAAAAGTAAGATTTTTAGAATGAAAAAAAATCTTGATAATAAACTTGAAGTAGCTGAAGAATTACAACCAAATAAAAATATAGGAAGTATGCTTGGATATAGAATAGATAAGAAAAAAATGAATAGACCAAGCTAATGAAAATGTTGAAAATAGTACATTTTAAAAAAAATATATAATGAAATGTTTTATTGTTAAATTTAAAGTTATTTTAATAAGAAAAAAAGTCGAAAAATATCTAAAAAAGATATACATATAAATAATGCTATTATATATATACTATAAACTTGACAAAATCAACCTTTTAACGACTGGTAAAAAATATTAAAATTATATAAGCGTTATTTAATTATCAAAAATGAAGGTTAAGTTGCAGAGTCCAAAAAATATGATTGATAACATTTATTTGTGTGCTATAATTATATAGTAAAATGAATAAACGAGTATGTCATATAATGCATGCATATTGGGAGGAGAGACTGACATGGAATCATCTATACACACAATTGCCAGTAATAATTTATTGGTGATTTTTGCTGTTGTAAGTATAACTGGAATAATTTGTAGCAAGCTTAGCGAGATATTGAAAGTTCCTGATGTTGTACTATTTTTACTTGTAGGAATTCTAATAGGACCATCATTTTTAAAATTTATAGATATTCGCGGATTTCAAATAGAAAATCAACTAATACTTACATTTGGTTCTGCATTTATCTTATACTTAGGTGGAAAAGAAATAAGTTTAAAAGTGTTGAGAAATGTAAAGATATCTGTATTCTTACTAGCTACTTTAGGAGTTGTGATATCTGCTTTTATAATGCAACAAGTAATAAGCTTTGCTTTTGGAATAAGTGCAATGACTGCTTTATTAGCAGGAACTATAATAGCATCAACAGACCCAGCTACTCTTGTACCTATATTTAATCAGGTAAAAATAAAGGATAGAGTAAAACAAACTGTAATAAGTGAATCAGCTTTTAATGATGCAACAGGAGCTATATTAACATCAGCAGTGTTAGCTGTAATTTTATCAAATAAATTTTCATTAAGTGAAAATATTTATGAATTAGGAACAATGGTTATTGTCGGAGTTGTGATTGGTTTAATTACAGGAATACTGCTTTTGAAATTGGTTAATGATAAACCATATGGAATATTCAAAGATTTTGCACCAATAATATCTGTTATTTCAGTTGTAGTTGCGTATGAATTATCTACAAAATTAGGTGGAAGTGGATACATGTCTTGCTTTATTGTAGGTATAATAACTGGGAATAAGAAAAACTTTAGAATTTGGTTAAGTCAAAAATCTTACGATGCAGATTTCTATGTTGCTGAAACTTTAGGTACTATTTGTCGTATGGCAATATTTATAATATTAGGTAGCCAAGTTAATTTAGCTCAATTAGGTAAATATTTTGTGCCATCTGTAATTACAGTACTAGTTTTAATGTTTATAGCAAGACCACTTTGTGTTTTAGTTTGTACACTTGTGGATAGAGAAGCAAAATGGAGTAAAAATGAAATGTTATTTATGATGTGGGTAAGGGAAACTGGAGTAATACCAGCTGCACTTTGTGGTATCATTTCAGCAATGAAAGTTCCTGGATACGAAGTAATTTCATCAGTAGTATTTATGACTATACTAATCACATTAGTAATACAAGGAAGTACTACAAAATTGGTAGCTAAAAAACTTGGATTATTAGAAGAAGAAGTGATAAATATAAGTGAAAAAGTATCAACTTTTTAAAATTTCACTTTAAATAATACACAATAATGGCTATTTTAAAATTATCTAATGATAATTATTGAAATAGTCATTTTTTATGTAGAACTAATTTACAGAATTTACATATTGGATATATTTATTATCAAAATTTGTTGAAGCTATGATATAATTAGTTGTATTTAAAATAAGAATAGCAAATAAGGGAGGAAATTTATGTTTACGGTTATGGATATTGTACAGCCAAATACAGTAGAAGAAGCGTACTCAATTTTAAATAAAAGAAAAACTAATCAGGTGATTGGTGGAAGTGCTTTTTTAAGAATGGGGAAAAAAAGAATAGGGACAGGAATAGAATTATCTAATTTAAATTTAGATTATATAAAAGAAGATGAAAACTATATTGAGATTGGTTCTATGACTACTTTTAGAACATTAGAGATAAGTCCAATAATCAAAAAAAATTTTGGACAAATAATAGAGGATTCAGTTAAAGATATAATAGGAATTCAGTTTAGAAATGTAGTAACGGTTGGAGCTACAGTATTCTCTAAATATGGTTTTTCTGACTTGATAGTAGCATTACTTTCATTAGATACAGAAGTAGAATTATATAAGGCTGGAAGGATTAGTCTTGAAGATTTTCTTAATAGAGATTATGAGAAAGATTTACTAATTAAGGTATATATAAAGAAGACAAATAAAAATGCTTCTTATAAATCACTGAGAAATGCAAAGAGTGATTATCCTCTCTTAAATGTATCTGTATCAAAACACATGGGAAAATTTAAATTATGTGTAGGTGCAAGACCTCAAAAAGCTATGATTGCAAAACAAGCTAGTGAATTCCTATCTAATAATGAAGTTAATGAAGTTAATATAGATAAAGCAATAGAAATAGCATCAGAAGAATTAACTTTTGGTTCTAATATGAGAGCATCTAGGGATTATAGAAAAGCTATGAGTAAAGTACTTTTAAAAAGAGCTATAATGGAGGTTATTTAATAATGTTAGTGAAGCTTAATATAAATGGAAAGAAAAAAAGTGTAGATATAGAGCCAGAAGAATATCTAGTTGACACTTTGAGAAAAGTTGGTAATCTGAGTGTAAAAAGAGGTTGTGACACAGGATGCTGTGGTCTCTGTACAGTTTTAATTGATAAGAAACCTACATTATCTTGTGCAACATTAACGTTGAGGGTTTTAAATAAAGAAATAACTACAATTGAAGGTTTAGAAAATGAAGTTAGAGAATTTAGTGAGGTTTTGGTAAAAGAGGGAGCTGAACAGTGTGGCTTCTGTTCTCCTGGCTTTATACTTACTGTACTTGCAATGAAAGATGAGCTTGAAAATCCTACAGATGAAGAAATAAAACATTATCTGACAGGAAATCTATGTAGATGCACAGGGTATATGGGACAGTTAAGAGCTATCAAAACTTATCTGGAGGTAAAATAGAACATGAATATAGTTGGAAAAGGAATCAAAAAAATAGATGGAATGAGTATCACAACAGGGAAACCTGTATATACAGATGATTTATCAGCAAAAGATGCTTTGGTGGTAAAGATACTTAGAAGTCCTCATGCTTATGCAAAGATAAAAGATATAGATACATCAAAGGCAGAAATGGTCGATGGTGTTGAATGTGTTTTAACATATAAAGATGTACCAAAATCTAGATTTACACTTGCTGGTCAAACATATCCAGAACCATCTCCATATGATAGATTAATTCTTGAAGATGTTGTGAGATATGTAGGTGATGAAGTAGCTATAGTTGCAGCTGTAGATGAAAAAACAGCAATTAAAGCAATGAATCTTATCAAGGTAAAGTATGAAGTACTTACACCTGTTTTGGATTTTGAAGAGGCAATAGGAAATAAAGCTATAGTGCATGATGAAGATAGACATTGTAACTTTGACATAGGTATGCAGAGAGAAAATAATATAGTATCACATCATGATTATACAAAAGGTGATATTGAAAAAGTATTAAGTAATTGTGATATAGTGATTGAAGAAACTTACTATACTCAAGCTCAAGCACATGCAATGATGGAAACATATAGAGCCTACAATTACTTGGACCATACTGGAAGATTGGTTGTAGTAAGTTCAACTCAAATACCATTTCATGTTAAAAGACATTTATCTCGTGCTTTAGAGCTACCAGCTAGTAAAATTAGAGTTATAAAACCTAGAATTGGCGGCGGGTTTGGCGGAAAACAAACTGCATGTGTGGAGATTTTTTCGGCAATTGTAACTTTAAAAACAGGTAAACCAGCTAAAATAATTTATGATAGAAAAGAAACTTTCAATTGTTCAACAAGTAGACACGCAATGAGATTAAAGGTTAGGTTAGGTGCTACTAATGATGGAATAATAAAAGCTATAGATATAAATGCACTTTCTGATACAGGTGCATATGGAGAGCATGCCTCTACAACTATTGGTTTGGTTGGAGAAAAAACTTTACCAATGTATAATAAAGTTGAAGCAACAAGATTTATTGCAGATGTAGTATACACTAATAAAATGCCAGCAGGAGCACTTAGAGGATATGGAGCTTCTCAAGGATGTTTTGCTGTTGAATCAACTATAAATATGCTTGCTGATAAATTAAACATGGACCCAACAGATTTAAGATTAAAAAATGTAGTAACACAAGGTGAAACTACATTTGCATATGGAAAAACTTTAAATAGTGTGGATTTAGTAAAATGTATAAATAAGGGCAAAGAGCTTATTGGATGGGATGAAAAATATCCTTGTAAACATCTTGATAATGGAAAAATTAGAAGTGTTGGTATGGGAATTACTATGCAAGGGTCTGGTATACAAGGTCTTGACAAGTCTTCAGCTGAAATTAAATTAAATGACTGTGGAGATTATACACTTATGATAGGTTCTACTGATATGGGTACAGGAAGTGACACAATCCTAGCTCAAATGGCTGCTGAAGTACTTGAAACAAGTATCGAAAATATAACAGTCATATCAGCTGATACTGACTTGGTTCCATATGACCCAGGTTCATATGCTTCAAGTACTACCTATGTAACTGGTATGGCAGTAGTTAAAGCTGCTCAAGATTTAAGGGGAAAAATAATTTCTGCTGGAGCTACTAAACTGGGTGTTGATATAGATGAAGTAGAATTTGATGGTGTAAACTTAACTAGCAAAAAAGGTAGTACATTATTGTTTGATATAGCAGTAGATTCTACAATTGGACCAGATACTAATCAATTGATAGGTTTTGCTTCTCATGGTAGTCCAGTATCTCCACCTCCTTTTATAGCTGGTTTTGCAGAAACTGAAATCGACAAAGAAACTGGTAAGGTTGATTTAGTAAATTATGTAGCTATAGTAGATTGTGGAACAGTTATAAATAAAAATCTAGCTAAGATACAAGTTGAAGGTGGAATTGTTCAAGGTATTGGGATGGCGTTATTTGAAGAAGTTAGATATACAGAAAAAGGTAGTATGGATACAAATACATTTATGCAATATAAAATTCCAGCTAGATGTGATATTGGAAATGTAGAAGTAGATTTTGTTGAAACTTATGAACCAACAGGACCATTTGGCGCTAAGTCGGTTGGAGAAGTTGTTATAAATACACCTTTGCCAGCAATACAAGAAGCCGTATTTAATGGTGTTGGTGTGAGAATAAATACACTTCCTATTACACCTGAAAAAATATTTATGGCTCTGAATAAATAATTATTTATGAAGATTTTAGACTAGTTTTACATGTTAAACAACCAGTTATGTCATACCTGTTGAAAGATATTTAATAAGTAGTTATTATAATATTATGAATTTTACTTATAAAATATAAAATTAACTAAGGGGATGATGTTTTGGCTGGAAATCTAAATAACATGAGAGCAGTAAATAATTTTAGAGGAGATAAAAACATTTTAGAATGTTTAGTCAGCTTTGAGGGTCGTTCGATAAGTCAGAGAAAAGTAAGAGTGTTTTTTAAGGAAAAGCAAAACCAAATAGAAATTGACTTTGCAGAAGAGGAAATTTCTAAACTTGTTGAAAATGTTGTTTTAAATACATCATATCAAGAAATGCTGTATGATGAGATAGAAAAACAATTAGAAATTGATTGTGTAGGTACTTGGATGATATTATCTAAATTAAAAGATAGCAGAGTTCATTGATTTTGACATAAATTATTAGAGCCTAATTTTAAGGCTCTTTTTTAATGTTTTTATAGAATAATAGAAAATTAAAATTGAATTTGTATACAATAATTATAACATATATTTAAAATATAGCTATTTGAGTTTATATGTATCATATTGTATAATATAAATTGAATTAATAAAATAGTTCGTTAAAATAATTTGTTTATATAAAATAACTGTTTAAGTTTATAGAATTTGTATAAAATAAAGTTATATTATTAATTTTTAGCAAGAAAATTTTTACTAGGAGACAGATATGAGAAGAAAGAGTATTAATATAGCATTAACAGCAGTTGTTACAGCAATTTATGCGGTTTTAACCCTGTCATTGGGATTTATAAGTTATGGTCCAATACAATTTAGAGTAGCAGAGATTATGATGCTTTTAGCGTTTTTAGATAAAGGATACATAGTAGGTCTTACATTAGGATGTTTTTTAGCAAATGTTATAGGTCCATACGGTGTACCTGATATAGTATTTGGGACATTAGCTACATTTATAAGTGGGAGTTTGATTTATTTTACTAGAAAAATAGGTGGACAAAGTAAGGGTACATTGATTATAGCTTCTATATGGCCAACTATCGTAAATGCAGTTGTAGTTGGATTGATGTTAAACATATTTTTTGGACTTCCTTTGATTTTATCTATGATACAGGTAGGTTTTGGAGAATTTGTGGTTGTGACAGTAGTTGGAGTACCATTTTTTAGTTTTTTAATGAAAAAATATAAGAATGTCATTGATATTAAATTTTAAAAAATACACTATCATTTCATAGATTAAGATTAGTATTAATAATGAGGGGGATTTTATTTGTCAAAGATAAAAAGATTAACTGATGTTTGGACATATATTAATGATAAGCAGAAGTTTACAATTAAAGAGTTGTCAGAAGAGTTTAATCTTTCAACTAAGACTATTCAACGATACTTGACAGAATTAAACGAAATGGGACTTCCAATTCAGACAGAAAAGGGTAGGAATGGAGGGTATAGGGTTTTAAATAATAGCTATATACCTCCTGTTGTATTTACAGAAATAGAAGTAATGTCTATCTTCTTTGCTCTTAAATCACTTCAAATTTATAAGTCAATGATAATAGATAAAGAAATTGATTCTATAATAAGAAAAATAAGTTATGAGCGTAAAAGCAGTATAAAAGAAGGGATAGATAATATAAAAAGTTATATTGAGTTTATACCTAATGAAGGAAGGTATAAAAGTAGTGATATAGTTGAAATTTTTAGAGCTTCCTCAGAGTCCTGCATTTTAAATATTAAATATAAGTCTGGAAATCAATTATTAGAGAAAAATGTATGCCCTATGGGTATATTTTTAAAGAGGTGTGTGTGGTTTACACCTGTATATGATTATGAAAGTAATAAGATTATATTAATTTGTATGGAAAATGTGATTGAATTTAAAAGGATAGGTAAGAGTAAAAAGAAAAATATAAGTTTGAAAGAGTGGATAGATACAGTATATGTGAAAGCATATGAAAATATGTCATTTACTAAAAAATTTGGTGAAAGTATTAAACTATGTGTACTATTAACTAAAGAAGGTATATCCAAAATAAAGAATAATTCTTATGATTTAGATGTAGAAATAAAGGAAGATGGTAGTGGTCTAATTGATACATTCATAGAGCAAGGTGAAATAGATTGGTATGTATCTACTTTATTTTCAATAGGTAAAGATGCAAGAGTGATAGAGCCAAAATTTATAAATAAATTGCTTTATGACAAGGCTAAAGAGTTAAAATATTTTTTTGAAGAAAATATGTTATAATATTTAAAATGTTAAAACCAAATAATTATTAAGGAGATATGTATGATAATGGAAGATTTTAATAAGAATGCTAAGATAATTGGTATTGGAACTGAAGGTATTAATATAATAAATGAAATAGAAGAAAAAATAAAAGAAAATGTAGACATAGAAAGAATTAATATAAATCAAGAAGTTGAAAAAGAATATGTCAGAAGCCTTTTAGATGGAGTAGAGATATTATTTTTAGCATATTCAACTGAAGACAAACAAAGTAGAGAGATTATAAAAGCTATTTCATATATGTCAAATGAAAGAAGAATTTTATCTATAGGAATGAATTGTTCAGAGAAGGAAAATAAAGAAGATTTAGAACTTGGGAGAGAATTTAAAATCAATAATGATAATATCTTTAAATTTGTTGATTTAATGAATATTATGATAGAGTCTATTTCGGATTCCTGTATGATAAATATAGATATAACTGATTTAAAGGAAGCTATTATAGGAGATAAGGGAATTAAGTATTCTTTTGAAGAATTTGAAGATACAAAAGAATATAGTGACATAGCTAACGTTTTATTTGAAAAAATGGAGTATTTAGGTGAAGAATTCATAAACAAAAAAGGCATTGTATTTGTTGAAGGAAATATGGACTTTTCTCTAGTAGAATTGAATGATTTAATAAATAATATTCAAAGTAAAATAGAAGAAAAATATGAAGTGATATTTTCTTTATACTTAAAAGAAAATTTAGACGGAAAGATTAAAGTTGCTTTGTTATATAATTAGTATGTTTTAGATATTAAGGAGAAAGATATGTCTGAAAATATAAGAGTTACAGAATATTGGTTAATGGAAGAATTTTTTTATCAGGAAACAGATACACCACAAGTTTTTAGAGAAGAAAGTATAATTGCACTTGGTTTTGATATAAAAATAAATTTAAAAGAAGTACTCAATATGGGAAAAAAATCAGAAAAATATATCAATGACAACTGTAATGACAAAGACTTTATAAAAAGGTTTATGTCAATTAAAAAGGGTGATTACTTTTTATATAAGGCATATCAAAATATAGAAGAAAAAATTAAATGTAGTGTATCTATTGGTATAGTTGAAGAAAGCTTTGAAAATGGTTATGAATTAAGTCATATTTTGGGGCATACATTACCAGTAAAATGGATGTACAATTTTGATACAGTTTCAAGTTGCAAAGCATATACAAGTGAGTTTTATAAATTAAGTAATGATGATATTAGTCCATACTTAGAAATTATTAAGTTACAAGATGAGAAATCATTGAGAAAAATGATAGAAGCGAGTGACAATAATAAATGGTATCTAAAAAACTATTATTATAAAAATGTAGATAAATGTATAGACAATGAAGAGCTATTTATTCAGCCTACTAATATAGAGCAATTAGAATATCTGAAAAATATAAATACAGATGATTATATCTTATTACATAATAGTGAGAAAGTAATCTGTGAGAATGACCATACAATGAAGAGTATATTTGGGGTATGTCAAGTCATGGAAGGATTCGATAAAGAGAAGATAAGTATTTTAGAAGGTGGATATTATCTACCTGTTAAGTGGATAGAGTATGAAAAAGAAAATATAGATGGGAACGCTTGGGTTATATTTGAAAATAATAGTTTAGTTGAAAAATACACAAAAAGGTTTGCTAATAAAATGCCTTTAAATACTATACTTTATGGCCCCCCAGGAACTGGTAAAACATATAATGCAAAACAAATAGTTTATAATCTGATAAATGAAACTAATTTAAAAAATCGAGATTATATAAGTAATGTAAATTATAGAAATAATGTGGAATTTTGTACATTTCATCAATCATATGGATATGAGGAGTTTATAGAAGGGCTAAAGTCTGATGGTAAGGGAAATTTCAAACCAGAGGATGGAATATTAAAGGATATATCTATAGAAGCATGTTATGATGCATTGAAGTTTGAAAAAAAGTTGAATCTTGAGTTGGAAAAAAATAATTTGACTTTAGAAGAGATAAAAGCTAGAAAAAAGAAATTGATATTAGAAAATATAGAGTTTAGTGATAGTTTTAATTTTGAAGAATCAGAAAGCTATGTTTTAATAATAGATGAAATTAATAGAGGAAATATATCTAAAATATTTGGTGAGTTAATAACATTACTTGAGGAAGATAAAAGACTTACTAAATCAAATCAAACTATTGTCAAGTTACCATATTCAAAAGAAAAATTTTCTTTACCTCCAAATTTGTATATAGTTGGAACTATGAATACATCAGATAAATCAATAGCGCTCTTAGATATAGCTTTGAGAAGAAGATTTAGTTTTGAAGAAATTATGCCAGATTATGATTTATTGTCTACTGTAGATGGTATAGATGTTAAAAATATGCTATATACAATTAATAAAAGGATAGAGTTTTTATATGATAGAGACCATGTTATTGGACAAGCTTACTTACTTAATGTAGATAATATTGATGATATAGTGTTGGTATTTAGAAGTAAAATAATACCACTCCTTCAAGAGTATTTTTATTATGATTCAGAAAAAGTAGGTCTTATTTTAGGTGGTATAGGAAAAGATGAAAAAGATAAATATATTGTTTACAAAGAAGAACTTATGGCCTCTGAATTGTTTAAAAAAAATAATACATCTGTGATTGAAAATAAAGTTAACTATTGTATAAAGCAAAACATATCTAGTGAGGAGTTAAAAAATATATATGAGTAAGAATATATATGTTAAAGAAACTTATGAATGGATAAGAGTAGGTAATGGTGAAAATGAGCTTACAGAAATTGAATATGAAAAATTGCTTAAATATATAGATAATAATAATGATGTATTAAAGAGTAATATAATAGATATTAAGTACAAAAAACTTAGATTTATAAACTATGTAGGTATCATATGCTTTGAAAATGTAATACTTGAAGTACTTCCAAAATTGTCATTAAGTGATAATCTTGTAAAAGACAGAGAAATGTTATTACAGATGCTTTCTATATGTAATAAAATTCCAATTATAATGAATGAAAGCATAAGATTAAGTTTAAAAAATTATAATCTTTTAAATTTCTTTGTTATGTATTTTATTGAAAATATGCAAACACAAATAAAAAGAGGAATTCACTTTGAATATGTAAATAAAATAGAAAATTCAAATGTTATAAGAGGTAAAATATTATTGAGTACATATGCAAGAGAAAAAGGTATCTCCCCAATGAAAATAAAATGTGAGTACGATGAGTATAGTGAAAATAATTTCTTGAATCAAGTTCTTAAAAAAGCATGTGTATCTATTTTATGTAGAATAAATGATAACTTAATTCAAAGTAAGATTAAAAAAATTTTGAGTTATTTTCAAAATGTAGACCTAATTTATGTAGATAAAGAAAAACTATTAGATTATAAATTTTATAAAAATAATGATAGATTTAAAGATTGTTATTTGTTGGCTAGGCTTATACTTCTAAATTTATCTATGGATAATAGTCAAAACAATCAAGAGGCCTTTTCTATATTATTTGAAATAAATACTTTATATGAAGAATATATAGGTGTCTTAATAAAAAATATATGGGATAATTCATTTAGAGAAACTTATATACAAGATAAGAGTAAATTTCTTTTAAAAAATGAACAAACAGGAAAGAAAAATTTTAATCTAAGACCAGATATAGTATTATATGATTTAAAAGATGAATATGAAATTATAATTGATACAAAATGGAAGGCTATTGAAGTAGATTCAAATGTTTTTTATAGGTCAAGTGATATATATCAGATGTATGCATACATAACAACCTATGAAAATGCAAAAAGATGCATATTGTTATATCCTTGTATTCAAAAGGATAAAAATTATAGTTCTTGGAAATTATCAGAATCATTTAAAGGTAAATTTATAGAAGCAAAAACTGTGAGATTAGATGATGTGAAAAACACAAAAGATGATTTGAAAAAAATAATTTTTAATTATAAATTTTAGAAATAAGAATTATAAAAATAATAAAAATACTTTAAAAAAGGGTAAATATAATTCTATACGTATAGAAAAATTTCTGATGTATAGAAAAAAATTTATAAAAATCTTAAATTTAAGGTTTTGAAAAGTATTTATATGTAAAGTGTGGCATTCTAATTGCTTGTTTAATATAGGATGCGCGTAAGATTAAGAAAGTATATCTACTAATTTGCGATTTGGGAGATATACTTTTTATTAATCTTAACTTGAAAAATAAAATATTATTAAATTATAACTAAACTTTTCTGTTATGATATAATTAAATAGATAATTTGAAGGATTATTATATAGAATACTTATTTGGAGTTGATATTTTATGGATAAACACAGTGATTCAGTAATGTATGGTGGAATGGAAGTATACAATATTTGGGGGACAACAACAGTAGACTCTATAATTGGAGATTCTGATGTAATGCGTGCTCTAAAAAATAGAATTCGCAAAATTGGAAATAGTGATTCTACTGTAGCTATAACTGGAGAAAGTGGTACTGGAAAAGAGTTAATAGCAAGAGCCATTCATCTCGCAGGAAACAGAGGGAATAAAACATTCGTTGCTATAAACTGTGCTGCTATACCAGAACCTCTACTGGAAAGTGAACTTTTTGGATATACAAAAGGAGCTTTTAGTGGAGCAGATTCAAAAGGTAAGATTGGTAAATTTGAATTGGCTAATGGTGGAGTTGTATTTCTAGATGAGATAGGAGATATGCCAATTCAACTACAATCGAAGTTATTGAGAGTGTTACAGGAAAAAAAGTTTACGAGAATAGGCTCAAACGAACTGATTGATATAGATGTTAGAATCATATCAGCTACTAATAGAGACTTATTTGAATTGGTTAAAGAAAATAAATTTAGAGAAGACTTATACTATAGATTAAACGTAATACCTCTAGAGGTACCTCCACTTAGAGAAAGAGGAGACGATATACAAATACTAATAAATAATTTTATAGATAAATATTCCAGAAAGATGAAGAAAAATGTGTACCATATAGAACCAGATGTAGAGCAAATGTTGCTTAAATATCCTTGGCCAGGGAATATTAGAGAGTTAGAAAACACTATAGAATTAGCCTTAAATCTCCTTGAAGAAGATGGTATAATACATAAAGGTATAATAAATAGAAAGATAATTGAATATTTCAAGCTAAACAATATAAATATAAAACTACTTGAGGAAAATGACTATGAGATAAGTATGGAACAAGAGATACTTACGCTTGAAGAGTTTGAAAGAGCATATATAAAGAAAGTGTTGAAGTTTTATGGTAATGATACTAAGTCTAAAAAGTTAGCTGCTAAAAAACTTGGAATATCATTAGCCACTTTATACAGAAAAATAGATGTATAATAATTAACTTTTTAATTCTCAATTCTAAAATTTGAAATTATAAAATTGATAAAAAACACTTGGAAAATAATTTTCCAAGTGTTTTTTTGTGTAATAGTATTTTATTATCCAAAAATAAAAAAAATTTAAAAGAATTAAAAAAAATAAATGCTTTATCAAATTATCAAATACTAACAAATATAATAAAATTTATATGTGTAAAACAATTCTGTTAAAAAATTGGCATTATAATTGCTTCATAGTAAATTGAGATGACAAAATAAAAAAAGAAAGGATGTTGTATGAGATAATAATAACTGTCATTAAAAAATAGTTGGGAGTGATAACCTTGAGTAAATATCAAAAAAGTGTTTCTATGTTTGATATTGATGGAAGGCCACCAATTTTAAAGTGTCTGCCACTATCAATGCAACATATATTAGCAATGATAGTTGGAACTGTTACAGTACCTATAGTCGTAGGAGGAGCTGTGGGTGTTAGCCCTACGCAAATAACGCTTTTAGTCCAATATGCATTAATAATAGCTGGCATATCGACACTTATACAACTATATCCAATAGGAAATATTGGTTCAAGATTGCCTATAATTTTTGGAGTTGGATTTACTTATGTACCAACACTTGTAGCAGTTGGAGGAAATTACGGACTAGCAAGCATTTTGGGTGCACAACTAATAGGGGGAGTTGCTACAGTATTAATAGGATTATTTATAAAAAAGATAAGAAGATTTTTTCCTAATATAGTTGCAGGAACAGTAGTTTTTACAATTGGATTATCTTTATATCCTATAGCAATAAATTATATGGCAGGTGGTGTAAATAGCCCTACTTATGGCTCTATGCAAAATTGGGCAGTAGCAGCTGTAACACTAGTGGTAGTTATAGGTCTTAGTCAATTTGCGAAAGGGTATGCAAAATTGGCGGCAATATTTTTGGGAATTATAGTTGGATATTGTGTATCTTTAGTTTTGGGTATAATAAATTTTGACCCTATTAGAGAGGCAGCTTGGTTTGCAGTACCTAAACCACTTGAATTTGGATTAGAATTTGATATGCCTGTAGTAATATCAGTAGTAATTGTAAGTATAATCAATGCTGTTCAAGCAATTGGAGATTTATCAGCTACTACAATGGGAGGTATGGACAGGGATATTACAGATAAAGAATTATCAAGTGGAGTAATAGGAAGTGGAATTTGTACTATGATAGGAGCTTTGTTTGGAGGTTTGCCACCATCATCATATAGCCAAAACGTGGGGATGGTAGCTATGAACAAAGTAATAAGTAGATTTGTGCTTGGAATAGCTGGTATATTTATGTTATTGTCGGGGTTTGTACCTAAATTTGGTGCATTAATGACTACTATACCATATTCAGTTTTGGGAGGAGCTACAATATCTATATTTAGTATGATAACAATGACAGGTATAAAGTTAATTATTACAGAAGAGTTGTCATCAAGAAATATTACCATTGTTGGTTTGGCAATTGCTTTAGGCATGGGAATAACATCAGTCCCAGCAGCCCAAGAGGCATTTCCTTCATTTGTAAAGTTAGTATTTGGAGAATCTCCAATAGTAATTGCAACATTGGTTGCATTCGTTTTAAATCTAATAATACCAAATAAAAGCCTAGAGGATGAGGCTAAAGAAAGAGCTGTTATGGAAGAGGCCAATTAAGATATGATAATTTGAAAGGGTTGTTTAAATTATTTATTATGAGATTGTTAGATTATTTTTGATAGCTATTCATTTTAATAAAAAATTTATCAAAAAAATATATACCAGACAATTAATATTTATTCAAAAAGAAAATCGGGGAGGGTATATTTGTTAATTTTTTATAAAAATAGCTCAGTTTAGCTGTGTTTATCGGTTGAGCAATAAATTCATGGTCATAAAAATATTTATAGAAAATAATTATAAAAATATTTAGTCAAGATATTTATGTATGGGAGGATTTATTTTATGAAAACACGTAATACTTCAAAATATGATGTCGATGGGATACCACCACTAAAGGAATCAATACCTTTAGCTTTACAACATCTGTTAGCAATGATAGTAGGAAACATGGTACCTGCGATATTAATAGCAAACGTGGTAGGACTTAACCAGGGGCAAGCGACAATGTTGATTCAAGGCTCTATGTTAGCAGCAGGTTTGGCAACGTTTTTACAATTATATCCAATACCTTTATTTAAAGGATTTAAGTTAGGTTCAAGATTACCTGTAATGATGGGAATGAGTTATGTATTTTTAGGAGCCTGTCTTTCAGTAGCAGCTAAGGATGGTTTAGCAGCTCTATTTGGAGCACAGATTGCTGCTGGGGTAATCGTATTCTTTGTAGGATTTGGAGTTAAGAAAATTAGACATATATTCACTCCAATAGTTTCTGGAACAATAATAGCATGTATGGGACTTGGATTATTTGCAACTGCTATAAAGAATTTAGCAGGTGGAGAAGGGGCAGAAACGTTTGGAAGCCCAGTAAACTTTACAGTAGGAGTTATAGTTGCTTTTGTAATAATAATGATAAATAAATACGGTAAGGGTCTAGTAAAAAATTCTTCAATATTAATAGGAATATTAGTAGGTTATGCTATATCTTTAGTTTTAGGATTGGTTGATTTCTCAGCAGTTCAAGGAGCAGCTATAGTATCTTTACCAACACCAGCAGCTTTCGGATTAGAGTTCAGACCAGAGTTAATAGTAATGTTTACTATTATTTACATAATAGGTATAGCTGATATGATGGGTGCATGTACAATAGCTACAATAGGAGCAATGGATAGAGAGGTAACTGACGAAGAGTTATCATCAGTTGTTTTAGGAAATTCTATAACTTCTATAATTTCATCATTATTTGCAGCTCTTCCAACTGGAGTGTTTAGCCAAAATACAGTAATAGTATCTATGAATAAAGTTACAAGTAGATTTGTAATAGCACTTGGCGCACTTGTATTGTTACTAGCAGGAATATCTCCAGCATTAGGTGCAATAATGACAACTATACCATCTTGTGTTGTTGGTGGAGCAACGTTAGTTGTATTCTCATCAATAGCAATGTCTGGTTTCTCTATTATGAGTATGGATGGATTTACTGAAGAAAACAATCTTATAGCAGGAGTATCTATAGCAACAAGTATGGGTCTTACAACTGCACCACAAGTTTTAGACCAATTCCCAGCAACAATTGGAACTGTCCTTGGAGGGTCAAGTATAGTTTCTGGAGCAATAATAGCTATATTACTTCAAACATTATTTAAATTAAAATCAAGTAAAAAGTCTGAAAACGTTACTTCAAACCTTGAGGAAAATATTGGATAAATGTATTAGATATGATATGAGAAAGCCATATGATAAAATGTTGTAATGAAAGTATTAATAAGGGGGATTTAAGATGATTGATATACTAATAAAAAATGCAATAGTTGTTACAGTTAATAAAGATAGAGAAGTCATATTTGATGGAGCAATAGCTATTCAAGGCGACAGAATTTTAGATATAGGAAATACAGCTGATATTGAGCCAAAGTATCTTGATGCTAAAAATGTTATAGATGCTAATGGAAAAGTGATATTCCCTGGCTTTATAAATACTCATAATCATTTATTCCAAGTGTTATTAAAAGGTTTAGGTGATGATATGGCACTTCATGAGTGGTTAAATACAATGATGTTTCCATCAGCAAAATTCTTAACAGAGCAAGATACTTATGATGCTGCAATGCTTGGATGTATGGAAGGTTTAAAAAGTGGTATAACTACAATGGTTGATTATATGCATACACATAATAGACCAGGTCTTACAGATGGAATAGTAAAAGCATATAAAGATTTAGGTATAAGAGGAGTTGTAGGTAGAGGCTGTATAGACTTAGGTATTCATAAAGAGCTTATAGAAGATGTGGAAACGGTTGAAAAAGACCTGAGAAGGGTATTTGATAAATATCATAACTCAGAAAATGGAAGAATAAAAATCTGTGTAGCACCTTCTTCAATGTGGGCTATATCTGAAGAAATGGGTAAAATGCTTTGGAATATAGTTAAAGAATATGACTCATATTTTACAGTTCATATATCTGAAACAGAATTTGCAAGAACAGCAACAAAGGATATACATGGAGAAATCGATATAAAATTACTTGAAAAATGGGGTATAGTAGGTCCAGAAGTTGTAGCAGTACACTGTGTATGCGTAACTGATGAAGACATGGAAATGCTTAAAAAGTACGATATAAAAGTTTCTCATAATGTGGCAAGTAATATGTACCTTGCTTCTGGGGTTGCACCTGTTCCAGAAATGTTAAAGAAAGGTATAAATGTAAGTTTAGGTCTTGATGGTGCAGCAAGTAATAATGCACAAGATATGATAGAGCTTATGAAACTAACAGCTTTACAACATAAAGTAAATAATTGTGACCCTCTTGCTATTTCTGCAGAAAAAGTTCTTGAAATGGCTACAATAGAGGGAGCAAGAACTCTTAGAATGGAAGATGAAATAGGTTCTTTGGAGACTGGAAAAAAAGCTGACTTAGTAATATTTAACTCAATGCTTTCTCCAAAATCAATACCTCTTCACAATCCTGTATCGACTTTGGTATACTCAGCTAGTATGCATAATGTAGAAAGTGTCCTAGTTGATGGAAATATAATACTTGAAAATGGAAAAGTAACTACAATCGAAAGTGAAGAACAAGTATTATTGAATGCACAACATGCAGCAGAAGAATTATGTAAGAGAGCTAATGTAACTAATAGAATGGAAGGGCATAAGTGGAATAGCTTATACTAATATTAAAATGAGATTGTAATAATATTCTATTACAACATTAGTTTATCTGTAGGAGGAGAAAATGGAAAAAATAAAATTAAATATTAATGATTACATGTATGAAATAGAAGTTGAAAAGAGTGAAACCCTTTTACATGTACTTCGTGAAAAATTAAATCTAACTGGAGCGAAACAAGGTTGTAATAGTGGCAGTTGTGGAGCATGTAAAGTTTTGATAGATGGAGTTGACGTTAAATCTTGTAAACTTCTTGCAAGAAACTGCGAAGGTAAAGTTATATACACTATAGAAAGTTTTGCTAATGGAGAAAATCTTCATCCAATACAAGAAGCTTTTATAGAAGTTGGAGCTGTGCAATGTGGGTATTGTACTCCTGGTATGATTATAACTACACAAGCTCTTTTAAATAGAAATGCATCTCCTAATGAGGATGAAATTAGAGAGGCCTTTAAAGAAAATCTCTGTAGATGCACAGGATATGTGAAAATTATAGAAGCTGTAAAATTATCTGCAGCTAGATTAGGGGGTAGATAATTATGGAAAAAGTAATAGGAAAATCATACCCTCTAAAAGATGCAGCTTTAAAAGTCACTGGTCAAATGAAATATGTGGCTGATATGAAACCACAGAATGTGCTTCATGCTAAAATGCTTTTAAGTCCTGTAGCACATGCAAAGATAAAAAGTATAGATATAAGTGAAGCAGAGAAAGTAGTCGGTGTTAGAGCTATAGCTACTCATCTTAATACATCACAAAGAAAATACAACGGTTCTTTGAGATTCTATGAACATAATATACCTGAAAACGAAGTTATATTTTCAGATACAGTTAGATTTGTTGGTGACCGTGTTGCAGCAGTAGCAGCAGAAACGCCAGAAATAGCAGAGAAAGCTGTAAAGCTTATAAAAGTAGAATATGAAGAATTACCAGCTGTATTTACTATACAGGATGCAATAAAAGAAAATGCTATATGTATACATGGGGATTCAAATATAGTTTCCCAAAACAACATAAATGGAGGAGATGTAGAAAAGGGATTCGAAGAATGTGATTATATATTTGAAGATGAATACTCTACTCCAGCGATACATCATAGTGCAATAGAGACTCACAGTGTAATTGCACACTATGATTATAATGATAAGCTAACTGTACATACACCTTGCCAAAATACATTTGGATTTAGAATAATACTATCTCAAATTTTTGGGATGTCACTAAATAAAATAAGAGTTATAAGACCTGCTATTGGAGGTTCATTTGGTGGAAAATTAGAACTTACAATTGAACCAGTAGCAGCAGCATTATCAAAAATGACTAGAAGACCAGTTAAAATGGTTCTTACAAGAAAAGAATCTATGATATCAACAAGAACTCGTCATGGGTCTTTTGTAAAATTAAAAACTGGTGTAAATAAAGATGGAGAAGTAATAGCACAAGATATAAAAATATATACAAATACAGGAGCTTATGCATCAAGTGCTTTAAATGTTATAGGTGCACTTAGCCATAAAGTATTTAAGGTTTATAAAATACCAAATATAAAATTTACTGGAATGCCTGTGTATACAAATACACCAATAGCAGGAGCTATGAGAGGATATGGTTCACCTCAGATATTTATGGCTCAACAGGCTCAATTTGCTAAGATAGCTAAGGAAATAGGTATGGATTTAGTTGATTTCCAAAATAAAAATGCAGTAGAGCCAGATGATGTTGATATAATTTTCCATGGTTCTCTTGGAAATCCTAGAGTATTGGATTGTATAGAACAAGGTAAGAAAATGTTCAAGTGGGATGAAAAGAAAAATCTTCCAAAAGAAGAAGGAAAATATTTAAGAGGTATAGGTATGGCAATAGGTGCACATGGTAACGGAGTTTTTGGTGCACATAGGGACGTCGTTACATTGACTCTTAAATTAAATGAAGATGGTACATTGACACTACTTACAGGAGCACATGATATGGGTAATGGTGTTGTAACTATGCAAACAATGATGGTAGCTGAAGTTTTAGGAATAACACCTGATAAAGTTGATACATTTGAAACTGACACTGATGCATGTACATTCAATCTTGGAGATTATGCGAGTAGAGGTGTGTTTGTAGAAGGTGGAGGAGCTAAAAAGACAGCAGAAAAATTAAAAACACTTATATTAGAAGAAGCAGAAAAACTACTTGAAACATCGAGAGATGAATTATATTTAGATGGTGGATATGTAATTAGTAAGCTTGATGAAAATATCAAAGCATCATTGTCTGATGTTGCAGTATATAGTCAAAGTAAGTCTTTAAGAGAATTGACTGTTGTTGAAGACTATTCTTCTCCAGCTGGACTTACTTCATATGGTGTACATTTTGCTGAAGTTTTAGTAGATAAAGAAACTAAGGATATTAAAGTGGTTGATTTTGTAGCTGTACATGATGTTGGTAGAGTTATAAATCCTCTAAACTTAGAAGGTCAATTAGAAGGTGGAATTCATATGGGTCTAGGTTATGCATTAAGTGAAGAGTTGGCATTTGATGAGCAAGGTAGACCTAAAGCTACTGATTTTAAAACATATAAATTATTTAGAACTGTAGATATGCCAAAGTGTCAAGTTGCATTTGTAAATGGTTATGAAAAAGCTGGACCTTTTGGTGGTAAGAGTATTGGAGAATGTGCTGTTGTACCAGTTGCACCAGCTGTTGCAAATGCAGTATACAATGCAACTAATGTAGAAATACATTCATTACCAATAAAATTAAAGTAATAGAAGTTAAAGTAGAAATAAAAATTTATTGTATTGTAAATGGATAATAAAAATAGATTTATTTGATGAGGAGATATTGTTATGGCAAAGATATTAGGTATCTGTGGAAGTCCACGTAAAGGAGCAACAGAATATGCAGTATTAGAAGCTTTGAAAGAAGCTGAAACTATACCTGGTATAGAAACGGAGTATTGGTCAGTTAGAGGGAAAAAAATAAGTCCTTGTGTACATTGTGATGCATGTATAAGAAAAGAAACTATGTGTATCATAAAAGATGATATACAAGAATTAGAGCAAAAAATATTAGAAGCAGATGGAATTATAGTAGGTTCTCCAGTATATGATATGAATATAACTGCTCAACTTACAGCAGTATTTAACAGGCTTCGTCCAATGTATTTAGTACATCCAGGAAAGCTTCAAAATAAGATTGGGGCAGCAATAACTACTGGTGGAACTAGATATGGTGGTCAAGAACTTACAAAACTTCCTATAATAAATTTCTTCCTAATGCATGAAATGTTAGTATCTGGAGGTTTAGGTGGATGTTATATAGGTGGTACAATATGGAGTAAAGATGGAAAAGCAAAAGGTGCCCAAGAGGACGAGACAGGTATGGATACTGTAAAAAGACTTGGAAAAGGAGCAGCAGAAGCCGTTATGGTTTCTAAGTTTGGTCTTGAAAAATGGAATGTTGTAAAAGAGGAATTGGATGTTAAAAAAGACGAGAAGTCACCTCTTAGAGACCATTAAAAACTTATTATATTATGAATATGTAAATAGTGATGTAATAGATTATTGCATCACTATTTATGTTTTAATTTAGATTTTATAGATTTGATATTAAAAATGTACAAACAGAGTATTTTAAGAATTGTTTTTAAATTTTAAAAATGAGAATTAAAAAGTGAGAAGATAGAAAAGGTTTTTCAGTTATTAAATTCTACACACATTGTATTAACTAAAGGTAGATAAGAAAAAACAATAAAAGCATTGCAATTTCTATATTAAACAGTCATAGAAAAATATCCAACATATATTTAGTGTTGGCATGTTAATTGCTTATATATTAAAGTATAAAAATTTAACAATAATTTGGAGGTATTTTAGATGTTAAAAGAGATTAAATGGAAAGTAAATAATTTGCCAAAAGGTGACAAGGAAAATTGTATTAAATTCTTAAATGAAGAAGAAATAACTAAGGTTAGAAATTTTCATAAAAGCTTTCCTCAATATAAAGAAACTCCATTAGCAAACCTAGAAGGTTTAGCAAAAAAATTAGGAGTTGCAGGAGTATATGTTAAAGATGAATCTTATAGATTTGGATTAAATGCATTTAAAGTTTTAGGTGGTTCTTACTCTATGGGTAAATATTTAGCTCAAAGATTAGATACAGATATATCTGAGTTAGGATATGATAAATTAACTTCAGATGAAATAAAAGAAAAATTAGGAGAAATAACTTTCTTTACAGCTACAGATGGAAATCATGGTAGAGGAGTTGCTTGGACAGCTAATAAATTAGGTCAAAAATCTGTTGTATTAATGCCAAAAGGTTCTTCTGAATTTAGATTAAATAAAATCAAAGGAGAAGGAGCAGACGCTAGTATAACAGACTTAAACTATGATGATGCAGTAAGATTAGCTAATGACTATGCAGAAGCTGATGACCATGGGGTAATGGTTCAAGATACAGCATGGGATGGATATGAAGAAATACCAGCATGGATAATGCAAGGATATGGAACTATGGCTCAAGAAGCGATAGAGCAATTAAAAGAATATGGAGTAGATAGACCAACACATGTATTTGTGCAAGCAGGAGTTGGTTCACTTGCTGGAGCAGTTCAAGGATATGTTGCTTCAATATACGATGAATGCCCAATAACAGTAGTAGTAGAGGCTGATGAAGCTGATTGTTACTATAAATCAGCAGAAGCAGGAGATGGAAAACCAAGATTTGTTGGAGGAGATATGCCAACTATAATGGCTGGTCTTGCTTGTGGAGAACCAAATACTATAGGATTTGAAGTATTAAAAAATCATGCTGCAGCATTTGTTTCAGCACCAGACTGGGTTTCTGCTAAAGGTATGAGAACATTAGGTAATCCTTTAAATGGGGATGCAAAGGTAATCTCTGGAGAATCTGGAGCAGTTACAACTGGTCTTTTAATAGCAGCTATGGAAAGAGAAGATTTAGCAGACTTAAGAAAAGATTTAAAATTAGATGAAAATTCAAGAGTACTTTTAATAAGTACAGAAGGAGACACTGACCCTGATAAATACAGAAGTATAGTTTGGGATGGAGAATATCCAAGTATATAAATAATGATTAAAATATCATTACTAAGTAGCAATTTACATATTTAGAAGATATAAATTTTAAAATTTAGAAAATATATAATACATACATTATAAAAAATCTAGGGGGATAATGAAATGTTAAATGAACAAAGAAAACAAGAAGTAACTGAAATATGCCAAAAATTAATTCAAAATCCTAGTTCTTCTGGAAATGAAGAAGGCGTTGTAAAAGCAATAGAAGAATCTTTTGCAAAATTAGGTTTTGACAGTTGGTCAAGAGACAGATATGGGAATATAGTAGGATGCATAAAAGGAAACAAACCAGGTAAGAAAATATTATTTGATGGTCATATAGATACAGTTCCAGTTCCAGACGAAAGTAAATGGAGTGTTCCTCCTTTTGAAGGAAGAATAGTAGATGGCAAAATATATGGTAGGGGAACTTCTGACATGAAAGGTCAATATACAGCAATGATGTCAGCAGTTGCATACTTTGCAAAAGATACTAATAAAGACTTTGAAGGTGAATTATACGTAGCAGGAGTTGTTCACGAAGAAATATTTGAAGGAGTTTCAGCTAGAGAAATAAGTAAGGCTGTTGAACCTGATTATGTTGTAATAGGTGAATCTTCAGAATTAAACTTAAAGATTGGTCAAAGAGGTAGAGGAGAAATAGTAGTAGAAACTTTTGGAAAACCAGCTCACTCTGCTAATCCAGAAAAAGGTGTAAATGCAGTTTATAAAATGGCTAATGTAATCCAAAAGATACAACAATTAGTACCTCCAACTCATCCAGTTTTAGGTGATGGAATACTAGTTTTAACAGATATAAAATCTTCTCCATATCCAGGAGCTTCAGTAGTGCCAGATTACTGTAAAGCAACTTTTGACAGAAGATTATTAGTTGGAGAAACAAGAGAAGGAGTATTAGCTCCAATACAAGCATTACTAGATGAAATGATGAAAGAAGATGCAGAATTAAATGCAAAAGTTTCTTATGCAGTTGAAAAAGCTGATTGTTATACAGGAAATACTATAGAAAGTGAAAGATTCTTCCCAGGTTGGTTATATGACGAAGAGGATGAATTTGTTCAAGCAGCATATAAAGGATTAAAAGAAGCTGGAATAGATTCAGAAATAACTCAATACTCATTCTGTACAAATGGAAGTCACTATGCAGGTGAAGCTGGAATAAAAACAATAGGATTTGGTCCTTCTAAAGAGAATCTTGCTCATACAATAGATGAATATATCGAGCAAGAACAATTATTTATAGGAACAGAAGGTTACTATGGAATATTAAAATCTGTATATGGTAAATAATATTTAGTTCACAATAAATTATTTAAATATAGTCTAGGGGTGCTAATGTAGCACCTTTAGAAAATACAATTGCATTTGGATAAGGGTACTTAAAAAATACTTTAAAGCTTAAAAGTTAGGAGGTATATATGGGAACAATACTAAGAGGTGGAACTATAGTTACCTCTGATAAAACTTATATAAGTGATTTAAGGATAGAAGATGAGAAGATAGTTGAAATAGGAAATAATCTAGAAATAAATGATGATAAGGTTATTGATGCTACAGGTAGAATTGTAATTCCTGGAGGAATAGATACACATACTCATTTTGATATGAATGCAGGTGCTATTATTACTGCTGATAATTTTGAAACAGGAACAAGAGCAGCTATAGCTGGAGGAACCACTACTATACTGGATTTTGCAGAAGCTAGTGAAGGTGAGAATCTACTACAAGGTGTAGAGACATATCATAAAAAAGCAAGAGGAAATTGTTATTGTGATTATGGATTTCATATGACAATTACATGTCTAGATAAAGATACCTTTGCTCATATGGAAAAGCTTATTTCAGATGGAATAGTATCTTTTAAGATGTATATGGCATATGATGGCATGAAAGTAGATGATGGAACAATATATAAGGTTTTAAAGAAAGCTAAAGATTTAGGCTGTATAGTTGAATTTCATTGTGAAAATGGCGATTTACTAGATGTATTGATAGAAGAAAATATAAAAAATGGTAATTTAGAGCCCAAATATCATCCGCTTACAAGACCTAATATAGTTGAAAAAGAATCTGTTTCAAGACTTGCTGATATAACTAAATTATCAAACTCAAAATCCTATGTAGTTCATTTAAGTTGTAAAGAGTCGCTTGAGACTGTGAAAATTGCTAGAGAAAAAAATATAGATATGATAGTAGAAACATGTCCACAGTATCTACTATTAGAAGACGATTTATATGATAAGGCTGAATTTGAGGGTGCTAAATATGTAATGTCTCCTCCTTTAAGAAAAAAAGAAGATATAAGTTATCTTTGGGAAGGGTTAGCTAATGGAGATATCCAAACAGTTGGCACAGACCATTGTTCATTTAATTTTAAAGGGCAAAAAGATTTGGGACTTAATGATTTTAGTAAGATACCAAATGGAGCACCTGGTGTTGAACATAGGTTATCTCTTTTATATACATATGGAGTTTTAGAAAATAAAATAAGTGCAAATAAATTTGTAGAAGTAACTTCTACAAATGCTGCAAAAATATTTGGGATGTATCCTAAAAAAGGTGAAATAGCTGTAGGAAGTGATGCAGATATAGTTATTTTAAATATTGATAAAGAAGAAACAATTAGTTATCAAACTCAAAAACAAAATGTAGATTATACTCCATATGAGGGGTTTAATGTTAGATGTAAAGTAGAAGATGTGTTTTTGAGAGGAAACCATGTAGTGCAAAGTTGTAATATTAAAGAACAGGCAATAGGTCAATACATTAAAAGAAAAATTACTAAATAATGCGGGGGGAAATAAGAATGATGGATATACTTATTAAGAATGCCATAATAGTAACTGTAAATAAAGAGAGAGAAGTTATTTTTGATGGGGCATTAGTAGTAAAAGATAACAAGATTGCTGATATTGGGAACTCTAAAGAAATAGAAAGTAAATATACAGATGTTAAAAAAGTGATAGATGCTAAAGGGAAAGTTTTATTCCCAGGTTTTATAAATACACATACTCATTTATTCCAAACTTTATTAAAAGGATTGGGAGATGATATGGTACTTAAAGATTGGCTAGAAACTATGACGTTTCCAGCAGCTAACTATTTAGAACCAAAAGATACTTATGATGCTGCAATGCTTGGATGTATTGAAGGTCTTAGAAGTGGTATAACGACTATGGTTGACTATATGTATCCTCACAGTAAGCCAGGTCTTTGTGATGGAATAATAGATGCTTATAAAGAATTAGGAATAAGAGGAATACTTGGAAGAGGATGTATGAATACAGGTGCTCAATTTGGAGTTCATCCTGGAATAATGCAAGATGTAGAAACGGTTGAAAAAGATGTAAGAAGATTATTTGAAAAACACCATAACACAGAAAATGGAAGAATCAAAATAGGAGTAGCTCCAGCAGCAATATGGTCAAATTCTCAAGAAATGCTTGAGATGCTATGGAGAGTAGTAAAAGAATACGATGATGCTTTATTTACAGTACATATATCAGAAACTCCTTTTGATAGAGAAGCAGCAAAAGAATTGCATGGGCAATATGACATAGATGTTTTAGAAAAATTAGGAATACTTGGACCAAACGTACTTATGGTGCATTGTGTGTATTTAACTGAAAAGGATATGGAACTTACTAAAAAATATGACATGAAAGTATCTCATAATACAGCAAGTAATATGTACTTATCTTCAGGTGTTGCACCAGTACCAGAAATGCTTAAAAAAGGAATAACAGTTAGTTTAGGAGTAGATGGAGCTGCTAGTAATAACTCTCAGGATATGCTTGAACTTATGAAATTAACAGCACTTCAACATAAAGTTAATAAGTGTGACCCATTAGCAATGTCAGCAGAAAAAGTTCTTGAGTTAGCAACTATAGATGGGGCAAGAGCTATTGGAATGGAAGATGAGATAGGTTCATTAGAGATAGGTAAGAAAGCAGATTTACTAATATTTAATCCAATGCTTTCACCAAAAGCAATACCTATGCACAATCCAGTATCTACATTAGTATATTCTTCTAGTATGAAAAATATAGAGAGTGTTATAGTAGATGGAAATATAATAATGGAAGATTCAAAGATATTAACAGCTAATGAAGAAAAAGCACTAAAAGATGCTCAAGATACAGCTGAGAGACTTTGTGTAAGAGGAACTATAAAGAATAGAATGGAAGGTCATATATGGAATAGTCTTTATTAATAAATTTGATTTTATTTATAAAGAAGTATAATAAAAACTTTAGCTTAAAAATATGAGTTTTGAGGTGATTTATTTGATTATCAAATGTACCATAAATAATAAAGAAAAAGAATTAAGTATAAGACCAGATGAGTTTTTAGCAGATACACTAAGAGAAAATGGATATGTAAGTGTTAAAAAAGGATGCGATACAGGCTCATGTGGATTATGTACAGTAATGGTTAATGACAAGGCAGTACTTTCTTGTAATTATCTTACAGCAAGAGTAGATGGTCAACATATTACAACACTTGAAGGTGTCTTGGATGAAGCAAAGAAATTTGGGGATTTTCTTGCAGATGAAGGAGCTGACCAATGTGGATTTTGTGCTCCTGGATTTATAATGATGGTTTTGGCTATGAAAAGAGAGCTTCAAAATCCAACAGAAGAAGAAGTTATAGATTATGTAAATGGAAACCTTTGTAGATGTACAGGATATAAAGGTCAATTAAGAGCAATACATAAATATTTGAACACTTAAGTTTTTAAGTGAAAATTAAATTGATATGGGGAGAGAATATGATAACTATAAAGGAATATGTAGTTCCAAAAAGTTTAGATGAAGCTTATGAACTGCTAATATCAAGAAAAAACAACATAATACTTGGAGGCTGCGGATTTTTAAAGCTAGGTAGTAAAAATATTGGCTCAGCAATAGATTTAAAAGACTTGGCTTTGGATTATATAAATGAAACTGATGATAGCATATTAGTCGGAGCAGATACAAGTTTAAGAACTTTAGAATTAAATAAGGTTATTAAAAATTATTGTAGTGGAGTAATTTCAAACGCTGTTTCTAATATAGTAGGAGTTCAATTTAGAAGTGGAGCTAGAGTAGGAGCTAGTGTATTTGCTAAATATGGATTTTCAGATTTAATACCTTCATTACTAGTAGTAGATGCAAAGGTTAAGTTATATAAAAAAGGGGTTATGAACTTAGCTGATTTTTTAGAAAGTGAGCTTGAAAAAGATATATTAATAGAAATTATATTACCTAAAAAGAATGCTACAGGTGTATTTGATTCAATAAGAAAATGTACAGGTGATTTTGCAGTATTAAATGGAGCAATGTTAAAAGAAGGAAGTACTTATAAAGTTGCAATAGGAGCTAGACCAAGAAGAGCAAAAATTGCCTATAAAGCAAGTGAAATACTAAGCTTAGAAAATGATATAGAAAAAGCTGGAGAAGCATCAAGTGAAGAACTTTCATTTGGAAGCAACATAAGAGGAAGTAAAGAGTATAGAAAAGATATGGCAAAAGCTTTAGTAGTAAGAATGTATAATAGTATTGGAGGTGAGTGTGATGGTAAATAAAGAAGTAAGAAAAATAGATAGCGAAGCCATTGTTACTGGAAAACCAATATATACAGAAGATTTAATTTTTCATAAAGATGTTTTGACTATTAAACTTCTTAGAAGTCCACATGCTTTTGCAAAGATAAAAAACATCGATATAAAAAATGCATTAAAAGTAAAAGGTGTAGTAAATATATTCACTTACAAAGATGTGCCAAATTATAGATATTCAATGGTTGGTGAATCATATCCAGAAGCATCACCTCATGACCAATTAATACTGGAAGATATAGTTAGATATGTAGGAGACGAGGTTGCTATAATAGCTGCCGAGGATGAAAGAGCTGCTATTAAAGCTATGAAACTTATAAAAGTTGAATATGAAGTAATGACTCCTATATTGGATGCAAGGGAATCAGAAGGAAATAAAATTTTAATACATGAAGAAGATGATTTATTTTGTCCATTTGATTTTGGATTGGATGCTACAAAAAACATAGTATCAAGAGAGAAAATGGGCAAAGGGGATGTAGAAAAAGAGTTTAAAGAGAGTGATGTAATAGTAGAACATTCTTATATGACTCAATCACAAGCCCATTGTATGATGGAGACTCATAGAGCTTATACGTATATAGATACGAATGGTAGATTAGTAGTAACTTCTGCAAACCAATCGGCTTATCATATGAGAAGACAGGTTTCTAGAGCATTAGGTATACCTCTTTCAAAAGTGAGAGTAATAAAGCCAAGGATAGGTGGAGGTTTTGGTGGAAAAAATATAGCTGTAACAGAGATATATGCGTCATTTGTGACTTGGATGACGAAAAGACCAGCAAAGCTTATTTATACTAGAGAAGAAACTTTTGCAATGACTAATACTAGACATCAGATGTTTTTTGATATAAAGATTGGGTCAGATAAAGAAGGAAATATAAAAGCTATAGATATGAAAGCTTTGAACAATACAGGTGCTTATGGTGATAATGGACCTTCAGTTTGTTCTGAGTCAGGGCATAATGTACTTCCAACATATAATAATGTACCTGCAATAAAATTTGATGGAAGAACTGTATATACTAATTTAGTTCCAGGGGGAGCATTAAGAGGATACGGAGCAACACAAGGTACATTCGCACTTGATTGTGCAATTGATGAATTAGCACATAAACTTAAGATGGACCCAACAGAAATAAAATTGAAAAATATTATAAAAAAGCAAACTGAAGGCGGAATAATGAATTTTCCAATAAGAAGTTGTGCACTTGATGAATGTATAATTAGAGGAAAGAAACTTATTGGATGGGATGAAAAATATCCTGTCAGAGAGATTGGAAACAACAAAGTAAGAGCTGTTGGGATGTCTGTGGGAACTCATGGTTCTGGTATAGCTAACATAGATATGGCAATAGTAAACATGAGAATGGATGAAGATGGAACTTATAAATTGTTTTCTGGGTCTTCAGACTTAGGAACTGGTTCTGACACAATACTTGCACAAATAGCTGCAAAAGCATTGAATACATCTATTGACAGAATTTCAGTTTATACAGGAGATACAGATATGTGTCCATATGATACGGGCGCATATGCTTCTTGTACTACTTATGTAACTGGAAATGCTACAATAAAATCTGCTGAAAGTTTAAAACAAAAGATACTAAAAGTAGCACAGAAGAAATTAGAATTACCAATAGATGATTTAATTTTATATGAGGATAGAGTCTGTTATAGTGAAGATGTAGATAAGTTTGTTCTATTAAGTGAATTAGGAAGAGAATCTGTTGGTGGTGGAAATCAAGAGGTTTTATATTCATCTGAATCCTATGGTATACAAGAGAGTGCTAAGCCATTCTTAGCAGGATTTGCTGAAATCGAGTTAGACAAAACAACAGGAGAGTTTAAAGTAATAAATTATGCTTGCTCTACTGATTGTGGTACAGTTATGAATCCTGCACTTGCTAGAATACAAGTTGAAGGCGGTGTAACTCAAGGTATAGGGCTTGCAATGTATGAAGACCCTAGACATGGTTCTGATGGAAAGCTTCAGACTTCCAACTTATTACAATATAAAGTTCCAACAAAAAAAGATATAGGAAATATATTTGTTGATTTTGTAGATAGTTATGACCCAACAGGCCCATATGGAGCGAAATCTTTAGGAGAAATAGTTATTCATACACCTGCACCAGCAATAGCAAATGCAATATACAATGCTACTGGAGTTCGTGTAAGAGAACTTCCTATAACTTCTGAGAAGGTTTATATGGCTATGAAAAAATTAAATCAGGGAGGTAAATAAATGATTGCTATAAAAAGTAAATACTTAATATCTTCTGCTGATGAAATATATACAAATTATGCTGTTGTAGTAGAAAATGACATTATAAAAGATATATTACCAAATGAAGAAGTTGAAATAAAGTACACAAATATTGAACGAATAATAGATAAATCAGATGCTATAGTAATGCCAGGATTCATCAATGGTCATATGCATCAATATGGAGTGCTTTCTAGAGGAATACCAGCAAATGTACATTTTACTGATTTTGAAGGTTTCTTAAATGACTATTGGTGGCCATTTATAGAAAATAGAATAGGATTAAAAGAAGTAAAGGCCACAACTAAAGCATCAGCAATAGAGCTTATAGAATCTGGTGTAGTAGCTTTTTGTGATACTCTAGAAGCTCCAAATACAGAAGTAGGAACTTTAATTGAGCAAGGTAAAATACTAGAAGAGATAGGGATGAAAGCGATTTTATCCCTAGAAAGCTGTGAAAGAATAAGTTACGAAAATGGGCTTAGATGTTTAGATGAAAATTCTAATTTGATAAAGTGGAGCAGAGAAAATAGTAAATTAATAAATGGAATAATGTGTACTCATACAAGTTTCACATGTTCAGATAAATTTATTAAAAAAGCTAAAGAAGATGCAAAAAAATTAGATGCACCAATGCAATTCCATTTATGTGAGAGTATATATGAACCAAACTATGCTGAAAAACATTTTGGTAAAAAAGCAGTTGAATACTATAATGATTTAGAGATATTAGATGAAACTGTATTAGCTTCTCAGTGTGTAAAAGTAAATGATGAAGAAATAGATATATTAAAAGAGAAGGGTGTAAAAGTGGTTCATATGCCTCTTAGCAACTGTGAAGTTGGTGGAGGTTTTTCTCCAGTACCAAAAATGATTAAAAAAGGTATAAAAGTAGCACTTGGTACAGATGGATATATAAATGATTTTTTTGAAGTTATGAGAGGTGCATTTTTAATGCACAAATCAGTCGAAGAAGATGCATCTGTAATGCCAGCCAATTTAGTATTTAAGATGGCAACTGAGCATGGTGCCCATGCATTAGGTCTTCAAAAATCTGGTAAAATAGTAGTTGGTAATAAGGCTGATATAATAGTTATGGAAGATGAATTCAAGACTCCTGTGACTCTTGATAATATATTTGACCAGATAGTAGTACAAGGCAAAAAAGAATTTATATCAAATGTATACATAGATGGTAGACATATTTTAAAAGAAAAACAGTTAGTTGATTTAGATAAAAAAGCTATTGTTAAAGAGATGAAAGAAATTGCTTGCGAATTTTGGAAATTTTAATGAATGTAAATATAAATCAATGTAAATATAAATGAAAAGGGGAAGCAGATAATGTACAATTTTTTAGGTAAAGAATTAAAATCACCACTTATAATAGGTTCAGGACCATTAACATATAGTGCAGCTGGATGTAAAATATTAAGTGATGCAGGAGCAGGGGCAGTTGTTACTAAGACTATAAGAAAAGAAAGAGCTATAAATCCAGCACCACATATGGTTAGAAATACAGCTAATGCTCTTTTAAATAATGAGAAATGGACAGATTTTGAACCAGAACAATGGATAGATTTTGAAATACCACAAATGAAAAAAGATGGGACTGTCTGTATAGCTTCAATAGGTCATACAATCGAAGAAAGTAGTGAATTAGTAGAGAAAGTTGCAAATGCAGGAGCTGACTTTATTGAATTAGTATCTTATGACTATAGAGATTTGATACCAATGCTTAAAGATGCTAAAGAAAAAGTAAATATACCAGTAATAGTTAAACTTCCTCCTATGATAGATGAAATAGGAGCTTTTGCTAAAAAATTAGAAGAAGCAGGAGCAGATGCAATAACTGCTTGTGATTCTGTAGGACCAGCATTTAGAATAGACATAGAAACTGGTCAACCTTTATTAGGTGGAAATGGAATAGGATATCTAAGTGGAGAAACTATCAAGCCAATAACTTTACAAAGAATCTATGAAATAAAAAAAGAAGTTAATATACCAATAATTGGTTTAGGTGGATGTGTTAGTGGAGATGATGCCTTAGAAATGATTATGGCAGGTGCTGACTTTGTTGGTATATGTTCAGTGGTAATTTTAAAAGGTGCACAAGTAATATCTAAAATACATGATGATTTAAAATCTAACCTTAGTAGACTAGGGTATAACACTATAGAAAATGCTTGTGGTATAGTACATAAGCATATGGGCGATGTAAATGAAAGACTTAGCTTTGAATTTACTTATGATGAAGAAAAATGTACTAAATGTAAGATGTGTGAGAGAGTCTGTGCATATCAAGCAAGAAAATTAAGCGATAAGATGGAGTTAAATGAAGAAGAGTGTAGATATTGTGGTCTTTGCATATCAGTTTGTAAACCAAAAGCACTTGGAAGAAAAATTTCATGTTCAGAATTGAATGCATAGGTTTTTTATAAAGAATAATTAAAAAATAAAACTTTAGATAGAAATAAAAGTAGGTGTCTCAAAATTAACTTTTTAGTTCATGAGGCACTCTTTTTTGTATAGAATCAAATATATTTTCATCATTTTCAACAATAAAAAAGAGTCTTATCTATATTTTGAGATAGTCTCTTTTAGTTTATTTGTAATTGTTTTATATTTTGATTAATTATTAATAACTTTTTTATAGATATGTTAACATTGTATAGCATTTGTATAAAATGTTATAATAATTAATAGGGATGGTGATGTAAGTGCAAGATAAGATTTTAGAATTATTACATATTATAAATAAAGATGTAGTTAGTATAAAAGATGATATGTCTGAAGTAAAACAGGAAATAAAAGTGTTAAAGGACGATATGTCTGAAGTAAAACAGGAAATAACGGTGTTAAAGGACGATATGTCTGAAGTAAAACAGGAAATAACAGTGTTAAAGGGCGACATGTCCGAAGTAAAACAAGAGATAACTGCGTTAAAGGACGACATGTCTGAAGTAAAACAAGAGATAAATATATTAAAAGAAGATATGTCTGAAGTAAAGCAAGAAATAAATGTATTAAAAAAAGATATGTCTAAAATAAAACAAGAGATGAATATAATAAAGAAAGATATATCTGAAGTGAAACAAGAAGTAAACATAATGAAAAAAGAAATGAATGGATTAAAACAGGAAATAAGCGTAGTAAAAGAAGATATGTCTGGAATAAGACAAGAAATGACTATAATGAAAGAAGATATATCTGGAGTTAAATCAGAAATGAACTTTATGCAAAATAAAATAAACAGTATTAGTGAAGAGATGAGTGAAGTTAAGGAAGAAGTAGTCACTGCAAATGAGAAATTATATGGAATTGAAGTAAAAATTGATGTTCTAGAAAACGAAGAAAAATCAATAAAAGAGATACAGGAGGAGCAGAGTAATATTTTAGGAAGTTTATTACATAATTCTGAAATGAATAAAGCTACTCATGATAGTATGGAGCATAATATAGCACATATAAAAGGTGATACAAATGCTATAAAAGAAGATGTTGCTGAAATAAGAAGAGACTTAGATTTAGTAGAGTTAGCTACTAGTAAAAATTGGAGTGATATTGTCAAACTAAAATCAGTCAGATAGCATTTTAATTCACTAATTTATCATCCACAAAATAAAAAATCTTATATAAAAATACTTATAATGTTACTGTTATTTATTATAAATTTTAGAAATGAAAATAAAAATTTGAGAAAAGACCGTTAAAAAATTATTTTAAGGTCTTTTTTTTATAGAGATATAATGAAATTATAAAAATAAAACTTAAGATTTAAATGCAAAAATGTAATAGAACGGTTGAAATAAGTAAAATTTTATCAATAAAAGTATAAAAATTTTATACCAAATAAATGTGTGTAAATATTGGCATCAAAATTGCTCTATAAAAGTTATAAATAGTAATGTAAATAAAGTTCTTATTACACAAATAATATTACTATTTTAATTATAGGTATTAATATATATCTATAAATAGATAGAAACTTGTATGTTTTATGTTGCAGATACAAATATAGTAAAGGAGAGTACATTGATACAACTGAGATACATAGCTTATTAAGTTTTTCTGTCTTATGAGAATTATATTATAAAATATTCATAAATATTTTGAGTTTAAATTAAAAATTATTTTATGCTTAAATTAATTATTATTTAATTAATTTAATAACAAAAACAGTGAAAGAGTAAATAATATTATTTACAGGGGGTAAAGCAGAGTATATTAATGAATTGTACTTTTAGCCCCGTACATAGAGAAATCTATGTAGGACACAACTTTAAAACCAGTAAATCCTAAAGCCTTACAACTACAATAAAAGATAGAAAGAAACTTTTATGAATGTGGTGAAAACCAGAAACAATAGTAAGGATGGTATATGGTGAGAGCCTAAGTACTTAATAATGGACATTTGGTCGCCAAGCCTAGAAATAGGAAGGTCAAACGACTATCTCGAAAGAGAGTACACTATAAGCTATTGATAGTGGAAACGGGTTGCTCTTAGCAGGTAATGCTGAAGATGAAGAAATAGTCTACGCTCATATGAAAGTATGAGGTCACTGGATTTAAAGTGGCATCTATAAAGTAGCGTTTATAGGTAAATGTTTAAAACTTACAAAATATAAATACTTATGAAAACTTATAACTTATAATGATTAAGATTGAAAGATTTAACTTGGATTAAATATATTGTAAAAAATTAAAAATTCATAGCTATAATATTCTTATGTTTGTAAGCTACTGTATAATAACATATACAAAATGATAGAATAAGTTTATTTGTTAATAATTAAATTTATTGTACATATTCTTTAAGTTTAAGAGCTTAAATGTATAAGGAAGTATAATCAAAATTTATAAACATCATTTAATTTAATATATTAGATTTTTAAGTATTTATATAATTCAATAAGTTTTATGTAACGGGAGTTTTTATTATGAAAGCAAAAAGTACATCAAAATTTGAATTAGACGGAATACCACCACTAAAGGAAGCCGTACCTTTAGGGTTACAACACTTAATGGCAATGGTAATAGGAAGCTGTTTACCAGCTATATTGATTGCAAATGCAGCTGGGCTTAATCATAAAATGTCAACACTGTTGATTCAAGCAGCATTAATTTTTGCAGGTATATCAACTTTATTACAGTTATATCCAATACCTCTATTTAAAGGATTTAAATTGGGAGGAGGAATACCAGTTATAATGGGAGCTACAGCAATGTTTATAGGTGCTGGAGTTTCTGTTGCAGGGAAGTATGGATTGCCAGTCTTATTTGGTTCTCAAATAATAGCTGGTATAGTAATAATTATAATTGGTTTTGGCCTTAAAAAAATACGATTTATATTTACTCCAGTTGTATCTGGAACAATAGTCGCATGTATGGGTCTTGGACTTTTTCCAATAGCAATAAAAAACTTAGCTGGAGGTATGGGAAATGAAACTTTTGGACAGCCAATTAATTTTATAGTTGGAATCTCTGTATCTCTTATGATATTAGGATTAAACAAGTATGGAAGAGGATTGTTTAAAGATGCATCAATATTAGTTAGCATAGTTTTTGGATACATTTTATCACTAATTTTGGGTATTGTAAATTTTTCTTCAATTCAAGAGTTTACTTTGGTTGCGCTTCCAAAACCACTTATTTTTGGTCTAGATATAAGAATCGAAGTTGTAGTGATGTTTTCAATAATATATTTGGTTGAGATAGCAGATATTATGGGTGCATGTACGCTTTCTGCAGTAGGAGGACTCAATAGACAAGTAACGGATGAAGAACTTTCTTCTGCTGTTTTAGGAAATGGAGTACTATCTACGATAGGCGCATTATTTTCTGCAACTCCAATGGGGATGTTTGGTCAAAATTCTGCAATCGTTTCCAATACAAAGATTGTAAGTAAATTTGTATTAGCTATTGGAGGAATTGGGCTATTTTTAGCAGGAATATCACCGTTGTTAGCTAATCTAATAAGAACCATTCCTCCTTGTGTGGTTGGGGGAGCAACACTCGTTATATTCTCAACTCTTACAACATCTGGTTTAAGACTTGTTAGTATGGATGGGTTCAATCAAGAAAATAGCATGATACTAGGTCTCTCTATGGCTTCTGGTATAGGATTTATGGTGGCTCCTCAAGTTCTTGAAAAATTTCCGAAGTTTATAGAGACATTGCTTGCAGATTCAAGTGTAGTTTCAGGAGCAATGGTAGCTATAATAGTTCAAGCCTTGTATATGATAAAATTTCCTAAAAATAAGAACGATAAAGTTGAAGATAAAAAGGAAAGTTTATAGTGTAAATCGTTAATATATGTGAATCAAACGTATCACATTTATTGATATAAATTGAAAGATATATTTAAAAGTTTTAAATTTTAATGAGTCTGATGATAGGGGGACAAGATGGTTACTATAAAAGAATATACAGTTCCAGAAAGCTTAGAAGAAGCATATAAAATTCTAACTTCTAAAAAAAATAATGTTGTTTTAGGAGGATGCGGATTTATAAAATTAAGTAATAAGAATATAGGAACAGCTATAGACTTAAAGGCTATAAATCTAAATTATATAAAAGAAGATGAAAAAAATATTTTTATAGGTGCAGACACATCTCTTAGAAGTATAGAAATAGACAAAACTATTAAAAATTACTGTAGTGGAATAGTTTCAAGTGCTGTTTCTAATATAGTAGGAGTTCAATTTAGGCAAGGTGCTAGAATTGGTGCTAGTGTATTTTCAAAGTATGGTTTTTCTGATTTAATACCAGCACTTTTGGTTGTTGGAGCAAAGGTAAGATTATACAAAGAAGGAGTCTTAGAATTAAATGAGTTTTTAGATAATAAGTCAAGTAAAGACATATTAGTTGAGGTAATACTTCCAAAAAGAGATGCAATAGCTGTTTTTGACTCAATAAGAAAGTGTACAGGAGATTTTTCTATACTAAATTCAGCTATGTTAAAAGAAAATAATACTTACAAAATAGTAATTGGAGCAAGACCTCAAAGGGCAAAAATAGCACTTGAAGCAAGTGCCATATTAAGTAAAGAAAAAGATATAGATAAGGCATCTATTATTGCAAGTGAAGAATTAACTTATGGAAGTAATATGAGAGCTAGTAAAGATTATAGAATAGATATGGCAAGTGCACTAGTTAAAAGGATGTATAATGTTATTGAGGGAGGAAGTCGATAATGATTACTAAGGGGATAAGAAAGATAGATAGTACAGCAATTGTTACAGGAAAGCCTCTATATACTGAAGACCTTATAATGCATAAAGACGTTTTGACATTAAAATTACTTAGAAGTCCATATGCACATGCTAAAATAAAGAATATAGATACATCAAAAGCTGAAAAAATTCCAGGTGTTGTGGGTATTTATACTTATAAAGATGTGCCACAAGTTAGATATTGTGTCCCAGGTCAAACAGAGCCAGAAGCATCTCCATATGACAGAGTTTTACTTGAAGATACAGTTAGATTTGTTGGTGATGAGGTAGCTCTAGTAGCAGCCGAAGATGAAAAAACAGCACTTAAAGCTTTAAAGATGATAAAGGTAGATTATGAAATTTTAAAACCTGTATTTAATGCAAGAGAAGCAGAAGGAAATGAGGTTGTTATACATCCAGAAGAAGATATAGTAGAGCCGTATCCTTTTGGGTTAGATGCAAAAAATAATATAGTATCTAAAGAGTTTTTTGAATTTGGAGATGTTGAAGCCAAACTTGAAGAAAGTGATTTTGTGGTTGAATCTTCATATAAAACTCAAAGTCAATCACATTGTATGATGGAAACTCATAGGTCTTACTCATATAAAGACATAAATGATAGGATTGTTGTAGTCTCATCATTACAATCACCACACAATGTAAAGAGAATACTTAGAAAAGTGTTGGGTATTCCATCTTCAAAAATAAGAGTAATAAAGCCTAGAATAGGTGGAGGATTTGGAGGAAAGAATATAGCTGCTACAGATATATTTACTGCATTTGTTACTATGAAAACTGGTAGACCAGCAAAGTTTATTTTTACAAGAAGTGAAACTTTTGTCGGTTCTAATAGTAGACATGAAATGTTTTTTGATGTCAGAGTGGGTGCAGATAAAGAAGGCAATTTAAAAGCAATAGAGCTAAAGTCATTAAACAATACAGGTGCTTATGGTGGTAATGGTGTTTCTGTCTCTTCAGAATCTGGGCATAATACATTGCCAATATATAACGATATTGATGCTGTTAGATTTGATGCTAGAACAGTTTATACGAATAGATTACCAGCAGGAGCACTTAGAGGATATGGTGCTACACAGGGAATATTTGCAATAGATAGTGCTATTGATGAATTAGCCAATAAGATTGGAATGGATCCACTTGAATTTAGAATTAAAAACATAATAGATAGATACACTAATGGAAAAGCAGCTGAAGAAGAAATATTAAGTTGTGAGTTAAAACAATGTATAGAAAAAGGTAAGAAATTAATAAATTGGGATGATAAGTATCCATGTAAAGATATAGGAAATAACAAGGTAAGAGCAGTAGGCATGGCAGTTGCAAATCATGGTTCTGGTATACCACGTGTGGATATGGCAACAGTTACTATACGAATGGATGAAGATGGAACATATAAGTTGTTATCTGGTCTTGCTGATTTAGGTCAAGGAGCTGATACAATTCAAGCACAAATTGCTGCTGAAGCTTTAAATACTACTGTAGACAGAATATCTGTTTATACAGGTGATTCAGACTTATGTCCATATGATACAGGAGCATTTGCATCTTGTACTACAACAGTTACAGGCAATGCAACAATAAAGACAGCAAATAAATTGAAAGAAATATTACTTTCAGTGGCAGAATCAAAGCTGGGATTTAAAAAAGAAGATTTAGAGCTGGGAAAAGACAGAGTTTTTGTTAAAAATGATAATAGCAAATTTGTATTATTGGAAGAATTAGGTAGAGAATCAGTAGGAGGCATAGGGTTTGCTAGTGATGATGTACCAGTTGTTTTAGAAGCTACAGAGTCTTTTGGTATGTTAAAAAGAATAAAACCATTTATAGCAGGGTTTGCAGAGATAGAACTGGATAAAAATACGGGTGAATATAAGGTAATAAATTTTGCATGTGTCCCTGATTGTGGAACTGTTATAAATCCAACTCTAGCTAGAATACAAGTAGAAGGTGGAGTAATGATGGGTATAGGGTTTGCAATGTATGAGGACCCTATATTTGATAAAGACGGAAGATTATTAACAGATAGTTTTTTACAATACAAAGTTCCTACAAAAAAAGAAGTAGGAAATATATTAGTAGATTTTGCTGACAATTTTGACCCAGGAGGTCCTTATGGTGCTAAATCATTAGGAGAGATAGTAATACACACACCAGCTCCTGCAATAGCAAATGCAATATTCAATGCTACTGGTGTTCGTATGAGAGAGCTACCTATGACATTTGAAAAAGTTTATATGGGAATGAAAAACAATAACAAACCATTATAATATGTAATATAATATATAAAAATATGTAAATTTAAATTATTTTGTAAAATAAAGTAATTAAATAGACATTATATATGGTGTTTTGTAAAAATACCATATATAATGTCTAGTAGAGTATATTCTAAAGGAGGTGAGTTTATGCCAAGTAGAATAAAAAATATACACTATGGAACTCAAAGACAACAATTAAAAAACTTAACTAAAAAAGAATATCAAGCTCTACGAGAGATGTGTTTCTTAGCAAAAAATTTATACAATGTTGGTACATACAATGTTAGACAACACTATTTTAATCAAGGAGAACATCTTAATTATGAAGCCAATTATCACGTATGTAAAGAAA
Source organism: Clostridioides sp. LIBA-6822 (assembly GCF_056688955.1). NCBI lineage: Bacteria > Bacillati > Bacillota > Clostridia > Peptostreptococcales > Peptostreptococcaceae > Clostridioides > Clostridioides sp. LIBA-6822. The sequence goes on along the minus strand of NZ_CP196995.1, from coordinate 2,312,793 downwards.
ACGAAAATTATAAACTTCTCAATAGTAATATAGCACAACAGATATTGAAAGAAGTTGATAGTTCATTTAGGTCATTTTTTGGATTAATTAAATTGGCTAAAGAAGGAAAGTATGATTTTAGAGGAATAAAATCACCTAAATATCTGGACAAGGAAGGATTTTTTAGCATAATAATAGGTCAAATAAGAATTAAAGAAGATGGTATTCTAAATGTACCTATGTCTCCAGCATTTAAAAAATTATATGGGAAAGTAAGTATAAAAGTTCCTCAAAATATATTAGAGAAAAAGATTAAGGAAATAAGAATAATACCTAAACATAAGGCTAGGTTCTTTGAAATTCAGTATTGTTATGAGATACCGAAATCAGAGGAAGTTTCAAATCAAAAAAATGCACTAGCTATAGACTTAGGTTTAGAAAACTTATGTACATGTGTTACCAATCTAGGTGATAGTTTTATCATAGATGGAAAAAGGCTTAAATCTGTTAATCAGTGGGCAAATAAACAGAATGATAAAATAGAAGCTTTAAAATTAAAAAAGAACATAACAACAATTACAAGAAGGCAATTTAAGGTATGGAATAAAAGGAATAATCAGGTTAAAGATTATGTAAATAAAACTTGTTTTTATATAATTGATTACTGTGTAAAAAATAATATTGGCAACTTAATTGTAGGATATAATGCTAAGTTAGAAAAAAGTGATAATGTGGAGAGGAAAATATATAGAAATTTTATAAGAATTCCTTTTGGAGAGATAAAAGGGAAGTTAGAATATCTATGCAAAATAAAAAATATTAATTTTATTAGACAAGAAGAAAGTTATACCAGTAAATCTGATTTTTTTGCTGATGATTTTATACCTGATATCAATTTGGATAATGTACAAAAATATGACTTTAAAGGAGAAAGAATAACTCGAGGTCAATATAAATCTAGCATGGGTATGATTATAAATGCAGATGTAAATGCTGGTCTTAATATATTAAAAAAATCACAAATAGCTGATTTATCCAATTTGAAGAATAATCCTCAAATATTAAAACAGCCACAAAGAATAAGAATATCTTAATTATATTTAAAGATAAACTGATAGCGTAAGCTTACAGCTTAGCGGCGAATTGGATCCGCCTTGTTGTTTACAACAGAATCTATTTACTTTAGGGTTTATGGAATTTCAAAAATCACTTTTACTAAAAAGTTTAATTATAAAAATTAAGAGATTAAAAAACTAGTTATAAGAGGTGGAAGTGTGGAATTATCAAATATAATTGGAAAGAATGAAATAATAACTGTAGTTGGAGCAGGAGGAAAAACTTCATTTATAAACTACTTTGCAGATTTTTATAGAGATAAATTAAAAGTTCTCCTTACAACAACAACTAAAATATACGTACCAGATAACTATGAAAATATAATTATGACAATAGATGGAACTGTTATTCCATCTATTTGTCATGGAGTAACAGTATGTGGAAGCTATATAAATAATGAACATAAAATAGTAGGTCTTGATTCATCTATTTTGGACAAAATTGTAGACAAATTTGATTTAGTCTTAATAGAGGGAGATGGTTCAAAGAAAAAAAGACTTAAAGGATGGAATGATAGAGAACCAGTAGTATATCATAAAACTACAAAAACTGTAGGAATATTAGATATTACTTCATTTGGAATGGATATTAATGAAGAAAACATACACAGATTAGACATATTTAAAAAAATAGCAAATCTAGATACATATAATACTAGCAGTAATTCTACAGTGAATCTTGAAAATTTAAAAAATATAGTATTAAATCCAAATGGACTATTTAGAAACTATTGTGGGCAAAAAGTATTATTCATTAATAAAGTTGAAAATGAAAAGTATAAAAATTTAGCTATAAGATTAATAAAAAGTATTAAAGAAGATGAAAGTAAAATGGAGATATTTTATGGAAGTATAAAACAAAAGTTTTGTACAAGATATTGAAGTATTAAAATAGTTTATATGATATTATATATATAGATAATATCAATAGCGATATTATAAAAATCATAGAACTATCAATATATTATTATAAATAACAAGGATGATATATATGATAAATGCAGTAATAATGGCATCAGGTTTTGCCAGAAGAATGGGAACAAATAAACTTTTATTAGATTATAAAGGATGTTCTATAATAGAGCATGTATTTAAAGCAGTTAGTAAAATTAATTTTCATCAAGTTGTAGTTGTAAGTCAATATAAAGAGGTATCATTATTATGCAATAAATATAGTTTTAAATATGTGGATAATAAAAATGCGAATATAGGTCAGAGTGAATCCATAAAATTAGGTATTTTAAATAGCTCAAAATGTGATGGCTATATGTTTTTTGTGGGAGACCAGCCATTTATTGACAACATATATATAGATAAAATTATAAATACTTTTAAATTAGATAGAGATTTTATAGTAATTCCAAGAAATAAAGACGTATGTGGAAATCCAGTTATATTCCCATATAGTAAAAAAGAAGAATTATTGGCACTTAAAGAAGATGAAAAGGGTAAAACCGTTTTAAAAAATTCATCAAAAATAAAGTATGTAGAAGTTCCTAAAGAAATATTATTGGACATTGATACAAAAACGGACTATGAAAGAATTGGGGGTAAATTATGAAGTTAATAAAAACTATAGATGCTGTTGGACAAGTTTTATGTCATGACATAACTCAAATAATACCTGGAGAATTTAAAGGAAGAAAGTTTAAAAAAGGTCATGTAGTAAAAGAAGACGATATTCCAGTTTTATTATCTCTTGGTAAAGATAATTTGTATGTATGGGAAAAATCAGAAGGCATGATTCATGAAAATGAAGGTGCGTTGTTTTTAAAAGAATTAACTGCTGGAGAAAATCTAGATTTTAGTGAAATAAAAGAAGGAAAGATAGATTTTATAGCAGCATGTGATGGACTTTTAAAGATAGATGTTGATGCACTTTTTGATTTGAATTGTGTTGGAGAAGTAATGATGGCTACTCTTCATAATAATTTTATAGTAAATAAAGGTCTAAAAATAGCTGGAACAAGAGTTATACCTCTAGTTATAGATGAGAAAAAATTAGAAGAAGCAAAAAAAGTGGTTGCAAATAGAAAAATAGTAAATGTAGTGCCTTTCAAGCCTAAAAAAGTAGGGATTGTAACTACTGGAAATGAAGTATTCTATAGTCGAATTGTCGATAAATTTGGACCAGTAATAGAAGAAAAAGTAAAGGGTTTTGGTTGTGAAGTTATAGGACAGACTATATGTCCAGATGATAAAGAAATTATAAAAAATGCAATAAAAGAGTTTATAAGTCAGGGAGCAGAACTTATCTGTTGTACTGGTGGGATGAGCGTAGACCCAGATGATGTAACACCAACAGCAATAAAAGAAACTGGAGCTGATTTGGTAACATATGGGTCACCGATATTACCAGGAGCAATGTTTTTACTTGCTTACTATGGAGAAGTTCCAATTATGGGTATCCCAGGTTGTGCAATGTATCATAAAACTACAGTGTTTGATATAGTTCTATCTAGAGTCTTGATTGATGAAAAGCTTGATAAGTATGATATAGCTAGATATGGTCATGGAGGACTTTGTATGAACTGTGATGTATGTACTTACCCTGCATGTAATTTTGCTAAAATATAAAGAGACTATAAAAGAGTATTTACAAATTAAGTACTCTTTTTAAATATGAAACAAAATAAACTAATGATACTTTAAAAAAAGCATCATTAGTTTATAAGTTACAATAAAGTAATTACAGTATATAAAAGAAGGAATAAAGTTGCAATTTGATTTCTTTATAAGTATAATATAATAGATTGTTAATTTTTATGAATTTACAACTTTTACTATACCTTAAATAAATATTTCACTAATTTAGTATAAAAAATATACTGTTTAAGTGATAATAGATAATAAAAGCGTTATCAAAATTTTATGATAAAATAAATTATGAGCAAAAAGAAAGGAAAATATATTAATGTTACAAGTTACAGGTGTTGGACTTAGATTTGGTGATAAGGAATTATTTAAAGATGTTAACTTAAAATTCACTAAAGGTAATTGCTACGGAATAATAGGAGCCAATGGTGCGGGAAAATCTACTTTTTTAAAAATATTATCAGGAGAGATAGAGCCAAATACAGGCAATATATCTATAACTGATAAAGAAAGAATGTCAGTCTTAAAACAGGACCACTTTGAATATGAAGAAGAAACTGTTTTAAATGTTGTTATAAGAGGGCATGAGAGACTTTGGGATATAATGAAAGAGAAAGATGCCTTATATATGAAAGAAGATTTCAATGAAGAAGATGGAATCAAAGCTGCTGAGCTTGAAGGAGAGTTTGCGGAACTTGATGGATGGGATGCAGAAACTAATGCTGAGAAAATACTTATGGGTCTTGGCATAACTAAAGATATGCATTACAAACAAATGAAGGAACTAGTTGGTGGGGAAAAGGTTAAGGTATTGTTAGCACAATCACTTTTTGGTAAGCCTGAGATACTATTAATGGATGAGCCTACCAACCACTTAGATTTTAAATCAATAAACTGGTTGAATAACTTTATAATGGATTTAGAAGAATCTATAGTTATAATAGTATCACATGATAGACATTTCTTAAATCAAATATGTACTAATATAGTTGATGTAGATTTTGGTAAAATACAAATGTATGTTGGAAACTATGATTTCTGGTATGAATCAAGTCAATTGGCTTTACAACTTGCTAAGGACCAAAATAAAAAGACTGAAGAAAAGATAGCTCAATTAAAGGAATTCATAGCTAGATTTAGCTCTAATGCTTCAAAGGCTAAGCAAGCTACATCAAGAAAGAAACAATTGGATAAATTAGAAGTTGAAGATATACAACCATCAAGAAGAAGATATCCATATGTAGGATTTACACCTGCTAGAGAAATTGGTAATGAAGTTTTAGAAGTACACAATTTAACTAAAACTATAGATGGAGTTAAAGTTCTTGACAATGTATCATTTAGATTAGATAGAGATGACAAAGTAGTATTTATGGGTGATGAAATAGCTACTACTGCTCTTTTAAATATAGTTATGGGAGAACTTGAACCAGATAGTGGAGAGTATAAATGGGGAGTAACTACTTCTCAAGATTATCTTCCAAAGAATCATAATAAGTTTTTTGATGGAGTAGAATATTCTTTAGTTGACTGGCTTAGACAATTCTCTGAAGAAAAAAGTGAAAGTTTTATAAGAGGATTTTTAGGTAGAATGTTATTCTCTGGAGAAGAAGCTTTAAAAGAAGCTCAAGTTATATCTGGAGGAGAGAAGGTTAGATGTATGCTTAGTAAGCTAATGCTTTCAAATGCAAACGTACTTGTGTTAGATGACCCTACTAACCACTTAGACTTAGAAAGTATAACTTCTGTTAATAAAGGACTTGAGAAGTTCCCTGGAGTGCTTTTATTTACTTCTCATGACCATGAGTTTATATCTACTATAGCAAATAGAATTATAGAGATAACTCCAAATGGAATAATGGATAGAAAGATGGACTTTGATGAGTATTTAGAAAGTAAAGATATACAAGACCAATTAGCTAAAATGTATGGAAAAAGTAAATAATCATTAATTTAAAAATTGTTTTTAAAATATAATTATTAATATAAAAACCTTTTAATGTTTGTGTACATGCTATGTAAGAGTGTGTAAGTTTTTAATCAAATATTAGAAGGTTTTTTATTTTATTAAAATATTCGATTTTAGAATGGATAGGTGATATGACTTGAATACAATAATATGTAAAGTAATGAAAATATATGCAAGATAAGTATGATGTTGTAAATTGAAATATAAACTTCTATAGAAAAATATCATAACTAATTGCAATAAAGCAAAACAAAAAGGATTATTTAAGTGCTTGTCAGTTAGAGATAGATACATTTAATATTATAGAAAGAAGATAATAAAACTAGTGCTAGTTTATCAATTAATATTTAATGTATTTATCTCAATAGACCAAGCTAATTTTATATTAATTAGCATTAAATAAACTTTCAGAAATTCTGTCAGAAGCTTCTTTATCCATCTCCTTAAGAACATGGGAATAAACACTTAAAGTAGTATTTATATTTGAATGTCCAACTCTTTCAGATATGACTTTTATAGGTACCTTAGAATTTATAAGTAAAGTAACATGTGAATGTCTTAAATCATGAAATCTAATATGAGGTAAATCATTCTTTTCTAAAAATCTTTTAAATCTTTTACTCATAACATCTTCAGCAATAGGTTCACAGTTCTTATTAAAAAATAACAAATTTTTACTATTTCTAATAGAAGATTTTAACAAATTTTTATTTTGCTTTATTTTGTGTTCTTTTAACAAAAAAATCAATTCTTTTGGAGCAGATATTTTTCTAACAGAGTTTTCTGTCTTTGGCTCTTTAAGAATTACAGAACCATTAATTCGAGATGTTATCTTGTTTACTGTTATTGTATTTTCTTCAAAATCAATATTGTCCCAAGTCAGACCTAAAACTTCTGAAATTCTAAGACCTAATCCAATTGCTAAATTAATAGGTAATTCCATGTTTGTATCTTTTGCTAAATCTAATAATTTTATCATCTGCTCTCTATCATAAATTTCATTTTTAAATTTTTTATATCTTGGAGTCTCTATATTATCCATAATATTTTCTTTTATTAATTTGAGTCTATAAGCTCTTCTCATTGCAAGTTTCAATATATTTATATGAATCTTAATTGACTGAGGATTTAATTTATAAGATAGATTATCTATGTAATTTTGTATGTGAATAGGATGTAAGTCTTGTATTTTATATTTACCAATAGATGGATTAATATAATTCTTACAAATACCAACATAATTATTGTATGTAGCTAATGAAATATTTTCATTGTATTTATTTAGAAAATCTAACAGAAATTCTGAAACTGTAATTTCATTTGGAACTAAGAATCCATCTTTATATAAGCTTTCTTTTACCTCACTTAGCCTTTTGCTTGCTTCTCTTTTTTTATCAAAGATACCCATATTTTTTTGTTTCCTTTTGCCAGTGTTTTCATCTGTAAATTCAAGGTAAACAACATAGTTCTTATTTCTTTTTCTAATAAATGCATTCATATATAACCCACCAATCAAAATTTTATACATTTATTATAACATATATACAAACTCAAAAATAGTTTTTGAAATAAAGTTACATTTATTTTAAAATACCAGGTATATTTATTATAAAATGTATATATTATGTCAAATATTAGAATTTTAATTTAATAATCTGTTATACTTATAGAGAAAAGATATTATTTTTTATATTAATAGATTATATGTTTGATTTATACTAAAAATATAAATTTTTTATATTAATAAAATTGGATTAAATATTTTAAATAAAACCTTTGACTCCAAAAGTCTATTAATATAGTATTTAATTATAGATAAGTTTGAGAGGAGTGTAAAATCATATGACTATTACTAAGATACCACCAGCAGAATTAAAAGTCATGAAATTTATTTGGGGTTCAGATTTTACAGTAACATCAAAAGATGTCATTGAAGCCATGGAAAAACTATATGATTGGAAACAGACTACAACATTAACACTTTTATCAAGATTAGTAAATAAGCAATTCTTAAGTGCAAGGAAAATTGATAGACATACACATTATACAGTTCTTATTGGGGAAGAAGAGTATTTGCATTTTGAAACAAAAACTTTTCTAGATAATATGCATGGTAGTTCTATTGAGAGTTTTATGAAATCATTGTTCAAGAAGGGGGTAAATGAGGACGAATTAAATTCTGTTGAAAATTGGGTTAAAAATATTAAGAAAGATGAATAATTTAATGTAGTTAATTATAATAATTTGGGGTATATATTTTTATTAAAAATAAGATTACATAGTTTTGAGTAAATTACATATTTTATATGTTTAAATATATAAAATATGTAGGTATATAATATCATGCCAGAATTCATATATTTTATCTTCTTCTAATGTGAAATTAATTGTCAAAAAATAAATATTTTTTATAATAGTTAGTTAAATGAATACTATATTAAAGTATAATGTAAAAATTATAATTTTTTAGAAGTATTTTTATTTTGTCATTGTGATGTTAATCTAATAAGTTTGGTGTAAAATCAAACCTATTAAAATTTAATTTTATATTAGGTTTATAGTTAATATCAACACAACGTAATACTAAGGACTACTTTACAAGTCAGAAATTTTGTCAATTAATCACGTAAATTAATTGTTTTAGATATGTAAAAGGTATAATTTTATTTTTATTACTTATAGAGCTTAAAGTATATAGTGGGTTATATTAAATATATTTGTATTTATAAATTTGAGATAAATATTTAGATGTATATTAATAATTGTTAAAATAAAAAGTTCCTAGTTTTAGGAACTTTTTTATCTGCTTAATACAAAGTATGAGTTTTTGCTTCAGCAATAGCTCTTGCTGCACTTTTATGTTTTTCAGTATTTTCTTTTTTGTAGAATTTAATCACTTCATCTAAATCTTTATTTTCAATGTTATCTTTCTTATTTTCAAGAATATAATTTACAATTGATTCATTTATCAAATCTGTCAAAATCTTATTTTCATCATTAGTTATCTTAGACATTTCTTGTAATAGAATTTCATTAACTTCTACTGTAATTTGTTTTGTATTTTTTATCATATTATTCACCTCTTGAAAAAATTATATCATCTTAAAAAAATAAAATCAATATGTTTTAAAATTATAGAATTTTAATTCTTAAATTCTAAAAAATAGAATGATTAAATAAAACCAATTTTATATATTAAAAGATTAACAAAACATATTTAGACAAAAAAGCTCTCTTCTATATAGTTCTAAGATAGAGGATTTATAAGGGGTTAAGGTGAATTAAATATAAGACAACTTCTTAAAGCGAATGGGTGTGGTATTTAAATCTAAATGTAGACATATAATATTAAATATGCTAATATATCAAAATAATAAGGGGGGAATTTATGAAGCTTAAGGAAGCATTGATTACATGTGTTGTATGTAGTGTATGTTTAACTCCATTATTGGTAAATGGAGAAACAAAAATAGATGCAGATCATTGTAAAGAATCTATAGTAAATATAGATACTATAGTAAAGTCTGGTAAAAGCTTTAATTCCAAATATAATCAAGGCATGAAAGACTATAAAAATAGTGATGAGTATAAGTTAAAATTACAAAAGAAGAAGCTACAAAATCAGTTAGGAATTAAAATAAAAAAGTTAGTACCCATAACTTTTGAAGTAAGTTATTATACAAGTCTTAACCAAGAAAATGGATATGGAGCTATAACGGCTACAGGAGATGATTTAGAAGATGGTTTTGTGGCAAACAATCACTTGAGTTTTGGAACTAAGATTATTGTAGATGGAAAATTAAAAACGGTTATGGATAGGGGGTCTAGTAAGTATTTTAGTAATTCTAATGCAATAGATGTATTTGTGCCCAAATGGAGTAATGAAAGTGAATCAGAGTACTATGATAGAGTTAACAATATGGGAAGGCATTATAAAAAAGGTTACATTATTGTTGAAGAATGATGCTTCTTAAAGTAATATGTGTTGATTGTAACGTTTAATATATATATAATGAATATAAAACTATTAAAATACAATGAGATATATTATTAGGAGGGCAATATGGAAGAATCTTTTATAAATGGAAAAGTAAATTTATTAGTAGAAAATTACAAGGCGTTAAATGAAGTTAAAGGTTCTTGGCAAATGGGACTAATCCAACATAGCTGTGCACTTGCATTTACCCTTAAAAACAAGAGAATAAGCCCTAGATTAGTTGAAGAGCGAATAGAGCTTATTAAAAAAAATACTGGAGTATTCTCTAATTTTAGAGGATATAATATATTTTATATGGCAACCCTACTTTCGTTTGAATCAAATCCAGAAAGTAGTTTTAAGATGATTTTGGAAATATATAAAGAACTTAAAAATGAAAAATTTTGGGGAGATACATATTTACCACTTACAGCATCAATAGTCTATGAGAATAGAGAAAAAATGGATTATATTACATGTATATCAAAAATGAAAACAATATATGAGTATATGAGGAAAAAGCATCCATTTTTAACATCTAGTGATGACTATTGTAATATAGCACTTATTGCAATTCATTCAAAAAATTTAGAAGAAGATTTAGAATATATAGAAAAATGTTACGAGTTTTTAAATAAAAATGGTTTTTATAAAGGAAATGACTTACAATCATTATCCCAAATTCTTTTGTTTAGTGATGATAGAACTATGGTTAAATGTAAAAAAACTATTGAGCTTAAAAAAGCATTTAAAGAAAGTGATTGTAAAATGAACTATTATGGATATCCAATAATAGGTGCAATTTCATTATTAGATTATAGAGAAGATGAAATAATAGAGAAGATAAAAAATGTTTCAAATAAACTTAAAGAAGAAAAAGGTTTTGGAAATTGGTCTTTAGGAAAAAGTAATAGAGTGATGATTAGTTCGGCTATAGTAGCTTCTATTTATGCAGATTCTATCCAAAATGAGAACAATATAGACTCTATAACGAATAATATATTTTTAAATATTGTTGTTGCTATACAAATTGCATGTGTAATGGCAGCGACTAGTGCAGCTATAGCATCTTCTTCATCAAATTAATAAAATATTATTTAAGTTGGATATAGTAAATTTAATAATGCAATTTATATGTTTAAAAAAGAATTAATATTGCTTTTAAACTAACAGTGATATTTGATAATATGAAACATATAATTAATATATAGATTTTAATAAATACATAATACTACATACAATATAGGGAAAGTAGAAGAAATACATCTGCTTTCCTTTTTTGATTAAAAAATAGCTACGCACACTCGTGACTTTAGTCATGAGTTAGTAGCTAAAATAGTCAGCATATAGGGAAACTTATATGTAGAGATAGGATATAACCTATCCAATACTACTTGAATTAAAAAATAGTATTATGGATAAATTTATGAAAAACTTATTTAAGTTTTATATTGTATTTTTTTTTAGATGTACTAAAATAAACTTATAAAGAAAATAAAGTTTATGACCAATTAGTACATATTACAAATAAGGGGGAAGTTAAGATGGATCAAAATCTAAATTGGCTTAATGAAAAAAGAATAGAAAAAACAATAAAATCTCTAGAAAACAATAATATGAAAGGGTATTTGGTAAATAATAAGGAAGAGCTTCTTAAAAAAATTGAAGAAATAGTAAAAGTGGGTTCTCTAGTAGGATGTGGAGGCTCTATGACTTTATTTGAAACAGGAGTAATTGATTTTATAAGAGAAAAGTACGATTTTCTTGATAGATATGCAAAAGACATTAAACCAGAAGAAATGAAGGAAATCTATAGAAAATCTTTTTCGGCTGATGCTTATTTTACAAGTACCAATGCAATAACAGAAAATGGAGAACTTTACAATCTAGATGGAAATGGAAATAGAGTAGCTGCCATGATATATGGACCTGACAAAGTGATAGTTATAGCAGGAGTAAACAAAATAGTTAAAGATATAGATGAAGCTATAAAAAGAACAAAAACAATAGCTGCTCCAGCTAATTGTAAAAGATTAAATACAAATACTGGATGTAAGACTACGGGCATATGTATAGACTGTTCAAGCCCTGGAAGAATATGTTGTAGTTACACACTTATAAAAAGACAATTAACACCAGAAAGAATAAATGTAATTTTCCTAAACGAAGATTTTGGATACTAAAAGAATAAAATAAGTAAGGAGAAATAATGAAAAAAGTAAAACTTATATACAATCCTAATTCAGGTGAAAAAAAGATATTATCAAATTTGGACACGATTATAGAATTATATCAGGAACGAAATTATTTATTGATACCCTATAGATTGAATATTAAAGAACCGGTAAAGAATGCATTTAAGGAAGTGGATAGTTCTTATGACCACGTACTTATAGCAGGTGGTGATGGTACCATAGATTTAGTGGTAAATGCAATGAAAGAATTAGACATAAGAATTCCAGTTGGAATTTTGCCTACAGGAACTGCAAATGATTTTTCAAATGCTCTTCAAATTTCATTTGATATAAAAGAAGCTATAAAGAAAATCATAAATTCAAAACCGAAGAAAATAGACATAGGGAAAGTTAATAATAAGTACTTTATAAATGTGGCAAGTGCTGGTATGTTTACAGATGTATCACAAAGGATAAACACAGACTTAAAAAATTCATTTGGAAGAATTTCTTATTATATAAAGGGAATAGAAGAAGCATTGTATATGAGGAAGTTTAAGATAAAAGTATCTTCTGAAGAAATGTATTATGATGGAGATATGTATCTTATGTTGATTTTTAATGGCAAAACAGCAGGAAATATAAATCTAGCATACAAAGCTGAGATAGATGATGGTTATTTAGATGTAATTATTTTTAAGGGAATGCCAATTCCAAAATCAATACCAGTTTTGATAAGTGTGCTTAGAGGTGATTACTTAGATCAATATAATGGAAATGAAATACTGTACTTTAAAACTAAAAAAGTATATATAGAATGTGAAGATTCTCTTATAACAGATATTGATGGAGAAAAAGGTCCAGATTTTCCTCTTAGCATAGAATGTATAAAAGATGGAATAGAGGTTATGGGGATTAGTAGTGAAAAACGTTAATGGTTTAAAGTAAATTATAAAAACTCAAATAAAAAATTACTTCTAACTAAGGTTATTTATAGTAGAAGTAATTTTTTATTTAAGTCTTCATTTTTTATTGTAAGATTATTTAGCTGGTTTAAAGGAACTTTTTAGAGGAACTATTCTATTAAACACAAGTTTTTCATCAGTTGTATATTTGTTATCTATACTAAAGAATCCATTTCTAACAAATTGGAACTTATCAAAAGGTTTAGCATTCTTTACTTGTGTAGGCTCAACAAAACCTTGTAGTATTTCTAATGAATTAGGATTTATTTGTTCTAAGAAATGCTTACCTTCATTTTCAGGCACATCATCAAGAATTAATGGTTCAAATAATCTAAATTCACATGGTATAGCTGATTTAGCATCAACCCAATGTATTGTAGATTTTACTTTACGACCTGTAAATCCAGAACCACTCTTAGTTTCAGGGTCATAAGTTCCATGTATTTCAGTGACATTTCCATTTTCATCCTTAACTACATCAGTACATTTTACGAAATAAGCACCTTTTAAACGGACTTCATTTCCTGGGAAAAATCTAAAATATTTCTTAACAGGTTCTTCCATAAAATCATCCTGCTCTATATATAATTCTCTAGAAAAAGGAACTAATCTCTTTCCTTGAGATTCATCTTTAGCATTATTTTCTATTTCAAGCATTTCAATTTTATCTTCTGGGTAATTAGTTATAACTAGCTTTAAAGGTTTCAAAATTCCCATAGCAAGAGGTGCTTTTGGTTGTAGATTTTCTCTTAGGAAATAATCAAGCATTTGGCTATCTACTGTAGAATTAACTTTTGATACACCTATTTCACTACAGAAATTGCGTAATGCTTCTGCTGTATAACCCTTACGTCTGATACCAGATATTGTAGGAACACGAGGGTCATCCCAACCATCAACAACACCTTCATCTACAAGTTGTTTTAATTTTCTTTTACTCATAACAGTATTGTTTATATTAAGCCTAGCAAATTCTATCTGTCTAGGTACATTTTCCATTTCACACTCTTTGACAAACCAATCATAAAGAGGTCTTTGGTCTTCAAATTCTAGAGTACATATAGAGTGAGTTATTCCTTCAATTGCATCTTCAATTGGATGAGCAAAAGCATACATAGGATATATGCACCATTTATCTCCTGTATTGTGATGTGTTGAATGAGATATTCTATATATAATTGGATCTCTAAGGTTTATATTTGGAGAAGACATATCTATTTTAGCTCTTAATGTTTTTTCACCATCTTTAAATTCACCATTTTTCATTTTTTCAAATAAATCAAGGTTTTCTTCAATAGTCCTATTTCTATAAGGACTTTCTTTTCCAGGTTCAGTTAAAGTACCACGATATTCTCTCATTTCTTCTTGTGTCAAGTCACATACATAAGCCTTACCTTTTTTTATTAATATTAAAGCTCTTTTGTACATTTCATCAAAGTAGTTAGATGCAAAATTTAACTCGTTCCAATCAAATCCCAACCACTTAACATCTTCTTTTATAGATTCTACATATTCAACATCTTCTTTTAATGGATTTGTATCATCAAATCTTAAATTAGCTTTTCCGTTAAATTCCTTAGCTAATCCAAAATTAAGACATATACTTTTTGCATGACCAATATGTAAATATCCATTTGGCTCAGGTGGAAAACGAGTTATTATACTGTCATGTTTTCCTGTTTCTAGGTCATTTATAATAATATTTTTTATAAAGTTAGATGAGTTCGTTTCATTTGACATATTTTATACCTCCTATTTAATTTGCTTATAATACAGTACACTACACTGTATTGCATAATATTAATTTTAATCCAAGATTAGAAAAAAATAAAGGTGTAATTAAGAGTATTATGCAAAATATTAACTTTTATACTAAATTTATGTTTTTTACAGTTTATTTACAAAAAATGAGATTTGTTGAATTAATCCTCAAAAGACTGTATTATAATATGTATATTGTTAAGAATATTATGTGAAGTTAGTTATCTAAATTTATTTTAAATCTGTTGACAGATTTGTAAAGGAGACGATTATGGGAAAGGTTGCAAAAATTTTATTGAGTTTGCTTGTTATTGCTTTAGTGTTTATAGGTATTGTTGTATACATCTTGACACCAAAAGAGAGATATGATGTTAGTTCACAAAATAATGAAATTATAGATGAAGAATACTTGTCAAAAGGTTCATATATAAATTCCATGGAGGTAGTAAAAAATCCACTTAGAATGGTTGGAAAAGTGTCTGTTTCAGAGGATGAGTTTAGAAATTTAATATATACATTAATGCAAAAGCATGGGATTAAAGAGCTTGAAAATAATTTTGTTGAAATGAAAGATGGAAAAATAAAAGTAGCAGGACCATATAAGGTACTTGGATTAATAAATAGCCAATATGAGCTTGAGTTAAGACCTACTTTAAAAGGAGAAAATCTAATTGTGAGTCTTGAAAATGTGAAACTTGGTAGATTCAAGATAAGTGATAAGATGTTAGAAAAAATATTAAGTAACTATAATAAAAAAGTTCCATTTGAAGTTAATGGAAATAAGATTACTTTAGAAAAAAGTTATCTTTATCCAGTGACTCTTAAAAATATATCTATAAAAAAAGGAAATATTGACTTAGATATGGAAGTAGAAATAGATTTGAAATCACAAATAAATGGGGCATTAGGGTATTTGAAAGATTCTGGAAAGGCTCAAGATATACTAAATCATTTAATTAATTTAAAGAAAACAGCTGTTGGTTAAAAATATAGAAAACTTATATTTATATTTTTATTATATTTTATATAATATTGAAGTACTTTAAAATCAAAATTTGTAAAATAACATTTATTATGTTAGAATGTTTTATGATATTAAGTTATAAGTACGTAATATTATTTAGTTACTAGATTGGGGGGAAATGATGAATAAAGTCTATATTGTAACAACATATACAGGAACTTTATTATCTTACTTAATAAGGAGTATAAGTAAAAAACTGTATACACATGTGTCAATATCACTAAATGAAAATTTAAAGCCAATGTATTCTTTTGGGAGATTAAATCCAAGAAATCCGTTTATTGGTGGATTTGTTGAAGAAAATATAAATCAAGGATTATATGCTATAAGAAAAAATACTGTGTGTAGAGTATATTCATTAGAAGTAGATAATTTACAATATGAAAGTCTATTTAGAAATATAAAATTAATTAGTGATTATAGAGAAGATTACTATTATGATATAATGGCACTGATATATTTGCCAATGAATATTTATAGACAATCTGAATATAAATATGTATGTTCAAACTTTGTTGCTGATATGTTAGAAAAAAGTGAGATAGACATTTTAAATAAACAAGCATTTGAAGTAACTCCAAATGATTTTTATAATTTATCTGGTCTAACCTTGGAATATGAAGGTTTATTATCAGAATATAATTCTAGACAACATTCTTATGTATCAAAAATTGCAAACATCTAAAAATTTATTTTAGAGTTTATCATATAAAAACTATTGCTAGACAATTAGGCTGAAGATAGTAGTTTAACTTCGAGAGGATTAAGAATTCGTAAATCTTAGTTAAAACACTTTCTTCAGTTTTTAAGTTTCTGTGATTATTTGCATTTTTATAGTATTTTTGGGGTATATAGATTAGATATAATTAAATAAAATAGATATATAAATGTATAAAGATATCTTAACATATAAATAAATATGATAAATATTTATTTTTTGTAAATATATGGATATAATAGTAATAATAACATTTTGTAGAGAGGAGTATTAAATGAAACGATATCTTAAAACATATGGAGTTGCGCTAATAATTGTAGTAATTTATGCATTTATTAAATTACCTGTACTTAGATTAGATTTCACATCTTTATTTTCAGTAGGAATAATTTTCTTTGTTGTGGCAGGAATATTGGATATGATGTTGGATAGAAATGAAAGAACATCTAAACTTGCCAAATATAATTTTTCAATAGCAATAGCTTTACTTGTGTATATTGTAGTTGTACCTTTTATAGCCTCTACACCTGTGTTTCATGCAAAGGCATATAAAGAACTATTAGGAAAAGTGACTGAAAGTAAATTTACTGATGATATTAGTCCTGTTAGTGTAAATGACATTCGTCTTGTAGATGAAGATATGGCCATGAAATTGGGTGATAAAAAGCTTGGAGAAGTTCCAGCTATAGGTAGTGTGTCAAAATTAGGAAAATTCCATATACAAAATGTGGATGGAGAGTTGTACTGGGTAGCACCTCTTGTTCATAGAGACATAATTAAATGGGTGACATCTTTAAGTGGTACAAGTGGTTATGTAAAAGTATCCGCAAGTAATCCTCAAGATGTTCAATTAGTTCAAGAAATAGATGGAAAGCCAATAAAGATAGTATACCAACCAGAAGCTTACTTACATCAAGATTTACAAAGACATTTATATATACATGGTATTGTAAATGTCGGTATGACAGATTTTACCCTTGAAATAAATGATGAAGGGAAGCCTTATTGGGTTGTAAGTTTATATGAGCATAAAATTGGTTATGGAGGAGCAAATGCTACAGGAATAGCCACTGTTGACGCAGAAACTGGAAAAATAAATGTTTATAATGTTAAGAATACACCTAAATGGGTAGATAGAATCCAGCCACAAGAATTTATAACAGACCAGATTAAAGACTGGGGTGTTTATGTTAATGGATTTTTAAATTCTGTTATATCAGAAAAAGGAGTATTAGTACCAACAGAAGGAACATCACTAGTTTATGGAAATGATAATAGGTCTTATTGGTATACAGGTATAACATCTTCTGGTGGAGATGAATCTACAATTGGATTTATGTTAGTTGACTCTAGAACAAAAGAAGCTAGATTATATAAACAACCAGGAGCTACTGAGACAGCTGCGATGAAATCAGCTGAGGGTAATGTTCAAGAAAAAAATTATGAAGCAACATTCCCTGTAATGTATAATATATTAGGTCAGCCAACATATGTATCATCATTAAAAGATAAGGCTGGTCTTGTAAAAAGAGTTGCATTTGTATCTGTTGAAGATTATAATGTGCTTGGTATAGGTGAAGATAAAAACGAAGCATTAAGAAACTATAAAGATTCATTAGAGTCTAAGGGAAATGATTTAAAACTTGATAATGACTTAAAAGACGAAGTCATAGAAGGTACAGTAACGAGAATAAGCCCAGATGTACGAGGCGGAAATACTAATTATTATGTAACTTTAGATTCAAATAAAGAAATAATATTCAAGGCCACTTCAAAAGTGTCTAGTGAATTGCCATTGACTCAAGTTGGAGATAAAGTTAAAATATCGTATTCAAAAGAAGCATCTGGTGTAATTGAAATGTCAGAATTTGATAACCTAAATATTGCAAACTTTGAAGACAAAAAAGCAAAAGAGGGAACAGGAACTGACGAAAATACAAACTCTCAAGATTCTGGAAATCAAGAGAATGTATAGTTTAACTTAAAAAGTCTGAAAATAGTATTTAATATGTTAATAGCTAGTTTTTATAAAATTTATTTTTATAAAAACTAGCTATTTTATTTCAATTCTTTGTAAATTTAATGTCATAAAATTAATATAATATTAGTACAACTTTGCAAATAATACTTCAAGGAGAATGTACTATGACAAATATGGAAAAAGAGATATTGCTTTTAATTAGCAGGGTTAGATGTGTTACAGAAGCTCAATTTAGAAAGATTTATGGAGACCAAAAGAGATATAATAAAAAAAACTTTAAAAAAACTTTGAGAAAAATGTGTAGTGAGTATACATTAAAAAAATATCCTTGTGATGTGGATTATTATAATTATAAAGACCTCTCATATGTATACTATTTAAATGGTAGTAAACTTTTTAAGGGAGATGATTTAATAAAGGCTCTAGTAGGGTCAGAATTAGTTGTTAGAATCAATACTGCAGGTTGTGATGTAAAAAGATTCTACCGAAATGTTAGTGTGGATGATATGAAATATGATTTATTTATTGAATATACAGACCAATTTGGTAATATAAAACAAGTTTTAGTAGATGTTGATTTAGATAATGAAATAGATATTTCTAAATATGAAAATCTTTCTAGAAAGATAGATAAATCTACAATTCCATTTTTTAAAGTGCCAAACGTTTTGGTAGTTACGCCAGATAATCTATCTGAATTAAATGACTTAGAGAGATACGATAATGAGTATAGCATAAATTTTATAGATTTAGGGTTAAATAAACTATTTAATTGTATATAAGCTAATTTTAAAAAAGAAGACTATGGATTTGCCACATTTTGTAAAATAATTGTTGCAATATTATATAGAATGTGATAAAACTATATTAATAAATTAATTAAAAAATAATGAGCCTAGGGTAGAGGTAGCTATATTCAATAGTATTCAATAAGAGCTGGTAAGTGTTGATGATTGATGAAAGGGTCTATAGCCGAAGAAAATTTGTTGACGGACGGATTTTCTGGACTTATGCATAATATGTATAAGGCTGTCACTTTTAAAGTGGTGAGCTACAAGGTTACTTGGTCTATGAGATTTACACGTCCAAAGTATACCTTTGGGCGTTTTTATTTATCAAAATTTAACTTGAGGGGGAAAAAGCATGAGTATAATTGTTCAAAAATATGGTGGAAGTTCAGTAGCAGATACTGATAAAATAAAATCAATTGCAGAAAATATAATAGAACGAAGAAAAGAAAATCCACAAATGGTGATAGTTGTATCTGCCATGGGTAAATCTACTGATGAATATATAAAATTGGCTAAAGAATTGAGTAATGAACCTAGTAAAAGAGAATTGGATGCATTGATGTCTACTGGAGAAATGATTTCAGCTTCTTTATTATCAATAGCATTAAATGCACTTGGATGTAAGGCTGTAAGTTATAATGCTTATCAATTAAATATAAAAACAAGTGGTCTTCATGGAAAGTCTCAAATTGATGATATAAATGTAAATAGAATTAAAAATAGTTTAGATGAAGGAAATGTCGTAATAGTAACTGGATTTCAAGGAATCAATGAAGATGGTGATGTAACTACTCTTGGAAGAGGTGGTTCAGATACATCTGCTGTAGCTCTTGCAGTCAAATTAAATGGAAAATGTGAGATATATACAGATGTTGATGGAATCTATTTTACAGACCCAAGAAAATATTCAAAAGCTAGTAAACTTGATGAGATTGAATATGAAGAAATGCTTGAATTAGCAAGTTTAGGGGCACAAGTAATGCACTCAAGAAGTATAGAACTTGCACAAAAATATGGTGTTGAAATTTATGTTGGACGTACATGTGGTACAGTAAAAGGAACATATATAAGAGGGGGAAAAGACATGAAATTAGAGGATAAAGTAATAACAGGATTAGCTACTAGTGATGATGATAGTTCTATAACAATAAAAGATTTTAAAGCAGAAAATATATCTAGTTTATTTGAAGATATAGCAACTATTGGAATAAGTGTAGATATGATAAGTCAAACTGCACCTATTTTAGATAAGATAAGTGTATCATTTACAGTTCCAAAAGAAGAACTAGGTGAATGTAAAAAGATAGTATCTAAATATACAGATGAAGAACATGTAGTAATTGATAATAATATCACTAAATTTTCTTTAGTAGGTCTTGGTATGAAAAATACTTCTGGAGTTGCTGCTAAAGTATTTAAGATATTTAATGAAAATGGTATAATGATAAAACTTATAACTACATCAGAAATTCGTATAACTTGTGCTATAAATTCTGATGATAAGCAAGTAGCTATAGAGAAAATAGCAGAAGTATTTAATATATAAAATTTGGGGAGGATATTATGAAACTTCATGGAACTATGACCGTAAATGATAATGAATTATATATTGGAGGAGTGAGTTGTTTAGAACTTAGTAAAAAATATCAAACTCCACTTTATGTATTTGATGAAGCTTTAGTAAGACAAAACTGTAGAGAATATGTAGAATATTTTAAAGCAAAAGATGGAAAAAATAAGGTTGCTTATGCAGGTAAGGCTTTTTTACCTCTTTACATGTGTAACCTTATAAATGAAGAACAAATGTGCCTAGATGTAGTTTCAGGAGGTGAATTATATACAGCTTATAAGTCAAACTTTCCTATGGAAAAAGTTTTCTTCCATGGAAATAATAAGACTAAAGAAGAAATAAATATGGGATTAGATTTAGGTGTAGGTAAATTTGTAGTAGATAATTTTTATGAATTAGACTTGATTGAAACACTATGTGAAGAAAAAGGTAAGACTCAAGAGATATATTTTAGAATAACACCTGGCATAGAAGCTCATACACATGATTATATAAAAACTGGTCAGATAGATTCTAAATTTGGATTTGCCTTAGTAAATGGAGATTTGTTTAGAGCTATAGAAAAATTAAGTGAATACAAAAATATCAAACTTGTGGGTCTTCATGCTCATATAGGTTCGCAAATATTTGATGTAGAGCCATACATAGATACAGTAGATATAATGATGAACTTGGTAAAAGAAATAAAAGAAAAATTCAATATACAATTAACAGAAATTGACTTAGGTGGAGGTGTAGGAGTTTATTATAGTAAAGAAGATAAGCCTAAAACTATAAAAGAATTCTGTGAGACTATAATCACTAAAGCAGAAAGTTCATGTAAAGAGCTTGGAATAGAAATGCCTATACTGGTAATAGAGCCAGGTAGATCAATAGTTGCAAATGCAGGAAGTACATTGTATACAGTAGGCTCAATAAAAGATATAAAAGATGTTAGAGTGTATGTAAGTGTGGATGGAGGTATGACAGACAATGTAAGACCTTCTCTGTATCAAGCTAGTTATGAATGTAGTATTGTAAATAAAATTAACCATGAGACTATGAATCATGTAACAATAGCTGGAAAATGTTGCGAGAGTGGAGATATATTGATTGGAGATATAGATATAATGGATATTAAAAGTGGAGACATACTTATAACAACATCAACAGGTGCATATGGATATTCAATGTCTTCGAATTATAATAAGATACCAAGAGCGGCGGTAGTCTCAGTATTTGATGGAAATGACAAGATAATATGTAAGAGACAAAGTTATGAAGACTTATTGTCTTTAGAAATATAGAATAAAAATTAAATATTAAAGTTTATTTTAAGTAGATTTGCTAAGGTGTATATAGCTCTAAATTAATTTTTAGTTTGTTGTAGTTATACATAGCATATCTACTTATTTTTCATTTTACTAACAAATTTCTTGTAATAAATATAAAATATTTTAAAAACTTCCTAATTATGATAAAATTTAAAGTATATAACAAGGAGGGGTTTAATGAGAGGAAGAGTAATTTTATTAATATCGATATTATCTATATTTCTTGTAGGATGTTCATTTAATAATAAAGATGAAATAAATTTAACTGAGCAAGGAAAAACATACTTAGAAAAACATGACTATAAAAAAGCTATGGAATCATTGTCCTCTGCATTAGAAGAAGACAATACTAATGAGAATGCAAGGGCTATGTACATGCAAGCTATGAGAATGTCAAATATGATTGAGTTTGAAGAAGTAAAAAATTACGAGGATGCAATTAAGGAACTTAAGCTTATAGAGAAAATAAAAAATGGTTCATCTGTTATTAAAGAAGAAGCAACCAAAAAGAAAGAAGAATTAACGAAGTTAGAAAAAGAGCAAAATGAAGCAGAAGAGCAAAGAAAGAAAAAGGCAAAAGATACAGCAGGAGAAGATAGATATAGAGTAGAATCTGATGCAAGGAAAACTTCTTACAGTAGAAATAATAAAAGTAATAAATCTAGTTCTAAAAATGACAATAAAAAATCAGATGATGATAAATCTGATAATAATAATGGTTCTTCTCAGAATCAAGAAAAACCAAATAATAATCCAACACCAACACCACCTTCTCCAGAGACTAGTGGGGGCTCAGATAGTGGTGGAAATTCTCAAAACTCAAATAATCAATAAAGATAAAATACATATATGTAATTAACAAAATATGTATTATAAAAAATTAACTCTTAGCAAACATAATTTGCTAAGAGTTAATTTTTTTAAAATAATAGAAAGGAGTTAATTTGCAATTAAAAATTAAGCGTGCAATAAGTATAAGTTATTGTAATCGATTGTCTATATATTTATCAACATAAGTTTTTACAACAGCTGCTATTGGTACTGAAAGGAAAACACCTATAAAACCAAATAAAGATTGACCTATTAAAATTGCAGAAATTACCCATATAGCACCTATCCCAACTTGATTACCCATAACTTTTGGTTCTATAAAGTTTCCATCTAATTGTTGTAATATAAATATAAATATAACAACCCATATAGTTTTTTGTGGATTATATAAGATTGTCATAGCTATTGGAGGTATTGCACCAATAAAAGGGCCAAAATATGGTATTATATTACCTAAGAATATTATTGAAGCCAAAAATAAAGCATTTTCTATTCGAATAACAAATTGAAATCCTAAGAATGCAATTATGCCAATAATAAGAGAATCTAATATTCTACCAATTAAATAATCATAAAAAATATCGTGAGTAGTCCTAAAGAATTCTATAATATCATCTGCTTTATTTCTAGCAGTAGAAGAGTATAGTAATTTCTTAAATCCCAATGCAATTTTTTCTTTGTCATATATAATATATATAGACAGTATAAATCCCATTGTCATATTAAATAACATAGAAGATATGCTAAGTGTATAGGCTAATAAGTTTTTAGGAACTCTACTAATAAAACTATTTGCCTCTTTCAATACATTATCTAAGCTATGCTGTATATGAGGAATTAAAGTTTTTAAAAAATCTATGTTTGACATATTTTTTTCTATAAAATTGTTTATATAATCAGTATACAGAGGCATTTCATTTATTAACCTATTTAATGTATTAGCAATTGATGGAATCAATAATCTAATGCCAAAAGCTAAAATAAGCCCTATAAGTATATAAGCTAAAAAAATGGCTAAAAGCCTATGTGTTTTAAATTTTATTTCAAAAAGCATTACTAATGGATTTAGAAGCAAAGCAAGCAAAATGGCTAGAAAAAATGGGCCAAAAAACTTTAAGAATCCTTCAATGCTTGATATAAAATCTGATGGAGTATTAACAAATTTAAAAAATAAAATTCCAATAAACACAACTATTAAATAGTATTTTACATTTTCTTTTGAAATATTAATCACTTCCTTAAAATAGTGTTTAATCAGCTATTACATATTAATAGTATGTGAAAAGAAATTACAATTATTTAGGAAAATTAAATAATTTTTTGGCTTGTTTTTAATTAAGGTCTAGTATAGTATAATAATGTAGCAAAATTAACATTGATAAAAATATTAAATAACATATAATTTAAGATAAGAAAGGATTATGTATGAGAATTAATAAGTATATAGCATCTTGTGGAATTGCGTCTAGAAGAAAAGCAGAAGAAATTATTCTTGAAGGAAGAATAAAAGTAAATGGAAATGTAGTGAGAGAATTATCATTTAACATTGAGGAAGAAAAAGATATAGTAGAACTTGATAATAAAAAAATAAAACTAAGCGAAGAATATGTCTATATAGTATTAAATAAACCAGAAGGATATATAACTACAGTAAAAGATCAGTTTAATAGACCAAGTGTAATAGATATAATTAAAGATATAAAAGAAAGAGTATATCCAATAGGAAGACTAGATTATGAGACTAGCGGATTATTAATACTTACTAATGATGGGGATTTAACATATAAACTTACTCATCCAAAACATGAGATTAATAAAACATATGTAGCAAGTGTGAAGGGTATCATAAGTAATGATGAAATAAAAAAATTTGAGAGAGGATTAAAAATAGAAGATTACACAACAGCACCTGCTGAAATAAGAGTAACTAAAGAAAATAAAGAAAAGAATTATTCTGTGTGTGAAATAACTATACATGAGGGAAGAAATAGACAAGTAAGAAAAATGTGTAAAGCTATAAATCATCCAGTTTTAAACTTAAGAAGGATTTCTGTAGGTAAAATAGTATTAAAAGATATAAAAGTTGGAGAATATAGACACTTAACGAAAGATGAAATAAAGTATTTAAAATCAATAAAATAAGATTGAAATAAGGTTAACAGTAGGGAGAAATAGTATTATGGCATATGCAAAATATTTAACTAAAATTACAGATATAAATAAATTTTATTTAGAAAAGGTTGTAAGTGAGGGTGATATAGTAATTGATGCTACTATGGGAAATGGATATGATACAATATATCTAGCTGAGAAGGTCGGAGAAAAAGGGCTTATATATGCTTTTGATGTACAAGAGGAAGCAATAAAGTCTACAAGAAAAAAGTTAGAAAAAGAAGGATATATGGACAGAGTAAAACTGATATTAGATGGTCATGAAAATATGGATAAATATATAAAAGAAGAAGTTTCATGTGTTTTATTTAATTTGGGGTATCTTCCCAGAGCAAAACATTCAATTATAACCAAACCAGACACAACTTTAAAAGCTCTAAAGTTGAGTTTAGAAAGATTAAAAGAAAATGGAATAGTAAGCATAGCTATATATACAGGACATGATGGAGGTCAAGAGGAAAAAGATTGTATATATAATCTTATCAATAATTTAAATCAAGATGAATTTAATGTTTTAGAATCTAAGTTTTTAAATCAAGTCAATAACCCACCACAATTGATTTTAATTGAAAAGAAAAAATCACAGTAAATACTAAAAAAAACTTGACAAGATTCTATTAAGAGTTAATATATATATTGTGACCCCTTAAAAATACTTTAAATAATAAGCATACGATAGTTTGCTTTCAAAATAAAATATACACTTGAATATGCAAAATAAGATGGGAAACTTTTAAATGAGTAAAAATTGAAAAATTTAAAAGAAATATTGGATAAATATTAAAAAATGCAAGGAAAGATGGTATAATAAATTTAATCGAAAATACTATGTGATGTATAAGGTACAGAAAAGTTAGAATTTTATGAGTTTAAGAAGGTATGATAAAAACTAAGATGAAGTTGAGATAAAAACTAAATAATAGAATTTTTAGAAAAAAAGACAGTTTAACAAAAACAAAATAGTTTATATAACTAAAAGGAGAAAAAAATGGAAGAAACAAATGAAATGAAGGACAGTAAACATTTGATATCAAATATACAATCTCAGTATACGAGATTGAGTAAAGGTCAAAAACTTATAGCACAATATATTTTAAATAATTATGATAAAGTTGCATTTATGACTGCATGTAAATTAGGTGAAACTGTAGGTGTAAGTGAGTCTACTGTTGTAAGATTTGCAAATGCCTTGGGTTATAGTGGATATCCTAAATTACAAGCAGCACTTCAAGAACTCATAAAAAATAAGCTAACTACAGTACAAAGAGTTGAAATGGCACATGATTATTCCGATGATTTTGCAATATTGAACAAAGTTTTAAAGAGTGATATAGATAATATAAGGTCTACATTAGAAGAAATTGATGAAAGAGCATTTAAGGAAGCTTCTAATAAACTTTTAAGAGCTAGAAAAATATACATTCTTGGTATGAGAAGTTCTTTTGTGGTAGCTCAGTATTTAGGTTTTTACTTAGATATAATACTTGACAATGTGCATATAATTAGAATGGATATGGGAGATGCTTTTGAGCAGATTGTAAGAATAAATGAAGAAGATGTTATAGTTGCGATTAGTTTCCCTCGTTATTCAAAAAAATCTTATCAAATTGTAGATTATGCTAAGGAAAAAGGAGCGCATGTAATATCATTAACAGATAGCTTGTTTGCACCAGTAGCATCACTTGCAGACAATACTCTTTTAGTTAAAAGCAATATGGCTTCGTTTGTAGATTCTTTAGTTCCAGCACTTAGTATTTCAAATGCTCTTGCTATATCTGTTGGAATGAAGGAAAAAGAAGATATTAAACAACACTTTGATGATTTAGAACAAATTTGGAAGAGATATTCTGTATATGAGTAAAGTTTGCATATTAATAAATAATTTCAAGGATTAAAACGTTTAAATCTAGCCCTATTTAAACAAAGATATTATAAAAAAACTGACTGACACTTAACTGACAAATTCCTTTTTTTAGGTTTAACTGACATTTAACTGACAGTCAGTTTTTTGTTTATCTGAATAACATTTTGCTTAAATTATTAGATGCTTCTTTGTCCATTTCTTCTAAAACATGAGAATATGTATTCATAGTTATTTTTATATCTGTATGACCCAACCTTTCAGAAACTACTTTATTATTAGCATATATAAGTATTTGATTAATACTTATTGAATTGTTTTCCAAATCAACATCAGACTATCTAAGACCAAAGACTTATCCAATTCTTAAGCCCAATAACAACATTAATAGAATTGGTATTTCTAGAATATTATCCTTGAGTTTATCTATTAAAAATAATGTTTCTTCTCTATTATAAATATTAATTTTAAAATTATTATCTTTATGAGGAAGTTTTACAAAGTTACAAGGATTTTCTGTTATTTCTCTTAGTCTATAGGATTCTCTTAATACAGACCTTACAAATCCATATCTAGTTTTGATACTTTCGGATGTAAACTTAATGAATAATTCATTTAAAAAAGACTGAATTAAGGACGGTGTTACATCTATTAACTTTGTATCTTTAAAAAATGGTTCTATGTGATTTTTAATTCAAGATTTTCTATTTACAGTTGTATAAGGAAACTAGTTATTCTCATTTGTCATTATGTATTTATAGCATCTATCTACAAACGTTATATTGCTTTGAACAACAAATTTATTATTGTTTATAGTTGATTTTATTTCAATTAAATGTTTTTCAGCATCCTTTTTCTTTTCATAACTTCCATAGTTTTTCTGTTTCTTTTTTCCAGTTTCTTCTTCCACGTACTATACATATACATGAAATTTTTCATTTCTTTTTCTTATGAAAGCTGATTTGATGTTCATATGTACACTCTCTTTATAAGTTAGTTTTATAAAAGAACAGTAGGATTGACCTAATTATGTTACTATATTCTATCATGTAATATCATACAGGGCCAGCCTTAGAACTACTTTTTTCATTTTATCAATTCTTTACAGTTACATTATAACACGTATTTGGATATGCTTAAATTAATAGGAAGATAAATATTGTAAAGAAGGAAAAGAAAATTTAATGTAGAATTATTAAGATGTATGGTATTTCATATATAAAAGGGGGAGATATTGTGAGATTAAAAAAATTATTATCATTAGGGTTAACTATGTCAATGTTTGTTGTTGCTTGTCCTATATCTGCTAATGCTCTTGATAAAATCGATAAGATTCAAGGTACAGATAAATATGAAACTGCTGGACTCATTGCAGATAAACAAAACTATACTACTGCAATACTTGTAAATGCAGATAGTACTATGGCTGATGGTTTAAGTGCGAGTGGACTTGCAGGAGCTACAAATGCACCAATTCTTTTAACTAAAAAGAATAATATACCAAGTGCAACTCTTAAAAGAGTGGAAAAAGCTGATAAAGTATACATAATTGGTGGAGAAAGTTCTATTGATAAAGCAACTGAAAACGTTTTTAAAGATAGGGGTATAGAAGTTAAGAGGCTTCAAGGAAGTGATAGAATTAAGACAAGTTATAATGTAGCAAAAGAAATAGGAGTTATTAATAAGGTTAGTAAAGTTATATTAACTAATGCTTTTAAAGGTGAACCAGATGCTATGAGTATTGCGTCTGTAGCTGTTAGAGATAAAGCACCAATAGTATTAACTGATGGGAAGAGTGTACCATTTAACACTACTGGAACAGAAAGTTATATAATAGGTGGTACTTCATCAATGAGTGATAACTTAGTAAATGATACTAATTCGACTAGATTGGGTGGAGTAGATAGATATGATACTAATAAGAAGATAGTTAATAAATTTTATAATAGAGCAAATGAATTTTATATAGCTAGTGGAAAAGATTTAGTGTATGCACTTGTTGGTTCTACAACAACTAAGAATACTCCAACAGTTTTAGTTGATGATAATAGCAATAAGACTGTATTAAAAAGTGCTACTAAAATAACATCAATAGGAAATCTAAGTGATAGTGTGTTACAACAGTGCTTAAATATAACAAAAAATATAGGAAATTCAGATACTGGAAAAGAATATACAGTAGAGGATGCTGCTAATATAGTAAAAGACTTGTTAGGTGCTGAAAAGATTTATTTCAATTATGAATTTAAAAAAGGGGAAAGCTCAATATTTCTAATAGATAAAAATTTTGAGTATTCAGGGAAACAATTTTATATGTTTGGTTTTATGACTGGGCATACAGAAGGTGATGTTAGATATTGTGTAGAAAAAAATGATATAAGTAAAGTATATACATATAATGTTAATGGAGTTATGGAAGTGTGCAATCCAGATGATTATAAAGATACAGAAATGATAACAGAAGAAAAAGCAAAAAAATTAGCACTAGTAGAGTGTGCTAGAAGACATAATGTTAGTATTGATAGTTTAGTAGTTGATATGATAGACTTTGATAATATTAATGATATTAGTGTCTATACTGTAAGAATAGATTCAAAATATGATGCAGGTACATATGGATGGTATTTTATAGATGCCTATAGTGGACATGCTTATAAAGATATCTGGAATAATATTTAAGAAATTATTTTTTTATTAATTTAGATAAAGAAATTTTATATTTTATATTTTATATTAACTAAGTGGTATGTAAATGGCAGATAGTTTATTAAATGGTGTCAACTCTAAAAAGATTTTATATTAACTAAGTGGTTTGAAAATAATTGTTGTTTTTAAAAAATTTTAAACCAAAATAAGAAAAAGACTATGATAAGTATAGAATTAATTTTAATTATCATAGTTTTTTTATTGTGAATATAATATATTTTTAAAATAAATTATATAAAAATATTTTAAAAATATATACTAAAAATACAATTAATAATACATAAAAATAGAAAATATTTCCATAACTATATAAAAAGAGATTTTTTATTACAAATACGAGTTTTTTATTGTATCTGTAGAACAAAAGTATTATCATGTAAGTAAGATAATTATCTATTACAATTCTGAATAATCTAAAAATAATTCTAGAAATGAAAGAATATAA
The DNA here is from genome assembly GCF_056688955.1 of Clostridioides sp. LIBA-6822. NCBI lineage: Bacteria > Bacillati > Bacillota > Clostridia > Peptostreptococcales > Peptostreptococcaceae > Clostridioides > Clostridioides sp. LIBA-6822. The sequence goes on along the minus strand of NZ_CP196995.1, from coordinate 2,282,847 downwards.
TTACATAGTTTTATTAAAAGTTTGTTGGAGATTTCTGACTAAAAGTAAGAACGTAAGTTCTGTGATAGGGAGATGATAGTGTAGAAGAATAAATTTTTTATAAGTTATTAATTTTTTTAAGATTTGGATAATTTAAAAAAGAAATATGATATAAAATATAATAGATGTAAGAAGTAACTAGAATTATTACTCAATATAAAAAAGAGGATTAGCTCCTCTTTTTCATTTATCAGAATTGTTTTCTTCAGAAAAAATCTAACTATTTTTAAAGCTTTATCTTTAGAATCTTTATCAAGTTTATTAAAGTGTTCTAATAATTCTCTCATTTCATCAGTAGGATTTAATTTTTCTATCAATTCTTCTTATTTCAAATCAGAAATATTAATTTTTACGTTAGTTATTTTTAGCAAATATTATAGCGATATACGAAGGATTGAGGTTATATTGGAGGATATTATTCAAGGCAAAATAGAGTATAAAAAATGAACTTATTTCACCTTAACATAAAGTATTCTAATGAAATACATTAAAAAAACTATATAAATAACTGATAATTGAGTTGGCAATTAGATATATACATAAATAAAAAATAAATTTTTTAAAGCCAGTTAGATTGAGTTTTTTCTCTATCTTTGCAAGAAAAAAATATGTTGGTAGAAAAACAAGAATTGCAATTAAAAAATATATTAGATACTTTGGTATAGGATAATAGTCCATAAATAATCACCTCATAAATTAGTATAACCTTAGAATAATATGAGGGAGTGATAATAACAACATATTTTGCAGAGTTGTAAATAAATTGAAATCAATTATTTAGAAGAAAAAAGAGTGATAGATTATGAATGAAAATATAAATAAAGAAATAACAGTACTTGGAACTTTAGAAGTTGAGGAAATGAAATTTCATGATATTGAGGGAGGATTTAGGAAAGGTAAGAAAGCAATGTTAGTAAAGGATATAGCTGAGATACATAATAGAGAATTATTCAAAGTTAATGAACTGATTAACAATAACATAAAGAGATTCAAATCAAATATAGATATTATAGGTTTAAAGGCTAATCCTTCAAAAGGATTAGCTTATGAATATGTTGGATATAGTAAATAATCTTTTAATCAGTCAAGAAATATTTATTATCTGAGAGAGGTTATTCAAAACTACTTAAAATACTGGAAGATAATAAGGCTTGAGAGCAATATGAAAAAATAGTTTATGAATATTTCTTAATGAGAAAAGAATTAAATAATCCTATTTTAAGTGCGTCAAAGGAGTTACAAGTTATTTATGTTAGATAAGAGACAAGGAAGTCTTAGAAACTAAAATAGAGAGTGTTAATGAGAAGTTAGAGAACTTTATGGATGATGCTCCATTATTCAATCTAGAGTGTGATATTATTGTAAAATAAGTTAAGAGAGTAGCAAGAAAATTACTTGGTGGACATGGTAGTAGGTCTTATAAAAATAAGTCTCTAAGAGGGAAAGCTTACAGTGATATATATCATCAAATTAAACGAGAATTTGGAGTAGAAAGTTATAAAGCTATAAAGCGTTGTCAGTTAGATAAGGTACTGGAAATAGTAGATAATTATAAGCTATCTACATTTCTTGAAGAAGAAATAAGATTATTAAATAGTCAACTATAAATAGTAAGTTAAGGAAGGATTAGACTTTTCCTCTTTAAAGGGGAAAATCTCAATTAGTTAATTAAAAAGAGAAAAGGAATGCTTCTTTCACACTCCACTTGTCAAAAAATAAAACTTTTATATATAAGATTATAACAACATAAATAAATAATAGGAGTATGAATAAAAAGACACTATTCCAAGAAGCTGAGGGAAGATTACTTTAGAATATTAATCTACAGATACACTAAAAAGTAGATAAATTGAGAACGAAATTTTATATAATTTTGTATCTTAATTCAGAGATCTAAAAAGTGAGTGGGGCTTGGTAACCCTACTCACTATGCTTTATCTAGGTTCAATTCATAGAACTTGCTACATAATAGAGCACCTATTTTAAAAGACTAAGCTATAACAAACTTAGACTTTTGATTTTGAAAGTATTATAAAAGTATAACTGTTTTTGTTGAAATATTATATAATTTAGACTACTATTAAATAAAAAAGGTATTGGAGGATATAGACATGATTATAAGTACAGGAGATATTAAAGAGGAGTATGGGGTTATAGATGCTATATTTGCAATAGACTCTCATAAGGAAGGAATATTTAGAGGTGCAGACCCAAACTCAGCATTTAAAGGGGTAAAAGAACAATTAAAGAAAAAATGTGAACAATTAGGTGGAAATGCTGTAATCAATTGTCAATTTGAATATCGTATTGCTGTGGCAGATGGTTTTGCAAGCAAAAAACAAGTTGTTGAAATATTTGCATATGGAACAGCTGTAAAAACTTTGTAAAAATAGAGTTTAATCCAAAAGGTCATCTCAATAGATGGTCTTTTTTATATTATATTAATATAAAAGAAAATAATTACTAGGAGGTATGGATATGTATGAGTATAAATTTTTTCAGTTACCAGCTACACCACTTTTTAATAAAGGTAAAACTATAAATGATGTACGGATACCTATTTTAGAAGAAGAATTTAATAATCTAGGAAAAGATGGCTGGGACTTATTTCAGATAAATTGGATTGAAGGTATTGCTGTATTTAAAAGAAAAATTAAAGAATAAATTAGTGTATAATAAAATAAAAAATAAGGGGAATAACTATGAAATGCCCTAATTGTAGTAGCGAAAATATAGAGCAAGACATTTCTACAGTTAGCGAATCAGGATTTGTTATATATAAAACTGGTTTGTAATACAATACAAGATTTTCCTCTAAGGTATCTAAAACATATTCTGACTTATGCTTAGATTGTGGTGAAATAGTGAGAACTTATATAAAGGGGAAGATTGGCAGAAATTGGTGTAAAGATGAGAAATAAAAATACATAAGATTTAAAATGATTATCTTTATAGAGGGTACTTTATCTTTTAAAAATTAAATCTATGGGAAAATAGCCTAAATTAGTTAGGAGTGATAACTATGAAGAAAAATATTTTAGTGACATTGCTACCATTACTAACAATGATTATAATATTTGTTCTATCATTTGAAAATATAATAACTAATAGTTTAGGATTAAGCGATATGGATATAAAAGGAGCTCTTATTTCAGGTATAGTATTATTTATTCCATTTTCATTTTTAGTTAATGGTATAATATGTGCTATCAATCAAATAAATTGGAAAATTCCAGCATTAATATCACTTCTAGGCTCGATTATTATTATGATATATCTAAAATTTGATAGTACAGAAATGGCATTGTATTTATCATATTATTTTATAGCATATTGTATTGGATATTGGGTAGCTAGTTCAATGAAAAAATAAATTAAAAGGTCATCTTAACAGATGGTCTTTTTTTATACAATAAATTAAAAGGAGAATGAAATTATGAAATTTGAAGAAGTATATAAAAAGATTAAAGAATTAATAGAAATTATTTAAACTAATCTTAGGGTCTGTTGGATAATAATTAGCTTTATTCTTTACTATATGATATAATGTAAAATAGAGATAAGGAAGTGGTTAGTATAGGAATATTAAAAAGTGCTGAATTAATTAGGAAGATAGCACAAAGAATTGCTAGAGAAAAAGGAATAAGAGAGCAAGAGGCATGAAATGATGCTGTTACAGAGTATAAACAAAAACATAGATACTTAGTCTAGAGAATCATCTTTATAGATGGTCTTTTTTTATGTAAGAAGTTTGTGTAATAAATTAAAAATAAATGTAAAAAATATTATACAACTATAATAAGATAAAGTAATGTTTTTAAGGAGAAAAAGATATGCTCAATCAGTTTAATGAATTTCTTGGTAACTATATAAATATAATTTCTGTAATTGCATCATTTGCATCAATAGCAGCCTTGATTATATCAATTATAGCTTTTATGGAGTCTAATAAACAAGCCAAATTGATATTAAAATATAGAAGAAATAACGAGAATAATATGGCTGGTGATTATTATGAAAATGGTAATGGATATATTAGACTTGATTCGAATAATATAGATGATAAATCTGATATATATACTAAGATTCATAGTAATAACTTAGTTGATTTTGTAATAGAAAATAAAAGTACAATTGTTGCAAAAAGCCCTATATTAAGTTTGAAATTTATTAATATGGAAGTGGATATTGAAGAAAATAATAACTTTGAACAAATAAATAGTGAGCTCAGATGGCATCCAAAAGATAATACCACAATTCATAAAGGAATAAATTTTAGAATAGAGCAATTTAATTTTAAAAACTGTGTTATGCTTAAAAAAGAAGTTTATATAGAGGTGGTATTATCAGCTGATAATATGAAGACAAAAGAATTTAGAATACCAATAAAAGTATATTAAAGAACACTAGCAAGTGTTCTTTTTTTGTTTAATGGATTGGAGGCAGTAAATGAACAAAAGAGAAGTTGTGTATTTAAATTTAGAAGATATAAAACCTTATGAAAATAACACTTTAAAGATTCAATTAAACTTAAGTAAAATGTTTGTATAAATCTTGTGATATATTTAAAATCTTTTTAGAATAATTATAAATTTATATTGATAAACAACTGTAAGAGTAGACTTGTTTTATAGTATAATAAATTAATATATTATGCAGAAAATTAAGGAGATATACTTATGCAGACCTTAGATGTATACATGAAAAAATTATATCCACAATATCTAATCAAACATAGTGAAATCGTTGATGAAGTAACTGTTGATGTACGTACACCAACAGAATATGGTAGTATAACTAAATTAGAACATAATATCTCTGTTATTAATGAAAAAGAATATGACTTTTTGCACAGGAATAAACCTATTGCAGGAATTATTGTTTTATATGGTTTAATAAAAAATCGCAAAAAGATAAAAGATAAACTCCTATCTATTAGTGATAACAATAGTAAAAAGATAATAATTGCTTGTTCTAAAGGTAGGATTCGTAGTCCAGTTGTTTGGATGTATTCTAGATATTTAAAAATAGATTCTAAAGTATTATTGGATGGAATAAACTCTCTAAAAAATAATTCTTAAAAGCGAAAATTTGAGTATTTTGTAATTGTCGAATAGTTTTTGAAGGATATTAATCTTTGAAGTTGAATTTTATACTTTGGAAGAGATTAATATGGATGAAAAGTATTTGAAAGAATACTTATTTTATTATGAGAAATTAAAAGGTAAGAAGAAAAAATAAGAAACTATAATTTAATAATAATAGAAAAAATAAGTATATAAAATAATAGAACTGTAGTAGATTTAAATGCTAAAAATAATATGTTGATATGGTTTTATCCAGCATTGACTTTGTTTATTGCAATAGATAGTTGAAAAGTTCGATTTAATATCAGGTACAATATAAAATACACATTTATAAATTATAGATGTGTATTTTTTATATGAAAAAATAGAATAAGAGGAGATTAAAATAATATGAGTAATTTAAGTGCTTTTTTAGCCTGAAATACGACAAAGATTGACAATGTAAAATATGTGGCAAGTGATAGATTCTTAGATGAATAAGGAAAACCAGTCAAATGGAAATTAAGAGTTTTATCTTCTGAGGAATACGAAGCCTTAAGAATAAAGTGCACTAAAATGGTAAAAGTTGTAGGCAATAATGGGAAAGCTATAGGAAAATATACAAGTGAAATTAACTACAATAGCTATGTAGCTGAATTATGTACAGCATCAACAGCATTTTCTGATTTAAAGAATGCTGATTTACAAAATAGTTATGGAGTAATGTGAGAATCTCAGCTATTAAAACAATGCTTACAGCAGGAGAATATATAAATTACAGAGTAATAGTAAATGAGGTTAATGGATTTGATACTTCATTTGAACATAAGATAGAAGAAGCAAAAAACTAATTCGAGGTGGAGAAGAAGGTAGAACTTAAAACTAAAGATTAAATTGGTATAGTCACATTACTAATATATGAAAATGTTGCAATTTTGGAAATAGATGGATATATATGTTGTATAGTATAATATAGATAATATATTACTAAGTAAAAAATAACAAATAAATCTAAATTATGAGAGGTGTGTTTATGGAAAATAAGGATATTAAACTTACAATATGTATATTTGCTTTTGTAATTGGAATAATAGTGTTATTTTGCTGTATAGGCTTAGGGCAATTTAATATAGAATGTATTATGCGACAAAATGGTGGAACAATGGATACGAACCAATATAATATATATTTAGAACAATCTATTTCACAGTATAGAAATTTTGGTTCTATATTGGCTTTATTAGGAGGAATAGGAATACTGTTTGATAAAAGTGTTAGAAAATACTAAAAAAGTACGTTTTTATTAAGATAAAAATTAATCTTTATTAAGGATGTGATGAATGATATGTCAAGAGAAGTATTTACTGTAAAAATTACACCAGTAGAAGCACAGAAAATGGTAGAAAAGAATTTGGATGCAGATATAGTTTTTTCTGATATGTATAGCTTAGGTGATGGTAAACTTATACTAATTACAACTTTCGACAAATATTATGCAAGAAGTAATAGTAATTCAGGGTTAGTAGTTATTTGTGAAAATACAACTGGAAAAACTCTTGTTAAAATTGCTTCAACTGGAAGTTCGATAGGAGTTCTTCAAATTGATTGGGGAGTAGGAAATAATTTGATTAAAAGAGTAAAAAATATTCTTAGTGATTATATTTATAGGTGTAATTAATATTAATAAAGGTTAAAACTGTACTTATTGTGTCCAATGTAAACAATATAGAACTTAAAATTGTTTTTGCTACACTCAAAGATAATTTGAAATGAGATAATGTAAAAATAAATAAAGATAATGATGAAATAGATGAATTAAAAGTAGCAAATATAGAGTCTAAAGCAGAGTTAAAAGCATTGTGTGAGAACTTAGATTCACTCACAAGTATGTTAAAGTGGTTGATTGGAACAATGTTAGTAGGATTCTTTATATTTGCAATTCAAAGAAGCATATTTTAAAATAAGAGGAACAGAAATGGATAATTTAATAAGTTTTATACCTGAGCAGTTACTAATTTTAGTAGCTGTTCTCTTTATTATAGGTAAAGAATGCAAAAAATATAAATAACTAAATAATAAATAGATTCCAGTAGTCTTATTAGCACTTGAAATAGGTTTTTCAGTATGCTCTCTAGGATTAAATCCAACATCAATCTTACAAGTTGTAATTTGTTGGGGGATATCAATAGGTATAAATCAAACTTACAAACAGTTAAAGTAGGAAAATAAATAATGAAAATAACAATAATACCAGAGCATACGCTAACAGGTAAAGGAACAGGAGCATTTGGTTATATAGATGAAGGAAAAGAAAATAGAAATACCAACTGATTTAATTGTTAGATGGTTAAAACAAGGTGGAGCAACTGTATATACTTATAAGATAAATCGAATAATTATCTATCTGAACAATGTCAAATAACAAATAAACAAGACATAAACTTAGCAGTACAAATTCACTTCAATGTAAATAGTACAACACTAAATTCTATGCGTACAGAAACAATATACAAAACTAATAATGGCAAAGTGTATGCAAATAGAGTAAATGATAAATTAGCAACAGTATTTAAAAATAGGGGTGCAAAATCAGATGTAAGAGGTTTTTACTGGCTTGGTAAAAAGCACCAGCAATTCTAATCGAAGTATGTTTCGTAGATAGCAAAACTGATACAGACTATTATATTAAAAATAAAAATACGGTTGCGAAACTTATAGCAGAGGGTATATTAAATAAGAAAATAGATAATATTGAAGTGAAACAAATGTATAAGCATACAGTAGTTTTTGAAGGAGAAATTGAAAAGGTATTAGCACAAATAGTCAGCTGGAATTATAAAGAGAGTGAATGTTTAGTTTATGATATAAAAGATTATAAGCTATATCAAACAGAAAATTTATATATTATAGGTGGAGGAGCATGGAATAAGATAAGTTCTATAACTAAAGAAAAATACATTATGATAAAGGGTAATGATAGATTTGATACACTTTACAAAGCGTTAGATTTTATAAACAAATAGATTTAATTGATAGAAATATATTGAAATTAGAAAATATTACATATAACTAAAAGTGGTAGGTTAAACTTATCACCTTTTTTTATATATTTTCATTACCTAAGTTATACCTGTGAATGTGTATTTAAAATACATTCTTAATAATATAAAATCTAATCAAAAATGGACAATTCTTCAATGGATAATTTACTATTATTTATATATTAGAATACATTTTAGAATTATTGCTAAAAATGTAAAAATATGTTAAATTCTATATAAAATTATATTATTGTTAAAGGGGGTAATATCAAATGAAATGGGCTAGTAAAAAAATATTTATTTTATTATTATCAAGTATAACAATACTGTCTTCAGTTGGAGGAGTAAACGCATTAGAAATTAAAATGAATAGCAATTTAAAAAAACAGATAGAAAAGAGGACTACTATACCCGCTTTAGATACATTGACAATGGTACAAGCTTTTCCAGATGCAAATTTTAGAGCATATCTTTGTGATATTCTATCTATAAAAGATGAAAATGTCCTTATATCTACAGACTCTAAGGATAGAATTGAAGCTATAGATGAATTGGCTGTATATGAAAAATCAATAAAAGATTTATCTGGAGTTAATTATTTCGTTAATTTAAAATGGTTATATTGTAGTAATAATAACTTGGAAATATTAGATGTAAGTAATAATCTAGAACTTGAGACTCTAAGTTGTTATGGAAATAACTTGGAAACATTAGATGTAAGTAATAATCTAAAACTCACAGATTTAAATTTTGGTGGTTTTGGTGGTAGTAATATTAAAACATTGGATATAAGTAAAAACAAAAAACTTGAAATACTATATTGTTATAATAATAACCTAAAAACATTAGATATAAGTAATAATCCAGAACTTACACATTTAAGTTGTTTTGGTAATGGCTTAAAAATATTAGATGTAAGTAATAATCCAAAACTTAAAGAATTATATTGTGATGATAATGACTTGAAAACATTAGATGTAAGCAATAATCCAAAACTTGAAAACTTATATTGTCGTGATAATAACTTAAAAACATTAGATGTAAGTAATAATCCAGAACTTAAAGATTTAAGATGTGGTGGTAATGACTTGAAAACATTAGATGTAAGCAATAATCTAGAACTTACACATTTAAACTGTATTAATAATATGCTTAAAACATTAGATGTAAGTAGGAACAAAAAACTCATATACCTTTATTGGGAAAACCAGAGAGAACCAAAAGAATCATCTGGAGGAGGTTCTTATACTCCAAAGTCAATAGTAACAAAGAAAGATTCTTTAGTAGGTTCTGATAGATATGAGACTTCAATAAAAATAAGTAAAAAAGGCTGGGATAATGCAGATAATGTAGTACTTATAAATAGTTCTAGTATATCCGATGCACTATCAGCTACACCATTTGCAAAAGCTAAAAATGCCCCAATACTGCTTACTCAAAATGATGATTTAAATCAACTAACAGAAAATGAAATAAATAGATTAGGTGCAAAAACTATCTACATAATCGGTGGATTTAATTCTGTAGATGCTAGTATTGAGAAATATTTAAAAGGCAAAGGTTTAAATATAATAAGAATATCTGGGAATGATAGATATGATACTTCAATAAAACTAGCAAAAGAATTACATAAAGAAAATAAACTGTCTAAATTAGTTTTAGTAAATGGAGAAAAAGGACTCGCTGATGCAGTAAGTATGGGAGCAGTATCAGCAAAAGAGAAAATGCCAATACTTCTTACTAACGAAAATGATGATATGAAAGCTATAGAAGAATTGATTGATAATAAGGATATATCAAAATCATATGTAGTGGGTGGAGATAGTCTATTTAATAAAGATATTGGAGATAAACTTCCATATGTAATTAAAATAGCTGGAGAAGATAGAGGAGAAACTAACTCAAAAGTAATAGATTATTTTTATGATAATAACATTTTAGATAATTTATATATTGCAAAAAATGGAGAAAATAGAGAAGATGATTTAGTTGACGCTTTATCAGTAGGAGTACTTGCAGGTAAGACAGAATCACCAGTAATATTAGTTGGAGATGGAATAAGTGATACTCAAAAAAGTTTAATAAATAAAAGAGAATTTAGAAATATAACTCAAATTGGTGGCGATGGAAATGAAAAAGCTTTTAGTGAAATAGAAAACTTAGTGAAGTAGATAGATTAGAAGGTAGTAACTAGAGTTAGTTGCCACCTTCTTTTTTAATAAATTTAAAGTTTATATAACAATATACCTTTTTCTAATTAAATAATATAACATTGTTGTTATAATAGCTGCTAATATCATTTCTATTATTGTAATGTCTAATATTCTTGTAAATAAGCCTATTGCTATGTATTCAAAGCTTATTGCGTAGCGATAAAGCACTTCCAGTTTAACAGTTCTTTTTCTATCTATATTTCCATACTTTAATTCTAATTTATCTAAATATTCATCACTACAAAAACCAATTTTATGTTTAATTAAGGCTATTATTGTAGTTAATATTATAATTCCTATTCCAATAAGTATAAGATTGATATTACCCAAATTCATAGTAGATACATCCTCTAGCATAATAATTTTTTTATGTATGATGTTTATATTCTTTTGTAAAGAGGAAAGGAAGATAAAATAATGATACAAATATAAGTCTTTCTAAAATAATATAATAGCTAAGTGACATTTCAGAACTATTACAAATAACATCCAAACTATTAATTAAAGCATGAATTATAGAACAAAACCATATATTTTTAGTTTTCAAATAAACATAACCTAAAAATATAGAAAGTCCGATTCCATAAATTAAATGAATTACACTTCCCATTATTGGAGCATCTGGACTATAGAATGTAAATTGTAAAGGTAAATGCCATAAACTCCAACAAACTCCTACAATTATAACACCTATTTTTTTGCCAAATTTATCAAAGAAAATACTTTGTAAAAAACATCTCCAGCCATATTCTTCAGACAAAAAAGGATAAATATATATTAGTGATATTATAATAAGGTTAAGATAAAATAAAATACCATTATAATTAAGATTATTTCTACTTATTATTAATCCAAGAATAATTTGAGAAAATATAAAGTAGACAACTAATAAAGTACCTGTTCTTACATTTTTTAGAATATACAGTTCATTTGATTTAAAAGAATGAATAATAAGATATAAACTGCTTATTAAAATTAATATAGAATTCACTAATTGATATTGATTGAGGTTTATTAAGTTAAATGATTTAGCAATAAATAATAAAAAATAACTAAGAAAAAGTAATATTACTAATGAATAAAACTTATACTCATTATTAGTTTTTCCTTCTGAGTAAAATTTTGCAATAGCGACAGAAGATAAAGGCAATATCATCATGAATGATGCAAAGTTTTCTGGGTCAATAAACTTATTGAAATATAATAGTAAACCTAGTAAATAAGTTAAACCAAAAGTTATAGAAAAAAATATTATAATCTGTATTTTCTTTCTTTTTTCCTCGTTTTCAATATATTTTGGATTTAATAAATCAATCCATTTTTCTTGTAACTTCAATAGAAAAACCTCCTTTAAGATATTATTTTCTTTTTTATAATAACCAACTTATATAAGATTTATCTTTCTTAATCAAAGTATACCAGTAAGATAAGTACAAAAAGTATATAAAGTATTACAAATATATATAATAAAAATTAATAATGAGATAATGAATAGCAAAAAAATAATTATTTTGCAGAAATAGATTTAAATTTCTCAAAATTTATACTATAATTTATGTAAATAAGTAGATATCCTTATAAAATTAAAAAATTTGTATCATTTGAAATATCAGTATTGATGATTTTTTAGTATATGTACAAAGATAAAGAGAAGTGTATCAAGTGCCACTCGGACTGATTATGTAGATGTTTTTATAGGAACTAAATTTGGTTTAGCATAAAATACAAATATAGAATTTAGGTGCTTTTTATGAAAAAAATTTTATGGATTTTATATAGCTTTATAGTTATTACGATTAATTTTATATTAAAAGAAAAAAATTATAACTTTATTTTACTGGCAATCTTTTTTATACTACTATTAATTCAAAATGGAGTATTAAAAACAGGTTACCAAAATAGAGCTACCTTTTATCAAGATAATTATTTTAATGAAGAAGATAAAAATGATGAGATAAAACTTATGACTATAAAGAATTTTATATTTTTGTCATTACCATTATGCTTTAATATAATATTTAACTATTTAACTTCTTAAATTGCATTTAGATTTATTTTAGTAATAGATAAATTAAATTTAAATATTAGATAAAAAGGTAGTAACTATTTAATTATAATTACTACCTTTTTTGTTGCGGATAAAAATATTAATAAATTGTGGAAAACTCATACAAAAACTGTGAATAAAATATTTAACTGACATGTATATACAATCTAAAATATAGAATGTTGAAAAATCAATGTTTATAGATGAAAATACAAGATAAATCTTATTCTGTATATGAATAATAATGTTATAATTTTTTAAACAGAGGAAAAGGTAATAAGGCTTTTGTCTTCCTTTTTCTATGCAATAAAACTTAAAGCTAAGTCATTCAATTTTTCACAGGAATTAGGGCTGACAACAATAAGCGTGATTTCTCAAGTTCCAGCGAGAGCCAAAGTACGAAAAGTGAAAAACTCTCTATTGACATAGTTAACTCGATATGCAACAATAGTTATATAACATATGTAATTAAAAAATTGCCAATAAGGAAGTGAAATTTAATGCCACCTAAATCAAAAATAACAAAAGAAATGATTTTGAATACTGTATTGGAGATTACAAAGGAAACAGGGTTTGAAACTGTAAATGCTAGGAGTATTGCAAGTAAATTACAATGTTCTACTCGACCTATTTTTACTTGTTATGAAAACATGGATGAATTAAAAAGCGAATTTCTTACTTTTGCATATGAATACTATGAGCAGTATGTTAATAATTATCGTAATTCTGTAAATGTCAGTCAATATTTAATCATTCCTCTTTCATACATTGAATTTGCTCAAGAAGAAACACATTTATTCAAGCTATTATTTATAAATGATATGGATTTGAATATGACAGAGACTAATGATTTTTATAAAGAGTTTGACAATGAAAAAAAGGCAATATCTTTTTCAGAAACCGTTGGAATAGAATTAGAACATGCAAAAGTAATATTTTTGGATTTATTCCTTTATACCCACGGCATAGCAGTTTTAACGGCTACGAAAAAATTAATATTAGATAGAAATAGTACCGAAAAAATGGTGAGAAATATACTGTCAGCTTTTATAAGACAAGAAAAACCAGATTGGAATTTATCTATTTAATGTTTATTAACTAATATAGAAGAGGTGCAATATGAAAATAAACCAATACTTAATTGATTTTTACAATAATTATGATGAAGATAGTCGACTGGCATTAAAACATGGATCAGTTGAGTTCCTCACTACTATGCATTACATTGAGAAGTATATAAAGCCTGGCAACCACGTGCTTGAAGTCGGTGCTGGAACTGGACGATATTCTCACACACTGGCACGTCAAGGATATGACGTTGACGCGGTGGAGTTAGTAGAGCATAATATAGATATTTTCCATAAAAATACCCAATTAGGTGAAAATATAACCATTACTCAAGGGAATGCCATGGATTTATCTGCTTTCTCTGACAATGAATATGATATTACACTACTGTTAGGTCCGTTATACCATCTTTATAGCATAGAAGATAAACAACAAGCTCTGCGAGAGGCAATTCGTGTAACAAAACAGGGTGGTGTGATTTTTGCTGCATATGTCATATCTGATGGCTGTCTTCTTGACGAAGGATTTAAACGTGGCAATATAAATGTTACTGAATATATTGAACAAGGATTGATTGATTCTCTGACATTTGCTGCCAAGTCCAAACCAAAGGATTTATTTGAACTTGTACGTAAAGAAAATATTGATGATTTGATGTCTGTATTTCCTGTAACACGATTGCATTACGTCGCGACAGATGGCTGCACCTTATTTATGCGTGAATCAGTAGATGCGATGGACAACGACGCATTTGAATTATATTTGAAATACCATTTTGCTACTTGTGAACGTGAAGATTTATTAGGTATTACAAGCCATGCGATTGATATATTCAGAAAATAAGCATATGGATTTCAATTTACATGCACTATAAAGTATTAATAAAGAAAGTGTCATAATATATTTAAGAAAATAGCACAATACGTTTTTACTAAGTTACTTGTATTTATTAAGATAGTGGCATTTTTAGATTTGCTACTATCAAGTATACACTTAAAAACTTTAAATGGTATGAGTTCTGTATTAAACTGGACTCATACCATTTTTTACTTGAATACATTCATTATTGTAGAAATAAATATAATAATTTGTAAGTTTGACAATTTCATTTAGGCTATTTATATTAATTAAGTAGAGTATCATTACTTTAAGTTACCAAAAAAATATTCAATAAAAAAGAAAAAACTCTTTTAAAATAGTACTTTCTTTTTTATTGAATAGATAAAATTGTAATAACAAAATGAATGAAAATTATAATAATATAGGATAATTTAATTTAAATCTATAGAAAAAAATCTGAAAATTTTCATATAAAAATAATATTTAACAGCTAATTATCATCTGGTCAAATTTTATATTGCTAAAGTTAGTATATACTTCCTGAAAACTGTATGTTTTGTAAAAGAATACTTATATAGCTTGGAAGCTTTAATATAATTTTATAATCTATAACATATTTGGATAAACTATGTAATGATATAAAAGGAGGTATAAGCAAATGGAAAATTCTATGTTTTGCTACCAGTGCGAACAAACAGTAGGTGGAAAAGGATGTACCAAGATAGGTGTTTGTGGTAAAACACCAGAAATAGCAGCACTTCAAGATTTATTAATTTATCAGTTAAAAGGAATAAGCTGCTATGCTAAAGCTATTATAGACAATGGAGAAAAAATAGATAAAGAAATAGTTTCTTTTGTAGAAAATAGTCTGTTTACAACTTTAACGAATGTTAATTTTGATGGTGATGTTCATGAAGAGATGCTTAGAAAATCACAAGAGATAAAGCAAAAACTAAGAGAAAAAATTAAAGAACCTATTAAAAGTAATGAATATACTGAATATAATTTAAGTGATACAAGAAGTCAAATGTTAGAAGACGCTAAGAGAGCTGGAATAATGTTTGATGAGAGTTTAAATCCTGACATACGCTCACTTAGAATGACTATACTTTACGGATTAAAAGGTATAAGTGCTTATGGACATCAAGCTAGAGAACTTGGATATTATAATAATCAAGTAGATGAATTTTATTTTAGAGCATTATCAGCAATTACAGATGACGATATTTCTCTAGAAAATTTAATAACATTAACTCTTAAGACTGGAGATATGAGTGTTGCTGTAATGCAAAAACTAGATGAAGCTAATACTACTATTTATAAAAATCCAGAGCCTCATAAGGTAAATGTAAACATAAAAAAAGGTCCATTTATAATAGTATCAGGGCATGATTTAAAAGATTTAGAAATGTTACTTAAACAAACAGAAGGAAAAGGAATAAACATATATACTCATGGAGAAATGATTCCTTGTCATGGATATCCAGAATTAAATAAATACTCTCATTTAGTAGGTAACTTTGGAGGAGCGTGGCAAGACCAGCAAAAAGAGTTTGATTCTATACCAGGATGTATACTAATGACAACAAATTGTTTGATGAAACCTAGAGATTCTTATAAAGATAGAATTTTTACAACTAGTGTTGTTGGGTGGGATGGCGTAAAGTATATAGGTAAAAATGAAAATGGAGAAAAAGATTTTAGTGAAATAATAAATAAAGCACTAGAATTAGGTGGATTTAAGGAAAGTGAAGAGCCACACGAAATATTAGTTGGATTTGGACATAATGCGACATTAAGCAATGCACCTGCAATAATAGATGCAGTTAAGACTGGAAAGATAAGACATTTCTTCTTGATTGGAGGATGTGATGGTGCAAGACCTGGTAGAAACTATTATACAGAATTTGCTAAACAAGTTCCTGAAGATTGTATAATTCTAACTCTTGCATGTGGGAAATACAGATTTAATAAGTTGAATTTTGGGGAAGTGGCTGGATTACCTAGACTATTAGATGTTGGTCAATGTAATGATGCTTACTCGGCAGTAAGAATAGCCTTAGCTTTGGCTGATGCGTTTGACACAGATGTGAATAGTCTTCCTCTTTCAATAATATTGTCGTGGTATGAACAAAAAGCAGTAGCAGATTTATTGGCATTACTATCACTGGATATAAAAAATATTTATTTAGGACCAAGCTTACCAGCATTTATAAGTCCAAATGTACTACAGTATTTAGTTGACACATTTAATTTAATACCTATTAGTACTCCTGAAAAAGACTTAGCAACATGTCTAAATGTTCCAGCAAAATAATTAGAATTGTATATTATAATCAAAAAAGAGTGCTTTTAAACACTCTTTTTTAATCGTTTTCATCTTCTACATATTCAAGTATATCTCCTGGCTGACAGTCTAAAGCTTTACAAATTTCATTTAAAGTAGTAAATCTAATGGCTTTTGCTTTGCCAGTTTTTAAGATTGATAAATTAGCATTCGTAATGTCTATTTTTTCAGCTAAATCTTTAAGTGATATTTTTCTTTTTGCCATCATTACATCTAGATTAACTATAATTGCCATAACATCACCTCTATATCGTCAAGTCATTATCTTCTTTTATTTTTATAGCTTTATCAAATGTTTCAGCAATTACAAAACACATTAGTGCAAATATAAAAGAAATAATCATAAGTGGTGAAATACCCCCATTATCACTTCCAAAAATTATTATATTATTTGTATTCAAACTGTAGCCATTAATACATTCAATTATAGTATTTACTAATAAACAACACCCCATTATTTTAAATCTTTTTACATTTTCAAATATAAAAGGTGAGTATTTAGTACTATTAATTATAAATATTAAGAATAAAATAACTATAAAGTAGTCAGAAAAATATAGTATTCTTGCAATTAAGGTAATTAATTTGTCATAACTAAAATCATATAAAAACATAGGTATCATACACAAGAATATTATACCAGCAACACCTAAAATTGATAATATAAAATATAGAAATACTGATAAAATATTGCTAAAAAATCTTGTAATCATAAAATATTCTCTCCTTAACATAGATTATATTATTGATTATAATACATAATTTATTGTTTTTCAATAATAAATTGTTGATATAACATATAAAAGTATTATAATATATATTAAAAATAACACTATATAAGGTGGTAGGTTTATATGAAAAAGAATATAAATTTTAAAATACTAAATAATATTGTATTGATTAGAATAATTTTGATTTTATTATCACTTATTTTAGTGCTATTAGTACTAACACCATATTTTAAAAGTGGCGTGGCATTACAGATACGAATATGCCAACTGTCATATCAGTAGCTATATATATGTGTGCTATCCAATATGCTGTATCATTGTCTATATTAAAAAAATTATGTAAATTAGTAGCAATCAATAAACCATTTTCAAAAGAAATACCTAAAGACTTAAAAAAAATATCTGTATGTGCATTTAGTGAAATTTTTATATTTAATTTTGTAGTGTTAATATTATTGCTATGTTAATTAATTATTAGTGATTGCTTACGATTTTGTATATCTTCAAAGTTTTTAAATAATAATTAATTTATTGTCTATCTAATTATCTTAACAACCTAAAAATAAAATTAATTAAATAGACGTTGATAAATAATTTAATCATGATAATAATACTGTTATTTTTTATTTAAATAAAGCAACTATCCATTCATCTAAAGCATTTAATTCTTCTGGAGTGTTAAACCAGTGTTTGCTATTTTCCATAATAGTCAAACTGCAATTAAATTTTTGAGTAAATTTCTCTACAACACTGATTTCAGTAAGTTCATCATACTTACCATATAATATTTTTGTTGGTACATTCCATTGAGTAATAGGGTGTTGCTTTGCATATAACAGATATTCCCATGAAAGAGTATGTCCAAATGAAGTTGGAATAATTAGTTCATGTTTAAGTTGTTCTTCTGATACATTTGCCCAATTCATCATATTGGAAATGAGTTGTTGCATATCGAGAATTGGAGATACAAAAATACATTCCTCTAATTTCTCATTTTTAAAACTTAACATGCTAAACCATGCTCCAATGCTATTTGCATATAGTGAAACTTGGTTCCAATGGTATTTTGCATATTCCATAATACTCGATAACTCTGGAATAACATGCCAGGGGTCAAATGCATCATTTTCTTTTTTACGTTCTCCATGTTCAGGTAAATCTATACTTAAAACCTGATATTTATGATGAACAGCAATATTGGCAAAAGCTTCAGCTTCTTCTTTACGACCAGATTGTCCATGTATGTAAATATATAATTTACTTGAAGGATTTCCCAAAAGGATTGAAGGAATTCCATGAATTTGAAAATGTTTTTTTTCCATAAAAATCTCCTCTCAGTTTGATACATTAGTTATTTTTATTTAATCAAACTATAATTTGTATTGTAAAAATACAACCTAAGACAATACTAATTATATTAGGTTAAATACTAATTTAATTAGTATTATACTAAAACAGAATTAAACTGTCAATGTTTTATGAGAGTATAAAGTATTTTATAAGTTTCGATTATTGACGAAACTAATTAGATTAGCTAAACTAATAAAGTAATTAATTTTAAATGAAAGAGGGACAATTATGCGTGTTAATAGAGAAATAGTTGTACAAACTGCATCAGATATAGCTGATAAAAATGGGCTTAACAAGGTTTCTTTAAAAGTTGTTGCAGAAAATATAGGTATACGTACACCATCTTTATACAATCATATAGAAAGTCTAGATGACCTATTGCTTGAAATAGCTCATAAGGGAATGAGAGAAATGAATAATCAGATGATAAAGGCAGCTATTGGCAATTTTGGAGATACAGCTATAAAATGTATAAGTATTGCATATTTTAATTTTATAATTACTCATCCTGGTGTTTATGAAACTATTCAATGGGCCACTTGGCATGGAAATAATGAAACATTAGAAATCTTTGATGAATATAAATCTTTATTAGAAAAACTTATTCTTTCTTGTAATCTAAAAATAAAGAAAACAGATGAAGTATTAAATTTAATAATGAGTGTACTTCATGGTTATTCGACTTTACAGCTTGGAAAAGCACTTATGAGTCAAGAAGAAGCCATAAAAGGTTTAATTGATTCTATTGATACTGTGCTATCAGGTATTCACAAAAAATATGATTAAGTAGGAAAGTCTTAGAACGATATGATAATATAATAAATGTTTAATGTTATATATTTATTGGCAGATTATAAAGAAGTAATAATAAAATATTTCTACTGTATATATATAAAATTATTAGTTTAATAGTTAATTTGACATATTAAAAGGATATAAAAAAATAAATTAGTGCTCTCTAGTAGTAAGATTTTTAAAGTGTATTATTAAAACAGAAAAAAGATGGTGTTATTTTTAAGTCTTAATAAAAAGCAAAGCTATTAAAAAATATTTAATAGACTTTGCTTTTTGTTTAATTTATTATATTAACAATTTCATAGGTGTAAAACGTATACCATCAGTAGTTTGCTCAACCTCAGTATCTTTAAACCCTAATTTGTGATAAATTTCAACAGCATAAGGTGATGAATTTACAGTTATTTCAGTTAAATTGATTTTATTATAAATACAATATTCTATTCCTGTAGCCATTAATTTTTTTGCAACGCCACGTTTATGATAATTTTTATCTACAAATAGCATACATATATGATTTAAGTCTCTAATAGCTAAGACTCCAATTAGTCTTTCACAATCAAAGCAGCCCCAAAAGAAGAGTGATTTTTCTTTGACTTTTTCAATAATAGAGTTATATTCTATAAATTCATGAAATGACCTAATTCCTTCATCACAATAATCTGGAGACTCAAACTCTTCAAATACATTCCATATTAAATCTAATGCATTTCTAATATCTTTTTCTTTTAATTCTCTTATTAAATATTCTTTACAAATCACAAACAACACCTCTATTATTAAAAATTTTTACTATAAGTATATACCTTAAATATATTCAATTCAATACAATTTATTTTATAAATTTAGAATATTATGATAATATATAATTTATATACAATATAGGCTAGATTATGCAATTTATTTAAACATACAATTTAGCAATTCAAATAAATCTAAAATGATGTTTTTTTAAATAAGTATATATATGACATAAGAGTGTCTTATTTAAAATGATAAAATAAAAATATATAAATTATATTTATAAACTATTATGTAATTGGAAAAGGAGATAAGTATGCAAATTATTGATATAAATATGAATAATATTGACAATGAACATATATGCTGTTCAATTTCTGAAAAAAAAGGGGAAAATTGTGTCTTTTCTAAAAAACTTTGGATGAAAAATAATTTTGATAGAGGTCTTGTATTTAAACGACTTGATGTCAGAGGCAAAGCTTTTATAGAATATATTCCATCAGAAAATGCATGGTGCCCTATCATTGCAGATAATTATATGTTTATTGACTGTTTTTGGATATCTGGAAAATTTAAAGGGCAAGGATATTCTAATCTATTGCTACAGGAATGTATAGCTGATGCAAAATTAAAAGGAAAGTATGGATTAGTTGTGCTTTCATCTAGTAAAAAAATGCCATTTTTATCTGATGCTAAATATCTAAAATATAAGGGATTTTGTTTAGCAGACATAACAGAGCCAAATTATGAGTTATTGTACTTCCCATTTAATGATAATGCTCCTATCCCATATTTTAAAGATTATGTGAAACAAAGAAAATTAAACGAAAATAGTATAGTTTTATATTACAGTAACCAATGTCCACACACAGAAAAATATGCTCCTATTTTGAAGAAAATCGCAAATTCTAGAGGTATAGATGTAAATCTCATAAAATTTGAAACAGCAAAGGAAGCACAAAATGCTCCAGCCCCATTTACTACATACAGTCTTTTTTTTAATGGTGAATTTATAACTAATGAGATACTATCTGAGAAAAAGATTGAAAAATTATTAGATAGCAAAATTAAAAAAATTTAACTAAAGAGTGATATAAATATTTTAATTTGAAATTATCGTATTTTATAATTTAATATATTTTGAATGTTTATTAAATTGATATATGATAGTATAAAACAATATAGTATTAGGAGGTGATGAATATGAAAAGACTCTTTAAACAGATTAGAATGTATTTAAACAATAACAGAAAGATTATCATTGTGTCTGATTAAGAGTTTTTTGATAATAATTATAGTCTTTCTTTTAAAAAGGAGAGAAAAATGATATTAAAAACAAAAAGATTAACTTTAATTCCACTATCACTTCGTCAACTTGAGCTTTGGATTTTTGATAATTCAAAACTAGAAAAAGAATTAAACTGCATTTATTGTGCAGAACCAATGACTGAATTTTTTTATGATATTGTAAAAGGACAACTAAATATTGCTAATAAAGATAAAAAAAATATACTATTTTATACATTTTGGTTTATTATGTTAAATGAAAATCGCACAATTATAGGTCTAGTTGATTTTAAAGATATACCAAATTCTTATGGTGAAATTGAGATTGGCTATGGCTTAGGTGACAATTATAAAAAGCAAGGATACATGACAGAAGCTGTTGAAAAAATGTGTGATTGGGGTTTAAGTCAACCAAATATTTCTTCTATAATAGCTGAAACTGACATTAAAAATATTGATTCACAAAATGTTTTATTGAGATGTGGATTTAAATTATATCGCAATTTGGATACAAAATGGTGGAAATTAAATATATAGAAAAAATTTCCAAAATTTTATAAATTATATTGACAAAGCTAAAAAAATAAACTATTATATAAAACAATAAGAAAATAAATTGAAATTCTATGAAAAAGAGAGTAGCATAAAAGTAATTGATAGAGAGCTGGGAATGGTGGAAGCCTGGTAATGAATTTTATTGTGAATAGAGCTTTGGAGGAGGTTACCAGAATTAATAGTATGGTAATTGGTGAGTCTCGCCTTAAGAGATTAGAGTGGGTAAGATTATCTTATCAATTAGAGTGGTAACGCGGATGTATTCGTCTCTTGGTCTTTGACCAAGAGGCTTTTTTAATTTTAAGAATTCATTTGCAGATACTTTTTAAATTGATTTATAAGGATTATTATAATTTTACCAATAAGAGTGGTACCGCGGAAATTCGCCTCTTAGTATTTACAATGCTAAGGGGCTTTTTGTTTTATTTGGAAGATTTTAATTTATATATTATCAAATGATTATTATATGATAAAAAATAAAAATAGGATTCGAATACTATTTTAATATAAAAATGGAGGGAATAAAATGAGTAAAATAAAAGCTGGGATTATTGGTGCAACTGGATATGTGGGAGCAGAATTGCTAAGATTATTAATAAATCATGATAAAGTCGAAGTGACAGCGATAGGCTCAAATTCGTATGTAGGGAAAGATATAGTTGAGGTATACCCAAGTATAGGCTATAAAAATAGCATGATATGTATAGAAAATGAAAAAGTTATTGACATGTGTGATGTTGTATTTACTGCTCTTCCACATGGAGTTAGTGAAAAATTTGCAATAAAAGCAATTGACTCTAAAAAGAAAGTCATAGATTTAGGTGCTGACTTTAGAATAAAAGATGAAGAAATATATAATGAGTGGTATGGAGTATCTTTTATAGATAAAACTTTACATAAAAAAGCTGTCTATGGATTAAGTGAAATATATAAAGATGATATAAAAGATGCTAATATAATTGCAAATCCGGGATGTTATCCTACTAGTATTTCTTTACCACTGATGCCATTATTAAGTTCTAAGTTAATAAAATGTAATAATATAATAATCGACTCTAAATCAGGTCTAACAGGGGCTGGTAGAGAATTATCAATTAGTAGTCACTTTACTGAAGTTAATGAAAATATAACTGCATATAAAATAGGTAAACATAGACATACTCCAGAAATAGAACAAAACTTAAGTGAAGCATATAAAGAAAAAGTAAATGTAGTTTTTACACCAAATTTAATTCCAGTAAATAGAGGAATACTATCAACTATATATTGCGTAAGAGAAGATAATATTTCTATAAATCAGATACACAAGAAATTAACTGATTATTATGAATATAAAGAATTTATAGAAGTTCTTCCATTAGGCAAAGTAGTTTCTCTAAAGAATGTTAAGTTATCAAATAAATGTGCAATATCATTGCATGAAAATGGAGATACATTGATAATTTGCTCAGCCATAGACAACATGATTAAAGGAGCAGCAGGACAAGCTATACAAAACATGAATATAATGTTTGGTATTGACGAAACTACAGGTTTAAAAAATATAGCACCATCATTTTAGGAATGAAAAAATACTAAACTCATACAAATAGGAGGATAAAGATGGAGATTATAAAGGGTGGAGTTACAGTTTCAGAAGGATTTTTTGCTTCAGGAATTCACTGTGGCTTGAGAAAAAATAAAGAAAAAAGAGATTTAGCCTTGGTTTATTCAGATGTTTTATGTGATGCAGCGGCAGTAGTTACTCAGAATAAAGTAAAAGGAAACCCTGTTTATGTGACACAGGAACACATTAAAAATGGAAAAGCACAAGCTATCATAGTCAATAGTGCCAATGCTAATACCTTTAATGGTAAAGAAGGACTTATAAATGCTCATAAAATGGCTAAATTCACTAGTGAAAAATTAAATATTAAGGAAAATGATGTTTTAGTTGCATCTACAGGTGTTATAGGAAAACCATTAAACATAGATTTGATAGAAGAAAATATGGATGAATTAGTAAATAATCTAAGTAAACAAGGTCATATAGGAGCAAGAGAAGCTATTATGACGACTGACATTATAAAAAAAGAAATAGCAGTAGCAATAATGTATGGAGATAAAAAAATAACTATTGGAGGAATGGCAAAAGGCTCAGGTATGATACATCCTAATATGGCTACAACTTTAGGATTCATAACTACTGATGCAAATATTGATGGAGCTTTATTAAAAGAAGCCTTAAAGATAGCTGTTGATAAGAGCTTCAATAGAGTTAGTGTAGATGGAGACACAAGTACTAATGATATGGTAATGATTCTAGCAAATGGAAAAGCAAAAAATGAGAAGATGAGCAAAAAGGATGAACATTATCAAGTATTCTTAAGTGCACTTACATATGTTTGTATAGAACTTGCTAAACTCGTTGCTAAAGATGGAGAAGGATGTACAAAACTAATTGAATGTTATATAAATGGAGCATTAAGTGAAGAACATGCAGTAAAATTAGCAAAAACAGTTATATCTTCTTCACTAGTAAAAACAGCTGTGTTTGGAGCTGATGCAAACTGGGGAAGAATATTATGTGCTTTAGGATATGCAGGTGAAGAAATAGACATGGAAAAAGTGGATATTATTTTTGAGAGTATGAAGGGGTATATTGAAGTATGCAAAAATGGCAATGGGCTAGATTTTAATGAAGAAAAAGCAAAAAAAATTCTTGAAGATGATGAGATAAGCATCTTAGTAAATTTAAATATGGGAAATGCTCGAGGAAATGCATGGGGATGTGATTTAAGCTACGATTATGTAAGAATAAATGGAAGTTATAGAAATTAGGAGGAAATATTTTAATGATTAATATAGAAAAAGCAAATACACTTATAGAAGCTTTACCATATATAGAAAAACATCAAGGTAAGACTATTGTAGTTAAGTATGGTGGAAGTGCAATGAAAAAAGATGGTTTAAAAGAATCTGTTATGGAAGACCTTGTACTAATGAGTTATGTTGGAATCAATATAGTTTTAGTACATGGTGGAGGGGCCGAAATTAATAAAATGTTAGCAAAAGTAGATATAGAAAGTAAGTTTGTAAATGGGCTTAGATATACAGATGAAGAGACTATGGAAGTTGTAAAAATGGTACTTGCTGGTAAAGTGAATAAAGATTTGGTTAATAAAATACATACAAAAGGTGGAAAGGCAGTGGGACTTTGTGGAATAGACAATAATATGCTTTTATGTGACCCATATAAAAACTATGAACTTGGATTCGTAGGTGAAATCAAAAAAGTAAATGTGGAACTTATAGAATCTTGTTTAAAGTCAGGTTATATTTCAGTAATTGCTACTATAGGAGTTGGAGAAGATGGAGAAACTTATAATATAAATGGGGATACAGCAGCTTCTGCAATAGCTAAGGAGTTAAATGCAGATAAATTGATACTCCTTACAGATGTACCTGGTCTATTAAGACAGCCAGATGAAGAAAAATCATTAATAACAGAAGTTATACTAGAGGATGTAGACAAATTATTTGGAGAAGGGATAATTACTGGAGGTATGATACCTAAAATACATAGCTGTGTAGATGCTTTAAATAATGGAGTAAATAGAGTACATATTTTGGACGGAAGAGTTCCTCATTCTATAATAACAGAATTATTTACTGATAGTGGTATAGGAACATTAATAAGAAAAGAAAATGAATAAAAATGAAAGTAATATATAAGAAAATTATAAATTTAAGAAGGGATGATAAGAATGAATAGCAACAATACAATTTCAAAATGGAATGAATATTTTATAGATACATATAGTCAACCTAATTTTGTTATAGATTATGGTAAAGGAAGTTGTTTTTTTGATACTGATGGTAATAAGTATATAGATTTTACAAGTGGATACGGAGTATCTTCTCTTGGATATAGCAATAATAGTCTAAAAAATGCTCTAAAGGAGCAAGTAGATAAGCTACTTCATACTTCAAATTTATATTTTAATGAACCAGTATTATATGCTGGAGAGAAAATAATTAATGCAAGTGGAATGGATAAAGTATATTTTTGTAATTCTGGAACAGAAGCAAATGAAACAGCATTTAAAATAGCCAGAAAGTATAGTAGTGATAAGTATGGTGAAGGTAGAGGAACCATTATAAGTTTGAAAGACTCTTTTCATGGTAGAACAATGATGTCTTTGATGGCAACTGGTATGGATAAATATCATAAGTATTTTTATCCACTTCCCAAAGGTTTTAAGTATATAGAAAGAAATAATATTGAAGACTTAAAAAATAACATAGATTCAAGTGTTTGTGCAATAATTCTAGAAGCAATTCAAGGTGAAGGTGGAGTTAATGTGCTTGAAAAAGACTATGTTTTGGAACTAGTAAAAATATGCAGAGAAAAAGACATAGTATTGATTTTTGATGAAGTTCAATGTGGTATAGCAAGAACTGGTAAGTTTTTTGGATATGAATACTTTGATGTAAAACCAGACATAGTTACAGTAGCGAAAGGGCTGGGAGCAGGAATACCAATAGGTGGAGTAATAGTAAATGGAAAACTTTCAAAAGTACTAGGAAAAGGGGACCAAGGTACAACATTTGGAGGCAATTTATTAGCTATGGTAGCGGCTTCAGTTGTATTAGATGAGATATCTAAAGAAGGTTTTTATAAAGAGGTAACAGAAAAAGGGGACTACATAA
Organism: Clostridioides sp. LIBA-6822; assembly: GCF_056688955.1. Lineage (NCBI taxonomy): Bacteria > Bacillati > Bacillota > Clostridia > Peptostreptococcales > Peptostreptococcaceae > Clostridioides > Clostridioides sp. LIBA-6822. The sequence continues at coordinate 2,256,035 of NZ_CP196995.1, read as the reverse complement.
GAAAATCTATTGAGGATTTTAATAGCAAGATTGTACTAAACACAAAAGGTCTTGGTTTGATGATAGGAATTGAAACTAGTGTTGAATCTAATATCATAGAAGAGAAAGCTAGAAAAAAAGGATTGCTTATTTTGACTGCTGGTAAAAATGTATTAAGATTTTTGCCACCATTAACAATTAGTTACAAAGAAATAAATGAGGCTCTTAAAATTTTAAAAGATATACTACTAGAAATTAACTAAATATTCAAAAATAAATAATTAAAATAAGTAATTAAGATATATAAAATAAATAACTCGCAAATTTAATTAACTTTAAAAAGTTTACAAAAAGGGGAGAATTAATATGAATAATATAAGTTTAAAGGGAAAGAGTTTTTTAACATTAAAGGATTTTACAAAAGAGGAGATTAGATATTTATTAACTTTATCTAGTTATTTAAAAACTAAGAAAAAGGTTGGCATAAAAGGAGATTTATTACAAGGAAAAAATATAGCTTTATTGTTTGAGAAAACATCAACAAGAACTAGATGTTCATTTGAAGTAGCTGCTCATGATGAAGGAGCACATGTAACTTATCTAGGTCCTAATGATTGTCATATGGGAAAAAAAGAGTCTGTATCTGATACAGCAAAAGTCTTAGGAAGATTTTATGATGGAATAGAATTTAGAGGATTTAAACAGAAAACAGTTGAAAGCTTAGCAAAATATTCTGGTGTACCTGTTTGGAATGGACTTACAGATGAATATCATCCAACACAGATACTTGCAGACTTTTTGACAGTGATTGAAAATGTAGATAAGGATTTGAATAAAGTTAAATTTGTGTACGTTGGTGATGCTAGAAATAATATGGGGAACTCATTAATGATAGGGTGTGCTAAAATGGGAATTCATTTTGTAGCACTTGCACCTAAAGAACTTTGGCCAGATGAAGAATTAGTTAAAGATATGAAGGAAATAGCTAAGAAATCTAAGGGAGATATAATATTGACAGAAAATATTGATGATGTAAAAGGTGCAGATGTTATATATACAGATGTATGGGTTTCTATGGGAGAAGAAGAACAATATGAAACAAGAATAAATCAACTTAAGAGTTATCAAGTAAATATGGAGATGATAAAGAAAACAGAAAATGAAAATGTTATATTTTTACACTGCCTTCCAGCATTCCATGACTTAGAAACTAAAGTTGCTCAAGAAATTTATGAAAAGTTTGGATTATCAGAGCTAGAGGTTACAGATGAGGTATTTAATTCAAAATATTCAAAGGTATTTGAAGAAGCCGAAAATAGAATGCATACTATAAAAGCAGTTATGGTTTCTACTATGACTGATGTAGATATGAACAACAGTTTAGTATAGATATTTTTTATTCTAGCTCTTGATTTAAGAAAAATGCATAAAATATTCTAAATATATTATTCAAAAACTCTTATTATATGTTAAAATAACTTATGTATCAACAAATTAAGAGGGAGGATTTGAGATATGAAAAAAATCATATTAGTTTTAACAACTTTTTTATTGGCAATATCTTTAACAGCATGTTCAAGTGCAAAACCAGAAGATACAGTTGATAGTTTTTTCAACAGTGCAAAGAAGTTTGACTTTGAAGGCATGAATAAGGTAATGGAAAATAATGACGAGAAATATAAAGATATATTAAAAGAACTAGACACAAAAGACCCAAATGCACAGTATGTTTTAGATTATCTAAAACAGAATGCATCTAAAATCACATATACAATAAAAGATAGTGAGATTAAAGATAATAAGGCAACAGTAAAAGTAGAGTGTAAATTTGTAGATTCAACACCATTACTTAAAGAGATAGTAGCTGAAGCATTTACAAAGATGCTTGGTATGAGTTTTTCAGGGCAAGACTTAACTGATGAGAAAACAACTGAAATGTTAGTATCAATTATGAAAGAAAAACAAAAAAGTGTTAAAGAGACTTATGTAACAAAAACTGTAGAGCTTGAATGTTCTAAAAAAGATAATAAATGGATAATAAGTTCAGTTAATGATGCAGTAGCTGATGTATTATTATCTAATCTTGTTACAGCAGGACAAGATTTATCTAATTCTATGGGTACTATTCAGTAGTATAAACTTAAGTTTAATAGATATAAAAATATTTAAAAAGGATACCAGTATTGGTATCCTTTTCTATTAAAATACTATAATACATGGTCAAATTTTATATCATCAAGGAACTATAATATAAAACTATAAGTTCATATTTTTTAAACTAAACAAACACACGTATATTTTATAAAATATAGTATCTAAAAATTTATTTAGCTAGCTTTAGATATTTGTTGATAGCTGCTTCAGCTAAACATTTTGATGAATCAATAATATTAATTGAAGAATGGGATTTTTCAAAAACTACATTTAAGTCAGTACAAGCAATTATTACATTTTCAATAGATTCTTTTTTCACATCTTCAATAAGTTCATTCCAAATATCAATATTATATGGATTTCCTTTATCTGTTTTTATACTTTGAATAAGAGTATTTAATTTTGTCTGCCACTCATCTTTAAATATAAACTCATGTCCATTATGTAGTATGCCATCTTGATAAATTTTAGATTCAAATGTTGAATTAGTTGAAAAAAGAGTTACTTTTTGTGGGATAATAGGAAGTTTCTTAACTGTTTCTTCTACAATATTTAACAAAGGTATATTAATTGATTTTTTTAATTCTTTAAAGTATATATGTGCTGAATTACATGGCATAGCAATAAAACTTACTCCAATTGATTCAAGTTTTTGTAACCCATCAATAATAGTTTTTTTCATAAGTTCGTGATTTATTGGACGGTCAATATAAAATGGAGTAGGTAATGAATATATCATCATCTTTGGGAACTCATCATCATATTTTGCACCATACTGAGATTGACATTCATCAATAACTAAATCCATAAAGGGAGCAGTTGACCTTGGACCCATTCCAGCTAAAATTCCAATTAATTTTTCATTCATAAAAATTATCTCCTTAAATATATATTTTTATATTAGGTATAAAATATCAAAACTTATTCTATAAGAGTATAAAAGTCTGTTTTTATAATAGATAATATTATACAATTATATAGTATAAGGTTAGTAGTGATAATATGTTTTTACTTGTATATTTTTGATATAAAATTATTTTAAATCGAGATTATCTAATATTTTTAGAAATATTTTTATAGCAGTATCTAAGTCATCTACAGAAACACTTTCATCAGGATTATGACTTATACCTCCAGCACATCTTATAAACACCATTCCAATGTCAGTTATATTGTCCATTTCTTGAGCATCATGACCAGCTCCACTGTAAATATAAAAAGGATTAAGATTTAAATCTATAAAACTTTTTTCTATAGTTTTAGTTATTTTATTGGAACATGGTACAGGAACATTTTCAAAAGAAAGTTCGCTTTCATAATTAAGTTTTCTATTCTCACATATATGAGATATTTCGTTGAATATCTTTTCTACTGAGCTATCAAGAACTTCTTGAGAACAAGAACGTACGTCGAGAGTAAATTCCACTCTTTCAGGTACTACATTTGATGAAGATGGATAGAAATTCATCTTTCCAACAGTAGCAACTAAATTAGTAGTCATTTTAGCTATATTTTCAATGGCTAATACACATTCACAGGCACAACATCCAGCATCAAATCTCATATCCATTGGTAGTGTACCAGCATGACCAGATTTACCATTTACTGTTATCTTAAAACTTTTAAATCCTGTAATACTTGATACAATTCCAGCGGGAAGAGATTTATTTTCTAAGACAGGCCCTTGCTCGATATGAAATTCTAAATATGCATCTATATCTTTTCTAGGATGTAAATTTATCAAGTTTTTAGTATTAAATCCAAACTTTGTTACAGCTTCTTCAAGTGTAATTCCGTTTTCATCAACAGATTTAAGAAGCTCCTCTTTAAAAGTACCAGCAAAAACTTTACTTCCCATTAAAGATGTTTCAAATCTAGTTCCTTCCTCTTCAGCGAAGGCAACTAGCTTAATGTTGAAAGGATAAGACTTATTATTATTTTTTGACTCTTCAAGTCCAACTAGAGGAACTATTATTCCTAGCATACCATCAAATATACCTCCACATTTTACACTATCTTGATGAGATGCAACTACTAATGTAGGGGCATTTGGAGTATTAGATTTATATGTACCTATAACATTTCCAATATCATCAATTTCAATATCAAGATTCAAATCTTTCATCCATGAACTTATTAAATCAATAGATTTTTTATGTTCATCAGTTAATATGAGTCTTGTAAGACCATTTGTTGTTGAACTTATTTTTCCTAATGTTTGCAGATAATTCATACATTTTTGACCTAGCATGTGTACCTCCTAAATATGTGTTTTTTTATTTTAGATAATATTAGCTTTTATACTATAATTTATGAATTTTCAAATAGTTTTATATGTACAATGAAATCATATTTTTCAATGTTAACAATGACATAAAAATATAAATAAAAAGGGTATAAGCTTTAAATGAAAAACACTAAATGAAATTTTCCTGATTATAGTACTTTTGTAAAGAAATATCTCTTTCCAGTCAAGGGATAATTTTCGAGTGCAAATACTTTATTGTATCCAAACTTCTCATAAAATTTAGGAGCTTGAAAACTGAATGTATCTAAAAAAGCATATTTACAACCTCGTTCTTTAGCAATTTTTTCAGTAGTATGTAAAAGTTGACTTCCAATACCTTTATATCTAAGCTTTTCACTAACCTATAAGTATTTTATAGAAAGCCAATTACCATGAGTAACACCTATTAATCCTGCAAGAATCTGACCTGTTTTATCTCGAGTATATATTCCTAAATCTACTGGATTTTTATCCTCAAGATTAGCAAGGTTATATTTTAATAATCCTTGAAAAATAACATCTTCATCTTGCTTTTCTACTTTTTCTGTAATTTCTAATTTCATGCTTGAATTGTCTCCTTATACAATCTTTTATCTATTTTCATTTTTTATCGATATCAATTGAAATACTCTAGTTTAATATTATTCTAATAGTCATTTATGCTGATGTCAAATTAAGAAAATTTATGTTTAACTTTATATTGTAAAGATTAAAATTTTTTAAAAAAAAATAGAGCTTTAATTCTATTAATAATGACTAATAAATTTAGTAATTTTGGATATTAAGTATTAAAATAATTTAATTTACTGTGTATAAGAATTATTTTTAAACATAGTCTTGTTTTTAGATTCAAGAATGTAATTAATAATTAAATTTATATGAAAATCATGTTGCAAGAACATACTGATAAAAGAGTAAAGTATTATTAAAGATAAATATTTAAAATAAAATACCTAGTAGATATAAAATGTAAAAATAAAATACTATCAAAACAAAATTGATAGTATTTTTAATAAAATCTTACTTAAACAGTTTTAATAAAAACTCACATAAAATATCTTATATTTCTTTTTTGCTATAAATTTTTGATGATATAAAATATGAAATCACAAATAGCAATATAGCAATAAATGGAATAGAATATAATAGTGTATTAAGCATAATTTCTAGTGAAAGAGGTGAACTAATACTTTCTAAAATATTTTTAGAAACTAATAAAAGTAATGTTGGAACTAAAAAACATAAAATCATTAATACACGAGCTCTTTCTGTACCAAATTTGTAAACAAGTGGTAAGATAAGACTACCAAAACATATTGAAATAGATAAGACTAATGCATTAATAAGTAGAGTTTCACCTAATATAAAATTATGTTTAAAATAACCAATAATGATACTAAGTATAAGTGAAACCAATACACCTATAAAGCTAAATATTAACATAGTCAGATATTTACTTAGTACAATATCATTACGTTTAATCGGCATTGTAAGTACATAACTATCCCATTTATTCAGGTCATCATATGAGAATGTTGAAACAATCATTGTTGTACATAGGACTACAATAATACCTACAAGGTTATTAGCATCTCCACCTCCAAAAGAAGATATAAGCCCAAACATAATTACAAATAAAAGTAGAAATTTTATATTACCTTTTAAATTAATTAAATCTTTTAAAATTAGACCTTTCATTATTTATCACCTCTCACATAAAATAACATAATTTCTTCTATAGACGTATTATCGACTACAAAGTTTGGATGTTTTGCTATAAATCTATATTTATCATTAAGAAGTACTTCATATCCAAATTGGCTTTTACGATAATATGAATAATCTTCTTTTGAAATATTATCAAAATCACTAGGTTTACATTTTAAAATTCCCATATTATTAATTAATTCATCCTTGTTTTCACTAAAGACTATATTACCTTTATGTATAAATGTAATATAGTCTGCTATTTTATCTAAGTCACTTGTAATATGTGAAGATAAAATAATAGAGTGTTCTTCATCTTGTATAAAATCTAAAAATATATCCAGTATTTCTTCACGAACAATAGGGTCAAGTGAACTAGTTGCTTCATCCAGTATTAATAATTTTGGATTATGTGATAAAGCTACAGCGATACTAAGTTTCATTTTATTACCCTTTGAAAATTCCTTAATTAGTTTATTCTCTGGAACTCTCAACTTTTTTAAATAGTCTTTGAATAGTGCATGATTCCAATTTTTATAGATTTTACTCATAATTTTTGATACATTATCTAGATTTAAATTTTCATGAAAATTACTTCCCTCAAATACTACACCAATTTGTTCTTTAATTTCTTTTTCATTTTTTTTGTTATCAAGACCAAATATTTCTATATTTCCACTATCATAAGAAATTAAATTTAAAATTGCTTTTAATGTAGTCGTTTTTCCTGCACCATTTTCACCTACAAATCCCATTATGCTTCCTTTTGGTACTGAAAAAGATACATTTTGTAGACTAAAATCTTTATAAGTTTTATTTAAGTTTTTTATAGTTATTGCATCCATAATTATCATTCTCCCTTATATAATAAAAGTAAAATATCTTTTAACTCGTCATATGTAATACCACTACTTTTAGCTGTATCAACTGCTTTTTGTAGGTACTCTTCAATTAAACGAAATTGCTCTTCTTTCACAAAATCCATGTTTTTACTAGATACAAAGCTACCTTTACCAGTAACTGTCTCAATAAATCCGTCACGTTCTAAATCACTATATGCTCGTTTTGTAGTAATTACGCTTATTCTAAGTTCCTTTGCCAATAGTCTCATACTTGGAAGAGCTGAGCCTTCTGGCAATTCTCCACTTATAATCATACTTTTAATTTGTGTAGTAATTTGTTCATATATTGGCTTTCCACTTGAATTACTAATAACTATATTCAACAAGACACCTCCTTAAATTGTATATATAGTATATACACATTATATAAATATATATATAATATGTCAACTGTTTTTAGAAAAAAAGTAATTCTAAATATTATGTGTTTGATAAAAGGAGTTTATAAGAGACTAGTTTTTCAAATATATTAAAATTTTTTTAAAAAAATTTATAAATATTATTAAAAAATCTTACCAATAAATTGGAAATACTAACTTAAAAAAATAGTAAAGTTTAGCTTATAGATAAACAAAAGTTTACTTAATAGATAAACTTTTTGCATTTTCGCTTTTGACATACATATTTTTTTGTAATATATTTATATTATCAATTAGAGGTAAGGAGAGTGATAAGAGATATTTAATTTAGATAAGACATTAAAAAAAGACCTAAATCAGGAATATACAGAGAGTAAAGATTTAGTTATGAATAAAAGTAAATATATGAATATTTGCTTTAAGAATTATATTAAAGTAGTAGAGGGAATGTATACTAAAAGAGATTTAATTCCATTAAGATTAATAAACTCTATGGATAAAAATAATAAGATTAGAAAAACACTACATGAATTATCTTGTGAACTTGAATATCCAAAAACTTCTTTATCTTCATTGTTTACAGAGCTGAAAAAAATGGATTTTTTACAGAGAGTGAAAAATGGTGAGTATATGATAAATCCGCATATAGCTTATAAAGGTAGTAGAGCTGATAAAGAAAGTTTATTAGCAGAATATAATCAGATAAAAAGACCTGATAAGGTTAGTAAATAAGGAAGAAGGTTTTTATATGAGTTTAAAACTTGATAGAAATGTTCTACAGTGGTTTGATTATGTATTTGAGAATGAAAAAACTAGTTTAAGACACTACAATTTTGATTGCACACTAAAAGAGATTAGTCGTGCTAGTTTAAATAGAGTAGCTTTTATATTAGAAAAAAATAATTCTAGGTACTGGAAGCTTTATTTTGAAATACCAGCCGAAGTCACTTTAAAACTTAAACAAAACATTCATCCTTTATTTAGGGAGTATATATATGAACAAATATCACTGTATAACGATAATCAAATTTACAATTTTGTAAATTCAAACATATTAAAAGTGTTTAACAATATTGCTATTTATCAATATAATATTTTAGAAAATCTATATACTATTGATTTTAGAAAGAGTTTTATAGATAAATGTCAATATTTATTAATTGGTGAAAAAAGACTTATAGATGAAGATTTATACTTAAGAGCAAAATCAAAAGAAGTATTTGATTTTTTTAATTCAGATGAAACTTTCAATCTAACATTAAGTTTTGACATACAAAAAAATGAGAATCTACTCGATAGTCTTTTGGAGCTTAGGAAATCAATAATCATAAATGAGAGAATTTAATTTATTTGGATATAATATTAAAATGGAGGGATTTATATGGACGTAGAAAAAATGACTTTAAGAGTTCAAAAAAGTTTAAATGAGGCTTATAATGAAGCAGTAAAAAATCATAACCAACAAGTAGATGTAATTCATCTTTTTTCAGCACTTATTAATCAAGAAGATGGATTAATACCAAATATAATCGAAAAAATGAATATATCAATTGATTCTTTGAGAAATACTGTAAACTTTGAACTGGATAAGCTTCCAAAAGTATATGGAGAAGGCGCTGACTCACAAGGAGTATCAGCCACTAGAAAAATAAATGAAGTACTAATAAAGGCAGAGAGTATTTCTAAAGAATTTAAAGATTCATATATAAGTGTAGAGCATGTCATGCTTGCAATGATGGAAACAGAATCAAAATCAGTTGTTGGTAAAATATTAAAACAGTATAATATAAATAAAAATGATTTTTTAAATGTTTTATCACAAGTTAGAGGGAGCCAAAGAGTCGAAACACAAGACCCAGAAGGGACATACGATGCACTTGCTAGATATGGAACAAATTTAGTAGACTTAGCTAAGAAAAATAAATTAGACCCTGTAATTGGAAGAGACGAAGAAATAAGAAGAATTATAAGAATTTTATCAAGAAGAACTAAAAATAATCCTGTGTTAATTGGTGAGCCAGGTGTAGGTAAAACTGCAATTGTTGAAGGGCTAGCAGAAAGAATCGTAAGAGGAGATGTGCCAGAAGGATTAAAAGACAAAATTGTATTCTCGCTTGACATGGGGGCTTTAATTGCTGGTGCAAAATATAGAGGCGAATTTGAAGAAAGATTAAAGGCAGTTTTAAAAGAAGTTCAAAGTTCTGATGGAAAGATTATATTATTTATAGATGAGATTCATACTATAGTTGGAGCTGGTAAAACAGAAGGTTCAATGGATGCAGGTAATCTTATTAAGCCTATGCTTGCAAGAGGTGAGTTAAATTGTATTGGTGCAACTACTTTTGATGAATATAGAAAATATATAGAAAAAGATAAGGCACTTGAAAGACGTTTTCAGCCTGTAATTGCAGAAGAACCTACAGTTGAAGACACAATATCTATACTTAGAGGTTTGAAAGAAAGATTTGAAATACACCATGGAGTAAGAATACATGATAATGCTATTGTAGCAGCAGCAAAACTTTCTCATAGATATATACAAGACAGATTTTTACCAGATAAAGCAATTGACTTAATTGATGAAGCAGGAGCTATGATTCGTAGTGAAATAGATTCATTACCAACTGAATTAGATGTTGTTAGAAGAAAGTTGTTTATGCTAGAAACTGAAAGAGAAGCATTACTTAAAGAAAATGATGATAAGAGTAAGTCAAGACTAGATGATATTCAAAAAGAAATAGCAGAATTAAAATCTAAAAATGATGAAATGACTGCTAAATATGAGAAAGAAAAGAGTCAAATATTAGATATTAAGAACTTAAAAGCACAATTGGATGAGGCTAAAGGCAAAGCTGAAAAATATGAAAGAGAATATGATTTTAATAAAGCAGCAGAGGTTAAGTATGGTGAAATACCTAAATTGGAAGAACAGATAAAGAAATACGAAGAAAGTATGAAAGATGGTTCTGAAAATTCACTTTTAAAGGAAGAGGTTACTGAAGAAGAAATCTCTAGTATTGTATCAAAGTGGACAGGGATACCAGTAACTAAACTAGTTGAAGGTGAAAGAGAAAAATTACTTAAACTAGAAGAAGAACTTCACAAGAGAGTCATAGGACAAGATGAAGCAGTTACAGCAGTTTCAAATGCAGTAATACGTGCAAGAGCTGGTCTAAAAGATGAAAGAAAACCAATTGGTTCATTTATTTTCTTAGGACCTACAGGTGTTGGTAAAACTGAACTTGCAAAAACTCTTGCTAGAAACTTATTTGATAGTGAAGATAATATAATTAGAATTGACATGTCTGAATACATGGAAAAACATGCTGTATCAAGATTGGTTGGACCTCCTCCAGGATATGTAGGATATGAAGAAGGTGGGCAACTTACAGAAGCAGTTAGACGTGCTCCTTATTCTGTAATATTATTTGATGAGATAGAAAAAGCACATGAGGATGTGTTTAACATGTTCTTACAGATATTGGATGATGGTAGACTTACTGATAATAAAGGTAAGACTGTAGACTTCAAAAATACTCTTATAATAATGACTTCTAATATAGGCAGCAATTATCTATTAGAAGCAGGAGGAAATATAACAGAGACTACTAACAACTTAGTAATGAATGAAATGAAACACAGATTTAAACCTGAGTTTTTAAATAGAGTAGATGATATTATAATGTTTAAGCCTCTAGACCAAGAAAATATCAAGAAAATTATAGATATATTTATGACAGACTTAAAAAATAGATTAAAAGAAAAAGATATTACTATTGAGGTTACAGATTCAGCTAAAGATGTTATGGTGAGAGAGGGGTATGACCCTGTATATGGAGCAAGACCTCTTAAGAGATATATAGGAAATACTTTAGAAACTGTAATTGCAAAGAAGCTTATTGCTGGAGAAGTGTATAATGGATGTACTATAGTTATAGATGGAAAAGATGAAAATATTGACGTTTTAGTTAAATAATAAAAAAGAAGCAGGGTATAAGATATCAAATATTTTACCTGCTTCTTTTTTATTTACAAACTATAATAAGATATATGCTTTGTCAAACTAATAAGAATATTTTTAAATCAATATATTCAAACTAAATCTGATTCAAAGTCAGTATTTATAATAAGTTTTCTATAATATATTCAAAGTTTTAAGATACTCATAACTTTAAGATAATTGTAAAAAATTATTGTTCATTCTTATCATGTTTAAATAAATAAAAGCCAATTAATATTGCACCTATTAAACAAAGAAGTGTAATAATAATATAAACATTTCTCATTCCAAATACAAATATTTTATCATTACCAACTACATAATCATTAACCCTATACCCAGCTTTAATACTCATAAAATTATATAAAAGTGTTGTAGAAATAGTAATACCTATAACTTGACCTAAATTTCTTACAAGAGAATTTATACTTCCAACAACTCCTAACTTACTTTTAGAACAATTTGACATTATTAAAGCATTATTGGCTGGTTGAAATAGAGCTTGTCCTATTGATATTATTGATACAGAAATTACGAATAAAATAAGGATAGAACTCTCTTTCAATCTTGACATTAAGAAAAATCCAAAACTCATAACAATAAGACCAATTAAAATAATTTTTTCTGACTTGATTTTATCTGATATATTCCCAAATACAGGTGAAAAAATGGCTAAAAGCAAAGGTGATAATATCATAAATAAACCTGCATGAATTGGGGAAAGTTTCATAGTATTTTGTAAATAAAATGGAATTAAAATACTAGATGATGCAATACAAATAAATGATGTAAGAGCACAAATTAAATTCAGTGAAAATTTAAAATTTCTAAAAATTTCAAGGTCAAGAAGTGGTTGAGGATGTTTTTTTTCTAATATCAAAAATAATATAATAAAAATAATTGATAGCAATAGTGTAATTAATATATATGGATTTAACAGCCCTATTTGTTGGGCATAAATTAAAGCACTAAAAAATAATGTTGTTCCTAAAAATTGAAGTATAGCACCAATCTTATCCATCTTTTCTGAAGTTCTTTTACTATTTGGAAGAAATTTTGCATTTAGAAAAATTACAATAATACCTATTGGAATATTTATAAAGAATATAAAATTCCAATTAAATATTGATAAAATAAGTCCTCCTATAGATGGTCCAACCATATTACCAACAGCTACCGCAGTAACTAAAATTCCTAGAGCCTTACCTCTACTTTCTTTTGGAAATAATTCTGTGATAATTCCATGATTGTTTGCCATATAAGCAGAAGCACCTACTCCTTGGATAAAGCGACAAATTATAAGTAAAGTTAAAGAATTACTTAATCCACATAATAATGAAGCTACCGTAAAAAGAATAGTTCCTAACTGAAATATTCTAGATTTACCAATAATATCTCCAAGTCTTCCAAAAAATAATAGTGTTGAACAAATAATAATTGAGTAACTTGCTATTACCCATTCAATAGATGATATAGACACATTTAATTTACTTGCTAGAACTGGAAGCGCAACATTTATAATACTAGAATCTAATGTCGCCATAAAAGTCATTGCAATGACTACAAATAATACTGTTATACTTTTTTTATTTTCATTTTTTTTAAAAGATTTTGTCATTTTTATTACCTCCTTATTATAATGACTGGTATTATTTTGATGTTTACAATAATAATTACATTTTATATAATAACGATATGAAATAATGAATACAACAACGATATTGCTTATAATTAGCACTATTTTGATAAGAGGTAAATAATGAATGATAAAAGCGCATATTTCGATAGAAAAGGTCAAGAAAGCTTCATAGATATATTTTTTAAAGACGACATAAAAAATGGAGAAAATTTTAAAAGACATTGGCATGAGCATCTACAAATATATTATTTTGTTGATGGTATAGCATACCTGGAATGTGGAGCTAGTAATTTTAAAGCAGTGTCTGGAGATGTTGCAATAGCAAATAGTAATGAATTACATTATTTAGAAAGCCTATCAGACAATCTAAAATTCTATACTATTCGTATTGAACCTACCTTTCTTTTTAGTAATCAAGTTGATTTGTTGCAAACTAAGTACTTAGCACCAATGACTCTAAATCATATTGTATTTAATAATTTAATTCAAAAGGATTCTTTTATTTTACAATGTATTAAATCTATACTTGATGAATATCACAATAAAGATACTGGATATGAGTTATCTATAAAAGCTAGTATTTATCAATTTATAGTATTCTTATTAAGAAATCATGTTGATAAAATCTTTTCAGAAGAAGAATTTATAGAAAGAAAATATTCTTTAAAAAAATTTGAATGTATATTTGATTTGATAGAAGAAAAATATATGGATAAAATTACATTAAAAGAACTTGCTAGTACTGTGAATTTGAGTGCACACCATTTTTGTAGAACATTTAAACAAATAACAGGTAAGACTACAACTGATTATATAAATGGAGTAAGACTTGATAAAGCTATATATTATTTAAAACAAACAGATTTAAATATGACAGAAATTGCTATGAGATGTGGTTTTGATAGTATAAATTATTTTAGTCGTTTATTTAAAAAGAATTATGATGTATCTCCAACTAAATATAGAAACGAACATGGTGATATTTGTAGTATTCTTTTAAAAGATAACAATAAATAGCTCATAAATATACTTTACAGAAAATGTAGGTTTTGAATTTTTTTATAAATATTGATAATACCTAAGATACAAAAGAGTAAATTACTAATAAAATAAAAAATGTAAATTAATATGAAAGGATATCATACCTAATGAAAAATATTTTTTATTATGAAACTAAAATTGGAAAAATAGGAATAGCAGAAAAAAATAATTTCATTACAAACTTGTTTTTTGACACATCTATTTTAAATTCTGAAGAATATTTAGTTAAAGAAAGCAAAATTATAAAAGAAGCAAATAAACAACTAAAAGAATACTTAGAGGGAGATAGAAAAGAGTTTGATTTGCCACTAAAGTTGTCAGGAAGTGAATTTAGGAAAAAAGTATGGAATGAACTTTGTAACATTCCATATGGAGAAACAAAGACTTATGTAGAACTAGCAAACATAATTAATAATCCAAAAGCATACAGGGCGGTAGGTCTGGCAAATAGCAAAAATCCTATTTCTATTTTTATACCTTGCCATAGACTTGTAGGCTCCAATGGTAGTTTGAGAGGCTATTTAGGAGGAATAGAGGTAAAAGAATATTTATTGAAACTTGAAAAAGAAAATAAATAATATATTGCAAAAAATAAAGGTTTAAAAATAATGATTATTATATGAAAAATAAAATTCATATAAAAGAATTACAAAAAAATCAAATGAATATAAAAGATTTATATATTTATAAAAAATTTTATAATAAAAATTACCTTGAAAAATATATAAAAATATAAAAAATATACAAGATTCTACAATAATAGATTTTTTTGTTATTATTACGAGTTTTTTATTGCATCTGTAGAATAAAAGTATTATTATATAGTTAAGATAATTATCTAGGTAAATTTTGGATAATAGCAACATATTTTATAAAATAAAAATATAATTACATAAACTTTATTAAAAATTTGTTAGAAATTTCTGACTAATATTAAGAACGCAAATTTGCTGGGGGATGGTGTATGTGGAAAAATCAAATACTACTGTTACAAGAAAAGAAAAAATTGAAGATATAGGAATGAAATTAGAACATTTATTGAGTGAAAATATTACTTTTTATGAATTATTACTTGAGGTTTTGAATAAAGAAAAAGAAGAGAATTAATTCTCTTCTTTAAGGAATCTTTTTAGGTAAGCATTATCAATCATTTTTTCTATAGCTTCTCTATCTTCTTTTTCAAGGGAATATATTTTTTCTAAGAGTTTTTTTGTTTTTTCACTGACTGATAGATTTTCTATGATTAATTTATCTTCTTTACTTATTTTTGTACTTTCATTTACACCCAGTAGATAATCAGTGGATGTTTTCAATACTTTTGCTAATCTTACTATAATTTCACTTTTAGGTTCTCGTAAATTGTTTTCATAACGTGATAAACTAGCTTCAGTTATACCAACTTTAGTAGCAAGTTCTTTTTGATTTATATCCAATTCTTTTCGTAAATTTGCTATTCTATCTCCTAAACTTTCCATATGTACATCACTCCTTACCGAAATTATAAGTTATTTTTATAAAAAGTAAAATAAAATTACCAAAAATATAAAAAAAAAAGATTAAAATAAGAAAATATATTGAAAATTACCGTTTGTATATGTATAATATGAGTTATACAAATGGTAATTGGTAAAGAGGTGATATTCTTAAAATGAAAAATTTAAATAATTAATAAAGATATATTATTTTAGATACATTTAATTTAAATATAAATAAATATTTTAACAATAAAATTACCAAATGTATAAGACAATACTATAGTATCGACAATTTGATGTTTTAATAAATTTAAATTTTTAAATAAGCTAGAAATCAATTATGTGAAATTGATTCTTATAAATTAAAATAAGTTGAGTAGATGGAGGAATTAATGTGATAATAATTAGAAGTCAGGATAAAACTGATCTAATGCAGGCTAATCAAATTAAAATAAATGATAGTGAGGTTTATGTAGTATTTGAAAGCTTTAATACTATAAAAATAGGAACCTATGAAAGTAATGCAAGAGCTATACAAGTATTAGATAATATACAAAATTTTATTGAGAATGGAACAAAATATGATTACATAACATCTAACAAAGTTAGACATAATATTAATAAAATATTTCAGATGCCAATTAAGTAATGAGTGTATGTTTTATGTTTAAGAACTAAAGCCTTCTTTCCTTTTATAAAAGCAGGAAAGAAGGCTTTATATATTTATGAATATTGAAGTATTTTTGTTTTTAAGTTTAGATTATTTAATGGTATATTAGAGACCAATTAAATAACAAGAATTCTCCTAAAACAGCCAATATTAAATATATGATAGCTTCATTTTTATAAAGAGAGGTAGTTTTTTTATTTATATCATCATCGATTGTAATAGCAATTTCATCTTGAATGATATTTTTACATATAGGTGCTAAAACAGTATTTTTCTTCAATAGATTAAATAACTTACTTACATATATCCATATGAAATATCCTAAAACAGCCCCTAATGTATTCATCATTAAATCGTCAATATCTGTAGCTCTAAGATTAAATAATTGACAAAATTCAATTGCTACTGAGAAACCTAATCCAGTTATTGATACATTAATAATATTTCTAAATTCTTTCCAAATTAAAGGAAGTAAGAATCCTAAAGGCATAAACATAATTATATTTAAAATATATGTTAAAGCGCCAACTGAACTAAATGGTATTATATTTATTTCATTAAATCTAATAATTTCTTTATATTTTCCTATATCCCATATGCTTCCAATACCAGCTTTACTAAGTGCCAAGTAAATATATAATAAAAAAATATATACCCATACTAAATGTATTACTACATTCTTTTCACATTTCAAGTTTTTTCTTTTTATAACAATTATTTGATATATTAAACACGGAAGTATAGCGCAAAGAAATGAATAAAGTGTCCACATAATTGTATTTTATCTCCTTTCAAAATTTATGTTTTTAGCTATATAATTACTATCTTTATATTAAGCTTTAAATTTTAAAAATCTTTTAATAAAATCTTAAAAATTTATTAATTTATAAAAACATATTAATTTATAAAAACATGGTTATTAATCTTAACAAAATATAGAAAATCAAAGCTCCTAAATTTATATGCAGATGTTTAAAAAATTTTAGCATATGCATAAATATTATAAATATATGGAAATAATAATAGTATATTTTGGTAAAATAGGAGGGATTCTATGAAATGGATTAAATGGTATAGTATTACATGTATATGTATTTTTATAATTGTAGCTTTTTGTATGCTAGTATTTCCTAATAGAACAAAGTCGATTGATACTTCATATGCATATAGTTTTATTGAAAAGAAAGTTCCAAAGAGTGCTGTATATCAAGGATATAAGAAGAACCCAATTAATGGGACGACTACAATTTATTACAGTTACAATAATTCAACTCATATAGTTAAATTGTCACATCCAGAAGGTTATTCAAGAGAGATTAACTGGAATAAAGTCTCAAATATTAGGTTTGATTAATACAAGGGAATTATTGAGGATAAAAACACAGTATTTATGGCAAATGTATAGAAAACGACCTTAGAATTATTGCTAAAAGCTACAAAATAATAGTTTATTTTCGCAGTTATTACTTAATTAATGCTGTAAGTAAAACGAATCCAGAATTGTTTTATGAATATTAGGCTTTGTTTGTTAGTTTGCGTTATCATAAAAATACCTATCTCTGCTTGTGTAATATATTTATAGTAAATCGTAATAATTTTGCATTAGTATATACTAATATTTTTTAGATTTTTCGTAATTAATTAATAGAAAAATGTATTATAATAATATTATGAAAATTTAAAAAAGTAAGAAAGAGGTAATATTATGAGAAGTGATATAAAAAAAGGAATAGAAGGAGCTCCAAAGAGATCATTAATGTATGGAATGGGTCTTACTAAAGAAGAAATTGAAAGACCTTTAATAGGTATAGTAAATGCACAGAATGAAGTAATTCCTGGACACCTCCATCTCGATGAAATAGCGGAAGCAGCAAAAAATGGTGTTAGAATGAGTGGTGGTTTACCATTAGAATTTCCTGCTATAGGAGTATGTGATGGTATAGCTATGGGACATGTTGGGATGAATTATTCACTTGCTTCAAGAGAATTAATAGCAGATTCAATAGAAGCTATGGCTATGGCACATGGTTTTGATGCTTTAGTACTTATACCTAACTGTGATAAGATAGTACCAGGCATGTTGATGGCTGCTGCAAGACTTAATATACCAAGTGTTGTTGTGAGTGGGGGACCTATGCTTGCAGGTAAAAAAAATGGAAAAGTATATGATTTTAATTCTGCAATGGAAGGTGTTGGGGCTTGTAAAGATGGAACAATGAGTCAAGGAGAATTAGAAGAATTAGCTATGAATTCTTGTCCTGGATGTGGTTCATGTTCTGGGCTTTTTACGGCAAATAGTATGAACTGTTTAACAGAAGCATTAGGTATGGGTATTCCATATAATGGGACTGCTGCATCACATTCTGGAGAAAGAAAAAGAATAGCAAAATATGCAGGTATGTATGTTATGGAACTGCTTAAGAATGACATAAAACCTAGAGATATTTTAACAGTGGATGCATTTAAAAATGCGATAACTGTAGATATGGCAATGGCTGGTTCTACAAATACAGTACTTCATTTACCTGCAATAGCTTATGAAGCAGAAATAGAGCTTAACTTGGATTTTTTTGATGAAATAAGTGAAAAAACTCCTTGTTTAACAAAATTAAGTCCAAGTGGGAAGCATCATATTGAAGATTTACATATGGCAGGGGGAATTCCTGCTATAATGAATGAACTTTCAAAGATAGAAGGAATAAACTTAGACTGTAAAACTGTAACAGGCAAGACTATAGGAGAAAATATAAGAGATTGTAAAATAGAAAATGAGGAAGTAATACATACATTAAAAAATCCATATAGTGACCAAGGTGGACTTGCAATATTGAGAGGAAATCTTGCTATAAATGGGGCTGTTGTAAAAAAATCAGCAGTTGCAGAAGAAATGTTAGTTCATGAAGGGCCAGCAAGAGTTTTTAATTCAGAAGAAGAAGCTGTGAGTGCTATATTTAATAAAAAAATAAATAAAGGTGATGTTATAGTTATAAGATATGAAGGGCCAAAAGGAGGTCCAGGAATGAAAGAAATGTTATCTCCTACATCAGCAGTTGCGGGAATGGGACTTGATAAACATGTTGCACTTCTTACTGATGGGCGTTTTTCGGGAGCAACTAGAGGAGCATCTATAGGTCACATTTCTCCAGAAGCTATGGAAGGTGGTTTAATTGGAATAGTTGAAGAAGGTGATATAATTTCTATCAATATACCAGAAAAAAA
Source organism: Clostridioides sp. LIBA-6822 (assembly GCF_056688955.1). Lineage (NCBI taxonomy): Bacteria > Bacillati > Bacillota > Clostridia > Peptostreptococcales > Peptostreptococcaceae > Clostridioides > Clostridioides sp. LIBA-6822. The sequence continues at coordinate 2,236,603 of NZ_CP196995.1, read as the reverse complement.
ATTAGAGTTAAAAGTAAATGAAATTGAGATAGAAAATAGAAAATTAAAATTTAGACCTTTAGAGCCAAAAATAAAACATGGATACTTAAGTAGATATGCTAAACTGGTAACATCAGCAAACACAGGAGCAGTATTGAAATAGTAGATTATGTTTAAGAGAGTTAAGGAAAGCTAAGTTAATATTAAATATAAAAAGGATATCTTAAATGCTCCAATGCTAATGAGGTGTCCTTTTTATATTAACTTATATACAGATATTGAATTTCTTACATATTAGAATATAAGTATAATTTTATTTTTAATATAATTCTCTAGATATTATTTATTTTATATACAATAAAATATGACTCCTAAAAATAAAAAATACATCATAAATATAAATAAGTGGATATAAGTTATTAAGCTGATTTATAAACTTACTATGAAAGCAAAATTATAATTTTTATAAGTAATAAAATTTTTAGGAGGATATGCAATGAATAAAAAAATGAAACTAATTCCCTATGAAATAAATGAGAATCTAAGAGGAGCAAAGAATAAGTTTCCATATGGAATAAAACAAATGAATGCGAGAGGAATGTGGGATGAAGGATATACTGGTAAAAATATTGTAATTGGTATAATAGATACAGGTTGTGATATTTCTCATCCTCTTTTAAAAGGTAAAATAATTGGTGGTGCAAACTTTAGTGATGATAGTAATGGAAATAAAAATATATATGAGGATTTTAATGGGCATGGAACTCACGTAGCAGGAATTATAGCTGCATCTAATTATAATAATGAGGTTATGGGAGTAGCTCCAGATTGTAAATTATTAATAGCAAAAGCATTAAATAAAGATGGTGTTGGGACATATCAAAGTATAATTAATGCCGTTAATTTTGCTGTAAATAAGAAAGTTGATATTATATCCATGTCTCTTGGAGGAAATAAAGATGACAAAAATTTAAAAAATGCAGTTTTACAAGCAGTAAAGAATAATATTTCTGTAGTGTGTGCAGCAGGAAATAATGGAGATGGAGATTCTAGTACAAGTGAGTATAGTTATCCAGCTAGCTATCCTGAGGTAATAGAAGTAGGTGCAATAAATGAAAGCTATTTAGTTGAAAAGTTTAGTAACTCAAATACTACAATAGATTTGGTGGCTCCAGGGAGAAATATTATATCAACCTATATGGATAATAAACTTGCTATTATGAGTGGAACTAGCATGAGTGCGCCATATGTATCAGGGTCACTAGCATTAATCAAAGAATGGGCTAGAGAAGAATTTGAGAGAGATTTAGATGAAGCAGAGTTGTATGCACAATTAATAAAATGTACAAGAGCACTTGGAATACCTAGAACAGAACAAGGAAATGGGTACCTATATTTAAATCTTTATAAATACAAGAATACTGGGAAAAGATAATCTGTAATTTGATAATAAAAGATAGATATTGTACACAGTCAATACAAAATAGTAAAAAATATTTAAGTGTAGAATTTTATAGAGATAGATGACAATATTAAATAATAAAGCTATAGATACATTAGTTAATTAGGATTAGAAAAAATATACAGTATTATAGATAGCACATCTGAGAAAAGGTGTGTTCTTCTATATATCTGTATAGATAAAAATTTGTATATAAGAAGTATAAGGTAAATTAAGGTTAATATATGTATATGAAGATGTAAGATGCTTTGTAATATGGACAAGGATACTATTAGTGAAAAATATTCTTATGAAAGATTTAAAAATACAATGAAATATTATATATAAACAAAGAAGTATAGAATTTAATTGATAAATATTATCAATAATTATTGAATTTCAAAATCAATTATGATATTATATATTTAGAAAAACAAAGAGATTTCAAATAAAGAAATCTTTTATTTTTTAAATCCTAGTTAGCAGTAGCTAACTATTGGTTGATTAAAAAATATTACAGGAGGTAAGAATGAGTAAAATATATATTGTTTATTGGAGTGGAACAGGAAATACTGAGAAGATGGCAAATTTTGTAGCTGAAGGTGTGAAGCTAAAAGGTAAAACAGCAGAAGTTTTAGATGTAAGCTTATTAAAACCAAGTGATTTAAAAGAAGAAAATAAATTTGCATTAGGTTGCCCATCTATGGGAGCAGAACAACTAGAAGAGGGGTATATGGAACCATTTGTAGCAGAATTAGAATCTATGGTATCAGGTAAACAGATTGGATTATTTGGTTCATATGGTTGGGGAAATTGCGAATGGATGAGAGAATGGGAAGAACGTATGCAAAATGCTGGTGCTACAATTATAGGTGGTGAAGGAATTACAGCAATGGAAGACCCAAATGAAGAAGCCAAAGATGAGTGTATAGAATTAGGTAAAATGTTAGCTGAATAAGTTGTGAGTATATATAACAACTAATAATAACAACATTATATAATACTAAGAGAGACTAATATTACAATACATAAGAAAATATACTTAATAAAAATAGATAAAATATTAGTCTCTTTTAGTATAAATCAAATTTATAAATTAATATCGTTTTTTATATGATACAATCTCATCATAGAAAAACAATAATCATTTGATAATATAAGTGATAAAGGTTGTATCTTGTGCAAAACAAAGCATATCTGCTCCAATATTAACCCATGTTTCAATACTTTTCTTTTCTGTTGAAGGAAGGGTAACGAAGGGCATATCATATTTTTTACATATCTCAGCAGCTTGAGAAATCATATCTCTTATTTCAACTTTATTCATATGTCCATAAAATACCATATCTAAAGATAAATCACTAGGACTTAATGCTATAATATCAACACCTTTGACTTGTACTATTTCTTCAATGTTATTATAACCTGCTTTCTACTCAAGCAACATTATTTTTAATATTTCGTTATTTGCGTTTTTGACATAGTCTAAGTAGTTCATATTACCATAATAAGAAGCTCTTTGGGGTCTCATACCATTTGGAGGATAAGTACAAGCTGATACTGCTTTTTTGCATACAGTGCTGTATTAATAAATTGGAAACCTATAATATCTGTTCCCATATCCATTATAGGTTTAACAAGAGCAGGGTCGCTGTTTGCTAATCAAACTAAAGCAGCACCACCATCATGTACAGCTATCATATATTGATGAATATCTTTACGGTCTAAAGCACCATGTCCACCTTTAATCCAGAATCCTATCCAGACAGACCAACTAATTCACTTACAGATGAATCAGACAGTGAAACTGCCACTCCACACAATATTTTTCCTTTATTAAATTTTTTTTTAATCGTAATTATGTATTTTTGCATTTATATCATCCTTTCTTTTAGCAATTTGTTTTTACACTTCAAAGAATACAACTTCAACCTAGCTTGAAGTCAATACTTTTTTGTTGACTATTGTATAATGGATTTCTATAATGTTCTTATTCATATAAGATTTTTGGAGTGAACGAATATGAAATATTCCATAACTGATGTATCAAAAATAACAAATATTTCTTCATCTGCTATTTGATTTTATGAAGAAAAAGATTTACTACTTCCTATTAATAGAAAGCCAAGTAGTGTTCGTTATTTCTCTGAAGAAGACATAGAGCATTTGATATTCATAAAAGAATTAAAAAATGCTGGCTTATCTATTAAAGATATTCATGAATGTTTTCATTTTTGTGATATGGGAGATGATACAATAGACAAAAGAACCCAATTGTTTCAGCAACACAAGCAAGATATTAAAAATAAAATACATGAACTAGAAGATTTGTATGGATAAAATAGATTATAAGATATGTTATTTAAATGAAAAAAAGATGTGTAAAAAATTGTTTTTGTGAAATAATTAAATAAATTTTTAATTTCTATAATATAAAGAATAGCATCAATTTGAACTATTTAAGTACGTTGTTCTAAGACGTATTTTACAAAAGATTAGATAATATTTTATATAGCTATTTCTCTATGTAATAAAAAAGAAAATTATGATAATATATATTAATGTAAGTGGTAAATATATTTCCATTTATAAATATGAGTATTTTTAAATGCTATAAATATAAATACTATGAATACTATGAATTTTTAAATATATAGTTAGATTTTTAAAAATATTATAATAGAGTTGTTACATTTGGAGGATGTTAGAATGTATGAATCAAGAGAAAATTATTTGGAGACAATACTTATTTTAGAAAAGACAAAGGGAATTGTAAAATCTATTGATATAGCTAAAAAGCTAAATTATAGTAAGGCAAGTGTAAGTAGAGCTATGAGAATCTTAAAAGAATATGGTCTTATTATAATGGAAGTTGATGGTGACATTATTTTAACTAAAGAAGGAAGAAAAAAAGCAGAAGAAATTTATGAAAAACATATTTTAATCACTAGATTTTTGGTAAATACATTGGAGGTTTCATCTGATATAGCTGAAAAAGATGCATGTAGAATAGAGCATATTATAAGCACAGAGACATTTGAAGGAATAAAAAAATATTTAGACAAAAACTAAGAGGTGAGCTTATGGAGTATTTTAGTGAGTCGAATAATGAAGTGCAAAAGTTTGATTGGGGAGAGGTTACATGGATACATGAGCCATCAAAAACACAATTTAATAGGCTTAGTGCTGGAATTGTAAAGTTTTTTCCAAAAAACTGCCAAGAAAAGCACTTTCATTTAAGTGAAGAACAGCTTTTATATGTAATTCAGGGAGAAGGAATACAAGTTATTGATGGTAAAAAGGTCAATATAAAGGAAAAATCAATAGTTTATTGCCCACCATATTCAGAACATGAAATTATAAATACTGGTAAAATTGATTTAGTAATATTAATCACTTATGTCCCTCATAAATTTTCAAGTTTGAGACAGCTACCTATAGTATTTTCTGAAAATACTATACAAGAGTTAATTAATATAAATATAATTGAAAATCTTGCAAATCAAATATCTAATATATTGAAGCTTAGAATATCTGTATATGATTCAAAACACAAAGCAATATTTGAGACTAAAAAAGAAACTAGATTTTGTGATATTTGTAAAAGTATAAAAGTGTGCAATAGAAAACTTGCAAAGAGTATGAATGATAATGATTTTGAAAAAATGTATCAATGTGAGTATGGTGTTTCTAGTTTGGAGATACCTATAGTATTAGAAGAAGATGTAGTTGGATATATAGAATGTGGGGATTTCATAATATACAAATCTATTGATATAGATAAGAATTTATCTAAACTGTCACGTAGTTCAAATATTGACATAAAATACATAAGTAAAATTTACAATGAACTTTCATTAATTCCAAAGAGTAGACTATATGTGTTAAAAGAAAATTTATTAATGATGTCTGAATTTATTCAGGAAATAGCTAAGAGAAATTTCTTTGAAAATCAACTTAGCATAAAAGATGAGGAGATATTGAAGAATAGAAAGGAAAATATAAAGCTTGAAGAAGCACTTAAAAAAGCAAATAGTAAATTATTAGAAGAAAAGTACATTATCAATCCAATAGATATGTTCAATAATACTCTAAGAGAATATCCTTTTGAATTAGAACTTTCTATAGAGAAAGCAATCAAAGACATGAATTTAGACGGTGTTTATAATCTAATAGATACTAATAAATTAATGTATAATGATGTTAGAGATATTATTCAAGAAATGATATTTGTATTATCTAGAACTGTACTTAGGGACTTAGAAGATTTGAAGCTTATATCTTCTCTAAGAAATAAGTACAATAAAAAAATATCACTTACAAATAGTGATGAAGATTTATGGAATATATTATTACAATTTTCTAAAGAGTGTATTGATAAGAATAGAGAGTTTTGGAGACAAGACAAGAGGAATTTGATTGAAAGTGTGAATGAATATATACAAAAATATTATAAAGAAAATATAAATTTAAATAGTATAGCAGAGGTATTTTTTATAAGTCCAAATTATTTGAGTTCTATTTTTAATGAAAAAAATAAAGTTTCAATAACTGAGTACATAAATCTTCTTAGGATAGACGAATCTAAAAAGTATCTATCAAATATAAATATGAGTATTAGCGATATTTGTAAGAAAGTAGGTTTTAATAATAGTAGTTATTTTTCACAAATATTTAAGAAGTTTAATAATATAACTCCAAATGAATATAGAAAAAATATGTTAGACAATAAAGAATAGACAATATTATGTAAGATATATGTTTTATTGGTTAGATTTATAATTAATATCTTGTATGAATGATATATATTATAAATTCTAAAGTATTGAAATTGCAAAGGTATAGCTGATTATATAAAATTGATTATATTAGATTTTAAAATAGGTAAATTAGATTTTGCCACCCGTTTGCCACCGTATTATAGTTTTGGGTGGCAAACTAGTTTGTAATTCTTTCAAATATATCTACAGTTTCATTTTTCATTTTTTCAGTTACATGTGAATAGGTATCCATTGTAGTTGATAACTGACTATGACCTAAGCGATTTTGTATATCTTTAATATTAGCTCCATTTTCCAATAATAGGGTAGCATGTGTATGTCTTAAACAATGAAAATGGAAGTCGTTGTTTAAAGCTTTTCGAATTTGTTTTACTATAGTGTCTAAAGTGTGGGTATTTACTTGTTGACCATTTTCTTTAGTACATACCCAGTTGCTATCAAAGTAAAATTCACCATATTTTAATTTCATTTTCTTTTGATGTAGTTTATGTTCTTTTAGTATCCTTATTAAAGTATCTCCTGTAAAGATAGTTCTACAAGAACTTTCTGTTTTTGGTTGGCTTAATTCAAATATTCCATTCTTCTTTTTAATCAGTGTATGTTTTACTGTAATAGTTTTGTTATCAAGATTTATATCATCCCATGTTAATGCAATAATTTCTCCTCTTCTCATGCCAGTATAAAATCCAATTAGTAGGACTATACGCTGAAATGAATCTTGAGGAAATATATTCAGTATTTGATTAAATTCATCTAATGTAATAGTTTTAACTTTGCTAGATTCTGTTTTAGTCTTAGCTTTTGGTATACTTACATATTGCATAGGATTTTCTCGTATATGTTTGTAAGGATAGACTGCTGATTTTAATGACCTATGTAATATGTTTTTTAATACTTGTAATGTATTTTGAGAATAATTCTCTTTGTATTTTTTATTTATGAAGCTTTGTAGTATCGCGGGTGTTAAAGCTTTTACTTTGTAAACTCCTAGTTTTGGTTTTATGTGTTTTTCTATGTTTATTCGGTAACTTTCTTGAGTGTTGTATTTACAGTTAAGTAAGACATATTCTTTGTACCAAAAGTCTAAATAGTCTGATACACTTATGTTGCTTTCTTCAAATACTATACCAGAGTTTTCATATTCATTTAGTGCTTCTCTTAGTGCTTTTTCTGCTTCCTTTTTTGTATTGCCACCAACTCTTTCTACTTTTTTTCTTTTACCTTCTACTATCCCTAGGTCAAAGTAGTAATACCATTTGTTACTTCTTTTTCTTAATCCACCTTTCATAATAGTAACCCCCTTTTCAGAATGTATGTTTGTTTTTTATTTATATAAAAGAGCAGAATTACTGCTCTTAAATAACTAGTTTAATTATAAAGATAATATTTATTTTATGTATTTTTCTGCAATAAAGATTAATTCATTTTTTAGCTCATTTATGTCTATTACAGCGTCCATTTTATATTCTAAATAATCTTGACTTCCATTAGGCAAGCGAATCATCTTATGGGCTCCTAGCTCTATTTTACATATCCAATGCTCAAGATTATTTTTATACATTATATTAACTTCATTATTTACTTTTTTATAAGTGATTTCATTTTTATCAATTTTTTTAGATAAAATATCTTGAACTATATTAATAGCCTTCAATTCATCATCAGTAATTACTATATTACATTTATCAATTTTTTCTACAGTAGGAGCTTGCTTTTCTTCTTTTTGTTTTATAAGTTCAGTATCAGTTTTACTTTTTTCTTTCTTTTTGCTATCTTTTACTTTCTTTTTATCATATTCTTCATTATCATTTTCCAATAATGTTTTTAATTTCTCATTCATAAAATCGTTGACAAATTGGGACATAGACCTTTTGACTATAGGTCTGAATTTTTCTACTACATTTTGTGTTTTAACACCATTGTAGAAATCATTTATTATAAACCTAACAAATTCATCTGATGGGTTTTCTAATTGTGAGTTTAACTGGGATTTTATTAGATTTGTATATTTTAATTCTGATGCTATATTAAAAATAGTATCTATATTAAAGGTACTTTTAGTAAATTTTTTCAAATGTGATATTTTGTTATCATCCATATTTAATAGATTTAATACTAAAAATGGCTTATCATCCATCTTATTTTTTTCTTCTAAGTCAGTGAAAAATTTATAAATTATTCCATTTGTAAGTATTGCAAATTTTGCTTCTGTTGCTGTAAAATATCTGAATAGTTGAGCATCATGTTTTTTGAGTTTATCTGTTGCACATTTTGCTTCTATTAAAATTAAAGGTTTACCATTTTCAAGTATAGCATAATCTACTTTTTCTCCTTTTTTTACACCTACATCTGCGATAAATTCTGGCATAAATTCTAAAGGATTAAAAATATCATATTCTAATATTTGAAACAAAGGCATTATTAATGCTGTTTTTGTTGCTTCTTCTGTAATTAAACTATCTTTTAGTGTTTCGATTCTTTTGCTGAATTGTTTTATTTTGTCTGAAAAATCCATATAAAATCCCCCTATCTTATTTGTTATAAAAAATTTGAACTTATGATACTGAATATAGGTTCAAAAAAATTACCAATTATCTATTTGAACAATTAATATGTACTACTTTCGCTATATAAAGATGATTGACTAATCATTAAAAGGGTATAGCATCATATTCAATTTTTTCTTTTTCAATATGCCATTCATCAAGCAATTGATTCCTATGGAATGTAGTTTCTTCACCACAATATATGCAGTATCTAGCATTCCCATCAGCGACTTTTCCACAAGGGTCTTTTTCATAATAAGTATTGCCATATTCATTAACTTCAACAATTCCTTCATAATTAGTACATTTGTTAATCAGAGGTGCACCACATATTTTACAATAATTTGCATCTTCTAAATTATCTTCATTACCACATCTAATACATTCAGTTAACTTATTATTTTCATTTAATTCAAACTTTTTATATTTCACTATATCCCCCTCCATTAAATTAAGTTTTGAACCACAAATATCACAATATTTATAGGTAGTATCTTTGTTGTGCTGCGTGTGGCATATAGAGCAACAGCATTTGGAATCTATCTTTTTTTTGAACATATAATAAATTAGTTTATCTTCTTTAGAATGAGGTTTTTTAAATAACCATTTTTTATATGCTTTGTATCTATTTTTTGAAGCCTGAATTGATAATCCACATAAACTAGAAATGGACTGGTAATTTTTTATCTCTAGTTTATATAGAATATACAAGTTGGATAGTAATTCTGCTGCAAAGAAATTAGCCTCATTTTCACATCTATCATATATTTTGTCATCGAGTCCCCTAGACATTTGGCAGTTATTATCATTAAGGTGCCCTAATATGTAATGTCCTATTTCATGTGCTATACTCCAACGAATTCTTTCTAGTGTCTCAATATTTTCATTGTAGAAAATCATAAATTTATTTTTTTTAAAAGACTTCAATATAGCTGCATCATGTGACCCCAAATGCCTTATTGTATCTACTAAACCAATATTTGCCCTTTTAGAGTAATCAGAAAAGGTAAGTATATTACAATCATCAAGTTTATCAATAATGTCAAATACATCAACAGGGTAAGAATCTATTCTTAAACTTAATAATAAATAAATTGCTTTTTGTTTTATTTCATATATATCTAATCCCATAAATATAAACCCCTAATCAAAATAATCATCAAATATTGTTTTCATTACTGTCATCATTTTTTTTCTATCTTCTGATGGCATTTTGTCTCTAGCTCTTTGAATGCACATAATTTCATCATCAATTTCGATATCTCTTATATCGCTTTTGCCAAGCAAATAATCTATAGAAACACCAAAAAATTCTGACCATTTTTCAAGACTGTTGATTTCTGGTTTTCTTTTATCATTTTCATATTGAGATAATGTTGATTTATTGAAGTTAGTATTATAAGTTGTATTAAATTTATCAACAAGTTCATCTTGAGTTAAATTCATTTCTGTTCTTAAAAATTTAAATCTTTCGCCGAAAGTTGCCATGAATAACACCTCCTTTTATAAGAAGTATAGCATAAGTTTGTATAAATGTGAACTTGTTTTATAAAAATTAACATAAAGACATATTTAAATATTGACAGGTTTCGTTTGTGTTAATATAATGTAAATAATAAGTACTTTAATTTAAATATTATTTATTATAGAATATTCATTAAACTATATGGGCTGTTGAAAATTGGGGGATAATATAAATTTATTTTAAAGAATGGTGGTGAAATTAAAAAACTGATATAAGAATATTTGTTTATACTTAAATAGAAATAATTTAATACAGGAGGATTGAGGGAATGGATGAAGAAAGAGTAAAGTTAATTGATGATGCAGAAATAAATTATACTAATTTAGAAAATGAACTTAAAATTTTAAAATTGAGTTCAGATGAGAATTTTTTTTACATAAAACAAATCATAAAAAAAATATACAGTAATAAAATAAAATCAGCTAATTAGCTGATTTTATTATTTGGATAATGTTTTTATTAAGTTATAAATCAATTCCTTTTCATCATCTTTAAAGGTTTTAAACATTTCTAAACATTCTTTTAATTCTTCTATATCTTTTTTAGATAATGTTTCTGTGTCTATAGAAAGGATAGTATCTGAAATATCTATGTTATTTGCATCTATATCATCATCTACTAAATAGTCAAGTGAACATTGAAAATAATCAGCTAATTTTTTTAATGTTGAGAGTTTTACATTATCAGTTCCTTTTGTATAGAAACCAGAAATAGTTGTGTAAGGGATACCACTTTCTTTTGATAGTTGAGCTTTAGTGATATTTTTAGAGTATAGTAATTTATCTAGCTTTTCTGTCATGCTCAATTTTAAACACCTCCTTTATGTATATATGATATACTAAAAAAATTACCCTGTAAAGTATTAATTGATTTTAAATTATCCTATGAAGTAAAAAAAATCAATTAAATTAATTAAAATGTATTGACTTATTACTTTACAGGGTATATTATTAAATCAAGAAAACGACACAGGGTTGAAAATGAAAAAAAATTACCCTGTAGGGTAAAGAGGAGATGAGATAATGTTCAATAATTTAAAAGCAGAAATGACTAGATTTGGTATAAAATCATCAGATATAGCAAAAGTGTTAGGGGTGACAAATAGAGCAATATCTTGTAAATTCACAGGAAAAACAGAATTTACGAGAATTGAAATGTTTAAAATACGAAAAGAACTATTCCCAAATTATACTTTAGATTATTTGTTTTCGGATAAACCAATAATGTATAAGGCACAAGAAAATGTAGATGGAAATAAGTTCAAGAATTATGAATAAAAATCAAGTAATGAAATTAACTAATACAAATATGCATAGTATGCATATTTCAAAATTTAAAATAGGAGGGAAGAATTTATGAAAGAACTATCAAGTGTAACAACTAATGAAGAACTTGGGGTTAAAGTTAGAACAATTAAGTATAAGGATGGAAGTATAGGAATCAATGCAGAAGATACAGCTATAGGGTTTGGTTGGTGTCAAACATAGAATAAAAATGATAAGAAATATGTATCAATTAGATGGGAAACTATCAATAAATATTGTAAAGAATTTGGTTTCCCCAACAAATTGGGGAAAGATGATTACATACCAGAATCATTGTTTTACATGTTGGGAATGAAAGCTAAAAATGAAATAGCATTAAAATTTCAAACATGGTTAGCAGTAGATGTACTACCATCAATAAGAAAAACAGGTACATACAACACTAAACCTAAAGATACTAAGGATGAATCAGAAATAAAATACATGAATGCTCAAGCAAGATTAAAAAATGCAAGAGCGAGGGAAGCAAAGATATATTTAGAGTTGGCTGATAAAGTAGATATAAAGGAATATAAACAAATTATGTACTCAAAGACTACTGAACTTATTTCTGGAGAAGCATTAATACCACTTCCTAAAATGGAAAGAAAAACTTATTCAGCTACAGAGATAGGTAAGATGTTAGGAATTTCAGCTAACAAAGTTGGAGGATTAGCAAATGCTTATAATCTGAAAACAGATGAATATGGAATTAAGGTATGGGATAAAGCTAAATATTCAGATAAACAAGTTGAAAACTTTAGATACTATGAAAATGTAATACCTGTTTTAGAAAAAGCTTTAAACGCTTTTGAAAACTAAAAATTACAAAAATTAATAACAGAACATTTTGATAATATGGGGGTTAGATTAGAGTATGGATAACACAAATGAAATAGTTAAAAATTTAAGTAATAGCTTAAGGTCTTTAATAGAAGTTGAGGTAACTAAACAAGAGACTGATAGAGTTAGAAGTCAAACTCTTGAACAAAAGGTAAAAGTACTAGAGCCTAAAGATATAGTTGTTTTGATAAAAAGAAGCTATCCAAATTATTTAATAACAATAGAAGAAGCAAGAGGAATCTTAAAATTAGATACAAATTTTATGCGTAGATTGGTAAGTACAGGGTTAATAAAATCACTAGCTAGAGGTGATGGTAGAAAAATTTCAAGATATGAAGTTGATGATTTTATTGAAAGAAATCAAGGTAGAAATTTGGATAAACTTTTAGAAGAAGCAGAGAGGGGGGATAAAGTTGCTGAGTCTTGATACTAATAATAAGAATATAGTAACTCTTAAAAAAGATGGTAAGTTTTTAGTAGATATAGCATTTAAGGATGTTAAAACTGGCAAGAACATATCAGTTGCTATATTAAATAAAAAGTGCTGGTCAAATAACCAACACACAAAAAAATAAAAAATAAAATATAACACAAATAAAGTATAACACAAAAAGGAGAGATTTAAAATGGTTGAAGTTAATGTAAATGTAAAAGTTAAAGTGGAAGCACCAGAATTTACAAATGCACTATTAGTAGTAGCGAATGCTTTAGGAGGTCTTAATTTAGGACAAGCAATGCAAATAGAACCTATAAATATAACAGATATAAAAGAAGAGAAGAAAGTTGAAACTAAGAAAGCTGAAAAGACTAAAAAGGTAGAAGTAAAAGAAAATGTTAAAGAAGAGAAAACAGAAGTCGAAGAAAAAGTAACAGAGAATAATGAAAATACAACTAGAGAGGTTAAATACACAAAAGAAGAGGTAAGAAGTAAGGCAGCACAAGCAAGTAAGGCAGGCAAAAAAGATAAGCTTAAAGAGTTATTTGGAGAATTTGGGGCTAGTAAGTTAAGTGAAGTAAAAGAAGAAGATTATACAGCTTTTATGGAGAAATTAGAAAGTTTATAGGAGGTACATAAATGGCACAACATGCAAGACTTAGTGCAAGTGGAGCACATAGATGGCTTCACTGCACTCCTAGTATAAAATTAGAAGAAAACTATCCATCATCAACTAGTATATATGCAGAAGAAGGAACAGTAGCACATGAATTAGCAGAAGCTAAATTAATGTTAGAGTATGAAAAAATAAGTAAAAAGGCATATAACGCAAGAATTAAAAACATACAGAAAAGTGAATATTATAACTCAGAAATGGAGGATTATATACAATCTTATGTTGATAATGTAATTGAATTAGTAAATGACAGTAAAGCTATATGTGATGATGTAATAGTAATGTTAGAAGAGAGACTCGATTTTAGTGAATGGGTTCCAGAAGGCTTTGGAACAGGAGATGTTGTTGTAATATCTGATGGAATACTTCAAGTGATAGACCTAAAGTATGGAAAAGGTGTGGAAGTCTCAGCTATAGAGAACCCTCAACTTAGACTATATGGTTTAGGTGCATATAATCAGTTTGAAATACTATATGATATTGATTTGGTTAAGACAACAATAATTCAACCTAGATTTGATAATATATCAAGCGAAGAAATAGAAGTTACCAAGTTACTTACATGGGCAGAGAATGTTAAAAAGAAGGCTCAAATGGCTTTTAATGGTGAGGGTGATTTTGTAAGTGGTGAACATTGTGGATTTTGTAGAGCTAAAAATGATTGTAGAAAAAGAGCTGAAGATAATCTTGAGAAAGCTAGAAAATATGATTTTGCTGATACATTTACTCTTAATGAATATGAGATTGCAGACATTTTGGGATTTGCTAAGAATGTTCAAGATTGGTTAAAGGATGTTCAAAGTTATGCACTAGAACAAGCTGAAAAGCATGGTGTTAAATATCCAGGATATAAGCTTGTAGAAGGTAGAAGTAATAGAAAGTATGTGGATGAACAAGAGGTTGCTAATGTTTTATTAAATTCAGATTATGATGAGGAAAAGATTTATAAACCAAGAACATTAAAAGGAATTAGTGATATGGAAAAAGCTATAGGCAAAAAGAGTTTCACTAATCTACTAAATGATTTAATTATAAAACCAGTTGGAAAAGCCACTTTAGTAGCAGAAAGTGATAAAAGGGCAGAAATTAATAGTATAGATTCAGCTAAAAAAGACTTTGAAATATAAATAGGGGGTGTATTACATGCCATTAGATGAAGCTACAAAAGATAAATTAGATGAGAGTATAAGTACAATTTTAGATTTAAAGAAAAGAAAAAAGAGTATTGAAGAAGATTTAGATTATGAAAAAGATAATTTGCTTGATATATTGAAGAGATTAAATATTACAGAGTATAATTCAGTAGAACAAAATGCAAAAGCTATAGTAATGGATTTTAAAAGAGAAAGTTTAATAAAGGATAAAGTGATGTCAACTTTCTTTGAAGTAAATGACAATCATCTTGATAGAGTTTATATACCAGAACATATAAAGGTTAGTCCAGTGTGCTTTGTATCAGTAAGAGTAAAGGATAATTAAAAACATTTAATTCCTAGTAGCTATAAAATGTTTAAAAAGGGGATATAGTTTTATGGATAATCAAGAAATAATTAAACTAGTGCTAGAATTCAAAAATGGAAATGAATTAGCATTTGAAACATTACTAAGAGAATTTGACAAAGAAATAAAGATAACAACCAATATATTGTTAAAAAACAATAAAAATAAAACTTATATAGATAAAGATGACTTAATTCAATCTGGATATATAGGATTGTATGAGGGAATAAAAAATCTGAAGACAGAAGGAGAGACTTACCCTAAAGCATATTTTAAGAAATGTATTAGATACAAAATGTATGCTTATATTAAAAGTCAGTTGAGAAAAAAACATACATTTTTGAATGAAGGAATTTCTATAGAACCAAAACATTATGAAGTACTGTCTAATGGCAATACACTAATAGAAGATGAAGTAATAAACACATATATTTCAAAAAAAGTAATTAATTATATTAATTATTTACCAGAAAAGCAACAAAAGGTAATGAGATTATATGCAGAAGGTTTTGAGGTTATACAGATATCTAAACTATTAAAATATAAAAGAAAAAATGTAGAAAATGGGGTATACAGTGCAAAAAAGAATTTAAGAGAATTATGTTTAGATAATATCTATTTATAAAATATAAAAATATTAGGAGGAAGAAAATTATGAGTAATTCAGTACAATCAACAAAGGTGGTAACAGGAAAGGTGAGATTAAGTTATTGTAATATTTTTAAAAGCAGAGCAATGGTAGAAGGTGCAGAGCCCAAGTATTCAGTTTGTATTTTAATACCAAAATCAGACAAGGTGACTTTAGGAAGAATAAAGAAGGCTATTGATGCAGCAAAAGAACAAGGTAAAACTTCTAAATGGGGTGGAAAATTACCAGGTAATTTAAAAACACCTCTTCGTGATGGAGATGACGAAAGAGCTGACGAAGCAGAGGAATATATAGGAATGTATTTTCTAAATGCAAATAGTACTCAAAAGCCAGGAGTAGTTGATAAAGACTTAAATGAAATATTAGATAATACAGAAGTATATAGTGGTTGTTATGGAAGAGTTAGTATAAACTTTTTCCCATATAATAGTGCAGGAAATAAAGGAATAGGTTGTGGGTTGCAAAATGTTCAAAAGTTAGCAGATGGAGAAGTACTTGGAGGAGCTAGAGCTAGTGCAGAAGCAGATTTCTCAGATGACTTTGAAGATGAAGAAGAGGACTTCTTAAGTTAATGAGAACATTATCAATTGATATAGAGACATATAGTGATTTAGATATAAAAAAAGTTGGAGTCTACAGATATGTAGACTCTACTAATTTTGAGATACTGTTATTTGCCTATGCTTTTGATGAAGAAGAAGTAAGAGTTATTGATTTAGTAAATGATGAAGAGTTACCAAAAGAAGTAATAGAAGCTTTAAATGATAATGAAGTTATAAAATCAGCATTTAATGCTAACTTTGAAAGAACAGCAATAAGTAGGTTTTTAGATATTGATTTAAAACCAAATGAGTGGTCATGTACAATGATAAAAGCTTTAACACTGGGACTTCCAGGAAGCTTAGATAGTGTATCTAAGGCTTTAAAGTTTAATGAAGATAAGCAGAAAATGAAAGAAGGTAAGTCATTAATACAATATTTCTGTAAGCCTTGTAAAGCTACAAAAATTAACAAAGGAAGAACTAGAAATTTACCAATACACGATATGGAAAAGTGGAATAAATTTAAAGAATATTGTAAGCAAGATGTTGTAGTTGAAAGAGAAATAAGAAATAAACTTAGCAAGTATAAGACTTCTGAAAGAGAAAATAAGTTATGGTATTTAGACCAAATAATTAATGACACTGGCATCAGAGTAGATACACAGCTAATAGAAAATGCAATAGAGTGTGATAGAAAGTACACTGAAAAACTTACAAAAGAAGCAATTGAAATAACTGGTCTAAATAATCCAAATAGTCCTGCTCAATTAAAAAAATGGTTAAGTGATAAATCGGGCTTTGAGGTTACAAGTCTAACAAAAGAAAGTATTCCAGAAATATTAAAACAAGTTGAGGATAAAAATGTAATTAGGGTTTTAGAGCTTAGAAAATTAATGTCCAAAACCTCTATAAAGAAGTATGAGGCTATGAAATTAGCTAAAGGTAATGATAATAGAGTAAGAGGTCTGCTACAGTTTTATGGGGCTAATAGGACTGGTAGATGGGCAGGAAGATTAGTACAAGTACAGAATTTACCACAAAATCATATAGAAGATTTAGACTTGGTTAGAAATCTATTAAAAGAAGGATATTTTGATTTAATAGAGCTTTTATATGATAGTGTACCAGATGTCTTAAGTCAATTGATAAGGACAGCTTTTATACCAAGTGAAGGTCATAGATTTATAGTATCAGATTTTAGTGCAATAGAAGCTAGGGTTATAGCTTGGCTCGCTGGTGAGAAGTGGAGATTAGATGTATTTAATTCTCATGGGAAAATATATGAAGCTAGTGCCAGTCAGATGTTTAAAGTTCCAATAGAAAGTATTAAAAAGGGTGACCCACTTAGACAAAAGGGTAAAATCTCAGAGTTAGCTCTTGGATATGGAGGAAGCATAGGAGCTTTAACATCAATGGGAGCTATAAAAATGGGTCTTGATGAAGATGAGCTTCAACCTCTTGTAACAAGATGGAGAAATGCTAATCCAAATATAACTAAGTTTTGGTGGGATGTAGATAAGGCAACTAAAAAAGCTATAAAAGATAGGACTATAGTAGAACTTCAACATGGGATTAAATTTATTTATAATCCAGGAGTTTTATTTATAGAACTCCCAAGTGGTAGAAGATTATCCTACTTAAGACCTAAGATAGAACTTCATACTACGTTTAGTGGGGATAAGATAACATATGAAGGTATGGAACAGACAAGTAAACAATGGAAAAGAATAGATACCTATGGACCTAAATTAGTTGAGAATATTGTTCAAGCTACAGCTAGAGATTGCCTAAGAGAAGCTATGTTTAATGTAAAATATGCAGGTTATGATATTGTAATGCATGTACATGATGAACTTGTACTTGATGTAGATAAAAAATATGGTTCTTTGGAAGAAGTTAACAGAATTATGGCAAAAGAAATCTCTTGGGCTAAAGGACTTCCACTTAAAGCAGATGGATATGAATGTGATTATTATAAGAAAGACTAGGTGATTAATTTATGGATGTAAAGGCCAGTGAAATTGAACATATAAATGTAAAACATGATGGCCAACTCATGCTGGCCATAGGAAAAAGTAAGTTAGAAACTCATTGGAAGAATAAAAGTATTTTATGGTCCGAACTTGTAAATAGATTAAGTAAAACATTAAGAACTCAAGAAACCTATACAGAATATAAGAAGATGTCAAAGACTGAAAAAGATAGAGTCAAAGATGTTGGTGGATTTGTAGGTGGAAGCTTAAAAAATGGTAGACGAAAAGCAGAGAATATTGCAAATAGAAGTATTATAACTTTGGATATAGACTATGCAGATAAGGCTATATGGGATGATATTACACTATTAAATGATTATGCTTGCCTTATGTACTCTACTCACTCACATACTGAGAGTAACCCTAGATACAGACTGCTAATACCTTTAGCTAGACCAGTACTACCAGAAGAGTATCAAGCAATTTCTAGGATGATAGCAGATGCTATAGGAATAGATATGTTTGATGATACTACATATCAACCCCATAGGCTTATGTACTTTCCAAGTACTTCAATTGATGGAGAATATATATTTAAATTTCAAGATGGTGAATTTTTAAACCCAAATGAAATACTAGATTTATATTTGGATTGGACAGATGTAAGTTATTGGCCAGAAAGTTCAAGAGAGAGACAAAAGTTTAATACACAATTAAAAAAGCAACAAGACCCTCTTGAAAAGGAAGGAATTATAGGTGCCTTTTGCAGGTCCTATAGTATCACAGAAGTTATAGAAACTTTCTTAAATGAAGTATATATTTCTGGTATTGATGAAACGAGGTATACATATGCAGAAGGTAGTACAAGTGGTGGAATAGTTATTTATGATGATAAGTTTTCCTATAGTCACCATGGGACAGACCCTGCAAGTGGAATTTTATGTAATGCTTTTGATTTAGTTAGGATACATAAATTTGGAGAACTTGATGAAGACTCTAAACCAGAAACACCTGTAAATAGATTACCTTCATTTACTAGAATGAGCGAATTTGCAAGCAGTGATGCTAAAGTACGAAAGACTATAGGTAGAGAAAATATTGATAAGGCTAAAGATGATTTTGGTGATATAGATTTTGAAGATGATGAATGGTTAACTAAGTTAGAATATGATAACAAAGGAAGCTATAAGAAAACAACAAATAATATTTTAATGTTTATAGAAAATGACCCCTATTTAAAAGATAAAATAGCCTATAATGAATTCTCAAATAGAGCTGTTGTCTTAGGTAAATTACCTTGGAGAAAAGATGATAAATTAAATGATTGGAATGATAGTGATGATTCTGGGCTTAGACATCATATAGAAACAATTTACAATGTCTCATCACCATCAAAAGTAAATGATGCTCTAGTAATTGCTTTTGAAAATAATACTTTTCACCCTATAAAAGATTATTTAAATTCTTTAAAGTGGGATGGGATTAAGAGAGTGGATAAACTTTTAATTGACTATTTAGGTGCAGAAGATATTCACTATACAAGAACTATAATAAGAAAAGTTTTAGTAGCAGCAGTAGCAAGAGTATTTAATCCAGGAATAAAATTTGATAATATGATGGTTTTATCTGGTCCTCAAGGAATGGGAAAAAGTACTTTTATTAAAAAACTTGGTGGAGACTGGTATTCTGATAGTTTAACTACTGTGCAAGGTAAAGAGGCATATGAACAATTACAAGGAGTATGGTTGCTTGAAATGGGTGAAATGATGGCTACTAAAAAAGCAGATATTGAAGCAGTTAAGCATTTTCTAAGTAAATCAGAGGATATATATAGGGTTGCATATGGGAAGAGAACATCAAGGTTTTTACGTCAATGTGTAGTTATAGGAACAACTAATGATAAAGAATTTTTAAGAGATAAAACTGGTAATAGAAGATTTTGGCCAATAGATACAGGAGTAAATAAGATTAACAAGAGTATATTTAATGGCCAACTTGATAATGAAAGAAATCAAATTTGGGCAGAAGCATTAGAATTGTATAAAGCTAATGAACATTTATATCTATCAGATGAGGAGAAAAAGGAAGCTGAAAAACAACAAAAAAACCACTCAGAAGAAAATGCCAAATCTGGAATTATTGAAGAATATTTAAATAAACCTATTACTCCGAATTGGTATGATTTAAGTATTTCAGAAAAAAGAGAATATATACATGGTTCAGATTTTGGAGAGTTAAAAGAAGGAACAATGCTAAGAGAAAAAACATGTGTAATGGAAATATGGGTTGAGCTATTTAATGGAGAACCTAAACAACTCACTCCTATCTTATCAAGAGAAATTAATGATATATTGAAAGGATTAGATGGATGGGAAGCTCATAATAAACATTTAAGATTTGGAAAAATATATGGTAGACAGAGGGCTTATGTACGCAGAAATTAGTGTCACCAAAGATGATTTAGTCTGATTTATTCAAAATATGAGGGTGTCACCAATGTCACCAAAAAAAATAGCTTTGGTGACGCCTTTGGTGACACCTGAAACATAGTAATTGCAAGAGTTATAATACTACTGTCACCAATGTCACCAAAAAATATATATAAAGTAGTAAAAGTAATATTAGGCATATATGTATATATATGAGTATGCCTAATACGTATATATGTATATATATAGAAATTGTGGTGACACTGGTGACACCTAGATTTAAGGAAGTGATATTTTGCTAGAATTACAAATAGAAAAAAGACTTAAAAAAGAGATTGAGTTGTTAGGTGGAAAAGCTATGAAATTTATTTCACCAGGGGAAGCAGGTGTGCCAGATAGGATTGTCTTATTACCAGAAGGGCATGTTATATTTGTAGAGCTTAAAGCACCAGGTAAAAAACCAAGGAAGCTTCAACAGTATAAAATGCGAGAATTAAGAGAGTTAGGATTTAAAGTTAAGTGTGTAAGTACATTAAAAGAGATAGAGGATTTTATCAAGGAGGTTAAGGGATGGAATTTAAACCACATCCATACCAAGAATATACAATTAGAAAAACTATAGATAATAATAATATAGGTTTACTATTGGATATGGGATTAGGCAAAACAGTCTGTACTTTAACAGCTATAAATGAATTAATGTATGATTACTTTGAGATATCAAAAGTTTTAGTTATAGCACCTCTAAGAGTTGCAAGAGATACCTGGAGTAGTGAAGTGAAAAAATGGGAGCATCTAAAGCTTTTGAAAGTGTCTAAAGTCCTTGGTAGTAAATCAGATAGAGTGAAAGCTTTAAGTACAGATTCAGATATTTATATAATAAATAGAGAAATGGTGTCCTGGATAGTAGATTTTTATAAAAGAAAATGGCCATTTGATATGGTTGTGATAGACGAACTTAGTTCTTTTAAATCAAATAAAGCACAACGATTTAAAAGTTTAAAGAAAGTATTGCCTTTAACTAAAAGAGTAGTTGGGCTTACTGGTACACCAACACCAAATAGTTTAATAGACTTATGGCCACAGATGTACTTACTTGATAGAGGTAAAAGACTGGGTAAAACTATTACAGGATATAAAGAACGATATTTTGAACCAGGACAAAAAAATTATCAAACAGGAGCTATATATAATTGGCAGCCTAGAGATGGAGCAGAAAAAGCAATACATAATAAAATAAAAGATATTTGTATAAGCTTAAAAGCAGAAGATTATTTGAATATGCCTAGAAAAATAGAAAATAAAATTGAAATACATCTTGATAGTAAAATACTTAAATATTACAAAGAACTAGAAAGAGAGAAAATATTAGAATTAGATAAAGATATAATAACTGCTTCATCAGCAGCTGTAGTAGCAAATAAACTTTTACAATTAGCTAATGGAGCAATTTATGATAATGATAAAAATGTAAAGGAACTTCATAGAGAAAAATTAGAAGCCCTAAAAGAAATTATAGATGTTTCAAATGGGAAATCTATTATAGTTTTTTATAATTATAAACATGATTATAGACGTTTGATGAAAGAGTTTAAGAGTTTAAAACCAAGAACAATAGAAAACTCAAAAGATATACAAGATTGGAATAATGGCAAAATACAATTATTACTTTGTCATCCAGCAAGTACAGGACATGGACTTAATTTACAATCAGGTGGAAGTATAATTGTTTGGTTTGGATTAACTTGGAGCTTAGAACTGTACCAACAAGCTAATGCAAGGCTTTATAGACAAGGTCAAAGGGAAACTGTTATTATCAATCATCTAATCTGTAAAGGTACAATAGATGAACAAGTAATGGAGGCTCTAGAGAATAAAGATAAAGAACAAAGTGCATTACTTGAAGCAGTAAAAGCTAAGTTAAAAGAATATAGGGAGTGAGAATATGAAAGTAAAAAGAAAAGATGGAACTTATAAGCCCAGGTAAAATAGTAATATGTCTTTATTGTGGAAAAAGATTTTATAAATTAGATAACTCTAAAGTCATATATTGTAGTAGAAGATGTTCAAGGAGAGCAAGAGGGAGTGGTTTAAGTGGATAAAGAAAGTATAAAAGAAATTGTAAGAGAATTAAGAAAAGAAGAAAAAGAAAATAAAAAAAGAGAAGTCTTTCATAATACTAAGCTTTTATTAAAGCATTATAATGATTTAACAAGTCATATTGCGAATTCTATTAGTGATATTGAAGATATTAAAAGTGATTATGATGATTTACTATGTCTAGATACAGAAGATTTATATATATTAAGCATTAAAAGAAGTAAAGCAAAAACCTTAATTATGTTGGCACATATAGATATGGCATTAGAAACTTTAAAAGCAACACAAAATAAATTGCAATCCTTAGAAAAATACAAAGCTTTAGATTTATATTTTTTTAAAGAAAAAACGTATGAGGATATAGCAGAACTTTTACATTGTGGAGTAGCAACAGTAAGACGTTGGGTAAATGAAATGGTTAAAGAACTTGGAATATACCTGTTTGGAGTAGATGGCCTAAAAATAAAACTGTGATAAAATGATGATATTTTATTGTTATTTTATATAAGCTATAATGATAGTATGAAACAAGTGTATAATATATCCCCTTGAAAAAGACTAAGTTACCCCCGACTTAGTCTTTTTATATTTAAAACAAAGGAGAATAAAAAATGGATATTATTAATCTAGAGGAAATCTTTTGTAGAGCAAAGTTGTTAGATAAAAAATATATAAGTTTAAAAATAAATATAACAGAATACCCAAGTGAAGAAATAATAATTATTCAAAATACAAACTTCGAAAGTAAACTTAGATATTATAAAGAAATATATGATTATAAATTAAATCATAAATATGTAGAGGGTATAAAAATAATAGATTGTACATATGGAAATGATTTTAAAGAGATAGAGCTATCTTTAAATAAAAACGTAGATTAATTTTTAATAGAAAATAAAGGAAGCAATGTTGGGGGAACTAGCAGTATTCAGAATTATTTTGTAGTTGCAGAATGATTGTTGAAGGATATTGACCTTTAAAGTTGAATTTTATACTTTGGAGGGGATAAATATGGAAGCAGAATTATATGCACAAGCGATTATTGTAGCAAGAAATGTTGTGAAAGCAACTGAGGCAGATGAAATTATAAAAAATTTAGTAAAAAAATTTTTAAGTAATAAAGTAGAAGAAGTACTTGGAAAACAAAGGAGTAAAAAAGAATTAAAATCGATAGAAAATAAATTTAATGAATATATGAAAAGAAGTTATAAAAATTATATTTACATGAATACTATAGTATTTAGAAATCAACAAAAAACAATTGATGATTTATATATACCATTAAAAGTATCAAAGAATAATGTCTTTAACTTTTCTTATCAAGATGATGAACCTTACATTTTAATTAATAGCTATAAAGATGATTTCTTGCCAAAGTACAAAAAGGTTTTGTTAATAGATCAAGCAGGTATGGGAAAATCAACTATAGCTAAATATTTATATTTAAGTTCAATAAATGAGTCTAAAGGAATACCTATATTAATAGAATTAAGAAGATTATCACAAGAAAAAGATATAATAGATTTTATAATGGGTGAAATTAATGGAATAAGTGAACACTTTGATAGAGAAGGTGTTTTAAAATTAATTGAAAGAGGAGATTTTATATTTTTCTTTGATGGTTATGATGAAATAAATAAAGAATATAAAACACAAGTCACTGAAAAACTACAAAATTTTGTTGATAAAGCTGGAAATAATACTTTTTTAATGACATCAAGAGAAGAAGATGAACTTCTATCTTTTGGTAATTTTCAAAGTTTTTATATATGTCCATTAAAAAAAGAAGAGTCATATAATTTAATTAGAAAATATAATGAAGAAATTTCAAAATTATTAATTAATAAAATTGAAGAAGATAAAAATTTTGAAATAATTAAAGAGTTTTTGGAAAATCCTTTGATGATTTCTTTGTTATGTGAATCTTTCAAATACAAACAATCAATTCCTCATAAAAAAGATGCTTTTTATAGACAAGTTTATGATACACTATTTGAAAAACATGATTACTCAAAAAGAGCTGGATATTATAGAGAAAAGAAGAGTGGTTTAAATTTAGAAGAATTCCATAAAATATTAAGAACTATTGGATTTATAACATTAACTAAAGGTGTTAGTTATTCTAAAGAAGAGCTTATTAATATAATCTACAACTCAAAAAGAAAAAATATAGAACTTAAATTTAATGAAAATGACTTAGTTTATGATTTGATTCATAATGTTCCGATTTTTGTTAAAGATGAAATCAATTATAAATGGTCTCATAAGTCTTTTCAAGAATACTTTGCAGCAAGTTATATTTGCTATGACTCAAATGAAAAATCTACTTTATTGAGGGCAATATCTGAGGACAATAAAATAAATAAATATTATAATGTTTTAGATTTTTGTTATGATATAGATTATAAAAGTTTTATGCAAAATGTAATACTTCCAACAATAGAGGATTTAGATAAATTCTTCTGTGAAGAATATAATGACAGTATATATAATGATTTTGATTCATATGAATTGTCATTAGAAAGAACTATACTATTTGACCATGAGAAAATATATATGTTTCCTATAGAAAAAAACAGTAGTTCTAATAGTGGAGTTTTTGATGGATTACTTTTAGTAACAGGAGTTAGAAGAGAACGAATAATAAAATTGTTAAAACTATTGAAAAGAAAAGATTCTAATATTGTTTGTAGTATAAGAGATATTTCTTTTCTTGATAACAAATTAATAGATAATATTAGTAGTGGTTTTTATAGCTTTGAAGATAATTTTTATAATGAATTAAATAAGAAAGAAAATTTAAACCTTTATAATTCAAGTTTAAATAAATATTTACCATACTTATTTATAAAATCAGAAACTGCTATTCTTAATTATGAAGAGTGTATTAAGATTAAAGGAGAATTAGAAAAAGAGATTGAAGAAGAAAAAAATGATATAGATTTTTTATAAGAGCTCTAACTAGAGTTCTTTTTTATTCCCAAAACGATAAATAAACGAGGTGGTGGTGTGCAAGATGTGAAAGAAAAGGTAAAGCAAGATTACCTAAAAGGTATTAAGCAGAAGGAAATATCAGCAAAGTATGACATTAGTTTAAACACTTTAAAATCATGGATTAAGAGATACAATTGGGTTAGTGAAAAAAAGAAGAGTGCATCTAAAAGCAAAAAGGGTGCACCCATAGGTAATAAAAATGCTACTGGACCTCCTGGAAATAAGAATGCTGAAAAGTTTGGTTTCTTCTCAAAATACTTGCCCAAAGAAACTCAAGAGTTGATACAAGAAATATCTATAAAAGATAAATTTGATATTCTTTGGGAGCAGATAACAATTCAATATGCAGCAATAATAAGAGCACAAAAGATAATGTATGTTAAAGATAAGGAAGAAATGATAAAGGAAGTTAAAAAAGAAAAAACAACAGAATCTGGAGAAGAAATACAATATGAATTTCAATTTTCATGGGATAGACAAGCTTCTTTTCTTAATGCTCAGAGTAGAGCTATGAATGAACTTAGAAGTCTTATAAAGCAGTATGATAGTATGATTCATAAAGATTGGAATTTAGCAACAGAAGAACAAAAACAAAGAATTGAAATATTAAAATCTAAAATACCAAATAAAGATGCTATTAATATCAATTCACACATAACAGCTCTTGCAGATTTGATAAATAATCCAGTAGAAGAAAGGATTATAGAAAATGATTAAGTATTCTCCCCTAACAAAAAGACAAACAGAGTATATAAAAAAAAGTAAAGATAGTTGGTTAAATGTTTTAGAGGGTGGGAAAAGAGCTGGTAAGAATATTATAAATTTGATAGCTTATTCTATGTGTTTAGAGGTTCATCCAGATAAATTACATTTAGTAGCAGGTGTTTCATTAGGAGCTGCTAAGATGAACATTATAGATAGTAATGGTTTTGGTTTGCAATATCTATTTGAAGGTAGATGTAGAGAAGGTGAATATAAAAATAGAGACGCATTATATATTCAAACTTTAACTGGAGAGAAGATTATCATTATTGCAGGTGGAGGAAAAGCAAATGATGCAGCAAGAATAAAAGGGAACTCATATGGAACAGTCTATATATCAGAAGTAAATGAGTGTCACCAATCATTTGTACAAGAAGTTTTTGATAGAACACTAGCAAGTAGCAAAAGACAGTTATTCTTTGATTTAAATCCATTTTCACCAAGTCATTGGTTTTATAGAGATATATTAGATTATCAGGATGAATTGAAAAATAGTGGAGAGAATGAGGGATATAATTATTCACATTTCACTATAAAAGATAATTTAAGCATAAGTAATAATGTATTAAAAGAAGTTTTAAGAACCTATGATAAAACATCACTTTGGTATCAAGCTGATATATTAGGGAGAAGAGTAGCAGCAACAGGAAGAATATATACTGGATATAAAAAGAGTGAAGTTGTTATAGATAGAAACTATATAAAAGATAATAATATAACATTTATTGAATTTAGTATAGGCATAGATATTGGTGGTACAGATGCAACTGTAGCAACTCTAACAGGTTTTACTAAAGGCTATAATGAGATTATAGAGTTAGATGGATATTATCATAAACAAGGGAAAAATCACGGTTATACACATGACAAGTATGCAAAAGAAATAGTCGATAAGATTGAGGAGTGGTCAGATACCTATCCTCATTTTTTATTTTCTACCTATATATTCTGTGAAAGTGCAGATAAGTTATTTAGACAAGCTCTAAGTAATGAATTGAAACGAAGAGGTATAAATATCCAAGTAACACCAAGCTACAAAAAAGATGGGATAGTAGACAGAATAAGGCTTGTAAATATACTAATAAATCAAGGTAGATATAAGATTATGAAACATTTAAATAAATGGATAGAAGCTATTGAAAATGCAATATGGGATGATGATGAAAAATCAAAGGGAAATTGGGTTCGTGTTGATGATGGAAGCTATCCTGTTGATTGCTTAGATAGTTCAGAGTATTCAATACAACCATTTAAAAAGAGATTGGAGGTTTAAGAATGTGGGGTGGTTAAAAGATATGGCTACTAAAACAGCTATAAAGTTACTTAATATACAACCAGCTATTGATAGGGAAATTACAATAAAAGAGCCATTAGGGTTTAATGGGAATATAATGAAGAATAGAATTTGGTATAGAGGAGAACCCTCTGAATTAGACCAATTTTTTAAAAAGACTGCCAATGATTTAGTAAGTAAGTCTAGATTCTGGGCAGCTGTACCTAGTTCTGATTTTAATGTTAGAAAAGTACATTCAGGAATTCCTGCTATGATTGCTGAAAGATTGGCAGATATAGTTGTAGCTGATATGGATAAAATAGAACTTGATACAGAAGAATTGACTAATTTATGGACTGATATAAGTAAAGATAATCATTTTAATAAGCTTATTGGAGAATCTATTATTGAAACTTTAGTAACTGGAGATGGAGCTTTTAAAATAACAGTAGATACAGATATAACTACTAATCCAATTATAGAGTATTATAGTGGCGAAAGAGTAGAGTATAAATTTAAAAGAGGTAGATTGTCTGAAGTACATTTTCTTACAGACTATTCAAAAGATAATTCAACATACACTTTAATTGAGATATTTGGAAAAGGATATATAATAAATAAATTGACTAATAGTAGAGGTCAAGAAGTTCCATTAAATACTTTAGATGAAACTATAGAGTTAAAAGATATCACCTATGAAGGTGATTTTTTAATGTCTGTACCTATGATGTTTTTTAAATCACCTAAATGGCTAGGTAGAGGGAAAAGTATATTTGATAGTAAGTCAGATAGCTTTGATGCTTTAGATGAAACTATAAGTCAATGGGTAGATGCTATTAGAGATGGAAGAGTTAAACAATATATACCAGAAAGTTTACTTCCTAAAAATCCAGTAACAGGAGAAATTATTAAATCCAATTCATTTGATAATAAATATATAGCTATAGCATCTAGTTTAGCTGAAGATTCTCAAAATACAATAGAAATTCAGCAGCCATCAATTAATTATGAAGCATATGTAAATACCTATGCAAGTAATATAGATATGTGTTTACAAGGTATTATATCACCTGCCACTCTTGGTATTGATTTGAAGAAAACGGATAGTGCAGAATCACAAAGAGAAAAAGAAAAAACGACTCTATATACTAGAGGTAAAATAATAGATGTTTTAAATGAAGTTATACCAGAGATAGTATCAACTGTACTTAAAGCTAATGATTTATTGTATGAAAGAGCTATAGGAGAATATACTCCAGTTATAAGTTTTGGTGAATACTCAACACCGAGTTTTGATACAGTAGTTGAGACAGTAGGTAAAGCTAAAAGTTATGGAATAATGAGCACAGAAATGGCTGTAGATGAACTCTATGGTGATACTATGAGTGATGAAAAGAAAGCAGAAGAAGTTCTTAGGATAAAAGAAGAAAATGGACTAATGGATATAGAAGAACCAGCAACTAATATAGATGGAATGAATGATGATGTAGTTAATGAGGATGTGGTCTAGTTGGCTTTAAATCCTTATGATATATCATCTATTTATAATGATATGGAACTTGATTTAGTGAAGTCAATGAAACGAAACATGAAACTACATGAGTCAGAAGAATTAAAAGAAGGTTTTAAGTGGGAACAATGGCAGAAAACTAAATTAAGAGAAATAAAGAAATTTCAAAAGAGAAATAAAGGTATAATAAAAGATTATCAAAAGATAATTGATGGAGAAACAGATAAGTTACTAAAATCTAGTTTTAAAAATGGTTCTAAAAGGTCAGAAAATTTTATTAGTAAGACACTAAATAAGGTAGGTTCTAAAGTTAAAAATATGTTTGAACCTAAAGAAAAAAGCTTTTTTAAAATAAATGAAGATAAAGTTTTTAGTCTTATTAAATCTGTTAAAGGTGATTTACATAATGCAAATCATGCTGCACTTAGAAAAATGGATGATGTCTATAGACAAACAATATTCAAATCTCAAATGTATGTAAATAATGGGGCTATGACAGTAAATCAAGCAGTAGATATGGCTACTAAAGATTTTTTAGACAAAGGAATAAATTGTATTACATATAAAAATGGCAGAAAAGTAAATATATCTAGTTATGCAGAAATGAGTATAAGAACAGCTAATCAGCGTGTAACACTAATGGGCGAAGGTATAAAAAGAGATGAGTATGGAGTACATACAGTTATAACATCAAATCATACAAATACTTGTCCACTATGTTTACCTTGGCAAGGAAGAGTATTAATTGATGATGTATATAGTAAAGGAAATTCAAAAGAAGGAAGATATCCTTTATTAAGTGAAGCTATGGCTATAGGTTTTTTGCATCCAAATTGTAGACATCATCCAACTACATTTTTTCCTGGAATTAATGAAATTCCTAAACCTTTGGCAGAAGAAGAAAAACAAGATGCTCTTGATAGATATAATGCTGAACAGAAGCAAAGAGAAATTGAAAGAAATATAAGAAAGTGGAAAAGAATAGAGGAAGGAAGCACTGATTTAAATAATATAGCAAAAGCAAGTAATAACCTACATAAGTATGAACTGGAAATGTCTAACCATTTAAATGAATACAGTTATCTTAGAAGAGATAATTGGAGAGAAAAAATAAGAAAAGATGAAGTAGAAAGATTTAAAAATGAGTTGAAAAATGGCGAATACTTAAAAATACCAGAATCAACACTTGAACATTCAACAAAAGGAGATTTCACTAATCCTAAAAACCCTAAAAAAGTAAAACCTGGTGAAATAAAATTAAAAAATGGTGGACATAGTGAGGAGAATATTAAACTATTAAAAGAAAAGGGGATAGAGTATAATATATCTAAAGAATACGATAATGGGGTAAGAGTTGGTAATATTCCTACTCATAAGCGTCTCGAGAAAAGAAAAGATATAAATCAATCATGGTTTCCTAGTGACTGGACAAATGAAGATATAAAGAAAGCCGGGTTATATGTTGCTAATATAAAAGATAAAAATAAATATATATTAGAATATTTTAAGACTGATGGAAAAACATTTGCGATATATAAATATGCTAATTTTGATGATGTAACAGTATGTGTTTGTTATGATGTCAATAAAGACAAAATAACAACAATATTTCCAGATAAGAATCAAAGGTTATTGAGGAGATGATTAAATGATTGATAGGGATAAAGTTGAATTTATGATAAAGTATACAAAATGGCATGCTGATTGTGGAGGAGATGCTCCTAGTGAATGGTGGGATGAATTTCCTAAAATGTTTACTAAAAATGTAAAAGAAACAATAAAGTTTTTGGATGATTGTAATGAAGAAGAGATTTATTGGTTAAGTGAAATTTTTGAAGAAATATCAAGTGGGCTACAAAGTAAAGAATTTATAGATTTTATTAAGAGGTTACAAAAAAAGTTTCCTAACATAGATATGGGGCTAAGTATTCATTGGGCAGAGCAAGCTATACAAGAAGATTAAGCACATACTTAAAGCTAAGTAGGTGCTTTTTTTATCGCCATTTTGTTGTTTTGGGCGTTAACTATAAACTCATCACTGGGCAAGACCAGGTTAAAAAATGAAGATGAAAAGGGAGAAAGATAAAATGAATAAAGAACAATTTATTGCATTAGGATTAACAGAAGAACTTGCTAAAAAGGCAGAATCAGAATCGCTTTCAGAACTTAAAAATTACATACCTAAAACAAGATTTGATGAAGTAAATACAGCTAAAAAACAACTTGAAAATGATATAAAAGATAGAGATAAACAATTAGAAGATTTAAAAATAAATAGTGGCAATTCAGAAGAATTAAAAAAGCAAATTGAAACACTACAAGAAGAAAATAAAAATAAGGATATTAAATATCAAGAAGAATTACATGATTTAAAACTTAGTAATGCCATTAAGTTATCAATATCAGGTAAAGTTCATGATGAAGAGTTAGCAGCAGGTTTATTTGATAAATCAAAATTAATTTTGGGTGATGATGGAAAAG
This sequence comes from Clostridioides sp. LIBA-6822, assembly GCF_056688955.1. Lineage (NCBI taxonomy): Bacteria > Bacillati > Bacillota > Clostridia > Peptostreptococcales > Peptostreptococcaceae > Clostridioides > Clostridioides sp. LIBA-6822. The sequence continues at coordinate 2,204,859 of NZ_CP196995.1, read as the reverse complement.
TTGCTGGAATAGAAGAACAACTAAAAGCTATTCAAGAATCAAAGAAATTTTTATTTAAAGAAGAAAAACAAAGTAATCCTAAGTCAGGTTTTAAATTTGGTAGTGGTGGAGGGAGTAATATAGATAACTCTAATCAACCAAGTAAATTGAGTATGAAAGATGCTATACAAGCAAAAATACAGTCTCAAATGGCTAAAGAGTAATTTTAAAGGAGGAGAATAAATATGGCAATTACATTAGAAGAAGCTAGTAAAAATGTACAAGATGATTTACAAATAGGTGTTATAGATGAATTTAGAAAGTCAAACTGGATTTTAGATAACTTAACATTTGATGATGCTGTTTCACCAACAGGGGGAGGGTCTACACTTACTTATTCTTATACAAGACTTAAAACTCAGCCAACAGCAGCATTTAGAGAAATAAACAAAGAATATATACCACATGAAGTAACTAAAGAAAGACATTCTGTTGATTTAAAAGTATTTGGAGGCAGTTACCAAATAGATAGAGTCATAGCTAATATGGGTGGTATTGTATCAGAAGTGGAGCTTCAACAAGCACAAAAAATAAAGGCAGCTCAAGCACTTTTTAATGATACATTTATAAATGGTGATAGTGCAGTAGATTCAAAAGCATTTGATGGTTTAGAGAAAGCTCTAGCTGGAAGTTCGACAGAATATAATTTAGGTGATAGTTCAATAGACTTATCTACTTCACAAGCTATTACAACAAATTATATGGCATTTTTAGATATGTTGGATGAGTTTTTAACTGGTCTAGATGGAACTCCATCATTTATAGCAGGAAATACTAAATTGATATCTAAGTTAAGAGCATGTGCAAGAAGAGCAAGTATGTACCAAACACAATTAAATAGTTTTAGCCAACAAATAGAATCATACGGAAATGTACCATTTGTTGATTTAGGAGCAAAGCCTGGTACAAATGATGATGTAGTAGGTACAGATACCACAAAAGGAACAACATCATTATATGTTGCAAGACTTGGTTTAGACGGATTGCATGGAGTATCAATGGCAGGTGTATCACCTGTACAAACATGGTTGCCAGATTTCACTACTTCTGGTGCAGTAAAAACAGGAGAAGTTGAAATGAGTGCAGCAATAGCTTTAAAAGCATCAAAAGCAGCTGGAGTTTTTAGAAATATAAAAGTTAAATAGGGAGGATTAGATGGCTAAAGTAATAGCACCAAATAGTCAATATAATGGTTTAAGTGCCAATGTATATTTTCAAAATGGGATTGGTGAAACCACTAACCCAATTTTGATTGAATGGTTTAATGAACATGGCTATAAGATAATAGATGATAAGTTAGAAGAAAAAATAGCTAAACCAAAACGTAAATAGGAAGTGATAAAGTGCCTTATGCAACAGAAGAATACTATAAAAATGATTATGGTGGAAATCTTATAGAAGATGAAAAGTTAATTAGTAAACTAGAAAGAGCTTCTGACCAAATAGATGTTTTAACATTTAATAGAATTGTTACTATAGGTTTTGATAGTTTAACAGAATTTCAAAAAGATAAAATAAAGAAAGCTGTGTGTATACAATCAGATTTCATATATAAGTATGGAGAATATATTGATATGCCTTTAAGTGGGTATTCAGCAGGGGATATATCTTTAAGCTTTAATGCAAGTACTATAAATGGTATAACTACTACAAATGAAATAATTAACTATTTATCTCAAACAGGTCTTACTTGTAGGAAGATATAGATGAAACTACCATTTCCTAAATGGATTTTAGTTACACCTGTTAAGATATATAGTACTTATATAAGTGAAGATGGAGAGCCTATTGAAAGTTTGATACTTGATGATATGTGTAACTATTCTGAAAAAACTAAACAAACTTTAGATAAAGAAAGAAAACTTATAACTTTAGTTGGAAAGATTATTTGTGAAGGTGATATTTATCCAAATAAAATATTGCAAGGATATATTGAAATACAAGGTAATAAAAGAGATATTTATAGAGTATCAAAACCTAGGAATCCAGATGGCTCAATTTTTTCTACTGAAATAGAATTAATTTAAAAAAAGCCCTCATTTTGTCTTAATATGTGCTATTATTTTGTTAAAAGGGGGGAGTTTTTATGATAATTTCAGATGAAGAATTGAAACTAGTTAAAAAAGATGCAGGTGGATTATTGGGAGCAGTAGGTGGTACTTATGTGGATTATTGTGGTGGAGTAACTGGATTAAAAGAAAATTCAAAAGGACAATTATTAATATTAAAAAATGGATTTTCGTTTGATAGTTTGTTTCAAAAAAAACTATTTATTCCACTTGATAATGTACTTAAGGTTTATAAATACAATAATGTGATATTTATAGACTTTATAGAAGAAGAAAATCAGTATAGAGTTGAATTTAAAGCAAAAAACATTGATAAGATAAAAGAGATGACAGATGCCATTAAAAGATTAAGTGGAGATATAGAGATAGAAAAACTTCAAGCTAGAAAACAATTAGAGGATATTCCAGTAGGAGATGAGTTTATATACTCAAATGATTCTGAAGGAATTAATGTAAAAGAATATAAAGAAGAAAAAGAATTACCCTATTTATCTCTAACAGATATAGAGATAGCTTCTATTATAGAAGAATGTGGATATAATAAAGTTAACTCTATAAAACAAATAAATAAATTAACCAGTTTAAGTTTGACTCAGTGTAAAAAGATAGTTGATGATTATTTTATAAATAATAATTTGGGGAATATAGAAAAATATGATGCAATAAAAGATTCTAATAATGAAAAAAAACATGAGGATAAAATTAAAAAGCTTCAAGAAAAACAACTTAAACTTGAAATGAAAAATACAAAACTAAATATAAAACAACAAAAAAATGCTATAAAACAAGATAAAAAAACAGCTCGTTGCCCCAAGTGTGGCTCAACGTCTCTATCAGCACATAAAAAAGGTTTTGGTATAGGGAAAGCTGTTGTTGGAACATTAGTTACTTCTAATCTTATTGGTCTTGTTGCTGGAAATGCAAATGCTAAAAAAGTTAGAGTTACATGTCTAAAATGTGGTAAACAGTTTTGGGCATAATAATTATTAAAGAGTACTTGTTATATCAAGTACTTTTTTATTTTGGAGTTGATTATAATTAAAAATCCATTTAGAAGTAAACTAAGTATTGATATAAAAATAAATAATACAAAAATTAATAAGCTAAAAAAAGCTCAGAGAGAAGCTGCTAAAATGACAGCAGAAGCTTTAAAAACAGAAATTAATACAATGCAAGTTGTACCAAAACAAACAGGAGTACTTGAAGAATCTGTAAGCATAAATTTGAAGTTACTTAATAAAGGTCAACTTAAAATAACATACGATACCCCATATGCTAGACGTTTATATTATCATCCTGAGTATAATTTTAGGAAAGACAAAAATAAGAACGCACAAGGTAGATGGTTAGAAGTTTTTACAGAAGGAAATAAAAAAGATTTCTCAGAAAAAGCATATTATAAATGCTATAAAAAGTTAACTGGAGTGTAAAATGTATCTTAAGGATATTAAAGAATGGTTAAAGAAGACCATAAGTGATAAAAATATTGCATTTTATATTGGTAAGATAGATGCTAATAAAGAAAAAGTAATAGGTATATATAATAAAAATAGTAACAATAACACAATAGCTATAGGTGGACTTGCAAGTACATCAACATCTACTAAAGCTATTACAATTTTAATTCATTGGGATAAAAATTGTGACACAACTGAAAAAATGTCTAGATGCATTTATGATTTATTTAATGGGAAAACCGTTGTTATTAATAAAGTAAGTGCTTTTTTTATTATGAAAAATGATGAACCAGTATTTTTAGGTACTGATGAAAATGGAATTTATGAATATGTAATTGATTTAGATATAATTTATGAAAGGTAGTGATTAAATGGCTGGAAAAAGTGGAGTAGTACCTGTATATGACTTAACCTTTGGAGTTAATACAACTGGTAGAACTGGTGATGCAGATACTATTGTTAAGGATGCGGAATCATTAAGTGTTAGTATTGATGGAAATATAGAAGAATGGAATCCTATGGATCAAGGCGGATGGACAAGAAGGTTAATGACATCTAAGTCTTTATCAGTATCTATGGGAGGAAAAAGAAATTATGGAGACCCTGGCAATGATTATATAGCAGGACTTGCTTTTAAAAATGGACAAGATTGTAATAGTGTATTTTCAATTAATTTTCCAGATGGAGCAACTCTTAAGTTTGATTGTATAATAAATGTAACTAGCATGGGTGGAGATTCTACTGCTACAGATGCATTAGAGTGGGAAGCCTTAAGTGATGGGAAACCAATATATACACCTGCATCAGGTTCTAGTGAAAGTTAGAAATATTAATAAGAGGAGTTAAAGTATGTCAAATATAATAGATATATCAACGAAATTAACAAACGAAAAACCAAAAATAAAAATATCAGAAGGTAAAATATATACTGTAAATAACAGTAAAAATACTGTTCTTATAGTAAATCAGAGAATGTCTGAGAATAATTCAAATGAAATTGAGCTTATAGATGATGCTTTGAAACTATTACTTGGGGAAAAGGCATTTAAGGAAATAGATTCAATGCAGCTTTCATTTGTAGATTACAAAACTATATTTATAGCAGTTATGGCTGCTATATCAGGAGAAACTTACGAAGATACAGAAAGTCGATTTCAAAACTCAAAATAAATCTGATGGATTTTATGATTTATATGAAGATTGGGAATTAATAGAATCAAGCTTTGCAAAACAATATGGAATAAGACTCCGAACTGAGATTGATATGTCTTGGTCGGAGTTTTGTTCTTTATTATCTGGAATTATGCCAGAGACACCTCTTGGTCAAATTGTATCAATTAGAGCTGAAAAAGACCCTAAAATATTAAAAGGTTTTACTAAAGAACAGAGAAAGATAAGAAATGATTGGATATTAAAACGTAATAAAAAGCTTAGAGAAGATAAAAATAATTATTCTTCTTATATAAATAACTTTCAAAATTGGTGTAAGGAAACCTTTAGTTAGAAGGGAGGTGTATAGATGAGTATTAGTGTAGGTACTATAAATTTAGGTCTAAATATAAATCAGGGAACTTTTAATAAACAATTAAGTGGTATAGCAAATGGAGCTAAATCAACAATTGGAAGTGCTTTTGGTGGAGTAGGTAAAATGGTAGGAGTAGCTTTAAGTGTAACTGCAATAGCTGCATTTGGTAAATCATGTATTGATTTAGGCTCTGATTTAAACGAAGTACAGAACGTGGTAGATGTTACCTTTGGAAGTATGGCACAGGATATTAATGATTTTGCTAAAACTTCTATAACTCAAATGGGTATGTCAGAAACAGCTGCTAAAAGATATGCTGGAACTATGGGAGCTATGCTTAAAAGTTCTGGATTATCAACTAAGCAAGCTGCTGATATGTCTAAAACTATAACACAATTATCTGCTGATATGTCTTCATTTTACAATCTTGATGCAGAGGAAGCATTTACGAAAATTAGAAGTGGTATAGCAGGAGAGATAGAACCTTTAAGACAATTAGGTATTAACATGTCAGTTGCTAATTTAGAGGCATATGCAATGTCAAAAGGAATAACTAAAGCATATCAAAATATGAGTCAATCAGAACAAACTTTACTCAGATATAATTATTTACTAAGTGTTACAAAAGATGCACAGGGCGATTTTGTTAGGACTCAAGGAGCCTGGGCAAATCAGACTAGAATACTTTCAGAGCAATTCAATGTTTTAAAAGCTACATTAGGTCAAGCTTTTATTAATATGCTTACACCAGTTGTAAAAATGCTAAATACACTTATACTTAAACTACAAGTTGTAGCACAACAATTTAAAGCTTTCACAGAATCTGTTTTTGGGGATAATGCATTATCTGGTAGTTTTGGCTCTATACCCAAAGATATTGAATCAATTGGAAATAACTCTGATGGTGCAAGTGATTCAATAAATGGTATTGGTGATGCATCAAAAGATGCAGCAAAAAAAATAAAAGGATTAATAAGTGGTTTTGATGAGATAAATACACTAACTAAAAATTCAGATACTGAGGGCTTAGGAGATATGGGAAATGTAACTTCCCCTATTAGCCCTAATATAGATACAGGAAATTTATCAAAAGTAAATCAAGAACTAAATAAAATGTTAGCAGATATGTTTAAGCCATTTCAAGATGCTTGGAGTAAAGAAGGTCAAGCAACTATTGATAGTATGAAATATGCCTTTACAAGTATAAAAGATGTAATAAAATCAATAGGTTCGTCATTTAAAGAAGTATGGACAAATGGTACAGGAACAGAAATATTAACTACTACTCTTCAGATACTTCAAAATATATTTAATGTTATAGGAGACATTAACAATGCTTTTATAATAGCTTGGGAATCTAATAATTTAGGAACTCAATTAATTCAAAGTATATCAGATGCTTTATTGAATGTATTAAGAATTATTAGAGATATAGGAAATTCTTTTATAGAAGTTTGGAATAATGGTACAGGTATTGAATTTTGTACAAATATACTTAATTTACTAAAAACAATATTTGATATTATAGGAAGTATTGCAGGTGCATTTGATATAGCCTGGAAGAGTAATGAAACAGGAACAATATTAATACAAACTATATTTGATATGCTAAATTCTATTTTAGGGTTAATAAATAATATAGGTCAGACTTTTGTTGAAGTATGGAACAATGGCACAGGGGTAGAAATAAATACACTCATACTTCAAATATTAACAGATATCTTTGGTACTATAAATGAAATTACAGATGCATTTAGTATTGCATGGGAAAGTAATAATATCGGAAAACAAATAATTCAAGGAATATGTGATATTATAACTAATTTGCTTACACTAGTTTACAATACGCAAGAAAGTTGGAGAGAAGCTTGGGAAATTGTAGGTATTCCACTTGCAACAACTTTTTATGAAATTTTAAATGCCATTATAGGTGTAATTGAAAACTTAACAGGAAAGTTAGTAGAAGTTTGGGATAATGGAGGAGAGCATTTATATCTAGGAATTGTAAAACTAGCACAAAAAATCTTTGAACTAGTAGGATATGTTATAACAGATTTTATAGCACCTTTTGCTAATGGCTTAATAGACATATTAGCACCAGCAATTTCTTTCGTTTTAGATGTGTTAGGAACTCTTGCTGATTATTTAACAAATTTCATAGATTGGTTATTAAATGAAGGTAAACCAGTTTTAGATACTATAATAATTGTTCTTGGAAGTATGGCAGTTGCTTTTGGTGTCGTAAAAACTGCATGTACAGTATTTGATACTGTTAAAAAAGGAATAGATATATTTAATGGTTTAAAAAATACAATATCAGCTGCTGGTGGAGTCATGAAGTTAATTCCACAAGTTTTAGGAACAATGTTAGGACCATTTGGCTTAGTTGTAATAGCAGTAGGTGCACTTATAGCAGTAGGAGTGCTTTTATATAAAAATTGGGATACAATAAAAAAGAAAGCTACAGAAATCTTTGGATATATAAAGAATTTTATAAGTGGAGTGTGTAGTAAAATAGGCGGATTCTTTAGTTCAATGGGGACTAAAATAAAATCAGTCATAGATGCTATACCAGGTGTATTTAAAAAAGCATTTAATGGTCTTGTGAATATAGTAAAAGCACCACTTAATGCCGTTATAAAATTATTTAATAGCAGCTTAGGAAGTCTTAAATTTGATATTCCAGATTGGGTTCCTGGTCTTGGAGGTAATTCTTTTGGAATACCTAAAATACCTCTTCTTGCAAAAGGAGGTATCATTGAACAACCAACACTAAGTATGGTTGGAGAAAGAGGAACAGAAGCTGTAGTACCACTTGAAAATAATACACAAGGGCTTGACTTATTAGCAAACAAAATTATGGAAAGAATGAATGGCTTAGGAAAAAACAATAATACCAGTGGAGATTTAACAGTAGAATTAAAAATGGATGGAAATAAAATGGGTGAAGTTGTAATAAAAGCATTTAGACAAATGGAAAGAAAAACAGGAAAAACAATATTAGAATTATAAGGAGTGGTGATATGTTATCTATAAATGGTGTAGACATAATTGCTCCTACAGTTTTTCAAGTAGATTTAACTGATATAGATGGAGAAAGTAATAGAAATGCAAAAGGAGAGATGTGTCGAGATAGAATAGCAACTAAAAGAAAGTTAAGTTGTGAATGGGGTATTTTAGATTCAAGTGAAATATCTATACTTCTAAATCAAGTAAAAGATGTGTTTTTTAAAATAACATATCCAGACCCTGTTTTAGGGCATATAGAAACAAAGACTTTTTATGTAGGAGATAGGTCTATGCCTGTTGCGTTAAAAAAAGATAATAATATATTTTGGCAAAGTTTGAAGATGAATTTTATAGAAAAGTAAGGAGGTATATTCATGGATATAAAAATAAGTGACAGATTACTTTATCAAAAGGCTTTAAATGAGGTTGTAAAACTTCAAAACGATTTAATCATACAAAAAGCTATTAATGATGAAAAAGATACTTATATTATTGAACTACAAGAAAAATTAGCTGAGTTTGAAGAATGTGATAATAATGAAAGAAACTAGTCAAGAATATAAAAAAGCAATCTTGGAAAGTTCAAGGATTATAAGTTCTAAAATTATAATAAATGATGAAAAATATACTGATGAAGATATAATATCTATAAATATAGAAGAATCTATTTTAAATAATGAGAAGTTTGGACTTGGTGGAGGAATAGCTACATCAGTAAACATAGAAATAAATAACTATTCTAACAAATTTAAAGACTATAAATTTAAAAATAAATGGTTTGACCTGTATTTTTGTATAGAAATAGCAATAAATGAATATCAATCAAGAATAGAAGAAATTTACTTTGGAAAATACTATATATTTGAAACAGAGTTAAGTGGAAAAATAATAAAACTTGAATGTTATGATACCCTTATATTAACTGATAAAGCCTACAAACCAAATATAGGATTTCCAGCAACAGTTTATGATATAGTTGTAGATATAGCGAACATTTTAAATCTAAAATTAAGTGACAAGATAGTAAAACGTAGATTCAATAATAATGACTTACTTATAGAATATAAACCAAATTCAGATGAAGCTACATATAGACAAGTTTTGATGGACTGTGCAGTCATTGCAGGGTCTTTTTTGATTGTTAAATATGGTGAAATAGAATTTTTAGACTTAATAGAAACAAATGTGCAAATCACAGGTAATAATTGGTTTGATGTAACTATAGGTAGTGAATCTAATCAAATAAATTTTGTTGATATAAATGGAGTAGTTGCTGGAGACCCTTTTGAAAATGGATTACAATTAAGTATTTTATTACTTGATTACAATAATGAAAGTGAGATAAGAAAAGTTGCACAAAGCATTTTAAATAAATACAAGAATTTTGTTTATACTGGTTTTAGTATGGATTGGCAGGGTGATTTTGGACTTGATGTAGGTGATAAATTAATTATCTATGATAAAGATGATATACCACAGGCTACATTTATAAGTGATAATAAGATAAATTACAATGGTGGCCTTAGCTCTACAGTTAAAGCAAAGATAGATAAAGAGGAAGTAAGAAGTGCATCAAGGACTATACAAAGGCTTGATAGTAATTTAAAAAAACTTGAGAGTGGCTTTATTCAAACAAATGAAAGTATAGAACTCTATGTAAAAGAAATTACAGATAAACAAGAAACTTTAGAATCTAAGTTTGAAATATTGTCTGGTAGTATAGAAGCTATAGTACAAAGTACAGTTGATGAAGCAGTATCAAAGATTGTAATTGACACTGAAAAAATAGTCATGGAAGTAACTAAAAAAATAGATGGTGAGTACATAGTATCAACTATTAACCAATCAGCAGAAAAGATAGAGATGTCTGCAATAAATATTGATTTAGAAGGATATGTTACTTTCAATTCTCTTGAAGATGAGGGAGAAACTAGAATAAATGGTAGCAATATAATAACAGATACTTTATCTGTTGATAAGTTAAAATCAAGTACAGATAATCCAATTATTCATTTATTTGTAAATGAGGAACGAGGCATTGATTGCTCTATTGATGCTACAGCCCAATATGAAGAAGGTATTGGAGATGCATTAAGATACAAGAGGGACTCTGAAAATTATTTATGTATTAGAGAAAATTCTTTCGGACTTTATCAAAGTGGTTATCCGGAATACGAGGTATTTAAATTTGGAAATAATGGAAATTCTTGTTTTATAGATACTGTAAATGGAAAAATATCTTTTGAAAAAGATAAATTATATTATGAAAACGCAGGAATTAAAAAGAGAATACTACTAGAAGGTGATTCTGGTGGCGATTCTGGTGGTGGTGAAGATAGTGGCGGAAGTACTAAACCACCAAACCCTGCCAAAGAAGCGAAATTCTTTGCCAAAGATGGAATAAGTGATTCTAGTAAAGGATTCTTGGCATTTCGTTCAGCCTATTTTGATTTTGTAAAAACTGTAGAAACAGAACAAGGAACTGTTTATAGAGTTAAAGACAGTATTTATGGGAGTGGTATTAGTGAAATTTATTCAGACATACTTGAATTATCAGCATATAAAACTGTAAAAATTATTTTTAATATGCAATATTACACTTCTAGTTCTGGTGTATTTCCTATGACAGTTGGCATAGGATGTTGTCCAAAAGATGATTCTTCCAAATATATGTATAAAAAATCTTTAGAATTTAATGATATAACAAATAAAGCTACAATACGATATAATGTGATTTTGACTTGTCCTTACAACATTCAAGACGGTTATATAAAGTTTTTTGTTGAAAATCTAAAAGGTATAGCTTTATATATAACGATAGATATTATAAGTTGGTGGATTGAGTAATTTTTATTTGTTTTAAAATAAAGGTAGGTGAGTAAAGAAATGAGAGATAAAACTTATACAGTTGATTTAAATACGAAAGTATATTCTGTGCCAATATATAAACAATTTGACAATCTAATCCCCTTTTCAATAAGATTGGTTGAAGATGGCAAAGAGGTAGATTTAGAGGGATATACAGCATTAGCGTTTTTTCAGAATGATAAAGTACTAATTCAAAAGAATTGTATTATAAATGGTAACATTGTAAAGGCTATTTTAGATAACAATATTCTTGCATTGCCTGGATTAATTAAGGTAGAATTTCAATTTAGAAAAAATCAAGAGATAGTAACTACTTTTCAGATGAAAATACAAGTCGAAGAATCATTAGACAAAGATAATGCTATAGAATCAACTCCTCAATGGGATGTATTAGGTAAAGCAATTATTGATATTACAAATTCAATAAAGGATATAAACGACACTAAAGATAATTTAATAGAAGATATAAATACTAATATAAGTACCTTAAATAGTAAGATTGATAGTTCTGTAGATTTGATGACTCAAGATATTAATATTGCTAAGGAGAATCTAGTAGATGATATAGCAGAGTTAGTTACAAAAGTAGATGAACGTGTAGCGCTGGAGATATTTGATGGAGATTATAATAGCTTAATTAATAGACCAACTAAAGTATCTGATTTTGAAAATGATGTAGGGTATATAACAAGTTCAGACATAGATAGTTCACAAAATCATGTTCATACAAATAAGGTAGTTTTAGATGGAATTACACAGGATAAAGTGATAAGTTGGGATGCTAAAACAAACTTTGATGGTAATTACAATAGTTTAACAAATAAGCCAACTAAAGTATCCGATTTTGAAAATGATGTAGGGTATATAACAAGTTCAGATATAGATACTTCACAGAATCATATTCATGAGAATAAAAAAATACTAGATGAGATTACACAAGAAAAAGTAGATAATTGGAATTCAAAATCAGAATTTAACGGAGATTATAATAATTTAACTAATAAGCCAGACTTAAGTTCAAATGCAATAACAGGATTAAAATTTTGGACTGGAACACAAGCTGAGTATGATGGAATAATAGATAAAGAGAATACAACTTTATATATAATCAAAGAGGACATAATATTATGATAAAAACTGGAAATCAAAATGTAAACAATGTGTTTTTGGGAAATCAAAACATAAATAAGATTTTACTTGGCACTAATGAGATTTATTCCAAGATGACAGAAACAAAACATAATGAAAAGTACAATCCTTTTATGACAGCCAATAATAAGCCAGAACCATTTGAAGTCAATGCAAGTCAAAATACATGGGGAACATATAAGGCATTTACAGAAACTTTAGAAGATGATTTAAACTTAACTGGTTTAAGTAAAAATACAAGTCAATGGATCCAAATAAAACTAGATAAAGATATAAAGATATGGGCTATTAAAATGCACTTTCGAACAACAATATCAAATCAAGATACTGCACAAGTTCCATTTAAATTTAAGGTATTAGGTTCAAATAATAGTATAGATTTTATAGAAATATATAGTTGTGAAGGTTGTAGTCCAGATTTATTTTGTAAATGGAAAAATGATATTTCTAAGTATGATTTTTCAGATGCTGATTTTATAGAAATAACTTGTAGTAATAAATATCAGTATTATAGGGTTGAATTTTTTAATACTCAAAGTATATCAAAAGGAAGCGTAATTAATACAGAAGGAACTGAAGTTAAAATAACACTATTGAATTTATATCAAGTAGAATAGGAGGTCACTATGGAACAACTAGTAACAGAGTTAAGTAGCTTGGGAGCAATAGGAATATTATGTGCCCTTTTATTTAAGAATACTATGCAAGAGAAAAAAGAAGATAGAGATATGTACAAAAAGACTGTAGAAAACTTCATTGAGCTATCTACACAACAACAAGAAATAAATAAAAACATACTTGTTGAAATGGGAACTATGAAAACTGACGTAGAAGTAATAAAAGAAGATGTAACAGATATAAAAGTTATGTTACAGAAAGAAGGTGATAAATGATGAAAGTAGCAATAGTAATAGGACATACACTAACAGGAACAGTTGGGGGGATAGGTGTATATAGATGAAGGAAAAGAAAACAGAAGAGTAACTGATTTAATTATTAAATGGTTGAAACAAGGTGGAGCTACTGTATATACTGGAAAAGTAGACAAATCTAATAACTACTTAGCAGAACAGTGTCAATAGCTAATAAGCAAAATATAGACCTAGTAGTATAAATTAATTTCAATGCAAATAAAATAACATTAAATCTGATGGATACAGAAACAATATATAAAACTAATAATGATAAGATGTATGATGACAGAGTCAACAATAAATTAGCAACAATATTCAAAAATAGAGGTCAAAAATCAGATGTAAGAGGGTTTTACTGGCTTAAGCACACAAAAGCAGCAGCAAGATTAATAGAAGTATGTTTTGTAGATAGTAAAGTAGATACATACTATTATATTAGACGCAAAGAGATAGGTGTTAAATTAATAGCAGAAGGTATTTTAAATAAGATAATAGGATAATAAAGAGAATGGTGAGGGAAAAATCATGTACAAACATACAATCGTTTATGATAGAGTAGTTGACAAAATACCTGCAACTGTGGATGGATGTGTACATAAGAAAATACTAATATATGATATAAAAGATTACATACCAGGTAAGACAGAAAATTTATATGTTGTTGGTGGTGGAGCATGTAAGAAGATCAGTTATAGGGCTAAAGAAAATTATACCCTGATAAAAGGTAGTGATAGATTTGATACACTTTATAAAGCATTGGATTTTATAAACAAATAGTTGACAAAAATGAGTTAAAATCATACAATAATATAAAAAGTGAAGGTAATAATATATGTTTTATTACCTTTATTTTTTATGTGTACTTAGGCATATTTAAATGTATAGATTTTTTAATTGTAAAATATGTATATTCTAGAGAAAAGGGAGGAAAAGTAAGTGGCTTATAAATCAATAGAACTTTTCGCTGGAGCTGGTGGATTAGCACTTGGATTAGAGCAAGCTGGGTTTGAGCATATTGGGTTAGTGGAATTTGATAAATATGCTGCTGAAACTTTAAAATATAATAGACCTAACTGGAATGTTTTATGTGAAGATATTGAGGTAGTTTCAAGTAGAGATTTAGAAAAAGAATTTGGGGTGAAAAAAGGTGAGCTTGATGTCTTATCTGGAGGAGCACCTTGTCAAAGTTTTAGTTATGCAGGTAAGAGATTAGGATTAGAAGATACTAGAGGAACAATGTTTTATCATTATGCTACATTTCTTCATAAACTACAACCTAAAATATTTTTATTTGAAAATGTTAAAGGATTACTCACTCATGACAAAGGAGAAACATATAAAACAATTTTAGGTATATTTGAAGATGAAGGTTATAAAACTACTCATGGAGTTATGAATGCGTGGGATTATGGTGTTGCTCAGAAAAGAGAGCGCTTAATAACAATAGGAATAAGAAATGATCTAGCAGAAAAAACCAATTTTGAATTCCCTAGAAAATATAACTATAAACCAGTTTTACGTGATATTCTTCAAGATGTACCAAAAAGTGAAGGTTCAAATTATTCCGAGCAAAAAAGAAAAGTTTTTGCTTTAGTTCCTCCAGGTGGATATTGGAAAGATATAGATCCCGAAATAGCTAAATCATATATGAAGACATGCTGGGATATGGGAGGAGGAAGAACTGGGATTTTAAGAAGGCTTAGTTTCGATGAACCATCACTTACTGTTTTAACAACTCCTCAAATGAAACAGACAGATAGATGTCATCCAAGCGAAGTTAGACCTTTTAGTATTCGAGAAAATGCTAGGATACAATCTTTTCCAGATGAATGGGAATTTAAAGGATCAATAAGCGCTAAATACAGACAGATTGGAAATGCTGTACCTTGCAATCTTGCAAGAGAAATAGGTATATCTATTATAAATACACTTGAGGGAGTTGAAGAAATGTATAATTTAAGCTTTATATCAGAAGAAGATTTTGAATGTCATGTGACAAAAACTATTGAAAGTTATAATAATACTCTTAAGAGTATTAATTTAGATAAGTTTAATAGTAATATTATTGATCCTATAAAACTTATTTTTGATAAGAATGTTTTTAAAAAAAGTTTTGAGGAAATTATTGAATTAGAAATTCATCGCCAACGTGATAAGTCTAATACTAATGCTATAGGTTATTTTCATCAAAATATATTTAAATATATTGATAATTGCGAAGTACCAAATGAAGGTTGGGATATAATAGTAACAACGGAAGATAACTCTAAAATTTATGTTGAAATGAAGAACAAACATAATACAATGAATTCGTCATCATCTCAAAAAACATACATAGAAATGCAAAATAAAATCATGAAATCACCAAATGAAAGATGTTTCTTAGTAGAAGTATTAGCTCCAGTTTCAAGGGATATTGTTTGGGGATGTTCTGTTAATAAAAAACATGTAGAAGATGAAAGAATTAGAAGAGTTTCAATAGACAAATTTTATGAAATCGTAACAGGCGATTCAAATGCGTTTTATAATATGTGTATGCAATTACCAAATACTATTGAGAAAATTATTGCTTCTAATAAAGTTGTAACTGTTGAGAAAGACTCCGTTATTGATGAGTTAAGATTAAAAAATCCAGATATGCTAAAATCATTATATATGTTAGCATTTAAGTCATATGAAGGATTTAAAAATCTAGAATAAGCCTATATATGAAATAGAAAAGTATATTTGTTGAATAAAAGTATTTATTATTTAGTTAAATTTGTTTTATATTTTCAACATGACAATAAATAAATTAATTAATATAATTAAAAAAGAATTATATTTTTATAAAAATTAATTAGAAGTATTTGGAAGATATAGAGAATAAAAAACAATTCTTTATATCTTTTTTGTTTCAAAAATAAGGGTAGCAAAACTTAACTTGCCACCATCTTGCCACCGAAAATAATAATAGGAAAAATTTAAATTAAGTATAATAAAACATAAACAACAAACTAATACTAATAAATCGTTGGAATACCAGCATTTGTTAAAAAATAATAATAATAAACAAATAACTTAGAATAAGATTGTAGGTTATGTAAGATATATGTTGTTAATAAATTTGAGATAGAATATGTGGAGGAATTTTATGTTTGCAATTATTTTTTTATGTATAGGTGGTTTTTTAGCTGCCTTTGTAGATTCTATAGCAGGAGGGGGCGGACTTATAAGTATGCCCGTTCTCATGGCTATTGGAGTTCCTGTGCATCTTGCCATTGGTACAAATAAATTTGCTGCATCAGCAGGATGTATAAGTAGTGCTTATAGATATTCAAAATCTGGTAAAACCAATAATGAACTTTTAAAAAAATTAGTCCCATTTACTATTATTGGTAGCATTTTAGGTGTAAGATGTGTACTATCAATAAGTGAAGATATATTAAATGTTTTAGTTGTAATAATGATTTTAGTAGTAGCTATGTACACCTTTATTTCTAAAAACTTAGGTCAAGAAGCTAATTTTGAAGGTATTAATAAGAAAAACCTAAGATTAGGTATGCTTATGGCTTTGGTAATGGGTTTTTATGATGGTTTTTTTGGACCTGGGACAGGTACTTTTTTAACTTTTGGATTTATAAAAATATATGGATATGATTTTTTACATGCTTCTGCAAATACAAAAATATTAAACTTAACAAGTAATATAACTTCATTGTTATTATTTATGATAAATGGTCAAGTATATTATAAGATTGCTATAGTGTTTGCACTAGTTATGATAATAGGTGCTTATGTAGGTGCTAAAGTTGCTATAAAAAAAGGTTCAAAGATGATAAAACCAATATTTTTAGCAATGGCATTGTTTATGGTTACAAAATTGGTATATCAAACGTTATTTTAATTGATTA
Organism: Clostridioides sp. LIBA-6822; assembly: GCF_056688955.1. Taxonomy (NCBI): domain Bacteria; kingdom Bacillati; phylum Bacillota; class Clostridia; order Peptostreptococcales; family Peptostreptococcaceae; genus Clostridioides; species Clostridioides sp. LIBA-6822. The sequence continues at coordinate 2,187,936 of NZ_CP196995.1, read as the reverse complement.
ACTTTTATAATTAATTGTGAGTTTTTATATTAAAATATATCAAATAATTTTATGAAAGTTCTAATTATCTTCTAATATAGTTCATATGTAATACACATATAAATTGTAATATTGTATATATAAAGGTTGTATATCAAAAAATATAAATTTGATTTTATGGGTATGAAATATATAATAATTTGTAGGAGGAGTTATTTATGAATATATCAAGAAGAGCTATGAAGATAATTGAATTGGCACAAAAAATTGCTAGTAAAAAAGGTGTTACAGTACAAGAAGCTTGGAATGATGCAATGAGAGAATACAAAGCAAAATATGAATACGTTGCATAATCGTATGCATTATATTTTAAATATAGGAAAGATATAAAGTAAAAGGGCTTAGAGTTAATCTCTAAGCTCTTTTATTTTTTGAAATTAAGATATTTGAATAGAAATAAAATGTGAGTAAAATCAACTTATTTACAAAGAATAAAAACTTTATTTAAGAATTTAAAACAACTATTTAGAAAAAAATCTAAATAGTTGTTGAAATATAATAATAGTTATGATATATTCTAATTAGATGAAATTCTAAATAGAGAGGTGATGGTGTTGGGTTTTCCAGAAACGTTTAAAGCTCTTTCAGACCCTGTAAGAAGAGAAATATTACTTATGTTAAGGGGGAATAAAATGTCAGCAGGAGAAATTAGTGAAAAATTTAATATGACAAATGCCACAATTTCTTATCATCTATCTCAATTAAAAAAGGCAGGACTCATATTTGAGACAAAGTATAAAAATTTTATTTTCTATGAAATAAATATTTCGGTTTTTGAAGAGGTTATGCTTTGGTTTTCACAATTTATGGAGAAGGGAGAAAAAGATAATGAAAAAAGCGATAAATAAGCAATTTATTTTATCTACATTAATATGTTTTATACCATTTATTGTATCAATATATTTTTATAAGAGACTACCAAATGAAGTTGCAATTCATTTTGATAGTTATGGGAATCCAGATAATTATGCTCCAAAGTTTATAGCAGCTTTTGGAGTACCATTATTAATGCTATGTGTTCATTTATATACATGGTTTAGACTTGAAAATGAACCTAAAAAGGCTAATTTTTCAAATGTTATGCAAAATTTATCAAAATGGGGAGTTGCTATACTTTCAGTCATCTTACAAATAATGATGGTTTTGTATTCAACAGGAATTAGTTTGGATTTTAATTTTTATACAGGATTGATTTTGGGGATAGTAGTTATTTTATTTGGAAATTATCTTCCTAAATGTAAGAGAAATTATTCTATGGGAATAATTTCACCATGGGCTCTTAATGATGAAGAAAATTGGAATAAGACACATCGTTTAGCTGGATGGATTTGGATTATTGGTGGGATATTATTAATTATTAATGCTTTTATTAGCATTCCTCTTTATAATATCTTTGTAATTTTTGTAATTATAATACTGCCATTTATATATTCTTATTTGCTATATAGAACTTCAATTAGAAATAACTAATACAATCAATTCCTATTATAATATTTGGATAAATAGAATACATTTCAGAGCTAAAATATATAATTAAAAATTTATTAATACACTTATTTTAGCTCTGAAAAAATATTCTTTAATAAAAATAGTAGTAGGTTATTAAAAGTTTTTGATAATCTATATAAATTAGTCTATTGAATGTAAATTAAAAGGTTTGATTTAATATTGAAAGGCTAAGTATAGTGTGATACTCTTATAAGAAATCATTTATAAATATAGGAGGCAGGACATGAACACTAAAGAAATGAAGGAATATAGAGAGTTTTACAATAAAAAATTAAATGAAACAGATGAATTTTTTAGAGTATTTGGAAGTCTTGATGATAAGACTTATTCAGAAGGAGCTATAAGCAAAAAAAATAAGGAATTAATGGGATTAGCTATTTCTATTTTAAGTCGATGTGATGAATGTATTTGTTATCATATTGAGGGGTGTATCAACTCTGGGGCAAGTAAGGATGAAATTATAGAAGCAATAAAAATAGGTGTAATTGGTGGTGGGTCTATTACATATCCAAATGCAAGGTTTGCAATAAAGGTTTTAGAAGAGTTTAATATATAATTTTGATAACAATAATTTATTGATAATAGGTTGTTTGAAATTGAATTAAATTTTATTCTTTTATTAATTTTTTATAATTCTCATAAATTTTAATAAAAAACTTTTACAAACAAAGTTTTGTTTACTGTATTTTATTATCAAGTTTCCTACAAATTAAATTGTCTATTTTTATTTATAGAGTAGAATAAACTGTTTTTGTTAAGAATTTTGAAAGTAAAATCAGACTAAAAAAATAAAGGCACTAATTTGTCTAACGTTTATTGGTGAAAAATAAACATATAGAAGTTATAATAAATATATAAAAATATATGAGAGGTGTTATATGTTTGGTAAACCAAAAGAAAGTGTTAGATTTCTAGACTTTAATGATGTAGCAGAAAAGTTTGGAGAAAAAAAAGCTGTTGCAATTTTTGATGCTATAGCTGGAAAAAAATCTAAAGAACATATTATCAAAGATATAGAAAAATTAGTGAAAAATGAAGTTTAGATATTTATAAGGTATATTGAGCTTGAGGGTAGCTCTTTATACCTTCTTTTTTATTGTTTTAGAGGATATCCTAATGTTTAGATTGTATATTATAAAGGTAATGTAATTTAGATGACTTTAGATATGTAGTGTAGAGTATTTAACAAATAATATCTATATTTAGTGATGTAAATTTAGTCAATATATTATTAATAATATAATTGAAAAATTATTAAGATTGCCAAACTAAATTTTTATAACTAAGTCTTAACAGTTACATGTTTTTATTTAAATAAAAAACTTATTGTTATAGATTAATATTTATATAGCAATAAGTTTTTATAATTTAAAATTGTAATTAGTTTTGTAAAAATTATGATTTAATATTTAATCATATATGAAATGTTTCCTATAAATAAAAAGCTAAATAGTTAGTCTAGATGACTTTTTAGTGACTCTAGATTGGATTTCGGATCTTCGTTATCTTTATTAAAGTATAACGATTTATTTAAACATTGTCTTGCTTCATCAAATCTTTTATTAGCCATAAGTATAACTCCTTTTAGGTTATATATATCACTCATCTTTTTTTTGTATTCAGAATCTATTTTATCTAAATATTTTAAAGCGTTATTAATTGAATCAAAAGCATTATCTACTGCATCTGAAGAATCAGGAAAACCATCAAAACGCATATAGTTGCATGCTTGTGCATAATAAAGATCTGAATCAGTAGGATTAATAGAAATTGATTTTTTCAGTAGAGTTTCAACTTCTTTAATGGTTTCCAGTTTATAATCCTCAAGTGTAAGTTGAGCAAGAGCCATACTATTAATGGAAAAATCATTCTTGAAACTTTCATGCAATAAGAGTTTGTATTTATTATTTTCAACTATAAAATATCTATTAATTTTTAAAGAATCATTTCTTTTATGAAGAATATTTTTTATCTCAAAAGATTCTTCTAATTTAACCACATTTTTATACTCTTTTCCACCATAATTATATTTTTTTATATTTTTTTCTTTACTTACTTTATAACTAACTACTCTATTTGTTTTAACTAAAATATCTTGAAATTCTTCAAAATTTTCTAGACTAATTTCTTTCTTACTATCTTTACTTAGTAAACTATATGCTGTTTCATAGTCACCAGAGTTCACTCTATCAATATATTTTTTTGCTACATAACTAGCATTTTTTTGAGAACATCCTGCTACAGATATTACAATTGATAATGTTAAGAGTAAAGTTATGCCTTTAGTAATATTCATAATGTAATCACCTAATAATTAAATTTTATTAATTATATTTTAGCATCAAATATTGAATAAGTCATCAGCTTTAAAGTATATAAAGAAGATAGTTTAATAAAATTAAAAACCTAACTCTGATAACCAACTTATTAGTTTATTTTCTCTCTCTTTTAAATCATTACTATTAAATTTTCCTAATTTAATTTCACCAACAATCATACCATCAGACATAAATAATACTCGTTCTGTCTTTGCTGCTACTTTGACGTCATGAGTTACAAGCATAATAGTTGTTCCTAATTTATTAATATCTATAAGAATATCCATTACTTCATTTGTTAGCTTGGAGTTAAGTGCACCTGTAGGTTCGTCTCCAAATAAAATTTTCGGGTTGTTAATTAAAGCACGACATATGGAAGCCCTTTGAAGTTGCCCTCCCGAAACCTGAGTAATATCCTTATTTTTTATTTCCGAAATATTCATTTTTTCCATAAGCCTTGTCGCTCGTTCATTGATTATTTGACGACTTTCTTCTTTATTTAAGTAAGCTGAGAGAATTATGTTGTCAAATATATTTAAGTTTTTAAGTAAATTACTTTGTTGAAATATAAAGCCCATATTTTTTAATCTAAGTTTTGATAATGCTTCTTCGGACATATTAGAAATCATTTCACCTGAAAAATTGACTATACCAGATGTTAATTTATCCATTCCACTTATGTTATGCAGTAATGTTGATTTACCAGACCCAGAAGCACCCATAATAGATATAAATTCTCCATATTGAATTGATAAATCTATTCCTTTTAAAACTTGCTGCATATTTCCTTTAGCAATAGTATACTCTTTAATAATTTTTTTAGCTTCTATAATATTATTCATAACATACCCCTTACTCTATAATAGACATAATTTTTATTTTATTGATTGCTCTATTAATTACTATAATTGTAATTAATACTGTGAGAATTAAAGCTGATGGACAAAGTATATATACAATTAATGGATTTACTATAAATTGAAGGTTTGAGATACCAGAAAGTAGTAAACCAGATATTTTTTGTCCAAGTGTATTTGCCATAATAATTCCTAAAATAACTCCGATTATAAGTACTAATAAAGCTCTAGTAATATATTGAATACGTATATCTTTAGTAGAAAATCCTAAACTAAGCATAGTTGCTGTTTGTGGTGTATCTTTGGCAATGAGCATCTTAAAAAACATTGCTGTAATTAGTGAAGAAATTACAATAGATATGACAACAGCTAATTTTATAACAAGTCTTAACTGGTTGATAATAGAGCTTAATGTCTGACTTATATAATTATTTATATCTGTAACTTTAGCAGGGTAATAACCAATACTGTATTGTTCTAATTTATCTGCTACATTGACTCCAGGTTTTAAATTTAAATTTATGACATGCCATAAAACATTATCTTTGTTAGATGGTAACATAGCTTTTGCAGTCTTACCACCATGTGTAATGTCTTGATATATGCCACTAACAGTAAGAGTTAACTCTTTACCTTTTGAGAAAATAGATAAATTATCTCCAATACTTTTTTCTAGTTCATTTGCATTTATAACAGATAGTGCAATTTCATTTTCTTTTGTTGGTGCAGAACCTTTTACATATGTAAGTGGGAAAGTTTTAAAGTTTCCATTTTCTATTTTCATATTTTCTACTTTGCCATTTTTATTTTTTATTTTATATGAACTTGTTGTAAAGGATTCATATTTTTCAACATCATTGTCATCGTTAATTTTTTGTAATATAGAATTAAAAAGATGTTGGGTTTGATTTGTCTGTGATAAATCAATACGAATATCACTCTTACCAGCGCCCATATAAGTAATAAATTCAGGTGATTGAATAGTATTTAGAAAATTAAGTGGTACAATCATGAGGAAAATACAAATCATGTAGACAAAACAAAGCAATCCATAGACAGTAAATTTTCTTACTACTTCATTTAACCCTAGAAATATATTGGCATTTGTCATTTTGGTTTTGTATAGCTGTAAGCTATATCCATGTATTACAGAGTTTGTAGAATGATTATTTCTTAATGCATTAACTGCTGATATTTTTTTGAATCTTTTAAGTATAAGTTTACAAAAGAATACAATAGCTACAAATACAAGAACTGAACTTATAAATGGAATAAGAATACTAAAGATATCTTTATCTACTGTTCCCATATAAATATAAATATTTTTTGTAAAAAAAACTCCTATGAATAACGACAATATATAGCCAAGAAAACTTGCAAAAGATGAAATTAATACGTATTTTATCAAATATAGTTTTTGGATGTTACTATTTTGAATACCAATGGCTTTCATAACACCAATTTCTCTGTAGTCTTCTTCAATCGTTGTAATTAAAGTAAATCGTAAGCATAAAATAGAAATTGTAATAAGAAGAATGCTAATTAAGATGACAATAGCAATTACAATTCCGTCAGACAAAGCATTTAGTAGTTTATAAGTGGAATAAGTTATTGATGTACCTGTTTGTGGGAGCTTAGTTGATTGATATAGTGTTTCAAACTCACTAATTTTATTTATATCATTTAATAGAAATTCAATTAGATATTCGCTTTCCCCTATAGTAGCTTTTAAAGTGCCCCAATCATTATCACTGATTAAAAAACGCTTTGAAGTAACAAGAGAAGGGTTCATCTGTGCATCACGTATAAAATCTTTTATTGTAAATTCCATAAAGAAACTACCCTTAATAATTTTTATTTTATCTCCAATTTTTAAATTGCATTGTTTCATATAGTATACAGGAACTCCTATTTCCCCATCTTGTATTTGCATTATTTGATTCTCCATATCTAATAGAAAGTCAAATTTATCATTTTGTTTTGTAAAGCTATTTTCTAGTACACTATTAGCCTGATTTTCTCCTTTATTTCCTAAAAAAATATTAGCTCCATTTATATTTAAAAGTTCAGTAGTTTGTTGCTTTTTTACATATGGAGTTTTAGCTGAAAACTTGTCAATTTCTTCTTGATTTAATTTGCCAGAATACATTTGAACATAATGAGGCGCATGGGATTTTTGAAACAAAGAAGTCATGGAATGAGTTAGTTCTATAATGATGCTCGTTGCACTAGATACCAGCATTGATGCAAGCAAAATAAAAATAAATAGAGTAATTGTTATCACTTTGTTTCGAGTTAAATCTTTTAATAATATTCTCTTAAGCATAAATAATCCTCATTTCTTAAAAATTTTGTATTGAATATTTTAGATTTATTTTATATTAGTCATAGATATATAAAAATTAAACTGACCGTCGGTCTATAACCATAATATAATAATATTACTATTTTGTCAAGTTATTAAAAAAGTAAAATATAAACTTCTTATGATAAAGTGTTTATACAAAATATACCCTAAAGAAATTAGTAAGAATTTTAAAAAAGAATATAATTAATATATTTTATTTTTAGTTTTTTACTAATCAATAATTTTTAATATTAATTAAGTATATAAAAAATTATTGATTATTTTTATGTATTAATATTTATTAAAAAAGATTTGTTAAAAGTAATAGTATCATAGATAAATTACTATTTTTTAGATGAATTATGAAGAATAATAATTAAATTAATAAATATAAAGGTATTTTTTGCTTATTATTAATTAAAAATTTAATTTATATTTAATTAATATAAAATTTGAGGTAATATTATTTTTAAATTGTTCAAATTATGTTATTATTCAGATATAGGCAATATTAGATAAATCTAATGACGCAAAGCTATAGGGACTAAAATCTTTATGTAATAAAGGTCATGTCAGCCAGTTGCCAAAAAGATAATGATTCTTTTTGTTAAAAGTATTTGTTGAAAGTATATATTTTTAATAACTTAATATTTGGCAAGAGGAGGGCTTAAGATGATATCTGAATTAATGTTAAAAAATTTTGGCGAATCTAGCATCAATTTTAAGACTAAAATTAAATTAAATTTAAGAGAAAGACCAGACATAAATAGTATGAAGTTGAAAAGTATACCAGAAGGTAAAATTGTCAAGCTAAAATGTGTTGATGGAATATGGGCAGAAGTTGAAAGTAATTATGACAAAGGATGGTTACTTTATAAATATTTAGAAAAATTAAACAATGTTAAAAACAATAGTAACAACATGGTAAAAGATAGAAAAAAGAATTATGTAGGAAATATAAGAACAAATGGTCTAAGTTTAGAACTTAGAAATGACAGAACATTAGACTCTAGAATTATAACTACAATTCCTGATGGTTTTAAAGTTGAAGTATGTTATAGTGTTGGGAAATGGGCAAGAGTGAATATTGATAAAAGTGGAAAAAGATATTCTGGATATGTATATAACCAGTATATAGAAGAATGTTTAAGTTTATCATAATTGGATACTAGTAAGCTTTAAATACACTAATAAATCTCAGAAAAAGAATCCTAATCATAGGATTCTTTTTCTTTTGTAAAAATCATCATTTAATACTAAACAGAATAAATTAATTAAGCTATCTTAATTATAAATGGAAAATTTAGTTGAAAGTAGATTTAATTTGTATTTTGTGTACTAAGTATCATAATTTACTATTAATTTAAAGAATTTTAACAAAAGAGAAACTTTACAGAATAAAAATATATTAAAGATAAGAAAACATATAAGAAATTTGAAAAATTTTGTAATTTTTACTTTAATATATACTATAATAAACTAGATATAAGTTTTTATGAGGGGGAAAATATGAAAAAAAAGAAAAAGTTGATTGGAGTAATTATATCTTTTTTACTTATAATCAGCATTATAAATCCATTACAAGTTGAGGCAGAAGTTATTACTGATTCTAGTGTATACATTTCTTCAACACAAGAGAGTTATCAATCTAATAATACTAGGTTTAAAACTATTAAATCTAAAAGTAGACACAAACGTAGTAAATCTAGTAAAAGTAGAGTGAAATTAAAAAAAAGGACTACAAGAACTAAAACTTATGGACATGGAATTCTAAATAGACACAAAAGTCGAGGTATAAGGAGATATAATATTTTATCAAAATTGGTACTGTCAATAATAGTTATGTTTGTTGTTATAGTTTTAGTTATATTAATATTTATTAAAAGAAAGAAGAAGAAATTTTATTAAATACAACAATGAAAATTATATAGTTGTTTTATGTGATTTTATTATTAATTAGATGGTAATTTAAAGAACAACGTTTTGTTAATTATTGATGTTTATTTAATAGCATGATATAATTTGAACGGAATAATATGCTGTTTAAAAGGAGATACAAAAATGGCACGAAAACGAATATTAAATGGTGGTAAACGAGATGAACTTATTGATAATGCACTTAAGTTGTTTTTAGAGTATGGATATGAGAACACCTCTATAAGAATGATTTTAGATAGTGTTGGTGGAGAAGTTGGCATGTTTTATCACTATTTTAAATCAAAGGATGAAATATTTAATGAAGTAATAAAGTTGTTTTTAGCACAATATGAACAAAGCTTTTCTGATATTTTATATGATGATTGTGTAGCAAATAACCTAAAAATTGATGCAGTATTCGAGTTATTACAAAAAAGTATTTCAAAATATAAAATATTCAAATCAGGTAAATTTCATTGGAGTATGCAAATTGCACTTAATCAATTAACTTTAAAGAGTTTAGTTCCTCATATAGCAAAATATATAAACTCTATGCGTGATAAAGGTGAGATTGGGAGTTCTGCGATTGAAACAGACTTAGAACTTGCAAATGCTGTTCTCTATTCATCATTTTCAATATTACATCAAGATTCATTAACTGAATTAACAGAGGAAGAATTCGAGCAAAAAAAACAGACTATTAAAGGAATTGTTTATAGAATTTTGGATTTAAAAAGAAATACATAACTTAATTTACTATGTTTTAGAAAAAATAGATTACAAAATATATTTTTAAATTTATAAAAATATATTGACATTTTTTAGAAAAAATAATATTATTATTTCAACGACAAAATTTAATAAAGTAAATTAAATCCTATGACAAGGAAGAGTAGTTGAATTTAGGTTCAGTATAGAGAGCTGAGGATGGTGGAATCTTAGCAAGAAAAAATTTGATGAATGGCCCTTAGAGGAGTAAATTGAAATCATAGTTTTGAGAGTAGACTTTATCGTCAGTCGCACGTTACAGCGAATAAGGTATGTAAGTACCTGATAATGAGATATATAAAAATTTGATTTTATATTAATTTTTATATAATTTAGGTGGCAACGCGGATAATCTCCGTCCTATTAGATTAGGACGGAGTTTTTTATTTTACTGAAAACTTAAAATATAGAAGGTGGTGAAAAAGATGTTATGAATTTCCAAAGCTAAAGATGATGATATAGTAAATTGGCAAAAAAATAAATTGAAAATAAAAAAAATAGGAGGAACTACAAAAATGAAAACAAATACAAAAAAACTAACTTTAAATGCAATACTTTTAGCGATGGGATTATTGATACATCAAATTACACCAGCTATAGGATTACCAATGAAACCAGATATACCACTAGCAATGTTATTTGTAATATTGGTTTTAAATAGAGATGATTATAAAACTTGTTTAATAGCAGGTATAGTAACTGGAATATTTACAGCACTTACATCAAGTTTCCCAGGAGGTCAAATTCCTAATGTAATAGATAAAACTCTTACAGCAAATATAGTATTTTTATTAATGAACATTAGTTATAAAATGCCTTTTATAAAAAAGTTAGCTAAGAAGACACAAGATATTATAGTAGTTGCAATAATAATGCCAGTAGGAACACTTGTAAGTGGAACAATTTTTTTATTAGCAGCTCAAGCTATAGTTGGTCTTCCAGGTGCTTCATTCACAGCTTTATTTTTAGCAGTAGTATTACCAGCTGTTTTAATAAATTTAGTTGCAGGAATATTTTTATTCAAGATTGTTAGTCTATCAATAAGAAGAGTTAGTTATCAAGCTTAAATATGAAATAATACTTTACTTTATAACTATTATAATAATTAAAAAAATAAGAACAGGGTAGATTATAACTACTCTATTCTTATTTTTTTTAAAGATTTAGCATTAAATATTTTTGCTTTTAATAAAATATTTATATAATAGTAATATAACTTCAACTTAATGGATAAATTATCATACCTATGTCAATATTCTTATATGTATCTCATTTATAGCTATTAAATATAAAATTTATTTAAATTTACTTTTTCAAGATAAATTTGTGCATTAATCTTCTCTGATTTGTCAGCTCTTAGAGTATACTAAAATCTCCACTTAATTAAATTTGTATATATTTACATTTATATAGTTCTAAAAAATATAGCAAAAAACATATTTTTTGTGAAAAACTTGCTTAAATTTGATTAAGAAAAAATACATAATTCATGGTATAAAATAAAGTTTAGTTAAAGTTTTTAAAACAATATATATGAAATATAGTTTTAATGTAGAATTTAAGGTTCTAATTTTAAATGAGACTCTAGCTGAATTAAATACGTGTAACTATAATAGAAATAGAATATTTTGAGAAATGTATCTATATACTTAAAAAAGAAAAATAAATCTATTAAAATAACATAATAAAAAAAATATTAAGAATAAAAATATAATTATAAGTATTTATATAAATCTAGTTGATTTTTAATATAAATGTAAATACAATTATATTTAAATGAATAATTGCATTTGTAATTATTAGTAATACAATCTACTATAGTTTATGATTTTATATAAGTTTGTTAAGTACATAACCTAATTAAGAGAATGTATTCACATATTAAAAATTTATTATGAGGGGGATAATTCTATTATGAAATTCTATAAAAGAATGTTAACATTGACTTTGAGTATTTCTTTTGCATTTGCAAATATTCAACTAGTAAATGCAATATCATCTGTAGAAAAGATACAAGGAAAAAATAAGTATGAAATTGCAGGTAATGTAGCAGATGAAAATGCATATAAGACTGCTATACTAATTAATACTAATAATTCTATCGCAGATGGTTTAAGTGCAAGTGGATTAGCAGGAGCTTTAAATGCACCTATACTATTAACTGAAAAAAATACTATACCAACTGAAACATCTACAAGATTAAAAAATGTATCAAAAGTTTATATAATTGGAGGAACATACTCTATTAGTACAACTGTCGAAAATTCATTAAAATCTAAAAATCTAAAAGTTGTAAGAATACAGGGAAGTGACAGAATAAAAACAAGTTATAATGTTGCAAAAGAAATAAACTCAATAAAAAAAGTTGATACTGTTATGTTGACAAATGCATATAAAGGAGAAGCTGATGCTATAAGTATTGCCTCTGTAGCAACAAGAGATAAGGCACCAATAATTCTTACTAATGGAAGAAGCATACCTTTTTCAACTACTGGTTTGAAATCTTATGCAATAGGTGGAACATCTTCAATGAGTACTACTTTAGTAAATAATACTAAATCTACTAGATTGGGAGGAAGTACTCGATTTGAAACTAATAAAGCAATAATAAATAAATTTTACAAGGATGCTAAAGAATTTTATGTAGCTGGAGCATATGAATTAACAAATGCTCTTGTAGGCTCTTCTTTATCAAAAAATAGTCCAATGGTATTAGTTGATAATGGCAGTAATAAAAGCGTCTTAAAGAATGCTAAAAAGATAACTTCTATAGGATACATAAATTCAACTATAATTCAGCAGTGTCTAAATGTAACAAATGGAATTGGAGATACTAATACTGGCATCGTAAAAGATGATGCTAAGCCAACTACAAAGACCATAAAGGCTGGCATGTATAAGGTTGGGAAAGATATATCAGCAGGTGAATATTTAATAACTTCAAATTCAGGAAGTTATGCTTCTTATTATGAAGTTACAAGTGATAGTACAGGAAATGCTGATAGTATACTTTCAAATGATATTTTTAGTGGAACTAGATACATAACTTTAGAGAATGGACAGTATATTAAAATTGAAGATTCAACAATGATATTAGCAAAGTATGCTAAGGTTCAAAAAGCTAAGAATGGTAAGTTTGGAAATGGTATGTATAAAATTGGACTAGAAATTTCTGCTGGAGAATATACTGTAGTTTCAAATTCTTCTGATGCATATTATGAAGTTAGAGATAATAGCTTAGGTGATTTGGATGGAATAGTTACTAATGATGCTTTCTCTGGGAATAGATATATAACAGTTGAGGAAGGTCAATATTTAATACTAAATAATTGTTATTTAATTGAGAATGAATAGAATTTATTATCTTCAATAATAAATTGTGTATTTTAATATAAGAAAGGTGTTTTAAATTAAAATTTAAAACATCTTTTTTATTGTTATGATAAAGAATATCTATTTTTATTTTTTAGAAACATACTATATTTAAATTATTAAATTTATCATTAAAACATACATAGAAAAATAATAATATCTTTAAAAGATTTTTCTTATTTGATATAATTAAGGTTATGTGTAATATAAGAAATTAACTAGGAGGAATAGAAGTGAGCAAAAGAAAACAAGTAACAATACCTATAGAGAAAATACAAGAACAAGATAAATATATAGAACAAATACACAGACAAAATGAAGAATACTTCAACAGAACTGGAAAGAGAAAACTCGTGTTTACTCAAACCTTTGGATGCCAAATGAATGAACATGATTCAGAAAAATTATGTTCGATGCTAGAAGAAATGGGATACCAAATGTCAATGATGGCTGAAGAAAGTGATTTAATAATATATAACACATGTGCAGTTAGAGAAAATGCAGAGCTAAAAGTATATGGAAACTTAGGTCAACTAAAGCATCTAAAAGGAAAAAATCCAAATATGAAAATAGCCGTATGTGGATGCATGATGCAACAACCACATGTTGTGGAAGAATTAAGAAAAAAATACAAACATGTAGACCTTATATTTGGAACACATAATCTATATAAATTTCCACAACTACTTACAGAATCAATGAATTCTGACAAAATGTTAGTAGATGTTTGGGATGTGGATGGAGAGGTAATAGAAGGTCTTAGAAGTAATAGAAAATTTGAACTAAAAGCGTTTGTAAATATAATGTATGGATGCAATAATTTCTGTACGTACTGTATAGTTCCATATACAAGAGGTAGAGAAAGAAGTAGAACACCTGAAGATATAATTGATGAGATAAAAGAGCTTGTAGCAAATGGAACAAAAGAAATAACTTTACTTGGACAAAATGTCGATTCTTATGGTAAGACACTTGAAAATCCAGTTACATTTTCAGAACTTTTAAGAAAAGTAAATGAGATAGAAGGAATTGAAAGAGTTAGATTTATGACATCTCATCCAAAAGATATATCTGATGAAGTAATATATGCAATTAGGGATTGCGATAAGGTATGTGAATTTTTACACTTACCAATACAATGTGGAAGTAGTAGTCTTTTGAAAAAAATGAATAGACATTATACGAAGGAATATTATTTAGAAATAATAGAAAAGGCTAAAAAAGAAGTACCAGACATTGCGTTTTCAACAGATTTAATGATAGGTTTTCCAGGAGAAACAGAAGAAGATTTACTGGATACTTTAGATGTAATTGAAAAAGTTAAATATGATTCAGCTTTTACATTTATTTATTCCAAAAGACAGGGAACTCCTGCTGCTAAAATGGAAAATCAAATACCAGAAGAAATAAAACATGAAAGATTTAATAGAGTATTAGAAGCTGTAAATAGGATTTCAGCAGATATAAATAATGAATATAAAAATAGAATAGTTGAAGTTTTAGTTGAAGGAAGAAGTAAGAATAATGAAAATAAATTTGCTGGTAGAACAAGACAAAATAAACTTGTAAATTTTGAAGGTGGAAATGATGATTTAATTGGAAAATTAGTTATGGTTAAAATCACTGAACCTAGAACCTTTTCATTAAATGGTGTACTAGTGAATAATTAATACTGTATAAAATAATAAAATTATGTAAACTAATTAAAATAGATGTACTATAAAACAAAATATATCAAATTTTAAAAACATAGATCATATATGTTAATTTCAGTTTTTATTATAAATAAATTTGATATAGGATGTAAATTCATTGTACATCTATTTTTATTTTATTTTGATAAGTTCTATATAGCTATATCTATTATATAATAGATATAAAAAGCAGTTAATCTTTCACGATTAACTGCTCAAATTACTAATCATTATTTTTTACATTTCTTATTAGAATAATAGATATTGAAAAGCACACTAGCAAGTATAACTATTATAAATATCACAGCAAATGGAAGCATGTTTTTTTCATCCATTTGTCCGCTTTCTACTCTATAACCAAAAAACGCCATAATAAATAACATTATAGATACAATAAAAATAACAATACTAGAACTCCTACATAATTTTTTTTTATCATATCGAGCTTTTTCTTTATCGCTCATAGTATTATAACCTGCCAGTAGCATACTGGCTTTTCCATTAAATAATAATATACTTAAGATGAAAGTGGCAATTGCCAATATAACTATGAATCCTACTGCAAACATTATAAGCACCTCCATATACTTTAACTTACAGTTTACTAATTTATTATATTTTACCATAAACATACATTAAAGTCATTTATTTCATATCTTAGCCCTATTAGATATATTATTATGCTATAGTTTATCTATAGTGTGATAATAACACTTAGTATTTACCTTGAAATTGTATTGAATATTATGTAATAATAATTTAACAATAATCAAGTAGAAAAAACATTATAAAATATAACTTTCTATATTTCCTATAATTATCACATTTTAAATTTAGAAAAATTTAAACCTTATTATCTAAAAATTTTAATGTTTGTTTACAAGTATTATTCTGATAAGAAGTTCAAAAAATTTTCTAGTATTTTTGCTGTCATACCCCAGATTACATAATCTTTATATTTATAGAATAGAATAGGATAACTCCCGCTTTCAAATTTATAATCTTTTTGATTTGGAATTGATCCATAAGGTAGATTTTCATCAGGAAAAACTTTTACAGTATTATTATAAGTATTTGGAGGATTTTCTAAAAGATATTTTATAGGCACCAAAAAAGTATGGTCAACTTCATCTTTATTTATATTTAAATTGTTAATGTTTTTTATATATCCTAAATAAGGATGTATTATAAATTTTACAGGTGTTATAAGTAGGTCTAGACTAGATATGATTTCTATATTGTCACTAAAAGTGCCTAGTTCTTCACAAGTTTCTCTGATAGCAGCATTATATGGAGTTTCATTGGATTCTATTTTGCCACCAGGAAAAGAAATCTCATTAGGTTGATGCTTTAAATTCTTTGAGCGAACTTCAAATAATATATGATGTATGTTATTTATTTCTACTATTGGAATTAAAACAGATGCTCTTTTCATATTTTTATATCCATTTATATATGGTTTGTAATCTTTGAACTTATTTTTAATATCGTTTATCATTTTTTCCTCCTAAAATAATATTATTAAAAATTATATAATTGAGTTTTGACAATAATATATAATTATGATTTATCTAATTTAAGATATAGTAACTATCTATATTATTATATAATATAATGATAAATATATATTAACAAATAATAAAAAAATTAATTTGATTGTATATAAATTAGTTTGTTATTAAATTAGTATTAATTAGAATTAAAAAGTTCGGAATGTTACTTAGAAGAAGCCTATGATTCAACTTCTATGTTTGTTGAGAATGTAATTACAGCTTTTCCAATTGTTTTTATTTCAACTGGTTTATTATCTGAAATAATTACTTTTATTGACATCTTGCCTTTGCGTTTTTTTGTTATTATGTAAGTCTCTATACTATAAGCAAGATTATATTGAGAATTAGTATGTTAAACAGGAATGCACTTTTTAGTTAGATACTTACCATTTTGAAAGAGAGGATTGGGATGGATATAGATAATAATTTTAAAGAATTTCTAAAATATTGAAGAAAGACAAAAAGATTTTAATTGTTAAATTGGTTTTACCATGACTGTGATAGGAAGTAAATGGAGGGCAATTATTTTATGGCATATTTTAAAACAAGAGCCAATATGTTACAGTCAATTAAAAAAAGAAGTTGTTCATATAAGTCATAAGATACTGTCACAAGAATTAAAGTATCTTGAAAGAGATGGACTTATTAAGAGGATTTCTTATCCGACTATTCCTCCAAAAGTTGAATATTTGTCTACTAAACGTGGTAAATCATTGGAATCGATATTATTAGAATTATGTAATTGGGGTAAACAGTATATGAGATAAACTCAACTGTTTACTTCATGAAAAATAGATAATAAAGCTTATTTTAATTAGTTCTTTAATGTATTATAAAACGTAGATAAAACTAAAAAGGGTTTTCTAGAAAATAAAATTTCTTTAATTATATCTGCTTACCAATACCATCACTTGATGCAAACAAGATTCTACCACGTTCTCTCCATATTCTAGTATAAAGTCATTTAATTGTGTATCTATAAAATTGCAGTAATCGTATGAACTGCATATATATGCAGTTAGTATATGCGTACATCTATCTTTTTTATCTATAAACATATATCATTTATCCCCCTAAAAAACTTTCATAAAAACAAAAAGAAAATATCTTTTTGGCAACTGGCTGACATAACTTGTTTTATAAGCCTTAGTCCCTATAGCTTTGCGTCACTAAATTTCTCTAGTTTTGCCTATTTAGTTTTATTCTACAATTACAATCATATAGGAAAACGTTTTATTTTTCAATATACATATTAAAAAATTTAAAAATTAAAAAAAATAATTTATTTTTCAAAAATAAATTAGGTAAAATAATTATATTATATAGACAAATTAGAGTAATATATTTTTATTATTAAATTAGATTGAATTAATTTAAGACAGTGAAATAAAACTGAACAAAGTTAAATGTTTAATAAAATAAAAAAAATCATTATAAAAGTATATTTTTTACATATAAACTTTAAAATTTAATCAAATTCCAATAAATTATGATAAGTATGTATAGTAGGCATATAATTTTGTAAAAAGTATTATTAAAATATTATTTTGGTATTATATATTTTAAAACAGACAAAATATATAAT
Organism: Clostridioides sp. LIBA-6822; assembly: GCF_056688955.1. Lineage (NCBI taxonomy): Bacteria > Bacillati > Bacillota > Clostridia > Peptostreptococcales > Peptostreptococcaceae > Clostridioides > Clostridioides sp. LIBA-6822. The sequence goes on along the minus strand of NZ_CP196995.1, from coordinate 2,169,977 downwards.
ATGAATAAAAAATTTGTTAAAATATGATAAGTGTAGTATAATCAAGTAGAAAAGATATAATATATTTCGGGGAGCTAATGTGCTGAGAGGAGATTTTATCTCGACCCTTTGAACCTGTTTGGATAATGCCAGTGTAGGGAGACCAGTAAAGATGAAAATAAGTCTTATCCTATTGTGGATAAGACTTTTATTTTATTTAAATATTATATTATCTTTTTAGGAGTAAAAAATTTTAATAAAAAACAAAATATACCTAGTAGGTATTAATTATTTTTAAAGGAGTGATTTAAATGGTAATCGCAGACATAGCAGTAATGCCACTAAGACCTTACAAAGGTGAAGAAGAAATGTATAAAGTAGTAGATGCTTGTATTGCTGAAATTGAAAAAAGTGGTCTTAAATGTGAAATAGGTGCAATGAGTACGACTGTTGAAGGTGATTTTGATGAAGTTTTTGAATTATTGAAAAAAGTACATAAAATCCCTTTTAACCTTGGATGTGAAAGAGTTATAACAGTAGCTAGAGTAGATGAAAAAGCTGGGGGCTTAACTATAGATGAAAAACTTAGAAATCATAGATAAAGTTAAAGATAGTATATATCCAATAGCAACATTTTTGTTTATACTTATTCTTTGGCAATCTGTGGTAGAAGTTTTAAAAGTCCCACAGTATATACTACCCACACCAGTAGATATACTTAATGTGTTTTTTAAAGACTATCAAAATTTATCCATGCATGCTGTAGTTACTATAGGAGAGGCAATACTTGGTTTTATAGTTGCAATTATAATATCATTGATAATTGGTGTATTGATGGATTTTGTGTTGATAATAAAAAAATGTCTTTATCCTATTATGTTGGTCACTCAAATGATACCTACAATAATTATAGCTCCACTTTTTATGATATGGTTTGGCTTTGGTACAATGCCAAAAATATTGATGGTAACGCTTACTTGTTTTTTTCCTATATTAATAAGTTTTGTAGATGGAATTGAGAATATTGATAAAGATTATTTAAATTTATTTAAGACTATGAATTCAAATAAAATTAATACATTTATTCATCTTAAATTTCCCATGGCAATGGATAAATTTTTTTCTGGACTCAAGATATCTGCAACATATGCTGTAATGGCAGCAACTGTTGCAGAGTGGTTGGGTGGAACTAAAGGTCTTGGTGTTTATATGCTAAGGTCAAAAAGTGCATACGCTCTTGATAAAGTATTTGCATCTACTATATTGGTAGTTATATTTAGTTTGATATTTGTAGGAGTTGTACAAGCAGTAAAAAAAATTGTTATAAGACATAGATTAGCAGATTAAATGTATTTGAGGGAGGATATTATGAATTTTAAAAAATTAGGAATATTAGGTTTAGTAAGTGTTTTTACACTAGCAACAATAACTGGATGTTCTTCAAATAATGATAAGGATAAAAGTAGTGCTAAAGATGATTCTTCTAAAAAAGTGACTATGGTACTTGATTGGACACCAAATACAAATCATACTGGATTATATGTAGCACTTGATAAAGGTTACTATAAAGAAGAAGGTCTAGATGTGGAAATAGTTCAACCACCTGAAAGTGGAGCTGAGACTTTAGTTGCAACAGGTAAAGCGGACTTTGGTATAAGTTATCAAGAACAAGTTACTTATGCAAAGACTAGTGAAGACCCACTTCCAATAAAAGCTGTAGCAGCTGTTATACAACATAATACTTCTGGGTTTGCATCACCAAAAGAAAAAAATATAACTACAGCTAAGGATTTTGAAGGAAAAACTTATGGTGGTTGGGGCTCTCCGTCAGAAGAAGCTGTTTTTAAAGCAGTTATGAAGAAAAATGGAGCTGATTTTAATAAGTTAAAGATAGTTAATACTGGTCAAGATGATTTCTTTGCAGCTATGAAAACTGTAGACTTTGCATGGATATTTGAAGGTTGGGATGCAGTTAAGGCAAGTTTAATTGACTATGATTTAAACTTTATACCAGTAAAAGATTTAGATGAAAGATTAGATTATTATACACCACTTATAATTTCTAATGAAACTGTACTTAAAGATAATCCAGAACTAGCTAAGAAATTCTTAAAAGCTACAACAAAAGGTTACGAATATGCAATTAAAAATCCAGAAGATGCAGCAAAAATATTAGTAAAAAATGCACCTGAGGTAGATGAAAAATTAGCATTAAAGAGTCAAGAATACCTAGCAAGTAAATATAAAGACGATGCACCTAGATGGGGAGAAATGAAAGACAGTGTATGGAATAACTACACATCATTCTTAAAAGAATATAAATTAATAGATAAGGATATGAAGGCAAGTGATGCTTACACAAATGAATTCTTACCACAATAAAAAAATAAAAGTATCTATAGAAAATGTATCAAAAACATATAAAGAAGTTGAAGTTTTAAAAGATATAAGTATTGATGTCTATGAAGGTGAATTTGTTTCTATATTAGGTCCAAGTGGATGTGGTAAAAGTACTATCTTTAATATTATAACTAAACTTACAGATTATAATAGTGGTAAAGTAGATATAAGTGGGAAATACAGTTACATGTATCAAAAAGACTTACTTTTACCATATAAAACTATAATAGATAATGTGTCACTACCACTGGTATTAAAAAAAGAAAAAAAGAGTAAAGCAAGGGAAATGGTAAAACATTATTTTGAAGTCTTTGGTCTAAGTGGATATGAAGATAAATATCCATCAGAACTTTCTGGAGGAATGAGACAAAGGGCAAATTTCCTAAGAACTTTTATAAATTCTAATGATATAATGCTTTTAGACGAGCCTTTTGGAGCGCTTGATTCATTGACTAAGACATCTATGCAAAAATGGCTTTTAGATGTTAAGAAAAAGGTAAATTCAACAATACTTCTTATAACTCATGATATTGATGAAGCTATAATGTTGTCAAATAGAATTTATGTTATTTCAAAAAAGCCTTCAATAATAAAAAAAGAATTTATAGTAGATAGTAGAGAATTGAATGAAGATAACCTTGAAAATGTCATTAAACTTAAGAAAGAAATAATATCTTTATTATAAAAATTCTATATGTGTTTTATTCAATAAGTATTAAACTTAGCAATCCAAAATGTAATTATACATTTTGGGTTGTTTTTTAGTTATACGTCAAAATTTTATATATTATGTTAATAATAATCATCTACTATGATATAATATTTAATTAGAAAAGAAGGAGGTTTGATAATGCAAATAGATATGAATAAATTAACTCCTATGATGAAGCAGTATCTTGAAGTAAAAAACAGATATAAAGATTGTATACTGTTTTTTAGATTGGGAGATTTTTATGAAATGTTTTTTGAAGATGCATTAGTAGCTTCAAAGGCTCTTGAAATAGCATTGACAGGAAAAGCTTGTGGTTTAGAAGAACGTGCTCCTATGTGTGGTGTGCCTTTCCACTCAGCCAATTCATATATATCAAAATTAGTTGAAAATGGATATAAAGTAGCAATAGGTGAACAAATGGAAGACCCATCTACTGCAAAAGGAATTGTTAGAAGAGAGGTTATAAGAGTCATCACTCCTGGAACCGTTTTAGATGGAAATTTACTTGAAAATAAAAAAAATAATTATTTGTTATCTTTGTATAAGGATGGTTCTAATATAGGGCTAACTTATGTCGATATAAGTACAGGAGAAACCAATGCAACATGTTTGAATGAAGATAAAGTAATTGAAGAGATTGCAAAAATCCATCCTACAGAAATAATTATAAATGATTTAAACTTTATAGAAAAACTTAGAGATATAGCTACTGTAAGTAATATATACATAAATGAAAGTTTTAGTGATAACTATTTGGACATAAACATATTAAGAGAATATTTTCCAGAGGTTTATCTACAAAAACTAAAGTTTGATGATAAAGGTCTTATAAAGTCAAGCTTATCAATTCTTCTGAATTATATATATAATACTCAAAAACAAATAACATCTAACATTAATAATATAAATATATACAATTCATCAGAATATATGGTTCTAGACATGTTTACTAGGACCAATTTAGAGCTTACCCAAACTATAAGAGGTAATAAGAAGAAAGGTTCATTATTGCATGTTCTTGATAAAACTTCAACAGCAATGGGAGGTAGACTTTTAAGAAAATATGTTGAAGAGCCTTTGATAAATAAATCTAAAATTGAAAATAGATTGGATGTAATAGAAGAGATAAAAGATGACTTTATATTAAGAGAAGACTTAAATGATATACTCAAAAATATATACGATATAGAAAGAATATGTGGGAAAATAGCTTTTGAAAGGGTAACACCAAAAGAATTAATTCATTTAAAAAATTCAATAGAAAAGTTACCTAATTTAAAAGACACAATAGATTTATCAAATGCAACAATACTAAAAGAGTATGTTTCAGAAATGGATAAACTAGATGATATATACAATTTAATAGATGAATCTATTTTAGAAGAACCTACAATAACTATAAAAGATGGAAATATAATTAAGTCTGATTTTAGTGATGAGCTTAAAGAATTAAGAGATATTTCTAAAAATGGAGCTTTTCTTGTAAAAGAAATAGAAAATAGAGAAAGAGAAAAGACAGGAGTTAAATCATTAAAAATAGGTTTTAATAAAGTCTTTGGTTACTATATAGAAATAACAAAAGCTAACTTTAAACAGGCAAAACTAGATGAGACATATATAAGAAAACAGACACTTAGTAATGCAGAAAGATATATAACTCCAGAATTAAAGGAAATAGAAGAAAAGATATTACATGCTGAAGAGAAAATTAAGTCTCTAGAATACGAGATATTTGTAGGTATAAGAGATACTATATACAAAAATATAGATAGAATACAAAAAGTAGCTAAGACTATAGCTAATATAGATGTTTTTGTATCTCTTGCAACAGTTGCACACATAAATAACTATGTAAAGCCAGCAATAAATGAAGATAATAAGCTTGATATAAGAAATGGTAGACATCCAGTTGTTGAAAATATAGTAGGTGAGGAAAATTTTGTTCCAAATGACACATATCTAAACCGTGGGGAAAATATTATTAACATAATAACTGGTCCTAATATGTCTGGTAAATCAACATATATGAGACAAACTGCTATAATAGCACTTATGGCACATATAGGTTCGTTTGTACCAGCTGAATATGCTGATATTCCAATTTTAGATAGAATATTTACTAGAGTTGGAGCTAGTGATGACTTATCTCAAGGTCAATCTACTTTTATGGTAGAAATGAACGAAGTATCTCTTATACTAAAAAATGCAACAGAGAGAAGTTTAGTTATATTAGATGAAATAGGTCGTGGAACCAGCACTTATGATGGTATAAGCTTAGCATGGTCAATAGTGGAATATATTCAGAAGAATATTAGATGCAAGACTTTATTTGCAACTCATTATCATGAACTTACTGATTTGGAAGAGGAGTTTGAAGAGGTTAAGAATTATTCAATAGCAGTCAAAGAAGATGGAGAAGGAATAATATTTTTGAGAAAAATAATTCCTCAAGGGGCGGATAAGAGTTATGGAATATATGTTGCTAAATTAGCTAAATTACCAGATGAAGTTATAGAAAGAGCAAAATATATACTTAAAGACTTGGAAAAAAATCATGTTTATAACAGTGTAGCAATAAATGGAGATAAAGAAAAAACTAATGTGCCTAATATCAACTTAGATGAAGAATTGCTTAAGGTAAATCAAAGCAATTTTAAGAACAAATATGAATCTTTAAAAATAGAGCATGAACTTGTCGTAAAAGACTATAAACATATAAAAAAGGATTACGATAAATTAAATTCTAAATTTAAATTATTAAATGATGAAGTTGCTTTAATAAAGGAAAATGATGATAAAGAGAAAACTAATAAAGAAGATTCTGTAAAAGAAGTAGCCTTAACTCAAATATCTTTTGATAGTGTAAAAAGAGATATACTATCAGAAGAAATTTTAAACCTAGATATCTTAAATATGACTCCATTAGATGCAATAAATTCTCTTTATAATCTTCAAAAAAAAGCAAAAGAAATAAAATCTTAGAGGTGTACAAATGAAAAATATAATTAACATCCTAGATGATTTGACTATAAACAAGATAGCAGCAGGTGAAGTTGTAGAAAGACCTTCTTCTGTAGTGAAAGAACTTATTGAAAACTCTATCGATGCAGGTGCAAATAAAATTTCTATAGATATAGTTGATGGAGGCAAGAGTTTAATTAAGATTACAGATAATGGAATAGGAATACCTTCAAGTGAAGTTGAAAAATCATTTTTAAGACATGCTACTAGTAAAATTAAAAAAATTGATGATTTATACGACTTATATTCTCTTGGTTTTAGAGGAGAGGCCTTAGCATCTATTTCAGCTGTATCTAAATTAGAGATGACTACTAAAACAAAGGACGAGATTATAGGAACTAAAATATACGTTGAGGGTGGAAAAATAATATCAAAAGAACCAATAGGTTCTACTAATGGAACTACAATCATTATAAAAGATATTTTCTTTAATACACCAGCAAGACAGAAGTTTTTAAAGTCTACTCATGCAGAAACTATAAATATAAGTGATTTAATAAATAAACTTGCAATAGGTAATCCAAACATTCAATTTAAATATACAAATAATAATAAACAAATGCTAAATACTCCAGGAGATGGTAAGCTTGTAAACACCATTAGAAGCATATATGGAAAAGAAATAACGGAAAATATAATAGATGTGGAGTTTAAGTGTAATCACTTTAAAATGAATGGATATATAGGTAATAACAATATATATCGTTCTAATAAAAACTTACAACATATCTATATAAATAAAAGATTTGTAAAAAGCAAAATAATAATAGATGCAATAACAGAAAGTTATAAGTCTATAATCCCAATAGGTAAACATGCAGTTTGTTTCTTAAATATAGAAGTAGACCCATCGTGTATAGATGTAAATATACATCCTAATAAACTTGAAATTAAATTTGAAAAAGAACAAGAAGTGTATATAGAACTTAGAGATTTTTTGAAGGTCAAATTGATACATTCAAATCTTATTGGAAAATATGCTACTTATACTGATAAAAAAACACAACCTAGAATTGCTATTAATAACAGAGAAAAAAGTACAGATTGTGAATTGAAAAATAATAATTTATTAGAATCTAATCTTCAAAATAACAATATTACTAAAGATGAAGTTATTGAAGTTGTAACTTTATCGAGTGAAAGACCAACAAATGAATTTCAATCTGTAAGTGAAGTCTTAAATGCAAGTGTAGAAGATGAATTAAAAAATACTAAGTATCTAAGTGAAGATGATGCAAATGACAATATACAAGAAGAATTTCAAGTTGATGGCTCCAGAAACGAAGATAACTATTATATGGAAAATAGTGTTAGAGATAGTGAAGAGAAGTATTTAGATAGTTCAAAACGTAAGTTTTCCTTATATGGATATTTTGTAATTGGAGTTGTGTTTAATACTTATATAATTTTAAGTAAAGATGATTCTATGTATTTGTTGGACCAACACGCTGCACATGAGAGAATATTGTATGAGAGATATATGGAAAAGTTCTATAGACAAGATATCAATATGCAAATACTTTTAGACCCAGTGGTAATTGAAGTGTCAAATGTAGATATGCTTCAAATTGAAAACAATTTAGAGTTATTTATGAAATTTGGTTTTGAACTAGAAGTATTTGGTAATAATCATATAATGATAAGATGTGTTCCAACTATATTTGGAGTTCCTGAAACTGAAAAATTCATACTCCAAATAATTGATAATATAGAAGAGATTACGAGTAATTATGATTTAAAAGGAGAACGATTTGCATCTATGGCATGTAGGTCTGCTATAAAAGCAAATGATAAAATATATGATATTGAAATAAAAAGCCTATTAAAACAGCTAGAAGAGTGTGAGAATCCATTTACATGCCCTCACGGAAGACCTATAATGGTCGAAATATCTAAGACAGAAATAGAAAAAATGTTTAAAAGAATTATGTAAAATATTTGGGTAGTTAAAATATATGGAAAGGAATATTATGAAAAAAATACCACTTATAATACTTACAGGTCCAACTGCTGTTGGAAAGACAGATTTGTCAATAAAATTAGCAAAGGATATGAATGCAGAGATAATTTCAGCAGATTCCATGCAAATATATAAATATATGGATGTTGGAAGTGCAAAAGTTACAGAGGAAGAGATGCAGGGAGTAAAGCACTATCTTATAGATGAAGTTAAGCCTGACTATCCATTTTCAGTCTCAGAGTTTCAACAAAGGGCAAAGAAATATATACATGAAATAAATCAAAAGGGAAAATCTGTCTTAGTAACTGGAGGCACAGGGCTTTATTTAAATTCTTTAATATATAATATGGATTTTGCAAAATCAGATGCCAATAATGAATTAAGAGATGAGCTTCAAAATCAGCTTGCTGAAAATGGAATAGATTACATGCATGATAGACTAAAATCACTTGATGAAGAAGCCGCTAATAGAATTCATAAGAACAATACTAAAAGAGTTATAAGGGCACTTGAAGTTTGTCTAAGTGGCAAGAAAATGAATGACTTTTCAAGTGATTTAAAATTCAATGAAGAGTATGAACCTATAATAATAGTCTTGAATAGAAACAGAGAATATTTATATGAAAGAATAAATATGAGAGTTGACATTATGCTTAGAAATGGACTTGTTGAAGAGGTCAAAAAACTTTTAAGTATGGGATTTAAAAAAGACATGATATCCATGCAAGGTATAGGTTATAAAGAGATATTAAAGTATCTAGATGGAGAATATACATATGAAGAAGCTATCGAAATAATCAAAAGAGATTCTAGAAGGTATGCAAAGCGTCAGATAACTTGGTTTAAAAGATATGAGACAGCAAAATGGTTTGATTTAGACACATATGAAAGCATAGATACATTAAAAAATGAAATAATCTTATATATTAAAGATTCTATAAAATAATATATAATTTTTTAAGTATACAACTTAATATTGAAAATTTATCATAACTTATATAGAATATAAGGTAGGAATATTTTAGAAGTTCAATTTAATCTTGGGAGGGTACAAATCTAATGAAAAATACAGTTTTAAATTTACAAGATTTGTTTTTAAATAATGCTAGGAAAGAAAGGATACCTGTTACTATATATTTAGTTAATGGCGTGCAAGTTAAAGGGCTTGTAAAAGGATTTGATAGTTATATAATATTAATAGAAGGAGATAATAGACAACAAAACATGATTTATAAACATGCTGTTTCCACTATACAACCTGGAAAGTATATTAATCTAACAAATCAAAACAATAATAATAACAATAATAATAACAACAGATAGATAATTAATTTAATTTAAAATGATTGAGAGGAGACTTATACTAACCTATAAACTATGATTTATTTGTTTTAGTAAAATAGTCTCCTTTGACATGTTTAAATAAAACCATAAAGAGACAGGTGATAAAATGCTTAATGAGACAAAGGAATTATTAAAAGATTACTATGGGATAGATAATGATACTTTTAAACTATCACAAGAAGTAATGGAAGATATAAAAGATAAGTTTGAAGAACTAAAAGAAATAAGAGAATATAATCAATATAAAGTTTTAAAAGCTATGCAAGAATCTAAACTAAGTGACATGCACTTTAACTGGACTACAGGGTATGGATATAATGATATTGGTCGTGAAAAAATAGAGGAAATCTATTCTAAAGTTTTTAATACAGAAGATGCTCTTGTAAGGCCAATAATTGTAAATGGAACACATGCACTTACTTTATGTATACAAGGTATAGTTAGACCAGGAGATGAGATTCTGTCTGTTACTGGTAGACCATATGATACTTTAGAGGGTGTTATAGGGATAAGAGAAGAAAAAGGCTCATTAAAAGAGTATGGTGTTACATATAATGATGTAGATTTTTTAGAAGATGGGAATCTAGATTTCGAAGGAATTAAAAATAAAATAAATGATAAAACTAAACTTGTTATGATACAAAGGTCAAAAGGATATTCTTGGAGAAAATCACTTTCAATTAGTGATATAAAAGAAGCTATTGATGTAATAAAGTCTGTCAAACCAGAAGTTATAGTAATGGTTGATAATTGCTATGGTGAGTTTTTAGATACTAAAGAGCCTACTGATGTTGGAGCAGATGTTATGGCTGGTTCTTTAATAAAAAATCCTGGTGGTGGACTTGCATTGACAGGTGGATATATAGCTGGTAGAAAAGATTTAATTGAACTTATATCTTATAGAATGACTTCTCCTGGAATAGGAAAAGAATGTGGTCTTACTTTTGGAACTACTAGAAATGTACTTCAAGGATTCTTCTTAGCACCTTATATAGTATCTCAGGCTGTAATGGGAGCTATCTTTTGTTCAAGAGCTTTTGAAAAATTAGGCTATGATGTATTGCCAAAATACGATGACTTAAGGAGTGATATTATTCAATGTATTAAACTTAATGATGCTGATGAGGTAATAAGTTTTTGTGAAGGGATACAAGAAGCTGCACCAGTTGATTCTTATGTAAAACCTGTTCCTTGGGATATGCCTGGATATGAAAGTGAAGTCATAATGGCAGCAGGAGCTTTTATCCAAGGTTCTTCTATAGAATTAAGTGCAGATGCTCCAATAAGACCTCCTTATAACGTCTATTTCCAAGGTGGACTTACATTTGACCATTCAAAAATGGGAACTTTAAAAGCAATTGAATTTATAAAAAAACTGAAAAAATAAGCATATTTTTTATTAAAAAGGTCAAAATATTTATTAGTATATTATGATGAAAATTGAAGGGTGATAATATGAAAGAGCAAATTAAAGAAAAAGTAAATTCTCTACAAGATGAAATGATTTCTTCAATACAAGAAAGTGTAAAAATACCTAGTGTTATATCTGAAGCAACTGAAAACTGTCCTTTTGGTAAAAATGTAGATAAGGCTTTAAGAGGTATATTAGACTTATGTAAATCTCTAGGATTTAAGACAGTATATAAGGATGGATATTATGGATATGCAGAAATAGGACAAGGTGAAAAAATGATAGGTATACTTGGTCATGTTGATGTCGTTCCAGAAGGTGATTTAGAAAGTTGGAATCATCCTCCATTTGAAGCTGTTTTAGAAAATGGCAATTTATATGGAAGAGGAACACAAGATGATAAAGGACCTACAATAGCAGCAATTTATGCAGTAAAAGCTCTTATGGATTTAAATGTAGACTTTAACAAAAGAATAAGATTTATTTTTGGGGCTGATGAAGAAAATCTTTGGAGATGTATAAATAAATATAAAGAAAACAATGAAGAAATTCCAAATTACGGATTTACTCCAGATTCTAGATTCCCAATAACAAATGCAGAAAAAGGTCTTTTACAAGTTCATTTAACTTGTGATAGTAAAAGTGACATAGAATTATCAGTTGGAAAAGCCTTAAATGCAGTTCCAGGGAAAGCAATTTATATTGGAAAATATTCTGACAAATTAAAGAAAGAACTTGATAAATTAAACTTTGAATATACTGTTGAAGGAAATAAAATATGTATAATAGGGAAAAGTGTCCATTCAGCAGCAAGTGATACGGGTATAAATGCAGTAGCTAGACTTTGTATAGCTCTTAATAATATAGGTATAGATTCTAATATAATTAAGTTTTTAGCAGAAGTCATTGGAGAAGATGCTAATGGAAATAATATAATTTCTAATTGTAAAGATGATGTATCTGGCAAACTAACAGTAAATATAGGTAGAGTAACTATTGATAGTGAAAAAGAATTTGCTGGAATAGACATAAGAATTCCAGTAACATACAAAAAAGATGATTTTGTAAAAGAATTAAAGAAAATGACAGATAAGTACAATTTAACTTATAAGGAGTATGATTTCTTAGATTCAATCTATGTTCCAGAAGACACACTTCTTGTTAAGACACTTAGAAAAGTATACGAAGAAGAAACTGGTCTTGATGGAACACCACTTTCATCTGGAGGAGCAACTTATGCAAGAGCTTTAGATAATTGTGTTGCATTTGGAGCTATTTTCCCAGGAAAACCAGAAACAGAACATCAAGCTAATGAATATTTAATAGTAGAGGATATTGTAAAGGCTACTCAAATATATGCTCTTTCTATTTATGAATTATTAAAGATTTAATATAATATAAGGCTGTCTTGTAATAGGATTTTTTCTAGGAAAAGACAGCTTTATTGTTGTATTATCAAATATATGATATGAAATAGTAGTAATATTTATATTAGGAGGAATCATATGAAAATAGCTATATTTTTGGGAGCAGGAGCTTCAGCAGCAGAAAATTTACCTATTCAAAATGAATTATTTAGTGAATACTTTAAAAAGCTAAATCCTAAAAACTATAATACCAATATGAATAGAGAATTATATAATTTTTTTAAACAGATGTTCAATATTGATATAGTGAAAGATAATCTAGATAATGCAAATTTTCCTACCTTTGAGGAAGTTTTAGGACTTTTAGATTTAGCAGAACAAAGAAGAGAGGCTTTTAGAAACTTTGGTTTAGAGAATCTAAATAACAGAAGTGATAGTATACGTTTTTTAAGACAATATTTAATACTGTTAATGGCTGAAGCAATTCATAATACACCTAGAACAGACAATAAATATCATAAACTTTTAGTTGAAAATCTTTTAGAAAACGATTTACTTCTTGACACCACTTTTATTAGTGCAAATTATGATATACATATAGACAATACAGTCACTGGTTTAAGAGATAAAAATAATTCACCAATTATGCTTGATTACGGTGTAGAATTTACTAATTTTAAAGAAGAAATAAATTGGAGAAAACCAAAAGAACCACTAATAAAATTATATAAGGTGCATGGGTCATTAAATTGGCTTTATTGCCCTATTTGTAATAGTGTAACCCTTACGCCACATGAAGGTGGTGTCATGAAACTTATTGAAAATAGTTCAGAGACAAAATGTCTAGAATGTGGTGAATTAACAGAACCTATTATAGTTCCACCAACATATTTTAAGAATATGTCAAATATATTTTTAAGTAATGTATGGAATGAAACAGAAAAAACTTTAAGAGATACTGACCTTTTAATATTTTGTGGATATTCATTTCCTGAAGCTGATATGCACATAAAATACATGTTAAAAAGAGTACAGACAAATAGAAAAAAATCTCCACTTAAAATAATGGTTTTTAACAATCATTCACAGAAACAAAGAATTACGTTAAAGAAAGAAGAAGGAAGATACAAACGTTTTTTAGGAGAAGATGTTATATTTACTGATAATTCTTTTCAAGATTTTTCTGTAAATCCATTGAAATTTATAAAAAATATATATTAGTATGGTATATAATGGAATAAAATCTGATAGAAATAAAATGAATTTAGGTATATAATATAAAATAAAACATAGGGGGTATATAAAGATGAAGGTTTTTGATTTAACTCATGTGACACATAATGACATGCCTGTATATGCAGAGCCTAATAGACCAGACATCAAAAAAGTAGCAATTATTGAAGAAAATGGTTATCAAGAAACACTGATTAGTGTATTTTCTCATAATGGAACTCATATGGATTCACCAAGACATATGTATACTAAAGGTGAGACCCTAGATAAATTGGATATAGAAAATTTTGTTGGAAATGCTTATGTACTAGAACTTGAAAAAGGTAATAGGAATATAGAGTTAGAATATCTAAAAAAATATGAAGATGAAATAAAAAGTAGTGATTTTATAATATTTAAATCAGGTTGGTCAAAGTTTTGGGATAAAAAGCAGTACTATGTAGGTTACCCTACATTAACAGAAGAAGCTGCAAATTATATAGCTGATACTAATATAAAAGGTATAGGTATAGACATGCTATCAGTTGATAGATATGATACATCAGTTTTTGAAGTTCATCATATTTTATTTGAAAAAGGAAAAATAATAATAGAAAATCTTACAAATCTAGAAAATGTTCCAGAAAAATTTCTATTTATAGCAGCTCCATTTAAGTATAATGATGCCGATGGTGCTCCAGTAAGAGCGATAGCTATCGTAGAGTAATATCCCAAATAGGGTTAAAGATAACAAAGTATTTAAGGAGAAAAGAGAAATATGAGTGATTTAAAAGACAAAATTATGAAAGAGCAAGATGAAAATGAAGTGAATATGAATGAGACTAAAATATATAATGTTTTGGACAAATTAAATATTGAATATGATGTAGTAGAACATGAAGCTGTATATACAGCAGAACAACTAGTCATTTTAGATGAAATAACAAAAGGGTGTCAATGTAAAAATTTATTTTTAAGAAATGCTAAAGGAAATAAGTATTACCTTATTGTAGTTAAAGGAGAAAAACAGGTTGATTTAAACTCACTTAAAGATAAGATAGGAAGTTCTAGATTATCATTTGCTTCGCCTGAGAGATTATACAATGTACTTAAACTTCTTCCTGGAAGTGTAAATCCTTTTTCATTGATAAATGATACAGAAAGAAAAGTGGAGCTTTACATAGACAAAGATGTAATTAAAGAAGATTACTTAAATTTTCATCCAAATATAAATACTAAAACTGTAAATATATCTAGAAAAGGCTTTGAAGAATTTTTGGAATATTTAAAATATCCACTACAAAGTATTGATATTTAAGTTTTTATAATGGAAGCAAATCTTAATTAGCTAATCGAGGGGAGAAAAAATGTTTGGAGTAATAGCAAATAGTTTAGCCATTGCAGGTGGATGTATAGTAGGTCTTATAATCAAGGGAGGATTACCTCAAAGAGTAAGTGATACCATAATGAATGGAATCGCCTTGTGTGTATTGTATATTGGTATATCAGGAGCTTTAGAAGGAAAAAATACTTTAGTAACAATAATATCTATAGCTATAGGTGCCTTAATAGGAGAATTAATAGATATAGATAAATGGGTAAATAAGTTAGGAGCTTTTTTACAAAGCAAATTTTCTAAAGGAAATAAAAAGGATTCTATTGCAGAAGGTTTTATATCATCTAGTTTATTATTTTGTATAGGAGCTATGGCTGTAGTTGGTTCGCTTGAAAGTGGTCTTACAGGAAGTCATGATACTTTATTTGTAAAATCCGTAATAGATGGTATAGCTTCTATTATATTTACTGCTTCTTTAGGTATAGGTGTAATGTTTTCTGCAATATCTGTATTTTTATATGAAGGTATTATCTGTGTAGGTGCATCTTTTCTAAATGGATTCTTAAGTGACCCTGTAGTTACAGAGATGACAGCAGCTGGAAGTTTATTGATTATAGGCCTTGGTTTAAATGTACTTAAACTAACAAATATAAAAGTAGCAAATTTATTGCCAGCCATATTTATACCAATATTATTTGGCGTATTTGGAATAATTTAAAGAATAATAATCTAAGATTTGTCTAATTTTTTTAAAAACTTTAGACAAATTTTTTATTTAGAAGGAAAATAGCTTTTATCATCAAATTAATAATTATAGTATAAATAAGTTTAATATTATGATTATAAAGTTTATATTAAATTTATTTTATTGATGAAACTAATGGGGAGGTTAAAACTCAATGATTACTTTTGATGTAAATGGAGCTATTATCAGATTTGATGATACGAAAAATAATTATAATAAGATAAGGAAAATCTTTAAACTATACGCTTTAGAAATTTCTAAAAACTTTGAGAGGGATTGTTTAAATAATTTTCAAAACCTAAAACAAATATCAGATAGAGGGTTAAACTTAGGAGAAAAATATATAGAGGAATCTTTTAAGAAAGGCATTGAAACTATAGTAAGTTTTGGAATTATAACTATAGATATCGATACCTTTAAAAGTGTTTATTGCGAAAAATACTTGGATTTTAAGAGACTTTTTAATAATTTGAATAAAACTTTTATTATTCCAAATAAAAATAAAAAAAATGGTCATGCTAGTTTTTTGGAAATCGAATCAACCGTAAAAAAAATGAGTAATTATTTATATAATGATTGTTTTAAAATTCATTATGCTGTCGTGGATGCTCTTATAGAAAATAGAGTAACTGAAGTACATTCTTATATTGATGAAGAGTCTATAAAAAAATCTAATGCATTATTTAATAATTATAAAGATGGTTTTATTGGGAAGGCTGACGAATGTAAGGTTGTAAAACAAATAATAACTTTAAATCCATATAGAGAAGATGTATACGAATTCTTGGTAAAAGAAGATGGAGATTTTAGTAAGGAAATTGAGAGATTAACTGAATTTTTAGGTTATGATATAAAAAATTATAAAGCCTCATTAATGGACCTTTATATAAATGAGTTAATGGAGAGTGATGAAAGTGATGTTGAAAATGCAAAAGAAAAGATAGAAAAATATGCTAAATATATTGGATGCAGTGATGAGAATTTATATATAGCAAGAATTAATGCTATATATACTTTTGCAAATGCATAATTTTATTAAATATTAAATAAAAACATCAAATTATATAAATTTAAATTAAGAAATAAACTTATAAATAAAAAATAACATTTATCAAAAACCATTCTTTAAAAAGAGTGGTTTTTATTTGTGCTAATTTTAAACAAAAGTAGTATGTCAGACATAATTTAAATTGAAAGTAAAAGACATCATATTGACAAAATGAAAGTAGATTGGTATAATAAAATAGTCAATATGATGTCTTAATTTTAATGATTCATATTGTATTGAATAAAATATTTTAAATATGCAAATAACAAATAATTATTATAAGGAGAAATGAATTATGAAAATAAATGTATACAATTTAGAATCATTTGTAGATGAAAGACTTAAGATTATGGTTTCAGATTTAACACCAAATACTAAACTCAAAGTGAGTATGAAAATGGAATTTCCATGGTGTAAGGGAGAAGAATTCTCATCTTATGGAGTATTTTATTCAAACGAAAAAGGAGAGATAGATTTAGATTCTGTTAAACCTATAGAAGGCACTTATAAAAAGGCTGACTGTATGGGATTAATTTATTCGCTGGAAAAATCTAAAACTGAAGGTAAAAGTTTTGCAGAAAATATATCTATTGATAAACCAATAATCATGAATATGATATTTGAAACTACTACTGAAAGAAAAGAAGTTGAATTGAAGAGATTATTTAAAGCAGAAGATATTACCACAAAATACATATCTGATGAATTTATAGGAAAGTTATTTCATAAACAAAACTCTAATAATAAAACAATTTTAATGTTAGGCGGTTCTGATGGGAGTTTAGATGCTTTAGACTTTTTAGCCGCTCCACTTGCATCTAGAGGATTCAATGTACTAACAGTTGCATACTTTGCCTTAGAAGGGTTACCAGATAAGTTAGAAGAAGTTCCATTAGAATATTTTGAAAAAGTATTTAAGTGGATTAGTGAAAATGAAATTACTAATACTAAAGAAATCTTTGTACATGGAACATCAAAGGGTGGAGAATTAGGACTTTTACTTGCTTCAAGATATGAACAAATAAAAAAAGTGGTAGTATCACAACCTCATACTTATTGTTTTCAAGCTCTTAATGGAATGCTGAATGGAAAGGATACTTCATCATGGTCATATAAAGGAGAACCAATTCCATATATCAATGTAGATAATGATATATTTTTTGAAGAGCAGGAAAAAGATATATCAAAAGGAATTCCTTTTGGATTTGCTAGTACTTATAAGAAAAGTTTTGAAAGGGCAGATAATAAAGAAAATGCTAGAATAAAAATAGAAAATTCTAAAGCAGATATACTTATGATTGCTGGGAAAAAAGATAATATATGGAATAGTTATGATGCTTGTTTGGATGCATTAGAAATACTTGAAGAAAATAATTATCCATATAAAGTAGAATTATTAACATATAATAATATGGGACATCCATTACCAATTCCATATATTATACCTCTACGAGAGACATTATGTGTAAATATGGGTGGAGGAATCTTTTCTTCAGGTGGGACTATAGAAGGAAATACAGAAGGACAGTTTGAATCATGGAAAAGAACTATTGAGTTTTATAAAGAACCTATATTAAGTAATATAAACAACTAAAAATATATATGGCTTTCCATATATGCACAAAATCTATCAATTTTATAAATTTAATTTATTGTTTATGTAATTTGCATGTTATATACTAGTTTTAACGACATTGATAATTTATAAACAATTATAAGGTTGTAAATTTATAAGAGTTATTGAAAGGTGGAGTGAAGTTATGGAAAGACTCACTAGAAGAGAGCAACCCCATATAAAATTTGGAATGTTCAAAATACGAATTCCATTTATACATTACAGATTTGAGAAACCAGAAGCTATTCAAGGAATAATATCAAGTATGACGAGTTTAGGAACTATTGGCCTTAGTACGCAAATTTTGGGATTGCCTTATGAAGTAGCATGGAGTATGGCTATAATCAACTCTATATTATACTGTTTACATGTATTTATGGGAGACCCAGTTGTACCTGGTTGGATTACAGCTTCTATAACTCTTACAACTGCATATTTGTTAAAGTTCAACATAGGTATTGAAAGAATACAAGCATTGACAGCTTTGCAAATAGATTTAGGAATTATATTTATTTTGATGGGATTAACTGGTGTAGCTGGTAAATTAGTTAGTAAAATACCAAATTCTATTAAAGGTGGGATACTAATGGGGGTTGGTATATCTACTGTAATATCAGAATTTAGCCCTAAAGGTAGATTTGATTCTTACCCAATAGCTATAACAGTAGGAATATTAGTTGCATGTTTTGTAATGTTTTCTGAAAGATTTGATACTCTAAAAGTTAAGAATAAATTTTTATTTCATTTAGGAGAATATGGAGTAGTATCAGCCATTTTAGTGAGTTTAATCGTAGGTATATTTAGTAAGGAAATAGGAATTCCTAATCTTAGCTTTGATAATATAATTTATATAGTAGACTTAAAAAAACTTATAAATACAGTGTCTCCTTTTGGAATAGGTTTTCCGAGCATGATGCTATTTATACAAGGGTTACCAATGGCTTTTATGATATACATAATTGCATTTGGTGATTTCATAACAGGTGAAAACTTAGTACTCTCTGAAAGTGAAAATAGAAAAGATGAATATATAGATTTCAATTCAAATAGGTCTAATGTTATAAGTGGTATAAGAAACATTATTATGGCAGTTATTTCTCCATATATACCAATGTGTGGCCCATTGGCTGCAACACTTACTGGAAGTGTTGCTCAAAGGTATAAGGTTGGAAAAGAAGCGATGCAGTCTATTTTTAGTGGCATGGGTACATTAGTATGGGTTTCAGCTATTTTTATATGTTTTTACCCAATTGCACAGATTGCTACTCCTCTTATACCATTAGCATTATCAGTCACACTTTTAGTTCAAGGTTATTTATGTACAAAGTTATCAATGGAACTATGTGATACTGGTGTAGAGAAAGGATTGATTGGACTTATGGGAGGTGTAATTGCTGCTAAAGGAGGAACATGGGGACTTGTTGTAGGTTTTATACTGTATTTTGTTTTAATTGATTCTAAAAAGAGAAGAGAAAAAAATATTAATTCAACAGAAGACTATGTATATGAAATATCAGATAAAAAGAAAAGCATTTAAAGTAAAATATGAGTTGTCATTATCTATTTATAGACTGATGGCAACTCATATTTTTTGTTTTTTATTGAGAACGTAAGCGTTCTGTAAGTGATTTTTTTTCTATATTTCTCACAAGTAATTCAGTTGTTAAAACTTGTATACCAATTAATACAAATGAAAAAATTAAAATAGTAAATATAGAAAATTTAAAATTAATAAAATCTAATCTAATTACATCTTTTATAAAAGTACAAAGTAGGCCTGAACCCAAATAACCTAATAAACTTGAAATACATACAGCTTTGATGCTTATGTTTAGACCTTCTCTGTAAAGCATCTTTCGAAGTTGCTTTTTTGTCATTCCAACAGCTTGAAGTAAGGCAAACTCTTTTTTTCTAATTAAAACACTATTTATTAGAATATTGGTCATATTTAGTATACCAAAACAGGAGATTAGACCAACAAAAATGTATAAAGTTATAACTATATATTGAAATGCTCTAGTAATCATTTCATAATCATCCTCATATGAATAAATCATTAAACTTGAATTTTTCTGTATGATGTTTAATAAACTTTCTTCAACTTCTTTAGAGCACTTTTTATCTATCAAAATAGAAAAATCTAAATTTGTATTATATGGTGTTAGAGATTCTAAGGTCTTATCCGAAGTAAAAAACATATTTCCTGAATTAGAATTGTCAATAATTCCTTTGACCTTCATTTGCTTTTTAATAATATCATTTCCACTAAAAATATCAAATGTAACTGTATCTCCAACTTTTAAATCTAATCCATAGGATTTCGTTCTATACTTATTTATAATTAAATCATCTGAGTTGAGTTTTTTATAATCTATTTTTCCACTGACAATGTATTTTTCAAATGATTTTGAAAGTTCAGGTGTAATACCTTTAATTAAAGTAGTAAATTGTCTATTATCTTTATCTTTGATGTAAGGGTCTATAATATTAACTTTAATTGATTTAGATTCAATTACTTTTTTTACTCCATAAATAGATTCAATTTCATTTTTAAGAGAATCTGTTAATGGGTTATTTTGCTGGATTTGTGTAATGCGCTCATATAAGTTATCGCTTTTAACGCTTACAATATAATTTTCGTTATATATAAATTGCTGAGACAACTGTTTTTTGAAATCTATTGAATTAGCAAGATTAGCAATTGAAATAAATAAAACTCCACTAATACTTAATGAAATTAATGCAATTAGGTTTTTCTTTCTATTTGATTCAATATTTTTTAATGCTAAATTTTTAATATTTATATAATTAAAATTTTTGATTTTTTTTCTAACCTTAGTTTCTGTGTATTGCATGGCTTCAATAGCAGATATTTTAGAAATAATTCTAGCTGGTTTATGTAAAGAAATTCTAACAGTTAAAAACATTACTAGTGATAAAATTAAGATTATAAATAAATCATCTATCATCTGCCATGCTAATGGTTGAATTATGTAAGTAATTATACAGGAAGTAATGACACCTAATGGAATAAAAATAACCGATAAAATATTTCCTTGTAGAGAAATAATCTTTTTTAACTGAAAAGAAGTCATACCTAAAGATTTCAACTTCGCATACATCTGAACTAAATTAACAACTGAAACATAAAATATACTATATATAACAAAAATACTAGAAAAAAGAATAACCATTCCAACTGTTAAAACTGTAATAATCTGTTCATTATCAATTAAATTTGATTCAATATATTTATCATTTAAATATATATTATATTTTTCAATACCTAAAGAAAAACCAATATCTTTTAATTGTGTCTTAATAGAAGCTGAATCTTTCTTTGTATTTTCTTTTGATAATCTGACTAATATGTCTACACTATCAGGTCTTGTCTCATCAAAACTACTACTTTTATTTTGTAAAAATGTAGAAGTTGTATTCTTAAAATATTCATTTGAAACAACTGTATAATATTGTTTAGCCTTATCTTGATAATAATTTTCTAAGAGACCAACAATAATAAAATTATCTTGTATTTCTTTGCTTGTTATGTTATCACGATAATTTAATTTGATACTGTCTCCAATATCTTTATTTAAACCAAGTTGTTGTAAATATTTTTTAGAAATAGCAATTTCATTTTTCGTTGTAGGCATAGTACCTTTCAATGGTTGAAAATTCATAAGTTTAATTGCCATGTCATCTGCATAAATAGTTGACATCATATAATCTGTCTTCTTATTACTTCCAAGTAACTTGTATATCCCTACATCACTAAAATTTTTATCTTGATATAGTATGTTCTTTGATTTTTCATTTACAGATTTATATATAGCATGATATGGAGATGCATTAACTAAATCTACAGAACTATTATATGAAACTAAGGCTACTGTTAACAGTAAACATGTAGAAATCATTATAATAATACCTGAAAGAGATGTTTTTAGTTTATTACTTTTTAAATCATTTAAAGCTATTTTTCTTATAAAGGCACGATTATTATTTTTAAACATATATTACACCTCCTAATTATCAATTTTTCCATCTTCAATGCGAATAATTCTATCAGTTAGTTGAGCAATTTCATTATTGTGAGTAATCATTACAATTGTTTGATTGAATTTTTCACTTGTCATTTTCAGTAAAGCTAACACGTCTGTACTCGTTTTACTATCAAGATTACCTGTTGGTTCGTCTGCTAGTATAATAGCAGGTTTTGTTACAAGTGCTCTAGCTATAGCAACACGTTGTTGTTGTCCTCCAGAAAGATTACTTGGTATATCATATAGTTTTTCTTCCAGAGAAAGCATACTTATAATTTCATGTATAAAATCTTTATCTATGGTCTCCCCATCTAACCCTATTGGTAAAATAATATTCTCATATACATTAAGCAAAGGAACAAGATTATAATTTTGAAATATAAAACCTATATTTCTACGTCTAAAAATTGTAAGTTGTTCATCAGTCATATTTGATAATTCTTTACCTCTTATAATAATCTTTCCAGATGTAGGATTATCTAACCCTCCCATCATGTTTAATAATGTTGATTTACCACTTCCAGATGTACCTACAATAGAGATAAATTCACCTTTTTCAATAGATAGACTTACACCATCGAGAGCTTTGGTAATGTTTGAATTTTTACCATAATATTTCTTTAAATCAATTACTTGTAAAATACTCATCATAAAACCTCCTTTATATCTTATAAGAACAGTATAAAATCAAAATGTTGCAGAATTATCACAAATAAAATATTTAAAGAATTATTTATTTGGTAAGAATATAGAAAATGTAGAGCCTTTTCCAATATCTGATGTAACTTTAATATATCCACCTTGCAAAGATATAATTTTCCTTGAAAGATATAGACCTATTCCAATACCATCTATATCATGTACATCTTCCTCACGATAAAACCTTTTAAAGATTTTTGCTTGGTGACTTTCTGATATTCCTTTACCATTATCAATAATATCTATCTTGGTATACATAACCCAACATTCTGTAGATACATGTATTTTTCCATTAAAATTAGTGTATTTTACAGCATTGTCCAATATATTAAAAATAGCTTCAGAAGTCCATTTTTTATCATGAATTAGATATAAATCTGGGTCACAATCAACTGTAACTTCAATATTCTTTTTTTCAGCATCAAATAAAATTCCACTAAGTGCTATAGCAATTGTTTCATAAATTAAATTCTTCTTTTTTGATAATGTAATTATACCTGTTTCTAGCCTAGATGTTTTTACCATAGACTGCACCAAAAAATCTAACTTATCTAATTGACCTTCCATATCCATCAAAAATTCATTTTGAATTTCTGTTTTAAATCTTTGATTGAGTAGGGTAGTATTAATCATCTTTAAATTTGCAATAGGAGTTTTAATTTGATGAGATATATCAGAAACTAATTCTTGTAAATTAGCTTTTTCCATAGCAATATTATGACGATTTTCTTGAATAACCTCATACATTCTAACTAATTTATGGTTGATGCGTGATAAAATGGTTTCTTCTTCTAATGCAATTTCAGTATTAGCTTCACTATTCATCATATTATCTAAAGTGTGACATATTTCAGAACAAAACACAGTTATTTTTTTATGAAGTAAAAATACTATTAATGCTATAAATCCACAAAGCACTATTGTATATAGTAATAACAAGGCAACGAGTTTTAAATCATAAGTTATTATATAAATTACTACATTAAATAAAATGGCTGTAAAAATTATACTAATGGCAATTATTAAATAAATAGATTTAAAAGAAAGTTTTTTAAAATTCATTTCTTTCTCCTTTTTCTCCTAACCACATATACCCCATGCCATATACTGTTTTAATATATTGAAAATTATCCTTTTCAATCTTACTTCTAATCCTACTTATAACAGATGTTAAAGTGTGCTCATCTACAAAGTTAGCATCTACATCCCAGAGCTTTTCTAAAAGTACTTTTCTTGTTAAAATATTTTTAGGATTTTCAATAAACAGTTTTAAGGTACGATATTCTAATGGCGTAAATATAATTTGATTTCCATTTATATTGGACGATAACTCAGAAAAATTAATTTCAAGATATCCATCATTATAGTAATCTCGTTTTTGTTTTGTTTTAATATGATTTAAAAGAGCTTTTACTTTCTGTTTAAATACATTGATATTAAAGGGTTTTGTTATATAATCTAAAGCTCCAAGTTCATAGCCTTTAATCATATCATATTCCATATCATTAGCAGTCAAGAAAATTATTGGTATATCAAAATTCACCTTGATTTCTTTACATAATTCAAATCCACTTTTATCTGGTAAATTTACATCTAAAATAATTAAGTCAAATTTACATTCATTAATAGACTTTAATGCAGAGATAGCTGTAAATTTTGAAGTAATAATATATCCATCTTCAATTAAGTTATATGATAGAGTTTTATTTAATATAGTATCATCTTCCACCACCAGTATTTTTTCCATACATTTACTCCTTTTATGTTTGACATTTTATAAAATTAATTATAAACCTAAAATATTGCTGAATTGTTATAGATAAGAAAAAATATCTAACAATTTATATGTTTAATAAAAAATCTGTCCTAGAATTTATCATAGGACAGACTCTTGACTAAATATAATTATTTTAACCAAGAAGGATTTCCAGGTATAAATATTCGTTTACCAAATTTTGAAGTATACTCATCTAAAGCTTTTTCAATAAGCTCATTATTACCCTTAAAAGAAGTGGTGTTTTTTATAGTTTCAAGATTTTGGCTGAATGGACAAGCAGATATACACATACCACAATCTGTACCTAAATATCTCCATTTAATATAGCATGTCTCATGTTCAATTACCCAATTATACTTCCCATCATTACCAATCTTAATATCATTAGAAAGTGAATGAGAAGGACAATTAAAAGAACATTTTTTACAGACCTTGCAAAAATCTTCTAATCCAAAATCAACATATTCATCTTCTAAAAGTGGGATGTCTGTAGTAACAACACCTAATCTAAGTCTAGAGCCATAATCTTTATTTGTAAGTATAGCATTTCTTCCAATATCCCCCAAACCAGCATCACGAGCTATAAAAACAGGCATTACTAAATAATTAGCATCCATATGGTTTCTAGCATCATATCCTAAGTTTCTTATATAGTAACTTAAAATCATTCCAACAATAGAAGCATCTACATAACACTTTGATGTTTCTATAACTTCACATATCATTGGAGCTCTATTTATCATTTCTTTATCCATCTCACATCCAAACACAATGGCGTATTTGTGAGTTAGATTAACTTCTTCTCCATAATTTTCTTCATGTCTCCCCCTATTTGTATAAATATGATAGTCTCTTAATTTAGTTATACCAACTACAGAAGCTCCATATTGCTTTGCAAGACCCTTTATTTTTTTTGTCATTGATTTTGCATCTACATCTACTTTTGTGTCAGAAACTTTTCCTTCACATAAGGATTTTATATCAGATAAAAAATCAAATGCACTACTTGCCATTGGAGAGTTTACTTTGTTGTAAGTCATTGTACCTTCACTACATAAATTTGGTCTACTTCTTATACTATCATCAATTTCTTTTTTCTCAGGATTTTTTTTATAATAGTCATTATAAGCAGTACTATCCTTTTTATAGTTTGCTCTTGCAAACATAGTATTTCTTTCATCAACCCTTTTCATCTCTATTCCCCCTAGTAAAAATATACTTAAAAAATATATCATTATTGTTGTATAATTTAATTATATAAGAACAACGTTGTATTTTCAATTTAAGTGTAATTAAATTGAGGAATGTATAACTATATAATTGATTATAATATTTTTATAAGGAAATTATATTAATATTAAAAAATTTAGGAGCAGATACGTTTTGTTGTCTTTAAATGGAGTGTGTTGACATATTGTAAAGAATCTTATTATAATTAATATACTAATGATTAGTATAAACTTATAAAGAAAGAAGTGAATTTATATGTCAAGAAATAAATATTCTGATAAAATAAGAAATCAGATATTAGAAGTCGCATGGAAAATATTTGAAGAACAAGATTATGATGATGTAACTATGCAACAAATCGTTGATACTCTTGATATATCTAAAGAGGCTGTGTATTATCATTTTAAAGACAAAGAAATATTGTTTGAAGAGATTATATTAAATAGTTTAAGAGTAGAGGTTGAAAATCTAAAGTCAATATTAAACAATCCTAAATTGACTGTTAGAGGAAAAGTATCTGAATTTATCTTACATATATCTAGTTCAGAAATAAGAAAAAAATTGATTGATTATATGTGCAGTCAAAAAAAACCAGCTTTTTTTATAAAAAACATACGCGCATCTACTATTGAAGTAACTCCTTTATTATCTTGCTTAATAAAACAAGGTATTGATGAAGGTATTTTTAAAACAGATTATCCAGATGAAGTATCTGAAGTATTTATAATTTTAATTAATATTTGGCTAGACCCTGTATTATTTAAAGATAGTGCAGAAAAATATTTCAGGCGTATTGAATTTCTATCTGAGTGTTTAAGTGCAAGTGGTGTACCTATCATAACTAATGATAATTTAGAATCAATCAAAATGTTTTATAGGGAATATTCTAAGAATGTGTAAATACAATGTATAAGACTGTAACTAGATTTGAAAAAACAAATTTAATTACAGTCTTTTTAGCAAAATAAATGTGTAAATTATTTATCTAAAAAATTTAAAGGAGTGTAAAATTGAACTTATTAATTATTGAAGATGATATAAATTTAAACGAAGGTCTTTTTTATGCGTTTGAAAGTGATGGATTTAATGTATTTAAGGCTTATACAAGACAAGAAGGATTGCATGTATTTAACAATAAAAATATAGATCTTATAATTTTAGACTGTAATCTTCCAGATGGAAATGGATTTGATGTGTGTAAACTAATAAGGGAAAAATCAGATATACCAATTATAATGCTTACTGCAAGAGACTCAGAAGTTGACGAAGTAAAAGGATTAGAAATAGGGCTTGATGATTACATTACAAAACCATTCTCTTTATCTGTATTAAAGGCAAGAGTTAAAGTAGCAATAAGAAAAAAATCAAATAATAAAATAATATATTCTAATGGAATAAAATTAGACCAAAACTTACTTAGAGTATATAAAAATGAAGTATATTTAGAGCTTAGCTCTGTAGAATACAAACTTCTAAGTTATCTAATTGAAAATAAAGGTCAAATATTATTAAAGGAACAAATTTTACATCATATTTGGGATAGTGAAGAAAATTATGTTGATGAGAATATTGTGTCTGTAAATATAAGAAGACTTAGGATAAAAGTAGAAGATGACCCATCTAATCCAAAATATATAAAAACAGCTTATGGAATGGGGTATCTATGGAACGAGGTAGAATAGGATGTTAGTATTGGCTTTTATAGTATGCACAGTGGCTATATATATAATAATCACTAAAAAAAATCAAAATAGATATGATGAATTGAGTTTAATGTTAAATCAAATATTGGAAGGTAAAGAAGTTACTTATTCAGATACCAAAGATACAAGATTATCAAAAATTTCTCACCAAGTAAAAAAAGTTAAAGACATGATAGAGATAGAAGTAGAACAGTCAAAATTAGAAAAAGAAGCAATTAAAAGTCTAATCTCAAATATGTCACATCAATTAAAAACTCCACTTTCAAATATAACTATCTATTGTGAACTTCTAGAGAATATGAATATTTCTACATCACAGAAGAAAGAGTTTTTACAAAAGATGAAAAATGAAACCTTTAAGATTGATTGGTTGTTACAATCTCTATTTAAGATGACTAAATTAGAAGATGGAGTCATTAAATTTGAGACAGAAGAACTATTAATCAAAGATACTATACTTCAAAGTATCAGTACTGTTTTTAATAAAGCAGAAGCCAAAGAGATAAGGATAAATTTAGAACCATTTTCAGATATAAAGTTGGTTCATAATAAAAAATGGACTACAGAAGCAATTGTAAATGTTTTAGAAAATGCAATAAAATACTCACCATCAAACAGCATAATTACTGTCTCTGTAATAAAAATGGAATTGTATACTAAAATTACTATTAAAGATGAAGGAATAGGTATTGATAACAAAGAGTTAAATGATGTTTTTAAAAGGTTTTATAGAAGTAAGAATGTAGAAAATCAAAATGGAACAGGAATTGGCCTGTATCTTGCAAGATTAATTTTGGAAAAAGAAAATGGGAATATTATAGTAGAATCTAAGTTGGGAAGCGGAAGTTGTTTTAGTATCTTCTTACAAAATTGTAAGAGTTTAAATTAACTTTGTAGGATGAGTGTAATTATCGTCACTTACAATATCTTATAAGAACATATATCTGTACTGAAAGGAGAAATTAAATGAGTATATTAGTGACGAATAATTTAGTAAAACACTATGGAAAAGATGAGACTACAGTTAAAGCTTTAAATGGAGTAAGCATAAAAATTGAACGAGCTACATTTACTGCCATAGTTGGAACTTCTGGTTCTGGTAAAAGTACATTATTAAACATTATAGGTGGATTAGATAATCCAACATCAGGTGATGTAATAATTAAAGGAAAGAACATATCTAAAATAGGCAAAAAAGATTTAACAATATTTAGAAGAAGAAATATAGGGTTTATATTTCAAAACTACAGTTTAATACCAGTACTGAACACTTATGACAATATAGCCCTTCCTGTCACGTTAGATAAAGGAAATCATGTAGACCATGAATATATTGAAATGCTGATGAATACATTGGGAATTTGGGATAAGCGTTTAAAGTTCCCAAGTGAGCTTTCTGGTGGACAACAGCAAAGAGTAGCAATTGCTAGAGCTTTAGCAAATAAACCTGCGCTTATATTAGCAGATGAACCAACAGGAAATCTCGATAGTAAAACTACAATGGAAGTAGTATGTTTATTAAAAGAAAGTAGTGCAAAATTTCACCAAACGATAATTATGGTAACACATAATGAAAATATAGCCCAGGTATGTGATTCAATTATACACATTGAAGATGGAATTGTCGTGAATAATGGTGGTGGAGTACTATGATGTCTTTAATAAAATTTGCAATTCAATATATTAAACATTATAAAAAACAATCTATATCTATAGTTTTAAGTATAGTACTATCAGTAGCACTATTGACAGGTATTGGTTCTCTAGTTCATAGTGCAAACAAAAGTACAATCGAAAAGATAAGGGAAGATAGTGGAGATTTTCATTTTTACTATAAAGTAGATAAGGAACAACTAGAAAAGATTAAAGAAAATAAAAAGTCAAAAAAATACACTATAGACAAACTTGGCGTTACAAATACTAAATCTCAGATAGATGAACCTTTTATTATAGAATTTTTAAATGCAGATTTATCGTATCTAGATATGACAGGTAGGAAATTATTAAAGGGAAGTCTCCCTAGTAAAGATGGAGAGATAGCACTTGACACATATTCACTAAATAATTTAAATATAAAAAAAGAGATTGGAACTACAGTTAAATTAAGTGGGAAAACCTATAAATTATGTGGTATTTTATCAAATCTTTCAAATCCAAAAACTGGTATGCAAGGATTTGTAAATGATTATTCACAGCCTAAAGAAGATGATTCTTATTTAGTTTATGTAAAGTATGATGAAAGTAAAAATATAAATAAGCAAAACTCTAAATTTATGAAAGAATTCAATATATCAAAAGAAAACGCTCGTGTAAACTGGCATTTATCAATTGAATTTGGAGTAAAGCCTCCAAAAGGCATAGAAAAATATAATATATTTGAGTTTTTGAAAAATCTAGAGCTAAATACAAATGCAATTATCTTACTTGTTGGAGTATTTGGTGCAGCAGCAGTATATAGTATTTTCCATGTTTCAATACTTCAAAGAATATCACAATATGGAGTTTTAGAAGTATTAGGTGCCAATAATAAACAACTCTTATTCTTACTATTTTTAGAGTTATTTTTACTTTTTATTATTGGATTTCCTATAGGTTGTATCTTGGGTATTGGAATAGCTTCTACAATATATGAACAATTTCCGCATATATTTTTGAGTAGTGATATTGCTCCAGGAGCGTTTTTCATAAGCGAAAAATCTATTTATTTGGGATTCTTATTTATTTTATTACTGTTAATTTTAATTACTATACGTGTTGTTCATCAATTGAATAAATACTCTAGCATAGAATCTATGAAAAATTTTAAAGTTACTAATAAGCAAAAAAGAAGTTTAGAAAGTGTAAGACATTCTAATATGACAAAGGTATTATCTCACAAATACATGACTCAAAAAAAAGGAATGTTTATGGGCATTTTATTTTCATTATCACTTGGTGGGATTATTTTTCTATGTTCTAGCTACTCAATACAGCTTACTAAAAATAATAATGAGCTTACAATGAAAGCTGATGATGGTTTAAATTCTGATTATCAAATAACTATGCAAACAACAGATTTTGACGTAGGTATACCTAAAGATAAAATTTCAAGACTCAATGAGGTAGAGGGAGTATCCCGAGTTTATCCAGTGAAGTATTTGTTTGGAGCTATACAAATTAAAGAAGAACAACTATTTTGGAAAAACTTCTTCAAACCTCTTGAAAAAGATTATAGAATAAAGAATTTTTTTAATGGTATTTGTACAAAGCAAAGTGAAGGTGGGTATCTCTTAAAAACAAATATCTATGGATATAACAATGGAATGTTAGAAGGGCTAAATTCTTATGTTATAGATGGCAAAATTAATCATGATGATATGCTCAAAAATAATAAAGTTATAGTTAGATTACCTATGGATGGAACTGGTATGTATGATGCAGTTGATATAAAACCAGGAAATAAGATAAAGGTTAAAGTACCAAAAACAATGAAGCCAACAGGTGAAATTGTTAAATTTAAAGAAGAAAATAAGAATGATTATACAACAAAAGAGTTTGTAGTTGCTGCTACTGTAAAACGTGTAATGGCCAATAACATGTATTTTATTGGTGATTATGGTATGGATATAGTTATGACAAATGAACAAATGAAGAATAACTTCGATATTGAAAATTATAATTCAGTAAGTATAAAAAAGACAGAAGAAAGTAGCAGTGTAGAATTATCTGAGAATATAAAAAGTGTTGTAAATAATATAAAGAGATGTATTGTAACAGATTATACTATAGCTATTGAAAAAAATAATACTTATTTAAATCAAAAACTTTTATTTATATATGGTATTGTATTTGTACTTCTTGCAATAAGTTTGTTCCATATTATAAATACAGTAAGTTACTTAGTTTTTTCAAGAAGACATGAATTTGGAATTTTAAGAGCTATGGGTATTACAGATAATAAGTTTTTACTTATGATGATGAGAGAAGGTTTCTTGTATGGATTATATGCAAGTATTATAATGATAATTGGAAGCATTATTGGACAATTTATGATTTGTTTTATGGTAAAACGCGTATATTTATATATAAATCCAATCTTTGAAATAAATACTTTTCTATATATAGGTATGATTGTTTTAAATATTGTCATTAGTATTGTTGCAGTTATTATTCCAGTAAGACAAATTTTAAAAAATAATATTATTTCAGAAATAAGTAAGAGTTAGCATTATATAAATTTAAATAAGAATGTTTATATAATCCAAACATATCTTAATTATAGTCATTTCTGTAGTCATTAAATAAACCTCTTAATTGATACGTAGTAAAATATATCAATTAAGAGGTTTTAACAGATTTTAAATCTAATATAGAGAAATAAAATCTCATTAAAAAATATTATTTTGTATAATTATCAAAATATCCTTGTATGTAAATAATAGGAGTCCCTTTATCTCCACTTCCAGATGTTAAATCTGCTAAAGAACCTATAAGGTCTGTTAATCTTCTTGGAGTAGTACCTTGAGAAACCATATTTCCTGTTAAATCATCAGATTTGTTATCTTTTTCAACTATGTATTTTGAAATAGCTTCTTTTAATTCATCACCAGATAAGTCAGCAAAATCATTATCTGCTAAATATTTTAATTTTACTTCATTTGGAGTTCCTTCTAGACCTTTTGTATAAGCAGGAGATACTACTGGGTCAGCTAACTCCCATATTTTCCCTACAGGGTCTTTAAAAGCTCCATCTCCATAAACCATTACTTCTACATTTTTACCTGTGATTTCTTTTATGTCACCTTGAATTTTGTTTACAACTTCATCACAGTTTATAGGAAATAATTTTACTGTTTCTTCTGTAGCTTTGTTTGAACCTAAAAGTCCGTATTGGTCATTATACCCACTACCATCTACACTTGATGTCATTATATCATCAAGAGAATACACTTTTTTAGCACCATTTTGCTTTAAAATTCTCTTTGTTCTTTGTCTTGTATGTATATCACAAGTTAAAATACTTGTTGTATAGTCAAGAATAGTTTTTGGATTATTGGCAAATATAATTTCTACTTCTGCACCACAATCTTTAATTAAATTCTTATAATAATCAACATAATCTACACCAGTAAATGTATGTTTGTTATAGCCAAATAGCTCTCTATATTTTTCCTCTGTTAAAACATCTGACCAAGGATTTATTCCCTTATCATCAAGTTCATCAATACTTATTAAATGGTTTCCAACTTCATCAGAAGGGTAGCTTAACATTAATACAACTTTTCTACATCCTTTTGCAATTCCTTTTAAACATATTGCAAAACGATTTCTACTTAAAATTGGGAATATAACACCAACAGTATCATCTCCAAATTTATCTTTTACATCTTTTGCAATATTGTCAACGTGAGCATAATTTCCCTGTGCTCTAGCTACAACAGCTTCTGTAACTGCAATTACATCTTTGTCTCTAACTTCAAAGTTTTCACTTTTTGATGCATTTAAAACAGAATCAACAACTATTTTAACTAAGTCATCTCCCTGTCTTATAATAGGCGCTCTAACCCCTCTTGAAACAGTCCCAACTAATCTATTCATTATTCAAAATCCTCCTAAAGAATTAATATTGTCATATTAGTACCATGTATATTATAATTCAAATATGATTATAAGTAAAATAAATAATACTAATATTTGACATAAGGAGTAATTATATATGAATATAAAACTTGAACTATATAGGATTTTTAATGCAGTTGCAAGTAATAAGAGTTTTTCTCTTGCTGCCAAAGAATTATTTATGTCACAGCCAGCTGTAAGTCAGTCAATAAAACAATTAGAAGAACAATTGGATACTATACTGTTTTATAGAAATAATAAAGGTGTAAAATTAACTCCAGAGGGAAAAATTCTAAGTGAACATGTAACTACTGCATTAAAGCTAATAGCATCTGGAGAAGATAGAATAAATAAGTTTAAAAAATTAGAATATGGTTCTCTAAAAATAGGAGTAGGGGATACAGCTGCACGTTTTTTCTTATTAAAATATTTAGAAATTTTTCATAAGAAGTATCCACATATACATGTATCTACAATAAATAGAACGAGTAGAGAACTTATATCTTTACTTAAAGATGGAAATATAGATATAGCAATTATAAATATGCCAATAGAAGATGACTCACTAAATATTGTTGAATGTATTGAAATACATGATATATTTGTATGTGCAAATGATTACATAAAATACAAAGGTCAAAAAATATCACTAGAAGAATTAAATACGTTGCCTTTAATAATGTTGGAAAATAAAGCAAATTCAAGACTGTATGTAAATGAATATTTTTTATCAAAAGGTATAAAACTAAATCCAGACATAGAATTGGGTTCTCATGAATTACTTTTAGAATTTGCGTACATAAATCTAGGTGTATCTTGTGTTATAGAAGAATTCAGCATAGACTATTTAGAAAGCGGAAAATTGTTTAAATTGGATATAAAAGAGCCAATACCTAAGAGAAGTATAGGATACTGCCATCTAAAGGATATATCTTTATCTTTAGCAACGAAAGAATTTTTAAATATGATTTCAAATAACATGTAATTTAGAGTATGTATCACAAGTAAATTAATATGAAAAATAGAGATAAATTCGTAAGTTTGAAAGATTCATATAATAAACTAGTTTTTATTAAAAATAAAAATAAGGTTAATTTGAGAACATTTATATAATTAATACCGTATTTTAAATATGAACAGTATATTTAGATTAATGTATAAAGGGGGATTAGAAATGTCTGATTCTGAATATCCTCAAATGAAAATCTTAGAAACTAGAAACTGTATACTAAGACCTGCATCATTAGATGATGTTGAAGATTTTTTTGACTGCTATAAAAATAAAGTAGTAGTAAAACACTTACCATTTAATGAGCATAAATCTTTAGAAGACACAAGAAAGTTTATAAAATCTTTTTTTCTAAATCCTTATAAAAAAGGAAAAATCGGCCACTTTGCTATAGTATATAAAAAAGATAATAAAGTTATTGGAAATATGGGGTTTAATAATATAAATCCCAAAGCATTAGAAGCAGAAATCGGTATATGTATCAACCCAAGCTATTGGGGTCATGATTTTGCAACTGAGATAACTAAGAGAGTAATACAGTATGGATTTAAAGAATTAAGCTTAAATAAAATTATTGCAATAACATACGAAGAAAATCAAAATTCTACAAAATCATTAGATTTACTAGGATTCAAATGCACAGGAAAATACATTAAAAAAATTCATGCTGGTAGTATTGTAAAAAATGTTCCTTGTTATCAATATGAATTGAGAAAATAATAGGTATAGGTATTTAACATTCTAAAATATATTTTAATAAAAAGGCATGGAAACTGCGGGTCCCATGCCTTTTTATATAAAGTTTATTTTAACTAAAATATATTAAAATATTAATACTTTAATTAATTCTCTAAGTTTTTAAATCCTTCTCCAAGAACTTCATGTACATCTGTAACTATAACAAATGCAGTAGGGTCAGTTCTTTTAACCAATCTCTTTAGATAAAGCTCTTGTTTTTTAGAAACCACAACTAATAGGACTTCTTTATTTTCTCTAGTGTATCCACCCTTACCATCAAGAATAGTAAGACCTCTATCAAGTTCTTCAGTTATAGCCTGTCTTAAACTCTCAGGTTCATCAGAAATAATAAAAAATGCTTTTGAATGGTCAAATCCTTCAATTATCATATCTGCTATTTTTATTAATATGCAAAGTGCTATACCAGAGTAAAGTGCAGTTTCTAAACTACGATTTACTATACCAGAAGATATAACAACCATTCCATCTAGACATGACATAAATTTTGTAGCTTTTATTCCTGGGAATTTTTTACTAAGTATGAGTGCAATTAAATCTGTTCCCCCAGTAGAAGCATCTGACTTAAACATTATGCCTAAACCTATACCAACTAAGATTCCTCCTGCTATAGCAGATAATAGTAAATCATCAGTAAATCTTAACTTCGATAATGGGTCTGTTAATTGGACTATAGCAGAAAACACGATTGTTCCAAATAACGTTTTTAATGAATTTTTTGTACCCATAATTCTAAAAGCAAGTATTACTAATGGTACACCTATAATTAACATGATAGCTGATACTGGAAGTCCTGTAACTTTGTTTAATACTAACGATAGACCACTAAGCCCTCCTGGAGCAATTGTATGTGGTTTTAAAAACATATTTATACCAATACTCATTGATATACAACCAAAAAATAGACCAAACATCTCAAGTAAAATTGGCGACTTTTGTTTTTTCATATAAACACCTCCATGAACTTGTCACAATTTAATATTATAACATATTTGACCAATTTATATTATATAAATTTTCTTGATATAAGCAATTTCAAGTATTTCACTATTCTTAATATTTGTGAATTTTCATACAGTGTTTTAATATTCTTATTAGTATTGTTATTTACCTGTGAAAATTTTTATATGTTATAATTTTTTAGTTCTTTTATAAAGTATCCCCTATAAAGGCAGTTCTATGAAGAATTTCTTTATATTATTTAAGCTATGTAGATATTTTGTGAGTTTATTAAATACAACAACTGCCTTGATAACATGAAGTAATGTAAATATAATTTATGTAGATAGTTATGTTTTTAAATTAAAATACAAGTTTAAGAAAAGAGTTGATTAAATGCATAAACCTAGCTATAAAATAATACTCCGTTCATACCTTATTTTTTTCATAATTTTTCTTTGTTTAATTTTTACTGTAATAGGTATTTTCTTATCCCTTATTACTATTCAACAGCCAAATGGGAAGTATGTACGTAGTGATTGGGCTAAAAAATTTACAGAAGATTTTAATGAACAAGTAGTGTTTATAGATAATAAACCACGAATAAAACAATCTGGGTTAAAAAAGCTTCAAGAAAATAAATTGTGGTTACAAATTTTAGATTCTAATGGAAATATAATTTATGGATTTTCAGAGCCAAAAGAGCATAAAAATTACTATTCGAATTCTGAATTATTAGCATTAGCTAAGCAAAATAATTCTAGTGATGGCACTGTTTACTTTAATACTATTACAAATAACAAAAATGATTTTATTTATATTATACATTTTCCTTTAAATATATCTAAAGTGAATATGTTTTTTGATGGAACTAAGTTTATAGGTGGGAAGTCAATTATATTTTCAATCATAGGGATTATATTTTTAATGATTTTGGTTTTTGGAATTGCTTACAGCTATTGGGTAACAAAGTGTATTTCAAATATTACAGCTTCTGTTAGTGATATTGCAAAAAGAAGCTACTTTCCAATCAAGATTAAAGGAGTTTTTGCAGATGTATATGATAGTTTAAATCTTCTAAATGAAGAAATTCATAAAAGTGACGAGATACAAAAGAAAACTGATATTATGCGAGAAGAATGGATTTCAAATATAACTCATGATTTAAAAACTCCACTTTCACCAATAAAAGGATATGCAGAGCTCCTTACAGATAGTAGTATTACTCATTCATCTGAAAAAATAAACAAATACGCTTCAATCATGCTAAAGAATATAGAATATACAAATAAACTTATAAGTGATTTAAAGTTAACATATCAATTACAAAATGGAATTCTTCCTTTAAATAAGAAAATTGGTGATTTAGTAAGGTTTTTGAAGGAATTGTCCATTGATATTTTAAACTACCCAGAGTATGAGTCAAATATAATTGAATTTAAAAATGATATAGACAGTATTGATTTTAGTTTTGATTATACACTATTAAAACGTGCTTTTAGCAATCTTATCATTAACGCTTTTACATATGGAAATAAGGATACTAAAGTTGTTGTACATATAGCATTGAATAAAAAAATTGAAATTATTATTTCAGATAATGGAAAAGGGATGACAAGAGAAGAAGTGTCAAATTTATTTAATCGTTATTATAGAGGAACTAATACAAAGCAAAGAATAGAAGGAACTGGTTTAGGATTGGCAATAACAAAGCAAATTATTGAAATTCATGGAGGAGATATATCTGTTGAAAGTGAATTGAGATTAGGTAGTTCATTTCATATCTGTTTTTCTACTTAGTTAAGGTTAATTAAGGTTAACTAAAAAATATATTAAGATTGGTAGATTATTATGTTTATATAATAGCTTATCAATCTTTTTTATTTAGGATTTTGTTTAGTTGAAAACAGAAGAAGAAAAAGTTGTATTAGAGATTCTACCTAGATTGGATTAAATCTAAATCTAGGTTAGGTTTAATTAAGGAAGTAGGTGTAAATTTGAAGATTATATTAAAGTATATTTTAACAAATGTTAGAGAAAGAAAAATTAGGACAGCAGTTATGTTATTGTCCATAGTTTTATCAACAGTTTTGCTTTTTGTTTCATTCTCGATTGGATTATCTTACGAAAGTGCGCAGAGAAAGATGGCAAGAGGTATGTTTGGTAGTGCAACTATATCTGTTCAAAATAAAAATCCAGATATGTTAACTAGTCTAGAAGATATTCCCAATCTAAACTCCATAAAATCAAAGGTTGGGATATTGGAAAGTTCTGCTGTTTATCATAAGGATGGATATTATGAATCATTTAGTCTTATATCAGCAGACTTAAATCAACTGAATAAAATCAACAAACCACGATTAGAAAATGGAAATAATATTGATGACTTTTCTGGTAATAAAATTATTCTTCCTAATCGTTTTACATCAAAATATAAAATAAAAAAAAGTGATTCTATTACTTTACAAATCCATGGTAAGACTTATACTTTTGAAGTTAGTGATATTGCTTCATATGATACAGTATTTTTGAGACATACAAGAGGTGTAAATGCACTATTACCTAAAGAAACTCTATCAAAGATTTTAGATAAAGGAAATGGATATACAAGAGTTCTTATAGAATCAAAAGAAGAAAATACAGAAAGTCTAGTAAATAAATTATCTGAAGAGCTCTCAACTGAAAAATTCAAGGTATCAAGTACAGTAAATGAAAGTAAGATAGTTGCAGATGCTAGACAAAAAACAATGCCTTTCTTTTTAATAAGCTTTTTCGCATTAACTCTTAGTATATTTATTATATACAGTAGTTATAAGGTGATTACATTAGAACGCCTTCCGTTTATTGGTACTTTTAGAAGTATTGGTGCCAATAAAAAAACTGTAATTTATATCTTAATGTTTGAAAGTATACTATATGGAAGTATTGGAGGATTGATTGCTATTCCTATTGGTATAGTTGTTTTGAATATTATGCTTCATGGACTTGGAAACTCTCTTGAACAAGGAATATCAATCCCAACAGTTATATCTCCTATTGGAGTAATTGTCTCTGTTATAGTAGCAATAATTGTTTCTTCTCTTAGTGCATATATACCTGTTAAAAAAGCTAGTCGTTTACCTATCAAAAGTATTGTATTAGGAACAGTAGAAGAAAAACGTGTTTCAAATCGTTCTATACTTTTTATAGGAACTATTATACTTATTTTGTCTATTCTACTGCCAGGAATATCGCCTGAAAATACATTATATGTAGCTGGCGGATTTTCATTGCTAGGATTAATTGTATCCACTATTGTATTAATACCACTTTTTACTAATACTATGTCTACAGTTTTTGAGTTTGTTTATGAAAAGATTTTAGGCAATGAGGGTAAATTAGCTGCTAGAAATATAAAAAATAATAAAAATATCACACAGAATATCACATTATTATTTATAAGTATTTCTGCAGTAATTGCAATAAGTGTTGTTGGTAGTTTTGTAAAGACTTATATAGGTGATGTATTTCGAGATGCAGAATTACAGGGTTTTGCAGATGGAAAGATGGATGAAGAGTTTATTGAAGATGTTAGACATATGAATGGAATTGAAAATGTTTTACCTACTTATGTTATGAATAATAAGATTTCTGGTAACGATAGAATATTTTCAAGATTAGAAGCTACAGATAATTTAAAATTATACAGTTCTATGCTTGCAATTAATTATACAAATTATGATATGAAAGAGCAAGTGATTGAATCTTTCAAAGATAAACGTTCTATTATTTTGAATGAAGATACTTTAAAAAAAGTAGGCTTGTCTATAGGAGATACCATAACTCTATCTAATGATAAATCTAATTTTTCTTATAGTATAGTGGGGAGTTTTAAATCTCGTGCAAGTGATGTAGAAGCTGTTATACCATCACATTATGCTGTTAGTGATTTTGATGAAATTAATTATGGTTTTTTAGCATATACAGCCGTTAATCCAGATGCTGTTATGATTCAGATAAGAGACTTATTTGGAGATACATCTAATTGGAGTCGTACTGTTGAAGAATTTAACAATGATGCTTTAAAAACTATAAGCAGTTTTTTATCTCCTATGAATAAAATGACTTATTTTATTTTTATTCTTGCTACAGTAGGTATTATCAATAATCTGCTAATTAATTATATTCAAAAGAGACGCTTTATAGCTATGTACAAATCGGTAGGACAGAGCGATAAACAAAATGTAAAAATGACATTGATTGAAGGTTTTACTTCAGGTTTACTTGGTGCTGTTATTGGGATTGTAATATCTATAATGGAAATTCAAACTATCTTCATAGTTGCAGGACCAAAGATTTCAATGACACCAAATTTAGATTTTAAAACATTTATTATTGCAGGGTTATTGGGAATTACAGTAACCTTAATAGGCTCAATAGTACCCATTGTAAAAGGGAAGAAAATGAAGCTGGTAGAAGAAATTAAATTCGAATAATTTGGAGGTTAATATGAAAACTGCGTGTAATAGTTTGGCTGTAGAAGCAAAAAATATTATTAAAGAATTTAAAATTGGAAATACAACAACGAGAGTATTAAAAGATGTATCTTTACAAGTAATGAAAGGTGAATTTGTTTCTATAATGGGTCAATCTGGTTCTGGTAAAAGCACTCTTTTATATATCTTAGGTGGTTTGGATACTCCGACAAATGGAAAAGTGTATATGAATGGAACTGATATATCACATCTTGATGATGATAAGATGAGTATAATACGCCGTAGAAATATAGGATTTGTATTTCAATTTTACAATCTAATACCAAATCTAAATGTGGAAGAAAACATAATGCTTCCTTTATTATTAGATGGTAAAAATTTAAAAGACTATAAAAAACAATTAGATGAAATTTTGAATATAGTTGGTTTATATGATAGACGTAAGCATACACCAAGAGAATTATCTGGTGGTCAACAGCAACGTGTTGCTATAGCTCGGGCTTTAATAGGAAAACCAGAAATTCTATTTGCTGATGAACCTACTGGAAATTTAGATAGTAAAACTGGAACAGAAATAATAAATTTACTGAGTAAAATAAATAAAGAAAGTGGTCAAACTATAATTATGGTAACCCACTCACGAGAAGCAACTAAAAGTAGTAGCCGTACTATTACAGTTTTAGATGGTGTAATCGTATAATGATTGATTATTCTATTTTGATGTAGATATTTTTAACTCTATAAATTTTACATATGTAAAGTAGATATAAATTAGATACTATCAAATATGTTATAATATAAAATGACAGATAAAAGTAATATATTTTTTATTATTTTATTTTTATTTTGTTTACTAAGCATAT
The DNA here is from genome assembly GCF_056688955.1 of Clostridioides sp. LIBA-6822. Classification (NCBI taxonomy): domain Bacteria; kingdom Bacillati; phylum Bacillota; class Clostridia; order Peptostreptococcales; family Peptostreptococcaceae; genus Clostridioides; species Clostridioides sp. LIBA-6822. The sequence goes on along the minus strand of NZ_CP196995.1, from coordinate 2,128,732 downwards.
AAGGAGTATTCATGATGTATGAAAATAGCATGATACTTCTTATTTAATAAATATTAATGACAGGATAGGATATAATTTATGTTAAAAAAAGAAAGCATTCGTCTTATAAATAAAGATAGGTCACTTCTTATTTATGAAGAGGATTTTGTTTATCTCTTTCCTTGTATACAATTAAGAAATTGGATATCAAATTTTACTATCTCATTTCCAAATCAAACAACAATCTCTGATAATTATACTATTATCCCTCATGGAAGTGTAACTTTAGTATTTTTTTACGATGATATAGGATTACATAGTTTATTATTTGGTCCAACTACTAAACCAAAAACAGTAGGAAATATTGCTAATAAATGTGAGGTTATATTAATTATTGAGTTTCAACCTGCTGGTTTTTTTCCAATTGTAGGTGTACAACAAAGTGAGCTTAGGGATAAAGTTGTTTCCTTTTCTTCAGTTAATACTTTACTGGATATAGAAATAAAAAAGATATTCAAGGAGTCTTTATCCACAGATGAATTGATTTTAAAGTTAGAAGAGTTATTGATTTCTAATATTAAAACTGTATACTCAGATGAGTTTAATTTGGCAATTAAGTTAATTATTAATAACTTTGGAAATATATCTTCAGAAGAAATTTCTAAGAAAGTATATTATAGTTCTAGACATTTAAACCGACTTTTTAATCAATATCTAGGTGTGAATATGAAGACTTTTTCACGTTTAGTACGCATTAATAAATCTATACAACTTCTAAACAATAATAAAATTTCATTGCTCTATATATGTAATGAATTAGGATTTTATGATATTCCACATTTTATTAAAGATTTTAAAATTGTTTGTGGAATAACTCCTCAAAAATATCGAGCCAATATGTCTGATTTTTACAGTGAAATTGCAAAATTTTAAGCTATAATATTTGTAAAAGAAAGGATAGTGATAATATGAAATTTGGAGGAGTATTATTAATTGTCAAAGACATAAATAAATCAAAGAAATTTTATGAAGATGTTATGGAACAAAAAGTTACATTAGATTTAGGAGAGCATGTATCATTTGAAAATGGATTTGGCTTACAAATCAATTACAAAGCTATAATTGGATATGAATTACCAATAAATCAACAATCAAATAGTTTTCAATTGTATTTTGAAGTTGATGACATCAAACAGTGGGAAAGCAAAATAAATAGAATAGAAAATATCGAATTTTTACATCCTATAAAGGAATATTCTTGGGGGCAAAGAACTTTTAGATTCTATGACTTTGACAAAAATATTATAGAAGTTTCAGAAAATATGGAAAGTGTCATAAAAAGGTTTTTAAAGCAAGATTTAAGTATCGAAGAAATTTCAAAACGCACGATGTATCCTGTTGAATTTATTAAGCAGTTTCAATAATTATAAAATATTAAAATATAGAAATTTTTCTTTATATTGCAAAAAATAAATATTTAGTACACAATATAAGAATACATAAAATAGCTTACAAACTCAATATTTGAATTTAAAATAAAAGAAAGAAATATCAATAAAAAGATAAAGAAATACATTTGGAGGTAATTACGTTATGTATGATGAATTGAAAATAAAAATGTACTCATTTACAATGGATTGTAAAGACCCACATGAATTAGCAAAATTCTATGCTATGTTACTTAATTGGGAAATCCCATTTTATAATGAAGAATTTGCATGTGTTGGTGCTCCAGGAACAAATCAAGGTACATATCCTGGTATAACATTTCAACGAAATCCTGAGTATAAACCACCTGTGTGGCCGCAAAAGCCTGAAGCTCAACAGCAAATGGCACATATGGATTTTGCTGTTAATGATTTGGAAAAAGCAGTTCAATATGCACTTCATTGTGGAGCAACAATCGCAGATGAACAATTTTCCGATGATTGGAAGGTTATGTTTGACCCAGCTGGACATCCTTTCTGCTTATGTCAGATGAAATCAGTTATCGAGAGTAGTCATTTTTCATTGTTATAGCCACACCATTTTTCAATAGCAACAAACAAAGCATAATGGTACACACCATTATGCTTTGCTTGTTGTACACAGATAAGCTTTCAAATATATAAATTTTGCATATATGAATTGGACATTATCAAATGTGTTATAATATTAAAACAACAAATAAAATCATTATATTTTTTAGCATAAGTTTTATTTGTTTACTAAGCATACAATAGGGTATTTACTTAAGGAAATAAAATATCATATAAAGTATTTTAAAGCTTTAAGTAATATTTGGCAGAAGTTTTAGTAAAATATGCAAAAACTAATTGATTATGTACCTTATATGGGTATATAATAGATATTGTTTTAATAAAATATTTGAAAGGGAATGATTTAATGAAAATTACTTTACCAGAAACAGCTATTGATACTTTGAAAAGTATCTTAAAAGACAATCAAGATAAACCTAATAATATAAGAGTATACTTTGCAGGTGTTGGTTGTGGAGGTCCTTCTTTTGGATTAGCTTTAGATGAGAAAAAAGAAGATGACTTAACTTATGAAGTTGGAGAATTACAGTTTGTAATGAGCTCTGATGAATATAGTCAGTATGGAGATATAATAATAGAAGATACAGGATTTGGATTTAGAGTTATTCCTGAAAATATGAAAGATCAAGGTGGGGGAGGATGCTCTGGTTGTTCAGGGTGCCACTAAGATTAACTTTTTAGCAAATTGAGAACTCTCTTTATAGAAATAATTTTCTATTTTAAGAGAGTTCTTTTTATTTTTTGCTCAGATAATGTATAATAAAAAATGTATTTTACTAATTTTTTATATATAAGGAGAATTATTGTGAGAAGAAGACGAAAAAAAGGTGCAGATGAAAAACTTTTAAGTTATACAAAATACATTTTAAGAGACGATATAGAAAAAATAAAAGGCAAATGGAGTTTAAAGTTTGGAAATGATAATCCCATACATGTAGAATTTGGTACTGGTAAAGGTAAATTTATAACAACTTTAGCCAAACAGAACCCTGACATAAATTATATTGCTATGGAACTTAAGGAAGAAGTTCTTTTAAAGGCTGTTGAAAAAGCTGATTCTTCTAATTTGAATAATATATTATTTTTATGGGGAGATGTAAGCAATATTTTAGATTACTTTGAAGCTAAAGAATTATCAAGAATTTATATAAATTTCTGTGACCCATGGCCTAAAAATAGATGGAGTAAGAGAAGACTAACTCATTCTGGATTTTTAGAAATGTACAATAAGGTTTTGGAAGATAATGGCGAAATTCACTTTAAAACAGATAATGAAAAATTATTCGAGTTTAGTTTAAATGAAATTGCTGCAAATAATTGGCTATTGAAGAATATTTCTCTTGATTTAGGAAATAGTGAGTATGAAAATAATGTTACAACAGAGTATGAGGACAAATTTATGTCACAAGGTATGCGAATATTTAGATGTGAAGCTAAAAAACGTAACTAGTAATATGTTTATAAGTTTAATAGTAGAAATTTATTTTAATTTATATTAATAAAGTGTACGAAAGTAGGCATATATAACAAGGAAACAGAACCCTCTCATAGAAATTAAATTACTATATAAAAAAATTTTATGTGGGAGGGTACTATGAATTTAGCTAATTTAATACCATTTCTTATTTCTGCGGCGGCTTTAAATCCAATAAGTTCAAATGATAATGTTCTAAATGACAATCAACTTAAAAATATTTTTCCTGATGCTAATCTAAGAGCAGTTGTAAAACGATATATAAACCCAGATGAGATGACTATAAGTAATATAAAAGCTTTGGATGGAGAATTTTATGCAACTGGTGAAAACATTTCAAATTTAAAAGGTATATCATATCTTGAAAATGTAGACAATTTTATTTTTTGGAACAATAATATAAAAGAAGTTCCTAAAGAAGCTTTAAGTCTAAAGGATATGGATTCAATCAATCTAGCAAATAATTATTTGGTTGATGATGGTGTAGTAAATTCTCTTTCTAATAATGGTGTGGATGTAAATTGTGATTTGAATTTTATCAATACAAAAGATAATCAATATAAATTGGACTCTAAATATCATAATGTTGATATAGCCAAAGGTGAAAGTATTGATTTGAGAAAAATAATTACAAAGAAAATTGATAGCTATTATAAGTATTGGGAAGTTACTGATAGCCTTCCAAAGGATTTAGATTTTGTGATATCTGTAAGTGATAAAAGTTTAGTTTCATATGAAGATATGATTGTTAAAGGAAATAAAACAGGTCAGGCTGTAGTAAAAGTTATACTAAGTGACAAAAATGATTTAAATACATCTCAAGAAGTTCTAATCACTATCAACGTAAAATAAATATATGTCCTTGCTCAATAATTTAATTTTCAATTTAAATGTATAATCAAAATAAAGGTTGCTGGTAACAGAGCACTATTATTAGCGCTTTGTTACTAGCAACCTTTAGATATCTATTAGAAATAGAATATCTAGAAAATACCATTTCTTCTGTTAGTAGCCCATATTCCTATTAATATTATTAATGAATATACGATATATAAAACTACTCTTATATACTGGACATCTAGTCCAAAAAATTCAATGTTACTTTGTGAGGTATGCAACATCACAAGGACTGCAGATATACCAATAAGCAAAGGATTGATTACTATTTGCTTATCAGTTCTTAAAATCATTATTTTACCCATCCAAATAATTGATAATATAAAAAATAAAATTTTAAGACCAAATTCTAATGTATCTACCAAAGCGAAAACATCCCTTCATTTATAATAAATTTTTCAGCTCAACAAAAATATAAAACCCTAAAATAATTTTTAAACCTATGATAAATCCATAATAAGATAAGTTAATTGAGTATCATAAAACTTTATCTACATTAATATATACTACACTATACTTCAAATTTCTTAAACATAAATTAATGAAATTAACAAAAATTTATTCATAAGCATATAAAGATATATTTCATTATTTAAATGCATATCATTATATATACAGTTTTAGGAGGCGAGGTATATGGAATCTAAATTTTTTAATTGGTACACTCAATCCTTAGGAGGAACTTTTGGCATTATATCGTGTATATGTGCTTACTTAAATGGATACATGTTTGTTTATACAAATAGTGCTAGCAAATACTTTGAGAGTATAGGTTTTTTAGGAATAATTTCAAGTTATATATTACTACCACTTTGTATGTTGACTTTGCTTTTTGGAATTATATATTCTTATACACCAGAAACATCTGATAAAAGTATTTTTAATATACCTTTTTTTACTTTAAATAAAAGATTAATATTTACTACAGTAGTTTTTGGCTTTATAGGTGCTAGAGTTTACTTTATAATTCCTGCAATTTTAATAACTTTTAACCTATATAGTAATATTTTAATAACTAAGTTAAAGTATATTCTATGTAAGAATAAAGAAAATGATACTAATTTGAAAGAAAGCGAAGTCTAAATTGCATAATATTGGTATTTGTCTTAAAAATCCCCGAGGTATTAATTTGTATTCCCTTGTATTTTGCAAAAAATATTGAATTTTATTCATTTTATACTTATAATCTATATTAATAATGGAAAATTAAAACAAATATAAGTTACTTGTTGTTAATCTAAAATTAAAATATATATTGATGTGTTGATTCTCTAGTCAGCACTTTTTCTTTTATAAATTTGTTTTTTGTGATATAATATTAGCACCAGGTAATAATACAAGGGGGTAACAACATGAACATCAATGAAATTAAGGAATTATTAAAGGTTATAGACTCAACTAACTTAGAATATGTAAAACTTGAAAGTAGCGATTTAAAATTAGAAGTATCTAAAAAAGCCCAAGCTTCAAGTTCACCTGTTTTAAGTGTACAACAAGAATCAGTAGTGGATCTTTCTTTAGAAAAGCCAGTTGTAAATGATATACCTGTCGCATCTAATGAGAATCTATCGGTAGTAGTAGCTCCTTTAATGGGAACATTTTATGATTCTCCAAGTCCAGATGCAGATAGCTTTGTCAAAGTTGGCGATATAGTTGAAGAAGGCGATACTTTATGTATATTAGAAGCAATGAAGCTTATGAATGAGATAACAAGTGAAATTAAAGGTGAAATAATTGAAGTATTAGTTGATAATGAAGAACTAGTAGAATATAATCAACCTTTATTTAAGATAAAACCATTGTAGTAGGAGGTATTTAAGTTGATAAAAAAAATACTAGTTGCAAATAGAGGCGATATAGCAGTTAGAATCATCAGAACATGTAAAGAACTAGGTATAAAGACTGTTGCTATCTATTCTGAAATAGATAAAGATTGTTTTCATAGATATATAGCTGATGAATCTATTTGTATAGGGCCAAACAATATAAGCAAGAGTTATAATAATATAGAAAATATAATATACCTTGCTCTTAAATTAAAGTGTGATGCTATTCATCCAGGTTTTGGCTTTTTATCAGAGAATCCTGAATTTGCAAAGCAATGTGAAGAGAATAATATTATTTTTATAGGTCCAACAAGAGAACAAATGATTTTGATGGGAGATAAATCTAGAGCAAGAGAAACTATGATGGAATTAAATATCCCTGTTGTTCCTGGTTCAGAATCTGTTTTAAAAACTAAGGAAGAAGCTTTAGAAGTTGCAAGAGAAATTGGCTATCCTGTTATGATAAAAGCCTCAAGTGGAGGCGGTGGAAAAGGTATGAGAATCGTTAGAAAAGAAGAAGAGCTTTTTTCAAATTTTGATATGGCAAGTTCAGAAGCTCTAGCAGCATTTTCTAATAGCGATTTATATATGGAAAAATTCATAGAAAATCCTAGACACATAGAAGTACAAGTATTTGGGGACAAACACTCAAATGCAATACATTTAGGTGATAGAGATTGTTCTATGCAAAGAAGGAATCAAAAAGTAATAGAAGAATCTTTAAGTCCATACCTTTCAGATGAAGAAAGACAAAAACTTCATAAAATCGCAGTAGATATAGTAAAAGGTGTAGGTTATATCGGTGCTGGTACTATTGAGTTTATAGTTGACAAAGATAAAAACTTTTATTTTATAGAGATGAATACAAGAATACAAGTTGAACATCCAGTTACAGAGATGGTAACAAATCTTGACCTTATAAAACTTCAAATATCTATAGCTAATGGGGAAGAAATTCCTTTTAAACAAGAAGATATTGCTTTTAGAGGTCATGCTATTGAGTGTAGAATAAATGCTGAAGATTCATCAAATAACTTTGCTCCATCACCAGGTAAGATAGAATCATTAAATTTACCTGGAGGTTTTGGCGTTAGATTTGATACTTTTGTATATGCAGGATATACTATACCACCTTTATATGATTCTATGATAGGTAAATTAATATGTTGGGCTGAGACTAGAGAAGAATGTATAAATAGAATGTATAGAGCTCTAGATGAAATTATTGTAGAAGGTATTAATACAAATGTAGAATTCCAAAAGGCACTTGTAACAAGTGGAGAGTTTAGAGAAGATACTCATCATACCAAATTTATAGAAGATGTCTTTATGAATAAAGAATTTGCTACATTATAAGGAGTAAATAGATTATGATAAAAAAATTTTTATCGTCAAAAGAATCTAAGTATGTTACGATTTCTTTAGATGACAACTTTAAAAAGAATAGTGTAGATGATAAATTTTGGACTTATTGCAAAGGTTGTGATAGTCATGTATTTAGAAAGGACATAGAAGAAAATTCATTTGTATGTCCAAAATGTTCAAGACATTATGGCTTAAGAGCAAGAAAAAGAATAAATTTATTGATTGATAAGGGAACTTTTATGGAATTTAATTCTGATGTAGAATTTCAAAATCCACTGAACTTTCCTAAATACAAAGAAAAAGTAGACTCTTATAAGGAAAAAACGAATGAGTCAGAAGCTGTTGTCACAGGTTATGGAAGATTAAATGGAATTAAAACAGTTATTTGTGTAATGAATCCTGATTTTATGATGGGAAGTATGGGTTCTATTGTTGGAGAGAAGATAACTTATTCAATAGAATATGCTGCTGAAAATAATTTACCTATAATTATTTGTTCTGCTTCAGGAGGAGCTAGAATGCAAGAAGGTATGGTATCTCTTATGCAGATGGCAAAAACTTCTCAAGCACTTTCTAAACTTGAAGAAAAATCATTACCATATATATCAGTTCTAACTGACCCTACTACTGGAGGAGTAACTGCTAGTTTTGCTATGCTTGGAGATATTATAATTTCTGAACCAAATACATTGATAGGTTTTGCAGGACCAAGAGTAATAGAACAAACAATAAATCAGAAACTTCCTGAAGGATTCCAAACTTCTGAGTTTTTACTTGAAAAAGGTTTTATTGACATGATAGTAGATAGAAGAAAAATGAAGGAAGTCTTATATCAAATTCTTGCTATGCACAAGAAATAGGGCATGAAGGAGGAACTGTTTTGATTGAAAATAATAGCGAAAAAATAAAGGTTTTAGAAAATGATATTAAACAATTAATAACTATTTCTGAGGCAAATAATATAGATTTAAGCGATAAAATAAATTCACTTAATGATAAATTGGAAAAACTTAAAGAAGATGCATTTTCTCATTTATCACCATATGAGAAGGTAATGCTAAGTAGAGATATAAAAAGACCTACGACATTGGAATACATAGAACACATTTGTTCTAATTTTTTAGAGCTTCATGGAGATAGGCTTTTTAAAGATGACCCTTCTATAGTTGGAGGAATAGGTCAGATAGGAAGATTTAATGTTACTATAGTTGGCCATCAAAAAGGAAGAGATACAAAAGAAAATATAAAAAGAAATTTTGGAATGCCTCATCCAGAAGGATATAGAAAAGCATTAAGACTTATGAAACAAGCTGAGAAATTCAATAGACCAATAATAACGTTTATTGATACATCAGGAGCTTTTTGTGGTCTAGAGGCAGAAGAAAGAGGACAAGGAGAAGCTATTGCGAGAAACTTACTTGAAATGAGTAAACTTTCTGTCCCAGTAATCACTTTTGTAATTGGTGAAGGTGGTAGTGGAGGAGCTTTAGGTATTGGAGTAGGTAATGATGTTTGCATGTTAGAACATTCAGTTTATTCTGTAATTTCCCCTGAAGGTCTTTCTAGTATCCTATTTAAAGATTCTTCTAAAGCTAAAGAAGCTTGTAATGTTATGAAACTTACAAGTGATGATTTATATGATTTAAAAATAATAGATAAGATTATAAAAGAACCTCTTGGAGGAGCACAAAAAGATGTAGCAGCTGTTTCAAAGGAAATAAAAGCTTATATTTTAGAAAGATTAAATCATTATAAAGATATGAATAAAGAAGAAATTATGACTCAAAGATATACTAAATTTAGAAATATTGGAAAATGCTTATAGAATATAAAGAAATTTGTAGTTTTTTCATTATAAAATGGTTTTAAAAAATAAAGGTTTTCTTAAAACAATTATAGAAGTATATTTTTATAAAAGTATACTTTAAATGATGATTGTAATTAGTAAATGGCAATTATGATTTAGTACTTTAGGTAATGGATACTTTAACAAATTAACAAGGAGATGTTGAAATGGAAGTACTAAAAGTTTCATCAAAATCTAATCCTAATTCTGTAGCTGGAGCCTTGGCTGGAGTACTGAGAGAACGAGGTATTGCAGAAATACAAGCTATAGGAGCTGGAGCTCTAAATCAAGCTATAAAGTCAATTGCAATAGCAAGAGGCTTTGTTGCACCTAGTGGAATGGATTTAGTTTGCATTCCCGCATTTACTGATATAGAAATCGAAGGTGATAAGAAAACAGCCATTAAACTTATAATTGAGCCTAGATAATATATCTTTTTATTAGAATTTAATTAAGTTTTAAAGGTTGGCTATAGAAATAGGATACTATAGTGAACCTTTTTTACTTTATATGTTTTATTTTATATAATTTTTAATGTATAATCTTAAGTAGACAAATAAGTTTGGAGGAGATGTACATTATGAAATTAAAATTATTTGCAGAAGAGTATGCAGTATGTAGATTAAATAATGATAGTAAAATACCAACATGGATAGATACAAAAAAATTTTACTCTATAACTAAAACTGAAGATGAATTAAGTATTGTATGTTCAAATAATAATATTCCTTCTGATGTTAAGTCAGAAAAAGAATGGAGAATACTTAAGATATTAGGACCTTTGGATTTTTCACTTATAGGAATTTTATCTAAGCTAAGTGGTTTGTTAGCAGAAAATAAAATAAGCATATTTGCAATTTCTACATATGATACAGATTATATTTTAATAAAAGAAAAAGATATAAAAAATGCTTGTAAAATTCTAAACTGTAATGGATATGAAGTAGAGTAGTTAAATACTTCTACATAAGGTTTTAATTTATGATTCATATAGTCGAAATTTTAAAAATAAGTATGATAAATATCTTTTGTTTTTTAGGAATATTTATTGTGTTTGGATTGATTTTTAGTATTACAGAAAATCTAAACAATAAATTTATATTTTCATCTTTTGGGAAAACTGGAATTATTGTAACTGGAGCTATAGGAACCTTTATTCATGAACTTAGTCATTTGGTAATGTGCTTGATTTTTATGCATAAAATAAATTCAGTTAAATTTTTCAGACCAATAGAAAGTAAAAATGATGGCATATTAGGATATGTAAGTCATAGTTATAAAAAAGATAATCTTTATCAAAGTATAGGAAATTTTTTTATAGGAATTGCGCCTATTATAGGTGGAACAATAGTGATTATTTTACTTTTTAATATATTGTTGCCAGAGAGTTATATGAAAGTGACACAAAATATAGATTTAAAATTATATGTAAGTATGATTAATAATTTCAATATAAGTGGTTTTATACACATTATTTTAGATGATATTTTCAATTTTATAAAAGTAATGTTGTTAACACCTAGTATATATTCGTTGAAGTATTTTATATTTATGTTCTTGATGTATTCTATATCTACACATATGTCACTTAGTAGTGCCGATTTAAAAAATAGCTTAAATGGTTTGAGTTTTATAATCATAGTTATTTTTGTTATAAGTCTAATTACATACTTACTTGGACTATTAAACTTGAATATATCAAGTTTAATAGTCCAATATAATATATTTGTAAGTTTCTTTATGGCGATAGGGCTTATTTTTTCAATAATAACGCTCATAATATCTTATATTTTAAGTTTGGTTAGTCCGTTTAAAAATTAAATATTAGTTGAATTTTAATTAAAGAGTTACATATTTTACTATCTATTTAGTTTAATTAAAAACATATAAAAATATTACATAAAAAAGATTTTAGTAGAGCATAAAATTTCTCAATATATTTATATAAATATATTGAGAAATAAAAAAAGAGTACTTAAATCTAACTAGTCTTTAAATGTGGATTTAGGGAATAGTTAGCGGTGATTTTGATTAGAGCACTACTAATCTCTTAAAAATACAAAAATGATTAAATTAAATACTTATACCAAATATAGATAATAAAAAATAATATAAAAGATTTATATTTTAACTTTAGGAGGTTTAATTTTGAATAATGATAAGAAAATTATAAAAGTACATAATAAATCAGATAAACCTGACAATATCGTCATCAAGGAAAATGAACTTATAGAAAAATGTCTACTTTTGGAAAATAAACTTCCTACATTTATGAAGGATTATTTTATATATTTAAAAGGCTCTGTCGCAGTTTCCACACGACTTGCTTATTTAGAAGATATAAATTTTTTCTGTTCCTATTTGATTGAAACCAAAGAATTAACAAGTGCAGATTGTATAAAAGATATTACAGAAGATGATTTTAATACAATAAAATCAAGGGATATAAATTTATTCTTAGGTGATTATTGTAGTAGATATTATAAAAATACAGAAAAAAATACATTAATTTTTGAAAATAATAATAGAGCTTTGGCAAGAAAAAAATCATCCATCTCTACTCTATTTAAATTCTTATACAGGAACTCTCAAATAGATAATAATATAACTGATGGGTTTAATCCAATAAAACTTCCAAAACCTCAACCAGATGCTATTAAGCGTCTTGAAATAGATGAAGTTGCTAAAATGTTGGAATCAGTGGAAACTGGTGAAGGTCTTACAGAAAAAGAAAAGGTGTATTGGAGAAAAACTAAACTACGTGATAAAGCTATTTTGGCTTTGTTTGTTACATATGGGCTTAGATTAAATGAGCTTAGAGAACTTAATATATCATCTTTTAATTTTTCAAGAGGAGAATTTAAAATATATAGAAAACGTGGAAAAGAAGTTTTAATGCCCATAAATCATACTTGTGAACATGTAATAAAAGACTATTTGCAAAATGAAAGAACAAGAGATGATTTATTAAATGATGAGGAAAAAGATGCTTTATTCTTATCACTCCAAAATAAGAGACTTACAGCAAAAGCTATAAGAACACTAGTAAAAAAATATACATCTATTCCACTAGATACGACTAGAGATAATGGATATAGCCCTCATAAATTAAGAGCAACTGCTGCGACTTCTCTAATACAAACAGGATTTTCTATATACGATGTTCAAAATTTACTTGACCATGACAATGTCACAACTACTCAGCTTTATGCAGCTCATAAAAAGAATGTAAAACGTGATATAGTTAAGAATTTTGAATGGATTGAGGATGATTAAAAATCAGGAACAAATGTTTGCAGATATAAATGGATTATGTTATAATTAAAAATATAAAGCGTATGGAAATAAAAACAAAATATGTTTAGAAATGAGTGATGTTATGTATTTAGATCTAACTGAAAAGCAAGTCTTGATATTGGAATTTATAAAGTCTCAAATCATATTAAAAGGTTATCCACCTGCTGTAAGAGAAATATGTACTGCTGTAGGGTTAAGATCTACTTCAACTGTACACTCTCATCTAAATAAACTTGAAAAACTGGGATACATAAGAAAAGACCCTACTAAACCAAGAGCTATTGAAGTTTTAGAACGCAGTAAAGTAAATGATGTTTCTGGAGCTAATCAAGAAATAATAGAACTTCCTTTAGTAGGTCAAATAACAGCTGGAGAACCCATTTTAGCTCAACAAAACATAGAGGAATATATTCCATTCCCTGCCAGTTTAGTAAAGGGCAGCAATAATTTTGTATTAAGAGTAAAAGGCGAAAGTATGATTAATGCAGGAATTTTAGATGAAGATTACGTTGTAGTAGACAAAAAAAATACAGCCTTGAATTCTCAGATAGTAGTTGCACTTATAAATGGTGAATCTGCTACGGTTAAGAGATTTTTTAAAGAAGGAAATTTGATAAGACTTCAGCCAGAAAATGATTTTATGGAACCAATTATGCTTAATGACTCAGAAGTTGAAATTGTAGGTATTGTAACTGGTGTATTTAGAGTTATAAAATAGCTATTAAAGAATACTCAAAAAAATAAGCTATTCGTATAGATAAAATATGTTATCTATTGATTATAGCTTATTTTTTTATGCATTTAGCTTATTATTTATCTTTTTTATTATTTTCCATAACATATATCACAGGGGTCATTCTTCTTACTTTCTGCAATTGTACCTGATAATATTTTTTTACTTCTTGAAAGTCCACTACAGTTTTTTGTAGAGTGATAACTCTTCCCTTTTGGAGTAAAATACACTATTTCTGATGTATTCGATAAATTTTGTTCTTTATTTAAAGATTCTCCTTTTGTTGTATTATTATTTGATTTTTCATAGTTTCCATCTTCTCTAACACCCTTTTTATAGCTTCCATCTTTACAACTTGTAAATACTCCATCACCTGTGGATTCAAATATTATATCTGAACACTCATCACTTCTATGTACCTTTACTCCCATTTTTTCTAATTTATTCATTGTTTCTTGATGTGGATGTCCATATGAATTACCTTTCCCTACTAAAAGAACTGCATATTCAGGTGCTACTTTATCTAAAAACGCTTGAGATGAACTACTGCGAGAACCATGATGAGCCACTTTTAAAAGGTCTACTTTTCCTAGCTTTGGTAATATCTCTTTTTCTGTACTTTCTTCAGCATCACCTGTAAATAAAGCTTTATCCTTACCATTAGTATATACAAGAACTAGAGATTGTTCATTAGTGGTATCTCCACCATTTGTATTTAAAACTTCAAAGTAAGAATCTTCTAGATAAAACTTCTTATTTTCAAGTGGCACGCTTGGAGATAAATCCTTATTTGCCAAAGCATTTATAAAATCTCTATAGCTTTTCGTTTCTGCTGAACCATTAGATACAAAAACATTTTCTATATTAAAGTTTTTGACAACAGAATCAAGTCCACCTAAATGATCTGCATGAGAATGGGTAGCTATAAGATACTTAATATCTTTTACACCTTGATTATTAAGATAGTCTACCATTAAATTTTCATCATCATTATCTCCACCATCTATCAATGTAAAAGTTTTGCCATCTTGAATTAATATAGCATCACTATTTCCAGTGTTGATAAAATGAATTTTTACATTTTTATCACTTGATATACTACTAGATAAGGAATCTTGGTTATTTGATTGATTGTTGCCGTTATCTGATGTATCACAACCAGTCAAATAAATTGATATAGATATTATCAGTAAAAATACTAAAGCTTTGACTTTAGAATTTTTTTTATTATTTATATTTCTTTCTGTCACAAACTACTCCTCCATTTTACAATAAGTTGATAATTACTTTGTTTACTCTCTTAAGACCTCCTTTATTGTATAAATTTTCATCTATCATTTCTATATTTTATAATTCTCTATACAAATTGTCAAAATAAAATTACATTAGACTATATATAAAGACAAAAAACGCATCTCTAAATAAAATCATATCTTATGTGCAATTCAAACAAGTCGCAGTTGATTTTTTTGCTTAATTAGTATGGAAATAAATAAAAAAGGTATAAAGAGCTACTCTCTTTATACCTTATGGAATACATTTTAGAAATATAAAAAGCTATAACTGCTACAATTGAAAACAGGTATAGCTTTTATGTACACTTCTCTGACAATCATAACACTATATGCGTTTTTATGATATTTTTTTACATAATATTCTAAATGGCAACTTTTAAAACATAACATGAACAATTGACACCTTATAAGTTTTATATTATATAAAATGAAATATTTTACATCAGTAGTACCCAGTTATGCATTTTAAACGCCCATTTACGTTTAATATATTGCAAATTTTTTCCAAAAACTATAATATGTTAAGTATCAACAAAAATAAATAAACTTTTTCCTTAAAGAAGGCCTAAAGCTCACACCAACTGCCTTCTTTTTTTTTATAAAAATTTAACTATTTATTTTGATTAATATTTATTTCATATTTTAGCTCTACTCTTCTAGATGCATCTCTGTTTACACTCTTATCTTCATTTTTTATAAGTTCAGCTTTTGATCTTCCTATTGCAATAATATGTCTAGTAACCTTATCTTTATATTTATAGTTACCAATCTCATCCCCTACTATATATTTTGCAACACTGTATGCTCTTCTTTGAGATAAATCTAAGTTGTATATATAGCTTCCTACATCATCTGTATGACCTTCTATAACTATTTTTGATATATAGTCCCCATAATCTTTATAAATAGTTTCTATGTACTTTGGAACAAACATTTTTAACATTTCTTTAGCCTCTGGTTTTAAAACATCGCTATCTACATCAAACATAGTTCTTTCACCAAAAGTTACTTGACCATTAGCCTTATCTACTTTCACAGGCATACCACTTTTTTTTAAGGTCTCCTCAACAGAAGCATTGACATTTTTAGCTAAATCTTGCTCGACAGAACCTGAAATACTTTCTGAACTAAATAAGATAAGAATTACAACCATCAATACAGTTGATAATAAATCTGTAAATGTTGGCCAAAAGCTACTCTTTTCAAATTCTCTATTAACAGTTCTTCTATATTTATTATTCATTTAACTCATCCTCACCTATGACCTTTATTTCTTTATCTTCTATCTCATAAATCTCTTCGTTGAAAGGGTTAAATACACTATCAATATCATTTTTAAATAGCTCTTCACTATCAAGAGGAACTTCATCTTGCATAAAAGAGTTGTTAAACATAACATCTAATTTATCTTGAATATCTAAAGAGTTCTCAAACATTATATCCAGTTTAACTTGTAGGTCATCAGAAAATTTTTCAATAATGCTTGAAAGATTTTTTATTGAATCATCTAGAGTAAATTTTTCATCTAAAAGGATTTTTTGGTTTTGAGATATTTTATTTTCATGAGTCATTAATTTAGTTAATAAATCTTGAGCACTTCTTTCATATAAAGCAAATCCTGCATTTATATTTTTTATATAATCTCTAATTTTAAACTGGCTTTCAGTAGCATTGTATATATTTTTTGAAGATTCTTTTATGTCGAATAAAATCTCTTTATTTATATTATCTTGATTATCATACTTATCAAACAATTTTACAAATTTTACATTCAAAATATTAAACTGTTTATCTAATTTTCTTACGCTTTGGTCAAACGTCTTAATAGAACTTTGAGAACCTTCTAAAAGACCTTTTAAAGCTTCTATCCCACTTATAAATTCATCATTGAAGTCATTTAAATCTTTAGAAATTTTATCAAATTTTTCAATAGCCTCTATAGACTTGCTTATTTGTTTTATTGTATTTTTTACCTCTTCTACCTTTAAATCCATTCTTTCTGATTTAAAATGAGTTATCTCAGATGTCAGTAAATTTTCGCATTTTAACATTATCTGTATTAAGACATGCTCACAATCTTTTATCTTTGTAAAGTAACCTATAATTAGAGAAAACACAACTCCAAATATGCTTGTTGTAAATGCAGTCTGCATACTACTAATAGTTGAAGGAAGCGAATTTATAATGTCTTTAGTATCAACACATAAAAGCATTGCAGAAAGCCCAACAAATGTACCTAAAACTCCTAACAATATACTTATTGAAGATGAATTCTTTATGCTTCTAATCTTCTCTAACAGTGGCAAATTATTATGTTTTAAATCTGATACAACTTCTTCTATAAATGAAGTTATATTTACGTCTGAATAAGGATTTTCTTTACTATATGTATAGTAATCATTCCTTATCTTCCCATAAAATTCACTCGTTTTATGGTTTCTATTGATTTCCTCTAATTTTGAACTTACAAATGAGTATACTCTGTTATTTTCTATTATCTTAAAAACAGAATACACAGTTATTGCAAGTAAAAACAATATAGTTATTGGATTAGTAAATATTGACTCTATTAAATTCGTTATTATGTTACTCAATTTTATCCCCTACCTTATAATTTATTTATCTATAATTTATACGTACAAGTTACTAAGAAAATACGTAAATAAACAAAATATTTATATTATATTTATGAAAAATGGTACAAATAGGTCATATTGTTAATAACATAATATATACGAGCTAAAAGTTATAGGGGGTGGCACAATGAATGACAACATAGTAGAAGTTAAAAATATAAATATGAACTTCTACACTAAGGAAGGCGAGCTTGAAGTATTAAAAGATGTCAATTTTAACCTGAAAGAAGGGGAAATATTAACTTTGCTTGGTCCTTCTGGAAGCGGTAAATCTACAATTTTAAATATTCTTACTAATCTTTTAAAACCAACTAGTGGAGATGTAAAGATTACTGGAAATATTGGATATATGTTTCAAAAAGATAATTTGCTTGAATGGAGAAATATAATGGATAATATAACTATTGGCTTAGAAATTCAAGGCAAAAAAGATAAAAAATCTTTAGATAGAGTTGAAAGTCTTTTAAAGACTTATGGATTATGGGATTTTAGAAGCATGTATCCAAAAGAATTATCTGGGGGTATGAGACAAAGGGTTGCACTTATTAGAACACTTTCTGTAAATCCAGATATTTTACTTTTAGATGAGCCTTTTTCAGCTCTTGATTATCAGACTAGATTGTTAGTTTGTGATGACGTTTATAGTATTATTAAAAATGAGAATAAGTCTACTATTTTGGTTACACATGATATTGGTGATGCTCTATCTATAAAAGTACAACTTTAGAAAAATAAATAATTTTTCTTTAGCTTTTTCTTTATTACAATCTAATAAATCCACCACAAACTTTGATATATCTATAAAATTATTTCTAATATAAATATCTAAGTGAAGATTATCAACAACAGTCACGCTTTGAAATTTTTAAAAATAATCCCAAAACGTTCAAAGACTATGCTTTGAAATGTGTCAAAGCATAGTCTTTTTTTAAAATACGAAAATATATTATTTTTAGATATTACTATTATAATCCTTCAAATGCACTTCTTATTCTATTCATACATTCTTCTATAATTGGTCTAGGTGAAGCAACATTTATTCTTTCAAATCCTGCTCCTTCTTCTCCAAACATGTATCCTTCATCTAGCAATACCTTCGCCTTGTTAAACATTATATCTTCAAGTTGTTTTGCATCTAACCCATATCCTCTAAAGTCTAACCAAACTAAATAAGTTCCTTGAGATTTTATCATTTTTACTTTAGGCATATACTCATTAACAAAATCTTCTACATATTTAATATTGCCATCTATATACTCATTTACTTGATTCATCCAATCTTCACAATCATTATAAGCAACTTTAGTAGCAACTATTGCAAATGGATTGGGTAAGAATATGGCTAATTTAGCATCTGTTTCAAGCATCCATTTTTCTTGTAATTCTTTATTGTTGATTACTATATTTGATAATTGCATACCAGCTAAGTTGAAACTCTTACTTGGAGCTGTACAAGTTATTATTCTGTCCTTATAATCAGGGCATGCTACTTCTAATGGTATATGCTTTTCACCTTTACGAATAATATCACAATGTATTTCATCAGATATTATCCATAAATTATATTTCTTACATATATCTACTATTTTTCTAAGCTCTTCTTTTTTCCATACCCTACCAACTGGATTATGAGGGCTACATAATATAAAAACCTTATTATTTTCATCTTTAGCTAACTCTTCAAATCCATCATAATCCATAGAATAATGACCATCTTCAAACTTTAAAGGACTATTGACTACCTTTCTTTCATTATTAGTTATCTTAGCTTCAAAAGGATAGTATACAGGTTTTTCTATTATTATACCATCACCCTTTTGTGTTAATATTTGTATGAAAAATCCTAATGCAGGTACAACCCCTGGGCTAAAGAACATATTCTCTTTTTCTATTTTCCAATCAAATCTTCTCTTAAACCATCCGCATACAGCTTCATAATAATCATCAGTTTGTTGAGAGCTGTATCCAAATATTTTTCTGTCTATTCTTTCATGCATTGCATTAATTATCTCAGGAGCACATGCAAAATCCATATCTGCTACCCATAGTGGTAGTGCATCTTCTGAAGAGCCTGGCATAAATTGAGTCTTAAGATCATATTTAAGGCAGTTTGTTCCACTTCTATCTATTACTTCATCAAAATTGTATCTTACTTCAGTTGTTTCCATTTTCTTTCCTCCCAAAATTATTAAATATGTTTTATAACCAAACTTGTCCACCTATTCCTACTGGTATACCTATTGTCATCCAAACTACTACTAAAACTGCAAGCACTGCAAAGTATCCTATAGTGTAAGGTATCATGGCTGAGAATATAGTTCCCATACCTGCATTTTTATCGTATTTTTGAACTGTTGCTAAAAGTATTATAAAGAATGCATTTAATGGTGATAAATGATTAGTTACAGAATCCCCTAGTCTATATACAAACTGAGTAAATGCTGGATGTATGTTTAATTGCATTAACATTGGAACAAATACTGGTCCAAATATCATCCATTTTGTACTTCCACTTATAACAAATATATTTATAAATGCTACTAGTACTAAGAATAGCAGTATTATAGCTTGTGGTGGTAATGGCAATGAGTTAAGTAATGCTCCACCTTTTATAGCTAGTACCTGTGCTAGGTTAGATACCGAGAACAGTGTTAAGAACTGACCTATAACTATTGCAAGTACGATAAACGGTGTCATCGTTGCCATTGATTGACATAATATATCATTTAAGTCTTTTACAGTCTTAATTTTACCAACCTTCATTCCATACACAATCCCTGGTAAGAAGAATAGTATAACTATAAAGAACTGTAAGCAAGACATAAGCGGTGCCCCAAATATTAAAGATCCTTCTGGACTTCTTAAAAAACTATTAGCTGGTATACATAAAGCAACTAATAATGCTACGTAAGCTAATACTGTAAAACCTGCTGACTTTGCTGCTTTTGCTTGTTCTTTTGTAACCTCAAAACCTTGATTATCATCCATGCCTTCTGGCGTACCAGTATATTTACCTAATTTAGGTTCTATAAATTTAACAGTTACTATTGTTGATACTGTAGCTACTATAAATGCAGATACAAATAGTGCATAATAACTAGCTAATAATGTCATATCAAACGCAGGTTGAATAGTTTGAGCTGCTGATATAGTTATTGGTGTTAGCGTAACATCCCATCCACCAGGAATTACAGCTGTTGCAAATCCACCACCAACTGATGCAAATCCACAGAATATACCAGCTAATGGATTTCTGCCTAATCCATAAAATATTGCACCTGCAAGAGTTGGTACTAATACGAAAGCAGCATCACCAGCTTGATTAGCAAATACTCCTATAAAAGCTATTATAAATACAACCGCATTCCCCTTAACTTTTGATAAACTCATTTTTATAGCAGTTGAGAAAAATCCTGTTTTTTCACAAACTCCTGTTGCAACTGCCATAACGAGAACTACCCCAAGTACAGGGAAGTTTTGGAAGTTCTTAACAAATCCTTGCATAAATAGTATTAAACCTTCTGCACTTATTAAGTTCATAACTTCTACTAACTTGCCTGTAGCAGGGCTTATTGCTGAAAAACCTAAAAAGCTTGCCATTGCAGATAATGCTACTACTATCAATGTAATATATGTAAATAATGCTAGTGGATGTGGCATTTTATTTCCAACTCTTTCAATCCACCCTAAAAATCCTCCACCGCTTTTTTTCTTATCTTCCTTTAATGCACCTTGCATTTTTATCCCCCCATTTATAAAATTAGATTTATTTTAGTTATTATTTTTTATTTAAAAATTCAACTGCATATTTAGCCATAAATTCTAAACCTAACTTTAATGCATCTTCATCTATATTGTACTTAGGATGATGTTGTGCATATATTATTCCTTTTTCTTTGTTACCTACCCCTAGATAACAATAAAAACCGGAATACTCTTTTAATATTTCACCATAACAATCTGATGCACATATTGGTTCATAAGGATCTAACTCTAATCCATCTATATTAGAAACTACTTCTTTAGCCATCTTAACTGCTTCTTCATCATTTACAACAGGTCCTATACCTCCAGTATGAGTAACCTTCACATCAACTCCGTAAACTTGTCCAACACCCTCACTTATTTGCTTTATAGTATCAAACACTTTTTTACCTGACTCTTCAGTAAAATGTCTGTATCCACCTATTACCTCTGCGCTGTTTGGAATAATATTTCCTATTGTAGTTCCTCCATGTATTGCACATGCATGTACAACACATTGTTCTAGTACACTTACATAATTAACTGGTATAGAGGATACTTTTAAAACTATATCGCAAGCTGGCTTTATCGGATCTATACTTTGATCTGGTCTAGAACCATGACCACCTCTACCTGTTATATCTATTCTCCAACCAGATCCACCAGCCATACGAGGTCCTGGTTCAACAGAAATTTTACCAGCTTCAATATTTGACCAAACATGAGTAGCTATTAATCTATCTGGCCCTCCATTTTCCTTAAAGTACTGTATTATCTCATTGTGTCCTCCACCAACTTCCTCAGCTGCTTGGAAAACTAATAATACTCTACCTTCTAAATCTTCTTTTATATCATTTAACATATGTGCAAGTCCTAGTAACATAGCTCCATGAGCATCATGTCCACAAGAATGCATTATTCCATCATATTCTGATTTGTATTCTACATCTGAATCTTCTTTCATTGGAAGCGCATCTATATCTCCTCTAATTGCAATTGTCTTACCTTCTTTTTTACCTTCTATCGTAGCTATTACAATATTTGGTTCAATAGATACAAAAGGTACCCCTATTTTTTGTAGTTCTTCCCTTATTCTTTGGGCTGTTCTTATTTCTTTAAAAGATAATTCTGGATACTTATGGAATTCTCTTCTCATCTGAATTACATAGTCTTCATATTTTTCACTTAATTGTTTTAAATTCATAACATCCCCCTAAAATAGTTATTATAATTTAAATATAGTTTAGATGCTAAACTATATTTAAATAGTAGCACTACTTTTTCCTCATGTCAATATAAAACGTTTTCATTTTTGTTTTTCTCAATCTTTTTTATTTTTCTCTGCATTAAATCCATATATAACAGCATCTTTCTATTTATATCTCTATTTTCATCTTAATCTATTGAAATTTTTTTATTTGTAACAAATTATATAATACTAGATTCTAAACACCAAAAAAGTTTAGCAGTTAAACTTTAAACCACTAAACTTTTTAATTCTATAACTATTATATTTTTATCTTCATATAATATATACTTAATAACTACCTCCATATACTAACTATATATCATCTATTTCTTTCTATTTAGCTTCAATCTTAGCTACTCTTTTTCAGAATCATTATTTTCCTGTGGATATTCTTCTAATAAATTAATAAACAAATCAATTACTTTATAAAAACTATCTATTTCCTCTAATGTACATTCTTTGATTAAGTATTCAAATGTTCTTGTAACATCTATAGTATCATATAGCTTATGTGCTTTACTTAACTTTACTCCTGATGTCGTTGGATATAGTAATATAGTTTTTGCATTTCCTTCTTTCTTTTCTTTAGTTATATAACCTTTTTTCTCTAATTTAGATATAGTCTGAGATATTGCACCTTTAGTTCTATTCCACATTTTAGCTAATTGAGTTGGGCTTATTCCTGGATTTTCTTCAATCGCTGTTAGCATATGTACCTCAGCCATGTTTATAAGTTCTCCAGTTCCATAATCTTTAGGCTTATTGATAAAATCATTATATAATATTACAAATTTATATAATGAGTTTGATTTCGCTTTAAGATACAAAAAAATATCATTCATACTTGCTTGTTCTTTCTTTACTATCTCTTCCATATAGCGTCTCCTTTTAAGTCACTTGTTTCTATATATATTCTAATTGATAAGATTCTCTTTTTAGATATTATACCACATTAACTTTTATTTCAATCAATAAAGGAAACTATTGGAAAATTTTTATTACTTTAAACTTATAGTAATGTAATTTACCAATTATTCCATAAGATTTATTCTGTAATCTATACAAAATATTTTCTTATAAAATAAGATAATTTTCAACTCTAGGCATGACAATAACTGTTTATTATCCTTGAATCATAAGGAGATACAAATTTACTTTCCTACTTCTTTTTAAATAGTTCTACACTCTTCATAATTAAAAGGGGCTGTCTTAAAACATAGGATAAGCTTCTTATTATCGAAATTGTGAAAATATATTTGATTTCATGCAAAAAGAGTGCCTCATGAACTAAAAAGTTCACTTTGAGACACCCCTTAATTATTGATGGTTTGTGTTTTAAATTATTTATTTGATTATTATTAACTTAGTTTAGTTTCTTGTTAATTTTGAGATGCCCAATCTGCTGGATATGTTACATATATAAATCTAGCATAATCAGGTACAGAAAATTGTATCTTACTTCCTTTTGGTATAAATATCAACTCACCTGAAGAAGCAGAAACCTTTCTTCCATCTATTACTATATCTAAAGTTCCATCTATTACATAATCTATTTCATCATAGTTTAGAGTCCAGTCAAAAGTAGTTTCCTTCATTTCCATCATACCACAACCTAATCTAGGACTTTCCTCTAATGTAAATAAATCCTTTGTATAAACTACATCATTAGGGTTTCCTGTGTCCAATCTATCGGATTCACTAACCTTTACTGTTGGTAACTTTATAGAAGTTATTCCACTAATATCTTTATTTCTAACAAAATCTACAGTATCTTTAGTTCCATTTATTTTTTCTTCTATTATTTGTCTTACTAATGTTTCAATTAAATTTTTATCTATATTTGCTATATCCATCTTATGCATTCTCCTTTTTTAGTGTCTTATTTGCGATAAGCATAGCTAATAATACTGCTGTTATACCACCAACCAATTTAGCAACTATCATTGGTGTTATCATATTAGCATTAAATCCCGCTGTAAATCCTAAGTGATCTCCAAATACGAATGCTGCCGATACAGAGAATGCCACATTTATTATCTTACCTCTATTATCCATATCTTTCATCATACCAAACATTGGTATACAGTTAGCCAAACTTGCAACAAGCCCTGCCGCTGATACATCATTCATTCCAAGAACTTTCCCTAAAGCCATTAATGGTTTGTTGAACACTTTTGTTATAACAAATACTAATGGAAATGCCCCTGCTAAAACTATTGCTATATCTCCTACTATTTCTATACCTTCACCTATTGGTTTCATTCCAGGTATTACAACTATTCCTGTTAATGCTTCAACTATTGCTGCAGCAAGTCCTAGAGTTATAACGATTACTACACCTTTTCCAAAGTATGTGAACCCCTTTATCATAGCATTTTCAAACTTCAATAATCCAAGTGCTATAACTACTGCAAATATTATTATTGG
This sequence comes from Clostridioides sp. LIBA-6822, assembly GCF_056688955.1. NCBI lineage: Bacteria > Bacillati > Bacillota > Clostridia > Peptostreptococcales > Peptostreptococcaceae > Clostridioides > Clostridioides sp. LIBA-6822. The sequence goes on along the minus strand of NZ_CP196995.1, from coordinate 2,103,925 downwards.
CACTAAGTTTCTAAGAACCATCATTACTTCAAATCCTGCAACTAATCCACCAACGAATGCTCCAATAGGTATCGTTATTATCCCTGCAAGTATTCCTGTTGCTAAGAATTTTTGGTCTTCTTTTTCTATTATTCCAAGTGCAACTGGTATTATAAATACTATTGTAGGTCCCATCATAGCACCTACTATTAATCCACCAAATAATCCGGCATTGGGGTCTTTTGCAAGTTCAAGAGCAAGTGGTGCACCACCCATATCATTAGCTAATAAACTTCCCGCAAACATAGCTGGGTCAGCTCCAAGCATATCAAATACTGGTACTACAACTGGTCTTAATACATCAGCAAGTACTGGTGCTAGACATATAACACCAACCATTGCAACTGCAAGTGAACCCATTGCCATTATACCTTCTTCAAATTGCTCTCCAAGACCAAATTTATTGCCTATACATTTATCTATAGCTCCAAGTACCATGAAGACTACCATTACATAGATTATAATTTCGTTTATACTCATAATTCCCCCCATTATTTTATTAGACTTGTTATTATTTGACTGTCTACTGATGATATTACAGTCTTATAGATTATTTCTTTTTCTTTTACAACATTTTCACTTTCTTTTAATGCATATTCTAAACTACTTAAATCTCCTGATACTATATATACTAATTTTCCACCTATAGCAAAAGATAATTGGAGTTTTACCAATACTAAGTCACCTGATTTTAAAGTCTTATCAAGCATTTTTATTCCAGCACATACTTTACTACTCTCAACAATCCCTATAGAGACTATATTATCTAATGCCTGGTACTTATTTTTAAATCCATTTAATATTTCTTGTGAAATTGAATTTATTACAAAATTATCTACAATGTATCTTTCTCCAAGCTCCATTCCATAATTTATACATTCATTTACATAAGAAGTTTCTCCACCTACTATTATTAAAAATTTACCTGGACAAATACTCTTTAAATATAGTACATCAACTGAGGATTTTTTTACCATTTCATTAGATACTTCTATACCTTTAGCTATACTTTTAAACTCTATAGCACCTATGCTTTTATTCATCAAATACCTCAAATGAATCAACCACTCCAACTATAGTTGCATCTACTGGAACATGCTTTTTTTCAATAGACTCTCTTGCTGAGGAACCTTTGGATATAAGAACTAAGTCTCCATTTCCTGCTCCCGCATTATCGGCTGCAACCATGAAGCCTTCTTTGTATGTGTCTTTAGTTTTTAAAATCTTTACTACTAAAAGTTTTTGACCACACAGTTTTTCATCTTTTCTTGTAGCCCAAACATTACCTACAACTTTTCCTATATCCATAAAATTACCTCCTTACATTTTCTTTAGCTTGAGATGGTGTATTCTCATGAAGTCTACTGCTAATGGAGTTATTATACTTTTTTTATTAACCAATATATTCTTAACACCATTTATAGTAGGTTTTCTTAAATCAGCTTCTGATATAAGCTTTTTATTTCTTAAATCTAAACTAAATTCATTATCTATATTTGTATTCTCTGTATTGATTAAACTTATAGAGTCTTTATTTAAACTTTGTTTATTTTCGCTTTCAAAGCCTATATCACTTGATATTCCACTTTGTGTACTTAACTTACTTTTAGCTACAGTATTTAAATCTTTTATAATTTCTACACCAAATTTACATATTTCATCTTCAAATGATATAAATTTTTTATATAATGCTTTTGGTGCAGTATTTTTATATTTTTTGTATTCAATTCCTTCGTCTAAGACATATACTTTTTTACCCTTCATAATCATTTTTAGTATAAATCTTTCTTCTTCACTTGTTGAATTTCCAAGCGCTAAGTTTGATAATCCTCTCATACAAAGCTTTGAAACTATCACTATTTCACATTCTTTTACACTTTTATCAAATTCTACTATTTCAAGTTCATCTTTTAATACGTTGAATTTACTGATATCCTGTTCAAATACAATTACAGCTTTAGGCTTATTAGATACTTTTAGTTCATCGTTATTTATCTTTTTATAGATTTCTTCCATTATTAAATCTATAAGATTATCATAATTCATATTAAATCCTCCCTAGAGGTAATCTACATAGCAGATTAAATTTATGCTTTCTTTATTATTTTAGCAACAGTTCCCTTAGAATAACCACATGCATTGGCCTCATCATAATCTATGTGCATGTAAGTTTTAAAATTGTCACTAACTCTTATTACTACATCATCAAATGTTAAAGGTCTCTGACCCATAACCTTAGCTTCAACTATTTCTTTATCACATACATTGAATTTTTCAGCATCATTAGGAGTCATATGTATATGTCTTTTAGCAACCATTAACCCCTTGTTAAGTTCAACTTCACCATGTTGTGTTGATATTTTAATACTTAAAGTACCTTCTAAGTCTCCGCTTTGTTTTATAGGAGCTTTTAATCCAAGAGTTGAACCATCTGTTAAAGAGATTTCTACCTGAGTTTTTTCTCTACATGGCCCAAGTACAACTACATTTTTTATACTTCCTTTAGGTCCAGTTATTGTAACTCTTTCCTTACAAGCATATTGACCTGGTTGAGATAAGTCTTTTAATTTTGTAAGGGTATAGCCCTTTCCAAATAGCTTATCTACATCTTCTCTACTTAAGTGAACATGCCTTCCTGATGCTTCAACTTCTATAAACGCTTCCTTTTTAACTCTATTTATTACTTCTTCTACTATTTCGTTTAATAGACTCTCCATTACATCCTCCAACTACTTATACTTATTAGTTCTAATTTTATATATCATTATCCAAAATACAGATGATAATCTATTAAGTGCCCTTATTAAATCTTCTCTATGAACATTTCCATACTCACCTTTAAAAGCTTCATAAGCTGCAAGTTCAACCTCTCGTGTATTACTTCTTATACTATTTATAGCAACTACAGCTTCACCCATTTCATAACTTGGGAATTCGTGTCCTATGCCAAAATATTTTTTTGGATAGTGAGATTGTTCTCTAAGTTCTTGTGGAGTTAATCCTAAAAGTTTAAAGTCTTCTAGTTTTTCTTCCAAAACTTCACATCTCATTATATTTCTTACAAAGTCTAATACCTCTTGTAATTCCTTAACAAGCTTTGGCATATCTAGCTTTTGACAAAGAACTTGAGTTTTTAGTATTTCTGATTCAAGGGAATCTATTTTACCTCTTAGTATTATTCTTTTATGGTCTTTAAAAACTAAAAGATTTCCATATAATTGAGTCATATGTTCTGGCTTTTCATCCAATTTAGCACCAAATATAGTAGTATATTTATACGTTTTCTCTTTAACTACTTCTTTTATGACTTCTTTAGGTTCATTATTTATAGCTGAAAGTTTATCAACATATTTAAGTTCAATACTTCTCTCAGCTAAATAAGATTTTGCAGAAGGCGTTATTATTTGTCCTTTTTCTATATAAAATTCAGTTATATTGTCTTTGTTTTTTCCAATTTTTCTTTTTACTTCATTTTCTGTTAAAACACCCATTTTATCACATCTCCTATTAGATGTATAAAAAAGACTACCTCAAAATACATTGAGTTTATTGTAAGACTCATTTTTGAGATAGCCTCTTTTTTTAATCAAAATTTAAATTTTAAAAGTATGTTTATATTACTCAGCTGATACTTTTGGTAATATAGCATCTACTTCAAAATGTGGTCTTGGTATAACATGAACTGATATTAGTTCTCCAACTCTCTCAGCAGCTGCAGCTCCAGCATCTGTAGCAGCTTTAACAGCTCCAACATCTCCTCTTACCATTACAGTAACTAATCCTCCACCTACTTGTTCTTTTCCTACTAATTGCACGTTTGCAGCTTTAACCATTGCATCTGCTGCTTCTATCGCTCCTACTAATCCTTTAGTTTCTATCATTCCTAATGCATTTGCACTTGCCATAATCTTATCCTCCAAAAATTTAATATTATTTTATAGTTTGTATTTTTAGAAATCTATAGTTATAAACTATAAATTTCATTGTTTATTTTAGTTATGCTAGTTCTTTGACTAATCTTTGAACTAAAAGATTTATTAATTCTTCTTTGTCCATTGAGTCAAACATTGATTTTTCAACTTGAGATTTACTTCTTCCAAGTTCTTCTATTTCTTTGATTCCATAAGCCACTCTTTTAATATTTATCAAATCAAGTGGACCCACATTGTTTGAAGTTGAGCTTCCACCTATTGCACCACAACCAAGTGTTAGTGCTGGTATAAGGTTTGTTGATGCACCTATTCCTCCAAGTGCTGAAGGAGTATTCACAAGTATTCTTGATACTGGCATGTTAAGAGCAAATCTTTTTACCAATTCTTCATCATTTGCATGCATTGAGAAAGTATGTCCAGCACCTTCATTTAACAGTATTTCTCTACATCTATTCATAATAGCATCCACATTATCTTCAACATAGAATGCAAGTATTGGTGTAAGTTTTTCTCTTGAATAGGCTACATTATGGCCAACTTTAGTTTCTCTTGCAATTAGAACTTTTGTATTTTTAGGTACATTTGTAAGGTCTGCTAAATTCGCTATTACTTCAACACTTTTACCAACTATTTGTGGATTCATAGTACCATTAGCTCTTAATATAAATTTTGCTAATCTTTCACTTTCTTCTTCATTTAAAAGATATGCACCTTGATTTTTAAGTTCTTTTAAAACAGTTTCTTCCATAGACTTTTCTACTACTATTGATTGCTCTGATGCACATATAACACCATTATCAAAAGTTTTAGAGTCTATTATTCTCTTGACTGCTAATTTAACATTTGCTGATTTATCTATAAATGCTGGTCCATTTCCAGGCCCAACTCCTATAGCTGGTGTTCCTGAAGAGTAAGCAGCTCTAACCATTGCTTCCCCTCCAGTTGCTAATATTAAGTTTGTATCCTTATGCTTCATTAATTCGTTTGTTCCAACTATACTTGGATTAGTTATACATAATATTGAATCCTCTGGTGCTCCAGCATTTATAGCTGCCTCATTTATTATTTTAACTGTTTCAAGTATGCATTTTTTTGCATTTGGATGTGGGGAGAAAACTATAGTATTTCCTGCTTTTATAGATATTATGGTTTTATATATTACTGTTGATGTTGGGTTTGTTGAAGGTATAAGCCCTGCTACAACTCCAACTGGTGTAGCTATATCTATAGTATTTGCTTCTTTATCTTCATCAATTATTCCAATAGTTTTTGTATCTTTTAAAGTTTCATAAACTCCCATAGATGCAAAAGTATTTTTTATTACTTTATCTTCCCATTTTCCAAATCTAGTTTCTTCATTTGCCATTTTAGCTAACTTAGTAGCATTATTAAATGCTGCATCTGCAATAGACTTTACTATTTTATCTATTTGCTCTTGGCTCATTTTAGAAAGTTTCTCTTGAGCCACTTTAGCCCTTTTTACAAGAGTTCTGACTTCTTGTATAGATACTAAATCTTTATCTAAAAGTGTCATAACTATCTATCCCTTCTGCTAAGCTTTTTAACTAAGTCTATTAACTCTTCTTTTTTAAGAATATTTAAATCCTTATAAGTTATTGAAGAATCTAATTTCTTAGCCATAGCTTTAAGTTTTTTCACACTGTTTTTTGATAAATCATCTTTATCAAAATCAATATTTTCTATTTTAACTTGTTCTAATATTTCTTTACTAGAATTAGAATCTTCTATTTTTTCTTTATTAATTTCAGTTAAACTACCATCAATTATTTCTATTTCATTGTTGACTTTATCTATATGGCTATATAATTTTTCATTATCTTTTTCACTATTTTCAGTGCCATCTAAAATTACATTATCTTTTTCTGATATAGTACTTTCTAATGTATTTTCAAAATTTCTATCTATCTTTTCTAAAGCTTCGCACACTTTAGATTCTTCCTTTTTAAATAAAATATCTGTTACTTCATTATGAATTCTTGGTATAATATGTGATGCTCTTAATGTACCAACTCTTGAAGCTGCCATTTCACCTGCTTCTAGAGCAGATTTAACAGCACCAACGTCTCCACATATTGTTAAAGTAACAATACCTGCTCCAACCTTATCGATTCTTACAATGTTAACATTTGCAGATTTTAAACAAGCATCAGAAGCTTCTATCGCAGCAACATATCCTATTACTTCTATTAAACCTATAGCCTCCATCTAACTATCCTAGAATCCTGTTGGATTATCTGCAACTGATTTTACTGCTTCGGCAAATGCATCACATGCTGCTTTACAAGCTGACTGAGAACCTGTAAGTAATGCTCCACCAAAGTTTGTTTCAGTTGGAGGTGCAAATAATTCACACATTTTAACATCTGCTGCCTTCATCGCTGCATCTAAAGCATACATTGCTTCAAGTGGTGGTGCTACTAAATAAGCTAATGCCTCACCTTCTCTTATTCCTGCTACTTCTGAAAGGTATGTTCCTGTTCTTGATACACAATGAGCATAATATGCTATTGAATCATCATCATTTGCACTTATAAAAGTTGCTCCATACTCCATAAAATCAACTACTGCATTTAATCCACTTCTTACTTCAGCTGGACTTGGTCCTGCTATTATTCCTAACACTTCACCAGCAAGTTTTGTTGAAGCATTTGCTGCCCCTGCATACATTGATTTTGCATATACTACATCAACTTCTGAAGCTTTAGTTGCTTCATCAAGAGCTGTGTATGTAACATCATCACAGTCTGCTGTTATTAAGCCCAAGCTTTTATGATGTGCTTTTAATTCTAGTTTTTGTGCCATTTCTGGACTTATATTCGAAATTATTTTAACTCCTAGTATATTAGGACGAATCATATCGTTTTTCATATTCTACACTCCCTCGACTTTATTTAAGGTCTATTCCTGAAGCTTTTTTGTCTAGCATAGTTTTTATAAGTTCAGCTATATGAGCACCTGCCTCAACTGCAGTTGTTCCACCTTTGTGAATATTTGATATAACTGTTCTTTTTGCTTCAGCCATTCCTATATATGGCTTATATGCTATATATGCTGACATTGATTCAGCAGTAACCAATCCTGGTCTTTCTCCAACCAACATACATATAACTTCACAACCTAATTCTTCACCTAAGTGGTCCATAGCACCAACTCTACAGTGTTTAACAAATAAAATTTCACTTGAGTCTATGCCATACATTTTTAGACCTTGTTTTATAGCTGGCACACAATCTTTTAAGTTTGCTTCTATAGCGGCTGAACTAAGTCCATCTCCCACTAATATTAAAACCTTTTGATTTGTTCCAAATTTAGATTTTATACTGTTTATAGTTTCTGGAGAGAATTTTCTTCCTAGGTCTGGTCTAGTTAAGTATTCATCTTTATCTTTACATAAAGTTTCTACTGCAAACATATTGTTTTCTTTTATAAATTCTTCATCTACATAAGAGAATACAGCATCTTGTGCAGCAGCATGGTCTGCTCTAAATCTTAAAACTGTTTCTGTCTTATATCTTGTACCAGCTCTTCCTATACCTAATCTTGCAGGCGTTTTAGCTTTCATATCTAAGTAAGCTTCTGCATCCTTAGGTTTTTTTACTAGTAATTGCTTTCTTATATCAACTTCTGTTATATCATCTATACAAGCATCGTTATCAATTATAGTTTCAGTTGCTTTCTTAACAGTTTCAGATACAACATTAGTATCTAATTCTCCAACCATTTGTCCAACCAACTGTTCTACTAATGCTTTTAAATCCTTCTCATTCATACTAAATACCTCCTATCCTAATAATATAGATGCGTCTCCTGCTAACTCTGTTAACTTACCATCTTTAGAGAATCCCATCTTTTCCATCCAAGCATCAAATTCTTTTATTGCAGTCAATCCAAACATTTCTCTAAGTGATGCTGTTTCATGGTATCCTGTTGTCTGGTAGTTAAGCATAACATCATCTCCATGAGGTATTCCCATAAAGTATGTACATCCTGCTGTTGTCAATAGTATAGCTAAGTTTTCCATATCATTTTGGTCAGCCTTCATATGGTTAGTGTAACAAACATCAACACCCATTGGTAATCCATGTAATTTACCCATAAAATGGTCTTCAAGTCCTGCCCTTACTACTTCTCTAGCATCATATAAATACTCAGGCCCTATAAATCCAACAACTGTATTTACTAAGAATGGTTCATACTTTTTAGCGAATCCATAACATCTAGCTTCCATAGTAACCTGGTCTATTCCATGATGTGCTTCTGAAGAAAGTTCTGAACCTTGCCCAGTTTCAAAATACATAACATTAGGTCCAGTAGCTGTACCATGTTTTAAAGCTAGTTGTCTGGCTTCCTCGATAGTATCACCATTAAATCCAAATGCTTCATTTCCCTTTTCAGAACCTGCTATAGATTGGAATATTAAATCTGCAGGGGCACCATTTCTTATAGCTTCCATTTGTGTTGTAACATGTGCTAATACGCATGTTTGAGTTGGTATTTGATATTTTTGTTTTACTTCTTCAAATCTTTTTAACACTTTAGTAACACTTTCAACTGAGTCGTCAACTGGGTTTAAACCAAGTACTGCATCTCCTATACCAAAAGTTAAACCTTCAAGAAGTGATGCAAGTATTCCATCTGGGTCGTCTGTAGGATGATTAGGCTGAAGTCTTGCTGATAATGTACCTTGTTCTCCTATAGTTGTATTACAATGAGCAGTAACTTTTATTTTTTTAGCAGCATAAACTAAGTCCATATTTGACATTAACTTTGCAACTGCTGCTATTATTTCAGAAGTTAACCCTCTTGATATTCTTCTTATATCAAGACTTGTAGTATTTGAATCTAATATCCATTCTCTAAGTTCTGATACTGTCCATTCTTTTATTTCCTCATAAACTTTTTCATTTACAGCATCTTGTATTATTCTTGTTACTTCATCTTCTTCATACGCTACTGCAGGATTATTTCTTATATCCTCTAGCTTTATGTGTGATAAAACAACCTTTGCTGCTATTCTTTCTTCAGCTGATTCTGCTGCAAGACCTGCTAATTTATCTCCTGATTTTTCTTCATTAGCTTTAGCCATTACATCATATAAGCTTTTAAACTGATAAGTACGTCCAAATAATTTTGTCTTTAAAATCATTTACTTACCTCCTTCTATTAATTAAAAACTAATGTTTTTATTACCACAGGTAAAACTTTACCTTCAACTATAGGTTTCCCAATGTCAATATAGTCTCCATTTTCGACCTTGACACTGTCTATACAAACAATTTCTTTTTCATAATTTAACAATGCATATATTGCTTGACCTAATACTTTTGCCATATCATTTTCAACAATTACTACAAAAGGCAAATCATTTTCTATGATTTGTTGCATTCCATCCACAAATCCTTTGGCATATTCTTGTATATCTGAAAAGGCTGGATTTTTCTTGCCTATCATAGCTATGGCAACTTTCTGTAAATCATTTTCTAACTTAAACCAGTTAAGTTTATTTTTTATAGCTTCACTGATTTGTTTTGAAGTACCTACTTCTTCATCCATTGATAATTTTAAAACTGGCAAGTTTTTAAGTGGAAAATTTTTACTAGTATATGTTATTGTGCTTCCACTTACCTCAGTAGTATGAGAACCTGCACCAACTACTGTAGCTCTTATTGTCTCCATAGACTTGACTATGTTCACTTTTTTAAGGTATTCACAATTTTTTATTGCTTGACCAAGTAAAATTCCCAAATCACCATATTCAAAATAATCTTTTATTTCTCCATCATAGTAAATATAATCAGCTACCCCACCTGAAAATGAGACATTCTTAATATCTTCATCTATATTGATTGATTTATTAGTTATTATAAAATCAAATAAAGGTGTCTGAGTTTTTAATCCTATACTTTCCATTAATAAGTCAACCATTATATTAACTATTGGTTTTGTATTTTCTATTGTAGCTACAGTTCCCACTTGAAGATTTAAATTATTATCTTTTATGATTTTATCTATTTTAGGTGATATATACGTTATTTCTTTACTTATTTTATCTACTTTTATAAGCCTTCCACCTATATCTAAGCATCCAGTATCAGTTACTTCTCCTCTTTTAAATGAGGCTATATTACTAGTTCCCCCACCTATATCTATATTTACAATTGTAGTCGAATGTTCTTTTGAATAAATATGAGCTCCAGCTCCTTTACCTGATATTATACTTTCTAGGTCAGGACCTGCTGTTGCAACAACAAAATCTCCTGCAAATCCACTTAAAGTATGAAGCACATCATTTGCATTTTCTTTTCGGGCTGTTTCTCCAGTTATTATTACTGCTCCTGTATGTATATCTACTTTAGATATATTTGCTTTTTTATATTCACTTTCAACTATTTCTTTTATTTGCTGTCCATTTATTTCATTATTTGAGATAAGGGGAGTGAAATAAACCTTACTTTTATAAATAATTTCTTTGTCTACTATACTTATCCTAGGCACTGAAAAATTTGATTCAGTATTTTCTACTATTAACTTAGAAAAAATCAACTGAGTAGTACTTGTTCCAATGTCAATACCAACACTTAATAACTCTTCTCTCATTTTCTCACCTCCTAAAGTTTAAGTATGTCTTAAACAAGCAAAGAGGCTTAAAGCTATAATAAATATCTGTTAAATTGAATATATATTTACAAGTTTTATAAATACATTCAACTAACTTAATTTATTAATAACCTTAAGCCTCTTTGCTCAATTAAAACTACTACTTTGTAGATGAGTTATTATTTAAATATTAATTTGTGTAGGTATAGTAATTAATACTTCTGTCCCATTTTTACTACTCTTTCTTTTTATACTTCCTTTTAACATTTGAGTTATATAACTATCTATTATATATGTTCCTAAACTATTTTTATTTATATTGTCACTATCAAATCCAACTCCATCGTCTATAATAGCTATATTTCTAAAATCATTATCCTTATTTATTAGTATTTGTATGTTGCCACGTTCTCTATCAACGAAAGCATGGTCATAACAATTTTGTAATATTTCATTTATAACTAAAAGTATGGCTGTTGCTTTTTCTCCACTAATTTTAAAATCTTCACCTGTTATGCATATATCTATATCTTTACTAAACAGATAACCACCTTGAATATTTGATACTAATAAGTTGATACCTTCTCGTATAGATATATTATTATCTACTTCCTTGGATAATAGATAGTGAGTTGAAAGTATTGCAAACACTCTATTTATTATATTATCTAAACATTGTTTAACTTCCTCGTTTTGAGATAATCTACTTTGCTTTTTTATTATAGATATTACTGTATGAAGATTATTTTTCACTCTATGGTGAGCTTCTCTAATAGCTACTGTTTTTAAAACTAGTTCTTCTTCCTTTCGCTTTAAATCACTTATATCTTGTACTATTTTACAAACCTTAAATTCATCGTCTTTGATGTATATAGTTTTTATTTTGAAAAACATATTATCTATTGAAACTTCATTTGTTTCATCATAATTTTCATCTATTATTATATCTTCAAATAATTTAGTCTCTATATATAAGTCATTATAATGCATATCTTGTATATCACATTCAAATCCAAGGTTTTTATACATCTCATTTGCAATACGATTTTTAATTTTTAGTTTTCCATTTTTATCAAATATAAGTATAGCAGAATTTAAATTATCAACTAAAAAATCATTATTTCCTATCAATTTTATAAACTGGTGTAAACTTTTATTTTCTTCATCTTCGTTAGTTTCAAATTCGTTTTTAACTTCACTACTTATATCTTTTTCAACGATTAATACTGCTAGAACTTTGTCTTCTAATATTATTGGCTGAATATTTTGTTTAACCAGCTTGTATTCTTGTGTTAAAGCTTTTATATCTCTTGCTCTTTCTCCAGTTTTTAGACATTTTATAACTCCTGGTTCATTTTCAATTAGAGCCTTTTTACCTACAACACTTTCACTGTACACTGACTTTTCTTTAGGTCTGCTATGTGCTACAACAATTGCTTCATCATCAATTTTACTTAGTACATCTATAAAAACATCAGCTTCATAAAAGGAAGCCATTAAGTCTAAGGATTTTGATACCTCTATAATTTTTTCAATTTCATTATTATTTAAGTATGTTTGTGTAGTTGCTATTTTTTTTATCGTATTAGTCATCGTATCCTATTATAATCATTTTGGCAATTTCCATCATTGTAGTTCTTTTATCCATACTTAATTTTCTTATTCTAGTGTATGCTTCATCCTCAGAAATTTTAAACTCTCTTATAAGTATACCTTTTGCTCTTTCTACTAATTTTCTTTCATTCAATTTAGAATTTACCTTTTCTAAATCTTTTTTCATTTTTTCAAATTCATTTACCTTATTTAAACACATTTCTATAGTTGGTATAAGTGATTTTTCACTTGCTGTCTTTACTAAGTATCCATAAGCACCTATACTTTTGGCTTTTTCTATGTATTCTTTATCTTCAAATGAAGTTAGTAAAAGCACTCCACCTGCTAGATTTTCTTTACATATTATTTTGCCTGCTTTTATACCATCAAGTATTGGCATTTCTATATCCATTATAACTAAATCGGGTTTGTGTTTTTTGCACATTTCAACAGCTTCAAATCCATCACTTGCTTCTCCTATTATTTCATAACCATGACTTTCTAGTATATCTTTTGTATCCATTCTTAACAGTGGTTCATCATCAACCAATAGTATTTTTTTCCCCATGTTCCTACCTCACTTAAAGATTAAATCTTCTTAGAATAGTTTATATATTTTTTTATAAAATACTAATTTATATTTTCTTTAACTATTCATATAATTTTATCATATTTTTTAGTTAAAAAAACATTTCCCCTTAAATTTCATCTATATTTTTAGATTTTTCTAGATATTTAAATAATTTTTCAAGCCCTATATTATCCACTGTATCTACTTTAAAGATTTGGCTTGCTCCTGCTAGTGAGAGTCTCTCATAAGCTATGTTTACTTCATCTTTAGTAGCTTTATTTATTTTAGTTATAATCCCTATTACGTCTTTGCAAAACATACTTGCAAATCCTGGTGCTATATAATTTTCTTCTTGTGTAGCATCATACACTATGGCTATAATTTTAGCATCTGCTGATGTTGTTATTAATGCATTGTATAGACTTCTATTTTCCATATATTCACCTGGAGTATCTATTGCATTATTGTAGAGTTCTACTGACTGAGTTTTTCTATATTTCAATTCCAATTGGTCTAGTTTTTGACATAGAGTAGTTTTCCCACTACCTGTCTTTCCCATAAATATTATATTCTTCATTGTATTATTATGTCCTTGTTATTTTTGTAGATGAGAAGTTTAACATATTTCCTAAAACTTCTAAAACATCATCTAATGCTGATTCTACAGAACTTACATCACCTGATATTACTACAGAACCACTAAATCTATCTATAAAACCTAAAGATACATTTGAAGATTTTGTAGCAACATCTGCTGCTATTATTGATGCTTCACTTGGTGTTATAGTAAGTATTCCTATTGCATCTTTTTTATCGAGTACCAATCCTAACTTCTTATATATATCTTCATTAGGGTTAGCTATTATATGTGCTAATGTGACCTGTTTCCCAGGAACATATTCTTGAATAACTCTTTGCTTAGATTCTTCAGCCAAATTTATTCCCTACTTTCTTTAAATATAGTTTACTAAAAAGTTATTTGCTTAAAATAAAAGAAGCTCCATAAGAATAGTATTAATATTCCTAAGAAGCTCCGTTGCTTTTTACTAAAGTATCACGCCTTTGTGATACTTTCATTATAGTTTTATGTTTTATATTTGTCAATATATTATTTATATTTTTAAAAACATTTTCCCTATTTGTATAATATTATGTTTACATGTAATAAAGTGTAATTATTTAATATTATTTAATATACTTATTATATCCTCTTCAGTTGGCACTTTAGGATTGGTTAATGTGCAAGTATCTTTTATAGCAAGTTTAGCTATTTCTCTTTCTTCATTAATTATATCTCCTAAACTTAATTTACACTGTGTCAATTTAGTTGGCATATTCATCTCTTTTTGTAATTTTTTTATTTCATTTACTAAGTTTTTAACAGCTATTCTTATATTACCATTCCCAAGCCCTACTAATTTTGCTATTTGTGCATATTTCATAGCTGTATCTGAGTAAGTTGTATTGGTATATCCTACTATTGATGCATTATATTCTATAACATGTGGAAGTAATATTGAATTTGCTCTTCCATGTGGTATATGAAATTTCCCACCTAATACATGTGCTATAGAATGATTTATACCAAGTGATGTTTGGTTAAATGCCATACCTGCTATACAAGAGGCATTGTGCATTTTTTCTCTAGCTTCTATATCATTTCCATCTTTATATGCCTTTATTAAGTACTTAAATACTAGTTTTATAGCTTTTTCAGCTAGTGCATCTGAAAAGTCATTAGAATTTGTAGATACATAAGCTTCTATCGCATGTGTCAATACATCCATACCTGTATCTGCTGTTATAAAGTTTGGTACAGTTTTTACAAGTTCTGGGTCTAGTATTGCCATATTTGGAAGTAAATCATCACTTACTAATGGATACTTACATCCTTTTTGATTGTCTGCTATTACTGCAAATGATGTTACCTCTGAACCTGTTCCACTTGTTGTTGGTATTGCTATAAATTCTACTTCATCAGTTGTTAATATTTTTTTAGAAAAATCCATTATAGATTTCGCAGCATCTATTGCAGACCCTCCACCTAATGCTATTATTACATCTGGATTTATAGATTTAAATGCTTCTATTCCCGCTACTACTATTTCTATTGGTGGGTCTGGTACTATTTCTTCAAAAACTTGATATGTTGAATTTATTAAATTACATGTTATTTTATCTATTGTTTTTGATTTAACCATAAATGGGTCTGTTATTATTAATACGTTTTTGTTTTTTAATTCTTGTAGTGCTTTTAGTGAACCTTCTCCAAATTTTATTTTGGTTTTAATCTCAAAATTATTCAAATTACCATCCTCCTTAAGTTAAATACGCAAAAAAGCTCCATAGACTTTATCTATGGAGCTCCATTGCTCTTTTAACACTTCGTTGTGCTATATTTAAAAATATACTATTTGATTAATATAATGTCAAGTCATAGTATATTAAAATCAATAATCTAAGCTTATGTATCAACTTTACTTACATTTAATTCTTTTTCTAAAACAGTAAAAGCATTACTTAAAACTTCTTTAGGATATTTTTTACTTATTATATTTACAAACCAGTTGGCTTTAGCCATCTCTATTTCATTAAGTTTAGCTTCATCTTTAGGAAAAGTCTCTATAACCTTGATTTCCATATGCAAGCCTCCTACATGTTTTTGTTATAACCACTAATTTTAAAAATTATATTTTAAAATATTTGGATTCTGACCCTCTTATATTAATCTATGAAGTTATAGATTTGTCCTGATACAACTAAGTATCAAAATTTCTAATTGATTTGAAATTTTAGTGGCAAAGAAATAAAAGAAATAAATAGTCATATATTATAAAGAGGAGAATTATATAAATTCAACCAATTAATATATTCATTTGAAATACTTTATATAAATGATTTCAAATATATAGCCTAATTTGTAGGAGGTCTTAATTTTGAAAGCTGCTATTTATTCAAGAAAATCAAGATTTACTGGTAAAGGTGACTCTATAGAAAATCAAATACAATTATGCATGGATTATGCTAAATCTATTGGTATAAAAGATTTTTTTATATATGAGGATGAAGGTTTTAGTGGTAGTAACATAGATAGACCTCAATTTAAAAAGATGATGCAAGATGCAAAAGATAAAAAATTCAATCATCTAATTTGTTATAGATTAGATAGAATATCGAGAAATGTATCTGATTTTTCTACTTTAATAGAAAAATTAAACAAACTAGATATCTCATTTATATCAATTAAAGAGCAATTTGATACCTCTACTCCAATGGGAAGAGCTATGATGTTTATATCAAGTGTATTTGCCCAATTAGAAAGAGAAACAATTGCAGAACGTATAAAAGATAATATGTACGAATTAGCTCGTAGTGGTAGATGGCTTGGTGGTAAAACACCTCATGGATTTAATAGTGAAAAAATCACTTTTTTAGACGAAAACCTAAAAGAAAGAAGCATGTATAAGCTTCAAGTAAATAATGAACAAATGGAAGTTGTAAAGCTGATATATAATAAATATTTAGAACTTAGGTCTTTATCAAAATTATACAAATATGTCTATCATAATGGGATAAGAGGTCCTCATGGTGGTAAATTTGACCCTAGTTCTTTATCTAGGATACTTAGAAATCCAGCATATGTAAAAGCTAATGATGAAATTTTAAAATATCTTAGAAACAATGGTATGGACGTTGTAGGAACTCCAGATAGAAGATGTGGAATACTAACATATGCTAAAAATACATCTGATTCAATAGCAGCAATTGCAAAACATCATGGAGTCATAGAGCCTGACATATGGCTTGAAGTTCAAATTCAGCTAGATAAAAATCGTGATAAGACACCAAGAATAGCAACTGGTAAAACTGCTCTTTTATCTGGTCTTATAAAGTGTGGTAAGTGTGGTGCTAATATGAGAATCACTTATAAAGGTAAAAAAACTGATAAGGATTTAAAATATTATTATGTATGTGGTACTAAAAAAACACTTGGTGTTGATAGTTGTAACTGCAAAAACCTTAATGGACCATTAGTTGAAAGTTTAGTTGTAGATAAAATTAAAAACTGTAATGTAGAGTCTATCATAAGTGCATTTAATATCAATAAAATTAAAATTTGCAATATTTCTAATGATTTACACTCTGAAACTAATTTACTTAAAAGTCAGGTTTCAGATAAAGAGAAACTTATTAACAATTTAATTAAAGAACTTGCAAAAAATACTGGCAGTATCGCTTCTGATTACATAATTTCTCAAGTTGAAAGTTTAAATAATGAGATTAGTATCTTAAAGGGTAAAATTAATGACTTGAAATCTAGAGATGTAAATATTAGTAGTAATCATCTTAATTTAGACATCATCGTTAGCAATTTAAAAAGGTTTAGTGATGAAGTTGATAATGCTAGTTTAGATGATAAGAGATTATTGTTATCTACTATTATTGATTCTGTTATTTGGGATAGCAGTTTAGGAAATCTTAATATTATTTATATGGGTGCTGAAATAGATGATTCTGTTTCTTTAAAACATTAGTTGCACTTTCTTAGCGATAGTAGAAGCAATAAGCATATCAGATAAGGTTGCAATATTATCTAAAAGACCTGCTACCATAAAAAACATTTACGACATTGAACTTAATATGGATGGAACAAAAACGCCTCTCAAAACACGTAAAGTTCCTGATTTTCAAAAGTATTTCGACATATTATGGAAGGAGCTAGATACACATGAGGCTTAATAAAAGATCTGAAGGATATATAAACTATGTTAAAGGTGTAAAAAGAGAAAAAAGAAATGTATTGTTCTACCAGTTATTAATTCTAATTGGTTTTATTGTAGTCTGGGAGCTTCTAGCCGACTTAAATGTTATAAATACATTTCTATTTAGCAAACCAAGTGATATTTACAATTTATTTATTCAATATGCATCTAGTGGTCAATTATTTAAGCATATTGGAATATCTGTATATGAAACTGTTCTTGGTCTTGTTATAGGGACTGTTTTAGGTATTTTGGTAGCAATTGCTCTTTGGTGGTCAGAGAAATTATCAAA
The DNA here is from genome assembly GCF_056688955.1 of Clostridioides sp. LIBA-6822. Classification (NCBI taxonomy): domain Bacteria; kingdom Bacillati; phylum Bacillota; class Clostridia; order Peptostreptococcales; family Peptostreptococcaceae; genus Clostridioides; species Clostridioides sp. LIBA-6822. The sequence continues at coordinate 2,086,117 of NZ_CP196995.1, read as the reverse complement.
AATATTAGACCCATTTTTGGTAGTTTTAAATGCTCTTCCTAAGACTGCTTTGGCTCCTATAATCATAGTTTGGGTAGGTGCTGGAATAGAAGGAATCGTCGTAACAGCTGTAACTATTTCTGTTGTTGTTACTATACTTTCAGCTTATAATTATTTTATAAATATGGATGAAGAGAAAATTAAAATGTTAAAAAGTTTTGGAGCGAGTAAATCTCAAATACTTTTTAAACTTATACTACCTGCAAATACAGGAAACTTGATAAATTTAACTAAGATTAATATTGGTATGGCATGGGTAGGAGTAATAGTTGGAGAATTTTTGGTTTCAAGATATGGAATAGGATACTTAATAGTATACGGCTCTCAAGTATTCAAATTAGATTTAGTAATGATGGGTGTATTTGTATTGGCTATCTGTGCATGGGCAATGTACGCTGTAGTTAATATTATAGAAAAAATATACAATTCTAGATAAATAAAATTTTATTCAAGATATTTGATTATTTTAGTGATTATAATAAGGAATGATTTCTTATAAGTAATCATTTTTCGAAATTAAAGAGATACATTTTTAATAATTAAAGCTGTAGGAATATTTGTGAAGATATAAGACAAATTTACCTACAGTTTTTAGTGTGTAAATAAGAAAGTAAATAATAAAAAAGATTAAATAATAATTATTTAAGTGATAATTTTAAAACTTACTGAATATAATTATATGTCGGTTAAAGACGTATGAAAATAAAAGGAATTTAGAAGTTCTATGTTGTATAAATAGTGTATATGCAGCATGTAATAAATCTTAGCACTATTTATATTCTGTACAAAAAGATATTTGAAGGGAGATTAAAAATGGGAATATTAGAGGGAGCTGCAATGATAAGAAAAATTGCAATTAAAATAGCTAAAGAAAAAGGAATTACAGAACAAAAGGCATGGCCTGAAGCTGTAAAAGAATTTAAAGAAAAATATGAACTTGTATTATAAACCTTGATTATAAAACTGTCTCGATTTTATTGAGACAGTTTTCTTATTTTAAATTACTTTATTTATAGTATATTTATAATATAAATTTGTTTTTAATACTATTTTTAAGGTATAAATCTTATATATTAGACATAAGTTTGGAGGGATTAATTTGGAAAATAAAATTGAAAATAGATGTTCATGGCAAGAATATTTTATGAGATTGTGTGAAACAGTAGCTGAAAGAGGGACTTGTGATAGAGCTTATGTAGGTGCTATAATTGTAAACTCAGAAAATAGAATTGTGTCTACTGGTTATAATGGTAGTATTTCTGGAGATAAGCATTGTAGCGAAGTTGGTCATGAGATGAGAGATGGACATTGTATTAGAACAATTCATGCTGAACAAAATGCTCTTTACTATTGCGCAAAAGAAGGTATTGCAGTTAAGGACTGTTCCATTTATGTAACTCATTTTCCTTGTTTAAATTGTACTAAGGCTATAATTCAATCTGGAATTAAACATATATATTATAGAAATGGATATAGAATGGACGAATATGCTATAAAATTATTGAAATCAAGCAATGTCTTATATACAAAACTATAACTTTAATACATTTACCTAAATACTCTATGAATTTACAAGATATCTTATATTAAATCTATAGGATATAAAAAGAAACAAATTTCTAAGTTATGCATATATTAAATAGAAGTTAAATTTAATTGAAAAGGAGATGCATAATTTGAAAGTAGTAGTAATACCAGGGCATACTTTAACTGGAAAAGGTACAGGAGCTGTTGGGTATATAAATGAAGGTAAAGAAACAAGAATAATGAGCGACTTGATTGTCAAATGGCTTAAAATAGGAGGGGCTACTGTTTATACAGGAAGAGTTGATGAATCAAATAATCATTTGGCAGACCAATGTAAAATAGCAAACAAACAAGAAACTGACTTAGCTGTTCAAATTCATTTTAATGCAAATGTCACAACTTCAGCTCCAGAAGGTACAGAAACAATATATAAAACTACTAATGGTAAAATACATGCAGAAAGAGTAAATGCTAAATTAGCTACAGTATTCAAAAATAGGGGTGCAAAATCTGATGTTAGAGGTCTTTATTGGCTTAATCATACTGATGCACCAGCAATATTGATAGAAGTTTGTTTTGTAGATAGTAAGGCAGATACAGATTACTATATTAACAATAAAGATAAAGTTGCTAAATTGATAGCAGAAGGAATATTAAACAAATCTATATCAAATTCTCAAGGGGGAAATAAAGTGTATGAAAATGTAATAGTTTATACAGGAGACGCAGACAAAGTAGCGGCTCAAATTTTATACTGGCAATTAAAAGATGCTTTAATGGTTGAAGCATCTAGTTATAAGCAAGGTTTAGGTAAAAAAGTTTATGTTGTAGGTGGAGAAGCTAATAGGCTTGTAAAAGGCGATGTAGTAATAAATGGTGCTGATAGATATGAAACTGTTAAATTGGCATTAAAACAAATAGATAAATTATAAAATAAGAATTATTTTTTAAAAACCTAATAAAAGATGTATCTAATTATTAGTTTATTAATTAATAGATACATCTTTTATTCATATTCATTTTATTGACAAATTATTTTCTGTTTTAATACTAACTTTCTTATTAAAACCAATATTATTTTTTATCTAGAAAAATATTTTTAATTATGGTCAATATATCAACTATAACATCCATATTTGATTTGACACTATCTTTAGTAACAAGAAAGTCTGCTGTAACTTCAGTAACCGCTTCTGTTACATCTTTCATATTTTCGCCTACTTCTCCAAAATTCTCTACAACACTAGGAAGATTATTTAAAGTTGTATTTATATTTTGAGTATTTTCATTTAACATATTTCCAACAGTATTTAAAATCTTATGTAATTTAACAAGTACAATAATTAAATAAACTAGAGCAACACATCCAAGTACGGCTAATAATATATATATTATACTTATATTAATTGTTATTGTATTGTTCATTCCTATTCCTCAGTAACACTAACTGGTTCAACAATATCTATTACTTTATCTTCCTCATTAGAATGTTCAATATTCTTTTTGTTATCTATATACTTTCTTATTTTTTTCTTTGATTCTATAAAATTTCCTTTTCTATCCTCTAGTTTATCAGACATTTTATCTTTTACATCTACTGTTTTTATGTTTATTTTTTCAACAATTTGTTGTGAAGCATCTTTTATATCTTCTCTTGTCTCTTTGCCTGACTTAGGAGCCAACAACACTCCACTCACTGCACCAGTAACAGCTCCTAGCACTACACCGGCTGTAGCAACTTTGGCTTGTTTAATTTTTTCAGCTCTTTGTTTAGCTTTTCTTTTATCTTCTATTTTCTTTGATAAACTCATATCCAATCGCCCCTTATTATAATATTTCTAAATATTATAATACATTTTTTTCCATAATGATATAGTTTCTAACTAAATTTTTAGAAACCAATAAAAATTCTTTTATATATTTTCATATGATGATAAGATTATTCACATTATTCCATAAATTACATTGCATTGATGGCTAAAATACAAAAAAATCTTTAACATAAGTAAATATATTTATACTCTAATTCTTCTATATAAAGTTATTTAGTAGCTCAAAAAACAATAAGAGAGGAATTAATCCTCTCTTTTAAATTTAATTAGATTTGGCAGGGCGGCGTATCCTGCATCTCTATTAACTACTCCATAGTAGCGTATTGGGTGCCTTTTCCAACCTCAAATCTAACTAATAAATATCTACGTATATATTATTATTATAACTTATTTAATAATATTCTTCAATAGTTTTGGAAAAATAATAATATTATGTTAACTGTCGTATTGTTTTACTCTTCCACTACTAATTCTACTTTCTAGTTTTGCTTCTTTTATGGCATATAGCGAAGATACATATAAGTAGCCTTTTTTGGTATCTAGTTCTGTAGCTACTAAAATATAATCATCAATTTTTTTTATAAACTCTACACTTTTCCCAGGTTTTTTGGGATGACTACCTATATATTCAGGAGACTTGAGTACCATTTTTATAGTATCTATTATATCATTAACAATATCCTTGCTTAATTGACACCTATGTTTTTTCTTTATATGCTTTATAACACCAGAAGAAGCATAAATTTTACCAGTATATTCAATTCCAGCAAGTTCTGATATTTCTTCATCTATGATTCCAACAACTTTGTCTGTAGACATATAAAGCACGTTCCTTTCTAAGATAAATTACTGTTAATACGGTAAAATTTATTAAAATTAAATATATCTATTTAAAGTATAGTTTATTCCAAAAAGAAAAGATAGTATAATATAGTTTTTTCATATGTGACTTTATATAATCTCTTTTTATATAATTTATAAATAGTAAATAATGTCCTTTTTACAAGTATTTTTTAAATTTATTTAGCTTTGTAGATTTATATTCTTCCTATAGGATTATTTGACTAAAAGAAAATAATCTATTATTTACATGTTATAAAACGTTTTCTTTTAAAGTTTTCTATGATAATATTATTTATATATAAAATAAATTTCCAATAGGAGGATATTATGAACACTCAACAACAAGAAGTATATAGAAAATTGGATGAATTAAATATACCTTATGAAGCTGTGAGTCATCCACCAGTCTATACAATTGAAGAAATGGAACAATTAAAGACATTACATATGGAATTTGTTGTAAAAAATTTATTTCTTCGTGATGCTAAAGGGAAAGAACATTTTTTAGTTGTATTAGGTAAAGACAAAAAAGCAGACTTAAAAGATATTCGTCAACAAATTGATAGTAAACCTCTTAGTTTTGCATCAGAAGAAAGACTTCAAAAATACTTAAAACTTACTAAGGGAGCTGTAACTCCTTTTGGTATATTAAACGATACAGAGGCTATTGTAAAAGTTGTATTTGATAAAGATTTATTAAAAATGGATAAAATAGGTATACATCCAAATGATAATACTGCTACTGTGTTTTTAAAATTTGAAGATATGAAAAAACTTATCGAACAAAATGGAAATGAAATATATTATGTAGAAGTATAATTATTAATTGATAGAAAGGGCAAAAGAACTCACTACTTTTGCCTTCTTTAAAAATACGATTGCCCTTTCAGTTTATCAGTTGAAATTTTATTTATAGTTAAATATACTATTTTTACTATCTTTTTCTTGCAGCTACAAGCAACATCATAGGTCTGCGTAGCTCATCTTTCATTTCAGGAATTGTATCTAATAGTTTTTCTTCTGGTTGAGGTTCGATTATTTCTAATATTTCAAATCCAGTTTTATTTAAAGTATTTAGATAAGTTGTTAGTGTTTTATGATATTTTATAACTTCTTCTCCTAAAAAATTAGCTTTACGTACTCCTTCTGTAAAGTATCTATCTACTGGCCAATGAAGATGATTACCATCCTTGTCACAATACCATTCTTGAGTTCCATATGCAGTGAATATAGGGTGTTCAACAGAAAATACAAAGTCACCTCTACTTGAAAGGCAATCACTTATTTTCTTACATATATCTTCAAATGATTGAATGTAATGCAATGCCAAAGAGCTAATAACCATATCAAAACTATCTTTTGGAAAATTAATATCTTCAATAGGCATACATATGTATTTTATATTATCAAATTTTGTTTTACTTCTAGCTTCTTTTAGCATTTTATCTGAAATATCAATTCCAACAGCATACTCTGCTCCATTTTCAATTGCATATTGACAGTGCCATCCAAATCCACAACCTAAATCTAAAACTCGTTTTCCTTTAAAGTTAGGTAACATTTTTTTTAAAACATGCCATTCTCCAGCACCTGCTAGTCCATTTATAGAACGTTCCATTTTACTATATTTGTCAAAGAATTCGTCATTATCATATTTATTTTGTTTCATATAATTTCCTCCATTTTAATTATGTTTACCCAGTAATTCTCAATTAAATTTGCACTATAAAGTTAGGTAATTTCATATAAAAACAATCATAATATAACTTTATATATATAAATTCTTTTCATATAAATTAATCTATTTTGTATATATAATAAATTAGTATTTATATATAATACATGAAAATGATAGTATTTTAATTTTACCCTTTAAATTATAAATAATCAATATAATTTATTCACGATTATATATTACTTAAAATCTAAACATAAAACTCAAATTTATTTTTAGGTTTTTGTAGAAATAGAATAAATATAGATACGTTTTTGTAACAACTACAATAAATATTTAATACTATATATTATTCGGATGTCTTATGGGAGGTATTTATTATGTTTAAAAAAATAGTCGCAATTGCAAGTTCTATTGTTATAGGCACGCTATGTCTAACTGGATGTGATTTTAATTCTAATGATAAAAAGGATGACTCTTCTTCATCTAAAAATCTAGATAAAGTAACTATAGCAGAAGTTACTCATTCTGTTTTTTATGCCCCTCAATACGCTGCTATTACAAAAGGTTTTTTTGAAGATGAAGGTATAAAAATAGACCTTATAAATACTCAAGGTGCAGATAAAACTATGGCTGCTTTGATTTCAGGCGAAGCAAATGTAGGTCTAATGGGTCCTGAAGCATCTATATATGTATATAATCAAAACAAAAATGATTATGCAGTAAACTTTGCTCAATTGACTAAAAGAGATGGAAGTTTTTTAGTGGCTAGAAAAAAAATGTCTAATTTCTCTTATGAGGATTTAAAAGGAAAAGAAATATTAGGTGGTAGAAAAGGTGGCGTTCCACTTATGACTTTTGAATATGTTCTAAAAGATAAAGGACTTACTATTGGAGAAAATCTAAAAGCAGGTAATGTTAATGTAAGAACTGATGTACAAAAATCAGTATGTTTATAACATAAACCTATAATCCCTAAACTACATATTTTATAATTGCTTAACTTAAATACAAAACTTCAAAGCTTGAGGATACAGGAATTAACCATAATTTATTTCTGTATCCTCGAGTTTTTTATATTATATAGTTTAATTAACTTGATGTTTTTTAAAATTATTTTTAATAAAAGGTAAGAAAAGAATTGCAAATACTAAACATGTAAAAATAATCATAGTTGGTAAATCTATTATTAAATTGCCAATCTTGTAATCTATATAATTAGCAAACGAAAATGAAATAGCATTTGATGGCAAAATTCGTAAAATCAGATTATAAAGTTTGTTGGTTTCGCTATATTGTAAAAATATCGGTACGAAAAGTATTATTATATTCGTAATTAAAACTGGAAAAGGTGATTTCATGCAAGAGGATAATAAAAGTGTAAAACTAATTAATGCTATTAATATAATATAAATAACTAATATACTTAGTAAGGTTGCCTGTAAAAGTGTATATGGATATGGAACTGAACTAGTTGTAAGTTGTAATGGTAAATTCCATCCATCCATTCCAAAAGACAAAGTGAGTATCCCAACACATACAATTGTGTTTATTATAAAAATAATTGTCCCAAATAAAAAGGAACTTATTATTTTGGCTGTTATAACTTTACTTTTTCCATATTTAGAAGATAATATCACTGAATCAGTACCCGATTGATATTCTCCTGAAAATACAGAAGCTATACTTATACAAATAGCTAATATAGTAAAAATCAGTAAATCTCTCGATAATATGAAATAATCCCAACCTTGATAATATCCATTTAAATAGGGTTCGCTTATTTCCTTATTCTTAGATAACCAAAAGTCCTTTTCTTTTTGTGTATAATTTCCATCTGCATATTCCATATTTAAGATTGTATTTATTTTTTCATTTCTAGACTTATAAAAATCAACACCATTTTTTAGTGACATTGTTTTAATTATAGAGGAATCAAAATCATTAGGCTTACTATATGACTCTATTATAAAACTGTAAAAACTCTTATTAGGATAAAAGAATTTCCAATAAATATCTGGTTTAAAATCTGAAAAACCATTTTCATCTTTTATAATATTGTCTGAATTATTAAACATTTTTTGATATTCTTTAACTGAGTTTTCTACTTTTTTATCTGTTATGTATCCATCATTTAATTTAGATTGTTGCTTTTTTAGTTCAATAGCCTGTAGACCTCTATACTCTTTTCCGTTCTCGTCATTAGCTCTTTCTTGAAGTGGCATTAAAGAAAAAAGAATTATGCTTAGGGCTAAACTTCCTAAAATAACTGCTATTGTAGACTTTCTTTTTATTATTTTTTTCAATTCAAATTTAATTAGTGTAGACATACCTATCTCCTTATATATATTTATAGTACCTCATTAATACAATATAAATACAAATCTTCTAATGTTGGTTTTAAATTACATGCATTATCGTGTGGTTTCATATCACTTATAATTCTAAGATTTACGACTCCCCCAGAATGATGAATATTTGCTAAACAATATTTATCAGACATATAGTCTACTTGATTTTCATTAACTACACATTTCCATACTTTATCTTTTATTTTTGAAGTTACTTCTTCAACTGAACCAGTTAAAATAAATCGTCCTTTTTTCATTATTAAAATCTTATCTGCAATATGTTCTACATCAGATACAATATGAGTAGATAAAATAACTATTTTCTTTTTAGAGAATTCTGAAATTAAATTACGAAATCTAACTCGTTCTTTAGGGTCTAGACCTGCTGTTGGTTCATCTAATATTAAAATTTTAGGGTCATTAAGTAGTGTCTGAGCAAATCCTAGCCTTTGTTTCATGCCTCCAGAAAAAGTTTTTATTTTTTTATTGATTACGCCTGATAAACCGACCATTTCTAATAATTCTTGTGTTTTTTTCTTTGCATGACTAGGTATCAACCCTTTTAATGAAGCTATATATAGCATAAATTCTTTTGCAGTAAAATCTGGATAATATCCAAAGTCTTGTGGAAGGTATCCAATCATATCTCTAAAATCTTCTCCCATATCCAAGTTATTTTTCCCATCTATCTTTACTTCTCCAGATGATGGGCTTAATATCCCACAAATCATTCTCATAAGAGTTGTCTTTCCTGCTCCATTTTCTCCTAAAAATCCATATATACCTTCATTTAATCTAAATTCTATTTTATCTACTATAATTTTGTTATTATACTGTTTTGTTAAACCTTCTACACTTAGCTCCATACTTATTCCTCCTGATGCTATATATTCTTATTTTTTACTTACACAATAATATTTTCAAATGAACGAATATGTCTCCATGTTTTTCTTGTTTCATACATTAAGATTACTGATGTGATTATAAAAACAATTAACCATTGGTTTATTGCTTCAAATTGATATATACTTTTTCTAAAAGTACCTAGTGTAAATATTAATAATACAAGAGATACGCCATATATCATACAATAATAATTTGTATTTTTACCTTTGTTTCTATTTATAATTTCCATACATCCTATACACATTAGATTAAAAGGCACTAGTATATAAATTATTATGTACAGGATATCTAGATTAATGGTTTGTTTTGCAAATATCAAGATAATAAGCATAAACAATAAATCACTTATCCCAAATACAAGCATTCTAGTAGTAATAATTTTATGTAGCGTATTTTTTGTTGAAAATTCTATCTCTAAAACACTACTATTATATACTTTTGCTAACTCTTCTATATTAGTTAATATAAGAAGTGGAAATGTCGCAGAAATCAAGGACAAAGTATTGTAAAGTGAATTACTATCTCTTGATGTACTGAATAAAAATACGCATATTATACACAGTACTAAAAATTGAATAACCCAAGTTCTTTTTCGTATAAAACCAATTTGAGAGATGAAAAATTCCATACTATTCATCCTTTTATTAGCATTATTAAATGTTAACTCATGTATAGTTTTAACAGTCTTTTCAAATGCCGAAACATCATATTTTGGAACCTTATATTTAGATAGACTTTCTTTAACTTCTTTATTATTCATAGTTTCCCCCCTTCCAGATATAATTTTAGTTTTTTTAATGCTCTATTCATCCTGTACTTAGTAACAGAAACACTTGAATCCATAATCTTAGCAATATCCTTAAATTTTAAATCATGATAATACCTTAAAATTATCACTTCAAATTCTACTTCTGGCAATTTAACCAAAGCTTCTTTTACAAATATTTTGTTTTCAACATCTACTAATTCTTGCTTTGACATCTCTTTATCTAATGACTCTAAATATATTGGTTGCTTTTTCTTCCATAAGTCCTTACACTTGTTTTTTGCAATAACATATAAATAGTTTTCAAACTTACCATAATGTTTATAATCACTTATGTTTTTTATAACTGTTACAAATACATCTTGGGTTAAATCTTGTGCAGTCATTTGATTGTCTACATGGCGATAACAATAACAATAGATGCTGTCATAGTATTTTTTTATTAGAGTATCAAACAATTCTTTTTCTCCTGCTTTTATTCGTGATATAATCCGAGCATCATTCACTATTATCACCTCCGTCATTATATATAACGATTCAAATTATAAAAAAGTCAGTATAAAAAATAATTTATTATTTTTTATAATTATTTATAAATACAACTATCTAACAATTACCTACACTATTAATCAATACACAAACGATTCCATTATGTCAAATATTATACTTTTCATTTTAAGTACTTATAACTCAATAACGAATAGTTTTATCTTTATAAATCCAGTCTGCATAGTACAAATGACCTTTATCATTTTATTGTGTAAAAACATACTAAAAATCTGATTATCCCCTAGAACACAGTACCTATCCGCATATATACAGGACTAACAAAGCCATTTTACTACTAATTTACTACTACCGAATGAGCCTTGATACGTCTTTGCAGAAAAATGACAACTGGAAAATAATAATGGAATAGTTTCTATGTAAATATATTTTTACTATCTTACCTAACTAATTGAAAGATGATATAATTTAATCAAAGATTTGGTAAGGAGGGATGAATATGCATTTAATTGATTTTATGAATGAAGATATTAAAAAGAAGCTTGTTAAAAAAACGTATAAAAAGAAAGAGACTATTCTTTTTGCTGAGCAAGAAAATGAATATGTAATTCTTATGATTGACGGTATTGCAGAAGCATTCATCTTAAATGTGAAAGGAAACATCTCAACTATTCATCTTTATAGAAGTGGTAGTTTTTTTGGAGAAATGGAACAATTTAATGATGGGAAAAAACCCGTTGAAATTGTCGCTTTCACAGATTGTAATGTATATAAACTTCATAGAGATGATTTTTTAAACTGGTTAAGGGGAGATTTTGAAGCTACAAAATTTCTGATTCGAGAAATATCTAGTAAATTAGTTGTAAATGCTGAATTAATTGAAGAATTATCATCTTTAAGTGTTAAAGAACGACTTCTGAGGTGTATATCCTTACACTATTATAGAAGTGAATTAAATCTGCTTACCAAAAAACAGCTTGCTAGCGAAGTAAACGCTCCAATTAGAAGCATTAATCGTGCTATAAATGAATGTGTACAAGAACATCTAATTGCTTATGAAAACAAAAGATTTAGTGTAATTAATCAGCGAGAGGTATTAAAGAATCTTCCTACAACATAAGTATAATTTCAAAAAAGTATTGGATAATAATTATTCAATACTTTTTTATTTCGGGTCAAGTGACCTATTTTTTTTTATTTCTTCATTATATAATACTCCTATGCATAATTATGTTGGATTGATAGCTAATAAAAGAAAGTGAGAGGTGTTATATTATGACTAAAGCACAACAGGAAATGATACAAAACGTATTAGAATTTTCAAAAAGAGATAGTAGGATAATAGGACTTGCAATTAGCGGTTCTTATATCACAAAATCGTTAGATGAATATTCTGATTTGGATTTTCTGATTGTAGCAGATGATAAATCCTATGAAGAAGTTATCGAAGAGAGATTACTTATTGTGGAACAGTTTGGAACATTAGTTTCTGCTTTTACTGGCGAACACGTTGGAGAACCTAGATTGATAATTTCCCTATATGATTCCCCTGTTCTTCATGTTGATTTTAAGTTTACAACCTTAGATGGTTTACTAGATAGGGTTGAAGATTCAGCTATTCTCTATGAAGAAAACAACTGCATAACAGAAATTTATTCTAAAAAAGAAGCATACTTCCCAACTCCAGACTTACAGTGGATTGAAGATAGATTTTGGATTTGGGTTCATTACGCTTGCACTAAGATTGGACGCAGAGAACTATTTGAAACAATTGATTTTTTATCTTTTTTAAGACAATCAGTACTTGCCCCATTAATACAGCTTCTCTTAGGTAAATTACCTCGTGGAGTTAGAAAAATTGAATTGGACGCACCCCAATATATTGAAGCATTAGAAAAGACAGTTGCTACCCATGAATATGAAAGCTGTGTTAATGCATTGCAGGCTACTATCAACCTGTATCTTGAGTTAAGAGAGGAATTATCACAAAGTCCTATTGTCCGAAAGGTTGAAGCTGAAAGGGTTGCATTACAGTATTTTCAAGATTTAATCAAATAAACCCAAAGTAAAAAAACATTGAATAGTAAATATTCAGTGTTTTTTCATCTTTGGTCAAACGACCTAGATTAGTTGTTGTAACCATTCTATAATTATTTTGAAAGTAACAGTAAGGAGGATAACTATGAGTGATATTTTAAGTAGAATTACAAATAAAATTGGGGATAAGAATATAGTTGATAAGTTATCAGCTCTATCAAAATCAGATTTGAACTCACTTCTATTAGAAGTGTTTGATAGACAAGCAAATACTTTAACTGCAACTGATATTCTAAAGTCATACCAACTAAATAGATTTACTATCCCTAGCGGTATAGATCCAGAAGAAATTCATGCTTTGGAATCAAAATTATTGAGAAAAGCATTCAATATGGATATCAAGACGATTATGCTTTCTCCCTCTGCTCCATTAGGTAGCTGTAGCGTTTTTGGCTCCGTAGATCAATATAACGTAGTAAGTGCTCTACGAGGGACAGAAACACTTGCAGACCCCTCAAATATGTTGGCAATAATTATTGCTGATAAATTAAAAAGAAAAGAAGAAAATAATACCATACCTATCCACATGGCTACTACTGCTAGGGCAATAAGAGCACAAAATTTTGTAGGTAAAGGTTTATATTCACATTTTGGCTTATATTGTATGGTTTCATCTGGTATAGATACAGGGTCTTACACTTGTGAAAAAATGTTGTTAGAAAAGCACTTAAACTATTATAAAGATATATTAAGTGAAATAGAAAATGTTCGTTTCTCTATTATTCTACGCAAAAGAAACGGATACAAAGATAATGACGGATTTTTCGACAGAATGGTTGAAACTATCAAACTTATTTTTCCTAATATAGAGTTATCAATTCATAATGATGATGTTGATAATAATTATTATAAAGGTATCAATTTCAAATTATCGGTCAAACAAGGAAATGAAACCGTTGAAATGGTTGACGGTGGATTTGTTGACTGGACTTATCAAATGCTTGGAAATAAAAAAGAACGCTGTTTGATAAGTGGTATTGGCTTAGAAAGATTTCTTGTAGCTGTTTCATAAAAGAAGAAGAAAAATGGAACTTATAGAGTGGAATTATGCTTATATTACCGATTTAGTTGAGTTTGCGAATGATAAAGAAATTGCAAAGAATCTTCGTGACAACTTCCCCCACCCTTATACGGAGCAAAACGCTAGAGATTTTATTAGTTTTTGTTTGGCAACTCCAGATGTTAAACAACTTAGCTATGCTATTTTTTATCAAGAAAGGGCTATTGGAAGTATCAGCCTAACATTTGAAGAAGATACCTCTATTAATAAAAATGCTGAATTAGGTTACTGGCTTGGTAGGAACGGCAAAGGGATAGCAACAAATGCAGTAAAAGAAATATGCAAAATTGCCTTTGAAAAATACAACCTTAACAAAATTCATGCTAATGTATATTCCTACAATAGAGGGTCAAGTAAATTATTGGAAAAATGTGGTTTTAAGATTGAAGAATACTGTCACAATTCCATAATAAAGAATAGAAACATGATTGATTGCCATGTATATAGTTTAATTCGACCGCAATAGCATTTATTAGAATTAACCTACTTTTTAATAACAGAATAAGTTTTTCCCCTCTATTAATTTCTTATGCATCTTTGTATTTTTATGAAAAGCTAGCCAATGCATATTTCCATACATCAATATGGTGGTGGCTTACAACCAATATAAATTAAATACGTTTTAAAGAATACACATTTTTGCCCTATAGGCAGAGTGTGTATTTTTTTCTCTTTTTTTGAAATTTATCGAAGATTTAACGCCCTCCCACCGTGATAGGAGTAAGCAAGGTTATTTAACTCCTTGTGATGGAAAGGGGGTGAAATCTTATGGTTGATGAAAAGACAATTGAATATCAATTCGACAGTTTCTGTAAAACAGTTTTACGTAACTATGCTAGAGATATTTATGACGAAAATAAACGCAGAAATGATTATTTGGTATCTCTCGAATCTTTGTCCCTTGCAGAATTAAGTAAATTGAGTATTTTAGATGATTATGATTCTAACTACATCTGTATGGTTTCTTACGACTACAACATACGAATTGAAGATGTATTAATGGCACAAGCAATCGGAAAACTTACAAAGAGAAAACAAGATATAATTCTACTTTCATTCTTTCTCAACATGACAAATGCTGACATAGCAACATTGATGGATTTAGCAGAAAGTACCGTACATTATCACAAAACAAATGCACTAAAAGAGTTGAAAGAACTCATGGAGGAACATTGAAATGAAACCTACTAAAGAAGTATTACCTTTTACAATTATTTTACTTGCTGTACATGGCGATGTAAATGCAATAAACGGAATACTTAAACATTTTGAACACTATATCATTCGTCTTTTTCATATGACGTATCAAGCTCAATTCGGTTATTGAGAGGAGCTTCTTATCATGTCAACTAAAAAAAGACGAGATAATAAAGATAGAATTTTAAGAACTGGAGAGAGCCAGAGAAAAGATGGAAGATACTTTAATATAAGTTTTTATAATAAAAAGACAGATATACCAATAGAAATTATCTGCCTTATTTTAATCTATGTACCTATATTACATTTATATAAAGTATATATAGGTTTATTTTTGTTACTAGCATCAATCTTTAATATCATTTAATAACTTCTCAAACCATTCAATATTCACTAAATGATGAGAACGAGAATTCTCTAACATCCTTTTAAAATAGTGTGAATTTGTTTTATCATTTTCTATAGCTTCATTTAATAGAGAAATTCTTACTTGAGTTTGCTTGATTTGCATCTTTAATAATTCTATTAACTTTTCATTTTTATAGTCATTTGCAAACAATAGTGTTGCGTAAAATGATAGATTTACATACTCTGTCTTAGAACCATATTTATACATTAGTTTTTCAAATTCTTGGCATCCAAGTTCAGTAATCTTATAGTTATGAGTTTCCCTATTTTTATTAGGTTGACTATTCTCAACTTTTTCAATTAACTTTTTTTCCTCGAGTTGCTGTAAGTTATAATAAAAAGAACCTTTAGTGAAATTTACTATATACTTGTAATGCTTCTTTTCCATTAATGCTAATAACTCATATCCATAAGAATTTGGATTTTGTTTTAATAATCCTAAAATTAATAATGGTATCAAAAAATCACCTCTTTCAAGCTAAATTTGCGAATATATTAATGGATATTTTATCTAATTATCATTAAGTTTTATAAGTTGAGATTCAAATTCATCATATGATATCTTTCCTAATGCTAAATCCATACTATTTATATATATTTTTTCTGTTTTTGTATATGTTTTAGAATTACTAGATGTTATCAATTCTCTTTCGTTAACTAATGCTTCCATAACGTGCTTTCTCTTATAAAAAGCTTCAAAATAACGCAATCCAAATTTTCTTTGGGATATGGCATCAATATGAATACCATCAGGATTAGATGTCAGACCTGATGCTGTAACAAAATAACAGTTTTCTTGTTCGAAAGCAAATTTTTGCAACTCTTTATTGATAAACTCATGCTCAGTACAACTTTTTCCAAAGCCTACTTTTCCTAAGAAGTCTCCCAAACCACCAATAATAATAGGTATATCTGGAATATTTAATTCTTTTCTAAGAGCCTCAATAATAGAAAGTAATTTTTTATAATAAAATTTATAGTTACCATTATTACTGTCATTTTCTCCTTGATGCCACAAAATCCCTATCAATTCACTACTTTGCATAGCAAATTTAGCTTCATTTATAGCATGTTTGAAAAGTATACCATCTATATTCCATTCATCTAATGAACTGCCCCCCTCAGCGCAAGGAATTAGCCCAATTTTATCCTCTTTATTTTCACAACACCATACCTCTGCAAATGATGCAGCAAGGCTTATTCCAGATACTGGGCGGTCATAATTAATAGGCTCTGTCATCATTTGCCATCTTCCATTACGTAACATCTGTATTCTTTCATTATAAATTGGAGGTACTTCACTTATGAATCCTCTTCCAGCCATATTGGACTGTCCTAACATTAAAAATGATTTAATCATTGTTATTATCCTTTCTTAAACTCTTATTGTACTTATTTTTTAGAATAGTCTAATTAGACTATCCATGGTTATATTATAGTCTAATTAGACTATAAGTCAATAGTATTATAGAATATATATAAAATACTTGTCCTACTTAGTTTATCAAAGAAGTGCTAATGACTAGCAACTTCTTTATTTGAATTTTTTATTTGTAATTGTCTATCTACCATTATTTTTTCTATTGCTTCATATATTATTGTATCTTTTTCTTGTTTTTCTTCTAGTGTGAGTGTTCTTCCTAATATTGTTTCAGGAGATACTACATGGCATATTGTCTTTCCATGTAGTACTGTCATGGATATTTTATAACCGTTCTCGTCTGTTGGAACATCTACATCATCATTTAGGTATGTTATAGTAGTTGTACCATCCAAGTCTTTTTCTATCTTTGGCATTTAAATCCCCTCCTTTTTATATTTTATGTATCTTAAAAATTGTCCTATTCTCAATCAATATTTATAATTGGCTGACTAAGATTAGTTTGATTAATGATAAACTTTAAAAAGAATGGGCTTATAGATAAAATGTTATATACGATTAAATATTTAACCTAAAAGATTATAAAAATTTCACAATAAATTAAAACTGTTATCTTACATAAAATTAAATATTAAATTGTGATATACTTTAATATGAAAAACAATACTATTTACTCATTTTTGTGGTTAATTACATACTTTCTCATGTTTATTCTTTATTAAGCTTTATTAAGCTAGTTAATTAGTGCATAGAAAGAGAGGATTAACTATTTCAAAATATATATTATATAAATTACAAGGAGCTGATTTTATGGAATGGATTGAAAGATTAAACAAAGCAATTAACTATATTGAAGAAAACATAACAAAAGAAATTGAATATGAACAAGTTGCAAAAATAGCTTGTTGCTCTACATATCATTTTCAAAGGATGTTTGCTTATATGGCAGATGTACCACTTTCTGAATATATTCGTCGTAGACGAATGTCTTTAGCAGCTGTAGAATTACAGAATGATGATAAAAAAATAATTGATGTGGCTTTAAAATATGGCTACTCTTCTCCGACAGCATTCAATCGTGCTTTTAAAAGTATTCATGGTGTTGCTCCATCAGTTATAAAAAGAGGAGAAATAATAACTTTGAAAGCCTTTCCTCCAATCAGCTTTAAAATTAGTATAAAAGGAGCAGAAGAAATGAATTATAGAATTGAAAAAAAAGAAGCATTTCGTATAGTTGGTGTATCTCAACCACTTCACACTGAATTAGAAAAGAATTTTGAGCTTGTTCCTCAAATGTGGCAAAAGGTTGCTTTAGATGGAACTCTTCAAAAGTTAATACCTATGATGGATAGTCAGCCTCAAGGTGTATTAGGTATAAGCATTTGTAACAATTCAGAAGAATGGAAGTATTTTATCTCTGTTTCAAGTACAAAATCTGCAGATGATACATTGGATGAATACACTATTCCAGCTTTTACTTGGGCGATATTCTCTGGAGAAGGACAATGCCCACAAGCAATCCAAGAACTAGAAAAGCGTATTGTGACAGAATGGCTACCTACTTCTGGATATGAATATGATAATGGTCCTGATATTGAGCTTTACTTAAATCCAGACCCACAAAATGCTAAGTTTGAAGTATGGATACCTGTTGTAAAAAAATAGTTTTAAATTTAAAATATAACTAAGGTATAAAGCTAGTAATATAAATATTTACCTAGACTATAAGATTTTAAATATATTATAGAAATAACATATAAAAATAAACCTGTAAAATATATTCTATATTTTGAGGGTTTATTTTTATATGTTAAATATAATCATATTGCTGTTGAATATAATATATTCAAGGAGTGTGATTTAATGAATGTCTCAATTTATTTACGTAAAAGTAGAGCCGATGAAGAAGCAGAGCATAGAGGCGAATTTGAAACATTAAGCAGACATAAGACAACTCTTTTAAAATTAGCAAAAGAACAGCGTTTAAATGTTATTGATATTAAAGAGGAACTTATTTCTGGTGAGAGTATAGAATATAGACCTAAGATGATAGAATTACTAGATGAAGTCAAAAATAATAACTACGATGCCGTTTTGGTAATGGATATTGACCGCTTAGGACGTGGAAATATGCAAGACCAGGGATTGATATTAGATACATTTAAAAAATCTAAGACAAAAATTATTACTCCTAGAAAAATTTATGATTTAAATGATGAGTTTGATGAAGAATATTCCGAATTTGAAGCTTTTATGGCTCGTAAAGAATTAAAGTTAATATCTAGGCGTATGCAAAGAGGAAAAATTAAAAGTATTGAAGAAGGTAAATTTATAGCTCAAGCAGCTCCTTATGGGTATAATATTAAATATTTAAACAATAAAGAAAGAATACTTATAATAAATGAAGATAAAGCAACTGTTATTAAGCTAATCTTTGATATGTATTTAAAGGGAGATGGAGCATGTAAAATAGCTAGTTATTTAAATGAACTTGGTTATAAAACCACAACAGGTAGAACTTGGTATGAAAAAGGAGTTAGAGATATTATAAAAAATAAAGTATACTGTGGATATATAGTATGGAATAAAGTTGAGAGAAAAAGAAATTCTAGTAGAACTAGGGGGATTGAAGAACAAATTGAAGTAAAAGGAAAACATGAACCAATAATAAGTGAAGATATATGGAATAAAGCACAGAATATAAGAAAAAAACGTAGCAATTCTCCTACACCAAACAATAAAATAACTAATCCCTTAGCTGGCATTGTAAAATGTGGATATTGTAATCATACTTTAGTAGCTAAATCTAATACTACATCAAGTGGATGTGAGAAATACATGGTCTGTACTAATTGTAAAAATAAAGCTACGAAATTGTACATATTAGAAAATAAAATCTTACTTGTCTTAAATAAATGGCTAATGGATTATAGGCTATCTTTGAAAGAAGAAAAAGATAATTTTAAAATCAAGGATAATTTAGAACATACTTTAGTAAGTCTAAATAAAGAATTAAATAACCTAGAAAAACAAAGAGAGAGATTGCATGATTTTTTAGAACAAGGGATTTATGACAGCGATACATTTCTACAGCGTTCAAAAATACTTATGTCTCGTTTAGAAAATATAAGAAAATCTATAAACAAAACAAATATAGATATTGAAATGGAAAAAGAAAGAAAAGTAGTTAAAACACAAGTTGTTCCTCAACTTGAAAGAGTTTTAAATGAATATACAGAAGATAAAGAACCTTATTTAAAAAACATACTACTTAAAACTGTAATTAATTATGCCATGTACAAAAAAGAACCAAATCAAAGAACTGATGATTTTTCTTTAATACTCTACCCTAATATTTCAAAAAATTAAGTGCATATTTTGATGTTATAATCAAACTGATTACCAATTTGGTGTAATGGCAGGAGCTTTTGCAGGTGGAGAAGGAGACTTCACAACAGCTTTTGAACCTACGGCTACAGCTATGGAAAAAGAAGGCAGTGGATATATAGTTACGTCTATAGGAAAAGATTCTGGAGAGATACCATTTACAGCCTACTCTACTACTAGATCATATATGAAAAGTAATAAAGATTTAATTCAAAGATTTACAAATGCTGTTTATAAAGGTCAACTATGGGTTCAACAAGCACCTAGTAAAGATATAGCTAAAGCTATGCAACCTTTCTTTGAAGATATATCTTTAGAAGACTTAACAACAGTTGTAGATAGATATAAATCAATAGATGCATGGTCACAAAATCCGGTACTAAAAGAAGAAGGTTTGAATAAATTAATGGATGTTATGAAAGAGGCTAAAGAATTAGATAAAGAAGCTCCTTATAAAGATATTGTAAATACTGAATTTGCTGAGAATGCTATAAAAAATATAAAGTAAAGTTATATTTAACTTTAACTAAAAAACTTCTTATTTAAGTAGAATGTTTAAGTAAAAAATCTATATAAAAAATATGAAAATATAAAAAGAGTCTTTTAAAAGACTCTTTTTATATTTTGAGATTAAAGTTTATATAAAAAAATAGAAATCAAAGTACTACTTGTACTTATATATCTATCCTCTGTATTCTGCTCCAGCATTAATTTTTGTAATTTGAACAGCTACCATTTCTTCATTGCTTCCATTCGTAATCTCATGCCATTCTCCTGTTGGTACAAAGACAGTATCACCATTTTTTACATCACATTCATGTTCGCCAAGTTTCATTTTTCCTTCACCTTTTAAGAACACAAATATTTGCTCGCCATTAGGATGTCTATGAGCTTTAAGAACTTGATTAGGTTTAAAATAATAAACTTCTGAAGTTATATCACTACCAGCAAATACTGGTATTTTTGGAACAGCTGCATCATTATATTGAGCTAAACTTCCATCTAATAGATTCTTTTTATTTTCATGCATACTAGAAATACCTCTTTTCTATATTATAGATTTACTCTTATTATTCCAATATAAAAAAATAGTATTCTCCTCATCAATAATAGGAATAAAATTCTTTTCTTATCTTCCTAAAAAATAGTAAATGGCATAAAATATACTATTTTATGCCGTTTTTTACTAAGTAAGTATTTTCAATATATTCATAACGAAAAAAACACGATTTGTCAGTAGTATGTCAGTAATTTTTTTCTTATTTTTCCTCTTTTTTAGATTTAAATATATTAAAAATATACTTTTATACTCTAAAACATCAAACAAAATATTATAAAAATTAAACTTAATTTCTTAAGATATGTTTTAAGATTAAACCATACATGTTTCATTTTTATTTATTTTTCACTTTAATTACAAAAACTTCTTGGCATTTTTATTTTCTTCATAACAATCATAAATTAAAAACAAGCTTGAAAATATATGCTAAAACCTATCTGAGTTTTATACCACTTATTTACTTTCATTATTTTGATATTTTCCTTCTGATTAATATTTATAATTTTAATTTCGTCCAAAATAACGGCTTTTTATTTTGGTTTTTAAAGAGCTTATACATTTTTTGTTGATGTTTTATACCTTCAAGAGCATAATAAGCTTAAAATCTATTTAAATGTCTAATTGAACATTGAAACTCAAAACAAGAATTTTTAGTTAACTTTATTTTTATTATGTAAACTTTATAAATAATTTCAATAATTAGTATAATGATAAAATTATCTTTATATTGATTTGCATTAATTTTATAGATTTTAATTTATTACATAGAGAAAGACTAGGTATAAATTTATAATTTATATCTAGCCTTTTTATTTATTATCTATCAAAAACAATTGTTTTCCATAGAGCAAAAAATTCTCTTGTATAATAAGTAGGTACAAATGAAAGTTTTGATTTACTAGCATAAAAAGAAGTATTTTTATATCCATTTCTATATGCTAATATCTTACTCCTAAGAACATGAAAATCCGTTGTTACTATTTTCACTTCTAAGTCTTCTAGTTTTCTTTTGCTATGTTCTTCTATCTTTAATTTTGAATACTTAAAGTTTTCGTAAGTATTAGTAGATTTATCTTCTTCTATTATTCTATTCTTATCTATACCACTTTTTATAAGATAGTCTTTCATAGCTTTTGCCTCAGTTATATTTTCTCCATTACCTTTACCACCTGATACAATCACATCACAATCACTGTTAACTCTTAAATATTTCAAGGCAGTATTTAATCTTCCTTTTAAAGTTGTGCTTGGTGTATTTTTTTTGACAGCAGCTCCTAAAATCAATAGATAATCACTCTTTGACTCAAAACTATTTTTAGGATAAAAAATAATTAAACTTTCAGTGATTATGAATACTATTAGGAAAACACTGATTATTATCTTTAACACTTTATAAAAAACCTTCTTTTCCTTAATTTTCTTCTTAAATATTTGATAAACAATTAATAGAATTCCTACAACCAAGAAAATTTCACTAAATGAAATTCCTCCAAAAACCATTTTAAGATAAAAATAGTAAATTATAAATATTATACCCAATATCAAATTTATACTATTTAACATATTCTCATAATCCTTTTTATTTATTTTTGTACAAAGAAATATCTATACACTCTATAAGACAGTTATATTCTCCATCTATCCAATTAATCCAACTTGCTATGCTGATATTTGTACCAAATGTATTTGTCTCTATTTTGAATTTTGAATGTTTATTTTCTTCTAATCCATTGAGAGGACAATTATTACAAGGTTCGTTGGATTTTAATAATGATTTATAACAAGCCTCTCCCAATTTTATTTCTAAATCTAGACTTAATATCTTATTATTGGCAAAAATAAGTTCATAAGTGTTCGGATTTACTACATATACATAATTATCAATGGAATCAAGTGCTTTTTTAAGTACTGGTTTAGATTTTTCATATTCATTTACTTCTTTTATATTGTCATAATCTATATTATTAGTTTCATTTTGATAGATACAATCACTATAAAGTGCATATTTATCTTTACCTTTACTTTTTGCATAATAAAGTGCTATGTCCGCTTTTTGATAAAGGTCTTCAAAGATAGTTCCATGTTCTGGAACAAATGAAATTCCAACCGTACCAGATATCTTATATGTCTTGTTATTTTCGGTGTAAGAATTTCTAAATATAGCACATATTTTTTCTGCTTTCTTTTTAGCATTATCAAAAGATTGAATATTTTTTAAGAATACTATAAATTCATCTCCACCAATACGACCCACTATATCATCTTTTCTAAATATAGGTTTTAAATGTTTAGAAACTTCAAATAATACTTTATCTCCAAATACATGTCCTAAATTATCATTTACAGATTTAAAGTTATCTATATCAATAATTAAAAATGCATGGATTCCTAGACTGGCTTCTTCAGAAGCTAAGAAATCATTAATCAGTTTTTCTGTAGTTCCTTTATTATATAATCCTGTAAGGGTATCTCTTTCCGCTTTTATTTTTAATCTAATTTCCTCATTCTTCTGTTTGTCAATATCTTTTACATAAGCAAGAGCTTTTATATCATTTGTAATAGAATCTTTTATTAAGTGCATTGTACAAATAACCCAAATCATTTTATTTTCCTGATTCATTCTTCGATATTCCAACTTTATTTCACTTATATTCTTCTTGTATGCAGCTAATAGGTCCTTACATAGAAATGTGTTTAAAAACACATCTTTATCATTTTTATAAATGATACTATTTGCTATAGTTTTTACCATTTCAGAATAGTTATTCTCAGGCTTAATTCCAAATTCTTTATACCAGTTTTCATTTCCTCTTATAAAAGTGTCCTTCGATACATTTATCTCATAAGTTATCATTGCTTCTGATAATATAGCTGAATGATATTTACCTTCTTGGTTATATCTTATTTCTGCTTCTTTTTGCTCACTTATATCTTCTTGTATACCAATTGCTCTTACGGGCATCCCGTCTTCATCAAAAACTGTAGTTAAAGTAAGTTTATTCCATATATAACTTTCATTTGGAAGTTTTATCTTAACTATACAACTTGCTATTTTTGCTCCATTTATTATTTTCTCGTACATATTTATAAAATCATCACTAAAATCTTTATGAATTATTCCTGATTCTACCAAAGAATATGGAACATTTTTAGTGATATCAGGAATATCGTATTTATCAAGTTCTTTGTTAGCATTTAAAAGTGATTTGGTTTTTATATCATATTCAAATATAGTGTTTGATGTTTGTTTTAATGCAATTCTAACTCTTTCATCATTAATTTTAAGTTTTTGCTCTGCATTTTTCAAATCTGTTATATCAGTCAGAATCCAAATACCTTTTTTACTCCCATCACTATCAACAATAAGCTTTCCTTTTACAGAAACCCAGATAATATTACCATCTCGTCTTCTTATCCTATGTTCATATACAGCTATACCCTTTATACCTAACTGATATTGTATATTTTCAAGAGTCTTTTTTCTATCATCATAAAAAACGAGATTACATGCTTTGTATTGAAGCTCTTCTTCTAGTTGTTTGCGAGTATATCCAATCATCGAAAGATAACCAGCATTAGTGTATTGTATCGTAAAATCTTCATTAAACTCAGTTATAAGTATACCACCTAAAACATTTTCGGATACCATTTCAAGTTCTAGATTCTTTTGTTCCATTTCTTTTTCCAATTGTTTTGTTTTTGTAATATCTACTGTTACACAACAAAGATACTCTTTTCCATCGGGTTCTGTTATAACTTCGCCTTTATTTAAAACCCACACTATATCACGACTTTTTGTCATAACTCTGTATTCTAGTTCAATAGTTTTATTTTTATGAAGTTGTTCAGAAATTTCTTCTTTTATTCTTTTTACATCATCTTTATGTATTAAATTATAAAAGTCGTTATTAAATACTGTTTTTATTTCTTCTCTTGTATACCCAAATAAATCTATAAAACCATCACTTAAAAAATTAAATTCATATGTTTCACCAATAGTACATTTTTGTACGCCTCCAGGAATGCTATTCGTAATAGATGATATTTCTTTATTAGTTTTTAATATATGTTTTTGAGATTTATTGTTTTTATAAAAGATATATATTATAAGTATAATAAACAGTAAAAATATTTTAAAAATAAGAGAAAATGCTAATTGATTTATTTTATCAATATTTTTTCTTACAGTATATTGTGGTATCACAGAAAGTACATACCAATCATTTACACCAATTGGTGTATAAGTGGCATAACGCTTTTCACCTTTATATTCGTATGATGTAAAGCCACTTTTGTTATTCTTCGTATCCTCATATATTTTTTTATAGCTATAGCTTTCATCAAAAGAAGCTTTTTTAAATATATCATATATATTACTACTTGATTTGATAAGATTGTCCGTATGTGAAGATTTTAGAACAAATTGTCCACTAGATTCAAATATATCTATATACCCTTCACTATTAAAACTTGTTATATCTATAAATTCAGCTAATTTATCATTATAGTAAGAACCATATAAAATACCAATCACCTTATTATTTTTAAATACAGGTGTAGCTATAACAAAAGTATCTTTTCCATCAATTGGAGATTTTACAACCTCAGATATATTACTTTCTCCTCTAATTGCTTTCTTGAAATATTCATAATTTGATACATCAATAATTTTCCCATCACTAGTATGACTTATTCCATTAGGAGATACAATAGATATTCTTTGAAAGTCAGATTCCTTCGATATTCTAGATAACAATGGAATTACTTCTGGATTATCTATAGTAGCAAAATATGAAACCATATTTGATACACTTTTGATGAATGATAATGAACTATCCAATTTTATTTTTATAGCATTAGAACTTTGAAGAGATATCTCCTTTAAGTTAACTTTATTATTTTCTTCTTCTTGAACATTAGTTTTAAATGCAAAATCAGAAAAAGAAATTATTGTAAATAAAAATATTAAAACAATACTCAGTATACTTTTTAAAGATTTTGCTCTTATCATTTAATTACCACCTCCCATTTAAGATTTATTGACTATATTTTATAGACTAATTTTTCAAATTCTTTAACTGGTAATGGTTTTGAAAAATAATATCCTTGAACAATATCACAATTTGCTTCTTTTAACATTTTTATTTGACTTTTAGTTTCTATTCCTTCTGCAACGACACTTATACCTAATTGCTTGATAAGAGAAACTATACTTTTTATAACAATCTGGCTCTTATCAATATCTTTATCATCTATAAAAAATCCTCTATCCAATTTTATTACATTTAATGGTATGTTTTTAAGCATATTTACAGAAGAATATCCTGAGCCAAAATCATCCATTGAAACTATAAAACCAATGTCTTGCAGATTTCTACTCACATCAAATAGGGTATCAGTATCTCCAAACATACTAGACTCAGTAATTTCAATTTCTATTAAACTATATGGTATTTTATATCTATCACATACATTTACTATCTTTGAAGTAAAATCTTTTTTTAAAAAATCAACTCTTGAGAAGTTTACAGATATAGGCAAAGGAGAAATACCTTTATCAAATAAAAATCTAATTTCTTTACAAGCTTGTTCTAATATGTACATATCAATCTTTCTAATAAATCCATTTTTTTCAAATATAGGAATAAAATCTCCTGGATATATGACTTCTGTTTCTGTATATTGCCATCTTACTAAGGCTTCGCTCCCACAAAATTTATCTAATTTAATATTATATTTTGGTTGTAAATACATTACGAATTGCCCATTTTCAAGTGCATATTCCATTTCTTTTTCTATCTTATCTTCAAGTAATAACTTATCTCTTAGTTTATCATTAAAAAAAGCAAAGTTTATATCACTATTATTTTTTATTGAAGCTCTTGCAAGTGAAGCTCTATCACTATATACACTTACAGTTAAAGTTTTATCTTTAATTTCATAAATTCCAAAAGATAAGTTTACAAATTCATTATTCGTCATAATCTTTTTGATGGTATTTATTATATCTTCTTTTGTATCATATGTTAATAAGATATTAAAATTATCAGCACTTACACGAGCGAAAGTTTCATTATTATTGGTTAATTCATGTAGAGTATTAGCAATATTTTTTAAAATTAAATTTCCCTTTTTATGACCGTATATATCATTAATCGCTTTAAATTTATCGATATCAAATATAATCATTGCATATTTATTATTTTGTGAAGTTTTCTTCAGTAAGTTTGTAACATCCAATTCAAACTTTCTCCAATTTGAATAACCAGTTACAAAATCTGTATATGCTATTTTTTCTATAGTTTTTTGACTCTTTGTCTTTGAATATAATATGTACATTATAATACCTAAAAATAAAAATGAAAGTACAATCCATCCAATAATTGTAACTATCATTAAATTATTCAGTTTTTTAGATACAACTATTTTTGGAACAAAGGATGCTATAAACCAATCATTAATTCCTAGAGATGTATATGCCATATAAAATTTTTCATCTAATTTTTTAACTTGCACTACGCCTTGGTCTGACATTTTCATATTTTTAAAATTAAATCTTTTTTCAAAGTTAATTTGGGATAGATTTGTAATATTTGAGTTTAAATTTTTATGATATGGTGGAATAATTATATTACCATTGCTATCACATATAAGTGAAAAACCTTCTCCATTAAATGTAGAAATGGATAATAATTCAGATATAAACTCAACATCATAATCAGCTGCAATCACAGCAACAATTTTACCTTTATTGTATAATGGCACAGCGTATGTCTCAGTAAGTTTTCCTGTCGCTTTATCTATTAATGGTTTTGATATATTAGATTCACCTTTAATTGCAAGTTTAAAATAGTCTCTATCTGAAAAATCTATTCCCAAAATTTCTTCAGCATATCCTTTCCCATTTGGTAAAATCATACCAATATTATTATAATTACTATTTTCGTTATATGATTTTAGCATTTTTAAAGTTTTTTCTAAATTGAAGCTGTCTTCTGTTTCTAAAATTTTAGAAATACTCTCTAATTTGTCTAAATTACTTTTCAATTTACTATTGATGGCAATTTTACTTTCTGCACTAATTTCAGACAAATAATTTTTTGTTTCATATTCTAACACATTATCCATGTTACTCACATAAAAAAATGCAAATATACTAAAAAAGAATAGTACTATAAATGCAATTAACACATTTTTCACTATTGGCCTACTATTTTTCAAGTAGCTACACCTCACCCTCTTTTCCAATTGTAATTTCATTGATTCACTTTATTTTACTATTAATAACTCTTTTTTACAATTAAGTTTCATAAATTGTTAATAAAGGGCAATTTAAAAAAATGTTATTTATAGGGTAATAATATTTAAGGGTATAAATACATCAATAACATATTAAATTATATTAAAGCTATAAATACTAATATAATTTAATATGCTATCACTTATATCTATACCCATCTACATATACCTTAAATAGCAATCTTTATTTTTCTAGAATTTCTCTTCTTATTGATGATTTTTTAAAATATTCTACCAATTTATTTTTATCATTATTAAAAATAGCATCTTTTATCAAATTTACTTCTGATTCAAAATTTTCTATAGATTTTAGTAAATTATCTCTATTTCCTAAAAAAAGTTCACTCCATAAGTCTTCATTCATATTTGCAATTCTAGTTAAATCTCTATAACTATCTCCTATAAATTTACCAGTATCTCTGTCTTCTTCATCACTATTTATAAGAGCAACTGCCATAACATGAGGAAGTTGAGATGTAAAAGCTATAATCTCATCATGTTTCTGTGAAGTTAATTTTTTTACTCTTTTAAATCCTATTTCTAAAATTAAATTTTCAACTAATTCTAAATTCTTTATATTATTTCTACCAGTTGGAGTAATTATATAATTTGCTCCTTTAAAGACCTGTTCACTTGCAAAATCAATTCCTTTTTTTTCTCTTCCTGCCATTGGATGCCCAAATATAAAATCTATATCATCTGGAATTATTTTTAATACATCATTAATAATTGCTTCTTTTATTCCTGTGGTATCAGTAATTATAGTTCCTTTTTTAAAGAATTCTTTATTATTATTTAAAAAGTCCACAATTAATCTAGGATATATAGATAATATGATTAAATCAGCTTCTTTAAAAAACTCGTTACCCGTAGTACTTCCTTCTTTTATGATTTTTATTTCTTCTGCTTTTTTTAAAGTTTCTAAATCTACATCTACCCCAAATACATTTTCATATCCTGCTTTTTTTAGTGCTTTAGCAAAAGAACCTCCTATAACTCCTAGCCCTACAATAACAATATTCATTAGCTTCACTCCCCCAGATTATTTTTCTTTAAACTCAAATTTAAATTTATCACTGATTTCATTCGTAATATTATATATAGCAGTATTTAATGATTTATCATTTAAAATCTCGATATCCGAAAATTTTTTATAAAGACTTATTCTCTCATCATAAAGGTTGTATAATCTATCTTTGCCATTCTTTAATAAAGGTCTTGAATTAATATTTATATCTTCTAAAATTTTTTGTACAGGTCTATCAATAAAAATAATTATACCTGTTTCTTTTAGTATTTCCATATTGATATCTTTCTTTATTACACCACCACCAGTAGACACTACTGTCTTATCACTTACAGAAAGTTCTTTACACGCTTGAGTCTCATAGTCTCTAAAAACAGATTCTCCTTCTGAAAATAATTCTGCTATACTTTTTTGAGAAATTTCACTTATATAATCATCCATGTCACAGAAACTACAACTATACTCTTGAGACAAAAGTTTACCAATTGTAGTTTTTCCACTCCCTGGCATACCTATTAATATTAATTTTTCTTTTGATTTATTTATCATAACAATCCCCCTTACAAAAACTCTAATTTTAATTCATTATATATAACATCTAAAATATCATTATTTATTTTTTTATCCTGCCAAATTTCTTGAGATTTTATTGCTTGACCTACCAACATATATAATCCATCACAAGTTTTTTTACCTACATCATTGCCAATTTTTAAAAACTCGGTTTCTCCAGGATTATAAATTAAATCTACTAAGGTATCAAAATTTTGTATAATTGATTTTGATACTGGTGATATCCCTACATTAGGATACATTCCTACTGGTGTAGCATTTAACATTATATTTCCTTTTATATGCTTAAGTTCCTCATAGTCTATTAATATAGCTTTATCATTTAATAATTTTTTATTATCCTTTTTTCTAGTTGAAACATAAACTTTATCTACTCCAGAATCAAGAAGATATGTAAGAGCAGCTTTAGAAGCACCACCAGTTCCTAATATAACAGCTACTTTTCCTTGTACATCAATATGTGCCATTTTAAACATACTGTCGAGACCAAAATAATCCGTATTATAGCCATATAATATATTTTCTTTAAGTAAAACTGTATTAACTGCTCCTATACGTTTTGCTTCTGGTGATATAAAATCCAAATATTTCATAATACGTTCCTTATATGGCACAGTAACATTTACTCCTTGTATTCCTAATAATTTTATGGCACCACCTAACTTAGATATATCTTCTTTTGAAATTTCAAAGTTTTTATATGCACTTTCAATATTTAATATCTCAAATATTCGTTTATGGATTTGAGGTGAAACACTATGGGAGAGTTTTTCACCTACTAGACCAAAAAAATTCATCTTTGTACCTCCTAATAACTACAATCAAATAAAGAATTCTATTCCCTATTCAATCTTATTTTTATATACACCTATAAATTTAAAATATGCTGTATTATTCTCTATCAATTCTAATAAATTGTATACTTTAGGATTATATATAGAACATTCAAAATCTATATAAAAGAAATATCTCCATGAAGCATTTTGCATAGGTCTTGATTCTATTTTTGTCATATTTATATTATTTTCAGCAAAGTATCCAAGTACTTTATACAGTTTTCCTGCTTCATGTTCAACAGAAAATACTATGCTCATCTTGTTTGATTCTTCATCAATGTGTATCTGGTTACTGATTACCACAAATCTGGTATAATTATTCGTAATATCATTTATACAAGGGCTTATTATTTCTAGTTCATAAATATTTGCAGCTTTTTTACTTGCAATTGCTGCTTTTGTTTTGTCTTGAAGTTTTTTTACAAGTTCAGCACTTGTTGCTGTATTATTAAATGGTATCAGCTTCCAATTACTATTCTGTTTTAAAAATTCACTACTTTGCCCTATTCCTTGTGGATGAGAGTATATTTCTTTTATATCTTCAAGTTTTGTACCTTTTATTCCAATTAAATTTTGGTCTATTTTTATACATTCTTCTCCAACTATATAAAATCCATATTTTCTTAAAAGGTCATAAGTTTCAGAAATAGCTCCTGTAGATGAATTTTCTATAGGTATTATTCCATAATCTATTTCTTTATTTTTAAGTGCTGCGAAAACATCTTCAAATTCTTTAAATTGTTTTTTGGATATTTTTTTGTTGAAGAATTTATTTAGTGCTTCTTCTGTAAATGAACCTGATATTCCTGGAAACCCTACTAGGATATTTTTTTTATTAATTTCATATTTTAAGGTTTTATATTTATCTATGTTCAATAAATCAATTTTCTCATTTGATGAATTCAGGCTACATTCAAATTTATGTTCACTATCATTATCCATTAATCTCTTTTGTAACCCTCTACTAATTTTCATTATGGAATTAAAAAACTGTATGGTTTCTTGTGAATATGATTTATTATTCAAATTATCTACAGCTTTATTTAATACTTTTTCTTCTCTATCTTTTTGAAATATAGTAGTGTTATTTTTCATTTTATGTTTAGCAATCTCAAGAACTGTATTCATTCTCTTTTCAAATAATTGAATAAGCTCTTTATCTATGTCATCAATTTCATTTCTATATCTTGTTAAATCCTCCATTATTATCGTCCTTTCCTGAACCTCCCATGACTAAAGTCACGAGTGTGCGTAGCTATTTTTTAATCAAATCAAAAATTCCAATAGCCGTTACTGCTTCTATTACAGGTACTGCTCTTTGAACTATACAAGGGTCATGTCTACCTTTAATAGATAAAATATCATCTTTTTTATCTTTTATATTAATTGTTTTCTGCTGAACACTAATTGATGGTGTTGGCTTTATTGCCACTTTGAAAATTATTGGCATTCCAGTTGTAATACCTCCAATGATTCCTCCATTATTATTTGTTTTGCTCTTAACTTGATTACCTTCATAATACATTTCATCATTACTTTGAGAGCCATACATATCTGTAATTCCAAAACCTAGACCAAATTC
Source organism: Clostridioides sp. LIBA-6822 (assembly GCF_056688955.1). Lineage (NCBI taxonomy): Bacteria > Bacillati > Bacillota > Clostridia > Peptostreptococcales > Peptostreptococcaceae > Clostridioides > Clostridioides sp. LIBA-6822. Next base: position 2,053,764 of record NZ_CP196995.1, on the reverse strand, counting down.
TACACCTTTTACAGACGGAACAGAAAACAATAAATGAGATAGAGTAGATTCAACAGAATCAAAAAATGGATTTCCAATTCCTACATTAATTCCTACTACTGCACATTCAATTATACCACCAACTGAATCTCCTTGATTTTTTGCATCTATAATAGTATCCCTCATAGCTTCTTCCTTTGATAAATCAAGTAAAGGTAACTCTAAAGTTTGTAAATTGGTTAATTGTTGTTTTGATATATCTACATAATCAAAGCTCGTATCTTCTATATCTTTAACTTTTTTTATGTGTGCTCCTACCTCTATTCCTTCTCGTGATAGAATTTGTTTACATATAGCACCACAAAATACTAATGGAGCTGTTATCCTACCCGAAAAATGTCCTCCCCCTCTGTAGTCATTAAACCCAGAATATCTTACATGTCCTGTATAATCTGCATGTCCTGGTCTCATCAAATTTTTAAGTTCACCATAATCTTTTGAGCGAGTATCACTATTTCTTATGATTGCACATAGTGGAGTTCCTGTAGTTCTTCCATCAAAATAACCACTTAAAATTTCTGGTATATCTCTTTCATTTCTTGAGGTAGAAATAGCATTTTTTCCAGGTGCCCTTCTTTTCATTTCTTTATCAATCTTATCAAGGTCAAGTTCAATCCCTGCAGGAAGACCATCTATATTTATACCTATAGCATTTCCATGAGATTCTCCAAAAATGGATATTTTTAAATTATTTCCCCATGTTCCACTCATCAATTCGCCCTCCTAACATCTCAAAATCTTTAAAAAAATGTGGATAAGATTTAGATACACACTCAAAATCTTTTAATACTATTGGCTTGTCACATCTACAAGAAGCTATTGCAAGTGTCATTGCAATTCTATGGTCTTTATGACTCCATACTTCTACTCCACCATTTAGTTTACTTACTCCATCAATTATTAAACTATCCTCTTTTTCTTCTATATTCGCTCCAAGTTTGCTCAATTCGACACTTATTGCATGAAGTCTATCACATTCCTTAATTCTAAGCCTTCCAGCATTTATTATTGTAGTTCTTCCTCTACTTAAAGCTGCTACCACAGATAAAACTGGTATTATATCTGGACATTGAGATGCATCTATTAAAGTACTATTTAAGCAATTAACTATACCTTTTATTTTTTCATCTTGTCTTAAAATTTCCATACCCATTCTAGATAAAATATCAATAACTTCACTATCGCCTTGAAGAGAATCTTCTTTAAGGTCTAGTACATTAATATTTCCTCCAATAGCATCTGCTGATAAATAAAATGCACCTTGAGAATAATCGCCTTCAACTTTATAATCTCTAGCTTTATACATTTGATTTCCTTTTATAATAAATTCTTTATAATCATTATTTACAATTTCTATTCCAAAATCTCTCATAGTTGAAAGAGTTAAATCTAGATATCCTTTGGATTCTAGCTCAGTTGTAATTATTATTTTTGAATCATTATCTAATGTAGGTAAAATAAATAATAAACCTGTTATAAATTGAGAACTTATATTTCCTTTTACTTTAAATTCATCTGGTTTAAGTTTTCCTAATATGACTAAATCCAGTTGATTTTCTTTATAGCTATATTCTATGTTTTGTCTATCAAAAATCTCATAATAAGTATCAAGTGGTCTTTTACCAAGGTTTCCTCTACCTACAAATCTTTTTATTCCATCAAATGCTAGTGATATAGGCACTAAAAATCTTAAAGTAGAACCTGATTCATTGCAATCTATAGTCAACTTAGGTTGATTTAATTGATTTTCTTTATTCAAAATTGCTTCTTTGGAAAAAATACCTGTAATTTCTAAAATGTCGTCCTTCTTTTCTATAATAGCTCCAAGTGATGTCATTGCCCTTATAGTAGCTATAATATCATCAGAAAAATCTATATTAGAAATTCTATTTTTTCCATCACTTAAAGATGAACAAATAACTGCCCTATGTGCCATACTTTTTGATGGTGGGATTTTTACATCTCCAGACAATCTACTTGGATATATTTTTAAACTTCCCATCAGTTTACCTCCTGAAAAAATTTAGAAGTAGTATTATATATAATACTCTCTCCAATATTCTTTAAAAGTATTATTTTTAATGTATCACCTAGATTCTTTTTATCAAGAGATATTACATCTATTATCGACTTGTTATCTCTTAATTCAATTTCATAAGGTAAATCATAATTTATTAAGATTGATTTTATAAGCTCTGATGTACCCTTCTTTGTAATTCCTCTTTTTTCACTCTCTAAAGTTATCTTATACATTCCTAGACCAACAGCTTCCCCATGAGTATAACCAGAAAAATTGTAATATGTCTCAATAGCATGACCTAATGTATGACCAAAATTTAGAAGCATTCTGTCTCCAAAATCTCTTTCATCAGCTTCAACCACTGTTTTTTTAATAAAGCAACACTCATGTATAATGTATTCTATATGTTGCATTACTTCGTCTCTATTTTTTAAACTCAAAAGCTTATCAAAAAAGGTTTTGTCTTTTATACAACCATATTTTATGACTTCTGCCATCCCATCTCTATAAAATTTTTCTGGAAGTGACAATAATACATTTGGGTCAATAAACACAGCTTTAGGTTGATAAAAGCTTCCCACTAAGTTTTTTCCTCTTTCAAGGTCAACTCCAACTTTTCCACCTACAGAACTATCAACTTGTGCTAACAGAGATGTTGGAATTTGAACAAAATTTACACCTCTTAGAAAAGTTGCTGCTACAAATCCACCTAAATCTCCTATTACCCCTCCTCCTAAAGTAATAATCAAATCTTTTCTAGTCAACTTAAAGTCAAGTAAACTATCGTATATTTTAGGAAGAGTATTAAATGACTTTGTTTCTTCACCAGCTTTTAATATTATAGCTTTAGTTTCAAATCCAGATTCATTTAAATTATTTTTTACTTCATTTAAATATAATTTCGCTATATTTTCATCAGTTACAATAAAAATCTTATTCCCAGAATATATTTTTTTAATTTCTTTACCTATATCTTTTAGTATATTTTTTTTAATAAATATGTTATAGCTATTCTCTTTTAAATTTACTAATAATTTTTCTTCCACACTTAACCATCCTTTTATAGATTATATTTCTCTTCCAACTGCTAATGCGATAGTTTTTAATTCACTTATTAATTCATCATATTCATTTGGTTTAATTGATTGTTTACCATCACAAAGTGCATGTGCTGGGTCATTATGAACTTCTATTATAAGACCATCTGCTCCAACTGCAATTGCTGCTTTAGATAGAGAGTCTACCATCCATGATTTTCCTGCTGCATGACTTGGGTCAACTATTACTGGTAAATGACTAAGTTTCTTTACAGCTAAAATAGCACTTAAATCCAAAGTATTTCTAGTATATGTTTCGAAAGTTCTTATACCTCTTTCACAAAGGACTACATTTTCATTTCCTCCAGCCATTATATACTCTGCTGACATTAACCACTCTTCAATTGTAGCAGATAATCCTCTTTTTAAAAGTATTGTTTTATTTGTTTTTCCTAATTCTTTTAATAAATCGAAGTTTTGCATGTTTCTAGCTCCAACTTGAATTACATCTACATTTTCTTCAAATATATCTATATCTTGCGTTGACATTATTTCTGTAACTATAGGAAGACCTGTTTTTTCTTTTGCTTTCTTTAATAAATCTAATCCATCGTATCTTAATCCTTGGAAAGCGTATGGTGATGTTCTTGGTTTGAATGCTCCTCCTCTTAAGAATCCTGCTCCTGATTTTTTTACATCTTCAGCTATAGATACTATTTGTTCTTCTGTTTCAACAGAACAAGGTCCAGCTATCATGGCAATTTTTTTTGAACCAATTTCCACACCATTAACATTTATAATAGAAGGTTCTGGATGAAACTTTCTATTTGCTTTTTTAAAAGGCTCTACTACATGCATAACTTTTTCAACTATCTTATTTGCTTCTATTCTTTTTGAATCTATTTTACTAGTATCCCCAACTAATCCTAAAACAGTTAGTTCTGTCCCATCTATGGGATTAACTTCTACTCCTTCTCTCCCAATAGCTTCTATTAATTTCTTAACTTCACTTTTATCTGCTCCCATTTTTAATACTACTATCATTTTTACTACCTCCCAATATTATAATTTTATATTTAAAATAAAAAAGAGAACTCACTAATGAGTTCTCCAAAATAATCTATTAAGCATTAAACCTTATATAAATATATAAAATAATCATTTTTATAAAATTTACTTATGCTCAAAATCATTAAAACAAGGCCTCACCAGAAAGGAATTACATGTATTTTTGTAAAAGAAATAGCCAGCGCTAAAATAAAAGCCCCAGAACATAAAGTAATAAAAGCTATAAAGTTTTGCTGTTAGTTCTTTTAATATTCCTTTCATAGTATTATCCTCCATTTTTATAATTTATTATTCTTCTTGTTTAATAATTATAGCAAAGAAAATATAATTGTCAATATTTTCTATAAATATTTTCAATTTAAAATATTTTTTCATTTACTTAAATTAGTTTCTTAATTGTTGCATTTTTATAAAATTGTTTAAAAATCATCTGCTATTTATAATAGTTTTTTTATTTTAAATATTACAATTCCAACAAAAATTATACATAACATAAAAAGTAAAGTTGCTGGATATCCATAGACCCAATTTAATTCTGGCATATATCTAAAGTTCATTCCATATATCCCAGTTATAATTGTAAGTGGTGCAGATATAGCTGTTAATAAAGTTAATTTTGTAATTAAATGATTTGTTTTTTCACCTACTCTAGAGGAGTAAATGTCTAAGAGTTTATCTGCTAACTCTCGTGTTGATAATGCAAAATTATATAATTTGTCAATTCCAAAATCTATACCTTGAAAATTTTCAAGATTATATTTTTTTACATTGGAATATTTCAAATACCTTATATTTTCTTTTACTATTCTGTCACCAATATATAAAAGAGGTCTTGTATTTTTAACTATAGTTCTTGTTAGTCCTCTTACATCACTTATTCTAGATACATGATTTTTATGAATATTATCCATCATCTCATCTTCTATTTGAAGAATTAATTCTTCAACTTTTTCCAAAGATTCAAAACCATTTTTTATAACTTCTCTAAAAATTAAATAGTTTATTTTAAATAGGTTTATAACTGGATTTTTTTCAAGTTGAGAATTTTTCAAAATAATATTTTTTACAAATTCAAATAAAAAATGTTCCTCATTTACTACAACCAATATAAAATTATCTGATAGATACATATTAACTTCTTCTATAACAGCATCTCCATCTCTTAATTCAAATGTATTTAAACTCAAAAAATCATAATTATCAAATAAGTCAAGTTTCGTTATTTCATCAAATTTAAGACAATCATTAAAGGTTATCTCATCTATATCCAAGATTTCCTTGAGTAATTTCAAATTTTTTGGAGCACTTAATATGAGGTAAGAATTTTCTGCTGTATAAAATTTTTTTCTAAAATCTTCGATAATCTCTCTTGTATTCAAATTCAGTATATACATACATCTACTCCTAAATTTCAATTTACATTTTAAAAATTTTCTATAATCATTACTGTAATTATTTTACACTATTTTAATAATTATTATTTAATATTTATATTAAATTTATTATAAGATAAGTGCTTATGTTTTTATTATTTGACCAAAAATTTTACCATATATTTATTTTAAATCATATTTCATATTATTAATACTAAAAAATTATTGATACTAAAAAAACTAAAAAATAAAATGCATATGCTAAACTGACAATAACATATACACTTCATTCTTATTTTAATTAAATTATATAATTGTAATATATATTAAATATCTAATCTGATAATTAAATATACATAAAACCTATTCATCGTTTAATCTATATCCTACACCAACTTCCGTAATTATATACCTTGGGTCAGCAGGTTGCTTTTCTATTTTTCTTCTTAATGTTGCCATAAAAACCCTTAAAGATTTAGTTTCATTGCCAATAATACTACCCCATATCTCTTTTATTATAAAATTATGAGTAAGTACTTTTCCATGATGTTTTGCAAGTAATGAGAGAATGTTATATTCAATCGGTGTCAAATGGACTTCGTTATCGTCAACAATAACTCTTCTTTTATCAAAATCAATCAATAATTTATCCACCTCAAATGTAGACTTTACTTCTTCTCTTTGATGTAATTCCACCTGTGAGTGTCTAAATGCTACTCTAACTCTAGCTAATAATTCTACTATTGAAAATGGTTTTGTTAAATAATCATCTGCACCTGCATCAAATACTTCTACCTTTTCTCTATCTTGTTCTCTTGCAGAAACTACAATTATTGGTATCTTTGAAAATTGTCTAATAGCTTTTATTACCTCTATTCCATCCATATCTTCTAGCCCTAAATCTAAGAGAACAACATCTGGAGAATATGAAACAGCAATCGATATTCCTTCCTTACCAGTTATAGCTTCCTTGACATCATAATCTTGTGTCAAAAGTGCAGTAGATATAAATTTTCTTATTGTCTTATCATCTTCTACTAATAATATAAGTTTTTTACTCATTTCTTCCTCCAAAATAACTCTCAAAATTTAATGCAATTCATTTTCCTTAGGCAAACTAAACTTAAAAGTTGAACCTTTATCTCTATTATTTTCTACCATAATTTCACCTTTATGAGCTTGAATTATGGATTTACAAATTGATAATCCAAGTCCAACACCTTTTCTAGAGTCCTTAGACCCTTCTTCTCCTGTAAAAAATCTATCAAAAACATGCTTTTTCAATTCTTTTGATATACCAGGTCCATTATCAGATACTTCAAACCAAACATAATCTTCTTCTTCATATACATTTATATTTATCTTACAATCTTCTTTTGAATATTTTAAAGAATTATCTATTAAATTAATTAAAACTTGCTCTATCAATTTTGCATCCATAGGAACGAATAATATCTGTTCTGGTATGTTAATATCTATAATCGTATTCTCAATTCTTTTTTTAATTTTTTGCAATGCCTCTGAGATAATCTCTTCAACAAGTTCAGAGTGTTTTTTGACTTCTAATTTACCTTCATCTATTTTAGTCATGCTAAGTAAATTTTCAACAAGTCTTATTAGCCATTGAGTATCTTCATATACACCACTAAGTAATTCGTCTATTATATCCTGACCTATAGTACCCTTATTTTTTATAATCGTACTTACTGCTCCAGATATTCCTGCCAATGGAGTCCTAAGGTCATGAGATACTGCTCTTAGAAGATTACTTCTTAATCTTTCTCTCTCTATTTCAAGATTGGTATTTTCTTTTGCCTCTGACAATATTTCTCTATCAAGAGCTATTGCCATTTGAGCGATTATTGTTTCAATTAAATTTATATCTTCTGCATCTAGTTTCGAATCAACACATGATATCCCAACAACACCCAAAGTTAAATTCATACCTACAATTGGTATATAGTATCCCTTTGAGCCTGGAAGTGTATCTGTGTCACTCCCTGCCACTGTTGAATTGGATAAAACCCAACTTGCAACAGCTTTTTCATCATCACTATCTAAATCATTTTTATCTTTATTAGAAGCATTTTTTTTATATAACTTTGATTTCTTATACTTATCTACACTTAAATAACAAACTACATCTCTACTCAAGCTAAGAGATAAAAGTTCTATCCCCTTATTTACTATATCGTCTTTATTTGATAACCTTAAAAATCCCTTGATTATCTGGTATATCATTTTTGTATTTTCTTCTCTTTTAGCAGCTGTTACTGCTTCATGTTGTATCTTAGATGTAAGTGTACTAGTTATTATACCAACTATTGAAAACACCACTAATGTAACTATATAATTTGAATTAGCTATTGATAATGTATATATTGGTTCTGTAAAAAAATAATTTAGTAATATTATATTGAATACAGAGCTTATTATACCTGTACTATATCCTTTAGTCCACATTGAAACTAAAACTACTCCCAGCATATATATTAACAATATATTTTCTCTTATAAATCCTAGACTTTGCACTACATATGCTAAAACACTTATCATTAAAGTAACAATCATAAGTTTGATAAAATCAATCTTGCTAACTTTAAATTTTGATTTTATTGATAATTTATCTTTTTTAGGTTTATATTTAACTTCTGAAGCAAATTTGTAAGGTATTATATGTATATCTATATAATCCACTTCGTCTATTAATTTGTCAACTATATCTTTTTTAAATTTCTTATTAAATTTTTTATTATTTGAATGATTTCTACCTATTACAATTTTTGTTACATTTCTAAGCTTTGCAATTCTGAGTATCTGTTCAATTATATCTTCACCATGTAAAACAATTATTTCACCACCTAATTTCTTGGCAAGTTTTAAATTGTTTTGTAACTGTTTTTGCTCCTGTAAAGGCAATCTTGCTGTATTTGGAGTTTCAACATATAAGGCTATCCATTTTGCAAATGTACTGTCTGATATTCTAGATGCAGTTCTAATTACTTTTGCAGAAGATGGAGATGGGCTTATACATGCAAGCAGTGTATCTGATGTAGGTATTACGCTTACACCTCCTTTTGATAATCTAGTCATTTGTACTTCTTTATTTACTCGTTCTGCTGTCTTTCTAAGGGCAATTTCTCTAAGTGCAACTAGATTATCTTTTATAAAAAAATTGTCTTTTGCTCTAATTGCTTGTTCTTTCTTATATATCTTACCTTCATTGAATCTTTCAAGAAGTACATCAGGTTCAACATCTATAAGTTCTAATTGTGTATTTGTGTCCAAAAACTTATCTGGTATTGTTTCTTTAACTGATACATTTGTAATTATTTCAACAATGTCATTTAGACTTTCTAAGTGTTGAACATTTACAGTAGTATATACATTTATACCTGCTAACAATAATTCTTCTATATCTTGCCACCTTTTTGTGTGCCTTAACCCAGTAACATTAGAATGTGCAAACTCATCTACCAATATAACTTCTGGTTTTCTTTGCAAAGCAGCATCTAAATCAAATTCTTTTAGTTTTATAGATTTATATTCTATCTCCTTAACAGGAAGAGTTTCTAATCCCTCAAGTAAAGCCAATGTTTCTGGTCTTGTATGTGGTTCAATATATCCAACTACTACATCGACGCCTACTTTTTTCAGGTTTTGTGCAGATTCCAACATGGAATAAGTCTTTCCTACTCCTGCTGCATAACCAAAAAATATTTTTAATTGCCCTCTATTCAATTTATTTTCTTCGCTTTTAATTTTTTGTAACAATATATCAGGATTTGGTCTGTCCATTAAACAACCTCCTTACACCTTTCACTATTATTATATTATCAATTTTGGTATAAAATTGTAGTTAAAATATATTTTTAATGATTAAGATTATGTAAAGATTTAAGTATGTACTATTAACTAAAAAGTAAAAGTGTTTAATAAATGCAAGTATCTAGTAACTTTAGAGTCTAATATACATAAAAAATAAAGCAAAACACTTCAAATGAATGATATGCGTTTTGCTTTATTTACAATTTTATTTTCAGATATTTAGTTTTAATCGTTAATAAAGTCCAAAAGAATGTTTCCGTTATTTGTATAAGTTGTAAGTTTCTTTGAACCATTATGTTTATCATTAGGCAAATTACTTTTTCCCTTTTTTATATAGTTTGATATAAAAAAATCATTATAAGAACCTATTAATGTTCCACCAATATTCCCATTTTTCGTTTCAAGTTTTATAGTGTTTCCTACATCAAGTTCTTCCAATTCAATATTTCCATTACTCACCTTTATATCTACTGAACTTAAAAATGATAATTGGGATATTTCTACATCTCCATTAGATGTTTTTAGATTTAGATTTTCTAAAGATTCATTTGGTATCCATATTTTTATTGTTCTGTTTTCCATTGAAGTTTTCCCACCTATATAATCGTTCCAATCTTTATTAGTAATATATTTAATTGACAATCTATTTTTTTCAGATAAATCAATCATGTAATACTCCTTTACACTCTCATAATAAGAAATATGGATTTGTTTATTTGAAGATGGAAAAATCTCAACTTTTCTATCTTTTATATCCACTGTGATATTATCTATATCTAACATAGAGTATTGCTTTTCCTTATAAGTAGTATCTGTAGAAGAACATCCTGCTAAGATACTTGATAATACGATTAATATACTTAAAATACTAAACAATTTTTTAATGTTTTTTTTCATTATCATCTCCCAATTAAATAGCCTTCTTTTTTAATACAATCAACCAAAGATACGCCAATATAAAACTACTTAATAAACAAATTCCAATATGTAACAATGAATTGCTATTGAACATCATAAGCTTAAAAAAATCTACTAATATATTACGTAAAGGTTGTATAGGCACAAATATACATATGATAGCAATAAGAGTGATATCTGTTAGCCATCCATACCAATAAGCTTGCATGGACAATAATAACTGTAAAAATATAGCTACTAATAGTAGGAAGGTAAATTGCTGAAAAAAAGCAATAAATGGTCCATTTTCCCACCAACCACATAGCTCTAATAAATTGATTACAGTTTGAGTTTGATTAATAGGGTCTATTACAAGGTGAATGAAAGTATTTATCAAAGATACTGAGAAAGCAGCAATGATATATGTTATCATACTACCCCAAAAATAATATTTTTTAGTTACATTTAAATATATTAGCTTGCTAAAATTAAAATATACAATAAAAAATGGAATTATTAAAATATAAAGGTAAGTATAATTTCCACGGCTTATGGCTATTTTTGCATCACTAGATGTACTGGATAATAGTACTACTAAAATTGTAATAATAAATCCAATAGAGCTACTCGCAAAATTACGTTTTATAATTGTTAAAATTGGCTTCATATTAAATTACCTCCTTTTTTTCAACCATATGAATAAAAAAATCTTGAAGAGACATTTTTTCTATATTAAGGCTATTGGAATTAATAGGTGCATCAAAAATATGCCTCGTCAAAAATCCACCGACTTGCTCATTTCCAATTATATTTAAATCTTTAGTAGCTTCTTCTACTTCTCGTTTTGCTCCGCTCACACTATATGCTTTATCCTTAATAACTTGTAATGTATCAAAAAAACATAATGTACCTTTATCAATAATAATTAATTTTTGCATAACTTTTGCAATTTCATCTATTATGTGAGTCGAAACAATGATAATTCTTGGTTTCCGAGAAAAACTTTCTGTTAATAAAGAATAAAATTCTGCACGCATAATTGCATCAAAACCAAGTACTGGTTCATCTAAAAGAATTACTGGTTTATTACTTGAAAGACAAATAATAGTAGAAACCATAGTCTTCATTCCCAATGAAAGTTTATTGAATTTTTTACTTCCATCCAATTCAAAGCGTTCCATCATCTCCATAGCAAATTGATTGTCAAAAAAAGGATTTAATTTTCCTGCAATTTGAATAAGCTTTTTTACAGGAAGATTAAAGTGTTTTGCAAAATTATCAATGTAGCTTACACTAGTATCCATCGTTGCTGTACTAATAGAATATCCATTCACACAAATATTTCCACTAGAAATATTCTGATAACCTGCAATAGATTTTAAAAGTGTGGTTTTTCCTGCACCATTTCTTCCCAACAGGCAATATATTCCCTCTGCTTCAATTGTACATGTAAAGTCTCTTAAAACAACTGCATCTTTGTATTTCTTTGTTATTTTTTTTAATTCTATCATAACTTGTTAACCTCTCTAATGTTCATTTTTTATACCATTGTGACTTATATCAACACATGATATAATGTATTATAAACTTTTGTGTTACAAAAAGGTCAAGAGGTGAATGAATGAAAAATTATTTTTCGATTAAGCAAGCTGCAGAAATTGTAGGTATGACTAGTGAAACACTACGTCACTATGACCGTATTGGTATTGTAAAACCTTGTTACAGAGATGAATCATCTGGTTATAGATATTATTCTGAGCAAGAACTTATAAAACTACAAACTATAGAATTACTTAAATCAATGGATTTTACATTAACAGAAATTGGAGATATATTACAACTTGATAACCTACATAAAGTTATTAAAGCTCTAAAACAAGCTGAAGAAAATGCAAACAAGAAAATAGCTTATCTCCAATATGCAAAAGAAAAAATTAAACGTGCTTACACAGATTATGAAAACAAGCTAAATAATATTAACACTAAAAAAGATGATTTTTTTGTAATGCATATTCCCAAAAGAGTTATTCTTATTTCCAATAGCATGGAACATGCATCATTAAAAAATTTATGGAACTATCATGAACATTTTTATAAGCAACTTGATGCATCATTAGAATCACAATTTTTATTTGAGGATATGGCAGGTATGATTACAACGCCTGAAAAATCTAGACTGTTTGCTATTTGTTTAAAATATCCCTCTACAAAAGGACTGACTACATTACCAGAAGGAGATTACCTATGTGCAAACTGTACAGAAGAAAATAAAGATATAGTTTTAAGAGAATTGTTTCATAAACTAAAAATGGAATCTAATATATGTCCAAATATAATTGTACACATCATATCTGTAACTGGAATTTTGCAATGGAATTACCAAATACAGATATTGTTAAATTAAAATAACTTGTTTAGAACTTGCAAAACATAAAAATTAAAGCTAATTATGTTAAATGATATTTTTCCATATTAAAAAGTGGTACAACATTCACAAATGCTATACCACTTTTTAGTCAATCTAAAAGTATTTTATTACAAACTATTAAATAATTATTTTATTGTAAATTAAGTATTTCCATAAACTCATCGCCTGTAATAGTTTCTTTTTCTAATAAATATTCAGCAAGTTCATGAAGTTTTTCAATATTGTTTTCTAAAATTTCAGTTGCATTTTTATGACAAGTTTTTATTATTCTAAATACTTCTTCATCAATTTTAGCGGCAGTGTCTGAAGAACAAGCAAGAGAAGTATCTCCTCCTAAATATTGATTACTTACTGTCTCAAGAGCAACCATGTCAAACTCTTCACTCATACCAAGACGAGTAACCATAGCTCTTGCAATTTTAGTAGCTTGTTCTATATCGTTTGATGCACCTGATGTACAAGTATTAAAAATAACTTCTTCAGCAGCACGACCACCTGTAAAGGTAGTTATTTTATCAATTGCTTCTTCTTTAGACATAAGCACACTTTCATCTTCTGCAACTTGCATGGTATAACCTAGTGCACCTGAAGTTCTAGGTATTATAGTAATCTTGTGGACAGGAGCAGAATGTTTTTGCATGGCAGCAACAAGTGCATGACCGATTTCATGATAGGCTATAATTTTCTTTTCCTTGTCAGAAATTACAGCTCCTTTACGTTGATATCCAGCAATTACAGTCTCAACAGATTCATCAAAGTCTTGTTGTTCTACCACATCCCTACCAGATTTAACAGCTAAAAGTGCTGCTTCGTTCACAATATTTGCAAGTTCCGCACCTGATGCTCCAGATGTAGACCTAGCAACTGCATTATAATCTATATCTGAGCTTACATTTACATTTTGAGCATGTACCTTTAATATAGCTTCACGTCCTCCAAGGTCTGGAAGTTCAACTGGTATACGTCTATCAAATCTTCCTGGGCGAAGTAATGCTTTATCAAGACTATCAGGTCTATTTGTAGCAGCAAGTATTACTACACCTATTCCACCATCAAAACCATCCATCTCACTTAATAACTGATTTAAAGTTTGTTCACGTTCATCATTTCCACCCAATCCACTTCCATTATCACGCTTTTTACCAATAGTATCAATCTCATCTATAAATACTATACATGGAGCTTTTTCTTTTGCTTGTTTAAATAAGTCACGGATTCTAGATGCTCCCATTCCTACAAACATCTCAACAAATTCAGAACCAGATATTGAGAAAAATGGCACATTTGCTTCTCCTGCTACAGCTTTTGCGAGTAGTGTTTTCCCTGTACCTGGAGGCCCTACTAAAAGTGCACCTTTAGGCATTTGTGCTCCTATCTTTTTATATTTTTCTGGATTGTGTAAGAAATCTACTATTTCACTTAAAGCTTCTTTTGCCTCATCTTGACCAGCGACATCGTTAAATCTTTTTCCACTTTGAGCGGATACATACATTTTGGCATTGCTCTTTCCAAATTGCATACTATTGCCACCCATTCGCTTTTGCATTGATTTCATCATTAAATTACCAAATAGCATAAGAATACCTATAGGTATTATCCATGTAAGTAAAATGTTTAAAAGCGGTGAATTTTCCTTAGGAATAACCTTATTAAATTCTACTTTTGCATTCTTTAACCTATCTACTAATTCTGGGTCATCCATTCTACCAGTTATGTATATATTCTTATCCTTACTACTAGATGGGCTTATTGCTATTCTATTATTTTCTATCTCAACAGATTTGACCTTTCCTGTATCCAACATTGTAAGAAACTTTCCATAGTCAATCTCAACCATTTTTTTATCCATTAAACTTGGAAATATTAAAGCATTTAAAAACATTACTACTATTATTATAATCGTATAATAATAGAGACCAGACCTTTTTTGTGGTTTATGTTCATCCATAATTTTATTCTCCTTTAAATTATTTTTTATGTTATTTGCAATCAATGCAAGTTAAAAGCTTATTTAACTTTTCTAAACCTTCTATTATATCTTCCATATCCTGCAATTTTTCACTAGTCATATTTTCAAAATAATCATCAAAAATACTGCTTGAAATACTCTCTTGTATGTCTAATGATTTATTTGTAACCTTTACTTTTACAATTCTTTGGTCTTCCATATCTCTTATGCGATTTAAAAAACCATTTTTTTCAAGTCTCTGACAGATTACTGATACATTACTGTTTGTCATATTTAAATTTTTTCCTAAATCACTTATTTTTTTCTCTCCATGTTCGCATAGTTCTGACAAAATCAAAGCTTGTACTGCTGTAATACCAAGTGGTTGGTAAAATTGGCTTAATAGTGTTGCAAATTTTATATTTATATCTCTAGTCAATTCCAATAACTCTTTCTTAAAACTTATCTCATCCATACAAACTCTCCCTACGAAAATACTTTATTTTACTGACTATTAACCTTAGGTTTAAGTGTGTTTCACAAGCAAATACTTAATACTATAATATTTAATGTATTAAATATTATAGTATTAAGTATTTGTTGTCAATTACAATATTGTAACTTCAATTATTAATCTCTTATCTTATTGATGTTTAATTTGATACAATAAAATTTAATAAAAAATCGATGTATATATTTTACACCGATTTCTCATTTTTTAACCTCATTACAAGCAATTGTTTAAAATATAATATATCTAAAAATCAAAAGATAAATCAATAAATGGTACAAAGTTTAATTTCTTATTATCATATCATGTACAAAATCAAAACTTCCTTTATCTGCACCTAATGTTGTTTCCATAATGTAAATGAAAGCTTCTGTTTTTTGCAGCATTTCATCTTTGTTCCAATTAAACATTGATTCATCAAATATACATTCAGAAGAAGCAATCAAAAACTCTATTGTTTCTTTCGGATATTTTGTATTGAACACTCCTTCTCTTACACCTTGTTCTACTACATCTGCTAAAATTGGTGTGAAGTTTAGGATAGTTTTAACTATTGTCTTTTGATGCATCTCTGCATTGTTGGGTAAATGGAATTGTTCAATTACTTTTTCTTTATTGTTTCCAACACTAGGTCTTTGAGACATTAATATCTGAAAAAATTTTTCAAGTACTGGAATTTCTGGATTTAAAGCAATTTTTTTTGCCATGTTTATATCATTATCTATAATTCTAGTTATAATTGCATCCATTACTTCTTCTTTAGATTTAAAGTAGTAATAAAAAGTTCCCTTTGCAATTCCAATTTCATTTAAAATATCATTTATAGTAGTTTTTGAATATCCTTTAGTGCAAAAAAGCATTTCAGATGTATCTAATATTTCAGCTTTTCGTTCTTCAGGGTCTTTTACTATTCTCATATGTTTTCTCCTTTCATTAGACCGTCAGTCGGTTTAGTATTATTATATAAAACTACTACTATAATGTCAAATTTTTTAAAAATAATAAGGTATAAAGAATCATTAAGATTATCTTTATACCTATAGCTTTCTATATCTTATTTAATTAGTTTTTATATACTATCCTAAATTTATTGTAGTAGATAATTTTTTATCCAATTTCTAAACAATAACTCAGAATGTTTCTTCCATTTGACTGTTGGCTCTTTTGAAGGGTCATTATTAATATAATAGTTTTGAGGTATTGATATTTCATCGCCCCTATCTATATCTCTCTTATATTCCTTATCAAGAGTGTACTTATCGTATTCACCATGTCCCATTACAAATACATCTCTTGAATTTGTAATTATATAAGGACCAGCTTCTTTAGAATGACTTACAATACTTAATTCTTTATTATTTTTTAGAGCTTCAGTATTTATAGTAGTATGTCTTGAATGTGGAGCAAAAAATTCTTTTTCAAATCCATCTACTATTTTACTATTTTTATCTACTTTATGCTTAAATACTCCAAAACATTTTTGACTTAATGGAAGTTTTTTTACATTGTAGTATTTGTAAAGACTTGCTTGAGCCGCCCAACATATATATAATGTAGATTTAGTTTTTCTTTTAGAATAATCCATAATTTCTTCTAGTTCATTCCAATAATCAACTTCTTCAAACTCCATTTGTTCAACTGGAGCTCCTGTTATTATAAAGCCATCAAAGTACTCTTCTTTGGCTTCATCAAATGTTTTATAAAAATCCTTAACATATTCATTACATACTCTTTTACTTTCTCTTGTTGAGATTTTAATAAATTCCACAGATACATTGAATCCTGTTTTGTCTATCCTTCTAAGTAAATCTAATTCTGTATCCATCTTTATAGGCATTAAATTCAATATAGCTATCTTTGTATCTATACTTTTTTCATATTTTAATTCTTTATTAAAATCTTCTTTGTAAATTACATCTATTCCTTCATCCAATAATTTATTAATAACAGGTAATCCTTTTGGTAGTATTAAAGCCATATCTTTTCACTTCTCTTTCTCTTAGAAATTTAAAGCTTGATTTAAATCAGCTATTAAATCCTCTACATTTTCTATTCCAACGGATAATCTTATTAGTGAAGGTAATACTCCAGATGCAATCAATTGTTCTTCTGTTAATTGTCTATGAGTAGTTGAAGCTGGATGTATAACGCATGTTCTTACATCTGAAACATGTGTAACTAAAGATGCTATCTGTAATTTCTCCACAAATTTCTTGGCATTTTCTAGCCCACCTCTTACTCCAAATGATAAAACTCCACTACATCCTTTTGATAGATACTTTTTCGCATTCTCATAATACTTGTTATCTTCAAGTCCTGGATAGTTAATCCAATCTACATTTTCGTGTTTTTCTAAAAATTTGGCTATTTTAAGTGCATTTTCACTATGTCTCTCCATTCTAAGGTGAAGTGTTTCAACATTTAAATTAGTAAGATATGCATTAAATGGACTTAAACAATTTCCATAATCTCTAAGTAGTTGAACTCGTGCCTTAGTTGCATATGCAGCATTTCCAAATTTTTGAGTATAACTTATTCCATGATATGTTGGGTCTGGTTCAACCAACTCTGGAAACTTCCCATTATCCCAGTTAAAGTTTCCTCCATCTACTATAATTCCTCCAACACTTGAAGCATGGCCATCTAAATACTTTGTAGTAGAATGAGTAACTATGTTTGCTCCATATTTTAGAGGATTACAAAGCACTGGTGATGCTAGTGAATTATCGACTATAAATGGAACATTCACTCTCTTAGCTACATTTGCTATTTTTTCAAAATCTATAACTTCAAGAGTTGGATTTGCAAGTGTTTCTGCAAACACAACTTTAGTGTTTTCATTTGCAAGTGCTACTATTTCATCTTCACTTGAGTCTAAGTCAAATGATATCAAATCTATTCCAAATTTTTTAAGACTAGGTCCTAATAAATTGAATGTTCCTCCATATACTTTTGAAGAACAAAGTATACTATCTCCTGATTTACATATATTTAAAACTGCTAACATATTTGCAGATTGACCTGATGACACAGCCACAGAAGATACTCCTCCTTCTAGTAGACTTATCTTTTCTTCAAAAGCTTGAATAGTAGGATTGCTTATTCTTGAATATATATGTCCATCAACTTTTAAGTCAAATAGTTCAGCAAGTTGGTCTATACTACTATATTTAAAAGTTGTACTTTGATATAAAGGTAAAACTCTTGGTTCTCCATTTCCTGGTTTGTAATTTCCTTGCACACATATTGTCTCTTTATTATACATTTTTGTATCCCCCTTAGATTTTAGTAAAAAATTAAACTATTTATCAGATGAGATTTAAAATAAATAAAGCCTGAGTATATAACTCAGGCTCTGTATAAGCTTAATTATACTCATCTCTCAGCTTTCGCCGCAGGATTTAGCACCAATGTATATAAATATACTGGTTGCCGGGTTTCATAGGGCCAGTCCCTCCACCTCTCTGGATAAGATTTATTTAATTTTTCTATGTTTTATATCTTATATATTTTTCCTAATTTTGTCAACTATTTTTTTAAAAATTTTCTTTTAATAAATTTTCCAATCTCTACTTGAACTACAGACATTATGGCTAAACTAATTGTTATAAGCCATTCTGAACCATTTAAAATAGTTAAACTGAATGCATTTCTAAAAACAGGTACAAATAGTATTACTGCTATTAGTAACGCAGAAGTTAAAAATGAAATTAAAAGAAATGGATTCTTACCATTATTTTTGTTAAACATGGAATCTGTATTTGAACGTTGGCTAAAAGCTCTTAACATTTGTGAAAATGCTAATACACAAAATGCCATTGTTTGACCTACAGCATGGTTTTCTATATTAAGACCAATTTTATATGCTAAAATAGTCATTATTGCCACAAATATACCTTGAGTAACTACTCTTTGTATAAGGTTCTTTTCAAACAAGGTCGTTGATTTTACTGGTTGATGCTTCATTATATTTCTACTTGGTGGGTCAACTCCAAGCGCAAGGGCTGGAAGTGTAGCAGTTGCAAGGTTTACCCACAAAATATGAACTGCTAGAAGTGGAGTATCCCAATTTAATAATATTGCAACAAACAATGTAAGTATCTCTGCTATATTACCAACAAGTAAGAATTGTATAACTTTCTGTATATTTCTATATACACGTCTACCTTCTTTTATTGCATAAGCAATCGTTGTAAAGCTATCATCCATTAAAATCATATCAGAAGAATCTTTTGCAACGTCTGTACCACTTATACCCATAGCTATACCAATATCAGCAGATTTTAAGGCAGGAGAATCGTTTACTCCATCTCCAGTCATTGCTGGTACTTCTCCAATTCTTTTTAGAGATTGTATAATTCTAAGTTTATCAAATGGGGACACACGTGCAAATACTGTAGCTTTTTTAACAGCTTCATCTAGTTCATCATCACTTAAATTATCAAGTTCATCACCAGATATAACAGTATTTCCTTCATTCCATATTCCTAATTCATGAGCTATTGTTGTGGCAGTAACTTTATGGTCACCTGTTATCATTATGGTTCTTATACCTGCTTCTTTACAAGTATTTACTGCATCAATTACCTCAGTTCTTGGAGGGTCAATCATACCAACCATACCTATAAATGTCAAATCATATTCTATGTTTTCATTATCTTCTTTTGGTATAGATGAAATCTCACGCTTCGCAAAACCAAGTACACGCAATGCATCTTTAGACATAGTAAGACATAATTCGTGTATATTCTTTTTATCCACTTCGGTAATATTTCTTTCGCCTTTTGATGTTAATATTTTAGTACATAAGTCAAGAATTTCATCTACTGCACCTTTAGTATAAGCAGTAATCTTTCCATCTATATTATGAACAGTTGTCATACATTTTCTATCAGAATCAAAAGGCTGTTCAAATACACGTGGATATTCTTCTTCAAGAGCTTCTTGATCTATTCCAAATTTGTTGGCCATAAAAATTAATGCACCCTCTGTTGGGTCACCTAATATTTCATCTGTTTTATCTGGATTAATACACGCATCATTACAAAGTGCACCAGCATAAACAATTTCTTTATATACTAGTGGATGTTTTTCAGATGCAGTGTCTATTGATGTAACTTTTCCAGACTCAAAATCTCCATTTACAGCAATATGTGTAACAGTCATCTTATTTAAAGTTAATGTACCAGTTTTATCGCAACATATTACTGTAGCTCCTCCTAATGTTTCAACAGCAGGTAATTTTCTAATTAAAGCATTTCTTTTAGCCATACGTTGTACGCCTAAAGCCATTACAATAGTAGCTGTTGCAGGTAATCCCTCTGGAATAATTGATATGGCAAGGGAAATTGCAATCATAAACATTGGCAAGAGAGGTCTCTGATAAAATGCACCTATTGCAAATATAACAACGCATACAATAATACCTATGACACTTAATGTCTTTCCAACAGTATTAAGTTTACGTTTTATAGGAGTATCAAAATCATCTTGTGAATCTAAAAGATGTGCTATGTTACCCACTTCTGTATCCATACCAGTTGCAACTACAACACCTACACCTCTACCATATGTGACGATTGAGGATGTATAAGCCATATTGCTACGGTCTCCTAATACACATTCTTCAGATAAGATTGTATCTGAATCTTTTTCTGATGGAACAGATTCTCCTGTTAATGAAGCTTCTTGAATTTTTAAACTCGATGTTTCTATCAAACGAAGGTCTGCTGGGACCATCGCTCCATCCTCTAAAAAAACAATGTCTCCTACTACAAGATTACTTGCTGGAATAACACTTTCTTCACCCTCACGCAT
This sequence comes from Clostridioides sp. LIBA-6822, assembly GCF_056688955.1. Taxonomy (NCBI): domain Bacteria; kingdom Bacillati; phylum Bacillota; class Clostridia; order Peptostreptococcales; family Peptostreptococcaceae; genus Clostridioides; species Clostridioides sp. LIBA-6822. The sequence continues at coordinate 2,032,798 of NZ_CP196995.1, read as the reverse complement.
AACACGAGCTATAGGTGAATTCATATTTTTTAATGCTTCTAACGATGACTCTGCCTTTTTTTCTTGAACAATTCCAATAACTGCATTTACTGTTACAATTATTAGTATTACAAAAGCTTCTGTAAATTCTCCAAATATCAAGGATAATATGGCTGCTCCTATTAGTATTAAAACCATAGCATCTGTAATTTGACTCCAAAGCATTTGTAAAGTTGTTCTAGGTGGTTTTTTTCTCAGTTCATTTAAACCATTCTCTTTAATCCGTTTTTCCGCCTCGGTATCGGTGAGCCCCTCCTCTGATGAATCTAGACTTTCTAAAATTTCATGAGTTGCTCTTGAATGCCAAGGCATCTGTTTGTGATTTTCCATTTTGGAAGATCACTCCTTTCTTTTTTTGATTTAAGAATAATTATATTTTAAAATCAAGTTCAATTCAATACACAATAAGTATATTTTACCTAAATTTAACAATACTTTTTAATGCTTAATAAAAATCTACTCTTTTACAAATATGTACTCACCATTATCAGATAAATTTTCTTGATACTTATATCCTCCTAAATTAAATTTTTTGAGTTCTTCAGTATCTCTTACTCTGTTTTTTACAATATACTTTACCATCATCCCTCTAGCTTTCTTTGCTTGTGTAGATTCAACTTTTAATTTACCATTTTTACTTACTTTAAAAGTACATGTAATGCATGTATCACTATCTTTAATAAATTTTTCTATGGATTTACTGTATTCATTTGATGTCAAATTAACGATAGCCCTTTTTTCTTTGATTAATTGTTCATATATGCTATTTCCCCAATATTCATACAAATTCTTAAATTCACGTACCTGTAATTTTGTCTGCATTTCTAATCTATACTCATATATACTGTCATACGGTTTTATAACCCCATACAATCCACTTATGATTCGAATACAATTGTCTGCGAACTCTTCATCTTGTTTTGTAAAACTATCTGCCTCTATATTTTTATATTGAATTCCATCATAAGTTAAGATTGCAGGGCTTCCAAGTGTATCAAACTTAATATTCTCAAATCTATTTTTATTTAATATAGCTAATTTTTCATTGATTTTCATTCTGTTTTTAAAATCTTCTATGCTAAATGCCTTTATATTTTCCACTATTTCTTTTGTGTTATCTATAAAACAGGGTAAACTCAAATCTCTATCAAAGGCTTCTATATGCTTCATATTTTTAGCTGGTGATAACATTATAATCATAAATTCTTATTACTCCTGTTTTTCCAAATATTCAAGAATTTCTTGTGCATTTGTATCTGGTTTTGCTTTCTCAAAGACTTTTTCAATAATTCCATTTTCATCTATGATATAAGTTGCACGCACAACTCCCAATGCAGTTTTTCCATACATTTTTTTCTCTTTCCATACATCAAATGCTTTAATAGCAACTAAATCAGGGTCAGAAAGTAAAATAAATGGAAGTTCATGTTTTTCTGCAAATTTTTGATGTGATTTTATACTATCTTTACTTATACCAATAACTTGTACATCATCCTTTTTAAATCCATCATATGCATTTCTAAAAGCACAAGCTTGACGTGTACAACCTGGTGTATTGTCTTTAGGATAAAAATATACTACTACTTTTTTTCCCTTAAAATCAGACATACTTACTTTATTTCCATCTTTATCCTCTAATGTAAATTCTGGTGCTTTTGTTCCTATACTCAACATAAATATCTCTCCTTTTGTTTTTATTGATAATTTTATATTATATATTATTACCCTATATATCTGTACATAAATAAAATTTTTTATTTTTTATATATAAAGTCTCATCAATATATAATTTTCATAATATTTATATTCTAAAAATATACCATAAATATCTCGATTAAAGTATTTAAACTTAAAATCAGATTAACTAATCCATTAATTAAAATTGACAGTATTTAATATATATTAAATACTGTCAATTTACTACCATTTTCATAGTCTATATAAATTTAAATTCTTCAACATCAAACAAACCCAAATCAGTAAGTCTTATTTGTGGAACAACAGGAAGTGCCATAAAAGAAAGTGTAATAAAAGGGTCTACATATTTTGGAACTCCCATACTTCTTGCTATCTCCAACATATTATCAGTCGTTTCTTGCACTTCTTCAGCCTGAAGAGTACTAATTAGTCCTGCTACTTGAAGACTTAAGTGTGCAAGAACTTTTCCATTTGATACAATTACATAACCACCTTGAATATCTTTTAAATAATTTATTGCAATTATTATATCCTCATCATTATCTCCTGCAACTATTATATTATGAGAATCATGAGCCACAGTAGTAGCTATTGCTCCATTTTTTATACCAAATCCTTTTAGTGGAGCAATTGATATGTTTCCAGTCATTCTATGTCTCTCAACAACACAAAGCTTTGAATAATCTTCATTTGGAACAAAATATCCATCTACATTTGGTATAGATTCATATAATTTATTTGTCAAAATTTGATAAGGTACAATTTCCATTACATAATTTTTTGTATTTGATTTTAGCTGTATTTTCTCCTTGCTGATATCTTTAAACTTAACTGTATTAAGTAACTCTTTGTCTTTAATTTCATAATTATAATTAGAGAATATTTCTTTAGTTACTAGCTTACCATCTTTATAGACAGTATCTACTTCCATTTCATTTAAATTATTCAGCACAACAATATCAGCCTTATAACCAGCTCCTATTGCTCCAATCTTTTTTAGCCCATATACTTTTGCTGAATTATATGTTGCAATCTTTATGGCTTTGATAGGCTCCATTCCTAAATCAATTGCACATTTTATATTCCATCTTATATGACCTTGTTTTTCTATATCATCTAAATGCTTATCATCTGTACAAAACATAAATTCTTCAATTGGCAAGTTATACTTTAACAATCCATTTACTATGGATTTCAAGTTCTTCGCTGCACTACCTTCTCTTATTAAAATCTTTAGACCTGCTCTCAATTTTTCATATACTTCATCAAAAGTTATACATTCGTGGTCATTTTCTATTCCTGCGCACACATATGTTTGAAGTGATTTTCCACTTATATTTGGTGCATGTCCATCTACAATTTTACTTTTAAAAAGTTCTAGTTTTTCTAAGATTTCTTTTTCAGAATCTATAACATCATTAAAGCACATTACCTCCCCTAAACCTAAAATCCTAGGATTGTTTATGTACTTTTCCATGTTTTTTGCACTAAATTTACCTATTCCATTAGTTTCAAATCTTGTGGCAGGTACAGATGAAGGCATCATAATATATACATTAAGTGGTATATCTTTTGTCGATTCTAATAAAAAATCTATTGCACTTGCTCCCTTTACATTAACCAACTCATGTGGGTCAGCTATGATAGTTGTCGTACCTGATTTTAATAATTTTTTTGATAATTCAATTGGCATTACCATTGTAGATTCAATATGCATATGTGCATCAATAAAGCCAGGTGATATATACTTACCACTACAATCAATTTCTACATTCCCCTTGTAATCGCCAATACCAACAATAGTATCTTCCACTATTGCCACGTCTCCTACTATCAGTTCTTCTGTAAATACATTTATGATTGTTCCATTTTTAAGTACAATGTCAGCTTTATCTCTTCCACTTGCTACATCACACTGTCTCTTTAAAATACTCATTTTTACAACTCCTCTTAAGTTTTTTATATCAATATACTTTGTCGTATTATATATTATAGCTTTATTTATTAATATATATTATATATGAATTTTAATGAAAAGTATCACTTGAAATTTGTTCCATTATTCATTTACTTAAACAGAGAGAACATGAGGAATAATATTATTCATCATGTTCTCATTAATAGTTCAGTTGTATTAAATTTTTCCTATATATTGACTCATTATTAAGGAGGTGTCTCAAATGAACTTTTTAGTTCATGAGGCTCTCTTTTTTGTATGAAATCAAATATATTTTTATCATTTCAACAATAAAAAAGAGGCTTATCTCTATTTTGAAACAGCCCCTTATCGCTATTTGTATATAACTATCTTTATCCTAAAAATACATAAACTATCATACCTACAAGTATTGCTGGTATGGTGGTAATAATCATAGCCCATAAAGACGACTTTTTATCCATTGCTAGAAGTGGGAAAAGTGCATCTCCATCTTGAGAGATAGAGTTAGCTATCACAGCACCAAGTGGTATAGTTCCCTTCAAATAGAATGACATAAGTACAATTTGTATACCACATCCTGGAATAAGCCCAAGACCTGCACCTATGAATACACTTATTACACCTGTTGATAATACTAACTTAACTAAGTATTCATCTCCACCTAAAATTAATATTATCAAATCATAAATAAGATATGCAATAAAAATCCATGTAATTACAAATGATATTTCACCAACAGAATGTATAAGCATTTCCCTTAGAGAAATCTTTTTATTTTCTTCTTCTTTTTGGTTGGAATTTTTAAATACCTTTTTAAAACACCACATATAAATTATTGAAAATAATATTCCAATAACTGCTACCAATTCTTCTAATGAATGTAGCTTCTCAATTATAGGAAGATTGAGACCAGAGTGAGCAAGCGACATAAATATAAAGCCTATTAATATAATTCCTATATAAATTTTATATCCTTTCCCATGTGTTATTATAAATGCAAGTCTATTTGTGTTCCCATGAGATTTAGCAAGATTGTCCAAGATTATTTCATCATGATTATGTTCTTCTTTAGAGCTAGTTTTATTTATACTGTGTTTATCCAATTCTCTTCGTTTTTTTAGTCCTAATTTTTCTTCAAGTTTAAAATAATCCACTAACTGACCAGTTATTATTCCTGTAATAGTACTAACTATTGTAACAAAAAAATACATTTTAATATTTGCTGAGATAAGTACAAATGCAGCATCTCCCATACTCGCTATTAAACTTGCAATTATTGCACCAAAGCTCAACTTCCCATTTATGTATAATGGCATTATTGCTAAACTTCCCCCACAGCCTGGTATAGCTCCAATTAAAGCTCCTATCAAAGGTTGCAGTTTTCTGTTTTTTGATATGATATTAGTAAAATTTCCACTAGTTCTATAGTTAATATATCCAAATAACAAAATAAAAAACCCAATCATAGAGCCCACATGTAAAAATGCTTCTTCAGAAGCAGATATTAACATTCCCATTAATTTACCTCCTTACTAATTTTACAATAATTATATTATATTTCATTTGTTATTGATAATCAATATCAATTTATCTTTTATATTCCTAATATTAAAAAGTGCGCATCTTATATTATTAGTTTCTCACATATTAAGATACACACTTTTTGATATTAGCCTATCTATTTACCACATGTAATATGAAATCACATGTGATAAATAAGTTCTATATTATAACAATATCCAGCTGTTGTATTATCTACTAAATTTATAAATTTTCAATGAATGTTACAACTTCTTCTATTATCCAATTAGGTGTAGATGCTCCTGCTGTAATACCTAAAGTCTTATATTCTTTAAGCATATCTACATCCAATTCATCCTTAGTTTCTATTGCAAAAGTTGGAACTAAATCTTCACAAACTTTTACTAATTTTTGAGTATTAGAGCTATGTTTTCCTCCTATAACTACCATACAATCGACTTCTCTAGCCAACTCTTTGGCTGATTCTTGTCTTGTTTTTGTAGCTGAACAAATTGTATCATTAAACACTATTTCTTCTAGTTTATCTGATAGTTTAGCAACTATACTTGAATATAAATCTGGATTTATTGTAGTCTGTGCAACAAGACAATATTTTTTTGAACTATCCAATTCCATATTTTCCATCTGTTCTACAGTCTTTATTATTATTGCTGAATTTTCACACCATCCATTTATTCCTATGACTTCTGGATGTTTCATATCCCCAATAACTATTATTTCATAACCTTTATTATGATACTCACTTACTACTGTATGTATTTTCTTTACAAATGGACATGTAGTATCTACTATTTTTAATTTTTTATCTTTTGCCTCTTTATATATCTTCTCAGGAACTCCATGAGACCTTATTATCATATTTTCATAATTTGGTATTATATCAATTTCATCTACAGTCTTAAGACCTTTTTCTTCATACTTTGCTACTGCTTGTTTATTATGAATAAGAGGTCCTAAAGCATATATGCCAGAAGCATTCTTTTCTACTTCATCCCACGCCATTTTCATTGCTCTTTTAACTCCAAAACAAAAGCCAGCATTTTTTGCTATTTTTACATTCACAAGTTTCCCCCCTTATTTTGAATATTTAAAGTAATTTTGTTTTATTACTTCTAAAATCTCTTGTGATATTCTTTCATGGTCATCATTACTCAATTTTTCTTTAAAATGTTCTTCAAACGATATCGGTTCTCCAATATATACAATTACTTTACTAAATAGTTTATATTTAGATATTATTGATACTGGAACAACTTTAGACTTACTCTTTATTGTAAATACAGAAAGACCTGCTTTAGCTTTACCAAAAGAATCGCCTTTAATTCTAGTCCCTTCTGGAAATATACCTAGTATATAACCATCTCTAATAGACCTTAAAATAGTTTTTATTGTAGATACATCTGGTTTTTCTCTATTTATAGGCATAACATGCAATTTTTTTAATATAAATCCTAATGGCTTAATCTTAAATAATTCTTTCTTTGCAATTGCAGCTATTTCTCTATTTTCTATAGCAGCAGCTAAAAATACAGGGTCAAGATTAGACTTATGATTTGAGGCTACTACTATATTTCCTCTATCTGGGATATTCTCAGCACCTATAACTTCATACTTAAAAAACAGTTTAGAAAAACCTTTAAAAATAGTTATTGCAAATCTATAAAAATTCACGTTTATCTCCCTTCAATACTACATTATATTTTATTATGATACATCAAACTAAAGATTTATTTTAGAGACAACTTCATCTACAACCTCTTCTATGGTTTTCCCTGTAGTATCTATTTCTAGTGCATCATTAGCTTTCACTAATGGAGCAAATTCTCTATTTGAATCAATTTCATCTCGTTTTATTATATCTTCAATTACTTCCTTTAAAGTAGTATTATATCCCTTATTACAAAGTTCTTTATAACGTCTACTTCCTCTTTCTTCTGGAGTAGCTACTAAAAAAAACTTATAATCTGCATTTGGGAAAACATATGAACCTATATCTCTACCATCTAATATTACTGAACTTTTTGTTCCTATTCTTCGTTGAACTTCAACCATTAACTGTCTTACTTCTTTTATCTTGGCTACAGCAGAAACATTATTACTTACTTCTATTGTTCTTATTTCTTCATTTATAACTTCTTTATCCAAGTATATATTATTATTCTTAAAATCTATATCAGAATTTTTAGCTATTTTAATAACTTCTTCCTCATTATTGACATCAATATTACTTTTTAAACACTTATAAGTAACTGCTCTATACATAGCACCTGTATCTATATAATTTATATCTAGCTTTTTTGCTACTATCTTAGCTATTGTACTTTTCCCAGCCCCTGCTGGACCATCTACAGCTATAACTAAATTACCCATATATATACACCTCTATTTATTCATATTTAATTATTAATTAAAAACTACCCTTATACACTAATACCCGAAAGATATCCAGTTGAAAAAGCTATTTGTAAATTGTATCCACCAGTTTCTGCATCTATATCAATTACCTCACCTGTAAAAAATAAATTCTTAATTAATTTAGACTCCATAGTGGAAGAGTTAATTTCTTTAACTGAGATGCCACCAGAAGTAACCATACCAGTGTTTATACCTGTGGTTCCATTACAAGTCAGCTTCATATTTTTTATATACTCAATAATTTTAATTTCATCTACCTTAGATAAATCACTTGCTTTTTTATCATTCAAAGATAACAAAGCAAGAATTTCCTTTAAGAAATTTTGAGGTAGTATTTGTTTAAGATTATTTATGATATTTTTATTTGGGACTTCTCTGATTCTACTAGAGATTTCATCAGCATTTAAATTTGGTAAAAAATCTATATTTAATTCTACCTTTTCTTTTTCAATAATCTTATTAATATAAGAGGACATTATAAGCACACAGGGTCCTGTTATTCCAAAATGTGCAAATAACATATCTCCTGTTTTTGATATTTTCTTTTTCTTAATCTTACAAGATATTTCTACACTCTTCATAGATATTCCTTGTAAATTTTTAATCCATTTTTCTTCTATTGTAAGTGGAGCTAAAGCTGGATATAGTCTATTTAATGTATGTCCATGATTTTGAAGAATCTTGTACATTGAGCCATCTGAGCCCGTTTTAGAATAACTTACTCCTCCAGTAGATATAATGACCTTATCTCCAAATATCTTGTCTCCATTATCTAAAATGACTCCTTTTATTAGATACTTTAACTTATCTTTGTTAGAATCATCTTTTTCAGTGGTTTCTTCAGTTATAATGTCTATAACTTTTTTGTTATACATTATCTTAACATTGTGGTTGATTAAATCTTTGTTTAATACTTCTATTACTTCTATAGATTTATCATTTTTAGTATATACTTTATGGTCATTTTCTTCTTCAATCTTATATTCTAAATTTTTACTTTCAAAATATGAGATAAGGTCTTTATTTGTAAACGAATAGAAACTACTATAGAGAAATTTCTTATTGTTTACAACTTTATCAAAAAAATCTTCTATTTCCCTGTTATTGGTAAAATTACATCTACCTCCACCAGTTGCCCTTAGTTTTCTTCCTAATTCTCCATTTCTCTCAATTAATATCACTTCATTATTATTTTTCGAAGCTGATAAAGCTGCCATCATTCCAGAAGCACCCCCACCAACTACTATAACTTTGCTCATAAATTTCTCCTTATAATTGATTCCTACTCTAATGCAGAATTATTTATCTTTACATGATTTTTTATATGGCTTGTATCATTCATTTTTATTATAACAGGACCATAATCTTTAAATTCTACTATATTTAAAGCAGTATTATCTTGTTTAATTCTATATATGTTTTCCATTCCTGACTCTAAAAATGACAATAACATAACTCTTAATGTAATTGAATGAGTAACAAGAATTATATTTTTATTATCATATTTTTCATTTAATTCTTTTATAAAGGCATCTACTCTATCTTTTATAAGTTTAAGAGTTTCTCCTTCTGGTATATTTACTAAGTGTGGTTCATTTCTCCATGTTGAATATATATCTGAATAGTCTTTTTGAATTTCTTTTATTAAAAGACCTTCCCAAACGCCAAAACCCATTTCTCTAAGAGCTTCAGTTTTTTGAACTTCAAGGCCAAGTTTATCACCTAAAATTTGAGCTGTTTGCATTGCTCGCCCTAAGTCACTACTAAAAATATAATCAATCGAATATTTGCCTATATCTTCAGATAGTTCCTTTGCCTGTTCTACCCCTTGAGGAGTAAGGTCTGAATTGCCATGACCTTGTGTTTTTCCTAAAAGATTCCAATCTGTTTGTCCATGTCTTACTATATAAAAAGTATTTCCCATATGCCCTCCTAAATATATGCCTATTTTTATTAAATATAAATTGTTACTTCTCAAAACTTAATTATATCATAGAATACTTTACTTTGTTTCCATTTTATAATTTAATCTAGTATATTATTTTCAATAAATATTATTTATATTTACACGAGTTATTGTCCTATAACAAGATTTTTATACATCTATAAAAATTAATTTTCATACATTACTTATAAAATTCTTCAAATCTGTATTTCTGAATTGGATTAAAATATTTATCTGTATCTACTTTTGATAAAAACATATCTAATTGTCTTGCAAATATACCTGTATCATCGTATAAAGTCTTATATAGAACTAAATCATTCTTGTCTTCTTCTTCTTTATGATAAAACTTCCCATCTAAATCTATATATACATATATATCGCCTTCTCTTTCAGTATGTCTAATAACTAACTTATATTTATTTTTAATTAAATCTTCTCTACTGTATAGTTTGCATATGTTTTCTATATTGCTATTATCAACGGCTTTACTAAGTCCCATTGTAGCATAATACTTTCCTTTAAAATGTTTATAGATACAAGGATATTTTAATTTTCTTTTATTTATATCTAAGTAATTTTTTGATTCAACCATTTTATTATAATCTCCCATATCTCTTTCCTTTCTCTTAAAAAGCATTTTATATTTAAATAAGTTACTTGTTTTATATTTTATCATAACTTCAAATTTATTAATAATACAATAAATAAAGAGGCTGTATAAAATACAGCCTCTCAAGATTAATCTTCATAATTATATAATTTTTCTAATTTCTTTTTTAACTTTTTCTTTCTTTCTGAACCCAAAACTCTTATAAAATTATTATTTACAAAAATACAATTATTGCTAAGATAAAATTCACACTTGTCTAAATTTACAATATAACTATTACTACATTTGAAAAAATTTTCTTCTTTCATTAATTTTCTTATACTAGGAGCATTTTCTCCAACTTCGTAAGTGCCACTTTCTGTATAAATCTTTGATTCATATTCTTGCTTTTCTATGTATAGTATCTCTTTGATATTAATTGAAAAACGTTTATCTTCGTATTCAATATTAATAAAATTTTCATCTTTCATTGTCATCCCTCCAAGTACTTTATTAATTTAATTTTAGTGTTTTTTATCAATATAATCTATCGGAAATATATGTAAGATTGATTCATTTAAGATATTTAAAGTATTACTTTTAATATTGTAGTATCTGTTTACTTTTTCACATTATTTTTTAAAGTTAAAAATACTTTTTCAGATTATATTTATATATATATTTATATATGTCTTTAATAAAATAACTTTTCTATAAGTCTATGTAAAATTATACATAAAGAAGTAATTATTAACTTTTTATTTAAATGAATTTTGTTAGAAATTATATTTGAAGGGGTAGCTTAATTTATTTATATGACATGTCTATTTACAAGTGATTTTTTAGATAAAATGAATTTTGTTAGAAGATAGCAACTAAACATATTTGCTATCTCCTTTTATACCTAGCAATTTATATTATTTTTTTCTCTTTAATCTTAAGTATTATACGTATTAATACAAATATTGAAATATTAGATAATATTAATAAGAAAACTATTGCTAAAAAAGCAATTCTTTTCTCTGGAGAAATTTTAACAAGATTTATGATATAATCATAGAGTATAAAAAATGACAATAAATTTGCTATAATAGGAACACATATGTATATTTCTTTTTTACTGATTTTAAAATTTTTACGAGAAATTTTATAAATATAAAGCAATATAGCTAAAATTAATTTTCCTAAAAATATAGCCTCATACCTATATAAATTTCCACTAAGTAAAATGTTCATATTATCCAAATTATTTACTGATATTACTAATAGCATACTTAATGCATTTATACCTATCAATACCAACCAATAAAAAAATGAAATTACCAGACATTTATATATATTGACTTTGTAATTAGATTTATAAAAAACAATAGTTATAAGTATACATATCCATATTCTACTATCTGCTCCAATATTTATATAGAAAGAAGAAATAATAAGAAAAATAGAAAATAAGAAAGATATATTTAATTTTTTAAAATTAGCTTTTGCTTGACTTGTGTAATCAAAAACTTTTTTGCATGCCCATATTTCTACAATAGAAGAGACAATTGTTATAAGCGTATCTAACATAATAATATCCTCAAAGATGATTAAATTATATTTTTTTATAAAATAAGATAATAAAAAATACATAATAATTATAGCATAAACATACAATTAAATTTGATATAATTAGCTAATTTTTTTAATAATTTTTTTAATACCTATGAAGTATCAACTATATATTTAATGATAATTTTAAAATATATAAATTTTTTTTACTTTTACTTCATCTATAATAGCAAAAACAAATTTATGGTTGAAACAATTAAAAATAATCACGTATATTTTTAATATGGTTGGATAGAAATAATGATTTAGATTAAGGAATATTGATATGTTATAAAACTATTTTAAATGTTAAAAATTGTTATTTACTAAGATAAGTGGTATCATTTAACTTGATACTCCCTATTCCAATTATTTTAGGTATTTTACTAAATTAGAACCTACTTAATATTACTTTATGAATAGTGAGTAACTGATTAAATAATACCATTTATGGATTTTTTCAGACATCTATTAATTGAAAGTTTAGAGCTTTAGCTTATCTAATTACTCCTCTTCTAAATCTTTAAAATGACTTTCAAATAAATCTAATGCATCTTTGTCAATGACTTCATCATCATGTAGTGCTGAAATCAGACTCTGTAAAGAATTATCATGTATGTTACTTAAAAAATCTTTTGTCTCAACACTTAAATACTCTTTATGTCCAACAACTATTGTATAATGAGTATATCTATCTATTTTTTCTGCATTTAAAAAATGTTTTTTAACAAGTCTTGATAAAAGTGTCAATGTAGTTGTTTGTTTCCATCCATATTTTTGTTCCATAGCTTCAATAGTTTCTTTTGATGTTACAGTATCATTTTTTTCCCAAATAAACTTCATAACTTTTAATTCTGCTTGTGGTATTTTTGAAATTGTCATAGCCTAACGCCCCTCTCATACTTTTATTAAATTAATACTATCGCAATATAGTTTTTAAGTCAAAGATTTTGTCGATAATAATATTTTCCAATTTTTACCATATACTATTTTTTGAGATAATTCTATAATAAATTACATAAGAATTGTTTATTCTACATTATGAAATTAAATATAGAAACAATATCTACACTATAAAAAAATTATAATTTTAAACATTTTTTAATACATAAATAGAAATTGTCAATATATTTCAAGTGTCTCTTACTTACTATTAAAGCTTCTATAAAATATTCTCCATTATAGTAAAGAATTCTATAAAACTCTTGTTACAGTTATATTAAAATATAAAAAACACTAATTTAAAATATACTGAAGTCTATATTTTTATAATTTCTACTATTATACAACAGGTGAGTAAATGGCACAAGGATATTGTAAAAACACAATTTTAGGGCTAATAAAAACAAAAGAATTCATAAAAATGAATTCTTTTATATATAACCTTAATTCGTTTTTTTTATATAATACTAAAACTACTCTTCTTTATTTATCAAAATTTAAAAATTATTTTACTTTATTCCTAGTAAACAATCCAGTAAATTTATACATCCAAAGTGCATTCATAAATAATAATAGACTTGTTGAGAAAAATACTGTTCTAATACCTAAGTGAGCTGATATTTGTCCCCCTAAGAAAGCTCCTGATGAACAGCCCATATACTGGGCAGATGCATTATATCCGAATATTTTTCCAACATATTCTTCTGGTGTAATTTTTTTTAATAAGCTATTTACAGAAGGATTAAGACCTGCCACTGATAGTCCTAATAAAAACCTCAACAACATCAATTGCCATGCAGTTTTTACAAAAGCTTGTGGTATAAATACAACCCCTGCCCATAAAAGTGAAATTAGCAATACCTTTTGAGGACCTATTTTATCTGACATTTTTCCAAGTTTTTGAGCTGCTAATAAGTTTGCTAACCCAGATGCAGAAAATGTTAACCCTGCTATTAAAGCCACATTTGATGCAAAATTTGTAAGCTGTGATATATATATTGTTACAATTGGCTCTATAGAATATAACGCTAGCTGAGTAATAAATGTAGTCACAAAAATTGATACAATTAAAAACTTATTTGGTAATGGATTTAATGGTTCCCTAGGTACAGAAATTGACTCTTTTATTTCTTTAGGTCTAAAATTATCTACTACAAATAGAATAGATATTATAAATGATACAAATAACAATCCTCCTGTTATAATAAATACACTTTTAAGTCCTAAAATTGATTCTATATATCCTCCTACTGTTGGTCCAATTAATGAACCAGTAGTTGACGCTGTTGCAAGTGTACCTAAAGCCCAACCAGAGTGATTTTTATCTGTCTGAGTTGCAATCAGTGTAGTACATGCAGTAGCATAACCTGTAAAAACACCTTGAAGAATCCTTAACCCTAATAACTGATAAACATTTTGTACAAACGCCATGGTAAATATCACTATTCCCATACCAACACTTGCACGTAGAAGCATTGATTTTCTACCATATTTATCAGCAGCTTTCCCTCAAATCGGGGAAAAAAATGCTGCTACTACAAAAGTACATCCAAAAATTATACCTGAATACTGTTGTATTAAACCAACATCAGTTACACCCAACTGTTTAATATATAGTGGAAGTATAGGTGCTATTTGGCTCATACCTATAGAACTAAAGAACATCCCTATCCAACATACAAATAAATTTCTTTTCCACAACTCCATATAGAACTACCCCCCCTATATTTTATTTTTTTTGACAACACTATAATTTAATTACTTTTATACTATTAATTATAAAGTTTAAAAAAACCAATTTCCATGGATAACTCTAAAAAATAAAAATTTTTTATATTCATTTATGTCTATTTCAAAAATAAATTTCAAATTTAAAAAAATTTACTTACGACAAAATTTTTCTTCATGTATAATCCTAATATAAATAAATTACACTTGGAGGTAAATGAATATGCCACAAAATAGAAAAGAAAGTTTAATATTTACAGTACTTATGTGTGCTTTTATGGTATTTTTTATGAGCGTTTATAATATTTCTATACATGATAAATTCTCATTAGATACCTTTAGAAGTGCATGGTTGGACTTCCCAACTACATATGTTATAGCTATGGTTTTTGACTGGTTTATTGTTTCTAATATCGCAAAGAAAGTAGCATTCCGTATTATAAATCCAGATGCTAAACAAATTATAAAAGCTATTGTTATATCTAGTTGTATGGTTTGTGGAATGGTCATATGTATGTCTTTATTCGGAGCTCTTAAATCAATTGGGAGTACTAATACACTTGTCACTATATGGATGATAAATATAGCAAACAATTTTATTGTTGCATTGCCACTACAGCTATTAATTGCAGGGCCATTAGTAAGATTTATTTTTAGAACATTATTTCCAGAAGGTACAATTATTGAAGTAGTAAACTCTTAAAATAAATAAAGGTATAAAGAGTTATTGTACTCTCTATACCTTTTATCACTCTAAATTAAAATTATATTTATTTCCAGTACTATACATAAAGAATCATATCTATTCTATATTAAATATTTAAAATATAATTTATTCAATGTATCCATCTTTTCTCTTATAATATTGTTTAGGAAACTCATAACTAGAAAATAATAGTGGAGATAGAGAATATGAGTAACTTCCCGCGTTATTAATCGAAATCAAATCCCCTATATTTGCTTTTTTCAATTTTACATTATTTGCTATTACATCTAATGAAGTGCAAAGATTTCCAACAACATTTACATACTCTTCTTCTTTTACATTATTTAATACTGCAAGAGAAAATGCATGGTTTGATGTATATAATGGTTCTTGACCTTCTAATTCTACTCCACAAGTAACCTTTTCAACTAGATTAGAAATAATAGGTCTCATAAATCCATTAAGTCCATTTTTTACAATAAGATATTTCTTTCCTCTTGATACTTTAATATCTACAATTTTGACATAATAATTACCTGATTTACAAACTATGAAACGACCTGATTCAATAAGAAGCCTTGCATTCAATGTCTTTGAATTAGTTAAGGCAATCTTTTCAGTTAATTCTGAAAGTTTTTTAAGATTAAGTGGATTCTCTCTAAGATTATCATAAACTACTCCAAGGCCACTACCAAAATTTATGAATTCGATATTAACATATTTACTTTTATTTAAGTTTAAAGCTATAAGAAAACATTTTTCATAATAGCATCCTAATTTTTCAAAATCCAATACCTGAGATTTAATATGTATATGAATTCCAACTATAGATATATAATCACAAATGCTTAACATCTTTAAAACACTGTCAATATCTTCTATATCAATACCAAATTTACTTGATATAGCATTATCATCATCCATAGTAAAATCAGGATTTATTCTAATTCCTATTTTAGCTTTCTTATTACTTTTTTTTGAGATTTTATTTATAAGTTCTATTTCTGTAATACTATCTGCAATAATTATACATTTATCTAAAACAGTTTCTATGTCAGATTCTGTTTTACCTGGTGATGAATAATATATATCATCTTTGGCAATTCCACATTCTGATGAAAGTAGCACCTCATTAATTGAAGCAGCATCTGCCCCAAATCCTTGTGATACAATACTTCTCACAATTTTATTATATGGATTTGTTTTTATGGAATATAAAAAATCAAAACCTAAAATATTATTTTTTAGCTCTTTACACTTTTCAATTATATTAGTCTCATCATATATGTAACAAGGTGCATGTTCTTCTATAAATTGAATTTCTTTATTTGAGTACATATTTTTACCTCCAAGTTTATAAAATTATAGTTATCTTTTCTTAGTTTTTTAGTAATTTATTTCAAATTTATTACAAGTTTGGAAAGGATATTGTTGTTAACGCATTATCATAGTATCCTAAAATTATATTAAACTCTAAAATTGTGAGGTTATTTATGAAATTCTTAATGGTTTTTTTAGTATACTTTTTGATGTACATTTTACTTGTGCGTATTGGGAAAAGGCTTAATAAAGTATATCCATATAAAAATCATATTTTTACATGGATGATTTTAATTTTATTATCATTTTATATAGTTACAAATATAGCTGTTTTTTTTAAATCACTTATCTAATACTCTTGATTTTAAGGTATTATGATAAAATAAACTTCATTCTATGTAACTTGTCTTTAAAAGTTTTTTATGCAAATATTGTTATATAATTAAAAACTATTTTAAAATACTATGGAGGTGTCAATATGGAAGTATGTATTCTTATGGGAAGTCCTAAGAAAAAAGGTAATACTGCTGCTATTCTAAAACCTTTTATTGAGGAATTAGAAAATTATAATGCAAATATTGAAGTAATATGGTTATATGATTGTAAAATAGAACCTTGTATTGCCTGTAAGAAATGTCAGAAAAATTTATCCGAATTTGGATGTTATCACGAAGATGATGTTCAGAAAATTTTCAAGAAAATTCTTATGTGTGATTTAATTGTTTTTGCAACTCCAATTTATTCTTGGTACTGCACTTCACCAATGAAATCATTACTTGATAGATTAGTGTATGGAATGAACAAATACTATGGTGATGAAAAAGGACCTGCACTATGGGCAGGAAAATCATTAGCACTTATTACAACATGTGGATATAAACCTGAAAAAGGTGCTGATATTTGGGAAAACGGTGTTAAGAGATATTGTAAACATTCTCAGTTAAAATATATAGGAATGCTTGTTGAGCGTGACTTAGGTAAACCTAATTTCATGGATACAGAAAAAGAAGAACATTCTCGTCAATTCGCAAAACAAATTTATAATGTTTTAGATAATTCATCTAATGCAGATAACTGTTAAGTACATAATGCTATAAGTAAAATGTTAATAATTTAAGTAAAGCTTATATAATTTAAAATTTATATAAGCTTTACTTTAATATATTTTATTCTCCAAGTGTTATATTATTTATACCATTATTTTTAACTTCAATAACTGGATGCCCATTTCCTAAAATATAATCTTTAGACCAACCATCTGGTAACTTATTTAATCCATTTCCAATCAACTTCAAGTGTAAATTTGCTGGTTCTTTTTTCAAGTTCAATTTAAAGATTCCATCAAAGTTATCTTTGCCATCTTTGCCAAATAAACTTATATCTCCGCTTATGTTCGTAGCTGTTACATCTACAATTCCATCATTGACTCTAAATTTTATTTCAGATGATATAGTTTCAGCTGTTACACCTGAAATACCATCATTAGTATTTATATTAAAAGGGTATGTTACACTACTATCGACAATTTTTGCAATTCCATCATTAACATCAATTGTAGCTCCACCTTTAATATTATAAAGTTGCACTACACCGCTTTCAACATCTACGTTAAAATTAGAATACACTTTATCAGGAATCCCAATTCTTATAACATTTACCATTTTATCCTTATTTGCACTTATCATATTATCGCCATTCATATCTTGTAAAGAGCTATCTTGCTTCTCTATTTTTTTCTTAGCACTTACGACCAATTTCCCACTTTTTATATTATTAGAAGATTCCTCTTTGTTCACAGAAAAAGTACAATTTTTTTCATTAGTTACACTTACATAATCAAATTCGAATTTATTAGTATTTGTCTTTTCAACAACTACACCTAAATTATCTATCTCTATAGATACTTGAGAAACTTCATTCCCTTCAATTGAAGTTAGATGTTTTACAATATTAGGAGTTATGTTCATATCATTATATTCCACTACATCTAGACATTGTTTGTATGTATTAGCATCAATTCCTCCAACTTTTGTTATGCTTTTAGCTCCTTTTAGAACCCCTTTATTACTTCCATCAGCAACTAAAACAATTGGTTTCTCTTTAGCTAAAGGAGATAGTGTCAGTGCATCTACTAGTTGATAACCCTTTGTTATGTAAAAATCAGTTGCTCCATTATAAAATTTCTCTATTACCCTTTTATTAGTTTCAAATCTATCATTTCCACCAATTCTAGTTGCATTAGTTTTCTCTACTAAGTCTTCATTTATTGCAGACTTACCCCCTATAGCATAAACATTTAAGCCTTTAGCACTAAATGGAATTGATTTACCATCTGTAAGTATTATGGCTCCTTTGTTTTTTGCAGCTACAGGTGCTACACTCATAGCATCAGCCTCTCCTACAAATCCATTTGTCAGCATGACTTCTTCTACCTTACTTACTTCATTTATTTTTTTTGCTACATTGTAACTAGTTTCAATTCTATTATTTCCATTTATTCTTTCAACTTCAATACCTTTTCTTTTTATATCTTTTTCTACTGAATTTTCAATAGTATTATAACCACCAATTATATATACTTTTTTTACAGCATTCAAGGTCTTATTATCCAGTCTGTTTGAAGTAGCTTTTGGTATTTCATTTTTTTTAGTTAAAAGTATGGGTGCATTAATAGCCCCAGCTAACCCACTTGACGAAAGACCATCAGATAAGCTTTTATCTCCATTAACTAATATTACAGTATCATAAGTCTGCCTATCTGCTATAAGTCCTGCTGTTTCATACCTATCATTTCCTGTTATTGAATCCTCTTTAAACTGTGCATTTACAGTTAGATTATTTAAAAAAAACATGGTCAAAGCCAAAGTTGATATGCTTATTTTTTTACTGAATTTTTTGAATTTTTTATTCATAATCTCTACTATTTCCCCCTATAAATTAAATTCTTTAATTTGCTTATAACTTATCCTCTTATTTACAAATTATAACATAATTTTATAATCAAATATCTATTTTTCTAAAATTATAAGTCACTTTATATCAATTATTTTATTCACTATAAAATTTATTGGCTATAAAGCAAAAACTAAATTTATAATTAAGACTTTTATAAGCTTTAAGAGGTACTGTTATCTATTTTTAGCAATTAATTAGTAATAAATTTCATTTTTATCTTATTTTCTAACTAATACTTATACAGTTTTCATCATCATCTTACCACCATCAAATACATATTCAACCATATTATTTTCATATAAATATGTTATATAAGAACGTATTGTACTTCCAACTAATACATATTGATTAGCATCAAGTTTGACATTATATAAATCACACATCTTTTCAATAACTTCATCAATCATAATTGGTTCAAAACAAACTTTTTTAATATTATCTATTATTTCCTCCATTTTCTTTTTATTAGTATCAATTAAATTTTTTATATCTGTCATTTTAACAGAATGACTTGGAACAAAAAAATCCGCTTCTAAAGTTCTCATTTTATCTAGCGTCTTAAATTGTGATTCTATGTCTAATAGAAAGAAAAAATGATATTTCGTAATTATATTTTCTGGTGTAAGACTATCTGCAACAAACAAAACATTATCTGGCGTTCTAATACCAATCATTTCAAAATAATGACCTGGAAGAGAAATTGCTTCAAGTTCTGTATCTACAATTTTTCCATTTGAAGGTATAATATAATCAACTTCACTTTCTTTTGCTAATAGAAACTTGTTTTTAAGTGCTTTACTTGGATAACCTCCATATAAGAATGCTGATTCTAGTATTGGATTTTCTGTAAAATATCCTTCCATTTTAGTTGTAGCAATCTTGCATTTTGTCTGATTCTTCAAGTATGCATTTCCTCCTATATGGTCTGCATTTGAATGAGTGTTTATTATTAATTTAGGATTTAAATTATGCTCTTCTAATAATCTTAGAACCTGTCTAGCTGTATCTTTGTTATTTCCACTATCAATTAAAATCGCATCATTACCATCTGCATATACACCTACTATTGTAGGGAGTGGAATATAATATGTGTTTCCTTTTATATGTTCTAGAGTTAATTTAGCCATTTTATAACCTCCCTTTAAATTTATTTTTAATTATATCATTAATTTTCAGAAAATTCCAATCAAATTATTTTTATAATATATTTTTATTTTTTTTATTAAAAATTGGAAAAACTATATAATATATATTATAATCTATATATAAGGAGTGATGTTATTGAAAAAAGATAGAATAACCTTTTCAGAAATTTTAATATTAATTGTAGGCTGTATATTAATGGCAATTTCTCTTAACTTGTTTTTTAATCCACATGCAATTGCTGCTGGTGGTATAACAGGACTTGGAGTTGTTTTTAACTCATTATTTGGTGTAGAACTTTGGATTGTCAATTTAATTTTAAATATTCCATTATTCATATTCGCTTACAAGATACTTTCAAAAAAAGATTGTTTTAAAACAGTTTTAGGAATAATTTTTCTTACTATAGCACTTAAACTTACTGCAAATATGGCTACACTAGATATCACAAATGATATGTATCTTGCAATTATATCTGGTTCTATTTTAATGGGAGTTGGTCAAGGTCTTATTTTTAGAATAAATGGCTCTACAGGTGGAACTGATTTGATGGCACTCCTACTAAATAAATATTTTCCTACATTTAGTATACCTGTTTTGATGGGAATTGTTGACTGTGTCGTAGTAGTTCTATCAGGTATAGTAAATAGACAGGTTGAAATTGCACTTTATTCAACTGTAGCTTTATATATTTTAGTAAAAGTTAGTGACTTACTTATTGAAGGATTTAATTATTCAAAATCATTCACTATCATATCTGACCTTTCAAAAGATATAAGTAAAAAAATAATGGAAGATTTAGATAGAGGTGCAACTATTCTAAAAGGCGAAGGTGCTTATACTGGAGAAAATAAGAATGTACTCTTAGTGGTAGTTGAAAAGAAAGAAGTTGTCGAATTAAAAAAATTAGTAAAAAATGTCGACCCCAATGCATTTATTATAATTACAGATATACATGAAGCTTTGGGTAATGGATTTAAAAAAATAGAATAAGTACAAAACAAATGGCAGGCATAATTAATATATATAAACAGAGCTTTTTATATATTAATTATGCCTGCTTTTAAACTTCTTTTTTATCTTATTATCAATAATTGGTACTGGAATTACCATCCCAATTAGACTAATTATAATATTTATCAAACTTAAATATTCAGGACTTATTTCTATAAACATCTTATTAAAAAAAATAACAATTGCCAAAATAATGCCTGTAATAATCCATATATTTGCCCCATAACTATGTGCATAATCCCAAGCCTCTTCAGATTTCATTGACTCTTTAGTTCTATATCCATGAAATTTATTTATATCTTTTGGAGCTCTATATTTATATGAGATTCCTATTAATATAATCATTATTGGTACTATCATATCGATAATCCAAAATATTTCCATCGTAACTACCCCCAGACTTTATATGAATTTTTCTAGCTATACTTGAACTTAAATATAACATTCTAAAATTTTATAATTATTATCCTCAATTATATCATCTGCTCTATTTTATAACAATCAAATTTGAATCCAACGGTATAATACCACAGTTTATTTTAAATCATATAATAGCAATCTATTTAAATTATAAAAAACTTACATAATTATATAATAAATAATATATATATAGCCAAATCGGTCTAAATATGTATATAATATATCTAATATAATTCTTACACTTATAAGTACCAATAAAAATTAAAATACAGAAGGAGAACTAAAAATGAGTGTTAGTTTACAAAAAGGACAAAGAGTAAGTTTAGTAAAAGACAATAATCCTGTAAAAAATGTGATTGTAGGATTAGGATGGGACATGAACAAAATAGGTAGAAAAAATTACGACCTAGATGCATTTGCGATAGCATTGACTAGCCAAGATAAGATGAGTTCTAAGAGTGACTTAGTTTATTTTGGTAATCTTAAGCATCCTTCTAAAGCTATCATACACACTGGAGATAACTTAACTGGAAGAGGTGAAGGTGATGATGAACAGATAATGGTTAATTTAGATGATATTCCAGAATATGTACATAAGATAGTTTTTGGAGTCTCTATATTCAAAGCTAACAAAAGAAATCAAGATTTCGGTCAAATGAATAATTCTTTTATAAGATTAGTTGATGCAAATTCTAAACAAGAATTATTTAAGTATAACCTTCAAGAAGATTTTTCTGGTAAAGTCACAGTTTTGGCAGGTGAAATTTATCTCAGAAATGGAGAATGGAAATTTAATGCTTTAGGTATTGGTCAAAATGAAGAACTTCGTGAATTAACTAATATATATAGTTAATAATAATTACAATAAAAAATTTATAATAAGGAGTTGTTTTAAATGGGTATAACTTTGGCAAAAGGACAAAAAGTAAGTTTAACAAAAACTAATCCTGGTCTTAAAAAAGTAGTGGTAGGATTAGGATGGGATACTAACAAGTATGATGGTGGATTTGATTTTGATTTAGACGCTTCTGCATTTTTAACTGGTGCCGATGGTAAAGTTACAAATGATGGAGATTTTATATTCTATAATAATTTAAAACATGCTTCTGGAGCAGTTGAATATATGGGTGATAATAGAACAGGTGTTGGTGAAGGTGATGATGAACAAATAAATGTGGACTTATCTAAAATACCACAGGATATTGCTAAAATATCTTTCACTGTTACTATAAATGAAGCTATTACAAGAAGACAAAACTTTGGACAGGTTGAAAATTCATATATAAGAATATACAATGAAGAAACTAATGAAGAGCTTATTAAATATGAATTAGGTGAAGATTTTAGCATAGAAACAGCAATAGTAGTTGCAGAACTGTATAGACACAATGAAGAATGGAAATTCAATGCTTTAGGCTCTGGTTTTGAAGATGGTCTTGCAGGATTATGTGGAAATTTTGGTGTTAATTTAGGCTAATATTAACTTAAAATAGCAAAGATATTTTTTAGACTAAAGCTATTTAAAAATATAATAACTAATAAAAAGAAGAGCATATTAATATACTCTTCTTTTTATTAGTTATTATATTTTTAATATATTATAAAACATTTATTTTTTTATTCTTTTTTCTCATTTGTTTTTTTCCAAATTCTACTGAAATATCAAAAAACGATGAAATGTTTTCTGTAAAAAACTTATTTTTATGATATGCAATATCGAATGTTCTCTGTAAATTAATACCTTCAATATCACAGGACCATAAAAGATGCTTTTTTAAATAGTCTTCAACAAGCAATTCAGATATAACTGCAATACCAAAGTTATCTACAACTGCTCTCAATATAGCTTCAGAATTATAACACGACCATTTAATATTCATTGGTATTTTCAATTCTTTTAGCTGACTTTCTAGCTGTGCTCTTGTGCCACTTCCCAACTCACGCATAATTAATGGTTGATTTGAAAGTTCTGAAACGTTTATGTAATCTCTTTTGTAAAATTCATGCTTATTAGAACATATAAGCACAAGATGGTCATTAATAATGCTTTTTGTAACAATATCTGGATGCTTTATTTTACCTTCTACAATTGCAATATCTAATTCACTATTAAGTAGTTTCTTTGCAATCAACCTTGTATCCTCTACAAATACTTCTGGTTCTAGCAAGGGATTTACCTTGTATAATTCTAATATTATTGGACTTATTACACATGTTCCAACAGTTACTGTAGCACCAACTCTTATACGAATGTTTTTTGCACAGTGTTTCATGCAATCATTCATTTCTTCATTTATAGATAAAAGATGCCTTCCATATCCAAGAAGTTTTTTCCCTGCTTCTGTTAAGTATAATTTTTTTGAAATTCTATCAAATAACTTAACTCCATACTCTTTTTCTATTTCTGAAATAACTTGGCTAACTGATGACTGTGTAATATACATATTTCTTGCTACTTCACTCATTTTACCACACTCGGCAACCTTAACAAATATCTCAAGACTGCGAATAGTCATATTATCACAACCTTAGCAAACATTAGTAAATACTTATGATTTTATTAATATTTTAGTATTTTACAAATGTATTGTCAAGGACTATAATTTTAGCATAGAGTTATAAAAGAGATTGGAGTGTGATATATTGTGAAAGTATTAATTATAGGTGGAGTTGCTGCTGGAACAAAGACTGCTGCAAAAATAAAACGTGAAATGGGTGATAACTGTTCTGTTACGATTCTAAATAAAGGTGAAGATATTTCTTACGCTGGTTGTGGTCTACCATACTATGTTGGAAATGTAATTGAGGATAAATCATCTTTAATTGTAAATACACCAGAAAGTTTTTCGAAGCTAACAGGAGCAGAAGTTCATTGTGGAGTTGAGGTTACATCTATTGATAGAAAGGCAAAACAAGTAAGCGTGAAAACGATTTCAACAGGAGCAGAAGAAAATTTATGCTATGACAAACTTGTAATTGCTACAGGAGCAGACCCAATAAAACCGCCAATACCTGGTATTGACCTATCTGGAGTATTCTTTATGCGTACTCCAAATGATGCTATAACACTAAGAGATTCTCTTGGAGATGGTGTTAAAAGAGCTGTTGTTATTGGAGGAGGTTTTATTGGTCTTGAAATTGCTGAAAACCTTTCTGCAATGGGTATACGTGTAAGTGTTATTGATATGGCTGAACATGTTATGCCTGGATTTGATACTGACTTTGCTGAATATGTTGAAAATCACATGGCTGATAAAGGTATAATGATTTTTACAGGTGACCAAGTTGTAGGTATTGAAGGTCAAAATAAGGTCGAAAAGCTTCGTACTAAAAATAGAGTTATTAAAACAGATTTGGTAGTTATGTCAGTTGGAATTCGTCCTAACACAGATTTTCTAAAAGACACAGATTTAGAATTTGCTCCAAATAAAACACTTATTACAGATGAGTATATGCTTACAAATGATAAAGACATCTATGCAGTTGGGGATTGCGCTTTTGTAAAAAATGCTTTAACAAATAAACCTACATGGTCACCTATGGGCTCATCTGCAAATCATGAAGGTAGGATTTGTGCACAAAATATATCTGGCAAATCTAAAACTTATAAGGGTGCCCTTGGAACAACTGTAGTAAAATTGCCTGAACTCAATGTAGGTAAGACAGGTTTAAGTAAAGAAGCTGCTGAAAAAGAAGGTTATAATGTTTGTTCTGTAACTATAGCGACTGATGACAAAGCTCACTATTATCCAGGTGCTTCTAATTTTATTATAAGAATGGTTGCTGAAAAGGATACTAGAAAATTATTAGGTGTTCAAGTTATGGGACCTGGAGCAGTCGATAAAATAGTAGATATCTCTGCTACTGCAATAACTTTAGGAGCTGACCTTTATTCACTAGAAAGTATGGACCTTGCATATGCACCACCTTTTTCAACTGCTATTCATCCATTTGTCGTATCAGTAAATGTTTTACAAAACAAACTAAATGGAGAACTCGATAGTGTTTTACTTGATGAAATAGAAGACTTCGACAGCTGGACTAAACTAGATGTTTCAAAAGCTCCTTCTATTCCTGGTTTACGTTATCTTCCTGTTGGTGAGATTAATGGAGAAATTGAAGGTCTTTCTAAGGATGAAAAAATTCTTCTTATATGTGCAAAAGGTAAAAATAGCTATATGGCTCAAAATCGTTTAAAACGATTTGGCTATACAAATACAAAAGTTCTTGAAGGCGGAATACTATTTTATCCAAATCTTAAGGTAATGGAGGATTAATTATGAGTAATATTACAGCAGAACAAAAAAAAGAATTAAAAGGTAGAGGGTTTTTACCAAGTAGAGATGGAGAACATTTTGCAGCACGTATAATAACTGTAAATGGTGTAATAAACACAGCTCAAGCAAAAAAAATTGCAGAAGCTGCTGAAAAATTTGGAAATGGTCAATTAGCATTTACTACTAGATTAACAGTAGAATTACCTGGTGTGAAATTTGAAGATATTGAAGCTTTAAGTGAATTTATTGCTAGTGAAAATCTAATCACAGGTGGAACTGGCTCAAGAGTTCGTCCTGTTGTAGCTTGTAAGGGTACTGTTTGTGTTCATGGATTAACTGATACACAGGAACTTGCTGCTGAAATACATCAAGAATTTTACAAAGATTGGTATGATGTAAAGCTACCTCATAAATTTAAAATTGGTGTTGGAGGGTGCCCTAACAATTGTATTAAACCCGACTTAAACGATCTTGGAATTGTTGGTCAACGTGTACCTGATTACGACTCTGAACTTTGTGTTGGTTGTAAAAAATGTGCTGTTATGGAAGTCTGTCCTGTCAAAGCAGCTAAATTAACAGATGAAGGTAAACTTGAAATAGACAGCAATCTATGTAATAACTGTGGTAAATGTATAGAAAGTTGTAATTTTGACAGTATTGAAGAAAAAGAATCTGGTTATAAAGTATATATTGGAGGAAAATGGGGCAAATCTGTTCGTCCTGGAACACAGATTGATAGATTATTTTCAAAACAGGAACTTATGACTTTAATTGAAAAGGCAATTCTTTTATTTAGAGAACAAGGTAAGACAGGTGAACGTTTTGGAATAACAATTGACAGAATTGGTGTTGATAAATTTATAGAAATGCTTTTATCAGATGATGTTTTGGAAAGAAAAGAAGATATACTTGATGCTCTTTTACACCTTACAGGTGGAGCTCTATGCTAACAAAAAAGGTTTTAATTGTATAAATAACATTGACATATGTAAAAAAATTTAGTTAAGAATAATTAAAAAAGTAATCATTGTAAATAATTTGTAAAGATATATTTATTTATATCTTTACAAATTATTATTTTATAATAACTATTTATTAATTCTATTCTAATTATATAAAATACACAATAATTAATAATATCCGACATTATTAATTTTGAATTGTATTAATTGAAAAGTTAACTATCCCACTATTTCCATCTTGATTTACAACCAGATACCATGTCCCTGTATTAGGCACCCTCATCCTGCATAAATTTTTCTTAGCAAATCCACCATAGTAATCATAATTTTTTTGATTTTTAAATTTTACATAGTTTATATGATCTAGCAATATTACGTTAGCTTGTTTTTCTAAATTTACTTCTACAATATCCCCTTTTTTTAGATTCATCTTGCTATAACTATATTCCATTAAACTACCCCTCCAGTATCGAATAATCTTTGTTATTTACTCATATCATATATATGAAAATCCATTTAAAATATTATAAATACTATACAATTGCATTATTATCCAGTTTTAACCTTGTCTACTACAACCCAAAGTTTATTAAAAATATTATTGGCAACAATTTCTCCATCCCATACTACTTTTTCTTCTTTATTTTCTAATAAAGCATAATACCCAGAGTCAGAACTTTCATCTTTATAGACTGTAACGTAAAATTCTTCATCACTATATCCGGGCTTATCTTTAAAGTCTTCAGATATTTTACATTTTAATATATATCCTTCTAATTTTTCCTCTATAAACAAATCGAATTCCTCCAATCTCTATAATCTCTATATTTTTACTAATTATACCATATTATGCTATAATCTTTGTATTTTATTGGAAATTTCTATTTTTTCTTTATTTCATAAATAAATTATATAAATTTTCGTTTTTTTACTTTATATTATATTAATTATTTCTTTTATTTTAATATATATTTCTTTATAATTTATAAATTTACTCACTAGTTTATATAGCTTTATCTAGACGAATATAGCAACTCACTTTATATTAAACAATTTACATTTTCTTAATTTCTATATTTGTATTTTTTCTTGTCAATTATTATTTTTTAAAGTAATTTATATTAATTAAAATATAATTAAATTGATTTAAATATTATAATAAAATCATTATCTATTGAAAATAACATAAAAAAACAAGTATTCTATAAAATGCAAAATACTTGTTCTTTATAATTATTTTTGATTTTCTAGCATTTCATTTAAAGCATCGTATGTGAAATTTATTATTTCTTCACAACTTACTTTATTTTTTTTCAATGATGCACATATTTCTGTACTGTATTTTCCTCTTACTCTATTCATTAATTCTCTTGAATACTTTCTTGCCATATTTTCATCCAAATTACTATTTCTTC
Source organism: Clostridioides sp. LIBA-6822 (assembly GCF_056688955.1). Classification (NCBI taxonomy): domain Bacteria; kingdom Bacillati; phylum Bacillota; class Clostridia; order Peptostreptococcales; family Peptostreptococcaceae; genus Clostridioides; species Clostridioides sp. LIBA-6822. The sequence goes on along the minus strand of NZ_CP196995.1, from coordinate 2,004,153 downwards.
CATTTAAGTAGCCTATTATAACAATAGCTGCGTTTACAGCTCCACATACACTTCCAACAGTAATTCCAACCCCCATACCACTTCCTATAGAAATCGGTATATCTGTGTTATGTTCTTCATTATATGATTTTATTAATGCCTCTGCACAAGTGTATCCTTGGCTATGATATATTGATGGTCTTGTCATTTTTATACTTCCTTTCAGATTTTATTTTACATATTTTATCATTACTTAATATAATAATATCAATATTTTTATATCCATAAACTCTAACTTATATTTACGATAGGTAAATTTATAGTTTTCTAAATTTAAATTACTTTTTTATGAAATTGCCTTCATTAAATCTTTCAGATGATATGCTTTTATTATATCTTAAATTTATTTTAGTTTCTGTGACTTAGTCACACAATCCATATCTATTTACAATAATTTAATCTAATTTTCCAGTATTATATGATATACCCTTATGTATTAATTATAATGTTTCAGACAGTAACTAAACTCTATTAAATTAAGCAATATATTATTGAGTTTAATTCTTTGTATTTAAACAAAAGATTTGCTAAAATAAAAATAAGCAATACTACATAAATCAAACCCCGAGGAGGTTGTCAAATTGAAAAAAATACTTATAACAGGTGCATTAGGACAAATAGGTTCAGAATTAACAATAAAACTTAGAAATGAATATGGAGAAAAAAATGTAATTGCTAGTTCAAGAAGAATAAAAGAAGGGAATCCTGTGTGTGAATCTGGTATATTTGAAATATTAGATGTTACAGATAAAAATCACTTCTTGGAAATTGCAAAAAAATACGATGTAGACACTATAATTCATCTAGCCTCTTTACTTTCTGCTGTTGCTGAAAGTAAACCTTTAGAAGCATGGAATTTAAATATGAATGGATTAATAAATGGTCTTGAAGTAGCTAGAGAATTAGATTGTAAATTTTTCACACCTAGTTCAATTGCTGCATTCGGTGAAAATTCTCCAAAAAATATGACTCCTCAAGATACATTACAAAGACCTAATACTATGTATGGTGTGACTAAAGTTTCTGGTGAGTTATTGTGTGATTATTATCATTCAAAATTTGGAGTAGATACTAGAGGAGTTAGATTCCCAGGCCTTATTTCTTATGTTACTCCCCCTGGTGGAGGAACTACAGATTATGCAGTTGACATATATTATGAAGCATTAAAAAATAAGAAATATAAATCTTATATAGCAAAAGGTACTAAAATGGATATGATGTATATGCCTGATGCACTTCAGTCAATAGTAGATTTAATAGAAGCTCCAGCTGATAAACTTATTCATAGAAATGCTTTTAATATTACTGCTATGAGTTTTGCTCCTGAGGAAATAGCCGCTTCTATAAAAAGATATATTCCTGACTTTGTAATAGAATATGATGTAGACTCTGTAAGACAAAGTATCGCTGATTCTTGGCCTAATTCTCTAGACAGCAGTAGTGCAGTAAAAGAATGGAATTTTAAATTTAATTACGATTTAGATAAGATGACTAAAGATATGTTAGAAAAATTATCAGAAAAAGGAATAGGTAAATTCTAAATATAATTTACTTCAAGTAACCTATAATGGCGAAATTCCTCTTCCTCTCCATAGGAGGTAGAGGATATAAGCCTAACCGATAGGTTATTTCTTTTGATTGATTTTCATAAAAATGTATTCTATTATTAAATCAGTAGTAAAAACTAAAAGGAAAGGAAAAGCTACTATTTTAAGTGTAGTAAAAAATTTGCTTGAATTTTACTACACTTTATATAATATATTATAAGTAGCAGGGACTAATATTGCTAAACTTAAGAGAAATTAGAGAAGAAATAATTAAAAAATATATAGGTGATAATTTAATTTCTGAGCTTACAGAAGAATTAAAGAACATACTTATAACTGATTTGCAGTCTAACCCATTTAAAAGTAATATTGAACTTAGTATAATACCAGCAAATATAGAAATATTTAAAAAAATAGAAAGTACATTGCTAGACTCTAAAGTTAATTTAAAAATGGGCTGGGAAAGGATACTTATAAATTACATACTAAAAGATTTATTTGAGTTAAATTACGAAATAAATAAAAGTTGTAATGAGCCTTTGATGTTTAGAATCATTATATCTATTGATTCTTATGATGCTTAATCTTACTAAATAATATACATGAGGATGTGCTTTATATTTATGAAATACAAGTTATTTATAGACTTTGAATTTAATATATTGGATGATAATAAAAACAAATCAGAATATAGTGGAGCTGAATTAATTTCAATTGGTGGAGTTTTAGTTGATAATGAATTTAATATAATGGATGACTATTATTCTTTAGTTAAACCAAAATATAATGAAATACTTTCAAATAAATGTAAAAAACTCACTAAATTAAACCAATTAGATATTGATAATGCTCCTAATCTTTTATATGTTATGGATGATTTTTATAAATGGTTTTGTAAATTTAATGATATTACAATATATAATTGGGGTGATTTTGACATTGCTGGTCTTCTAAATTCATTTAGAGTATATAAATATACTGGTAAATGCTTAGAATTATTTAATATGATGATTGACATTCAACCTTTTATCTCTCAACATATTACATACAATAATAGAATCTTATCTAAACAATTATCTTTACTGAATATGAAAAAGATTTTTTCTTTAGAAGGAGATATTAAACATAACTCACTTTCAGATGCTATGGATTTAATGAATGTATGTAAAGGCTTTTACCTTAACTACCCTAAAAATATCAATACTCTTGAAGAATTATATGATAAATTACCTCCTATCAAAACTCCTTTATATTATATCCCATACTTTGAAGATGAAAATTTTGAACTTAAATTCGATAAGACTCCAGAAGATATAATAATATATCTTAAACAAATATTAAATATACTAAATATAAGTAAAAAAGAAATCTATTTTAAAAAAAGAAGTGTGTTAGTAAATAACACCAAAATTATTAATTTTAAAAATCTATCTTCTTCTTTTAAATTAACAAAACTCAATGAATTTGAAGAATACCCTGATTTTATCTTAAAATTAGGAGATAAAAAAAATTTTGTTGAATCTGTTGTTAAAATAAATAAAAGCAATAGAAAATCTATAAAAAATTTAATATTAAAGTTATCAAGAACACCTTAAATAATTGAATTCAGTTATTTAAGGTGTTTTTATATCTTGAATTAAAATTTTTATACGGGACATAATAACTAAATGCAAATATTTTTTAAAGGAGTAATTATAGATATGACAGTAGTATTAGTAAGAAGTATTATATTATACATAACAGTGCTAATTGCGCTTAGAGTCATGGGAAAAGGTGAGATAGCTGAGATGAACTGTTTCGATTTAGTTATAACACTTTTAATTGCGGAAGTTGCATCTGTTCCAATGGAAAATAATAATATACCAATTATAAATGGCGTTGCAGCAATAACTGGACTTGTAATTATGCAGACTCTAATTTCATTCCTATCATTAAAAAGTAGAAAATTAAGTTCATTTTTATCAGGTAAACCTTCTATACTAATAGATAAGGGAAAAATTGTATATAAAGAACTTAAAAAAGAAAGAGTTAGTATAGATGAATTGTTAGAACAACTGAGAATTCAAGGATACTTCAATCTAAGAGATGTCCAGTATGCCATTTTGGAGACTGATGGTAATTTAAGTGTTGTACCAGCATCGAGTTATAATAGTACTCCTCCAAGAGCATTTAATCATTTACCAATTCCACTTATATTGGATGGTAGGATAATAAATAAAAATTTAGATATAGCTGAAAAAGACACTAATTGGTTAATGGGTATCTTAAAATCTAACCACATAGAAACTTTTAAGGATGTTCTTATTTGTGTTTTAGACGAAAACGACAAAATATTTATTCAAAATAAAAAGGGTGATTAATATTGAAATCTACAACATTTGTTATAATATGGGCTATTTTATTCTTATTATTTGGATTTTACATTAATAATAAACTATATGATTTTACAGAGGGCTACAAAGATAATATGTCTATTTTGGAAAAATCTATAGAAAATGAAGATTGGGAAAAAGCTCAAAAAGAAGCTGATTCCATATCTACAAGATGGGACAAAGAAAGAAATCATTGGTATAAAGTTTTAAACCATGAGTACTTTGATGAAATAGGTCTAAGATTTAATATTCTTGATAAGGCAATTTATACTGAAAATAAATTAAAATCTTTAGAAGAGGTTGAAGGTATAAAGACATATTTAGGAAATATTGTTGAAAGTGTCAAATTTGATATCAATTATATATTTTAATAACTTAAAACAAGGATATTGATAAAAGTAATATAATCTATATCCTTGTTTTCTGCTTTTATGAAGCATATTAATAGCATATACAGATTTTTTACTCTAAAATTTGCAATAGTTATTGCTTTTACTTATAAGTTATTACTATCAAAATAAATTTTAAAAGCTTCTCCAATAAACTTAGATGCACCATCACCATATTTCTTATCATTTACTTTTATAAATGTAGAATTTGATAAATAAAGTTCTGCCATGTAATCAAAATATCTTTCTCCATTATCTATTTCATAAAAATCATTACTCTTTTTCATTTCATTGTCTATTTCTTTAACAATACTCTGAACCTCTTTTGATGAACAATCTCTACTTAAATCTGATACAAGCTTTTCATACAATAGATTTATTTTAGGCTTTTTATCTCCTAAATAAATCTCTAGGGTTTGTCCAATAAACTTTCCTGCTCCACTTCCATATTTTTCATCTACATCCTTTATCCACATAGGATTTATTAAATAATTTTGTACCATGTAGTACCAATTATCATCTCCAGTATCCATATAAAAAATTTCGTAATCTTTCTTAGATATATCGGTTATTTCTTTAGCTATCTCTTGAAGTTCTTTTGAAGAAGGATTCTTATTTAAGTCTTCTACAAGTTTTCTATATAATTCTTTTAATTTAGGATGTTTTTCTTTTAAACAATCATTTTTATATATATCAAATTTTTCTCCTAAATTCAATATATCACTGCTAAAGTTTGTTTTTATAGCCTTGGCAAACTTCTCAATAGTTCCATATTGCTTTATAGCCATTTTAGCAATTTTTTCTTCACTAGATTTAACTTTTTCAATAAATTCATCATATCTTTCTACATTACCATAAATTTTAATTATCTTATTTTTATGCTCTCTTTTAAACTCCTCTAGCACACTAAAATACTCACTCATATCAAATTCTTTAAAATTAATAGTACCCTCTCCTTTTATAGTTTTATTTATAAGTTCTATTAATTCATCCAATCTTTTTCGTTTTAAGATGAGTAACTTCTTTTGATTTTTTAAAGCTTCTACTTTATCAAAGTATTGGCTTGACATTATCTCTTTAACTTCCCTCAAAGGTATGTCAATCTCTTTAAAAAATAAAATTTGTTGGAGAGTCTTAATAGCTTCATCATCATAAAGCCTATATCCTGCATCTGTAATTTTATTTGGTTTTAAAAGACCTATTTCATCATAGTAGTGTAATGCTCTGATGCTTATTCCTGTCAAATCTGAAACCTGCTTTACTGTTCTCATATCAACACCTCAAAACTTGATTTTATAGCTATCAATATTTACTAATACATTCAAGCTATATTTTCATATTACACTATTACGTTATGTTAGGGTCAATAAAAATATCTTTTATACGTCCAGAATTGAATATACTGTTTTCATATTCTTCAAAATTTCAGAAAACAGTAAAGGAAGTTGTTCTATATCATCATCCTTTTGAGTTAAATAATCTATTATAATATTAGATATTATCTCAATTATAGTAGCACACTTATCAAAAATCTCAGCTCCTTGTATGAAAGAGTCATTTTTATATTCAGCTCCAAGCTGATTAAGCATTCTACTCATTTTATCAAAACCACCTTTAAATTTGACACTATCTTGTTCTTCAATTCCTCTAATTGCATTTGGAATGGTTGGCACTGTCCCAAAAAACATAACCATATTAGATAATATCTTATCATAATCATCTTTTTCTAGTTCATTTTTCCATTGTGGTAATTCCTTGATAAATTTTTCAAAACCTTTGTATCCCAAAAATCCTTTAGGTGGATTTAAAAACATATTGCTCTTTATAGCAAGTGCTTCTCTTGCAATCTCATATTTATTCTTTGAACCATTCATTCTAACTGTACAAATAGTATTTGCCTTACTCAACCCTAAATAACTACAATTCATACTTTGACGTAATTCGTCATAAGAAAGATATAATAACTCAGTTCTTCCACAATCATACAAGTATATTCTTCCTTCCTTATCGTCATACCCTACCATTAATATGTAATGAAAAGGAATATGCTCTTTATGATATAACTTCTGATAATATGGTAAATAATACATATCTAAAGCTCCTAAAACGACTGGATACCCATCATCAATTTCAGACTTCGCTTTTTTTAATGCTTGCTCATATCTTCTAAACTCATGATGTTTGTATTCAAAACCAACAATTGGTGCTAAAAATTCATACATCTTTTTTGTTCTTCCATCTCCCAAAGCTACCATTCTTTTTAATTCTGCTTTATTTGTTTTCATATAACAAAAGGAACCAAAACCTGATAGCAAAAAGAAAAAATCGTTTGGAAGGTATTCTCCTGTTTTATTTATATATAAATCTTCTATACCATTCCACATACACTCATAATCATGTGAATGATGCTTAATTTCAATTATTTTTCTCATATAGTCTATCTCCTCACTATAAATTTTTATTAGATTTAGTATAAACCCTCTTACAATGAGAGAGTCAATAGCTCTTATACTTATAAAGTTTATATTTAAGGACATTACATTTTTATATTACTAAGTTATTTGAAATTATAATATATCTTATTCTATTGTGTATTACATAATAGAATAAATCTAAATAAAAAAAGAGCATATAAAACTAAAAATAGTTTTTATACGCTCTTAAACAATTTATTATATTATTTTCCAGCTTTCATAGCTCTGATTTTTAATGGTAAAGTAAATAAATTAATAAATCCTTCTGCATCTTTGTGGTCATAAAGTTCACTATTTCCAAAAGAAGATATTCCTTCATCATAAAGAGCATTTTCAGTAAATATTCCAGCAGGTTTTATATTACCTTTATAAAGTTTAACTTTTACTGTTCCTGTAACATTGTCTTGAGTTTGCTCCATAAATGCATCTATAGATTCTCTTAACTTACAATACCATAATCCATTGTAAATAAGTTCTCCATATTTATAAGATACCATTTGTTTAAAATGTAATGTATCCTTGTCTAGAGTAGCACTTTCTAAAATATTATGTGCTTCATAAAGAATTGTTCCTCCTGGAGTCTCATATATACCTCTTGATTTCATACCAACAAGTCTATTTTCAACTATATCTATAACACCAATTCCATGTTTACAACCTAATTCATTTAATTTATGAATTAATGCAACTGGAGGTAATTCTTCACCATTTACCTTTTTAGGCACACCCTTTTCAAAGTAAACTTCTACATATTCAGCCACATCACATGCATCTTCTGGGTCTACACATTGTTTGTAGACATCTTTCTTATGTTCATTTTGTAAATGCTCTATATCTCCACCTTCAGTTGATACATGCCAAAGGTTAGCATCTACTGAATATATTTTAGTTTTAGTTGCTGTTACCTTTATATTGTGTTTTTCAGCATAATCTATAGCGTCTTCTCTTGATTTTATATCCCACATTCTCCAAGGTGCAATAACTTTTATAGTTGGGTCAAGAGCTGCAATTGTAGCTTCAAATCTAACTTGGTCATTACCTTTTCCTGTGCATCCATGACATATATATTTTGCACCTTCTTTATGAGCAACTTCAACTAGTTTTTTAGCTATTATAGGTCTTGCTAAAGAAGTTCCTAATAAATATTTCCCTTCATATTTAGCTTCTGCTTTTATAGCCTTAAATATAGTTTCAGTTACAAATTCTTCACTTATATCATCCACATATGCCTTTGATGCTCCACTTTGTAAAGCTTTTTCATAAACATCTTCCATTTTATCTTCTTGACCTACATTTCCACAAACAGCTATAACATCTATGTCTTCATAATTTTCCTTTAACCAAGGTATTATTATTGATGTATCAAGACCTCCTGAATATGCTAATACTACTTTTTCCTTCATTTTCAATTCCTCCCAATTTAAATTATGATTTTTATTTTTTATTTAATAGAAATTCTTAATATTGAATGATTTTGAGAATTTAAGTTCACTTAAAATCATTTTAATACTAAAAAAACCTCTCAGTATTTTAAAATACTAAGAGGCGAAATATCCGCGGTACCACTCTTATTGATAAACTTAGCTAATCAATTAGCAAATGTTCAACATACTATATAAACATTAGTAATTAAATATATTAAAAAACGCCTCTTGGAAAAACCAAGAGACGAAATATATCCGCGTTACCACTCTAATTGATAAGATAAACTTATCCACTCTTTCTCTTAAGGCGAGATTACCTACTAACATACTAAATTCAATTAGCATCCTCCAAAGTTCTTTTCACCAATACTCATTTGCTAAGCTTCCACCATCCTTAGCTCTCTATAAAACGCATAGAAGTTACTCTCTTTCTCACAGGATTTAAATATAAACTTTTTCATAACTCTCTTATAAAATATATAATAGTTTATTTTTCCATTTATGTCAACTATATAATTTATTTTATTTTTATTTCAAGAATATTTTCTATAGAATTAACTAATATCTTACTTTCCAAAGACATAACCCTTTAGCTGGTGCCGTATCTGATGATTGGCTTCTATCCTTCGATTCAAGCATATACTTAATATCTTGTGGAGCTTTTCTTTTAAGACCTACATCTATCAAAGCACCCACTATTATTCTTACCATGTTATACAAAAATCCATTTCCTTCTATGTATATTTCTATAACATTATCATCTTCTTTTATATTTATTGAATAAATTTCTCTTATATTTGATTTTTTCTTAGACTTAGAAGAAGCAAAACTAGTAAAATCGTGTTCTCCTATTAAATATTCACTTGCTTTTATCATTCTATCTAAATCTAATTTTTTACTTACATGAGTAGCATATCTTCTTATAAAAGGATTATGATATTTGTTATTGTCAATTTTATACATATAAGTCTTTGATTTTACATTATATCTTGAGTGAAATCTTTCATCAGCTTCTTCAACAGTTTTTACAACTATATCTTCTGGCAAATATTCATATAAGTATTTTTGAATTTTGTCCACTGAATCCATACAATTTGTTCTAAAATTTATCACTTGTCCTCTAGCATGAGCTCCCATATCAGTTCTTCCAGAACCAATTATCTCAACTGTTTCATTAGTCATTTTACTTAAGACAGTTTCAAGTTTTTCTTGTATAGTCATATTATTGTCACCTAGTTTTTGGTATCCTTTATATCTTGAACCATCATATGCTACTATCATTTTTATGTTTCTCATATTAATCCTCTTTCTAAGAATTTATGCTTGTTTAGCAAATTTATTTTTTATATTAAAAGTTATTTTTGTTCCAACATTCTTTTCACTTTCTATTTTCATTCTTCCACCATGAAGCTTTACAATTTCATTACTAATTGCTAAGCCTAGTCCACTACCAGCTTTATTATAATCTTCTTGGAAGAACTTATCTAATACTTTATTTAGATTTTGCTTTTCTATACCTGAGCCGTTATCTTCAACTGATATGGTCGTTATATCTTCATTTTGAGAAGCTACAACTTTTATGTAACCACCTTGACTAGTAAATTTAAATGAATTCTGTATTAAATTTATAAGAACTTGTCTTAATCGGTTCTTATCACCTTGAATGTTCTCTATAAACTCATTTTCAAATTCAAACAAAAGTGCTATATCTTTTTCAGCAGCTTTAACTTTAAGTTGATTTACAACACCTACGACTAAGCCTTCAACATCAACTATATCAACATGAAGTTTTATCCTATCTGAAGAAAGTCTTGAAAAGTCTAATAACTCTTCCACAAGTTTTATAAGCCTTTCTGTTTCATCTTGTATAATACCCAGACCTAAATCTAACTCTTCTCTTGTTATACTTTCATAACCTAAGGTTTCACTCCATCCCTTTATAGATGTAAGGGGAGTCCTTAGTTCATGTGATACAGAAGATATAAATTCTTCTTTTAATTTTTCACTCTTATCAATCTCATGTGCCATATGTTCAAATGTCTGTGCCAAATCACCAATCTCATCATCTACAATTTTCATGTTTTCTAATTTTATATTATAATTTCCTACAGCTAATTCATTTGCAAATTTCTTTAATTCTCGTAATGGTTTTATAAGAGTCTCAGCAAATTTAAGACTTATTAATATAGCTATTATAAGTATAAATATTCCAGCTAATATAAGCCATGTAGCTTGTTTTAATATCGCATTATCAATAGCATCTAATGAAACTGTATATCTAACAACACCTTCTATTATATTATTTACCTTAAGTGGCAGAGAGATACTCATAACATGTTCTCCTGTATCTGGTATTCTATAAGTATATGGTGTTAAGTTTTTGGTCTTTATATCTTTTAGTGCATTATTGACATCTTCATAATTTGCTTTTTCTTTACTCTTAAAACCATATTGGTCTAATATAATATTTTTATCCTTATCTATTATTGAAATTCCAAATTCTGAGTTCTTAGTTAATGGTTGTTTATCAAATATGTTTTTTACTTTTTTCTCAAAGCTTGTAGTTTCCATTGTAATAGCATTATATTCATCAGCATATTTTATTTCAGATTCAAGTAGTTGTTTGACAGAATCATAGTAGTAGTTTTGTATATAAAACATGAACAATCCTTCAAACAGAGTAACCATTATAATAATTATTATAAAGTAGTTTTTTATTACTTTCTTTCTCAGACCTTCAAAATGTAACACTATTATTCTTCCTTTCTAAAACAGTATCCATAACCCCAAATAGTTTGTATATATTTTGGCTTTGATGGGTCATCCTCTATTTTATTTCTTATCCTTCTTATATTTACATCTACTATTTTAAAATCATACAAGTAATTAGTTCCCCAAACTTCATCTAATATTTGGTCTCTACTTAATGACTGCTTGGCATTTGATATCAGATATTTCACTATTGAAAACTCAGTTGGAGTAAGCTCAATTTCCTTTCCATTTTTAAATAGCTTTCTTTTATCTATATCAAGTATAAATGGAGGAGAAACTATCTCACTTGACTTAACATTTGAATCATCCTTTGCTACTCTTCTAAGAAGAGCTGAAACCCTAACTAAAAGTTCCTTTATACTAAATGGTTTTATGATGTAATCATCTGCTCCTGAAATAAATCCTTCTATTTTATCATCCTCTTGGGCTTTAGCAGTAAGCATTATTATGCCTACTTGGTCAAAGTTTTCCCTTATAAATTTACATACCTCTATTCCACTTATATCTGGAAGCATCACATCTAAAAGAGCTATTGTAATATCACTTTCTGTTGTCATTTTTTCTATAGCTTCTCTTCCAGTACCTGCCTCAACTATCTCATAACCTTCTCTTTTTAAGTTTATACTAACAAAACTTCTAATACCAATTTCATCTTCTAGTATAAGTATCTTTTCCTTCATAAAATAAAACCTCCAATTGAGTATAATATTAACCATATATTAATGAGAAATATTCTTTTAATGCGTCTATAGTAATATCTAGCTTATCCATTCCATTTGCATCATTTATAACTAGCAAGAAAGTATATTCATCACTCTCTTGAAGTACGATAGAATTTTGAGTATTTGGATTTTTTCTATCTTCAAGTTTATTTTTACTCTCTACTACTATATTAAACAAATTCTTACGGTCTGAATAGTCAAAATAATAAAATTTAAATACTGCTTTTTCTCCAACAAATTCTTGTTCAACAAGAATTTTATCAAATAAATTATTTGGAATAAATAATTTAAAATTATATTTATAATTATAGTATATCTGACTTGTAAATATTAAGCTTGAACTGGCATCTTCTTTTCCATTCCATCTATACCAACTTATATTTGCAGATGCTTTAGAGCTATAAGTGTTTCTATTGTTACCTGCTACTATAGGTATTTCTATAATCTTATCTTTGTCAATATCATCTACAGGTATGTAATAAGATTTAGTGATAGTTTTATCATAATCACTAAAAGCCTTTTTAATTTTTCCATCTTTCATATAAAGTATCTGTGTAATATAGTTATTATCTTTTAATATAGGAATATCAAGTACAACTCCTTTTATGGCAGCAGAGGAATTTCCAATAGATGAAGCAACATTACCTAAAGTTATATATAATTCACTCAAATTTTTCACATTTTCAAACTTAACATAATCCTTAATTTTCATACTCCCATCAAAGTTCGCAACACTTGCAAACATTTCATTAGTCTTATTATTTAAATGAAGCATCAATATGTCTAATTTGTCATCTCCATCTATATATCCAATTTTCACTTTCATATCATTAAAATCTTCTTCATTTGGAAGCCATGACGCATCCAAGTCATACTCCTTTGTTATTTCATTATCTTTTACTTTATATATATGCATATTAGTTTTGTCCTTGGATTTAATCAATAAAACGACTTCTTTATATCCATCTGAATCCAAATCATAAAAATTGGCATATTCTATTGACTCACCATTTTCTAGAAAATGGTCACCAAGTACGTATTTTTCTCCATTATAGCTTAAAGTTACAAACCCTACCTGAGTTACATTATTACTTAAATCTTCTTTTTGCTCAAATACTACTAACTCATCAACTCCATCACCATTTAAATCCACTTTATTTATTTTTCCTACTTCTTTTGCATTAGAAGGCAATATCATAGATGAGTCTGGTTTTAATAACTGGTCAATACCATCATACAATACTTTTTTTGTATCATCATAGTCAGGTATCTTTGCTAATTGTTCTGGAGACTCAGTTTTAATATTACATCCAGTAACAAATATCATCATTAGGGCTACTACAGTAATAAGTTTTAACACTTTCATTTAACTCCTCCTAATCCTATTAATCTTGAAATTTGCTCACAAAAATCTCCTCACAATAATTAGACGTTTCAAGTCGTCATAATGTTTTACTTATTTTAATAAAAATTTATATTTTTTATCCATAAATAATGTAAAAGCTATTTATTGTTTCTAGGAGGTTTAGGACCTGGGTATTGGAAAAAGTTGGTTTTTAACATACCATTATACAACTTTCTTTTTTTAGCTGCTTTTTGTCCAAACTCATATTCAAAATCTTCATAAGATGTTATCAAATAATACGACCAATTTTTTAATTTTCTAAATGCATAACCAAGCTCCTTATACAATTGTTTGACACTATCTTTGTCTTCCAATCTTTCTCCATAAGGAGGATTAGTAATTATAAATCCAAACTCATCCTCACTTTTGAATTGAGTCGCATCTCCTATGTTAAATTCTATATATTCATCTACACCTGCTATTTCAGCATTTTCTCTAGCTATATCTATACATTCTTCATCTATATCATATCCATAAATCTTAAATTTAGATTCATTATCTATCTTATTAAAAGCATCTTTTCTTACATCCCACCATATTTTTTTATCAAGAGTTCTCCATTTTTCTGATATAAATTCTCTATTTAAACCAGGTGCCATATTTATACCTATCATAGCTGCTTCAATCAATATAGTACCAGAACCACACATAGGGTCCACTAAAACTCTACCTGCTTTCCATGGTGTTAAATAAATAAGCCCAGAAGCTAAAGTCTCTCTTATTGGAGCTTTATTTGCTTTTTCTCTATATCCTCTCTTGTGCAAAGCATCTCCTGTTGTATCTATAGAAATAGTTACCTTGTCTTTGTGTATAAATACAAATATAGGGTATTTCTCTTTATCTTCTTTAAGCAAACCATCTTCCAAGTAACTTTTCTTTAAACTTTCTACTATAGCTTTTTTTACTATGGCTTGTACATCTGGTGTACTGTGTAATTTTGATTTTATAGAAGAAGCTTTTGATATAGGAAATTGAGCTCCATAAGGTATATATCGAGACCAATTTATCCTTTTCGTATTTTCAAATAATTCATCAAAACTTTTTGCCTCAAATTCAGCAATTTTAAGATGAACTCTTTCAGCACATCTTAACCACATATTTGATTTTGCTATTCCAAACTCATCAGTTTTATATGTTATTCTTCCATCTTCTGTTTTTATTATTTCATATCCTAAATTAGTAATTTCTCTAGCCAGCATTTTTTCCATTCCAAAAAAACATGGCGATATTAATGTATAACTTTTCATAAAACCTCCTGTTTCCTATGTTAATTACAAAATTTATTTATTTTTTAAATAATCTACATATTTAAATTCATACTTCCCATTTTATACCCTGACATATCTAGTGTAACATATTTAAAGCCAAATATTTTTAATTTAGTATCAACTTTGCTAAAATTGTTATTTTCAAAAAATTTACCTAACTCTTCTTGACCAACTTCTATTCTAGCTATATCTCCATGCATTCTCACTCTAAATTGAGAAAAACCTAAATCAGATAAGTATTCTTCACTCTTTTCCACTATTCTTAGTTTTTCGTCTGTTATTTGAACTCCATAAGGAATTCTACTTGCAAGACATGCAAATGATGGTTTATTGAAAGTACCTAATCCTAGTTTTTTTGAAAGTGACCTAATTTCATCTTTTTTCAAACTACTCTCCTTTAATGGACTAATTACTCCTAACTCACTCAATGCTTTAAGACCAGGTCTATAATCTCCTAAGTCATCTATATTTGTTCCATCTACTATGTACTTTATATTATGTTCTTTTGCTATCTCTTTTATTTTAGAAAATATATACTTCTTACAATGGTAACATCTATCCGCACCGTTTTCTTTAAACTCTTTTAAGTCAAAGTTTTCTATATTTAATATGATATGTTTAACACCAAAATTTTTAGTATATTCTTTAGCTTCTTCAATCTCTCTACTTGAATGCATCATTGCATGTATAGTTACAGCTATAACATTTTCTCCTAATGTATCCTTTGCTACCTTAAGTAAAAAATTACTATCTACTCCACCAGAATAAGCAACTACAACACTTCCTAATTCAAGTAGTATTTCTTTTAATTTTTCTAATTTTTCTTCTTCCTTCATAAAATCCACCTCCATATCTAGAAAAATATGAACTATAAAACGATATATTATTTTTTACATTCTTAATGATTATAACATATAAAGTATTTATTTTATAAACTAGAATTATCTTTAAACACATTAATTGTAATATCAAATAATTTTTAAAATCTGTATAATTTAAACATATTACTGTAATACACTGTATATAAAAAATAAAATAGTGTAATATAGTAATATGTTTAAAAGCCATGAAGTGTAAATAGCTCATCCTCATGGCCGAATTCACGAGTTTATTTTAACATAATTGTTTTTCCATAAGTTATAATTGTAAATCACAAAAAAGATACTATCATATGAATTTTCTAAAACTTTTAATTTAATACTTATAACTCACATGTATTTGCCTTAATCCCACCAAAAAAGCCATATTGTGGAGCGTTGTAATACTTCTTTAAGAACTTTTAATGTTTCATATCCTTGTACAATAATATCTTCACAATATAGAACTAATTCAATACACAAATCATCAAATTTTTTATTATCTTCAATTGGATTTTTTGCAGAATATTGAACTGTATCACATCCAATTGCAATTGGGAATGCTCCGTATTTTTCATACCAATATTTTGCAACAGCTACATGTTCTTCATCACTAGGACAATCATTAAATCCACCAATTGGTATATATGCAAATACTTCATATGGTTTAATTGTTGGAACTTTGGCTATGTAAACTTCGTTATTTTCTTGAAATATATCTATATTTGTAATTGGGCTGAAATTTTTATAATCATAAAAAGTGTCCTCAGAACCCATTAATTCTGTTAGCAATTCTGGAATCTCACACTTTCTAGAATCGAAGAATTCATTTACATCAATTTCATTACATTTTTCTAAGCAATATTTTCTATAGTTTTCAAGAGAACCATACTCTTTATTAATCATATCTATATTTTCTCTTAATAATCCTACTTTTTCATCAATAACTATAATTGGTGTATATCCATTTTCTTTTCCATCTTCTCTCATTTTTTCAAATAAATCATCAATATCAATATCATTGTTCACAGGAACACATTCAAAACCATATAAATCTTCAATACTCATACTTATCTCCTATTCTTTTTAGATTTAATTCTTTTGAAAGTTTTCTTTTTTTGTTGTCAAGTTTTTAAATACTATTATTATTTGTAAAATTATAAGTATAGATACAGTTTATAAAATATACTTATATAAGACAAAGGTTAATTTTATTTTTTTGTATAAATAAGATGTTTTTTATGACAATTCCCTTATATAAATATAATAGCATAAAACACATGTTCATGGTTAATAATAAGTGATTTTGTAATAATTCGTTATATATTATACTATTTTAAGTAAAATAAATGATATTCTTTGTATAAGAAATAATATGTTTATTGATATGAAGTTTTTTGGATTTAAATTTGTTAAGAATAATATTTTAATATTAGCAGATATACTCAAAAGAATAAATCTTGTTGTAATACTTAGATTCTAAATGTAGTCTTCTAAAATCCCATATAAAATTGCAGGAATCAATAAATTGAAATCAGAACTTAGATTTAATAATATATTTATATAGAACCTTACATAGTTCTTCTATTCTATAGAATCTAATAACTAGATAGATATATTTGCTAATTTATATATAAAAACCAGAGTTGATGTATAAATTTATAGGTGTATCAATTATTTTAATCAATACACCTACATACTTCTAATCTTCTTTTAATAAAGTACTTTTCCAAACATCTTCTTTGAAACCCAACAGTACATTTTCACCATCAAAAAGCAACGGTCTTTTAATAAGCATTCCATCGCTCACTAATATTTCTAAAAGCTTATCATCAGATTCAGTCTTTACAATATCTTTAAGACCTAATTCTCTATATTTCATACCACTTGTATTAAAAAACTTCTTTATATCATATCCACTAATCTTGTAAATTGACTCCAATTCGTCTTTACTCGGAGGATTCTGAACCATGTCTATATCTTTAAATTCTAAATCATTTTCTTTAAGCCAATTTTTTGCTTTTCTAACGGTAGAACACTTTGTATATCCATATAATTTAATCATTGTGTTAAAAATCCTTTCTAATTTTTTATTTTTATACCCATAATTTGTATATTATAACCAATTTATATCACAATCATTCTAAGCTTTCAACATAAAAAATTATTCTATTTTAAAATGACCATTAAATTATATTAGATATTTAAATTATTCTTTTATAATATATTAAACCTACTCAATCACTCAATATTAAATTAAATTTTCAAATAAAAAAAGGGCATAGTGTATTTATTCTACTTAGCCCCTATTTATATTATAAATGTTCCTATAACTTCCATTTATAAAGTATTAAACAATTTTTTCTTTGATTTGAACATTTTCTACTATACCATCTTTTATACTTATAATCTTATCTGCAACATTATTTGAGAAAACAACATCATGTGTAATTATTAGTATAGTCATGCCTTTATCTTTAAGTCTGTTCATTATATTGACTACCCTTTGAATAGTATCTATATCTAGTGCAGAAGTAGGTTCATCGAAACAAAGAACCTTTGGCATTAGTGCACATGACCTAGCTATTGCAACTCTCTGCTGTTGCCCTCCTGACAATTCAAATGGATAAGAGTTTAATTTATCTTCTAAATCAACTAATCTTAAAAGTTCTCTAGCCCTCTCCTCAGCCTCTTTTCTAGGAACTTTAAAAACATTAACTGGAGACTCAATTATATTTTCAAGAACTGTCATATGAGGAAATAAATTAAAGTTTTGGAAAACCATTCCTATCTTGCCTCGTATTTTTGACATATCTTTCTTGTTTTTTATTATCTCATTATCTATTATAATCTCTCCACTATCAAATTCTTCAAGACCATTTATACATCTCAATATTGTAGTTTTTCCTGCACCAGATTTGCCAAGTAAAACTCCAATCTGACCTTGTTCTAACTCAAAAGAAATATCTTTTAGTACTTTATTTTTTTTAAATGATTTATTTAAGTTTCTGATTTTCAACATATAAAAAACCTCCTCCTATAATATTGTAACTTTATCTATAATAAGAATATTTTTTTTCAAGTAATTCAAATCCCTTAGTAAGTATAGCTACAAATATAAGATATATTGCTCCTGCCTCAAATAGTGGTAATAAACTTGCTTCTCTATTCATTGCTATTTGAGATATCCTTAAAATATCATTTAATCCTAATATATATACTAAAGATGTATCTTTTACTAATGTGATTACTTCATTTGAAATAGGTGCTAGTATTCTTTTAAAAACCTGTGGAAAGATTATTCTCTTGTACATTGTAAATTTATCAAATCCTAGTACTTTCGAAGCTTCATATTGTCCTCTATCGATTGACTGTATTCCACCTCTAAATATTTCTGCAAAATATGCTGCATAATTTAAGAAGAAAGCTACTATTCCAGCTGTAAATCTGTCAAATACAATTCCTAAAATAGGTAAGCCATAAAATATGACTATCATTTGTAAAAGTAAAGGTGTCCCTCTCATTATTAATATATAACATTGTGTAATACCACTTATTAATTTATTTTTTGATAATCTTAAAAATGCAACTGCAATTCCCAATGGAATTGATACTATCAATGTTATACAAAACATTGCTATAACTATCTCTAAACCTTGTAACATGCCTTTAGTGCCCCCTTCTTAACAGCTAATCTATCTTTTACTTAAACCATTTATCATAAATTTTGTCAAAAGCTCCATCTTTTTTCATTTCTTTTAATGTTTCATTTATTTTCTTACAAAGTTCTGGATTTTCTTTAGAAGTAGCTACAACATAGTCTTCTAATCCAAAGTCTTCTTTTAATACTTTATATTTATCTTCACCTTTTTGACCCATATAGTATCTAATTAAAACTTCATCACCAACAACTGCACTAGTTCTACCTATCTCTAAATCTCTAAGTGCTTTATCATAAGTATCATAAAGAACTGGTGCTCCACCTTTTAAGCTATTCATAAAATCTTTATCCTTTTCTACTGCATCAAGTGCTGTTGAACCTTGTTGAGTCCCAACTTCTTTATCTTTTAAATCTGCTTTTGAATTTACTTTTGAATCACTTAAAGTAACTATTATCTGTTTATTTTGTAAATATGGTTCTGTATATGATACTATTTTCTTTCTTTCATCTGTTATAGAATACCCATTCCATAATACATCTACAGTTTTTGAGTCATTTAATTCAGTTTCTTTCATTGACCAATCTATTGGTTGGAACTTAACTTCCATTCCAAGTCTCTTAAATGTTTCTTTAGCTAAATCTACGTCAAATCCTACAGTATCTCCCTTTTCATCCAAGAATCCCATTGGAACAAATGTATTATCAAACCCTACAATTACTTCTTTTTTTGCTTCTTTTGAAGCATCTTTGCCCTTTTCATCATCCGATTTTGAACAACCTGCCATTCCACTTACTAAACCTAACATAATTGTAAATATTCCTAATTTTTTTAATATATTTTTCATAATATTCTCCCTCGTCTTTTAAATTTTTAAATATTTTGATTATTTTTTAAAAAGTATATCTGTTGCAATATAATTCTCTGCGCGCTTAAAAAATTATATTAAAAAAACTCCCGTCTCTAGCTTCTGCTAGAGGACGGGAGTTGACTCTCGTGGTTCCACCTCTGTTCATTAATGCCTCACGACACTAACCTCTTTAAGTACAATAAAATAATTATACTCTAGCACTATAACGGGTGCAAGGATTCCGGAAAGCTCCTAATAAAGTATCTTTACTCTTTCAGAGTTCTGCTCAAAGATGTGTTCAAAGTAAAATCTATTGCTCCTCTCACCAATCGGAAACTCTCTGTTTAAGATTAACTACTTTTACTATTTCTTTTCTTAGCATTTAATGTTGTTTTGAATTGTTATTATGATATTGATTTTATAGCATAAGGCAATATCTGTCAATATATATTTTAAAATAAATATAAAAATCTAATTCCAAGGAACAACTTCTACTTCACCATAACATCTTTCTACTAATCTATTGGAATACTCACCTCTATATCCCAAAATAAAGAGTAAAACAAGCTCAATATATCTCGTTCCTATTGAGATTATATTCCAAATATCTTCAACTTCTAACACAGCTCTATGAGTTCTCCTGCTCGGATGAACTATACTATTCCTTAAATAAATCACTAAATCTACCCCATCATCAAACTTGTTTTTTATTGTATTGTCAAATATATTTAATTCATATTTTCCATATGGTATTTTGCATATATCAAGTAATAGCCTTATATTTCTAGATGCTAAATTACAATCAAAAGCTTCATCTGTAAGTATTTTATTTTGCTCTACTAGAATTACATATGATAGAGTTTCAAGTGCAATTTGTACAGATATTATATTATTTTCCATAGTAACACTTCCAAGAGATTCTATATACCAGTCAATAACACTTTTTATAGCAGAACCATAATAAAAATCTTCTAATCTTTTACACATAAGACTTATATATTTTTCCATATTATGATAATTTGAAAGTGTATCAGACCATGTTGGCACATATCTAAAGGGAGATATCTGATTTTCATTCCATATTCTATAGACTTCATTTTCACTTCTATATCCTTTGGCTAAACAAAATCCAACATATCTTCCACACATAAAACTCAACGCTGTTGATATTCTATCTAAAAGATTTATTGTATTGTTTGTTCTAAAAATTCTACCATCTTTTCTTCTAACTCTGCCTATATGAGTTATTATTGCTCCAGATTTAGATCTTAAGTCTGATTTAAGCTCTTTTCTATAATCATATCTTTTGTCTATAGTTACAACGTAATCATTTATATCAAATTCGATTCTACCTGCATATACTTTATCATTATATTTAATGAGTTTTCCAGGTATTTTATCTAGATTTATTATATTAAAATCTACATACTCAACATAAGAATTTTTAGATTTTATACAGTCATCATTGATATATCCTTCTACATTAACATCACTTAGAGTATTTATTGTTATAGAAATAATTTTATAACCGTGAACTTCAAGAATAGCATTGTCATAATCCAAAACTAAATTTTCATCTTCATTTTCTATTTCTTCAATACAACCTATCTCTGCCTTAAAACTTATAGATATTGGAGGTGTCATTTTATAATAAATTTTCCCATTACATCTATACTTTTTATCCAAGTATATGCAAAACCGACCTTCATAGATACTAATATCTTCATTGATACCATAGCTTAAATACTCTGATGTTATAGCATCATCAATTGCTTTCATTTTTATTCCCACCTTTGCTTTTGTATAATAACATAGGGATTGTAGTTATTTTTTATTTAGTAAAACTCAATCTATTATATAATTTAGTATATTATTTTTATTACTTATGTATCTTAATAATTTTCTATAAAAATAGCATTATTTTAGTATCATCGTTTATTTAATACATTATGTATTTTCTTTAAATTTAATTATTCCAAAACTTATATTACTTACTTGCAATTTCTACAGTTTATTACATCCTTCCTTGTAATTATAGCATAGTTTTATAATTTCATATTATCTATTTATTACCTTAGTTTTTATTCCTTTAGATATTATCACCACTATATATGTATTGTCAAAGAAAACATTTAATTTCTGAACCTCCCATGACTAAAGTCACAGGGTTCCTACTTCATAGAATTTTGCATACTAAAATATGTCTTACAAACTCTCCACAGGCTATCCCCGTAGTTCCTACGGTTCTTACATAAGTTATCTATTTTAAACTGTTATTAGTCTTAATCCTTCTTTTAGTATATTTATACTTGCATTTATATCTCTATCGTGAGTTACATTACAACAAGGACAAATCCATTCTCTTATACTTAAATTCTTCATTTCCTCGTTTTTGTACCCACATTTATTGCATATTTGTGAACTTGCAAAGAATTTACCTACTTTTACAATTTGTCTACAATACCAATTAGCCTTATATTCTAATTGACGAATAAATTCTGACCATGACACATCAGAAATTAAGCGAGATAGTTTACTATTTCTAGTCATATTCTTTACTTGTAAATCCTCTATGCAAATAATATCATTCTCTCGTATTAATTTAGTAGATAGTTTTTGTAGAAAATCCTTCCTTTGATTAGCTATATGTTCTTGAAGTCTTGCAACTTTTAATCTTGCTTTATTTCTATTTAAACTACCAATTGTTTCTCTCGATAATTCTCTTTGTAATTTTGCAAGTTTGTTTAATGACTTCTGAAGATACTTAGGATTTTCTATAAATTGTCCACAACTTGAGATACAAAATTCTTTAATTCCTAAATCTAAACCTATCTGACTATTAGTATTTTCAAAAGCTTTAATATCTATATCAGTACAACATAGTGATACATAATATTTACCACTTGGCTCTTTGGATACAGTAGCATTAAGTATTCTCCCTTGAGGTACTTGTTTATCCCTTACTTTAACCATACCAAGTTTAGGTAATTTTATATATTGACTAAAGTACATAATATTTCCATTTGTAAAGTTAGTTCTATATGAAAATCTATTAGTTTTCTTTGATTTAAATTTAGGAAATCCTGTATTTTCTTTAAAGAATTTTTTATATGCGTTTTCTAAATCTTTTAAGGTGTTTTGTAGTGAAAATTTGTCAGGTTCTTTAAGCCACTTTAATTCTTTTTTTAAATTGGTCAAATCAGAACTGCACTGTTTATAAGTAAAAATTTCTTTATTATTTTCATAAACTTCTATTTTTTTAGCAAGATACTTATTATATACAAATCTACAACATCCAAAAGTTTTGTTAATTAACTCTTGCTGTTTTTTATTTGGATACATTCTAAACTTATAAGCTTTTTCCACTACTATCACCTCATTTTAATTGTTTTTTATGATTATTAATATACATATCCGAGTAACTTCTATTTTTCATCACCCATTATAATATTAACAAACGTAATTATTTAAAACAATTATTTGGAAGGTTTTATATTTATTTTTAAATAACATATGTAAGAACCGTAAGTTCTAACTTTTATCATTTCTGAGGTTGTCGTTCACATAAGTTCGCTACTACCTATGCAGTTCTCTTATGAACTTCTTACACTTTCATGCAAGCACAGACTATATCTTATCCTTCGGCATTATCCGTTAAGGTTTACCCACTTCCACTACCAATAGCTTGTAGTGTACTTCCCTCAAGAGGAATAGTCGTTGAAGTTTCTCCTATTTGGAGCTTACCTGCTGATTGCCCACTTTAAAGTACTTAGGGTTTAACCTTATACCATCTAACCAATTTTTTCTACTTTCGTAACTTTCACACTTAGGTTTATTTCATCCTTATGTTTTAGTTTGGTTAGCTTTAGGGGTTTCCAGCAATTCAAGTAGTATTGGATAGGTTCTATCCTATCTCTACATATAAGTTTCCCTATATGCTGACTACTTTAGCTACTAATTCATGACTAAAGTCACAAGTGTGCGTAGCTATTTTTTAATCAAATATCTTATAACATATTACATACATCCTCATATGCAATCTATTTACTTAAGAAACTAATACTCTTATCCTTCTCTAAATAGTATTTTAAATAAAAATAGCAGTTTTAATTTATTATTTCAAAACTGCCATCAAACTGTAAATATTCTATTTTGATGTATAAAATGTCATTATTATATTAATAGACTTTTAATAATCTCAAGCCTTAATATTAGATAAGACCTCTCTTATATCCTTTTCCACTAATGGTTTCATATTATTATTATAAATACTTGTATCTGCATTACTTAATTCCATTTGTATACGATGTATAAGATTCTTTTTATACTTTGTAATCTTAGGTAATGACTTAATAAACATTCTTGATACAGAGGGTTTTTTATCTACGATGTGACTTAAAATACAATTTATATTCATTTCAATTTTATTATCAATATCCCATTGAGCATTCGCAGCTATTAATAGCAATCCTCTTGAACGAATATATGAGCTTCTATCATCAGTCATCTCTAAGAATGAGTCAAAAAAACAATATGTAATATTTGATTTCAGACTTTCATTTTCTAAAAACAAAAAAGTTTTATATGCTTCATTATGATTTTTTGAATATAATTTATTAATAAGTAAATTTATATTTTCCAATCTTCTCATCTCCCTCATGACAAACATCTATTAAAAATAAGTATAACACATCCAAAAATAGATATAAACAAGCATCTATATTAAATAAAAATCTAAGATTATTTTAAAGTCACTTAATTTTTATTTCCAAGCAATAACTATAAAATCATTATAAACCTATTAATTTAGATGTCTATAAAAAGAAGCTATCAAATAATCTATACTTGATAGCTTCTCTTTCTTATAATTCTTTTTTTAAAGTTTCCTTTAGATTATCATATGCGAAATCCATTATTTCTCTACATGCAACTAAATCTTTTTTTAAATCTATACATAATTCTGAACCATACTCTTTTCTTACTGTTGTAGTCAAATCCTTAGCATAAACTTTAGCCTTAGTAGTTTCATCTTCATGGTTTCTACCTTTTACATATCCAATTATTATATTTGAGGCATTTACTGCACCACATAAACTAGCAACTCCACAACCTGAACCTAGTCCACTTCCTAGACAAACTGGTATGTCTGTATTAAATTCCTCATTATATGCTTTTATAACTGATTCCGCACAATTAAATCCTTTTTCATGATATTTTGATGCTATAACTTTATTACACATTAAAATTCCTCCTCATCTTTGTAAATTAGAATATATTTTTTACTATTTTTGTAAAAAATACTTCTTTTTACCATTATTATATCAAAGATTAACAATAAAAACATTTTTTTCTAGATTATATATTTTTTTCTAAGTTTAATAATATCTCTTTTAAATCAGAATGATTTCCCATATATCCACCAATATTATTTTTGCCAACTACTCTATGACAAGGTATTATTATTGGAATTTTATTGCTTTTACTTGCTTGTCCTATTGCTCTTACAGATTTAGGATTGTTTATATTTTGTGCTATATCTGAATAATACAATGTCTCCCCATATGGTATTTTTAACATTTCTCTATAAACCGATTTTTGGAATTCAGTCCCTTCAATTCGAATATCTAAATCAAATACTTTTCTTTTTCTCTTAAAGTAATCGTCTATCTGATTTATGGCTTCTTTTAAATCTTCCTTACTTCTTTTTATGTCAATTCCTTTTTTGATATATTCATCTTTTACTTTGTTAAAGTTTTCATCTCCTATATCTATACTAACTATAAAACCATCTTCACTCAATATGTACAAATTTCCTATTTCTGATTGATAAACATCATATACTAGATTCATATAACTTCCCCCCTTTACACTAGTATACATATAATTTTTTAACTAATAAAGAGTTACCCTAAAAATAGGATAACTCTTTATTTATAATTATTTAATATATAATATTTTTTAAACTTATTAACCTTTGAAATATCAATTTTATATATTTTTAAAGGCCTTAGAAAGCATAAGTTTTATTCTGTTAAGCTGATTTACCTCACTTGCAGAAGGGTCATAATCAATAGGAATTATATTTGCATTTTTATACAATCTTTTTAATTCTTTTATAGAACCTTTACCAATTATATGATTAGGTAAACATCCAAAAGGTTGCATACAGATAATATTTTCTACACCCTCATTTAATAACTCAACCATTTCGCCTGTTAAAAGCCAACCTTCTCCAGTTTGATTTCCTAGTGACACTACTGGTTCTGTATTTTTTGCAACATTTTTTATATTGCCTGGAGCATAAAATCTTTTACTTTTATCAAGTGTTTTTTTATATACCTTTTGGTATATTCCAGTTATGTATATAAATGCTTCTCCTATAATTCTACTCTTTCTACTTCCCTCTAAGTGAGTATGTTTATAAATAGTATTGAAAGCACAACTTAAGAAGAAGTTTGTAAGGTCTGGTACAACTGCTTCAGCACCTTCTCGTTCTAATATATCTACTAGATTATTATTTGCAATTGGATGGAATTTCACTAAAATTTCTCCTACCAATCCTACTTTTGGTTTTTTTACATCGATTATTTCTAAGTTATCAAATTCCTTTACTATATCTTTTATATTTTTAGTAAATACAGAAATTTTTGCTTTGATAAGAGAAGTTTTGCATATATCAACCCATTTTTCATATAGAGCATTTGCACTTCCAGTAACTTTTTCATATGGTCTTACCCTATAAAGTACCTTCATCAATAAGTCTCCATATACAACAGACATAAAAAGTCTATTTATTAATTTCAGTGATATATTATCCATTATTCCACTATCTTCTATTCCATTTACGCTAAGTGCGATTACAGGAACATCTTTGAATCCAGCATCATACATAGCTTTTCTTAAGAATCCAATATAATTCGTAGCCCTACAACCTCCACCAGTCTGAGTTATTGTAACAGAAGTGTTATTTAAATCATATTTACCAGATTTTAATGCTGTTATTAACTGTCCTACGACTATTATAGCTGGATAACATGCATCATTATTTACATATCTTAATCCCTCTTCAATTACATTACTATCTGTATCCTTTAGAACTTCTATATTATAACCACTTAAGTTTACAGCTTTTTCAAGAAATTGAAAATGTATAGGAGACATTTGTGGAGCTAATATAGTATGTTTGTTCGTTATTCGATTATTTTTAGCATATTGTATCCTATTTACCTTTATATCTCTAACATCTATATTTTTGCTTTCTCTTTCAAACATAGCTGCTTTTAAAGACCTCATTCTTATTTTAGCAGCACCTAAATTGTTGCCTTCATCAATCTTTATAATAGTATATATCTTCGATTTTTCATTAAGTATCTCTTGAACCTGGTCTGTGGTTACTGCATCCAGCCCACATCCAAATGAATTAAGTTGAACCAATTCCAAATAGTTTTTATCTCTCACAAAGCTTGCTGCTTTATACAATCTTGAATGATATACCCATTGATCTACAACCCTAAGAGGTCTTTGTATAGTTGCTAAGTGACATATAGAATCTTCAGTAAGTACTGCCATATCTAATGAGTTTATAAGTTCCGGCATGCCGTGGTTTATTTCTGGGTCTATATGATATGGTCTACCACATAACACAATCCCCTTCATATTTCTTTCTTTTATTTCTTTAAGTGCTCTTTCTCCCGTAGCTTGCATCTCCATTTTAAATGAATTTTGTTCATCAGTAGCCTTATCAACTGCATTATTAATTTCTTCTTTAGTTATCTTTATATCAGAAAAACTTCTTGATAATTCTTCATATAGTCTCTTTTTCAATTTTTCCTTATCATTTAGACTTATAAATGGATTTATGTAGTTTATGTTCTTATTTCTTATATTTTCTACATTGTTTTTTATTACTTCAGAATATGATATTACCACAGGACAATTATAATAATTATCTGCACTTGAATCCTCTTTATTTTCATTTGTTACGCTTGGATAAAATATATTTTTTATACCTTTTTCAATCAAGTTTTCTATATGTCCATGAACTAATTTCCCTGGATAGCAAACTGTTTCAGAAGCTATACTAGTTATACCAGTTTCATATAATCGTTTTGACGACCTATCAGAAAGCACAACTCTAAATCCCATAGTATTGAAAAAAGTAAACCAAAACGGATAATCTTCATACATATTTAACACTCTTGGTATACCTATCTCTCCGTTTTTTGCTTCTTCTTTTTCCAGTGGTTTATATCTAAAAATCCTATCATATTTGTACTTAAATAAATTTATTGGTTTTTTCTTTTCTAGTCCTATTTTTTTATCACCATAGATAGCTTCACCTTTTTCACATCTATTTCCTGAAATAAAAATTTCATTATCAGAAAACTTGTTTATAGTAAGAAGACAATGATTCGAGCATCCTTTGCATCTAGTTACACTTGATTCTAATCTTATATTATTCAATTCTTCCTTAGATAATAAAGATGTTTGATACCCACTTTCATACTTTTCTTTTGCTATAAGTGCTGAACCAAAAGCACCCATAATTCCTGAAATATTAGGTCTGATTACATTTTTCCCAATTAGTTTTTCAAAACTTCTAAGCACCAAATCATTATAAAATGTTCCACCCTGTACAACAATATTTCTACCAATTTCATTCAAATCTCTAATTTTTATTACTTTAAATAAAGCATTTTTTATTACAGAATAAGATAGCCCTGCTGATATATCTCCAATACTTGCCCCTTCTTTTTGAGATTGCTTTACTCTAGAATTCATAAACACAGTGCATCTTGAACCTAAATCTACAGGATTTTGAGAATAAATACCTTCCTGTGCAAATTCTTCTATTGTCATAGATAAAGAAGTTGCAAATGTCTCTAAAAATGAACCACAACCCGAAGAACAAGCCTCATTCAGTATTATATTGTCAATTACTCCATCTTTTATTTTTAAGCATTTCATATCTTGGCCACCAATATCAAGTATAAAATCTACATCTTTATTGAAAAATTTAGCAGCTTTATAATGTGCTATAGTCTCTATTTCTCCATTGTCTATTTTCAGTGCTTTCTTAATAAGAGCTTCTCCATAGCCAGTTACAGTTGAACTCAATATTTTAATGTCTTTTGGTAAGATATCATATATTTCGTTTATAACCTTAATAGTCGTTTTTAATGGATTTCCTTCATTACTATTGTAATAAGAATATACAAGTCTTCCATCTTCATCAATAAGAGCTGCTTTAGTAGTGGTGGAACCTGCATCAATTCCTAAATAACAATTACTTTTGATTGAATTTATATCCACATAATTTATTTTTTCTTTTTCATGTCTTCTTGAAAATTCTTCGTACTCGTTTTTATCTTTAAATAAAGGCTCTAATAAATTTACTTCTCCATCTTCGATATTCTTTATATTATCTAGCTTTTCTATTAGAGATTCTAGTTCTATGCTATCCTCATCTACTGATAATAATCCTGCTCCAATAGCAATATAAAGTTGTGCATCTTCTGGAAAAATTATATTTTCATCTTTTAAATCTAATACTCTTTTAAATGCTTCTCTAAGCTCAGATAAAAAGTATAATGGGCCACCTAAAAAGGCTACATTCCCCTCTATTTTTCTTCCACAAGAAAGAACGCTTACTGTTTGTACGACAACTGCATTAAAGATACTCATAGCTATATCAGTCTGCTTAGCTCCATCATTTATAAGAGGTTGAATATCTGTTTTAGCAAAAACACCACATCTTGAAGCTATTGGATATATAACATTGTACTCTTTTGCTAATTCATTTAATCCACTTGCATCTGTCTTTAAAAGTGATGCCATTTGGTCTATAAATGCTCCTGTACCACCTGCACATATCCCATTCATTCTTTGGTCTATTCCTCCACTTAGATATGTTATTTTTGCATCTTCACCTCCAAGCTCTATAACAACATCAGTTTCAGGATGGAAATACTCTATTGATTTTGTACTAGATATGACTTCCTGAACAAATTTTACTCCTAGTTTTTTCGATATTCCAATTCCACCTGAGCCAGTTATTACAATTTTAGTATTTATATTTCCAAATTTTTCATATATACCATTTAGTACTTCTTTAACCGATTTTTTCACATCAGAATAATGTCTTCTATATTCTTTATGAATTATATTATTACTATTATTAAGTACCACAACCTTCACCGTTGTAGAACCTACATCAATTCCTATATGAAATAATTCATCCATTGTACCCCTCCATACTTATATGCTTTTTTAATTTTTGTAAGTTCTATGGCTTTATTTTAAGTAAGTTATTCTATAATCTTTATGACTAATATTTTTATTTTATGATTGTTTTATTAATCAAGCTTACTCTACTAGGTAATTCCTAATCCTAACCTTAAATTTTAAATAAGAACATATAGTTAGTGTACTAAATTTTGTCATAAATTTCTACAGATTTTTGTTACTTTTTACATAAATATAACTTAACTCTAATATAGACTTAACATTTATATATTATAAATTATCTTCATTCATCAAAAATGGTTGCCAGTGTACAAGCCTTCTTGTACACTGGCAACCATTTTTTTGTATATTATCTTTTGTTTAATTAATTATATTTATCCTACGAGCATGAATATAAAGTGGGCAGCAGCTCCTGCACATAAACCACCTATTGTATGAGAAAGAATCGCTTTACCTGCTAACTGTCTAGCATTTAATGCATCCATCATACCAATGTGTGTACTTAAGTATCCACTCCAACACATACCCATAGCTGTAAATACTGCTATATCATTAGGAGTTATAGCACCTGATTTTATAAATTCTGGAACTAAAGACATTGCTGCTCCAACAGCTCCCAATGAAGTTATAGGGAAAGCTATTGCTTCTGGTGATGTAAATCCGAATAATGGCTCTAATATAAATCCAAGTTTATCTCCAATAACTGGAAGTAATTTTATTCCTTCGTATGCAGCTCCTGTATAAACCTCTTGACCTGTAACAGGGTCTGTAGATGGTCCAAAAGTTAGCAACATGACTAATGTACATACTACTAGGACACCTGGTATTATAGCCATTCCCATATCTACTCCCATTTTACCACCCTCAAGAATTGCATCTAAAGCTCTTTGGAACACATTTCCTTCTCTGATTTCTCTAAACTCAGCTTTTTTCTCTAATGTTCCTGCTGCTTTATCTTCCTCTGGATTGTATTTATAAAACTTCTTAGTAAATGTCAACATTATTCTAACACTTATTACACTACCTATGACTGCACCTAGATTACCAATTAACGCTGGAAGTACATATTCTGTACCTTGAGAAATCATAAATGTTGTTAAGATAAGTCCCATACCAAAAGCTGTTCCTAAATTACATAATGCTGGAACTTGGTATTTTTTAAAGTACTGTGTGAATGTTTTATCTTTAGCAAAAGGTATAATAGCTGGATTATCTGATAAATAAGTTGTTATAGCTCCTGCTATACTAGCACCAGGCAACCCATATAAAGGCTTCATAAATATAGCGAAAATTTTATTAATTAATGCTATTACCCCAAACTCTGAAAGTAGCGCGCTTAATGCACCTGCAAGAACTGCCATAGCCATAATTAAGAAAACTGTCTCTAATAGTAAAGCATGTGCTGTACTCATTATTACTTTGAACATCATTCCTGCTCCCATAATACTACCAACATACCCAAAACCAACTACTAGTAATATTAAGAAAACAAAAGTTTCCATGCTTACTGCCTTAACCTGTCTCCTGTCTGTTAACTTCTCCATTTTGAATCATCCCTTCTTTTTCTTTTGTTGTAAAGTTTAACAAAACCTTTTCTCTTTTTAATTATACTTATAAATATTACTGTTTGCAACTTTATTTGTCATTTTTTTATCATGATTAAAATGAAAATCAGTATTTTAATAATAAAAATTTTTCAGATTTATGCAAGTTTTCGACATCTTATCCTTCATTTTAGAAAAAGTATGATTCCTTACTAATTATACACAAGT
This sequence comes from Clostridioides sp. LIBA-6822, assembly GCF_056688955.1. Classification (NCBI taxonomy): domain Bacteria; kingdom Bacillati; phylum Bacillota; class Clostridia; order Peptostreptococcales; family Peptostreptococcaceae; genus Clostridioides; species Clostridioides sp. LIBA-6822. Next base: position 1,972,358 of record NZ_CP196995.1, on the reverse strand, counting down.
TACTCTAACGACCTAATATCCACCTATAAGTTGTAACTTGTATCTTTTACAGGAAACAAAAAAGATTATGAAAAAATTTTTCCTTCAATATTTTTCATAATCTTTTTTCTTAGTTTTATAGAATTTTTTTCAAATTTTTTTCAAAAAGTTATGTATTATTGTAATTTTTCAGCTATATATTTTACTAAATCAACTGTTCTTGATGAATATCCCCATTCATTATCATACCATGAAACTACTTTAACCATATTATCTTCTATAGCCATTGTGGATAGAGCATCTATAATAGACGACCTAGAATCTCCTCTAAAGTCTATAGAAACAAGTGGCTTGTCACAATATCCTAAAACTCCTTTTAATTCTCCTTCAGCAGCATCTTTTAATGCAGAATTTACTTCTTCAACTGTAACGTTTTCTTTAAGTTCGCACACTAAATCAACAAGTGAAACTGTTGGTGTTGGCACTCTAAGTGAAAAACCATTTAATTTTCCTTCTAATTGTGGTAATACTCTTGACACAGCTTTTGCTGCTCCTGTAGTGGTAGGTATTATAGATTCAGCCGCCGCTCTTGCTCTTCTCAAGTCTTTATGGCTCTTATCTAATATTCTTTGATCGTTAGTATATGAATGTACTGTAGTCATTAGACCTTTTACTATACCAAATTTTTCGTCCAATACTTTAGCAAATGGTGCTAGACAATTTGTAGTACAAGATGCATTTGAAATTATATTGTGTTTTTCATTATCATATTGTTCTTCATTAACTCCGATAACTATAGTTATATCTTCATTTTTTCCTGGAGCTGTTATAATTACTTTTTTTGCTCCTGCTTTAATATGTTTTTCTGCCTTTTCTCTTTGTGTAAATAACCCTGTTGATTCTATTACTATATCAACCCCAAGTTCCTTCCATGGTAATTCTTCTGGGTCATTATATCTTAATATTTTTATTTCTTTAGAATTTACTACTAAAGTATCTTCATCTTTTGCTTCTACTTCACCTCTAAAAGTTCCATAGCATGAATCATATGTAAATAAATGTGCCAAAGACTCTGTTGTTGCTCTTGCGTTTATGGCTACAATTTCTATATTATCTCCTAATTCTTCTTGAGCTATTCTTAATACAGCTCTTCCTATTCTTCCAAATCCGTTCATTCCTACCTTAATTTTCATTATGAAATGTCTCCCTCCATTACTATGTTTTTACATGATTATTGTACACTAAATAAATCATTTGTTCAATACTTTTTCTTGATTAAATAATTAAATTCTATGTTTTTTTATTATCAAAAGAGAATTAGTGTATCATTTTTATCTATTTTAACACTCATTTAGTATATACTTTTTATCATGCGAGACCTGAAGTCATTTATTTTACTCAATGTCCCTTGGGACATATTTCGCCATCTTTTTTTTGAATTTTTAAACTATACTTATTCCTAAAATATACTATATTAGATACTCTTTTTTAATTTAAAATAATAAAAAACAGATAAATTATTATTTAGTCCAAAAATATATAAACTTTTAAACTTTAATACAAAAAAAGAGATTATAATTTCTATAACTAAAATAAACTTTAATTATATTTATAATCTCTTTTCTATAACTATTCAAATAATTTAGTTCCTAAACTTACAAACATTTGTAAAATTAAAAATGCTTTTGTATCTATCTTATGATTGCTCTGTAAAATCTCTTTTGCTTCTTCCTGTGAAACTAAAAGCGCCTCAATCTCTTCATCTGGTTCTAAAAATTCATCTGTTATATCACCATCACATATACAATAGACAAATGCAACAGATTCATCACTCATTCCAGGTGATAAATATACCTTATCACTACTCTTATTCTTTTGAATTTCTAAAAGGGCAAGTCCTGTTTCTTCTCTAAGTTCTCTTTCAACAGAAATATCTATAGATTCGCCCTCATCAACAAGTCCTGCTGGTAATTCATATATATAGTCATTTATAGGTACTCTAAATTGTTTTATTAAAATCAGTTTTTTACTACTTTTATGAAGTGCAACTATTACAACTGCATCTGCAGTATCTTCTTCATTCTTTAAATAGATACGTTCTAGCTCTTCATTACTTTTTCTTGATGCTACCATCCAGACCTTATCTTCGTTCAACTTATTCTTATACTCAATTTCAAAAAGTCCTATAAACTTACTTTCAATCAAGGGATTTACATTCTTTATTATAGTTTTTTTCAAATTTACTACGACCTCTCTTTTTTAATACATTAAGTAAATATAAATATAATACCTTAACAAATATTTAATTTATATTATTATATTTCCATCTCTGGATTATCTTTATCTACAAAACCTATTTTAATCTCACAATCAAAAATTTCTTTTAACAACTTAGCTAATTCTTCTCTTGCAGCCATTACTTTATCTAAATTAGCATCAGTAAAACCATCTATAGGGAAAAATATATTTTTTGAACTATTAGTTATTTTTCCTTCCTCTCCTTGTCTCCATATCCATCTTCTAGTTTTTACCATATCTCCAACAGAATAAATTAATTCTCCTTCTTCCATTAATTCAACATCATTTTCTCCAAATGGAACAAATTTATCCCCTTTTTTTGAAAATCTAACATACACATCATCATTTCTAAAGTCCATATCATGAGCACCCATTGGAAGTAAATATTTTAAAGAAATAGAATTTCCTAAATCTACAATAGGATTTATATGAGGAAGTTTCTTATTCTTAGCAACTCTTGTTGTCATTGCTTCTATTGAACTCATAAATTTGTTTGGGTTCATTCCCAAGCTTCTAAAGGCTTCTCTATATGGTATGATTTCTTCTGATTCTTTCACTTTTTTATCTTTAAAGTAATCTTCTACTCTATCTATACTTATATCTAAAAGATTACTTATTCTTTCAATTTCTTTAGTATTATCTATCCCTTTTGCTACTACTACCCCAAAACATACATTTTCTAATTTATCAAAGACTTCTTTTTCTACTATAAATTTCATTTTGTCTTATCCTCCTGTTATTTACATTATTTTCTAAGTAAATTTTATCACTTTATGTCTTATAAATATACCCCCTATTTATCAATTGTTTAAGTTTTTTAAATTTTCCAATTAATGTTATATTTACTCTTCCCAAATAGCTTATATATACTAATTACAAATTTAGCTTTTAAAAACAGGACTCTTACTTTATAATGTATAATATATTTTTATGGAGGTTAGATTATGAAAAATTTTATTTTGATATATTTTATGGTTATTAATTTTATTGCTTTCTTTTCAATGTATGTAGATAAAAAAAGAGCAATTAAAAATGAATGGAGAATAAAAGAAGCCACTCTTATTTCTATGGCGGTAATTGGAGGCAGTATAGGTTCTATAACTGGTATGTATTCTTTTAGACATAAAACTAAGCATATTAAATTTACGCTTGGTATACCATTTATAATATTTCTACAATTATTATTAATATATTTTTGTATTTTAAAGTAATTGGAATACAAAATTTTATTTTTCCAATAAATTAAGGTGTATGAAACTTTTGATTTCATACACCTTTTTCTAGCAATTCATAAAAATACATATAATTAAAATTAATGGCCTTTATGTTTGGCTTTTCTCTTTTCTTGTTTCAAATTAAAAAGTCTTTCTTTTTCTTCTTCTTTCCTATCTTTAGCTAGAATTTTTTTATCCTGCTTTCTTTCTTCATATTGAAGCTTAAGAGCATTTTGAGCCTTAGTCCCTATGGTTTCTTTTTCTTGTTCTTTTTTTACTATTCTCTGCATTCTTTTGTATCCAATTTTGTCATTGTTTACATTCTTTTCTAACTTAATACTACCAAAATCTAACGAGAAAAATCTTTCAAGTATAAATTCATATACTTCTACCTCTTTAGGCTCTGCTCCAAAAACTACTCTACATGCTTCATATTTTTTACCATCTTGTCTTTCAAATACACCTATCCAAAATGGTTCTTCAAATAAGACTGTCAATTTTCCACTAATCTTTTCCATTGCTAGTTCCTCCTATTTAGTTACTTTCTAAAAGAACGGACAACCAAGGAGGCAGGTTACTGACAGCAATTGCTGCGTCTGGACTACCAACCAGACTGTGTTTTTATCTTTATAAATTAAATATTATATTTTTTAATGGTACTTGTCAACATTGGTATCAATTAATCTCTAAATATCAATCTTTATTGTTCCATGCATAAACAAAACTGCTTCACCAGAAATTTTTACAGTATTATCCTCTAATAATTCACACTGAATTATACCACCACGATTAGACAGCTGTTTTGCAATCATTTTGCTTTTCCCCAATTTTTTAGCCCAATATGGAATAAGATTACAATGAGATGAACCAGTAACAGGGTCTTCTGAGTCCAATTCTGGACAAAAATATCTTGATACAAAATCTACTTTACTTCCTTGTGCTGTAACTATTACACCTAACCAATCTGTTAATTTACGTAACTTTGCATAATTAGGTGTATAATTTATAACTTCTTGTTCATTACTTAATAACAAAATTAAATCCCTTGAAGAGTAAATAGCACTTGGTATGCAACTTATCAAATCAATTTGTTGAGGTGATAATTCTATTTCAGTAGGCATTAGTTCTGGAAATATCATTTCGTATAGATTCCCATTTCGTGTAACTTCAAGATTTCCACTTTGAGTAAAAAAATTTATCTTTTTAACATTGATATCAATAAAATTTGAAATTACATAAGCTGCTGCCAAAGTTGCATGACCACACAAATCAATTTCTGCTTTAGGAGTAAACCATCTTAATCCATAACCTTCCTTATTTTTAACTATAAAAGCCGTTTCTGGAAGATTATTTTCTTCTGCTATTTTTTGCATTAACTCCAATGGCAATTTCTTATCAAGAACACAAACTCCAGCAGGATTTCCTTTAAATAATTTACTTGTAAACGCATCAACTATATAATAATCCATTCCTTATCCTCTCTTTCTAATTTAAATTTTCTTATATGTATTTCTCCAGATTACTCTGTTCAACAACCATTTTACCTAATAATGTGATTGCTTGTTTAGGGCAATTATTTATACAACGATAACACATTGTACATTGCCCATTGGAAACAATACTATCATTTTTAATTACTAAATTATTCATTGGACATAAACCAATACATTTACCACATACAATACATTCGTCAGCATTTATTTTTAGTTTGTCTGTATATAGATTCGTTTTGTTAATAAAGTATAGTCTTTGTCCAAATAATCCTACAATATGACAAAAAAAACCTAACCCATCTTTTGGTGGTATCCCAGATTTCAATTTTTTAATAGATTTATTTATTTTCTTTTCTGCTTTTATTACTAGGTTTCTATTGTACTCTAAAGAATGTTTTAGTATCTTTTCATCTCCGATACTATCTGGCATTTTTAAGTGTAATCCCCCAATAGTAGTAGCACCATATTTTTTAAGCATCCTAGATAACACTCCACAGCCATCTCCACTGAATAAAGCCATGGTTGCAATAATAAAAATACGTTTACCATTCCACAAATTTGAATGACTAATTATAAAATCTTTCAGTATTTTAGGTACATTACTATATTGTACAGGATAACCAAAAACAATATCTTCGTGATTGTGGATGTGTTTTAAAAGTTCGCTATCTTCAATAGAGTAAGAATTTGCTGTTGTATCATATTCTTGTAAAAATTTTTCTACACAATATCTTGAATTTCCTGTTCCACTAAAATATATTCCTATCATCAATCTTCTCCTATAACTAAGATTATATAGCTTTATTCTTAAAAGTTTCACTCTTTAATTTGCAATTTTATCATCTAAATTAAGCAATTAATTTAGATGATAAAACGCTTTATTTTATTTATCTTAATACAATATTCTAGATATGCTATTAAATCATCTTTTGAAGAAAAGTGCCAATATAATTCTTTTGATAGTGCTTTTCTACGATAATTCTAATGATTTTTCTCTAAACCACATTGTAATAGTAATGATTGTTGCAAACATTTCAGTTACAATCTTAATACCTAATGTCATAAATGAAATATTATCATTAACTAAAACATTATTTCCAATACTTTTATTGATTCTCGATTAAATAAATGAATTGTTTTAAAAATAGACTATATAATATCCCATTGTTTATCAATTGTCAAGTTTTCCATAAAAAATATTTGAAAATTTATTTGTATTATTAAATAAAGTCTTATTATTAATTATTAATAAAAAAGGAGCACTATTTTTATAGTACTCCTTATATCCAATCTTCCTATACATTAACTTTTATATATTATTTTAATCTTAAGTATTATTAATTTGATTTAAAATTATAAATAGGTTTCAATATATTAATTATGTTAACTGTATCTCTTATATTTTCTACAATCTCATCAATTGGTTTGTATGCTTGAGGTGCTTCATCAATAGTCTTAATATTTACACTTGTTGTAAATATATTTTTCATAGACTCTTCATAATCTTTCATATTTATACTTCTTTTTGCATCGCCTCTTGAAAGTATGCGTCCTGCACCATGAGGTGCAGAATTAACCCAATCTAAATTTCCTTTGCCTACTCCCAAAATAACACCATCTCTCATGTTTATAGGAATTAATAATTTTCTACCTTCATATGCTGCGATAGCTCCTTTTCTCAATATCTTATTTTCAATTTCTATATAATTATGTATAGTTTGAAAATATTCTAAATCATTAAATTTAAGACCTATGCACTCTTCAATTATCCTTTTAGCCATTGTATATCTATTTAATTCGGCATATTTTTGTATAATATCCATATCATGAAGATAATCCTCCATTAATTTTCCTTCTAAGTAACATAAATCTTTTGGTATTTTAGGGGTAAAGTTATGTTCTTTTTTAAGCTTTATCAATGTATCTTGAATCTCATCTTCTCTATTTTCCTTTTTATATTTTTCTATAAGTTTTTTGCTATCTTCTTCAAAGTCATTGTTAGCTCTTATATAATAATCATAAGCTTTTTTTTGATAACATTTTGCTACTCTATTTCCAAGATTTCTACTACCTGAGTGTATTATTAAATATTTATTTTTTTCATCATCTTCATCTAATTCAATGAAATGATTTCCTCCTCCAAGACTTCCAATTGCTCTGTTATACTCCTCAGTTGCTTTTCCTATATCTTTTAAACAGTATAATGATTCTATCTCTTTTTTATAATTTGCTTTACTATATTTATTTATATTAAATCCATGAGGTATTTTCTCTCTTATAAAATCATCTATTTTTTTTAAATCTAAATTAATTTTGCCTAGATTTACACACAAAACGCCACAACCTATATCAACTCCAACAAGGTTTGGAACAACTTTATCTTGTATTGTCATGACAGTTCCTATTACACAACCAGAACCTGCATGGCAATCTGGCATTATTCTTATCTTAGAATTCGTTGTAAACTCCTGATTACATAATTCTATTATCTGACTTATAGTTGTACTATCTACATTGTCTGTAAATATTTTTGCTTTATTACACTTCCCTTGAACCTCTAACATCAATATCACATCCTTTTTAGCTATTTTAAGCTATATGTTACTTTTAATAGCATTAATTGTTTTAAAAGATATCTAAATAAACTTTATATAGAAATAACAATCTAAATATTAACTCTTACTTTTGTATAAGTAAATTTATAATGTATTAAAAGTAACATAAAAATTCCTATTTTTCAATATGTGTGCTTTTCTTATGGTATTTTATTATTATCGGTTTCAAGTTTTTATTTATTCATTCAGAAATATCTATTATTTTTGTAAAACCAATCCCATAGTCATACTGTCATCAGAATACACTTCACCTTTGACATTACTAAAAAATTCAACAGATTTAAATCCAATATCTTGAATTTCTAATAAGAAACTTTCTTTTGAAAAATAGTGATTCCAAATATAAAATACATTTTCATGTTTTTCTGTTATCACAAGAGTTTGCTCGAGTGTATTATAATCACTGTATTTACAATTATCTTGTATACACATATATCTTTCACTACTCCAAAATCCCCCATCTTCATTTATTTCCCAACTCTTAATCTCTTCAAAATCATTGTATTTATTTATTGTAAATACATCTAATATCAGTTTTCCTCCAGGTTTTAAACTTTTATAAATTTTCTCCATTAGCAATCTTCTGTCTTCAGTTGATAAAGCTCCATAATCACAATAAATTAAAGTAGCTAAATCAAATTCTTCATTGTAATTCATACTTAAATAACTTTGAAATAAATAGTTTATATTTAAATTTGTTTCTTTATTTCTATTTTGTGCATATTTAATAGAACGTTTTGAGAAATCAATTCCAGTTACCTTATAGCCTTTTTGTGCAAATCTCTCTGCATATAATCCTGGACCACATCCTAAATCAATTAATTTAGGATACTCTTCTGGACTTGCAACTGTAACTATCCAATTTACAGAATCCTCAATAAAGTTAAAATTTCTACTTGCTCCTTCAAAGTCAACATCTAAATGAGCTTTTAATAATTGCTTTGAAATATACTCGTCATTCCAAAAATTAATTTCACTTCTTTTGTAAAGCTCTGGTCTTTCTAAATACATACATAATTTGTTTAACAAAACATACCACTCCTTAAAATTTTTATTTTTAAAATAAAAAAACCACAGAGTTTACTCTGTGGTTTAACTTCAAAAAGATGAGTTTAAATAAGAGTAAAATAGAACCAAATATTTTTAAGCACAACAATAAAACTGTAGTTTCACTTTGTTTGCTTATTAAATTTGATTTTATTCACTCTTTTCCAGAAATACTTATATCAACGATTTTATAATATCAAGTATCTCCGAACAACATCATCCTTTCATATTTTTATTTTATGAATTAATTATATATTTAATATTTATATATGTCAATAAAATTTAATTTAAATAGTTTACAATCATTTCACTAAAAATATTTTTTATATCTAAAATTAATCAAAAAAAGATAACTGTACATCTCGTGAGTTTTTTAATTTTTCATTCATTACCTTAGAATAACTGCTTGATAAAGAATACTTGTTTCTAAGTTCATTGACCATTTTATACAGTTGATTTTTATACTCTCTATTAGCTGACCCCGTACTATATAGTGTTGATAATTTATTAAATAATTCAGGAAACTCTTTTTTAACAAAATCAAAAAAGATACCTCTAGTTAGACCTCTTAAGTACAAGGTACCAGGCAAAACGTAATGTACATTACATTCTTTTGCATGTGTAAATAAAGAATTTATATTATCAAAATCATCTGTAATATACGGTATAATTGGCATAATATGCAATCCAATTGATGCGTTAGTTTTTCTAAACTCTTTTAACATATTAAATCGTCTCATTGAATCTACACCATTTGGCTCTATAAGTTTTTGTATATCTTTATTTACGGTTGTGATTGTAGATGCTATATTTATGTATGTAATCCTAGACAATTTATCAATCAAATCATAATCTCTCAAGATTAAATCCGATTTTGTTGAAATAATAGCTGGTGTCTTATACTTTATTAATAGATTTAATATTTCTGGCATAATTTTATAATCTTCTTCTATTGGTTGATAACTATCTGTAACACCACCTATATTAATTACTTCTCTATTCCACTTACTGCTTCTAAGTTGTTTCTCAAGTTTTTCTACTATATTCGTTTTCACATAAATCTCTTCAAAGTAATTATTAGAATTAATATATTTATGAGAATAAATAGCATAACAGTATTTACATCCATGCTCACATCCTCGATAAATATTTAAATCCCATTTATAGGGCATACTTCTTTTTAATTTATTACAAGCTATTTCACAATTTATTGGAATATATTTCACCTTGTTATACAAATAATCACCTCTTTATATACAATAATATCACAATAATTAAGGTAGGTAATTTCCAGACCATAGTTTATAATCTTCACCGTATTTATAAAGTAATATATTCCATTCATTCATTGGTATTCCTCCACAGGTTGCTTTTTCTTCTAAATTATATAAACACTGTTTTAAATATATTTTATTATGCCAAGAATTATATAGATTTTCTAAATTTAAACTATGTACCTTAGATACATCATTTGAAAAATTGTTATTTTCCCATTTTAATATGCTAATATATTTAAGTTCATTAGGTTTATAATTTCTCTTTAACATTTCATCATGTATAACTTTTGTATAAAACTTAAATTCATCTATACTATAATTCAACACCTTATTAACTAATAGATGATTTGGTGTACCTTTTTTATCTATAGAACCTTTTATAGCAAGTAGTTCTCTCCATTGACTTACTAATTGATTTTTAGGTAATACATCAATTAAATCCTTATGCCATAATCTCATAATTTAACTCCTTACTATAAAATATTTTCTAAGTTTAATCCTAAACCTATATTATAATTTTACACGTTCAATAATTTTATCTGTAAAAACTATACCATTTAAATGGTCTATCTCATGACAAAGGCATTTTGCCATGAAACCTGAACCTTTAATTTCTATTTTTTCTCCATACTCGTTTAAAGCTTGTACTATAACTTTTTTGGGTCTTTTTAATTTTCCCCATATTTCAGGAAAACTTAAACACCCTTCAACAACAATTTGTTCTCCTTCTTCTTTAACAATTTCCGGATTAACAAGCTTAATAAGACCATCTCCTAAATCTATAACAACTAGTCGTTTTAATACTCCTACTTGGCATCCAGCTAATCCTCCACCATTTGGTGTGTTATACATAGTCTCTGCCATGTCATTTAATATCTCTCTTATTTTATTATCTACATTTTCTACATACTTACTCTTTTTTCTTAAAATTTCATCATCAAAAGTTCTAATCTCTCTTAGAGCCATAATGTTCCCCCCTACTTATCTGTGCCCTTGATTTTCTTTCACTTTCTTCAAATAAAAATACACTTTCAATTGGCTCATTAAAAACGTTTGAAATATCATATGCCAACCATATTGAAGGTTCGTTTTTACCAGTTTCTATAGCATTTATCGCCTGCCTAGATGTTCCAACTAATATACCTAGTTGCTCTTGTGTTAAACCTAATCTTTCTCTTAATATCTTTATTTTATTTTTCATACATACTCCATTCATGTAATGTTAACCTTACATTTCAAATGTAACATTTTTTAATCTCACTGTCAAGTTAACCTTACATTCATTCAATAAATTGTCTTATTTAATTATTTTTTTACTAAATTTTTTAAATAGCAGAAAAATCCATACTAATGATATAAAAATTGAAATAAACACATATATATAATTATTCTCTTTAAACGCTTTTGACAACCAAAATGTTGGCAAGAAAAATAGAATATATTGAACTCTATTTAAAATAAAAAATGGTGCTAAAATACCCATTATAAAAACACCTGATAATTTAGTAATAGCCATTCCTTCCAATTTATTTGAAGATAAAGAAATCACCAACATTGATATGATGATTCCTTGTAATAAAGATATTAAAGAAATTGATAAGTTTGACAAGAAAGAAATTTTAGTTAAAGAAAAAAACATTAGTAAAACTACTGTAATAATAAATGCTAAAATAGCTGGTATTCCAAGTCGTGAAATAAGATAACCAGTTTTACCAAGTGGAGTTACTATTAAATACCTTGAAATATTGTCATCAATTTCTCCTAGTATGACCATTATAGAAGCAAAAGAGAACATAAATGGTGTAATAAAACCCATAAGTAAATCAAACATTAAGAAATATGGCTTCAAATTTAATTGATAATAAAATTTATCAAACAATATATCCTGTATTAATGGTATTCCGAAACTTATAAGCGCTACACATAGTATTGGAGAAACACATACCACAAAAAGCATAGCATCTCTTTTAATTTGCTCAAACTCTTGTTTGAAAGCATTCATAATTTTTGTCATAATTTTACTCCACCTACCTTTTTCCAACTACTGCGAACAAAATAATAAGTTACAAAATAAGTTATTATTAGCATTAATATTAAAATAAAAATGTTAATTATTATAAAACTTTTATCCCCACTAATAAGAGAAATACATATATTAAAAGGATAGAAATCTACATATGTTTTTGTATCAATAAGTACATTTAGTATTGGTGGAATAAAACATATAATCTCAATAGGAATAGTTAAAACAATAAACTTATTTAAGCTAGATGCTTTACTAGCAACGATTAATCCAATCAAAGAAAATATAACGGAAGAAAAAAAAGTTCCTATAATCGATATTATAATATTATCTAAATTTACTGATATAGCAATAAACATAGCTACAATACTAGATATTATTCCTAGTGAAATCACCTTTGATAAAATATATTCTGACACTTTTACTGGAGATACAGCCAAAGAATTTAAAACGCGTTGACTTTTCTCAAGGAGTACAATAGCTCCCATAAAAAACAATCCCATTGCTGCTGGGTCAGAATAAATCATAATTATAGCTATTTTTTCTCTCATAAAAGTAGGAAATACATTGATAACACAGATATATATAAGACTTAAAATGATGTATAAAAAATAAAAACCATATTTAAATTGAAACTTTACATCTCCTAAGATAAGATTTTTTAGTCTCATTGTAAATTCCTCCCTGTTATATCAATAAAAATATCATTTAATGTTGGTTCACTACTATGTATTGATAAAAGTTTATTTTTTTCAATAAGCATATTCAACTTTTTATCATTACTAGTATTATTTAGAAAACATTCAGAAGTTTTTTCTCCATTATCAAAATAAGTATATTTTATTTTTATAGCTCCTTTTGACATAATAAGATTATGTGGTGTATCTAGTGCAGATATTCTTCCATTTACAATAAAAGCTACCCTATCACAAAGCTCCGTTGCATCTAACATGTTATGAGTTGTTAAGATAATGGTTTTACCCTTAGATTTTTCTGATAAAATTATATCTTTCATAACTTTACTATTTGATGGGTCAAGACCACTTGTTGGTTCATCTAAAAATAAAATATCTGGATTATGTAATAAAGCTTTTATAAAATTTAGTCTAGATTTCATGCCTTTTGAATACTCAGATATCTTTTTATTTGCTTCATTTTCTAAACCTACTGATTTTAATAACTCATCAATAGATAGTAATTTTTTTGAATATAAAGAACCAAAATATTTTAGATTTTCTATTGCAGTCAATTTTTCATACAAACTTGGAAATTCAAAATCAACACCTATGTTTTCATAAAATTTATTTGAACATTTTTTACTTTCTATTCCATTAACAAGTACACTCCCCTTGTAATTAGTTATCATACCAATTAGAATCTTTTGTAATGTTGATTTTCCTGACCCAGATGGACCTAAGAATCCTAGTATTTCTCCTTTTCCTACTTTGAAATTAATATTTTGTAAAAAATCTCTATCTGTATAACTAAATGATAAATTATCAACTTTAATCATTTTATATCATCCTTTCTACTTTTTGACTATTTTAATTATATGGTCAATAAAATACAATTTTTTTGTTTGCTAATTATTCTTTACAAAAATAATTAGCAAACAAAAGTTAAACTCTACTCCATAAGTTGTATAACTAACCCATGTATCATCAATCTTAGAGCATCTTCAAAACAATCACTTCCAACTTCTCGTTTATATAACATAGTAAGAAAAACTGCCCTAAAAGCTCCACTAAAGCTTTCTATATCTTTATTTTTTGAATTTGGTATATAAGATATAATCTCTCCAAGCTCAAAATCATCGTGTTTGAAATGTTCTTCTATTATAGAATCTGGTAACTTTCGCATTAATATTTCAAGTTCTCCATTTACCATAATATTTAAAATTGTAGTTCTATCTACCAGTCTATAAAATTTCATAAATATGTCTGTCAATTGCTCACATGTAATGTTTTCATCTATTCTCTCTATTTCGTACACAATCTGTTTCTGTATAGAATCATGTATATCTCTAAGTACCTCAAAAAAGAGCAATTCTTTTGATTGAAAAAATAAATAAAAAGTTCCTTTTGGAATTTTTACTCGTCTTACAAGCTCATCAACAGTAGTCTTTCTGATACCATATTGCTCCATACATAAACGTGCTTCTTCTTTAAGCCTTTTTATTATATACTCTCTTTCTTTATCAGAATATGATTTAGGCATCTTTTCTCCTCCATTTTGACTAAAATACTTTATACAGTCAATATAGTACTTTTTTTATTACCTGTCAATAGCTTTATTGATATACTTGAAAATCTTCGAAGATTCTGAATTTTTTATAGCCTTTTTTATTATATAGTGTTATAATATAAGTATAAATAATATATTATTCTAATTTTCATATCTATTTGCTTATTTTTTAACTTAGTTTCTAATAGAAGTAATCATATTCATCTTTTTAAAAATTTCATTTTTAATAAAAAATAAAGGAGTTGATTTCATGACTACTACTACAAAGAACCGTTTTCAAGATTATGTTCAAGAAAACTTAAATAAATATGTTGAAGTACATTCTTATTTTAGCAGTTGTCCTCTATATGGTGAAATTATAGAAGCAGACAGCTTATCAATTACACTTTGCTCAAGATATATAGACGAATCTAATCCAACTTTAAATGAAACTTACACATTATATTTACCATTAAGCTCAATAATATCTATTAGAACACTATAAAAAGTTAATTGTATATGGGTTATTTATATATAAAATGTAAGATTTTCTGTATAAAATAACCCTTTTTATTTGTGCTTTAAACATATAATGTACAAATTTAAAGCTGAAAATAAAATTTTCTAATTATTGATTCTTTTATTCATCAATAATTTAAAATAATTATTTTCAGCTCTTGTTAATAAAAATTACTAATACATATTAATATTTAAGTATCTTATTTAGCACTCTTTAATTTTACTAGCTCTTTAAATGCATTTTGATTTGCTCCACCACCAACTTGAGTTACTTTTTCTAAAGTCTTATTTTTAAGAACTTCTTTTTGGCTGTCAGCTAATTTATCACCAACTAAAATTACTGGTGAACCAGTTTTAGCTCCTAGAGGACCAACTGCCAAACCATCTATTAAATCATTTTGGCTCTTAATTCCATTTTTAACTACAAATGCATTTTTTAAAGTATCTTTTTTATAAAAATTATCTATTATTTTTGAATTAGTTTCATCTCTACTACTACCAGATAATCTAGTTGGATTTTTCAATTTACTCTCTAGATTGCTTGATAAAGATACTGTTCCTCCAATAATATAAGATTTATCTATATTTAATGAATTTAAAAATTCATCTGCTCCCTGCAATTCGCTTTTTTCATTTGCAAGTATAATTGGTATATTGTTTTCTGCAGCAGCAGCACCTACACTAATGGCATCAGCTAATCCCTTTACTCCATTTACAACTGCTATTTGAGAAACACTTTTTATACTATTTAATTTTTGAGCTAATAATAAGCTTGTCTTGTATCTATCACTTCCTGATATTCTCTCTGTTGATATATTTAAATTTTTCAATTGCTGTTCAGTTTCTTTACTTATAGAATTTTCTCCACCTATTAAGTATACTTTCTTAACACCTAATCTTTGTATCTCAGCCTTAGTCTTTGAATTCAAAGCTTCTTTTTGTGTTAATAGTATTGGTGAATTGATAGCAGATGTAAAAGGAGTTGCTGCCAATGCATCCACTATTGAACCTCCATTTACTAAAACCACATTTTCTGAAGAATTGAAACCATTTTGACTAACTTTGATGGCAGTTTCATATCTATCACTACCAATTAAAGACTCATTTGGTATACTCTCGCCAGAAGACTTTTCTGTAACAGCTTTTATAGTAAAATTACATGGATAGAAGTTGCTATCTCTATTTATATCAAAGAATTTTCCACTACTATCTATAACATAACTTTCACCTAAATTAGCTTTTGCTTTAAATGTATCATATCCTGGTACATTTGATTCAGAACCTATAGTTGACTCTCCATTTTTTGCCTCTATGCTAACTACAATTGCTCCCTTTCCTGCTGGTATATCAAAAGAATCAATTGGAACTGTTATGTATCCTGAATATTGGGCAGTACCTTCTTTTAATTTTTTCATATTATTTTCTTGAGGTATACCATTTACTACTGGAGCATAATATACTTCATATTTTGCGCCTATACTTTCAGTTAGAAACATTACAGATTTTAGAGTTTCATCACCTCTATTAAAATCAAATACATTTGCAGCTGTTATCTTATTTGAAATTAAAGGAACAATACTTGCATAGTCATGTTGATACATTTTCTCATCATCATTTGGTTTTTGACCACCTTTGATTGAAAAGTTGTCTATATCAGACATAAGTGTTTTATCTTCATAAGATATCCAGAAATATCCATCCTCAGAATTGTAATCTCCCCAACTATTTTTTATTAGCCAAGCACCATTTTTTGAGGGTTTAATGTTTGCATTAAAATTGTCTTTAGAATAGTTATCATCCCAACCTACAATTGAAATAGCATGATTAGTATTAAAGCTTTTCGTTGGGCAATAATATGAATTTTGATTTTCACTTTGATATTTAATATCTTCATAGTAACCAGATGTTACTGCTCCATACTGTAATATAGCATTTTTTGTAGAATTCATATCATTACTTACACACACGGCATCTGTCACATTAAAAACAGTTGGTGCTGTATTCATATTAGTTGGTTTTGTGGCTCCTTGTGCTTTAGACACTTTACCATTGTATGGAATGTCTTTTTCCAATTTAGGACCTGACCAAGATGTTAAATACCCCATAGCTTCATAATTTAAAGCACCATCCATATCATTTACAGTCCATCCATATTCACCCTCTGAAGCCCACCATCTTAGGTGTTCTTCTGATAAATCGTAATCTCCATAGTTATTTAACTTCAAGAAACTCTCTAAAGTTGCCATTGCAGCGAAATCCCAACATATTCCTAGATTCTCTTGATTTTTTACTGATGTCATAAGCCCTAATTTTCTAGGGTCATAAGATGCTGGAGCTGTTCTTCCTTTACTTCGGATTTGAGTACCTTCCAGTTGATATGGGTTTGGTATAATACCATTATATTTTTCTGTACGTCCATTTTTAGCATCTTTTAGATATTGTTTATAGGTTTCACTGTATTCTGCTTTTTTTATCTGATTCAATGTATTACTACTGTCAGCTGATACAGGAATTGTTGACATTACTAAAATAGATATTAAAAATAGTGCAACAAATCTTGCTGCTTTTTTTGAAGCAAATTTTTTCACGCTTTCTCCCCCTTACTTCGAGTTAATTTTAAAAACTTTAATGTTATGTATGACTAAATATAAATTATTTATAAATATATAATCATTTAAATCAATTATACCAAAGTTCTCCTTTGGAAATAAACAAAATAAAATAAAAAACTGAATTTATACCAAATAAATCCAGTTTTTGTTTTATTTTTAATATATTTTATCTAAATCCTATTACAGCAGCCCCTAAGGCTCCCATTATCTGAGTATCTTCTGCAATAAAAATTTTTTTATCTAATATTTCTTCTATCATTTTTACTAATTCTTTACTCTTTGCAAGTCCTCCAGTAAATGCAACTTCGTCTATTATCTCACCTCTTGCAAGCATTGAAGTAGATTTATTTGCAATAGATTTAAGTATCCCTGCTGCTACCTCTCCAGTAGAAATATTTTGAGCCAAGAGACTTACAATTTCAGACTCAGCAAAAACTGTACACATACTAGATATATTAACTGGATTATGTCCTTGAGCTAATGTATCAATGCTTTCTATATCGCTTCCCAAAAGATTAGAAGTAATTTCTAAGAATCTACCAGTTCCTGCAGCACACTTATCATTCATTATAAAATTAAATACATTTCCATCTCTATCTAAGTTTATAACTTTACTGTCTTGACCACCTACATCTAAAATAGTCCTTATATTCCTATTTAAAAAATAAACACCTCTAGTATGACAAGTTATTTCTGTTACTTTCTTGTCAGCAAAATCCATTACTCCTCTTCCATAACCTGTACCTACTACTTTTTTTATATCTTTTTTATCAATTTCACTACTTAACAACTCATAGACCTGTTTAGATGTACTTTTAGGGCTCCATCCAGTTGGTATAATTATCTTCTTAATAATTTTTTCACCATCGAATAATACACCTTTTGTTGCTACTGACCCTGAGTCCACTCCTATACTAAACATAATTCCTCCTATTTTTATGTATTCCTACAACATCTCTACAAACGCTTCAAATCTAGTTCTCAATTGTTCAGTATCTGATTTGGAATAATCAGTCTCAAGAGACATAAATGGCTTGTTTTTTTCTTTTGTAACGAACTCTTTTATTCTATAACTTTCTATATTAAATGTATGACATGCTTGTAAAACTACGTCTATTACAGCATCTACATTATATTCATCTATTATTCTATCTAATAATTCAATACGATTATCATTATTCATCATACAAGAACATCCTATGTTTATATACTTTTGTGTTAAAGCATCATATACGTCTTCTATTTCTTCATCAACCAATAAATCGTTTGATCTAATAGCTCCACAAAGTTCATACGCTACAACTGAAGCTCCTGCATCTTCTAAAGTCTTAACTATTTTTTCGCTTATTCCACCAATAGGAGAACCTGTTATCAATATTCTTGGTTTGTCTTTTTTAACTGGACATTCTCCTTTTTCATATCTTTCTTTCATATCATCTATAACTTTTCTTAAAGATTGCTTAAGTTCTGTACGGTCAAATTTAAAACCTGCTTGATATAAAACATTATGTAGCTCAAGTCCTGTAAGTGCAGATGGTTGTAATTTACCAAGTGCATAAAATTCTTTTAAAAGTTCTCTTTCTTCATTTTTGTCTTTTATAGCAGCTCTTATATCATCTTCTGTTATAGTCACACCTAAAGATTTCTCAACTTCATCTTTTAATCTTATCATTTCATCCTTCCAAAGCTTATAGGCAAATTCACCTTTTGAGGTATTTGGTAGATGCATTACATAAGTTGGTTTAACTTTTGCAAGTTCTTCATACATCTTTTTCTTACCATCACAAGTAGTTTCTCCTATTAACAAATCAGAAAAATAGAAATATGGACAGGTATCTGTTATTGCATGTCCATAACTTGATTTTATTAAAGGACAAAGATTTCTTGGAAGTACTCTTTCTGCATCTGGTATTGGCTCTTCACTAACTCCACATACACCTACTACAGTTGCTCCAGCTGCCATTGGAATTTCAACTGGAGTGAAGGTACAGAAAACTCCAACCATCTTTTTCCCACTTTCCTTAAGTTCTTTTGCATTTATAAATCCCTTTTGTCTAGCTTCATTAAAGCTATCAAATTGTTTTGGCAAATTTGTCATGAAAATATTCCTCCCAATTACTTTTCTTCATAGTTTAGCTTGTATTTTTAACAGTAAAAACTAAATTTTTCCATTAAAATACAAGTCTCTACATTAGATTCTATCATGCTTTACCTTTTATCCATAATCGTTTTTATCAATGCAAATCCAAGTATATATAGATATATTGTATAATCAATTTTATCTCTTTTTTATCTATTGTTGTACTTATAAATTAAGTTCTCTAATCCTCAATCTATAAGCATATACAGCAGTTTCATGCAATTTATCAATTAATTTGCCATTTACATAAAATCCTACAAATGCTCCTATTCCAGGCATTAGTTGCAAAAACTTAGCTAAATCTAAATAATCTCTGTATTCTTGTTGAAATGTCCTCCAATCAAAATCGTTGATATCTTCTGGTAAACACTTTACATACTCATCCCAGTTACTCATCAATTTAAAAGTTTCATTTATATGTTGTTGGCTAGAGAAAGCCAATTGCAATATGCTTAATATATAAATTCTTTCTCTGTAATCTTTAACATCATATCCATATATTGAAGCAACATCATATAAAAATTTTATTTTAATTCCTAGAAGTAATGGAAAATCAGAAAGACCTAGAAGAATTCCTCCTGCTCCTGTCCCTGCTCCTTCAATCATTGCTGTAGTTTTGTAATTTTTTGCTTTTTCTAAAACTAATTTTTCTCTTTCTTCTAATGACATATTTATGATTGGTGATTTTGTAGCATATTTGTACCCAAACAATACAGTCTTTGTCATTCCCTTTATTGAAGAAGTTATGACTTCATGGTATTTATCTGGCAATACTCCATTAAATTTATTTTGTATACCCTTTGATGCCTTATCGAATATAGAAGGTTTCTTTAATATATTTCTCTTCCATTCTTCAAGTTCTTTTTTAGCTAGTTTAATATAAGAGACATCTTCATAACTTTTCACGTTTTTTCTCCTACTCTAATATATTTTTATTGATTCATTTAAGTAGATTTAAAGTTCAAATAGCTTAATCTATTAAATTAAGCTATTTAAATACTTTTTAGTTTCTTTATCTGCAAAACTGGCTTCTACTGTATTTCTATACATTATTTTATAATCTTCTACTCCTAATTTAAATGTATTAAATATAACATTTAATTCTGAATTTAAACTTATATCTGATACAGTTCTGTTATCGGTGTTTATACTTACATGTAAATTATCTTTATAAAAATCATAAAATGGATGTGTCTCATAAGAATCTACCGTCTTAGTTTGTACATTACTAGTTGGGCATAATTCAAGTAATACTTTTTTATCTTTAACTAAATTATACGCCTTTTTATGCTCATTAATTTTTACACCATGACCAATTCTATCAGCTTTTAAAATATTTATAGCATCTAAAACATTTTCTCCACTTGCAGCTTCTCCTGCATGTACTGTAACTTTATATCCATATTTTCTTGCCAATTTAAAAGCATCCTCATATTCCTTGCAAAAGCCTTCTTTCTCTGGTCCACATAAGTCTACTGCGACAACACCTTTATTTACAAATGATTTTCCTTCTTCAATTACTAATAATGCCTCTTTTGAAGTCATTGTTCTCATGCATCCTAATATTAAATTTCCTTTTATATCATAAATACTTTCAGCTTCTCTAATTCCTTCGATTATACTCTCTATTATGCTTTTAATACTCATGCCTTTTTGTGTGTGAAGTAATGGTGCAAATCTAATTTCAATGTATTTTACATTTTCTTTATCTGCATCTTCCAAAAGTTCAAAAGCAATTCTTTTTAAATTTTCCCTAGATTGCATTACTTTTAAAGGCAAATCAAATTTTTCTAGATATTCATCAAGTGAGGTACAATTAGAAGAAACTTTTGCTAGTTTTTTTATTTCATCAATATTATTTGAAGGTAAATCTATTTTCTCCTTAATAGATATATCAAACATGGTTTCTACTCTGACACTTCCATCTAAATGGCAATGTAAGTCTATCTTAGGTAAATTTTCAAACATTTTATCCTCCTACTATACTTATAAATACTATTCTCAACATATTTTTAAATCTTATTTCTATTATATCAATATACTAAGGTTTTTCATGCTAAAAAAGTTATATCTATTTAAAATATTTTAATTTATGATTATCTAATTATATCTACTGATTTTTTTTAATATACATTTATTAATATACGTTTAATAAAAAAACTAATACATAAGAATTTGAGTTATACAATAAATATTTCAAATTACAAAGGAGGATTTATTTTGCTTACCTTAACTTTTGATATGGTACAAACCCTGACACTATCTATGTTATTTTTTTTAATTGGTAATTTATTAAAGAATAGAATTAACTTTTTAAATAATTTCTGTATACCTGCTCCAGTAATAGGAGGTCTTTTATTTTGTTTTTTAAATTTGTTTCTTAAATATTTTAATATAGCAGATATATCTGTAAGTGGAAATTTAATGCCAAATTTTATAACCTTCTTTTTTACAACAATAGGACTTGAAATAAGCATAAACCTTATAAAAAAAGGTGGTAGTGTATTATTTAGATATTGGATTTTATGTGGAGTGTTAGCATTTTGTCAAAATATCCTAGCTATTACAATATCAAAAATTATAAAACTTGAACCTCTTTTAGGACTTATGTGTGGGAATGTATCTATGGAAGGTGGTCATGGTTATTCTGCCGCATTTGGACTTACAATAGAAAATCTTGGTGTAAATGGAGCAGTTGGAGTTGGTCTGTCTGCTGCAACAATAGGGCTTATTATAGGTGGTATATTAGGATGTCCTGTAGCTAGATTTTTAATAAATAAATATAAATTAAAACCCTCAACAAATATAGATTTATCAAGTTCTAAATACAACAGAAAATTAAATGGACTAGGTAATAAGTTTTTTAGAAGCAAAAATAGAATAAAAAACAATGACTTTTCTCAAACAATAACTCCAACTATATTTTTAGAACAGGTACTTATCATATTTATTTGTATAAATACAGGAGAAATCATAAGTAGAATCTTTTATATAACGTTTAATATTCTTCTACCTTCTGTTGTAACTTGTATGTTCTCAGCCGTTATCTTTAGAAATTTAAACGATAAGATAAATATATTGGAATTAAATTTTAAACTTATAAACTTTCTAAAAGAACTTTCATTGGGAATTTTTTTGACTTTATCTCTTATGAATATAGATTTATTTGAATTATCTACACTATTACCTCCTATTCTCCTAATCGTAACTTGCCAAGTAATTTTTATAATCCTATTTTCAGTATTTATTTGCTTTAGAATTCTTGGAAAAGACTTTGATTCTGCCATCATAATAAGTGGTTTGATTGGACATGGGATAGGAGCTACTCCAAATGCTTTAGCAAATATGAGCTCTTTGACACAAAAATATGGTGATTCTCCAAAAGCATTTTTAGTAGTTCCACTCGTAAGTGGATTTTTGCTAGATGCTATCAGTATCCCCTGCATATTATTTTTCATAAACATACTAAGTTAGTATGTTTATTTTTTTGTTATATATTGACAATTTGCTATTTTTGTTATATATTATAAATATAGAATTTGATAATGATTTTCATTAGGAGGTGTTAATAATGACTGTTTACAATTTGAAACTTGGACAAAAGGGAGTTATAGACAATATAGCTGGTAATGAAAAACTTATGAAGAGACTTCTAGCTTTAGGATTAATAGATGGCACTGAGGTTGAAGTTAAAAAGATAGCTCCTCTTAATGACCCTATAGTGATTAGATTTAGAGGATTTGATTTGGCTATTAGAAAATCCGATGCAAAGAATATAAATTTAAAAAACAATTAATATATAAGAATAAAAAAGAGATTTTAAAATCTCTTTTTTTATGTGTATAGATAATCTTAAATTGATACTACATCAGTATAAAAATTATTAATACAGACTTATAAATAATACTCTTATAAAACTACATATAAATATCCATAGATATGTTAATTACAAATAAATATATCTATGGATATTATTCCTTAATAGTACAAAATAAAAACTATTTTTATAAGTAAACTATATTGACTAACTCACGACTAAAGTCACAAGTGTGCGTAGCTATTTTTTAATCAAAAATATCTATATTATATGATAGATTATTCTACTTCATATATGATTGTATATTTTCTTTTAGATGATTTAGCATATATAATTCATCATCACAAATTGCAATTGAAATCAATATATACACCTTCTTTCTTGTTATTATTCTAATTATTATATAAAGTTAATTTTTTCTATTCAATTAATCTGTTCTAATATGTTGAATAGATGTTCCGAAATGTAATAACCTCACTTTTCATAGTATATCTAATTTAAATTTGTGTATCAAGATTATAGTAAATTAATTTATCATTTTATAAATTTAATTTAAGCAGTACAAATAATTTTTACTATTTTCAATTTGTATAATAAAAAAGATATCATAAAATAATTTCAAAAACTATTTTATGATATCTTTTTAATCTAAGTGTTGTGTTATATTTTTATTATTCAAATACTGTTTGAGTTTCTATATCCTCTTTTAGGGCATTTAGAGCTTTTAAAACTATATTCTTTCTAATCTTTTTACTTTCTTCTTCTCCTAAATTAGGATTTCCAAGTGGGTATGGTATTCCTACTGCTGGAACAATTCTGTTAGCTCCTATTGTAAGTGATATTGGTACAACAGTACAAATATGAACAACTGCTATACCAGCTCTTTCTATCTCTTTTACCATCGTTGCTCCACAACGAGTACAAGTGCCTCATGTAGATGTTAAAATTACAGCATCAACATTATCTTCCAATAATTTCTTAGAAAGTGATTCCCCAAATCTTTTAGAATTTCCAACACTTGTTCCTGTTCCTGTGGTAGTGATAAAATAATTTGCTAATTCTCCAATTACACCTTCTTTTTCAAACTCCCTAACTACATCTAATGGCACAACCAAATTAGAATTTTCAAGAACATATGCTCTATCATAACCTCCATGTATAGTTGTAAATTCTTTATTTGACATAGAACTCATATCTGTTAAATCATAAATTCCATACTTAGTAGCACTTGAAGACTCAATTTTATCTGGATTATCAGTTGGAACTATCCCTCCAGAAGTTACTAGTGCAAGTTTTATTTTAGATAAATCCTTAATAGGTTTCATAGGTGTAACTCTGTCAAATTCGGGCATCGGATACTCAGTCTCAAAATTTTCTCCTTGCATCTTCTTAACCAACATATCAATGGCTCTTTCAGAACCTCTGAGTTCGTGGAAGAAATTTTTTCTTATTCCTCTCATTATATATCCTTCTTCTTCAGGAGGTCCTATTTCTTCTCCTCTAACCAATTTAAGACCTAGCTTTGTCATTATTGGAACTACCTTTCTAAGACTAGCTGCCGAATTTCCTGTAGATATTATGTGTAAATCTAACTTAAACATATCTACACCAGGATTTTCTTTATACATTCCTGTAATTACTGGAATATTTAACTCCTCTTCAACTGCTTTGCAAATAGCGCCACAAGCTACTCCATATCTACCTGCATTAAATGCAGGTCCTGCAATGAATAAATCTGGTTTTTCGTCTTTTATCATTTTTAAAAGTTCTTGAGTTGCACTTTCAATATTTTCACCAAAATAAGTATCTCCACAAATTACAGTTGAAATTATCTCTGCATCATCGTCAAATTTACTTTGAAATGCCATTCCAGGTCCTACTACTCCATCCCTTTTCTCTGGCGGAATATCTGCTTTTTCTTCTCCTCCTATACCAGCAAAGAAATTATTTATATAATGAACCACTCTGATTTTACTCATCTCTTAACCCTCCAAATCACTTTATAGTTATTACATTAATTAGACCAATGATTACTCTAACAAAACTCTATATTCAACCATTTATTTAATAATATCTTGCTGTCAGATGATTATAACCATTTGCTATAGTTGAAGCTATTATTATTTGTAACTCTGCATCCATGCTTCCATCATCATTTAAGCATCCTTTATACCCGCCAATCATCATTTCAACATATTCTAAAGTTCCTATAATTTTCTCCATTGCTGGAAAATGGACCACTAAGTTTCCTTGACCACAAGAAACAACTGCATCTGCTTCTTTGGTAGCATCTGCTATAGACTGACTCTTTCCATCTTTTCCAGGGAATTCATCTGTTATCAAAACCACATTTGCTCCAACTTCACTACACTTTCTACAGTTCATCATTAAGTCAGTATCTGGATTTCCATAACCTTCTTCTGTAACTAGTACTCCATCAACACCCAAAAACTCTATTAATTTTGCTACCATATCAGAACTTCTCTCTTTATCAACTAAGAATACGTTTTCATTGGTCAAAATAACACCTACAAAATTTAAATCTTTTCCATGTCTTTTATATAAATCATGTATAACTGGATTATTTAAATGATGGAATGTGGTAACCTTATCACATGGTGCTACACAGTTTCCAGATATTATAGCTCCATCCATTATTTCAGTTGGATACATAAAAGTAGGAACTATTTGTTTAGCATCTACTCCATAATAATAGGTATCGTGTAAAAGCCCTTGTGATTGCAACATATGAACATATGCTACTGTTGGTAGATTTGGATATTCTTTTACTTGTTTTAATAATGGTTTTGTCTCATATACAATTATTTCATCTGGCTCAACTTCTCTTCCTGCTTCACCTATATATGCGCCTATTTTCAATCCAGCAATTCTAGCTGCTTCTTCATAATCATGAGTACCTATACCATCTTTTGCCTTTATAACAATACATACATTATTTGTTTTTGAAAAAGGTGTATATTTAGCAGTAGGCCCACTCATATCAATTACACCTTCTTGAAAGCCAACTATATTTCCACAAGTTACAACACAGGCTCCTAAAAGTACATGCGTTCTTCCACTCCCTACAGTTTTTACTTTGTTTATAATTCCAGGAAATATTTTACTGTCATCTCCAATTTTAACTCTAGGTTCTATCACATCTTTAACTGGAGCTATTCTTACTGACTCATCAGGTCTTGCAAGTTCAACATTTACACTTACAATCCTTTCATCTTCTAAGGCTATCTTTTCTATTTCTTTACTATTCACATATAGTACTCCATTTTTTACTTCTGTCTTTTCTCCAAATTCAACATTTTTTATAAATATATTCCCTAGCTCTAGCTTCATATGAAAATCCCCCTTAATATATTTAATCGCAATTAAAAGTATTTATTATTATGTTTATTCATATATAAAGCATTTTCTATGCCAATTATTTAAAATCTATATTATATATATTGATGTCATAGATATTTTCATTTCTAATCTTTATAAGTATTGAATTTAGCAATAATTATTGTAAATCTTAATTTTAAAAATTATAATAAAAAAAGATAAACAGATTTTTCTGCTTATCTTTTAATAAAGTTTGAGAAATTTTTTTCTCACTTAATGAGAAGTTTTTTTCTCACTTGATATTATATTCTGATATTTTATTAGTTAATTGTCTTCTGCTAATCTCCAATTTTTTAGCTGTGTTTGAAACATTATTTCCACATAAAGATAAAACCTTTTCAATATACTCACACTCAAATTCTTTTCTTATCTCCCTTAGAGGCCTAATACTTATTTTATCATCTATATGCACATTATTTGATATTAAATTTAAATTATCTTTTGATAAATTACCTTCTTCACTTAAAACTACAAGCCTATTTATTATATTTTTTAATTCTCTTATATTTCCTGGATAATTATAATTTAATAAAAAATCCATTACTTCCTTATCAACTGAACATACCTTTTTATCATGTTCAATTTGGTACTTATTTAAGAAAAATTCTATAAGTGTATTTAAATCTTCTCTTCTACTTCTTAACGGTGGTATAGTTATTGTTATTGTACTTATCCTATAAAAAAAATCTTCTCTTATACTTCCATTTGATATTTCTACTTTTGGTTCCTTATTCATTGCACAAATTAACCTAAAATCAACTTTAATTGATTTATTACTTCCTATTCTTTCTATAGATTTATCTTCCAGTGTTCTTAGTAATTTTACTTGAACATTTAAAGGTATATCTCCTATTTCGTCCAAAAATAAAGTTCCTTTATTCGAAAGTTCAAATCTACCTTTTCTACTATCCACTGCTCCTGTAAAAGAACCTTTTTCATGACCAAACAACTCAGACTCCAATAAATTTTCTGAAAAAGCACAACAATTTACAGGCACAAATATCTGATTTCGTCTTGGACTTATACTATGTATATACCTAGCTAGTATATCTTTGCCTACACCAGACTCCCCCAAAATTAATATATTAACATCTTTACAAGCAGCTTTTTCTGCTATTTTTATGACATCATTAAAATTTCTATTTTTGGATTCTAAAGTAAACTCTAAATTATTCTTTTGTGTAGAAAATGACATTTTCACTACTTTTACCTTTTCAATTTCTTCTAATAAATTTTCAATAGGATTACTCTTTATAAAATAAGATAGAGCACCTCTTTTCATAGCATCAACTGCATTTTCAATACTTCCATATCCTGTAACTAATATAACTTCTATACTTTTATTAATAGATTTAATTCTATCTAATAGCTGTACTCCATCCATATTTTTCATCATAACATCAGATAAAACCAAGTCATAATTATTATCTTTTTTAATGATATTTATAGCTTCTTCCCCACTTAGTGCTATATCTACAAGATATCCATTCTTTTGTAGAATTTTTTTCATTACCGTTCCATACTCTAACTCGTCATCAACTACTAGTATTTTCATTATATAGTCACCTCTTTATTTAGTGGAATCCTTATATGAAAACAAGTTCCAATACCCAATTTACTTTTTACACTTATATCTCCATTATTCTTTTTAATCTCATTATAAGTAATATATAGGCCTAAACCAGTCCCTTCACCTATTGGCTTTGTAGTATAGAAAGGATTAAATATATCCTTCAAAGCATTTTCTTTTATTCCCTCACCATTATCTTTAAAATCTATAAACAAGTAACCGTTTTCTACATAACAGTCTATAATAATCTTCCCACTTTCATGTATTGCATCTACTGCATTAGAAATCAAATTTATAAATACATGTTTCAATGATTCTCCATTTATATAGCATACTAAATTCTTATCACACTCTATTTTTACTTCAATATTCTTTAACTGTAAGATTTTATATTGAAGATTGACTATATTTTCAATAAAACTTCTTATATTTATATTTTCTAGATTATCGTCTGATATCCTTGCAAAATTTAACAAGTTTGTTATTATATTACTTGCTCTATCTACATTGCTTTCTATAGATTTTACACAGTCATTTACTTCCTCCATTGTAACATTATCTTTTAAAAGATAACAATTGTTTCTTATTATTCCTAAAGGATTTCTTATCTCATGTGCTACACCAGAAGCTAGCTGCCCTATAGATATCATTTTATTTTCTCTAAGTAATTTTGCATCTACTATTTTATCATTCGTTATATCTTTAATGAGAACCACTATGTACTCAATATTATTTTTTTTATATTCTACAGGAAAAGTATTTATCTTTAAAATCTTATTATGTAATTCAATTTCATTTGTTTTATGTGCATTGTCAGAAAATGTATTTTCAATAATTCCCTTTATCATGTTAATTAAATCTTCTCTTTTATAACTTATTTCGTCTACAAAATCATATAGAACTTTATTGGACTCTACTATGTTGTAATTTTCATCTATAAGCATTATTATATCTGTAATACTATTAAATGTAGCTTCTAAAGTTTTTTTATTTTCCAGTACTTCTTCTGTTTTTCTTTTTATTTCTATCTTTAATAAATATGTATAGCTATAAAATATATAAATTGATATTAAGATTATACCTATAAAAAGATAAATACTTGGTACAATTCCTCTCTCATACAATACATCATCAACATCATTATATGCAGGATACCATTTTTTCTTTAAGTCTTTATATACACCATTTTTTTGAAGTTTAAAAATTCCTTTATTTAAAATACTGACCAATTCTTCATATTGTTTAGGTACAGCAAGAACAGCCTTTTTAGTATAAATAGGACTAGTTAAAATATTGTATTTATTTGAAAGTCCATAATTGCTTATATAATATTGTAATACTGGCTCATCACCTACAACTGCGTCTACCCTTCCTGACATTAAATGATTAACCCCAGTCTTTATATCTGGAGTTAATACTATATTTATGTTTCCAACTTTTTGCTTTAAAAAATTTATAGAATAGTCACCTTCTGGTATTGCTATTGTCTTTCCCTTTAAATCCATGTAACTATTTATATTTTGAGATTTCTTATCTTTTAATATATTTGCACTCAAAGTATATATTGGGTCAGTAAATATAAATTTCTTTTCCCTTTCCTTTGATGGAATTAAATCAAAGAATTTGATACTATCATCTACCGAATTTACGAAAGATTCTTTCCACCAAGTATTTGGCTTAAAATAAAAGTCTCTACCAATTTGAATTGACAGAGAATTCATTAAGTCAACAATAATTCCCTTATATTGTCCATCTTCATTACCTTTATACCTCAAAGGAGGAGAACTTTGGTCAGAGCTATACATCAAATTCTCATGTCCTTCTAACCATTCTTTTTCTTCTTTTGTAAATGGCAGTGATTTTTTAATATATTCAAACACATCTAGATTATATTCCGTATTTACATACATATTTGTAAGTGAAAATACCACTAAAAAAGAATAAATAATACCCATAATAACTATCTTTTTTTTATTCACTTTAAAACTCCAATCTTCTTTTTTATTATTAAATTCAATATTTAATAACAAAATCCTACTTTTTCATTAAATATTTGTATTTATTATAGGATTAATTGAATAGCTGTTGAAACTATAGTCATTACTATTCCTATTAATGCTTCATATGGAATTAATTTAAATCTTTCTCCTATATCCATATTTATACTTCCTGCACTAGTATGGAATAATGAACCATGTGGCAATTGCTCAAATACACTAGAACCTGCATTTACAATTGATGCACCTGAAATAGGCGATAAACCACCATTTATTATAGCATCAGAAAAAGTTGATGATGCTATAGTAGCTCCAGCTGTTGATGATGCTGTTGCTAATGACATAAGTATACCTGAAATTGGTGCTAATAAAAATTGTGGCATATTTAAAAATTGTAGTATACTTATCGTACTCTGTTGCAATTCAGACACCTGTATAATTCCTGCAATAGTTCCTGTTCCAAGTAATAATATACAAACTCCTTGCATCTTAGATAATCCAAAAGCTAAATACTCTCTTGAATTGTTCAAATTTCCTGTAACAATTAAAGTTACTATTCCCCCTATTGGAAGAGCTATCATAGGGTCTATGACTATTGGAGATATATTTCCCAAAAACAATAAGAAGATTGCCACAATTGGACCACATAATGTTTTAAATAAACTTGGCAAATCCTCTCTTTGCTCCAAGATTTCATATGATTCTATTTTATTACCTTTATTTGTTAACATACTTGCCAAGATAACTGTAATCACAACTCCAACAATTGCTGGAATTATATTTGCAATCATAACACTAGATAAATTGACAGAAAAATTTCCTGCCACTGCTATAGTATTGGGGTTTGGTGATATTATATTACCTGCTTTTCCTCCTCCTAACATTGCTAAGAGTATTGATAGTTTAGAATAATTTAATTTTCTACCTATATATAAGCCTATAGGTGCTACTGTTATTATAGATACATCTAAATTCACTCCTACTCCAGCAAGTACCATAGTTGAAGCAGCAATTGAAAGCAAAGCTCTCCTTTCACCTAATATTTTCACAATCTGTTCTGATATCCTATCTACTGCCCCTGTTTTTATTAGACTTCCAGCTAATACACCTGATGCTAAAGCTCTAAGAATTGATGGTGAGATATTCATAGCTCCAGTTGCCATAAAATCTACAGTTTGTGTTATGTTTGCTCCTCCAACTATTCCTCCAATAAATGCACCTAACATTAAACTATAAACAGCTTGAAATTTTTTTATAATTAAAATAATTGCTACTAATAAGCCAAATATAGCTCCAAAAGTTGTTATTTGCATAATACTCCCTCCTATCATAAGTTAATTATTTTTTACTTAATTTAATTTTATTTAAATATATTTTAAGTATTCTGTATCCTATTGTCAATTATATTTTAATTTATTCAATTAGATTGAACATTATTTTTTCAAAAATCCATTCAATATGTTATAATAATTTCATACTGTATAATCTTTTATTTGATTATTTTAGGGTAATATTTTTTAAAATGAAAAAGAAGGGATATTTATATGAATGATTTAAATTTAGGAGAAAAAATAGCTGAAGTTCGAAAAAAACAAAATTTAAGTATTCGAGATTTAGCAAAACTAGCTGATGTTACACCATCATTATTAAGCCAAATAGAAAGAGGCCTTGCTAATCCATCTGTAAATTCATTAAAGTCTATAGCCTCTTCTCTAAATGTTCCTCTATTTACATTTTTTGTATCTGAGGTAGACAAAAAAAGCTTAATAGTAAGACATGATAGTAGAAAAAAAGTTATTTTACCTGGAAGCAATGATGTTGTATATGAAGTTTTAATTCCAGACTCTAGTAGTAATTTAGAGTTTGCAATTATGGATTTAGCTCCAAATACTTCTTCTTGTGTAGATAGAATTACTCACAATGGAGATGAGATTGCATATGTTTTAGAAGGAGAAGTCAAACTTTTTATGGATGATGATGAATTTACTCTATTTAAAGGCGATAGTGTTAAAGTTCCTTTAGGAACGAAACACAAATGGCAAAATAATTCAGATAGTGAAAGCAAAGTAATTTTTGCAGTTATCTTATAAAGGAATAAAACTTATGAAAACATATAAATTTATATTTTTTGATGCAGATGATACTTTATTTGATTTTAAGAAGAGTGAATCACATGCTTTTAAAAGGCTTCTATCTAAGTTTGGTTTGAGACTTGATTATGAGAAATGCATAAAAATATATAGAAATATAAGTGATAAACTTTGGCTTGACCTTGAAAAAAATATTGTAACTTTAGATGAACTTAAATTACTTCGATTTAAACTTTTTGCAGATGAAATGAAATTAGATACTGACCCTAAAATTCTTAGTAAAATGTACTTAAGTTTTTTAGGTGAATGTACATTCTTAATTCCAGGTGCAGTCGATATGTTATCATATCTCAAGAAAAAGTACACAATAATTATAATAACAAATGGAATATCTGAAGTTCAAAACAGAAGACTTAAGAACTCAGAAATAAAAGAATATATTGATGGAATTGTTGTGTCTGAAGAATTAAAAATATCAAAACCAAATCCTGAAATATTTAAATATGCTCTTAAAAAATTTGATTGTGATGATAAATCTTCTGTGTTAATGATTGGTGATAGTTTGACATCGGATATTTTAGGAGGAATAAATTCAGGAATAGATACTTGTTGGCTAAATTCCAATAACAGTATAAATAATACTAGCTATGCACCAACTTATGAAATAAGTAGTCTGCTTGAATTGAAAGAAATTATTTAGTCTGTAAATCGCTACATATTAAGTAGAATATTATTATTTTGTAATAATTTTTTGTTATATAAATTTTGATTATATTTCACAAGTTAGAAAATGTCAGTATATCCTGTGTTTATAGGCTCTACTGACATTTTCTATATCAACTTATATTCTTATTCTTCTTTAACTATAAATAACATTTTAAAATGTTCAAACCCCTCTGCCTACATGATTAAATACTCTATCTAAAGCATCCTTAGTTCTCTGTTTTTAATTACTTGTGTATTATTTATTCAAAAATACATATGACTAGATAAAAAAATAATAACAATATGATAAGTCAATTTACAATTTTAGGTGACTTAATAAATCTTCATCTCAATATTGACACATGTTAATATAGGTGCTATGCTATAAATATGTTAACATGTGTTAATATTTAATAAGGAGGCTCATATTGAAAAAGAAACCATACCATCACGGCAACCTGCATACAGAATTGATTGAAGGTGGGTTAGCTCTCATTCATGAAGAAGGCAAGGGAAATTTTTCGTTGCGAAAGCTGGCAAAAAGAGTAGGTGTATCACCTACTGCCTGTTATAATCATTTTACTACAGCAGAACAGCTACTGTCAGAAATGAAGAATTATGTTACGAAAAAATTTTGTGAAGCATTAACTGAAAATCTGAATACTTCTAAAGATTATCTATCTCTAAGCTTAGGAAAATCATATGTGAACTTCTTTGCAGAAAATCCACACTATTTCACTTTTATCTATGATAATGATGATTATAACATACGATTGACAGAAGATTCATTTGAAGGAGATTTTCAACCTTTTCTTATTTTTAAAGAAATAGCAACACAATGTATGGAGCATATCCAAGTACCAAAAGAAAATATTCATAATAATTTAATCGTCATGTGGGCAACAGCACATGGACTTGCTGCTATGGCCAACATGAAAGGCTTTCACTATGAAGGCGATTGGGGAGCATTGACTGAAACACTTCTAGAAACAAAAATAGATTTATTTTAGAATGAATACTCTAAATTGGAAAGGAAAAAATAAAATGACTATTTATGAGGCTATGATAAACCGCCATTCTGTTAGAAACTATCAGGATAAAAAAATAGAAAATAATAAGATTCAAACATTGACAGAAGAAATCACTCTCTGCAATAAGGAAGGTTCTTTAGATATACAACTCATTACAGATGATGAAAATGTATTCAAAGGTCTGATGGCACACTATGGAGGCTTTCGCAATGTTAAAAATTACATTGCACTAGTGGGACCAACTGGAGATAAGCTTGATGAAAAACTAGGTTATTATGGTGAACGTATCGCTTTAAAAGCACAACAACTGGGATTAAATACGTGCTGGGTTGCAGTAACATATAAAAAAAGAAAGTGTAAGGCTATTATTAAAGATAATCAAACATTGGTATGTGTACTGGCAATTGGATATGGAGTTACACAAGGTACAGCACATAAATCTAAACCTATGTCTCAAGTGTGTAATGTTAGTACGGATATGCCTGCTTGGTTTGAAAAAGGTATGGAAGCCGTATTACTTGCACCTACTGCAATGAATAAACAGAATTTTATGATAACATTAGAAAGCGAAAAACCTAGATTCGAAGTAAAGGAAAGTAAGTATAGCAATATAGACCTAGGAATCATTAAATATCATTTTGAATTGGGAGCTGATATCACTTTAGAAAAATGGTAATAAATCTTATATTTATTTAGTAAAGGCTTACAAAAAGAGCTGTTTACATTTGATAGCATATAAAATAGCTCTTTTTTAGTATCTGAGGTATAAAAATAGCCATCCACTTCTGAACGGCTAAAAATCGACTATGGAACATCTTTTTTGAATATCTTTTTTATGGCATTTTGTAATCTATATACTTTATTCAATTTTTACGTTTCAGTACTGATATGATGCAATGTATTTTTGCTATGTTTTTCAGCTTACAAATGTAACTAAAAAAATCATTGCTATTCATACATAAAACAAGTTTCAATCTTGAAGATATCTAAAAGCATTTTTGAGGACATTTACTACATCTTGATTCGAGATTTTCTTCATCTCCCATTAAAATAAGCATTGCAACACTCTTTATAGGTGATAGTTGATGATAATTATTGATTTCTATTTCTACATTATTATATTTATTTTTTATATAGTTATAAATATCTCTTTGTTTCTCAACCTCAAAATCTTTATCTCCTGGATATATCTCATATGATATATTGAGATTACTATATTCTTTTTTTAAGTATCTTTTTATTTTTTCATTAATACAATCTAAGCATACTACACCTATTTTATCCAAGGCTAACCCTGCCATCATATTGCAATTTTTCATATAGTCATTCATCTTGATGTCAATCTTATCTCCTATTGTGTACAGTATAGCAAATGCTTTTTTACACTTTTTAGGCATTCTATTAATGTCAACTTCACTTATATATATCTTAATATCTAAATTATCATTTATATTTTTTATTTCTCTCTCAACAATTTCACTAATCGTATCTGGAGCTTTCCTATTTCCATACCCTAAAAACTTTAACACAATATTTTTATCTATAAAAATATCTTCTAAATTTAGATATTCTAAAAAAGATTTATTTTCATTATTATTATAATTCATTAATATCAATCCTATCTAATTCTTTATAACTAATTCTTCCTGCCTTTATAGCTGCTTGTAAATTTTCTACTGGAGTGGTATTTAAACAGTTACATCCAAAGTTACATAAGAAATTGTCATAACCTCTCATCTTCTTTAACAACTTTAGTGTCTCTCTCCTAATTTTATCTGGATTAGAGCGTCCAAGAAGTTTTATTGGGTCTAAGTTACCAATCAATACTATATCTCTAGGAATCATTGGAGCAATTTCTTCATAGTCTAAAATTTGGTCTAAACTCACTGCATCTATATTACAATTTAACATATTGTCTAATAATTCTCTAGTATCTCCACATATATGCATACCTTTCCAACAATCAAGTTCATCATAGATTTTATTTAAATTTTTTACTATATACTCATCAAATCTATCTTTGCTTAAGGTCACTGATGTTGGTTCTGCTATTGAAATATATTTGGCTCCTGCTTTATTTGCAGCCACAGCATATCTTCTTACCAATTCAGTTGTAAATTCCAATAACTCTTCCACAAATTTTTTATCAGTTATTATACATCTCAAAAGTTGTGTAGCTCCAGCTAATTGACCTGCAAGTGTAAACGGACCTTGTATAGCCTCATATAATGGTTTTTTTATACTTTTTGATATAAGTGACAAACTTTCTATATTAAGTGGCATACGTCCACTCGTATAAGGGTCTGGAACTTCTAGCTTTCTTAATTTTTCCCTATCAGTTATAGTATGTGTTAATACACTTGGAAAATCATAATCTGGTCTTAGTGTCTCTAGACCTAAAGTCTCACAAAATGTAATACCATCACAGAATGAATATATAAAATCTGATTCAAAATACTTGTCCATAGTCTTTGCTAATTCTAGTTGTATATCTACACTATCATATACTTCATAGGCCTTTTTATTTATTAGAAATAATCCATTTGTCCCCATATCAGGAAGAAAAAAACCTCTATCTTCACTGTTTATATATTGAAGTAAAGTCATGTCTGAAAACATCTTAAACTTCACCTCCTATAAGTTTGTTTATTAATTTGACTGCTTTTGGAGCATTTGAGCTATATCCATCTGCTCCGATTTCTTCTGCAAACTCCATACTTACAGGACCTCCACCAATTATTACTTTAGGTTTTTTATCCATCTTAATCCTATTAAGCTCATTTATGACTGACTTCATGTTCTCCATGGTAGTTGTCATCATTGAAGATAAGCCTATTATATCCACATTGTTTTTTATAGCTTCCTCTATTATATCTTCACTTTTTCTATTTACACCTAAATCAATAACCTTGTATCCAGTAGCTTCTACCATTACTTTTACAATGTTTTTTCCTATCTCATGGGTATCTCCTTCTACTACAGACATCAGAATTACTCCCTTTGATTTTTTCTTTACTTTTCCAGTTCCTTTCAAAAGATTAATTCCTTTATTTAATGCATCTGTACATACTATAACTTCTGAAAGATAGTATTCTTTGTTCTCAAATTTATCTAAAGCTCCTATCATACCTTTATTTAAGCCATATTCATAAATATCTTCTACATTAATGTTTTTATCTATTGCAATTTTAACTAGATTTTCTATATTGTCTACACCCATATTTAATATACATTCTGCTATATCATCAAGTATGTCCATATAATAATTTCATCCCTTCTAATATCTCACAAAATTTCTTTTTTTAACACTTTTTTAACATACACTAATTTATGTTATTTAATAAGAACTCTCTTTAGACATAATCCATTTTCATTGAATACAGTCGAAAAGCACACAATTATTGATAATTTAAATTTGCAGTCCATGGAAAATCTAAAGGAAATACCTTTGTTGCAAATTCATGTATATTTTTTAAATGTTTAAACTCATTGTATTGCTCTTCGTTTTTTTCAAAAAACAGTTTATTAAGTTTATCCAAACTTTCTATTACAAGTTCTTCTTCTTTATATTTAATAATATATTTATTTTCAAGTTGTTTAAATTCCATATATTTTAATATCTCAGAATCTACATATTGATTAAAATAACTTCTTAGGTTATCACACAATTTTACAAAATTTATTATTTTCATCGTTCCTTGTTGATAATCTAAAGTTTTTATTTCACTACCTTGTAATTGGTCTTTAAGATTTCTCACGTGTACTTTATAATCTAAGTATTCTAAACCAAATTTATTTGTAACATATTTCAATACATTTTCAACGTTTACAGAGTTTAAACCTATCTCAGCCACTTCTCCTACAATAGAATTTTCTTTTTTTATTGTTCTTATTATTAAATATCCTATAACATTATTATTTTCTTTTATAAATACCTTCTTGTAATCAATTGGTCCCCAAGCAATAGTTGCCGCATGTAATAATTTTTTGAACTCATCTTTTGTTCTTATGAATCTAGTGCTATTTTGATTATATAGTGCAACCATTTTATTTAAATCATCATCTTTTTCAAAATTAGTTTCATCAAATTCGACTATTTCATATGGTATTTTCACATTCTCAGGTTTTATTGTATATTTATAGAAACTTTTTACCAAACTACAATTTCTTCTACTGTATAAAGTTCTTGTTCCTGAAATGATTACAACATCTACACCATCATAAAACATTTTTTCTTCTACTTTATCCAATATCTTAGATGAATATCCCTTTTTTTCATAATCTGGATGAGTACACACTCCACCAATGGCTGCAACCTTCAAATTATTTCCTTGAATAGATACATCTTGAATTAGATAGTTTACATCTGAAACTATTTTATTATCTTCTGATATTACAATCATATTTTCTACATTATTTTTATTTAACAGGATAGGAAATTCCTCCATCATAGTTGGCTTATGATTTCTTGATACCCTAAATACATAGTTTATTAATTCTATTACTTTATCGAATTCTTCTAGTTTTGCACTTCTTGGTCTTAATTCCATCTATACTCCTCCAAATATTATTTAAAATACTTAAGCTCTATTATCTATAATAAAACATTTATTACTACATTTCTAATTATATCTTTTTTCTTTGCAATTTTTAATTGTTTTTTTAGCAAATTTTTATAAAATATACATCTAATTCCCAGTTACACCTATAAAATGACCAGTTATGCAAAATATGTTGAAATATTTTATATATATTTATATGATTAATGTCTATAGGTCAATTGAAATAATCACTTTTTCGAGAAGGTTATAATTTTTTTATTACCTTCTTTTTTTATTATAAATTATAAATCAATAAATAGAAAATACTCTAAGTTGCTTTTAAATAATGACTTTATGGTTCAATTGTACTAAAATAGTATATGTAGGTTGCAAATAATCTAATAAATATTAAAGCTTGGAGGTAATAGATATGGCAGATTGTAATTCATGTCCATCAAAGGGAAATTGTAATAGTCAATCAAATTGTTCTATTGAAAATAACCCTAACAATAAATTTGGAAAAATAATTGGTGTTATGAGTGGGAAAGGTGGGGTTGGAAAATCAACTGTAACTGCTTTACTTGCTAATAAACTAAACAAAATGGGATATAAGGTTGGTATATTAGATTCAGATATAACTGGACCAAGTATTCCTAGACTTATGGGTGTAAAAAATGTAAAAGCTTATTCTGATGGCTCTTATATTTATCCTGTAGAAAACTCAAATAACATAAAAGTAATGTCTATAAACCTTATGATAGATGATGAAAATGAACCTGTTGTATGGAGAGGACCTTTACTTGGAGGTGTTGTAAAACAATTTTATACTGATGTTCTTTGGGAGGAGTTAGACTATTTATTAATAGATATGCCTCCTGGTACTGGAGATGTTGCATTAACAGTTATGCAATCTATACCTATAAGTGGAATAGTTATGGTTTCAGTACCTCAAGACTTAGTGTCTATGATTGTATCAAAAGCTGTTAATATGGCTAAAAAAATGAACATAAATGTTCTTGGAGTTATTGAAAACATGAGTTATATCCAGTGCCCTGATTGTTCTAAAAAAATAAAATTATTTGATGGAGAATCTACTGAAACATTTTTAAATGATTTGGATTTAGAACTTTTAGGAGAACTTCCTATGACTAAAGAAATTATAGATATCACTCATAATGGAGTTACAGAAATTAGCAATGATTTAGACTCAATATTAACTAATGTTGTTGAAAAAATTAAATAAATAAAAACTTTATAGTTTTTATATTTACGATAAAAGAGGCTTGTCTTTATTTTTAAACAGTACAATAAAGACATACCTCTTTTATATTTATCTATGTTTTAAGTACACAAAATACTCTTCTACTATATCTCCATTTTTTACTTTCACTAAGTATTCATTATAATGAGCGTTATATGGTTGTGTCATTTTACATTCTATTACATTTTCTATGTCTTCTAATTCTAAAAGTTCTACATCCTTTAAAAATTTTCTCTCTATGAGTTCCTTTAATCTTTCCATAACATATCCCCACTTCCCCTATAATTAAGATAAATTCTATATACTTTTAATTACAAAATTTACCTATTTATTATATTATATCCAATATCTTGGGGTTTCTAACACAACTCATAAGTTATTTTAATAAAACATGTATTCATTTTTAATAACTATATCCACAATAAACAATTTTGCATATTTTCTATGTATTTAGAGCTATATATTTAGTATTTTTTCGATTATATAAAGAATTCCCCTTAGACCTACAAATGGAGTATATGGATATATATTTACACTTTTTAGATTTGGATTACTTATTTGTATATCCAGTTTTGAATTGTGTTTCATATCTATACTAGCACCATCTGCAAGTAATACTAATAAGTCACTCTCCTTTAAATATTTACTTCTATCCAGTTCATCGTTTCCAATATAGACAGATTTATCATTACAATCTGCATTATGTAAGATGTTAACTCTATCAACTTCAAGACCTAATTCCTCTAACAAGTCTCTGAAACCCAAAGCAGTATCATAATCTCCAAATACAGCACATTTTTTACTTTCTTCATAAAAATAAAACTTTCTTTTTATATTAAATAAATATTTCTTTATACTAGAAACTTCATCTTCATAAGCATTTTTATCTAAATCCCATTTAGTTACTTTTTGTATTTCATTTATAAACTCTTCAGTATTTTTTATTCCATAAGGTTTCTTATACACATATGGTATATTGTACTTATCTTTCATAAAATCAGCTGCTTTTATACCTTCTTTTCTAAGAACTATATTTAAGCTTGATTTGGACGCATTTTCTATCTCATCTATTGATGTAT
Organism: Clostridioides sp. LIBA-6822; assembly: GCF_056688955.1. Taxonomy (NCBI): domain Bacteria; kingdom Bacillati; phylum Bacillota; class Clostridia; order Peptostreptococcales; family Peptostreptococcaceae; genus Clostridioides; species Clostridioides sp. LIBA-6822. Next base: position 1,931,428 of record NZ_CP196995.1, on the reverse strand, counting down.
ATGATGTAAAAGTTGCATTTACTTCTTTTTTAAAAAACGTCTTCATCATCCTTTTAATTTCTTCACAATCTGATAAAAAATTAAATTGGTCTATAGTACATCCAATTATATTAAAACTATCAAATTTTTCATTACTATCTTTAACAACTTCTTTTGCTAATATATATAGAAGCTCTTCTACGCCTTGGTTATAATCATCTCTTAAACCACCTGTTGTAATTGGAATTAATTTACAACTTACAGACTCACTTAAAATGTTACATATCCCGATTATATCTGTACCTATAATTGAAGATACCGATGAAGCCATTACAAAAATATACTTGGGTCTGATATTATTATCTATTTCAATTATAGCTTTCTCTAATCTATCATAGTTTCCAAAAGTAACATCACTTTCACTCATATGAGTTGAATAGATTTTAGCCTTATCTTCGCCATTGAGACTTCCAATTGCTTCTACAGCATAATGAGTTGTGCCTGATGGTCCAAATTCTATGACACAAGCTTCATTTATTGATGATACTGTAAATATTATTCCCATTCTATCAGAAGGATTTGGAAAATATTTATATATTTCCATATTAAATCACTTCCTTTCTTGCCGATTTTTTTACATCAAATAGTTTTATTAAAGTTTCCATTATTCCTATAGGAAGCTCAAAACCTATTTTTTGTGCATGTTCATCTAATGTTATTTGTATAAGCCCTTTCTCTTTTAATAACATCGGGTTTTCATGCCCTATATAAATATCTGCATTTATAGTTTCATATAAATTTCTAAGTGGCGCTATATTTGCAATTCTACTTACATATGGATTATATCCTTTTTTTATTATGTTATCTTTAAATAAACTATCTTGTTCATAAAGCTCTCTCACTTGAATAAATTCTGGAACCAATCCTAACTCAGTTAAAAAATCAACTGTTTCAAATGCCATCATTGGTGTATTTCCATAAATTAATTTTTTACCCTCTAATAAAAACCTACATTCACTCAATAATGAATTGTATGTCTGTCTTTGCTTTGATAACTCATCTTGTACATCTATATCTAAAACTTTACAAAGTTTATTATAGTTTTCTATTATAATTGATTCTTTCATGTTTTTATCAAAATATATGTATTCTATCCCAAACTTATTTTTCATATCTTCTGCTAAATCCAAAGCTATCATGTCTGTCACTATGTTTAATTTAGCACTAGATGCACTTTTAATGTCTTTTATAGTACACTTAGATGGGATTATACAATTTATTTTTACATTTTCTTTTACAAGCAATTTTACAAGTTCTGTATCTTCTACATTCTCTTGTCTATGACCTAAAATATTAACTCCTTCTTTATTTTTATAACGCTCCATAACTGATGATAAACTTTTTAAAGCTCTAGTCATACCAAGTATATGGGAATTACAAGTATAATGCTCTGTATTAACCGTTAAGACAGGTATTCCAATCATATCTTCTAATTCACTAGACAAAACATTATAATCTTCGCCTATTAATTCTGGTACACATGTAGTTACTATCATTATTGCATCAAATTTTTCAGTTTCTGAAATATACTTTACAGCCTCTACTACTTTTTTTTCTGCTCCAAAAACTATATCTTTATCTTTTAATACTACTGAATAAACACTATCTCTGCCAAATTGTCTATGATATGCAAAATTTTTACTATAGTAAGTACATTCATTAGTTCCTACTATTACAAGGGCCATATTCTTTATATATGATGCAGTCAATACAACTCCAAACAATGGACAATGTGTTCCTGGGAATACAGCATATGATAAAGACTTTATATCTTTATCACAATCTATATCTTTTAATCTATTTAATACATCTAAAGTATACATATTTTTTCCTTTCTAATCTTACTACCCATGTAATTTTAAGATTATAAAACTACATGGACAGTAACTTTTTTTCTTTAATTATCAATTATTAAACTTTCATATACTGCTAGTTCTTCTACATAGCATTATTGGATGAATCCTAGGCTTTTTACTAATTGGGTCTACATCTATATCACATTTCACTTTATAGACATCTTTTATTATTTTTTCACTTATTACCTTGTTAGGATGACCATCTGCTACTATAGAACCTTTATTCATAATAATAAGTCTATCACTATATTTACTTGCTTGATTTATATCATGTAAAACCATAATTATAGTCATTTTAAATTTTTTATTTATATCTTTTATAAGTTCCATAAGTTCTAATTGATGAGATATATCTAAATATGTTGTTGGTTCATCTAATAAAAGTATATCTGGCTTTTGACAAAGAGCCATCGCTAACCATACCCTTTGCCTTTCACCTCCAGATAGATTACTCACCAATTTATCTTTATATGTTTCAAGACCTGTATTTCTCATCGCCCAAGTCACTATCTCATCATCGTTCTTATTTTTACCTTCAAAAAAACCTTTATGTGGTATTCTCCCATAGTATATTAAGTCTTTTACCTTTATATCTTTTAAAGAGACATTATGTTGAGCTAATAATGCAACTTGTCTTGAAATTTCTTTATTACTCATGACTTTCATATTTTTTTTACCAATATATATGTCACCTTGTTTGATTTTCAATATTCTAGACAATGATTTAAGAAGTGTAGACTTTCCTGAACCATTTGGTCCTAATATAGAGACTACTTCGCTTTTTTTTATGCTTACACTCAGGTTGTCTATGACAATTTTATCTTCATATCCTATTGTAATATCTTTTATATTAAACATTAATAACTGCCTCTCTTTCTTAATAAGTATAAGAAGAATGGACCTCCTATTATGGACATAATAACACCCACTGGAATCTCTATTGAGCCTCCTATTGTTCTTGCTAATGTGTCTGCAATTAATAAAACTATACTTCCTAAGATTATACTAAATGGGATTGTATATTTATGGTCACTACCAAGTAACATACGTGTTATATGTGGCACTATTAGACCTACAAAACTAATAACACCTACTATAGAAGTGGAAACTCCAGCTAGAAATATTGCTACTAATGATATTACAAATCTACTTCTATTTACATTAAAACCTAGATTTGTAGCTGCATCATCTCCTAATTGTAGTACATTTGCACTTCTGATAAGGAAAATCGCCCCTATAAGACCTGCAATAGAATACCATATCAACATATTTACATCTAACCATGTTTTTGTTGCCAAACTCCCATTTAACCATAACATTGCACTTTGGATTCTTTCGCTATACATAGTTGATAAATATGATATCACACCACCTAATATAGTGTTTACTGCTACACCAGCTAGTATAATTCTCTCTGGTCTAAGACCATTTTTATATGCCATTAAATATACCACTGCACAAGATATAAGACCTCCTATAAAAGCAACTATTGGTAACATACTTGTGTATTGTGGAAATAGAAGCAATATTATAATAGCAGCTACACTTGCTCCTGTTGATATACCTGTTATTCCAGGGTCTGCTAATGGGTTTTTCATAACAGCTTGTAACAACAGACCAGAAACAGCTAAATTCGCTCCAACTAATGCTGCTAATATATTTCTAGGTAATCTCATCTTATATACAATTGTAGTAACCATTGGATTATTTTCATTTATCAGTGCATCAAATATCTCTTTAAGACTTAAGTTTACACTGCCTATAGTAGAAAAAAGAATTAGCAAAACAATTACAGTTATCATGCCTGTAATTATTAATAAAATTTTTTTATTATCCATATTATTCACCTAAAATTTATTTATCTCCATACAAGATATCTCCTAATTTATTTATTGAATCTTTAACATATATATTTGCAGATACATTAAATATACTTGAATCTAAATCTATAACTTTCCCATTTTTTACTGCGTCTAATGTTGCCCATGCAGGATTTTTTTCAAAAGAGTCATCAAATGCTTTCTTAGTCTCTTCAATATTTCCATGTGCAAATCTAAGTATATAATCTGGATTTTCTTTTAAAATTTGTTCTAAACTAAACTGTATATAACCTGACTCTACATTATCTGTTAAATTATCAGCTATATTTTCAGCACCTACTGTTTTTATTAAATCTCCAAGATATGAGCTTTTTGTAGCTAACATAAAATTATTTCCACCACCAAATAATATTGCTACCTTTGGTTTTTTTGCTTGTTTTTTTGATTTTTCTACTACAGATTGTTCTACTCCTTCTAATTCATCAATAAGTTTTTTTGCTTCACTCTGTTTATTTATTTTTTCTCCTAAACTTTCTATACTTTTAAGAAATTTTGTATATGTACCAGTCTCAAAATAAAAGGTATCTAAGTTATATTCCTTCATGCTTTTTTCAACATTTTCTTTAAACATACTATCAACTACAAATACATCTGGTTTTAGAGATGCTACAATTTCTAAATCTGGATTCATAGCCTGTCCTATTTCTGGCAAATTTTTATATTTTTCAGGTAAATCAGATTTGGTTGTTGGTATTCCTACCAATGTAGCATCCAATTTATCTAGGACTTGTGTCGCTGCCACTGTAGCTGAAGCTACATTTACATTATTATTTGTCTCCTTAGATTCACTATCTGATGGTTTTGAGCACCCTGTTAATATTAATGAGCTAAGTAAAAATACTGAGCATAACTTTTTTAATTTCATAAAATTCCCTCCACAATAAACTTTATTTTAAACATATATTTTTTAATTATTTTGCATAATTTTATTTGCAAGATTTATATATACTTCTGACATTTCATTGTATTTATCTTCTTCTATAACAGTTCGTCCATTATTTTCAGACTGCTGTACAATTTTATTTCTTGGTATGTAATGAAAAACTTCACTTTTTATTTCATCTGCCAATTTTTCAACTAATTTCCTTTCATTTTCAACGTTCTTGGCATTTAATATAAGACCTTTTAAAGAGGCATATCCTCTGTTTTTAAATTGTTCTACAGCTAAAGATATATTACTTGCAGCGTACATTGACATCATTTCTCCAGAAGTTACTATGTACACTTCCTTTGCAAATCCATTTCTTATTGGCATTGAGAAACCTCCACAAACAACATCTCCTAGAACATCATAAATTACTACATCTGGATTATATATTTCAAATGCTTTTAATTCTTCTAATTTTTCAAAAGCTGCTATTATACCTCTTCCTGCACATCCTACACCTGGAGTCGGCCCTCCAGCCTCAATGCATAATACTCCTCCATATCCTTCAAACACTATGTCTTCAAGCTTTAGCTCTTCCTTTTTTTCTTTCATTACATCAAGTACTGTTGGTATAAATTTTCCTTTCATCAAATTTTTTGTTGAATCAGATTTTGGGTCACATCCTATTTGCATTACCTTATATCCTAAATGAGAAAGTGATGCTGATAAATTGGAAGTTGTTGTTGATTTTCCAATTCCTCCTTTCCCATAAATAGCTATTTTTTTCATTGACTTTCTACCTCTCTTACATCATAATATTATTTAACGAAATTAATTATCATTCGCAATAACTATTTTAATTGATATATGTTTTTAATTCTTAACTATATTTGTTTTTTTATAAAAATATTTGTATAAATTTAAAAGAGGTGATTTTTTGAAAGATTTTAAAGATGATATGGAACTTATCATTAACGATTTTTTTGACTGCTGTAATATTCCAACAAAAGCAGTTAGTAAGGATTTAAAAGACATTTGCAGTATTGGATATAACTCTACTTTAGAAATATATTTTTCAAGTTTAAATATATTTAAGAACATAAATAGTACAGATTTTATATCTAATAAAAATCTTTCCTATATAATGCTAAGTTTTTGTGATGACATACATATTTTAGTTATGCCCATACATAAGTTTGATGTCTCTAGTGGTTATTTTATTGTAGGTCCTTTTAAGTCTTGTATCAATGATGATATAGAGTTTGTAGACATTCCATTTAAACCTTTATCATGTTTAGATTATATATCCAATCTTTTATCAGAAATATGTCATGATAAAATGAAACATAAACCAGCTCTTAGCTTTTATGTAAAGAAAACTATAGATTATATTCATAAAAACTACTCAGAAGATATAACAGTAACCGATATATGTAATGACCTACAACTTAATAAAAGTTATTTTTGCTCTCTATTTAAAAAAGAAAGCGGATATACTTTTACTAATTTCCTCAATAAAGTTAGAGTTGAAAAAAGTAAAAAATACCTACTAAAAAAAGATTTATCTATTTTGGATGTTGCTGTACTCGTTGGATTCAATAGTCAAAACTACTATAGCATGGTTTTTAAAAAGTTTAATAATCTTACACCAATTGAATATAAGAATATTTATAATTAAAAAATATCATTCTAAAAAGGATGATATTTTTTACATGCTTTTTACAAATAGAGTTAATTCTTTGTTAAATCAACTATACATAAAATGACCTAAATATTAGTCCAAGTCTTTAAATTGCTATATATAGCAAATTTTCTTAAATTAACAACAACTTAAATATTTAACATTCTCTTAACGTATACTTAACAAAACATTAATATTTTTATTGACAAAATTTGTTATTCTATATTAAGGAAACAATAAATTTTAGTTAATAAAGTTTATAATTCAGATAAAAAATTTATTAATTTCTTAAGGGAGGAAATATCGTGAATATAGCAATTAGTCTTATCGGTGGGCTTGGACTTTTTCTTTATGGAATGAGTTTAATGGGAGAAGGTCTACAAAAATCGGCAGGAGACAAATTAAAGAAAATTATTGAACTCTTAACAAGTAATGTTGTTATGGGTGTACTGGTAGGTACAGTTGTTACAGGTATTATACAAAGTTCAAGTGCTACTACTGTTATGGTTGTAGGATTTGTAAATGCAGGAATAATGAATCTAAGTCAAGCTATTGGTGTAATAATGGGAGCAAATATCGGTACGACAGTTACTGCCCAATTAGTTTCATTTAATCTTGAAGGAATAGCACCAATTGCTCTTGGTGTAGGTATTGTATTCTATTTATTTACATCAAATCAAAAAACAAAACATTTATCTGAAATACTTATTGGCTTTGGTATATTGTTTACAGGAATGGAATTTATGAAAGATGCAGTGGCTCCACTTGCTGAGTACAAAGCATTTACTGATGTACTTTTATATTTTAGTAAAAACCCTGTATTGGGTATATTAGCAGGATTTGCTATAACTGGTATTATACAAAGTTCAAGTGCATCTATGGGTATGTTAATAGCCTTAGCTTCTCAAGGTATACTACCTCTATCAGCTGCTTTACCTATCCTTTATGGAGATAATATCGGTACTTGTGTTACTTCACTTTTATCAAGTGTTGGTGCAAGCAGAAATGCTAGACGTGCAGCTGTAATGCATCTAAGTTTTAATGTAATTGGTACAATCATATTTATGCTTGTTTTAAATAAACCTATATCAGCTATAGTTACTCATTTTGACCCAACTGATACGGCTAGACAAATAGCAAATGCACATACTTTATTTAACCTTACAAATGTTATAATATTATTACCATTTTCTAAATACATAGTTAAATTAGCAAGTAAACTTATACCTATTAGAGAAACTGAATCAGAAGTAGTAAATAATACTAAGTACTTAGATGAAAGAATGTTTAGTACTCCATCTATAGCACTTGGTAATACTGTACAAGAAGTTGTAAGAATGGGACATAAAGCTACAAATTCTTTAGAACATGCAATTGCAGGATTCTTAAATAAGAGTAGTGATGATATTAATAAAACTTTTGAATCAGAAAAAGTTGTCAATAAATTACAGAAAGATATACTGAATTATCTACTAAAACTTTCTAAAGAACCTCTTAGAGACGATGAACGTTTTAGAACAGATTTACTTTTTAACACTGTAAATGACATTGAAAGAGTATCTGACCACGCAGAAAATATAGCTGAATTAGCTATGAGTGTTAAAGAAATGAATGTTAATTTCTCTGATAGTGCAATAAAAGAAATCTATGAAATATACAATAAGACTATGACTAACTTCAAAGATGCTTTAATAGTTTTAGATGTTAAAGATTTTGAGTTAGCAAATAAAGTTTTAGAAGTCGAAAATGAAGTAAATTACTTAGAAAAAACTTTTAGAAATTCACACATGATTAGATTAAATAATGGAAATTGTACAATTGATGCTGGTGTGCTTTATCTTGATTTACTTACTAATTTAGAAAGAATTTCTGACCACTCAACAAATATCGTAAAACAAGTATTAAAACTTAAACAAAAAATATAGTGATTACTTTTATATGTAATCATAATCAATAAAAAATAAGAAGCTATAAATGATACTTATATTATTTATAGCTTCTTATTTTTTATACAAGATTAAAATTCTTATATTATCCTTTTGTTATAAAACAATTATTATCTAGATTATTTATAAGTATTTTGCTAAAAATTTAATCTCCTAATTTAATAAGTTTATTTTATTTTTTAATATTATTACATTATCTAAATGTGTTATTATATATTTGGATATTTTCATATTTAATAGGAGGGATTCTACAATGATAAATTATATGGTAGGAATTATATATAGCGAAAAAATAGACGAGGTAGAAAAGATATTGAAAAGTGAAGATATACAATATGAATTTACTTCTCGTGATGGTTTTATATTTTTTGGTTTTTATGAGATGACAGATGCATACAGATTTGAAGCTTTATGTTTAAATGAAAAAATTCAATTTAAAAGAATATAATTTGATTATGGGCACCAATAAGGTGTCCTTTTTGCACAAAAAAGCAGTTAACCTCTTGGATTAACAGCCCAAACAAACTGAAGGTTGTTGTCAAAAATAAATTATCATAATATATTCTTGTAATTTTTGATAACTCATTCAATTATAATATAGATACATCAAATGTTTCTCATTTTAAAATTATACCTTCTAAAATAATATAAGTGTAACATTTACATAGGTTTTAGATTTTTATTAAGTCTTTCAACCATCCATAATATTCGCCTTTCACGTCCAGCATCTGTCTTTGCATCAAAGTATGCTCGTGTATAGATTTTCTTTATTGACAAGGACATAGCACAAAAATTGGTATAAGCAGGCTCATACTCTTTTAGTAAAGTCGATAAAGAGGATATCTGCTCTTCTGTAACTACTATAGAGTTTATAGCCTCCCATTGACCATTTTTTTGAGCTTCCTCAATTTTCTTTCTTCCATAATCAGTCATAAACCCTTGTTCTTCAAGAGATTTAGCTAATACCTTATTTTTCTCTGACCACTTGCTTTTCTCTCTACGTAGAGAAAAATACTTTTTATAAGTTTTATCATCAATGCTTTTCATCTGTCCATCTATCCATCCAAAACAAAGAGCTTCCTCAAGTGCTTCATCTGCCTTTATTGTTTTTGGTCCACCTGCTTTTCCAAATAAAATCCAAATTCCTGTGCTTGACAGGCAATTATCATATAGCCATTTTCTGAAATTCTCTCTACTATCAAATTCCATTATTTTACTCACAATTCTTCTCCCCCTTTGTTTATCTCATTTATCAAAATGTATTTAAACAAATTCTAATTCATAAAAGTATTATATCGTTATGCAATCTAACTTACAAGAAAATTCAATATCATGAAGTAAAATAGAATATATTAGTTCTATCTATTACCCTTTTTCTTATTGATTAATGATAATTCCATACTAATTTAAAAGCATTAACTGCTTCCAAATCTATTTTTAATATTTCCTGATATTTTTATCAAACAATCTATATATTCCTTCAAATAGAACTAACATTGAATTAAAATTTCTGTATTGATAAATGAATTTTTCTAAATAAATATTATACTATACAACATATATTTACATCTATTTTCAAAATTGTAACAGTTTTATAATATGGACATTTAAACTTTACATATAAAAAATACACATCTATAAATTATAAATGTGTATTATATGCTAACAATAAGCTACACTTTCTTACTGATTCTCAATTAGTTATATTTTTTCAAAATAAAATTCATATAAATTAGTTCTATTGTACAATTGAAACCTTAATAATATCTCCATTTTTTCTCTCCAAATGAACTACTTCTCCAGTTAAGTCATAGTCAAATGCCTTGACTAATATTTCAGTAACCTTTTTACCATCAACTACATCATCTTTCCCATTAAATAAGTCTAAAGCATTATTCTCAATCATTCTCTTTGCAAAATTCACAGGTAATTTTATATGTATTTTGTCGCCTGTATGTGATAAAACTCTTATTCTCAAAAACTTTTCTAAATTATTTCTTGGTGTTTGTTTTGATGCCATGCTATTAAACCACTCTCCTTTATTTTTTATTTAATAATAAATTTTATTCTTAAAAATATCTTTATATGTATTTATTATGAAAGTAACACTATTATTTTCTGATTCTAATTTATATCTATTCTTCTTTAATATCTATATTTGTTGAATATATATAATTTATAGTAATTGTATATTTTGAAATTTTATTTTACAATTATTGTATCTGAATTTAACAAGAGTACCTTATTGAAATATTTTAGTTAAATCAGAATTTGTTTATTATATATATCAAAATAAATTAGCATATTTGTTTTTGATATATTAGGAGGAAATACTTATGAATGAAATAATCAACAATATTTTAAATACTTGCAAACAGTATACATATATTTTGCCAAATAAATTGTTAAGACCATATATAGCACACTATACAATATCTATTCCAGATATAAATATTAAGGAAAATCTTACATTAATACCTGATGCTAGTGGATGTATGATATTTAAATTTGATAAGAAATGTATGGAGAGTGAATTTTGGGGAGCTACAACAAAAACTATTGTTGTAAAAAATGATATAGAAAGTGTACTCTTCAGGGTATTTGTTGAGTTTCGTCCAGGTGGAATGTATTATTTGACAGGTCTTTCTCAAAGAGAATCCACAGATTTAAAAATTAAACTTGAAGATTTTAATACATTATTTAGCTCAGAGATTAATTCTATTTTTGAAAAAACAAGTACTATAAAAGAATTAATAGAAGAATTAGATATGCTATTTTTATCATATTTATTCAAATCAGATATAGTAGATATGACTATCCCAATACTTGAAAATGCAAGAAAACAGGACTCTATTATGTCAGTTAAAAATATTTCTCAAATAAGTTGTTATAGTGAACGTCATTTAAACAGAATTTTTAATAATTCTCTTGGTATGAGTGTTAAATCATATCTAAGACTACTTCGTATAAATATTGTATTACAAGAAGTGCAAAATAATAGAATACCATTTACAACTTTAGCACAAGAGATTGGTTATTACGACCAATCCCATTTTATAAATGATTTTAAATCTATCTGTGGAGTTAATCCAACAACCTATATAAAAAATTTGTCCGATTTTTACAATGAAAAGTATAAATTTTGATGTACAATCATATAAAATTTATATTTAAGGAGTGAGTCAGAATGATAGAATCAAGATGTGGAATTTTGTGTTATGAATGTGAGTATAAAGAAAAGGTCAATTGCAAAGGATGTACATGCATTGACAAGCCTTTTTGGGGTGAAGAATGTCCTGTAAAATCATGTTGTGAAAATAAAAATCTTACACATTGTGGTCAATGTGATACATTTCCATGTGAGATGCTTAATCAATTTGCATATGACAAAGAACAAGGTGATGATGGAAAAAGAATTGCTCAGTGTAAAGAATGGGCTATTGCTAGCCTTATGAGTTAATATATATCATTTCTATATTATAAAGTAGCTCTTTTTAAACTGTTGTTGGTAATCTGCAACAGTTTTTATAATTGAATTTAAAGGTTATTAAGTCAATTTAATAGAATAGTAATTTATTGATAAAATCTAATTTATAAAATTAAAAGTATAAAATTTTAATATCTATCTATTTTAAATATAGATTATATAATGGAATTAAAATAGACTTAAATTTTATTTTATGTTAAAATCTTTACAGTAATAAATAATTTTATTTTAAGGAGATAATTTTATGAATAATTACTTAAAATTTGCTACATATCAACTTATAGGCTTTACATCTTCTATACCTAGACTCATTAAAATTAAAAAAAATCCTGATAAATTTAGCTTAAAAGAAAAATTTGAATTTATGCAAAAACAAGCTAGAAAATCTTTAGATATAGTAAATATAGACCTTAACATAATTGGAAAAGATACACTACCAAAAGAACCACTTCTATTTGTTGTAAATCATTCTAGTATGCTCGATAGCTTCATATTAGCAGCAAGTGTAGAAAGACCAATTGGATGTGTAATTGCAGACGAACCAGTTTGGAGAAATATACCTATATTTAAAGAATGGGCAAAATTACTAAGATGTGTATATGTAAACAGAAAAAACAATCGAGAAGGAATAAAAAGTATTACTGAAGCCTCTCAAAATATACTTAAAGGTCAAAGTATGGCAGTATTTCCAGAAGGAGATTTAACATGGATTAAAGAACCAAATTCACTAGTATCGGATTTTAGAAGTGGAGCTTTAAAAATAGCATATAAAGCAAAATGCCCTATTGTTCCACTAGTAATAAAAAATTCAAAAGATACTTATGAAGGGTATCAACCTATTGGTAAAATTAATTCTCTTCCAGTTGAAGTCGAATTTTTAGAGCCAATTTATGACCATATTAAAAACCCTAGACTAAAGTCTTCTATATTAGGTGAAAATATAAAAAATAACATGATAAATGCAATAGAAAATTTTAGAAAATCAAATAAAACCTTTAAAGAATTTTAATATTAAAATTTATTGACTAAAAAAAATTTTAATGTTAAAATTCTTTTTAAGAGGTGATTAACATGGCAAAAAACACAAAGCAAACAACGGTTCATATTGATGAAACATTACTCAAAGAAGTTAAAAGGATAGGAATTAATGAGAATAAGAGTATATCCCAGATAATAAATGAATCAATAATAAATTATGTATTAGTATATAGAGAAAATGAAGATAAAGAAAAAAATGAACATGATAAAAATTTAAATGAAACAATAAATGCGTTCAAAAAAGAAGAAGAAAAAAGAATACAAGCAAAAAGTGCTGCTAGAGCTATAGCAGAAGCAAAAAAACGAGTTCTTTACTAAAAAACAAAAATCGGTACAAATTAAGCACCGATTTTTTTATATTTAAAATAATTTTAAAAATAATTAAATTCTTCTTTAAATTAAATCACCAACAACTTTTACTTTTATAAGAAGTGCATTTCCAGGAAGGTATGCAAGTGGAACATCTTCTATGTTTAATACTTCTATAGTATCTTTTTTAGCACCAGCCTTTAGAGCTTTATTTACTGCCTCTTGTTTTGCATCTTCTATAGCATCTTCTCTAGACATTTTATCTAAACTATATACTTTTTCTACATCTCCACTTATTTGCCCTAATGCTGCACCAATAGCATTTGCAGCAGTATAATGAGGAGGTCTTATAACATTACTTATGCCTTTTAATTTTTCAGGAACAATTATACTCCCTCCACCTGTTAAAACTAACTCAACATCACCTTGGCTAGTTTTCATTTGGTCTACAGCATCCTCTAGTTTTAAAATTACCTTTTTATATACCTCATCACAATACTCTTTATCTAAATGTTCAACATTAGTTTTTCTATCTTCAAATGCCATATCTAACTTTGTCACAACATCTGATAAAGTTAAAGTATCTCCACCAAATATTATTGCATCTTCAGTTATTTTATATCCAACACTTTCAGGACCTATCTTTATATTATCTTTTTCACCTTTTACACATGTCCCACCAGCAAGACCAATAGTTAAAACATCTGGCATTCTAAAGTTTGTATGTACTCCTCCAATTGTAACAGGAATTGATGATTCTCTAGGGAATCCATTGTATAGTACACCTAGGTCACTTGTAGTACCTCCAACATCAAGTACTATTGCATTTTTTACTTCTGACAAGAAAGAAGCTCCTCTGATAGAATTTGTTATTCCACATCCAATTGTAAAAATTGGATATTTCATTGTATACTCTAAATTCATTAATGTTCCATCATTTTGACTAAAATAAATTTGTGCATCTATACCTAAATCTTTAAGTGCTTTTTCAAATCCTAAAGATACTGCTTTACCTACTTGAGATAATGCAGAATTTAAAATGGCTCCATTTTCTCTTTCTAGTATACCTATATTACCTATTTCATTTGATAAAGATATAGGAATATCACCTAAAATTTCTCTAACCCACTTTGCAACTTCCTCTTCTTGTTGTTTATTTACTGGAGCAAATACTCCACTTATTGCAACACTTTCCACTCTGTCTTTTATTTTATTACAAAATTCTACAACTTCTTCTTTGCAAAGTTCATTTATCTTTCTACCCTGAACCTCCCATGACTAAAGTCACAGGGTTCCTGCTTCATAGAATTTTGCATACTAAAATATGTCTTACCAATTCTCCACAGGCTATCCCCGTAGTTCCTACGGTTCTTACATACGTTATTTATTTTAAACTCTTATTAGTCTTAACCCTTCTTTTAGTATATTTATACTTGCATTTATATCTCTATTGTGAGTTTCATTACAACAAGGACAAATCCATTCTCTTATATTTAAATCCTTAATTTCCTCGTTTTTGTACCCACATTTATTGCATATTTGTGAACTTGCAAAGAATTTACCTACCTTTACAATTTGTCTACCATACCAATTAGCCTTGTATTCTAATTGACGAACAAATTCTGACCATGATACATCAAAAATAGAGCGAGATAGTTTATGATTTCTAGTCATATTCTTTACTTGTAAATCTTCTATGCAAATAATATCATTCTCTCGTATTAATTTAGTAGATAGTTTTTGTAAAAAATCCTCTCGACGATTAGCTATATGTTCTTGAAGTCTTGCAACTTTTAACCTTGCTTTATTTCTATTTAAACTACCAATTGTTTTTCTCGATAATTCTCTTTGTAATTTAGCAAGTTTGTTTAATGACTTTAGAAAATACTTAGGATTTTCTATAAATTGTCCACAACTTGAGATACAAAATTCTTTAATTCCTAAATCTAAACCTATCTGATTATTAGTATTTTCAAATGCTTCAATCTCTATATCAGTACAGCATAATGATACATAATATTTACCACTTGGTTCTTTGGATATAGTAGCATTAAGTATTCTCCCTTGAGGTACTTGTTTATCTCTTACTTTAACCATACCAATTTTAGGTAATTTTATATATTGACTACAGTACATAATATTTCCATTTGTAAAGTTAGTTCTATATGAAAATCTATTAGTTTTCTTTGATTTAAATTTAGGAAATCCTGCATTTTCTTTAAAGAATTTTTTATATGCGTTTTCTAAATCTTTTAAGGTATTTTGTAGTGAAAATTTGTCAGGTTCTTTAAGCCACTCTAATTCTTTTTTTAAATTGGTCAAATCAGAACTGCACTGTTTATAAGTAAAAGTTTCTTTATTGTTTTCATAAACTTCTATTTTTTTAGCAAGATACTTATTATATACAAATCTACAACATCCAAAAGTTTTGTTAATTAACTCTTGTTGCTTTTTATTTGGATACATTCTAAACTTATATGCCTTTTCCACTACTATCACCTCACTTTACTTGTTTTTTCTGATTAATTAATATATTTTCTTATCTGCTCCTTTGTATTTTCTGATACAGTAACAACTAAATATATTAATTAAATCTTCTTCAATTTCATTTGTTAATACTGGATGTCTATATTTTACACACCATGTTATATGGTATTGTACTAAATATACATATCTGAGTCACTTCAATTTTTCATCACCATCCTAATATTAACAAGTGCAATTTTTTTAAACAAGTATTTTAAAGGTTTTTATATTTATTTTTAAATAGCATATGTAAGAACCGTAAGTCTTAACTTTTATCATTTTTGAGGTTGTCGTTCACATAAGTTCGCTACTACCTATGCAGTTCTCTTATGAACTTCTTACACTTTCATGCAAGCACAGACTATATCTTATCCTTCGGCATTATCCGTTAAGGTCTACCCACTTCCACTACCAATAGCTTGTAGTGTACTTCCCTCAAGAGGAATAGTCGTTGAAGTTTCTCCTACTTAGGAGCTTACCTGCTGATTGCCCATTTTAAAGTACTTAGGGTTTAACCTTATACCATCTAACCAATTTTTTCTACTTTCGTAACTTTCACACTTAGGTTTATTTCATCCTTATGTTTTAGTTTGGTTAGCTTTAGGGGTTTCCAGCAATTCAAGTAGTATTGGATAGGTTCTATCCTATCTCTACATATAAGTTTCCCTATATGCTGACTATTTTAGCTACTAACTCATGACTAAAGTCGCAAGTGTGCGTAGCTATTTTTTAATCAAATTCATATCCACCAGATACCAGTATTGAATCTAGTTCTATTTTTTCTCTTAAATCTTCTGGCCAATCTATAAAAGGGAGAATAGCAGTGGTTGCTGGCTTTCCTATTCTTATCATTGCTACATTATTTAATCTTTTTCTTTCTACAATAGCATTTGTACAATGAGTTGTACCAAGCATAGCATACTTTATTAAGGAATGGTCAATTTCACTTTCATCTATAACTTTTTTTAAGGCATTATAAACACCAGTTTCAACATCTTTTGTAGTTGCTACTTTAACTGAATGAATTACTTTTAATTCCCCATCCAGTATACAAGCATCTGTATTTGTTCCTCCAACGTCAATTCCTACACGATACATCAAAATTTCCTCCTAAAATTTTATTTTCCTTGTAATTCTTCTACTGTTTTATATTCCACATCATATCCAAAGTATCCAGGTCCAACTGTCTCAATTCCTTTTTCTGTTCTCCATTTTTCATTACAAGGAAAAGCTACTACCATAACACGAGAACCGTATTTTATTCTTTCTGTAGTTATTGGAAATCCAGTTTCTAAATCTAACACTGCTATTAAATCTGGCGTAATACAAAGTGGTGTATCACCTTTTTTTGCAATTAAATTCTCATTTTGAAATAATATAGAATACTCTCCATCATATTCATTAATTCCGGCAAAAAAGGCGTGTCCTCTAGTAAATCCACCTTTCAATTCTCTCTTAATATCAATTACCTTTCCTTCAAACAATTTATATCCTTTTAATTCTTTTAATATATTCTCAACAGCACCTTTTGAATCAGATTTATTTTCAAGCAAAAATCCACCTATAGTTTCAGCTATTGTAAGTGTATTACCTATAGCAGCTTTTTTAACTTGAGCTCCACTTAAATTATAGTCACTAATAGAAGAACTTCCTCCCATTTCCACAGTTAGAGTTCTAGCTAGTCTTTCTGACCAAATTCCATCCACAGGATAAAGAATAGCAGAATTTCCTTTTTCATCAGACATTACAGCAGGTGATGCCTCATACCCTTCAAGATAAAAAGTTACCATTTGAGCTTCAGGAAAAGCTCTCCCCATAGAATCAGCATCCAAAATAGGTAGTCCTTTTTTTGCAGCAACTGCTATTGGCATAAGTGAGTTTATTCCACCTATTTCTATAGGAATTATAACATCTACTTTTCTGTTTATTAACTTCTCCATTATTTCTAAAGGTGTAGTTAATTCCACCTCAGAAAGTAATTTTTCTATTGTAATTACAGGAGAACCCATACCAGATACTGGAACTACTAGAGCATCATCATCAAGTTCATCTAAACTTATTACTTTTACAGGACCATATTTTTTAATTGCCTGTTTTGCAACCAATTTACCTACATATGGGTCACCTCCACCTCCAGTTCCAAGTACTGCTGCACCAACTGCTATTTTATCTACACTTTCTTCTGTTAAAAATCTCATGTTACTTTCTCCTCATATTTCAAATTTATTTTATACTTTATAAACAAATTTCATTATACTGCTTTATCTGTATTTTGCTTATTTTTTGCTGAACAAAGCACTTTTCCAATAATAGATTGTACTACAAACCCTGCTATAAATCCATCTAAAGGAGCTATAGTAGTAAGAGTTATAAATCCATATGTTGAAAGGTAAGTTATCAGTATCCCAATTACCCAAGATGCTATTGAACGTTTAACTATTGGTTTATATAGTACACCCTTATCAAAACCTTTAAGCTCTTGTTTTACTATGTAATATTCTGCTGTATATACACCACCAACAGGTGCAATTACAATTCCAAGTAAATTTAAAAATCCTATAAAACCTTCATATATTCCAAATACAGCTAATAATGTTGCTACAATACCAAGAACTATAGTTAATACTTTCTCAGGTGCTTTTTTAAGTACAAGTGCTATACTTAGTGATGCTGAATAAACATTACTTGTGTTTGTAGTCCATTGAGCTAAGGTAAGAACAATTATACCTGGTATAGCAATTCCCAACGTAATAAAAATTCTCATAATATCTGAAGTTCCCATACATTTTACTAGTATTATTGAAACTACTATCATAAAGGCATTTCCAAATTGTATTCCCAAGAAACTTGAAAGTGCACAATCTCTTCTACTTTTAGCCCAACGACTTATATCAGGAGATACTATTGCACCAACTATTATTATACTCATTGATAGAGAAACTCCTCCTGCAAATGTCATAGTAGATTTCATATTATCATCAACTGGAATTCCATTTGCTCTAAAAGCTAAAAATATAGTTAACATCATAAGAATTAATAAGAAAGGTACTGAATACACACTTAATTTTTCCATTGCCTTATATCCATAAATAGCCGTACTCATCATCAAGAGACCGCCTATGAGGCTTAGAATTTGCATACTAACATCTAGATTAAATATATCTTCTATTATTATTTGTGCATTTTGGGCAAAGAAACCTACTTGAACTCCAAACCACCCTAATAAAGAAACCCCTATAACTAGAGAAAATATTTTTGCTCCAGCTTCTCCAAACACATACTTTGTTATCATAGATGTAGATAGGCTTGTAGATGAACCAACCAAAGAGCATGTAGTATACAAAATTGCAGAAAAAAATGAACCAACAATTACTGATAATATTGCTTGTTTCATTGGCATACTCTGTGCCAATTCAGCCCCTAAAATAACAGATGATAAATCCACACCTATTGCTACTAAAACTGAAAACATGGCCACCCAACCACGTTTTTGATTCTCTGGAACCTGTTCCAGAGCATAGTTAATTTTTTCTTCTTCCATTTTCATCCCTCCATTTAAATCGTAAAGTCACTGAGTCTAGTATATTTTACAATTTTCTAATTTATAAATTTATTAACTATCATATATTTATATTTTTCATTTAATATATAGTTTTAAATTTTCTGAAATAATTTTATAATAAAAAACGCCTCTTGGAAAAATCCAAGAGACGAATATAAATCCGTGTTACCACTCTTATTAGTAAAAATTAATTTTACTCACTCATTTTCTTAAGGCGAATTAAACCACTATTATAACAGAATTATAACAGTATTCTCCAAAGTCCTTTTCACATAAATTCCAATATTAGTTCTCAGCCAAATCTAATTCTCTGTAAAATTCCTTTATGCTACTTTCTTCTTCTACGAATCTATAATATTTATTTATAGTTAATTTATGATTTATATCATAATATATATGCAATATTTTGTCAACTCAAAAAGTAAATTACTTGTATTTTTTAGTTTTATATGTAAATTTTTATATTATTACTATATTTATATAATGTATTTTTTAAAATTTCATCAAAATTTATATTATTTATACTTTATTATCTATAAATTTACAATATAAACAATATAGCACAAAATAATTAATTTTTAGATAGAATATAATTCTAAGAGTATAGATAAAAAATATATCCTAAAAATTAAAAAATAAAAAACTATGATTTTACATTCATAGCTTAATACAACTACTATTTTAATTTAGAAATAAAATATAACGACTAATTTTTATAAAAATTAGTCGTTATATTTTAAAATACATACTTACATATTAATAATGTTTTAATTTAAATATCTATTATACATATAACTATATTTTAATAGTAATTTTATTGAATTACATCTATTGTATCATTCACATTTATAATTCCTTCTTTTAGAACTTGTACAAAAATTCCTTCTCGTGGCATTACACAGTCTCCAGTTAACTTCTTAATTTCACACCCATTATGACATTTTTTACCAATTTGAGTCACTTCAACTTCACAATTACCAATTCTAAGTTTTGTACCAACTGGTAATGAAAATACTTCTATCCCTTCTGTAGTTATATTCTCAGCAAAATCTCCATATTTTAATTGGTCAAAACCTTTCATTTTCATTTTATCTATACTTTCTTTTCCAAGTAAGCTTATCTGACGATGCCAGTTCCCAGCATGTGCATCTCCAACTATCCCATGATTTATTTTTAATTCTGCACATTGTACAGGAACCTTGATTACACCCTTTTTCTCACTTATATTTATTGACACTACCTTAGCCATATTTCCTCCAAATTTTCACCCATATAATATTAATTACTCAAATTTAAAGTCTCCTGATTTTCCACCAGACTTCTCCACAAGATGTATATTACTTATAACCATTTTTTTATCAACTGCTTTACACATATCATAAATTGTAAGTGCTGCTAAAGAACATGCACTTAAGGCTTCCATTTCTACTCCAGTCTTTCCAAGAGATTTACAAGTTGCATATATCTTAATAGCAGACATAGAATCATCTATATCAAATTCCAAATCACATCCAACTAATTTAATCTGATGACACATTGGTATATTTGAAGATGTATTTTTAGCTCCCATTATACCTGCAACTTGAGCCACAGACAACACATCTCCTTTTTTTATCTGGCCATTTTTTACTTTTTCTAAAGCTTCCTTACTAAGAGTAATGGTAGCTGTTGCCACGGCGATTCTTTTAGTATCATTTTTTTCACTTATATCCACCATCTTGGCATATCCCTTTTCATTTATGTGTGTTAACATTACTTATCCTCCAATTTCATACATACGTCTATTTGTATCACTACATTTATTTTCTATTAAATGATGCTTTTCTGGTTTCTGTTTTATTATATCTTTCATAGATTCTCTAAATAACAACGGTTTATGTAAAAATGGCTTTATATCTATTTCTTCTTTTGAATGTAGACACAATTTTATTGCACCACTAGAAGTAAGTCTAATGCGATTACATGTGTTGCAAAATGAACAACTTAATGGAGTTATAATTCCTATTCTTCCTTTAGCTCCTTTAAACATATAATATTCTGCTGTACTTTTCTCTTCATTTTTAACTTTATATAATCCATATATTTTTTCAACCATTTCTTTTACATTAAAATAACCCTTTTTATAAACTCTATTAGCTTCACCTAATGGCATAAGCTCTATAAATCTTACATCAATTGGTGATTTAACAGTTAAAAACATAAAATCTTTAAGTTCATCATCATTAAATCCACTTATAGCAACACAATTTAATTTTACTTTTATGCCTAAATTTAAACAAGATTCAATCGATTTTAAGACATCTTTTAAATTTCCGCCTCTTGTTACAGATTTATACTTATATTCCTTCAAAGAATCTAAACTTATATTAACTTTATTTAAACCACATTTTTCAAGCTCAAATATTCTATCAGAAAGCCCAATAGCATTAGTTGTCATTCCTATATTATTTATTCCACATTCTTCTTTTGTAAACTTTATAAGCTCATTCAATTTAGGATATAAAAGAGGCTCTCCTCCAGTAAACCTAACCTTGGTTATTCCTTGTTCTGACATAGCCTTTATAATAAATTTATAATCTTCAAAACTTAGATTTTCATTTATATAATTTTTATCAAATTTTACATCTGGTGGCATACAATAGACACACCTTAAATTACACTTATCTGTAAGTGAAATACGAAGGTAGTCTATTTTT
The DNA here is from genome assembly GCF_056688955.1 of Clostridioides sp. LIBA-6822. Taxonomy (NCBI): domain Bacteria; kingdom Bacillati; phylum Bacillota; class Clostridia; order Peptostreptococcales; family Peptostreptococcaceae; genus Clostridioides; species Clostridioides sp. LIBA-6822. The sequence goes on along the minus strand of NZ_CP196995.1, from coordinate 1,909,540 downwards.
CTCCCATACTTATCAATCATACTCTATCTACCTCTTTGTCTATTTTTTATCTATCTAAATTATATACTATTTATTTTTAGTGGCACATTCTGTAGCTTCTCCTCTTAAGATTTCTATACCATGGTCTAGAACATCAATTATAAAACTTAGATTTTCAACTGCACCTTTAGGACTCCCAGGTAAATTTATTATTATAGAATTATTTCTTATTCCACTTACACCCCTACTTAGTATAGCTTTTTTAGTAATTTCTGTAGATTTCATTCTCATATATTCGCTCAAACCTGGTATCTCTTTTTCTAATACCTCTTTAGTAGCTTCTGGAGTTATGTCTCTTTTTGAAAAACCAGTACCTCCATTAGTAAGAATTAAATCTATTTTATTACTATCACAAAGTTTTATAATATTTTCTTTTAACATTTCCTTGTCATCTTTTATCAATACATATTCAATGACTTTATAATCTCCTGTATTTTCAACAAACTCAGTTAATTTTTTCCCTGTTATATCTTCTCTTTTTCCTTCGTATCCTTTATCACTAAGTGTTATAATTGCAACATTAAACATATAATTTCACCCCTTTATACATTGATTAAATCCTTATAAATAAAAACTCAGTTAATAAAACTTACTCTATTTTATTTCCATTTTTCTCAGCAATATAACAATTATATCTACTTTTTTTATCATATAACCTATTAGTACATACATTTTTTATTATTCCAACGTTCGCAAAATAAAAGATATTGATTTATAACTATTCAAAATATAAAACTAGTATATATATAATCTATATAGCAAATGTACAATTACGTTCAATTTCTATAACTATTATAACATTATCCATATTTTTCTCTACTAATAAAAGTTTTTAAGTCTATACCATATATTATATAATATAATTTTATTTATTTATATAATATCATCCCATTTTATTATCATAACAATTAAAATTCTTTCTTATATCAGTTTTTTCAAATAAAAAAAGGCATCCATAAAATTTTTAAAAGATGCCTCTTTTTTAACTATTTATATTTTATTTTTCAAATGCATTATTACCATCTTCTAAAATAACTGCTGTTCCATAAGCAAGCATTTCTGCTGCACCTTGCATAACTGAAGCTGAAGATAGTCTAAATGCTATTATTGCATTTGCACCTTTAGCTTCTGCATCTTCAACCATTCTACCTATAGCAATTTGTCTTGCTTCAGTAAGCATTTCATTATATCCTGTAAGTTCTCCTCCAACAAGATTTTTAAAGCTTGCTCCTATATCTTTTCCAACATGTTTTGCTCTTATTGTACTTCCTCTAACTAGTCCTAGAACTTCTGATATTTTTTTGCCTTCAACTTTTTCTGTAGTCACTATTAACATAATATATCAACTCCTTTATATCCTATTTAATATATTATATCATGTAACTTATAACTTTTTTAACAAATATTGTAACTTAATGTTTCATTAGTTAATCTATACTATAAAATAATGTGTTTGGCTAACTAGTTATATCTTTTATTATTTAGTTAACTCATCATATAAATTTAAATTATATTCTACATTCAATTTTAAATCTTTAATCTTTTTAATCATCATTTCACTAAAGCTTCCTTTTTCAAACCAAATGTTTTGTATATCTAAAAGTTCTACTTCTTCTAAAATTACATCCATCTTAGGTTGTTTGTCAATAATAGCCACAACATCAATATTGTGTGGCACATCTTTTAAACACTCATATACATCTATACCTTCAATAGGTTTTTTTTCTTCATCTATAGCAACAACTTTGTACATATTCTTTTTAAGTTCATCTAGTATTTTATATGCTTTACTTCCTTCATCGCTATTATTTAATATTACTGCCCAAGAATCGCATTTAAGTAAATTCATAAACTCTCCTCCATATAAATCCTACTCTATTTTATAACTATAGCTAATTAAACTCCAGTTAATTTTTTATACTCATTAACAGTATTTACATTTAAAAATAAATCTTCATCATCAAAGTATATATAGCTTTTATCTATTTTGTCTATAAGGCTTCTGAGCTTTAAATCATTTCCCTCTATACATAAAGATACCTTATTTATTATACTCTTTTTATACCCAGAACACAATGGTTGTAACTTTCCATTTGTCACTGAAATCACACTTTTATCATCCATTTCATTAGCTATTCTTTCAACTATTTCATTATTTAGATATGGCATATCACAAGCAACTATAACTATATCATACTTTGCATATTCAAGAGCAGTATATATTCCCCCAATTGGGCCAATATTTTTTATTATATCACTATAAACTTTAATATTATATTTAGAATATAATTCTTCATTATTAGATATTATTATTACTTCATCAAAATTTTTAAATACTTCTATTGCAATTTCAATAAAAGGCTTTTCATGTAATTCTAGAAAAGCTTTATTTCTTCCCATTCTAGAATTTTTTCCCCCTGCCAAAATTACACCTGTTTTCTCTATACAAATCGCCTCCTTTAAAATACTTTTAATAAATTTATACATATTTGAAAAATGGCGCATTAGCGCCATTTCAACATTGATTGATTACTCAAAAATTTGAATAATTTTTTCTCTAAATGCGTTCATAAGCTTTTCTTTTTCTTCTAAATATTCACCATAGCATTCATATTCTCTACATATACAATTTATAATTTCACTTGATGTGAAATTTATTTTTTCAAGATTATAATTATACAAAATTTCAACACTATCAATCTCACTTATGCTATTGAATATACATTCATACATATCTTCAATTATAAATTGACTATTTTCTTCAAATTGACATAAAAGTTGTTCTCTATTTTCTTCTAGTAGTACATTTTCTTTTATAAACTCTACAAAATTTTCAAAGTCTTCTGTATTGTTACATGGCTCTATTTCAAACAATATTCTAAAAAATAGATTCCATGGGAATTCCGTATTTAATCTACTTCTAAAGTGATTTCCTAGGTCTTTACAAAATTTATCATCAAATGTTGGTTCTCTTTCAAACTCTATTTGCTCATTAAAATCTATATCCTTATTTACAATTTCATTTAATCTCGCAAACTCATCAAGCATAAAATTACCTAAAACTTCATCACTTATATCTTGTTTATTAAAAGAATAACTTAATATAGTCTCGCATGGCTTTTTAAAATCTACAACGAAACCTATACTTTTGTTCATCTTTTCAGAAAAAGCATCGTATACTAATTTTGCAAATAATTTTTCAATTTCCTTTTTACTTACTTTCATATTAAAAGACTTTCCTGAATGAAAGTTTTTGTAAATACTTAAAAGCTGATTATCAATCATAGTAAGATTATTCTTTATAGAGTCCATCATATCCTTTATAAATTTGTCAGCAAGTAAATATGTGTTATTTTTATAAATTATTTTATGTTCAATTTCACTCCAAAACACATTTACAAGAGATTTAATTTGAAGCTCAAATTTTACTTCTCTATCTAAATATGCAAAAACTCCATCTATTTTATATATTTCGAATCCATTTTTTTGTTTATTCGGTTGTCTCTCAGATAACTTTAATTTAATATTCTTATTTTCTTTATTATAGTAGTTTATTTTATCATCTGTTTTGTTAAAATATCTCCTTAAAAGTCTATATATCTTATTTTCATCCTCAATAAATCTGCACTCAATTCTTAAACCTATTAAGTCAGAGACATTGTGAATAAGGTTACTTGCTTCTCCATATTTTTTTAAATATCTATTTCTAATTATCTTTTCCCTTAAACTTGATTCTGATTTTATTCTAGAGGTTACATTTATATATTCTTGATTCTTTTCATCCAAGATATTTTCAAAATACTCTTCTATTTCATCTGATATAGTTTCTAACGTTGGAGACATTGTCCTCAACATATCAATAGACTCTTCAATAAAATCAAATTCTTTTAATCCCATAAATTTTTACACTCCTATATTTAATAACTGTTAGCTATTTCAGTTCTTTATATTTGATTACACTCTTATTTTAACATTTTTTACTACTATAAGTAAGTATTCTCCAAAAACCTTCATATATATTTCAAATTAGAATTAATTTATTTAGTTTTTTGACTTTTAATTTAATTTTATTTAGCTAATTTGACATAGAAAACAAGAGTAAGTAGATTAAATGTATACAATTTAAGAGATTTGAGGAGAAAATATAGATTTGTTAGGATATTTTGTCATTTATTATATAAAAAATAAATTGCCACTAAGTAATTTAGTGGCAATTTATTGAAAATCATATTTTTGGTTTTTTATATAATTTCTAAACATATTAAATTAAACTATCTTTAATTAAAATCCTATATATATACCTATTGTTAAGAAAACTAGAGATACAGCTGTTAAAATCAACAATATAGGCATTATAAATCTAACCCATTTTGAAAAAGGAATATGAGCTACTGCAAGTGCTCCCATCAATACCCCTGAAGTTGGAGTTATAAAGTTTGTAAGACCTACCCCAAATTGATAAGCGGTTACTATTACCTGAGCTGATATATTAACTAAATCACCAAGAGGAGCGAGTACAGGTACTGTAAGTGAAGCAAGACCTGAAGATGATGGAATTAAAAATGCCAATGCAGCTTCCAAGAAGAAAGATAAATATACAAATATAACTTTTGGAAGTCCGCCTAAAAAAGCTGCTGCGGAATTTAATATAGTATCTATTATAAATCCATTTTGAGCAATTATTACGATTCCACGAGCTAAGGCTATGGCAAGAGCAGCTGATGCTAAATCTTTTGCTCCATCTATAAAACTTTCTGAAATTTCAATTTGAGATAATCTACCAACCAAACCAGAAAGTACACCTATAGCAGCAAAACACATTGATATCTCTGGAATGTACCATCCTTGACTTAAAACACCCCAAATCATTATCGCCATACCTATTCCAAATATAGCAAGAACAGATACTTCTTTAAAAGTAAATTCTTTTATTTCTGTTGAAGTTTGATTAAGTATTGACTTGTTATTTTTATCTATTTCATACACTATTGAACTTTCAGGATTTTCTTTAACTTTCTTAGCATAATACATAACAAATGCTATACTTATTAATATATAAGCTATAAAAATAACTACTCTATATGCTACTCCTGAACCTGGTGCAAGTTGTGCTAGTGCCTGTGCAATACCAACCGAGAATGGGTTTATTGTTGAAGCTGCGGCTCCTGCTGCTGCTCCTATAAATACAATTGCTATGGCGGTTAGAGAATCATATCCTAAGGACGTCATAAGCGGAACAAATATCATATAAAATGGTAATGTTTCTTCTGCCATCCCAAACGTAGTACCTCCAAGTCCAAATAAAATCATTGATATTGGAATTATAAGAAGTTCTTTTCCTTTAAACTTAGATATAACTGATGCTATTCCTGCTTCTATAGCTCCAGTTCTATTTACAATACCAAAAGCACCTCCAACTATTAAGACAAATCCTACAACCTCTGCTGAATCAATAAAACCTTCTATTGGTGCTTTAAAAACATCTGCAAATCCTTGAGGATTACTTTCTACACTTTGATAAGTCCCTGGTACAACTACCATTCTACCTTCTACATCTTCTCTACTAAATTCACCACTTGGTACTATCCAAGTCAATATTGCCATTAAGACTATTAGTAAAAATATTATTGTAAAAGTGTGTGGTATAATAAATCGTTTCTTTTTACTGTCAGTCATTATAATGTCCTCCATACTTTACTAAATTTTAAATATTTTTAGGATATTGTTTAATCTCTCTGACTAAAGTTTTCCCTTTTTACAATTTTTTATTAGCAAAGATATAAAATAAAAAAGCTATCTTTTAAATTTTAAAAGATAGCTTTTTTATTTTTCTTTAAATTAACGATTCAATATACTATTTTAGTAATTCAATTTTTTCATTATAATTTGAGATTGTTTTTTTAATATCTTTAGATTTCATTATAGTTGACATTACAGCAAAATCATCACAGTATTTTAATGTTTCTTTGACATTAGATGGTAAAATTCCTCCTAGTGCAACTATCTTAATATCAGTAATCTTCTTAGCTTCCTTTAAAAACTCAATTCCCTTTGGATGTAGTTCTTCTTTACATTTAGTTTCATATATATGTGATAAAGTTATGTAATCTATTTTTATATTTTTATTTCTTATCAATTTTTCTAAATATTCTACTTCATCTATTTTATGTAAAGATAATCCTAGTATTTTATTTTTATTAAAACTGTAATTATTTTCAATTAAGTCCAAGAATACTTTAAAAGGAAGATGAATCCCTTGGCAATCTGTTTTTTCAAAAAATTCAATATTACTATTTATTATAAAGTTAACCTTAAGTTTATTAATACTTTCTTTCTGATTTGTACTAATCTTCAAGTTTTCATTTAATATTTGTTCTTTCAAATCTACATAATTGATTTTGGTTTTTATTTTCATATATAGTTTATTTAATTCTTCATATTCTAAGTCTTTTTCTCTTATTATAATGTTTTTTATACCACTCAATATAGATTCTTTAATAACATCTAAGTATCTTTCTTCACTATATACTAATTTTCTGTTTGTTATTAAATACATCTAAAATCTTTCCCAATCTTTAAATACATGTTGATATCCAATTGAGTTTAACATCTTCTCTACATCTGCAACAGTGCTTTCATCATTTATTTTAAATTGGGCAGTATCATGTTCATCTTGAGAATGTCCTCCTACATCAGTAGAGACACCTGCACTCAATTTAGTTACTCCTAGAGGTATTATATGACTTCTCATTTCTAAATTTTCTCTAGTTGATATATTTATTGCTGCATGAGGGTCAAATAATCTCATACATACCATAGCTTGAACTAAATCAGTATCACTTATATCTACTAATTCTTCAAAACATCCTTTAAAAGGTCTCATTCTTGGTGTTGAATATGAAAGCTCAATATGAGGATATTTTGTTTTTAAATATTTCCCATGCAATATTGTAAAAAAGGTTTCTTTTCTAAAATCATTTAGCCCTAAAAGTGCACCTATTGATAAAGTCCTCATCCCTGCTTTTGCCCCTCTTTCAGGAGCATCTAATCTGAATTTATAATTTGATTTTGGCCCTTTTATGTGAACTTTCTTGTATATTTCCTCATCATAAGTTTCTTGATATACTGTTAAACCTTCAACACCTTTATCTACAATATACTTATATTCTTCTACTTCCATTGGATAGACTTCTATACCTATAGATGGAAATTTCTCTCTTAATATTTCTATAGCTTCACCTATATACTCTACACTTGAATGAAAACTACTTTCTCCAGTCAAAACAAGCAAATGTTTAAAACCCTCTTTTGAAATTACATTTCCCTCTTGTCTAATTTCATCCATTGTTAATTTTTTTCTTTTTATTCCACTTTTTATATTATAGCTACAGTAAACACATTGATTGACACAATAATTTGCTATATACATTGGCGTATATAAACATACTGTTTTTCCAAAATATTGAACGCTTAATTTATGTGCTTTCTGTGCCATGGCTTCTAAATGTTTTACAGCAGTTTTAGAAAGCAAATTTAATATATCAAAATCTTCAAGCTTGTCCTTTGATAAACTTCTTAAAACATCATTATCTGTAACATTATTTAAATATCCATCAAAATCAAAATCTCTATATTTTTCTATTACATCATAAAAACTCATCACCAATCACCACTTTCTATAAATTGCCTAAAAAACCTGTTAAAGGAGAAGATGCATTTGCAAATTCTGATACACTTCCTGTTTTTGCGAGATATGCTTCTCTTCCACCTTCTACAGCCAGTTTGAATGCCCTAGCCATCTGCACAGGATTTCCTGCTGAAGCTATTGCAGTGTTAACGAGTACAGCATCAGCTCCCATTTCCATAGCTTCCATAGCTTGAGATGGTTTCCCAATACCCGCATCGACTATTATTGGTATGTCTAATTCATCTATCATTATTCTTATCATTTCTTTCATTTGAAGACCTCTATTTGAACCAATTGGAGCTCCAAGAGGCATAACTGCTACTGCATTTGCTTCTATAAGTCTTCTTCCAGCATAAAGGTCTGGTGTCATATATGGAAGAACTATAAAACCTTCGTCAGCAAGTATTTTTGTAGCTTTTATAGTTTCTTCATTATCAGGAAGTAAATATCTAGTATCCGATATTACTTCTATTTTTATAAAATCTCCACATCCCATTTTTCTAGATATTCTAGCTATTCTTACTGCTTCCTCTGCATTAGTAGCTCCTGATGTATTTGGAAGTATTGTCATTTCTTTTGGAATATATGTCAATATATTTTCTTGTTTGTTATCTAAATCTACTCTTCTAAGTGCCATCGTTATTATTTCACTTCCACTTTCTTTTATTACCTCAGGCAATATATTATTTGAACCATATTTACCTGTTCCAACCAATAATCTGCTACTGAATTCATGTCCACCAAGTACCAATTTATCCATATTATTTCCCTCCATGTGCAATTTTTTTAATATTCAATCTTTTTTATGTTTATTTTTAGTATTTACATATCTATAAGTATTTGTGTTGCCAAGTTTGCCATGTGGTTTGCACAGATAGCGACTCTTGGAGCCATAAGACCTTCACCAATTTTAGCTTCGTTTACAAAATCCCCACATATATAAAACTTGTCTTTTATCTTCTTAGTAGTTATTATATTTGAATCATAGTATCCTGCCATACCTGATGATGCTATTAGATATTTATCTTTTAAATTGATTAATACATAGTTACAAACCTGTGCCTTACATGAAGCATCATCAAATGCTTCAATTATCAAATCCGAATCTTTAATAGCATCCATATTATGTTTGTTTAAAAAAATATCTCGTTTACTTAATTTAATAAAAGGATTTATTTTTTTTATATTTTCTATCATAGCATCAGTTTTTAGTTTTCCAATATCATCAATAAAATACTGCTGTCTATTTAAATTAGACGGTTCTACAACATCATAGTCTATAAGTAAAAGTTCCCCCACTCCAATTCTTGCTAAAGAGATAGCTATATTGGAACCAAGTCCCCCTAACCCCAATATAGCAACCTTCCCTTTTTTTAACTTATTATGTATATTAGGAGTATGTCTAGCAATCAATAAGCTTTCCAACTCATCAAATGATGGCTTGACTCCCTTTTGTATAAGTGTTAATTTATCGTTCTCACAAAGGGGAATATCTGTTTTAATTGGATATCCATTTAACACTAATACGTCACATTTATGATTGTAACTATCTCTAACCTTGTAGGCAGTTGTATTTTCTTCAACATCTGTTAATAATTCATTTACAAATATTTTTATTTTAACCACCTCCAATAAAGCTAATAAGTTCTATAATATCTTCATCTTTTAATACATATGTACTGTAGTTAGATTCTTCAATTATTTCTAGATTTACCTCGACTACAACTCTATCATTTTTTAAATTATATTTATTTAATAAATCTACTATAGTTAATTTTTCTTTAAATTCAATGTCCTTCCCATTAACCTTCACTAAATCACCTCCTATTTTTAAATTTATTTTATTCTAGTCATAAATTATATTAAATTAAGTTCCTCATTGTTTAATATTTTCTTAACCGTTCTCATTGAACACATTTTTCCACACATAGTACAGCTATCTTCATGAGTAGGAGTTGATTCATCTCTATATCTCTTGGCTTTTTCAGGATCTATTGCAAGTCTAAACATCTCACACCAGTCTAAATCAGCTCTAGCCTTACTCATCTTATTATCCCATTCACGAGCACCTTTAACATTTTTAGCTATATCTCCTGCATGAGCAGCTATTTTTGCAGCTATTATGCCTTCTTTCATGTCATCTAAATTAGGTAATCTCAAGTGTTCTGCTGGAGTTACATAACATAAAAAGTCTACTCCTTTAGCACATGCTAAAGCTCCTCCTATTGCACTTGTTATATGGTCATAACCTGGTGCTATATCTGTAACTAATGGTCCAAGAACATAAAAAGGTGCTCCATGACACAATCTCTTTTCTAATACTACATTTGCTTCTATCTCATCAATAGCCATGTGACCAGGTCCTTCTATCATTACTTGTACATTTCTTTCCCATGCTCTCTTAGTAAGTTCACCTAATACTACAAGTTCTTGAATTTGAACACCATCAGTAGAATCTTTTATACAACCAGGTCTACAAGCATCTCCTAAACTCAATGTAACATCGTATTCCTCGCATATATCCAATATTTTATCAAAATTAGTGTAAATAGGATTTTCCTTATTATTCAATTCCATCCATGCAAATAACAGAGAACCACCACGAGATACTATATGAGTTAATCTTTCATGATTTTTTATCTTTTGGCAAACATTTCTTGTAAGACCTGCATGTATAGTAATAAAGTCAACTCCATCAATCGCATGCTGTTTTATTACATTTAAAAACTCTTCTTCTGTTATATCTTTTAATTCTTTCTCTAAATATCCCACTGCATCGTACATAGGTACTGAACCTATCATTGCAGGTGACATTTCAACCACTTTTTCTCTAAATTCTCTAGTTTTACCATAGTTACTCAAATCCATTATAGCTTCAGCTTTCATGTCTATTGCTACTCTAACTTTTTCAAGTTCTTTTTCTATATCCTTACAATCTCTTGAAATTCCTAGATTTACATTTATTTTTGTTCTTAAATTTTTACCTACACCTTCTGCACTTAAAGATTTATGATTTTTATTAGCAGGTATAACAACTTGTCCATTTGCTATTAATTCTCTTAATTCATTCACATCTACTTGCTCTTTTTGAGAAACGATTTCCATTTCTTTAGTTATTATGCCTTTTCTAGCAGCATCCATTTGTGTTGTATAATTCATATTACAATCCTCCAAGATTAAAGTTATAGTTTTTGAAAATAAAAAAAGTGCTTTTCCTTGTTTGGAAAGCACTCTTATAATCATATATACACTTAGACAAATTTTCCCTAAAATTAAATAATTTGTCTATTTATGTAACAAAATTATATTAAAAGCTTCCCTTCGCAAGCATTATCTTGATCAGGTTATTAGGGTTTGTAAGTTACGGCTTTATCTCTCAGCTAGCCAATTCTAGCGCCCCTAGCTCTAATTTTTCATTATTTTTACAAATTCAGTATAACACAGCAAAAATATTAGTTCAACACAATAATACAAATTTTATTTTTGAATATGTTAAAAATTACTCTGACATAATATCATTTTTTAAATTTTTAAGATAAGAATCAAGCATCACAGCTCTTATTTTTTCATACTTTATTGAATCTGGAAGTTTTCTTTTTATATTATTTAAATTATCATATCCCACTTTTTCACAAACTTCTAAAATCATTTTCTTTTCATCTTCATCATAGAAATTTTCTAATTCTAATTCAAATGTTATACTATTTCCATCCTTTACATAATCATGTACATATCCAATGATGGTTGATAATGAAACCTCTATTTCTTGACTAATACTTTGTATATCCTTTCCTTGATTTAATAAATCTAATGCTATTTCATTATTTTTTCTACTTTCTCCATCTAGTATTAGCTTCCTTTTACCCTTTTTATCCCAAATAACATTAATATCATTTTCTTTTACATATTGTTTGACTTCATCTAAAATACTAGCTCCATACTTTTCAATTTTTACCCCACCTATACCTGAAATATCTTTCAGTTGCTCTTCATCAAGCGGATATCTTCCACTTATTTCTTTCAAAGCCTTATTGGATAAAACCATATATGGAGGTAATTTTTCTTTTGTTGCATATTCTTCTCTAATGCTTAATAGTTTTTCATATAGAGCATTATCTGAATTAACCTCAAAGAATTCACTATTAACACTCTCTAAATCGACATTTTTTTCTTTATATTGTTTAGTTATATTATTTTTTTCGACATATTCTTTAATTACTGTTTCAAAGTCTCTACCATATTTTTGATACTTAATTTCCCCTACTCCAGATATATCTAACATTTCTTCTTTATTAACTGGATAACTACTAGACATAGCTCTAAGTGTCCCATCTCCAAATACCATATATGGAGCTATTCTTTCTTCACTTGCAATTGAGTGTCTAAGCTCTCTTAATGCACTATATAGCTCATCTTCTACCTCTAATGATTTTGTAATCACAATTTCTTTAAATTCTACTTTCACTTGACCTTTTAAAACTTTCATAGACATATCATTCAATCTTATTGTTGGAAAGCTTCCTCTATTTCCATTACCTAAAGTCTCAACCAAATCCAAGAAACCATGAGAAACCAATGTATTTATAAAGTTCTTTAAATCTTCACTTGAATAATCTCTCATAATATTATATGTAGATAAGGTGTTTAGTCCAAGTTGTAAAATCTTTTTATTTTTAGAACCTCTAAGTACATCTACAATAGTAGTAACGCCATAACTTCTTTTCATTCTAGCTACACATGAAATGACTTTTTGAGCATCTATAGTCTTATCTACTATTTCACCTTCTACTAAACAGTTACTACAATTATTACAATCTTCTATATAATTTTCTCCAAAGTAATTCAATATTGTCCTTCTATAACATGAATTACTGTAAACCAAGTCAATCATATATTGAAGCTTCTTATGTTGAAACAATTTTCTTTCAGGATTCTCAACTCCAATATCGATTAAATATTTTTGTATATGTACATCTCCTGGAGAAAATAAAAGCACACATTCACTTTTTTCTCCATCTCTACCAGCTCTACCTATTTCTTGATAATAGTTTTCTATACTTTGGGGCATGTTGTAGTGTATAACCCACCTTATATTAGGTTTGTCAATACCCATTCCAAAGGCGTTCGTTGCTATCATTATATCTACATCATCGTTTATAAAGTCTTCTTGATTTTTACTTCTTTCATTTTTAGATAAACCTGCATGATATTTTGACACAGATATATTTCTCTTAGATAATCCATTATGTATATTTTCAACTTCCTTTCTAGTTGCAACGTATATAATTCCAGACTCATTCTTATGATTTTTAATATAATCTAAAATATATTTATTTTTACTAGATGATTTTACTATATTTATTGATAAGTTATCTCTATCAAAACCTGTTATATAACAGTCTGGATTTTCTAAGCACAATAAATTTATTATATCAGCTCGTACCTCTTCTGAAGCTGTTGCTGTAAATGCTGTAATTATAGGTCTTTTAGGCAAATTCTTTATAAAATCGGAAATCCTTCTATAGCTCAACCTAAAATCATGTCCCCATTGAGATACACAATGCGCTTCATCTATTGCGATTTGACTTATGTTGTTATTATTTATTAGTTCAAGAAATTCCTGTGCATCTAATCTCTCTGGAGCTATATAGAGTATTTTATAATTATTTTTTCTAATGTTATTTAATATTTCATTGAATTCTTTGTTACTTAATGAACTATTTATAAAAGCTGCGTTAATTCCCATAGCCTTTAAAGCATCCACTTGGTCTTTCATAAGAGATATGAGTGGAGAAATTACTATTGTCATTCCATCTAATATCAACGCTGGAAGTTGATAACAGATGGATTTACCACCTCCAGTTGGCATTATAGCTAGTACATCTTTTTCGCTCAAAATAGAATTTATTATAGCTTCCTGACCTTTTCTAAAACTTGTATATCCATAGTATTTTGATAATATTTCTAAAGGTTTTTTATTCATATATTTCTCTCCTAATTTAAATTAATTAGACTTCTTTCCTGATTATGTTCAAATTTTTATTTTTATATTCACAATCGCATTATTCCAAAGTTTATAGACATTCTATATTATATATTAACATATTTTTTGAAAAAAATAGTTTGCAAAGTAAAATAATTTATGATACATTCTAAATATAAATTTAATACTTAATCTTCGGGGTAGGGTGAAATTCCCAATCGGCGGTACAGCCCGCGAGCCAAGGTAAAATTTGGTTGATTTGGTTAAATTCCAAAGCCGACAGTAAAGTCTGGATGGAAGAAGATATGTTTAATGAGTTTTTTTGTAGAGCAATTTTGTTGTACTCTTATTAAACATTTATTGTAGATTATTCTAAACCCTGAGTTAATTCTCAGGGTTTTTTGTTTAAAAATTATCTAATTAAACAGGAGGTGTACATATTTTGAATTTTGTAAATCAAAAAGAAAAAGACATTTATTATATGAAAAAAGCTATTGAATTGGCTAAAAAAGGAGAAGGTTTTACAAATCCAAACCCACTAGTTGGATGTGTAATTGTTAAAGATAGTGAGATAATAGGCAAAGGATATCATGAGAAATTTGGCTCTAATCATGCTGAAGTAAATGCTATAAACGATACTAAACAAAGCCTAAAAGACTCTACTCTTTATGTAAATTTAGAACCATGTTCTCATTATGGAAAAACACCTCCTTGTGTTGATAAAATTATTCAAAATAAGATTAAAAGAGTTGTCATATCTACACTAGACCCAAACCCGCTTGTTTGTGGTAATGGAGTAAAAAAATTAAAAGATAACAACATTGATGTTACTGTAGGAATATTAGAAGAAGAAGCAAGAGAATTAAATGAAATATTTTTTTATTACATAAAAAATAAAAGACCTCTTTGTATTGTAAAATCAGCAGTAAGTCTAGATGGTAAAATTGCTACAAAATCACTAGAATCAAAATGGATATCTAATGAGTCATCAAGGTACCTAACTCATAAATACAGAAATAAGTATCATAGTATAATGGTTGGCATAAACACAGTTTTAAATGATAATCCCTTACTAACTTGTAGACTTAATCAAGATGAAATATCTCACCCTACAAGAATAGTAATAGATACAAACCTAAAATTGCCAATTAATAGTAATTTGGTTGAGGATAAAACTAGTAAAACTATAGTTTTCACATGTTGTAAAGACAGTAAAAAATTATCAATATTAAGAGAAAATAATGTTGAAGTCATAATTTCTCCTCAGAAAAATAACTTAGTAGATTTGAAATTTGTAATGTATAAATTAGGAGAATTAAACATTGACTCTGTCCTAGTTGAGGGAGGTTCTACACTTAATGATAGTCTATTTAGAAATAAATTAGTTGATAAAGTCAAACTATTTTTATCCCCTAAAATTATAGGTGGTAAAGACGCACCTACATTCGTTTCTGGAGAAGGAGTAAATCATCTATCAGATTCAACACAATTAGTAATCAATAATGTAACTTTAATAGATGGAGATATTTTGATAGAATCTGATGTTTTAAATTAAATTTTATGAATATATGTATAAAGGAGGTCATAATGTTTACTGGCATAGTAGAAGAAGTTGGAATACTTAAAAGAATTACTGCCAATGGCAAAAGCGGACAAGTAACCATACTATCAAACAAAATATTAGATGGTACAAACCTTGGAGATAGTATCTCTGTAAATGGGGTTTGTCTAACTGTTTCAAACCTAGGAAAAAATGAGTTTACAGCAGATGTTATGATGGAGACAATTCGTTCTACAAATTTAGGTTCCTTAAATACAAATGACAAAGTAAACCTTGAAAGAGCTATGACCCTTTCCTCGAGATTTGGAGGTCATATAGTAACAGGCCACGTTGATTGTAAAGGTACTATTTGTAAGTTTGAAAAAGATGAAAATGCAGTTTTAGTAAGCATACGACCAGTTAAAAAACTTTTATCATCAATGATACTTAAAGGTTCTGTTGCCATTGATGGTGTAAGCTTAACTATATCATATTTAGATGATGAAATATTTAAAGTTTCTATTATACCTCATACTAAATTGAACACTACTCTCTTAACAAAAAATATTGGAGACTTTGTTAATTTAGAAAGTGATGTAATTGGAAAGTATGTTAATAGTTTTATGGTTAAGAACTACAAGGAATTAAATTCCAATAGTATTAACTATAAATCAAATATAGATAAAGATTTTTTATTTAAAAATGGTTTTTAAAAATAATAAAGGAGTGAATTACATGTTTAATACTATTGAAGAAGCTATTAAGGATATAAAAAATGGGAAAATGGTAATCGTTGTTGATGATGAAGGTAGAGAAAATGAAGGAGATTTACTAATGGCAGCTGAGATGGCTACCCCTGAATCAATAAATTTTATGGCTACATATGGTAGAGGTTTAATTTGTCTACCTGCTACTGAAAAAAAATTTAAAAGTTTAAATATACCTCTTATGGTTAGAGAAAATACAGACACATTTCAAACAGCCTTTACTGTTACTATAGATGGTGCAGATACTCTAACTGGTATATCTGCATATGAGAGAGCTGAAACTGTAAAATTATTCTGTGATGAGAATTCTACAAGTAAAGATTTCAAAACTCCTGGTCACATTTTTCCTTTAATTGCAAAAACTGGTGGAGTTCTTGTCAGAGATGGGCATACAGAAGCTTCTGTAGACCTAGCTAGACTTGCAGGTTTTAAAGAAATTGGTCTTATTTGTGAAATAATGAAAGATGATGGTACAATGGCAAGAGTTGATGATTTAATGATTTTCAAAGAAAAACACAATTTGAAAATTATAACTATAAAAGACCTTATAGAATATCGTAAATTAAATGAAACTACTATAGAAAAGGTGTCTAGTGCTTTCCTTCCAACAAAATACGGTAATTTTGAAATCATAGGATATAAAGATACTTATTCAGACGAAGAACATATTGCACTTACTTATGGAGATATGAAGGAAGAAAATACTCTAGTTAGACTTCATTCCGAATGTTTAACAGGTGATGTGTTCCACTCTTTAAAATGTGATTGTGGATTGCAATTAGAATCTTCTATGAAGAAAATTGTAGAAAATGGAAATGGTGTTTTAATTTATATGAAACAAGAAGGTAGAGGTATTGGTCTTTTAAATAAAATTAAAGCTTATAAACTCCAAGAAGAAGGTTATGATACTGTGGAAGCAAATCTAATGCTTGGATTTGAAGAAGATATGAGAGATTTCTATATGGCTGCTCAAATATTAAAAAATTTAAATATAAAAAGCATAAGTCTTTTAAGTAATAATCCTGATAAAATAAATCAGTTAGAGAAATATGGAATAAAAATAGAAAATAGAGTCCCTATTAATGAAGAAATTAATGACTTTAACAAGTTATATCTAAAAACTAAAAAAGATAAAATGGGACATCTGTTGGATATTATATAGATAGTTATATAAAGATATTTTTCTACTAAGTAATTATTTGCAATTAATATTAAAAATATTTATAAATATAAATCTATAACATAAATAAAATTGGAGGAAATAAAAAATGATATATGAAGGAAAACTTATTGGAAAAGACTTAAAAATAGGAATAATAAATTCTCGTTTTAATGAATTTATAACATCAAAACTTTTATCAGGTGCTGAAGATTGCCTCTTAAGACACGATGTTTCTCCAGAAAATATAGAAATAGCTTGGGTACCTGGAGCTTTTGAAATTCCTCTTGTTGCTCAAAAAATGTCTAAAAGTGGTAAGTATGATGCTATAATTTGTTTAGGATGTGTTATAAGAGGAGCTACATCTCATTATGATTATGTATGTAGCGAAGTCTCTAAAGGGATAGCAAAAGTATCTTTAGATAATGAATTACCTGTTATATTTGGAATCGTGACTACAGAAAATATTGAACAGGCTATTGAAAGAGCAGGTACAAAAGCTGGAAATAAAGGCTATGATTGTGCTATGAGTGCATTGGAAATGGTAAATTTATTTAAATCTCTAGATTAAATAGTGTCATTAATTAAATGTTAAACCTGTATAAATAATATAAAATACTGAATACCAAAAGGACAAAATATCTTTGTTCTTTTGGTACTCAATAATTTCAAATATAATATATATCCAAGCTCTTACCTATTAAAGTATATAAAGCCGTATAATTTTAGATACTAACAATTCTATCTTTATGTGTTTTTTCAATATATAATTTTTTAAAATTATTTACAATATCATCTACCTGAACAATCTTACCAATATCTTCATAATTATTAGAAATTCCTATACTATTCACATATATTTTTAAATCAGAATATACACAATCATTATGTAAATTTTTAATAATATAAGATATATTCTTAACATCAAACTCATTGTAAGCAAAAAAATCTATTGATTCAGCTCCTCCACTTTTTACATACGAAATAGCAACTACTCTACTTGTAAATGATATTGAAATATAATCTTCCACACAATTACTTAAAAGGATATTTTGTTTAGAAAAAATTATTTTTCTACATCCTAACTGAATAAAAAATTCTTGTAATACTTTTATGTCTATACCTAATGCATCATCTGGAATTAATATGTACAAGGCTGATTTCTTAATAGAAACTTTTGTTTGTATATCTCTAATAAACTTTTCAGTTTCTCCTTCAAATAGATAATGATAAAAAGGCACATTTGGAATAGGTTGTATTGAAAATGATACACTCTCTTTTAAGCCATTATCTTTATTATAAAATACAAAACAATCACGGCATACTACAACAATATATTCCTTCTTACTGAACAATTTGCATCCCCCTCAAAACCTCTAAAATATAAATTAATAATCAAGGTTACTTTAAAAATCTTAAAATAATTATAAATACGACTCTAAATATAAAATATCACAAAGATATATATATTACTATTAAAGCTATTGTTTTTATTTATAACACATATTAATAGTATACTAATTATCTATTTTATTATTTTTTTAATTTACCATACAATATAATTAAGAGTAAGCAACAATAAAATACTATGATTTAATAAGTACTTATTAAATATTTATGAGGAGAATAAATTATGAAAACATATTCAATAGAAGATTTAACACTAGATAAACGTAACCTTATAAAAAAATATTCTCTTACTTTAAATGAGAATTTAATTTGGGAGTTTAAACATGATAAATACCATACTATAAAATACTTCACACACAAGTTTGCAGTTAAAGAATCTGTACTGGCACTTTTGTTCAACATACACAAATTGTGCTATGCTAAAATAAAATACTTTGAGTCAAATTTTTCAAAATATGAACCTTATAAATACAGTTATCAAGATGGATTTGTTAAATGTGAAATATATGATATGAGTTTTATGTTGCATAAATATAGTAATATAATGATAGATTTAAGAAATTTACAAGAAATCAAAACTATAGAAGAGTTTAGAATGTTTTGTAATTACTTAGAAAGCTTTGAAGATGGTTTACAAGATTTAATTATATAGTAATTTTAGAAAAAATAAATTTCAGGATAAACTTTATAATAAATAAACTATTTTTAAAAGAAACTTTTAATAACACCTGAGTTATATAATAAAAAAATATTACTGGAATTAAAAATTCCAGTAATATAAACTAATTAAATATTATATTCATATAAATTATATAAACTCTAAACTCTCAAAATAGTTTCACAATTTTTTATCCTAAATGTTCCTCTGGCAATTCACTATGCCACTCTGATACATTTTCTAATCCTTCTATTTCATCTGCAATAAATACAGGGTCTTTTATTCCAGATTTTTTTTGTCTTGTATAGTCTTTTAAAGCAATGAATGCATACTTTCCTAAAAGCGATATTGCGATTAAGTTTATTATAGCCATCAATGCCATAAATAAGTCTGCTAGGTTCCAAACTACATCTACTTGAGTAAGAGAACCAAATAAAACCATACCTACAACGAAAACTCTAAATATATTAAGTTTAGTCTTACTTCCACTCATAAATTCCATATTTGACTCACCATAATAATAATTACCTACTATAGAACTAAATGCAAATAAGAATATACAAACTGCTATAAATATGTTCCCTATTGGCCCTATATGATGAGTTAAAGCTTCCTGAGCCAACTCAATTCCAGTTGCTCCACTACTAGCGTAATCTGAATACAATAATACCATGAATGCTGTACAACTACATATGATTATAGTATCAGTAAAAACACCTAAAGATTGAATTAGACCTTGTTTTACGGGATGAGTTACATGTGCTGTTGCAGCAGCATTAGGAGCACTACCCATACCTGCTTCATTAGAGAATAAACCTCTCTTCACTCCAGTCATTACAACTCCCATAAATGTACCAATTGCCATTCCTTTAAAATCAAACGCACTTTCTACTATTAGTGTTATAATTCTTGGTATCTCTGTTATATTCATTCCAACTATAGCTAAAGCAACCAATATATATAATCCTGCAAATACAGGAACTATTATCTCAGAAACTTTTGCAACTCTATGTACTCCACCAAAAATAACTATTGCAGTTAAAATCCCAAGACCTATTCCCATAGCCATTTTACTTACTCCAAATGCATTATTAAATGCAAGTGAAACAGTATTTGCTTGAACTGCGTTGAATACAAAACCATAACATATAGTTATAAGTATTGAAAATAAAACACCCATCCATTTCTTATTTAGACCTTGCTCCATATAATATGCTGGTCCACCTCTAAAAGCTTGACCATTTTTAACTTTGTAAATCTGAGCTAATGTACTCTCGACAAAACTTGAAGCAGAACCAATTAATGCTATAAGCCACATCCAAAATACAGCACCAGGACCACCTGCTACTACGGCAATTGCTATTCCAGCTATATTTCCAGTCCCAACTCTTGAAGATGTACTTATGCAAAAGGCTTGGAATGAAGATATTTTTCCTTCCTTTTTTGCATTTTTATTTGCTGTACCATCACCCAGAAGTCTAAACATTTCTATAAAATATCTGAATTGTACAAAATTTGTTTTAATAGTAAAGTAAATACCAATTACAACCAACATTATAATTAAGATATACGACCATAAGTAATTGTTCACAAATACTACTGCATTATTAATGCCTGTTAAAATACCATTTAAAAAATCCATTATATTAATTACCCCCTATTTAATTTTGTTTTCTTAATAAATCTTAAAATCAAAAAAATGAATAATTCCTTGTTAAAAATTCATTAATTTAATTATAATATTTATAAAATCAAATTACAAGGTTTGAAATGAATAATTTTTTTAATATATTGCAGTTTTATATTCAAAATCAAGTTTTTTTTATTACTTTTATAATATAGATATATTTAATATTTTATAATTACTATTAGATACAATAAATTCTATTTTTAAAGGTATATTTTTTTGTTTGTCGTTTAATATTATTAGTAGTGAGATTATTTTAAAATTTATTTAAATAGCAAAAATTTTCTTTAAATTCTGTCACTTTTCCAAAAACTTTGTTAAATAATATACTTTTAGACATCCATTGAAAAAACAATAAAAAAGTAATACTATATATAGTACTAGCATTAGACACAAAATAATACAAATGGAGGTACTTATATTATGGAATTTCAACAAATAATAGCTATATGTATATTTTTAATAGTTATGGCAGCTATTATTACAGAAAAAGTAAACCGCTCTGTAGCAGCTGTCGGTGGTGCACTATTAATGATAATATTCAATATACTTACACTTGATGAGGGATTGAGCCATATAGATTTCAACACTATTGGTGTATTAGTTGGTATGATGCTGTTTGTCGCTGTCGTCAAAAATTCAGGACTATTTGAATACATAGCTATCTGGACTGCAAAGAAAGCTAAAGGTGACCCGTGGAAGATAATGATTTGTTTTGCTATTATAACAGCTATTTTATCTGCTGTATTAGATAATGTTACCACTGTCTTACTTATTGGTCCAATGACTATAGTTATTACACAAATATTGGGACTTAATCCAGTTCCATTTTTAATAACACAAATTTTAGCTTCCAATATAGGAGGAACATCTACTCTTATAGGAGACCCTCCAAATATTATGATTGGTAGTGCCGCTAATCTTAGTTTTATGGATTTTGTAATAAATCTAGGTCCTGCTGTTATAGTAATACTTGCTATAACTATAGTATGCTTCAAATTTATTTATGGCAAAGAACTTACTGTAGATGAAAAAGCTAAGAATGCGATATTAAAACTCGATGAAAAAAAATCTGTCAAAGATAAACCCTTACTTATAAAAAGTCTTATATTAATAGCATTTATACTTTTTGGTTTTATGTTTCACAGTACAATCCACATAGACTCTTCTGTCGTTGCACTAGCAGGAGCATCTATAATGCTTCTTATAGGAAAACAAGATGTAGATGAAATTATGGCAGGTATTGAATGGTCTACAATTTTATTCTTTATGGGATTATTTGTAGTAGTTGGTGGATTAGTAGAAGTTGGCATAATAAACAAATTAGCTCAAGCGTTGATTGGACTTACAGAAGGACATCTTGTATTTACAATGTTATTAATATTATGGTTGTCAGCAATAGTTTCTTCTTTCTTAGATAATATTCCATTTGTTGCAACATTAATTCCACTTATTTTGACTATGCAAGCTGAAGGTATTGATGTCATGCCATTATGGTGGGCGACTTCACTTGGAGCTTGTCTTGGAGGAAATGGTACACTAATAGGAGCATCTGCTAATGTTGTATTAGCAGGTATAGGTAATAAACATGGGCATCCTATATCTTTTAAAGAGTATTTCAAGATAGGTTTTCCACTTATGATTATATCTATTATTATATCTACTGTTTATTTAATTATAAAATTTTAAAAAATATAGTATAATAATACTAAAGGGGATGTGTATATATGAATATTAATACTGTTCAAGGAGATTCAATTGAAGTTCTTTTAAGGCAACTTGGAGCAACAAAAATATCAAAAGTAAGTAGTACATTGTATTTTATCAAGTTTGATTTAGGAGACAATTGGGAAATATCTTATACTTATAATATTAATGCTAAAGATCAATATTTTTTACAAAGAATTGAACCATATCCTATTGGTAGAGGTCTGTTTAATGATGAATATGAAATAGTATCATTTATATCAAAGGATTTAAACAAATTTTTAAATGCTAAGAATAGTAGTAACTTTAAAACCTTTGTTGAAGTTACTAGAAAAGTTAATTCTATCATTGATAATGTAGAGGAACTATTTTTAAACTACAATGTAGATGGTGATGATTTAAAAACACTCAATAAAGAACTTAATGACATACTAAATGATATTAACTATATAGAACAACATACAAAAAAAATCTAAGTTAGTATACCTATAAATTTTAGACTCTACTAAAAATCATAAAAGCTTAAATTTGAGTATTGAAAATACAAAACTTTATTTATTAAAAAAATAAAATAGCTGATGAAGCCTGTGGCTTCATCAGCTATTTTGTTTTTAATGATGTCCACATCCATCATGTGAACAAGTATGATTTGATGGAAATTCTACTAATTTTCCATTTTTAAGTAAATCTAAATTAGCACTTATAGTATCGGCTTCTGCTCTATAAACTTTGATTCCCATGCCATTTAATTTAACTATAGCACCTTGTCCTATTCCCCCAACTACTACTGCATCTACAGCTGTACCTGATAATGCTTTTAGTGGTTGACACTTTCCATGCTCATGGTCTAAATCTCCATTATCTAAAGATTTAACTTCTCCACTTTCTAAATCACACACAACAAAAATTGGAGCAGAACCAAAATGACCAT
Organism: Clostridioides sp. LIBA-6822; assembly: GCF_056688955.1. NCBI lineage: Bacteria > Bacillati > Bacillota > Clostridia > Peptostreptococcales > Peptostreptococcaceae > Clostridioides > Clostridioides sp. LIBA-6822. Next base: position 1,885,972 of record NZ_CP196995.1, on the reverse strand, counting down.
ATGGTTTACTATCCAATCCTTTATTCTCTTCTACTGGTATACATACTTTCATTACTATTTCTCCCTTCTCTTACAACATTTTTTAATGGACTTACATTCTTTACTGCATCCTAAATGTATTGTATTTACATCAAATACATCTATAAAGCTTTCACTAGAATTGCTTAACATAGATTTTATAAAATCTACACATATATTAAATGATTCTTTATTAATATGATATAAAACATAGTACCCTTCTTTATATCCTGTTATTATACCAACATCTTTTAATATTTTTATATGTTGCGAAACAGCAGAATCTGAAATTCCTAGATATTTAGAAATTCCTTTTTGACAGATATTTCTCTTAGATACTAATATAAGTATGTTAAGTCTAGTTTCATCACTCAATGCTTTAAATATTTTAACCAAGTTTTCCATAAGTACCTCTTTTTGATTAAGTAATTACTTAATTAAATTATAGTACTCTTAATTAGTTTTTTCAACCATTATTTTAAAATTTTGGAATATATTATAAATAATTTAAATATTTTCTATTACAACTTTGAAAATTTTTATACTGAAGATACTTAAAAATATATTTTAAAATAATTTAAATAAGAATCATTTATAAATAAAAAACTGTCTTAAAATAACAAAATTATTTTAAGACAGTTTTTATAAATATGTTTAAAAAGTTACTCAATATAAATATTAAATTCTCTTTAATTTATCTAAATAGTAAACAGCGTTTAAAGCTGCTATTTGACCTTGCCCAGCTGCTTTTATATAAGAATATGGTTTCCCAACACAATCTCCAGCAGCAAAGCATCCATCTATACTAGTATTCATATTATTGTCAACTTTAATATGGATACCATCAATTTCTATTCCAGGAATCAATGCACTTGGAGCTGTACTATCTTTTATAACAAATACTCCATCAACTTCAATGTGGTTTTCTTTAAAAGATATTTTGTTTACAAGTTTATCTCCATCTATCTGTACTGGTCTATCGTGTATAACTTCAATAGAGTCATCTAAGTTATCTGAGCCTCTCATAAGATTCTCTTTTTTGTACATAGGTATAAAATAAGTTTTTGAAGTTAATTCACTTAAAAAATTTGCTTCTTCTTTAGATTCTTCATTATATCCTATAACTGCCACCTTTTTATTTCTATAAAGTGGTGCATCACATGTAGCACAATACCCTACTCCTCTTCCTAGAAACTCTTCTTCACCTTTAATTGGTCTAGTGTATTCCACACCAGTGGCAAGAATTACAGTAGTAGCTTCATACATATCATTTCCAGACATTATTGCAAAGTATTCTCCCATAGCATAAATATTATTTATTCTTTTATTTTCAATTGAAATATCCATACTATCTATATGTGATTTAAACTTGTCTTTTAATTCATCTCCACTTATATCATAAAAACCTAAATAATTATCTATCGAAGGAGCTTTAACAAGCTTATTACTTAAATTATCACTACCAAACATGATAATTGTTTTATTTCTTATTTTCGCATTTATAGCAGCAGACAATCCGGCAGGACCACTGCCTATTATAGCTATATCATATCTCATAATATTCACCCATTTTTTATAAATATGATTTTACTTTCATTTCAATTTTGTTCTTTGGCATAAATCCAATTAGTGTTTCTACTGGTTCTCCATCTTTGAATATAATCATAGTTGGTACTGTAGATACACTAAATTGTTGAGCTATTTCTAAACTCTCATCTATATCAACTTTTACAAATCTAGCTTCATTTTTCATTTCTTCACCTAATTCTGCAAATACAGGCCCTAACATGTTACAAGGTCCACACCAAGTTGCAAAGAAATCCACTACAACTACTCCTTTACTACCTTCAACACTACTTCTAAATTCAGATGTATTTATAACTTTAGCCATTTTTAAATCCTCCTATAAACTTTAATTATCCCTATACAATTATACTATGAATTTCATAAATATAATTTTACTTTTATAGGGTCTTTTTATATTTTATTTTATACTAATTAGTATACCCATTCTTTATTTCTAAAAACAGGTTTTTATATTTTTATTATTTTAACTTTTGTGGTATTGATAATTCAAATGTAGTTCCAAAACCTATCTCTGAAGTTACATTTATGTCAATAGACAAATTTAAACTAATCATACGAGCTATTGAAAGACCTATTCCAGAGCCTTCCAAATTTTTATTTCTTACATTTTCACTTCTAAAAAATCTATCAAATATAAGAGGTATTTCTTCTTTTTTTATACCTATACCAGTATCACTTATAAGTAAAGTTACCTCATCTTCTATATCTTCCTTTAATTCTAAGACTATATCATCACCCTGTTTTGTGTATTTAAAAGCATTATCAATAAAAATTAATATAAGCTGTCTCAATTTAGTTTTATCTGTTATTATAATCTTATTCTTAAGTTTAGAATTAAATATAAATCTTTTTTCCTGAAACTCAGCAATATCAATATAATCTTCTGATATTTCCTCCAGTAATCTTTCCAAATCTACTTCCTCTAAGTTGACTTTAACAATGGAATCTTCTTTAGTAAGAGACAATAAATCAGTTATCATTTTTTTAAGTCTTCTAGTCTCTTTCATTGCCGTAGCTATTGTTTCAACTTCGTCATTTACTGTACTTTCTGGGGATTTTAACATACTTTCTAACTTTGATGAAACTATTGTTATTGGTGTTCTTAATTCATGGGAAGCATCTTGTATAAACTTAGCTTGGTTTCTCCACGCAGTTTCTATTGGAATTAAAGCTTTTCTAGTAAGATACACCGCAACAAAGTAAGTAATTATTACAGAAATCAGTATTCCAATTATAAGAACAGATGTAAGTTGCTTTAGAGAATTCATCTCAGAGTCGATATTTCTAATTATTTGTATTTGATATCTACCTACATCTACATTTAATTCTCTAAAGGTATATCCATTTTCTGTATATTTAAAAAATGAATTTTTCTTATCTAATCTTCTATCTGGAAGTAACTCATCAAAATATTCATTCTGAGTATAGTAACTTATTCTACCATCTTCATATACATAGACCATATCTTTTGGGTCTTTAAGTCTTATGGGATTCAAAAATGAAGTTCTTTTAAATTGAGAAACTATATATTCAAGCTCATCATTTATTTCACTATCAATTCCACTATATGTCAATCCTCTAAAATATGAGTATATAAATATAGAAAATATTATTAAAAAGCTACCTACTACAACAATATACATTTTTATTAGGTGATTTTTAGTACTAGTAAATACATTCTTATTTATCATCGAATATATATCCTACCTTACGTTTAGTTTTAATATATTTGTCATATCCATATTTACTGAGTTTTTTCCTTAGGTTACTTACATATACTTCAACTATTTCAATGGTTGCATCTGAATCAATTCCCCATATTCTATCATAAATCTGTTCTTTTAGTAAAATTGAACCCTTATTTAATACAAAATATTCAAGCAAGTTAAACTGTTTATTTTGTAACTTTATTTCTTCTTTTTCAATATACACTCTTTTTTCTAATGTATCCAAATATAAAGATTTAAATTCTATTCCATTTCTTTCTTTTATCTTTCCATTAGTTCTTAATATAGCATACACTCTTGCTACTAATTCTTCCATATAAAAAGGTTTTGTCAAATAATCATTAGCTCCTATGGTAAATGCTTCTACTTTGTCATCTAATGCTTCTTTGGCTGTCAATATAAGCACAGGTGTATCTATATTATTCACCCTCATCTTCTTTAAAATGTCAATTCCATTTATGTTAGGAAGCATTAAATCTAAAATAACTAAATCATATATATTTTGATTAACCAAGTATAAGGCTTCTTCTCCATCTTCACATTTTTCAGTTTCAAAATGCTTACTGAGTTCTTCTACTACACTTTCTAAAAGTACCTTATTATCTTCAACTATCAAAACCTTCATAAATATCCCCTACCTTTATTTGTCTATCTTAACTTTATGAGATTTTAAATCAATATCTACATTGGCTTTTTCTTTTATATCATCATATGTGTATCCTACTATTTCAACACTTTTTGCTTTTGTTGAGCACAATATATCTATATCTGTTTCTTCTGAAGCTTTTAAAATTTTATATGATGGTACACGATTTACCACTAAATATTCTCCATTTTCATTAACTTCTGCTGTCTTAAGGATAATATTTCCTAAATCTTTTGATGATGAATTTTTTACTTTTATTTGATATGTAATTCCCTCTTTTGATTCATTTACTTTTTTAAGTTCTGATGTAGATAATACCTCATACTGACTACTATTTTCTAGCTTAATATTATTTTTTCTTATATCAATAGTATTTTCTTTTAAATTAACATATACAATCTTACCCTCTGCTTCATACTCATATGCATAAACTTCTACACCCTTTGTAAAAGTTTTATGCCCACACTCTACATAAGCAACTTTACCAGGCATTAAAGTCATGTCTAGCACAGCCTTACTATCTGAGGAAATAATTTTTTTATTCTCATCATACTCATTATATATTAATTCAATATTTGATATATTAAATGTTGAATTATTTTCTATCTTTGTTGATGTGTCTACTTTATCTCCTTCATCTACATTTGTAATTTCTGATTTCCCTATATTCAATGCTTTTGCATTTTCCTTGTCTATTTTTACCTCATTCTTATCTTCAACTTGGATATCAGCTGAATCATCCTTGTCTTCAGCTTGAATATCAGCTGAGTCAGGTTGTTCATCTTTTTCACATGCTGTCAGTGTAAAAATAAATATTGTTAATGTAATCATTAAAAAAATTGATTTTTTTACTATTTTATTCATATTAAGCACCTCATATAGTAATATTTTATAGTAGATTTTTATATTTTTTCATAAATTCTTTCAATGCTTGTGTAAGTATTTGGTGTTTTTCAAAATTGGAATTACTACAAAGCCTTTCAAAATCATTCCATGTTTCTTTATCTATACGTATTCTTGTTGTTTTTAATTCATCTATGGATTCATTATCTATATGTACATCTTTTTTATTATATATTTTTTTTGGCTTTATATTATAATCTTTTACTTCTAGATACCAATCATATACTTCACAGAGCTTATCTAAGTCTTCTTGAGTTATATTTATTTTTCTATCTTTTTTAGGCTTAACATTTTTTTTTGATTTTGTATTTTTTAAATCTGTATCATTAAACTTAATTTGTTCAATGTCTTTACTTAAAACCTTTTCATTAGAAATCTTTTTTTTGGTGCTTACTTTTTTTCTATTACTTATATTTTTTTCTATTTTTTCTTCTTTTAAGTTTATCTTATCCAGATTTTCATTATAATTTAATTCGTCTTTTAATATGTATTTACCTTTTTCTGATTTATATCCTTTTTTATTTAAAAAAGTTCTTAAAGTACTTTGACTAATTTTTAGACTTTGAGCTATCTCTGTAAACTTAATTCCTTTACTTTGTAGTTCTAAAAATTTGTCAATTCTTTCCTCGTTGTTATTCATTAATACTCCTCCGTCAATATCTTCTTGTCTTTCTCTTCATACCTCTTATTATATTTTTCTTTTCTAAATCTACTCTATTGGATTCAATTATTTTTTGCAACGTTTTATTGTAAGTAAAATCATCTAAATTATTATTTTTTATATAGAAAAATGTTTCTTCTTCATATTTAATAAAACAAATTGATAGCAACCATGCCATACCCATTTTAACATAATATTCTTCACTTTGTATATTGTTACAGTATTCAAAGATTTCTTTAATATGTTTATCATCAACATAATATATTAAAAACATAACTAATGCAAATCTAATTTCCCATGGATTTTTTGAATAAACATATTTTTTAAGTATATCATACATGTTTTCTTTATATTTTTTCGTATATTTTAAACCACTACAGAATCCATCACAAACTGACCAATTATTAATTTTAGGTACAAACCTTTCTATATAGTATAGAGATTCTTCAAAGTTGTTATTTATATTGCCAATTACCATACCTTGCAATACAGTTTCTTCATAATATGTATCCTCTGCTATATCTAAAAATTCCTTCCAATTCCCTTTACTTATTTCTTTCGATAGTTCTCTTAAAATAGGAATCCTAATACCTATTATATTTTCTGTATTTGGTATGAGCTTTCTATTAAAGTCTCTATATTTTGTATCTTGTATAGATTTCATATATTCTAGGAGTTTCTTATAATCTAATTTATTCCATTTTTCCCTACTAAATATCATTTATTTACTCCTTAATTCCTTTTTTCTTATTGTAACATAAAAATCTATAAAAAAAAGCTTCCAACTATCAGAAGCTTTTCCAAAAACATACTAAATTTTCAAATTTAAAATTTAAACTAAACTAATACTTATTGCAATATAACATAGCTTTAAAAACTTTACTAATCTCCTACACCGAAATCTGTATTGTTATATAAAACCTCTATATTTGGATTTTTATCTAAATATTTATATTTATTAGTGAACCACTTAACCAATGCTTCATCTCTTTTAATGCTAGAAGAATTATTTATAAAAACATTCACAGTTGCTTTTTCAAAATCATTTAGTATAATTTCTATATCCCTATCTATCATCTCTTTTGTTTGCCCTTCAATCCCTACCATAATGCAAGGTGAATCAAAATAGTCTTTTACATCTTGTGGTGTCTTAAATTTTGCATTTTTATTTAAAACATTATTTCTAAAATCATTGTCAAAGGTCTCAACACCTATTTTAAATACTACAGGAATTTCAAAATAGTCTCTCATCTCTTTAATCCTATTTTTATAAGACCAATGACTTTCTAAAAATAATTTTTTTATTTTCTTCTCTTTTATAATACATTTTATTTTTTCTAAGGTATCTTTAGGTAATTCAAAACAACTACCAGAATTTATGACTTCAAGAACTCCATATTTTCCAGTTACATTTTTCAAAACCTCTATATTTAACCTATTCATTTCTTCTTCTAAATTAGAATTATCATCTATATAATCACAAAAAGAACATTTTCCCCAGATACAAGGAAATCCTTTAAGTAAAACAATTTCTCTTTGATTCTTATTTGTTATTTCACTATATCTATCCATTTTTTACTATCTTCCTCCAGTTAATGATACTTTTAAAGTCTTTGGAACTGCATTTAATCCTAAGTTCACTAAAATAACTGCTACAAATTTATCTGTATAGTCAGTGAATACTTGAGTTATAAATACACTAAGTACATCTCCTAGTCCTAATACTTTCAAAATTTGTACTATGTAGGAAGAGCCTGATGATGTCATGCCTCCAAATAGAAAAGCTGAAATTATTGAACTTATTATAGATGTTGGAATAGCAAATAACAACACTCCTAATGGAGTTTTTAATCCCTTTAAAAAATTCTTTTTAAATGCTATTCCAGCAAGTAAACCTGTTGATATTTGAACTGGTGCAAAGTAGAGAGAATACACATCAAAGGTGATTCCACTTATTAAACTTCCAAATACACCTGTAATAACAGCATATTTAGGACCTAAAAGCGAGGCTATCATTATAGTTCCTATTGAATCTAAGTATATAGGTAATCTTAACCCCATAGCTATAAAAGCTCCTATTATATTTATAGAGATGCCAAAAGCTATAAGTGTAATAGTTTTTACACAGATTTTTCTTTTCACACTATATCACTCCTTCCACAGAGTCTATAACGTCCTCATAACCTTTAAAAAGTCTCTTTAAAAACATATACATAAACTTCTTTTCATCAACTTCATTTAGAACAATTGCATTAGGATACTTTTTATAGAAATTAAAAGAATCTACTATAGATTGGCCCATAGCTATTCCATCTTCTACAACTTCTACATATGATTCAAACCCTTTACATATGCTTCTATCTATAAAGTATGCTACTGCTAGAGGGTCGTTTATCACACAACCAATTATTCCTTCTTGTTCCCAATGGAAATCAATATAAAATCTAGTTATTTCAGTTATATACTTTGCCATTTTTTCATCAAGTCTATTTATAAACTCAATAATATTGGGAGTAAGTACAATTTTTCTAGTTACATCTAAACCTACCATGTGAATTTTTTTAGATAAATTCTTGTAAACATAATCTGCTCCATGTGGGTCTACCCAATAGTTAAACTCAGCTACTGGAGAACAATTTCCATGAATTCTAAATGCTCCTCCCATAGATACAAACTCATCAAGATTTTCAAAGACTTTTTTATCTTTCATAAGTGCCTTAGCTATATTTGTAAGTGGTGCAAGTGCTATTATTGATACTTTTTCATGATTATGTAAAGTATTTATTATAAAATCTACTGCTCCATCTTTTACTTTAGCTTCTGCCACTCTTTGATAAAAGTTTTCTCCAATACCATCTTCTCCATGTGTATCTTGAGCTGTTACAAGTTTTCTTTTTAGTGGTGCTTCCTCTCCTTTATATACTGGTATATTTAGTGAAGAGCACATTTGAAGTGTTTTTAGTGCATTTTCTGCACCTATGTTTGCTGGAACATTTCCACAACATGTGGTAATTCCAAGTACTTCTAGCTCTGGTGAGTTTAAAGCCAGAAGGATGGCCAAAGAATCATCAATTCCTGGGTCACAATCAATTATTACTTTTCTCTTTTCCATACTTTTATCCTCCTTGATTTGTGGTCGAGGAGAACTACACATCTTTTTTCCACTTTCAAAAAGGTGTGTCTAAGGGTATTAATTATATACTGCCACTATATAATTCCTTAGTTTTTTATACTTGGAGTTCTCGAACAAGTACAGATGTTAAATTTATGATTTTAGACTATTTATTATACCCTATCAAAAAATTCCCATCTGATTTAATAACTACAAAAGGTCTTTTGTAGTATAAAAGAATTTATTATATTTTAATGTGTCTTATTAAAGTTTATTTACAATTATAAATCAGCTTTAACAAAATGTGGCACCTTTAAACCGATTATTATTATACAACAATAGTTGAAATATTACAATTAATAACTTCAATATTTCAGCTATAAAAATTTATTAAATTATATTATTAATAGTTTATTGACAATATTAAATATAAAGAATATAATTACATTGTAAATTAAATTAACACTGTTAAGTTATGAGGTGATTATATGAGTATTAAAGAAAGACGAAAAAATGAAAAAGCAGAAATGAAGAAAAAAATTATGGATGCTAGCATAGAAATTATCAATCAATATGGATATGAAAATTTATCAATAAGAAAAATTGCTTCAAAAATAGATTATTCTCCAACTACAATTTACCTTTACTATAAAGACAAGGCAGAGATTATCAGTGATATGACAAAAAAACTTTATAACACTATAGAAAGTAATGCTATTGACATTATACATAATTGCTCATCTCTCCCAATAGATAAACAAATCATAGAAATTATGACTAGTTTTATAAAAACTCTTTCTAGTGAACCAGAAATGTCAAAAGCTATAATGCATAGTAGAATGAACATTATATTCGCATCTGAAAATACAAATAGTGAACCTACTAATAATGGTATAAAAATACTCGATGAACTTCTTTCCCTTGGAATTAATCAAGGTGTATTCAAACAAAACGTAGATAAAACCTCATGGATGCTTATAAGTGCTTTATTAGGATTTGTTTTATGTATTGTTGAAAATCAATTGTATTCTTTAGATAATTTCACTCAAATTATAGAGAATTTCTTAGATATTTTAGTAGGAGGACTTTACAATGAAAAGCCACAATGAAACTAATAAGAAGAAAATTTTAAAAAGAGTTTTTAAAATATCTATAATACTATTTCTTATTTTTATATGCATTATTATTTTAATTGTAACTAACTTAAAACCAGAAAAATTAGTAGTAAAAAATATAAATCCAGCTAGTGTGAAAAATGGTACTTATATAGGAAATGCAGATAATAAATTGGTAAAAGCTACTGTATCTGTTAAAGTTAATAATGGCAAAATTGAAAATATTAAGATACTAGAACACGACACTCTTTTAGGTAAGCCTGCTGAAAAAATCATAAAGAGCGTAGTTGAGCAACAATCTTTAGAAGTGGACGCTATAACTTCTGCAACTTATAGCAGTGATACTATACGAAAGGCTATAGAAAATGCTTTACGAAAGGGAGAATAAATATGAATACTATTATTGTATATTCAAGTAAATATGGTTGCACAAAAGACTGTGCAAATATACTAAAAAATAAACTATCAGATAGTGTTACTATTGTTGATATTAATGATAATAATACTAAAATTGAATTATCAAAATTTGATACAATTATTATTGGAAGCTCTATATATGTTGGCTCAGTTTCAAAAAAGATTCGTGTATTGTGTAATGATAATATAGAATTATTAAATAAAAAACGAGTTGGTATATTTCTTTGTTGTGGTTTTTCTGAACAAGCAGATAAATATTTAAAATCAAACTTTCCATCATCTTTATTGGAAAATGCAAATGCAATTGGAATTTTTGGTAGTGAAGCTCGATTAGAAAAAATGAAATTTTTAGATAAACTTGTTATGAAATCTGTTGCAAAAGGTAATTACGACAGTTTTAAAATATCACAAGACAAAATAGATGATTTTGTAATAAATCTTAATAACTAAAATTATTTATTTCAAATCCCCTTACAGAATATAAATTTATCTCCAATATAGTATTGTAAATATATTCTGAAATTTATAAATATTGATAAAATAGCTATATAGCTATAAAATATTATATAATATATAAAATTTTCTTATATTTATTTAGATTTAGGTCTTATATAAGAAATTTCTACTACATTTACTATATTGGAGATGATATTTATGAAATATGTTGAAATCAGAATGGCTAATGAAACGGATGCAGAAGAAATATTAGAAATATATACTCCATATATTACTGATACAGCAATTACCTTTGAATATAGCATTCCAGGCATTGATGATTTTAAAAGTAGAATAAAAAGAATTTGCTCAAAATATCCTTACCTAGTCTGTTTAATTGATAAAAAAATTGTTGGATATGCTTACGCTCATGAACATAATGAAAGAACTGCTTATCAATGGAATGTTGAATTATCAATTTATGTTGATAAAAAATTTATCAGTCATAAGATAGGAATTGCTCTTTATAATTCAATCATAGATATATTGAAGTTGCAAAATATTCAAAATTTATATGTTAGTATTACATCACCAAATATAAAAAGTGAAAAACTTCATCAAAAATTTGGTTTCAAACTATGTGGAGTTTATCACAATACAGGATATAAATTTGATTGTTGGCATGATGTTATGTTGTTTGAAAAACACATAGGTAATCACTCTACAAATCCTAATTCTATAAAAACAATTAAACAAATCAATTCAAAGGAAATAGATACTATTTTGAATAAAAATATTAATATAATAACACTTTAAATTTGATGTAGTTAAATCTATAAATATGAACAAAAGAAAAAATAGGGAATATGTTTTAAAATATTTATTTTGATATTTTAAGGCATATTCCCTATTTTTTTCTTAAATTTTATAATAATAGTCTTATTAAAGCAAATACTATAAAAAGAGTTTATCTTTATTTGCTAAGTAAATTTAAATTAAAAATATAGAAAAATGGAAGGAGAATAATATATGATAAAATTGATTGGTATATTGATAGTCGTAATTGGTTTTATACTTAAAATGGATACGCTATTTACTGTATTATTAGCAGGTATAGCAACAGGGATTGTTGCAGGATTAGATTTTAATCAAATCTTTACAATCTTAGGAGACTCTTTTGTTTCAAATAGAGGTGTATCATTATTCATACTAACATTGCCAGTAATTGGTGTATTAGAAAGATATGGATTGAAACAAAGAGCTGTTTCTCTAATAGAAAAATTAAAGAAACTTACAACAGGAAAAGTGCTTACTATATACATGGTAGCTAGACAAATAGCTGGTGCTCTATCTATAAGAATGAGTGGACATCCTCAGTTCGTGAGACCACTTGTTAATCCTATGGCACAAGCTGCTGGTTTGAGTAAGAGTGATGAACTAAAAGAATCTGATGAAGAAGCTATAAAAGCATTGTCTGCTGCATCAGAAAACTATGGAAACTTTTATGGTCAAAATCTATTTGCAGGTAGTAGTGGAGTATTGCTTATAGCCTCTACGCTGACTCAATTCGGATACAATGTAACTGGGCTTAACATTGTAAAGGCCAATATTATCATGGCAGTAATAGCACTTGTAGTTGCTACAATTCAATTTACTTTATATGATAAAAAATTAAATAAGAGTCACAAGAGATAGATTTATTTAGGAGGAATAAAAATGCAAAATTTTATAAATATATCATTAGAAGTTTTTTACGCATTAATGGGGTTTTTAATGATTGTAATAGCATATAAGTCTTTTACTACAATAGATAACAATAAGAAATATGGTACATCATTATTTTGGATACTGATATCATTACCCTTCATATTTGGTAGACTGATTCCAGCTAATATAATCGGAATAATACTAATATTATCTAGCTTATTGACACTTTCCAAACAAGTTGTATTTGCAAAATATGAAGAACCAAATGAGAATTTTGGGAAAGAACAAGCAGATAAACTTAAAAACAAAATATTTATACCATCATTAATATTAGCATTTGCTGCAGTAGTTGTAGCTATGAGCCTTACTAATTTTGACAATTCTTCGCAGTTCGCAATAGGTGTGGGTTCAATAATTGCATTAATATCAGCTTTTATAATAACTAAAGCAAAACCTACTACCTCAGTTCAAGATGGCTCAAGATTACTTCAACAAATGGGACCTGCTAGTATGTTACCACAACTTTTGGTTGCATTAGGAGCTTTATTTACTCAAGCTGGAGTTGGTGAGGTTATATCAAATATGATATCCGGTGTAGTCCCTGCTGATAACAGATTATTTGGTGTTATAGCTTATGTATTAGGTATGGTTATATTTACTATGATAATGGGAAATGCATTTGCTGCGTTTTCAGTCATAACGGCAGGAATTGGAATTCCTTTCGTATTGTCTCAAGGTGGAAATCCTGCTATAATTGGAGCACTAGCATTAACAGCAGGATATTGTGGAACTTTACTTACTCCAATGGCTGCTAATTTTAATATAGTTCCAGCCGCTTTACTTGAATGTAAAAACGACTACATTGTTATAAAATACCAAGCACCAGTTGCTTTAGTATTAATTATAGCTCACATATTAGTAATGTATTTTTTAGGATTTTAATAGAATTAGGAGGTAAAATAATGAAAATTTTGTTAACAGGATTCGACCCATTTGGTGGAGAACCAATAAATCCAGCTCAAGAAGCAGTTGAAAGGGTCAATGATAATATAAATGGTGCAGAAATTATAAAAATAACTATACCAACAGTTATGACAAAATCTGTTGAAGCTATAGATAAAGCTATCCAACAGCACAATCCAGATATAGTAATATCAGTTGGACAAGCTGGAGGTAGATTTGATATTACACCTGAGAGGGTTGCTATAAATGTAGATGACTTTAGAATAAAAGATAATGAAGGTAACCAAGTAATAGATACTGTTATAAAAGAAGATGGTCAACCTGCATATTTTTCAAAATTACCTGTAAAAGCTATGGTAAAACATATGAATGAAAATAAAATTCCAGCAAGTGTTTCAAACACTGCAGGTACATTTGTTTGTAACCATGTAATGTATGGAATTCTTTACATGATAGACAAAAAATATCCTAATATAAAAGGTGGCTTTATACACATACCATACATGACTTCACAGATAATAGATAAAAAGAATACACCATTTATGTCTCTAGAGGAAATAGTGAAAGGTTTAGAATTAGCTGTGGAAGCTTGTACTATCTATAAAAATGATATAGAGGAAATTGGTGGTGAAATTTCATAATGACTCTTTGAGTATTTTTATAAATTTCAAATAGGAGTTATTCAAATAAAGACTGTGAGTAAATTTGTTTAGATATTTACTTACAGTCTTTTTATAATACATACAAATATAAAATTAAATTCTATTCTTCTCTCCCCACTCACACATTGCATCTAAAATTGGAATCAAAGATTTTCCTCTTTCTGATAGACTATATTCTACCTTAGGAGGTATTTGAGGATATTCAGTACGAATAATCAAGTTGTCTGCCTCCAATTCTTTCAATGATAAACTCAATGTTTTATAGGAAATTGTATTTATATAACGCTTTAATGCGTTATATCTGACAACCTTAAATTCTACAAGACAATAAAGAATTATCATTTTATATTTGCCGTTAATCAATGAAAGTGTATAACTAAATCCTGTTTCATTTAAATCTTTATTTGAGATACAATCCATACCCATATGTTACACTCTCCTTCTAGTTAGTATTGAACAAAAATGTGCGTACTTGTTTTTAAGACAATTTATAATAAAATTATAGTGTAAGAATAATTGAAAGTCAATTTGATAATAGGAGGTGTACTATATAGACAAAAAATTGCTATTTTAGGTGGATGTCTAAGATTACATGTTATTATACTAATCGTGATATTCATAGAAATCCCACTTTACAAAAATCTATCTATCTAAAAAATCTATTAAATAAAGTTTATTGGAGGAAATTTATAATGAAAGTTTTATTGATAAATGGTAGCCCAAACCAATATGGATGTACTTACACAGCATTAACTGAGATTACTAAAGTATTAAATACACACGATATTGAAACAGAAATACTGTATTTAGGTAAAAAAGCAATCCCAGGATGTATTGCTTGCTCATCTTGTTTTGAAACTGGAAAATGTATTTGTGATGATAAGGTTAATGAATTAGTTGAAGAACTTGATAATATTGATGGTATTATTATTGGTTCTCCTGTTTATTTTTCTAGTGCAAGTGGTCAATTAACTTCGTTTCTTGACCGTCTATTTTTCATAGCTGGAAGTCGCATGGCTACAAAATTAGGTGCTTCAATTGTATCCTGTAGACGTGGTGGTGCAACTGCAACATTTGACCAACTTAACAAATATTTTTCAATCAGCAATATGCCTATTGTATCATCACAGTATTGGAATCAGGTACATGGTTTTACACCAGAAGATGTTATTAAGGATGAAGAAGGCTTACAAACCATGCGAACTTTAGGCGAAAATATGGCATGGCTTCTTAAATGTATTTCAGCTGGTAAGAAATCTGGAATTAAAGAACCACAATATGAAGAGAAAGTTATGACTAATTTTATAGAATAGATAATGAAAATATAATG
The DNA here is from genome assembly GCF_056688955.1 of Clostridioides sp. LIBA-6822. NCBI lineage: Bacteria > Bacillati > Bacillota > Clostridia > Peptostreptococcales > Peptostreptococcaceae > Clostridioides > Clostridioides sp. LIBA-6822. The sequence continues at coordinate 1,870,689 of NZ_CP196995.1, read as the reverse complement.
GAATTTATTAATAATGAAAGTACTAATCTATAAATAAAAATATATATTACAAAAAATAATAAAACAGAGTTATTAGATGTATATATCAAATCTCTGTTTTATTATTTTTTATTAAAAAGTTTCAAGTTCCAGTAATATTATACTTATATCCAATGTTATTTTTAAGCAGAAGTGTTTTACTACACACATTTTATATTTTAAAATTATATTAAATATATCCCTAAAATATACAACACATATATATGGATTGGATAATATAAATAAAATAAATATTTCATACTCTTACCTTTTTCCCTATTGTAAAGCAACATGAAAGGTAGAGAAGCAACCATCATCCATTGGTAATTTTGTAAAGTAGAATTTTTTAAACTAAAATCTCCATTTGCCATTGCTATAAATATAAAGATACACATTAAAATATAGCAAATACTTAAATTAAGCTTCTTCCCTCTACACAAATAAAAAATAATCCCAAGTGTAATAAGAATCGGTCCACCTTCTACTAAAAATGGTACTGGTATTAAAGTCATAAATAAAGCTAGAATCTTATTAACTGATTTGAAAAGTATAGTTATTGTAAATATTCCTAATATTATAGGAGCTATTATCATCAATAACCCTATAATAAGATATTTTACTTCTCTTTCTTTTCTAAATTTCTTTATAAATTCTATTGCTTGTAAATAAATTGCTATCAAAAATAATGTTGAAAAAATATTATTTATAATTATTGCCCCTTCTGGATGTGGAAACATATTATTAATTATTTGATTTCCTATTGCCATAATAACAGACCAAATATACAACCTAGTTATGTACTTTTTCCTGTTACTAGTATGATAAAATCCTTCCACTGCTATAAACGTAAATAAAGGTGCTGATATTCTACCTATCCAATGAAACCAAATAGGTATTTGCATTGTTTCTGGCATAAATGCTGCTATATGGTCAAATGTCATAAATATTAATGCCAATATCTTAATAGTAAATCCATTTATTCCTTTTTTTAAAAAATCCATATTATCCTCCCCTAATTTTGATTTATTTCTATAATAATTTCTGTACCTACTCCAATTTTACTATTTACATAGATATTTCCTTTATGAATCTCTATTATCTCTTTAGAAATAGCCATCCCAAGCCCTGAACCTTTATGCAATTCGCCTGTATTGGTACCTCTATAATATTTCTCAAAAATATGTTTTAAATCATTTTCACTTATCCCAACTCCACTATCTTTTATTATAATTTCTATATTATCTTTTTTTACAATTTTTATCTCTATCAAAACATCCTCACTATTATGAACTATTGAATTAAATATAAGATTGGTTATGGCCCTTCTTAACAAGATTGGGTCTGCATGTACTTCTATTGAATCTTCACAACATTCAAACTCAATATACCTGTTTTTATATCTATTATCATTTAAAATATCCACTATTATATTTCTAACCAAACCAACTAAATTTATTTTTTTCTTATTCAAAACTATATTATTATTTTTTAGTCTAGTAGATAAATTTAGGTCATCAACCAAATCTTTTATATACTTAGACTTATTGTATATAATTTCCGTATACTCTCGTAACTCATCTTCTACAAACTCATAATCTTTGTCATTGATTATTTCTGCATATCCTTGTATAGATGATAAAGGCGTTTTTATATCATGTGTTATATTTGCTAACCATTCTTCTCTTAATTCTTCATTTTCTTTTCTCTCTGCTTCATTTATTCTCAAAGTATCAGCCAGCATATTGATATTTGCAAAAACTTCTTCATATATACCTCTATCTTTAAGATATAAACTATAATTTCCATTGGCCATAGCCTCAACACTCCATAATACACTTGATATTGGTTTTGTAAGCTTTCTACTAAATAAGTAGCCAACACCCAATGCGACCATTCCATCAATCACAAGTGTTATAATAATGATTTTATTTAAAGTTTCTTTAATACTATCTTTAGAATAAGTTAAAATTGTTCTTGATGTATCTCTACTAGGCATTCCAATTATTATATTTAAATGTTTTTTGTTTAGAGTTTTTTCTAAAACAAAATTAATGTAATTTGTTTCTCTATACTTGTAATTATTAACCATCTGAAATGGTGTATATTTTTTAGGAGTATCCTTTGGAACATTTATTCCATATACTTCTTCACCTGAATCATTTAAAACTTGTATCCAAGAATCTGATTTTTCTAGTTTATCAATTCCACTCTTTGCTAGCCTAAGCTCTCCATCTTTTTCATACAAATCTTTTTCAAAAGAACGTGCAAATTTTTCAGGATTATTTTTAGAATCCACAGCTTTAAAAAAACTATTAGTTGAAACAACATACAGTATAGAAATGATATTTATAATAACTACTGATATAACTACAAATACGATTGTGAGCATAAAGTTTCTAGTAATCTTCCATCTCATATTCTAATCTTCCTTTACTGCCAATTTATATCCAAGACCTTTTACTGTCAAAATATATTCTGGTTTTGAGGGATTATCCTCCAATTTCTCTCTAATTTTTCTTATATGGACCATTATAGTATTATCAAAACCAACATAATCTTCTCCCCACACCTTATCCCATAACCTCTCTTTACTTATAATCTGATTTTGATTGTGTGCAAATAAAGATAATATTTTTAATTCCTTTGCAGATAATCCTATGGACTGCCCATCTTTTATAAGTTCTGCTCTACTTTCATTTAATTTATATGGTCCAAATGATATAATTTTTTCTTTATCATTGTCTAAATTCATACTTCCATTTTGGCTCTCATTAAAATAACTTAATCTTCTTAAGTGAGCTTTGACCCTAAAAGCTACTTCCTTAGGACTAAACGGTTTTGTAACATAATCATCTCCTCCAATTGCAAGCCCAAGTAATTTATCTAATTCTTCCGTTTTAGCTGATAAAAATATTATTGGAGAAGTAGAGATTTTTCTTATTTCTTTACAAATATCGTAACCTTCACCATCAGGTAGCATAATATCTAGTATAATTAAATCAGGGTTAATATTTTTAAATATTTCTAACCCTTCTCTTCTAGTTTTTGCTGTATATATATTATTAAAACCTTCTTTTTTTAATACAGTTTCTAAAAGTTTTAATATTTCTACCTCGTCATCTATTACTAAAATACTATTTTCCATAAATAACCTCCTATGATAATTTACTTATATATTAGCATATATTTTCTCTAAAATTTGTTTATATTATTTTAAACTAAACTAATATACAAATAAAGTCACTATTATTTTTAGTTAAAACCTTTCACTTGATGTAAAATTTTTATATGTTATTTTAGTTAATAGTATCATTAATATAATTGAGATTACTATGGATAAACCAATCAATGTGCTTGGGACATTATATCTAACAATTTGTTGGCTCATCATAATCCAGTTTGGAGTTACTGACATAAATTTTATGGCTTTAGCTGGAATAAAACCTACGCTAAAATATGGTATTGCCATTATTAATCCACCTAGTATAAATGGTATTATAGATGATTTAAATATAGAGGAAAGTGTTAAACCTATTTGTGCAAATATAAAAGAAGCAAAAACAGTAGTTACTATAACAATCAGATACATTTGTATTACTGTAATATTAAAATTACTATTTCCAAAATACCATAAGTTTTTAATTGGCTCATCTAAATGTTTAAAGTCAAAAAAACTAAATCCTCTCATTCCTACTAATAATACAAAAGAAATATTAATCATAGATAAAATTAAACCACTAGCCATTATTTTTGATAATACTACTGATTTCTTACCATTTTTAGTTGTATTTATTAAACCAGTCAGGTTAGAATCATATTCTTTTGTATAATTTCCAGAAGTTATTATAAACATTACCAAACCTATTAAAGGTATAGACCCTTCTATTTTATAAAATATATCTGCATACGTATCTAAAACATCAAATTTTCTAATAAGAACAAACCCAAAAAGTAGTAGAAATATCCAAATCATCCAGATACTCTTTGATTTTAGTATTTTTATCATTTCAGATTTAACTAAATATATCATTTATACTATATCTCCTTTACATTTTCTAAATCAAAATAAAACATATATACATCTTCAAATCTTGCTTGAACTTGTTGTGTATTAGTTTCAGTTGGAATATCATCTGAAACTATTCTAAGTACTATTGAATTAACATCACTTTGAATACTTATAACCTTATACTTAGACTGAATCTTATCAATTTCAGCCTCATTTTTAACTTGAATATTATATACTTTGTTTTCCATGTGCTTTAATATTTCTTTGTGTGTTCCTTTCATTAGAAGTTTGCCATTTTTAATCATTAGGGTTTCTTTTGCAACTGATTCTATATCTGAAATTATATGAGTAGAAAGAATTATTATCTTATCCCTAGATATTTTGGCTATTAGATTTCTAAATCTAGCTCTTTCTTGTGGGTCAAGACCTGCTGTTGGTTCATCAAGTACTATTATTTTTGGGTTATTTAATAAGACTTGCGCTATACCAACTCTTCTCTTCATACCGCCAGAAAATTTTCCTATAGCCTTATTTCTTACATCATAGAGTCCTACTAATTCTAATAACTCATCTATATTCCTATTTAAATCTTTTCCCTTTAAACCTTTTAATGCCCCTATATACTGTAAAAATTGTTTTGCTGTAAAGTTTTTATAAATTCCAAACTCTTGTGGCAAGTATCCTAAAATATTTCTATAATCATCATCCATCTTAAATATATCCTTACCATTATAGAGAATTTGACCATTGTTAGGTTTTATCAATGTTGTTATTTGTTTCATTAAAGTAGATTTTCCTGCTCCATTGGGTCCTAAAAGACCATAAACTCCATTTTCTAGAGTTATTGTAATATTATCATTTACTACTTTTTTACCGTATATCTTTGAAAGATTTTTTATTTCTAACTTATTCATCTTAACTCTCCTTTATTTACTTATATAATCTGACTTTATTACTAAGAAACATAATGACATAGCACCTACGAATATTGCTATCAAAAACCCTATTGATAGATTAACAATATCTATATGCATTTTAAATATCATAATCTCTCCTAAATAATTTCCTATTATTTTATTAAATCCAAATATCAAATCATAATAATTTACAGTAGAAATAACTAAAAGTAATTTTTTAGGTAATACATGAATTACTGACATTATCTTAGTTATAGCTATAATAAATATAAAAAAACTTATTGATGATATTGAAGATTTACTTATAAATGAACCTAATATGGCTATCATGGCCCATCCTTCAAACATTAAAAGCTCGATACCTATATTTGATATTACGTAATTTATTATACTTGGATTGGATTTCAAAGTAGCTATGTTATCTACTATCCTAAAAGCTTCCAAATCTCCGTTAATTGGTATACCTTGTTGAATACAAGTTATAATGAATACTCCAATTAAATAAACAGAATAAATTATTAATGGAATTAATAAAGCAACAACTATTTTTGATTTTAATGATTTTTTCTTCTCTTTTGATGAGAGTATAATATCTCTTACTGAACAAACCACCTCATCTATATAAATATTTGATATAATTATAGCGATAATAATTAATATACCTATGTTTATAAGTGTATTTGTAGCTCTATAATTAAACACTTTCCAAAAATTAATGTCTTTATATTCATTCACTCTTAGATTATAAAGCTTGTTATTTGACATTGATTTAATTCTTTTAGAAAATTCATCTGTATCTGTTTGATTTGAAAGCTGTTTTAAAATATTAATCTTATTTTGAAATTTATAATTGCCTATATCACTACTACTTCTTATATCTTCTATACGCCCTCTTTCTTTATCTATATAGTAATTTTCTGTTTCTAAAACAGGCTTAATAAAGATATTGATTGATAGTATTAGCATTAGTATTCCTATAGATATAAACATGCTTTTAGATTTAATCAGTTTTTTTATTTCCCAATTTATCAATATACTAATCCTCCTAAATTATTTTGATTACACATATATATTAAAACTTAAATCTTATATCAATATAGTCTTAACCTTAAATAAAGCTTAAATTATTTGATTTATCAAAAACTCCTCAGAAATATACTTTTAAATTGGCTATTTTAGAAAGTAGTTTATAATACGTTTATTTTTTATTGTAATCTTTTAGTTTATCTTTTTTATAATAGACTTGCTATACTTTTATTAGTAGAATTAAATTTAAAATAAGTTGGTGATTATATGAGAAGTATAGATACTTATACAAAATTGAAAATAAGCTTTTTAGTATCCATAAGCATGTTTATGATTGCTGCTGCATTTATTATTTTTAGGGGAAACTATACATTTTCGATTATTTTTACTCTTTTTGGTATTTTTATTGATTGGAAATTTTATCGCTGTCCAAACTGTAATCATTGTTTAGATTCAAGAATGGAACTTTTAAAGAGTGGTACTTATTGTCCTTATTGTGGAAAGATTATTAAATAGCAATTATTTTACTTTGTTTATTTAATATTAATTAATAGCATTTATTCTATGTACATTTCTTGTTAGATTATAAAGTTTTTTAATATGTTAAAAAGATATAAAGAATTGTAACGCACAATTCTCTATATCTTTTGGTGTTTATAAATACTTTATATAACTTTTTTATCACATATATCTTAAAATTTTTGCTAATAGTAAAATAATTTTTCTATTTTTTTATTTATAATATTTTATCTAACGCCTTTTTACATTTACTCATTTAAACAAAAACTAGTCAGTTTAACCAAACAATTTTTAATTTAAATAATAACAGATATACTCATTTATCATTAGATTTTCTTTTTTAAAAAACAAGTATAAATTTATAATAATTTTCATTTTCAAACAAGCATGTTGAATAATAAAGCAACTTCTAGTATTATATATTTGTAGAATAAAACTAAATTGGTAAAACTAGGAATATTTAGTTTTATAGAGTTATAGGAACTAGTACTAAAAAATTTTATAAGTTTTGTTATTTGATTACTAAAATACAATTTTTATTTTTACTAAATTTTTTAGGGGGATGAATAATATGTTTATTGGAGAAATAGACAAATGTACACATATATTAACTGCTTATATAAGTAGTTCATATGATTATTGTAATTTTTTAGATACACAGTTAGATGATTTTATATCAGAATATGGAGAAACTGTAGTTGAAACATGCTTACATCAAGTTTTATTGTTAGTAAGTCGATATAATTAAAATTAAGTTTTTTCTAGGAAAACCTTTTTGGATTTATCTACCTTAATAAAGATATAATTTTTTCGTACTTTATAAGTAACTATAACTTCTATTAAAGTAAAGATGTATTGGGAGTACATCTTTACTTTTTTATTAAATAAGTTAAAAGCATACACTATAAAAATGAATCATCCAATACAAATTGCACATTCCTTATATCTAACTTAATGTATAAGCATTATTCTATACATATACTCTGTAATATCATCAAATATAGTTCTAAATTTTTACTATTTTATACATTCTCTATAAATCCTATAAATCACATTTATAAAGCCCCCTAGTATGTTTAAACCATCTATAAAATAACACCAATATTTAGAATATTCAATATCAACTGCGTAACTGGTCAATAAAAACGTATAACTAGACAAAATTCTTATCTTTTCTTTATGTTTATTTATTGTTTTTACGAATTCATCTATTTATAATTAATCTAAGACAATTTATTTGTTTTATTTTATTAAATTAGTATGGTGTTAAAAATAATTTACTACCTAATTTTTCATATAATAATACTGTTCTTTATTTCTTATCTTCCTTTTAAACTATTGAAATAGTCTTCTAACTCATTCACTTTCTTTTAAAAAATATTAAAAAGGTTTTTAAAGTAAAATAATAAATATCTAAAACTGGAAAGCAAAAACTAAAAATAATTCTAGATGATTAATAAATTTTTATACATTATGCCAGTATAAATCCCATGATTCGTTCCTAAATCACCTACACATGAAAATTCTTCATTGTAAAGTGGTAGCTTTATATTGATAATCTATTTTTAATACTCCATTTTGAATTAATAGTAACATGAAAAACATAGCTATTAAAACAATAGTTATCATTTTTTTATTTTAATATGTTATCATTAAAGCCTATTACATATTATTTGTAATATTTTAGACACTCTTTATACTTATTCTACTGCTATACTTTTATTAAGAAAAATAAATTCTATATGAGTTGGTGGTTATTTATGAAAAATATTTTAAAGAGTTCTTTTCGTACTATGCTAGGTTTTTTTATTGGTGCCCTTTTGTGTGTATCTTATGAATTTATTGTCACAAAAGAAATAAGCTTTTATACAATTAGGATATTTACTTTTTTATTTGGTGGAGTGCTTATAGGTAGCCTAATACGCATAATATTTTATTCTTTAAACAAAACAAGTAGGTAACATTAAATGACTATTTTTTAAAACTTTCACATTAACAAAATATATTTTAAAGAATGTGTATACTATGAATTCTTGGAGCATTGTATTTTTAGGTTATGGAATAACATTTACAATAGCAATTACCATAAGATATTTAATTAAACGTAAGTCCAATTATTGTAACAAAAAATATTTAGATAAATTAGAATTAAAATATGAAAATATAGATAGAGAAAAAGCTAATAAACTAGAAATGTTTTATCACTATTTAATAGGATTCGAATACATAGTAATGGGTTTATTAATAAGAAAATTTGAAACTGCAATAATATTAGTATCTATTATAACAATAGTGTCATATTATTTAATTAGGAAAAAATATATTGTTTTATAAACTTTAAATTTATCAAAAAGGAGGTAATAACTAACTCTAGTTGTTACCTTCTAATTTATCTATTAAATAAAAACTTCTAATTTGATTTTTTAAAATTCTCTCATATAATTATTTCATGCAAGCAATTCCTAAACAATATAAATATATTTTGTTATATTCTTATCTAAATTTCTATATTGAATATGAACCCTGAAGTACAAATATTTGTTTACCTAAGTCTGGCTCTAAAGTAAAACTTCCATATTTTTTAAATGCTAGTTTCTTTCCTGTTGTTATAGTCTTCATGCCCATTTAATCCCCTCTTATAATAAAAACACTATCCTAAATGTTAGTACTTTACTTAAAAGTAAGTACTTGTTTAAATATAAAATAGAACATATACTTATATAAACAAATCTATAAGGAGATGACTTTTATGAAAAAGTGTAAAATAGAAGTGATAAAAACTACATTCCATCAAGATTTAGCAGATAAATATGGCTGTAAAGGTATTGGAAAATGTCCTATGCATAAAGTAGGAGAAGTATTTTTTGGAGATTTTGCTAAACCCAAGAAATTATGTGATGAAGCATGGAAGGCGATGTATCAGTATGTATTTGCTTTATCTCATGGTAGTGAATTATTTTACTATGGAGATTGGATAGATAAGGAAGGTATTGCTATATGTTCTTGTAATGATGGTATTCGTCCTGTTATTTTCAAAATTGAGAGAACAGATGAAGAATCTGAAATGTAATATAAACTTGTTATATAAGAACTTATAATTTATAACTATTACATCAATATTATAGTATTAGTCTATTATTTTGTATGATTATTATTGTAAGATAAAATACACTTATACTAATAATTAATTATAACATCTAATAAAAAATAGATGTTCTACTCCTAATAATATCTATTTTTTATTAGATAAAACAGGCATAAAAAAAGTAAATAATCATGAAGGTCTATATAAACTCACATTAATTTATTAACTTAATTATTTTATAAGCCTTTTATCTAGCTAAATTTATATACTTTCATATTGCCACAGTATAAATCTGATTTAGAAGTTAATGTCTTTCAAAAACTAATTTACATCTACAGGATGCCTTTTTTTAGTTAGTTATATAAAAATCTTTTTAGTAATTTTTTTACTTAATCTTTACAACAGTTTTTATTATTCTTATCTTTCTCATAAGTTCTAATTATTTCACCAAAATTTGAACATAAATATAAATAGATAAGTATATTGTATAGTAATACCTTTATTCATAACTTTATGTAACCATCCTCAGACTAAGTCAATAGTTGCAATATATACCTCTCTGTAACTTAAATTCATTTTCCAATATTTTTACTATTACACTTATAATATTATATATTTATAAAATAAAAAGCATCTCCTTTATAATTTCAAAAAATTATATTGAGATACTTTTTATAATTTAAATCTATATATTTAATTTAAGAATCAATCGTTCTAATATTATTATAATTCTTCATATAAATCAGTACTTAAATATTTTAGACCACTATCATTAAGAGTTAAAACTATACTTTTCCCTTTTTCTGTACTTTTTAATAGCTTAATTGCTGCACATACATTTGCACCAGAAGAAAAACCTGCAAATACGCCCTCTAATTTAGCCAATTTTCTTGCCACATCAGTTGCTTCATCATCTGTAACTTGAATATATCCATCAATAAGTTTTTTGTCTACTAGTGGCAAATCCATAGAGTAACCTCCACCTTGTATTTTATGCCCTTGGTCAGTTATTTCTTTACCTGAATAAATTGCTGCCGTTTCAGGTTCAACTACATAGCATTTAATAGAAGGGTTGTGTTTTTTAAGTGTTTTTGAACAACCAGCAAAAGTACTACCACTTCCAAGAAAATCTACAAATACATCGATATTCCCATCTAATTGCTCCCACATTTCTTCTGCTGTATAACATTCATGTGCATGGTTACAAGCTTCTAGATTGAATTGGTCTGCTCTAAATGCATTTCTTTCTTTTGCTATTTTTTGAGCCTCAATTTCTACAAGTGCTAAATCTTCACCAGATACTTGTCCATGAACTGAATTTGGCATTTGGTCTACAAGAACTACTTCTGCCCCTAAAGCTTTCATCATTCTTGCTCTTTCCATAGAATTTCCTTTTGACATACATGCTATAAATTTATAACCTTTACATGCACAAGCTATTGCTAATCCTGTTCCTGTATTACCACTTGTTAATTCCACAACTGCTTGACCTGGAGCTAATAACCCTGCATTTTCTGCTTCTGTAATCATCTGTAACGCTACACGGTCTTTTTTACTGAATCCTGGATTTAAATATTCCATCTTTGCATAAATTTTGCCTTCAACTCCAAATTCCTTTGTTATTTTAGACAAACATAACATATGAGTATTGCCTATAGCCTCTGTAACATTGTTAAGTACACGCATTACAATTCCCCCTTAGTTTCTCAACTATCATCCGTTGAAAAGCAATCCTTTATGCAGTATAATTTATATTACGGATGTGTAGTATATTTAACGTTCGTTATATTATACCTTTGTAAATTATAAATAACGTTAAATAAATTATACATTCGTAAATTATATTTGTCAATAATTTACATTTTAAGGAGTTAATATGAGTATTAATACTATTATTGCTAAAAATTTAAATAGATTACGTAATGAACGTAACCTAAGTCTAGGTCAACTTGCCGAATTATCTGGTGTAAGTAAAGTCATGCTATCACAAATTGAAAAAGGTGACTCTAATCCAACAGTAAATACAATTTGGAAAATTGCAAGTGGACTAAACGTTCCATATACTGCAATACTTGACCAACCTCAAAATGAAACTTTCATTGTTTCAAAAGCTGATATAGATGTACAAGTTTCAGAAAATAAAGATTATCGTCTTTATTGTTATTATCCCAATACACCAATTAGAAACTTCGAGTTATTTCAAATGGAATTAGAAGAAGGTCATAGTTACACATCTGTTGGTCATTCTGAAAAATCACAAGAATACATTATGATTTTAGAGGGGCAATTAAAATTAGAAGTAAATGACTGTATTTATAAACTTAAAGAGAATGACTCTATTTGTTTTTCAGCTGAATCAGTACATACATACCATAATAAAGGGGAAAAAACACTGAAAACAGTAATAATAAATTATTACCCAGTTTAGAGAAGTTGTTTAAGAATCGGATAATGATTCCTTATACAAAAAGATAATTCCTGTTAAATAGGACTTATCTTTTTTCTTTAACATTACAAATTTATTATATATCTTTACACTTTTATTAATTATGTTATAATAATCTTATATAAAAGTTTTATATTTTTGACAAATGGAGTATGAAGTACTCCTTTTTTCTTTTATGTTACTATGATAAACATCTAGTTAACATTAATATGTTATCATGTAAAATAAATACAAAATGTCTCTTATATGTACATTTTATTGTTGTAATAATGATTTTATGTATATATTTCTCACAATTGGAGTGCTTTTGCACTCTTTTTTAATACTTATTATTATTGCTTATATACTGTTTGCTTATCTTTTTAAAATATACCTTTACTAGCAAAATATATAGATTCTTCAAGATTCAATTTTTATATTATTATTATAGTTATCAAAAATACTAAATATAGCTAATGCACTTTTATTTTTTAATTCTTTTATATATTCTAGATGGATTTTTAGCATATTTTTAATAAAATTATAATTTTTTTCTTTTAATATAAATTTAATTGTAATAACTATAAAACATATATCTCTATAAATGTTTATTTTCAACGTTTTACACTTATATTTTTTTCCTAAGTTAATTGTCAGTAAAATATTTTATCCACATATTTTATATGAATTCCCTACATCTTATACATATAATTATCTCTCGTATTTTAGTATGATAATTTTGGTTCATTTTATTGTTACAACCTTTACTATAGTTTTATGTATTTCTTTTTAAATAATAAAAAAACTACTTATTTTATTAATAACATAAATAAGTAATGTTTATAAAATATTTTACTATACACCATTTAATATTTTATTTTTATGCAAAATTTATTTTTTATATTGTCAACATTTATAAAATGTTATATATTCTTAACAAGAAGTTAAAAATACATCACATTTTATAATATAGGAGGAATTATTAATGAAAAATTTTAAAGAACTAAATAAGCTTGGATTTTTAGGATTCTTAGGTTTTCTAGGTCTAATCGGTATATTATATACTGGTGAAATACATACTATTAGCTTCTGTGCATTTTTTGTTTTTTTTAGATACTTTAATATAATGCCAGATGAATTATTTAAAGAAAATTTAAGAAAAGCAGCAACTCCAGCATTCTTCTTAACACTTACATCATTATCGGCATCTATGATTATATCTATTGTTTCACACAAAAGTTCTAATATAGAAAATGGACTAGGAATTAGTTTTTCTGTAGCAATGATTAGTTTTATAGGAATTTTTGCATACTTACAGCATATAGAAGGAAAAGGATTAGAATAATGATAATTCGTTCAAAAACTAAGGAATACAGAGCAAGGTATAATATGAATCAAGAAGAACTTGCATCATTAGTAGGAGTAAGAAGAGAAACTATTGGTAACTTAGAAAATGGAAAATATAATCCTTCATTAAAACTAGCATTTGATATTGCTAATGTATTTAATGTAAGTATAGAAGAAATTTTTGAATATATAAAGGATTAACAACTTAAAGCAAGAGAATTGTAATAATAAAAATATAGTTCTCTTGTTTTATTTTACAAAAAAACATATTTCTAGTTTTATTATTTTATTTGTAATATTTTAGATACTTTTTATACTTATGTTACTGATATACTTAGATTAAGAAAAATAAATATCATATGAGTTGGTGATTACTTATGAAAAATCTAAATGCTTTATTATGGTATATATTAGGTATATTTCTCTCATGTTTTATACTATCATTGCTATTTGGAAAATTGCTATACCTAGTTTCTTATATACCTACACTCTAAAAGGTAGCAACTGAACAATAGTTGTTACCCTTTAATCTATCTATTAGATAAAAATTTCTAATATGGCTTTTAAACATTGTCTCATATAATTATTTCATACAAGCAATCCCTAGACAGTCTAAATATCTCTTGCTATACTCTGAACTAAATTTATATACTGAGTATGAGCCCTGAAGGGCAAATATTTGTTTACCAGATTCTGGTTCCAGAGTAAAGTTTCCATATTTCTTAAATGCTCTTTCTTCTCCTGCTGTTATAGTTTTTCCTTTTTTAGTTAAAAAAGTTATTTTACCTATTGTTCTAGCTGGTATAGATAAACCAGTAAACCATCCTATAGAACCACTTATTTTAATTATGTAATCATCTGTATCTAAATCCATAGATACTATGCTACCTCCAAAAGGTTCTCCATGTAGTTGAGTTTTGTATTTTCCATCATACACAAACTGTATAGCATCAACTATAAAAGCTCCTCTAAGTATAATCTTTGTTAATTTATTTCTATTTTTAGCAAATTGGTTGTCATCAAAAGTCTTGAATTCACAATATTCACTACACATTTCATCTAATTTCAATCTATTTTCTTCTAAGAAATTATTTACATAATCTATATGTTTCTTGGCTACTAGATTAAAATAATAATAGTTTGTTTTTTGCTTATTAGAAGATTTTTCAAATTCATTTTTCCATTTGTTTTTATCAAATTTATCTAAAGAACTATATCCTAAAGCTTTTATTGCTTTTTTCCATGCATCTGACTGGTCATCTTTTCTAGTTGTTATTACTTTTTTAACTTCTGTTTTCTGATTTTCTGTTAAACTCTCATATTGATTTAGGCTAAAATCAGTACCATTCTTAATACACTTTAGTGCATATACCATTTGACAAAATGCTTTAAAGAAATTATCTTGATTATTTTTTTGTACCTTCACTTTATCATCAGTACAACTCCAATTTGGAACATATCTGTAATTAAGATATCCATAGTCTGGTATATGACCCATTCTTCCATGTCCAAGATATGCAATTCCTTCATATCCACCAACTCCAGGAGTACCAGAAACATTAATAGCATGCCAGCTACCATTACGATATTCTTCTGCTTTAGTCCATTTAGTTTCTTCTATGTATTTACTTTCTTCTGCTATAAATTCTTTAACATCATTAATATACCATTCAGGTCTTCCAATAAAATACATGTGTGCCCATGTATCTGCAAGTACATGCATTCTCATTCCAATAAATTGTAATTTATATTCTTCAGTACTATGAAAATAGATAAGGTCATTTATAATAGCAGACACAGTCTCACTATTTGGTAAACACATTAATCTAAATCTTCTTTCATCTCCATCTTTAAATTTCCAGTTTGTTGTAAATCCTGTGCTTTCTTTAACTCCATTATAGTTATATTGGTTGTTTAAATTTCCAGGTAAAAAATGAAATGGTATCCATACTTTTCTTATTTCATTCAAACTATCAAGATTCCATTTATAACCCCATGAAGTAAAGTCTGCATAATATTTTTCAAATTCTAAAGTTGTCTGTACTGTAGGGAGTGTAAAATTTACATCTTCAAGAATCATACTCTTAGTTGATTCATCCACATATTGAGCAGAATAAGCTATTGTATTTGCTTCAGAATCATTATAGCCAGCTATTTTAGCTGCAAGATATGTACCATAATAGTGAAAATCTAAATTCATAAAATCACCTCTTAATTTTATTAAAAAAAATTAAATATATATTTATTTATATATGTTTATCTTTATCTTTAATAATAAATAAAATTTTCAAAATATTCAATATTTTCAGTCTAACTTGTCATCAAAAGTGTATAAATGGTCAAAACCCATGTTTTTTTCTAGAAATATGTGTTTTTATAATTTTAATAATCACACTTATAATTAAAAGTGCATAAAATTATTTTAATATAAATTCTTCTTCTCCGCATATATATTTAAATAAATATTTATAACTTACAATTTTTCTTTTATAAACTCTCTAGTTCTATCCATTGTTGACCATACATCATCAGAATAAATCTCTGTGAATTTTTCTCCTGTAGTCTTACCCAACTCTTTCATCTTATTGCAAGCTATCCCGCCAATTACATACAAATTTTGTGTTCTATATGGTTTATAGTCTTCTATATCTATAACTAGATAATTTTCTTTTGCTCTCTTATAATATAATCCTAAGATATCTGCTGATACCTTATCATCTCCACTATATACTATTGTATGTTTAAACATCTGCTTATCCTCTGAATTATCATTTATATTTTTATTTAATATTCCTTCTGCTATTAACTTTGCAATCGTATTTTTATTTTTAATATAATAATCTGTATCTGCTTTGCTATCTACAAAACATACTTCGATTAATATTGCAGGGGCTTTGGTATGACTAAACCAATAAAGACCTCTTACATCAGATTTTGCACCTCTATTTTTAAACACTATTGACAATTTTGAATTAACTTTCTCAGCATATATTTTACCATTATTAGTTTTATATATCGTTTCTGTACCCATTGTATCTAGAGTTGTGTTATTTGCATTAAAATGAATTTGTACTGCTAAATCTACGTCTTGTTTGTTCGCTATTTGACATTGTTCAGATAGATAATTATTCGATTTATCTATCTTCCCAGTATATACAGTTGCTCCACCTTGTTTCAACCATTTAACAATTAAATCAGTTAGTATTCTGTTTTCTGCTCCTTCATCTATGTAACCAACTGCTCCTGTTCCTTTACCTGTTAGTGTATGCCCTGGTACTATTGCTATTTTCATTGTTTTTTCCTCCTTTAACCATTTGTAAGTTTGATTTATACCTATTGATATACCCCAATAAATTACACCTTGTAAAACTCAGTAGCATTTAATTCTAACATTACACTGAAAAACGTATCAAGTATTAATAACACTGCTGGAATATACTTGTTATCTAACTGTTTATACTTCTTACAACCAATTCGTAAAACATAAGGAGCCGCAACTAAAATTAGTAAATGCTCGGGTATGAAGTTTACTAAATGATACATTTCTTAACATCTTAATTAAAATGTTCCTCTCTGTATTGCAAATATAAAGAATCATACAAGAGTTATAATCATTTTACCAATCAGCAACTTTAACATACTTGTAAATGTGTTTAAATTCTCACACAATACTTTTAATTTATCTATTTCATCATTATTTTTATTTATTGTTATCTCATATCGTTTCAAGTTTTCTTTGAAAAATTCTTAATTCATGAAAACCACCTTATTTTGTATTAAAATAAGACTTAGAGATTATCTAAACCTTATAAAAAAATTTCTAGTATTAATTTTTATTCATTAGAATATTGATTTTTATACTCTAATAGCTATCCACTCAACATTACTTAGAGTTTGAGAATAATCACTTGTTAATTTATATGTAAATCCACTATCATTAAGTGGAACTTGAAATATCTCACCTGTTTTGCTTTGATAAATTTCTCCAGCAATAGTAGCAGTATAACTAGAATAAACATATACATAATATTTCTTATTAATATAGCAAATAATAAAAAATTAGGTGTGAAGTTTAAAGAAACATTTAAACTCGCATAACCACCAAAAGAATTACAATTACTTTTTGCAAATTTTGCACGTTTAGAAATTTCCGTATTTAACTGACTTATAGAATTATTAGCATAAGTTAATTGATTTGTTAAATTCTCAGTGCTGGTATCTCCACTCTCAATAGATTGTTTTATCTTTTCTGGCAATTCCACTAATGTATTGTTTAGACTTGATTCAATATTTTTTAATACTAATATATTTATGATAGATGTTTTACTATTTATCAATCCATATTTAATTTTGCTTGAATTTACATACCAATTAGCTAATATAAAACCTTTATTAATTCAAGAAAATTCATTTTATTTTGAATCTTTACATACCACTTAGTTAATATAAAACTTGTCTTTGAAAAAGAATTAAGCGATATTCTGAAAGACTTTACATACCACTTAGTTAATATAAAACTATGGGGACGACCAGCTTTTAGAGACTGCTTCGGCTACTTTACATACCACTTAGTTAATATAAAACGGGGTTTAAATTTGATTTATTTTTATTCTGGTACGCCCTTTACATACCACTTAGTTAATATAAAACTTGCTAATCAGAATTAATAAATTTACATATTGTTTAACTTTACATACCACTTAGTTAATATAAAACCTAGTTTTTCAATGCCATACTTAGTCGGAATGATTGCCTTTACATACCACTTAGTTAATATAAAACACTAGATATAATAAATTTAACTTTTGGAAGAAAAAACTTTACATACCACTTAGTTAATATAAAACGATTAAGCCCCGCAAAAAGGCTCGAATCTCTTATGACCTTTACATACCACTTAGTTAATATAAAACTCATTACATTTCCAGCCACATCTTTTAGACCCGAAACTTTACATACCACTTAGTTAATATAAAACTATTATATTATAAAATAAAAAGTTAAAATTTTCCACCTTTACATACCACTTAGTTAATATAAAACACGAACAGTTTTTTCTATTCAATGTAAGCAGAATCTTCTTTACATACCACTTAGTTAATATAAAACGAACTAGAACAACAACAGATAAGTATGCGACATTTCACTTTACATACCACTTAGTTAATATAAAACTTATTTTACTTCTATAATTTTAGATTTTTTTAAGCCCTTTACATACCACTTAGTTAATATAAAACCCCAAAATAAATTGAGCATTTTCAATACTTCAATCCACATAATTTTTTTAAAATTGCAGTGACCGACCAATAGTGTTTTTTGACACTTCATAAAAACTTCTATAGTGCAGTAATTTCAATGACTACAAGCAAACCATCGAAAAAATCGAACACTGCAAAACTTTTATATTTTCATTATATCATAAATAGATTATTTTTTAATAAACTATGAAAAAATTTTGCACTTGTTATAAAATATAATTAAATAATCCTTTTAAGTTAAAAGATGGTGTTCTTATGTATGTTAAATTAGACTTCATAAGAAAAAAGATACTGAAAAACATTTAATTAAAATCGACTATAAGCAACAATAAATTTGTTACTCCAAACAATATCGCTGTAATTGATAGATACATCAAATACTTAGGAGATATAAAAATAACTATGAATAGATATTCTCACATTTTAGATGAAATAGATAAAGAAACATCTGAGAATATAAACAATGTTCTCTTCAAATAATGTTCAGTTTTGTGTCAGTCAAATATCAGTTAACGTCATATTTTTCTTAAATATCAGCCAAATGTCAGTGATATGTATCTTAAGATATACTACTAAACAACTGTCTTTCACTACTATTTAATATTATATAATAGTATTTATATCTCAGATTTGATATAATACATATGGTAAAATTTTAATTTATAAAACCAAAAATAACCTACATATATTAAAATTAACAAATTTGAAACTAAGGAGACTTATATGTTAAAGGCAATAAAAGGAAATATAATTTTCACAAAAACTTCAAACACTTTCACAGTACTTGAAAATAGTTACATTATACTGGATAAAGGCAAGGTAAAAGGAATATTTAAAGAAATACCTAAAGAATATAATAATCTAGAAATTGTAGATTACACTGATAAACTCATAATACCTGGCATGAATGACCTTCATTGTCATGCATCTCAATTTAAAAATCTAGGAATGGCTATGGATAAAGAACTTCTACCATGGCTTGAAACTTATACATTTCCAGAAGAATCAAACTATGCAGATATAGAATATGCCACAAAAATGTATAAAAAATTTGTAAAAGAAGTTTGGAAATCTGGAACTACAAGAATAACTGTATTTGCTACAGTGCATAAGGAAGCTTCTATGAAACTTATGGATATATTTAAAGAGGTTGGACTTGGAGCATATGTTGGTAAAGTAAATATGAACATGAATTGCCCTGACACCTTATTAGAAAATACTTATGATTCTATTGCTGATACAGAAGAAATTATAAACAAATACAATGATACAGATTCTATTGTAAAACCAATAATAACTCCTAGATTTATACCAAGCTGTACAAGTGAACTTTTAAAAGGTTTAGGAGATTTATGTTTAAAGCATAATATTCCTATACAGTCACACTTATCTGAAAATCATGATGAAATTGAATGGGTTAAAAGTTTAGAGCCTAAATCTAAATTTTATGGAGATGCCTACAATAGATATAATTTATTTGGTCAGACTCCTACACTAATGGCTCACTGTATTCATTGCTCTCAGGAAGAAATAGATTTAATGAGAGAAAATGATGTTATGGCAGTTCACTGCCCAGCTTCTAACTTTAATGTTGGTAGTGGAGCTATGCCTATTAGAAAATTACTTGATAATAATATTAAATTAGCTCTTGGTTCAGATATAAGTGGTGGGCATACCTTGTCAATATTTAAAGCTATAGTATCTGCAATACAGTTATCTAAATTATATTGGGTAAATTCTGGTAAGAAGTGTAATTTCTTATCTTTATCTGAAGCTTTTTATATTGCAACTAAAAGTGGAGGAAGTTTTTTTGGAAAAGTTGGTAGCTTTGAAGAAGATTATGATTTTGATGCATTAATTATTGATGATTCAGATTTAAATCATGCCGATTATTCTATACTTGAAAGACTTGAAAGATTTATCTATGTTGGTGATGATAGAAATATCATTCATAGATATGTATGTGGACAATTAATTGAAGAACCTAATATAGAATTATAACAAAAATTTTAATTATATGAAATTTATTCATATAAACTGTTTGATTTACATAACTACTATGAATAAAAGAGTATCTTTTAAACCTAAAACTATAGGTTAAAATATACTCTTTTTTAGCTTATTTATAAATTTTAGTGAGTGTAACATCTCTTCACTAATATAATTTTCTTTGCTATAATCTACTCTTCACATTTAAGATTATCTATATTCATCTAGATATTGAGCAAGATTACTTATACTCTTATAGAATTAATAACTCTTTTTATAAGTAATCTTAAGCTTTACTTTTGTTGTATGCTTTACATACACTAAGTATTAAGATTGAACCTATAACCCCAAGAACTATTCTACTTATTAAAAACTCCACTGGCACATCAAATGCAAGATTCCCCATCCTATCTCCAACTTTATTTTCTATTACAGCGTTTATAAGATTCTTACCAGATATAATAGATAATGCATTGGAATTTGTTAAAAGAAATATTATTGGAATAAAAATATATAGTAAGTTTCCATTTATATTTCCAATAAACATACCTACACATGATACAAATAATACTGACGGTATTAAAATAAGTAGTATTGGTTTTACAAGAGTTTCAAAATCATTAAATTGAAATAATCTATTGTAAAAAATAAAACTTATTGCAATTACAACTGTAACTGTTAAAAGATATGCAACTGCTATTGTAAGACTTTTTAAGCAAAAATAGAAATATTAGATTCATTCCTTATCATTTCACAAACTACAAAACCATCTATCTTTGGCATAAGTATCTCTACTAAAATTAAATCAAAGTAATTTTTTTTGAACTTTTCAATACCATCAAGCCCCTCTTTTGCTGTTATAATAGTGTATCCTGTATTTTCTAAAAATGTTTTTATTATATTTTGAATATCTATATCGTCTTCTATAACTAATATCCTTTTTGACAAACTTATACCCCATTTCTATATCTATAAATTTTAGATTGCATATTTAGATTATATCTTATCTTTATGTTTTTAATGTGTGGTATAAAGTTCATACCTTAAGCACTTCTCATATTATATATTTGGAAAAATATAGGGTCAATAGCATAATATAATGTAAATTTTTCCATAAATATTTATATTTTTTTCCTCATTTTTTAATTTTATTAATTTTTTTAAGAAATACTAAATTTTATTTGTAAATATGTAGCATTTTTTGCAGTATTTTTATATAATATATATGTACAAATAATTTTGGAGGTTTTATCTAATGAGTGAGTTTAGAAATGTTACTGCAGTAAAGAAGGCAAACGTTTATTTTGATGGTAAAGTAAGTAGTAGAGTAATAATATTCCCTAATGGAGAAAGAAAAACTCTAGGATTAATGTTACCTGGAGAATATACTTTTTCTACTAGAGAAGAAGAAATAATGGAGATGCTTGCTGGAAGTATGGATGTAAAGTTACCTGGAAGTAATGAGTTTATAACTTATAAAGAAGGTCAAAAATTTAATGTTCCTAGCGATTCAAGTTTCGATTTAAAGGTTAACGAAGTTGTTGACTACTGTTGCTCATATATAGTCGATTAATAAACATACATATTCTTACATAAAATTAAACACATCTGAAAAGAGCAGTTTATTGAAAAACTGCTCTTTTTTATATAATCTTAAAATTAATTTAAATCTGGAACTATTGTATCTAATATCTCATCTAATACGAACAGCATTACTTTTATCATAATTGGCATTAATACTGCTAATGCCATCGTTATAAGAATTAATTCTTTACTTAATGCTACAAATGAGAATAATCCACCCAAAAATAGAATTCCAATAACAAATGCAATGGTCATACTTACAATTAAAAATAATCTTTCTTTATTAAATGGTAAACATTGTTGTCTTAATATTAAAAGACCACATACACCAGTTAATATCGCACACATCGTAGAAAATACACTTGAGCTATAACCTAAGTATTCAACTATATTGTAAACAATAATTACATTTACTGTCACACATAGTGCTCCTGGCAAAGCATTTTTTAATATATTAAGTAGAAAACTTCCTGAAATTCTACTTTTATTTGCTTCAAGAGCCAAGAAGAATGATGGTATACCAACTGTTACAGCTCCAATCAGTGATAATTGTATAGGTACGAATGGATACTGTCTACTAAAGAAAAATAATGTTAATAGTGACAAGAAGAATGAAAAAATTGTCTTTACTAAAAATAAAGAAGATGCTCTTTGAATATTATTAATCACCTTTCTTCCTTCCATAACAACTTTTGGCATTGATGCAAAATTTGAATCCAACAATACTAAATTAGAAACATTTTTAGTAACATCACTTCCAGACGCCATAGCTATACTACAATCAGCTTCTTTAAGCGCTAACACATCATTTACACCATCTCCAGTCATAGCTACTGTATGATTTTGTTTTTTTAATGCCAAAATCATTTGTTTCTTCTGTTGAGGGCTTACCCTTCCAAAAACACTATATTTATCAACTGCCTCATATATATCTTCATCACTTTTAAGTGTTGTTGCATCAATAAAATTACTAGCCGTTTTAAGACCTGCTTTTCTAGCCACTTCACTTACTGTTACTGGATTATCTCCAGATATAATTTTTATATCTACGCCTTCATTATAAAAAAATTCTAAAGTTTCCTTAGCCTCATCTCTAATTTTGTCCAAAATTAAAATAAAAGCTAGTGGCTTTATATCTTCAGGTATATGATTTTCTTCCATATAAGAATTACTATGAGCTAAAACTATTACCCTATTGCCTTTTTTAGAATATTTTTCAACCTCTGTTTTAAGTTCTTTATGTTTATCCTTAAAAATAAACTCAAATGCCCCTAGTAAATATGTACCTTTATCTTCAAAGGCTACTCCACTGTATTTTCTTTCTGACGAAAATGGTATTAAACTTTTAACTTTATAAGTATCTAAAATATTGTATTTATCTCTTATTGCATTTATTGTTGCATTATCATCCTTAAGGGAATTGCATATATTCCCCATTATATCATCAATATCTATTTCGTCTAACATTACTACATCATCAACTTGCATTTTACCTTCTGTAATTGTACCTGTTTTATCAAGACACAATGTGTCAACTCTAGCAAGAGTCTCTACACAGTATAATTCTTGCACTAAAGTTTTATGACTTGCAAGCTTTATAGTTCCTACAGCTAGAGCAATACTTGTAAGCAATGTCAATCCCTCTGGTATCATTCCATTTACAGCTGCCACAGTACCTACTACAGATGTCGTTATAGAATCTCCATTTCCAAAATGTTGCTTTACAAATAATATAATCCCTAGAGGAATAATTATTATACCTACAACTTTTAATATTGTATTTAATGAATTTCTAAGCTGAGAATTATGTTTTCTAGAAATCTTGGCATCATTGGCTATCTTATTTGCATAGTTATCTTTTCCTATATTTTCAACTCTCACAAAAGCCTCTCCAGAAACTACAAAGCTACCAGAATATAAGAAATCACCTTCATTTTTTATAATAATATCAGATTCGCCTGTAATTAAAGATTCATTTACCTCTAATTTTCCATCTAAAACTTTTGAATCTGCACAAATTTGATTCCCTGTTTTTAAAATCATAATATCATCTAATACTAATTCTTGTACATCAATCTCTTTTTTCTCTTCTTCCCTTATAACAGATACCTTATTTGAAACTATGACAGATAGATTGTCCAACAATCTTTTGGCTCTTATTTCTTGAATTACTCCTATAATAGTATTAATTACAGCAATAAATATAAATAAAGTATTTTTAAAAGAACCAACTGATACCAATAGACAAACTAAAACAATATTTATGAGATTAAAAAGTGTAAACACATTATCTTTAAAAATTTGTTTATATGTTTTAGTTTTTCCATTATCAAATACATTAATTAAATTATCATCTATTCTACTTTGAAGTTGTACGCTACTTAATCCCATGTTTATATCGCAATTATACCTTTTTAAATTAACACTATCCATATTCTACTCCTTTCAACTTAACCCTTTTTTATACTTAAATCTACAAATATATTATAAAATTCTCAATTTTTATATTTTATTATTCTATAGTTTATATAATAAAATATAAATCTAAAGATTTTAATAATATAATTCTTAAGATTTCCTAAATTTTTATAAATTTCGATATATTTTAGTTAAGCTTCTCTTAAACCAAAAGAGTAAAAAGTTGTATCAAAATAAATTTCTATAATTTTTATGAATATTGGTATAATAATCATCATGTTAATATTCTTATATAAGCACTAATATAATTTAAAACTTCAGTAGTAAATATTATATATACAAAAAAAGCTATCTAAACTATATTAAATTAGATAGCTTTTTGTTATAAATACAAATTCCTTTATATTTATAATCTCTATTTTTAATTATTTATCTTTGCGACCATGTAAGTATAGGTTTCTTTACTGCCCTTGCATCATCCACTCTCTTAACTAGGGTATTATGTGGAGCAGTTTTCAATAGTTCTGGTTCTTCTTTTGCCTCCTTAGCAACATTTTTCATAGCTTCTATAAAACTATCTAATGTCTCTATGCTCTCACTTTCTGTAGGCTCTATCATAAGTGCCTCATTTATGATAAGAGGAAAATACATTGTTGGAGGATGATATCCATAATCCAGTAATCTCTTTGCTATATCTATAGTTTTTATATTTGACTCTCCTCTTGGTAACCCACCTAATACAAACTCATGTTTACATAAGGTATCTATTGGTAATATATAGTCATCTTTTATACTCTCTTTGATATAATTTGCATTTAAAACTGCCATTTCACTAGCCTCTTTAAGCCCATCTCTTCCCATAGTTAATATATATGTGTAAGCTCTTACAAGCACTCCAAAATTGCCATAGAAGTTTTTAATTTTTCCAATAGATTTTTCTCTATCATAATCTAATACATATTTATCTTCTTGTTTTTCAATCACTGGTATTGGTAAAAAAGGTACCAATTCTTTTTTAACTCCAACAGGACCAGCTCCTGGACCTCCTCCTCCATGAGGAGTAGAAAAGGTCTTATGAAGATTAAGATGAACTACATCAAATCCCATATCTCCAGGTCTTGTTATTCCCATAATGGCATTCATATTTGCACCATCATAGTACAAGAGTCCTCCTGCTTCATGTACAAGACTTGCTATTTCTTTTATATTTTTTTCAAACAATCCAAGAGTACTTGGATTAGTAAGCATAAGAGCTGCTACTTCATCACTTAAAGCTTCTTTTAACGCATCTATGTCTATAGCTCCATTTTTATCAGATGTTATCTGAATCACATCAAAGTTTGCCATAGCTGCACTTGCTGGGTTTGTTCCATGTGCAGAATCAGGAATTATTACTTTAGTTCTCTTATGGTCTCCTCTATTTTCATGATATGCTTTTATAATCATAAGACCTGTAAATTCACCATGTGAACCTGCGGAAGGTTGTAGTGTAACTTCATCCATACCTGTAATTTCTGCAAGTCGATTTGATAAGTCATACATTAAAGAGAGAGAACCTTGTGCTGTGTATGAAGATTGGTATGGATGCATTCCAGTAAAGTTTGGAAGTGCTGCCATATCTTCATTTATTTTAGGATTATATTTCATAGTACAAGAACCTAAAGGATAAAAACCTGTATCAACTCCAAAATTTTTATTTGATAATAGGGTATAATGTCTAACTAATTCTAATTCGCCAACTTCTGGCAAATTCAATTCACTTTGTCTAACCATACTTTGGTCAATCATATCTTCTACTTTTATATCATCTATATCTAACTTTGGAAGCGAATATGCTTTTCTACCTTTTTTAGATATATCTATCAACAAACTATTATATTCTTTCATTATAATCCCTCCATTATTCCAACTAACTTATCTATTTCTTCTTTGCTTCTTTTCTCAGTTACACAAAGTAAAGTTGAATTTTTTAATTCTGGGTAATTGTGCTCTAAGTTATAACCACCTAATATATTTTCTTCTAAAAGTTTATTATTTATAGTCTCTATATTAAGATTTCCTTGTACAGTAAATTCTTTGAAAAATTTACCTTTAAATATTGGCTTATATTTTCCTGTTTGTATAAGCTTATTATAAGCATAATGTGCTTTTTTCATAGATTGCATACCAACCTCTTTAAATCCTTCTTTCCCCATAGTAGCCATGTATATTGAAGCTACAAGAGCATTTAAAGCTTGATTTGAACATATATTAGAAGTTGCTTTTTCTCTTCTCACATGCTGTTCTCTAGTTTGTAAAGTTAACACATATGCAGTTTTTCCTTCTGTATCCAAGCTTTGCCCAACTATCCTTCCTGGCATTTTTCTCGTATACTTAGATTTACTAGCCAAAAATCCTACATAAGGTCCTCCAAAGTTAAGAGGATTTCCTAGTGATTGAGCTTCTCCAATAACAATATCTGCTCCTATCTCACCTGGCGTCTTTAAAACACCTAATGATATTGGGTCAACACTCATAACTAACATAGCTTTATTTTCATGAGTTATCTTTTCTATTTCCTCCATTTCTTCAATAATACCAAAGAAGTTAGGAGTCTGTATAAGAACACATGCTGTATCTTTATCCACTGAAGCCCTTAATTTTTCTATATCTGTAGTTCCATATTCATTACAAAAATCAATTTCTACTATTTCACAATCTTTGTATTGTAGATAAGTTTTAAGTACTGATAAAGTTTCAGGATGTGTAGTTTTTGATACTACTATTTTACTTTTTCTAGTCTGATTCATAGCCATTATGCATGCTTCTATTGCAGCAGTTGCTCCATCATACATTGATGCATTTGCAATTTCCATTCCAGTAATTTCTGCAATCATAGATTGGAACTCAAACACTACTTGTAAAGTCCCTTGACTTATTTCAGCTTGATATGGAGTATATGCTGTATAAAATTCAGACCTTGAAGTTATATGTTTTATAATTGATGGTATATAATGGTCATATGCACCAGCTCCAAGAAAACAAGTTAAGTCTTCTAAACTTAAATTTTCTTCTGACAGTCTTTTTACTATTTTACTTACTTCTAATTCAGATTTCCCACTTTCCAAGTTTAAATCTCTTTTTAACTTTATTTCATCTGGTATATCTGAAAATAATTCATCAACTGAATTTAATCCTACTACCTTTAACATTTTTGATTTATCTTCACTTGTGGCAGGTATATATGAAAATTTATTTTCTTCATTTAATACAGTATTATCTTTTTTATATTGCTTTTTATAAAAAGGTTTCTTAACTATCATGGCAGGAACAACTTTTTTTCTGATTGCTATACCTATTTCATTTCCTACTTTTGCATACTCAGAATCTATAATTCCCATACCTAAAATCTTTCCTGTTGTTGGAGAAGCACATCCTGTTGTTACAAAGCCTACTATTTTGTCACCAATCTTTATATCGTATCCATTTCTAGGCATCCCTTTGCCTTGCATTTCAAATCCAACTAATTTTCTTTTAGCTCCATTTTCTTTTTCTTCTGATAAGATTGTTTTTCCAATAAAATCTTCCTTGTTTGTTTTTACAAAAATGGATAGGCCTCCTTCAATTGGAGATATATGTTCGCCTATTTCATGACCATATAGAGGTAGAGCTGCTTCAAATCTCAAAGTATCTCTACAACCTAAACCAGCAGGACATATATCTTCTCCTCCAGCTTTTAAAACTTCATTCCAAATTATTTCTGTATGTTCATTTTTACAATATATCTCAAATCCATCTTCTCCAGTATATCCTGTTCTTGAAACTAAACAAGTTAAACCACATATTTTTGTTGATGGAATTGACTTATAAAATTTTATTGATTTTAAATCTATGTCTGTGATTTTTTGAAGAATTTCTTCTGCTTTAGGCCCTTGAACTGCTAGTTGACTAACTTCATTAGAAACATTTTTTATATCTACATTGTAACCTTTACTTTGTTTTATTATCCATGCCACATCTTTATCTATATTCCCTGCATTTATTACTAATAAATAATCTTCTTCACCAAATTTATATATTAATAAATCATCAACTACTCCTCCGTTTTCATAACACATAGGTGTATATATAATGTCATTTACCTTTAATGTGCTTATATCATTTGTAACTAAATTTTGTATAAATTTTTCTGAATCTACACCTTTTATTTGTACCTCTCCCATATGAGATACATCAAAGATACCTGCACTTTTTCTAACCATTTCATGCTCTTTATTTATTCCTTCATATTCTAAAGGCATTTCCCAGCCAGCAAACTCAACAAGTTTTGCTCCAAGCTCTTTGTGTATATTATACAAAGGCACTCTTTTCAATTCATTCATATATAACCCTCCCTATAAAATTAGACCCACTATATTTAAGCAATTTCGATATTATGTCCTATACTTTTTCATAAAAAAAAGATATATTAGCATAGAAAATAATCCTAGCCTATATATCCCTGTTTGTATACCTGAAAGATTTAATAATTTAATATTATTTTGCTTCTTCGGTGACTTATAGTATATTAACTTAAGTCTCTCCAGAGTCCCATCAACTAGCGATATCTTTGCCTGAAAGTTTCTCTAAGAATTGGCATTTCTTAAATTTCTTCTTCGGCGCCTTTTTATATAAAGGTCTCTCTCGCTAATCTCATTTGGAAATATTTATTTTCATTTTTATTGTATGAATATTTCAATTAAATGTCAACACATTATATTTATTTTTTTTTATGTATTAATTTTTTTGTTAAGTTTTTATTATCAATTATATTACTTTTATATTATTAACTTTTATACATATATGTTATATATTAATGTAAAATAATATATTTATTTAATTTATTATTAATATGTCATACAAAACACTAAAAGTAAAGTTATATTGTAATTTACTATATTATGTTAAAGATATATTCATACACACAATAGAATCGTTTGCAATTTTATCTTTGTGAAAAATAAGATTTTGAAATAGAGCATTTTTAAATAAAATTAAACTTATTAAACAGATATATTTTTTATAAGTTTATAAAAAACAGATTATATTGTGACTTTAAATTGTTTATTAGAAATACGTTATTATAGATTTTATATTCTTAACAAATGTCTTAAAATTTATATGTAAACACATTTTCAGACAACAAAAAAAGCACTTAATGTGCTTTTGTATATTTATTAGAAAATATCTTTAGAAATATATTCATATTGTATTTTGGTTTATTTCTCAAAAAATAAAAACGGGATAGCCCACTCCGAAAGCCAGCAACCCCAGTTTTTTTTTCAGCACAACTAAGCACTGTAGAGTGCGGATGAAGGGAGTCGAACCCCCACGCCAATGGCGCTAGATCCTAAGTCTAGTGCGTCTGCCAATTCCGCCACATCCGCTTATCACTCTTTTATTTTACTATATTTCGCTATTATTTTCAATAACTTTTTAAAATTATCTAAAAACTAACAAAACAATGATAATAAAAGGTGAAATTTATTTATATCCTTATTCTGCAAGTTCTATCTCTGCTTCATCAACTTTCTTACCAATTATTTGAATACCCACAAATATCGCAGCTATAGCCACTGGTAATACTATATATATTGGTAATCCAAATCCAGCTGGTATATATCCAAATACAATAGTGATTATTGCTGTAAATATAGCGTATGGCATTTGAGTATTAACGTGGTCTATGTGATTACAACCAGCTCCCATTGAAGAAAGTATTGTTGTATCTGAAATTGGAGAACAATGGTCTCCAAATATTGCACCTGTTAAAACTGCACTTGTACTTACTATTACATAGGACATATCAGGGTTTAATGAGTATGCTAGTGGTATTGCAAGTGGCATAAGTATACCCATAGTTCCATAAGCTGTTCCAGTAGCAAAAGATATTATTGCTCCTAAACCAAATATTAAGCTTGGCAATAAGAATGGAGGTAGTGAGCCTGATAATAAGTGTATTAAAAATTTAGCTGTACCTAATTCTTTTATTACTGAACTCAATGACCATGCAAGTATTAATATTACACCAGTAATTACTAAACTTTTCATTCCATCTATCCAGACATCAATTGCTTCTGATACTGTAAAAATCTTTTTTACTACAGCCATTATAATAGCAACTAAACTTGCAACAAGTGCAGATTGGAATAATGCTCTAGATGCATCAGATGCACTAAATGCTTCTTTTATTGCCCCAAAAGAATATGGTGAATTTGTAAATAGTTGTATTAGAGCTTTATCTTCACCTTCCATTATAGATGTATATCCACTATAATAGAATGATGCTAAAGCAACTATTATTAATGTTCCAATTGGAATTATAGCATTCCACACACTCAATTTCACTCCATTTTTTGGAGCTAAATCATCTAATTCTTCTACGCCTTCATCAAGGTCTGTACCAACTTTTCTACTTCTAGATTTTATCTCAGCCTTTCTCATTGGCCCAAATTCTTTTAATAATAATGCTGATATTACAATAAACGCTAATATTAATATATTATAAAATCTAAATGGTATTGTATTTAAAAATATACCAAATGCATCAACATCCACACTTATACTTTCAAAAGCATCATGTATTAAACCAACTTCAAGACCTATCCATGTAGATATTATGGCTAATCCAGCAACTGGTGCTGCTGTAGCATCTATTATAAAGGCTAATTTTTCTCTTGATATTTTCATTTTATCTGCAACAGGTCTCATCATAGGACCTACTATTAATGAATTAGCATAATCATCAAAGAATACTAAAAGACCCAAAAACCATGTTATAAGTTGTGTACCTTTTGCTGATTTCGCTCTTTTGGCAAGTGCTTCAGCTATAGCCTTAGCTCCTCCCATTTTAGCAACAAGATTTATTACTCCTCCAATTGCTAGAACTTGTAGTATTATTCCTGCATTCCATGGGTCTGATAGCGATACCAAAGCTCTGTCCACTAAATCTAAAAATGATTGTATAAGTGTGGCAAACACATTTATACCACTAGCTTTAATTATAAAACTACCAGAAAGAATTCCTATAAGTAAGGAAATTATTACGTTTTTAGTTATAAATGCAAGTATTATAGCAACTAATGGTGGTATTAAAGTTAAAATTCCAAATTTTTCTGCATTAGCTAGTGCAATAGTGTCTATATCTTCCTCCGCAAAAACCATTACTGTTGACATTATGAACATAATTGTCGTCAGAAAAATAATATTAATTTTTTTATTTCTCATATAAATCTCCCTCTCTTTTTAGTTTTGTGAATTGTACAGGGTATTTGATAAAACTAAAAAAGCCTTAAGTGCTAAACACTCAAGGCTTAAAAATTACAATACATCAACAATATTAAAATAAGTATAATATAATTCCTTAAATGATAGCTCACCACAAATAAACCTGTGACAGTTGTACATATTTTCTATGTACCCCCAGCAATATAATCTTAAAGCATCGATTATAAAACTTCGGCAATATCTCCTTTCCTAATAAATCTCTGTGCTTAACTCATTATTAGTACTGATAGATTATTGCGCCTCTACCCTTCTATTCACTTTTATTAAGTATATTTTGAGTATATATTATTTATTTAAACTTTGCAAGGTAGTTTTTAAAAATCCTTTTTATTTTTTACATTAAATTCCATTTTATTATGATTTTGTTTAATGGGCACTTCTATTAATACACGATTATCTTCTTGTTTAAAACTTCTAATTTAAAGGACTTTTCAAGTTATTGTCGAATTATAAAATTAATTGTACTAAGACCAACAAAAAAATTTTATCATTTATATGGAGGAATTACTTTAATGTTATTAATTTACAATGAAAAGACAAACCCTTACTTCAATTTAGCAATGGAAGAGTATCTTCTTAAAAATCTTGACGAAGACTTATTTATTTTATGGAGGAATGAACCTTCTATAATTGTTGGAAAAAATCAAAATACACTTTCTGAAATAAATTTAGAATATATAAAAGAAAATTCTATACCTGTCGTTAGGAGACAATCTGGTGGTGGAGCTGTATTTCACGATTTAGGAAATATAAATTTTACATTCATAGCTTGCAATAATAATAGCTTTAGTGATTTCAGAAGATTCACTCAACCAATAATAGACTTGCTTAAAACATTAGATGTCAACGCTGAATTTTCTGGAAGAAATGACCTTCTTATAGATGGTAAGAAATTTTCTGGAAATGCCCAGTACAACTACAAAAACAAGGTAATGCACCATGGTACGTTGTTATTTTCATCTGAGATAAACGACCTTTCAAAAGCTTTAAAAGTAAAGCCTATAAAATTTGAAGGAAAGGGAATAAAATCTGTAAAATCTCGTGTAACTAATATAAGTGA
Organism: Clostridioides sp. LIBA-6822; assembly: GCF_056688955.1. Classification (NCBI taxonomy): domain Bacteria; kingdom Bacillati; phylum Bacillota; class Clostridia; order Peptostreptococcales; family Peptostreptococcaceae; genus Clostridioides; species Clostridioides sp. LIBA-6822. The sequence continues at coordinate 1,837,726 of NZ_CP196995.1, read as the reverse complement.
ACATCTAAAATCTAAAATGGATATACTGGAATTTAAAGATGCAATTATGGATTATTTATCTAAAACTAATATTGATAATACTAATTATTGTTTAAGTAAGTATGACATAGAACAAATAGAAAAACTTACTAAATTAAAATATGAAACTTGGGATTGGAACTTTGGTAATTCACCAAAATATACTCTTTCAAATGAGTTAAAATATTCTGGTGGAAATGTTGAGTTTAATCTAAATGTTGATAAAGGCATAATAACAACTATAAAATTTTTTGGAGATTTTTTTGGAAAACGTGATGTTTCATTTGTGGAAGACAAACTTGTTGGCACAAAGCATGAAGAAAATGCTTTAAGAAATGTTTTAAATTCAATTGAAATAAATGATTATTTCTTAGGTGCTGATACTGATATTTTAGTTTCTGGAATCTTAGGTGTTAAATAGAAATACTAAAGATTTTAAAATATTTATAAAATTGTGTTTACATATATAAAAAATCATGATAATATTTATAACATAATTAAAAATTGATACTTCTTATCCAGAGTGGTGAAGGGACTGGCCCTATGAAACCCAGCAACCAGTATATTTTTATATACATTGGTGCTAAATCCTGCAGTATTATACTGAAAGATGAGTCTAAATTAGCTTTTAAAGCCTGAGTTTAAACTCAGGCTTATTTTATTTTGCAGTGTGATAAAAGAGGGTATTTTATTTTTAACTAATCAATCATATTCAGGAGGGAATTTATATGAAATTCAAAAAATTATTAAGTTTATTATTATGTCTAGTTTTCACTTTATCTATAGTTGGATGCTCTAAAGCTAACGATGACAAAAAAATTGTTGTTGGTGCTACTTTAGTACCAGGTGGAGAATTATTAGAAGAATTAAAGCCACTTATCGAAGAAAAAGGTTATACCTTAGAAATTAAGAATTTTGATGATTACATACTTCCAAACGAAGCTTTAAATAATGGAGAAATTGATGCAAATCTATTCCAACATGAACCTTATCTAAAAGAGGCTGTCAAAGCTAAAGGATATAAAATAATGGCTGGAAAAAAACTATATGTATGCCCAGCAATACTTTACTCTTACAAGATAAAATCTATTGATGAATTTAAGAAAGGAGATACAATTGCAATAAGCAACAATCCATCTTCTTGTTCTAAAGACCTTAGATATCTTGAAAGTATTGGGCTTTTAACTTTACCTAAAGATGATGGACTAGTTAGTCCTAAAGATATAATCGAAAATCCAAAAGGCATACAATTTAAAGAATTGGATATTGCTCAGATTCCATCTTCTCTTCCAGACGTAACTGCTGCATTTATAGATACTACATACGCAGTACCTGCTGGTCTTGATGCTAAGAAAAATGGACTTTATACAGCTCCTATAAATGATGAGTATGCAAATCTTTTGGCATTTAGAACTGAAGATAAAGATAGTGAAAAAATTAAAGTTCTACAAGATGTTCTTACATCAGATAAAGCAAGAAGTATAATTGAAGAGAAATACAAAGGAATTGTAATTCCTGTTTTCTAGTATATTTAGTATAATTTTAATATTATTATTCTAATCTTGTTGAATATTGACTTGTTAAGTGCTACCATTTAAGTAAATCTATGTTTATGGAGGAAGATTACTATGGCTATAGAATTAAAAAAGGGACAAAAAATAAACCTTACAAAAAAAGAAAATAGTGATTTAGGTGAAATCTTAGTTAATTTAAATTGGAATCAAAAAATACAAAAAAAAGGTTTTTTTGGCTCTCTAAAAAGCAGTAATATAGATTTAGATTTAGGTTGCCTGTTTGAAATGAAAAATGGTGTAAAAGGTGCTGTACAAGCATTAGGTAATTCTTTTGGTAGTTTAGAGAATCCCCCTTTTGCTCAATTAGATGGAGATGACAGAACAGGTAGCAATACACAAGGAGAAAATATAAGAATAAATGGTAATAAAATAAAAGAAATAAAGAGAATACTTATTTATGCTTTTATCTATGAAGGTGTAGCTAATTGGTCTGAGGCTGATGGAATTGTAACAATCAAACAAAAACAAGATTCAGATTTAGTTGTTAAACTTGATGAACATAAAAATGGCTATAACATGTGTTCAATAGCATTGATAGAAAATGTAAATGATGAGACATTCAGTGTTGAAAAAGTCATTAAATACTTTAAAGGCCATAAAGAAATGGACAATGAGTTTCATTGGGGCTTAAAATGGGTTGCAGGAAGAAAATAAGTACATATTATCAAGAGACTATGAGTAAATTCACTCACAGTCTCTTTTTTTTATAATTATTTACTTTCTAACTATTATGAATAAATTCTTTATCCAATATTTCTTCAAATTCTAACATGGGCATTGGTCTATAAAATACAAATCCCTGTACTAAATCACATCCAACATCTTTTAGAAATTCAACTTGTTCCTTACATTCAATACCTTCTGCAACTGTTGTAATATTCAATTCTTTTAGCATATGTATAATATTTTTTATTACTGTTTTTTCTTTATCTTTGTCTAAGCTAGCATTAAAAAACATAGAATCAAGTTTTAAAACATCAAATGGTAAATCTTTTAAGACACCCAAAGATGAATACCCTTTTCCAAAATCATCTAAAGAGCAAGTAAATCCATTTTTATGTAAGTCATGTATAATTTCCAAAAAGTGTTCTTGATTCTCAAAAGCAACACTCTCAGTAAATTCAATTTCTATAGTGTTTTGAGGTATATTATATTTCTTTTTTATCTCTGAATAAGTTTCCACAAATTTGGCATTATAAAACTGTATTCTAGAAACATTAACTGATATTTGAACAAATGGTTTATTTTCATCTAATCTCTTTCTAATCCATCTACAAACTTCTTCAAAAACATACTTGTCTACCAAACCAATAAAAAAATCCTTTTCCAGTATTGGAATAAATATTGCAGGAGATATGATACCTTTATCTGGAGTCAACCAACGTACTAAAGCTTCTGCACAATCTATCTTTTGATTATGTAAATTAACTTTGGGTTGAAAATAAACTATAAATTCTTTATTTTCAATGGCTTCATGTATTCTACTTTTGATTGTATTTTCTTCAATCATTTTTTTACGAATATTTTCATTGTAAAAAGCATAATTAGTACCTGGTTTATTTTTAACAGTTTTTTGTGCAAAGTTTGCTCTATTTATTAAATCATCTATGTTTAGTTTTTCAATTACATCTTCAATACAACAAATTCCACTGACAATCGTAATGTTATATTTGTTTTTAATTTCGTTCGTAATATTAATCAGTTTCTCATCTACAACTCGTTGTCGTATCACTAAGTCTGCCTTATCCACATAGCACCTTAAAGCAATAAATCTATCTGCAATTTCCCTTGCAAATATCTCATATTTTCCAATATCATTCATCATAAGATTAGCATATCGTTTTAATATCATATCACCATAATCATATCCAAATATGTCATTAATGTATTTAAAATTTTCAAAATCAATATAGAATACAGCAAATTTCTTGTCTTTATACTTATAAATATTTTGATTTGCATCTAGCTTAAACTTTTCTATAGTATTTGCTCCTGTGAGCTCATCTTTATACGCAATGTTTTTTAAATCTACATTTAATTTTTCCAAACTAATCAATTTTCTATTGTATTGTATAATCAATATAATCCATGCTAACATACCTATAATAGATATAATGATTATTAAAGTCATTAGATAATCACTTTTCTCTTTAGAAAAATTTTCTATTTCAAACACTGTATTATTTGCAAGATAAAAAAAGTCTTCACTTGTGTCTAATAAATGATTGTTTTCTTCATTCATTCTTACTTTTTCTATTTCACTATTTAAATCTTTCCACTTTTTTTCTAGTAAAAATAAATAATCGTTATATGTTTTGCAATCGGTAACTACCAAACCGTACTTTCCATCCCCTGTAATTAATTCATGTAAAATTCCATCTATATAGTCGATTAACTCATCATTTGGTTGATTGTCCATCTCTAATTTGCTTAAACGTTGACTCGCTCCACGGACGATACCAACATAATTAATTAGTTTTCCATAGTCCGCAATATTACGAATCAATTTAATCGAAATGGAGCTTATAGAAATTAATAAAATAAATAAGACTAAGATAGTTACCCTCAAAACTCTCTTCATAAAATACCCCTATCCTCTATGTAGTTTTTCATGTATTAGATATTCTTTATAATCAACTCAACAAAGTTGTGTATAATCATTTTTTCAAATAAGAAGCATGAAATTCCAATAAAAATTTCTATACAATTAAGATATAGAAATGCTTATTTTACATAGTTTATTTTTAGTATTATATCTATTTACAAAAACGTTTTTATAGAAATCACTCTTTTTTTAGATACAGTTTATATTACTTTTAGTTATAAAACTCTGCTTAAAATTATATAATTGCGACAACCTATATATCTATATAATTCAATTATATTTAAAAATTATTCTTTTTGTCTAGTATAACTTTGTATTTTATTATATTTTGAATATATTTATATTATTATAATTCACATTATTATTTAAACTATAAAAAATCAGCCACTTTAAGTGGCTGATTAAATAGCAATAAATAAAACATGTTCATCGTAAATAATAGACTTATTTATTAACTGCTTGTGACGCATCATCTATCATTTTATTTAAAGAAGTTAGACCTCCATCATTTACATACCATGTTGGCGAATCTAAATATATTATGTTATCATTTTTATATGCATCCATAGATTTTATTACATCATTGTTTAAAACAGCTTTTGCTGTTGAGCCTGCTTTTACATCACTACCTGTAGCTATTCCTCTATCTATAACAAACATAACTTGTGGATTTTGTTTTGCTATATACTCAAAAGTAATGTTTTGACCATGACTTGATTCTTTTATATTTTTATCTTTATTTTCAAATCCAAAACTCTTGTATAATACACTAAATCTTGATTCTTCACCAAATACACTTAAATTACCTTCATTCACCATTAGCGTTAAAGCATTTAAGTTTTTTTCTGTTACTTTTTTATTTAGAGCCTCTATCTTTTTTTCAATTTTACTAAATTCTTGATTAGCTTTTTCTTCTACTCCAAATATTTTTCCTATTTTATCTATATTATTTTTAACAGAATCCAAATACTTCTTATCATCTTTACTTGTACTTATTGTTGGTGCTATTTTTGATAATTGCTCATAAAAATCTTCTTGTCTTCCATTTATTATAATTAAATCTGGATTTGCTGACTTTATACCTTCTAAATCTGGCTCTTTCAACCCTCCTAAATCTGCATACTTTTCATCCTTATATTTTTCTAAAGATGTTGGTAAGCTTGACTTTGGAAGCCCTACTAAATTCTCCCCTACACCTAATGCATCCATTGTATCTAGAGCTGAATAATCAAATACTACCACTTTCTTAGGGTTTAACTTTACATCTGTTTCTCCCAAGCTATGAGTTATCTTTATAGTATCATTTGAATTTTCTAATGTCTTAGGCTCATTTTTTTTACCTCCACCTAATGCAAATACTGTCACTAATCCTACTATGGCTACTGCGGCTACTATCGCTACTTTTTTATTCATGATGATATCTCCCTCTTTCTTGTTAATCTCTATTTTAATTTGAATTTATTATAAGGTTTATTTATTTTTATATATCATAATTTAGAAATAAATACAGATTCGATTTCCATTTATATGTTTAATATTAAAGCTCATTTCGTAAATATCTTCTAAAACTTTTTCATTGACTATCTCGTCTGTACGACCTACTTTCTCAATTTTTCCATTTTTTAATGCAACTATATTATCTGAATAACATGATGCAAAGTTTATATCGTGCATTACTAACACTATAGTCTTATCTAGGTCATCACAAAGACCTCTAAGCACTTTCATCATTTGAACTGAATGATTCATATCTAAATTATTAAGTGGTTCATCAAGCAATATGTACTCTGTATCTTGAGCTATTACCATTGCTATATAAGCTCTTTGTCTTTGTCCTCCACTCAATTCATCTAGATACTTATGTTGTATATCAGTCAATTTCATATATTCTATCGCTTCATCAATATACTTTTCATCCTCTTTAGTTAGGTTTCCTTCACTGTATGGAAACCTTCCAAATCCAACCAGTTCCCTTATTGTGAGTCTTAAAGTTATATTATTAGATTGTTTAAGAATAGCTATTTTTTTGGCTAATTCTTTGTTGCTGTAACTAGTTAAGCTCTTTCCTTCTATTATTACCTCTCCACTATCACCTCCTATAAGCCTTGTTACTATTGATAATACAGTACTTTTCCCAGCTCCATTTGGCCCTATAAAAGATGTTATTTTTCCCTTTTCTATATTAAAAGAGACATCCTCTACAACATTTTTATTCTTATATTTTTTAAATATATTTCTTATCTCTATCACCTATTTGCCCCCTTTAACAATAACTGAATAAAGTAAATTCCTCCTATAAAATTTATTACTACACTTAAAGTAGTATCAAATTTAAATACATGCTGTATAAAAAATTGACCAATTATTAATGTAATCATTCCTATCAACATGGAACCAAAAATTAAATATGTATGCTTATACGTTTTAAAAATTTCTCTAGTTATATTGGCAAGCAAAAGTCCTAAAAATGTCATTGGACCAATAAGTGCTGTTGATATTGAAACTAAAATTGCTATTAGTATTATCATCTTTTTAACTACTTTATCAAAATCTACACCTAAATTAATTGCCTGCTCTCTACCTAAAGATAATACATCCAAATACTTTATTTCGTCATATATAAAAGGTATTATGGCAATAATTATTATAAATGCTATTAAAAGTACATTAGTATTTATATTATTTAAACTTGCCATTATGCTAGTTTGTAAAGCTAGAAATTCATTTGGGTCTATCATTACTTGGATAAATGTTGTTGCACTTTTAAATAATGTTCCAAATATCATCCCTACTAGGACTAAAAAGAAAATATTATGTTTATTTTTCTCAAACAATGTCTTATATAATAACATTGAAGCTCCAATCATCATAGTAACATTAATAATAAAATTATAATTCTCATTAATAATTAAACTACTAGTTGAGCCAAATATGAATACTATTATAGTTTGAATCATTACATACAATGAATCCAATCCCAGTACACTTGGTGTCAATATTTGATTATTTGTAATTGTTTGAAACACTACAGTGGTAAATGCTATACATCCTCCACCTAATATCATAGCAAGTATCTTTGGTATCCTCTGTGATAGTGCATAATCTACATTATTCATGTCTATACCATAAATTATAAAAAGTGCTATTGATATTAATAATAATGTGCTAATAAAATAAATTTTTTGATTAAGACTAAGCTTCATTTATATTCCTCCTTAGTATTAAATAAAGGAATAGCATACTTCCTATAACTCCAACTGTAAGTCCTATAGATATTTCATATGGATAAATAACTATTCTTCCAAAAATATCACATATAAGCACAAATATAGCTCCAAATAAACCAGTATACCATATGTTCGCTCTTATATTATCTCCCATATATAAGGACACAATATTTGGAACTATTAGACCTATAAAAGGTATATTACCAGCTGTAACTACTACACATACTGTGACAAGTGCCACTATTACCAAACCTATATTAACAACTTTTTTATAGCTCAGACCTAAATTTGTTGCAAAATCCATACCCATACCAACAACAGTAAATCTGTTTGCATAAATATATGCTAATATTATAAGAGGTATTGTAATATATAATACTTCATAATTGCCTTTAAGTATCATAGAAAAATCGCCTTGCATCCAAGAACTTACATTTTGACTCAAATCATATTTATATGCAATAAAATCAGTCATAGAGCCTATTATATTTCCAAACATTATACCTACTAATGGCACGAATATTATATTTTTAAATTGCAACTTTCTTATTATTCTCATAAACATAAAAGTACCTATAAGAGAAAATATAAATGCTATTATGGTCTTTGTAAAAATAGATGCAGTTGGTATTAAAAGCATGCAGATTACTATACCAAATTGAGCTGCATCTATTGTAGCTCCTGTTGTAGGTGATACAAATTTATTTTTACTTATCTGTTGCATTATAAGACCCGCTATACTCATCCCTACACCTGCAATCAATATACTTATCAATCTTGGTATTCTACTCATGATAAATATCATAAGTTTATGCTGATTTTTTGCAAATATATGCATTATATTTATATCTTCGGCTCCTATAAATAAAGAAAAATAAGACAAAATTATTATTCCTATGACTAAATACCTTTTTTTCATTCTCCCTCCTCAAAAACTATTCTTCATTTAAAATGATAATTATTATCATTTTTTACTTTTATAGTTTATCAATAATAATTATCATTGTCAATATGTATATATATTTGTTTTTTACATAAAAAATGTTACTAGAATTGAAACTCCTAGTAACATTAAAATTTAATTTAATAAAATAAATTATAAATGCTAATTTAAATATGTAAGTATTCCCATTAAATATAATAAATATTTTGTAAATTTAAGTTATTTATTATATTATTTTAATATATTTCTAAAGAGTCTATAAAAATTACCACTAGAAATTAAATCTATATCTCTTTTTTTATAACCTCTATTTTCAAGTTCTATTATTATGTTATGTGCTGTATGTGTACTTTCAAGACCATCTACACTTGGGATACTGGCATTTTCAGTAAAAGAACCTATAGTCTCTACTCCTAAGTAATCACTAAAATCAAAACCAAAAGATACATGCTCTATACCTATGAGATTTACCATGTAATCTATATGGTCAACTAAGTGTATCAAATCTTGCTTCTTTGGATTACTATTAGTAAACCCTCTAAAACTATTTATTCCTACTAATCCACCTGTCTTTGAAATTTCTTTTAATTGATTATCGGTAAGATTTCTTTTAGCATCACATAAGTTTCTTGCATTAGAATGAGAGGCTATTACTGGTTTACTTACAATAGACATCAAATCCCAAAATGACTTCTCATTTAAATGTGATACATCTACTATCATTCCCAATTCTTCCATCTTATTTACTGCTTTTTTCCCTATCTGAGTTAAACCTCTGTTTTTATCTCCTAAACAACCTGTAGCAAGTTCATTTTGCTCATTCCAAGTTAATGATGCATGTCTTGCACCGACATCCTTATAAAAATAATCTATCAAATCTATATTTTTTCCAATATGACTTAATCCTTCAATTCCAATTAAAATATTTATTTTATTTTCACTTATACCTTTGTTTATATCAGAATATCTTTTTACTATATTTACAATATCTTTCATATCTTCAATTTCATCTTTTATAGAGCTTATAATTTGTTTAACTCTTTTTTCAGGTTCTTTATCATATGGAGGGTCTATCCATATTACAAAAATAGCTCCTTCTATATTTGCTTTTTTAAAATTATCAAGATGAATTCTTCTAAATACATCTTTCTCCCCGTTGAGTCTTCTTATTGTTACATCTGCCCAAGTATCTGAATGTCCATCGAAAATCATAACAACCTCCAGTTAAATAAAAGTCTTTCTTAAAATAAACTTTTTAGTTCGTATAGAATTATATTAAAATATTTCCTACTAAAAGGCCAAAATAATTGCCAACTATATATCCAAATGTTCCAACTATAAGTATTGGTCCTACTAGTTTAGACCATCCTTTTGATATTGCCATAGCTGCTGCTGTTGTAGGTCCACCAATATTTGCATTAGATGCAAGAATAGCTTCTTCTAAAGTAAACTTAAATATTTTGGCAACTATAAATGTAACTAACATGTTTATCAGTACCATTATTCCACAATATAAAAGCAATAATGGTGATTTTTGGATTATTAATGTTATAGAAGCAGGAACACCTACTACCACAAAGAATATATAGATTAAAAATGTACCTATCTCTTGTGCTCCTTTTATATCACTAAAGAATTTAGGCATAAATGTAGCAAATAACATAGTCAAAGTAGTTATTATTAAATATTGATTACCAAATAGAGTATTTAACATTGCTAAAAAAGGATTTGATGTTGGTATTATAGCTTTAAACCAAGTTGATAATTCTACAGATACTGCAACGATTATAAAGGCACTGCCAATAGCTATTGCTATATCTTTTAAAGATATTTCTTTTCTTCCCCAATAATTTGCTGCTATTGTTTCTCCTTCAGTTACATCCGTACTTTCCATCTCATCTACATGTGGATGTTTAAAATGTTTTCTAAAAAATCCAATTGATGGGATAGCTATTAAAACAAAGAAATATAATGCCATTAAAAGATTGTCTGCTACAACTGTTGCTGATACCAATTCTCCAGGTGCATTAAATGCTCCTGACATGGCTGCGAAGTTTACATTTCCACCTATATAGGAACCTGTCATCATAGCTGCAACAACATTTAAATCTGGTACTGCATTTTTTAATAGTAAAAATCCAACCATAGCCCCAAGCACAGTTCCGACAGAGCCTACAAGAAATATTACGAGTAATCTTCCACTTTCTTTCCATATCTTTTTAATGTTACATTGATATAACAGTAAAGCTATAGCTAAAGGAACAACATATCCCCATACTTGGTCATACACAACAGACTCTACTGGTATGATATTTAGATTTGATAGTAACATAGCTCCTACAAGAGCTATTATTGCTCCTGATATTTTCGATGCCCAATTGTACTTTTGTTCCAAATAAATACTAAATGCTGCCCATCCAGTTATAACTGCCCATAATACCCAAATATTATCAGGACTTACAAAACTCTTCATCTTAACTACCTCCATTTCATTAAATTAAAATATCTATATTAATATTCAATATATTGAATATTAATACTATTATAATTCATCTTTTCAGAAAATTCAATAAAACAGGAAAAATACATGCATAATAAAACTTTTTTTATTTTACTACTCTTTAGAAATTATATGTTATAATCATGTCTGAGGGGGTTTGTATCTAATGAATATAGATGTCGGAAGCAAAATTAGAGCTCTTAGAAAATCTAAAAATATCAGTATATCTACTTTAGCAAAAAACTCAGATTTAAGTACGGGTTTAATAAGTCAAATTGAGCGAAATATGGTTGTTCCGTCAATTGTAGCAATGTGGAAAATATCAAAAGCTCTTGATATAAATATAGGTTATTTCTTTGATGAGATTGAAAAAGAAGACTCTAATATAATAGTAAAGAAAAACAATAGAAAAAAAATAGTAACTAATGATTCTACAAAATTTTATGAACTTCTTGTTCCTAATTTATCTGGCAAGAAAATAGAATTTTTACTTGTTACACTAGATGGTCATACAAAAAAAAGTAGTGAATTTGTAACGCATGAAGGCGAGGAATGTGGATATATAATAAAGGGAAAAATGAAGATAATACTTGGAAATAAGGAATATGTATTGGAAGAAGGAGATAGTTTTTATTTTAACAGTACCATTCCACATGTATATGAAAATTATGACGATGATATATGTATATCAGTCTGGGCAATGACTCCACCTTCATTTTAATATATTAAATTCTCACTTAAATATAAATTAATAAAAATCTGAAATAAATTAGTATGATAAATTTTATTCTAATTTATTTCAGATTTTTCTGGTTTATTAATTATATATATTTGTCATTATATATTAAGTAGACAACTTTCATCTAAAATATTAGATAGTATCTCTTCAGTTCCACTCATTCCATTAAAAGTACTTGATATAAATGAGTTTTCTGTTTCATTTTTATTTATATCACCATGCTTTAATACATATGCTTTATTTGAAATATTGAGCATACCATAGTCCATAACAGAGTCTCCAATTGCATAAAAAGACTCTATTCGTAATTCTTTAGTTAAGTATTTTATAGCATTTTCTTTTGAGATTTCTTTTGGTATAAAGTAGATTTTTCTACCACTCACATAGAACTTCCAATTTTTTGATTCCAATATATTTAGATATTCTTTGATTGAATCCAAATTAAATTTTGCAAAATCCACAACTATATAAAAAAATGTATTTTCTGCAACTTTAAAGTTAGTTATTCCTTCTATATCTAAATAATCTTTAAATTTTTCAATCATACTTTCAATAGGTTCATAATTAGATTTTAATTTATCTATTTCTTCACTCCACGATTTTAATATTTTATTATCTTTAAGTATAATTGCTCCATTTGAAGTTATACTAAAAGGAAAATGAATCCCATATTTATTAAATTCTATACGCCTAAATTGCTCCACTGTTCTAGTAGTTGTCGGTATAAACATACCATAATATTGTATTTGCTTTATTAGATTTATAGTATCTAAAGATATATAAGATATTTCTTTTTCTCTATAAATTTCTATATTAGTATATTCCTTATCAGTATCTAAAAATTTATCAGAGTAAATAATACTCCTGTCTAAATCTGAAAAAACAATCATTCAGTATTCTCCTGTCTAATATATTTTTTAAATATCTTTCATATTTTTTATTATTCCACAACATTTATAAGCCTTTAAGTTCATTTGTTCAACTTCAACATTTTTCTCTTTAGCTAATATAAGTATGTGGTCTAAAGATTTGTCATTTAAGTCTTTAACTAAAATCTTATATGGAACTCTTCTAAGTAAAACTCTTGTTGTTTCTCCAACACCTGGTTTGATAAAGTTAATGTCTGTTATACTGTACTTTTCCTTTATATTTAAAACATCAAAATATCCATCTTTTGTTATATTATCACTTTGCCATTTATCAACTTCATCAGATATGTTCTTAAATTGATTTTTAAAACATGCTTCTATAGTCTCTATATAATTTATAGATTCGTCTTTGTCTTTTAAATGTTTATAGAATTTAGCTCCGTGAAAATCATCTTTACCAATTAAATCTTCTCTTAATACAGTTCTGCTTATTAATCCAGAAACTGTTGAATTTAAACATGCACTTGGTATTAAGAAGTCTTCTCTAATTCCATAAAGTCCTGAATATCCAGCAGGGTCAGCTAATACAGCAAGAGTTGAGTCAAAAGGCTTTTTAAATTTAGCATTAAGCTCATCACATGCTTTTTCAAGTTCTTTTGATATAGTTCCCTTTCCAGTCCACCCATCTAAGAATTGAATTTCTGAGTTTGGATGATTCTTTACTATATATTCAATTGCATTCATATCTATTCCTTTATCTCTTATTATAGAGATTGTATAGTGAGGTAAATTTAGATTATACTTATTTTTTATATATCTCTTTGCCAAAATACCAATAGGTGTACCTGCTCTAGCAAGTGAAACTAATACTACATCAGTCCCATTTTTTTTAATTATCTTTTCACACATAACACCTATGGAAAACGCAAGCTTATTTTTATTTTGTTCTAGTTTATCATGATATAAATTCAGATAATCTTCACTAACTTCATACTCTATTGGTATCATTTCTGAATAATGTCTACCATTTTGTATTTTTAATTCTCTCTCTTTATTTCCTTCTTCTTCAATTAAATTTGATATATCTTTTAATAAAAAGATAACATCATCCTTAGAATATGTGCTAAAATCTTCCATATGGCTCAACTCCTATCTTAAAACTGTGATATACTTTAATTCTCTTAAAGCATTTAGCTACAACATACTATAGTCAATTCTTTTATACTTGTACTTTTAATTATATCAATAAATTCCAGATAAGAATTTTCACTTTTATTTAACTCTACAAATAAATAACATTTAGAAAAATTATGCTTATCTATATTATAAATATAATTTTGAACATCTATATTATAAAAGCTCTTTAGCTTAAACTTACTTCTAATAGGATAATTATTTTTTTCGATATCAATAATTGGACTTCTTGTTGTTGAATGATAGTATGCATCACATTGATTCTCTTTTTCCTTCGCAAACAACATAGGTATATACATAAATTCTTCAGTACCCAAAAATAGAATCTTTTCATTTTCATTTTCTAAAGATTCTTTATTATCCATAGTTATTTTTTTACTTTCTCTCTTTACAATTTCTTTTAATCTAGATTGTTCTCTTCTATTAATTCCAAATCTACCAGTATACTTAACATATTTCTTACTTCCAATATAATCTTCTAAATCAACATCAATATGATTCACTACTAAATTTACTTTATCATTTGAAATAGTATGTGATTCATCAATAGTATAATTATCATTGTAATTTGAAATAACATCTTCATTTATGTCAAATTTAAAGTTTCCTTTAAATAAATATACAAATTCTATCTTACAGTCTAGCTCTTTTTCCAAATTAGCAACTTTTCTTAAGTTATCATCACTCACCCAATTAAGTATTGAACATATAGTGTATTTCTTTTTAGGATAAATACTTTGAACCTTCTTAATTATATTCATACACGTATTAGCTGTGGTAATCTCATCATCGACTAATATTACTTCATCTCCAGCTTTAAAGTTACTAAGCATACCAAAGTATAGATTTTGGTCTGTTGCGTGAGAATGTTCTTCTAAAAATTCTAGATTCTCTAACTCATCAAATTGTTCTCTAGTAGTATGAATAAATTCATATTCTCCACATAAGTAATCAAAAACACTATGCCCAATAGCTGTACCAGTCTCAGCAAAAGCTATAACAGTTCCATTTGATGTTACTTTATTTTTTTCATTATAAATTGTGGCTATTAATTTTCCCAAATTGTCCATCTCACTTGGTTTACATGCTAGATGCTTACCAAGTTTCTTTGATATAAATAAAAAACGTCTTTTACTATTATTTCTTATTCCTATATCTAAAAAATCATTTAATTCTAAATTTAATGGATTGTCAATAATGTCAATTTCACAATTAAAATTTAAGCAATTCTTCATAGTCTACTCCTTTATTTAATACACCATATATTTTAGATAGAATCAATGTTTTTTTAGCCCATAAAAAATGTGGATTTGTTTCATTCATTCTCTCTCCTAATACACCCTTACTTACACCATATTTACTATCTGTACTATTCGATATATCCAAGGCATCAGTAAAATCCTCATATGATATGGCAGATAGTGCTTGTACAATTTGAATTTGCATTGGATGAATTACTGTCTTTCCAATTAACCCATGAAATTTATCCAACAATATTTCTTCTACATACTTACTTCTTATCTCTTCATTCGTCATATCAAAAAACTCTGACACGCCTCCACTTATAGGTATATCTAGCTCTGGTCTTTGAAGATATGTGATTATATCTAGTATAAATGATGAACAAATCAAGTTGTTATATATAGAAAAGTTTTTGTCTCTTCTTATACCATACATACCCAATACGTCAGTTATACCTATTCTAATGCTAAGTATTCTTGACTTATATCTTAAAATAGTATTGTACAAACTATTAAAACTCAGTTCTTTACTTTCCTTATATATAAACTCTCTTGTCTCTATTATTGGAATAACATACATATCTTGAAGATTCATATAATTCAAGGCTTCTATGCAATTCTCTATTAACTCGGAATTTGCTTTAGGAATTAATATCCCTGTTATAGTATGACTATTTTTAACTATAATATCTTTAATCCTCAACAACTGCTCCACATCTTTTATTCTTACAAAAATTAATGGTATTCCATCTTTATTGATTATACTTTCATCACTAATATTTTTCAAAATTAATCTAAGATTTTCTATAGCCTCTAACTCTCCGTTTACTCCAACAGCATCTTCTAAGCAAATAGCTAATGGTCTAACTCCCTTGACATCTCCTATAATACTCTTATAAATCATATTATATTGAGTAGCTGGAACGTATAAAAAAGCACCTAGTGCATATTTCAACACATCTTTTTCAGTCTTAGCATTAAAATCTTCTGGCTCTTTCAAAAAAATTCTCTCCAAATCATCTTTGCAGATATAATCGAAATATTTCAATGTATGGCCTCCTCATATACATAGAAAGGGCCAACTTTATACAAATTAGCCCCTAATATACTACTTATTATAAATTATAGCTGTATTTAATTCTTCTAATCTCTTTGTATTATCCTTAATCAAAACTCTATTATTTTCTTCTATTCTCATAGTTTCATCTATACCACTCTTAATAGTAGTATACATTTTTTCTAATGTCTCTATTTGAACAGAGCTCGTTCCAGCCATTCTAGCTATTTGTGCACTTTGACTACTTACATTTTGAGCATTTCTAAGTAATAATTCATTAGTTTTATCATCAAGTGCTTTTAGAGATTTTGCTTGCAGTTCTTGTTTTTTAAGTAATATAGCTTGAGATAAACATTGTTTGAATACTGGTAAAGTTACAACGAATGCACTGTTTATTTTTCTAATTAAACCATAATTATTATGTTGCATACCTCTAAGCATAGGTATTGTCTGTATAGCTATATTTTCTGCTATTCTTAAATCATAGATTCTTTGATTTAACATATCATAAACTTTTAATAGCTCTTGATAATTAACAACATCCATTTGGTCTCCACTAGTTTCTGATTTTTGTTTAAAGAAAGGTAGTATTTCATTATCCATTTCTTCTAGTGCCATTTCTCCAGCAACAATATATTTTTGAAGTTCATTATAAAACTCAAAGTTCTCATTTAACATAGAACCTATTTGCTTATTAGAAAGTGCTATATCTCTCTCATATTGCTCAAGTTCAATTTGGATTTTTTCAACTTCTCCTCCCAATGTTTCATACTTTTGAAACATCATTTCAATGGCATTATTAGCTTTTTTGAAAAGTTTTTGAACGAAATTTGGTTCCTTAGTTTCTTGAAAATCATCTAAATCAAACTTGTCCATTATTTTAGTTAAATGAACCAACATTTTAGAATTTTCTTCATTTCTATTTAATTTTATTGTGTTTAGAAGACTATCAGAAACCCTTGCTACTCCTTCAGATGCTTTTCTCCCAAATTGCAAAATTGTATCTGGATTTTCTACTTCTATAAGAGATGTCAATGCTTCAACTTCCTTAGACTTTCTCAGTTCATTTTTTTTATTATTTGTATATTCCATTATATCAAAATTTTCTTCTTGAACAACTGTAGGTAAATTGTCAGTAACCTCTACAGAATTCTTCTCTTTTGAAAAACTATTTATATTTATCCCCATCTAAAATCTTCTCCTCTTTCCAAAAATTTTTTTAAGTAAAGGTATATCATCTTCAAGTAAATTTAATCTAAGGTCATATACCATTTTATCTAATCTGTGTACATCAATCAATTGGTTATTTATAACATTCTCTATATTATTTTCCCCTCCTGGACATAAAATAATAATATCAAATCCAATTTTACTTAGTAAAAGCATAAGGAAAACTATTTCTTTATCAAATACTATACTCTTGTACATGTATATAATCAATTTTGGATTTATAAGAGAATAATCAAAATTATTCATCATATGAACAAGCTTCTTATCCATATGAAGTACTGTAAATAAACCTTTTATCTTGTCCTCTCCACTTAGACCAGTCAAAAACATATTTCCTTCTAATAGCTCTTCAACTTTTTCTAAAATCATAATTTGCTGATTTAATGTCAGTGTTGAAATGGAATAATCTTTATTATTTAATACAGAATTTTTATCTATAACACCTTTTGAATTCAGTAAAAAAGACAAACTAAAAGCTTCTCTTGTAAATTCTTTTGAAAATCTATCTATATCTCCATTAAATTCAATAAATGTTGAACTTTCCGAATCTCTTAATAAATCTAAAAACTTAATATATTCACTTTTATCATTATATATTCCATTAATCTTAGAAAGAAAATTTGGAGCTTCTACTGTGGTATCATTAAACTTAAATCCTGGTCTCAATTTTAATGGCTGATTCCAGTATATTGATATTTCATCAACAGTTGAACTTAAAAGTAAATTTTTTATTTTTCTATCTTGAAGTTGCCAGGGTTTTATAAATCCTGCATCATTTAATAATTCTTCACTTATACGTTTTGATGCTTCAGCCCCGACAGTAAAAGCTTTTTTTACAGAACCTTTGTCTATTTTTTCTCCTGAGATAACCCTTTCTTCAAAAGCAACTTTTTCTTCTATTATATTGGCTTCTTCAAACTCTATCTTGTATTTTTCTAGGTTTAAAACATTTATATTACTCTTTGAATTTGGGTTAAGATATAAAATATCAAAGCCTGCCAAGTACAATATTAAGAGTAAATAAACTTCATGTTTTTTTATATCTCCATAAAATATTACTTTTGGAGCCTCATTTTTATTTATATCTAAAGCACCGATATAGATTTTTATCCATGCCATTATTTTCACTATAAAATTTTGTTTAACTCTATCGTTTGTAAACTCTTTTTCTTCCTCTTTTAATACCCTATCTATAGCTTGCTTCAGCTTATAATCAATCTCATCGAACCCTAAAATATTTATATCTATGTCTTCCATGCTGTTTCTATATTTTTTAAGTCCATTTTTAAAATAATTTATAATATCAAAGTCACTAGGATTTGCTATAGCATCAGTAAATAAAGCAATATCTTTTTTGCTATCAATATTTTGTTTTGCCTTAAATATCTCAAGATTGTACAAAATCTCATCTTCTAAACCAATATATGAAATAAAATAACTTAAATATCCTTTTGAAGGAGTGTAATTTCCTCTATCTGATTGGCTGGAGAATATTTTTTCAAATACCTTTGAGTCACCCATAATTATCCTCCCAATTTAAATGTTTATTTAGAACTGACTCAAAATACACATTTTGAGTCAGTCCATTATCTTCTAAAAATTTATTTTAAGCAGTCTTCTTTGGTTTTACTAGTCTTATTATACATTTTACAACTTCATTGACTACAACCACACTTGCTGCTACACATAAAACTTTTACCCATGTCATAACATCCATAGCTACAGAGTTAAAGAAATCTTGGAATAGCTGAGTAAATATTACTTGTGCAATTCCTGTTAAAACTATTATTTGTAGTGCTAATTTGTTATGTGTAAAGTTTGGAAAAATACTATCTGCATTAAATTCTCTACAGTTAAATGCATTAAATAATGCACTAAATGCAAACAATGCAAACATTACAGTTCCTTTATGAGCTTCATCAACCCCTAAGAAGTTAAATGTAGATTGTAGCATTAGTATTGTTGTTATATAGATTGCATTTAATACTATTGTATACACCATTGATTTAGAAATTATATTGGCTTTTCTATCAACAGGCTTTCTATTTAATACATGGTTTCTAACAGGCTCTAGACCTAATGCTAGTGCTGGTGGACCATCCATAATTATGTTTACCCATAATAATTGTATTGTAGTAAATGGCATCTCTTGTCCCATAACCTGAGATATTATAGCCACTAAAAAGGCAATTACGTTTACTGTTAATTGGAATTGAACGAATCTTTGGAAGTTATCATAAATTCCTCTACCCCATTTAATACCTTTTACAATAGTACTAAAACTATCATCAGTTAAAATTATGTCTGCTGCATTTTTAGATACCTCTGTACCAGAGATACCCATTGCTATACCAACATCTGCCTTTGAAAGTGCTGGAGCATCATTTATACCATCACCTGTTACCGCAACGACATCTCCACTCTTCTGTAGAGCTGTAACTATTCTCATTTTACTATCTGGCTTACTTCTTGCAACAATTGAAATAGTTTGTATCTCTTGTTTTAACTCTTCATCATCTAAAGTATCTATATATGAGGCTTCAACTGCTCTCATATTTCCTTTTAATAAACCTAATTCTTCACCTATAGCTTTTGCTGTATTTATATTATCTCCTGTAAGCATTTTTACAGAAACACCAGCTTTGTTTGCCGTATTTACAGACTCTATAACATCTTTTCTAAGTGGGTCTCTTATACCAACAAAACCACTGAATACTAAATTACTTTCCATTGCACTCACATTCATAGCATCACTTTCAGCAGTTACTGCTGCTTCTTCTTCAGCTTGTGAGATTTCTTTATACGCAAAACCTAAAGTTCTCATTGATTTTATTTGTAATTTTTTTATTTCATCTAAAATCTCGTGTTTTATATTTTCAGTTATTGGTACTATATCTTTTCCTCTTTGGATATGTGAACATAGCTCAAGTAAAACTTCTGGTGCTCCTTTTGATAATAGTACATGATGATTATCTTGACCCATAACAGAAGTCATTCTTTTTGAGTCAGAAGTAAAAGGATTTTGAGCTACTATATTACAATCTTTTCTAAATTGTCTATAATCTACATTTTTGTAGTATAAAAGTAATGCACATTCAGTAGCACTTCCCAAATACTTAACTTCACCATCATTATGCTCTATATCAGCTGTAGAGTTTATCATACAGTTTTCTTCAAAATAACTATTTATTTCTTCTTCTGAACTTTCAATATATCTTCCATCAATATATGCAACTTCTACAGTCATTCTATTTTCAGTTAGTGTACCAGTTTTATCTGAACATATTACAGAAACAGAACCTATAGTTTCACAAGCTTCTTTTTTAGTAACTAAGGCATTTATTTTAGCCATTTTTTGCATTGTTATTGCAAGTGTCATATTTATCATAGTTGGAAGACCTTCTGGTACTGCTGCAACTATCAACGCAACACATACTGTAAATGCTGTTTTTACAGGGTCTATTGATTCTAAAAATGGTAATATTCCAGACATATCTACATTTAATACATTCTTACTTACCATTTGGAAAACCATAAATATAAATAATAATCCTGCTACTGCACTAGAAACTTTAGCTATCAATCCACCTAAATTTCCAAGCTTTATTTGAAGTGGAGTTTGCTCATCTGTATCTGACAGATTTTGAGCTATTTTACCCATTTCACTACTATCTCCAATTGAAGTTACAACTAGAGTTCCTCTACCATAAGCGACAAGTGTACCACCAAATACCATATTTATTTGTTTTGCAGGTATTGGCTCTTGTACTACTAATGCACCTTTAGATTCTATTTCTTCCATAGAAACTATTACATCACTCTTTTTAGATACATCATCAGATTCTCCAGTTAACATATCTTCTCTAACTTTAAGATTTATAGTTTCTATAAGTCTACCATCAGCAGGTACCATGTCACCAGTTTCAACATATACTATATCTCCTGGTACCAATTCACTTTTAGAAATTTGATGTACTTCTCCATCTCTCAATACTTTAACTTCTATGTTTTCAGTCAACTTAGAAAGGGCATCTGCTGCTTTCTTAGAACGACCCTCTGTAATCATACCTATTGCTATACCTATTGCTATAGCTCCTACAATCCCTATTGCATCATGAGTTTCTCCAATGATTGCACTCACTACTGCCGCAATAATCAAAATAACTATCATTGGTTCACTTAAACTATCTTTTAAATCATCCCAAAAGCTTCCTTCCTCTTTTGGTGTAAACTCATTTAAACCATACTTTTCTCTTCTAGCTTTGACTTCTGATTCTGATAAACCTTTTTCAGGGTTAACAGATAAGTCTTCTGTTACCTCTTCTTTATCTACATTATAATATTTGATATCATTATTAAATTCCATATGCACACTCAATCCTGTCTAAATTTTGCATTACTTCCTTAAGGCCCGCATCCTTTGTTCCTTCACCTATTGCTTTAAATTGCCAACTTCCATCTTTTCTATATATAGCTCCTACTATAAGAGTAGTTTTTTCAGAATAATTATTAGATAGATTATATTTAGCTATCTCTTTCTTATTACTTTGGTCTTCAACTCTTATATAGGCATTTTCTATCATACCAAAGTGTTGTTTTCTATCCACACAATTATATATGTTTACTACAAATAATAATTTGTGAATATTTGCTGGAACTTTATCCAAATTAACTAGGATTTGTTCATCATCACCTGTACCCTCACCAGTTAAATTGTCTCCTGTATGTAACACTGACTTACAGGCGCTTTTTAGATTTCCAAAATAAATCAAATCTTTTATTCCACTCAATTTTCCTTCTTGATTAAGCATAAATACAGACGCATCACAATCTATATCAGCTTGTCCTCCACCAAATAGAGATTTAAAAAATCCTCCACCTGTTTGTTGCACAGGGTCCCATCCTAATCCTACGAGTATATTACTCAGTCCAGGGTTCGATTTTTTTAAATCTATTTTATCACCCTTTGATAAATTAATCGACATACTAAACCTCCACAAAATTTTATATAATATAACCTATACATTATTTGTATAGGTTATTTATATTTAATATATTATATTACTCAAATTAAACATTTAATCCATAGTTTCTACAAAGTGCTTCTAAACCACCTTCGAATCCTGCTCCAACTGCATTAAACTTCCATTCTCCATTATACTTATATATCTCACATACTGTAATTGCAGTTTCTATACTAAATTCTTCACCTAAGTCATATCTTAATATTTCTTCGTCATTTTCAGAATTTAAAACTCTTATATATGAGTTACTTACTTGTCCAAAATTTTGTCTTCTTTCAGCGGCTTCATATATTGTAACTGTTACAGCTATCTTTTGAATATGCTTTGGCATTACATCTAAATTTACTAATATCTCCTCATCATCTCCATCGCCTTCACCAGTTCTATTGTCACCTAAGTGTTCTACTGCTCCAGAGATATGTTTTAAGTTATTATAGAATATAAAATCTTCATCTTTTTCAACCCTTTGAGATTCTCCTACCATGAAAACACTTACATCTAAGTCATAATCATATCCACTATCAAATGAATTTGTATCCCAACCTAGTCCAAGTTTTATATTTTTAAGACCTGGATTTCCTTTAGTTAAATCAATTTTTTGTCCTTTTTTTAATACTATAGCCATGGAAAATACCCCCTCTAGTTTATTATTATATTGAAATTATAAGTTTATTCCAAAGTTTCCACATAGTGCAGCAAGACCACCTTCAAAACCAGAGCCTAGTGCATTAAACTTCCATTCTCCATTGTGCTTATATATTTCGGATACTACTATAGCTGTTTCTATACTAAAATCTTCTCCTAGTTCATACTTTATTAGTTCTTCATTTGTATCTTTATCTACTATTCTTATATAAGAATTACTTACTTGTCCAAAATTCTGTCTTCTTTCTGTTGCATCATGAATTGTAACTGTAAAAGAAATCTTACTTATTTCTGCAGGAATCTTAGATAAATCAACAACTATTTGTTCATCATCTCCATCACCTTCACCAGTCCTGTTATCTCCTAGATGTTCAACTGCCCCAGATGTATGTTTTAAATTATTGTAAAACACAAAATCTCCATCACTAGTAACACTTCCACTTGCTCCTGTTAAAAATGCTGCTGTATCTAAATCAAAGTCAAATCCACCATCATACTTGTTAGTATCCCATCCTAAACCTACTAAAATATTTTTAAGGCCTGGATTTCCTTTAGTTAAATCAACCTTTTGGCCTTTTGATAATGTTATACCCATAATTTATCGCTCCCTTGTTAATTTTAGCTAAACAAATCTTGCTAATTATTTATCTTTTTCTTTAATCATATTATATCATTTTTTATTCATTTGTGAAGAAAACTTACTTGATATTTTTAAAATATAATTAAAAAAATGTTTATATTTCTTACTTTTTACATAGATTTTACATACTTTATTAAATATGTAAAATCTATGTTTAATATGTAATTATATATCATTTGTATAAACAAGTACATATTTTATTTTGAAACTACAAAATTCTTGTACTATATTGTTTTAAGTTGTTTTATAATAGATTATATCATCTTATTTTATAGGAGAAAAAATATGCTTTGTACTATTAAACCATTAAAGATTTTAGTAAAAAGGTCAAATGAACCTCTAATTGAATTTATGTCTAATATGCCATATACAAACAAGAGTTCTTCATATATTAAAGAGGTTTACTTTACAAGATATATAGGTGTTGATGATTCAATTGATAAATACATAGAAAAAATTAAAAACATAGATAATTATTTTTTTAATAATCCAACAATTCCTTACATTAGATTAAGCAACTTAAACATAAATTTTGACAAATTACAAATAGATAACATGCTTAAAATTTTTAAAATTTATGATAAAGCTAAATTTAGCAGTTGGAACTTATATAATATTGACTTTCCATGTAAGATAGAAAATGATACTCTGGATTGGACTAAAAAGATTGCATTTAAAAATACACTGGATTTATTTGCTACAAGTATGCCAAATTCAACACCTTCTATTGTTAAAAACTTTGCTGTTAAACTTTTGTGTTGGATAGAATACTTTCTACCTAAGTTATTTTATAATAAAATAAAAACTACTATTTCTCCAAAAATAGTTTACTTTGGAAATATCAAGAGACAAGAACTTTTTTTCTTGTATTTTTTATCACAACTTGGATGTGATATTTTATATTTAAATCCATGTAAAGATATTATTGATTTATATCCTGAAATTTCAAATTTTTCTACTCTATTTGAACTTTCTAAAAAGAATCAAAATATATTAGAATTACCCTTTGAAAAGTATGTTTCAAATATAAGCTATAAAGAAGATACCAATAAGACTTACACCTCTACAGATAGGCCTAACTCTGAAAGCACATTTATTGACACAAATCATATATCTAAAAAGCCTATACAAAATAAAGAAATAGAACTTTCTTATGAAGAACTTGCAAGGTTATCATCTTCTGTTGTTATGATTGTTGTGTGTAATAATGAGGACAAGCCATTCAAGAGTGGTTCTGGAGTAGTAATAAATAATGAAGGTTATATACTTACAAATCTTCATGTAGTTAATGATGGTTACTCATTTTTAGTTAGATTTGAAAATGATGACAATGTCTATACATCTTACCAAATTATAAAGTATCACACAGACTATGACTTGGCTGTAATAAAGGTTGATAGAAAATGTAAGCCAATACCTATTAAAGTTAGTAAAAGACCCGTAAGAGGTCAAAAAATAGTTGCAATTGGTAGCCCTTTAGGTCTTTTTAATACAGTTTCGGATGGAATTATCTCAGCTTTTCGTGATTTTGAAACAGTTCAAATGATACAGTTTACAGCTCCAATCTCTAGTGGTAGTTCAGGTGGAGCACTTTTAGATATGTTTGGAAATTTACTAGGGTTGATTTCTGCTGGTTATGATGATGGTCAAAACTTAAATCTAGCAGTAGAAAGTGACCTTGTCAAAATGTTTGCCAATAATTTTATTGAGATAATAAAATAAATGTATTTAAATAAACTCTTAATAAAATAGCTAGAACTAAATTTCCCATGATAACATGTATAAAAAATTTAATTCTAGCTATTTTTAAAATGTAACGCAAACAAAATATAATACAAGATTAGTATTTAATATTCTTGTCTTCTATAAATAATTGATACCACAAACAAAAGATGAATATAGTCCATATTTTTCTTGAATTATCTCTATGACCTTTAAAATGCGTATCTAAAAGGTTTATTGCATATTTTTTATCTATAAAATCATCTACATTTGAATTAGAAATAGTTTCTTTTACAATTTCTCCTAAGGAATCTTTTAACCAAACTCTTATTGGTGTTGGAAATCCTAATTTTTTTCTTTGAATAACATGTTCTGGAACTATATCTCTAAATGCCTCTCTAAGCAAAACTTTTGTATTATTCTTGGTTGTCTTTTGCTCCATTCTCAAGTTTTTTGCTACATCAAAAACATCTTTATATAGAAACGGTACTCTAAGTTCAAGTTGCTCACATGCAGAAAGTTTACTCATTTTTTGAAGTATATCGCCCTGAAGCCATGTATTTATATCTATATGTTGCATCTTACTTATATAATCATAATTATTTTTTTGTGCATCTCTATACAAATTATATAATAAATATTCATATATATTCTTCTCTTTGTACTTAGAAAAAAATCTTTTTACTTCACTATTTTCAAAAACCTTTGCATTTCCTATATATCTTTTTTCTAGTGGTGTTGTAGATCTATAAAAATAGTTTTTTCCTTTCATGTTTGGCATAAGTTCTGAAACTCTTCCTAATACACTTTTAATATAAGTAGGTGAATTTACAATGGATTTCATATTATTGTATTCATTATATATATTATATCCTCCAAATAATTCATCTGCACCTTCTCCAGACAATGCCACTTTAACATGTTTACCTGCTTCTTTGATTAAGAAATAAAGACCAACTTCTGAAGGGTCTGCTACAGGGTCGTCCAAAGAATAAATTATTTTTGGCAATGCTTTTATATATTCATCTTGTGTTATATTAATCTGGATATTTTCTATGCCTAACTTATCAGCTGTTTTTTTTGCTATTTCCAGCTCACTATATCCCTTAACATTAAACCCTACAGAAAAAGATTTTATATTTGGATTAATTTGCGAAGCTAAAGTAGTTATAATGGATGAATCTATACCACCAGACAAAAATGTTCCCATTGGTGTATTCTCTGGCATATGACTTTTTACTGAATCGATTATTATATTTCTTACTTCTTCTTCATTTACATCCCTATTTCCTAGATGATTTTTATTATAAAAAAATTTTGTACTACTTCTAAATTCAAGTTTGTTATATCTTTTTAATGATAATATGCCATTTTCCACTCTAAAATAATGACCTGCTGGTATCAACCTTATTCCTTGTATCATCGTATCTTCAGGAAGTACATATTGGAATGAAAAATAACTTTGCAAACTTCTTTCATTTATATTTAAATTTTTTATATATTCAAGCATAAATTTATACTCTGAGGCAAAAAGTATTGCTTTTTCATTATTTATATAATAAAGTGGTTTTATTCCAAATAAATCTCTTGCTCCAAATATACTTTCACTTGCTCTATCATATATTATAAAGCTAAACATACCTTTTATCTTATGTACACAATTCTTACCAAATTCTATATAAGATGTCAATAAGATTTCAATATCATCATTTGTAGTAAAAGTATATCCTTTTTCGACCAATTCTGCTTTTATTTCGTGACAATTATAGATATTTCCATTAAAGATAATAACTTTTCCATCCTTTTCAAATGGTTTATTTCCATAAATAACATCTATTACATTGAATCTATCAAAATTAAAAGTTTTTTCATCATTTTTAAATTCTTTTCTACTATCAAGGTCTACATTATTCATATTATTTATAGACTCTTTTTTTTTAAATTTAATATCTTCTCTTTTAGATATATCTCCTTTATAATAAATTGAAATATTGCCATCCATATTATCAAAATTCCTTCCTATCTTTTAATCTTATTCTATATCTCATAGTTTTGTCTTTAGATTTAAAACTTATTCAATTTAAAAGAAAATTACTATCAAATTTTTATAAATTATTTGTTAATCCTTCATATTTTTTTTATTTCTAGAAATACTATATTAGGAGGTGATTTTTATGAAGAAAAAAATGTTAATACCAGTTATTATGTCTTTATTTATAATTTCACAGTGTATAACTTCATTTGCTTTTACACCTGAAAACAATAAGTTTAAGGTTAAACCATTACCTTATGCATACGATGCACTTGAACCTTATATAGATAAAGAAACTATGAAGTTGCATCATGATAAACACTATCAAGCTTATGTTGATAAATTAAATGCTGCTCTTGAAAAATATCCTGAGCTTTACAAGTATTCTTTGTGTGAATTATTGCAAAATTTAGATTCTTTGCCTAAAGATATCGCTACAACAGTAAGAAATAATGCAGGAGGTGCTTATAATCATAAATTCTTTTTTGATATAATGACGCCTGAAAAAACTATACCTTCTGAATCTTTAAAAGAGGCAATTGATAGAGACTTCGGCTCTTTTGAAAAATTTAAGGAAGAATTCAAAAAAGCTTCTTTAGATGTTTTTGGTTCTGGTTGGGCTTGGCTTGTAGCCACTAAAGATGGTAATTTATCTATTATAACTACTCCAAATCAAGATAGCCCTATAAGTAAAAATTTAACACCTATAATAGGACTTGATGTTTGGGAACATGCTTACTATTTAAAATATCAAAATAGAAGAAATGAGTACATTGACAACTGGTTTAATGTAGTCAATTGGAATGGTGCTTTAGAAAACTATAAAAATTTAAAATCTCAAGATTAATTAAATATTAAAATCCTTTTGAAAAAAACTTATGTTTGCTATATAATATAAAAGAAGATAGTCTAAATTTACCAATATTATGTTTATAGTGACGATTCAGGAGGATTTTTATATGATAAAAGAAACACATGAAAGGGGAGGATATATATTTGCACTTTTGATACTCCCCTTTATAAACAATATATATTTAGTCAAATACGATATTACATATAAAATAGTATTAATTATAGTTTATATTTATTTTGCATATTTAGGTTCTTTGTTTCCAGATATAGATATGCGAGGCTCTCACATAAGTAAAAAATTTATATTGATATACAAATTATTTGGAAGCAGGTTTAGACATAGAGGATTTACCCATAGCTTAATTGCTTTATTGCTTCTTTATAGTTTTTTTAAATCTCTAACAATCTTTACTCACAACAATATAGTTTTCTCATGTTTGTCTAGTGGATTTATAATAGGATATCTATCTCACCTGTGCCTTGACCTTATTACTAAAGAAGGTATTGAATTGTTTTATCCCATTACCATAAACATTTCTTTACTACCTATAAAAACTAACTCAAAAACAGAAAAATTCATATCTAAGCTCTTGAATTTCATAGTTATTTTTTTGATTGGATATCAATTTTATATTTTGCTATAGTTATATTTATAATTGATAGGTAAAATTATTTAAGAGTAAGTTCAAATAAGTTTTACATATTTTTACTTTGTATGGTAAATACATACTAATTTTGTTACTGTAGCAAAGAATTTTTCCAAAATAAGTTTAATTACATGTAAAAGAGCAGTTAATCTATTGCAATCAACTGCTCTTTTCTTTCTTATTTTATCTATTAAGTATAATTTAATCATACATGTAATCAAAGCAACTCACCTTATATTATTATAGTGCTAGTGACTATTTTTCCATAAAAGTTATTTCTCAATATTTTTTTACAAACTTATGTTAGTTCACATTTATGTTTAATAGTTTTTAAAAATATATTGTTCCTTATAAAATCAAAAATAAAAAGTATCTTAAAATAATAATTTAGAAGTTAATCATTTTTTGATACTTTTTATTTTTTAGCAAACTAAATCTTTCTGTTATCTCTATCATTGTGGTGTTTTTTATGATGAAAATCATAATTATGATTTTCAAGGTTTTTATTAACTCTATTTCCAATCTTCCATGATAAAAACACCAATAATATAAATGATGCTATCTTTAAAGGACTTGTTATAAATCCTTCTATATCACTTGCCACATAGCTTATTACTATAAACATCACAAATTTGCCTGCCAGCATCGCTGGCACAAAATCTTTTATATCTTTTTTACCAAAAGCTGATGCAATAGTAACTAAACACCCAGGCATAAACGGACAGGCATATGCTATAAATAATAACTTAAATCCCTGTTTGTCCATCCAACTTATTGCTCTTTCAGTTTTACTATTTCTTAACTTATTAAAAAGCCTACTGTCATTAAATCTGCTTATTAATAAAAATAATGAGGTTGTCCCAAGTCCTGAGCCAATCCACGATAACAAACATCCAAGCAATAATCCTTGTATTGCAGCATTTGCTGTAACTATAGCAACAAGCGGTAGAGCTGGTATAAAGCTTTCTATAAATGCACTTAACAAACCAATTATTGTGGCTAATGCCCAATAGTTTTGAGTCAAATCAAGTAATTCTTGTATATACTGCATATTGCTTTTCCCCTTTTTTAACTTTAACTATTATTATCTACTCCATATTGTTATTATATACCAATCTCAAAAAAAGGAATCTAATATTAAAAAGTAAACAATCTATATAAATTTACAGTTAAGGTATAATTAGTTTATTATATATTATAACAAAAAAGTCTTAAAATATGAATTGTCATATTTTAAGACTTTTCCATTCTGATATATTTAAACTATAGTATATCCGCCTTCATAATATCTTCAAAATCACCTTTTTCAGATATTAATCTTATCAATTTAACAGTACAACTTAAATCATTTATAAGTATAGCTCCTACTAATGAGCCTTCTTTCATAAATAATTTTTTGTAGATTCTTTTTCCTTCATCTTTTGATGAAATTTCTTTATCAAAATTTTGTATATTACCTATACTAAATACTTTTACATTCATGGCATCCAATGAAACTGGATATACATCACTTTCAAATGTTAAATTATCTCCACTTGCATTTGCACCTGCTATTTTTCCCATTTCCACTGAAGATGGCCATATAGCTAAGTTAGTATTTTCTACTTGTGCAACATCTCCACAAGCATATATATCTTTAACAGTTGTCTGTAATGTCTTATCTACAACAATACCTCTATCAGTTTTTACTGATGTATCTTGAACTATTTGTGTATTTGCTCTTACACCAATTGAAAATACTACCATATCACATTCAACACTATCCCCATCTTTGAATATGACTTTTTGAGCTTTTCCATTACCATCAATACCATCGACTGCTACACCTAATCTTACATCTATTCCTGTATCTCTTACACATTGCTCTAATATTTTACTACCTTCTTTATCAAGTTGTTTTGATAATATGCCATCCATTGCTTCAACAACAACTACTTCCAATCCTTTTAATCTAAATTCCCATGCAGCTTCAAGTCCTAATAAACCACCACCGATTACTACAACTTTCTTAGACTTTTCTAAGGCTTCCTTTACACTATATAAATCTTTTATATTTCTAAGAGTAAACACATTTTCTAAATCATGACCCTTAATTGGTGGTATAAAGTTTCTACTTCCTGTAGCTATTACAAGCTTATCAAATTTAATAGCACCATCATTTACTATAATAGTTTTATTTACTTCATCTAACTTATCTACATTTGTTCCTAATATTACTACTATGTTATTTTCGTCGTACCAAGCTTTGTCTTCCATATAGAAATCTGAACCCAACTCTTCATTTATTCCATCAGAAAGTGCAGGTCTATAGTAAGTTAACTCATCTTCATTGGAAATCATAGTTATTTTGCAAGTTTTATTTCTTTTTCTTATAGCATCTGCTGCATAAAAACCAGCAGCCCCATTTCCTACTATCACAAAGTATTCATCAGTGTCTTTCCTAAAAGTAACTTCATCTTCTTCAACTTCTATAAATTGGTCTTCTTTAGCTCCACATACAGGACATACACTAGGAGCACTATCCCCTTCAAAAACCTCATTACAAATTACACATTTAAATTTCTTAGTCTTCTTTTTACTTCCAAAAGTAGAATTTAATTTATCTAAGAATTTACCTGTATAAGAATATAATTTATCCAACTCTTCATTTGATGGTTTAAAGTTAACAGCAAATGGTTTTACCGCTGTCATTCTAAGTTGATGTATTCTCTCCATGGCATTTTCTATACCTTCTCCACTCCATCCATATGAACCAAATACTGAAGCAACTTTTCCACCATGAATGACTGGATTTAAAGATACTAAGATATCCCATATAGGCTTTAATGCATCTCCTAATATTGTTGGTGTACCAAATAATACACCTTGGGATACTGCTATTTTTGCTAAAATATCTTCTTGTTTATTCTCTATTACATCAAATAAATTTACTTTATAATTGCTATTTTGTTCAATATATGATTTTATAGCTTCTGCCATTATCTTTGTATATCCATGTGCAGAAACATAACAAATTGTAACTTCTTTTTCTAATTTTATTTGTTCATTTACACTCCAGTTATAATAAAGGTCTATAATTTTTCTAGGATTTTCAGTTAATACAGGTCCATGACCTGGACACACAGTGTCTATATCTAAATCTTTTATCTTTTCTATAGCAGTTACCATAGATGGTTTAAATGGTCCCATTATACAATCATAATAGTATCTCAAAGCATCTAAGTAATCCTTTTCTTCGTCTTCATCAAGTGTATTTACTATCTTATCATTACTATAATGACTTCCAAATGAATCACATGTTACAAGAGTTTTATCCTCTTTTATATATGTGTATATAGTATCTGGCCAATGAAGCATAGGCACAGAGAAGAATTCTAAAGTTTTATCTCCAATTGATAATGTATCTCCATCTGCAACTGCAATATACTCAAAGTCTTTGTTTACGATTTCCTTAAGATATTTAATTGCCGTTTCTGATGCTACTACTTTTGCATTTTTAGCTAAATCCAAAAGTTTTTCAACACTTCCTGCATGGTCTGGTTCAGTATGACTTACAACAATATAGTCTATTTTTTCAAAATCTATATTTAAATCATTTAATCTTTCAACATAATTGTCAAAATGTTTATCTTTAACTGTCTCAAATAAAACTGTTTTTTCTGTCCCTTTTAATACATATGAATTATAAGTAGTTCCATAAGGTGTATACATAATTATGTCAAATACTCTTAAGTCAGGGTCAAGCGAACCTACCCAATATAAATTTTCTTTTATTTTTAATGATTTCAATGACATACCGTACTCCTCCTAAAATAGTTATTTAATCTTTTTATACCCTGATTGTTATATTTTAAACAAAATTTATTCAAAAAAGAAATTACTTTAAAAATAAAATAGAGCTTCTAATCTTCTTTTTCTACCTCCAATATAGTTCCCTTTTTAGAATCTACCTTTATGTCATATTCATTTTTATCTTTATCTATTCTTATTTTATAAAAAGTAACATCTAAATCTTTATCTAAACTCCATTCTTTCACCATTCCATTTTGCTCTTTTAGTGCAATTTCCATAGCTTTTTGAGGTGTTATTATGTCATTTAAATCTAATTTTTCTTTTCTAGCTACTCCATTTAAATCATCTGAATCCAGTTTTTCTGTTTTATCCTGTAATACATCTTTTGTATTAGCGTCTATTTTCATTTTATACTCATTATTATCATCTACACCTTCAACAGTATAGACAAATTTATTTAAGTCTCTTTCAAGGCTTAAATCTACTATATCAGCATCTTTATACTTATCTTTAAATATGTTTATTGCATCTGTGTAGGGTACTTTAAAATCTTGTTCATTTAAATTTTCATTATTTTTTTCATCTTTTAAAGCACTATTTGACGTATTTGCCTCTTTATTTGTATTATTTTGTGCCTGTCCTGAATCTGTAGTTGGATTTCCACTACATGCAGTCAATAAACCTGCAACTAGTATACTCACTACTAATAAATATGTTTTTTTATACATAAAAACCCTCCTTAAATAATTAATTTATTCTATATTATGCCCTCTAAATCCTTTATTTACCCTTTTATATTAAATTTACTTCCTACTTTACTAGTTTTAAAACTATAAAATTTATATCTACTAAAATAAATTTACTGAAACAAAATATGTTGTTTGTATAAATAAAAAAAGCATTCCCCAGTATAAGAATGCTTAATTGTAATTATAAAATTATTCATTAATTCTATTAATACTTTTAATTATTGCTTTATTATCTTTTACAGAAGGAAGAGGTTTGAAAATATTTGTAATTATTTTCAAAAATACTTTCTTAAATGTTATTCCAAATATCTTTATAAGCATGTCCACTATAAACATCTATGAAATACCATCCATAAGTCTGTTTTGGTTGTGGCTTTGAATCTATTCTTACAGCATATACTTTTATATCATTAATATCATCAATATAAGCAATATTTACACTTAATAGATTGACACTAACCTTATTTTTTCTAGCACATTCTGCTAATGCTAATTCTTTTGCTTTTTCTTCTGTAATCATTTTTCTATTTTCATAATCAGCTGGATTACAAACTTCCATAACACCACTAGTATTGTATGTATATATTTTGCTCATATCGTTTTTCTCTACACAGTATCTAATATCACTTTCAGAATTTTCTACTACATAACCAAATACGTAGAAATTTTTTCCTGAATATTCAAAGTTAGTATCTGATAAAAATATTAAGTCTTCATCTTCTGGATAATTTTCATTATAATAAAGTTTATCAACACCTAGGAACTTTTTCACTATATTAGCAGCATCCTCTACTGTATATTGTCTTCCAGTATCTGAATTTCCTATATTTTTTGTTACATTTAAACACTGCTGTAACACAATATCACTTAGATTTCCTATTACTGTTAATTTAGTTGCACTTTTTAATACAGCCTTATTGCTATTATCATCAACTAGAACTATTGGAGTATTTTGGGCTATTGTAGAGCCAATAAGTGCATATGCTAAATCTGTTCCGCTAGCTACATAAAACTCCTTTGCTCCACTATAGAACTTATTTATTATTTTCCTATTAGTATCATATCTATCTACTCCACCTAATCTAGTTGAATTAGTATCTTTTACTAAACTATCACTCATTGATGAAGTTCCACCTATTACATAACTTTCTATTCCAGTAGTATTAAATGGTATACTTTTACCATCAGTTAATACTATAGGTGATTTATCTCTAACAGCTACAGATGCAATACTCATAGCATCAGCTTCACCTTTAAAAGCATTGGTTAATATAACTTTACTAACTTTATTAATAGCACCTATTTCTTTAGCTACATTATAACTTGTCTTAATTCTATCGCTACCTTGAAGCCTCTTAACTTCTATATTCTTATCTTTTAAAACTTTTTCAGTCTTTTTGTCAATAGAGCTTTCTCCACCTATTATGTACACTTTATTGGCTTTTTCCACTCTTTTTAGAGTTGCACTTGGTATATTATTCTTTTTAGTTAAAAGAATTGGTGAATTTGTAGCTCCTGCAAGCCCACTCGCACTTAGACCATCAGCCATAGTACTATCTGTATTTACAAGTATTACAGTAGTATAATTTTGTTTATCTGCAATAAGCCCAGCAGTTTCATATTTATCTTCCCCTTGAAATTTATCAATTTTATCAAGTGCATTTGCAGATACAGGAGAGCCAGCAATAAACATTGACATAGCCAATCCTAGTAATAATAACTTCCTTGATTTCATAATATCCCCCCTTATAATATCTTTATAATTAAATTATATAACAGCAATATATTATATGTTGTCGAAAACAAAGATTATTTCTAGCCATTTAATGACATTGAATCATTTAAAAATAAAATATCATTTTAATTTAAAGTAAAAACTCCTATATGTAATATGAAATGCAGTTAGGTAATTATTTTAAATAAAAAAATGCTATTCTTATGGGTATTAAATTATCCTTTATAAGAAAAACAAATGAAAAATTATATACTACTTTATTGAATAGATACTCTATACATATATATCTTGTAAGCAATATGAAAATACTTAATTTATAATAAGTAAAAAATTCTAAATAAGCACCCAAAGATTGAATCTAAAGGGTGCTTTGACATTATAGTATTAAATTCTATTTAATTCTTTTAGTGTTAAATCCATTTTAGGATAAGGAATTGTAATTCCTTCTTCATCAAATCTAACTTTAACAGCTTCTAATAAATCAAGATAAATCGCCCAGTAATCTTCTGTATTACACCAAACTCTAACTGCAAATTTAATGGCATTATCTCCATGTTCCACTATTCCTATAAATGGTTCTGGTTCATTTATTATTAATTTATGCTTATTCACAATCTCTTTCAATACTTTTCTTACATGTAATATATCATCTTCATATCCTACACTAAATATTAAATCAACTCGTCTAGTATTCTTTGCTGAATAGTTTATTAGACTGTCATTTGATACAGAACCATTAGGTATAAGTATCTGTTTATTATCTGGAGTAACCAATTGTGTATAAAAAAGACCTATTTGCTCGACCGTTCCTCCATGACCTGCTGCTTCTATGTAATCTCCTACTTTAAAAGGTCTAATCAAAAGTATGATAAATCCTCCAGCAAAATTTGATAAACTACCTTGTAATGCTAAACCAATTGCTACCCCTGCTGATGCTATCACAGCAGCAAAACTAGATAAACTCATTCCCCAATATTCTAAAACAATGATTATGACAGCAACTTTAAGTACACTCAAAAGAAGAGATTTCAAAAACCTTCTTAAAGTTAAATCAAGGTCTCTTTTACCAAGTAATAACATGACATGGTTTACAAATTTCTTTATTATTTTGAATCCAATGGATAGTATAAGTATACCTATTATAAGTTTTACTCCACTTGTAGTTGCCCATTCTAAAAGGCTTTCCATTATACCTCCCATATCTATTTTATTAATATCTAGATTATTTAAATCCAACTTGCTTATATCATCTATTTTTGTCTTATCCATAAAAAACTCCTTACCTTATATTTTTAGAACCAATATTATAGTTTAAAGTTCTTATTTTCTATTTAATATAATACAATATCATTTCGACATAGTAAACAAGATTTATATTCCAATTATACCTCCAGTATAAATATAAACCCTTTGTCATCCACAAAGTATTGTACTAAATCAAACTACTAATAAAATGTTATTTAGCATTAAAATTATCGTTTTTTACGCCTATATGAGATGCTGTTATAGTTATAATACTGAGTACTATAAATATCATAAATCCTCTTTTGTATCCATCAACTACATTATATGAATTTGCTTGCAAAGATACAGCTATAATTAAATTAATGATTCCACTACCTATAAATTCAAAAGTATTGATAACACTAGTTGCCAATCCAGAATAAATTTCTTTATTTTTATACTTAGCATCATTAAAAACTTGTAGATGAGACATAACTATACATCCCATAATAAAAAATGCTACTGGCAAAACCATTATTGGTGGTTTTACTTTGTATACAACTACAATTACAATCCATATAAACAAATCTATTATTGCTCCATATTTTATTATATTAAATTTACTGGATTTTATTTTGGCAAATACAAAATCCATAATTATTGAACCAAATATAAATCCATATGTAAAAAATGATACTATAAATGCAGAAAAACTCTTACTAACTCCATAAACATCCATTATGTATTTTACTCCCCATAGACTTGTAAATGCACTTGTCAGACCTACAAAGGAGAACATTATCATTGAATTATACCATGTTGATTTATTCTTTATAACAGACTTAATTCCATCAACAATACTAATCTTCTCTGATTCTTCATGAGATTCGATATCTATATTGAATCCATATTCTTTTGGTGTATCTCTAACAATAATATACATAAAACATCCTATTACAACACCAATTATGCCTATCAATAAAAATGAATTTCTCCACCCAACAAATTCAGATAGAAACACAAGTGGAAAAGTAGCAAGAACTCCCCCTAAATTCCCTACAAATGAAAATTTAGCTGTTGCAGAAGCAAATTCTGATTTATTAAACCATCTACCCTGAATTTTCAAAATACAAAGCAATATTACTGATGTCCCTGCACCTACAGCTATACGAGAAATATATGCTAACTCTATACTTTGAATCAATCCAAATAAAATAGAACCTAAACTTGCCATTATTATTCCAAGACTACTAATTTTTCTTGCTCCATATTTATCAATTAAGATTCCTGCTGGTATTTGCATAAATGCATATGCATAGAGGCAAAAAGATGCTATATTTGAAATTTGTATAGAATTAAAACCTAACTCATTTGATAAGTTGTCTGAAACAACAGCAGTTGACATCCTTAAAAATAAGACTAAAATGAATGAAAATGTAATTATGCCCCAAACACTCCATTTAGCCTTTGTATAACTTTTCATATTTTCTCCCTCAAATCTACATAGCTTTAAATTTTCTTGATATACTCTATGAAATTCATGCTTTCTAAGCGATTCTATCAAGTATACATCTATTTATTACAAATTTTAACATATAGTCTCATTATACTACATATATACATATTTAACTAGAAATAAAGTTTCATTCCCGTTATATATATAAATTAACTCCTTAAATAGAAAAAGCCATCTTTGAACATTACTCAAAAGATGGCTCTCTATAAAAATATCTATTCTAAATTTAATTTTTTATCTAATATATATTTTGTAGCGAAAAATAATATTACTACAACTGCAATACTACCAAGTATTGCGAGTGCAAAATGAGGACTTTGATAAAAATGGTATATCATATTTGTATCTTTATGTGGCAAAATTCTTTCTATAGCATTTCCAACACTTGATATTACTATATTTATAGCTATAAAAGAAACAAATGCTACTAAATTTCTATGTTTATTAAATTTTGGCAATTGTCCCATTGAAATTGATGTATATAATAACAAAATAAATGATGAATACGAAATAAGCATTGTTACTGAAAATAATACAACATCTAAAAAGTATTCAGAACCCCTAGTAAAAACAGTATTGAAAAAATCTAAAAATTCAGGTAAGTGTATTCCAGAAGCACTAAAAAGCATAAGCATTCCAAATGTAAGCATTGAAACTATAAAACTAAGTACAGCATATATAAGTGCTGTTATACATTTAGATAATATAAGTGAACTGGTACTAACAGGAAGAGTAAACATTAAATATCCCTCATCACCTAAAAGATTTTTTCTAAATCTTTGAATTGTAACTACAATAGTTAAAACACCTAATGCCATGAAAAGACTCATCAATACCAATATTCCTATTCCTTGTATTTGAAATATATCTGTATTTATAAATATTCCATTGAATACAGCTACTACCAATATAGCTATATATAATGGTATGAAGGTTCTTCCACTTGCTTTTAACTCATATTTTAATAATTTACCTAACATTTGAATTCCTCCCTAAATAATGCATCTATAGATTTTCCTTTTTCTTCTCTTATTGTTTCAACATCTCCCTGTAATACTATTTCTCCTTTAGATATGAATATTACTTCATCACATATATTCTCTATTTCACTTATTAAGTGAGTAGCAATCAATAAAGTACTATCTTCAGAATAATTTTTTAATATAGTCTTAAGTATATATGACCTTGCAGCTGGGTCGACACCTCCAATAGGTTCATCCAGTATATATATACTTGCTTTTCTTGACATAACTAAGATAAGTTGAACTTTTTCTTTAGTTCCTTTAGACATTGTTTTTAACTTTTCATTTACATCAATATCTAAACTTTTAATCATTTCATTTGCTCTTCTAACATCGAAATCACTATAAAAATCATAGAAAAATTTTAGTAAATCCGATACCTTCATCCAGTCATTTAAATACGTTCTTTCTGGCAAATACGATACTATTTTCTTAGTTTCTATGGATGGTTTCATTCCATTTACTACAATTTCGCCATTATCAGGCTGTAATAATCCATTCATTAACTTAATCATTGTACTTTTACCACTTCCATTAGGACCTAACAAACCAACTATTTTTCCCTTTGGTATATTCAGTTGAATATTTTTCAAAACATTCTTAGTTCCATAACTTTTATTTACACTTTTAAATTCAACTATTCCATCTTGAGAAATATTATTTATATTTTTATCCATTTTATAATTCCCCTTTCAGATTTTCTGTAATAAGTTTTAGCATTTCATCTTTATCATACCCAAGCTTTTCTAAAGTATCTTTTAATGTATTTATCTCAACATTAGCTATTTCCTCTTTCATAGCTTTTATTTTTTCCTTATCATCGGTTACAAATCTTCCTTTAGTTCTCTGACTGTAAACTAAACCTTGTCTTTCAAGTTCTGTTAGAGCTTTTTGCATTGTGTTTGGATTTACTCCAGCATCTTCTGCGAGTGCTCTTACCGTTTCTAGTTTAGAGCCTATCACAATCTCACCTGAAATTATTTTCAATTTTAAATGCTCTACTAATTGTATATATATAGGTTTGTTATTATCAAGTTCCCATTCCATATTCATACCTCCTTATTATATTATTGTACTAATATCTTAATACAATAATATAATAATACAATTTATATGTCAACTAATTTTTAATAAAATCATGAAAATATTTATGTATATTGTAGTTCTATATATGAATTTATAAAGACAGCTAAAATATCTTTTTAATAAAATGAGTCTGTGTATATATAAAAAAGCTGACAAAAAAATGAACTCTATATTAGAGTTCATTTTTAACATAATTTATTAAATTTTTTATAATATAAATTAATTACTATTTTATTGAGCTATACATAATCAGCTTTTCAAATTCTTCAATTGGCATTGGCTTTCCAAATAAATATCCCTGTGCCATATCACACTTTACTTCTTTTAAAAGTTCAAACTGTTCTTCTGTTTCAACCCCTTCTGATACTACTTTCATTCCCAATTCTTTCGCCATTTCTATAACTTTAGTAACAATTATCTTACTTCTATTACTATTATAGGTTTCCATAATAAATTTTTGGTCAAGCTTTAAAATATCCATAGGAATTTCTTTTAGCATATTTAATGATGAATATCCTGAACCAAAATCATCCATAGATATTAAAAATCCTATTTCTTTTAAATTATTCATTATATCAATTAAAATATCAAAATTATCAAATATAATACTCTCTGTAAGTTCAAGTTCTATATACTTTGCTGGTATTCCATATTTATCAATTATATTTTTATATGTTTCTATAAAATTATTACAATATAGATGTATTCTTGAAACATTAACTGAAATGGTAACTGGATTTATACCTGCATTAATCCATTTTCTAAGCTGTATACAGATTTCTTCAAGTACATATAAATCTAAGTTTATTACAAAACCGTTTTTTTCAAAAAATGGTATAAATTCATTTGGAGGTATTAACCCTTTATCAGGGCTTTTCCATCGAACAAGTGCTTCTGAACCTTGTATTTCTCCTGTATCAAGCTCTATCTTAGGTTGCAAGTGTACAATGAATTCTTTATTTTCTAAACTTGAGAACATTGTATTTTCCATCTCTTTTTCTTTTATTTCTTGGTCATGAATCTTATTATCATAAAATGCATAAGAACTTTTATGCCCTCCCTTTGCCATTTTATGAGGTATATTAGCCCTGTCTATTATTGAGTTAATGTCTTTGTCTTCTGGAAGTATAAAGTAGATTCCACAACTTAAAACTAGTTTATACTTTTCCTCTTGGTTATTATTAAACAAATCTAATTCTTCAAATATATTATTTAATCTATTTGTTATATCTTTTTCTTCTACATACTTCATGATTATAGTAAAATTATCGGCAGATATTCTTGCAAATATCTCATCTTCAAATATATTATTTTTAATAATCTTAGTTAAGTTACGTAAAATTTCATTTCCAACTTCATATCCAAACAAGTCATTTATATATTTAAATTTATCAATATCTATATATAGTAGAGCATATTTCTCTTGAGTATTTTTGCATAATACTTTATTAGCATCAATGACAAACTTATCCAGAGTACTTGCTCCTGTAAGACTATCTGTATAGGCTATCTTTTGTAGCTTAATTTTAACATTTAATTTATCATATATTATATAGAAAATAAGTATTATGCATATTATAGTCATAGTACATATTATCTGTAATGAATATTTACTAATAAATTGATTATTAAACATAATAGATTCGAAGTTATTTAGGGAGTTATTTTTATAAAGTTCATTTAAAGAATAAACTGGTATTGTATGTGTAATTTGTAAAATTATACATATAAATAAAAAAAACATTAATTTTTTTTGTAAATTCCTCATAAAAATTTCCTCCCATTAAAACACCTCTATTTTATTATAAACTGTTAATAAATAAGCATATCTCAAAAGTTTCCATTTCTTGTAAAATGGATAGTTTATATTTATTTTAAATTTGGTGAAATTTTCAGCTACTATAATTATAGAATGTAGTATATTAGTTGTCTTAACTATTGATTTATACATTTCATATCGGTATAATAGAAAATAAATTGGATTATTTTGGCATATGATTATTGATAAAAGGTACTTATTTTTCTTCAAATTATCCGAAAAATTTTATTTTTATATTATAATTTTACTATTTTCTTTTCAAAACTATCCATTTTACAAGAAATGACTACTTTTTCCTAAAAACCAGTATTTGCAACATATTCATACTTTATTTTTTCTATTTTTTCTTATATTTTTTTTCGACAAACCAATTTTAAAATTTTATAACTAACTAAATAAAAAATATCTAATTTAAATTTTTTACTATCTTACTTCATAATTGATTTTTTAAATATAAACTTCTAAAATTAAAATGCTTTATTGTTTCATTTATATAATGAGAATATTATATAAATGAAACAATAAAGCATTCATATAATTAAAAGATAAAGTAAATATACGAAATAGCACTAAAGTATTTTATATATAAGATATATTTATATACTTTAGTGCTAATCAATATTTTAATATATATATTAAATCTACATTTAACTTTTTAAAGATTTTCTATATAAAATTCTTACTCCCAATATAACTAATATAAAACTTATTAAAAGAATTAAAATAAACTTAAGTGTATTTAAATTCGCAAAATCTACTTCCATAAATTTATACAGATTAGCTATATTTCCAGTTGTATAATGACTTACTATGATTGCTATACTATTATTAAAAAAATGTAATAACATTGATACAAATATAGAACCAGATTTATATACACTATATGCAAATATAATACCCAATATAGATGTCGGAATTATTCTTATAAAATCCATATGCATAATACCAAATAATACACCACTGCATATTATAGCAAACTTAACAGACTTGTTTTTATCTTTTGATTTACTAAATGAAGAAAATATAAATCCTCTAAAAAACATTTCTTCACATATCGCTGGTAATAAAGCTATTATCAGTAAATTTAATAAAAACTTATCTTTCATAAAAAGTGCTTCATTTAAACTTTCAGCAACCTCCATGTTTTGAGGAAACAAGAATAAAAGTAGTTGTGTTATAATCATAATAAGTATATATCCACCAATCCAAAGAACAATACTTCCAAATACGTGTTTTAATTTAGGAACTTTCAAGCTAAATACTTCTTTAAAGTCAGCTTTAATATAGTATGCAAATATTAATGGTAATAAAATTATCATAAATTGTGTCATTACTATACCACCTATACCAAATTTAATCTGTACTAAAGAACCAACATAAATTAAAAGAACTAATCCTACTGCATATAAAATAATACCATCACTTATAGTTGGTATAGACCCTTTTTTTATATTACTTCTTTTCTCTAAGAAAGAAAAACTCTTACTATTGCCAAAAAGTATTTCCTCAGAATTGAACATCTTAGACAGTAATATGATTGCCAATATTACAAAAGCTATATTTGATACTAAAACCAGAGCTATTAAATTTAAATCACTTTTAAAAGATAATACACTTTTTATAAGTAGAGATATATTTACCACAGGTATTACAGATGTTACTCTATCCAACACTATATTTGGTATCATAGATACATATGATGGTATCATAATAACTAACATTAGAGGCGTTATGTAATTTTGAGCATCTTTAAAACTTTTTGCCAGTGAACATACACACATACTTATTGCTGCAACTACCATTGAAAACAGACATATACAAATTAAAGTAGTTATAATTGGTAAGATTAAATCTCCATAGTTGAAATTTCCAAAGCCAAATTGACTGCTAAGACCTCCACTAACCAAAATAAATGCCATAGTCAATCCCATAGATACAATATTTAAAATTGCTGTTACTATTGCACTAAGAGAAACTGCCATATATTTTCCCATAACCAATTCTAAATTTGATATTGGAAGTGTAAATAGAGTTTCTAAGGTACCTCTTTCCTTTTCTCCAGCCATAACGTCTATTGCTGGATATATTGAGCCAAGCAAAACTCCTATTATCAATATGAATGGTAATATTTGTCCTAAAAAATAGCCTGCCACTTCTTCTGTCTTTGCAACATCAACAGTACTATATGTCAATGGCTCCAATGTAGATTGTACGTCTAAACCTTTCTCAGATAACTTTTTTTCCACAGTAAGTCTTTTGTATTTATCTAAAACAGTTTCAATCCTCTTTACTGCATTAGAAGAATTTTCTTGTGAAGAATTCATATATATTTTATAACTAGTAGATGCTTGTTTTTCTTCTATCTTTATATAAGCATCTATTTTATTTTCTTCTAAAGATTTTTTATAATTATCAACATCAAGTATCTTTATCTTGCCTTTATCATTTGCAGTATCTTTACTTTCAGTATCTCTATCCAAATTATTATCTTCAATCATCGATACTAATACTTTATTTGGTTTACTATCAAAAGCTATATTAATATCCTTGCTATTCATGCTATTTGCAGACATATTCATTACCTGAATCATCAATATCATAAGTAGAGGATACAAAAGAAGTGGTAAAACAATCATCATAAATAATGTCTTTTTATCTCTCAATATATCTAACATTTCTTTCTTAAATATGTATTTTACAATCTTACTTCTCATCTAAACTTCCTCCGTTCTAGCAAGTTTTATAAATACATCTCTCAAATTATTTACTCCAGATTCCTCTTTTAAACTCTCTGGTGTTCCCGATGCAATTATTTTTCCATTGTGAATCATAAAAATCTTGTCACATAAAGTTTCTGCTTCTTCCATATAATGAGTTGAATAAAGAACAGTTTTACCTCTTAATTTTTCATTCTTCATAAAATCTATTATTGATGCACTACTTAAAACGTCAAGCCCTAGTGTTGGTTCATCAAAGATGTACACCTTTGGAGAATGTATTAAACAACGAGCTATAGATGTTCTTTGAGTCTGACCAGTTGATAGATTTTCAATTCGATTATCTATAAATTCACTCATATCCATTATCTTTACAACATTTTCAATTGATTCTTCTATATCTTCTTTTGACATTTCATATAA
This sequence comes from Clostridioides sp. LIBA-6822, assembly GCF_056688955.1. Classification (NCBI taxonomy): domain Bacteria; kingdom Bacillati; phylum Bacillota; class Clostridia; order Peptostreptococcales; family Peptostreptococcaceae; genus Clostridioides; species Clostridioides sp. LIBA-6822. The sequence goes on along the minus strand of NZ_CP196995.1, from coordinate 1,792,884 downwards.
ACTTCCAAAAGTCGTTAGAAGTTCTCTAGGAGAAAGTCTCCCATATAATTTTGTATTTCCAGATAAATATCCTATTTCTTTTTTTGCTGAATTCCTATCTATTGAATAATCATATCCAGAAACACTTATATTCCCTGATGTTGGTGTTAATATACCTCCTAACATTCTAAGTAATGTAGTTTTTCCTGCACCATTAGGACCTAATATTCCAACAATATCTCCTTCTTCAGCTTTAAAAGAAACATTGTTCACAGCAAAGAATTCTTCCTTTCTAGTTTTTATTTTCTTTAACTTTTTTATTGAATTTTTATTATTATCATCTTTTACAACTCTTGTAAAAGACTTACATAATTTATCAACCTCAATCATTTATCAAATTACTCCTTTCTTGTTTATAGGTATATTTATATAAATATATCATATAAACCTTTTTTATATACAGTTTTTTATTTTAAAATAGATTATTTATAAAAGGTTTAGGCATCCATTTGACAAATTACCTTTTTTTATTCTTTTATAATATCTTTTGTAACATTTTTTTACATATTAAATATAATATTACTATATAGATAAACTTAATTATCTATACATTTAAATCAAAATATAAAAGGAGTTAATTTAATGGAAAATAATAAATGTAGAGAAAACTTTAGATTTTCTCAAGACTATGAAGAAGGCTATCTAAACACAAATGATAGATATTATGACAACTATCAAGTAGAAGACAGATATTATGACAATTATCAAGCAGATGATAGATACTATAATTACCCAAACAAATGCAAAGAACCTAAAATAATCGAACATTGCTGTTGCAAAAAAAGTATGAAAGATGCATTAGAACTTTTAAGATATGACGCTATAAGACCTTTTGTTAATTTTAATCAATTTGCTTTTATTTCAGATTTCTTTATAGTTGGTGCTTATTTAGTAGGTATAGACTACTCACTACCTCCAAAGGATAATCTATCTGGTCTTAATGCTACTTTTAAAAGATTTTCAGCTTGTAACTGTGATTTAATAGATATCTCTGGTCAAATATATTATCCTAAACCTATTCCATTGACACTTGGTGGATTAGTTACTTCTATTGGTACTATTCCAGGTATATCTGAGTTGGTTGACCTTATAGAGGCAGCAGTACCTGCTAATATAAACCTTGGAGCTATAGTAAATTCAATACTTGATGATATAATTGATTATATAGTTGCTACAATCAATCCACTAACAACTGTAGAATTAGCATCATTATGTTCTCTTAAAGCTGTTGCTTTTAATGTTTCACCTGGAGATTATAATGACTTTGTAGCAGCTTTAGGATATTATCTTGATAAAAAACAATATAAAGACTGCAATTGCAACTGCGATTGTGATGATTGCTGTTGTAATAAAGGTATACTTGATAACCTTTATACTTCAAAAATAAATAATCAAGTTACTGTAGTAGCTGGTAGTTTAGTTCTAACTGGTGTTGAAGTTTTAGGTAAGAAAAACGATGTTCTAGTGCTTGGAAACTCTAATGACTCAAGAATATACTTTGTATGTGTAGATTCTATAGATTATATTGCATAAAACACTTTAAAGAACTATATTTAAATGTAAAATAGCATATATTCTTTAAAAAATAAAATATTTGATTATCACTAATAAAAAAGAGTGTCTATTTAAAAATAACTTTAGACCCTCTTTTTTATTTTTATTGATTTCTATCTAACTTTTTTACCAAGCTTAAATACTGCTAATACATCTGCTAGTACATCTATATCATCTATAGGATTTCCATTTACAACTATAACATCTGCTTTCTTTCCTTTTTCTAAAGTTCCATAATTCTTATCAATTCTTAAAAGCTCAGATGCAGTTTTTGTAGCAGCCACTATTACATCCATATTATCCATACCATAGTCTGACATTAATTTCATTTCATAATATGTCTTACCGTGTTCGTTGTAAGAAGTTCCTGCATCAGAACCAACTGCAATTTTAATTCCTTTTTTATATGCTTTTAAGAACGATTCTTTATGCGGAATAGCAACAATTTCACATTTTCTAAGAGTAGCCTCGGTTATTCCACTTTCTTTTCCTGCATTTAGAATAAAATATGGAGCAGCTACGGTTGGAACTAAATATGTTCCTCTCTCAAGCATCAAATCAATTATTTCATCATCTAAATAAACACCATGTTCTATAGAAGTTATACCTGCAAGTACTGCATTTTTTATACCAGTTCTTCCTTGTGCATGTGTAGCAGTTATTTTACCTGCTTTTATAGCCTCCTCTACAGCAACCTTCATTTCTTCTAAAGTCAGCTGTGGTGAACCGGGTTCAACTCCATCAGTCGTTACACCTCCAGTTGCCATTATCTTTACACAGTCTACTCCATTCTTTAAAACTGTTCTAGCTGATTTTCTACATTCATCTACTCCATCACTTTCAATGCCAAAATAGTATCCATGTCCTCCTGTCATACATATAACTGGACCTGAAGTAACTATACCAGGACCATCTATAGACCCTTTGTCTACAAGATTTTTAAGTTGTACATCAACATATTTTGGACAACCTAGACTTCTAATGTATGTTACTCCTGAATCTAAATAAGCATCAAGTTGTTTTATTGTATTCACTACAAGCTCTACATCTGATACATTCTCATAATAAACCTTTGGATTTCCAACTGGCTCCATTGTCAAGTGAACATGACAATTCATAATTCCTGGCATAACAGTTTTATCTAAGTAATCATACACATCATATCCATTTAAATCTTCTCTTATATCTTCAATTCCAACTATAGTATCTCCCTCAATAATTACACCCTTATTTTTCATAATACTATTTCCTGTTCCCTGAACCTCCCATGACTAAAGTCACAGGGTTCCTGCTTCATAGAATTTTGCATACTAAAATATGTCTTACAAACTCTCCACAGGCTATCCCCGTAGTTCCTACGGTTCTTACATAAGTTATCTATTTTAAACTGTTATTAGTCTTAATCCTTCTTTTAATATATTTATACTTGCATTTATATCTCTATCATGAGTTACATTACAACAAGGACAAATCCATTCTCTTATATTTAAATTCTTAACTTCCTCGTTTTTGTACCCACATTTATTGCATATTTGTGAACTTGCAAAGAATTTACCTACCTTTACAATTTGTCTACCATACCAATTAGCCTTATATTCTAATTGACGAACAAATTCTGACCATGACACATCAGAAATAGAAAGAGATAATTTACGATTTCTAGTCATATTCTTTACTTGTAAATCTTCTATGCAAATAATATCATTCTCTCGTATTAATTTAGTAGATAGTTTTTGTAGAAAATCCTTCCTTTGATTAGCTATATGTTCTTGAAGTCTTGCAACTTTTAACCTTGCTTTATTTCTATTTAAACTACCAATTGTTTTTCTCGATAATTCTCTTTGTAATTTAGCAAGTTTGTTTAATGACTTTTGAAGATACTTAGGATTTTCTATAAATTCTCCAAAACTTGAGATACAAAATTCTTTAATTCCTAAATCTAAACCTATCTGACTATTAGTATTTTCAAATGCTTTAATATCTATATCAGTACAACATAATGATACATAATATTTACCACTTGGCTCCTTAGATACTGTAGCATTAAGTATTCTCCCTTGAGGTACTTGTTTATCCCTTACTTTAACCATACCAAGTTTAGGTAATTTTATATATTGACTACAGTACATAATATTTCCATTTGTAAAGTTAGTTTTATATGAAAATCTATTAGTTTTTTTTGATTTAAATTTAGGAAATCCTGTATTTTCCTTAAAGAATTTTTTATATGCGTTTTCTAAATCTTTTAAGGTGTTTTGTAGTGAAAATTTGTCAGGTTCTTTAAGCCACTTTAATTCTCTTTTTAAATTGGTCAAATCAGAACTACACTGTTTATAAGTAAAAGTTTCTTTATCATTTTCATAAAATTCTACTTTTTTAGCAAGATACTTATTATATACAAATCTACAACATCCAAAAGTTTTGTTAATTAACTCTTGTTGCTTTTTATTTGGATACATTCTAAACTTATAAGCTTTTTCCACTACTATCACCTCACTTTACTTGTTTTTTATGATTATGTAATACTGGATGTCTATATTTTACACACCATACTATATGGTATTGTACTAAATATACATATCTGAGCTACTTCAATTTTTACTCACCCATCCTAATATTAACAAGGTAAATTTTTTTAAACAAGTATTTTAAAGGTTTTTATATTTATTTTTAAATAACATATTTAAGAACCGTAAGTCCTAACTTTTATCATTTTTGAGGTTGTCGTTCACATAAGTTCGCTACTACCTATGCAGTTCTCTTATGAACTTCTTACACTTTCATGCAAGCACAGACTATATCTTATCCTTCGGCATTATCCGTTAAGGTCTACCCACTTCCACTACCAATAGCTTGTAGTGTACTTCCCTCAAGAGGAATAGTCGTTGAAGTTTCTCCTACTTAGGAGCTTACCTGCTGATTGCCCATTTTAAAGTACTTAGGGTTTAACCTTATACCATCTAACCAATTTTTTCTACTTTCGTAACTTTCACACTTAGGTTTATTTCATCCTTATGTTTTAGTTTGGTTAGCTTTAGGGGTTTCCAGCAATTCAAGTAGTATTGGATAGGTTCTATCCTATCTCTACATATAAGTTTCCCTATATGCTGACTATTTTAGCTACTAACTCACGACTAAAGTCACAAGTGTGCGTAGCTATTTTTTAATCAATTAAATTTCCTGCTTTAATATATTTTTTGTTCATCTTAAAGTACTCCCCCTTTTAAGTATAATGTATTATTTATTTATTATTTTTAATATTCTAATAATTAATTTTACCACTATACTCATTCTATTTCAAATCTTAGTGAATTAAATACAAGTTAAAAAATGATATAACACAGAAAATATTAAAAAATATTTTTATATTAAATTTAAAAATAAGACAAAATAATCAAAATATATTTTTGATTATCTCATCTTATTTATATTTAATCTATAGTAAATATATAGCAACCTAAAGTGATACAATTAATACTACCATCTAATTAGCAACAAAAAATAACTTATCATGTAAACTCACATCTCCATTTATTAACTCAGCTTCATATAATATCTTTCTAAGTTTCATATCAAATACTTGAAATTTTATTGGTTTAGTTCCAATTACATCAAAAACCCCTCTACTTCCTTTTTTTTCTCCTGATAGATTCTCTTTTATACTTGAAATAGAATATATCTTATCATCTAATAACTTAACTTTCCTAATTCCAGATGATGTATCACTATAGTCTACTTTAAAATCAAGTATCTCATAATCTTCTAGTTTAATATTATTTGCATTAATATCATAAACAAGATTGATTATAGAATTACTACTATCTGTAGCTATAAGATTTAGCTTACTATTTTTAACAACGTAATCTAACTTAGTTTTGCTTAATAATCCCATCTCTTTTTGATTGGCATTTTTTTCTTGATTTAGATTATCCATAAATTTATTACTCATATTAAAAGTGTTATCTTCTATATCATATACGACAAAATTGGAATAATTATCATATCCTTCAATATCTCCATTTGTACTTTTATTGTTTACTATTTCTAAATAGATTTTGCTTCCTATAGAAAATTTGATTTCATGGATATTTTGCTGATATCCATTATGTAAGTCTAAGTTAAATCTATTTAACAATTTATAAGACTTATCTTTTATATCTATCTTTAATATGCAGATATTATTAACTTTAGAGCCCGAAAGATTAGTTTCACTAACTACCATATATAAGTTACCTTTATATATTTTATTAAACACAGTTTGCCAACTATTTTCTTTAAAATCAGATTTCTTTAAACTAATATCAAAATTTTCTTCTACACCACTTTTTAAATTTTTATTTGTAATCTTTATGCAATCATTTAAATTAACCCTCTCTTGCTCCAAACTAGACTTAACAGAAGAGTATGCTTCTCCTATATTTAAATCATCTTTATATAAAAATTCAAATCCTTTATCATTGATAAAATCACTGTATTTCTTATCAATATTTAGATAATCATTTCTAATTTTTAATTTAGGATTTGTATCATTTTTTATTCCATTCTTACTTACAATTACCTCTTCATAAGAAAATTTATTTATGTTAGGCGTATATACTAAGCTTGCTTTCCCTATATCTTTTATATTACCCTTTAAAATATTTATAGATAGTTTGTCCTTATTAAAATAACTCAATATTGAAGTCATGACAATCATTAATAAGCACATTATTATAAAACATATTGTATATTTTCCTATATTTTTTTCTTTCATAATACACCTCCTAAAAGTCAATCTTCTGCTTCAAAAGTTTATTAGATATAAAACTACATACAAATATGTTTATACTTGAATATAAGGAAATAAATATATTACTGTATTCATAAGGTATAATAAATACTACAGAAATTATAAATATTAAAATTTCCAAAACTAAAAACATGAAACTTATTAAAGTGCTTAGTTTATAAGTAGACTTATTTATAAGAATTGATGTAAACACTACAGATACACATCCTATCAGTAAAAATATATACTCTACAAGCAGTATTTCAAAACTATATGGAAGTAATATTTTCAAATTATATATTGTTTCTTGTATAAATCCATAACTTACAATATCCCCCAGCATATAATTAGGCAACAACTTACTCATAATAAACAAAGTTATTGTAAATATTATTGTGTAACTATATACTAGAAATAATATATTTAATAATTTAGATATATAGATATTGATTCTATTTTTAGGTAACATTATAAGTGTATATATAGATTTACTCTTTCCATCAAAATCCCTGTACCAAATAAAAAAAGCATAGCAAATACATGCGATTATACCAAATATAAACCATAAATCTGTAGAACTCATTATATTTCTGAAACTTGAAAAACCTATGATATTTGCTGTTTCTATTGTATCTCCTATTTTTGTTAACTGTTCTTTTTTAACTGCATTTTCTATTATGTAATTATAGTCATTTAAGTTGTTTACTATATTTAAAATCACAAAAGAACAGCAAAAAATTATTATAAATACATAGTTTTTTATATTTCTTTTTAATTCAAATTCGAATAATTTCATTAAATCTTTCATTAATTCACCTACTTTATTTCAAATTCTAGCATACTATTTGAACTGTTAAATTGTAATTCCCCTTCGTATACCACTTCCTTAGACTTTTTATTTATTATATATAACATATATTTATTATCCCAAGATAATATAGAGCTTTGCTTTGATGTATATACAATGATTTTGTTTGAATCAATTTCAACACTTCCAATTTCTCTTTTATCTCTACCTTCTAAAACATATTTATCTTCACTTAAATTTTTATCTAACATATTATAGGTAAGTAAATTTAACTCTATATTTGAATTATCATCATAAGCATTTGACATTACCATGTATAATTTATTATCTTCTAACTTTGCTTTTTCTAAAGTCATTTTACTATCTGTTTTTAATTCCATTATTTTTTCTTTATTTTCTTCAAGATTATACTCAAGTAAATTAAATTTAGAATCACTATTATCACCTGTACTTGCCTTTGATACATTTACTAAAATATACATCTTATCTTCATATTTGCTAGCATAACTTACGCCAATAGTTTCTATGTTTTTGTATTTTTTAGAAAAATAATTACTTAAATTTATACTTTTTATTATCTGTATTTTTTTATTTTCTGGATTGATTTTTATTATATCTATAGTGCTTGAATATTCTTTATTATTTTTTGATGAATCACTTTCAGCATAAAGGACAGACACATATAAGTCTTTTTTATATCTTTTTGATGATAGTATCTTTGCATAATAATCATCAGTATTTTTATCTACTTTATATTTTGTTCTTGTAAAATTATTCATATCTAGTTTTTCATATTCAATGCCCTTATCACTTCCTTCAGATGCAAATACACCTTTGTCCAAATCTTCTTTTTTCTCATCTATAACAAAATTTATCTCTTTTGAATCATCATTCGTTTCAAAACCAACATGAGCAATTAAATCAGAACCACTAGATACATCAATTAAATTATTCGTATTCTCACTATCTTTTTGTAGTTTTACTAATTCAGTCTTTTTAATTTTATTGTTTCCATTTATTGTATAATGTGAATTTATATATCCATTAAAATCATATCCAAAATTTATGTTTATATAGTCTAATTCATCTGGGTCACCTTTTATAGTTTTTATCTTCAAATTGTCTTCATTATTTAACAAACCTATACTAAAATATATTGCTAAAGTCAAAAATATAATAAGTATAGATATTTTAGATTTTAATTTCATACCACCCCTCCTAAAGAGATACTTTCTTTTTAATTAGAAAATAAGATATTCCATTTAGAATAGACATTATAATTAAAAAACTTAGTAAACCAGTTACTAAAGTATTAAATTGTATTCCAATGAACTGATAATATTTTCTAAATAAATTGATTATATTTATATATACTGTTGAAAAATATAAGCCTATTAAAACTACAAAAGCTATTAAAATTACATGAGGTCTATTTATATAAGAAAATATAAATAATATACAACAATTTACAAAAGAAATAGCTATAAGTAGTAAAAAAACATATATCTCCATAAAAGATATAAAATCAACAGGCATATTTCTTAAATTAAAATAATATAGATCTTGTGCGAAAGACATGTTGATTATCGGCATATTTCTAAAAATAAAATTAAATATATATTTACATATAAATAATATTGCTATCTGACTTATCAAAAAACCATATATCATTGTTATCAAAGCAATTGACTTAGTTATACAAATCTTAAACTTATTTTGTGGTAACATCATAAGTGTATAAATGCTTTGATTTTTTGAAAAAAACTCTCTTTTCCACATAAAAACATAGTATATAAAGATTCCCAACATACCAAAGAACAATATGTTTTGGATAAATCCAAGGTTACTAAGTATACCTATTCCATAAAATATACCTCCAAAATCTTCTATTGCTAAGTTCATAATAAATCTAGAGTTTTTAAATTTATTCATTTCAAATAAATTTAAACTAAGTGTAATTAATGAAAAAAATGATATATAAGCTATATAAAACCTATTGCTTCTTCTCAAATCTACATTTATTAGATATAGAAGTTTATTCATTCTTATATACCTCCCTCATTTTATCTAATATAGATTTCCCTTCTCTTTCTCTTAATTCTTCTGCATTAAATGAAGTTATAATCTTCCCTTCATCAAGAATTATGACCTCATCTACTAAGCTTTCTATCTCTACTATTTCATGAGTAGTTATGATAATAGCTTGATTTTCCTCCATATATTGTGCTATTACCCCTATAAACTCTTCCCTCTTAAACAAATCAATTCCTGTAAATGGTTCATCAAGTAGTATATACTCTGGGTCTTGGCAAAATCCAAGTATTAATTTTACTCTTGCAATATTTCCTTTTGATAAATTATCAATTATTTCATCTTCATCTAATCTGAATATGTTCATCATTTCTTTTGATTTTTCTTTATTCCATTTTGGATAAAATATTTCCATAAATTCAAAGGTTTCTTTTATTGTTGTATTACTAAAATGAGACTCTACATCTGGGACAAATGCTAGTTTATTATATATCTTTTCATTTATTTTTGCTCCATCTATAAGAATCTCTCCACTATCAATGCTTATAAGCCCTGCTATTGCTTTTAACATGGTTGATTTACCAACTCCATTTATTCCAAGTAACGCAGTTATTTTACCTTTTTCTATATTAAAGCTTACACTCTTTAAAGCATCTATTTTTCTTATTTTAATCCCTTGCATCCTTTTATATGTTTTACTGACATTCTTTATTTCTATCATATTTAATATCCTCCATATTTAATACACTTGTACAATAGACTTTCTAAATTGAGTTTTATATTTGTTAAAAGGCTAATATTCATCTTCTATTATCTTTAAAACTTCTTCTTTCGTAACATTTATTGCTTTCATATTTTCTATAAAAACAGATAAAGACTCATTTATAAGCTCTAATTTTAAGTTTTTTAATATATTCTCATCAACTGTTACACTACTTTGATAGTTTTTAAAAGTATTTATTATATTCATATCACCCATCTCCTTGTATGCTCTTTGAACAGTATTTAAATTTACTTTTAGATTAAGTGCCATTTCTCTCCTTGAGGGTATTGTCTCTCCTGGTTTCAACTCTCCTGTTACTATTTGTCTTTTTATATGCTTTACTATTTGCAAATAAATGGGAGTTGTATTATCTAGTTCAAAATTCATGATTCCTCCTATTCTAGTGTATTAATACGTTAGTACACTTACTTTAAAAAAATACACATTCAGTTCAGACCTTCTTTAATATTCTATTAAGTGTATTATACGATTAATACACTTAATTTGTAAATACTTTTTTATTATTTAACCCTAACTTTAATTTATTAAAGAGTTAAATGTAAAGCTTAAATAATAACTTTACAAAATGGAGCATCAAATGAGAGGATATATATTTTATGTTATGTTAGACTTGAAAACAAGTAAATGAGATAAGATTATATATTATCAACCAGTCAAAAATCTTATCTGTATTAACTCTTAAAAATCTAGTAAAAATATTAACACATATTAGGAGGTAAACAAATGAGTTATAAAATTGAAATCAAAAATATTGAACCAGTCGCAGCAGCTACTATGCGTTATAACGGACCTATTACTGAAGCAACAAAGTACTTTCCAAATGTATTTAAATCTATAAAGGGAAAATCTAATGGGGCTCCATTCTTCTGTTACTATAATGTTGACCAAAAAACTGGTTTTGGAGAAATGGAATTATGTGTTCCAACTTCTGAAACTCCAAATCGCATTGGTGTAACCATAAAAGAATTTCCTAAAACAAAAGCTTTGTTTTTCACTCACATAGGCTCATATAGTACTTTACCTAAAACGTACGAAATGATATTTAAATACATTCATGAAAATAATATAGAAATACAAACTCCTTGGAGAGAAGTATTCATTAAAGGGCCAGGTATGCTGATAAAAGGAAATCCAGATAAATATATTACAGAAATCATATTTCCACTTAAAGAGGAGGAATAACATATGATAGCAATTAAAATAGATAATTTAGTAAAAGAATATAAAAATGGTGTGAAAGCTTTAAATGGTCTAAGTTTTAATGTAAATGCTGGAGAGATTTTTTCTTTACTTGGTCCTAATGGAGCTGGTAAATCTTCTCTTATCAACATTTTGACCACCTTTTATAAACCTACATCTGGAAATGTAACAGTCTTTGGAAAAGATTTAGTAGATAATCCTTCTTGGATACGTACTCAGATTGCTTGTGTAGCACAACAAGTCTCTATTGATGAACACCTGTCTCTTATGGAAAATATGGTATTTCAAAGCAAGATGTATAAAGTAGAACCACAAATTGCAAAACAAAGAATAGAGTCTTTAATTGATAAATTTGAGTTATCTAACTACTTAAAATATCCCACTTCATCATATTCTGGTGGAGTGAAGCGTAGATTAGACATAGCTATGAATATGGTATCATCTCCTAAAATTCTATTTCTGGATGAACCAACTGTTGGTATGGATGTAGATTCAAGAAAATCTATGTGGGATATGTTATTAAAAATTAGAGATGAGTATGGCACAACTATATTTCTAACTACTCATTATCTTGAAGAAGCTGAACAATTGAGTGATAATATTTGTATTATGAAAAATGGAAAAGATTTGGCACATGGAACGCCATCTAGTTTACGTGGCTATATCAGACAAAATATACTTCGTATAGCTTTTCATGACATCAAAGATATAAAAAAATATAAAGATGAAATTAAAAATATTGGATTAGCCAAGTTTATGAGTATAAGAGAGAATTCAATTTTTATAAGTGTACAGGATAGTAGAGTTGCTTTTACTTCAATAAATAAGTGGCTTTTAGAACATGACATAAAATTTGATGCAATAGAAATTGTAGAGCCAAGTCTTGAAGATGTTTTTTTAGCATTAACAAGTTCTAAAAAAGGCTTAAAGGAGGAATGGGAATGTTAAATATCTTATGGCGTAGTATGAAATGGCGTTTTAAAAATCCAATCTCGTTTATAGTTACTATATTACAACCTTTTCTTTGGCTTGTACTTTATAGCTCTATTGCAAATCAAACTATGAGTAATATGAATATTAGTAATTATACCGCTTTTATACTACCAGGTATTATTATTCTAGTTATATTTTCCTCATGTAGTAGTGGTGGTATCATCAACTTCATAATGAAGAATAGTGGAAGTTTCTATAGGGTTTTAATTGCACCTATTAGTAGATATTCAATTGTTTTTGGTCAATTACTAGAAGCTATCTTAGTTTCCTTCTTAGAAGTAACTATTTTATGTGTAGTAAGTATATTCTTCTCAGTAAGGATAGAATCTGGCATTGGAGGAATTATGCTTATGATAATACTAATATTTATGACTGCATTTTTTTTATCAAGTCTAGCTTATTCTATAAGTCTATTATTGCCAAATGAAATAATTTATGAAACAATTATGACTGCAATTGTACTTCCTATTTTCTTTTTAAGTTCAGCTCTTTTCCCTATAGAAAATTTATCTGGAGGATTAAAAATAGCTGTTATGCTCAATCCATTTACCCATGTTATTAATGCTTTACGTAGCTTAATATTTGGCGAGGCTATTCTTATTGGAGATATATTACCTGTTATCCTGTTATTTTTAATATTATGCTGTGCAAGTTTTTCACTTGCTATGTGGAGACTAAAAAAGGAAATGGTAAGTTAAATTATAAAATTATAATAAAAAGTGAACTCTATATAATAGAGTTCACTATAGATGATTTATTTTAATATTTCTAAGACTGAATTTAATACAGCATGACCATTACAAGTACCATAGTTTACCATATCTATTATAGATACTGGAGCTCTATCTCCAACTATAGATTTTACATCATCAAACATAAATCTAAGCTGTGGTCCAAGAAGTAAAATATCAAAATTATCGAGTTCCGATTTTATATCGCCTTCTCCGACTGCCCATATTTTACAATCTATATTTCTTTTTTTTGCATCTTTCTCCATTTTATTTACCAATAAAGTAGAAGACATACCTCCAACACACACTAACAATATCCTAATCATTAATAACTCCTTTTTAATCAAATCTACATATCCCTTGATTAAAAAGTATATGTAGAAAAGTTTGTCATTTATAACTTTTTAAATTCACTCTTAAATTATATCAAATTTTTCCATTTTTTTCACTACTAGAACTAATTTTATATTATTAATGTCCACTTTTCCACTTCTTTAGATATATTTTCGGATTTTAATATAGCAGATATTATAGCATACCCATCGCTATTTAAGCTCTTAAGTTTATCTATATTATCCAATTTTATGCCTCCAATTAGTACAAATGGTATATCTACTTTTTCTTTAATTACTTTGACAGTTTCAAATGAAGCAGATTTTGCATCTAATTTAGTAGATGTTGTAAATATAGACCCTATACCTAAATAATCTGCACCATCATTTTTTGCACAGATAGCTTCTTCTAAAGTTCTTGCTGATACTCCTAGTATCTTATCATTTCCTATAAGCTTTCTAACTTCTCTCGCATCAATATCACTTTGACCTACATGTACTCCATCTGCATCGCAGATAAGTGCTATATCAACTCTATCATTAACTATAAACTTAATACCATATCTTCTAGTTATTTCTCTAAGCTTCATAGCCTTTTTTAAAAACGCTCTTCCAGAAGCATTTTTTTCTCTAAGTTGTACAGTTGTGATTCCAGAAGTTATTGCATCTTCAATACACTTATAGAAATCTCTACCTTCAAGCATTTCAGAGTCAGTTACTAAATATAATTTTAAGTCTTTTTTTAAGTTTTCTTTATCTATCATTTTAAGTCTCCTCTTAAACCTTTATTCATTTAAAAATTCAATATTAGAATTTTTACTTAAAGTATCTATATCCATTTTATAAATAGTATTCATAAGATTCTCTTTAAATGTTCCTATTGGTGGATTATTTAGATTTGCCAGCTCTCCACTTAAAGACATTGTAAGAACACCCATTGTAGCTGCTTTTAATGTATTCTCAGTAATAGCCATGAAACTTGCAATTAAACTTGCAGTCATACATCCAGTTCCTGTAACTCCTTTTAATTTATCAGTTCCATTATTTATTTTATATGTATTTTTACTATCAGTTATTATATCTGTTTTTCCAGTTGCTACTACTATACATTCAAGTTTTTCAGAAACTTTTTTTATTATATCAGTAGAATCTTCTTCATAGTCAAATGAATCTACACCTTTTCCCCTTACATCAAAACCACCTATAAACTTTATTTCTGCCATATTACCTTTAACTACATTAAATTTGACTTCATTTAAAAGTTTGTTTGTTAGTTCTGCTCTAGCTTTACTTGCAAATACTCCCACTGGGTCTAATATAACAGGTTTATTATACTTATTTGCTGCTTTTCCTGCTAATAAAAATAAATCTAACATATTTGAATTCATCGTTCCTATATTTATTACTACAGAATTTGCTATACTTACTATTTCTTCTACTTCCTCATATGAGAAGCTCATAAGAGGACTTGCTCCTATAGCTAAAGTTACATTGGCACAGTCATTTATAGTTACATTATTAGTATAATGAATTACCAATGGATTTGATTCTTTTACATCTTTAATTAAATTATACATAGCCAACCTCCAACAATTTTTTATTATTCAAATTTATAAAAATGATGCACTGGTCCTACTCCATGACCTATATCAAAACTATTTTTTATTGCTTCTGTTATATAGAGTTTACTTAAATTTACTGCTTCTGTTATTTCATAACCTAATGCCAAATAGGATGTTATTGCAGAAGATAATGTACATCCTGTTCCATGTGTATTTTTTTTATCAATTCTTTCACTTTTATAAACTTTAAACATATTTTTACCAACTAAAATATCTACTGCTTCTCCATCTAAATGCCCCCCTTTCATAAGGACAAATTTAGGACCAAGTTGTAGTATTTCTTTTCCTACTCTATTCATATCATCTATATTATTTATTTTTATTCCTGTGATTTCTTCTGCCTCTGGGATGTTTGGTGTAATTATGTATGCAAGTGGCATCAAGTATTTAATTAGATTTTCTTTTGCTTCTGGCTTTAATAAATAATATCCACTTTTAGATATCATTACAGGGTCTACTACCAAATATTTTGGATTGTATTTCTTTATATTTTCAACTATTTCAAGTATAATCTCAGGACTTGAAACCATTCCTATTTTTACAGCTTTTGGAGGTATATCTTCAAATACTGCCTCTATCTGTTTTTTTATTATTTCCTTACTTAAATCTTCTACTGCAAAAACTCCTTGAGTATTTTGTGCTGTTATAGCTGTTATTACACTCATACCATAAGTACCAATTGCACTAAAAGTCTTCAAATCAGCTTGAATTCCAGCTCCTCCAGATGAATCTGACCCAGCGATTGTAAGTGTTGGTATTTTATAATTACTCATTTATTCCCTCCTAAAGTTTAATTTAAATAACTTAATTAAAAAAGCTATACCTACAATAGGTATAGCTTAGAAATCGCATATATCATAAATAATATACACTTAAGTTTTATACTAAGCTTTCCTACGCTGGTATTATCCAGATCAGGTGTAAGGGTCGGTATTCCTCTCAGCTCTTGGCTCCCCTAGCTATTTTAATTTATTATATTTATAACTTCATTATATTACAATAGTATTTATTGTCAAGTTTTACATCATATACACTTATTATAATGTTAATGCTAATATTTATGTTAATTGTTCTATTTCTTTTCCAACAATATAAGCATCTTTATTATCAATTAAATCTATAAGTATCTCTGGTTTTTTTATTATAGATAATTTTTTGTTTCTAGTTAATTTCTTTATATAACATTCCAATTTCATTGCATTACTTTTTGTATTGGTTACAAAATAAACTTCTAGTTTTTTAAATCCCTTTGCCCTTGTATATTTTGAATTAATTCCCAACTTATGTTCATTCATTCTTCTAACTATATTACTAGTATATCCAGTATATAGAGAACCATCTTTACATCTTATAATATATGTAAAATACATCTCAAATCACATCCTTATTAAATATATAAATATTATATTATAGAATTGATAAAAATGGCATGTATTTTGCATATGTAACCTTCTTAGTGTTAGTTCTAATGTAGATGTATAAAATCCATTCTATATAAGTATAACGCTAAAATTTGACACAATAATAACGTTTTTATTTTTATAATAAAAAATTCACAAATTATAAAAAATAAAATTTTCAAAAAAATTATAATTTTCAAAAAAATAAATTGACACATATAAAAAAATTATGATACCCTAATAAAAAGGGGGCAATGATTATGGAAAACAATTTAATTATAGCTAAAAGCAATAATACTAAATTATCTAAAAAGGAATTACTTAAAGTTAATCTACAGATAGGTGTAGATTTTACACTTTTATCAAAATCACTTAAAGCCTTTTACAAAAAAGAAAAAGATTTTTATTGCATTGCTCTTGCGCCATGCAATGTATCTAATGAAAAAGCAAATAGAAAAATAAGTATCTCTGATATGATAAAAGAAATTAACACTTTAATCGAAAGTATAACTGATAAAAATGAACTTTTAAATGAAGAACTCTTCATCAAAAATTTATCAGAATTTTATGATGAGTCTTTAGATGACATTTATATAGAATTAAAACAAGCATATTTATACATTAAAAAGAATACAGATGGGCTTAGCATAGAAGACTCGATTGAATATGTATTTGATGTTGATATAAGCAATGAGACAAAAATAAAAGAAAATCCATTAATTAACTTTAATTCGCTTTCTTTAGTGGTTTGGAGTGGTGAGACAAAAAATATTTTACAACAAATGAATATTTTAGACTTAGAAAATATCCACTCTTATCCTATAGAAAACAATACAAATATAACTATCTATGAAAGTGATACTCTTCAATCTGAATTTGATGAAAAAGATGAAGAGATAAAAGAAAACAATATAGATATAATTGAGCAAATGCTTATACTTCCTGATGACTTAGACTATGACAAAGATGAAGTTGAAAATATGAAAAATAGGATTGCAAATATAAATACTAAGTATTTACAAACACTTAAAGAAAAGGATATAAAAATAAAATTAATAAATTCAAACTTAACTGATGAGTCAGAATTTAAGGATTTAAAACATCAGTTACCACCATGTTGGGTAAGATCAGGCAAAACTTGGAAAGATGTACCTGGTATATATAGAAACAATTCTATCGTAGTTAAAATAGGCTACAGTAATCCTAGCTATGCAAATGTACATTCAGCTAAAAATTTAGAATTACATGAAACTGCACATGCTATAGACAAAAATGTTTTAAATAAAAAATCAAGTTCAGAAGAATTTATGGAAATATTTGCTCAAGAAAGATATAAACTTTACGACCCTAAGCAAATTGCACATGCCTACATTAGTAAGTTTATAGAAGAATTTTTTGCAGAGTCATTTGTACACTACTATCTTGATGAAGTTTCAAGAAATATCTTAAAAGAAAATTGTCCTTTAACATATGGTTTTCTTGAACAACTTGAATTAAACTATTAAATACCCTAACTTTCAATAACATATTTAACTATACCCTCTTCATAAATAATAATAAGATGACAATTTATATTTTTGATAAAGTACTATCATTAAAAGATTTCTTATTATTTATGTTATAATGTTCATAATGGCTATGTTTTAAAATAGTTTATGTAAACCATAATTTAAATAAATAATAGAAGAAGGATGAAGAGCTATGAAGTTGAATAGAAATGATAGTTGTTGGTGTGGAAGTACTAAAAAATATAAAAAATGCCATATAGATATGGATAATAAAATAGATTCATTTGCAAAGTTAGGTCATATTGTGCCAACTCATGATATTATTAAAAATCCAACACAAATTGAAGAAATAAAAAAGAGTGCAGTAATAAATACAAAAATTTTAGATTATATTTCAGATAAAATTGAAATTGGAATGTCCACAGAGGATATAAATAAACTAGTACATGACTTTACACTACAAAATGGAGCCATTCCTGCTCCTTTGGATTATAATGGATTTCCTAAAAGTGTATGTACATCCATAAACAACGAAGTTTGTCATGGTATTCCTAGTAAAGATATTATCTTAAAAGATGGAGATATTATCAATGTAGATGTTTCTACTATTTTTAATGGATACTACTCAGATGCTTCAAGAATGTTTATGATAGGAAATGTTAAAGAAAATGCAAGAAAATTAGTTCAGGTTACTAAAGAATGTGTTCAAAAAGGTCTTGATGCTACTAAACCATGGGGATTCTTGGGTGATATAGGAGATGCTATTAATTCCTATGCTCAAAAAAATGGGTACTCTGTTGTAAGAGAAATTGGTGGTCATGGGGTTGGATTAAGTTTCCATGAAGACCCATTTGTAAGTTATGTATCTAAAAAAGGAACTGAGATGTTATTAGTTCCTGGAATGATATTTACAATAGAACCAATGGTAAATGAAGGTACTCATGAAATTTTTGTTGATAAAGAAAATAATTGGACTATCTATACAGAGGATGGTAAATTGTCTGCTCAATGGGAATGTATGGTTTTAGTTACAGAAACAGGATTTGAAATCTTAACTGAATAAAAGACAAATGCCTATAAAAATTGAAAATTCAATTTTTATAGGCATTTATTTTATTAATGCACATCTATTGCATCAACTGGACAGCTTTCTCTAGCTTCTTTTGCTGATTCTTCAGCATCACTTGGTATTTCATCAACTATAACATGTGATTTACCATCATCATTCATATCAAATACTTCTGGACATATTGATGGACATAATCCACAACCTATACAAGTATCTTGATTAACATCTGCTTTCATAATAAAATCCTCCTAAACACTACAAATTTAAAATCTTGTTTGTCAAAGATTTATGAACCAAAACTTTAACATTTAGTTCTTTTTTATTATGTCCCCAAATTTGAAAAAAATACCTTTTAAAATAATTTTCATAAATTTTCTTTTATAATCATACCAATTCTATATATAATACACATTATCTAATTCATCATACTCATAGGATGCTTCT
This sequence comes from Clostridioides sp. LIBA-6822, assembly GCF_056688955.1. Taxonomy (NCBI): domain Bacteria; kingdom Bacillati; phylum Bacillota; class Clostridia; order Peptostreptococcales; family Peptostreptococcaceae; genus Clostridioides; species Clostridioides sp. LIBA-6822. The sequence continues at coordinate 1,773,601 of NZ_CP196995.1, read as the reverse complement.
TTTTTATTCTTTTTTACAGGTTCTAAATTTCTTATTTTTACTATTTTTGCTGGTATACCAACAACTGTTGCTCCATTAGGCACATCCTTAACGACAACAGAATTTGCACCAATTTTTGAATTGGAACCAATATTTAAAGGTCCTAATATCTTTGTTCCAGCTCCAATCAATACATCATCACCAACAGTTGGATGTCTCTTTCCTGTGTCTTTTCCTGTGGCTCCTAAAGTAGCTCCTTGGTATATTGTTACTCTATTACCTACTTCTGCTGTTTCTCCGATTACAACACCCATTCCATGGTCTATTAATATACCTTCTCCCATTTTAGCTCCAGGATGTATTTCTATACCAGTCATAAATCTGGATATCTGAGATATTAGTCTTGCTGTAAAAAGCATATTTTTCTTGTAAAGAGTATGAGCCATCCTATGCATTATCATTGCATGTACTGATGGATAAAGTAAAAATACTTCTACCTTAGACCTAGCTGCTGGATCATTTTTCATTATATATTCAATATCTTTATTTATTTTCTTAAACAAAGTATTCACTCCCTAAAATAAAATTTTTAAAATAGTCCCATGGACATATACTTATCTACTCCATCTGGAGCTACTGTTACTATCTTTTTATCTGGATATTTTTTCGCCATTTCCATAGCTCCAAATATATTTGCTCCAGAAGATATACCCACTAAAATACCCTCTTTTGCTGCAAGTAATTTAACTGTTTCAAATGCATCTTCATCATCTACTAATATTACTTCATCAACTACACTAGAATCATAATTTTCAGGAACAAAGTTGGCACCTATTCCTTGTATTTTGTGAGGTCCAGTTTTGTTTTCTGATATAGCTGGAGATTTTTTTGGTTCAAGTGCGATTACTTTTATATTTGGATTTTGTTCTTTTAAATACCTTGCAGTCCCTATTAAAGTACCACCTGTTCCAACTCCACATACAAATATATCTAAATCTTTAACATCATTCATAATTTCAACTGCTGTTGTTTTATAATGTGCGTTTGGATTATCTTTATTTTCAAATTGTTTTAAACTTTTATAGTTTGGATTTTCTCTTAAAAGTTCATTTGCTTTTTCTATGGAACCTGCCATTCCAGCTTTTCCATCTGTAAGCACCAAATTTGCTCCATATGCCTTCATTAAGTCTCTTCTCTCAATGCTCATAGTCTCAGGCATTACTATTATTACTTCATATCCTTTTAATTTTCCTATCATAGATAATGCAATACCAGTATTACCACTAGTAGCTTCGACTAAGACATCTCCTTTTTTTAATTCGCCTCTTTTCTCTAATCCTTCTAACATTTCATAAACTGCTCTGTCTTTTATACTTCCTGCTGGATTTACTTTTTCTAATTTTACATATATGTTAAAACACCCGTTAGTACATCCTAAATTGTTCAACCTTACTACAGGTGTGTTTCCTATCAACTCTAATGCGTTATTATATAACATACTACTTCCTCCTATATGTCTAAATCTATTATCAAATTGATAACGATAAATATATTATAGTATTATCATTTTGATAATGCAACCTTTTTTTGGATTTTATACTTTCAATCGTTTTATTCCAAATATTAGTAATGTTCAAACAAAAAAAGTGAAAATCATTATCGATTTCCACCTTTTAAATATAAAGCTTTAGACTAAGTCATACATAATACTTTGCTACAAAAGCTCTACAAAATACTATACAAGACCTAATATTTTTGCTACCTCTATATTAACCTTTAACACATTTACCCTATCTTCACCTAAAACTCCAAACAGTTTTTTAGAAGTATTATCATCTACAATTTTTTGTAATTTATTTTCTGATATCCCTGATGCTTTTGCTACAGCAGGTATCTGAACCTTTGCAGAAGCTGGACTTACATTAGGGTCAAGACCTGAACCTGACGCTGTAAGTAAGTCTGTTGGTATATCTCCTTTTTTGACAGTTGGATTATCCTTTAAAAACTTTTCTATATCTTTTTGTACTCTATCACGAAGTTCTGGATTTGTAGCTCCATAATTAAAAGAGCCTGATGAAACGCCTCCATAAGATGCATTTCCATCTTTATCTGGTTTTAAATCTTCTTTTGTATAAGTATTATAGTTTATTGATGATACTCTTCCTTTAAAGAATCTAGCATCTGTAAAGTTTTGACCAATAAGTTCTGAACCTACTTTTACACCATTTACTTCTATCATACTTCCATTAGCTTTATCTCTAAATGCAACTTGACTTACGCCTGTCAGAGCAAGTGGATATACAAGTCCACAAACAACTAACAATACAAGACTTACAAGCAGTGCCGGTTTTAATGTTTTCATTTTTATATCCTCCATTTATTAACCTAAATTAAGAACCATTACTAAAGGTGTAATTAATAAATCAATTAATTTTATTCCTAAAAATGGAACTATAACTCCTCCAAGACCAAAGATAATCATATTTCTCATTAACATAGCTTGTGATTTCATAGGTCTATATTTTACGCCTTTCATTGCAAGAGGTATTAAACATGGGATGATTATAGCATTAAATATTAAAGCTGATAATATCGCACTAAATGATGTAGAAAGTTTCATTATATTTAATATCTCCATCTGAGGTATTGCAAGAGTAAATATAGCTGGTATAATTGCAAAATATTTTGCAACATCATTTGCTATACTAAAAGTTGTCAAAGCTCCACGAGTTATTAAAAGTTGTTTTCCTATTTCAACAACTTCTAATATCTTAGTTGGGTCTGAATCTAAATCTACCATATTTGCTGCTTCTTTTGCAGATGTTGTACCACTATTCATAGCAAGACCTACATCTGCCTGAGCAAGTGCAGGAGCATCATTTGTTCCATCACCTGTCATAGCTACTATTTTACCTTCTAATTGTTCTTTCTTTATAGCATCTATTTTATCTTCTGGCTTACATTCTGCAATAAATCCATCTACTCCAGCTTCTCTTGCAATTGTAGCTGCTGTTAGAGGATTATCCCCCGTACACATGATTGTTTTTATTCCTATCTCACGAAGTCTAGCAAATCTTTCTACAAGCCCTGATTTTACTGTATCCTTTAAGTAGATAATTCCATATATCTCATTATCTACACATACTACTAAAGGTGTACCTCCTAATTTAGCTACTCGGTTTACATTTTCTTCTAAATCTTCTGGCACTATTCCACCAGATTCTTTTACTCGTTTTATTATGCTATCATAAGCACCTTTTCTTATAGCGCTACCATTAGCTAAATTAATCCCACTCATTCTAGTTTGTGCAGAAAATTCTACGAATTCAGCTTGCTCTGCTTCTTTTGTTTTACCTGTTGAGCCTAATTTCATTCCTAAATCAACTATAGACTTTCCTTCTGGTGTATCATCTTTTAATGAACACATAACAGAATAGTTTATTAAGTCTTTTGAGTCTGCATTTCCAACTGCTATAAATTCTGATGCAAGTCTATTTCCATAGGTAATAGTACCTGTCTTATCCAAAATCATAGTATCAACATCACCACAAGCTTCTACTGCTTTACCTGACATTGCAATAACATTGAATCTCGTTACTCTATCCATACCTGCAATACCAATAGCTGACAATAATCCACCTATAGTAGTTGGTATTAAGCACACCAAAAGTGCTATCATAGTAGAAATTGGAATCTTAACCCCTGCATAATTTGCCATTGGATAAAGAGAGATTAATACAACCATAAATATAAGAGTTAATCCCACTAACAATGTATTTAAAGCAATCTCATTTGGCGTTTTTTGTCTTGAAGCACCTTCTACAAGAGCTATCATTTTATCTAAGAATGATTCCCCTGGTTTTGTTGTTATTTTTATTTTTAACCAGTCACTTACAACTGTAGTACCCCCTGTAACAGAAGCGAAATCTCCACCAGATTCTCTCATCACAGGTGCGGATTCTCCAGTTATTGCTGATTCATCCACAGAAGCTATTCCTTCTATAACTTCTCCATCATTTGGAATAACTTCCCCTGCATTTACTAAAACAATATCGCCAAGTTTTAGTTCGCTTGCACTTATCATTTTTTCATTTCCTAGCTTATCCAAAACCCTTGCTACTGTGTCTTTTCTAGTTTTCTTCAATGTATCTGCTTGTGCTTTTCCTCTACCTTCAGCTACAGCTTCAGCAAAATTTGCAAAAAGCACTGTTATAAATAATATTATTGTCACAATCCCATTATAGGCTCTTAAATTATTGCCTTCATCACCAAACAAGCTAGGTATTATTGTAAGTATCAATGTTACTATAAAGCCAATCTCTACAACAAACATAACTGGATTTTTCATCATATATTTAGGATTTAACTTTTTAAAAGCTTCTATAATGGAAGTTTTGAAAATATCTTTTGTAATAAACTTTGTTTTTTTAGTTTCCATAAAACTTTACTCCCTCCCAATTTTTTAGTGCCATAACACTAGATGCTCTGAAATAGGTCCAAGCGCTAAGGCTGGGAAAAATGTTAAAGCACCAACAATTAAAACAACCAGTACTAAAATTATTGTAAATGTGAAATTATCTGTTCTAAGTGTTCCTATACTTTCATTTACAGCTTTCTTAGATGCCAATAAACTTGATATAGCAAGTAGTATTATAATAGATACATATCTTCCAAAGAACATAACTATACCTGTTGTTATATTCCAAAACATAGTATTATCTCCTAGACCTTCAAATCCTGAACCATTATTGGCCGCTGAAGATGAAAATTCATATAATACTTGTGATAATCCATGGAATCCAGGATTTGAAATTCCTTCAAGCCCTGCTGGTACTGCAACTGAAAGACCAGAGAACATAAGTATCAAAAGTGGGTGTAGTATAATAAGTAAAGCAATAAGCTTCATTTCTTTTCCTTCGATTTTCTTAGTTAAAAATTCTGGTGTTCTTCCTACCATTAATCCACATAAAAACACTGCTATTATGGCGTACATCAACATATTCATAAGACCTACACCTTTACCACCAAATACAACATTTAACATCATATTCAAAAGTGGTACTAGACCTCCTAAAGGAGTTAAGGTATCATGCATATTATTAACTGTACCTGTTGTAAATGAAGTTGTTACTGTTGTAAATAATGCAGATTGTGCTATACCAAATCTAACTTCCTTACCTTCCATACTTCCCATACTTTGACTAAGCCCCAATTGTGATAAAATAGGATTCCCTGAACTCTCTGCTTTAAAACAAACCATTAGACCTATTAAAAATATGATTGACATTGCCCCAAATACAACCCAACCTTGTTTTTTATTCTTTATCATATGCCCAAATGCAACAACACAAGCTCCTGGTAATATCATCATAGACAACATTTCTACTATATTTGATATTATAGTTGGGTTTTCAAATGGGTGTGATGAATTTGAACCAAAGAATCCTCCACCATTTGTTCCTAAATGTTTTATTGATTCAAGAGCTGCTACAGGACCTCTAGCTATATCTTGAAGTTTTCCTTCTATAGTAGTCACTGTTTCTGTTCCTGCAAAAGTTTGTGGTACTCCTTGTGTAACTAATATAATCCCAACAATTAAAGCTCCTGGCAAAAGTACTCTTGTTGTTATTCTAATTAAATCTACATAAAAATTTCCCATTGTTTTCTTTTTACCAACCAAACCTCTTACAAATGCCATCGCAGCTGAATATCCTGTTGCTGCTGATGTAAACATCATGTATATTATCACTGTCATCTGACTAAAATATGAAAGCCCTGATTCACCTGAATAATGTTGAAGGTTTGTATTTGTCATAAAACTTATGATTGTATTGAATGATAAACCTTGTTCCATGCCTTTAATTCCACTTGGATTAAAGATATGCATACTTTGAGTTCTAAGTATGATATATCCTATAAATACCATAGCTGCATTTGTAAATACTAAAGCTAAGGCATACTGTTTCCAATTCATTTCTTTTTTCTTATCTATACTACATACCTTATATATACAATTGTCTACTTTATCAAATAGTCTATCTCCAAATGTTTTTTGATTAGTGGCTATATGATATAAATACTTGCCCATAGGTATTACTAAAATCATAAAAATTGCTAACACTATTACTATCTGCACCATAAAAATTGTTCCCCCCAATTCAACTTACTTATTAGCCTTATACTATTTAAAATTTTTCAGGATTAATAAGCGCATACACCAAATATATTACTAACATTATAATTACAACTGCCAGAAACCACATAGGTAATCCCTCCATACATTATTTTTTTTCAGTTTGTTTCCCACACCAGTCAGCAAGCAACTTCATGGAAATAAATCCTATGAGTAACAATGCTATCATAACTATATCCAACATTTTAACTCCTCCATTTAATTTAATTTCTTTTACAAATTTTAGTTTTGTATTGCTACTTCATTTATCTTATCATTTTAGGTATAAAGATAGGATTAAGAAACATCTATTACTGATTAGTATTTCATAAATATAAAATTGAGTTTTTAAAACATACATCTAGCAACCGTATTCCTAGAGATTCCAATACAATTTATTATGTTGAATTTATAAAAATCTATATAAGAAAATGTCTACTATAAATATTTAGACGCAAAAAAAGATGGCAAATTTGCCATCTTTAATAAAATCTAATGTTATTTAATTTATATTAACATTCTGGAACTATGTCATTACTTATATCCATATCTAAACTTTTACCATGATAATAGATAAAATCAATTACTTTACCACTAATTGTAACAGCAATCAAAGAATAAAATATATCAAACGCTGATAGATAAAATAATGATAACAACAATACAATAACATCTGTTGCTAAATAAACTTGCCCTATGTTCAAAGATGTAGTCTTAGAAATTACTAATGCTAAAGCATCGTCTCCTCCTGATGCACAACCTGCTTTTACTACTATACCTACACCAGTTCCAACAGTTACACCTGCCAAAACAGTTGATAAAAGCATATTTTGTGATTGTGGTACCAGAGGTCCTATAGCTTCAAATAAGTCATATAACACTGAAAAAGTTATAGAAGCTACTATTGAATATATTAGGAACTTTTTACCGAAAAATTTATATCCTACTAAAAGTAGTAAACCATCTATTACAACATTTGCTATTGCTGGTTGTATATTGAATAAATTTTTTAACAGTAGTAAAATACCTAACACTCCACCTTCTGTTATGTTGTTTAAATAATAAAAATTGTAAACTCCAAATGCTAATATTGCTGAACCTAAAAATATAAGTCCAATCCTTTCTAAAAATAACCGCCTGGCCATACATATCCCTTCCTTTTTCTTAATTTATATATATTATATACAAAAGAATTGGCTTTGTATACCGCACTTTTCAAATCTTTAATTATACAAAATTTCTATATTTTTTTCAACATTTTTTTTATGTTTTTTTATGTTTTTTTAGCGTTCCATCTACACCTAAGTATTTCCAACACCTTAGACGTTTTCCTTTTTTACAAAAGTTTATATTAATTTGACTTATAATTTAGTATAGTTAAGTCTTTGTTTATATTAATTTTTTATTTGTTTAGAAATACTATTCAATAATTTATCACTAAGTTAGATTTAAAAAAAGAGTTACTTTAGAAACTATATAAAGTAACTCTAGTTATTTTATTTATTTTCTGTAATACTTTACCATTCACCCTTAAATTCTGAAATATTGTCCTTGTTAACTTCAACTTGTTTAATTTGTGTAACAGGTTCTACTTTTTCACCTTTAAGGAAATTAGATGCCTTTTCTACAACTAATGCTCCTTCTTCCACAGCAGACATATAAGTTGTACCATCTATTAATCCATCAGTTATAGCTTTTAATCCATCTTTACTTCCACCCAAACCTATAACTTTAACTTTATCTTTAAGACCAGCATCTTTTAAAGCTTGTCCTGCTCCTGTAGCAGAGTTATCATCTTGGCATATTATAACATTAAAATCAGTTTTCTTTTGAATTAAATCTTCTGTTACCTTTAATGCTTGTTCTTTCTCCCAATTTGAAGTTTGGTTATAAACTATTTGTATGTTACTATCTTTTAATTCTTTCTCAAGACCTTTTTTTCTTAATACTTGTGGAGTAGTTCCTGGAACACCTTCTATTAATACAGCCTTTCCTCCAGCTTCTCCTAATAAGTTTTTAGCAATTTTACCTGTTAATGCTCCTGTCTCTTCCTCATTTTGTCCTATATATGTAACTAAGCCTTTAAATTCTCCTGTTGGATTACTTCCTATAGAATTTGTAAATGCTATTATAGGAACATCTGAATCATTAGCAGCTTTAACTATTCTCTCACTTACAGCAGAATCAACTCCGCATAATGCAATCATATCTACGCCTTTAGCCATAAAATCTTCAGCTTGTGACAATTGTTTACTAGCATCCCATTGAGCATCTGCATATTCTACATTTACACCTAATTCTTTAGATTTTGCATCTATCCCTTGTTTAGTTGCTACAAAGTAACCTGTTGAACCTGGCAATAATACTGCTACTTTCTTTTCTCCACTCGTTTCTTTGCCACCACCATCAGAACATCCAACTAGACTGAATATCATAATAAGTGATAGTAAAAACGCTAAATGTTTCATTAATTTTTTCATAAAAAATTCCCCCTCTTATTTTTTATCTTGAAGCAAGTTTTTTCTTGCTATAAGAATCAAATCCAACCGCTGCTAAGATTATTAATCCTTTAAATATGTACTGGAAATATACATCTATTCCAAGAAGATTAAAACTGTTGTTTATAACACTCATAAGTAATACACCTATAACTGTTTTAAGTACAGAACCAGAGCCTCCTGCCACGGAGGTACCTCCTATTACAACAGATGCAATTGCATCCATATCATATCCTTCACCTGCAATCGCAGTGGCAGTTCCAAGTCTTCCAGTTAGCACAATACCAGCTATCCCTGCAAGTATAGCATTGATAATAAATACTTTTATTTTATGAGAATCTACATTTATACCATTAAGTTTACTTGCTTCTTGATTACCTCCTACAGAATAAACATATCTACCAAACTTAGTTTTATTAAGTACAACAAATGAAGCAAATACTACTATAAAGAAAATTACTACTGGTATTGGTATATTAAACAAATATCCATTTCCAATGTAATCAAGTATTGGTATATTCTCAGTAATTGGATATCCTCCTGTAAGCATCAATAACAATCCTCTTACAATAGTGACCATAGCCATGGTAGCTATTAGTGATGGTACATTTATCTTTGCAACTACTATCCCATTGATTAATCCTATTACTGCACAAATTGCTATACCTAAAATCATAGATACAAACAAATTAGTTCCACCAGTTGCAAATTTCATTGTTATAGCACCTGCAAGAGCTGCTACTGCTCCAACTGATATATCAAAGTTTCCAGATATTATAACAAAAGTCATACCTGCTGAAATTATTCCGATTATAGAAGATTGTCGTAAAAGATTAAGTATATTTTGTTTACCTAAAAATGATGGAGTTGCAATACTTATAGCTATACATAAAGCTAAAAAACCTATTAATACTCCATAATCTCTTAAATTTAATTTCTCAAAAGCTTTTTTCATCTCAGTCCTCCATTTTTATTTTTTATACATTAAATATACTACTCATTATGTCTTGAACCTTTATATTCTCATTTTTTAAATCATCTACAATAGAACCTTCTCTAGTTACTAAAATTCTATCACTTACTCTTATTACTTCTTCTAAATCAGAAGATATAAATATTACTCCTATTCCTTTACTTGAAAATTCTTTTATTGTATTAAAAATATCTTCTTTTGCAGCAATATCTATTCCTTTTGTCGGCTCATCATATATTATTAAATCTAAATCTTTCTCTAACCATTTAGAAACTACTACTTTTTGTTGATTTCCACCACTAAGCTCTTTTACCTCTTGTTTTACATCACTAACTTTTATTCCTAGTTCTTTAACACCCTTTTTAGAAAACTCAATTTCCCTATTTCTATCTATAAACAAGAATTTCTTGAATTTATCAATTTGTACTGATGCTGAATTAGTATATATAGCTTGCTCTAAAATTAGACCTAGATTTTTTCTGTCCTCAGGAATCAACCCTATTTTATTTTTTATAGCAATTTTAGGAGAAGTTATATCTACTTTTTTACCATTTATAAATATATCTCCACTATCTTTATTATCTATCCCAAATATCAAATTTATAATTTCAGTTCTTCTTGAACCTACAAGACCTGCTAGACCTACAACTTCTCCTCTATAAACTTTAAATGAAACATTTTTTATTTTATTGGACCAACTTATATTCTTAACTTCTAGTACTGGAGGTTCTTCATACTTTGCAAATGTATAATCCTTTTTCTCAATGAGTTTATGATTATCATTTCCTGTCATAAGTTGAGTTATTTTTAATTTAGTTAAGTCTTTTACATCATAAGTTCCAATCATAGTTCCATTTTTCATTATACTTGCACTATCACATACCTTAAAAACTTCTTCTAATATATGAGAAATGTAAATTATTGTTTTGCCTTTAGCTTTCAATCTATTTATTATTTTAAATAGTCCATCTTTTTCATTGTTAGTAAGTGATGTTGTCGGTTCATCCATTATGATAATTTCAGAATTACATGAAACAGCTTTCATTATCTCAACCATTTGTTGATTTGCCACACTCAAATTAGAAACTACTGTATATGGGTCTATATTAAAATCAAAATCTTCACAAATCTTAATATATTCTTCTAGCATATCTTTCTTATTTAAAAACACGATTCCCTTTAAAGTTTCTCTACCAAGAAAAACATTTTCAAGTACTGTAAGTGTTGGTATCAGACTTAACTCTTGATAAATTATGCTAATACCATTTTCTTTAGAATGATGTGGGTTTTTAAATATTATTTCATTGCCATTTAAAATCACTTTACCTTTAGTTTGAGGATGAACGCCTCCTAAAATTTTAATAAGTGTAGACTTACCTGCTCCATTGGCTCCCAAAAGTGCTCTTACTTCTCCTTTTTCTAAGTCAAAATCTATACCCTTTAAAACATCTACCTTCCCAAAGCTTTTATATATTTGTTGCATTTCCAGTATTTTACTCACTATATCACCTCACTAATTCCTAAACCATTTTATAACTTCATCAATATTTTCTTTTGGTGCTGATAATAAATCCCAAGATAGAACATACCCTTTTACTGCTGTCTTATTTATATTTGAAATATTCTTACTTATGTATTTAGGTGTAACAGGAGCTATAATTTCTTTGTTATTTATTTCAATACCTATATATATATCTGTAGCAATATTTTTTGTCATAAAATCGATTTCCTTCAGTACAAAGTTTATAGGATATATATCTCCTCGATACTCTTTGATTCCTAAAATTTCTAAAAAACTTTCTTTTGCAAGTTCTTTATTTCCATGTACAGATTCATCAACTAATCTTTCAAATTCAAATGGTAGACCTGCTGGAGCTTTTGTAGCTCTATACATCATTGGTTTTATAAAATCTGCTACGTCTTGTAATCTTTCTAAATCTTGACCTGCAAAGTAAGAAATAAAAGGAGAAAAAGTATCTATACCTATTTTCAATCCTTTGTTTTTGAAATAATTGCTTATATCTTCTAACGCATTGTATATATTTTTACTTTTTATTTCGAAAAAATCTTCCCATATTTTATTTTTAAATTTGTATTTTCCATTAGTGTATTCTGTTATACCAAATGGGGTATTTTCATTGCCTATAACTTCACTAGACATATTCTTCATTTCCATAATTAATGACTTTTTATCAATATTGCTTGCTTTATAAATAGGTAAACAATCTTTGCAAAAACAATTAAAAACACCATTTAATTTGTTTGAAAAAGAACCATACCTTATCTTATCTAAGAAAATTCCATCAAAATCAATTTCACTAAAATAAGTATTATAAACTTTCTTTATATTTTCTATATTTTCCTTATTATTTGGACAATAAAATTCAAAATTTTCATCTTCTTGTAAAGCGTATCCTTTAACTTCTTTTCCAGTATAATCAACTAATAAATTACTTTTTTTAAGTAATCCTATTTCTGAAAAACATGGTAACCAAAGATATAATTCAACATTATATTTTTTTAATAGTTTTTTAGTTTCTATATATAGCTCTTTATCTACACTCCAACCCATAATGACCTTTTCTATTTCAATACAGTCCAATAATTCTAATAATTTATGTTTTATATCATTAAATTTTATTTCTTTGTTTTTAAATCCACCTGTAAAGATTTGTACTATTACTTTTTTTCTATCCATGTTTGACCCTCCTATTAGCTAATGCCATAGCAAGCCTTATACCTCCATATACTGGCTGATTTTCTTGGAGTATAAATTTCAATTTTTTATCTGTATTTTCTCTTTTTAAATTATTCATTAACATTTGAGCATATACAGTTCTGTTTAATGTACCACCGGATAAAACTATATTTATTTCACTTTTATTATCTTTCATTGAATTAGATATCTTATTTAATATTACTTGAGCTAATTTAGACAATTCAGTTGATGACTCTTCCAATATTTTAATAGCTAATTTATCACCTTGTTCAGCACAATCAATCACTAATGAAGCTAAATTTGCTATTTCAACATTGTTGTTTATCTCAGTAATTGTATATGTAAGTTGTTCAAAGCTATCTGTTCTAAAGAAATCTAAAACGCAATTAAACAAATCACTATATTCATGACACCCATCACAATAAAGTAAAACTTTCTTTAGTAATTTTCTCCCTATATCATATCCAGAACCCAAATCACTAAAGTTATATCCCCATCCACCAACTCTATATATTTCTCCATCTTCTCTAATTCCCAGTATTATTGAACCTGTCCCAGCTACAATTACCAGGCCAGGAGCATTAGTTTGTGCATAAAAAGCTAAAACTGCGTCATTTACTAGATATATTTTTTCTTTATCTAGTCCAATCTTTAATATTTCATCCATTATAATATTATAATCATTAGGAGAATCACACCCAGATATACCAAATACAGTGTACTCAATATCAGCATAATCAATATGTAAATCTTTTAATATTTTATTAAATCCATTATTAATATTTTCATATGTTTTTTGAATTCCAACTGACTTATAATTAGTTGAACCTGTAGTATGTTCCTTTAATATGTTCCCATCTAAATCACTTACACAAAATTTTGTTTTTGTTCCTCCTCCGTCTATTGAAATCAAATATTTCACATTAATATCCTCCTTTTTTATTAGATAAGGAATATTGATAGTCAGTTTCTTTTAAACACATACTAATTACTCCATCTATACTTCCTTCTTTCAATGATTCCACCTTTATTAGTCTAGGGAAATTTTCTTCTCCAACACTCTTACTTACATCTTTTTTTATAAATTCCATGTCAGCTTTAGTTAATATATTGCACTGTATAATCATAGCTTCTGGATTTAAAACACAAACAAGGGTCCTTACAAAATTTGATATTATAGATAAAATTTCTTTTTTAAATTTATTATCTTTGCTCTCTAAGTATCTTTTTCTTAAGCTTAAAATATAATCTTCAATAGTTAAATTATTGCTATTATACTTGCCAAATTCTATATTTAAATAACCTAATTCTCCAGCAAAATTTGTATTACCTAGATATAATTCACCGTTTATAACTATACCAGAACCAATACCATCTTCTAAATACATAAGTGCCATATTTTTATATTCATCTTTATACTGTTTTTGATAAATTCCTATAGTAGTAATATTTGTATCATTTTCTATAAATACTTTAGTATTGTATTTACTCTTTATTAAATCTTCTAAATTTATTCCTTCCCAACTTTTTATAGTTGGTATATTTTTAACTACACCATTTTTTACAACTCCTGGAACACCAATCCCAATAGCCCTTATATTGTTTCCTCTTACATTTTGAATTAGAGTATCTATAACAAAAAAAGTATCTTTGTTAACGTTTTCATATGTATCCATTCTTATATTGAATTCTTCTTTATAAGTTATATCACCTAATAAATTTGCAACTACCCCTATACAGCTATTTCTATAATAATATAAAGCTATTATGTGTTCTAAGTTTGCATTTATTTCAAATAATTGAGCTCTTCTCCCTCCAGTAGACTCACTTAATCCACTTACTTTAACTTCCTTCTTCAAAGCTAACTGTTCTACAATTTTATTAACTGTAGCTAAACTCAACTCAGTAATACTCGAAATTTCTGGTTTTGTTATAGGTCCTTCATTTTTTATAATATTTTTTATTAAGTCTTCATTTACTTTTTTTATCGTCTGTGGTTTTCCAACTATATTTTTCATAAACAACACCTTACTTTATAAACTTTATTTATTAAGTTTAGTATAATATGTGTAAGTTAAATTTGTCAACAAATTTTCAATAAGAAAGTCGTTTCAAGATAAATTAAAATTATCATAAAACGACTTTTCTATTATAACTTCATACATATATTATATTTTTATAAAATTTATAATGGGTGTAAAGCTACTATTGAAACTCTTCTAACCTTTAAACTTGATGTATTTTCATATGTTATAAAAATATTTTAAAGTTGTTTATATAGTTGTTCATATGGTTGTTTATATAAAAGAAATAAATTTAAAATAGATTGTTTCTAAATCTATTTTTTAAATCTAACTTCAGCTGCCTTTGCATGTGCATATAATCCTTCTTCTTTTGCTAGTTTTTCAGCAATAGGTGCCAATGATTCTATAGCTTTTTCATTTAATATCTGCTTTGTACAAGTTTTTATAAATGTACCAACCCAAACGCCACCAGTATATCTTGATGCTTTAAGTGTTGGCAATGTATGATTTGTACCTGAAACATAATCACCAAATACTTCAGCAGAAAGATTTCCAATAAATAGCGAACCATAGTTAATTAATTTATCACAAATTTCATTATATTCCTTTACTGCAACTTCTAAATGTTCTGGAGCATAAAAATTACTTATTTTAATGGCTTCTTCCATATCATCAACCAGTATTATCTCTCCATTATTTTCCCATGAATTATATGCTATATCTTTTGTTGGCAAATCTTTTAACATAATTTTTATATTTTTTTCAACTTCTTGCGCTATTTCTAAACTATTTGTTAATAGTATCCCCCTTGCATTTAAATCATGCTCACATTGTGCTAATAAATCAGCTGCAATATAAACTGGATTTGAAGTTTCATCAGCTATTATAAGAACTTCACTTGGGCCAGCCACAAAATCAATCCCTACTTGGCCATAACATTGTCTTTTAGCTTCAGTTACAAATTTATTCCCTGGTCCCACAATTATGTCAACTGGATTAATCTTTTCTGTACCATATGTAAACGCTGCTATAGCTTGAACTCCTCCAGTTGCATATATTTCGTCAGCTCCTGCTATATCCATAGCTACCAATGTTTTAGGATTTATATCTTCAGTATTTTTCATAGTTGGTGAACATGCTACTATTCTTTTTACACCCGCAACTTTTGCAGGTATTATAAGCATAAGTGCTGTTGAAAATAATGGATATTGTCCACCTGGAACATATGCAAGGCATGACTCTATTGGAATATTGGTTTGACCCAAGATTACTCCTGGATAAATTTCTTTTTCAAAAGAATTTTCAAAACTTAGTTTTTGAGCTTTAGCAAATTCTCTTATATTTTCAGCAGCAATCTTTAAATTATTTATAAATTCATTATCTACATGTTTATAAGCTTCTTTTATCTCTTCTTTAGTAATTCTAAATTCATCTCTTGTATTTCTGTCAAACTTCTCATTGTATCTTTTAAGTGCAACATCTTTATCTCTTCTTATATCTTCTATTATAGAACTTACTTGCTCTCTTAAAACCTTTTCATCTACCTTTTCTTTTGTGCTTGATGTTTTAATGCTTTTCATTTTTTACCTCCTAATTTTACAATATTATTATCATTTAAAATACATCAATAAATAAAAACTCCCACCCTCTATTAAAAGCTAGAGGATAGGAGTCTAATCATATTGTACTCACCTCACTAACTGAGCACTATTTGTCTAATAACTATACTTATAATTCTTCTAATCATTAATTTTTTTCTGAATTTTCTCTTTATTATACATAATATGATATATTTTAACTATTGATTTGTCAATGAAATTCTTTTATTTTCTACAGCAGTTACAATTAGGTTTATGGCATTTATGGCAACAATGGTTATTATTATTTCCACCATTATTTCCATTTCTTCTAGCTTCACATTCCATACCTTTATCAAATAATCTAGCAGCTTCTGCTAAATATTCTATTCCTCTATAATTGAACTCTGAATATTCATCCCAGTATTTTTCTGCTTCTTTCCATAATTTTCTAGCTTCACATTCGTATGCTAATGCTTCTTTTTTTCTTTCTGCAGATTCACAGAATGCCTCTCTAGCTTCTCTTTCTCTTACTTCAGCTTCTCTTCTAAATCTTTCACAGTTTCTAGGTCTATTTCCTTCTTGATTTGAACATTCACAGTTTGAACCTCTTCTTTCTCTATCTTCATCGTATGCTTCTCTTTCATATTCTTCTCCATCATTTTGGAACCATTTAGCTGTAGCTTCTCCTCTTTCATACCAATCTTCTGTATAACCACCATTTGCATATTTTTTATTTTCCATATAACATATCTCTCCTTTTAATTTTAATTTTTTATGAGATGTTTTGTTTTATCTCATACTATATAGTATTAAAATCGTCAAAATATGTTACATATAAACTTATATTTTTCCTTTTTTAACTTATTTTCAACATTTTATTCATTTTTTCGCAATATCCCTTGTCTTTTATTAGACATAAGCTGTTATTTATTTCATACTCAGAATCAGCATAAACCATAATAGCAAGCTCATCATCATCATTTAAAACATCATAATTTACTAAGCAATTCTCAACTATATTCAATATTTCATCTTTATTACATTTTTTAAATCTAAGAAGTGCTCCACACTTTTCTCTAACTATCTTATTAACCTGTATTTTATCTTTAGTAAAAGAATCTATACTTGAAACTCTATTATCTATTATATCAATAACATCTGAATAAACTGCACTTCCTGTTGCTAGGCTTCCAGCTCCCTTACCTACAAAAGAAACTTCTCCTACTGAATCACCATTTACTATAACAGCATTGAACTCATTGTCTATTCTAGCAAGTATGTTGTCTTTTTCTACTAGGACAGGTCTAACAAAAGCACTTACTTTATGATTTTCATACTTACTTTGACCAATTAACTTTATCTTACAATTTAATTTTTTTGCATATTCAATATCCTTTTCATCTATATCTGTAATTCCCTCTAAATATACATCTTTCCAATATACTCTATTATCATAAGCTAAAGTTGATAATATTGATAGTTTTCTAGCAGCATCATATCCTAATACATCTGACTCTGGATTTGCTTCAGCAAAGCCTAATTCTTGAGCCTGTTTTAATGCCATATCATAAGATAAATTCTCATCATACATTTTAGACAATATGAAGTTAGTAGTTCCGTTTAAAATAGCATTTATACTATCTATATTATTTCCTTCTAATGATTCTATTATTGGCTTTAATACTGGTATACCTCCAGCAACTGAAGCTTCAAATTTAATACTTACCTTATTTTCACTTGCTAATTTTGCAAGTTCATCTCCACATTCAGCTAACAAGTCTTTATTTGCTGTAACAACATGAATTTTATTATTTAAAGCCTTTTTAATATAAGATAATGTTGGCTCTAAACCACCCATAACTTCTACAAGAATATCTATATCTTTTTCAAATATATCATCTATATTATTAGTTATTATATTAGAATATTTTTTCCCTTTATGTTTTTCTAGATTGTTAACTAAAATTCCAACTATTTCTATATTTCTTTTTTCTTTATTATTATCTATTATATCTATAAGTCCACTTCCTACAGTTCCATATCCTAGTACTCCAATTTTTACTTTATTCTCCATTTCATTATCCTCCTAAAATTTATAATTTTCCGATTTTTTTTTATTTTCAATCTTTTATTGCAATAAAAATAGACTCATCCCTAGATAAAGGGACGAGTCTATACTCGCGGTTCCACCCAATTTGATTTCATCATTTATTGATAAAATCCACTTTACACTTTAACGCAGTTAACGGTTAATCTTACTAAGACCTTTTAAGGTAACTTCAGACCACAGCTCCTAGGTAGTTTTCAATTTTTCAAACTTAGAAAGTCTTTCAGCCTTTGAACTTTCTTCTCTGATAGTCGAACTAAATCTACTCTTCCTATTCATCGCTTTTTTATTTTTTATAATTATTATAATTACTATTTATATTTTTAAATAACAAAAAACTCTCATCCTTATAACATAAGGACGAGAGTATTATTCCCGCGGTTCCACCTAATTTAGTTTTCATTTATTATGAAAACTCTCTTTATACTTTAACGCAGTTAACGACTATTCTTACTAAAATCTATTAATATAGATAACTTCGGAAAGTGGCTCCTAGGTAGTTTTCAATCTCTCTAATTTAAAAAGTCTTTCAGCCGATGGACTCTTCTCTCTGGCAATCGAATTAGATTTACTCTTCCTATTCATCGCTTTTTTATTTATTATGTTGTAACTTATTTTAAACCCTTCTAAATCAATTGTCAATAGTTTTTTAAAATTTTATTTTTTACCCTTAAATTATAAATCCGAAAATTCTATTTCTAATTTTTTACTTAGCTCGTCGCTAACTTCTCTTTTATAATTGCATTTTTCAGTATTATTTTCTCTTCTAACTGGCAGTGAAACGACAAATTCACTTCCAACTCCAAGTTGACTTTTTAAACATATACTGCCATCATGTAATTCAACTAAAGATTTCACTAATGAAAGACCAATACCACTTCCTTTAACTCTGTAAGAAAGTTCATTGTCAATCTGTTCAAACCTATTAAATATTTTATCTATTTTTTCTTTTGGTATACCTATCCCACTATCGGATATTTTCATTTTAAACACATCATCTTTCACATATAGAAATATGTTTATTTCTCCATTTTCTTTATTGTACTTAATTCCATTAGATAGTAAGTTTAGTATTATTCTTTCCAATTTTTCTGAATCAAATAACATTGAAAATTCTTCTATTTCTGTGTCAAATGTAAGTTGTATGTTATTTTGACTTGCAAAATCAGCTACAGACATACATATATCCTCTATAAATGAAATTATATCTGATTCTTCTGGTTTAAAATCTAAATATCCTGACTGCATTTTTGTAAAGTCTATAAAATTATTTACCAATCTTAATATTCTGTTTCCATTCTGTTTTATCATACCTAGATTTCTTTTTAAAGTATCATTTGATTCTATTAAATCCGCTTCTTTTTTTTCTATCACTTGTAATGAAGATGAGATTAAACTTATGGGGGTTCTAAGTTCATGAGATAAATTTGCAAAGAACTCCATTCTAGATTTATCCATTTCTTCTTCTAGCTTTTTTCTTCTGCTTATATCTTTTGCTGTTCCAATTATTCCAATGACACTTCCATAACTATCAAAAAAAGGTCTTTTTGTAATCTCAATACACTTGTTTTCATTATCCATACTTACATTTGATTCAAATGTAACCACTTTTTTATTTTCAACTACATCCTTATCACTTTTGAGTATCTTCTCTACTAAAGATTCTTCTGTTGATATTTTATAACTATTCTTTCCTAATAATTCTTCTTTATTCATACAAGCCAAATTTAAAAAGCCTGAATTAAATCCAATATAGTTTCCATACACGTCTTTATAAAACATGTTCTCTGGAATTGAATGTTCAATCATTTTCATTAAGTTTTTTGAGTTATAATTTTTCTTGCTATTTTCGCTATATATTATATTACCTATTATTCCTATAGTTCCTAAAAGTTTATTTTCATCATATAAAAAATATTTTTCAACCATAAAGAACGTTTCTTTGTATTCAAATAAATTTTGTAAAAATCTTTTTTTACTGGATACTCCTTCTATATAATCATTTCTAAATAATTTTCCAGTTTTTTCTCCCCATACTTCTACATCATTCTTTCCAAATATATCTTTTGTAGTTTTAATATTATTATTTAATATTGGAACTAAATTTTCACTACAATCTATATATATGCCTTCTTCATCTTTAATATAGGCTATTTTTTCCTTTTTATTAAAAGAATCGATTATTTGTCTATAATCAAATACAATTTTACCAAAATACAAAATTATGTATGATTCCCCTATTATTTGTTTTTTTATGTTTATCCAATTTTTAAATGTTGGTATATATCTTTTTATACAGTCTACATCGTCTGAGAATAACTCATTGAAATATTTTTTGTTTTTAAACACAGGTAATAAATCCAATATATTTTCATTACAAATTCCTTCTTTTAGGTTTAATTCTTTACCCATACCTTTACTTATATATTCTACTCGATATTCTATATTTTCTTGTTCCTTTATGATTCTACAATATAAAAAAGGCACAGGTATATTTTTTATAAAATTTACATATTTATTATGGGTATCCATATTCTAACCACTACCTCTCAATGTTATTTACAATAGTACTCTTTAAGTAATTATATGACAATTTTCTATTAATTATAACATATTTTATAAGATATTCTTGTAAATAAATTTAATTTTATGTAATTTTTTATTTGTTTATAATTATTTGTGTCGCTTTTTTCTCATCAGTTATTATATGTGTTATGTAACCAGTTTTTAATGCACCTGTTATAGCACCTACACTAGTGTCTGAACATATAGCTATAACTTTCTTTGCCTTTTTTAATTTTTCAAGAGGTATTTGTATTACATAGTCATTGTCACTTTTAATTATTTCCCCATCCTTATTAAAGTAATAGGATAGGAAAGAACCTACTGCTTTCTCTTTTGTAAGTTTTTTCCCAAATCTAATTGCAGTAGCTTGGTCTGGTACCTGTGGGTAATTATCTATAGATAAAATTACTGTATCTATATTATCCCATTTTTTCTCTATACTTTGATAATTTTCAGTTTTCAAATATATATCTCTTTCTTCACTGCTGGTTGGAAATGCAGGGGCATATAAAAATACAGGACTAAATCCTGTACTATTTGAAAATACAGATATTAATTCATTAGGATGATACCCTTTGTTTGGTATATTGGCCATCCCAACCAATGGATATACTTCTCCTTTAAAGGTACAGTTATCATCACTCTTTTGCATTTCTTCCATTATATTACCTATAGTATAACCCCACCCTATACCTACATTACTGACCTTATTTAATTCTTCCTTTATATACTTTATTCCATGACTTAGTATAGTCTGTTGAGTTATATATTCAGTTTTAGCTTCAGGAACTATTAACCCTCCTTTAATACTAAATATATCTTTTATTTGATTCATCAATAAATCATTGCTAGAAAATAATTCTCTAATTTCTATTTTTACTATTCCAATCTCTTTCGCCCTATTTAACATCTTACTTATCAATGGTCTTGATACACCCAAGATTTTTGCAATTTCTGCTTGAGTTTTATTTTCTTCATAATACATTTTTGATACTTCTACCAATTTCAACATTTCATTATCAATAGTCATATTTTCATCCTTTCAAAGCTGATTATAAATTAAAATTATATCATTAAATAAAATTTGTCAAGTTGTATTAATAATAAAAAAAGCCTAGAAAAATTCTAGGCTTTTTAGCTTAAATATCAACATTCTTCCATTAATTCAATTATAAAACCACCATTAATTATAAATGCACATTTCAAGTTATCTCCTACCTTAAAAGGTTCTACAATTACTTCGTTCTCACTCAAGTATTTGTCCATATTTTTTACTTTATATGCAACATGAGGATTCTTTTGCATTATTTCTGGAAGAGGACTTCCTTCGACAAATCTCAAATATTCATATTTAAACTCTGTATATTTTGGGTCTGTTATATAAACCTTTAATTCTTCATTAAACTTTTCATGTTCTTGTTGTTTTTCTGTTATAACACCTATATGTACAAATTCCATAAATTTACCTCCAATATATTGAAATTTATGTATTATATTGCTCTTTATATATTTATTTTAGTATATGTTACTTATACTCTCTCTTTAATTCTTCAAATAACTTATATGCTTGCTCTGGTGTATTATTCTCATGAACAACAGCTTTTATTGCTTTTATCATTGCCTTTGGACTTTCTGATTGGAATACATTTCTTCCCATATCAACACCTGCTGCACCTTCGTTTATAGCTCTATAGGCCATCTCTAATGCTTCTTTTTCTGGAACTTTTTTTCCTCCTGCTATAACTATAGGAACTGGACAAGCAGCTGTTATTTTCTCAAAATCCTCACAATAATAACTCTTTACTATGCTTGCTCCAAATTCAGCTAACATTCTAGTAGCTAACAGAAAGTATTTTGCAGTTCTTTCCATTTCTTTACCTACTGCAACAACTCCTAAAACAGGTATAGAATATCTATTTCCCATATCTATTGTTTTAACTAAATTTTCTATGGCTTTACATTCACCTTCAGCTCCCATAAAAGTCTGTATAGCTAGACAAGATGCATTCATTCTTATAGCATCTTCTATATCAACTCCTATAACTTCTCTACTCATATCTTCTCTAAGTACTGAACTTCCTGCTGAACATCTAAGTGCTATAGCTTTATCTTGAATTGGACTTATACATGTTCTCAAAGCACCTCTTGTAGACATAAGACAGTCTGCATCTTCTATAAGGTCAGGTATTGAAAGGTCTAATCTCTCTAACCCTTGAGTAGGCCCCATGATATACCCATGGTCAAAGGCTAACATAAGTGATTTTCCTGTTTTAGGATTGAATATTTTTGACAATCTATTTTTCATTCCCCAATCCACATTGTCCATTCCTTTTAAATAAAAACTTTGTTCTGGAGGTTTTATACCTACTCCATAATCTTTTGGTAGTATCATTCCATCTTTATCTGCCATTTTTTATCTCCCTTTAATTCAATCTAATTTTTTTTAAAGTAAGGTGTATTACATGGTGAGTTAAAATATCTCAACAATTCCTCATTAATTCTAGCTATAAATAGTTGGAATCCAGCTGTTTCTTGTGTAGTTAAAAGCTCTCCAACATGATTCGAAAGTACTTCTATATTTTTTTCTTGTAGTATTTTATGACATTTTCTATACACTATTAGCATTTCCATCAAAGTAGTGGCTCCTGAGCCATTAACTATTAACATTACTTTTTCTCCATCTTTAATGTCTAAATCTTTAATCAAAGCTTGTGTCATTATTTCAGCAGTTTCATCAGCAGACTTCATTTCCATACGTCCACCTCCACCTTCTCCATGTTGCCCCATTCCTATTTCCATCTCATTTTCTCCAAGCTCAGAAATAACCATTCCTGTAGATGGATGAGTAGCTCCTTTACATGCCACAGCTATAGTAGCCATATTATCAGCAAAGCTTTGTGCTATTTCTGCAACTTCATCTAAAGATTTGCCTTCTTTAGCAGCTCCTGCAGCTATTTTATATAAAGGTATACAACCAACTAAACCTCTTCTATCATCACTATTTTCTCTTGGTGCATTTGCTATATCTTCTTGAGTAATAACCCTTTTAACATTTAGCCCTTCTTTTTTAACTTGTTTCATGACAAGGTTTCCTGTTAACATATCTCCTGCGTGATTGAGAACTACAAATAGTACACCCTTTCCTCTGTCTGCCATTTTTATAGCTTCTAAACAAGAGTTAGGCCCTGGAGCTGCAAATACATCTCCAACCACAGCTATATCGACCATTCCATCTCCAACAAATCCACTAAGTGCTGGTTCATGACCTGCTCCGCCTAGAGTGACTATTGTTACTCTTTCTGCTTCTTCTAGTTTTTTATTTATTACTAAATTAGAATCTGTAACTCTCAGTAAGTCTGAATTTGCAAGTTCTAAACCTTCTAAAACTTCTCTAGTTAAATCTTCTGGCTGGTTAATAAATTTTTTCATTGGCATGATAAATTCCCCCTATTAAATTTGTTATATTAATTATTTAATTTGTTAATCTCATTTATAATGCGTTATATAAACCTTTAAACATTAATGATATAGAAACAGCACCTGGGTCCATATGTCCTAGACTTCTCTCTCCTATACTTTTTGCTCGTCCAAATTTTGCTATGTAAGTTTTAGTATTCTCAGCACCTTCTACTGCTTTTTCATAACCCACTCTAAAGATATCTATTATGTCATTACTCTGTATATTATAAATAGCATCTATGGCTGGATATAATGCATCTACCAAAGTTTTTTGACCTATTTTAGCAGTAGAGATAAGAGATAAATTTTCTCTTGCTTCATTAAACATATCTTTTATTTCTTCTATTTTAAGTTCCTCTTTATAATCTATTCCTTCAGACATTCCTTCAAATATAGTCCCCCATAAAGGCCCTGCTGAACCACCATTTACATTCATACATAAAGTACTTAAATCTTCATTGACTGATTTTATGCTATCATTTTCATTTTCTTCTAATGCTCTTTTTTTCATGCAATCTGCTATTCTATCTATAGTAACACCATGGTCTCCATCTCCAACGATACTATCTAGTTCACATAAATATATCTTATTTTCTTTTAATACTTCTGCTGCACTTATCAACATTTTTTTCCATGTAGTCGTTGATAACATTGAATCATCTCCTTATCAATATCTTAACTCAATATTATCATATGTAATAACAAATGTAAATTATTTTTAGAAAACGTTTTTACAAAATTTACATTTGTTATATTAAACATTATTCCTGGTTTTAATATTTTACTTTAAAGTTTCATTTCTTATCTTTCTAAAATACAGTCTTGAATTTACTTCATATCCTATAACGATAGACCAACTACTAAAATACATCCATGTCATAAGTACAATTATTTCAGCTATACTTCCATATATTACCTCATAGTTAGCATAATAATTTGTATAATAAGAGTATAAAAATGATACTAAAAACCATGCAAATGTAGCAAAAATGGCACCTGGGGCAGATTCTTTCATAGTCAATTTTTTATTTGGTGTATACTTATACAGAACTGTAAATATAATTATTATTGTTAATATACCTACAGAGTATCTTAAAATATCCCATATCCTTATAAATATCTCATCTAATCCTATAAAATTAAAAATAAAATAACCTATTTTCTCTCCATAAACCAGAAATATCATAGATAAAAAAATCAATACTAGAAGCATGATTGTAAATAAAAATGATATAGATAAAATTTTAAAAAAAGACCTAGTTTCTTTAACTTTATAAGCTCTATTCATCCCTTTAATAAGAGCTTTTACTGCTCTTGAAGATGTCCACATAGTAAGTACAAAACTGACAGCTAAAAAATTTAAACTTCTATTATCTATCGCAGAAACTATAATTGAAGATAATACATCAAAGGCACCTTCTGGCATCATACTTCTAAAAAGAGCTATATATTTATTTAAATGAAGAACTGGTATGTATGCTATAGAACTTATAGTAAATATTAAAAAAGGAAATATGGACAGCATTAAGAAAAAAGATACTTCTGCTGATTTCGAACTCAACTCACTATAATTAGATTTTGCAACTATATATTCAATCAATTTTTTATCTATCCCAAACATAAATATCCCCTTTTCTCTCAAATTAATTTCATTATACAATATTAATTATACTCAGATTCATGCCATAATATAATTATTTAAGTAAAAATAACATAAATAAAAGCTGAAAATAACAATTATACTAACATTTCCATATTCTAATCAATGAAAGTAAATTATAATTTCCAGCCAAATAAGTATTATCATAAAACTATCTTATAAAATAGTTAAATGTGTTTTATTTTAATTTTTCAACCATAATATCTATATATTCTTTTAAACCACTAAGTTTTTCATCTGCTTCAACATCACTAGCTCCTTTTACAGCTATGTAGAATTTAAGTTTTGGTTCTGTTCCAGATGGTCGTATTGCTACCCAAGATTCATCTTCCAAAAAGTATTTTAACACATCAGACTTAGGAAGATTATCTATACCTTTTTTATAATCTTTTTTGTCTACTACTTTAATGTTATTTATATAATCAATTTGATTTTCTCTAAAATAAGATATTATTTCTTTTATCTTTTCTACACCTTCTATCCCCTTTAAAGTCAAAGATATAGTCTGCTCTTTAAAAAATCCATATTTCTTATAAAGCTCTATTAGACCTTCATATAAACTCATACCTTTTGAATAGTAAAATGCTGCCATTTCAGATATCAATAGCGAAGAAACTACACCATCTTTATCTCTTGCATGAGTACCAACTAAATAGCCATAACTTTCTTCATATCCAAATACATAATTTCTGTCTTTATTTTGTTCAAATAATTTTATTTTTTCTCCAATAAACTTAAAACCTGTAAGAACATTTAACACATCAACATTATTTGCTTTGGCTATATCTGCTCCAAACTCTGATGTAACTATAGTTTTTATCATTGTAGGATTTTCTTTTAATTTATTATTTTCTTTTAAACCTTCTATTATATAATGTGTTAACATACCACCAATTTGATTACCTGTAAGCAGAGCATACTCGCCTGTAGTAGTTTTTACAGCTACACCTACTCTATCACAATCTGGGTCAGTAGCTATTACAAGGTCTGCACCTTTTTCTTTTGCAAGTAATATTCCTCTATTTAAAGCTTTTTTCTCTTCTGGATTTGGATAATCAAGTCCTGCAAAATTTGGGTCTGGATTTTCTTCTTCTGGAACTACAATTATATTTTCAAATCCAACTTCCTTTAATGCTCTTCTTATTGGTATATTACCTGTTCCACAAAGAGGTGTATAAACTATTTTAAAAGTTTTACCTACATTTTTAACTAAATCTTTTCTTATAATTTGATTCTTTACTGCTTCTATAAATTCAGTATCCTGTGATTCATCCAATAAAACAACTAAATTTTTATTATCTTCACTTAAAGTTGGTATTATACTGTAATCATGTATACTATTTACTTTCTCAGTTATTGCATTTGCTATATCTGGCATAACTTGTGCCCCATCTTCCCAGTATACCTTATATCCATTATATTCAGGAGGATTATGACTGGCTGTTATAACTATACCAGCTATTGCATTTAGATTTCTAACTGCAAAAGATAATTCTGGAGTGGTTCTTAAACTATCAAATATATATGCTTTTATACCACATGCTGCCAAAGTATTTGCAGACTCTATACAGAATTCTCTAGACTTGTGTCTATTGTCATGAGCTATCACTACTCCTCTATTTTTTTCTTCAGCTGTCGTATTTTCTAATATATAGTTAGCCAATCCAAAAGTAGCTCTTCTAACTGTGTATTTGTTTATTCTATTTGTACCTGCTTCAATTATTCCCCTAAGACCAGCAGTCCCAAATTCCAAATCCTTATAAAATCTATCTTCTATTTCTTTTTCATTATCTTTTATCTTATCCAATTCTAGTTTTGTATCTTCATCAAAATATGAACTTTTTACCCACTCTTCATAAGTTTTCCTATAATCCATAATAAAATCCTCCCTATCTTATGTATTTATTATAATTGCATAAATAAATATTTTTTATATAATTATAACTCGTCTATATACTTATTAACTGAATTAATAAAAATGTCTGCCATTATTCTATGCCCTTCCTTAGTTGGATGCAATCCATCAAAATACAATTTTTTATATCCTTCTCGTTCCATACTTTCATTATATTTTGAATAAAAATCTACAAAATCAGTATTAAATGTTACACTAAACTTTTTTACCCAATAATTATATAACTCTAATTTTTGGGATACTATATTAAAATCAGTAAAACAACTCCAATCCTCTCTAACATTTGGGATATCTGGTTTTAATGGTATTCCTATTATAGGTATAATATTTTTTGAATATGCTTGATGCACCATAGCCATTATATTAGAATTAATAACTTCATTTCCTGCTCCAACAATCAAATCATTGGTACCACCCATTATAAAAACTATATCGGGAGAATTTTTTACAACATCTTCATTAAACCTAACTAACATACCACTTGTTGTATCACCATTTATACCCTTATTTATTATTTCTAATCGAGTCTCTTTATTAACTATGTTTGTCCATGAATTACTTCGTGATACTCCAAACCCATATGTTAAACTATCTCCTAAGCAGACTATTTTCATCCTATCCCCCCTTAGATATGTTTTTATGTTTCAAGAATAATCTAACAGTTTAGTTAATTCATATTTTATACTTTTTTATCTTTCAAGTAAAGTTATTCTATTCACTAATTTAATGTAGATATATATCTATACTCTTTCTTCCCCAATTTGACGCACTTCCTTCACTATTCATAAAAATATCTATTCTATTGCCTTTAATTGCACCTCCACAATCTTCTGCCACAAAAGTCATACCCAACTTAGGTATATATACTTTTGTTCCATATGGTATTATACTCGGGTCGACTGCAATAACACCCCATCTTGGAGTTGTTCCAGTTGATGTTATTGTATCTCCTGAATATGCAGTAGCAACCACTTTCATATGCTTTCCACCTCTTATATTCGCTCCTCTTGATGCAATTAATACTTTTTCTTTAGTTCCATATTTTATAATTTTCGTAGTTGGCTCCTTTGATATTAATTCCTTTGATAGGACTTTTTTGACTAACTTTCCATCATGGTAAGTTAATTTATAGACTAGTTTTTTTTCTCCTTCTTTTCCTTCTTGATAGACCTTAGATTTTCCTTTTAACAAATTACTATCATTTACATGTTTTGTGTCAAATGGAATCTTTTCAATTTCTTCTTTTTGATTGTTAGTTACTTTGACAACTTTTATTTTCATATCATCTTTTAATTCTGTATCTAAACTTGGATTAATTTTATCTTCAGAATTATACTTAATTCCCTGTTCATCCAAGAGTTCTTCAACTGTTTTTTTAAATGAAGAGACTTTTTGCTCTTGACCTTTAACTGTTAAACGTATATCTTCTTTATTTAATATAGAATAGATACTTACCAAACCCATTAAAATTGATACACTTAATAAAGATGATATTATTATCCTCTTTTCTTTTTTCTCCATAATAATCTCCCTCCATATTCAAACTTCAAATTAGTATTATTCATTACAGCTTTAATCTTATATTATATATGTATATTACAGCTTTCCAAATTTATGTAACTTTTTTGTAACTTCTAAAATCATTAAAGTCATTTTTACATAATATAAAAGCGATAACATATACTGTTTTTAAGCCATCATGGCTTAATATAATAATTTGAAATCACATGCAAACAGTTATATTTCATCCTATAAGAAATGTACACAGAGGAAACAAAACTTAGAAATGATGCACAAATGAAAACACATTGTATGCCCATATTGACTGTGATAAAATGAACTCATACACAAATTAGTAGTTTTTATGGTTAGGAGGAACAAAATGAAATTTGAACGTTTAAAAACTAGTGAAGATAGATTATATCATAAGGCTATGGAATTATATAAAATTAGTTTCCCATTTCATGAACAAAGAAAATCTTCTTTACAGGCAGAAATTATGGAAAATGAAGAATATCAATTCAATTTAATTTACGATAAAGAACAGTTTGTTGGTATAATGTTGTGCTGGGAAACAAAAAACTTTATTTATGTAGAACATTTCTGTATTTTTCCAGAAATGCGTAATAATAGGTATGGACAAAGAGCATTGGAACTTCTAAACAAGAGAGGGAAAACTGTTATTTTAGAAATTGACCCTCCTATTGATGAAGTTTCAATCCAGCGAAAGACGTTCTATGAAAGAGTAAAATATAAGACAAATGATTATGAACATATTCATCCACCATACCAAGATAAATTTAGTGGTCATCATCTAGTTGTAATGTCTTATCCAGAAATTCTATCTAAAATGGAATATAATAAGTTTAATCAATACTTAAGAAATCATGTAATGAATTTCTAGATACTATTCTCATTTATTGAACTACATAAAATTTCTAACACTTATATAAAGCAGTTAATTCATTGTGGTTAGTTGCTTTTTATACTTAAAGCTACTACTCTATCTATTTGATATAGGAACCTATATCAAATAGAACAAACAGAAAAATAGCTACTTTAAGTGGCATAAATAAATAAATAATTTTTATGTAAATAACTTAATTCTATATACTAAATTGATTTCTTACTTTTCTATCTTTACGTATTGCTTTTTTAGTATATTTTAAGATATCAACAAGTATTCTCACTTCATAATCATCACAATCATTGAAAATTTCTTCAATCTCCCTCAAATAAAATTTTAGAAGCCAATACATTATCACATAACAATGTATCTACTGTGACAGAAAGAAAATTAATAGTATTAATTAATGCTACAAAAATAAAAGATTCTTTCTCTTTGAAAAAAAATTATTCCATAAATTAGGATATCTTATGAAATCTTTTTCTATTTTCTCATAATGAAGGAGATGATTTCAAATTTTATTTTGAAACATCTCCTTTTAATTTAAGTAATCTTTAAGTATTATATTGAATTTTTATTTATTTTTTAACGATTTCTCTAATTCCAAAATTTTTTCAATTATAGACTTAAAAATTGGCTCTTCTCTAAGTTCATTATAGCTATCATCACTAAATACTATTAACAAATTCGTATATATATTAAAAGTATATGAATTTTTAGATTTTACTTTATCAAAAAAACTCATCTGACTTACATCCAAACTTTCATGTATAGGATATTTTTCTAATATCTCTTTTAGATTATATAAAGCTTTTTTTGCTTCTTCTTTCATATTAAAAAATAAAAAAGTTAAAGATAATTCCATATAATCCATATATATACTAAAAAATGCACCTTTATCTTCATTAAGCATTTTTTTCATTTCCAAAGAGAAGTTTGCATACCCTAGCAACTTATTTTTTATATATTTCATTTCTTTTTCTGTTGCTTTTTTATTGGAATCTCTATCCTCCAATTTTTTCTTTAATTCCTTATATTGGTATTTATATACATTGATTATTCCTTTACAATCCATACTTACATTGAATACATTAGTGAACAATTTATTTTGAAGCAATATTTCTGCTTCTTCTAGCCTATTTTGATTTAAATATATCATAGCTAAATTGACACTTGTATCTCCTATTGGTTTATGTATCATATTTAAGTATAACTCTGCTTTTTCATAATCTTCTAACATATAGTATGCATTTGATAAAATAATGAGTGCTGTTTCTTTTATTTGAATCTCATCTGTATTTCTTACTATATCTTCAAGAATATTTGTTGTTTCTTTTACCTTGTTGTTCAACTCATTCTTACCAAATTTATATGAATACATCTGGTACAGTGAACATATCTTTAACTTTAATAAATAGCTTTTAGGATATTTCTCTATGTACATATTAGAAAGTTTTTTCACAGATTCTAAGTCTTCTTTACATTCTTCTTTTGGTTCTTCTGTTGATAAATCAATTTCAATCCCAGCAAAAATTGCTTCTAATTCTTGATAAATCTTCATTACTTCTTCTTCACTTAAATCAATCTTATAATTCATAAGCTTATCAATAGATACGTTAAAAAAATCTGCTAATAATGGTAATAATTCTATATCTGGATAAGAATTTCCACTCTCCCATTTGGATACTGCTGGTGTTGACACCCCTATAAACTTTGCCAATTGTTCTTGAGTCAGATTTCTTTCTTTTCTAAGAGTTTGTATGACTTTACCTATTTTAATTTGCATATATACCTCCCTAGTATATCTGTTGTAATTTAAGTATATATAAAAAATATTTATTAGTAAATCGAGGCAAAGTTAACAAAGTGTTCATAATTTAACCATTGGTTATATTTTAACATAAAACTTTCTTTTAATAACTTAAAATAGAAAACCTATTAATTAGGTTGACTTAAGTGTAACTTAATTAATAGGTTCACATTAAATAGTCTTTTTAAATACTTAGATTATCTATTTACTATAACTTATTATATTTATAAAAACAAATTTAAAGTTAATATTTCATTATATATTTCTTTACTATAATATTTCTATTTTATTATTCAACCAAAAAATTATATCTTCAAAGACTTCTTCCTTATTTATCTCATTCAATAATTCATGTCTTCCATCTTTATAAAGTTTACACGAGACATCTTTTAGTCCTAATTTTATATACCTATCCCTCAACCTTAATACACCCTTTCCATTTTTTCCAATGGGGTCTTTATCACCAGAGATTATGTAAATAGGTATATCAAGAGGTATCTTCTTTAAGTTTTCTTTATTCTCAATTTCTTTTAATCCTTGAACCAAATCATAAAAAAAACCACAACTACACACTACTCCACAAAATGGGTCATTTATATATTTCTTAACTTGTTCTCTATCTCTACTTAACCAATCAAATTTAGTGTTTTTATTTCTTTTTATAATTTCTCCACCAAATATCAAATCATTTATTTTATTACTCCTAGAACTTCTCCCATGTTTTTTAATCTCATGATTGATTATCATATGAGCAAAATTTAAGATAATCCCTTGTTTTCCATTTGAACCGCATAGTATAAGCCCAGACAAATTATCACTGTAATCCATTATATATCTTTGACTTGCAAATGAACCCATGCTATGTCCAAATAGATAAATTGGTAAATTCTCATTTTCTTTTTTTATAATATTTGTTAAAGTGTGCATATCTTCTACGAGACATCTAAATCCTTCTTTTTCAGCTAAATGCCCAACATTTTCTATTGTCTTTGCAGTCTTTCCATGACCTCTATGGTCGTTAATGTATACTATATATCCATTTTTAGTAAGTTCCTTAGCAAAAGGCTCATATCTTTGTGCAGTTTCAGCCATTCCATGTGAAATTTGCACAACTGCTTTTGGATTTTTTATATTTTCATCTTCCCATTTATATGTATATATATCTAAATCTTCCTCTCCTTTGAAAGTAAAGTTTGTACACTTCATAATTATCCCTCCAGATTGATTTTATTCAATGTATTAACTTATATATTATATTACAAATATTTTCAAGTCAAAATCTTTCTAGAGAAATCTAAGATTTATTAATTGCTAATACAAATTATTATATAAAACTATATAATAATCTAATTGCTTAATATTAATGTAAAAAAATGACCCTTAGATATACTTTGACACCATATTGACATTAGAATCAATTCATGATATTCTGTTTTAATCATAATAATATCTAAAAATATAAAGGAGATATTTCATGGATTATTCAAATGAATTAAAAGAGCTCTTTTTAATGAACCAAACATATGCGACTCTTTTTACCCTTACAAACAAAATACAAATAGAAGGAGATAAATATTTTGGCATACTTACTTCAAGACAGTATATGACTATTTTATCTATTCTCCATTTACCAGAAGAAGAAACAACATTAAATAATATTGCAAGAAAAATGGGCACAAGTAAACAAAATATAAACAGACTAGTTGCTAATCTTGAAAAAAATGGATATGTTGAAATAGTTCCAAGTCCTCATGATAAGAGAGCAATTAATGTTAAAATTACAGACTTAGGTAAAGAAGTCATGATAACATGTAGTAAAATTGGAATAAATTTTATGGCTGATGTATTTCATGAATTTACCAAAAATGAATTGGAAACCCTGTGGAATTTACTAAAAAAAATGTATCGTTTTAATGGTGAAGAACAAGATGGGTTTGAAGAAGATGCTAATTTTATGGAAGACGAAGAACTAGATAAAATCAAATCTGAACTACTCGAAGAGTTTTCAAGAAGAAGAAATAAGATAAACAAAACTTACTAATATTATAATATTTATAAAAGATATAAATTTAAAGTTAATTTTTAAGAAATAAAAATTTTAATTTCTCAATACTACTAAAAAATGATTAACATGATATTTGTTATCTATAAAAAAAACTCTGCATTAAGTATAAATACAGAGTTTTTTCTTATAGTTATTGTACTCTCAAAATCATATCACTTAGTTTTTGTAAATCATTAAATGGTTGGCTGCAGCTATTGTTTTGACACACATAATAAGTAGTCTTATCATTCTTTAATTTATAATCCTTTAAAAAATCTATCTTAGTATTTTCTTCATTGTATTTCTTCACTAAAAAAGTTGCATTTGGTATAAAATTTTTACTTATTAATTCTTTAAATTCAATCAAATCAGAGTCTTCTTTTAAAATACATATAATTTCTTTGGTAGGATAAAGTTCATACATCAATGAAAGCATATAGAAACTATGCCCAGTTGGAGAATTTTTTACATTATCTACATATATTTTTAATTGTTTATACGATATTTCTTCAAGTTTATTATCACCAGTAATTTTTGCAAGTCTTATAAGATTATATAGTTGAACAGAATTTCCTGATGGAATAGCGCCATCATACAAATCTTTTGGTCTTGCTATTAAATTTTCACTATCTTTACCATATATATAGAATCCACTTTTTTCATAATCCCAAAAAAGGTCAATACAACTTTCATTTAAATTCAATGCCTTTTCTAAATATCTCATATCAAATGTTGAGTCATAAAGCTCTATATATGCCCATATTAAAAAAGCATAATCATCTAAATAAGCTAAATAATCAGAACTTCCTTCTCTATATCTAGCTAACAATCTACCTGACTCATTTACAAGGTTGTCATTTATAAAATCAAGGCATTTATTTGAATACTCTAAGTACACATCATTTTTTAGAGTATTATAAGCCTTTGCCAAAGCTACTATCATTAATGCATTCCATGAAGTAAGTATCTTATCATCTTTATGCAAAGATGTTCTTTCTTTTCTATATTCAAATACCTTTTTGCTAAGATTAGCTATTTTTTCATTATATCTATCGTATTCTTTGTTTTTTATAAGATTTGGGATATTTTTACCCTCAAAATTTCCACCATTAGTTATATCAAAATAATCATTAAAAAACTTTCCATCTTCTTCACCCAGTACATCAATTATTTCAAGAGGATTAAATGTATAAAATTTTCCTTCTTCACCTTCACTATCGGCATCCTGTGCTGAATAAAAACCACCTTCTTTATCTTGCATCTCTTTAATTACATAATCTATAGTCTTTATAGCAATTTCTTTATATAATTCTTTTTTTGTTATTTTATATGCATCTAAATACGCTATTGTAAGCATGGCATTATCATATAGCATTTTCTCAAAATGAGGTGCTAACCATTTTTTATCAGTTGAATATCTTGAAAAACCAAATCCAATATGGTCAAACAAACCTCCTCTATACATTCCGTCTAAAGTTTTTTCCACCATTTTTAATACATCTTCATCTTTTTCTATAATATAGTATTTCATCAAAAACATAAGGTTTTGAGGACTTGGAAATTTAGGTGCATTTCCAAAACCACCATACTTTTCATCATAGATAGCCTTAAATATCCTAATAGATGAATTTAACATATCTTTTGATAACTCACCCTCCGTATTTTTTACCCCAAAATCATCTTTAAGAGCTTCTATTATTTCATCTCCAGATTTTATAAGTATATCTTTACTTGTATTCCATTTGTCAGATACACTTTCTAATAAATCTATGACACCTGGTCTATTATATCTTGAATATTTTGGAAAATATGTTCCTGCAAAAAAAGGTTTTTTATCTGGTGTCATTATTATTGTCATTGGCCATCCACCACTACCTGTCATAGCTTGGCAAACTGTCATATACACACTATCTATATCTGGTCTTTCTTCTTTATCTACTTTTATTGCTATAAAATTTTTATTCATTATTTCAGCAACTTCTTCATCTTCAAAAGATTCTTTTTCCATAACATGACACCAATGACATGTTGAATACCCTACACTTAAAAATATTGGTTTATCTTCTTCTTTTGCTTTTCTAAAGGCTTCTTCATTCCAGCTATACCAATTTATAGGATTATATGCATGTTGTAAAAGATATGGAGACTTTTCATTTATTAGATTATTAGGTTTTCTATTATTTTCCACAGTACCACCTCATTTATTATTTTATTATATGTTTTGCAATAAAAAAATAGATATACACTTATTATAAATGTATACCCATCTTAACTACATATATTTAAGTCTTTATCTACTTAATTCTTCTAGGCAAATAATTTTTTATATATTTACTAAAACAAAACAACATAAAAAATATCAAATTATTTCTTTAAAGGTTTTTCAAAAGAAGGAGGATTAATATCTATCTTAGTATCATGATTTGGTCCTGGAGTTGATAAATCAAAATACAACTTAGAATCTTCTGTAACTCCGAAATCTCTGTTTGAACCCGTATCTTTAACTTTATTTAAAGCATCTCTAAATAAAGCATTATGTGCTTCTTCTCTGTTAAGTAAAAAATCTATTGTTTCTTTTACATATTTATCATCAATCTGTCTATATAAGTGTTCATAAACCACCTTTGCTCTTTGTTCAGAAGCTATATTTGAAAGTAAGTCAGCTACTAAATCACCTGTAACTGTAACATAATCAGCAGTCCATGGAGCTCCTGATGAGTTTATTAATACTGGTGATAAGCCAGTTAATACATGAGTTTCTATTTCACCTGTATCAACTGCATTATAATCAACATCATGACCATTCAATAAATTTATAGTTTGAGCAACCATTTCCATATGACTAAGCTCTTCTGCTGCTATATCAAGAAATAAATCTTTTATTTGAGGGTCTTTTATTCTAAAACTTTGAGCTAAATATTGCATTGCTGCCTTCAATTCTCCATTTCCTCCTCCTAATTGTTCTTGCATTAAAACAGCATATTGAGGATTTGGTCTTTCTACTTTTACTTCTTTTAATAACGCTTTATCGTGTTTAAACATATGAATACCTCCGTAAATTATTATTTAAAATTATTATTTACTTAAGTTACAATATTATTCTAAGTTCTATAATTAATATTTAATAAATACTTAATTATACATTTAGTAATTTATTTACAAAGATAAAAAAATCTATACTTAAATAAAAAACTGAATATCCATAAAGTTTCAATAAAAAACTTTATCAATATTCAGCATAGGTCTTAATTACATATTAAATTTTCTAAAGCATCATTAGGAGCTACAATAGGATAAACATCATAATCCTTGTCTATATCACATTGCAAAAACACAGGTTTATCAAAATCCATTACAGCTAAAGCTTTTTCTAATCCTTCCATATCAGATACCTTATATCCATCAATATTATAGGCATTTACAAGTTTAACATAATCTACATTTTCATTGATGTCAGTTTGAGAGTATCTTTGATTAGAAAACAATTTCTGCCATTGTCTTACCATTCCTAATGTCCTATTATTAAGCAATAAAATAAGTATAGGTACATTATAGTTTGCAACTGTAGCTAATTCATTACAATTCATTCTAAAACTTCCATCACCAGTAACTAAAACTACATTTTTATCTGCATTACCAACTTTAGTTCCAATAGCTGCACCCAAACCAAAGCCCATAGTCCCTAGTCCCGCTGATGTTATAAAGCTTTTATTACCTTTAAAATCCCAGTATTTCGCAGCCCACATTTGATGCTGACCAACATCAGTTACCACTACAGTAGGGTTCTCTAGTTTCTCATACTTCTCATTTATTTTTCTAAGTATGTTTTGTGGATGAAATTCTCCTTTTTGTACACCCTCACTCTTTCTAAAAGTCTTTATCTCTTCTTTCCAATGGCTATTGTTCTTACTATCCACCTTTTCTAATAATAGACTAAGAACCAATTTCACATCTCCAACTAAAGATACATTTGATTTTATATTTTTACTTATTTCAGATGGGTCTATATCTATGTGTATTACCTTTGCATTTTTAGCAAATTCAGAACTTTTACTTATTACTCTATCACTAAATCTTGCACCTATAGCTATAACCAAATCTGAGTTAGAAAGAGCTAGATTGCTTTCTCTACTCCCATGCATTCCAACCATGCCAAGAGATAGCTCTTTTTTTCTATCTATATTACCAAGACCCATGAGTGTATTTAATACAGGTGTATCTATTTTGGATGCAAATTTTTCAAGAATCTCTTCACTATCCGATGACTTAACACCTCCACCAGCATATATTATAGGTCTTTTAGATTCTTTTATTATATCTATTGCATCGTTTAAAAGTTTAGCATTTATTTCATCCTCTAAATCAAAATCATTCTTATAATCCATATAATCATCTATTTGACATAAATCATAATCCTCATCACTAAAATCCATTTCTGCCAAAAATAAATCCTTTGGTACATCTACAAGTACAGGTCCCTTTCTTCCTGAATTTGCAACCTTAAAAGCTTCTTTTATTGTAGAAATCAATTCTTTAGTACTTCTAACTAAATAATTGTGCTTTGTCATGGATAAAGTTGCTCCAGTTATATCAATTTCTTGAAAAGAATCTTTTCCCAATAAACTTGTTGGAACTTGCCCTGAAATTACAACCATAGGAGAAGAATCCATAAAGGCTGTTGCTATTCCAGTTATAGCATTTGTTGCCCCTGGACCAGATGTTGTAAAACAGACCCCCACTGTATTAGTACTTCTTGCATAACCATCTGCTGCATGAACTAAACCTTGTTCATGAGATGTCCTTATATGCTTGAAATCATCTTGATAATCATATAGAGCATCATAAAGAGGTATTACTGCTCCACCAGGATATCCAAATACTGTGTCGACTCCCTCTTTCTTTAAGCATTCTAAAATTACTTTTGCCCCGTTCATACGCACTACCATGCACCACTCTTTCCCTCAAACTAATCCATTTAATATATTTATTTTAAGAATGACATCATACTTCTTAGATTTCTTCCAACCTCCGCTATTTCTGTAGCATATTCTGCTTCTCTAGTTTTAAGGAAGTTTTCACGTCCTTCTTCATTTTCTTTAATCCATGCTTTCGCAAATTTTCCATTTTGTATATCTTCTAAAACTTCTTGCATACCTTGTTTTGCTGCATCAGTTATTACCCTTTTACCAGATACATAGTCTCCATATTCTGCTGTATCACTTATACTATATCTCATTCTTTCAAATCCACCTTCATATATAAGGTCAACTATTAGTTTCATTTCATGTAGACATTCAAAATATGCCACTTCTTTTTGATACCCTGCATCTACAAGTGTTTTATATCCTAATTTTATAAGTTCACTTATTCCACCACAAAGTACTGATTGCTCTCCAAATAAATCTGTTTCTGTTTCTTCTTTAAAAGTAGTTTCTAAAACTCCTGCTCTTGTTGCTCCTATTCCTTTTGCATATGCTAAAACTGTCTCTGTAGCTTTTTTAGTGTAGTCTTGATATACTGCAAATAGTGCAGGAACTCCACTTCCCTTTGTAAATACATTTCTAACTAGGTGACCAGGTCCTTTAGGAGCTACCATTACAACATCAACAAATTCTGGTGGTTGTACTTGGTTATAATGTATATTGAATCCATGTGCAAAAGCCAATGTTTGACCTTCTTTTAAGTTATCCTTTACACTTTCTTCATAAACTTTCTTTTGTTTCTCATCAGGCATTAATAACATTGTCAAATCACTTTCTCTTGTTGCTTCTGCTACACTCTTAACTTCAAAACCATCTTCTTTTGCTTTTTGTGCTGATTTACTTCCATCATAAAGTCCTACCACTACATCTACACCATTATCTCTAAGATTCTGTGCATGTGCATGCCCTTGACTCCCATAACCTAAAACTGCAACCTTTTTATTTTTTAAAACCTCTAAATTCACATCATTTTCATAATACATCTTTGCCATTTTTATTTCCTCCCAATACTTTCTCTCATTTTTATGATATTTATTTTTATTAGAAATTTATACTCATTATCATTGATTTTAGGCTACTTAACAGATTCCATTTCTTAATTCTCATGATTTCAAAATCATTTTTTAGAATTTTCAGTCTTTATCAATTATAGTAAATTCATAAATTCAATGATGTTTGTATTTTTATTCTAAGATTTTTCTCTTTAATATTTATCTTTAGTTTTTTACTTTAACATAAATACGTTTATCTTTAGTTTTTATTTTTATAAAATACATTTAATTAATGTCTTACTTTCTCGACAGTTATTTCTCTTATATCATGTAACTTCTTCATATGATTTAAAACACAATCTAAAGATGTTTTTTCTTCATTTACTATTAGTTTTATGCCTGAGTTATTCATATTATCTACAGTCATACTTATTGATTGTATATCAACTTCTCTCCTTCTAAGAGTCATAGCCACTCTTAAAAAAGAATCTATCCCTTGGTTTAATTTAGCATATACAGTATTTTCCATAAAAATTCCTCCTTATTTTTATTATTTTTTATTAATTTTATATGGATTGAACTTTTTATATCACTTAAAATAAAAAAACTTTCATCTTTATAAGCAATATAAATATTACTTATAAGGACGAAAGTTATATTCCGCGGTACCACCTTATTTGTAGATATAAAAATACATCTACCCCTCTTTTTTCAGGTCGGGTAATTGATTACCTTAACCTTAGCCATGTAACGTTGGCAGACGTTTGTACTTACTAAAAATATTCAGTACAAAAGCTCCAGAGTGATCATTATACTACTGTTAACACCAATTCTCAGCAACATTGGTTCTCTGTGGATAACACCATTAGTATCATTGTCTCTGTCATCGCTTTTAATTTTTTTAATTTTATATTTTCCATCTGTTTTGTTGTTAATATAGATTATATTCTCTATCTTTTATAATGTCAACGACTTTTTTTAAAATTTTCAGATTATTTATTTTTTTCACAATAATATGTTTTCTATATTCTAAATATAAGTTTTGAAACAACCGTTTTCATATTATTATTTTATATCCATTTATTTTTAGCCAATTTTCTTTTTCTTTATAATCTGGCATAATAGATTTTACCAAATCATAAAATTTTTTAGAATGATTCATATGTATTAAATGGCTAAACTCATGTATTATTATATAATCAATTACATCTACTCTGGCCATAGATATTTTTGAATTTATATAAATATTTTTTTGAGATGTGCAACTGCCCCATCTCTTTTTTTGCTCTTTTATCTTGACACTTGCTGGAATCAATCGCTTTATTATTTCACAATTTGACTTAAGAAAATCTATTCTCTCTAAAACTATTCTTTGACTTTCTGTTTTATACCAATGCTTTAAAGACGTTTTTATAAAGTCTTTACTAGTATCATTGGTATGAATAATTATTTGAGATTCATCAATATTTATTTTATAGTTACTTTTTTTGACAGAATTCTCCAATGTTTCTTCTATAACTAAAGAATACTCTTTACCTAGATAAAGAAATTTTTCACCAGCTATAAACATTCTTTGTTGGTATGACTCTTCTCTGCCTTTATATTTTTCAGATTTTTTAAGTATCCAGTCCCCTTTTTCAATTATTATGTCTCTTATTATTTTTTTAGATATGCTTGGAGGACTTGTTACAATTATTTTACCAAATGAGTCTATTTTTATAGAGATATTTTTTCTATTTTTATACAGTAAAAACACCTTTATTTCATTCCCTCTAAAAGTTACATTTAAAATGTCAGCTTCTTCTGTTACTGTATTCATCAGCTTCTTTTTTCCTTATTTGCTCTACAATTTATAAGCTCAGCAGCTATACATACAGCTATTTCAGCTGGTGTCTGAGCATCCAATTTTATACCTATTGGTGCATGAACTTTTTCCAATTCTTCCTTTTTAAAACCTTTTTTCATAAGCTTTTCATATGTTAAACCAATCTTGGTTCTACTTCCAATCATGCCTATATACCCAGAATTTCTTTTAAGAGCCCATTCTAAAGCACTTGAATCATATAAGTGGCCTCTTGTTAAAATAATTATATAACTATTTTCATCAATTGAAAAATCTGGTATATTTTCGAAAGAATCTAAAACTACTACTTCTGAATCTGGAAATCTTTCAGAGTTGGCAAATTCTTCTCTATCATCTATTACTACTGTTCTAAATTCTAAAAGGGATAATATTACAGCCACATCTCTTGAGATATGACCTGCCCCAAATATATATGCTTTACTTGTATTCTCTTTTAAACTTCTATTAAATCTTTCTATATTACTCTCTAATTCACTGTCAATAAAATCTATTTGTATCTCTCCATTGCCACCACATATCATTCCAAGTTTTGCTACATCAGATTTATTTAAAGTAAATTTATACAACATTGATTCTCTAGTTTTTATGACATTGATTGCATGATTTATACATGTCGCTTCTACACTGCCTCCACCTACTGAACCAAATATTTTACCATCATTTTTTACAATCATCATGGCCCCAGTTTCACGTGGTGTTGAACCTGAGTGAGAAGTTATAGTAGCAAATGCAAAATCCTCCTTATTCTCTATTAATTGTATAGCTTGTTCGTATATATTCATATAATTCTCCTTACCAGTCTATCTAAAAATCTTCTATATATCTATCTTAGGTTTTTTATCACTTTATTTGGTATTACAAATTCTACTGCTCCCATATAACCTGGTGCTACTTCATACTCATCAAAACTAATCACAAGATTTCCATTTTTATTAATATAAAAATCTTGATACTTATTTATAGATTCAAAATCTTTTACTGGTGAATCTTTTCCTTGGTCTATAAAATAAGATTTTGTGTTGTCTTTTTTAATCTGAGTTCTCATCTGCTCCTTTATATTATCACTTATAGCTCTTATATATCTACTATCTTTAAAAAATATTGGTAAATTTAATAGTATTTCTCTATTTTTATCAATAGTATAATGTTTTTTCGTTACAGTTGAAGAAGCTTCTATCTCTTCCTTTATCATTTCTATAGATAAAAAATCCTTAGAATTATTTTTAACATTATAGCTTACATTTAGGTATTTATGACCTTTATTATTTTCTTTTTTCATTTCATTTTGAAATTCACTGTAAAGTTTTTTTCCATCTTGTAAAAACTCATTATTTAATTTATTCTCTAAATCTTTATCTTTTAAACCTTCTATTTTAGGAATACTAACCTTTATTTCGTAATTACCTTGTTTAAAATTGAGATTTTTCGCATTTACAACCTTTATTGTATTATTTGGATTTTCATTAGAGGAACTTTCTGCAAATATAGGTTTTATATTTACTAATGATACCACTAAACATATTGAAACTATAGCAATTTTAAATATAGATTTTTTAAGCTCTTTACATGTATTCATGTTGACCTCCTTAATATACTTATACAAACTACTATTCAATTTACAAATCTTTTATTACTTTATATGGTATTACAAATTCTACTGCTCCCAT
Source organism: Clostridioides sp. LIBA-6822 (assembly GCF_056688955.1). Classification (NCBI taxonomy): domain Bacteria; kingdom Bacillati; phylum Bacillota; class Clostridia; order Peptostreptococcales; family Peptostreptococcaceae; genus Clostridioides; species Clostridioides sp. LIBA-6822. Next base: position 1,730,184 of record NZ_CP196995.1, on the reverse strand, counting down.
ATAACCAGGTGCTACTTCATATTGATCAAAACAAATTACGAGATCTTCATTTTTATTAAAATAAAAATCCTGATACTTGTTGATTGTTTTAAAATCTTCAACAGGCAAATCTTTTTCTTGGTCTATAAAATATGACTTTGTATTATCCTTTTTAATCTGCTCTCTCATCTGTTCTTTTATATTATTGCTAATAACCTTTATATATTTGTCATCCTTAAAAAGCATAGGCAAGGTCAAAACTATTTGTCTTTTTTTATCAACATTATAATGTATCTTACTCACATATGACGATGCTTCTATTTCATTTTTTGTCATTTCTATTGATAGAAAATCTTTAGAATTATTTTTAACACTATAACTCAAACTTAAAGACTTATATCCTTTATTCTTTGATAATTCTATCTTTTCCATTCTCTGCTGAAATTCATTATAAAGTCTTTTTCCATCTTCCATAAAACTATTATTTAATCGCTTTTCTAAATTTTTGTCTTTTAAACCTTGTACCTTAGGAATATCAATCTCAGCCTCATAATTTTCACTCTTTAAGCTATAATTTTTTATAGTTATTACTTCTACTATTCCTCCAATTATAGGTATCTTAGAAAAATTGTCTGCAAATACAGGACTTATATTTACTAATACTGTAAACATACACGCAAAAGCTATTGCAACTTTAAATCTTAATCTATTTACTTTCTTATTTTTTTCATAATATATATTTTCTATTTTCTCATGATTTATTATAGTATCTAGTTTCTTTGGTATTGGAATTTTATGATACTCCTCTTTTAACTTATCTAACCTTTCTTTGCTCGTCATTCTTTTTATCCCTACTCTTCAATTTTTAATTTTAGTTTTTTTAAAGCAGTATATAGCCTAGTTTTAACAGTATTCACATTTTCATCCAATATTATTGCTACTTCTTCAATCTTTAAATCTTCAAAAAATCTCAATATTATAATAGATTTATACTCAATAGGTAATTCTTCTAAAGCTCTTTTTAAATCTAAATCAGTATATTTATCACATTCTCCAGTTTCATCTATATGGTCAATATCTGTCATGTTATTATATTTACGGTTTTTCCTAATAAAATCTATACTAGTTCTGACTAAAATTTTATAAAACCATGTCTTTATATAATTTACTTCTTTAATATTTTCCACTGAATATAGAGCCTTATACATGGCTTCTTGAACCACATCTAAGGCATCTTCTTCATTCTTTGTATAACTATATGCAATTCTATAAAAAGAGTCTTTATTATCGATAATGTATTTCTCAACCTTCGTTCTCTTTAAACTCTTAAACATTCCTGTAAAATCTCCCTCCGATTACAGGCTAGGATTGAGTTTTTAGAAAATCTATCTGTCTATTTTTGCATCTTCATTCAATTTCTTTATATGCTCAATATACTTTTCATTTAAAATAGATTCTCTTATTAAACTCTGACACTCATTAAAACTTTTTTGTCTTTCTCTTTTATCAGTAACTTTGACTATATGATATCCATAACTAGTTTCAAATATATTTGAAACTTCATTTTTCTTTAATTTGAATACTTCTTTTGTAAACTCAGCATTTTTGTCTTCTTTTGTGAAATAACCTAGCTGTCCTCCGTTTTTTCCAGTTGCTTTGTCATCTGAATATTTTTTAGCCAATTCTTCAAAACTTTCTCCATTTTTGATTTTAGTTAATATATTATCTGCCTCTTTCTTTAAAGCTTCTTTCTTATCTTTACTTACTTCCTTTTTATTTTTGTCTAAAGTTGATATAAGTATCTGAGAAGCACTTACTTCTTCTACATTAAAATCCTTTTTATGTTTTGTATAATAAGATTCCATATCAACATCACTTACATTTATCCTATCTTCAAAGGCCTTCTTATTTTTATCTATGGCTAAATCTTTAGATATTTCTTGTTTTAAGTATTCTTTATCAACACCTGCTTTGTCCATTTTTTCTTTGTAACTTGTATTCAAATTCATATTATCTTCTAGTTCTTGATATTTTGAGTCTACTTCGCTTTTAGTTGGAGTTAATCCTTTATCCTTAGCCTCTTGATATAAAAGTTCATTATCCACCATAAACGATATTATAACATTTTCTAATTTATTTCTACCTTTTTTATCCAAAGTTTTTTCTAATTCATCTAAAGATTGACCATTTATATAATTATTAGTAGCAGATAAAACTGCTCTTGTTTTTTTATACTGCTCTTTTGTGATTTCCACATCATTTACTTTTGCCAAACTTTTATTGCAACCAACCATCATTAAAGATAGTATTCCGACCATTCCTATATAAAGTTTTTTATTCAATATATCTACACCTCACTCATTTTTATTATCAATTTCTAAAAATATCAATCAATATTCTTATATTTTAATTACTCTAAATTACGTAGCCAATAATTTTTTGGTATTTGATTTTGGTCTACTGCTGCAAATTCATATCCTTCATCTGATAAGAATTTTAAAATGGAATCTAAAGCTTCTGCACTCTGTTTTTTCTCATGCATTAAAACTACAAGTTGGTCTTTATCTTCACCTTTTCTATTCTTAATATGATTTTTTACATTTTGTACGATTTGAGCAGAATTAGATTTCCAGTCTTCTGTATCTAAATCCCAGTCCCAAATTTTGTATCCAGCATCAACTAAAGCTTGATAGGAAGCTTGTGGTGTATATGGTTTACTTCCATAAGGTATTCTTATTACTTTTGAATGTTTGCCAGTTATTTTGTAAAAAGTTTGGTCATTTGTATCAAATTCCTCTTTTGCTGATGTATTGGTAACATAAAGCTTATGAATATCATGTGACACACTATGAAAACCTCCTGTGTTCCCACTTTTAATTATATTTTTAACTTGTTGTGGATATTCCTTCATATTGCCATCTATCATAAAAAAAGTTGCTTTAACATTATATTTATTTAGAGTTTTTATCATCTGGTCAGTAAATTTAGATGGACCATCATCTATAGTTATGTATGCTACTTTTCCAGAACTTTTACTTGGTCCTTTGCTAATTTCTGTTGCTGTATTAGATACTATATCTGTAATAGTAGAATTTGACAATTTTGTATTTCTACTAATTTCGTCTTCTTTCATATTTAAAGAGCTAACTCGTATACCAACTACTATAAAAGCTAGACATACTACAATAGCACTTAAAAGTACATACAATTTCTTTCTATTTATTTTTTTCTTTTTATTTCTCATCGTTCGACCTCCAATATTGCTATATTTTTACATTTATATTTTTGTAGTATTTTACACACAAAATTTACACTACATATATATAGACGTTGAACTTCGACAAAAAGTTTTACTTAATTTTTAAAATTTGTTATTTTGATGATTATTATGCTGTATAATTTATGTATAATTGCATAGAATGTTGAAAATTGAGTATTATATAGTGTTTTTTACAATTAATTCTAGTTAAAATGTCATTTATAATTTTTAAAATTTATAATTTTTTTTTTATAAATTAGAAATATCGAACACAAAATAACTACTAAAACAATGCTATCGCACATTTTTAGTGCATACAATATATATTTATGTTTACTATTTTTTGTTATTAGGTAAAAATTTCTAATCTTATTCATAAATCATTACATTAATTAGGTAATTTTTTCTGATTCATACAATATTATATTATTTATAATAGAAAAGTTTAATTTCCAAAAAATTAAAAATAAAATCCCAATCTATTAGCTAATAGATTGGGATTTTATTTTTTACATAATTATAAAATATTTATAAACTACCTAGACTCTCTTTTTGTCCCTTTAGTCATATAGGCATACACTGGTAAGCCTATAGCTGTTATTATAAGACCTCCTATAGATATCATAGTAGTTTTCATACCTGCAAAGCATAATTGATTAACTACAACAAATATACCACTTGCTATAGCTATTATAGGAACAATTGGATATAATGGTACTTTATACTCTCTTGGCATATCTGGATGAGTTTTTCTAAGTTTCATTACTCCTATAAATGTTAATACATAGAATATCCAAGTCGCAAATACTGCTAAGTCAGTTAATAAGTTAAATTGACCTGATAAAGCATATATAGATGCAATAACAGATACTAATGCTATAGCATTTGCTGGAACTTGAGCAGAATTTAATTTAGAAAAAGTATTATATTTTGGTAAAGTCTTATCTGTAGCTAGAGTATATGCAACTCTTGAACCAGTTAATAAGAATCCATTTAATGCTCCAAATACTGAAATTAATATACCTACAGATATTATTTTTCCACCCATTGAACCAAATATAACTTCAGCAACTGCTGATGCAGGAGAAGCATAGTTTGCTAATTCATTAGCTGGTAATACCCAAAGATATGCTAAGTTTATTATAAAGTAAACAGCCATAACAACTGATAATCCACCTATTATAGCTTTTGGAAGGTCTTTTCCAGGATTCTTCATTTCTCCAGCTAAAGTACCAACATTCATCCATCCATCAAATGCAAATAATATAGCAATTAAAACCTGACCTAACACACTACCTAGACTTAATCCTTCACCAACCATAGGTGTAAGTATTGGATTATCTCCACCACCTTTAATAAATCCAACAATCATTATCAAAATAAGTGGTATTAATTTACATATTGTAGAAACAGTCTGTATAGCTCCTCCAGTTTTTGAACCCAACATATTTAATCCTGCAACTATTACTATAATTCCAATAGCTATTGGAAGTAATAGTGATGGGCTACCAATTAAAGCTGAGGCTTGTTCTCCAAATATAACACCTAAAGCCGCCATCATTCCAGGATAGAATAGTACAATTTGCATCCATCCAGTTAAAAATCCTAATTTTTCTCCATAAATTTCTTTTATATATACCATCATTCCACCAGTTTTTGGTATCGCTACTGATACCTCTGCAGCTGTAAGACCAGCTGTTATAGTTATAATTCCAGCTATTAACCATGCTAATATACCAAGACCTGGAGCTCCTCCAGTCAATGTATAAACTGCTTGCGGTTTAAAGAATACACCAGCTCCTATAACGGAACCAACAACAGTAGATAATGCTGCTGACACGCCAAGAGTCTTTTTTAGTTCATTACTTCCCATTTTCTTCCTCCTACTTTAATCTTATTTAATTTTAATTTCATAGTTATATAAGCATATATTATGCCAATATTATAGAAAAATAGTTTTTATTATTTATTAAAATAAAATAATCTCTACTCAGCTTTTGTAATATTTTACTTTTATGATAGCTTAAAGTTTAAAAAAATTATAAATCCAAATCTAATAATATTTTTTTAAGTAAATGCATTTTTTATATTGTATAATATACATTGTATATTTATAGCAACTAAAAAGGATTATAACTATTAAGTTGAAATCGTTTTAAATTTTTTGCAATAAAATTTCACTATTTTTCAAAAACATTTTATTTGTCTTTTTATAATTTCTTATTTTAAATGTCTTTTATATAATAGTATGACTTTTGCTTGTTTTATAGTCTATTTTATAATAATAAATAATTTGACAATTTATTATAACTCAACTTAAACCAGAAATCAAAACTAATATTTTATTTTTTAATAAAAAAATAAAATATTAGTTTTGAAAACGTTTTTCAAGCATTGAAATCTAACTCTATTTTTTTATAAAATCACTATTTTTATTACTATTTTTTAATTTAAAAATTATTTTCATATTATTTTACTTAAATATAATTAGATAATCTTATTTTTTATAAAATAAATTATGTATTTTAATTATTTTATTAATAAATTATGTATATAATAAATTAAATTGAGATATTTACATATTACTCCACAAATTAAAAATAGGGAATAAAAAAATATACCACTTTTTATAAAAAGCGATATATTTTCTTATTCCCTATCAATCTATCTTTTTTTATTTCCTTCTGTTGAGTAACTCCTTTTTTATCTCATCAATCTTAACGTCTTTTTCTATCATCAATACCAATGTATGATATACTAAATCGCTAATTTCATAGATAAGTTCATTTTTATCAGTATTCTTTGATGCTATAATTACTTCACTACTTTCTTCACCTACTTTTTTAAGTATTTTATCTATACCTTTTTCAAAAAGATAATTAGTATAAGAACCTTCAACAGGATTATTTTTTCTTTCATTTATTAAATCATATAATTCTTTCAATATACTTTTTTCTACTTCAAATTCCATTTTATTAGTATCATCAAATAAATCTCTATAAAAACAAGAATAATTTCCTGTATGACAAGCTACACCAGTTTGCTCAACTAAAAGTAATATTGTATCTACATCACAGTCATAAGACATCTTAACAACTTTCTGAGTATTCCCAGATGTCTCTCCTTTAATCCAAAGCTCTTGTCTACTTCTGCTAAAATAACAAGCTACTTTATCTTTTAAAGTTCTCTTTATAGCATCCTTATTCATATATGCCAACATTAGCACATCTTTACTCACTACATCTTGAACAACAACAGGAATTAAACCTTTATCATCAAATTTTACACTTTTTATAAATTCTTCTACTTCCCCACTGTATATATTACTACATTTATTTTCCATCTTTTCAATCTCCTCTTAGATATTTGACTTACAATCTTACTTCTACACCCATGTTTTTTAAATATTTCTTCAAATCATTTATTTTTATCTCTCCAAAATGAAAAACAGATGCTGCTAAAATTCCATCTACATTAGATTCTTTGACAGCCTCATAAAAATCCTCCATTTTACCAGCACCACCTGATGCTATAACAGGTACATTCACTAAAGAAGTTATTTTTGACAACAACTCTATGTCATATCCATTTTTCATTCCATCTTCGTCCATACTATTTACAACTATTTCCCCTGCTCCAAGTTCTACACCTTTAACAGCCCACTCAATTGCATCCAAGTCAGTCTTTTCTCTACCACCTTTTACATATACATTCCATGAACCTTCTTCATTTTTCTTTGCATCTATTGATAAAACAACACATTGTGCTCCAAATTTTAAGGATGCTTCCCTTATTAATTCAGGATTTTTGACTGCTGATGAATTTATAGAAACTTTATCAGCACCTTTTCTTAAAATATCAGTAAAATCTTCTAACTTATTTACTCCTCCACCAACACAGAATGGTATATTTATATTTTCTGCAACTTTTGTTACAAATTCCAAGGATGTCTTTCTATCTTCATTTGATGCAGTTATATCATAGAATACAAGTTCATCTGCACCACAATCACTATAAAATTTCCCAAGTACTTCTGGGCTGTCAACATCTACTATATCTTTGAATTTTTTACCTTTTACAACCCTTCCATTTCTTACATCTAGACATGGTATTATTCTTCTAGTAAGCATAATTGTTGTGCCTCCTTAAAGTCTATCTTTTTATCATAAAGTGCTTTACCTATTATCGCACCATATAAGTTCATATCTTTTAATCTTCTGACATCATCTATAGAAGTTACTCCTCCTGAAGCAATAACATTTAGTGATGTTTCATTTGAGATTTTTTCATATATATCAAAATTTGGACCTTGTAACATACCATCTTTTGATATATCTGTATAAACAATAGTTTGTACACCTATTTTTTCAAGTTGTTTGCACAATGTTAGCGAATCCACATTACTTACAACTTCCCAACCTCTGACTGCTACCTTTCCATCTTTAGCATCTATAGAAACTACAATTTTATCTTTATATTCATCGACTAATTCTTCGACCAAATTTAAATTTTCAATAGCTATACTGCCTAGTATCACTCTAGTAACACCAGCTTTTATTAAACTTTGGACTTTTTCCTTATCTCTAACTCCACCACCAACTTGAATTGGTATATCTATATTGTTAGCTATATTCTCAATTGTTTTCGTATTTACACCAAATTCACTTCTAGCTCCGTTTAAATCTACTATATGTATATATTCTGCTCCTTCATCTTTCCATTTGTGAGCTACCTCTAATGGATTATCATAATATACGTTTACTTTATCAAAATCTCCTTGAGTAAGTCTCACACATTTGTTGTCCTTTATATCTATTGCTGGAAATATTATCATTTTATCATCTCCCCATATGCTTTTAATATATTTAAACCTACTTCTCCACTTTTCTCTGGATGAAATTGTATACCATATACATTACCCTTTCTAACTATAGCAGGAATTTTCTTTTCATACTCTGAAAATGCAACAAGCTCCTCATTTGATGAATTTGCATAATATGAGTGAACAAAGTATACATAGTCATCTTCCTTAATATATTTAAGTATATCATCGTCTTTCTTATTAAATTTTAGATTATTCCATCCCATATGTGGCACTTTTAAACTTATGTCTAATTTATCAATGCTTCCTTTTATAAGTCCTAATCCTTCGTATTCTCCATACTCATAACTTTTTTCATAAAGTAATTGCATCCCTAAACATATACCTATCAGAAATTTTCCTTTTGAAGCATGTTCTCTTAATATTGGTATCAATCCTAGTTCGTCTAAAGCATTTATAGAATCTCTAAAGGCCCCAACGCCTGGAAGTATAAGTGAATTTGCCTGCTTGATTTCATTTACATCACTAGAAATTTTAGTTTCTATTCCAGCTTTTTTAAAACCTCTAGATACAGAATCTATATTTCCAAGACCATAATCTACTATTATATTCATTCTACAAAACCCCCTTTGAAGATGCTATATCACTGGAAATTATTTCACTACCTTCTTTTAAAGCTCTTGCAAATGCTTTAAATATACTTTCTATCTTATGATGGTCATTTTCTCCATATAAAAGATTAATATGTAATGTTACTCTGGATTCATTTACAAAAGCCCTAAAAAATTCTTTAAAACATTGAGTACTCATATTACCAATCATTTGAGTATCAAATTTAGCATTAAATACAAGATATGGTCTATTGCTTATATCTATTGCTACCATTGATAGAGATTCATCCATAGGTATATAGATATTAGAATATCTCCTTATTCCTTTTTTATCACCTAAAGCATTTTTAAATGCTTCACCTATGACTATACCTATGTCTTCAACGCTATGATGGTCATCTACATATATATCACCCTTACAAAGCACCTTTAAATCAAACTTGCCATGAAATGCCATCAATGTAAGCATATGGTCTAAAAATCCTATTCCAGTATCTATTTCAGCTTTACCAGAACCATCGATATTTAGTTCTACTGAAATCTGTGTTTCAAGAGTATTTCTTTCTATCCTCCAAATTCTCATACCTATTTCTCCTTTTTCAAAATATCTCTTATAGCTTCCATAAATATAGCATTTTCTTCTTTATCACCAATTGTAACTCTATAATAGTTTTTTAACTTTCCACTAAATTCTCTTATTAGCACCCCTCTATCAATAAGTTTTTGTGATAGATTTTCAACTTCAGAATAAAATAATATAAAGTTTGCTTGTGATTTATATGCCTTAATTCCTATATCAATCATTTCTTTATATAAAACTTCTCTTTCTTTTTTTACTTCATCTATATAAGTTTTTACTACATCTTTATTTCTAAGAGCTCTTGTTGCAATGAAATCTGATAATGAATTTAAATTATATGGAGGTCTTACCTTTTCAACAGAATCTATTAAACTACTATTAGATAACATATATCCTGTTCTTATTCCAGCCAATCCAAATGCCTTTGATAAGGTTCTAAGAACTATTAGATTTTCATACTTAAAAACATCACTCAACATACTTTCTTCTCCAAAATCCATATATGCTTCGTCTAGAACTACTAAACTATCAGTTGAATTTAAAAGTTTTATTATATCTTCCCTCTTTAGTATTGTTCCAGTTGGATTATTTGGATTACATACAATTACTATTTTAGGATTATTTTCTTTTACTTTTTCAATTACATTATCTATATTTATAACTAAATTTTCGTCACTTTCAACGCCTATAAACTTAGAGCCATTTATTTGACTATATATAGAATACATACTAAAACTTGGAGAAAAACTTAATATCACTTCATCTTTATCTACAAAAGTGTGTATTATCAAATCAATTATTTCACTTGAACCATTTCCTACTAAAATATTTTTCTTACTTACTCCAGAAATGTTTATATAATCTATTATAGACTCTTTCAATTCACTATAAGAATCTTCAGGATATAAATTTAAATCTATATCACTATCAGAAATTTCTTTAATAAGATGCTTAAACAACTTCTTACTTCCTTCATTTGCATCAAGTTTTACTTTGCAATTCACATGATTTGGTTCATATCCCTTTAATTCTCTTATACTTTCTTTTTCTCTCAATTTAAACTCCTCCTTAATTGTATTTTAGTTATCCAGTTCTTCAAATAAACGAATTATATTTTGAATTTGTTCGTATTTAAATCTATAACTAGCTCTATTTGATATAATTCTAGCACTTATATCACATATATCTTCCAATATTTCAAGACCATTTGCTTTAAGTGTATTACCTGTCTCAACTATATCTACAATTACATCTGATAATCCTACTATTGGAGCTAATTCTACAGAACCATTTAATTTTATTATTTCAATTTTTTGACCTTTCTCCTTAAAATATTTTTTAGCTATATTTGGATACTTTGTAGCTACTTTTAGATATTCATCTTCTCTATATATACTATCGCCCTTTAATCCTGCTACAGCAAATTTACACTTACCAAAGCCTAAATCATATATTTCATATACATCTGTTTCATTCTCCAAAATAGTATCTTTCCCTGCTATACCAAGGTCTGCTACTCCTTTTTCAACATATGTAACTACATCTGATGGCTTGACATGTATATATATTATTTTATTTTCTTCATCTTTAAAGATTAACTTTCTTGTATCTGTGTCTATACTATCCCCTAGACCCATTTTTTTAAATTTTTTAAACGATTCTCCTTCTATTCTTCCTTTTGCTAGTGCTATAGTCAAATAATCCAAAATAACCCCTCCTTTTAGCTCCTATTTATATACATACTTCATTAACTCATCAACACTTAATGTAAACCCAATAGCTGGAATTTCTTTTCCATATTCTTTAGTTAAAGAATCATATCTTCCCCCACTCAAAATCTCTTTATACGAGTTTGGATAATAACCTCTAAACATAACACCTTCATAATAATCAAGCATTGTAATCATTGATAAATCAAATCTAGCCTTATCTAAAAAATTACACTCTTCAATTAAGTCATTTATTTGCTTTAATTCTTCAAGTGCTTGTTTCATTTTATCATTACAATAGAAATTTTTTGATTTTTCAATAACATTATATAAATTCCCTTGCAAACTTAAAATATTTGATAATAACTCTTTTATTTCATTTTTAAGTTTTAACTCTTCAATATATGCTTTTAATTCATGATTGTTTTTCGTATACAATAAATTTTTAATTTGATTCTCACAATTCTTATTTAGGTTTAATTCTTCTAACAAGCCATTAATATACTTACTACTCCCAACTTCTAATATAAACTTATTATTGTATTTCTCAAGTATCTTAAGAGCTAATTTTACTACTTCTCTATCTGCCTCTACAGAAGATTCTCCTAGACATTCGCATCCTATCTGTCTTATCTCTTTTATTCCAACTGTATTTTTATTTTTATATATTGATGAATTATAAAAAAGTTTAAGTTTTAAACCATCTTCCCATCTTGGCACAAGACTTTTGATTATACTTGTAGTTATATCAGCTCTAAGCACCATTACTTTTCCATTTACAACCTTTACCATAGATTCTTCTGGTATTTTATTGTTAATACTTGTAAACTCATCGTATTCTTCAAATAATTGTGGCTCTATTTGAAAATACTCTTCGTCTAAAAAAAGTTTATCTATTTCTCTTTTTAATTTATATCTTTTTTTAGAATAAATGACTTCATCTTCAATCCTTAAAAACTTCATATTATCACCCTTTTCATTAAAATTACTCTTCCCTTTGTAAATTTAAAACAATAAAAAGCCATATAGGCTTTATACCTATATGGCTATAATTTTCTCTTAAAATTACTTCCCATCATAGATACAAGACCAATTACACTAAAAACAGGGCTTGTGTCTATGAATTAATTTCATATTACAATCCCTTTAATCTATGATGATGGTGATGATTTAATTTTGTATTTAATTTTACTATATTTAATCTCACCATGATAATTTCCTCCCAAGTAATTTTTATTAATATTCTAAATTTACAGTTTTTTGTTACTATTAATGATAATATATTTTTCAAAAATTGGCAATAGTTATTTGTAAAATTGAATAAAATATTTTATATAGGCTTTTTATTTGTACAATTATAAATTTAATCCTTGCCTAATTTGGAAATTTTATGTATATAAAATGAAATTTCGGGAAAAATTGTAATAATTTAAAAAAACTTATTAAAATATAGTATAATAAGTATATCTTAATGTAAAGGGATGATTTTATGTATAAATATGATGACTATGTGAATTTAACAAATGATTTAGATTTACCTGTAGAAATTAGAAATAAATGTGTTAGAATTGTTAGTGTTTCAGAGAATTTAGAGGACATAATTATAGTACATAAATTCAAACTATATGTCGTAAATGAAAAGTACATTAAAGGAATCATGGAATAGACATTTTGAATGTACTATTTTTATCAAAATCTATTATAAATAAAATTTAATATTTATAATAAGGAACTGTCTTATTTGTAGAAAATATAATCTATATAAGACAGTTCCATTTTATTCATTGTAGAAATTTAGTATCAACTAATTAAACTTTTTAAAATTATAAAATTTTTAAAATTATAAAACATACAATAAAACAGCTAAAAAGTGAAATAAAGAACCTACCATAATAAAAATATGAAAGATTTCATGAAAACCAAATTCAGGACTTATATTAGGCTTTTTAATAATATAAATAATCGCACCTATAGAGTAAGATACACCTTCCATAATCAATAACTTAAGACAATCCTTAGGTATTGAATTGAATGCATTTATATCAAAAACAATTGCCCAACCCATAAGTAAGTATATACTTGTAGACAACCATCTAGGTGCATCCATCCAAAAGATTTTTATTATTATGCCAATAAAAGCCACTATCCATATTGCTGTAACAAATATTATGCCTTCCTTTTTTCCCATAAAATTTAGACATATCGGTGTATAAGAACCAGCAATCAATACATAGATCATTGCATGGTCTACTTTTCTAAAAAATAATTCTTGTTCTGGTGTTCCCTTTAAAAAATGATAATATGAGCTTGCACTATATAAGGCAATTAACGACAATCCAAATATTGATACAGATACTATCATCAAAAGAGAGGTTTCTTGTAATGATACAGATTGAAAAACTAAAATTATAGTTGCTAAAAGAGATAAGCAAGCCCCTATAAAATGAGTTAAACTACTTATTGGGTCTCTACCCTTCAAAAAAAATTGATACATTTCGTCCTCCTACAATTATGTATTTTAAAAATCACAGTTATCAATATAGTTTTAATTACTATATTATAGATTTAATTATACCATTTTATGTTTTTTTTACAAGAGTTAATATTGTTTTATTTTCTAATTTGCTGTATTATATATATTATGGAGGTAACATATGATGAATAATGAACTTAATACTATAATACTAGAAACAGTAAATAATGCTGATATAACTTCAAATGATATTCCCTCTATCGATTTATACATGGACCAAATAATTTCTTTAATTGACAACAAACTTTCTGCCAATAAGAGATTTGAGAGTGACAAGATTCTTACCAAAACTATGATAAATAATTACAGTAAAGAGGGATTAATCAAACCTATTAAGGGAAAAAAGTATACTAAAGAACAAATTTTACAAATGATAATCATTTATTCTATGAAAAATACACTTACAATACAAGAAATTAAAAGAATCTTACATGGTGTGTACGAAAAAGATGACTTCAATGAAGAAGACTTAGTTACTTGTTATGAAAAATTCATGTCTATAAAAGAAAATCAAAGAAAGAATATGCCAAACTTTATAGATTCTAATTTTGAAAATATCAGTATAAATCCAGAAAATAAAGAAGACTTGTTGATAGCCTTATTGAGCCTTACTTCAATGGCTGACCAATTAAAAAGTATTTCAGAAAAATTAGTAGATACCTACTTCCCAGAGATTTCTAAAAAATAACTTCAATAAAGTAAGACTGAAAATAAATATTAAAATACAATATTAATTAAATCAACTTCCATTGTATACAATATAATTTTCAGTCTAAATATTAATACTTTCTATTTTTAATTCTTTCTAATAATTTCCATGTTAAGGTTCTACAAATTTAATTTTATTCTATTTAAATTTTGACAATGTGAACAATTTAAATTAACTTGGATTTGTTTGTACCCTATGAAAACGGCTTGTTTTAATATACCAGTGCCATCATCTATCATAACTACATTGTCTTTTATCTCTACACAGAAATTATTTTCTTGATTACACCAATAACAATCATACTTTTCATTACTTTTTTCTTCTCGCATGATTCTCGCCTCCTTCAATATAAGTTTCTACATTAAAAGAGGTTTTTCCTTTATATTTTTAATAAAATATTATAACTAAAATTTCATAGAATCTATTATTCCTTCTATTTTTTCAGATGCTTTCTCTATTGCACTTTGTCTTTCATCTTCACTAGTTCCAGTTCCATCTACTAATAATTCATCAAATTTCTTAATTCCTATAAATTTCATGATACTTTCCACATAATTTAACCCTTTGTTCATAACTGGTTTTAATACCCATGGTATGTGTCCACCTGAAGATTGTATATATACCATACTTCTATCAATATCATTTAAAATCCCTTGTGGTTTATCATTACCTTCAAATGATATAGTTTTTCCATCTTGAATTATACAGTCTATATATTCTTTAAGTGGTGCTGGAAAAGATAAGCTCCACATAGGTGCTGCTATTACGTATACACTTGCACTCACAAATTGGTCGCAAAGGCTCCTAATCTTCGTAAGCTCTTTTCTGTCCTTATCATCCAACTTCTTAGCATCTTCTTCATTAACTATGCAATTTCTCTTTTCAAAGTACTGATATTCAAGTCTTGGTATATGCTCTTTATAAAGGTCTATCTCTTCAACCTCAAAATCCTTGTTTTCTTCCATAAATTTATTTATAAATTTTCTTGCTACAGTTTTACTTGAAGATAAGTCTTCAGGTTTTGAATTTACATTTATATATAATAATTTTTTCTTCATAAAATCACTCCTAATATTATTTTTATATTATTATTTCACAAATATAACCATTCTATTCTGTTGACGAATCATAAAATAAATAGAGATGCAAATCTTAAATAATCTTAAAAGTAAAAAACAATAAAATACAATGTATATTAATTACAGAAAATATTAAAGATATAATAAAAAATAGAGACTTTAACATAAGTAATTATTACAATATTTTTTATAATAAAATGTACTAAGATTAAATAATACTTAAATTTTATAATTTAAACAAAAATGGTATAGTGTTAAAACACTATACCATTACAATTATTTAAATATTTTTTAATATTTTTTCTTCCATTTTGCGCTTCTACCTCTTGCAACAACCTCTATCTTATCTTGTTTTCTTAGATTGTTAAAAACTCTATTTATTGTAGGTTCTGGAATATCAGGACATAAATCTCTTATATCTTCTTTTGTAAAATATCCAAGAGTAGAATTTATTATTTTTTCTATTCTACTAGTTTTTGTTTGTCTCTTCTTATCAGATATATTTAAACTATCATCCAACTTCTCATATGCGGTCAATATTGTCTCTAAAAAGTACTCAATCCAAGCATTCATATCTGCTTTTTCATTACCTATAGACGCTTTCAGATAATTTAAATTACTGTAATACTCATATGAACTGTCATCAAATATTTTTCCTAAACTTATATATCTTCCAACTTCATATCCATTTTTATTTAGCAACAATAGGATAAGCACTCTCGCCATTTTTATATTACCTTCTTTGAATGGATGTATCAATATGAAATCTAACACAAATGCAGAAATTAATATTAATATATCAATTTCATCTTCCTCTATCAATGTATTATAAGCTTCACATATTTCTTCTATAGCTTTTTCGACCTTATTGATGCTTGAATCAATACTTATGAATTCACCACATTTTAAATTGTGCTCAATAAAATCATTATCTGATTTGTAGCTTCCTCCTCTAGTAGATGAAAATTTATATAAGTATCCATGAAGCTCAAGAATTGTTTGTGAACTTATTGGAATACTTTCATAAGCACTATTAATAGTTTTTACTACATCTCTGTATTCAACAATACTCAATTCTTCTCTACTTCTAGGTGTAACTTCATTACTTATTAATTTTTCTAAATTAAAATTACTACTATCTCTTTGATTTCCAATGTATGTAGATTCAGAACAATCTACTAAAGATTTTTTTTCTAATCTTTCTAAAATGTCTTTTGGTTGTTTTTTGTAAAGCAGTTGTCTTCCCTTATACTCATTTATCTTAGACAACATTCTTGCTACATTCATGTTTACATACATATTTTTTAATTTGCTTTTCTTTGTAAATTCCATAAAATCACTCCATAATTAGAATTTCTCTTATCCTTGACAGCGGTTTTATTTTATCATATAATTGTGTTTTTTGCAATTTCTTGCTCAATTATCTGAATTTATATTTTTTATTCTGTTGTTATCTCATTTAATTTTTCACTTTCATTCAACCTTTCACTCTTCGGAGTATATCTTTTTAACTCTTTAAATACAACTATACCTGTAATTACTGTAGCTATAAAGTCAGATACTGGTTGAGCTGTCCATACACCCTGCAAACCTAAGAATGTAGGAAGAATTAGTACTGCTGGTATCAATAAAATTACTTGTCTTAAGAGACTTAACAACATTGCCATTTTGGCTTTTCCTATAGATTGTATAAAGTTTGTTCCTGTAACTGATAAGCCTACAATTGGCAACATAAGTAAGTATATTCTTAATCCATTAACAGATATATTCATAAGTTCAGGGTCTTTATTAAATATTCCTATAATCGCTTCTGGGAAAAGTACAATTACCACCATACCCATGCATAAAATTATAGTAGCCACTACTAATGAACCTAAATATGCTTTTTTAACTCTATCATATTTTTCAGCTCCATAATTGAAACCTATAATAGGTTGCGCTCCTTGATTTATTCCAAAGATAGGCATTAAAAATACCATTGCGATAGATGAAATTGTAGCCATAGCCCCTATAGCCAAATCTCCACCATGAGTTTTAAGTGCAATATTTGATATGACCTGAACCAAACTTGCTGCAAGTTGCATTGCAAATGGAGACATACCTATTGCAAATACTGCTTTTATTAGTTTTTTATCTAATTTTAAATTAGATTTACTGAATCGTAAGTTTGATTTTCCACTTATATAATATCCTATAGTTAAAACAGCTGTAAGAGCTTGAGAAGTTATTGTAGCAATTGCAGCCCCTTGTATTCCCAAATTAAATCCAAATATTAATATCCAATCTAAAACTATATTAGTTAAACATCCTACTATCATTATTCCTGCTGAAATTTTAGGACTACCATCAGCTCTTATTGAGTGGTTTAAAGAAAAGGAAAGAAGATTTACTACTGTACCTAATAATATGATATTTATATATGATTTTGCATATATAAGCGTATTTTCACTTGCTCCAAATAATGTAAGTATCTTATTTGCAAATAATATTCCAAGTATCATTATAATAATTCCTGTTATTACAGATAATGTCATTGCATTTCCTATAAGTTTTCTTGCCTCTTCTACTTTACCTTGCCCAAGTTTTATTGATATTGTAGTAGTGGTTCCTATACCTATCAACATACCAAATGCAAGTATTATTGTCATTATCGGCATTGTAACACCAAGACCTGTTATTGCAAGTGGCCCAACTCCTGGTATATTTCCAATAAAGATTCTATCTACTACATTATATAAACTATTTACCAACATACCTATTATTGCTGGTATAGAGTATTTAAGTAGTAATTTACTAATTCGTTCTGTTCCTAATAATTGTTGATTTTCCATCAAGTCTCCTCCTTCTTCTAATATTCAATTTTCCACATATTACAAGGGAGGTGCAAATGCCCTCCCTTAATATTAACTACTTTTTAAATATTAATTTTATATATCTATTATATACCACTTTAATCAAAAAACCAAACTTTTCTAATATAAAATTTTTTTAACAAATAAAAATAAAGTGTATATATAGATGAGAGCACTAGTAATATACCCAAATTTTCTAGGTTAAAACTACTATTTAATATATTATTTAAAAAGAATAGAGAAAGCAAGGTATTTGCAATTGCTATGAAATACGGTATAAAAAATAATGTCCCTATCTCTATACTAACAATTTTATTCATATTTTTAAAAGATAGACCTATTTTTGATAGATTTTTATATTTAACTTTATCCGATGGCTCATCTGTATATAATCTGAAATATAAAAAACTGAAAACTCCCATAAACAATATCACACCTATAAAAATACCCATAAACTGTAGAATTTTACTTTGTTGTAACTCTACTAAATACATATCTGGTAAAGTTAAAAAATATGATTTATTATACTCTCTATCCAAATTAAAATATTTTTCTTTTAGGTTTTCAGTTATATTCGCACTAGTCTGCCAGTTATTATAATCAAATCCATGAAAACTCATTTTTGAAAATTCATTTTTTATATCATTGTATAAACTATCATTTATAATTATAACTTTATTAAACATTCCAGTAGGAAAGATTATATTATTTGATGATTTTTTTATTTTTATATTTACATGTTTTATATTATAATTTTTTATTTGTTTTAAAAAATTTATATCTTCTTTTGAATTACTACCAGGAATTAATATACCTTCATCCTTTTTTAGATTAACTTTGTCTAATTTTAATTGTTTTGACAATTCATTATAACTTCTTACACTTAATAGTGCTTCTCTATTGTGTTTAAGTATAGGAAAACTCACCTCTTTATAATCATATCCTTTAATTGTATTTCTAATTTGTTGTACTTCTTCATATTCTTTTTCATTATTATCTTCGGAGAAATATGAGTAAACCATTGGGAAGTTATTTTTAGAAGATTTTCCTTGAGAACTTACAAGTGTTGAAGTTGTTGTAAACGCTACTAAGGTAGTTGATAAAAGTATTGTCATTAAAAATAATAATCGTGTATTATCTTTTAATTTATACATTAGGTTACTTATAAGCAACATATTCACTTTATTTTTATAAATTTTTTCTTTATTTTTTAAATATTTTAATATTAAAATCATAAATTGAGAAAAAAATAGAAATGTACCTAAAGTAATTAGTAGTGTTATTGTGTACATACCTCCATTTATTTTTAACTTATTACCAAATAGAATCATTGTATACCCTATTATAAGACATGCTATACAAATTATGCCAAGCAACTTTGAAGTTTTTATATCTTTTTTAGGTTTTTTTGTGCCTACTAAAAGCTCTAAAACATTATTCTTATTCAATAATTTTAAGCTCAATGGCCCTGTTATTAAAAATAAAATTGTAAAACATATAACTGTAGTCAATATTGCCTTTATTGGAAAATAAATTTCTGCCAAGTTTATATAAAACAACTTGCTTAAATACAGCAAAAACAATTTAGAAATCGACAATCCAAGCAATATTCCTAATATGATTGCTAAAGAACCTATTATTAAGTTTTCAATTAATATCAATCTTTTTAGTTGTCTATTACTCATTCCAGTTATCATCAATATTCCAAAATCTTTTAATCTATATTTTAAGAAATTTCCTAGAGAATACAATATAAAAAGCAAACTAAATACTAGTATTATTAATTCTGAAACCATAAGAGCCATAAATGCAGTAGAGCCATTTTGAATTCCTGATTCTGTTATTATTGGATGAAACATAGATACAGCAAAGACAAAAAATATCATTATAGAAAAAACTGAACTGAAAAAATATGCTAAATATGCCCTAAAATTTCTAATTATATTATTATAAGCAAATCTTCTAAAATCCACTATCTTGCACCTCCTATTTTAGACAATACAGATAGTATTTCATCATAGAAAGAATTACTACTTCCAGATTTTTTTATTTCCGTATATATACATCCATCCTTTATAAAAATTACTCTATCTGAATAACTTGCACTATATGCTTCATGAGTTACCATAAGTGTAGTTACATTTTGTTCTTTGTTTATCTTATTAAATAATCTTAGAACATCACCGGTAGATTTTGAGTCAAGGTTTCCAGTTGGTTCATCTGCAAGTAGTAGTGAAGGTCTATTTATAATTGCTCTAGCAATAGCACATCTTTGAGCTTGACCTCCTGAAATTTCATAGGTTCTTCTATCTAAAAGTTTATCAATCCCTAAAAATTCAGCTATATTTCTAGTTTGTCTATTCATATCTTTAATACTTGTGCCATCTAATGTAAGTGGTAACATGATATTTTCACCAACAGTTAAAGTATCAATTAAATTGAAATCCTGAAATACAAAACCAAGTTGTTTCCTTCTAAATTCAGCAAGTTTTTCTCCTTCCAATTTACTTATATCATATCCATCTAATATAACTTTACCTTCACTCTGTTTATCAACTGTAGAGATTATATTTAAAAGGGTAGATTTACCACTTCCAGATGGACCCATAACAGCTACAAACTCTCCTTTTTCTATATTTATACTAACTTTATCTAAAGCTTTAAATGAAACCTTTCCACAATATGTTTTTGATATATTTTCAATACTTAATATGTTCATTTGATATTCTCCATAATTTTTTTATTTTTACTACAATACTATATTATCGTGAACATACTACTTTAACCATAAAAATACCCTAACAATTAACTTACATATTTGTAAGACAATTAAATTAGGGTATTAAACAATCTAATTAATATTGATTAGTATTAAATTTAAAGTTCAAACGGTTTTCAAATTCATCTAACACCATAGGTTTAGCAAATAAGTATCCTTGAACTTTATCACAACCTATTTCTTTCAAAAACTCTACTTGTTCATAAGTTTCTACACCTTCACAGATTACTTTAATATCAATAGCTTTTGCCATTTCTACTATCTTAGAAATAATAATCTTTCCTCGCTTTGTATCTGTTGTCTCAATTAAAAAACCTCTATCTAATTTTAAAACATCAAAAGGAAGGTCTTTTAATAAATTTAAAGATGAATACCCTGAACCGAAGTCATCCATTGATATAATAAATCCTATTTCTTTAAGTTTTTTCATTATGTTAATCAATATGTCTAAATTATCAAATACAACACTTTCTGTTAGTTCAAGTTCAATAAACTCAGGAGATATCTCATACTTATTTATCAAATCAGTGATATTTTCTATGAAATTATCTCTGTACAAATGAACTCTAGACATATTCACTGAGATTGGTACAGGAGTATATCCTTCACTTATCCATTTGTTCAGTGTCTTACAAACTTCTTCAAAGACAAACATATCAATATTTACAATAAAACCATTTTTTTCAAATAAAGGTATAAAATCTATAGGTGAAATAAATCCCATTTCTGGACTATCCCATCTTATCAGAGCTTCTGCACCCTCAATTTCATTTCCATCATTTAGACTGTATTTAGGCTGATAATACACTATAAACTCACCTTTTTCTAAAGCCTTATTCATATTATCTTCCAATCGTTTTTCTTTATACAATCGATTTCTTGTCTCTTCATTAAAAAATGAATATGAGTGTTCGTATTTTTCTTTTTTAGTTTTTGCTGCAATATTTGCTCTATCAATTAATAAATCAATCTGTTGAACATCATCTTTTCCAGTAATTTTATATATTCCACTTGACATAACAATTTTATATTTAGATGAATTAGCAGTATCTAAGTTACAAATTTCATTATTTATTTTAGACAGTCTATTTAAAAGTTCATCTTCAGTACTACAAAAAACCAATAACATAAAATGGTCATTATCCATCCTAGCGCAAATTTCATATTTATTCATATTATTATTTAAAACATGTGCAATATGCATTAATATCTTATTTCCCTCAGCATAACCAAACATCTCGTTTATATATTTAAATTTATTGACATCCAATTGTACCAAGTAGAAGTCATCTCGATAGTAATTCTTTAGAATATACATAGAATCTTTTCTAAACTTTTCCTTATTTTTTATTCCACTTAAAGAATCATAATAAGCCAACTTTTTAAGCTGTTCTATTAACTTGGCATTGCTTAATTTCCACAATATCATAAATATTAATATATAGAAATACAATTTGATTATAAAATTAATTATTAGGCTTCTAAAGTTTTTAAATATATCACATTTTGATATTAAAGTCCAATTAGTGCCTTTAATACTTGTATATCTTAAATTATATAATTTCCAGTTATTCCAATATAAAAAGTTATTTTGGTGCTTTTCATTTATATTTTTTGAAATTTCGTTTTTAGTGCTTCCTGTGATATTTCCTTCTAAATCAAAAAGATTACTTTTATTATCAACATAGTTTTTATTTGGATGAGAAATAACAGTATAATCTTTGTCTATCATCAGAAATTTAATAGAATCATCAAAGTTACTTCTACTTACTATCTTATTTACATCTTGAAAATAAAAAGAAGCAAAAATGGTTCCAATCACCTCATTATTTTTTATAATAGGTACATATATAATAAATACTTTATCACCTGTAACATTACTAACTTCAATGTCTGAAACTACTACTTGCTTTGTTTTAAGTGCTTTCTTAAAACTAACTTTATCTTTTATTGAACCAATTTTCTCCCTATATGTACTTGAAGTGTTTCCTTTTGTATCTGTTATACCAATCATAAAAAGATTATATTCTTTTTGATATGGTCTTAATAATTTTCCTTTTTCTATTAGAGATGTTTCACTATTAGAGAATCTGTCATCTTGACTAAGAGCTTTTAATAAAGAAGTATTTGTTTTTAAATAGTCTTCAAGCTCTCTCTTAGATACCTCAATCATATTTCTAGAAGTAACTTCCATAGAATTACTTGCATATATAATTATGCTTGTGAAATCAATCAAGACTAACAGCATTAGTAAAATTAATATATGCTTAAAAATTAGCCCATCAAATACTTTTTCTTTTTTTCTCATATTAAAACACCATTGATTATATGATTTGGTTTTTTGTTATCTAGTGTTAGATTTAACAAATTTGATTTTGTTGACCACACATTATTACCTCCTTATAAAACCTTTATTGTATACTATTTTATCATAATTATGTCTAATTATGGTAAAATAGTGTCAAATATTATAATAACAAGGGTTACATAAATACAAAAACAAAAAAATACCAAGCTAGAAATTATATTCTAGCTTGGTATTTTTAATTTACAAATTAAGCATTAACTTTTGCTTTTAAATATTCATCTATTGAAGCTGCTGCTGTTTTACCAGCTCCCATTGCAGATATTACTGTTGCTGCTCCAGTAACAGCATCTCCACCTGCAAATACTCCTTCTTTAGAAGTTTGACCATTTTCATCTGTTATCAAACATCTTCTTTTATTTATATCAAGACTCTTTGTTGTAGAAGATATTAATGGATTTGGACTTGTACCAAGTGACATTATAACTGTGTCTACATCAAGTACAAATTCAGAACCTTCTATTTCTATAGGTCTTCTTCTTCCAGAATCATCTGGCTCTCCTAATTCCATTCTTATACAAACCATACCTTTAACATATCCATTTTCATCTACTAAAATTTCTTTAGGGTTTGTCAATGTATTAAATATAATACCTTCTTCTTTTGCATGGTGTACTTCTTCAGCTCTTGCTGGAAGCTCTTTTTCACTTCTTCTATAAACTATATATGATTCTGAACCTAATCTTAATGCAGTTCTAGCAGCGTCCATAGCAACATTTCCACCACCAACTACAGCAACTTTTTTACCAGAACTAATAGGTGTGTCATAGTCATCTCTGTAAGCTTTCATTAAGTTTACTCTAGTTAAAAACTCATTTGCAGAAAATACTCCATTTGCATTTTCTCCTGGTATATTCATAAACATTGGAAGACCAGCTCCTGAACCTATGAATATAGCTTCAAATCCTTCATCTTCTATAAGCTCATCTACTGTTATTGTTTTACCAACAATTACGTTAGTTTCTATTTTTACGCCTAATTTTCTTATATTATCTATTTCAGGTTGAACAACAGCTTGTTTTGGAAGTCTAAATTCAGGTATACCATAAGTTAAAACTCCGCCTGGCTCATGCATTGCTTCAAAGATTGTTACATCATAACCTTTTTTAGCTAAATCGCCAGCACAAGCTAAACCTGCTGGACCACTTCCTATTACTGCTACTTTTTGATTTTTCTTAGGCTCTGTATCAGATAGATTTATATCATTTTCTTTTGACCAATCTGCTACAAATCTTTCTAGCTTACCTATTGATACTGCATCTGATTTTATTCCAAGTATACATACACCTTCACATTGACTTTCTTGTGGGCATACTCTACCACAAACAGCTGGTAATGAACTACTCTTAGCTATTACTTTAGCAGCACCTTCTATATCATCTTCTTTAACTTTTGTTATAAATCCTGGAATATCTATTCCTACTGGACATCCACCTACACATTTTGGTTTTTTACAAGCCAAACATCTATTAGCTTCTGCCATAGCTTCTTCTTTATTGTATCCTAAACACACTTCTTCAAAATTTGTCGCTCTTACAGCAGGTTCTTGTTCTCTAACTGGTACTTTTACTTTTTTAGCATCCATTATTTGTTACCTCCACATCCACAATTACTATGATGATGACTATCGCCTTCTTCAAGTTTTAGCATAGCTCTTCCTTCTTGAGTCTTGTACATAGATTGTCTTCTCATTGCTTGGTCAAAGTCAACTAAATGTCCATCAAATTCTGGTCCATCTACACATGCAAACTTAGTTTCATCTCCAACACTAACTCTACAACCACCACACATACCTGTTCCATCAATCATTATTGTATTTAAACTTACTATAGTAGGTATATTTAGCTTTTTAGTTAATTGGCACATAAATTTCATCATTATCATTGGTCCAATTACTATTGCTTGGTCATATTTTTTGCCTTGATTATCAACTAAATCTTGTAATAAATCTGTAACTCTTCCATTAAATCCATATGTACCATCATCTGTTGATACGTATACGTTTTTAGCTACTTCTCTCATATCATCTTCTAATATGATTAATTCTTTAGTTCTTGCACCAATTATTACATCTACATCTAGTCCATTTTCTTTAAACCATTTAACTTGTGGATACACTGGTGCAGAACCAACTCCACCAGCTACAAATAATATTTTTTTATTTTTTAATTCTTCTATATCTTCATGTATAAATTCACTTGCTTGTCCTAATGGCCCTACAAAATCCATTACAAAATCGTTTTCTTCAAACATTGCTAACTTTTTAGTTGAAGCACCAACTGTTTGGAATACAATAGTTACTGTTCCTTTTTCTCTATCATAGTCAGCTATTGTAAGAGGAATTCTTTCTCCCTTTTCGTCATTTTTAATTATTATAAATTGACCAGGTTGAGAAGATTTTGCAACTCTAGGCGCCTCTATTTCCATCAAATAAATACTATCTGTTAATTGTCTCTTACTAACTATTTTATTACTCATCTCGCTATTCTCCATTCTAACAAATATATTTTTCCCACTCTAAATTTAATTAAAAACATAAACACACAAAACTATAACTTCATTATAATATAATATAATATTAGTTCTTTATTAATTGTTTTGTATTGGACACCCCCTCTATAAAATAATTATAATTGCCCAAATTACAAATAGTTGATATTAACAAATTTCTTTTAACTGCCAATAAACACTAGATCTTATATCATATGTCTAATTTGTTATAGATTTAACCTAATACACACTTAAAGTATACTATATTATGCCAAATTTGTAACAAAAATTTTATAAATACATAATAAAATTTTTTTATTCAATTATTTATTTAATAAATTAACTTAGATTTTCATAATAACACCAATTTCTTTAAAAACTAAACGTGTATAAGGCTTTAATCTATTGCAATACCAGCTTTCATATTATCTAAAATATACCCTTATTTTATTATATATCTAAAATTTTCAATATTCATTAATTATTTGAATTTTTATATAAAATTTTTACAATTTCTAAAGATTTATTTACTTATGTAATAAATTATAATAATATTAATTTATAAAGTTAATAATTAATATGAATGAAAATAAAAATAATATAAGAATAGGAGGTACATTCTTTGAAAAACATTATTTCTGCAAAAGAACTCATATCAAAACTGGAACAAAATGATAATCTAGTCATTATAGATTGTAGATTTGACCTTATTAATAGAACTTATGGTATTGATTCTTATAAAAAGGGGCACATAAAAGGTAGTTTTATCTTAGATATAGACAAGGATTTATCGTCTCCTACAAAAGAACATGGTGGTAAAAACCCTTTACAAGACCCTTTCATATTAAAGGAAAAATTAGAAAAAATGGGTGTTGATAATGACACTACAATTGTAACTTATGATGATGGAGATTTAAATGGAGCTTGTAGACTATTTTTCCAATTAAAACACTTAGGTCTTAAGAATGTCTATGTGTTAGATGGCGGAATAACATCTTTCGTAAAGGAAGGTGGAGAACTAGAAGAAAAAGTAAATATTCCAAATTGTACAGGTAAGGAAATTAATCCAAATATAAATGATGATTTGGTTGTACCAATGGAATATGTTAAATCCAAATTATATAAAAAAGATACTATCATTATAGATTGTCGTGCTAATGAAAGATACCAAGGTTTAGTTGAACCTGCTTACTCAAAAGCTGGTCATATACCTAGTGCTAAAAATTATTTTTGCAAGGATTTAATAAAAAGTAGTTTTGAAGATGGCTCACTTAAAGACATGGAATTTTTAAAAGATTTCTTTAAAGATTTAAATACTTATGATGAAGTAATTTTATCTTGTGGCTCAGGAATATCTGCTTGTGTCAATAGCCTTGCTCTTAGAGAACTTGACATACCTCATAAGATTTATGTTGGTAGCTTTAGTGACTGGATTAGCTATGATGATAATGAAATTAAGACTGGTCAAGAATAAAGCTAATAATATATAAAAATCCGTAGATAATATCTTAAATATTTTAAAGGCGTTAGTCATTTTAGACTTTCGCCTTTAATTGTTATTTCATATACGTTTTTGAATTCATTATAACATACATTCACTTAATAATATTAATATACTGCAACATGACCATCACATCTTGATTCTGTTGCACAAATATAACTTTCTTGCTCTGTTTTGAATATTATTTGACCTCTTCCCATATCAACACTATCATTAATTACTTTTATTTCATGCCCTTTTTCAGTTAATGAATCTACTATATGTTTTGGCATATCTGATTCAACTTCAATTCTCTTGCCTTCTATCCACTGCCATCTTGGAGCATCTAGTGCTTCTTGAGGATTTAAACCAAAGTCTATCATGTTTGTTAGTACTTGAATATGTCCCTGTGGCTGCATAAAAGCTCCCATTACACCAAATGGTCCTATTGCTTTATCTTCTTTGCCTAAAAATCCAGGTATTATAGTATGATAAGGTTTTTTAAATGGTTTTACTACATTATGGTGCTTAGGGTCTAAGTTGAAATTATTCCCTCTACTATGTAATGCAATCCCAGTATTTGGTATCACAATGCCAGAACCAAAGTTTATATAGTTACTCTGTATATATGAAACCATATTTCCATCCTTGTCAGCAGTACAAAGATATACTGTACCACCACAATATGGCTCTCCTGCACTTGGATACAGAGCATTTTTATTATCAATTAATGAACTTCTTTTTTTTGCGTACTCTTGGTTTAATAATTCTTGAATCTTTACCTTCATGTGTTCTATATCAGTTACATAAGTTTTAGAATCTGCAAAAGCTAATTTTAAACTCTCTATAATTTTATGTATATCTTCCACATTATCTATATTTCCTTCTATCTCTAGTTCTTTTAATATATTAAGTGCCATTAAAACTGTTATTCCATGTCCATTTGGCGGAATTTCAAATATTTTATATCCCTTATATTCCGTACTTATAGGCTCTACCCATGTTGGATAAAAACGTTCTAAATCACTTTTTCTTATAGCTCCATGGAATTTTATAGAATACTCATCTATTTTATCAGCAAGTCTTCCTCTATAAAAGCTTTCAGATTGAGTATTTGCTATCTCTTCCAATGTATTTGCCTGTTCTTCACATATAAATATATCTCCAGCTTCTGGAGCTTTGCCATCTTTAGAAAATGTATCAAACCACGGTTTGAATTCTTCTCCAACAAGTTCTTTTTTGTATAGTTCATATGATTTTTTCCACACTTTAGCCACATTAGGTGATACTACGTAACCTTCTCTGGCATAGTTTATTGCTGGAGATAAACATTCTATTAAACTAAGTTTACCATACTTTTTATTTAATTCTGCCCAAGCTGCAGGTATTCCAGGTACAGTTACTGCTCCAAACCCATACTTTGGCATTTCCTCCATATTATCATAATTATTTAATTCCATTTTTTCTGGAGCAAAACCACTCGAGTTCAAACCATACAATCGTTTTTCTTCATCTATCCAAACAAGTGCATATGCATCTCCACCAATCCCATTGCTTGTTGGTTCCACCACTGCCAATGTAGCAGCTGTTGCAACTGCTGCATCTACAGCATTTCCACCTTTCTTTAGTATTTCAAGTCCAGCTTGAGATGCCAGTGGTGTTGATGTTGCAACTGCACCGTTTTTGGCATACACGACATTTCTTATTGATGAATATTTATGTTGATAAGCGTTAAACTTCATAAACTTCAACTCCTTGTCATTTTTTATTTGATAGTTTTCCTAAATTTATTATATAACATCGAGTAATACAACTGATACAAAATATAAACTTTTTCCAAAGCTTAATTCCTTCATTTCAATACGTCCTAATATAAATTATAAGATTTTCTATCTTACCTTAAAAGGATTTAATTTATTAAAAAAAGTTATTTAATTCTTTTAATAAAAATTAAATTATTCTATTATCATATTTTGAGCATATTTTAAGGTTAAGAAATAATATATAAAGTATCCTATATAATAAATTACTAGAGTCATGATAATCGGAGTAATTAATGACCTAGGTATAAACTTTTGTGCAATTGACATTGCAAATAGATTATGAACTGTACCTACAACTAACGGCAATAAAAATACAACTTTTAATTGTTTTGATATTATTGTCTCAATATCTTTGTTATTCGCTCCAAGTTTTATTAACATAATGTATCTTTCTTTATCATCATATATATTTGATAGTTGCTTAAACAGAATTATACTGCCTGTACATAAAAGAAATACTACTGATAAAAATATACCTATAAACAGCATAAGACCACTTAGTCTTATCAAATTATTATAGTTCTCAGTACTTGATGTAAAATTAAAAGGATAAGTAAATTCCATATTTTCATTTACTATATTTTTCAATTTTAAAGTTAAATCAAGTTCCTCTTTTTCATTATCTATGTCAATTAATCTTATTAGTCTAGTGCTTGCGTCTGATTTTAACCTATTAAATACTTTGTCTTTTATTACAACTAAATCAAACGTAGATTGTAAATTTATTTCTGGCTCTAAGATATTTTCTTGTACTGTAAAAATATTTGTACCATATTTTTTTTCACCTTTAATATATAGCTTTGTTTCTCCAATATTAAAGTTTTCAAAAAATATTTTCTTATATGAATCATAAACATAATATACATATTCATCTGAAGATAATTCTTCATAATCATTATTCTGATACTGTCTTAACTTCTTAAAATCACTTTCTTTAATAAAGTCTATAGATATTTTATCTTTTCTATGACTATTTGCATTTTTATAATACATTTCAAGGATTATATCTTTGTCTATAAGCTCTATTGTCTTATCAAAAATTACACTATTATCTTTTTTATATTTATATAACAGCTTGTCGATTTTACTATTTACATAACTATTTCCTGCATTTATAGTATAACTATATTTGTAATTTTCACTTATATTTCTATCTATATCATAATAAAGTGATATGGTAAATCCTAACATAGTTACACTTGTAGCTATTAATATTGCTATAATAGCCAATACTCTACTATTGCTCTTCAATTTAAATCCAAGCTCAGAAAAAGCAATTAGATTTCTTACTTTATAATAAAAACTTTTTCTCTTCTTAACAGTATCAATGATTATAGACATAACTGATGAGAAAAATAAAAAGGTTCCTGGTATTATTGTAATTAATATAAAAACTGAAAGCATAATATTTTCAGCAATAAAATAACTAATTGACATAAAATAAGAAATTGTTATTAGCAAAATACCAAGTATCCCTTTTAGCCTTATACATTTTTTAGTTGTATGCTTTTCTGGAGATTTATTAAATAGTTCTACAATCCTTTTATTTCCAATGATTACAGTATTTCTTATTCCAATAATTATGAATATTATTAAAAATACAATGAGTGTTTGAACTAAAGCCTTTATGCTTAAATTCATCTTTACTACTATCATTTCGTTCATTAATTTTACAAGCATCATAGTCATAAGCTTTGAAAATAATAGACCTAAAACTATTCCTATTAATATTGCAAATATCCCCATTAAAAAAGTCTCATATAAAAATATTCTTCCTATCTGTTTTTTCCTCATTCCAAGTAAGCTATAAGTCCCCACCTCTCGTCTACGTCTATTAAAAAAAAATGAATTTGAATAATATATAAACAAGAAAACAAATATAATTATTACAATTGAACTTGTATTAATACCCATCCTAGTTTTTTCGCCAAGTGAGCTTAAAGCATCGTTATACTCTATAGATTTAAAGCTAAAAAATACAAACACACTAAATACAATTGAAACGAAATACATTAGATAGTTAAAAAAACTATTTTTTACATTTTGCATTGCAATTCTAAATAAACTCATTTTTATTAACTCCTCCAATTAAGGAAACTGTGTTTACTATTTTATTATAGAATTCTCTAGTACTTTCTCCCTTAACAATTTCTGTAAATATTATTCCATCCTTTATAAAGAGTATCCTATCACAAAAACTTGCACTTATAGCATCATGAGTGACCATTAATATTGTTCTATTGTTATTTTTATTTAATTTCAATAGGCAATTCAACAAATCTCTAGCAGATTTGGAATCTAACGCTCCTGTAGGTTCATCTGCAAGTATTAATGATGGTTTTGTTGCTATTGCTCTACAGACAGCTCCTCTTTGTTTTTGTCCTCCTGAAACTTCACTAGGGTATTTATCTAGTATAGATTCTATATTTAATTCTTTTGAGATTTCTTGTATTCTATTTTCTATTACTGATACACTTTCATTTTTTAAAGAAAGAGGCAACATTATATTTTCTTTTATTGTAAGAGTTTCCAAAAGATTAGAATCTTGAAACACAAATCCAAGATTATCACGTCTGAAATCTGCTAATTCATTTTGGTTCATTTTAATAGTATTCTTTCTATTTATATAAATGTCTCCTGATGAAGGAAAGTCTATTGTAGAAATGATATTTAAAAGAGTTGATTTTCCAGCACCAGATGAACCCATGATACCAACAAATTCTCCTTTATAAACCTTAAAATTTATTCCTCTTAGAGCTTCAAGTTTTGAACCCCTTCTCCCATACTCTTTTTTTATATTTTCAACAGATAAAACTTCTTCCATAGTTAAATACTCACCTTTCACCATAATTAGTTATTTATTAATTCTCATAAATATATTATATATATTAAAATAGCTTTTAAACATTTAATTACATTAATTTAAGGTTACATTTATGTAAGTATTGCTTATATTTCTTCATTTTTATTGTAATTATGTTTAAAATATAATTTATCAAGCAAAATATAGTTATATTAATATAATTATTTTAAATTATAAGGTAGAAATATTCTTATTTATCAAGTAAAATAAGGTTATGTTAATATAACTATTTTGGATTAGGAGGTAGGAATGTTTAAAATAATGGTAATTGAAGATGATGTTTCATTGAAGAATATCATCTCAGAATGTCTTTCTAAATGGGGACATGATGTGCATCAAATAGAAAATCTTGAAAATATAATAGAAGAATTTAGAAACTATAAACCGCAATTAGTTTTATTGGATATAAATCTTCCATTTTATGATGGTTTTCATTGGTGTAATGAAATAAGAAAAATTTCAAAAGTCCCTATAATTTTTATTTCTTCGAGAAATTCTAATATGGATGTAATAATGGGTGTAAATCTAGGAGCAGATGATTATATACAAAAACCATTTTCTATAGATGTTTTAGTAGCTAAAGTTAATGCCCTTTTAAGAAGAACTTATAATTTTGTTGATAATAATTCAAATCAAATTGTTCACAATGGTGTTATCTTAGATTTATCAACTGCAACCATAAGCTATGAAGGCAGGATTGTTGAACTAACCAAAAATGAAATTAAAATTCTTCATGAGCTTATGAAATATAAAGGACAAATCGTCAGTAGAAATAAACTTATGAAAAAATTATGGGATAGTGATTGGTTTGTAGATGATAATACGTTAACTGTAAATGTAAATCGAATACGAGTAAAGTTAAATGAAATTGGTTTAGAAAATTTTATAGATACAAAAAGAGGATTAGGTTATATAATCAGTTAAAACAACTCTAAGTAGGTGAATTTATGAGCTTTAAAGATTTTCTCAAAGATAAACTTGGGTTTTTAGTATACAATTTTGCTTTCTTAATTTTTACAATAGCAGTTATTATGTTTTCTCCTGTAGAGATTTTTCTAACTGACACTATTATATATATATTGGTTGTGAATGTTGTATTTTTGTTTTTATATCTACTAATTAGCTACATAAAGAAGAATAAATTTTTGGATAACATAAAAAATGACACATTTAAAATTAATACCAATGATATAGAATTAATTAAGTGTAAAAATGAAGAAAAAATATATTTGAATATCATTAAAAGTTACCAATATAAGTGTAATAAAATGATAAACAATAATATTGAGAAGTTTGAAGAAAATAAAGAGATTATGAGTATGTGGGTACACGATATAAAGATGCCTATAGCTATAATAAAACTTACCCTCGAACAGAATGAGAATTTAATTGATGAAAAAATTTCTGATGATATAGATAATGAAATATTTAGAATTGAAAATTCTGTTGAAAAAATTTTATATTTATCTAAACTTGAAGATTTTCATAAAGATTTCTTAATTCAAGAGGTAAATATTGAAAAAATTATTAGGGAGATTATAAGAAAATATTCAAAATATTTTATTTCAAAAAAAATAATTTTAGGCTTAAATAATTTGAATTTTAAAGTTTTATCAGACGAGAAATGGCTCTACTTCATATTCGAGCAATTATTGAGTAATTCCCTAAAATATTCCTCATTAGGAGATAATATATCTATCTATTGCAAAACAAGCAAAAATTATTTACAATTAAGAGTGGAAGATACTGGTTGTGGTATAAAAAAGGAAGATTTAAATCGAATATTCAATAAGGGATTTACAGGTAATAATGGAAGGAATAACGCTAAATCTACAGGGCTTGGGCTTTATTTAGCAAAAGAACTTTGTGACAAACTTGGCCATAAAATCGATGTAGATTCAGAGTACAATCAATATACAAGATTTACTATTACATTCAAGTATGATTTATAGTATCTTAGTATTGATAGTTTATTTTCATTTAACTTATATTCAGCAGGCTTCTTAATAATGGTTCTATATGTACATCCCAGTATATAATAAATAGTTTTTATAAAAAGGAGGAAGACATGTCTTTTCTAAAAAAATTTAAAAAGAAAAAATTTAGAAATAGCAGCTTCAAAAGTAACAACTTTAGAAGTAGTAGTTTTGGAAGTAGTGGCTTCAAAGCTAAAAATAAAGGTTTTAAAAACAATCCCTTTAAAAATAAAAGATTCAAAATCTATGCAGGAATAGTAGTAATCATACTTTTAATTTTAGGGATACTTGCTTATAATGATGCAAAAAACACTGAATTACAAGCTAATGAAAACTTTATAGAAACATATACTATTCCTGAAAATGAGAAAATATTTATAAATGGTATGGTTGTTCCTAAACAGACTAAAGACTTTAATATCTCTGGAGATTATGAACTAAGTGATGTTAATGTTACAAATGGTCAAAAAGTAAATCAAGGTGACCTTCTTTTTACTGCTAAAAATCCAAGTATAATAGCAGAAATAGATAGTCTAAAATCACAACTTAGCCAATACAGAAAACAAAAAATATCACTTTCTGATATTACTGAAAATAGAGATGCTATTGCTTCTATAAATGCTCAGATAAGTGCTTTAAACTCTCAAATAACTTCTTTGGATAAGAAAGCATATGATAGAGTTACTGCTCCTTTTGATGGTACTGTATACTTAAATGACCAAACTGGAAATCCAGACCAACCAGTTTCATTTATGACTATTCAAGGTCTAGAGTTCTATATGAAAGGACAAGCAAGTGAACAAGATTTACCTAAAATGAAAATTGACCAAATGGTTAATATACTAGTTTTCTCAACTGACCAAAAGCTTACTGGTAGAATAAGTTTTATATCTGATAAGCCATCTACTCCAGATAACGAGATGGGAGCTCAACAGAATACTCTATCTTATTATGATATAAACATAGCATTTGATAATCAAGAAGGATTAGTAAATGGATTCCATCTTCAAGCATCACTTGAAGTAGCTAGTTCAAGCTTTAAGATACCAGCATCTTGTGTACTTAAAGACAAAAAACACTCATACGTATTTAAGGATTTAGATGGTATATTGAAAAAACAAATTGTAGATGTAGCAAGTCAAAATGATGATTTTGCTGTAGTTAGAGGCGGTCTTGAACAAGGCGATATAGTAATAAAATACCCTACTAAAGAAATGAAAGAAGGAGACCCAGTTCAAGGCGATGGCGTAACTGCTGGTTCTAATAATGGAGATGCTACTCCAAATAAAAAAGTAAAAGAAGTTACTATGGATGTGAATTAATTTACATATGTTGATTAAATTAGAAAATATTCAAAAGTATTACAAAGTAGGGAAAGATGAATTACATGTTTTAAAATCCTTAAACTTAGAAATTGATTCTGGAGAATTCGTCATGATAATGGGTAAATCTGGTAGTGGTAAAACCACTTTACTTAATATCCTAGGTTTTCTTGATGTATTTGATGAAGGAAGATATATATTTGATGGAACAGATGTAACTAATTTAAGTGAAAATGAACGTTCTGTTTTTAGAAATATTAATATTGGATTTGTTTTTCAACAATTTAATTTAATAGAAACTTTAAATGTATATCAAAATGTAGAGTTACCTCTAATCTACAATAAGACACTAAAAAAATCTGAAAGAGAAGAAATTGTTAAAGATAAATTAAAATCTGTTGGACTCTTGGATAAACTTAAACAGAAGCCTCTTCAATTATCTGGTGGTCAGCAACAGCGTGTAGCCATTGCACGCTGTCTGGCAAATGACCCTCAAATAATCTTTGCTGATGAACCAACAGGAGCACTAGATAGCGAGACTAGCAAAGAAATTATGGAGCTTTTGACAAAACTTAATGAACAAGGTAAGACTATAATAATGGTTACACATGATCAAGATTTAACTAAGTATGCAACTAAGGTCATACGACTTAAAGATGGTGTGTTTACTTCGGAGGTGTAATCATGGGTTTATTAAAAAATTCTTTGGCTAATTTAAAAGGGCACAAACTTCGTGTTTTTGTAGCTTTACTTTGGATTATAATAGGAATAACTTCAGTAATACTTGTTAGTTCTATAGGTAATGGATTTCAGAAAGAAATTAAGAAGTCTGTAAACAATGTAAATCCTAATAAAACTACTATTTCGTTTGAATCGGCTGATAATACAGGTCTTACTGATGATATGAGTATATTTTTAAAACCATTTAATGCAAAAGACTTAGAAGAATTATCATTTGTTGAAGGTGTAGAAAGAATTGCTCCATCAAGAGATGGGTTTAATCTTGATTCAACTTACTCTTCACAAGCATCTTTTGATAAAAAGAGTACTTATGTTGACATTGGACCAGTAAAAAAAGATTCTAAAATAAATTTAGTTTGTGGTAGAGATTTTTCTCTAGATGATGAGAAAAGAAAAGTAATTTTACTTACATTACAAAGCACAAGTGAAATTTTTGAAAATCCAGAAGATGCTTTAGGTCATGGTATTAACATAAATGGAACTATATTTGAAATAATTGGAGTATTAGATGACTCTCAGCAAAACCAAAATGTAGGATTTTTTGGAGGTTATCAAGACATGCAGTTTACTACTTCTCTTATACCTAAAAAGGCTTTTGACAGTTTAATGAGTCAAAATTCTTATTCAAATGAAATCTACCAGTTAGACTTGGTGTCTTCTAATGGATATAATGTAAATGAAGTTGCAAACAATGTTATAGCTAAACTATATGAGATGCATCCTGGTATCAATGGTTCTTATACTACACCAGACCCAACTGAACAGACAGCTTATCTTGAAAGCATTAATTCTAATGTAAACAAATATGTATCTATAATAACTGTAGTTGCAATGTTTGTTGGTGGTATTGGTGTAATGAATATAATGTATGTTTCTGTTATGGAAAGACAAAGAGAAATTGGTATAAGACGTGCTATTGGTGCAAAACCTAGGTCTATATTATTTCAATTTTTAGTTGAGGCTGTATTTATAACAGTATGTGGTGGAATTTTAGGAACTATAGTTGGATTTATTGCTACTAATTATGTTTCTAAATACATCGGATTTGAAGCCATTCCTAGTTTAAATAGCTTATTTTATGCTATTGTAGCTACTATATTAACTGGGGTTGTGTTTGGTCTGATACCAGCCTTTAAAGCCTCTAAACTCGACCCTATAAAGGCGATTTATAAATAGACATTTTCTAGATTTATGATTTTTATATTTATTTGTCTAAAACAAATTTAATATATAACGCACTATTATATATGATAGATTAAGAATTTAATCTTTTTCAAATATAATAGTGCGTTCTTTAGTTTCTAGTCTATTATTTCTCTTATAAAATCTGTTTTATTATCACAGTAAGCATCAACATTATATCTATAAAGTTTTGCTAGTTTTTTCTTTAAGTTAGAATACTCTTTAACCTTATCTGGATTTAATCTTAAATAATCTCTAAATTTAATGTGTTCTAAATACCCTTTTCCATTTTTAGGACATACATATAAATTGTGTTCCATAAAATCAGTTGTATCATATAAAAAAGCTTCTCTTCCTTCTATATCTAAATTACCAAGATGCCTATACCCTAATTTTTCTAATTTCCTTATAGTATCATTTAGATAATTGTAGTTTTCAATTACTATATCAACATCCAATCTTGGTTTCGCAGAAAGCCCTTCAACAGAGGTACTACCAACATGTTCTATTTTTAAAATTGAGTTTCCTAATACCTTTTCTAGTGCAGATTTTAACTTTTCAAACTCATATTTCCAGTTTGGATTATGCTCTACTACTTCGACAATCTTTGTAGTTAATCCAGTTACTTCTAATTGATAGATATCATGTTTCATTACTTTTCCTCTATAAATCTTATCATACTCTGATATTTTTTTCATACCTAACCTTTTTGCTACATTTATAGATGTCGTGTTTTCAGGTCTTATATCTGCTACTAAAGTATCTGCTTTTAAATTCTTAATAGCATAATCTATACAAGCAATTGCACCTTCAGTAGCATATCCTTGGTTCCAGTATTCTTTTTTTATTATATATCCTATTCCCAATCCTATGTCTTGTTTTATAAGACCTATTTGTCCAACTACGCCTTCTCTTTCCTTATCTATAGCAATAAAATATCCATATCCATCATTATCGTATCTTTTTATATTTCTATCAATCCATTCCAAAACTTCTTTATCAGAGAAAGCATGTTCCCAAGCATACATTACCTCTATATCTTGTAAAATCTTACTTATTTCCTCAAAGTCATTATGATTCATTTTTCTAATATATAATCTTTTACTTTCAATCATTGTATTCACCGCCTTGAAAAAATAATCCTAAATTAAGCGTTATATACAATCTCTCCATTACATATTGTATAATTAACCTTACCATATAGAGACTTACCTTTAAATGGCGAGTTATCAGCTTTAGAGGCAAAGCTTTCAACTGTCCATTCTTCTTCAGGATTAAATATAACAATATCTGCTATTGCACCTTCTTCTATAAAGCCAACGTTTAAATTGTACAATTTTGCAGGGTTTGTAGACATTTTTTCTATTAACTGCATCATGTTAAGATGGTTTTTATGAACTAAGTTTGTTATTCCAAGAGATAAAGAAGTCTCCAACCCAATAATACCACTTGGAGCTTTAATGAATTCTCTGTCTTTTTCTTCTCTACTATGTGGTGCATGGTCTGTTGCTATTATTTCAATGGTACCATCATTTAATCCCTCTATAATCTTATCTCTATCCCACTTACTTCTTAAAGGTGGATTCATTTTTGCATTTGTTCCAAACTCTAATACATCTTCTTCTGTCAGTGTAAAGTGGTGTGGTGAAGCCTCTGCAACTACATTTGCACCAAGGTATTTTGCAAATCTAACCATATCAACAGATACCCCAGAACTTATATGTTGTATATCAATCTTAGCTCCAGTCTTTAATGCCAACATACAATCTCTAGCTACCATAACATCTTCTGCCACACTTGATGCACCTTTTAATCCTAACTCTGAAGCTACCTTTCCTGCATTTACACCTGGATTTCCAACTAAAGAAGGGTCTTCTTCATGAAAACTAAGTGGCACATCCAACTCTTTTGCCTTAATCATAGCCTCCATAATTAGATTGCTATCCATCAGAGGTAATCCATCATCAGTGAATCCTGGTACACCAGCTTTTTTGAGATTTTCCATATCAACTAACTCTTTACCTTCAAAGCCTTTAGTTATAGCAGCCGCTTGTAAAACATTTATACATGCGTTTTTTGATTTTTCTTTAACATAATTAAAAGTATCTTCATTATCTACAATAGGATTAGTGTTTGCCATACATATAACGGTTGTAAATCCTCCTCTAGCAGCAGACTTAGCCCCACTTTCTATATCTTCTTTATATGTAAATCCTGGGTCTCTAAAATGAACATGTACATCTACTAAACCTGGAGCAATTATATTGCCACTAGCATCTATTATCTTTTCATATTCATTGCTTTTATCAAATTTACCAATTTTATAAATTTTATTTTCTTTTATAATTAAATCTATTTTCTCATCTTTTTGACTCTTAGGGTCTATTACCCTACCATTTTTAATTAAAATCATCTTATTTCTCCTTTATACTTTTCATTTATATAGACTTATATAATATTATACATTATTTTACATACTTAAATACAAAATTACGTTTGACATCAATAGCCTTTTTAGGACAAAGTTCATGGCAACAGTAACATCGTATACATTTACTTAAGTCTATAATAGCTCCATTCTTTCCCATCTCTATAGTACTTGCAGGACAAGCTTCCTTACATTTTCCACATTTTATACAATCTTGAAATCTAACCACAGGTTTTGGTGTTATAAGCTTTGAAATAGGTTCATTTAAAAATTTTGGTAGTTTTACAGAAAACAGTCTCAAATCTTTACTTACATTTGGAACCTTATAGTCTTTTATAATTAAATCATTTACATCTTCTCCTACAATCTCAACATCCGAAAAATCTGCTTCTATATATCCTCTTTTTATAGCTCCTCTAATTGTAGCAACTCTATTTGGAAATAAATTTATAATCTTACATGCAACTATATCTATAGCATACGGATTTTGTGATGCTAATAGGACACCTATTTCTCTAGTAGTTCCAGCTGAGGGTCCATCACCTTCCATGCCTACTATTCCGTCCATAATTGTCAATGTTGGTTTCACATAGTCACAAATATCTAAAAGTACATTTTCGCAAAACAATTCTTCTGTAGGAAATCTATAATGAATTTCTGCTTTTTTCAATCCAGCTATGCATCCATACAAGTTTTTTGTACCACCAGTAAAAGTTGCCATCACATGTGTCTTTAATTTACAGAGATTTATTATATATTCTGCATCTACTATTGGTTTAATAATATCCATATATTTTAGAACATGTGCTTTTTCACTATGTATCTTAACATCTGAAACATCATAATTTAACTTAATACCCAAATCATTTGCTACCTCTTCAATTCCAGATGCTTTATAAATACTCTTAAGAGAGCTTTGATTATATGGACCACCAGGGCTATCTGCTATTGTAATATCACAATTTAACTCTAAAAGTTTCTCACATACAACTCTTACAATCATAGGATGCGTGGTTGTAGCTTCTTCGGGTCTTTTTTTCATCAATAAATTTGGTTTTACAAGTACTTTACTCCCTTTCTTAACAAATCTATCAATGCCTCCAATATCATCTAAATTTTTTTCAATAGAATCTCTTACATCTTCATAATTGTAAGTTTTACAACTCCTAACAGATACTGACTTCATATTATTTCCATCCTTTTATCAAAACAATTTATTTGTATAATTCAAAAAAGGAGAAACTAAAGTTTCTCCTTTTAATCTATGTTTTTAATTATTATTTTCCAAAATGTCTGTTTAATAATCCTAAGAATGCTTTACCATGTCTAGCTTCGTCTTTACACATTTCATGTACTGTATCATGTATAGCATCTAATCCTAATTCTTTTGCTCTCTTAGCTAATTTTAATTTTCCATCAGTTGCACCGTACTCAGCGTCAACTCTAACTCTTAAGTTCTCTTTTGTATCTGCAACTACAACTTCTCCAAGAAGTTCTGCAAATTTAGCAGCATGCTCAGCTTCTTCAAAAGCTATTCTCTTATATGCTTCTGCTACTTCTGGATAACCTTCTCTATCAGCTTGTCTACTCATTGCTAAGTACATTCCTACTTCTGTACATTCACCAGTAAAGTTAGCTCTTAATCCTTCGATTATTTCTGCATCTACACCTTGAGCTACTCCTATTCTATGTTCGTCAGCCCAAACCATTTCACCTTTCATTTCTTCGAATTTATCAGCTCCAACTTTACATACTGGACATTGTGCTGGTGCAGCATCCCCTTCATGTATATATCCACATACTGTACAAACAAATTTTTTCATAATTAATTTCCTCCCAATTTTATATAATTAAATTTTTATTTTTAAGTTTAATAACTTGCTACAAGAATATATATACCCCCAGCTTTATGGTTTAAACACTAAAAATAAAATTTATTTCCTAATTAATTTTATCACTTTGAAACACCAGTATCAACCAAGTTTTGATGTCAAATTTCTACATAATACATAGTTTATTTGATTAATTAGGAAACAATTGTCTTATTAAATACTTTCCAAGGAAGACTCTTTTGAATCTTTAAGTTTAACTTTTTTGCTCTTTAAAAAAGATAATTTAGTTTCTGCTGTTATGATTGCAACAAATATCAGTATGCTACCAATAACCAATTTTGCTGTAATAAGTTCCTTTAGAATTATTATAGAAAATATAGTACCAAATACAGCTTCTGTAGATAATATTATAGCTGTTCTCGTTCCATCAACTCTTTTTTGACATATAGTCTGAAATAAAAATCCTATTGTAGTACTAAATATAGCTAGATATATAGTTCCCATATAGCCAGATAATTCAGCTTCCATCTTTAATTGACCTGCAAATGTCTGAACTACTAAAGACATTAAAAATGCTACAGTAAATTGAACAGCTGTTAATGCTATTGGGTTGTTATCTTTTGCAAACTCACTTGTAAAGAATATATGAAATGCAAATCCTAATGAACATATAAGTGTTAGTAAATCGCCAAAATTGATAGAGAAATCTGCTTCTAAAGAAAGTATACCAATCCCTACAAGGGCTACCAAACTACTTATTATCCCTATCTTATCAAGTTTCCTTTTATAAAGTATAAATCCTATGAATGGAACTATTACAACATTTGCTGCTGTTATAAATGCATTCTTAGATGGTGTAGTGTACATAAGTCCAATGGTTTGTACTGTGAAGGCTAGAAATAAAAATACTCCTAAAAGCCCTCCTGCTTTTAACAATTTTTTCCCCATATTAGCGCGAATCTGTTTAAAAAACAGTAAATTCATAATTACGGCTGCTAAGAAGAATCTTACAGTTATGATTTGTAGAGGTGTAAGCCCACCGTCTAATGCAAATTGGGTTGCTACAAAGCCACTTCCCCATATAATTGCTATAAATATTAGTCCTATTTCTCCAAAGTATTTTTTCAATAAAGCCCCCTCCTTTTTA
Organism: Clostridioides sp. LIBA-6822; assembly: GCF_056688955.1. Taxonomy (NCBI): domain Bacteria; kingdom Bacillati; phylum Bacillota; class Clostridia; order Peptostreptococcales; family Peptostreptococcaceae; genus Clostridioides; species Clostridioides sp. LIBA-6822. The sequence continues at coordinate 1,687,623 of NZ_CP196995.1, read as the reverse complement.
TTTTTTTGCAAAATTATAAACCCCCTAAACAGCAAGAGAGTTTTTCTATAAGCATTACTATAGATTAATATAGTAAATTTTTTCAGTATTTTAAATCTAAATTTGTATCCATCGTGAGCTCAGATTTATATCCACTATTTAACAGTAATATATTAATCATTTTTTGTAAACACCTTTTTAATAAATTTTTTTATTTTTTTACTTATACTAAATTTTTTTATGAATAACTTTAATATATTATACTTTAATATTATGCAAATAATGTCAAATAAGTTACACTTTGGTTATCTTAGTTACAACTTTGTCGGTTTACTTTTTCTACTTTGTTCGATATAATTATAATATATTTTTGATACAATTCGACAAAAGGGGGAATGCTGTAATCATGGTAAAAAGAAGAAAAAAGAAAACTGTTACACTTACTATAATTGTTGTAATAGCTATTGGTATTTTTTCTATGGCATGGGCGGATATGTCTAGAAAAAAAGAAATTAAAGAAACTCAAGAAAGACTTAGGGCTGAAAAGCTAGAAAAAGAAAGAATCGAAAAAGAAAAAAATGAACCTATTATTGGTGCAAAAAAAGAAGCTGCAAAAGAATATGGATATGATGCAAAATTAGTTTGGGATAAACTTAGCAAATACGACTATTCAAACAACGGAGAGAAGATAGTATTTCTTACATTTGATGATGGACCATCTACTACTAATACTCCACAAGTCCTAGATATCTTAAAAAGACATAGTGTTAGGGGAACTTTCTTTATTAAAGGTGATTCACTTGAAAGAAAAGGTGCTAATGAAATTTTAAAAAGAACATTTGATGAGGGAAATGCAATAGCTCATCACTCTTACACTCACGACTATAAAAAACTATACCCTGGCAGAAGCCTAAATCTTGATACATTCGTAAATGAACTTAATAAAACTGATGAAGCTATGAAAAAAGTTTTAGGAAAGAATTTCTCATCAAATGTAGTTAGATGCCCAGGTGGATATATGTCTTGGAAGAATATGGAACCTCTAGGTAGCTACTTAAAAGAGAAAAATATGGCATCAATTGATTGGAATGCTTTAAATGCTGATGCAGAAGGTAAAAAGAAAAATGCTCAAGAATTATTTGAACATGCAAAAAAATCTTCTGAAGGTAAAGAAATGGTTGTTCTTTTAATGCATGATACTTATGGAAAGCAAGAAACAGTAAATGCATTGGACCAAATTATAACATATTTCAAAGATAATGGTTATCAATTTAAGATTTTAATATAATAAAAAAGCAAGCTCATTGATTATATTTTTTATACTCAATGAACTTGCTTTTATTTTAATCTATTTTACTAGTTCAATTTTTACAAACTTTTTCTTTCCTATTTGAACAACTAATTCACTTTCTTTAACAATAGCGCTTAAATCCTCTACTTTTTCACCATTTACCTTTACTCCACCTTGAGAAGCTAATCTTCTAACTTCACTCTTACTCTTAACAATTTCATTAGCAACTAATACTTCAATTAAATCAAATTCATCTTCTTTAACTTGAATTGTTTGTATATCTTCAGGTATTTGACCTTTTTGGAATACAGATTTAAATCTTTCTTCAGCTTCTTTAGCAGATTCTTCTCCATGGTATAATGTTACTATTTCTCTTGCTAAATTCATCTTTATATCTCTTGGGTTTACTGAACCATCTTTTAACTGAGATTCTATTTTATTAACTTCGTCAGGATGAACATCAGTTACTAAATTATAGTATTTAATTATAAGTTCATCAGGAATTTCCATAGATTTTTGGTACATTATTCCTGCTTCTTCATCTATTCCAATATAGTTGCCTAAGCTCTTACTCATTTTTTCTTTTCCATCTAATCCCTCTATTAAAGGCATCATTATTACTATTTGAGACTCCATACCAAATTCTCTTTGTAGTGATCTTCCCATTAATAAGTTGAATCTTTGGTCAGTTCCACCAAGCTCTATATCAGCTTCTAATGCTATAGAATCATATGCTTGCATTAATGGGTAGAAGAATTCATGTACTGATATTGGCATTTGCCCTTCATATCTTTTCTTAAAATCTTCTCTTTCTAACATTCTTGCAACAGTAATAGTTGCTGCTAGTTTTATTACATCTTCAAAATTTAATTTAGCTAACCACTCACTATTGAATCTTACAATAGTTTTTTCTTTATCTAAAACTTTGAAAATTTGTTCTTCATAAGTTTTTGCATTCTCAAGAACTTGTTCTGTTGTTAAAGCTTTTCTTGCTTTAGATTTTCCAGTTGGGTCTCCAATTTTCCCTGTAAAATCTCCAATTATTATTACTATTTGATGACCTAAATCTTGTAGTTGCTTCATTTTTCTAAGAACTACTGTATGCCCTAAATGTATATCTGGAGCACTTGGGTCTAGACCCAATTTTACTATCATAGGTTTTTCTTCTTTTTCTGATTTAATGAGTTTTTCTCTTAACTCTTTTTCATCTATTAAATCATCTACACCTTTCATAATTATTCGTATTTGCTCGTCTATCGATTTCATTTTTCATTCCTCCTAAAATATTTATATAATCTTTAATTTTTATTTTTATAATAAAAAAAGCTTTCATCCTATTAAAAGGACGAAAGCATTGCTTACGTGTTACCACCTTAGTTCATCAATATCTCACGATACTAATCTCTTAGAGTATAATTACATATACCCGTGTACTATAACGTGTACTACTCCGATATCTCTTAATGGTTGTTATCTTTCAGAGATAGTGCTCTGAGATGTATTCAAACTAAATTAACTTATTCCATTTCACCAAGCTGGAACTCTCTGTTAAATAAAATCTAGCTCTACTTCTTCTCTTCATAGCATTTATATATTCAGATTATTTCATCAATTACAAGAAATTTTTCTTAACTTACTCATAATATATTATTATTTTTGTATTTTGTCAACCTTTTTTATTATTATATACATGTTTTTTTACATTATACTATCTTTTTATATTTTTTACCAATATGTAAAGTTATTTTTCAATTAAAATATTGATTTGTTTATTGACAATGTTAGTCTGACTCAATCTTATGTTTATTTTCTTATTTAAAAATGCATTTATGATTATTAAACCAACAATCGTCACGTTAAACATAAAAAATAACAATAAAATTATTATTAAAAAAGAAATTCTAGCATATAGTAACTTTCTAAACTTAGATATTATAAAATTTTGCAGTGACATACATGAATCCCTAATGATAAAATAAACACATAAATAAGCAATTGATATTAAGATTGTTTTTAAATAAACAAAATCAACTTTAATATTTAATAGTTTTACAATTTCAAAAACAGTTAAATAAGAAACACATATATAAAAAACTTTCTTTGAACAACATAAAAATTGATTTAGACTTCTAAAGTTCCTAAATATCAAAAACTTTTTTAAAGAATTAGAACCTAAAATATGCAATTTATGTCCCAAAATCAAGCTTAAAAAATATATACAAAAAACCATGCCAAATGGAAACAGTGCTATCATCAAATAATAAATAAGATTTGCATATCCATTAAAATAAATTAATTTACTATATCCCTGAAATTCTTTCATAAAACTGTAACCTATTAATGCTGAAGCATATATATCAATAAAAACCATTATAATTATTCCAAATATTGAACCATATACTAAATCATCCATCACCATTGTAGGTTTATTTATAAGATAACCACACATTATACCAAGTAATACACTCTGACTTGCCCAAATAGCAGTTCCTAGATTTCCAAGTACTAGAGAAATTATTAAAAGTGAAGTAATTCCAGATAAAATAGTATACTTTAAATCACATTTTAAGCATATTATACAAAAAAATATTGGTACTATAAAATCTAAATAAATAGCATATCCAAATCCAGTCCCCACAGCTATAATTGTCACTACTATGAATAAAGATGACAATAAAGCAGCTTCAGTTAATTTTTTAGTAGTATTCAAAATAAATCCTCCATAAATCATAAATTTTCTAACTAAAATTTTATTTTTAATATAGTATATCACTTTTTTAAAATATTTTTAATAAATATAAATTTTAATGAAAGTATTTATATTAGAAATGATATAATATATCTTAATATTCAGTTTTTTAAGACACTAGGAGGTAATTAATATGTTTAAAATTAAACACTTTAATGATTTAAGTTTGGATGAATTTTATGAAATAGCAAAATCAAGATACGAAGTATTTGCTTGTGAACAAAGGATATTTTCGTTAAACGATTATGATGATATAGATAAAAACTCTTATCACATATTTTTAAAAGAGGATGGGTTGATTTGTGCTTATGCTAGGATAATTCCTAGAGAATATAGCTCTTATGATGATGTTTCTATTGGTAGAGTTTTGGTTCTTTCTACTCATAGAAAAAAGGGGTTAGCAAAACAAATGATGGATTGTGCTATAGACTTCATAAAGATTAATTTACATGAAAACAATATAACTTTATCAGCACAGGCTTATATAAAAAATCTTTATTTGTCTTGTGGTTTTAAAGAAATATCAGAAGTATACGATGAAGCTGGAATTGAACATATTAAAATGAGATTACAGTGTTGACAAGCTAATATTGTTAATATATAATTTAAGTATAAATAATATATTGAATTGATATTTAGGTATTTGAAAATACCTTATATAGAGTCAGAAGGCTTTTTGCTTTCTGATTTTTTTATTATCAAAATTCAATAATTATATAGATTCAAAATGTTAATTTTTATTCTATATTCTACTTTCCCCAAAAGTAAGAATTATACCCAACTTTGTGATAGGCATCTTGCCTATCTTTTTTTTGTGAAAGTAACAAGGTAATAATATAATGCATAGTTTAGAATAAGAAGATTAGCTCAGGCTAAATTTCATGCATGGAGGTGCTACTATGAAAAACCTTAACGATATTCAAGTGAAAAAAACTGTTAAAGTTGAAGATATATTATCTAGTGGTAATTTAAGAGAAAGAATGTTAGCGCTTGGTCTTACTAGAGGAGCTGTTATAGATGTAGTTAGAAAAGGTCCAAAAAATAATTTAACTGTCTACAAAATCAGAGGTAGTAAGATAGCTCTACGACAAGAAGAAAGTAGCTTAATATTAGTTTCTGACATTTAAAATTTTCTAGTAGGAGGATATTAATATGGGGTTGACACATAACTCAACTAAAATGAGTTCTTTAAAAGACATGTTTGATATAGACAATAAAGAGGACCAGTTTGTAATTGCATTGGCTGGTAATCCAAATACAGGTAAAAGTACTGTATTTAACCATCTTACAGGGCTTAGACAGCATACTGGAAATTGGCCAGGAAAAACTGTGGCTACAGCTCGTGGTAATTTTAAATATAAGAATGCTGAATATGCATTGATAGATTTACCAGGGACATATTCTCTATTTGCCTTATCACAGGAAGAAATTGTGGCTCGCGATTTTATATGTTTTGGTAATCCAGATGCAGTAATAGTAGTATGTGACGCTACATGTCTTGAGAGAAATTTAAACTTGGTATTTCAAGTGATGGAACTTACAGATAAAGTTATTTTATGTATAAATTTAATAGATGAAGCTAGGAAAAAAGGAATTACTATTAATACAAAACTTCTAGAGGATTCTCTTGGTATTCCAGTTATTTTAACTGCTGCAAGAAGTGGTTCTGGTATGGATGAATTATTAGATACTTTAAATGATGTATCTTTTGATAAATACAAGTTCAATAATAAACCTGTAAAATATAGTGAAGATATAGAAGATATGGTAAAATCAATTCAACCAGAATTAGATAATATCATGCCAAATATAAATTCTAGATGGTTAGGTCTCAGACTTATTGATGGCGACGAAAGTATCTTTGAATCCATGAGCAATTATATAGATAAAGATTCAATAGATGCTATTAATGAAGTGAAGAAAAAAATCCCAAATGATATAAATAAGCAGAAAATTAGAGATAAATTTACTAAAATTAACTATGATTATGCTAAGAAACTAAGTGATGAATGTTCTTCTAACGTTCCTAAAAAATCAACTGATAGAGAAGAAAAAGTAGATAAAATATTAACATCCAAAATATTTGGGCTTCCAATAATGCTCTTGTTACTAGGTACTATATTGTGGATTACTATAGAAGGTGCTAACTATCCATCCTCTTTACTGTCTAATTTGCTACTTGGATTTGAGCCAAGTATTTCAAGTGTATTGAATAGCATTAACTGTCCATCATGGTTAAATGATATGTTGGTTTTAGGATTATACAGAACTTTAGCATGGGTAATTTCTGTAATGCTACCTCCTATGGCAATATTTTTTCCACTATTTACCTTACTTGAGGATTTTGGATATTTGCCAAGAGTTGCGTTTAACTTAGACCACTTATTTAAAAAAGCTTGTGCACATGGCAAACAATGTTTAACTATGTGTATGGGATTTGGATGTAACGCAGCTGGAGTTATTGGTTGTAGAATAATTGATTCTCCAAGGGAAAGACTAATAGCTATACTTACAAATAACTTTGTACCTTGTAATGGTCGTTTTCCCACTCTGATAGCTATATCTACAATATTTTTTAGCTCAGTTATAACTAGCTCTTTTGTATCAAGTATAGCAACTGCATTTTGTATAACTTTATTGATAATTTTAGGTGTTGTAATAACATTATTGGTTTCTTATACTCTTTCTAAGACGTTATTAAAAGGAGTTCCATCTACATTTACATTGGAACTTCCGCCTTATAGAGTTCCTCAAATAGGAAGAACTTTATATACTTCCATAATAGATAGAACAATATTTGTTTTGGGAAGAGCTGTAATAGTAGCCATACCTGCTGGTGTCATAACTTGGATATTTGCAAATATCTATATAGGAGATTTAAGCGTACTATCACATGTTGCAAACTTTTTAGACCCTTTAGCTAAAGCAATTGGTCTTGATGGTTTTATATTGATGGCTTTTATTCTTGGATTTCCAGCAAATGAGATAGTTATACCTATACTTCTTATGGCTTACTTGGCAACTGGTTCTATGATAGAATTAGATAGCTTTAGTGCTTTAGGTCAAGTTCTTAGAGAACATGGTTGGACTTATTTGACAGCTTTAAATGTTATGCTGTTCAGTTTATTGCACTGGCCTTGTGCAACAACGCTTTTAACAATAAAAAGAGAAACTGGAAGTTTAAAATGGACTGCCTTAGGATTTTTAATGCCTACTGTACTTGCTTTTGTTGTTTGTTTTTTAACAACTACAATTTACAATTTGTTCATATAATTAGCATTAGTTAGTATTAAAGGTGTTTTTTAAATACTATTTAAAACTTTATAGATATTATTATAAAACATAGAGATATACTCAGTGATAGGTATAATTACTTAATATTTGAATATATCTCTATTTTAATTCTTATTTAGATATTTGGATTGAAATCTCGGTCATATAATTATCTTCATTACTTTCACAAAAGAAGTCAAGTATACTCTCCTCATATGAATTTCCGACAATTTCATATCCGTTCTCATATATATACTTTTTCAATTTTTCATAAGATTTATATGAATCCTCATATTTTCCAATATGCTTTATACACGCATACATTCCCTCTGGCTTTATATATAACTTTTTGTCTTTTATTTTTTTATCTATTTTTAAATAAAAACTTGATATGCTCAAATAGTCTTCATTTTTTATATTATCATTACTTACTATTACTCCTAACTCATATCCTTGATACAAATTTTTTAATTTACAGTAATTAGTAAAATCTATTAATTCCATCATAAAATCACCATTACTCATACTACTCAAGTCGCTTGATAAGACTAAGTATTCCTCAAACCTTTTTGATATATAAATTTCTTCATTATTCATTTTAGAAATTCCTTCAACTGTTGTATTTATTCTATTTTGCATTTTAGAACTTATCTTTCTTAATTTTTTTATTTTTTCTCTTATCTTTTTTTCTTCTTCTCTAAGCATTTTTACACAAAGTTGGGGACTTCTATTTTGTATATACGCTTTTATTTCTTCTAGACTCATTCCTATTTCTCTTAGTGATTGTAATATATCCAATGTATCATATTGATAGACTGAATAATATCTATAATTATTTTTATCTTTATATTCTGGAGAAAAAATCCCTATTTTATCATAAAAAATTAATGTCTGTTTAGATATTCCACACAACTTTGCAAATTCACCTGTGGTAAAATACTGTTTTTCCAAGGGCTACACACTCCTTATCTTCTTGTTTTCTATATAGTTACTATATTCTTTATTATTAGCTAAATCAAGTAGTTATTACTTTAGAAAATCAATATATTTTTAGTTTTAAAGGTTAAATGTCAGTTAAATATATTATCCACAATTTTTACATAACTTTCCCACAGTTTATCCACAACAATAAAAAGGTAGCACTTATATTAGTCGCTACCTTTCATCTATTAATCTTCATCCTTCCAACTTTTTATCCAATTTCCTATTCCATTATTTTTTCTTCAGTTATTTCTTCTCCATCATGTAATTTTGATATTAATTCCGATAAAGGGTTGTTATGTAAACCTCCAAAAATTCTTTTTCTTTCACTAATACTATATAGTGTACATGTTTTCCAATTCTTTGAGATATTAAAATTTACATACCACATAGTTAATATAAAACAAAGATGTAATGAAAAAGAGAAAGGGGGTGATTTAGTATTTACATACCACATAGTTAATATAAAACGAGGAATAATGTACTCTTTAGCATGGGTATATACACATTTACATACCACATAGTTAATATAAAACCCACCCATATGGGCAAATCAACTAAACCACCTATCTATTTACATACCACATAGTTAATATAAAACACAATTAAAAAGGACATGGAAAGCACTGAATGAATGATTTACATACCACATAGTTAATATAAAACCCAGAGTTAAGATATATTCCAGGATATGGTACTCCAGATTTACATACCACATAGTTAATATAAAACCTGTTAAACTGTTTTTTCTGTCATCTGAATTTCTAATATTTACATACCACATAGTTAATATAAAACTAGAAACTGTTAAGCTTCTTCTAGAACCTCGTGTCTTATTTACATACCACATAGTTAATATAAAACTTGCAGCTACTTTGGATTTACCAATAGACCCGAATTTATTTACATACCACATAGTTAATATAAAACAAGGAGCAAATACAATATATTAATAATAAGCTCCTAGATTTACATACCACATAGTTAATATAAAACTGTTCCTTAATAAGTGGAGCGTCCAAGGTTCCTTCAATTTACATACCACATAGTTAATATAAAACATTAATATTTTCCACTTTTATCCCTCCATTTTTTACCATTTACATACCACATAGTTAATATAAAACCAGAACAAAAGGAACAGATGGTGAGTATAGATATGTTATTTACATACCACATAGTTAATATAAAACCCCAAAATAAACTTAGCACTTCCAATACTTACACACATACAACTCTCTCAAATTTGCAGTGAACCATGAGTAGTGCAGTTGATAACACTTATCACACAGCCTCAATGCCTTACACTGCAACTGTTAAAGCCTACTTTATCACGAATATCGCTCACTGCAAAATTTCTATATTTTTATTATATCATAAAATTCAAACTATAAAATTAAAATGGAATAATTTATCAATTTAAGAGCACCTACATATTTGTAAGTGCTTACTATATTATCTATTCTAATAATTCTTTTTTCTTTTTATTATATTCTTCCTGTGTAATTGCTCCTGAATCTAACAACTCTTTTAATTTCTTTATTCTATCTAGTGGGTCTACATAACTCTGATAATTTTTCTTTTCAGCTTCATCTATACCCTTTTGAATCTCTTCATCAGTCATAATATCATGTTCACCAACATATAAATCTAGTATAGATTCTTCCCCAGTTTGCACTCTTCTGTAATACCTAATGGAAATACTATTAAGTTTACCACCTTCATCTTTTGTATAAAACTGAAAATTCGGACTAAATATATCAAAATCTTTTAATTCTTCTGTTATATATTTTACAAATAACCTACACTCTCTAGTATCTTCAAATTTTTCGTTTTGTACAGTTAAATCAAATGTAATCATTCAAGACTCTTCTACCTCAATTTTATAGTGACTTCCCTTATATTCTTTGGGGACTAATTCTTCTAATTTTGCTTCTAGGCCATCTTTTGAAATTTTTTTCCCATACTTTTTCTCTCTTTTTTCTTTATCTACTTCTTCTTGTTTTCTTATTCTTTCCATTTCTTTTTTTGATTCTTCTTTCTTTTGTTGTTCTTCTCTAATAGCCATCTTTTCTTCTGTATATGGACTTATATCATCCCAAACTGACCATAGATATATTGTGAAAATAAGAAAAATACAAGATAAAATTCCCATAACTTTTTGTTTCTCTCCAATGAAATAAAGAAGTACAAGTAAAGCCAGTAACATTAAACTCACTGGCATAAAATATATAAATATACTTATACCTAATAGCATTAATATTATTGTTACTATTATCGCTGACATAATAAAATCCCTCATAAATTACTCATCTCACACAATATTATAGCATAATTTGGTAAAACAAAAGCACCTACAATAAAGTAAGTACTTTCTTATTTATAATTTTTACAATTAAATTTATTCATTAATTTGAATTCATTATTATTGTGTATAAAAAATTTCATCTTTTTATTGACTATAAAAAATATTATAGGCAATATTTTTCTAATTTGTGGTATAATAAAAGCAAGAAGAACTACAATCTATTTTGCGGTAGAGTGAAGTTCATAATTAAATGAAGCTATTTGAACTTACGGAATTTGATTTTAAAGTCAAATTCCCAGCCACTTTTACTCTTGCCACGAGTTGAGTGGCTTTTTACTTGCGTAAATACTTTACAAATTAAGCAAAATGTTAAACTAGCAATAACGCCAGCTATTATATTAAGTAAAAAGTTATTCATACTTCCCACCTCCTTTCATTAGGAAGTAGGTTCTATCCCAGTATGAACTCCACTCTATAAATTGTAGATTACATATTTTCTTCTTGCTAAAAATATTATAACATATATATTTACATATTTTTCCTATATATTACTTTTTATAATATTATTTCCTCCTTTCAATTAAAAAAACACCTACTATTTAAGTAAGTGTTCTCTGGTATTTTTAATTTTAAATCCACATAGTTAATATAAAACTCAATTATGTAACGAAATTGATGAAGATAAAATTGATTTACATACCACATAGTTAATATAAAACGTGAGAACTTGAATTCCCTTACAAGCATGTTAAAAATTTACATACCACATAGTTAATATAAAACTGAATTTAGCATACTACGATAAAGAAAGAGGATGCTGAAAAACATTTAATTGAAATAAAATCAACTATAAACAATAATAAATTTATTGCTCCAAGGGATGTTACATTTGTAAATACATGTTATAAATACATTATTACAAATGCTAACAATTGGTCTCCTTATACAATTGTGAATAGGAAATCTTGGATTAAAAACTATATAGAGCCTTTTTTCAAAGATACAAGATTAATAGACATAACACCTTATTTAATGCAGTCTTTCGTAAATAAACTATTCACTAAATTTACATATGGAAGTGCTAAAGTTAGATATGGCTTTGTAAGTTCTGTATTAAAAGAATCTTACAGGTTAAGAGAAATAACAGAGAATCCTTGTAACTTTATAAAGCTTCCTAATAAAGAAAGTTCTTTTAAAGTTAATATTTATGATAAAGAAGAATCACTGCTTCTAATAGATAAGCTATAATATAATGTCATAGAAATACCTATTCTCTTAATGTTGTTAGGATTAAGAGTTGAGGAAGTCTGTGGGCTTAGATGGTCTGATATTAACTTAGAAACTGATTCAATAAGTATTAATCAGATACTTATATATGCAAACAATAAAATAGCATTTAAAGAACCAAAAACACCAAAATTAAAAAGAACTTTATCAGTTCCAAAAGAATTAGTTGAAAAATTAAAAATAGAAAAATTAAAACAAAACAAAATGAAATTGCAAGGCACACTTATAAATGAAAATAACTTAGTGTGTCTAAATACAAATTTTAAACCTTGGATACCAACTGTATTGTCAAAAAATTTTCATAAATTTATTAAAAAAAATAATTTAAAACAAGTAAGAATACATGATTTAAAACATACAAGTGCTACCTTATTGCTTTTAGGAGGAACTAATATGAAAGTAGTTTCTGAAAGGTTAGGTCATACAGATATAAAAATAACTATGAATAGATACTCTCATGTTTTAGAAGAAATGGACAAAGAGGCTTCTGACAATTTAAGCAAAATGTTATTTAAATAAAAAAACTGACTGTCAGTTAAATGTCAGTTAAACCCATAAAAATAGCTTTTGTCAGTTAAATGTCAGTCACCTTATGCTCTTTTAGTCCAAACACCTGTAAAAATGCACATTTTAGTGTTTATTAATACTTATTAATATATAAATATTATTTATAGACTGAATAATATCTATAATTATTTTTATCTTTATATTCTGGAGAAAAAATCCCTATTTTATCATAAAAAATTAATGTCTGTTTAGATATTCCACACAACTTTGCAAATTCACCTGTGGTAAAATACTGTTTTTCCAAGGGTTACACACTCCTTATCTTCTTGTTTTCTATATAGTTACTATATTCTTTATTATTAGCTAAATCAAGTAATTCTTATTTAAGGAAGTTAGTATACAATATAATGAAAAAATATTATTACTTTTCTAAAGAAAAATGCCCGGTCTTTAGCTTAAAGATTTAAACACGACAAGAAATAAACTTTGAAATAAATTAAGTGTATGTATACCACCTTTTTTTACAATTACTCCTGATAATTATAAAAAAAGGTAGTAACTATTTATAGATTCTACCTTTATGTACTCAACATCGTATTTCATTTTGATTATATTAACAGTTTCAATTATTATAATTACATGCATAAAATTCCTTTAATGATAAGATAAATAACCATAAATTTACAAATTCAATTAATATCAATTATCTATTTTTAAGGTATCAAAAATTTCCCTTGCTGTTTGTGGCTTTCCAAAAAAATATCCTTGTATATAATCTGGTTTCATTTGTTTAACTAAATTATACTCCTCCTTTGTTTCTACTCCCTCTAAGCAGACTTCTATGCCCACATCGTGACAAATTGCAACAATAAAATGTATAAATGTAGCATCAAACTTACTTTTTAATATATCTTTGACAAATACTCTATCAATTTTTACTATATCTATTGGAGAAAATTTTAAAACTTCTAATGATGAATATCCTGTACCAAAATCGTCCATAGCAATACGAATTCCTAAGTCTTGTAAAACCTTGAACTTATGTTGTAAAATACTCATATTTTGTACTGTATGACTTTCAGTTAATTCTAAAACAAGATTTTGATAAGGAAAATTTTCTTCATCTATAATTTTGATTATATCCTCAATAAATGTATCCTCTAATACTTGAACAGCTGAAATATTTACACTTACTGTAAAAAGTGGATAATAAGTAATCCACTCGCCACAAGTACGTAGTGCCATCCGAAGTACCCATGCTCCAACAATATTTATCATATCATTTTCTTCTAAAATTGGAATAAATTCTAAAGGAGAAATTGCTTTACATTCACTATTAGTCCATCTTAAAAGCACTTCTACACCTATTATCTTATGACTTTGTGTATCTACTTGTGGCTGAAATCTGAGGCTGAATCCCCGAAAATTGTCATTAATTGATGCTTTCAATTCCCACATCATTGCTAATGAATACATTTTATTTTTTAATATTTCTTCAGAGAAAAAAACAATTCTGTTCTTACCATGCTCTTTAGCATACTGCAAAGAGTAACTAGCATATTTACTAAGTTCTTTTACTGTATCTCCATGTCTTGGATATATAACACAACCAGCAGAAATTGTTATATTTAATCCATATTTTCTCCACAAGTGAAGATGTATAATTAAATTCTGTATTTGCTCATATAAAAGTTGAATTTCCTTTTCTTCAACATTATCAACGAGAATTCCCATTTCATCACTATCAAGCTTATAAAGTTCCGCATTACCTGGTAAAATAGATTGTATAGATTGTGCTAAAGTTTTTATTATATTATCTCCAAAGTCTCTATCATACATCTCATTAACATTTTTAAAATCATCAATATTCAATAATACTATACACAATTTTTCAATCATAGGATTTGAAAGTTTATCCTCAAACGCACTCATAAATTCATAGTAATTCAACAACTGTGTTAATGGGTCAATCTTATTTTGTTTCCCTAATTGTGTCATTATTCCAGCAAAAATGCTTGGTTCTCCAAATTCATCACGCATTAATTGCCCTCTACATCTTAACCAAATATATTCTCCAATACGATTTTTAGCCCGGAACTCTACTGAATGATAATCCATATGATTTTTACCTATTTCCATATTCGACTTATAAAAACGATTCCAGTCTTCTGGATGTACAATTTGCTTCCAGTAAACAAGTGGATTCTCCACAATTTCTCCTGGTAAATCAAATAGTTCAACCTGTGATGGTGAATATCGAAAGACTCCTGTTTTCATATTGCAAATATATATATACTCATCTGTACCTCTAATCAAAGCATCATAAAGTAATGTAGAATCATAATCAAACTTACTTCTTAAGATATTAAAATCTTCAAAATCATCTCTTTCTTCTTTGGTATTTGATATTTGATAAAATTCATCAAACTTAACTTGCTCATTTAAACTTGTCGAGTTTGTAATATCTATAGATTGATGCATATGAACAACTGTATCATCTTGCCATGTAATTAAACTATCATAATTCTCAAAAATTCGATTTAATTTATTACATTTTTCATACCACTTTATTAATATTCCTTTTTTATTATTCTTTAGCAGTTCTAAAACTTTATAAAAACTACAGGGGGCATTTTTTTCAGAATATAGTACCTCCCAACAAACTTTATCTTCTGGAACCGAAATATTATATTCTTTTTTCATATTTTTATTCATGAAAATTATTTTATTAGTATGAATATCCGTAATATATATATTAAACTGTAGTTGATTTAATATAACCTCAAGATTATGTTTGTTCATATACTTACCTCCTTCATTATTACTATTATTTCTAATAATATTCCTAGATTTTTTTTATTATAGAGGATTTATTTATCATTTATATATACATTAAATAGATCAATTTAATTGAAAAACTTATTTCTTTCTATTTTAAATTATAGTTGATAAAAAAAAATACATCAATATCATATTATCAATTTTAAGGAGATTATTGCTATATAATGGCTTGTAAATCTTGTCTTAAATTTTAATCCAGTATTTATCTTGATAAAATCAAACACAAAATAGACTATATATTTTTTATTATTTTAAACTTTGAGATAAAAAGATATAATATTGATAATATAAAGTAAAAAAAAATATTTTTTTACTTTATATGAAATTATTTTCATTATGTATTGTAAACTTTAAAATATTGAATTTAATAAATATCATAATTTTTTTACTTGTATTTTATTATATAGATTATGTTTTATATGAATTATCTAACTATATTTATTTTATTAATTTATGAAGATATTATTTTAAAGCTTTTTTAATTAGCTACATCTTTATCAGAATAAGACAATATAAATAAAAATACATTTAATCAATTTTTATAGAATTAATTGTCAACTTTTTATTTAAATGGTAAAATATCCATGGATGGTATCTTGTTATAAGAACTATACTTTAAATGTTTTTAATTATTTTGTCTTATATAACTCATATCTTCGTGAATGAGATTAGAAATTAAGATGTTGTATCACAAATTGGAGGTGATACTATTAAAATAGGATTTATTGGTTCCGGAAAAGTTGGTACATCTTTAGCAAATTATTTTTTGTCAAAGGATTATTGTGTAACAGGTTTTTATGGAAGAAATCAATTATCTTTATTAGAATCAACAGATTTAACAAAAACAAAGATTTATAGTAAATTGAAAGACATTATTTATGAAAATGATATATTATTTATTACAACATCAGATGATTCTATTGAAATTATAGACAAAAAACTTTCCAAATTTAATTTAAAACATAAATACATTTGTCACACCAGTGGCTCTTTAAAATCTAGTATATTGTTCTATTCAAAAAAAGCAGGTGCATTAATTTATTCTATCCATCCTATATTTGCATTTTCCAATAAAAACACTGATATAAAAAAAATGAAAGAAATTTGTTTTTCCATAGAAGGCGATAATGAAAAAGATGATTCATTTATTCAAAATTTTATAGATAGTTTAGGAAATCAATTTTTCGTAAGAGATAAGAATACTTCATCCACTTATCATTTAGCTAATGTTTTAGTTTCAAATTTAGTGCTATCTTTACTAGATGTAGGAGTAAGTTATTTTATCAAGTTAGGTTTATCCGAAGAAGAAGCTTTGAAAGCTATAAATCCTTTAGTCAAAATAAATATAGAAAATATACTTAATAATGGATTTACTAAAGCTCTTACTGGACCTATTGCTCGTGGAGATATAACACCAATAAAAAAACATTTATCAGCATTAGATAAAAAAGATGAAGATATTTACAAAATACTTTCCTTAAATCTACTAAAAATAATAGCCTTGGCAAATGAAGATTCATCAAAATGTACAAAAAAGCTTTCTACAGAAAATGCATTTGAAAATTTAATAAGTAAATCTGAGAAATACAAAGAGATTTACAAAATTTTAGGAGGAAAAAACGATGAAAAATACTGTAATGACTTTTAAAAATGCTAAAAGTGAAGGAAAAAAGCTATCTATGCTTACTGCTTATGATTACTCAATAGCAAAAATAATGGATGAGTGTAATATAAATGGTATTTTAATAGGAGATTCATTGGGAATGGTCATAAAAGGAGAAGAAAACACTCTATCTGTTACTATAGATGAAATTATATATCATACAAAAGCTGTAAAAAAAGGTGCAAAAAATGCCTTAATAGTAAGTGATATGCCATTTCTATCTTACCATGTTTCTATAGAAGATGCTGTTAAAAATGCCGGTAGACTTGTAAAAGAAGGTGGCGCACATGCTGTAAAATTAGAAGGTGGCTCAAGTATTATAGAACAAATAAAATGCATTGTAAATGCTCAAATACCAGTAATGGGTCATTTAGGTCTAACACCTCAATCTGTAAATTCATTTGGCGGATTTAAGGTTCAAGGAAATACTAGTGAAACTGCAAAACAACTAATTGAAGATGCTAAATTAATAGAAAAAGCAGGTGCATTCTCTATTGTTCTTGAAGGAGTTCCTGCTAAAATAGCTGAGATGGTGACTAATTCTATTTCAATTCCTACAATAGGAATAGGTGCAGGAATTAATTGTGATGGTCAAATTTTAGTTTATCAGGATATGTTGGGAATGTTTGGAGATTTCGTACCTAAATTTGTAAAGCAATATGCAAATATAGGAGATATAATGAAAGATTCAATTAAAAATTACATACTAGAAGTTGAAACGGGTGCATTTCCACAAGAAAAACATAGCTTTTCAATAAATGAATCTGAATTAAAAAAATTATACTAAGATTAAGGATGGTACAAAATGCTTGTAAAAGAAATTAAATCATTAAAAAATATAATTAAAGATTGGAAAAAATCTGGCTATTCTATAGGGCTCGTTCCTACCATGGGATTTTTGCATGAAGGACATCAAAGTCTTATCAAAAAAGCTGTAAAAGAAAATGATAAAGTAGTTGTGAGTGTATTTGTAAATCCAACTCAATTTGGACCCAATGAAGATTTTAATAGCTATCCAAGAGATATAGAAAAAGATTTTAAATACTGTATGGATAATGGTGCATCAATAGTATTTAATCCATCATCAGAAGAAATGTATTTAAAAGGCAATTGTACTACTATAAATGTGTCTGGACTTACAGATTTTCTTTGTGGTTCTAAAAGACCTGTTCATTTTGGAGGTGTATGTTTAATTGTTTCAAAATTTTTAAATATAGTAACCCCTGATAAAGCTTATTTTGGAGAAAAAGATGCTCAACAATTAGCAGTAATCAAAAGAATGGTCAAAGATTTGAATATAGACACGGAAATAATAGGCTGTCCTATAGTTCGTGAAAATGATGGTTTAGCAAAAAGCTCAAGAAATACATATCTTTCAAGAGAAGAAAGAAAATCAGCTTTAGTTTTAAATGAAAGTTTGAACTTAGCAAAAGAAGAATTAACAAAAGGAAATCTAGATGTAAAAAAAATAAAAGAATTAATAATCTCTAAAATAACTTCTAAAGATTTAGTAAAAATAGATTATGTTGAAATTGTAGATAGCGAGACATTACAACCTGTTAAACAAATAGAAAGTTCTATACTCGTAGCAATTGCCGTTTTTATAGGGAAAACTAGATTAATTGATAACTTTACATTTCAGTTAAATATATAAATTATAATTTTATAAAATTTATACGATTATAAAAGGATTTTTTAAAAATTAGATTTACTTAAAATTATTATTAATTTCAATTATATAAGTGTGCTACTAGCACACTTATATTTTTTATGTAATTTGACTTGTTAAATTTTCTTAACTTAACTACCTAATGATTGGGTTTAAAAAGTTAGTATTTCTTCCTTTTGTATAAAAATTTATCCAGTTTTGCAATTATAATATCCAGTTTTACATATCCACTTGTAAAATATATGTAGGCAATATATCATACTATATATATTTATAAATGAAATAATGTCTACTATTTACTGAATATTTTTATTTTTTTGTTTTTTAGGGGGATTGATTGTGTTTAAAGATAAAATCGATGAATGTGTTCATATAATGACTGCATATATTGCTAGTTTAAAAGAATACTATTCATTCATAGAAACTCAAATTGGTGATTTTATAAAAAAATATGGAGAAGAGATTGTAGAGTTATGTCTCCATAGAATAATGATTCTACTATGTGAGTGTGGTTTGGCATAACATTAAATATATTGAAGTGGGGAAGAAAAATTTTATATAAGATTCTCTTCTTACCCACTTTAATATATCAATCTTATATTTTATTTTTTACAGAATTTACTGTCTTAACTATAATAAATCATACATAATTATCATACATTTAAGTCCTATCCATAGACTTAGTCATTTAATTTATTCTATTTGGTTCTTCCTATTCAAAAAATTATGCATGTTCTATTTAATACAGTTTACAATATTTCATATTTTACACTAGCTAACTTTACCATCTCTTTTTAGATTTAAAACATTTAGACCATTTATAAAGTACGCTTTACTTATTCTTCTTACCTATTTCATATATTATTCTATACATTAAATTATTCTTATTTTAATAATACTTTTTTATTGATATATTTATTATACAATCTTTTACTTATCATTGTCTCTAAATTGTTTACATACTTGATTTAATCCAATTGATACTCCCCAACATAGAATTCCTTGTAACACAGAAGTTGGATTAAACCCTAACATCCAAACAGAAAATACTACTCCAAATGCAAGCAATATAATAGGAATGTACTTATCACTTAATTTTTTATATTTTTTAAACCCCATACCTAAGACATTAAGTGCAACTATTAAAATTAACAATTGTTGTGGTATAAAACTTATTAAACTATCCATGTATTATCCTCCTCAAAATATTTTTTCTAATAAACTTGTATGCTTATTTCAGCAAATCACTTAAGCATATTCTAAGAGAATTTAAGTTGCACTCATATAAGGCTTTTATTTTTTCTTTATTTTTTGCTTATAATACCTTCAATTCGCCAATTTGTTCTCTATATTTAATTATGCTTGCTTCATATTTATTCAAATTTTCTTATAAAAGTTCTTGTTTTGCAAAAAACATTTGTTTCATATTAAGCTAACAATTCCCTTTACAACAGTAGAAAAAATGAACATATTACAAAATCATGCTATAATTATCACAAGAAAAAAGTCAATAAATTATAAATTTTTTAATAAGGTAGAATAAATATGAAGAAAAAGAATATAATAAAATGCTTATTGATAGCAATTGGAATCTCAATAATTTTATATATTGCAGTAACGACAATTAGTATATGGAACTATAGTAAATTGGATGAAAAAAAACTAACAGATGTTGTAATTGTGCTTGGAGCTGGCACTTCAAATGGAGAAGTCTCACCTGTTTTCCAAGAACGCATAAATCACGGAATATGGCTTTATCAAATATAACACAAGAAAATATTGAAAACGCTAAATTGATAATGAATGAAAATTCATACCATACAGCAATTATTGTAAGCGACCCATTGCATATGAAAAGGGCAATGCTAATGGCAAATGATTATGAAATAGAAGCTTATAGTTCTCCAACACCGACAACAAGATATATAAGTTTAAAGAGCAAACTACCATTTTTAGCAAGAGAAGAATTTTTTTATATAGGATATAGAATATATAGAAATTTTCAGTAAAGTATTATTCATGTGCTCAATAAAAGTATTGATAAAGGAAATTTTTTAACTATAATTAAATAAAAAATATTGATATTAATAGCAATATAATTAGTTAATTTTTCCCTAATATACATAAATTCAAATATTAAGAATAAAGTATTATAAATAAGATACTTTCTAAAGGGAGGAAATTATGGTAGATAATCAAAAATATGCTATTTTATCGCTAGAATTACATTTATTTTTTGCAAGAATTATGAAGGAACATTCTCTTTTTCTAGAGGCAGGATTTACACATAAAGATTATAATCTTGCTATGGAAGCTGACCACTATAAAAAACAATTTGAAGATTTGTTATCATATA
Source organism: Clostridioides sp. LIBA-6822 (assembly GCF_056688955.1). Classification (NCBI taxonomy): domain Bacteria; kingdom Bacillati; phylum Bacillota; class Clostridia; order Peptostreptococcales; family Peptostreptococcaceae; genus Clostridioides; species Clostridioides sp. LIBA-6822. Next base: position 1,666,719 of record NZ_CP196995.1, on the reverse strand, counting down.
CTGTTAGCGCTAGTAATGGTATAATCAGACCTGATATATTATATTCAGAAGAGATTGTAACCACTCTCACATTGAATGCAGAACAAAAAACCGAAGAACTTACAGGAATAGAAATAAATCAAAACTTAACTACAAGAGAATTGAACCTACAAAGTGGTGTAAATCCTCAAGTTGGCCAAGATTTAGTAGACTATGTAGCTCAGCTTAACTCTGATGCAATAAGATTACTTGATGGACTTATTGACTTAAAAGAAAGGGTTTTAGATGGAGTACTATCATGCACCCTTTTTACTTCAAACTATCCACTACTTATTGAACATATAATACATGAAGCAAACTTGTATCGTTCCTATGTAATTGACTTAGAAAATAAAATAGATATTGATTTGAAAAATTTTAAAGAAGTAGAATTATTCTGGGACCATATTATGATGGAACATGCTCTATTTATGAGAGGATTACTGGACCCATCTGAAAGTGAACTAATAAATACTGCAAATGAATTTGCCATAAAATTCAATGAATTAATTGAAAAAACAAATGAAATGACTGATACTGATGTAGCAAGTATTACAGAGGAAACGCTAAATGAAACTGTTGAATTTAAGGATTTTAAAGAAGCAGGTACATCAGGAATAGAAGAATGTAAGATAAAATCTATAATATTACCACTTTTGGCAGACCATGTATTAAGAGAAGCCAACCACTATGTTAGAATATTGGAAAGTTATAAAAATATGTAATTAAAATTCCTTTTAATCTCTATGCATTTAATCAAAATAAAGGTACACATAAATCGTACCTTTATTTTTTTATATTCTATAGAATTTAAATCATTTATTATAAAAGAACTAATCTCCTATAATTAATAACTTTATTTTTAATAAATAAAAATTTAAAAATATCCACAAGTACGTTTTTGTAAGCCCTTCTATACCTCCAATGATTTATTAAAATTTTAATAGTAAATCTTATCCTAGAGAAATATTTATGTTATAACTATATTATAACTACATTAATAATTTGTAGTTATAATCTTAAAATTTAAATACGGGAGTGATTTTAGTATGATAAGACAAACACCTTTAGAAAAACGATATGACAAGTTAGGACCACATATCGTTAAAGCTCTTAAAAAACGCTACTTTGATGCTTATTACTGTAAAACTAAGAATGATGCTTTACAACAAATCTTAGATTTGATTCCTCAAAATCATGTAGTATCATGGGGAGGTTCTGAAACTCTTAAAGAAATGGGAGTACAAACTGCTGTTAGAGATAAAGGATTCAAAGTCATTGATAGAGATTTAGCAAAAACTCCAGAAGAAAGAACAGAAATTATGCGCCAGGCTCTTCTATGTGATACTTTTTTAATGAGTAGCAATGCAATTAGTGAAGATGGACAACTCTTCAATATTGATGGAAATGGAAATCGTGTAGCTGCAATGATATTTGGTCCAAAAAACGTTATAGTTGTAGCTGGTATGAATAAAATTGTTAAAAATATTGACGATGCAGTACAAAGAGCTAGAACAATTGCTGCACCAGCTGTTGTACAACGTTTTCAAGATGTAAATACTCCATGTTATACTAATGGAAGTTGTATAGATTGCAAAAGTCCTGAAAGTGTCTGTGCATATATGGTAACTACAAGAATCAGTCGTCCAGCAAACAAGATAAAGGTAATATTAGTAGGAGAAAATCTTGGTCTATAAAATATACATATATTTAATCAAATCTATAAATAATAAAATTAAATAACTTAATCATAAAGGTGGTAAAATAAAATTACTTAATAAAAATTTTATTCTACCACCTTTATAATCTTTTAAAACTTTTGCATTTATTTTCTTGATTTTCACTTATTTACATACTCTTAATTTTAGGAATTAAAGTATCTACTCCCTTTATTTGGGCTTCAACAATATACAAACTCTGAATTGTATTTCCTATAAAAACCTCATTTACACCTTGCTCTTTCATATTCTCAACCTGCTTCTTGATTCCATCTTCGTATTTTTTAAGTAAATCCCTTCTCTTCTCTAATAATATTATACTTCTATCTTTACCTAATATCCTAATAAAAAACACTGCTATTGAAAATGGAGTTATATCATAGTCAAAATTACAAATAAAGCTTTCTATAGTATCTAATAATTCTTGGTTTCCCTTTTCTGTAATACTATAAACAGTTTTATCTGGCATATTACCACTTTTTTCAATACATCCAACTATATATTCTTTTTTTTCAGCACTTTTAATTGTCGCATATACAGTTGAATCTGCAATATTATACCAACTCTTCACATTTAGTTTAGAAAGTAGCTTAGTTAATTCATATGCATTCACTGGTTTCTCTTGGATAATACCTAAAAGAATAGTCATTGTTTTTGAAAGCAAATTTATTTCCTCCTTGACACTATTATGTATATATAGTACTCTATATATAGAGTACTATATATTTACATTATAATTTTATCATTAAATCTACTAAAAAAAAAGAGTACTACAACTAAAATAAATTTTGGGGAGGTTTAAGATTATGAATTTTAATTTACTTAATCTTTCATGGGAAGATATTTTAAATTTAGACAAAGAAAAATTAATAGTATTTGTTGGAATTGCTCCAATAGAGGAACATGGTAAACATCTACCAATAGGTGTAGATATTTATGAAACAGAAGCATGGATTAATCTTGCTATTGAGAAACTAGATTCAGTTCTACCCAATTATTATTATGGAAAACTCCCTATAATACCTTTTGGCTTTGCAGATATGGGAACTTTCCCAGGTAATATTCATGTTAGTCGTGAGTTGATTTACAAAATAACTTATAGTACATTAGAAAATATAGTTAAATGGGGTATTACAAACATCATCGTTATATCTGGTCACGCTGACCCACTACATACAATTACTATAGAACAATCTTGTGAGGCAATCAATAAAGAGTATGGAATAGTTTCAATTTCACCTATGGGTTCAATTTTTAATTCTGAACAAAAGGAGATACTTAGAGATTTTCCTGATTTTGTTGAAGAAAAAATCAAACTATTTCCAAATGATTTTCATGCTGGATGGATTGAGACATCAAATATGTTAGCACTATACCCTGAATTAGTAAATGATAATTATCAAGAGCGACCTGATATATCTATCAAAGATAATGAAATGATGGATATTCAAAAAGTTATTAATGTAATCAAAAATGAAGGTCATATCGGATTTCCTAAAGAAGCTAGCAAAGAATTAGGAATTGAATTAAATAATAATATTGGAGAAGAAATATGTAAAGCTACACATAATTTTATTTTTCGTTCTAATTACGAAAAATATATGCACCATCCTCTATATGATATACCTGCTTTAAAACTTAAAATTTAAAGTATACAATTAAAAACTCATTTTACTATCTATTTAGCTCCATTAGAAACATATAAAAATATTACATATTGAAAAATTTTAGTTTTATAATTATCTTTAAAGTTAAATTTTTATAAAATTATATAATTTACTTATAATATATATAAAACTTACATAAAATAGCACTTATAACTGATTATGAGTGCTATTTATATAATATTCTTCTCTTCTATTTATGAAGCCAAGAATTTCCACCTCATGCTACCTTTACAATAGCAATTGTGAGAATAATTACAAAGACTGCTAAAACTATGTATTTTAGATATTTTAAATACTTATCATCATAAACTTTTTTTATCTTTGTTAGAAATGATATTTTATATAATAAATCTTGTACAAGTCCAAAAGGACAAAGCTATCCACAGGTAAATCTTCCAAAAAAATCACCAAATGTCATTAAAAAACCAATAATTTGAACTGAGAATTTAGACTCTCAACTTGACAAAACTGCTTGTAATAAATCTATTGGACATGTATCAAATAGAATAAATAAAACAATAACTATAATAATAGAAATACCTTTTTTATTATCTTTAATAAATTTACTCATTGTCCTTGAGATAGTTTTTTGTTGATTTAAAGCTATTTGTCATATAAACAAACTTTTTCTTGACTATATAGTTACTATATAGCTTATTATATATAGAGAGTAATAAAAGGAGGTAAAATTTATGGAAAATTTATTTACAAGAAAATTCACTACTTTTGAATTTCTAAAATTTGTTTCTCCTGCAATTATATCCATGATATTTATATCTTTATACACAATAATAGATGGTATCTTTGTATCAACATTAGTTGGTTCAGATGCTCTTGCTAGTATAAATATTGTACTACCTATAATCAACCTTGTTTGTGGATTTGGAATAATGATGGCAACTGGAGGAGGAGCTATAGTTTCTATACGTATGGGCGAAAATAGACAAGATGATGCCAACTCTACATTTTCTTTTATAGTTTTGTTTTCATTGATTGTTGGAATTTTATTTACAGTAATCTCGTATTTTTTTGTCAAGGAAATATCTATTTTGCTTGGAGCAACAGACAAATTGCTCCCCTATTGTATAACTTATGGTAAAGTTATGATTTTATGTACACCATTTTATATTTTAAAATTTATATTTGAATATTTTATACGAACTGATGGGAATTCTAAATTTAGTTTATTTCTATCAGTCATTGGTGGTGTAACGAATATAATATTAGATTATATATTTATTAAGTATTTTGGAATGGGTCTTTTAGGCGCCGCGGTTGCAACTGCTATAGGTATTATTTTAACTTGTATTTTAGGTATTATTTACTTCTTATCAAGTAAATCTACACTAAAACTTAGAAAACCAAAAAATGATTTTAGGCTTATAAGAGATACCATGATAAATGGTTCTTCTGAGATGGTTACAGAGTTATCTACAGGTATTACAACATTCTTATTTAATATAGTCGCTTTAAAGTTAGCAGGAGAAAATGGACTTGCAGCTCTTACTATAGTATTGTATGCTCATTTTTTAATGACCTCGGTATATTTAGGCTTTGCTGCTGGAGTATCTCCATTAATAAGTTATAATTTTGGTGCTGAAAATAGTGACAAGTTAAAAGAAACATTTAAACATTCAATTAAATTTATATTAGTTTCTTCTTTGTTAGTGTTTATTGTTGCTTTAGTCTTCGCACCACTTATTGTTAGAGTCTTTGTAAACCCAGATAATACAGTATTTGAACTAGCTTTACATGGATTAAAAATATTTGCTTTTGCTTTTTTATTTGTTGGAATAAACATATTTGCATCAGGATTTTTTACAGCATTTCATAATGGAAAAATTTCGGCTATTATATCTTTTAGTCGTGCCTTTGTTTTTATAATTATAGGAATTGTAATTCTTCCTCCTATGTTAAACTTGACTGGATTATGGCTTACTGTTCCATTTGCTGAAATTCTAACTATATTTATATCTATTCCACTTATAAAAAAATATAAAAGTAGATATAACTACTAAAAATTTATATTTATTAGAATAAATAAACCTGCCTTAAAACACAAATTTATAAATTTGATTTTTGGCAGGTTTTAATTTATTTACAATAAGTCATTTGCATAATCTTTAATTGGTGCCCTTCTAAGCAATAAAACTATGAATAGTACACAAATAACCATAATACCTACTTTTGTTCCCAGTAAAATAAATGGATTCTGGAATAAATAAATAATTTTTTCTAAATATATCAATATCTTTTCTATATTCTTAGTTGCAAAATTAATCATATAAATTATTACTAATACAGGTATGCCTATCAACATAGTAACACTGGTAGCTTTTCTAACTCTATATGTAAAAGCGCCTAATAATGCACCTATAAGACCTACGAATATTTCATTTACAACTATCTGTACAAAATAATTTAAATAAGTTAGTAGTATACTCGATGTTGTTGGCTCTATTAGAGCAGATATAGATGTCCAAATTGCATCTTTCTTTAGTAAAGTTGACAAATCTATACTGTAACCTGTTATAATCTCTATAAATAATTTTGATAAAAAAATTAAAACCATACCTACAATAGAAATTATAAAGCTTAAAACAATTAAATTCGTAACAATAGCTTTTATACAACTTTTTCTATCTGCTCTTATACTTAAAGCTCCTGAGAAATCTTTATTAACCATATTTACTCCATACACAAATATCAGTATAGTTAGATATGTTAAAATAGGGTTCACATTTGTATATAGATTATTTTTAGATACTTCAGCAAAGGCTTTAAGAGCTATTACTGGCAAAATATTCATAACAATTCCTACAATTACAAATGTGATTATATATAACTTAGTATTTTTGTTAAAAAATTTTATATATGGCTTTAATTCATTCATTTACAATCCCTCCTTCTTAGTCATGTTAACAAACATGTCTTGTAATCCTATATACCCTACTTCAATATTTGAATTCCTAATCACTTTTTCATCATTTTCACTAAAATCACCATAGTAAAAATAAGCAACTGTATTACCAAATGCCTTTTTAGGCTTTATATTTTTTATAGACTCTAATTTCTCTAGTTCTTCTTTGTTTCCAGTAATGTAATGGGCTTTTTGTTTTATAACATCTATCTCTTCATCTACAATAATCTTGCCCTCATTTAATATTACTACATGTTCCAATAAATCATCTATTTCATCTATCAAATGAGTTGATATTATTATCGTTCTTGGTTTTTTTATATAATTATCCAAAATTATGTTATAAAATTCTTGTCTATTTACTGCATCTAGACCTATTGTTGGTTCATCAAATATAGTGATAGCTGAATTAGAGCAAATTCCTATTATATTTGATAGTACAGTTTTCATTCCTCGTGACAATTGTCTATACTTTTTTTTAGTATTTAAATCAAAATATTTACATAATTCTTCTTCTAATCCTTTATCATAGTTTTTATAGAAACTAGAAGAAAACTCAAATACTTGACTTACTTTAAAATCTGGGCTATAAAATTCTTTTTCTCTCACAATACAGACTTCTTCCAATACTTTTACATCTTCTTTTAAGTTATTCCCTAATATTTCTATGTCGCCTTCATTTTGAATCAACTGATTTACCATTATGTTTAATAGTGTAGTTTTTCCAGCTCCATTTTTACCTAATAAACCATATATTTTATTTTCTTCAAAGTTTAAAGACATATTACTAAAAATTTTTTGTTTTTTAAAACTATGAGATAAATTTTTAATCTTAATAGAACTACTCATATGTTATATCCTCCTTGAAATTGATTATAATATCAACTAGCTCTTCTCTATTTATTTCTAATTTGTCAGCTTCTTGAAGTAGATTTTTTATGAAATTATGTTTAAAATTTTCTTTTCTAGCTTCTTTTATAATAGTTTTTGCACCCTCTGATACAAACATCCCTATACCTCTCTTTTTATATAGAATATTCTTGTCAACCAGTACATTTATTCCTTTTAATACTGTAGCTGGATTAATCTTATAAAGCTTTGAAAGCTCAGTTGTTGATGGAACCTGTTCTTCTTCTTTTATTCCATTTGATAGTATCTCGTCTTCAATTGCTTGTGCTATCTGAATAAATATAGGTTCTTCATTGTTTAATACTAATTTCATAGGCTCCTCCTTTTCACATTAGTTAGTTACTTAACTAACTAACTATATAACTTATAATATCTTGAAAAAGATTCTCTGTCAATACTAAATAAAAAAAACAGAGGAAAAATTCCCTCTGTTTTTTATTCTATAAATTCATAATTAAAGTTTAATCATTATTGCTTACTCATAAATTTAGAAATTTAATAGTCTGTTGTATTCTCATTCTTTAATATTTTACATATTGAGCTAGTTCCTAGTCTTTCAGCTCCTGCTTCTATAAATTTTTCTGCATCAGAAATTGATTTAACACCTCCAGCAGCTTTTATCTTTACATCTTTTCCAACATGTTCTTTCATAAGCTTTATATCTTCTAAAGTAGCCCCACCTGTTCCCATTCCTGTAGATGTTTTTATAAAATCAGCACCTGAAATTGTCACTATTTGACACATCTTTATTTTTTCATCTTCATCTAAATAACATGTTTCTATAATAACTTTTAAAACTTTCTCTCCAATAGCTTTTTTTATTTCTTTTATCTCATTTTCTATATTTTCATAAGCTTCATTTTTTATATCTGAAATGTTTACAACCATATCAACTTCGTCTGCTCCATTTTCAATGGCATCTCTTGCTTCAAATACTTTTGTAGCAGTAGTTTGATATCCTAAAGGAAATCCTATTACTGTACATACTTTTATTCTACCTTTTAGATATTCTGTCGCTCTTTTTACATATGAAGGTGGTATACAAACTGATGCTACATTCATATTTACAGCTTCATCACATAAAATTTTAATATCTTCCCATGTAGTTGTAGCTTTCAAAATAGTATGATCCACTGTTTTTAATATATGTTTCATAAAATCCTCCTAAATTTGTGATTAATATAATTAAACTACTTTTTTAAATGCAGTTTTCTTTTTGCAATGTTTAGTATCATGTCAACTTCTTCAACCCTAAAAATATTCATTAATAATGTGTAAATTCCACCTCCAACTATAACTGCAATAGTTAATGATACAAATTCATTAAATGTGCCTACTCCCAGAATTCCAAATACAAATTTATACGTAAGGTATGATAAAATACTCATAATAAAAGATGCAGCTAAAGATTTCAAAGTTGCTTTTATTATTTTATCTTGACCAAAATATCCAACCTTTCTTTTTAAATTCCAGAAAAGTAACAATATACATGCAATTGATGATGAACTTGTTGCAAGTGCAAGACCGCCATGAGCCATTGGTTTTATTAAAATCAAATCTAACACTATATTTACACCTACAGATATAATCCCATTTACCATAGGTGTTTTTGTGTCCTGTAATGAATAAAAAACCTTACCTAAAATATCTCTTAAACCAAATGCAGTCATACCAACTGCATAAAAAGTTAAAGCAGTCGCTGTCATTTGAGTTGCCCTAGCATCAAAAGCTCCTCTCTCAAAAATGATTCTAACAACAGGAGTTGCAAAGAAAATAGATGCAACTGAAATGGGAATCATTGAGATTATTATCATATTTATACTAGATTTAACTGAGCTTGTAAATTTCTTTTGATTATTTTCTGCACTTAACTTTGATAACATAGGATACATAACAGATACTATTGAAGCTGTAAATGTCCCTGTAACAAAACCATTTAATCTATCTGCATAAGTAAGTGCAGGAATACTACCTTTAACTAGTGTAGAGGCTAACGTTGTATCCACCAATGAATTCACTTGATTAACAGCAACACCTATAAATACTGGTGAAAGTAATGTCAGTAATTTAATGAGGCTATCATCTTTAAAATTTAGGTAATATAAGTATTTGTAGTTCGTTTTTTTAACAAAAAACATGTAAAAAAGTAACTGAACTACCATAGCAATCACAGCGCCAATTGGAAGTATGTATGGACCAAATACTGTACTTAGCATTATTGAAATAATTATTACTATATTATAAGGTATACTCCCAAATCCAACTACAATAAAATTTTCTTTAATTTGTAAAAATGCTGACATAACACTAGTAATACCTATAAATATTATTCCTGTTATCAATATCTTAGTAAACTTTACAGTAAGAAAAAATCTCTCTCCCTCAAATCCTATCGCAAATATACTTACTAGTTGCTTTGAGAAAATAATACCTAGTATAGCAACAATTATGCATATACCAACTATTATATTTAAAACATTATTCAAAAACTTTAGTGCTTGCTTTTCACCTTGCTTACTACTTATATCTTGATACATTGGAATAAAAGTAGTAACTATAGCAGTACCAATTGCTGCAAATATAATATTTGGTATATTCATAGCTGTTAAATAACTTTCTGTATATAAGCCTGTTCCATAAATTGATGATAGCACTAATTCTCTACCCATTCCAAGAATCTTAGAGATTACAGTAACTATCATCAAATAAAAAGTCGCTTTCGCCACCTTGCTCATTTTATCACTCCACTTCTAACCCACTTCTTTTAATTCAGTAAAGATAGCCTATTACATACAATTTAATCTATTATTCCCACATTTTACAAAGATAATAACAGTGTTTATTTTTTAATATATCGTAAATAACACAGTCTTTATGTTTTTATTTCTACAACACTTTCTACATTTGTAATTTAAGTCTAATAGTATAAATTTAATTGAATCCACAGAAATGGAGTTATCATTTTCCAATCTTGGTAAAACAAAAACACTTATATTGGTTATATCTCTAAATTTCATCTTATTAATTTCTTATAACTTAATAATCTCCACATAAGGAAAAGATACAATCATTTTTATCATCTTTTTTAAGTTATATTTTAACATATTTTATCTATTTTGAAAAATTTTAATCACTTTTACTAAATAACTATTCATTTACAAAAATAAAAAAAGAAGATAGTTGCTATTTATAGCTACTATCTTCTATAAAAAATAAAAGTAGGAGAGTCTTTCTCCTACTTTTTTATATTCTCTTTAAAAATATTAATAAAAATGCTTTAATTGTTTTAACTTACTTGGATGTCTTAACTTTCTTATTGCTTTAGCTTCTATTTGTCTTATTCGCTCTCTAGTAACTCCAAATACCTTCCCAATCTGTTCTAATGTCTTAGGGTCATCATCATCAATCCCAAATCTCATTCTTAAAACTTGCTGTTCTTGTTCTCCAAGACCTGTAAGTAACTCTTCTATTTTTTCTTTTAAATTATGTTGTTCAACTTCTCGTATTACAACATCCTTAAAATCAGCATCTGATGGTATAAATTCAACTAAACTACTATCCTCATCCTCTTTTAATGGCGTATCTAAAGATACAACATTTTTATCTCTTCTTAATAATTCCAGTACTTTATCAACTTCAAGACCACATGCATCTGCAATCTCTTCCACAGTTGGTTCTCTTAATAATACATTTAAAAGTTCTTGTTTCTTTTTCTTTACAAAATTTATTCTTTGATGAAGATGTATAGGTATCCTAATAGTATTTTCGCAATCATCGATATATCTTGTTATGCTTTGTTTTATCCACCAAGTTGCATAAGTGCTAAATTTGTATCCTTTTTTATAATCGTACTTTTCTACGGCTTTTATAAGTCCTATGTTTCCTGCTTGAATTAAGTCTAACATATCAATACTATCTCTTTTATATCTTTTTGCTATGCTCACTACCAACCTATAATTTGAATTTATAAACTTTTCCTTTGCTACTGAAGATGAGTTGATTATTTCCTTAGCCAGCTCTACCTCTTCTCCCGCTGACAACATTTTGTATTCCTCAATTTCCTTTAAATACATTTTCATCGCATTCGATACATTTGATGAACCCACACAAATATAATTTTCATAATTATTTTCTTTTTTAGTATCCATAATCAAACCCCTTCTATTCATAGAATTTGCTAAAACAAAAATAAATAATTTAAATCTACATAATCTACAATTACATAATATCCCCTTCTTCAAACAAGTTGTTTTGTACATTATGTATACAAAGTTACAAAAACTATACCTATAATACTATTCTACTTTTAACACCAATATCCTCCCTATATATATAATTTATTTTATTCCATCTTGTTATATCCTTGGTTTTTAGAATGATATATGTCTAAAAAAAAGACTGTTTAATAAACAGTCTCTTTTAATCTATATGCTCGATATTTAATTTTCATGATGATTACATCCACAGCCACAATTTTCATCGTGATGGTGATGTTCTTCTAAATCTTTTACTTGTTGCTCCATTTCATTAAACTCTTTTACCATTATATCATAAGTTGGAAGAGCTGCTTCAGTATCGTATTCTTCGCCTCTCCAATCAGCATACATCATAGCATCGCCATTAGTTAAAACTAATCTACCTGACATAGTTATATTATCTACTTCTTCTAAAAATTCTATTTGTTTTTGTAAAACTTCACCTTCTAGCTCTACATCTTCATCCAAACATTGAACTATCATTACAGGTGCATAATAATCTTCCTCATCTTTAACATTTACAATAATATCTAAAGTTCCTTCTGCGCCTTCTTCAAATTCTGCTAATTCAACATTTGTATCAATCATATCTTGAGGTACTAATAAATCTTCTATTAAATATTTTATTACTCTATCTTTTACTAATTCCTTTGACATTTATTTTTCTCCTTCCAATTCTGTAACATTATCATAATCATTTCTATATTATAGTATACTACATTAATTGTTTTTTCAATCTCTTACAAAAATTATTTTTTTATTATCTTCCTTATATTCCCTTTTTTATTACAATCTTGTAATCGCATTGATTTAAAAAATAGTTTATATTTAGTATAATAGAAATGTAGTACATATTTTTATTCAATATATTAATATATTGAAAATGTAATGTATGTTAAATCTAGGAGGAATATTATGAAGTTTAAAAAACAAATTAGCTCTATTGTTATATCTACGATGCTGGTACTTGGAAGTATGAACCTTTCTTATGCAGATGGTACAAACGTAGTTACACTTGGAGCTAACTTATCAGAATCTCAAAAGCAACAAATGCTTAATTACTTTGGAGTGAAAAAAGACCAAGTCTTAGTTTTAGATGTAACAAATGCAGAAGAAAGACAATACTTACAAGGTGTTGCAACAGAAGGTCAGCTTGGAAAAGTTACTATATCTTGTTCATATGTTGAACCTACTAAAAAAGGGAATGGAATTAATGTTAAAACAGCAAATTTAACTTGGGTAACTAGCTCAATGATTGCTTCAACACTTACAACAGCTGGTCTTGAAGATGCCAATGTTATCGCCGCTGCTCCATACCCTGTAAGTGGTACTGGTGCATTGACAGGAATCATGAAAGCATTTGAAGATGCTTCAGGAAAGAAACTTGATGAAACAAAGAAAGAGATTGCTTCTGAAGAATTGGTAGTTACAGGTGATTTAGGAGATGATATAGGTCAAGAAAAGGCAACTGGTGTAATGAATGATATAAAAACAGAAATTGTAAAAAATGGCACAAAAGACACTACTCAAATAGCAAATACAATAAACAATGTTGTAAATAATTACAATATTACTATTACACCAGAACAAAAAGAACAAATTAAAGGTGTAATGAAAAAAATAGCTGACCAAGATTATGATTACAATAACATGAAAAATACATTAGATAATGTATCAGATAATGTAAATGAGCAATTAAAGAAATTAGGTGAAAGTGTTAAAGGCTCTGGTATACTAGACACTATTGGTGGATGGTTTAGTGGAATAGGAGACTGGTTCTCTGGTTTATTCTCAGGTGGAGATAAAAAAGATTTAGGAATCTTAAATAGCACTAATGATGAGTCTCTTGGCTCTGATGCTGTAATAAACTCTACAGAAGGTGTTCAAATAAATCCACAAGATAACACTGATTCTAATAATGATAGTAATTCAAATAACTCAGAAAATAATAATACAGCTAATAACGAAAATAAAGATAACTCTCAATCAAATAACGAGGACACAAATAATTCAGAAAATCAATCAAATAACGATGATTCAGTTGGTTTCTTTGAAAAAATAAAAAATTGGCTTTCAGGCTTATTTTAAAAATTAAATAAATAAAAAAAAGAATTGCCTAAAATAGAAATTTTCTATAAAAGGCAATTCTTTTTCTTTGCAATAAATTTTTATTACTCACTCATCTTTTTAGACTTATCTATACATGCACATATAGCTTTTATGACAGAAGCTCTAAAACCTTCCTCTTCAAGTACCTTAACTGCCTCTATAGTAGTTCCACCAGGTGAACACACCATATCCTTTAACTCGCCAGGATGTTTTCCTGTTTCAAGTACCATTTTTGCTGAACCCATAACTGCCTGTGATGCAAATTTATATGCCTGTTGTCTTGGCATACCTGCAATTACTGCTGCATCTGCCATAGCCTCTATAAATAAAAATACATATGCTGGTGCCGAACCACTCGCTCCAATTACAGCTTCTATAAGATATTCTGGTACTACTTCAGTATTTCCAAAAGAATTAAACACTTCTGTAACTGCCTCTAGGTCTTCATCGTTTATATTTTTATTTATAGAAAGAGAAGACATAGCTTCATTTACAAGAGCTGGAGTATTTGGCATAGTTCTAACTATTTTTTTATCTTCTCCTATGATTGACTCTATATCTTTTATAGATTTTCCAGCGGCTATTGTAACTACAATTTTACTGTCATCTATAAAATCTTTTATATCTTCTAAAATATCATCATATATATCTGGCTTAACAGCCACAATTACTATATCAGAGTTTCTAGCTACTTCCTTTGAATCTTTTGTAGTATTTATTCCAAAACTTTTATGTATTCTATCAAGTGTTCCCTGACTGTATGCTGATGCTATAACCATATCAGGTTCAACTAATTTTGAATTTACTATCCCTCCTATCATAGCGCTTGCCATATTTCCTGCACCTATGAATCCAATTTTTTTCACTATAGTACCTCCTTATTATCTAGTATTAATAGTTAAAATTTAAACTTCTTTAATCGTATCAGATTTCTCAAATGGATTTGGAACACTTACCACCAAAATTTTTACTAATTTATTAGTATAGTTGACCCAATTGTGATTGTTCTTTTCACTATTATAATGTATTGTATCTCCTGGATACATTTCTATTTGCTCATCACCCAAAAACACTGTAAGAGTACCCTCTAGCACATACACAAACTCCTCACCGTCATGTACGTAACAACAAATTTCTTCACTACTCTTACTCGGAAGAATTTCAATTAATCTTGGCAACATTGTTTTTTCCTTTAGATTAGATGACAAATGATAATGTATAAATGTAGAATTTTCTACATCAAACACTTCTTTCTCATAACTTCTTAATACAGCTCTTTTATGCTCTTTCGGCTTCATAAAAAAGTATGTTAATTCTACATCTAATACACTTGCTATTTTTCCTAAGGAATCTGTTGCCACACTTGTCAATCCTCTTTCAAGCTGTGACAAAAAACCAATTGATAAGTTTGTTTTTTCACTCATATCTTTCAGTGTCATTTGCTTTTGAGTTCTAAGTTGCTTTATTTTTGCTCCTATGTCCTTATTCAAAACCATCACCCCTAAATAATTTTAATTTTTTCATAATATAAATACAAAAATATAAATATAGGCTTTTATGCCTATTTTATTTCACTTTTTAAAAAAATTATTAGTATTACTATAATTTATTAAATTTGTTTTGTCTACACTTTTACGATTTATTTTTCACATATTTTTATCTAACTCTACCAATTAAATATCTACTTCTTACAAGTCTTTATTTTTTATATAATAAAACTTAAGTTATTCACATGATTCAATATATTATCAAAATAATTCATAATAGTATACTAATCCTATTAATATACCTTATCTAATCAATATATCTAAATTATTTTTTATATGTTGCATGTCTTATTTAAATTTAATTATTAAAAATTCAGATTATTGTATTATTATTTCTACACATTCTTACATCCTTTTTTATAATTATAACATAATTTTACAATTTAATGACATCTATTCAATGCCTTTTTTTACTTTGCAACATCTTCCATTTTATAATTTAATATTATATATTTTTTTAGATACAGCCTTGTCAATTTTTAGATTGTCAAGTGTTATTGAAGTGTTTTATGTTCTTTTAAATATATCTCTATTCTAAATAGAATTTCTTTTTTTGTCAAAATTTCTTCATTCTTTAATAATTAATTTATTACTTATAAAATAAGTTAATTATCTATACAAATTTTATCATTTTTAATAAAATACACAAAAAAATTAATTTTTGTAGCTTATTTCGCCAAAATACATCTTTATTTATATTAGTAAAATAATTATAAATTTATTAAAATATGTTCGTAATTCATAAATTTATTTTTATTAAACTAAAAATTCTATAAAAAAATAAGATATCTATCTGGAGAAAATAATTTCCCATAGACAGATATCTCGGTTACATCAAGATTTATTCAATATAAAAACGCCACAAAAAATCTTTTGCCTCTTCTGCATAATCTATATTTATACGCTTACTAGTCTTTATATCCATCTGATTCTTACTAAACACCTTTATTCCTTCCTCATTATAATAAAAATCACTTATATATAACTCTTCACCCATTATGCTCTTGCTATTTAAGCTTCTATCTATTTTTAAAGCCTTACAAAGTTTTCCTGGCCCATTAGTAATGTTTTTTATTTGATATTTGCTCAAATCATTGTAAGATTTATTATATCTATTTATAGATATCTCATCTAGAGAAGTTACAGGTTCTACGCCTCTTATCAATACACACTCTGGTATATTTTCTACATTTGCCGATAAGTTTAAACAGTTGTACATACCATAGATTAAATAAACATATATATGTCCACCATCTAAATATAATGGCTTAGTTCTGTCCGTTTTTTTGTCACCATACACATGTGCTCCTTTGTCGGTTATACCCATATACGCTTCTGTCTCTATTATTTTAGTGACAATTGTTTTATCTTCATACTTTCTTATAAGATATTTGCCTAGTATTGATTTGGCTAAATCAATACCATTTTTTCTAAAAAAATCCTTTTCCAACACTTCACCTCATAAAATTTATTTTCAATGGATACAGTCTAGCTAAAAAGATAAATAAAATTAGCTTATTTTATACTAGTATACGAATAATAGATTTCAGTATTTATTATTTATATATATCAAAAAATTCTATCTCGAATTTTTCAATGTTGTCATTATAATTTGACTTATCATAGACTTCTTCAACCACTTCTCTAATTGGGAATATAATTTTTACTTCTGTTCCTTCTCCTACTTTGCTGTCTATGTAAATTTCCCCATTTTGAATTTCAATCAATGATTTTGTAAGACACAGCCCTATTCCACTTCCAAATTCATTTGATATTCCACTATTTTCAATTTGTTTAAATCTATTAAATATATCAAATAATTTTTCTTTTTCTATACCTATACCAGTATCTTTTATAAGTATCTCTACTGTTTCACCTTTTTTATATATCCCTACAAGAATTTCTCCACCTTCTAAAGTAAACTTTATAGAATTTGATAATATATTCAGTATTATACGCTCTATAGATTCTGGGTCAAGCCCTACTCTCATAGTTTCCTCATTTGTATCAAAAACCAAGTCTATTCCCTTAGACCTAGCATAACTACTAATAGATGTAACTATTCTCTCTGTTATATCAATAATATCAAAATTAACTGCTTTAATCTTATATATATCTGATTTAACTTGAGAAATATTTATTATATTATCTATTAATCTTAATAATCTAAACATATTTTGTTTAGTTATTTGTATATGTTCTTTTAGTATATCCTGAGAATCAATTATTTTTCCCTTTTTATAAAGATTTTCGACAAGTTGAACTGAACTATATATATTATTTAAAGGTGTCTTAAGTTCATGAGATATATTAGCATAAAACTCCATTTTCATTTGGTCATATTGTCTTTGTTTTATTAATGCCTTCTTAAGTCTTTCAGACTCTCTTTGCACACTTAAATCTTTAATAATTCTCACTCTACTTCTTTTTTGTCCAAAATACAATGTTCTTGATATCATTTTTACTTCTTTAATATGATTGTTTTCGTTTACTATGTGAATACTCTTTTCTCTCTCTCCTATATTTAAATTATTTATGTATTTTTTTACTAATATATTTCTATATTTTTGTGTTGTAACTCCTAATACGTCACTAGAAATTCCAAATAGTTCTCTAAAAGCTCTATTTGTATATAGAACTCTTGATGTACTTAAATCTTCAAGAAAAATAGCTTCTGGTATAGCATCTAGTAATTTTTCGTATATTACCTTTTGTTCATTTACTATTCTAAGTATATTTATTTCTTTAGTTATATCTCTAAACGTAAGCAATTTAAATAGCTTATTATCAGACCAATAATCTCCAACTCTAACTTCTTCAACACGGTCTTCACCTTCTGAGTCAGACATTACAAAATTAACTATACAGTTTGCTGTATCATTATAACTTACTATTTCAGCTTTCTTTTCTTGTGTAAGATTTAATCTCTTAAATGATCTATTATCAAAGAAATCTATATTGAAAGTTTCAAAATATTGTTCTAATGTCATGCCAACTAAATCACTTGAATTACATTTAAAGCTCTTTTCATATTTCTTATTTATGCTTATTATCTTATTCTTCTTTATACCACCTTCAGCACTTCTTACAAGTATAGGAGATGGAATATTTAATATAATATTTTCATAATCTTTATTTATATGTCTTATTTCTTCATCCATTTTGATTTCATTTGTAATATCATTTAAGCTTATTAAGTAGTTACTTTCTTCTTTATTATTACTTAAACTCAATAAATAGATTTTATCATTTAATTCTACCTGCTTGTCAATTATACTTATATCATTGTCAAACTTCTTTAATTTTTTAGCTACATTTTTATCTTCTTTGACAAAAGTTAATATTTTATAAAAATTACTCATATCTTTTGAAAACTCATTTTTAAATTTATTATTTGTATAGCTTATATTAAAATCATAATCTGTTACTATCCACACATTTGGTATTGTATCAAGAGCTTGTCTCAATAACTCTTTTCTTTGGTCTATATAATTCTTTAATGTTCTTTGTATAGTCATATCTTTTTCTATTGCTAAATTTATCTTCCCTAGTTGCTCTGACTTTCTACTTAATTTTTTATTTATATAATCAAGCTCGTAATATGGATATACTATTCTATTATTGAAACTGTATACATATACATAATAAGTATGGTTACATAATAATAAATACACTACTCCTATTAACCTATCTGTATCTACTGTACTAAAACAAATTGCTATAAATCCTATAATTGTTGTAAAAAAAGCAAAATATGATAAATCTTTTATTAACTTATAGTGTTCAATTGTACTATCAAATTTATTCAATAAATATAACAAATTAAACAACGACATAGCAATATTAACTAATATAATAATCATATTCCAATTAAAATCACTAAAAATATTTCTTATAAAATAGTCTACTATGACAAAAGCACCATAAAAAATTAATACAGGGCTTATTCTCAATTTTTTTATTTTAGAAATGGTTAAATATATAAAAGTAGACATATTAATTATACTTAGATTGAGTAGCACAATTTGGAATTTTTGAAGTTTTAAATCTGCTACTCCTAAAATACTTACAAAAACTAATACGAGACATCCTATTTTTAATATATTTATAAATTCGTCTTTTTTGAAACTAGTTATATAAACTATAGAATACCCAAATATCCAAAGTAAAATTATCCTATACATATTTATAGAAACTGTATACAAATTTATATTTAAAATTGCAATAATCAAAAATACCCCATTAGCCAGTATATAGACCTTATTCTTGCTTAAAGTTCCCTTAGATTCCATATTCCCCACCACTTCTTCATTTTTATATAGTTTTACCTATAAATATGTTACCACAATTCTTCCAAAAAATTTGTCACTTTCTAGTTATAAAAAAAAATGAGTAAATATTTTTAATTTTACTCATTTTATAGATTTTGCATATTCAATTTAGAAAGCTGGCACTATACTTCCTTTATATTCATCTTGTATAAATTTCTTAACTTCTTTACTGTTCATAGCCTCTGATAAAGCTTTTATCTTATCACTATCTTTATTATTTTCTCTACAAGCTATTATATTTACATATGGAGAATCGCTTGATTCTATTACTATAGCATCTTTAGTAGGATTTAAGTTAGCTGTTAAAGCATAATTGGAATTTATAACTGCTCCATCAACATCTTTTAATACTGTTGGTAATTGTTCTGCATTCATTTCTTTTATTTGTATATTTTTAGGATTTTTAGTTATGTCTTTTTTAGTTATAAGCTCTCCATCTTTTACTTCTATTAATTTACTTTTTGCTAATAATTTAAGTGCTCTAGCTCCATTAGTTGCATCATTTGGCACAGCTATAACTGCTCCATCTTTTATTTCATCTAATGACTTAACTTTTTCTGAATAGAATCCCATTGGCTCTATGTGAACTTTAGATGTATACGTAAGTTTATATTCTTTCTCCTTCACAGTTTCTTCTAAAAATGGAATATGTTGAAAGAAGTTAGCATCCAAAGAACCTTCATCTAAAGCTGTATTTGGAAGTACATAGTCATCAAATATTTTTACTTCTAAATCATATCCTTTTTCTTTTAATAAAGGCTTTGCAACTTCCAATATCTTTGCATGTGGATTTGATGAAGCTCCTACTAGTATTTTCTTATCCTCTTTGTTTGAACAACCTACTGCTGATATTGCTATTGCTGATACCAATGCTACTGATAATAATTTTTTTAATTTCATTTTTTACTCCCCCTCTTTAAAATGTTTATGATTAAGTTATTTTAGTTTCTTGTAAGCTAGATTTCCTATACCTTGTATTATCTGAACTAATATTACAAGTGCTATTACTGTATACACCATTACTGCTGTATCAAATCTTTGATATCCATAAATAAGTGCTATATTACCTAATCCTCCAGCTCCTACTGCACCTGCCATAGCTGTATATCCAAGTATAGATATTATTGATAATGTAATTCCAGATACTATTGAAGGCATGGCTTCCTTTATCATAACTTTAAATACTATTTGTCTCTTTGTAGCTCCAAAAGATCTTGCAGCTTCTATCAATCCTTTATCAACTTCATTTAGTGAACTTTCTATAATTCTAGCGATAAATGGTGCTGCACCAATAGTTATAGGCACTATTGCAGCAGTTTCTCCTATACTTGTTCCAACGATTAATCTAGTTATTGGAATCATTGCAACTATAAGTATCATGAATGGGAAACTTCTAAATATATTTACTATAAACCCTAAAGCACTATTTATTGTGCTATTTGGTTTTAATCCATCTGGTTTTGTAACCACTAATATGATTGCTAGTATAAATCCTAATATTGTTGCCACTATAGTTGGTACTATAACCATATACAAAGTTTGTAACAATGCATTTGGAAATAGTGTTGTCAAAAAGTCGATTAAACTATTCATTTATCATTTCCTCCCATCTTATGCCCTTACTAGTTAGATATTGTTTTACTTGTTCTCCACTTTTATCTGAAACATTTATGATAAGTGAGCCTAAAATATCTTCTTTGAATTGCTCTAATTTACCGAATATTATAGAAACATCTATATTTAGTTCTCTTGCCATAGTTGTAATAATAGCTTCATTAGAAATATCTTTAGGGAATAGTATCTTTATATTTGTTCCCTTTGGTAAGATTATACTTTCTTCACCGATTAATTTTCTAAGTCCTTTAGTATTTCTTAAGAAAATTTCTTCTGTATCTCCCACCTCTAAAACTTCTCCATTTTCCATTATTGCTACTCTTCCACAAATCTGTTTTATAACTTCCATTTGATGAGTTACAACTATTATTGTTATTCCTAGTTTTTTATTTATATCTTCAAGTAATGAAAGAATTGATTTTGTAGTATTTGGGTCTAATGCTGAAGTTGCTTCGTCACAAAGAAGTACTTGTGGATTTAGTGCCAAAGCTCTAGCAATTGCAACTCTCTGTTTTTGACCACCACTTAGATTTCTAGGTTTATCATTTTTCTTTTCAGATATTCCAACTACTTCTAATAACTCTAAAACTCTTTTCTTGATTTCTGATTTTGTATATCCAAAACATTCTAATGGCAATGCTACATTATCAAATACAGTTCTTCTCTCAAGTAATGAAAAGTGTTGAAAAATCATACCTAACTCTTTTCTTAAATCTCTCATCTGCTTTTCATTTAATGACTTTACTTCCTTATCAGAAACAAGTACATTACCTTCTTGATATTCTTCCAGTCCATTTATGCATCTAAGTAGTGTTGATTTACCTGCACCACTATGACCTATTATTCCAAAAATTTCTCCAGATTCTATTTCAATATTTACATCTTTAAGCACTTGAATCTTTCCATAATACTTATTAACATTTTTTATGCTAATCATAAAATTTCCTCCCCATATATTCTGCTCAGTTTTTATGTTTATCCTAGCTTATGTCTTTTAATTTGTATCTAACAAAATAAAAGCCTGAGTATAAACTCAGGCTTAGAAAGCTATTTATACTCATCTATCAACTATATTAGTTGCAGGATTTAGCACCAATGTATATAAAATATACTGGTTGCCGGGTTTCAAAGGGCCAGTCCCTCCACCACTCTTGATAAGACGTTATTTAATTTAATTTGATTATCATTTGTTGCTATGTTATATATGATATATTCATTAATAATATTTGTCAATGAATTTATTTAAATTTCTTATTTTTTATTACTTTTAGTGAAAAATAAATATCTATTTTTTATTGATTTTATAGCTTACAAACCCCTGTATTTTCAAATGACTTAAAGACAATGATGATTACATGACTCTAACACCTTAGACTTTATTAAAGATTTAAGTTGCGCAGATTCTATTATTGTAGTATTATTTGCAAAAAACAACAAATACTCAGCTACCCAATTCAGAGTATATTTTGGTATATGCATATCTATATAACCACGATTAGACAAAACTTTTAACCCTCTTGCCAGTAAAAATTCTTTTAAACGTTCAGTGGCAATGTCACTTGTGACAAACTATATAGAAATGTTACACTTCCACTAGTGGGAATGTGGATATAAAATCTGCTGTTGATTCAGGAAATTATAAAGCCAATAATTATGGGAATTTAAATATCCAATATACTAAAATAGCTAATAATCTTTCATTCTTTAATAAAAATGACAACATTAATATTATACTTCCTAAAAATTTAGAGTTCGAATTTGTAGCAAAAACAAAAAATAGCTTAATTCTAATCAATTTTCAAAAATATATTATTATTGAGAAAAAGACAGTAAAATGTAGAATTGGTAGGCATCCTAATATAGAAATTAATGTTGAAAGCAATATTGGAAATATTAAGGTTACAAAATGATAGTGATTATATTTTATGATGAAAAATATCAATGTCTTCTTAGATATCGTACCAATTTGCTAATATTATTGAGGAATTAAGATATTCGACTTAATTATTGTATTGGATTTTGATATAAAAAAATGCGAAGCCCAAGAAAGATAATATCTTCAGGGCTTCTATATGTTTTAAAACTTTTTCATTTTCTAATTAGGTATTTGTTATATTATTTTTTATTATTTCCTGTTATTCCTAGTCTATCATTCATATCTTTTATCATTTTTCTAAAACCACTACCTATATCATTTCCAACATCTTCTGTTCCATGAACTAGTTTCATAAAGTCATTTTGACCTTTTTTCATATCTTCATCAGATACATTGTCTAATTTTTTTATTCTTTCATCTATATCTTTTACTAATCTTTCACCTTCAGTTATTAATTCATCATTCATTTTCTTTAATTCTGTATCTTCTGTTTTACCATCTTTTTTAAGAGATGTTACAAATGATTGTATTTTATCTCTACTATCTTTGTACGCAGCCTTTACATCATTTAAGTATTTTTCATTTCCTGGATATTCTTTATCCTTAAACTGATTGTTTATGCTTTCTGGAGTATCATAAATAGAGTATCTATTTAAACCTGCTATATAATCGTTATAACTTGTTGAATAATAATTCATATAACCTTCATTGTTATTTACTGATTCATTGGGATTTTTTCCTGCATTCTCACTTGGTTCTTCTGTTTTTTTAGTACATGCAGTCATTCCTATAGCTAATACTAACGCTAGTCCTACAAATAAAGTTCTTTTTAATTTCATTTTTATTATCCTCCTAGATGTTTTGTATTACAAAAAAATTTAATATATTTCTTTCTTAATTTAGTATTTCTATATTTTTATTTTTTATTTACTAAAATTAAACAAGTTATAATTTATTTTTTTGGAAATTATAATAAATAAGCAATTAAATGAAAAAAATATAATTTTATTGTTGATATTGATTATCATTCATAGTATAATTTAATTAATTGATATTAATTTTCATTTGAAGGAGGTTATCTTTTATGTCTTGTTGTAATTCACAATTTTGTTGTAAAAATAAAATTGAATCATCATATATAAAATGGCTTTTAGAAGTTTTAGGTCCAGTTTTTTTAGGTTCTAAACCTGCTGAAATAATAAATATTTCATTTACTGATGTAAATAGAGAGGAAAAGATTAGTGACATTTACAAATATCTATACAAATGTAAAAAAATAGATTTTATAGTTATTGATAAAAAGAAAAAAGGATTAAAAATCTTATTTGTAAACAAAAATGCATTATCAGAAAGATTAAAATGTAAAAAAACAGTAAATTTTTTAAAATTTCTAGGATATAAACAAAATACGAATGTCAATGCCTATTTGGAGCATTTAGTAAATAAACTTAATGGTGATACTTTCCCTGATGAAATAGGAATTTTTTTAGGATATCCTCTTAAAGATGTAATTGGCTTTATGGGATATAGTAATTATGAGGTTTCTATGATTAAATATTGGAAAGTTTATGGAGATACAAAACAATCAGAATACACGTATTCTAAATTTTTACTTCATCGTAAGAAAATGAGAAAATTACTAGACTACATAAGTGTAGATAAAATAGTAAGTTGTTTTTAATTGTATTTTTATATATGACAATAAAAAATACACCCTTTTACTATGCTGTTTCCATAATAAATAAGGGTGTATTTTTTACTTCAATATTCTAATTTTGATTGTACAACATATCTTTAATATTTATTTTCTTTTCTTGCATTCCATTAGACATTAAGAATTCTTGTGTATCTTCTAACTCTTTTATATCTTTATCTGTTATTTTAGAACTAAAATTATACCAAGAATACATTTCTTTTGTTTCATCTAAAGATAATCCAACTTCTTTAGATACAACATCCATTACTTTGTCCTTATTTTCATCCATATATTTTAAAGTATCTTCATGAACTTTCATAAATCTTTTTACTAGTTCAGGATATTTTTCAGCAAAATCATCACTTACAGCAGTAACTATTATTCCACTAACTAATCCTTCTCCATTTACAATCATCTTAGCACCTGAATTTATTGTTTTTAATGCAGTTGGACCTGCAAGCATAGCTACATCAGCACTTTTACTTTCTAATGCAGAAGCAGCACCAGGAATATCCATATTTACATATTCAACATCGTCTATAGTGTAACCTTCCTTAGCAAGTGCAGCAATTAATAATTGATGAAGTATAGTGCCCTTTGGTCC
Organism: Clostridioides sp. LIBA-6822; assembly: GCF_056688955.1. NCBI lineage: Bacteria > Bacillati > Bacillota > Clostridia > Peptostreptococcales > Peptostreptococcaceae > Clostridioides > Clostridioides sp. LIBA-6822. The sequence goes on along the minus strand of NZ_CP196995.1, from coordinate 1,641,454 downwards.
TACTATTTTTTTGCCTTTTAAATCCTTTATAGATTTAATATTTTCGTTATTAGTTATAAGCATATATCCTTTTGGTGATCTACTATAAATATTTGTAATTTTAAGACCAACATCATTTGAAGCAGCTATTATTGCAGATGTTCCTCCTAAAGCATGTAAAAAGTCTATCTCCCCTGCAGCTAGTGCCTGAGTTTGCTCTGGTCCTGTTGTTAATTCATGAAAATTAACTTTTATATTGTCCTTTTTAAATTCTTTTCCAAATAAGTCATCCTTTTTTTCCAGTATACTAGGAACATTAAGTGGTGATTTTACATAAGTCAGATTTATTTCCTTTGGTAAACTAGCTTCTTTTTTTGCAGGTGCATCTTTGTCCTCATCTTTTGTTGAGCATCCTACAGTACCAACCAACACCATTACTAAAGATGTCATTACTGCTAAAATTTTTTTATTTCTTTTAATCAATTAAAACTCCCCCAATTCCCTTAATATTTCTTTTTTTAAGCTTATATAATAGCTTTTAGTTAAATCTCTATTATATTCATCTTCGACACTAAACTGTTTAATCCCTTTATTTTTACTAAAAACAATTATTTTCTTTGCTATTTCCATAGCTTCTTCGATATTGTGAGTTACAAATACTACACCTTTTTTAGTATTTTCATGGATATTTATAACTTCTTTCTGCATTTTTCTTCTTGTAAAGTAATCTAGTGCCGCAAATGGCTCGTCCATAAGTAAAATATCTGGATTGAAGGAAAGAGCTCTTGCTATACTTACTCTATGAGCCATACCTCCTGATAATTCATTTGGATATGAGTTTTTAAATTTTTCAAGCTTCATCATTTTTAAATATTTGTCCAAATCAACTTTATTTCTATTCTTTTTTTCAGTATGTAAAAGTATATTTTCACTCACATTCAACCATGGCATAAGTCTACTTTCTTGAAATACCACTCCCACTTTTGGAATGCACTTTTTATCATTACTATAAAAATATATATTTCCACTAGTCGCATTTTCAAGACCTGCTAAAATTCTAAGTAAAGTAGTCTTACCACATCCACTTTCACCTAATATAACAGTTATTTCTTCACTAGATATATTTAACGATACATCATCAAGAACTAAGTGTTCTTTATTATCAACTAAATATTTTTTATGTATATTCTCTAGTAAAAATCCATTTCTAACCATTTAAATCAACCTGCTTCCCTTTGCTAAACTTTATTATCGCCTTTGAAAATAAATAATCTGAAAGTATACCTAAAAATCCAATAACAAAAATACCTACCAATACAACATCAGTTCGCGACATATCTTTTCCATCAGAAATCAAATATCCTAGACCTGAAGAAGCTGCAATAAGCTCTGCTCCAATTATAGCTCTAAAACTATATCCAAGACCTAAACTAAGTCCAACAACAATATCTAACATAGAATTAGGAATTATTATTTTATAAAAAATTCTCTTCTTAGATAAATTAAAAGATTTACCCACTTCTATTAATTTGTTATCGCAATTTTTTATGCCTTTCAATGTATTTAAAAATATTGGGAAAAAGGATGCTAAAATGATAATTATAATTTTGGATTCTTCACCTATACCAAACCATAAAATCAGCATTGGAACCAAAGCTAGTGGAGGTGTACTTCGCATAAATTCAAAGAGTGGTTTGAAATATTCATACATTTTTTTATTTACTCCAAATACAACTCCAAGTGGTATCGCTATCAGTGAACTTATTAAAAAACCTACCAATATTCTTTTTATACTGGCATAAGCATTTAAGAAAATAGAACCATCATATATCATTTTTATGAAAGTATCTAAAACTCTTTCAGGAGGAGGCAAGATATAACTACTCCATATCCCCAGAATACATACAATCTTCCATAAAATTAAAATTATTAAAAAAATATAATATCCTTTGAACTTTTTATGAATTTTCTCAATCATATAAAACTCCTTTTAATATATCTATCCCTGCTACCCTTTTTATTTTTTAAAATCCTAAAGAATGATTAAACTAAACTAAAAATCTAATCTATACCAATTCTTAATCCACCTGAATTCATTCTATCAGAAGGTGTAGAATCTGTTTTCAAGCCAGACAATCTTTCAGATGGCTGTATAATAACTATTTGTCCAGGTTCAACAAATTCCATATGATAAGATTCCCCCGAAGTCTGACCAATAAAAGTCTTCCATGATAATTTTGCTACCTTTGGATATGGTTCTCTTCCAGTCCAAGCTACTAATGCATCTGGGTCAACACAACAAGGACCTTCAAGTATTAGAGGATTCCCATCTGTTATTATAGCAACATCTTGATTTTGACCTGTTTTATTTATTAAATGTGTAGTAAAAAGACCTTTTTGAGATAGTACTCCTGAACCAATTAGTTTTACACTATAATTTAATTGTTCAGAAAATGCCAATAAATTTTCACTCTCAACATAAATTGAATCACCTGGGTCAATCGTTATTACATCTACATGATAAGCATTTTGAGCTAGGTAAATTTCCCCTTCACCTTCAACAACCATTATTGGCATTTGTTCTCCTGTTAACGACCTTTGAACATGTCCTAACAGTGCTCTTCCTAAACCACCACCATTGTTGGGACCTAATAACAATTTTTCAAAATTAAAATTTCCCTTAAAGGCTACCATAGCACCTTTTTTTGCAAAAAATTTGCCACTTCCCCTTGCTATACACATAAGTTCATTTGTCACGTCAAATTTAAACATAATATACATTTATATTGCCTTGTTTAGCAATAATACCTCCTAATCATATATTTGTCTATAATTATACATTAAAATTACAACATAGTCTAACCTACCCCAAACATGAAATTTATTATTTATATAAAAAATAAGAACCTGATAACAAAGTAATTTAACTTTTTATCAGGTTCTTATTTTATCTATCTCTTAGTGCTACTACAGCTCTTACTGCTTGAGCATCCAGAACAACCACATCCACAACTGCTACCATTCTTTTTTGAATTTTTAACCATATGCATTACAGCTAATGCCATTAATACTACTACAATAGCCGCTATAATAAATGTAGCCATATTTACCACTCCTTATTTATATGAATTAATTTTTCATATAACTTAATTTACCAATTTTTTCTTTTTTCATATTTCTATTTGAATAAGTTAAAACTGCCAATACTACAGCTACTGCTATAACTATAGATATTATTGCCCCAGCAATACTTCCTCCAGTACCTAAAACTAAACTTCCAACTTGATTGACAAGAAGAGCAACTATATATGCTGTTAAAGTTTGGAATCCTAATGTAATCCATGTCCATTTCCATGAACCCATTTCTCTTTTTATGGCTCCAATAGCTGCAAAACAAGGTGCACAAAGCATGTTGAATGTCATAAATGCAAACGCACTAGCTACTGTAAACATACTTGCAACTGAACCAAGAAGTGCTGGGTCTTGCTCTGTTGCATCTGATATACCAAATAAAACTCCAAATGTTCCAACTACATTTTCCTTAGCCACTAGTCCTGTAACTGTTGCTACTGATGATTGCCAGTTTCCAAATCCAAGAGGTGCAAATATTGGTGCAACTATATTTCCTAAACTAGCTAATATACTGTCACCAGCATCTACCATCTGTAATGACCAGTTAAATGATTGTAAGAACCAAATTACTCCACAAGCTATAAATATAATTGTACCTGCTTTGATTATAAATGCTTTTCCTCTATCCCACATGTGTATCAAAACACCTTTTGCACTTGGAACATGATATTGAGGTAATTCCATAACAAATGGAGATGGCTCTCCTGCAAATAAACTAGTTCTCTTTAATATTATTCCACAGATGATTATCATTACAATCCCTAAGAAATACATTGATGGTGCTACCCATGAAGCACCTCCAAACAATGCTCCTGCAAATAATGCTATTATTGGAATCTTAGCTCCACATGGAATAAATGTAGTTAACATAATAGTCATTTTTCTATCTCTATCATTCTCTATAGTACGAGTTGACATAACTCCTGGAACTCCACAACCAGAACTTATAAGCATTGGTATAAATGATTTTCCTGAAAGACCAAACTTACGGAAAATTCTATCCATTATAAAGGCTACACGTGACATATATCCACAATCTTCTAGTATTGATAATAGTAAGAATAAAAGCATGATTTGTGGAACAAATCCTAATACAGCTCCAACTCCACCAATTAGACCATCAACTACAAGCCCTTGTAACCAATCCGCTACATTTAAAGAAACCAAAAAGTTACTTACATTCCCTTGAATAATTTCTCCAAACAGTACATCATTAGTCCAATCAGTTGCTATAGCGCCCAACGAACTCACTGCTATATAGTAAACTCCCCACATTATAAGTGCAAAAATAGGTAATGCTAGTATTCGGTTTGTTACAATCTTATCTATCTTGTCTGATACAGTTTCCTTGCCTTTTCTATTCTTCTTTATTATACTTGAAATTATTGAGCTAATAAATTCATAACGATTTGCTGTTATTATACTTTCACTATCATCATCCAATTCATCTTCACAATTTCTAGTTATTTCTTCTATGTTATTCAATATTGTTTTAGAGATATCAAGTTTTTGTATAACATTTTCATCTCTTTCAAATAACTTTATAGCTAACCAACGTGTTTCCATATCTATGTACGGAGTCTTTTCTTCTATTATTTTTTCTATTTTTTCTATTGCTTCCTTACTTTCGTCAACAAAAGGCAATTTAAAATCTAATTTATTGTTGCTACTTGCAAGTTCAATTGCCTTTTCAGCAGCTTCCATTATTCCTTGACCTTTAACTGCTGTTACTTCTACCACTGGGCAACCTATAACCTCAGATAACTTTTTAATATTTATCTTATCACCATTCTTATTAACAATATCCATCATATTAAGAGCTATAACAGTAGGTATACCCAATTCTAAAACTTGAGTTGTAAGATATAAATTTCTCTCTATATTTGATGCGTCTACAATATTTATTACTGCATCTGGTTTATCATCCAACATAAAATTACGTGTAACTACTTCTTCTAATGTATATGGAGATAAAGAATAAATACCTGGTAAATCTACTATTTCCACATCTTTATTTCCTTTTAATTTTCCACCTTTTTTTTCAACTGTTACTCCTGGCCAGTTACCAACATATTGCGATGAACCTGTAAGCCCATTGAACATTGTTGTCTTACCACAGTTAGGATTTCCTATGAGACCTATTTTTATTGACATTTCCATTCCCTCCATTATTATTAAGTACATAACTATTTATGATACAGAAAATCATTCTCATTATATAATTGCACTAACCCTATTCTAATTAATTAATTTTATTATTCCACAATAATTTTTTCTGCATCTGACTTACGAATTGATAGTTCATAATCTCTGACTGTTATTTCAATTGGGTCTCCAAGAGGAGCTACTTTTCTTACAAATACATCAACACCTCTAGTAATTCCCATATCCATTATACGTCTTCGTGTGGCTCCTTCTCCTTCTAATTTTTTGACTTTTACAGTCTCTCCACACTTAATATCCTTTAGTCTGTTCATGTTGTTACCTCCCTATATTATTATTCTGCTTGCCATCTTTTTATCCAATGCAACTCTAGTATCTTTTACATCTATTATTAAATTACCATCTATCTTAGAAATTATTTTAACGTTTGTACCTACTACAAAACCTATACTATTTAAAAAAGTTCTTGTTTTGTCACTTCCTGAAATCTTCTTTATAACTACTTCTTCTCCTGTATTTGATAGTATCAATGGCATCATATAATATTCCTCCTCTTAAACTAATTTAAATTTACAAGCAATCGTTATCTCATATATGAATTACAATATTTTATCTTAAGTTTTAATCAGTTAAAATAATAACCTATTTTTTCCTTCTTTTTACAATTCCTAATTTTGATTTAAGTCTACCACAATAGTATAAACTTTGCAAGTGATTATTGTATTCTTTTGATTTTTTTTCTCATTTGAGTTGTCCTATTGATAAAATCTATATAAAAATAAAGATGCTCCAAAATAGTATATTTAACTATATTAAAGCATCTTTATTGTGTATATGTTTTCACATCACTTATACATTATTTTCTTCTTTTTTAAAAACTATTTTCTCAAACTCTTTTATAGGCATTGGTTTAGAAAATAGGTATCCCTGTACCATATCACATCCAATTTGTTTTAAAAAGTCTAATTGTGAAATAGTTTCTACCCCTTCTGATATTACCTTCATTTTTAGTTCTTTTGCCATTCTAATGACATTGGATATAACAATTTTTTCATTATTGCTCTCATCTTTTTCTGTAAAAAATGCTCTATCTAATTTTAATATGTCAACAGGCAATTCTTTTAGAAGATTAAGCGAAGAATACCCTGTTCCAAAGTCATCCATAGAAATTATAAACCCATTTTCTTTTAGATGATTCATTGTATCAATCAAACCTTCTATATTATTTAATACTGCTGTTTCTGTTAGCTCTAATTCTATAAAATTTGTTGGTATCTTATATTTATCAACAATTAATCTAAACTTCTCAACAAAGTTACTATTTACAAAATGCATTCGAGATAAGTTAACAGATATAGGCACCACTTTTTGACCTTCATCCATCCATTCTCTAATCTTTTTACACACTTCTTCAAATACATAAAAATCAATGTTTACAATAAAACCATTTCTCTCAAATACTGGTATAAATTCTATTGGTGGTATTAAACCTTTCTTTGGATTATTCCAACGAACAAGTGCTTCAGCTCCTATGATTTGGTAATCTAAAAGGCTATATTTAGGCTGAAAATACACAATAAATTCTCCATTGTTAAGAGCATCTATCATTGTATTTTCAATTTCTTTTTCTTTTAGTATTTTATTATGCATTTCATCATTATAAAAAGCAAATGAATTTTTATGACCACCTTTTATAGTCTTTCTAGCAGTATTTGCTCTATCCATAATAGTATTTATATCCCTATCATCTTTATTTATTTTGTATATACCACAATCTAAAATCAACTTATAGTAATTTATTTTCGGATTACTAAATATCTGAACTTTGTTATAAATACTATTTAGTCTTGCTTTAATATCTTCATCTGTCTTATATTTAATGAGAAGAACAAAATGGTCAGCAGAAACTCTTGCAAAGATTTCATCCTCATGTAATTCACTTGCAATAGTATTTGATATATGTATCAAAGTATTATTTCCCATATCAAATCCAAACATATCATTTATATATTTAAATTTATCAACATCCATATAAAATAACACATATGATTCTGGATTATTTTTAGAAAACAGTTTATCTGCATTTATTTTAAACTTCTCTATACTATCTGCTCCTGTTAATGAATCTATGTATGCAATTTTTTTCAGAGAATCTTCTTTCTTTTTCTTATTATAAATTATATATTTGATGGCAATTAAAAATATAATACAAATACACATAATAATTTGTACCGAGTACTCTTTAAAAATAACACTAAATGGTACCTTATAAGGCTTATTAATAGTATTAGAATATATGCTATCATTTAACTGTTCTTCAGTAATTTTACCTATTGATTTATTTAAAATTGATATCAATATTGGATTAATTTTATTTGATACTCCTATACACATTCCATAATTAGTATCTAAAACTGATATAATAGATAAATTATTGGCTTTTCCTTTCTTTAAAAGTTCATCAAACTGATAAGAACTAAGTACCATTAAATTTGCTTTTCCTGCATCTATAGCATCTAAAGAATCTTCTATAGACTTATAAGATGTTGTTTTGGAATTTTCAAAGCTTTTTTCTATATAAGAATCAATAGAATTATAGCTACTCGTTAAAGCAATATTTAAATCATTATTCAGATTAGTTCCTAATTTTCCAACCATAACTATTGGAATATTTATGTACGGATTTGTCAATTTCATATTGAATCGTTTTTCTTTATTGTTTTCATTAATTGAGCCACAAAGCATATCTGCCTTTCCGTTTTTTATATAATTAAGACTCTCATTATAATTTTTTGTTTTAATATATTCAAATTCTATACCACATTTTTTTGATATAACTGACATTAAGTCAGAGCTTATACCTTTAAACGAATTACTTACCATATCATAATATTCAACAGGAGACCACTCTGAATCGTATACCATAGTAAGCTTTGGATTTGCTTTAATAAAATTAATTTCTTGACGAGTAAATGCTATGGAATTAGTAACATCTCTTTTAAAATACTTTTTATATAATTCCATATCATAGTACATGTTATTCATTTTTAATTCCTTTAAAGCATAATCTAATTCTTTTGCTAAGTTAGTTTTTTCTTTTGTAGTAGCAAAATAAAAAGGTTCCATTGAAAACTTACTAACTATTTTCATTCCTTTTGCATTTACGATACTTCCACAAACAAAAGCATCTGCTTTATTTTCATTTACAGACTCAATTAACTCATCAATAGAATTACAATATATATATTCCACTGAAAATTTATTTTCTTCTCTATATTTCTCAAATGCAATATTATGAAAATTACCTTTGAGCACAGCTACTCTCATATCATTAAATGAACTTATATCTTCATAAAACATATTGTAGTTACTTTCATTTGTATATAGTGCACTATATTCATATCCCGAACTTATTTTAGGAAAATTAAATATTTTATTTCTTTCATCATTACTCTGTAAAGGTCCAAGTAAATCTATCTCACCTTTTTCTAATCTATCTAAACATTCTTCCCAAGACCCTTTTATAAATTCATACTTCCATCCCGTATATTTTGAAATTTCTTTTAAATAGTCATAACCATACCCTGTATAAGAATTATCTTTTGGTGAAGATATAATTCCATAGTTATCACAATATCCAACTCGTATTTTTTTTGAATTTTCAGACTCATCAGCAAAGCATTGAACATTGTCAAGGCAGGATATAATAAGTAAAAATATCAAAGAAAGTATCAAGAAGTGCTTTTTAAATGATTTCATATTTAAAAACCTCCAATTTGCCAACTTGCTTTAATTTATTTAGTTTACCAGTTGTAACTACTTTTATTGTACTGGTAAATATATCAAATTGCAATATTCTCATATAATATTCTTATTCAACTACAATTAATTTTCTTATTGTCTGTTTAAATATATTGCATTATAGTAACTCATTAAAAATCATAAAAACATAATTAATACTATAATTAGATTAATTAACTATATCTCAAAAACATAATAGCACTAAAATATAATGGCACTAAAATATAATGGCACTACTAATATTTTTAAATATCAATAGTGCCATAAAAACTTTTCAGATTAATTAAATCGTTTTATATATTTTATAATAAGTTATACTACTCTAAATATTTAGCTAGAAAACTTTTTTCTTTAATACTAAATACTTGTGTTTGAATATCAGAATAATGTTTTGAATACACATCAATAAAACCATGATTTGCATCTAAAATTTCAATTTGAATATTTTGTTTTCCAGAAAGTTGACAAGAAACAGAATCTACATCAAATGAATCATATTTTGCAAATACTAATAAAGTAGGACATTTTGGAATTACATCCATATAATCTCTAATCCGAGAACCATAACAACAAATTATACCATCACAAAGAGAATCTTCACTACATCTCCATGCAATAGTTGCTCCCACACTATATCCTGCAACAAGTACATATTTGTATTGTGATTTTAAATCATTTATAAGTTTTTCTACACTTTTATAAATGTTAAATCCAACACTATCTATAAAAAAATCATACGCCTCTTGAGCTTCTGAATAAGAAAAAACTTTTCTATATCCCAAAAGCTCTGGGCAAAACACATCATACCCATCTTTATAATACTTTTTACAAACATCTTTTATAAAACTATTAACTCCATAAATTTCATGTAGTACAACAATAGCTATATTACTTTTATGTATATACTTAATCATATTGTCCACCACCTATCAATATTTTCTACATTTAGTTTAATGTATTCTTTTAAGTATGTTAATTTACTATTTCTAAAATTTAACTTATAAAATAATCCGTTTTTTTACAATAAATTTTCTACAAAATAATATTGACTAAGTAGTAAAAATCAACACTCCTGTAACAATATTATACAAGATATGAAGTAGGCATGACCCCCACAGACAATTAGTTTTTCTATATACTAAGTCACATAAAAGGTGAAGTAATATAAGACATATCACATAAAATCCAGGTAGAAGTGAAAATGAAAAATATCCATTTACAATCCATTTTACAGGGTAATGTATAGATAAAAAAAGGAAAGCATTAACACAAGATAAAAGTACACTATTTTTTATTAATCCTGTTAACCTTGTTTGAATATACCCTCTAAAAGCAATTTCTTCCGGAATAGCAGAAATAATAAATGTAGCAACCATATAAACAGTGGTTAATTGAAAATCAACTTTTTTTCCTTTCATAATTCCCTCTGCTAAAATAACGAAAATTACGAGTACTGCAGCACCAAAAACTCCATACAAAAGACTTTTATTTAAATTTCGCACTGTAAGCCCAATCGTATTTAGTTTTTCCTTTGAAAGTAGTACAAATCCCAATCCTATAAATAAATCCAAGTTAAATAAATGAGTATTGCTTTTACTCCATCATTTTTAGAATAATTCTTACATAACAAAGCATATTCTTCATCTTCAAGTACAGTTTTAAACATCATAAATGCTCCTTTCTAATCAAATACTTATTTATTTTTCCAATTTTACCATAAATATATATTTGTATCAAATTAATTTCATTATTATATAAATTAGAGATGATAAAACTAAAAAATTAATTTCATTAAAACTATATTTATACTCATTTAAATATTTACAGGATTATAGCTATAAAATAAAATACAACTATTAAAAAGGAGTATATCCTTATAATTTTAAAAATCATAAATGATATACTCCTAAAAATCTACTTAACTTATATTAAATTTATTTTCCAAAATATCTATTTAATAATCCTAAGAATGCTTTACCATGTCTAGCTTCATCTTTACACATTTCATGTACTGTATCATGTATAGCATCTAATCCTAATTCTTTAGCTTTTTTAGCTAATTTTAGTTTTCCATCAGTTGCACCATACTCAGCATCAACTCTAACTCTTAAGTTTTCTTTTGTATCTGCAACTACAACTTCTCCAAGAAGTTCTGCAAATTTAGCAGCATGCTCAGCTTCTTCAAAAGCTATTCTCTTATAAGCTTCTCCTACTTCTGGATAACCTTCTCTGTCAGCTTGTCTACTCATTGCTAAATACATTCCTACTTCTGTACATTCACCAACGAAGTTAGCTCTTAATCCTTCAATTACTTCTTCGTCTACACCTTGAGCTACACCTATTCTATGCTCATCAGCCCAATTTTTTTCGCCTTTCATTTCTTCAAATTTATCAGCTCCAACTTTACATACTGGACATTGTGCTGGTGCAGCATCCCCTTCATGTATATATCCACATACTGTACAAACAAATTTTTTCATAATTAATTTCCTCCTAAATTTTATATATCAAATTAAATTTTTTATTTATCAAGTTAATTTATATATACCCGAGGCATATACCTTTAAACAATTTTTTTAAAGTTTTTTTCTAAATACTTACTTCCCTTGTGTTAACAGTATGTTTCTATAATAATGTCCTTTTAATTCTATTAGTTCTTTATGATTTCCAGATTCTATAATTCTCCCATTTTCTAAAACTATTATATTATCACAATTTGATATAGTACTTAATCTATGAGCTATAATTATACTTGTCTTACCAAAAGTTAAACTATTTATTGCATCTTGAATCTTAGCTTCAGTTGCTATGTCTATATTGCTTGTAGCTTCATCTAAAATGAGTATAGGTGCATTTTTTAATATTGCTCTGGCAATGCTTATTAATTGTTTTTGACCTTCACTTAAATCCTCACCCCTATCTGATAATACAGTATTATATCCTTCATGCATTTTTGTTATAAATTTATGCGAATTTGCTATTTTGCTAGCACATATAACCTCTTCATCAGTGGCCGTTAGATTTCCATATCTTATATTTTCCATGACCGTATCATTGAATATATAACTTTCTTGTGGAACTACTCCAAAACAAGTCCTCAAATAGTTTCTGTTAATGGAATATATATCTTCAACATCTAAAAATATACTTCCTTTATCTACTTGATAGAAATTTGTAATTAGATTTATAATTGTTGTTTTCCCACTACCAGTCTCTCCTATAATGGCATTTGATGTGCCTGCTTTGATTCTTAAATTTATATTATCTAAAACTTTCTTTTTTGAATTATAGGAAAAGCTTACATTTTTAAATTCTATTTCTCCATTTACAAAAGGAGAATTTAAATTATCCTTCTTATTGTCATTAAACTCACTTTTAAATACACTCTTTGCTTCCTGTTCCTCTTTTTCGTCTATAATTTCAAAAACTCTTTCACATCCTGCTATTGCTGAAAGTAATGTATTAAATAGATTTGCCAATTCATTTAAAGGTCTTGTAAATTGTCTTACATAACTTAAAAAACTAGCTATAACTCCTATAGTTATAATATCTTTAGATGCCAAAACTCCACCTATAATACATATCGTTGCAAATCCTATATTACTAATTACATTCATAATAGGCATTAAAAGAGATGTATAAATTTGCGATTTAAGTGAAATATTTAATAGTCTATCATTGACTTTTCTAAAATCCTCTACAGACTTTCTTTCATAGTTAAAAGATTTTACTACATTTATATTCGATACCATTTCTTCAATATGAGAATTTAACTTCCCTAACTCTACTTGTTGTTGCTTAAAAAGCACTCTAGTCCTCTTTGCTATAAAGTTACTTAGAAACATTACTATTGGTATCAATATAATACTACAAAAGGTTAAAATTGGACTTAATATAAACATCATAATGAAAGTCATCAATATATTTAAAATTCCTGTAATTAATTGTACTAATGAATTTGAGATTCCTGTACTAATATTATCAACATCATTTGTTACCCTGCTCATAATATCTCCAGTAGAACTTTTATCAAAGAAGGTTATTGGTAGATTTTTAAATTTCAAAAACAAATTACTTCTCATCTCTTTAACTATACTTTGAGATAGTCTAGCTGTACATATACCCTTAGACAGTTTAACTGAGAATTCAATTATATAAAATGAGAGTAATATAATTATGCCTTTCAAGAAAATGGACCTTGAATAAGTATCAATATTTATTATGTCAACTACTTTCCCAAGAGTATATGGTATTATAGTTGATATAATTGAATCGACTATTACCAGCAAAAAAATTAATCTAGTAATCTTTTTATCTTTTTTAAAGTACATAAAAACTCTTTTAAATGTTTTTTTAAAATCTTTAGGCTTCTCTTTTTTCTTTAATCTACTGACCTTTTGATTTCCAGTACTTAAATTCAATATACTTCCTCCTTAATTTACATCTTCATTTGCTAAGTTCTGCAACTCAAAAATTTTTTTATAAATTGGAGAACTAACCAGTAAATCTTCATGTGTAGCAAATCCAACCACCTCTCCCTCATCTAAGACTAAAATTTTATCACAGTCAATTATAGAGCTAATCTTTTGTGAAATAGTTATGATGGTACATTTCTTATTTTCTTTGTTTTTTAAATTATTTATATAATCTTTTATATTCTTTCTAATAGTCGTCTCTGTATTAATATCCATTGCACTAAAGCAATCATCAAGAATTAATATTTGTGGTTTTTTTGCTATAGCTCTAGCTATAGTAATTCTTTGTCTTTGTCCTCCTGATAGGTTTTTACCCCTTTGAAATAAAACTTCATCATAAGAATTTTCAAGTTTTGTTATAAATTGATTTGCATTTGCTATCTCACATGAATTTATAACATCTTCTCTACTTATAGCCTTATTTCCCATAATTATATTTTCTAGTATACTTTTCCCAAATACACTACTATTTTGAAATACTACACCTATTCCTTCTCTTAAACTTTCTTCAGAAACACTGTATATACTATTTCCTCCAATCTTAATATCTCCTTTGTCAACTATATATAATTTTTGAATTAAGTTTATTAAAGAAGTCTTTCCTGAACCAGTCTGACCAATCACACCAATATTTTGACCTTCTTCTATTTTAAAAGATACATTTTTTAATATTTTTTCATCTGTATTTTTATTATATGAAAAATAAACATTTTCAAAAACTATATCACCACTTGTAAATTTTAAATTCTTTTCTTCAACATCTAAACTGGTATTTTTCTCAATTATTTCTTCATTCTCATCAAGCAAAACTTCACTTACTCTTTCATAAGAAGCTTTTGCTCTAACAAAAACATTAAAAACATGTGAAATCATTATAAGTGATGTTAATATTCTAGTCATATAATTTACATAAGCAACTATAATTCCAATTTTAATTTCTCCTGAATAAACTAAATGTCTTCCAATTAATAATATTATTATTATAGAAATATTAATAATTATTGTAATTGTAGGTCTAAAAAACGACATCATTGTTGTAGCTTTTCTACTATTTTGAAAAAGCTCTTCATTTAACTCTTCAAAACGTTTACTCTCATAATTGTATCTGCAAAATAATTTAACTACTTTTATTCCACTTAAAAACTGTCTTAATTTTGAATTTATTTTATCTGTACTTTCCTGTACATTTTTAAATAGTCTATATCCAATCTTCATATTGAGTAATATTATAATAAATATAATTAAAACTGCAACTAAGATAATTATTGACATCTTTAAATTTAATTTTATGGCTATAATTAAGCTTCCTATACACATGATTGGTGATTTTATAAAAACCCTCATCATTCCATGAACGAATTGTTGTATTTGGTTAATATCATTAGTGATTCTTGTTATTAGTGATGCTCTACCAAATTTATCTATTTGTTTTAATGAATATGTATTTATCTTTTCAAATACATCCTGTCTCAAATCGTAGGAAAAGCACTGAGAAACTCTTGCTGAGATTATACTTCTTATTATTGAAAATATTGCCCCTAAAAAGGTTATTCCTATCATTAAAGCTCCAGTTGATAATATGTAATCTAAGTTCTTATTTGAAACTCCTATATCTATTATTTTTGCCATTATAGTTGGTTGAGCTAAATCACAAAAAGCTTCCAATGTCAAAAAAAATACTGCTGTCAGAAATAATGCTATATATTTTTTTATGTATTTTTTAAAATACCTCATTTAATCATCCCTTCATAGAATTTTCTCATTATAAAAAGTATATCATAATGGCTAATTTAATTGATTGTATCAATTATAAATATTTGTTTTATTATTAATTTTTATACTATACATGTTATAAATTATTTGTTTTTATTTCCTATATTTATATATATTTATAGCATACTATTATATATAATATATATGTATTAAAATTAAGACAAAACTTTAACTTTACTATTTGTGTAAAAAGTAATATAATTTAAAATTGATTATAAATCTAACTTTTTCTCTATCAAAATATTTTAGGAGGTGAGACATTTGAAAAAAACTAATAGTTTAAAAGAATTTTTAAACTGGAATAATATCAAGAATTTAAAACCTTCAAATGGTTTAAAAAATATATTAGAAATTTTTAAAAATGACCTAAAAGATATACGTGGAAATTACGCAGTACTTGTAATAGTTGTAGGACTTGCTTTTTTACCTTCTTTGTACGCTTGGTTCAACATAAAGGCATCTTGGGACCCTTATGGAAGTACTGCTAATATGCTTGTAGCAGTAACAAATGAAGATAAAGGAAATGAAATAGCAGGTCAAAAGATTAATGTAGGAGACCAATTAATCGAACAACTTAAGGATAATAAAAGTTTAGGTTGGCAGTTTGTAGATGAAAAAACCGCTCTTGAAGGTGTTAAAAAAGGTACTTATTATGCGTCACTTAAAATTCCTAAGAATTTTACAAAAGATTTAACATCATTAATTACGGATGATGTTAAAAAAGGTGAAATTATTTATACAGTAAATGAAAAAATAAATGCAGTTGCACCAAAGATTACTGATAAAGGTGCTTCTACAATACAGTTACAAGTTAATCAGACTATAGTAAAAACAGTAAGTGAAATCGTTCTTGGTATATCAAATGGAGTTGGTGCAGGAATTGAACACAGTCTTCCAAAATTAACAAAGGTTGAAAGTTCTCTTATCGACCTTCAAAAGAGATTTGACCATATAAATAAGACTGTCGATTTAGCGTCTGATGCTACTTCAAAGTTATCTGACACAGTTAAAGATATTAAATCAGATTTACCTACTATTAAAAAGACTTTAAATGATACAAAGCTATTATCAAATGATTTAAAGAAATTTTTAGAGGATACAAATGACAATTTAGATGAGCTTTCTCCTCTTATAAAGTCTGATTTAAATTTAATGGTTGACCTTTCATCTTCTGCTTCTTCTCTTACATTAAATTTAATTGATGCAGTAAATAGTGGAAGTGAAGATGTACCTAAATTGATAGATAATTTATCAGAAAAGCTTTCTAATTTACAATCTTTAAATGATACATTAGAAGACTTTTTAACTAAATTAAACCAGCTTACATCAAATAATAGATTGGATGATGTAATAGATAACCTAGAAGACTCTAACAATAAAATAGATTCCTCTATATCAACATTGAATGACATTAAAAACAAGGTTATATCTGGGCAACAACCATCTATAAGTGCATTAAATAATGTTTTAAGTTTATCAAATGGTATTGGAAGAATTAATTTAAATATTTTAAATAATTTTGATTCAAAAATATCAAAACCTATAAATAGTATATTTTCAAATAGTATAAAAGTAGCAAATGATATAATCACTGTTTTAGACAAGGCAGAAGCAAAACTTCCAAAGGTTGAAGAAATACTTACTACTTCTCTAAGTCTTTCAGGAAATGCACAGGAAAGTATATCATTAATAAGAGAAAAGCTTCCTCTAGCAAAAGGAATGTTGGATGACTTGATTAATAATTTAAGTAAGATTAGTAATGGTGAAGATATGAAAAAATTAGTCAGCTTACTTGAAAGTGATATATTAACAAAATCTAATTTCTTAAAGGAACCTGTTGAAGTGAAAACAGAAAAATTATATCCAATTGAAAATTATGGTTCTGCAATGACACCATTTTATAGTGTTCTTTCTACATGGGTAGGTATATTACTTCTTTCAGCATTATTATCTACATCTGTACATGGAAACTATAAGCCATATGAAATTTATTTTGGAAGAGGTCTTACTTTTTTAAGTATAGCTCTCATCCAAGGCTTCATAATTGGAACTGGAGACATACTATTATTAGGAGTAACAGCAAAGCATCCAATTTTATTGATACTTCTGCTTATGTTTACTAGTATGGTATTTAACTTTATTGTTTATTCTTTGGTTTCTGTATTTGGAAATGTAGGAAAAGCAATTGCAATAGTACTATTAGTCGTTCAGATTGGTTCTTCTGGTGGTACATTCCCTATACAAGTTACACCTACATTCTTCCAAAGAATAAATCCTATAATGCCATTTACCTATGCAATAGGTGCTACAAGGGAAGCAGTGGGTGGTATATATGCTCCAAATTTAACTAAAGATATATTAGTTCTATTGCTATTTATGATTCTGTCTATTTGTTTAAATGTACTTCTAAAAGGACCTATAAACAGAATTATAAAACCATTTAATGATAAATTTGGTGATAGTAACTTAACTGGTCATTAAAAAATCAATTCTATATTAAAATATATTTTTAAAAACAGAATTTCAACCTTGCATTAAAGGTAGTAGCTTCTCAGTTACTACCTTTTTTAACTTCAAAACTAAAATTTATTACATAATACAAATGACTGATATTCATTCATTGACTTTCAAAATTCCTTATGTTATTATGTATTTGAAATTATAAGGAGGATACTATATGGCACGTATTACTAAAGAACCAAGTGAACGTAAACAAGAAATTCTAGATGCTGCAATAAAATTATTTTATGAAAATGGATATGAGAAAACTTCTATAACTGATATTGCAAAACATATGAATGTTGCACAAGGATTATGTTATCGCTATTTTCCATCAAAAGAAAGCCTATTTGATAGTGCTATAGACTACTATGCACAGACTCTAGTGGACAAAATGTCTACTATTATAGATAATACAGATAAAACATTAAAGCAAATTATTGAAGAAGTACCTACATTTATTGATATAGAAACTGATGATAACCATTACTACAAAGTATGTCACGGAGAAAAGAGTAAAAAAATTCATGACCAATTATCTTTAAAAGTATGTGAAAAACTTATTCCTATAGTAAAAAAACAGCTTCAACTGGCTAATTTACGAGGAGAAATTAATATTCCTGACACTGATACCACAGCATACTTTTGTGTATATGGTCAGCAAGGAATATTATTACGTGAAGATATTTCAAATACTGAAAAAGTAGAAAAAATTTGTTCTTTCCTAAATTACCTTATGAACATATAAGTATATCCCTGCTTAATAAACAGGGATATATTCAGTATTCAATATAACTTACATGCTTTAATTAAGATAATCAGTTATTCCTGAGTTTAAATTATACAGATGTTCAAATCCTTCCTCAGCCAATAAATTACATGCAGTAACACTTCTATGACCACTTCTACAATAAACCACTACTTTCTTATCTTTATACTCATAAATTTCATCTATATTATTAATTAGCTCTTGTAAAGATATATTTATAGCATTTTCTATTTTACATTCTCTAAATTCATCTTTAGTTCTTACATCTAATAATAAAATATCTTTTTCATTTTTCATCATTTCTTTAAGTTGTTTCTTATTTATATTCTTGTACATATCTCTAAGATTCCTCCATTTTATTTGTATATATTACTTATACCCTTTATTCTTCATACAACAACAAATATTCTTTTATATTTTTCTCAGCTATATAAAAGATATACTTAATAAAAGCTTTTTTTATTGTTAATAATCTGTTGATTAAAATAATTAAGAATGTTATGCTAATTATAAATTATTAAAAGGGAAAAGAGGTAGTGTAATATGTTTAAGCAAAGGCTCTCTAAATTATTATCTAGTACATTAGTATTGAGTATGTTATTTACTGCTGCTCCAAATATTACTTTTGCTGATAGTAATGTAAAAGATAACTCGGAGAAATATCAAAGTTCTGACATAAAGCTAAATGATTATAGCAAAAACTCAGAATCTTATCCAAAAACTAAAGCTCTTGCCAAAGAGAAAATTAAAACTTTATTATCTAAGTATGGAATTGAAAATGCTCAATATGCTTTGATTGATAATGGTAAAATTGAGATTTCTGGTAATGGTGGAGTCTACAGTAGACAGGATAATAAAAATTTAACTAAGGATAACATGTATAATATTGCATCTATCAGTAAGATGTTTACTACTACTGCTGTTATGAAGTTAGTAGAAGAGGGAAAAGTAAAATTAGATACTCCTATTGTAAATTATATACCTGAATTTAAAATGGCTGATGAGAGATACAAAGAAATCACTCCAAGAATGTTATTAAATCACTCATCAGGATTAATGGGAAGTACTTTAAAAAATGCTCTTTTATTAGGAGATAATGATTCTTATGGTCACGATAGTTTTCTAGAAGAATTAAAAAAACAAAGATTAAAAGCTAAACCAGGAGCTTTTTCTGTTTATTGTAATGATGGATTTACTTTAGCTGAAATTTTAGTAGAAAAAGTATCTGGTATGACATTTACTAATTTTATTGACAAGTACATAAGCAGTCCACTTAATTTACAAAATACAAAAACTCCAGAAGATAGTTTTGATAGTTCAAGACTTGCAAAAGCCTATGTACCTTATTTTGAAGATGCTGTACCACAAGATAATTTTAATACCATAGGTGCTGGTGGTTTATATTCAAGTGCAGAAAATCTATGTACATTTGCACAAACATTTATGAAAAAATCAAATGGTATTCTTTCACCTTCTTCAATAAAAGCTATGGAAAATAAAGAATATTTAAATGGTCTATGGCCTGAGGGAGAAGATTCTATACTTGGATATGGTTTAGGATGGGATTGCGTAAACACTTATCCATTTAATCAATATAACTTAAAGGCTCTTACAAAAGGTGGAGACTCTTTACTATTCCACAGTAATATTATAGTGCTTCCAGATGAAAATATGGCAGTTGCAGTTGTTTCTTCTGGTGGAAGTAGTCAACTTAATGAAATAATTGGACAAGAAATGTTACTGTCTGCATTAAAAGAAAAGGGTAAGATTAAGGAAATAAAACCTGATAAAACATTCAGCAAACCACAACAAGTTAAAATGCCAAGTTATTTAAAAGAAAATAGTGGTCTTTATGCGTCTTCAAATATGATAAAAGTTGATGTTAATGATAATGGAACTTTAACAGTATCTTCTCCTTATCTAGAAAATGGACCTGAAGATAAGTATGTATATATAGGACAAGATAGATTTGTTTCTGAAAAAGGTAATAGTTGTTTAAAATTTGTAAAAGAAAAAAATAACCTTACATATTTAAATATGAGCTCTTACGATGATGTTCCAGGATTAGGTCAAACAGCAAGTTTATATTATGTAGCTCAAAAGGTAGATAGTAGTAATAATATATCAGATAGCGTAAAAGAAGCATGGAAGAAAAGAAATGATAAAGGTTACTATATAGTAGATGAAAAATATACTTCTCAGCACTATATGTTTGGTTCTGTAAAGGCAGTTCTTGGTCTTTCAGATGGAACTCCTGGTTATATAGCTAATACTAAAATAGCAGATGAAAATAACTCAAATGCATTTATAGAAATACCTGGTGTAATGGGACGTGACTTAGCTGATATTAAACTTCATAAAGAAAATGGTACAGAGTATTTAACTTTTGCCACACAGACATATATTAGTGAAGATTCTATAACTAATTTGCCATCAGAAAAATCTTTCACATGCGAGTTAGCATCTAATGGCTATGCAAAATGGTATAAGATTGGTGACGATATAGCAAACAAAAAAATAGAAGTTAATCTTCCTCAAAATTCATCTTTTGCTGTTTATGATGCTAAAGGAATTCCTGTAAACTATTCTTTAGTTACAAAGAATAATAGAGTTAGATTGCCAAAAGGAGGCGTAATTGTTTTCTCAGGAAGTCCAAATGCTAGATTTGAAGTTGCATATCAAGATGAGGTAAATGCAAATACATTGACAGGAACTGATAGATATGAAACTTCTATTAAGATAAGTCAAGCAGGTTGGGAAAATGCTGAAAATGCAGTTTTAATAAATGACTCAGCAATTGCAGATGCTTTAGCTGCAACACCACTTGCATATAAGAAAAATGCTCCTATATTATTAACTGGAAGCTCTCAAATAAACGAAAAAACTTTAGCTGAATTGAAGAGATTAAAAGTTAAAAATGTATATGTAGTTGGTGGAGAAGCTTCTGTGAATGAAAAGTCCCTAGATACTATAAAATCAAATAATATTTCTGTATCTAGAATTTCAGGAAATGATAGATATCAGACTTCTATGAATATTGCCAAAGAATTGAATAATATTAGTAACATTTCAAAGATTTCAGTAGTTAATGGTGAAAAAGGATTAGCCGATGCAGTAAGCATTGGAGCTGTATCAGCTCAAAATGATATGCCTATAATACTTACTAATGAAAACAGTAATATAGATGAAATAAACAACTTATTTAAAAACAAAAAAATTGAGAAGTCTTATGTAATTGGTGGAGAATACACAGTTTCTAAAAATATAGAAAGTAAACTTCAAAATCCACAAAGAATATCAGGTAGCACTAGAAATGAAACTAATGCAAAGGTAATAAAAGAATTTTATAAAGATTCTAAGATAGACAACCTATATGTTGCTAAAAACGGAATCAATAAACAAGATGATTTAATAGATGGATTATCTGTTGGAGTTTTAGCTGGAAAAACTAAGTCTCCTGTAATATTAGTAGGAAATTTATTAGATTATAATCAAAAAGAATTATTTAAAACTATGAGATTTAAATCAGTGACACAAATTGGTGGAAATGGAAATGAAAATTCATTTAAACAAATAAAAGAAATCGCTTAATATGTTAAAATGGGCTATATTTAAGTAATATTACTTAAATATAGCCCTATTTTATCTATTTATCATTCATACTTAACAATTTATCCAAATATACTGACTTTAATTGTTTGCTGGCTAAAACTTTTTTAGCTGGTTCAAGTTTTAATATAGCTGATAGTATAGCTCCCATAGCTCTATGACTCGCTAATGCATTGTTATCAAAAATTAGATTTTGTAATTGTCCTTTTTCAATTGCCATTAAAACTGCTCTATGTACTGAATTTGCTGGAGTTATTATCTTTTCATCTCTCTTTAATAGCATAATGCTATTTTTATGACAATTTCTAACGCAAACTCCACAGCCTAAGCATCTATCCTCATCAATTTTTATATATTCTTTATCATTTTCCTTGACCTTGCTTATTGCATCTATTGGACATGCAGATATACATTTACCACATTTTACACAACTTTCATGGTTTATATTTGGTATAAAACTAGTAGTCTGTACTGGATGAAGATTTCCAAATCTTTTAGCTGCTACTAATGCCTCGCAACAACAGCCACAACAATTACATATAAATGTAACTCCTTTTCTAACATTTTCTCCACATTGAACTAAGTTATGCTCATACGCTTGATGAAGTAGTTCTTTACATTCTATTTTATCTACACGTCTTGCAAATTTGTTATTTATTAAAGAATTTGCTACGTTGTCAAATGTCATACATATATCCATAGGAGCATCACAAGCCTTACCAACATGTTGCATTCTATGTCTACAGTAGCACATACTTACACCTATATGAGTCGATTCATCAATTATATGAGTAGCTCTTTCATAATCCAAAATACTAACTTCATTATCATTAGTTAAAACTTCCTCTTGAACATACACTCTTCCAAGTTTTGTTTCTGTTGAATAAAATAAATCTTTGATAAAATCTTCTTCTACATTCATATATTGATAGTAAAGTTCTGCTAAAAGTTTTTGGTCTATATCATGTCTTGTTCTCATCATAGCAAACTCAAAAAAGCCAGCCATTGGTGGAGGCATTATATATTTCTTTCCTTTATTATCTTCTATATCTAGTATCAGAGCCTTGCTTGCAAGTTTATCTAATACTCTATATGCTTCACTTTCACTTACACTCCAAATTTTAGCTGCTGTTTTTACTCTAAAAGGCTTTATTGGAAGCTGAGCTACTAATTTGGCTTCTTGTTCTGTATATAATACATTTAGTATTTTGTATAATGTATCTGATGGTGGAGCACCTTGTGGAAACTTATTTATTCTTTCCTCTAAACTTTTATACATGTTCTTCGCAGTTATATGAGAAATAGTAATCACCTTCTTTTTCTTTTGTTTTCCAATAAAATTAAATATTTATCCTTATTTATAAACACTTTATATAAGCCCTTACTTTATATAATACCAATTCTTTCTAAATAGTTAAATACCTCTAGTAATTTATTTATTAGATTTCTTATATAAATAAAAAATCGTTTAAATTAGTATAATAACATTTTATACCAATTAAACGATTTTAATAATATTTTATATATTTAAAAATTACTTTTATACTTAGATACTTTCTCTTCTTATATTATCTATTATATTTTCTTTGTTCAATTTACTCATTGGTATATAAGCAGCTATAAAGGTTATTATAAAAACACTTACTATACATATAGCTATTGCTGCCCATGGTATGACAGGGGAAAACTCAATTACACCTGAAATAAGATTATTCATAACTAGAGTCATACCAATACCAATTGGTATTCCAAATAATAAAGACAGTATACCATAAATAAAACTTTCTAAATATATCATTTTTCTAAATCCATTAGGGGTAACTCCTATAGATTGTATTATAGCAAGCTCTCTTTTTCTTAGATTTATACTTGTACTTACTGTATTTAGTATATTTGTAACACTTACTAGAGATATCACTACTATAAAACCGTATACAAATATTTTGACAACCTTTAGGTTTTGTTTTTCTTCTTCACCTCTTCCACTTTCATCATTGAAGTTAAAATTATTTTTATCAGCTAAAGATTCTACTCTCTTCTTAGTCTGAATATCTCCTCCTAAGTCGATAAATATAAGACTTTTATTTAATTTTAGACCTAAATTTTTAGCAACTTCATCATAAGTTATAAATTGCAAGCCCATATTTTGATATCCCATTCCTAAACGTTCTTCATCAGTTATCGCAAGAATTTTAATCTTCATTTTTTTACTTGAACCATTGTCATCAAGATATTCACAATTTACTGTATCTCCAACTTTGTAATTAGTTAACTCTACTATACCTTTCTTACCACTGGATTCAAAGTAACTTTTTCTAACTAGAATCACACCATTTTCTTTAATTGCTTTTTCCTTATCAAAAGAACCTTTTATTAAATTATTTGTTTTATTTTTTATTGAAAATTCTCCTGGAAACCTTAATTCATTATTTATAAAGTCGTATTCATAACTATCTCCATTCTTATACTGTTCACAATAATCCTTAATTAAATCTTCATTGGATTTATTTATTTTATTTTCACTTACTCTTATAGACATAGACTGACCTGTTGCTAATTCAAAGTTTTTTATTCCAGGAATCTCCTGTAATGTACTTATAACATCATCAATAGGTCTAGCTGTACCCTTTGCAGTTAAATATAAATCATAGTTTTTTTGAGAATTTCTAATTTCTTCACCTCTTAATAAAAGTAATGTAAATCCACTAAAAGATATAAAAATTATTATACTTATCATTAAAGAAAAAAGGGTTACTATGAATTTTTTTCTATTTCTTCTCATATTTTTATATGCAAGTACTCCTTCAGTCTTAAAAATCAGTTTAATAAGTTTTGAGTCTTTGACTTTTCGTACTTTATAGTCTCCACTGTTTTTAATTATATCAAGTGGAGAAATATTAGAAGCTGCTATTGCAGGTAATAGAATTGATATAAATATTGTAAATAAAACTATTATTATACTAACAATAATTATTATTGGGTTATACACTATTTGTAAACTCATCTGTGTAACAATCGATTCTGTAAAATACCTATTTATAGTTTTAAATAATAAGTCTATAGCTATTGTTCCAGATATTAACCCTATTGGTATTCCAATTAAACTAATTATAATACCTTCTATAAAGACCAATTTTTTAATTTGGCTAGATGTAGTACCTATAGAATTTAATATTCCAAACTGTTTTTTTCGTTCAATTATAGAAATGCTAAAAGAGTTATATACTGTAGCAATAGTACATATAACTACTAAAATAGTCACTACTGCAATTATAGACTTTATAGAGCTATTTATGTTTGCGTACTTACTAGCACCTTGTAATCTTAATAAATGTTCATTGTATTTTACCATATCAGAAACTGATTCTTCATCTTTATTTGGATATATGTTTTTGCTTATTTTTTTACTTATTTTATATACATCTTTAGGATTTTCTACTGTTACTGAGATGTTCATTGTGCCATTGTAATTAACTGCAGGATTAAAGTAAGTTATAGCAGTTGTAATTTCATCATAAAGCTCAAATCCAGGTTTTTTAATTATACCAACAAGTTTAAAAGTTCTTTCCTTTTCGTTCGCTATATAATCACCCTCATGAAATACCATGTTATCAATCTTTTTCTTATTTGAGTCAAACATGTCTCCTACTTTTAAGGTTATCTCATCTCCTATTTTTAATTTATCATCCATAAGATTAATAACATTTTCACTTAGAACAATTTCTCCAACCTTAGATGGCAATCTACCTTCTTCTATAGAAATTTTATATCCATCCATAGCATTTTTATCATACTGTTTTATACTTAATATAGCATTTTCACTATTTTCTAATTTAGAATATCCAATTTGCTTAGTAAATGCATGTTTTTCTATTTCAGCTGATTTTGTTACATATTCCATATCTTTTTTATTTACATCATTGAATGTAACATGAAAACTTCCATCATTCTTTATAGTTTCTCTTACTTGATAATCCATGAAACTTTCAAATATATTTCCTATACCACAGATTAAAGCTGTTGAAAGTATTATCCCAATTATAGTTACAATAGTTCTTCTTTTATTTTGTTTTAAGTATCTAATAGTTAGTGATGTATATAAGTTCATCTACATCACCTCATCACTTTTTATAATTCCATCTTCTATACCTATAATTCTGTCGGCTTGAAGTGCTATGTCTTTGTCATGAGTTATCATTATTAGAGTCTGATTGTATTTCTTTACTGACAGTTTTAATAATTCTAGTATTTCTTTCGAGTTTTTACTATCTAAATTACCTGTTGGTTCATCTGCTAATACTATAGAGGGTCTATTAATCAAAGCACGTCCTATAGAAGTTCTTTGTTGCTGCCCCCCTGATAACTGGTTTGGAAGATGCTTTTCTCTATCATTTAGACCTAGTGTTTTCATCAAATCATTTAAATATTCTTTGTCGATATCTCGATTATCAAGTTCTGCTGGAAGCAATATGTTTTCCTTTACAGTTAAGACTGGAATTAAGTTATAAAATTGATATATAAGACCTATATTTCTTCTTCTAAATATTGCTAAATCTTTGATTTTCAAATTATAGATATCCACATCATTTATATAAACTTTACCACTAGTAGGTCTATCAACACCTCCTAGCAAATGTAATAATGTACTTTTACCACTTCCACTTGGCCCTGTTATTGCTATAAACTCACCTTTTTCAATTGATAGGCTTACATTTTTTATAGCATCAACTTTTGTTTCATTTTTACCATAACTTTTAGTTAGATTTTCTACTCTTAAAATTTCCATGGCTACCTCCAATATTTATATTCTATACTTCATATATTAGACTTTAGCTATTACTACAAAGTGAATTAAATATTACAGATTAGTCACTATTATCAGCATACATTTTATGAAATATTATATGGAATTCTGTCCCTTTGCCCTTTTCACTATTTACATAGATATCTCCATTTTGACTTTCTATTATTGATTTTGACATTGCAAGACCTA
Source organism: Clostridioides sp. LIBA-6822 (assembly GCF_056688955.1). Lineage (NCBI taxonomy): Bacteria > Bacillati > Bacillota > Clostridia > Peptostreptococcales > Peptostreptococcaceae > Clostridioides > Clostridioides sp. LIBA-6822. Next base: position 1,614,261 of record NZ_CP196995.1, on the reverse strand, counting down.
TACCTACACTATCCTCTTTTGAACTACTTCTTCCTCTATAAAATCGTTTAAATATATGTGGTATATCTTTTTTATCTATTCCCTCGCCATCATCTTTTATTATTAGTTCAGAAAATAATGGATTTTCTTTATATGTCATACTTATATTTCCAAATTCAGGAGTATGTTCTATACAATTTTTAATTATATTCACTAATGCTTCCACAGACCAATCAATATCGCCAATATAGGATACATTATCGTTTCCTTCTATAGTTAATTTTTGATTTTTAGTTTCCATAGGTATTTTCATTGGTTGCATTGCTCTATGTATAAGTTCACTAAATTTTATCTTATCTTTTTTAAACTTTATCACTTTTGCTTCTACTTTTGATAGTTTAAGCATGCTTTTAATTAGCCAATCCATCCTATTTAACTGATTCTTTATCTTATCTAAGAAATCTATTTTTACTTCGTATGGTACATCATTATATAACAAGTCATTCAACATTATTAAAGAAGTCATAGGAGTTTTTAATTGGTGTGATATGTCAGAAATTGTATTATTTAAAAATATTTTTTCTGATTTCAAAAGTTCAACCTTTTCATTAAGAATTGTCGTCATCTTTAATAGTTCAGTTTTTAAAAGACCTACCTGACCTTCTTGATTTTTATTTTTCATATCAAATGCTTTTCCTTCTGAACTATAGTAAACATACTTAGTCATATCTGATAAATCATTGTACATTACCTTAAAATAACTAGCAATCAATATAAATATTAGAATAAATATTATGCATACCAAGATTATATTTGTTTTTATAGTCTCTAAAACTAATTTAGAAATTATAGGCTCAGAGTTTATTTTAATAGATTTATCGTAATTATACTTACTTAATATTTTCTCTCCATAGTCTATATTTCTTATAGACTTTCCTTGAGTTATTATATCCACTATCTCTCTTTCTAAATTTGGATATTTGCTAGACAGTGTTCCTATTATCGCTTGATTATTTTTTACAATCATACCTTTAGTTATATCCATATTGATTATGCTAAACCCAATAGATATAGTAATAGCAACAAACATCAAAACAATATACTTACTTAAAAACCTCTTCACTTCTGGATTATATAGAAACATTATTTTCACTTCCTATCCATTTATAACCAAGGCCTCTTACAGTTTCTATGTAGATTGGCTCACATAAGTCATCACCTATTTTTTCTCTAAGTCGTTTTATATAAACAGTTAGAGTATTATCATTTACAAAATCATATGTTACATCCCAAAGTTTTTCCAATATTTGAGTTCTGCTTAAAACTGTATTTTTGTTCTGTATAAGAATTAAAAGAAGTTTATATTCAACCGATGTCAGAAATATTTCTTTTTCATTTTTATATACTCTAGCTTCTAATGTATATATACTTAAATCTCCAAATTTGAGCATTTTCTTAGCTTCTTCTAAAGTATTACCTTTTCTTCTTAAAACAGCTTTTATTCTAGATATTAATTCTCTAATTCTAAAAGGCTTTGTTATATAATCATCTCCACCCATATCAAGACCCATTACAATATTTACTTCTTCATCACAAGCAGTCAAAAATATTATCGGAATTTGAGAGAATTCTCTTGTATATTGACACAATTCATAACCAGTTCCATCTGGTAATGTCACATCCAAAAGTATCATGCTATATTCATTAGAAGAAATCATTTCTTTTCCACTTGATAAGTCCTTTGCTATATCTACACTAAATCCTTCTTGCTCTAAAGCATATTTTATTCCAAAAGATATGGTACTATCATCTTCAACTATCAATAACTTTAACATAGCTATTTCCTTTCTTTCCATTTTGATTTTAAATTATTTACCTATACAGTTTTTATTATACACAAATACCTTATATACTAAAATATATCTATAATTACAAAATAGTCACAAAGAGTTGTTAAAATTTATAAAAACAAAAATGTAAGTTGTTACTTAACTCACTTAAGAATAATACCTAGTTCTTCAAGTTAAGCTACAACTTACATTTTAGAAACCTTATGTTAAATAATCTAACATAACTATTTGTTTAACTATTTAGAATATAATTTATTCTTCATCATACTTTTTGTATTCTTCTTCTTTGTAAATATTATCTTTTTTATCATCTTCATGTAAATCAATATCAGTCTTTACATCTTTAACACTATTTACATATTGCATCATTTCTTCCTGAGAAACATGTGGACAATTTTCACAGTTTATTCTTCTTGAATTAAATTCTTTTACCTTTTTTTTTAGTTCTTCATACTCATAATCCTGTTTATTATCTCTACAGTTACAGTCATAATCAAATTCGTCATACTTATAGTCATCATAATCACTGTTTCCATAATAATTTGTATCAACCATTTGAGAATTAGATTTACGATTTTTTACCATCTTATATACAGCATATGCACCCACACCTGTAAGAACTACTCCTGTAAACATCATTGGTTTACTCATTCCATCATCTTTTTTATGCATTTGTCTTTTAATTAAATATGTTAACATATTTTTTCTCCTTTCTAATTTTTATTTCTATCTATAGATAGTATCTGTATTATTTTGATAAAAATTATGTTATTTTTAAATTACAATTTTTACAAAATATAAATTTATATTTTGTGTTTGACATTATTTTTTATGTTATACTATATATATAACAATCGTTTTCATTTATAAAGCATAATGGAGGTCTTTTATGGTTTTAAATTTAGATTTTAATAGTGATAAATCTATTTATGTACAAATTAAAGAAGAAATAACTAAAGCTATAGCTTCGGGAGAATTGAAAATAAACGAATCACTTCCATCTGTAAGAAGTATGGCTGAAAATATTGGTGTAAATTTGCATACAGTAAATAAGTCTTATAATGAGTTAAAAGAAGAAGGCTTCTTAAATATTGATAGAAGAAAAGGTGCTATTGTTGCTGAATTACCAATAAAAGCCGCAAATCCAACTCGTCAAAAAAATAAGCTTGACTTAGAACTTCTAGTAGCAAAATCTTATTTATCAGGTATCAGCAAAGAAGAATTTTTATCACTAAGTTCAAATTTATTTGACAAATACGAGGTGAAATATCATGAGTAAGATTGAATGTTTATTTACAATATTTCCAGTTTTAATTTTGATGTATGCTTCATTTTATTTCATGCCTTATTTAGTAGGTAAAAAACATATTTATGGAGTTTCTATAGACCAAGAACACAAAAACTATACTAACTTTATAATGTTGGATAAGAAGTTTAAAAAACTTTTATCTTTAGGTTTTATTATAGACTTTATATTAATTTTTATCCTAGTTCTTGCATTTAATAAACTGGAACTTTCTTATTTTATTGGTATAATGGGATTTTTATTATATGAAAGTCTATTATATATTTATACTCATAATAAAGCTAAAAAGTTTAAATCAGAAATTTATTCTACAGAAGGTCATATAGATATAGATTCAAAGTTAATAGTAGATATGGATTTCTTAAATAAAAAAAATAAAATAATAAAAAGGTTTAAAATATTATATTTAATACCAATACTACTTGCTTTTGGAATGAGTCTTTTTATAGTATTTAATTATAATCAACTGCCAGACTTAATTGCTATCAATTGGACTATAAATGGAACTCCTAATTCTTTTATGGAAAAATCATATTTTAATGTTTTTAAATTAATAGGCACTGCATTTTGTTTAATCATTTTATTGTATATAACTTCTATTGGTTCTATAAAGTCAAGAATTAAAATAGATTCAAATAAAATTGAAGAAAGTCGAGCTGAAAACATTAAATATCTAAACAAAATTGGTTATTTATTTTTGATATTGATGATTTTAATGACAATACAACTTTTTACTGCTTTTTTATCAATAAAAACAAATTTATCAACTGCTATAATTATAGTAACATTTTTAGTTATAATTTATTTAATAATAACATATATTAAGTCTCCAAATTTAAAGTCTAACTCGTCCTATTCTCCAGAAGATGATGAAAAACATTGGATAGCAGGCATTATATATAATAATCCAAACGACCCATCATTAATGGTTGATAAGAGATTTGGTATTGGGTATACTGTAAATTTTGGAAATCCTATTGGAAAGATAATATATATTGCTATAGCTTTACTTTTAATTTTTTCATTGTTTAGCCTAATAAAATCTCTTTTACTTTAAATACCATAAAAGGTATCTTACTTGTATTATTGGGTATTATATTTTGTAGGATAAGAAATATTTCATATTATCATTGAAATATAGTATTTATATATTACTAGAAATGGAGATTTGCATAATGTTGTCAAAAGCTGAAATCAAATACTTTAATGAATGTGCTTCTGAAATACTCTCTTCAGAACAAGTACAACTTATGAGAACATTTCCTCATCATGGCAATGTTTCATGTCTTGAACATAGTTTATCAGTAGCATATTATAGTTATTTATTATGTAAAAAATTACATCTAAATGTTGATATTCAAAGTGTTATTAGAGGAGCTTTATTACACGACTTTTTCCTTTATGACTGGCATTACAAAGGGGATAGAAAAGGATTACACGGATTTACTCATCCTAAAGAAGCACTAAAAAATGCAAATTTATTTTTTCAAATAAATGAAATGGAAACTGATATCATTTTAAAACATATGTGGCCGCTTACTATTAAGCCACCTAAATACAAAGAAGCATTAATTGTATGTTTGTTAGATAAATTTTGCTGTTTGGTTGAGACTTTAAAGATACATTCTTTATTATCTCCTTATCATGTATAAGGTAGTGTTTAATATTGTTAAAATTAACAAACAAAGAGGTATTAAGTATTAAATTTTACTTGATACCTCTTTACTATTTCATTATTCATTTTTTTAAATATCATTGTAAGTCATAATATTTAACCTTGATAACTTACCCTTCTTATAGACATACTTACTACCTTAAATAACAGTAAACCAGCTATTAAATTTATTAGTATTGCTGGTACTACTGCAACCATAAACAATGCCATAAATGAACCTCCAGGAAGACCTACTATCATTTGAGCAAACAGTAAAAATGCAGTTCCACTCACAATAGTTCCTATTGGAAATATTATTGTAGCTACTATTAAGTCTTGCTTTTTATTACTTAAGTTTTTCATAAATGGTAATTTATAAATTACATACATTATCATGAACATTATATTTATTGTAATAGTTTTATCAAGTATGTTTGGAATCTGACCACCTGGAAATTTAGTTGTTAGTGCTGCAAATATTCCTGTCACAATTCCTGCTACTAGACAAATCTTATAATCCTCTTTATTTAATATCATTATTATAAACATCATTGCTAGTGATATATCTGGTTGCATTGGAAGTCCTATAGCAGGTGTAAGTTGATGTATTAGTAATCCCATAGCTAAAAGTATTGCATTTAAAGTTAATTTTTTTGTATTCGTTTTCATTGTAATAATTCTCCCTAATTTTATTAATATTTATTTTATTTTTTTGCCAATTTTCTAAATCATCCTCTTTAGCTTTGAAAGTTCATAACATCTTTTTCACCACCTTTTTCTGAAATTTATATATTTTCTTTTAAGAGTTTTTGTAAAATAAAAAACTCCGTCCTAAATCAATAGGACGGAGATTATCCGCGTTGCCACCTAAATTATATAAAAAATAAACCCTAAGTTTAATTCTTATACATCTCATTATCAGGTACTTACATACCCTATTCGCTGTAACGTGCGACTGACGATAAAGTCTACTCTCATAATAATATGATTTCAATTCACTCCTCTAAGGTCCATTCACTATATCCCTTCTTGCTAAGATTCCACCCTCCTCAGCTCTCTATGTTGAAGCTAAACATAATTACTCTTCCTTGTCATAGGATTTTTAATTTGCTGTTGCTATTATAATATTCTAAATTTTTATAATTGTCAACTCTAATTTTTATTTTAAATTTGTAAAAAGGATAGCATAATCTTTATAAATGTTTTAAAATTTAATTTAATAATCAAAATTAGAAAGGATGATATTATGTTTAGAGAAATGAGATTAAAAAAGAGAGAAATGACAAAAGAAGATACTGTAGAAGTATTAAAAAATGGTGAATTTGGTACTTTTTCTACTATATCTGAAAATGGCTATCCTTATGGAGTTGCTGTAAACTATGTGTACCTTAATGATTCTATTTACTTCCATTGTGCAAGAAATGGTCATAAATTAGATAATATATCAAACAACAACAAAGTTTCTTTTTTAGTAGTTGCTAATGAAAATGTTATTCCAGACAAATTTAGCACTACGTATTCTAGTGCTGTGGTATTTGGAAAGGCTTCAACTGTAGAAGGTGAGGAAAAGAAAAATGCTCTTGTAGAAATCATAAAAAAATATTCTAAAGGATTTTTTGAAGAGGGCATGAAATACATAGAGAAAGATATAAATTTAACAACTGTAGTTAAAATAGAAATTGACCATATTTCTGGTAAAGCTTCACGCTTATAATAAATACACTAATATACCTAAAAGTAGCTATACAGCCACTTTTAGGTACTTTAATTTGATATTCTTATACACTCAATCTTTTTAGATAATCTTTTATACCAAGCTTAACATCATCACTTGGTCTTATATCAGAGTTATCTCCTGCTATATGTAGTATTCCATATGCTGGATTGTCTCCTCTTACTGTACATGGAACTGATAAAAGAGTCATTCCCATATGTTGGGCAAATATATTCATTGCTTGTAAAGAAAGTTCTCCTCCTCCATGTTGTGAACCTGCTGTGGCAAAACAACCAAATATTTTTCCACTCAAAGGAGCACCTACCCAAATATCAGAAAAGCTATCCATGAACATCTTCATTGGACCAGATACATTTCCATAGTATGTTGGTGAGCCCATAAATATAGCATCATAATCTAGCAATTCTTTTCCAGATTTAATTGTATTTATATTCTCAAACTCATCTTTATATTCTTTTGAATTTATTAAATAATACTGAAGAAGTGTTTTTGCAACCTCATCACTTACTTTAAACATATCTACTTCTATATTCATTTCTTCAAGTACTTCTTTGTATGTTCTTGCTAATAAATATGTACTTCCACAAACACTATGAAAAATTACTGCTACTTTCATCTTTATCCCCCTAATTAAATTCAAATTTATTTTTTGTATAGTATTTTTTATAATAAAATACTACTAAATGACTAAATGATACTAAATGGATTCAAATATACATCACTTTTTGTTACTTCTATTTCATTAAATTCATCCAAAAATCTCTTCATAACGTTTTTAAATATATCTTCTGTATCAAAATGCCCACAGTCCACTATACACATTCCTATATCAAGTGCATCTTGTGCCTCATGATACTTTACATCTCCTGTTATTAAAACTTCTGCTCCTTGTCTCTTAGCTTTTTTTACAAACTCTGAACCAGCCCCTGTTACAACTGCTACTTTCGTTATATTTGTATTAAGATTTCCAACTACTCTGATATGTTTCATATTTAATTTCTCTTTTATTTTATTTGAAAGATTTTCTAATGTCATACTTTCATCAAGTCTACTTACTCTACCTAAGCCAAATGTCTTGCCTTTATTTTCTAGCTTGTACAAATCATATGCAACTTCTTCATAAGGATGTGCATCCAACATGGAACTTATTACCCCTCCTAAAAGCTTCTGTGGCACCACAGTTTCAATTTTAACCTCATTTACTACTTCTATATCATTTATGCTTCCAAGAAACGGATTAGAGCCTTTTAATGGTTTAAATTGTCCTTCACCTTCTATTGAAAATGTACAATCACTATAATTTCCTATATGACCTGCTCCTGAATTACTTAAAACTCTTTTCAATTCATCTGAATAATTACATGGTACATATACTGCGAGTTTATATAAAATCTCGCTTTCTGTTATATCTAAAACCTTTGAGTTACCAAATTCCATAATTTCCATAAAATAGTCATTTAAACCATCAAATGCTATGTCAAAGTTAGTGTGCATAGAATAAAGTGCTATATCATTTTTAATAAGTTTTTGTATAAGTCTACCTTTTAAATCTGCACTATTAATCTTATTGATTTTTCCAAATATAAAAGGATGATGTGTAACAATTAAATCTATATTTTTTGAGATAGCTTCATCAATAACATTTTCATTAGCTTCCAAAGATACTAATACTTTTTTTACATCTACATCAAAATCTCCAACTATAAGACCTACATTATCCCAATCTTCAGCTAAGCTTAGAGGATACTTTTTTTCAATTTTTCTAGTTAGACTCTTTAATAACATACATACCTCCAATTTATTTTATTAAATTTTCAAGTTTTTTTATTGCAGTTTTACTCTCTTCCCTTTTTTTATCTATTACTTCCCCACTCATTCCTTCTAGCTTATTAACTATAGCACTATATGTCTTTATCTTTTTTTCTATAAATTCATTAAAAAGAGAGTCTTTATTTTCTAAAAGTTTTATTCCAGTTTCAAAGTATATCTCATCTTCTATTATAGTATTTTTGCCTGTGTATTTGGCAACTATTATTTCATATATCCTAAAATCTTCTCTTACCAAAACTTCATCTAAGATTTCATAACCATTATTCAAAAGATAACGTCTAAGTTCTTCTTGTGCTTGCATAGGCTGTAGTATAAATTTTTCTACATTATGTGCTACTTGTTTTTTAGCTTCAAGAAGTTCACTTATCAAAATTCCACCCATTCCAGCAATTATTACTTCTTCTATTTCCCCTATTTCAAGAACCTCTATACCAGAACCCAATCGTAAATCAACCTTATCTAAAAGATTGTTCTGTATGACCTCTTTACGTGCGTTGTCAAGAGGTCCTTTATTAACATCTGCCAATACTGCAAACGGTACTCTTCCCTCTTTTAACAAATATACTGGTATATATCCATGGTCAGTTCCTATATCAGCTATTTTTTTACCATATGATATCAATGATGCTATTTTTAATAATCTATCTGTTAATTTCAAATATATATCTCCTTTCAATTTTCCTTGATTTATAGGCCTTATAGTAAGTCATAAGTATTAAATTAAGGTTACTATAAAAAATAAAATTAAATCTCTACTACAAAATAGCCATGAGATATCACTTATCCCATGGCCTTTATACAAAAACATTAATGATGTATCTTTTTAATCTAAATAATCTCTAAGTTTTTTTGATCTACTTGGATGTCTTAATTTTCTTAGTGCTTTTGCTTCTATCTGTCTTATTCTTTCTCTAGTTACATCGAACTCTTTTCCAACTTCTTCAAGAGTTCTAGCCCTACCATCTTCAAGACCAAATCTAAGTTTTAATACTTTTTGCTCTCTATCATTTAATGAGCCAAGTACATCTTCTATTTGTTCTTTTAGTAAAGAATATGCTGCTGCCTCTGCTGGGGCTGGAGCATCATCATCTGGAATAAAGTCGCCTAAATGGCTATCCTCTTCTTCTCCTATTGGAGTTTCTAAAGATACTGGGTCCTGAGCTATTTTCATTATTTCCCTTACTTTATCTTCTGTCATTTCCATTTCTTTTGCAATTTCTTCTGGTTTTGGGTCCCTTCCAAGCTCTTGAAGTAGTTGTCTTGATACCCTTATTAGCTTATTTATAGTCTCTACCATGTGAACTGGTATTCTTATAGTTCTAGCTTGGTCTGCGATGGCACGTGTTATGGCTTGTCTTATCCACCATGTTGCATAAGTACTAAACTTATATCCTTTTGTATAGTCAAATTTTTCGACTGCTTTTATAAGACCTAAATTTCCCTCTTGTATTAAATCTAAGAAAAGCATACCTCTTCCAACATATCTTTTTGCTATACTTACAACCAATCTTAAGTTTGCCTCAACTAATCTTTGTTTGGCTATCTCATCACCTTCGTGCATTCTCCTAGCAAATTCTACTTCCTCATGTGGTTTAAGTAGAGGAATTTTTCCTATTTCTTTTAAGTACATTCTAACAGGGTCATCTATACTTATCCCTTTTGGTAAAGATAAATCCACAGTTTCTATTTCTATTGCAGAAGAGTCTTCATGTGAAATTGCTTCTGTATCTTCATCTAGGTTGCTTATACTCAAATCATCATCAGTAGCCGAAAAATCTATATCAGCTTTATAGTTTTTTGTTTCTGTTATTTCTATTCCCAGATTACCTAAAGTCTCATAAAGATTTTCTACTTGGTCCTTATCAAGTTCAGTCTCCGAAAAAGCTTCCATTATCTCTGCAAGTGTTAATGAACCTTGCTTTTTTCCTTTTTCTATTAATGTCTTAGCAGTGACTTTTTTTAACTCTTTTTTATTCGATTTATTTTCCACACTCAAACCTCCTTTCTCTACAAGCTCTTTAAAATTTTATTTATATCAACTATTTTTAAAGCGATTTCCATAACTCTACCATCTACCTCTTTCATATCATTATTATTTTCTAATTCTTGTTGTTCTCTCAACAAGCTGTTAATTTGTTCTTCTAATGAATTTTTTCGGATATTTGTTATTATTCCTTCTATTTCTTTTGTGTTTTCTAAGTTTATACTATTCAAAGAAATTGAATTTAATTCTTTTAAGTATTCTTCGGATATGTTTAAACTTTTCAATTTGTCAATAGTTATTTTGTCCAATTCTTGATTTTTAATCATGTAATTTAAAATTTCTTTACTTTCTTTCAGTAAAAAATCACTTTCTTCTACTTTTAGTAACGCTATTTCTCTAATTTTTTTATCTTCTAACATTATTTTTATTAGAGTCTCTTCAACTAATTGTTTTCCATCTTGTCTGACTTCGACTTTTTCAATTATTTTTTCTTCTGCTTTCTTTTGATTTTTGTTATTATATGGCTTATTATAATTTTTACCATATACTTCTCTCTTTATAGACTCGACATTAATATCTATTTGATTGCTTAAATACTTTGTATAAAAATCAATTTCAACAGGACTTGTCAATTGTTTTATAATTTTAGAAGCTTCTTTTGCGAACTTCACTCGTTCTTCATCTTTTTGAATATTAAATTCTTTTTTAAGATGATCTATTTTATATTTTATGTAGTGAGTAGAAACATCCATAGCTTTTCTATAATCATTAAGTCCATATTTTCTTACAAATTCATCTGGGTCTTTCGCATCTTTTAAATCCAACACTTTTACATTAATACCTAATTTAGTAAGTATATCTATAGCTCTTAAAGTCGCTTTTATTCCTGGTTCATCAGAATCATAAGATATAATAGCAGTGTCCGCATATCTCTTTATTAAAATACCTTGTTGTTCAGTCAAGGCTGTTCCAAGGGTTGCTACTACATTTCTTATACCATACTGATAAAGCGAAATTAAATCCATATATCCTTCAACTAAGACTATAGTTTTACTCTCTAAATTCTTTCTAGCAAAGTTTAATCCATATAAGTTCTGTTTTTTATTAAAAATTATTGTGTCTGGAGAATTTAAGTATTTTGGTAAAGAATCATCTAATACTCTTCCCCCAAATCCTATTATATTTCCTCTATAGTCGAATATAGGAAACATAACTCTATTTCTAAATTTATCATAGCAATTAGTTCCATCTCTGTTTTTTGCAATTAGACCGCACTCCAACAAATCTTGCTTTTTATATCCTTTGCTGATTAGAGTGTTCATAAGTGAATTCCATGAATCCAAAGAAAATCCTAAACCAAATTTCTTAATAATTTTATCATCTAGTCCTCTTATTCTTAAATATTCATACCCAAGATTCTTACTTCCCAACAAGTTTGAAAGATAAAATCTAGCTGCTTCTGTGTGAATATCTTGAAATTTTTTGGATTTTTCTATTTTAATCCTAGTCTCTTCATTCATGTTAGTGTTAATTTCTATACCGCATTTATTCGCTAAAATTTTTACAGCATCCATAAAATCTAAATTTTCCATTTTCATGACAAAATTTATCACATCTCCACCTTCTCCACATCCAAAACATTTATAAATTTGTTTTGATGTATTTATATAGAAAGATGGTGTCTTTTCACCATGAAATGGACATAATCCTTTATAATTGGCTCCAGATTGTTTTATATTCATATATTCAGATATTATACTTGCTATATCGCATCTAGCCTTTATTTCTTCAATAATGTCTTTTATATCATTCATATTATCACCTTCTGGTGTAATTTTTTGTGTTAACATTTCTATTCTACACTATATTCTAAATTTGTCAATCACTCAATATACAGAATTCGACTTTTTTTATTGATATCCTTCTTATTAATCAAAAAATTTTTATTTTTTATATTAATTATATCAATATTAAGTCTTTATTTATATCAAATGGTCTAACTATTAAATTCCATATAACTTATAAATTCATCTCAATAACCATTACGAATAAAAAAGAGGCTCTTGCCTCTTTTAATAATTATTAATTGATTTCATTAAATCTTCAAACTCATTAAAACAAAGAGATTGAGCTCCATCTGATAGAGCATTTTCTGGGTCAGGATGTACTTCTACCATTATTCCATCAGCTCCACATGCAAGTGATGCCATTGACATAGGTTTTATCAAGTATCTAATTCCAGTAGCATGACTTGGGTCTACCACAACAGGAAGACCTGTTTCTTTTTGAATAATTGGTACAGCAGCTAAATCTAATGTATTTCTAGTATAATCATTATATGTTCTTATACCTCTCTCACACATTATAATATTACTATTTCCTTCTATTGCTATATATTCTGCAGCGCCTATCCATTCAGTAATTGTTGATGCTATTCCTCTTTTTAACATAATAGGTTTGTTTTGTTTTCCTACTTCACTTAAAAGTGTAAAGTTTTGCATATTTCTTGAGCCAATTTGAATTATATCACTTATACTGTACAGTTCATCCATATCTCTTACATCCATAAGCTCTGTAATAACAGCTATACCAACCTCTTTTTTAACTGCTTTTAATATTTCAAGACCTTCTTTTTTTAATCCTTGAAATGAGTTTGGCGATGTTCTTGGCTTATATGCTCCACCCCTTAAAATATTTGCACCATGACTTTTTACAAATTTAGCAGTCATTAAAAGTTGCTCATAACTCTCTATTGCACATGGTCCAGCTATTATAAGTTTGTCCTTTTTTACAACTATTTCTTTATTATTTGTACTTATCTCTATTTTTGAATTACCATTAAATAGGTTTTCTTTCATAACCTACAAGCTCCTTTACTTCTTCTCTTTCTTCAGCAGATAGGAGGTTTAAATGTTCTTTTATTGATTTTTCATTTATTAGAAGTTCTTCATTTAAATCCATAAGTGGTATCAAAACGAAAGCTCTGTCTTGAATCCTTGGATGAGGTATTAGTAGTTTTTCATCAGTGGATACTACATCATTAAAAAATAGTATATCTACATCTATAGTTCTTGGACCCCAGTGTACTATTCTCTCTCTGTGTAGCTCTTTCTCTATTCCTTGACAATATTCTAACAGCTCATACGGTTCAAACTCTGTTTCTATTTCTACGCACATATTTAGAAAATCTGCTTGTTCTGTATATCCCCATGGTTTTGTTTCATATAACTTTGATTCTTTTACTTTATATATAGAATCACTCTTTCTTAAAAGCTCACATGCCACTGACAAATTATTAAATCTATCACCTACATTAGTACCTATTCCCAAATAAGCCTTATTCATCTCTTGTTCTCCTTATCTCGACACCAAAATAGTCATAAATTCCATTTACAGGAGCTTCAGGCTTTCTGACCCTAACCATAACTCCATTTATAAGCATAAATTTGTTTAAGACCTCTCCAGCAATGTTCTCTGCCAAAGCCTCCAAAAGATTAAATTGTTTATTTTCAGTAATATCCTTAACAACACTGTAAACTTCAGCATAGTTTACAGATTTATTTATATCATCACTAAGTCCAGCTTCTTTTGAGTCAACATAAAGCTCCATGTCGATAAAAAATTTCTGACCTAGAAAATTTTCTTCTTTAAGCACACCATGATATCCATAGAATCCTAGATTACTAAGTAATATTTTATCCATTATATCACACCTACTTTCTATATATTGCATCAGTCATTTTAGCTGCCATTAGGTTTTCATAAACATCATGTACCCTAACTATATCTACACCATCTCTTATACCAAGCACAGTAGTAGCTATTGTACCTTCCAACCTTTTTTTTGGTTCAACTGGAAGTACTTTTCCTATTACCGATTTTCTAGATGTTCCAAGTAAAATAGGATATCCTAAGTCTTTCAATTCACTTAGCCTTCTTAATACTTCAATATTTTGTTCAAAATCCTTACCAAATCCTATTCCTGGGTCAAGTACTATTTTTTCTTTTTTTACTCCACAGCTAATTGCCATTTCTATGCTTTCTTCAAAAAAGTCTTTTATTGACTCCATTATATCTTTGTTATAGTTTGTCCCATCTTGATTATGCATTATACACACTTCTGCATCATATTTACCTATTACAGAAGCCATATTTTTATCTTTTCTAAGACCCCAAACATCATTTACCATAGTGACACCTAATTTTAGTGCTTCTTCTGCAACATCTGCCTTATAAGTATCTATTGATATTGGTATATCTAATTCTTGTTTAAGTTTTTTTATTACAGGGATTACTCTTCTTAGTTCTTCATCTGAGTCTACATAACTATGACCTGGACGTGTAGATTCTCCTCCTAGGTCTATTATATCAGCACCTTGGTCAACCATATCTTTTGCATGTTTTATTGCTATATCTAAGTTATTAAAATCTCCTCCATCTGAGAAACTATCTGGAGTTACATTTAATATTCCCATTATATAAGTTCTTTTACCATAATCAAACACAATTACTGACACTCCCTTAGATTAAATTTTATATCTCAATAAATGATTATATGAAACGGCTACTACTTCATAGTAATCAGACTCATAGCCTCAGCTCTAGATGCAATGTCCTTTTCAAATATACCTCTTACTGCTGATGTAACAGTTTTTGAACCTGGCTTTTTTACACCCCTCATCGTCATGCACATATGCTCTGCTTCCACTACAACTAAAACACCATAAGGTTGTAACTCTTCCATTATTATATCTGCAGCATTTTTAGTAATTCTTTCTTGTAATTGTGGTCTTTTGGCCAACGTATCTATTACTCTAGCAAGTTTAGAAAGACCTGTCAGTCTTCCTCCTTTTGGTAAATAAGCAATATGAGCTTTTCCAAAAAAAGGAACTAAGTGATGTTCACAGCATGAATAAAATGGAATATCTTTTACCAATACTAATTCCTCATGTTTTTCATCTGCAAAAAGGACTTTTAAATGGTCTCTTGGCTCTTCACCAAGACCAGAAAATATCTCTTCATACATTCTAGCAACCCTATTTGGAGTCTCGATTAGACCTTCTCTATCTGGGTCTTCTCCAATTGCCTCTAATATTTCTCTCACTGCATGTTGTATCTTTTCTTTATCAACTTTATTCATTTAAACTCCCCCCATTGATTTGCGACTAAAAGATTAGTTTTATAATCTCTTTTGTCTCAATTTCTTTAAAAATATAATTATAAACATCTAAAAGTTTTTGATAGTCATAATTTTCACTTACCATTGATACTAGTTCAAAAAGTTCATTATTTTCTTCTTTCAAAACTTTTAGTAATTTTTTATCTTTTGGTACCCAATTATCATTTATATTAAAGTACCCAATTATTATATCTTTTAAATATAAATTCGTCAAAAAATGATATTCAAAAACATTAAATCTTTCTTTATTTTTTAAATTTGATATTTTCCCTCCAATATCTTGTTTTAAAAAGGACTTTTCTTCTAGTGACATTTTATTAGGCCCCTTTAAGTAAATATCTCTACTTATATCTTTTATAGTCTTTGATATATTCTCCTCATCAAATAGGACTTTGGCGTCTTTCATCTCTTTAATAAAAAAATACTCTCTATCTGATAATAATTTTTTCACACCATCTTTTGAAAAATAGTTTATGTCAAATTCTATTCCCTTTTTTTCAAACAGTACTCGCTCTTGTTTTTCCCCTTTTTTTACAAAAACGAATACATCAATGTCATTTATTTCTACATCATGAAGAGTAAAATCTAAGTCTTTACTAGAACCAACCAAAAATACTGCTGAAGTATTTGGATTTTCTATTATCTTTGTTATCTCTTCACTATATACTTTATAAATACAACTTATCATTTTTTATCTCCAACAAATTGTTAATATTTTAATTTATTTTAAGAACTCTAATATTTTATCAAAAATAATATTTTCTTCATCAAATTTTATTTTGTCAATTTCTATAACTTTCATAGCTCCCATAAGACTATTTGTGACAAAAACAAAATCAAAAATGCCAATTTCTGATATATTAATTTCATTTTCTAACAACTCTATATATAATTCGTCACAAATATTTATAATCCTCTTTTTTATTATTCCATTTAATATTGATAATTTACCACTAGGAGTATACACTCTTTCTCCTTTTATAAAAAATATATTACTCATAGAACACTCTAAGATTACACCAGCTGAGTTTACAAATATACCGTCATTATAACCATTTTTATTGGCAACATTTTTGGTATATATATTTTCAAAATAATTTGTAGTCTTATGTCTATGAATCAAACTATCACCTCTAACGATTGGCGATACAGTTAATCTAAACCCCTTTTCATATGTTTCTTGATTATATGGAATGTCTCTAATAGATATATTGTATCCCTCATCAAAAACAGTAATTCTAAGTGCTTTATTAACAATAGTTTCTTTTTTTATATATGTATTAATTTCATCTATCAAGAAGTCTTTTTCATACTTTATATCTAAGTCTAGGCATCTTATCGAATTAAGCATCCTTTCTATATGGATATTTAAATCTATTGGTATGCCATTTTCAACTTTAATAGTTTCAAATAAACCAATTCCAAATTTACTTAAACTACTATCAAAACCTACATTATTCTTCATAATATCCCCTCAAAGCCTTCATTATAGATTTTGCTTTATCAATTGTTTCTTGATATTCTTCATCTGGGTCAGAGTCCCAAGTCATTCCTCCTCCAACTTGGAAATAAACTTTTTTATCATCTTTTATTATTGTTCTAATAGCTATATTAAAATCCATATCACCATTAAAACCTATATACCCTATTGAGCCAGTATATACGTTTCTTTGTGTTGGTTCCAATTCATCTATGATTTCCATTGCTCTAATCTTGGGTGCTCCTGTTATAGAACCACCTGGAAAAGTAGCTTTTATTATATCAGTAACATCCTTATTGTCTTTTAATTCACCTACAACTGTTGAGACCAAGTGGTTTACATTTGCATATGGTTCAATTACAAATAGTTCTGGAACTTTTACACTCCCAGTTTTAGATATTCTACCAATATCATTTCTTTCTAAATCCACTATCATAAGTAGTTCAGCTCTATCTTTTTCACTATTTTTAAGTTCTTGTTGAAGCTTTAAATCTTCTTCTTTATCTTTACCTCTTGGGCGAGTACCTTTTATTGGTCTAGCTTCTATTTTCTTATTAGTGCATCTTATAAATCTTTCTGGAGAATTTGATAATATATGTACATCTTCAAAGTTTAAAAATGCTCCAAATGGTGCTGGACTAAATCTTCTTAAATCTCTATATAGTTCAAAGCTTGTAAGCTCTGTTTCTCCACTAAACCTTTGTGTCAAGTTAGCTTGGTATATATCCCCTTGTCTTATGTACTCTCTAACATTTTGAACTGCATTTTTAAATTCTTTCTTTGTAAAATTAGATTTAAGTCTTATAGGTTTAACTTCTTTTTCTTGATAGCATATATCATCTATACCTTTTTCTTCTTCTTTTAATATTTTTTGTTCTATGTCATCAATTATCTTTTCTTCTAATTTTACATCTATATCTGGAGTAGCTATGTAAGTTTTTTCCATAAGATGGTCTACAACTATTACATGATTATAAAATCCAAAATATATATCAGGCATCCCAATATCATCTACAGCACTTCTAGGTAATTCTTCCATATAATTACCTAAATCATAAGACAAATATCCTACAGCCCCTCCTATAAATGGAAAGTTAGTATCATTTGTAACTCTATATTTATTTAGTTCTTCTTTTAAAATTTCTAATGGATTTTCGTCTGTATCTTTATATTTTAATACCTTAAATGGTTGACTACTTATAAAAGAATATCTTCCCAATTTTTCTTTATCCATAGCACTGTCTAATATAAAACTGTCATATTCGTTTCTAAAAATAGTAAATATCTCAAAAGAATTAAGTTTAGTGTTTATCTCTCTTATCATATTACATATGTATCCTTTCTCTAGCTTCTGTTATAAAGTTTTTCAGCATCTCATGACCATATTCTGATAAAATAGCTTCTGGATGAAATTGTACTCCTTCTATTAAGTATTTCTTATGTCTAATTCCCATTATTTCCCCTTTATCAGTGGTTGCTGTAACTTCTAGTTCTTCAGGAACTTTATTAGAGTCAATTATTAGTGAATGATACCTAGTGACATTCAAAGGATTTTTAAGCCCGCTAAAAACACCTTTATTAATATGGTTTATACTATGCACTTTCCCATGTACAGGTTGTTGTGCCTTTATAATATCCCCTCCAAAAACATGTCCAATAGTTTGGTGACCCAAACAAATTCCTAGTATAGGCTTTTTCCCTTTAAAATAGTTAACAATATCTATACAAATACCAGCTTCTTTTGGAGAACATGGCCCAGGAGATAACACAATTAACTCTGGATTAAGTTTTTCAATATCACTTATTTTGATTTCATTATTTCTCTTTACTACGACTATTTCCCCTAATTCTTCTATATATTGTACTAGATTATACACAAAAGAATCATAATTGTCTATCATTAAAATCATACTATAAATCTCCCCCCCTAAAAATTATTTTATTAACTCAGAAACTGTTACAAATTTAAAGCCTTTTTCTATCATTTTTGGGATAAACATATCTAAAGCTTTAACTGTATCATTGGTTGCATAATCATGTAAAAGTATTATATCTCCATTTTGTACTTTATTAATTATTTTATCTGCAATACTATTAGCACCTGGATTTTTCCAATCCTTCACATCTACGCCTGTCCATAAGACAACTTTATAGTCATGCTTTTTTGCAATTTCTATTAAATCTTTTTCTCTATAACTTCCAAATGGTGGTCTAAATAATGTAGGTTTCTTTCCAGTCACCTTTTTCAAAATATCTTCACACTTAACAATCTCCTCTTCTATCTGATTAGAATTTAAATTACTTATATCAGGATGATTAAAAGTATGATTACCTATCTCATGACCTTCTTTACTTGCTCTCACTAATGGTTCTTTATACCATTGTGCATGTTTACCAGCTATAAAAAAAGTAGCTTTTACATTATACTTCTTTAATACATCTAAAACTTGGCTAGTTTCTTTTGGATGTGGTCCATCATCAAAGGTAATTGCTATTAATTTTTTTTCTCTTGAACCATGTTTAATTAAAACATTTCCATTAGTATCTGTCATCAAAGCAGAAACTTTACTAAAATTAGATATTAGTATTATTCCGCAAAACAAAGCTATTGCTACTATACACTTATATGTTGTCCTTTTCTTCCATGGTGTCATTTTTAGACTTCCTTTCAAATAGTTTAGTTATTTATAAAAATTTTGAGTGTAATATGTTTTATAGCTTCCTCCAAATATTACTCCAACTCCAATATTATTATAATTCCCCAAAATATTTTTTCTATGACCTTCAGAATTCATCCAAGCTTCATGTGCATATATTGCATTAATTTGTCCTGCTGCTATGTTTTCCCCAGCTGAGGTATATACTATTCCTTCTCTTTTCATTCTATCAAATGGAGTTTCATCGTTCTTATTTATATGGTCAAAAAAATTATTATCTCTCATATCTTTACTATGTTTTCTTGAACTTAATGTAGCCTGTTCACTGTATCTCAATGAGTTTAAACTCCTTTGATTTCTAACACTATTTACAAGGTCTATAACTTCAAGTTCAAAACATTTTTTGAGTTCTTCTCTATCTTCTGGATATAATCCTTTAAACTCATCTTCAGTCGTTTTATTAATTATTAAATACGAACAAACTCTATTTTTTTCATGAATATCGTAGAAAATTGTAATATACTTGCCTTCTTTATTTATTATATCATATTGATTTTCTGAGTTTATTATATATCTAGTATTTCCTTTTCTCTTATATTTTAATGGTGTAATCTTAGTTCTTACTGTTTGTCTATCTTGATTTATTTTTATATCTTGATTTTCACATGAATTCATAGAGTTACTGTAAAGTGCCACTACTTCATTATTTTCAACACCAACCATTGCAAATTCTTTTCCATACTGATTATATACATACCAATCAAAACCATATTCACTAGTATCAATTCTACCAGGTTTGCCAATATTTGAAAAAACTTGATTTAAATTTTCTCCTAAAGTTATTTTTTCAAAATTCTTTATATCTGATTCTCCTAAATTTTCATTTTCAGCATTATTTAATTGTAAATTTTGATTCTTTTCTTTTTTTTCTTTGTCAGAATTACCATTTATATTTATCTTGTCTAAAAATTCATTCCATATTTCACTTTGAGAAATTTTGTCTTTTATATCATATACTTCTTCTAATAGTTCAGGACTATAAAATAAAACAATAAGTACTACTAACACTAAAGCAATTAATTTCTTCAATATATCCCTCCTTCATAAAATTAAACAAAAACTTTTTAATATTACATTTATTGCACTAATATTGATAATATATACTAATTAATAGTATTAATACCTATTTATATTTAGTAAGTATTATAAAAAAGCTTTACCTACTAATAGATAAAGCTACAGTCTTAAAGAAAATATTTCATCTAATGTTCTATCAAAAATGGATGGTTTATCAAATTTCCAAGTACCTTCATAAACCAATTCATTATTTAGATAAAAAGTTCCTTGCCCATGTTTTTTCCCATGCATAAATTCACCTACATATTTCTTACCTTTTTCCCATATATAAGTCCCCTTACCATGAACCAAATTGTTCTTCCAATCTCCTTCATAAAGTATTTCACCTTCACTATTGTAACAAATACCATAGCCTTCCATTTTTCCACCTTTAAACTCACCTGCATATATACATCCATCACTCCACTTATAAATACCTTTTCCATCTTTCTTACCATTTTTCCAAGTTCCAATATACTCATCTTTACTATTATAGAGCATATTTCCAACACCATTCATCGTATCTTCCTCAAAATTACCTATATATTCATTCCCATTTGAAAATATAAAGCTTCCTTTTCCACTTTTTTTATCTTGTTTGAACTCTCCTATGTACTCCATCTCTGTTCCTTCATCTACAAAAAAAGTATATGAACCTTGACCTTCCATCTTTCCCTCTAAAAATTTGCCTACATATATATCTCCATTTGAAAATTTATATATTTTATTTTTCGGTTTTTTTGTGTCGACATCATCTATATCACGAATTGTTTTTCCTTCTAATTCTAACACTTCATTTTCTGGAGCAAAATCTCCCTTTTTTAAAACACGTTTCTTCATGTTCTTTATACTTTTAATCTCTTTATTTACTTCATTTATATATTTCAAATAATTATCATACAAATTAACATATTCTTTAGATAAATTCATAATGCCATTCCTCCAACGTTATTACTAGATATTTTACTAAATCCATTAAATTTATTATATCCTAATAGTGGTCATGTTTTCTACATATTAAGTAATTTTTTCAATTTTAATTTTAAAATAGCATCTTTTAAAGTGATACACAAATCATTAATAAAAGCTTTATGTTCCACCTATTAAATTTAAATAAGCTGAGAGCTATAATATATAAATTTATATTATAGCTCTCAGCCTGTAAAATTTTCTATAAATCTTTTGCTTTAAATCCTCTTCCTTTTACCTCTGTAACATCATTTACAGATATAAAAGCTTTTTTATCATACTTCAAAGCTATATCTTTTATCTTTGGTATCTCATTTGATGAAACTATTGTATATATAATTTTCTTTTTTTGATGAGTATATGCACCTTCTGCATCTAAAAAAGTTACACCTCTAACTAAACTCTTCATTATGTCTTCCGCTATTAAATCGACTTCATTTGACATTACCATGACAGATTTTTGATAATTCATTGCATCCTTAATAAAACTCATTGAATACGCATTTAGAAATAAACCTATAAGAGTATATAATGCTAAATCTAATCCAAATAAGAAACTTCCTGTAAGTACTATTAATCCATTTATCGCTAAAGCAGTATCTTTCATTTCTATGTTCTTCTTAATTTTTAGTATTGCGGCTATTATGTCTGTACCACCTTGGGAAGACCTAGTTCTAAATACAACCCCAACACCTAAACCAGATAGTATACCACCATATACACTTTGAAGTAATATATCATGTATAGGTATAATCTGACTTATTTCCTGAGTTGCACCTAATAATAATGAAAATACAATCATATTTATTAAACTTGAAATACAAAACTCTTTTTCAAGGTATATGAACCCTAAAATAAATATTGGAATATTGATTAAAAATGTTAATAGACCCACATTTATATTTGTCAAATAGTTTATAGATGTTGCTATACCTGTAGCACCTCCACTAAGTAGATGTGCTGGTCTTAAGAACCCATTTATACCTATAGATGTCATCAACATCCCAAATAGCATTGTTAAATATCTTAAAGCTGGATGTTTTTGTAGGGTATTCTTAACTTCACTCATTTCTTTCTCCCTTCAATCTTTCTAAATCTTTAGAATTTTAAAAACTTATTTTTACATATATTATATTATTCCTGATGTAATAGATAATATTTCAAATAAATTTTTTATACAATTTCTTGAACTGTCATCTATTACATCATCTATTATAGTATCTTTTTCATATATGTCTAGTGCAATTTTTTATATTTTAATCTGTAAAAACGTTCAAATCATCTCATTTATGCTTTAAATGAAAATTCTTCTAGCACAATATGATACTACTTATTATTTAACTTGCAATATAGTAAATTTATAGTATTTTTTTCTAAATATCTCTTTTTACAGTAATTTATCTTATCTTAGCAAATTCAAATTTAGTAATTATCTGTTCATAATTAATTGGTAAATGAAATTTTTGTTTTTATAATTTCAGTATATGATTTTTTTATTTCATTATTTGCATTTTTTTCATTCAATTTTTATTTTAAATTTTTTTTATTTTATTTTGTTTTAAGTATCCACAATACTAATTTTAATCTTATTTTTATATAAAATTCATTATAATTGGAATTAATATTACTGTAATTGTACCAGATACCCCAATAGAAACACCACTCATAGCTCCTTCCACTTCTCCAAGTTCAAAAGCTTTTGTAGTCCCTAGAGCATGTGCAGACGTTCCAAGTGCAATCCCTTTAGCAACTGGATGATTTATATTTCCAAGTTTAAATACTGTAGAAGCAAGCATTCCACCAAAGATACCTGTAAAAATTATAGCCACAACTGTTATTGACTCTACACCATTTAAAGAATTTGCTAAAGATATTCCCATTGGTGTTGTTATAGATTTTGGAATCAAAGAGTTTATAATACTTACATCTGAATTAGCTATCCTACCAATTATCAATACAGATATAAAAGAAATTACTATACCACAACCTATACCTACAATAATTTCAACCATATACTTTTTAAATAATTCAAATTGCTTATAAAGTGGAACTGCAAGTACTACTGTAACAGGACCTAGAAAGAAATTTATACTATCTGCTCCTATCTTGTAGTTCTCATAAGGAATTTTAGTTATGCTTAAAAACACTATTATTCCTACGATTGCAATTAACATGGGATTACATATAGGATTGTTTGTTTTTCGTTGAATATATCTCCCTAAATTAAAAAATACTATTGTTACTATTATGCCAAACACTGGCGTTTGTAATACATTATACATCTTTTTGTCCTTCTTCCTTCTTTTTTATCATCTTTTCTACTATAACTCCAGTAGCATACATCACTATTAGCGTACTTAAACATATGACTAATAAAAGCACTAGTACATTTTCCCTTATTAGGTCTAATGATTTTATGAGTGATACACCCGCTGGTATAAAAAATACAGCCATATTATCAAGGAAAAATCCACTTATATTTTCTATACTACTTAAATCTAATACTTTAAATTGTAGTAGTAAAAATAATAATAACATCCCAACTATACTCCCAGGAATAAGTATAATTCCTTGTATAAAGAAACTTATATACTCTCCTATAACCCATATACTTAAAATTATTACTAATTGATTGAAAACTTTCATTTTCCACCTCCAAAAACTAAAGAGATTGCTTCAAATCATATATTTGTAGTTTTTTCAACAAGCAAATATCTTTCTTCAAATAGAAAGTTATAATTTGATACAATCTCTTTTAAATTTATTTTTATTTTAATTTAATAAAATACATGCTTGGTTGTTTCAAAAAACTTAACTTTATAAACCTATTTTTCACTTAAAATCTCTTTTATTTTTGAATTGTTATACATACTGTCTGGAACTTCACTTCTTAAACTATAAAAAGTTTGTTGTGCATTTTTCAAATCACCATTATCATAATAAAGCATACCCAGCTCATAATATGAATCATCATAATACTGGTCGTGTTTAGTATAAGTATTTATATACTTTTTATAATATTTTATGGCTTCATCTTTATTTCCTAATAACTTATTTGTTATGGCTAGTTGATATATTGATTCAGAAATATATTTTTTAGTTTTACCAGAAGAAACTACACTTTTAAAATTATCTATAGCTTTTTCATATTCTTTATTTTTCTTTAAATCTAGAGCTTGATAGTATAAATCTTCTTCATCAGCTACAGTTATATCTCTTTCTGGTTCTTTATTTTTAGCTTCACTTAACTCTTTATTCGTTTTTTCTAATTTTTCACTTGTTTCTCCCAGCTTTTTATCAGTTTCATTTAGCTTTTCATCTTTACTACTTATTTGATTATTTAAATTTTCTATTCTCTTTTTACTTTGAATCAAATATACACCCATACCTATTAAAACACAAACAACTATAATATATGGTAAAATATTTTTCTTCTTTTTAACTTTTTTTACTTCTTCCTTTTTACTTATGCTTTCTTTTTCATCCTCATTATTTTCAAATACTGGATTATCTTTATCTAACTCTTTAAGCTTATCTAAGTATCCTTCTCTCTTCTTTACATTGCCTAGCTTATCATACAACAAAGATAAAATTACATATGGTTCTATTAGTTCAGGTTCTTCCTCAATTATATTCTCCAAAATATGTATTGACTCATAATTTAATTCTTCATTTATAAATCTTATAGAATGATTGTACCTTCCTAAAAATGTTTTAAAATCTTCAGATGAAATTAGATTTACATATTTTCTCGATATATGGTTATTTTCATAACATAAAGCTGTATAAAAGCTCTCAAATGACTTAGCAAAGTCACATTTTAATAGCTTTAAAAGACCTCTAAGATTTAGTATATCAACATCTTTAGGATTTATTTCTAAAGCTTTGTTCGCCATATTAATAGCACTAGTTATATAGTTTTTATATGCCAAATCTAATGCATTATTATATCTTTTGTATGATTCTAATTTTAATTCCTTTGATGTTGTGTCTGACTTTGAATTTAAAGCTCCTTGTAAGTTCAATAGTGTCTCTTCTTTATAATTTGTAGTCACATAACTCTGTTTTAATGTTTTTAGTGTCTCATCACCATCTTCTTCTTCTATGTTAAAAAAAGTCAAATCACTTTTATTATCTTCTATCAAAGATATATCTAAAATTTTTCTAGGCATGTTTTCTATATCCTGTTTTATATCTTTAACTAAAATAATACTCACCTCCACTCTAAAATATATATTTAAGATAACATATTTAATATATCAAGTCAAAACTATACATATTTTGCCATTATTCCCATAATAAAAAAGGTAATCCTCTTCTTCTCGTGAAAAGGTTACCTCTTTTTCAATATTACTAACTTTTAATGTTGAATTTTTTTACTTTTCTATACAGTGTAGCTATACCTATATTTAAAGCCTCTGCTACCTTTTTCATACCTTCTGTGTTACTTCCATATTTTTTTATAGCCTTTTCTATAGCTTCCCTCTCAAGGTCATCCATAGTCTTAACTTCTTGTTTATATAATTCATCTAGTTTAAACGATATTAAGTCAGACATACTTCTTATAAAAGCAGTTAATTCCTTGTCTTTTGAAAGTATTTTCTCCTTTTGCTCTTCATTAAATGCAGCTATACCCAAAATTCCAAGTATATGTTCTCCCATTTTAACAGGAGTACATATATCAGCTAACTCTTTACAATTTTCTCTATTTGCACATTTATTACAGTTCTCTTCTATTTCCTTATTTATAACATAGGATTTTCCATCTTTTAAAACAAGAGAGTATACTGATTTCTCTGAGATTGTCTCTCCTATTTTACCTCTGAATATTCCTGTACCTGCTATCCTAGTTAAATCTTTTGTAACTAAAGTAACATCTACATCCAACACATTAGAAATATTCTCGCAAATACTTTGAACGTAATTCGTTATATTATTTAAATTCAAAGTAATCCCTCCTATTTAGATTTATATTTTTTAATACTCTACATAAATCCTATTCTTGAGAACTTTAAGCTTGCGGTTGTGGTTGTGTCTCATTAGGCTTATTATCAGTTGGTGGTGTTTCTGGTTTTTGCTGATTATCTTGATTTTGATTATTTGTGTTTTGATTATTTTTATTTTCATCTGTCTTTGGTTTTTCTTCTGGTTTTGGTTCCATAGTTCCAACTAATATAATACCTTCCTTCTTAGGATAATATGAATTAGCTATTTTTTCAGTTTTAATTTTCTTGCCATTAGCGTCATTAAATGTTCTATATGTTGATACAGAGTATGCATTTCTTCCGCTTTTATCCACTTTTTCTTTACCTTTAGGCATTGTAGAATCATTAACTCTTTTCATTGTAGTTTGTGAAACACCATCTAATTTTGTTGATATTGTTATGTTTTGTTTGTCTTCTGCACTTCCATATATATTGCAAACAATTTGATTCCCTGAAACGTAATTTTTTATGTAAACTGGATGCTTTAGATTATTTTTAAATAAGAAATCTATTCCACTATCTGCAACAGTTGCATCTCTTCCTTTTGGAACATAACTTGATGGTATTGTATGATTTTTTACATTAACAATTTCTAAACCTGCATATAACACAGAATTATATAATGTTGATGAAACTTGACAAACTCCTCCACCATAGTCTTCTTCCATCTCACCCTCCATTATTACAGGTGCACTCTTGTATCCATTTTCTTTACTTCTTTTACCTGTATGATTGTTAAATGAAAAAGTTTCTCCTGGCATAAGCAACACATTACTTATGTTATCTGTTGCTAATTTTATATTTATACTTCTATTTACTTGAGAAGTCTTAAATGTTGTTGAATACGTACCTAAATTTGTGTCTATTTTAGCAAGTTGTTCTTTTTTTATCTTTGCTTGAGTAGCTTTTACTACTAATTTGTTCTTATAGTTACCTTTTTTAGTTTGATTATCAAAACTCTCCATACTCTTAGAAATGTCCATTTTAAGACCATCAGAGTCTGGCACAACTTTTACTTTTTCGCCACTTATATCAAGTGTTGCGTCTTTTACATCTACATCTATTTCTTTAGCTATCTTTTCCATCTCTGATTTTAGCTTATTTTTATCATAGTTTATCACTACTACTAAGTTACTCTTCTTTCCAAAATTTGCTGAAATAGTTTTTGATAGATTTCCAAAGAAACCATTCTTTCTATTTAAATTATATGCATTTTCTACTGTTTTATCCAAATCTGTAGATAAATTTAAATCTTTGCTTTTAACTTTCCAGTTTTTATCATTGTAGATAAACTCAACATTTTCTAATTTGTATTTTTTACTTAACTCCTGTTTTGCTTGTGCTTTAGTTAATTTGCCAATATTTACTCCATTAACATATGTGTTTTTTGCTATTTTCTCCCCTTTAAATTGCATACACATTACACCCATAAAAATTATGACTACTAATGCTACAGCTCCAATAGCTATAACTAGCTTTTTGTTCACATTACTCATCCCATACTTCTCCTTACAATAAAATTATTTATATACACCTACTATTATATTACTACATAATCTGCCTTAAAAACCCAAAAACTTTTTAATTATATAATAATTTAACATTATTAATATAATTAATTAATATTCATTTAGACCTTTTTCTGATATGGCATATATTTTTTCATTGTAAATATTAACCGCATAAACCTCTTTACCTTTAAACAATCCTTTGTTTACTACAGCATAATAATAAATATTTTTATACTTTCCAAATAATTCTTCTAAAGTTTTTTTACTTTTTACATATCTGTCAGCTTTCTCTATATCTAATATCTCAACCTTTTTATATTTATTTTCTTTTTCATCAAGAGTATTAGTTAATACAAACTTAGCTTTATCTTTAGTAATACCAAATTGATAGCTTCCATCCTCTAATATTCTAAAGTACCCATCTCCATAGTCTACTTTGTAATCTTTTTTACCATCTTTATATGAATATAAATCTTTAGTTTTTGCACTCACTAATACCTCATTTATTAATTTATCATATTCATATACTTCGGCATAATAGTATTTATTATTTTTTATCATTTGTGGAAGTGAGTTTATAGATAGATTTGACTTGTCTTTGCCACTTTTTTTGGATATTACATTTATAATGTCATCAGATGTTAAAGTATACAATGATAAATTCTTTTTATATTTTTTCTCTAAACTTTGTACCTTTTCATCATCTGAATAGTCTTCTTTTAAATACTCTATATACTGTAATGCTCTTTCATAGTCTCCAGAAGTGTTTGCCTCTTCAGCTTTACTTATATAGTAATCATACATTTCCTCAATGCATTGCTTTTTAGCATTTTGAGCCATATTATAATACTTCTCATCTTCTTTTAATACTTTATTATACTTTTCAATAGCTTCATAATACTTATAGACCTTTTGGTCTTTGACTGCAGAATCATAAACATCTCTAGATTCCTTGATTGTTTCTATATTCTGTTTGTATACATCTAAATTACTACCCACGCCATTTAATATCGAAACAGTGTTTATGTAATTAATGGCAATATCATAAGTAGTATTCTCTTCCTTATACATTTCCTTAACTCTATCAGCCTGAACTAATAAATCATCCATATCTATATTTATTTTATTTAACTCTTTTACTGTATTTATTAATCCAATAAAACTTTCTTGACTTATATCTCCATCTAAATATTTATCTCCACTGTTTAATAACAATTTGTTTATTTTTTTAGAAACAGACTTATTGAATCTTTCCATTTTCGAGTCAGAAAACTTCTTTTCTATGCTTGCATAGTAATCAACAGCTACAGAATACTGTCTTTTGTCTATAATTTTCAACAACTCATTAGCTTCATTTCCTACACTAAATTCATTACTACTTAAGAAAAATACTATCATTAAAACAATTACGCCTAATACTGATAATGAAATTGCAACTATAGACTTTCTTTTTTCATCAATAAAATCTACAGCTTTTTCAAATAAATCTCTAAAATTCATTATAGTTCCCTCTCCATTTAGCAATATTTATATTTTATGGTAAACTAAATTTCTTATTGGTTATTATATCATAATTCTTGAAAAAAAATAAAAACACAAGTTAAATCGTGTTTTTATTTTACCTATCAATCATTATTTTATACATAAATATTTCCTTTACATAAATTATGATATCTTTCTGTTTATATCTCTAGAATGACTTTTCTGTTTTTTATTAGCATTGACATTTTTCATTCTTGTTTTATGTATAGTTTTATTATCAAATATTTTTCTAGCATTGCATAAAACAATTCCAGTTGTTAAACAAACTGTAAGTACACTTCCCATCAAAAAGTAGTAATCCAATCCTATATGTACTCCCATAACTGAATTTATTAATACTAATGCAAAAGTCATTGCAAAACATATCATCATGGAGATAACTAAAATTCTTAGAATTTTTTTCAATTCAATCACCTCGTATAATCGCTAATATTGACACTACCCCTTATCCATTACTATACCAAATTAGTAAAAAAATAGCAATTACTATTGTCATTTATGTTAGGAAAATATTAAATATTTTTAATAAATATCTTTTTTTGACATTAGGATTCCTTAATTTTTAATAAAGTAGTAACACTAATCTCTATTAATTAATAGAATAAAATAAATGATAATTTATTGAGGGGTGATTTACATGCCAAATTTGCCAAGTTTAGGATCAAAGGCTCCTGATTTTAAAGCCAATACAACAAACGGCCCTATTAGACTCTCTGATTATAAAGGTAATTGGATTGTTTTATTTTCACATCCTGGTGATTTTACACCAGTTTGTACTACAGAATTTTTGTGTTTTGCTAAATATTATGACGAATTTAAAAAAAGAAATACGGAATTAATTGGTCTAAGCGTTGATAGCAATAGTTCACATCTTGCTTGGATGTACAATATCTCTTTACTTACAGGTGTAGAAATACCATTT
Source organism: Clostridioides sp. LIBA-6822 (assembly GCF_056688955.1). Taxonomy (NCBI): domain Bacteria; kingdom Bacillati; phylum Bacillota; class Clostridia; order Peptostreptococcales; family Peptostreptococcaceae; genus Clostridioides; species Clostridioides sp. LIBA-6822. The sequence goes on along the minus strand of NZ_CP196995.1, from coordinate 1,583,562 downwards.
CCTATTATAGAAGACAGAGATATGAGAATTGCAAAATTATATGGTATGATATCAAAACCAATGAGTGATACATCAACTGTTCGTTCTGTATTTATTATAGATAATAATCAAATTTTAAGAACGATTCTTTATTATCCACTGACTACAGGAAGAAATATCCCAGAAATACTTAGAATAGTAGATGCTCTTCAAACTAGTGATAGAGACAACATCGTTACGCCTGCAAACTGGTTTCCTGGTATGCCAGTGATTCTACCATATCCTAAAAACTATAAAGAATTAAAAAATAGGGTTAACAGCTGTAATAAGAAATATTCCTGTATGGACTGGTACTTATGTTTTGTACCAGATAATTATAATGACGAAGAATTAAATAAGAAGATTGATAATAATTGTAGCTGGAATACAGAACATACTAAAAACATTGAAAATAAATCTGATTGCGAGAATAAAAATACTGACTATATGAATAAAACTCATGATTGTAAAGAAAATCACAACAATGATATTAAAAAAGATTGTAACTGTGAACAGAAGCACACTAAAAATACCAATAAAACTTCTAACTCTAAACAAAGCAAACTTAAAGATAAATCTTGTGATGCAATAAATTATAACTACGATAAAGAAGATAGTAGTTATGAAGATTTCTATAAACAAAATTATAAAAACTATGATTATACTAGTGAAAAAAATACTAAAAAAATAGCTATGAAGACTTTGAAAGATTCAAAAAAATTAGCTAGACCACAAATAACAGACCCATACAATCCAATAGTTGAAAATGCAAATTGTCCAGATATAAGTCCAATTGTGGCAGAATATGTTCTTGGTAATCCGACTAATGTAGATGCTCAACTATTGGATGCAGTTATCTTTGCCTTTGCAGAGATAGACCAGTCTGGCAATTTATTTATTCCTTATCCTAGATTTTTAAATCAATTACTTGCTCTTAAAGGTGAAAAACCTAGCTTAAAAGTAATTGTAGCTATCGGAGGTTGGGGAGCTGAGGGCTTCTCTGATGCAGCATTAACTCCTACATCTAGATATAATTTTGCAAGACAGGTTAATCAGATGATAAATGAATATGCTTTAGACGGAGTTGATATAGACTGGGAATATCCTGGAAGTAGTGCATCTGGAATAGTATCAAGACCTCAGGATAGAGAAAACTTTACACTTTTATTGACAGCCATAAGAGATGTTATAGGAGATGAAAAATGGCTTAGTGTGGCTGGAACAGGAGATAGAGGATATATAAATTCAAGTGCTGAAATAGATAAAATAGCACCAATAATAGATTATTTTAATCTTATGAGTTATGATTTTACAGCAGGTGAGACAGGTCCAAATGGTAGAAAACATCAAGCAAATCTTTTTGAATCTGATTTATCTTTACCAGGATATAGCGTTGATATAATGGTAAGAAATCTTGAAAATGCTGGAATGCCTTCTGAAAAAATACTTCTTGGCATACCATTTTACGGAAGATTAGGTGCTACTATAACAAGAACTTATGATGAACTTAGAAGAGATTATATAAATAAAAACGGGTATGAATATAGATTTGATAATGTTGCTCAAGTTCCATATTTAGTTAGGGATGGAGAGTTTGCAATGTCCTATGATGATTCCTTATCCATCTTCCTAAAAACTCAATATGTTCTCAGAAATTGTCTAGGTGGTGTATTTTCATGGACATCAACTTATGACCAAGCAAATATATTGGCTAGAACTATGTCAATTGGTATAAATGACCCTGAGGTATTAAAGGAAGAACTTGAAGGTATATATGGTCAATTCTAACAGAATGTAAGAAATTTTATAGTTTTATTGTATGAAAGAAGCAGATTGTATTATATTAAATAAACTATATCTAATTAATAATACTATTGATTATTTATAAATTAGATGCTTATTTTGCTATAATACAATTCTGCTTTTTTAATTATAACTTAAGAATTTAAATCTATACTTATGACAACTTACTATATATCAACAATTTTTTGTTATACACCAATAGCTTTTTTTGCTAATTTATCAGCTTCTTCATTATATTTATTTCCAGAGTGAGCTTTAACCTTTGTAAATTTCACATTTAATTTATTTTTAATACTGTCATAAAAATTTTTATATGCTATAGTTCCTTCTTTATTTGTTTTCCAAACTCCAGTACACCACTTTTCAATACCTTCATAGTCAAAATATAAAATCAGGTTTTGAATATTATTCTCAATACAGTATTGCATTGCAATTTTAGAAGCCTCTATTTCTCCAGCTACGTTTCTCATTCCTACAAGAGTTTCCTCTTTTCCTTTTTCACTATATGTTTTTATAACTTCATTATTTTTTAAAATCACAACACCAGAACCATACATCTTTATTGAATGTTCATAGCTTCCATCTACATATGCTTCTATAACTTCTTCATCTTCTTTAAAGTTCAATTTTTCTGACCCATAAATATACTCTTTTGCTTCTTGTAAAGTAGGAAAACTCTTGTATTCAGCTCCTGAAAATCCATTCACCTGTTTTTTGCACTCATCCCATGTATTATATACGCCTATACTTTTACCCTTTTTTACAGCATAAAACTTCTGTTTTGCCAAATATATCACTCCCACCCTTAGTTTTTATGTTCTTCTCTCATAAATATGTCTAAATTTATCAGATAGTTCTTATCAAAATACTTTACTTTCATATCTTTGTTTATAATATCTATATAATACACTTCTCCTTTTACAGCTCTTTGTCTTATATTTTCATTCATGTCTTTTCTTATGATATCCTTATCAACATCATTATTATCTATTCTATCATCGACATTTAACGCTTTTACAGTATCAAATATAACAGATTTTAGTATCAAGCTTCTAGATTTATTTAAATGTTGCTTTACATAAGTGTAAAATTCATTACTATTCATCTTTGAAATTTTACAACCATGCAAATCTTTCTCCAATCTCTTCAGTACACTTATATTAGTTCCTACATCAAAAATCACAAAACATCCATAGTCATATTTACTTCTTAAGATTCTTCCCATAGCTTGTTTTACTTTTATAGTCATTTGAGGGTAATTTATGGTGTAGTAATCTATATTATACTTCTTCATTATAGTAAAATACAAAGGGTCTTTGGGATTTAGATTTGGAAGCTTGTCTAAAGTTACACAAACCAAACCATCTCCTGGAATATCTACACCCTCAAAACATCCTTTTGAACCAAGTACTACACACTTTCGATTCAAATCATTAAGATGTCTAATACCCTTTTTATCAGCATAAATTTCTAAATTAAAACCATGTAAATATTTTTTCAATATTTCATAAGTCTTTTCTTGTCTGTCTTTACTATTAAAAAGAGCTAGTGTATGACCTTCTGTAATTTGTGATATATTAGATATAATTTTACTCATTTCATTTGGAAATTCAGTATTTCTATACTCACATATATCAGAGAAAGCAACTACAGATACCATATTTTTATAATCAAAAATTGGCTCTATAATCTTTTCTACATTCTTAACCCTATCTATTCCTAATGTATTTTTAAAATAAGACATATTTTCAGATAAACTCAAGGTTGCAGATAAAAATATTCCTTTTTCTAATTGAGATAAAATATTTTCTTCAAATAAATCTGCTATTTTTAATGGAACTACTCTAAATTCAAAATCATTATAACTTTTATCAATTTCAACTATCCTTGCATAATCATCCTTTTCATCATATTCTAAAAATATTTCAAATATAATTTTTATATCCTCTAAGTCTCTAGCCTTTGCTTTTCCAAATTTATATATGTCGGTTTCTTTATCTATATTATCATCATCAATATTTCTATAAATTGTTATTATTATTACAACTAAATTTTTTATTATTTTTTCACAACTTGATTTTATCTTTTCACTATACAATCTATAACTTATTTCAGTATCTATGCCATCTTTTTTTAGTTTTCCCACAATTTCATCTATTTGCAGATTTAATTCCCATCTTAAATTATAATTGCTTACACTATTATATTCATTACAGCTACCAAAGTCTAATATTGAATCTATCTCTTCAAGAATAAGATTTATACTTCTAGCAATTTTTTGTTTATCTTTTCTTTCAATTTTTAATATATGATAAAATTTATCAAAAGCCTTTATTTTTCTCATATTTTTACTATATTTTTTATATATGAAGCTACTATCTTGAATGAATTCATATGGATAAATTTCTTGCAATAAATATCTTAAAGACTTTGAATTTATAATGCTTGAAAAGAAATCATATCCCTTTTCAGTCAAATTATGTGCTTCATCTACTATTATATGTTCTAGAGGTTTTTCATCTTTATATGGCCATTTAGCTAATAAAGAATGGTTTACTACTGTTATATGTTCTTCTTTCAATTCTTCTGTCCTTTTCTTATATAGGCAATCTTTTTTACACTTTTTAGGTCTACACATATTTGGGTCACAACTTATATTTCTTAAGTGTACATTTATTTCCTTAAAATTATCCAACACCCAATAATTTATTTCTTCTATATCTCCATGTTTACCACCTTCAACTAATCTCTCTAAAAATATTAAAGATAATATTTCTCCCTTAGTAGGTTCTTGAGACTCATAGTCTGCTATATATGCTTCCAGTCTATCTATGCAAATATAGTTATTTTTTCCTTTTATATATCCATAACTTACTTTTCCATTTAGACCTAAAGAATCTAACACATTTGGAATATCTTTATTTATTAATTGTATCTGTAATTCCTTTGTATCAGTAGAAATTAACAACCTTTTTTTATTAATTCTAGCTTCTAATATCGCAGGTAATAAATATCCTACACTTTTACCTATACCAGTTGGCGCTTCTATACATGCAATTTTTTCTTCATCTTCATTATTTCTAAACAACGCTCTTATTGTTTTGGTAAGCTCATACTGACCTGATCTATACTCATATGTAAATCCTTCTTTATTCTCCCATATGGTTTTGTATTTTAATAATTCTTCATAATTTTTTTCTTCCTCATTTAAAATTTTTAAGGTTTCTCTTTCTTTTTTCTTCTCTTCCTTTGAGTTAAATTCTTTATATTCTTTTTTTATATTTATATTATCTGATAAATCATAGTTTGCCTCTTCTAAAAATTTGCTCCATTCCCATGTTAAAAGATTAAACTTCTTAAGATAAGAATTTATTTTAAAACTCAATGGTTCTAGAGTAGTTTTTTCATAATTATTAAATCTTACCAGAAGACAATTTACAATATTTACGATATCAATTGCATCTGACAACGCTCTATTTTTTACTTTATAATCATAGTTGGTCAAATTATTTTTTAAATACTCCAAGCTATACTCTTTATGATATGGTTCTAAAATAACTGCCAATTCAATTAAATCAATAAATTTATTTTTTAACTTTGGCATATGATACTCAAAACACTTTCTTTTCAAGCTTAAATCATGACATATAATCACGCTATCTTCTACAAAATTTATAAGTCTATCTTCGACTTTTTCTATCTCATAAGCTGTTTCTAAATCACTTTTATTTAAATTACTACATAGTGAAAATACTTCTATAGGTACATCATACTTATTTTTTATTAATGATTGATATGTATCTATCTTCCAATCTTTAACCTTAACAGCTCCAACTTCTAAAATTTCTGAATTTAGATAATCTAATCCACTAATTTCTATATCTAAAAAAACAACATTATTCAATACACTTATTATATTATCCATTTTTATATCCCTTCAAGTTAAACAAGTCTAACTTATATACAATGATTGCTCTTTATATTTTATCATTTATATGTACTTTATTTAATATAATTAATATTAATTTTATATATCTTACAACAAATTTCTTTAATTTATTATCTGTATATATGAATATTTTTAACTATAAATATTCAAACTATATTGTAAGAAAGACACTTGAAATTTTAAATAAGAGGTGAAATTGTGAAAAAAGATAGCCTAAAAAAATACATTTTAATTGGAACATTTGCTCTAATACTTTTGGGAATTGCTAGTATAAACTTTAAATCATTAGACAAAACAAAAACTCAAATCTCTAGCCCAACACTTGATACCCATGAATACGATTGGTATTTTAATCCTAGAGAGGATGGTAAACAGCCATCTCCTATAAAAGAAGCAAATTTTTTTAAAAAATATGATTCTTATTATGTAGGAAATCCTAATGAAAAAGTTATATATCTATCATTTGATGCTGGATATGAAAGTGGAAATACTCCAAAATTATTAGATACACTGAAAAAACACAATGCTAAAGCACAGTTTTTCGTAGTTGAAAGTTATATAAAAAGCAATCCAGATTTGATAAAACGTATGGAAAAAGAAGGTCATTTAGTTTGTAATCACTCAAAAAGTCATCCATCAATGGCAGGTATTACAGATTTTGAAAAATTCAAAGAAGAAATTACAAGTGTAGAAAAGGCATACAAAGATGTTACTGGAAAAGAAATGCCTAAGTACTTTAGACCACCTATGGGAAAATTTAGTGAACAGTCTTTGAAATACACAAAAGATTTAGGATATAAATCTATATTTTGGAGTTTTGCTTATGTAGATTGGTATGAAAAGAAACAGCCTACTCATGAATTTGCTAAAAACAAAATTTATTCAAGAACACATCCTGGTGCAATAGTTCTATTACATCCAAATTCATCAACAAACACTGAAATATTGGATGAAGTACTTACACATTGGGAAAAAGAAGGTTATAAACTTAAAACGCTTGATTATCTAAGTAATAAAAAATAATATTTTAATTTCAAAAAAACTCCATCATGAATTATAGTAAAAATAAAACTATTTATAAATACTTTAATTCTTAATGGAGTTTTTTATTTTTTATTACATAAAATAAGGCTCTTGAATATCCTCTAAAATGGTGTTATTTCTCCTTATATCGCATTTGAAAGTCGTTTTACACCCTTTGTGCATAACCTATTAAATTCTATATGTATAACAATATTGTGTAATAATTTACAGTGTCAAAAAATACAATTACTAGGCTTTCTTGTTAAAAACTGTATAATATGCTAACCTATAAACGAGGAGTTGACCGCTATGACTACGATTTGTGTAATGATTGACCATATATTTTTAGATACAGAATATAAGCAACCAACTATTCATCAACACTTTGCAAAACATATTATTATATCTCAATCTGGAAACTTGTCTGTGATGTTTGATAATGGCGAGGAATTACAATGTAAGGGGATTATTATAGATTCCAATGTCGCACATACAGTGTCAAATAAAGATAACAAAATGTTGGTTTTCTTGATAGATGACACAAGCATGCTATCTCAAAATCTTAATCAACATCAATTACTAGGCTATCCTTTTTTCGTTATAGACAATCTCATAGTTGAACAAATACAAAAAATTTATATCACTTGTCAGGCAAAGGGATTTCCCCAAAGCTATATTGACTTTTCAAATCAAGTTTTCCATCTATTGAATTTAAATTATCATAGTTCATCTCTTACAGACAGTAGAATACAATGGGCATTGAATCATATTCTAAAGTCCACACACATTGATAATCAAAGCTTTTTTGAGATATGTGCTGAAATAAAATTGTCCAAAAGCCGGTTTTCTCACCTTTTCAAAGAACAAATGGGAATATCACTAAACAGTTATTTGGCTTTATCAAAGCTTCGCAAGGCTTATGAGTTATTATTAAAAAGTGGTGATATTACCTCAGCTGCTATGGATGCAGGTTTTAGTTCGCCCTCTCATTTTTCCGCTTCCAGCAAAAAATATCTTGGCATTGCTGCAAGTGAACTTACAGGAAAATGTAGAATATATTTTTTCTCTCAATAGCGTCTATTTGAAAGTTAATATTTCTAATGTTTGTTACAATAAATGCATAGGGATAAAGATTACTCTTTATCTCTATGCATTATATTTTTAGGAGTGATGACATTGAAAACAAATAAAATTTCTTTTAATAAAGGCTTATATTCCCTTAATACAAACGCCAATTTTAATTTTCAGTTAAACAGGGTTATTATGTGGGGCGGAGGTCGCTTGGAAGATATACAAAAAGTCGCTTCTAAAATTGTCGATAGTGAAAGTTGGAAAATAGAACTTATATGTCTGGCTCAAGAAGCCGAACAAGATGAACGCATAGAAAATGCCATTGCTTACTATCGTATGAGTGAATTTTTTATGTACGATGGCGACCCTGATAAAATAGAATCCTACAAAAAAGCGACTACTCTATTTTACGAATACTACTCTGAATATTTCTCAAATGGAACTATACAGATTTTTCATGTGCCATATGAAAATATCACCCTACCTGTGATGTATGCAAAAGCACAGGGAGAGAAAAAGGACATTATATTGCTTCATGGTGGAAATGATTCTTACTTTGAAGAATTCTTTTTTCCGATGCTTTATCTTGCATCACAGGGATTTGATGTTTATCTTTTTGAGGGACCTGGTCAAGGTGGCGTGATGCGTTTACAGGAAAAACACTTTACTTATCAATGGGAACGTCCTGTAAAAGCAATTTTAGACTACTTTCATTTAGATAATGTAACCATCGTAGGTGCTTCCTTGGGAGGTTTTCTTGCTCCACGAGCAGCAGCCTTTGAAAAACGAATTGAGCGAGTGGTGGCTTGGTCTGTATTCCCCAATTTCTTAGACGTAATACTTGGATCTCAACCAATAAAAATGCAAAAACTACTTCGCTTACTGCTAAAATTTAAAACAAAATGGCTAATCAATTTCATAATAAAACAAAAAATGAAGCGTGGTGATAGTCTGGTAGTATGGGGGTTAAATCATGGAATGTACGCATATGAAGCATCTACACCTTATGAGTATTTTCAAAGAATCAACGATTATCAAATAGAGCCTATTGCAAAAAAGATAACACAAGACATTTTGATTTTGGGTGCAACGCAAGATCATTTCATTGATTATAGAACTGTTAGTAAAGAGATTGATTTACTTACCAATGTTCGCTCACTTACATTCCGTCTTATGACAGAAACAGAACAAGCTAGTAACCACTGTAACTGTGGAAATAGCAAACTGGTTTTAGATACAATTTCAAATTGGATTATGATGATGAAGAAATCTGATAGAGTTTAAAAATTTATTTTCGAGCCATACAAAATTTCATCTTCTATCATGTATGTACATAACCATACATATGATAATTAGGCCCAGTTACTCAATGTAGCTGGGCCTTTCCTATGTCACAAATTTTATAGCGACTTGTGGAATAGGAGCATCATTTAATCAGTTTTCAAAGAAAAATCCGCTTAAATGAATAGTCCATAAATACCAACAACCCCATCAATCAAGCGTCTTTCAAATGTTTAAGCTGTTGTATAAGGTACATTATGAATGACATGAAAATTCACTATTTTTTATAGTTATTTAAAAAGGATTGTCCATTCATTTATCTCTTTGTATCCTATATTTTGATATATTTTACCTGCTATGTCATCATTGTAAAAAAGACATGGTACCTTTCCTTCCAACAATAAGTCTTTACTTAAATTGTAAACTATATAACTTGCAAATCCTTTTCCCCTATATTTTTTATCGGTGCTTACAGATACTACCATTGCCAAAAAACTAGTTTCCATACCAGTTGATGCAGTGCTAATCATAGTGTCATTATTTTTAATAAAATATGCTCTTACATTTCCTTCTTTTAAATGCTCTTTTCTTTCTTCTATGTAATTTTTACTTACTTTATAATCTGAGTTGTTTAAAAGTTTACCTATTTCATCAACATCTTTTTCCTGAGCCTTTTCTATTTTATACTCACTCATGTTGGAGAAATCAATTTCTTTTACTTCCTTTAATATGCAAAATTTATTATCTAGTTTTTCATAGAAATCTTTATATCCACTTATTAATCTATCCATTACACACTTTTTTCCACTTATACTTTCTACATCCAAATCTTTTATATGATACTTCATCTCTTCTATATCAAAATCATTTTTTAGACTATAAATTATAAGTGTTGACTTACTCTTTAATATTATAGAAGTTATATTTCCTCCTTTCATTTGAGACCATATATCTTGAGAGTAGGAGCTAAATCCATAGTTTTCAACATATCCAATTATGAATAAGTTTAAACTTTCTTCATGTGATACATATTGCCAAAATTCTTTTTCTAAAGTGTTATCTATTTTTACAATCAAGTATATATCCTCCTTTTGCATTAATAATGATATACCTTATAATTTATAGTATCATTTAAATTCATTATATTCCACCAAATATTCTTAATTTTTCAAAAATAATTTAGAATTGTAAGCTAATTTATTTCTTGTAAAAATATACAATTAAAGATTATATGTCATTTTATATTTTAAATAAGCTACATTTTTTCAATATCTATGCAATATGTTCATATTTATTTTTATATTCTGTTAGTGCTTCATTCCAAGCTTCTTCTACTGAGATGCCTTTTTTGGTTGCTATTCTTTGTGCCAATTCTATTATTTTCATAGCTTTTCTTGATATATTCATATATTTTCCTCCTCTAAATTATCATAAATTATTTTAAAGTTAAATTTCTATAGTTATTTTATATGTTTATTTACTTATATCTTACTAATTATTTGTGTATTAAATGTGAACTACACTAGAAGAATTTTAGAACTTAATAAACCATAAACTTTACATACAATTCATATATATTTGTCATATGACAATACAAGTGATATAATTTATTATCATTTTATGGGGGTGATATATTATGAAAATAAGAGATGAATACACATGTCCTCTTGAAATTGTACATGACATAATCAAAGGAAAATGGAAAACTATCCTTGTATTTGAATTAAGACAGTCTAATAAGACATTTTCTGAGTTAGAACATGGCATTTTGGGAATAAATCAAAAAATGTTAATTCAACAATTAAAAGAACTACATGAATTTGGTATTATTGATAAGATAAGTTCAGCTGGTTATCCATTACATGTTGAATATTTTCTTACTGACCGTGGTAAAAAAATGTTAAAGGCTGTGGAAATAATGCAAGAAATAGGTATAGAATATATGCTTGAAAATGGTCAACAAGGGGTTCTAGACAGCAAAGGAATTTGTTATAATAAATAGTTTTATACATACCAAAAAGTAAGTAATTTACATTTTTTATATGAATATTATAATAAGGATAGATAGGAGGTATAAACATGTCTATAGCTTTAATACTAATTGATATTCAGAATGATTATTTTAAAAACGGAAAATGTGAATTATTTGAACCAAAAAAAGCTACTGAAAATGCAAAGAAGATATTGCTGTTCTTTAGAAAAAATGACTTACCAGTTATTCATGTACAACATATATCAACAGATAAAACAGCTTCTTTTTTTCTTCCTCACACTTATGGTTCAGAAATAAATGAAACTGTTTTTCCACTGGCAAATGAAGAAATTATAATTAAACATTCACCAGACAGTTTTTTTCAAACCAGCCTACAAACTGTACTTGAGAAAAAAAATATAACTAAGTTGGTGATTTGTGGAATGATGAGTCATATGTGCATTGATACAAGTGTAAGAACAGCAAAAAAACTGGGATACGACATAACTCTTATAGATGATGCCTGTACAACAAAAAATTTATCTTGGGGTGATGTAGAAATTCATGCAAACATTGCCCATCAAGTATTCATGGCATCATTGCAGAAGAGTTTTGCAGATATAAAAAATACAGATATTTTTTTATCTAGTTGTTATAAATAAAAATATTTACCATATTAAAAAGAGCAAACTTAACTTATTTAAGTATGCTCTTTAATCATTTAAAATTAGATACGTTCTATCATTTTTATATATATAAAATACTCTTATCTATTTTATATTCATATATAACTATCATATAAATTTTAAACTTTACTATATCCACATAAAAAATGTAGTATTATAGTATATATATTATTATATAGAAAGGGGTGCTAGACAAATGAATAATCATATACTAATTCAATTTGAGTATATAGCAAGAATCATCCTTGCTGGTTTCTGTGGAGCTTTAATTGGATATGAAAGGAAAAATAGACTAAAAGAAGCTGGAATACGAACTCATTTTATAGTGGCATTAGGTTCAGCGCTTATAATCATTGTTTCTAAGTATGGGTTTAATGATATAGTAGGTACTCCAGGTATTGGTCTAGACCCAGCCCGTGTTGCAGCTCAAGTTGTCAGTGGAATAGGTTTCTTAGGAGCTGGATTAATATTTATTAGAAATCAATCAGTAAGTGGACTTACTACAGCTGCTGGTATATGGGCAACAGCAGGTACAGGGCTTGCTATTGGCTCTGGACTATATTTATTAGGTATTGTTTCAAGTATTATCATTGTTATTGTGCAGATATTACTCCATAGAGATAGGAAATGGATGAAACTCCCTACAGCAGAACAAGTTTCGCTCAAGATTTCTAATAGAAGCGATTCGATAGAATATATTGAGGAGAAATTTAAGAAATCTAATATTGAAATTATAAACATGAATATTAAACGCCTTGATGGAGATTGGTTAGAAATAGTTATATATACTAAGTTACCTAAAGGATACAAAAAAACAAATTTATTAAAATTATTTAGTGATAATCCTCTTATAGAAACTTTAGAAATATAAAAAACAAATATAAAGATACAAATTACCACCGATTTTAAAATATGGTGGCGAATGGGTGGCAAAACAATTGCCACTCCATTTTTCTTTATTCAACAATACTATATGTGCTTTATTAATCATTTTCTTCTGAATGCTTAAAATTTTCTTCTGACTTCTTTAATTTCATTTTTACTCATTAAGGAATCTTTTTTCCATAAATAAGCTGTCAATATTAATTCATATCACACTTTATTACTCTCTATTTTTAACTACAGCTATAGGTTGTTGTTGAGTTACACAATGAATCATTCCACCATCTTTATATAACTCTCGTATATCTATTCCTATTACTTTTCTATCAGGATATAAATCTTGTATAATCTTATTCACAACTTTATCATTTGGGTCATTATAATTTGGAACTAATACAACTTTATTACCTATATAAAAATTCATATATGAACCTTGATATGCTAATTTTTTTCCATTTTTTAATTTAACATTGTTTTGCGTAAGTGGTAGATATACATAATTATATTTTTTCCCTTTTACATTTGTTGAATTCAACAATATATTAATATCTTTTTGCTTTAATCCCCAGTCTATCAATCCTTTTTTATTTAATGTAATTATTGTTGATTCATCATAAAATTTTGCAAATCCATCAATATGAAAATCTGTTATATCTATTCCAACTACACCATCTAACCATATAAATTTTTCTACTCCATAATATTTTCTTATATATTTTTCTATATCACTTTGGCTTAAGTTTTTATTTCTATTTTTATTTATTATAGAACTTTTAGTCGCTAAAAATGTTCCACTACCATCAAGCTCTATTGCTCCACCCTCTAAGACTACTTCGCTTAAATTTATACTTTTAATTCCTAAGTCTTCACTTATCTTTTTAGGAATCTGATTTGATTTACTATATGGTTCTTTTCTTCCCCAACCATTAAATCCCCAATCTAATATTAAAATTTCATCGCTCTCATCATATACAAATATAGGACCATTATCTCTTATCCAAACATCATCAGTTTTATGAATATAAAAATCTAGATAACTCATATCAATGTTTTCTTTTTTCAATAAATTCTCTATTCTATCTTTTTCACTATTATTATAAGCTACTATATGAACATTCTCACCTTCCACTAAAGACTTTGTCATCTTTACCCATACATCTTCTATTCTCTTTTGATATTCTTTTCCATAAGTATAACTATGAGGCCATTGCAACCAAGTGCCTTCATGTTCTTCATCTTCTAGTGTCATATAATACTTTTTTTGATTATTTTGATTTATATTTTCACTTTCATACCCTTTTGTAAATCCTCTCATCATCAATAATAATGGTAATACCAGCATTGAAATTATTTTATTCATAATAACCTCCTCTATTTTTATAATTCAAGTATAAAGGTTATCATAGTGTCAAGGTCAACTAATCTTTTGAAACTTTTATAGATACTTCTGTTATAAATTCATAGCTAAAGGGAGTTAATAATGAATCTACAAGATATTTTTCAATAAAATTTCCTTTAACTTTAAAATCGTTATTTTTAACCCACTTATACAAAGCATTATAAGCATCAATTAAATTTTCATAATCTCCATAACATATTGTACTAATATATGTACCACTTTCAATTACCTTATTATTGAATCCATTTATTTCTTTATTATCTACAATAGGTTGATAATATTCTATTTCATATGTATTTTCATCTATATTTTCATTATCGTAGAACATTACATAATAACATCCAACTTTATTAGATTTGCTTTTTGAAATCGTATTATAGCAAGATTCTATAAATTCTCCTATCTCTTTATAAGTAATAATGGCTTTTTTGCACAAGGTATTAACTGATTGTCTTTCACAAATATTAACATCATAATTATTTATGATTGTATCTTTAAATTTTACCTTTTCTTCTATTTCTGAAATTAAATATCCATATTTATTTATTTTTTTTGTTAGTTCTTCAATCTTATTGATATATATATCTATATTTTCATATTTATTATTATCAAATATATCTTTTATTTCTTCATAAGAAAACTCATATCTTCTTAAGTTTTTTATTTTTGATATTATACTAATGTCTCCTTCTGTATAGTACCTATATCCATTATTTTCTATGTGACTAGGTTTCAATATATTTTCTTTATCATAATATCTAAGCATTCTAGATGATATTTTAGTTATTTTTGAAGCTTCACCTATTTTATACATACAAACACCTTCTTCATTTTTTTGATTTCGAAGTTTATTACTTTATTATTATTTATATATACTATAGATTAAACTTAAACAAAATGTAAGTGAATTTGTGATATTATCTGATTGTTTGAAGATTTGTTTGATATATCATTGAAATCTAGCTATTTAGTTACAAGTACTTGAATTTCGGTTATAAATTGTAGTATTTTCTTTGTCTTTATTTATATTTATTTTGAAACCATTAAAATATCAGACATTAAATCAATGTTTTTATTTTATCTTATATTTTTATTTATAGTTAATTTTATATAATAAGTTGGGCGGCAAATAGGTGGCAAAAAATTGCTACTCCATTTTTTTATTAAATAATACTATATTTTTTATTAATCATCTTTTTCCAAACTCTTAAAATATTCTTCTAACTCATTTAATTTTTTTCATCTACTTTCTCATCATTTTTATGTAATGCTGAAATCAAACTTCTAATTGAATTTTTATGTATATTTTTTATGAATTCTCTTGTTTCAAATCTCTGATATTGTTTTTCTTTTACTAGTACATTATAGTGAGTACGTTTATCTATTTTCCCTGTTTCTAAAAACTCTCTTCTTTGCAATCTTTTTAATACTGTAAATGTAGTCGTGTCTTTCCATTTATATTTTTGTTCCATGGCTTCAACAATTTCTCTTGATGTCAATATTCTATATGATTCCCAAATATATCTCATAACTTTTAATTCCGCTTCTGGTAATTTACTAATTTTCACGTTATATATACCCTCTTGTCGATTCATATATAAATAAAATTCTATCTTAATAAAGTTTTCCAAACAAGATAATTAAGGTAAATAATACCACCCAATTTTCACCATATCATTCTTTTAAGTTACTGTAATACTCTTCTAGTGAATCTAACTTATCTTTGCTTATAGATTTATGTGTGGTAGTAAGAAAACGCATTATTTTTCTACTTTTACTAGATTTTAGTACCTTTTTCTTAAAAGCGTAATATTCTTCGTTATCTATTGTTATTTTATAATGAGATTGAAATTTTATAATATCTCTAGCCAAATAACCTTTATCAACCAATCTTTTTAATAGTGTTTTTATTGTACTTTTATGCCATCCATACCTCTGTTTTATATATTTTACAATTTCTTTTTTAGATATTATAGAATCTTTTTTCCATAAATACTCCATTAATATTAGTTCTGCTCTTAATAATTTTTCTATTAACATTTCTTCTTCCATCTTGTGTCGCTCCCTCATTCAGTCTAACTTAAACTAATGATAGGAGCTTTTTAACACAAAAACTACAGGTAAAATTTGCCATATATTCTACTTATTTAGTTTGTTTTTATATATAAAAAATATTATTCATATCTATAAACTTATTCAATTTTCAAACACATATGTTGAATAATAACTAATTGCATTGTATTATTAAATTGTAGAATAAAACTAAATTGGCAAAACTAGAGGAATTTAGTGGCATAAAGCCTATAGGAACTAAAATTTATAAAATTCTTATAAATTATGTCAGCCAGTTGCCAAAAAAATATTGTTCTTTTTGTTTTTATGAAAGTTTTTTAGGGGGATAATAATTCATATGTTTAGACATAAAATGTATAAGTGTACACATATGTTGACTGCTTATATTGATAGTTCATATGATTATTGTAATTTTTTAAATACACAGTTAAATGATTTTATACTAGAGTACGGATAAAATGTAGTAGAGTATTGTTTTCATCAAGTTATGATATTGGTGAGTAAGTATAATTAAATAGATTTTGTTTTCTAGAGAACCCTTTTTAGTTTTATCTACATTTCTATTAATCTATAGCAATATAAAACGCTCAAATATATTTTTAATATTAAGAATAACCAAAAATGTTAACTAAAAAATATAATTAAGTAGACATTTCTATTAATCTATGATACAATAGTATTTGTGGTAATACACAATTAAATCAAGTATATCTTGATACAGGTTAATAGGAGTATTTTTAATGAATAATGGAATAGTAAAATGGTTTAACAATGAAAAAGGATTTGGTTTTATAACAGTAGAAGGTGGAGAGGATGTATTTGCTCATTTCTCAGCTATACAAACTTCAGGATTTAAATCACTAGAAGAAGGTCAAAAAGTAAGCTTTGATATAGTTAAAGGTGCTAGAGGTCATCAGGCAGAAAATATAACTATATTATAATATATAGATTTTTCGGGAAAGACTCTTTTAGAGTCTTTTTTTATTGCTAGTATATATGAGATAATTATTGATGAAGTAAATAATGTTGTTTGGATAAATGAAAAAAACACTCCTCGACATGAGAATGCTTAGTTACAGAAATAGAAGTGTACTACCAATACACTTCTATTTTTTTATTATATCATATATTTTGGTCTATGAAAAAGACCCCTTTAAATCGTTTTTAAGATATGATAAGTCATGTCCCTGATAGTTTTTATACATTAATGTATTTCAAAAAAATAAGCACTCATAATAAAAAGAGTGCTTAGTGTATGTTAATGTATATATCTAATACAATTATAACACGTCTTATGTTTTAGTATGATAATTTTCGTTCGCTTTATTATTACAACTTTTACTATACTTTTAGATAACCTGTTAATATTTGTAATATTTTAGATACTCTTTATACTTGTGTTACTGATATACTTTGATTAAGAAAATTAATCTAATTATAAGTTGGCGATTATATATAAAATCATATTATAAAGGAGGTCTCTACTATGAAAACTCAGAATATCTATCTTATGTTTCTTGGAATAGGAATTATAATAGCAACTACAATAATATCTTTAATTAAAGTTAAGATTGGTTTTTATAGTGAAAAATATTTTAATAAATTAGAATCAATATATGGAGATATAGATAGAAAAAGAACCATTAAACTGGAAGTTCTTTATCGCTATGCAATGAGCCTTGAATACATAGCAATAGGCTTATTTACAAGAAGATTAGACATTACAATAATAGCAATGATATTAGCAGCTATTATAACAACAACCTTATATTATTTAATTAGAAAGAGGTATATAACTGTATAAACTATTTATAAAATACTAATAGAATTGATAATCAAAAGAAGGTAATAGGATTACCCTATCATCTTCTTTTGATTTATCTAATGTTGTATGATTTCATACTGTTTTTGTCAACCAATATAATTAAATAGTTATGAGAAAATACTATAAAAAATTATTATAACGTTTAACAATCTCCATAATATTCAGCAAAATATAAAGGACTTTTCTTAGTGACCTTATAATTTCTCAAGTATGATTCTGTAGCTTTCTCAATTGGAGGTTTAGTTAATGTATAACATTTTGCATTTTCTTTTGACAACTTTTCTTTGTCTATTTTGTTATGAAACTCATCATCAACTATTCCTGTAGTAATAGCTTCTTTGAAATATCCATTAAAAAATACATGAGTCTTTAGTGCTAGTGCAGGCGTTGAATGTAATATTAGAAACATTGCAATAATAGATAATGCTGTTGTTAATACTAACTTTATCCTCTTCATAATTAATCTCCTCACATTAATAATATATCTCCAACTTATTATATAAGTTAACATATACCAATATTTTTTAGACACAAGTATGGTAGTAACTAGAGTTAATTGCTACCTTCTAGTCTATTTCAAATAGTCTTTTAGATAGAATATTTCTTCGCTTTGATAATTCCATATATTTTTCCATGATATTACATATTTGAAATTTCCAATTATATCTTTTAATTCTTTATCATTAGCGCTTTCTAAGTATACTTCAAGGGTTTCAGTATGTTTTTTATTATATGTTACAATACTATCTCCCAACATCCTAACTTTTTCATTATCCCTCAGAAAATCGTAAAAACCATCTGAATTAAATTTTATATCTTTTATTAATATGTTTGGTGATTTAACTTTAACTTGAATATCAACATGTTTTAAACGCTTAATATCTACATTTATTGGTAAACCCTGTTCTTCTTTTTTTATTCTCTTATAATCCTCAGTAGTGATACCATTTATTTTAGCTGAAAAATTTATTGTAGGCTTTATAAATGTTGTAAGATATATACACAACATTAAGCATATTCCTACTAAAATATATCGTATTTTATATTTCATAGTATCATCTCCTTTGTTAGAATCTTTCTACATACAACTTATATCTATATTATAACTTATTTATTAAGATTTTTACTATAATATAAGTATTAAATCTATGTCTAGCTTTTACAAACGCTCTAGCTCTATCCATCGTTGACCACACATCATCAGAATAAATATATGTGAATTTTTCTCATGTAGTCTTGCTCTATTTTCATCTAAAAATCGTTCGACAAATTGCTGATATAAGTTCTTAAATATGCTATAAATTAAAGTATATTGTATATGAATTTATGGAGGATTTTATGAACTTGATAAGTTGGAATCAAAATAGAAAATTAAAAAAACGTTTTAAAGGAAATAAGAAAAATATAAAAAAATACCATGAATATTATATAAAAATATATAATCATTATAATGAAATTGAAACTGTAGATAGCATTCGAAAGATAGAAATCGAGCAGACTAGAATTCGAGGACAATTAGAAAAAAATAATAATCCTGGTAATGCATTGTATATAGCTCTAATTGCAATAGTTTTTTCGTTATTATATAATCTTTCATCAAATATTGTAGAATCATATTTATCTAACTTAGTATTTAATATTTTAAAAATTAAATGCCCTAATTTAGATTTACTTATTCAATTAATATGTATTATTATCTTTTTAGCCTATGTACAGTCTACTTCTTTAAGTATAGCCAAACCTTATCGAGATGATATACAATTTTATACTACTGCATTAGATGTATTAGAAGATATGAAAAAGAAAAAACTTAGAAAAATAAAGTATATAAAAAGAAGGTAACAACCACTTTTGGCTGCTACCTTCTAATCTATTTAACTAAGTTTTCTACTTCACTAAACGCTTTCTCATTTCCATTTCCACCAATTTGAGTTATATTTTTAAACTTTTTATTCTTGATTAACTCTTTTTGGCTATTATCTAATCCATTTCCAACTAATACTACTGGAGATTCCGTTTTACCTGCGAGTACTCCTACTGATAAAGCATCTACTAAATCATCTTGTTTATTCATTCCATTCTTAGCTACATATAAGTCATTAAGTGTCTCTTTACTATAGAAATGATTTATTACTTTTGAATTAGTTTCCGTTCTATTAGAACCCGCTATTTTAGTTATAGCTGGTAATGTATTACTCACTTCTTTACTATTAAATAAAGATTCTCCTCCTATTACATATGATTTTGATATGTCTTTATTAGCTATTAAGTCTTTTATATCTTTCATATCATCATTTTGATTAGTAAGAAGAATTGGCATTTCCTCTTTGGCTGATATAGCTCCCATACTTACTGCATCAGCTAGTCCCTTTTCTCCATTTACCACTACTACTTTTGACAGATTAGAGTTTTTGTCTAATTCTTTTGCAAGTTTTATTGATGTTTCGTATCTATCATTTCCAGATATCCTAATTACATTTAATCCCTTTTCATTTAAATCAGATACTACTTTTTCATCAACAGAGTTTAAACCACCTACTATGTACACATTTTTTGCTTCTAACCTATTTATTTCTTTTTCTGTTAATTTATTTAAGTTATTATTTTTAGTAAGTAGTATTGGTGCATCTTTAGACTTAGCAAATGGTGTTGCTGATAAGGCATCAGATATACTAGAGTCATTTATTAGCACTATATTATCAGCTTTATTCCATCCTTTTTGGCTTATTTTCACTGATGTTTCATTTCTATCTGCACCTGTTATTTTTTCCTTAGATGGTGCCATATTAAAATCTTCTTTACTTGAAGTTCCACCAGAAGAACCACTTGATCCTGTTGATTTTCTTTTATAAGTCGCTATAAAATCAATACTATCATCAAAAACTAATTTACTTACTTGCTCTGATGTATATATTTTTTCATCTTTATTGTTTCTCCATCCACTAAACTCATAGTTTTCTCTTTGTGGATTAATTTGAATTTCATTTATACTGGAATTATCTGATATTTCTTTTCCATTAATTATACTTCCATCATAATCTATATATCTGATTCTACATTTCACTATTTTATCTATTGATATATTTACATCCATAGTCTCTACATCATTTAATGGACCATATTCATATTCCAAACTATAACTTATGCCGTTTGGAAAGTCAGAAAGATTTTTCCATGTTAGAAAACCTGTTGAGATATTATAATTTTGTGGATATAATTCCTTTAATTTTGAATTTTCACTTCCTATATCTACAACTATATTTTCACCACTTTTTATAATACTTTTTTCTATGTATTGACCACTACATTCCAGTGAATTTAATTCTTTATTTTTACTTATATCTATTTTTGTTAAACTATTTTTTCCACAAAACAAAGAATCTAATTTTATATTTGTAGATACATCCAAATCTTGTAATTTATTCTTAGCACATCCTAAATACTCAAGACTTGTAAGTCCTTTTATATTTAATTTACTTAGGTTATTACCTGAACAACTTAAATTTTTCAAAAAAACATTGTTACTTAAATTAAGAGATTCAAGTTTATTGTTAGTACAATTTAGAGATTTCAACTTTTTATTATGGCTTAAATCTATACTTTTTAAATTATTATTAAGAAATTGTAAACTTTCTAAGGTTACATTATTACTTAAATCTATCTCTGTTAATTCATTACTAGTAAAAAATAAATTTACCAGATTTTTATTATTTTTAAGATCTAAACTTGATAATTTATTTGCATCACAATGTAATTCATTAATAAGATTATTGTTTTTTAAATCAATGTTTGATATTTTATTTCCACTAATATCTAGATATTTTAATTTTATATTTTTACTTAAATCTACATTTTCTAGATTGTTTGAACTACAATCAAGTTTTTCTAGATTTTTAAAATTTTCTATCCCCTTTAAATTATCTATTTTTTTGGATTGGAAACATCTGGATTTTTATGTAAATTTAACTCTAAGCAGCTCTCGATTTTGTTTAAATCACTTTCATATATTTTATAGTTATCTTTTGATGCAACTTCATTTGTTAATGGATCCTCCCTATTCTCTAATACCTTTTCAACAATATCTCTTCTAAAAGATTCATCGACAAATTTATTGGTTATATCAACTTCCTTTACACCCTTTCTTTTATAAGACTGTATGTCACTGTTACTCTCTAAATCTAATGCATTTACCAATAATATTGATTTGCTCATTATCAATGTAAAACTAGCAACTATTAGTAATGATTTTATATATTTCTTAAGTGTCATAATCTACCCCCCATACCTATTAATAATAAATAATCTTTACCTAAATATTACTATATTTATGATTCCCAAGAAATACTAAAATGTTTTATATAATCTATCAATAAAATCTAATGCTTTATAAAGTGTATCAAACCTATCATTACCTTTTATCATAGTATATTTTTCTTTAGTTATAGAACCTATCTTATTACATGCTCCTCTGCCTACAACATATAAATTCTCCATCTGACCTGGTACATAATCTTTTATATCACATATTAGTATTTTTCCATCATTATACCCCCAACCAACTACAGTTGCAGGTATTTTGTCAACCTCTCCGTCATAAACTATTGTATGTTTATACATAATTTTTCCCTCATTATTCTCTTTATTATCTATAGTTTTATTTAAAATACCTTCTGCTATTAATTTAGCAACTATATCTTTATGTCTAATATAATAGTCTGTATCTGCTTTACTGTCTACAAAACATACTTCAATTAGAATTGCTGGTGTTTTGTATGATTAAGCCAATACAAGCCCCTTACATCTGATTTTGCACCTCTATTTTAATACTATTGCTAGTTTTTTGTTGACTCTTTCAGCATACACTTTGCCATTATTAGTTTTATATATTGTTTCTGTTCACATAGGGTGTATTATTTGCATTGAAGTGAATTTGTACTGCTAAGTCTATGTCTTGTTTATTTGCTATTTGACATTGTTCGGATAGATAATTATTCGATTTATCTATTTTGCCAGTATATACAGTTGCTCTACCTTGTTTCAACCATTTAACAATTAAATAAGTTAGTATTCTGTTTTCTTTTCCTTCATCTTTTATTATATTAGCGTTTTTACCAATAACTTTTTTATTTTTGTGGAGATTATAAATCTCTGGCCACCTTGAACCTTTACCTAGAAATTTATTTGCAATACTCCACAATGTATCTTTAGAGGTAACTATATATATTTTAGATTTAGTTTGGGTATTAGGCCTATTGTCTTTTAAATCTGTTTTAGTATTACTTTTAGTTTCTTTTTTAATGTCTCTATCTTCAGTTCTCTGTAAGTTCTAAATGTTATCTCAATGTCCCTATCTTCTTCTCTTCCTGCTGTTTGAGTATTACTAAAACTAGATATTGTAACTAACCCATTGTAACCAAAACCAGTTACTATTAAGCGTAATGATTCGGCTTGGTCTACCATTTTTCAAGCATTGCAACTATTTCAGTAGAGTTTTTTAACTCACTATATCTACAATAAGAAGCATCATATAAGTTGGGTAAGAAGGTCTTGAATGATATTTTTCTTATCTTCTCGCCTTCTTTTTTAATGTCAAATTCACCTAAATTCACTATATGAACAGTTTAAAATCTTTTTTCTTTTTTAATAGATAAAAAATCTTGTGGATTAACTGGGAAATGGAAATCTATTTTTTCTTTTTCATTTTTTATGTATATATCTATTACCAAGTTATCACTTTCTTTCTAATGTGTTTTTGAATATTACACAGCAGTTTTCTTACCATATATTCACTTCCTTATTTAATATTAAAATAAAAAATGCCTATTAAATTTAATAAGCATTGTTTCTTTATTTACATATTTTTTCTAATTTATGCTATAATAAAAATAAGGAGATAAAATTTACTTTGTAAAAGGTGAATTTCTCTAATTGATTAGAATTTAAAAGTTATTTTTTTTGGCGTTTGGGTGATTTTTTATTTTGTCACATGTGAAAGCCAATACAATACCAGCTACTATACTCAATAAAAAGTTAATTAACATATAAATTCACCTCCTTCCTATATTGGAGTTTGGCGTTTATATGAGAAAATCACCCTTAGCTTTTCAATTTTATTTTCCTTGCTCAAAATATTATAACATATAATTCTTACATATTTTACCTATTCTATATTTATTTTATATTATAATCACATCCTTTCAATTAAAAAAACACCTACCATAAGCAAGTGTTTTTTGATTATTTTTAATTTTGAATCCACATAGTTAACATAAAACATTATGATGCAGTTTCTATAACCTATACTGTTGCAAACTTTACATACCACTTAGTTAATATAAAACTGAATGATATGGAAAGTAACCACGGACAATCATCCGTCTTTACATACCACTTAGTTAATATAAAACTAATGATATAAATTATAGAATAAGACTTACAGAAAACTTTACATACCACTTAGTTAATATAAAACGATTGGTTAAGTGAACACCCTAATATGCTATTTCCAAACTTTACATACCACTTAGTTAATATAAAACATAGCCATGCGAGATACTTTTGACATAGATATAAATGCTTTACATACCACTTAGTTAATATAAAACTCACACTTGCTAGACAAGCTGGTAATAATGTTCCTGTCTTTACATACCACTTAGTTAATATAAAACAAAGATAATATAACTTTATATAATGCTTGTTATAATACTTTACATACCACTTAGTTAATATAAAACCAAACCTGGTATTACAGAGTTAGAGCGGGGAATACTCACTTTACATACCACTTAGTTAATATAAAACAAGACTTGATTTTACAACATAATCCTTGTTACTTTCTTTACATACCACTTAGTTAATATAAAACATGTATAAGAGTAGCATAAATATAAACCAACTTGACTCTTTACATACCACTTAGTTAATATAAAACTAAAAATATGCTTGGGATATTATCAATGCCAGTCTTCTTTACATACCACTTAGTTAATATAAAACTTAACATCCCCTTTATTTTTTTAATCTTCCACAAAACTTTACATACCACTTAGTTAATATAAAACGATATTCGAGAAAATAATTTTTGATTGTAGTATTTTCTTTACATACCACTTAGTTAATATAAAACATGTACTAAAACTTTCTCTATAAGCTTTAAATTTTATCTTTACATACCACTTAGTTAATATAAAACGTTCTTTTTTATCTTCACTCAATTCATTATAAGCAAACTTTACATACCACTTAGTTAATATAAAACAGTTGTATACCCAGTCGAGCAATCAGCATCTAATGTCTTTACATACCACTTAGTTAATATAAAACCCCAAAATAAACTTAGCATTTCCAATACTTACACACATACAACTCTCTCAAATTTGCAGTGAACCATGAGTAGTGCAGTTGATAACACTTATCACACAGCCTCAATGCCTTACATTGCAACTGTTAAATCCTACTTTATCACGAATATCGCTCACTGCAAAATTTCTATATTTTTATTATATCATAAAATTCAAACTATAAAATTAAAATGAAATAAGTTATCAATTTAAGAACACCTATATATTTGTAAGTACTTACTATATCATCTATTCTAATAATTCCTTTTTCTTTTTATTATATTCTTCCTGTGTAATTGCTCCTGAATCTAACAACTCTTTTAGTTTCTTTATTTGTTCTAATGGGTCTACATAACTCTGATAATTTTTCTTTTTAACTTCATCTATACCATTTTGAATCTCTTCATCAGTCATAATATTATCTTCACTAATATGTAAATCTAATACAGATTTTTCACCAGTTTGTACTTCTCTATAGTATTTAATATAAATACTATTATACTTACCCCCATCATCCTTAGTATAAAATTCAAAAGTACAACAATCTATCTTAAAATCCTTTAATTCTTCTGTAATATATTTTATAAATAGTTGACATTCTTTAGTATTTTCAAATTTTTCATTTTGTACTGTTAAATAAAATTGAGTAAGTCCAGACTCAACTACATCAACTTTATAGTGACTACCCTTATATTTTTGAGGTACTAATTCTTCTAATTTTGCTTTTAGCTCCTCTGCTGAGATTTTTTTTCCATATTTTTTCTCCCTTTTTTCCTTATCTATTTCTTCTTGTTTTCTGATTCTTTCTGATTCTTCTTTCTTTTGTTGTTCCTCTAAAATAGCCATCTTTTCTTCTGTATATGGGCTTATATCTTCCCAAACTGCATATAAATATATTGTAAAAATAAGAAACATATAAGATATAATACACATAACTCTTTGTTTTTTTCTAACAAAATAAATAATTATTAATGATGCCAAAAGTACCAAACTTCCTGGCATAAATCCTATAAAAATAACTATTCCTAATAACATTAATATTATTGCTACTATTATCATTGACATATCAAAATTCCCCCACAAATTACTCATCTCAAACAATATTATAGCATAATTGGGTAAAATAAAAGCACCTACAATAAAGTAAGTGTTTTTTAGTATTTTTAATTTAAATCCACATCGTTAATATAAAACTTTGACAACATTTTTACCTATATCTAGAACTTTTTTCTTCGCATACCACATAGTTAATATAAAACTTTAGTAAGATTTAAAAACATCCTATGTTACTCTTAAACCTTAATTATCTTTTAAACTTATGTTGATAGTTTTCAATTTCGATCGATTTAGTTAGCTTCTTATTTGATACTGTTTAGAATAATATATTTATTAATTTTATTAATTTTAATTACTTTACCTTAGTATATTTTTGAAATTTATGAGGTATCAAATCATATAGCATTATAAAAAAAATATGTATAAGAAAAAGTATTAATATTCTAGTTGAATAACTTAAATAAATCCCTTTATATCTTATAAAAACGGG
Source organism: Clostridioides sp. LIBA-6822 (assembly GCF_056688955.1). Classification (NCBI taxonomy): domain Bacteria; kingdom Bacillati; phylum Bacillota; class Clostridia; order Peptostreptococcales; family Peptostreptococcaceae; genus Clostridioides; species Clostridioides sp. LIBA-6822. The sequence continues at coordinate 1,556,691 of NZ_CP196995.1, read as the reverse complement.
TGAAAGAAGTATAATTGAAAAATATATAATTAAATAGTAGATATAACGATAAATACTACTTTTGAGTTTATATATGGCATTACATTTTTTACACTTAAGTTTTCCAGTAAACATACTTTTAAGCCTATTTGTAATAGAAAAAGTGTAATTGCACTCTAAACAGTTTTTCATAATAACCACCTTCTTATTCATAATTATAGTTTGCAAATCGTTCCTTAACTATTGTAAATACACTTTATACTAAATTAATCCATCTAATAAAACTTTCTTGTCTGTTTCATCAATAGTATTTAATAGCTTATTTATTCTAGCTTCAACTAAATGCTCTAAGCTTAAATCACTATCCATTAGTTCTAATTCTTTTTTGATTTCCTCTATATCTATATGCTTCTTAATAATATAAATAGTTAATTGCTTTTTGTGTTTACACACTACATAGTCATTATAAAACTATGTATAGTTAATCTAATCCTAGAACTAGCTTCTAGCTTCAAATTCTATACTATCAATTAAATTTACATCATTTTTTATATTGTTCCAATCTTCTAACCATACTACATAAGTAAGTGTACCATCATCAACAAAGTTTATTCTTACTGAATAGATATCATTCATATCTTTTATGTTGTTGACTAATTCTTTAGTAAAGTTTCTGCATTCACTTTCATTATTAAATTTAGAATCTTCTATTTGAATGCTAACTATATACCCATCTCCTTTAGTTGGAGTAAGCATATCAACATAATAGCTTGTATTATTTTTAAAATTATCAGGTATAACAGATTCTACTTTTTCTTTTACTTCTTCCTTAGATAAACTTTTTTCTACTTCATTTTTCTGTTCTTCTTCTTGTGCTTTTTTATCTGCTTCTTGTTTTTTCTTTTCTTCTAACTCTTTTTTCTTTTGTGCTTCTAATTTATCTTTTAATTCTTTTTCTTGTTTTTCTTTAGCTTCCTTAGCTTTTATCTCTTGTTCTTCTTTTTCTTTTCTTTCAATTTCTTGCTGGTTCTTTAAATTATGCTCTGTTGTTACTTTGAATGTAGCACCCCACCATGCCCAATTAAACATCAAAAGTATAAATATTAAAAACAAACTTATAACAATTTTTAATATTTTCACCAACTTATTACCCTTTTTCATTATACTTTTTACTAAAAATAGAATAGAAAAAAATAGCAATGTTAATGGTAATAATAAAATTCCTATTATAACAATTAATACCTTTTGCCAACTTTTTAATTCCTTAAATTTTTCAAACATAATATTCCCCCACATAATATGATTTTGTAACATAATTATACTATATAAGTAAAATTTTTACATTATTATCACATCCTTTCAATAAAAAAAACACCTGCCTGAGTAAGTGTTTTTAGTATTTTTAATTTTAAGTCCACATAGTTAATATAAAAACCAATACGTGTTTATATTACAATCAATTGCATTTGCATTTACATACCACATAGTTAATATAAAACATGTTAGAAAAAGAGGTAAAAAATGGTATTACTATTTTGATGCAGGTATAGTAGATGGTAAGAGAAAAAAAGTAGAAAAAGTTGGTGGAGAAACTAAAAAAGAAGCTGAAAAAGCTTTAAGAGATGCAATAAATGAATTTGAAAACTCTGGTACTGTATTTGATGAAACTAATATTAGTTTATCTGATTATTTGGACTTCTGGTACAAAGAATATGTACTTCTAAATTGCAAGTTTTACACTCAAGGTAATTATAAAAGGGCTATAGAAAATCATATTAAACCAAGTCTTGGAAAATATAAATTGAAATCTATAAATCCTGCTATTATTCAAGAATTTTTAAATATAAAATCAAAAGAAAAATATACAGAAAATGGTGAAGAAAAAAATTACTCAAAAGGAACTTTAAAATTGATTTATGGTGTTTTAAACACTTCTTTAAAATTAGCTGTATACCCATATAAACTTATTAGAGAGAACCCTGTTCAATATGTTAGTATTCCTAAAAACTTAGTGAAAACTAATACTAGTAATAAAGTTAAAACTATTACCTTAAATGATTTTGATACAATATTACATAAGTTTCCAGTTGGGACAAATGCCTATATTCCTTTGATGATTGGGTTTTATACAGGTATGAGAAAAGGTGAAGTATTAGGCTTATTTTGTGAAGATATAGATTTAGAAAATAATATAATTAAAATTAGAAGAAACTTAGTAAGGAAAAAAGATTCCAATTTTGAATTAGCTCCCCCTAAAACAAATTCTTCAATAAGAGATATTAAAATTGGTGATACTCTATCTAAAATATTAAAAGATGAAAAACTAAATCAAAAAAAGCAGAAAGTTAAAATAGGAAAATGGTATAAAAAAACAGAATATAATTGGGTATGCAGAAAAAAATATGGTTCATTTGTAACTCATGGTGATATTGACATGGCAATAGCAATAATAAATAAAGATTTAAATATTGATTTCAATTTTCATTGTTTAAGACATACACATGCTACTTTACTTTTAGAAAATGGAGCTAATATTAAAGATATACAAAAGCGTCTAGGTCACAGTAAAATAACTACAACAATGGATACTTACTCTCATGTCACACATAAAATGGAAAGTGAAACAGTAAATATTTTAGAAGGTCTCAGAATATAATTTGCCACCGATTTTATAATACGGTGGCAAATCGGTGGCAAATTAGCATTTTTTCACTCTATTTATCATCTAATTCGTTGAAATCTAGCGATTTAGTTACAAGTACTTGAATTTCGGTTACAAACTCATCTACAATTCCAGTCTCATGTATATCTATCTTGTATATTTCTATAGGTTCAGCAATTATTTTATAATTATTTTCTTTTATAAATTTAAATACCTTTTCCATATATATTTTATTATTAGAATTACTTCCAGTGTAGTTTAAAGTTACATAATATCCCTCATCAAAAACTATATTGTATATTTCCTCGCTATTCTCTAAAAAACAGAATACAGATTTAAACTCATTGAATATACCTTTGTTGATTGCTTCAGTAGAAAAAGCAGAACCAATATTATTATTTCCAAGTATATTAAATCTATTTTCATACTCTTTTTGAAGTTTTTGAATTAAAAAATCAAAATCCTCATCTCTTCTTATATCAGCATTTAATTCTAAAGCTTTTCTCTTTTCTATATATACAACCTCTATCTCATCTATTTTTGTATTTTGAATTACACTTTCAATTGAACTTAATCTTTTTATAATATTTTCCTTATGACTTATAAATTCAAATATTTTTTTATCAATTAATTCAAGCTCTTCATTTAAAATATTTTTTGTAGACTCTATACTTCTATCATCTAAGTACTCTTTTATTTTTTTCATTGGAAAATTCAAACTTCTAAATTCTTTTATTAAATTGAGTTTCCATATATCTGATATGTTGTACATTCTATATCCATTTATGTCTCTAACTGGCTTTAGAATACCTATTTCTTCATAATACATTAATGAGTCTCTTCCTATTCCATATATTTTAGATATCTCTCCTATTTTATAGTAATCTTTCATTTATATGACAAAATCCTTCCTAATCCTATTTTTATTTTATAATCAAAATTATTTCTCTCTATAATCATATTTTTAGAATATACTAAAAACACCTCTAAAACAAGGACATGAAAATAAAGCTTCTACAATCAGTTATTAAAATCTAGTTGTTTTTCTATTATAATATTTCTAATTTTAACTTTTTTAAGTAATATCTTAGATTTCTATCCTTTATGTATATAACTATTATATACATATTTATATAATATCTTTTTGAAATAGATTTCTATGAATTATCCTTTAATACATTTAGTAAATTAACATTTATTCTAGTATATATCAGAAAATATAAAATTAAACTTAATTCAAATAACTGAAATTAAGTATATAAAATTATTAATGTAATATTAAATTATAAGTAAAAATTAATTATAAATAAATTAATTATTTATTTATAAAAACATTAAATTTGAAATTACTTATAATGTATTCTATCTTACTAACTACATGGCTTACAGTCTATCTATTTATAAAGAAATATGATATAATTGCATTCAAAAAAGAAATATTTCAATACACTCAAACTTAGACATTAACTAATTTTATATAAGATTATTACTAATTTAAAAATTTTTATTTTTAATCTTATAATAAGTAAGTTAATGAATATAAAGTTGAAATACTTATTTAAAATTAATTGTTCAAATTATTTATAAATTAACATTTAAATATTTTAAGCATAAATACAGTTGTCATCAAAATTTAAAGTATCTTATGGAGGAATACCATGCAAAATTATGATTATATAAAAATGTTAAATAAAAAGATAGAGCTATTAGCTAATGAATTAGACAATAGAAAATATAAATTTAAAATTTCAAATGAAATAGACTTTTTTTCTAAAATACCAAACAGAGAGTTTGTATACCAATATATTAATGACTGTATTTTGAAAGACATACATATCGGAATAATGTTATTAAATATTGATAACTTTAAATTATTTAATGATATCTATGGATACTTAGTTGGAGAAAATCTATTAATCAATATCACTCAAAAACTACTGTCCTTTGTTCCAGAATCTAATGGAATAGTTGCTTATTTAAAAGGAGAAGGATTTTTAATTGTAATTCCAAATGTATCAAATGATGAACTAAACAATATAGGTACAGCTATTATAAAGAGTGCTAGAGAATTAAAAATACAACTTCCTAACGAAAAAGAAATATACTCCAATGTTACATTTAGTATTGGTAGTACTATTTGGAATGGCGAGCCAAATAGTACTACTTTAGTGCTTTTCAATCAAGTGTATAGTGCTTTAAAAAAGGCTAAAGTAGAAGGTAAAAATAGATACATTTCATTTGACTTTAAGGATAATAATTTTTATAATCAATTGGAAAATGATAAGGAATTTTTATATGAAATATCACAGGCCTTACAAACTAAACAAATTGAAGCATTTTATCAACCACTCTATAATATAAAAAACAATACTATAGTTGGATGTGAGGCTCTTGCAAGATGGAGACATCCTCTTAAAGGAATTCTTACTCCAGATAAATTTATACCTTTATTCGAACAGTTTGGTTTGATAACCGAGCTAGATTTATACTTATTTGAAGAGAACTGCAAAAACATAAGAAGATGGATTGATAACAATGATGTTTTTGTTCCAATTTGTTGTAACTTTTCTCGTCTTCATTTTTTTAATTCTAATTTTCCAAGTATGCTAAAAAGTATTACTGAAAAGTACAGTGTTTCTACATCAAATTTCAGTATTGAAATCACAGAAAATATATTATTAGAAAATACAAATAATATTATTCAACAATTAACTGAACTTCGTTCTTATGGTTTTTCTGTATCAATGGACGATTTTGGTTCTGGATATTCATCTTTTGGTATGTTACAAAATCTGCCTTTTGATATAATCAAAATTGATAGAATATTTTTGTCTCATAATTTAAATGATTTTAAAAATACAACAATTTTATATTCTATAGTAAATATTGCAAGAGCTCTTGGAATGCTTACAGTATGTGAAGGTGTTGAAACAGAACAACATGTAGAATTTATTAAAAGTATAAATTGCGATATTGCTCAAGGTTATTATTATGCAAAACCTATGGAGTGCACACAATTTGAAAAATTACTATCTGAAAAAAATAACCCAGGAGAAATGTTTATAAAATATTCTGATATAGGGAAATCTTTGGTAGAAAAGATATTTGACGAATTTTTTATTATGCAAGACATGCAAAAACTAAAATCAAATGTCACTGAAGACATTCAATGGTTTGATTTTTACAGTAAAACAGAAATTACATCTTTTTCTAAAATAATAGAACATTTTGAAAAACATATTAAAGGTAAAAAATTTTCTATTCTTTATAAAAGTATAACTCCACATAATACTGACTCAGATTTATTATTAATTAGTGGAGAAGCTGTTTTATCAGATGAATCTGCTGAATGTCAAAAATATAGTAATTTCTATTTTAGTGCAAATTGTATAATTTCAGAAAACAGATTACTTTTAGCAAAACTACATATAGATTTAATAAAAACTGCTGGTTATATAAATGAATTTGAATCGTATTCCATACCTAAAATGACAAATACTCATCTTGATGAAAGTAATGTTTTATCACAATTTTATTCAATGTTACCTGTTGGTATAATTCGCTATGATTTATTTGGTGATATGATTATTACTTATATGAATGAAGAAATGTTTGATATTATAGGTTATACAAGAGAACAATTTTTTGGTGAGATGGGTGGTAACTTAAGAGCAATTGTTCATCCAGATGATTTAGACTTTATTTATAAAAAGAGTTTAGAGATGATTGATACAAATAAAATTGAGCCTTTTTTATATAGACTTATAAAGCGTGATGGTCAAATCGTTACAGTTATGTATACACAATGTAATCTATCTGCAATTGATGGTAGGTCTATTGCACAAGGCATGTATATAGATATAAATAAAATAGAAAATTTAATAAAAATCTAGTCTATAATACATTAGCTTGAAGAAATTAAGATGTTTAAAGAAATTTTTTAAATATAAATATAATTCATTCAACTATGATATTGATACAGTAAAATAAACTTTAAATCTATAACGATAGAATTAGATAAAAAATATGTAATTATTTTTCTTTTTCTGAACTTATATTTTATATTATTATGTATTTATATAGTACGTTAGTCCTAAGCGCTGAAACAGATTTTGTTGCAGTGCTTTTTAACTAAAATCAACTTATTTAATAAAAATATCACAGTTTAACAACATTTTTAATTTAAGTATATTAATGTATAATATAATTAGGATATATAATAACAAAGGAGAGGGGGAATATCATGAGCATACTCCTAAAAAAATCACCTAAATTTGCAAAACATATTATAACAAACTTTTATGTAAATCGAGATATTGATGAAATATTAAAACACCTTTCTAAAGATGTCACATGGATTGGACCAGGAGAACAGGAATTTCTCACTTCTTTTAATGAAATAAAAGATTATTTTTATGCAGGTCAAAACGAAGTGCCTTCTTGTGACATAAGTAATGACACATTTGAAATTGTAAGTGAAGATAAAAATAGCTGTATGGTATTAGGAAAATATACTGTCAGTACTAAAGAGAATGCACAAATGGTATTAGAAGTAAATCAGCGTTGTACATTTGAGATAATTGAAGATAGAGAGAAATTATTAGTAAAACATATGCATATATCAAATCCTTATGGTGAAATGCAGATTGATGAATACTTCCCTACCAAAATTGGAACACAAAGTTATGATTATTTACAAAGAATGCTAAAAGAAAAAACAGAAGTTATTGAGATGATTACAAATAACATTAATGGTGGATTAAAAGGTAGCAATGATGATGATACATACTCTTTTTTCTATGTTAACGAAGGATTGCCTAAGATATTAGGATATACATATGATGAGTTTATTGAAATGAGTGGTGGTTCAGCAGTAGGAGCTGTATATCCGCCAGATTTACCTAAAGCACTAGAAGATTGCAAACGATGTTTTGCAAAGGGAGCTACATATTCATCTGAATATAGAATACGCAAAAAAAATGGAACACTAATGTGGGTATTAGATACTGGAATGAAATCATTAAATAGTGATGGTGTAGTAAAAATTAATAGCATTATTACTGACATTACTCCATTAAAAAATATAGAATCTGAATTAAAATTAGAAAGAGAGCGATATCGCATCGCTTTGCAAAATATTACAGACATTATGTTTGAATATGACATTGGAAATGATAATTTTATAAAATATCAACGTGTAGAAATAGATAAAAAAATTGAATTAGAAAACTTTGAAACAAAAAATTATTCTAAGTTGTTAGAGTCTGGAGCAATTGTTCATCTTGATGATATTGGCAAATTACTAGAAGTTCTTCGTGGAAATCTTAGAGAAATAATTGAAATAAGACAATTAAACTCATTGACTAAAGATGAATGGAGATGGATTCGTGTCCAATGTTCAGTTATCTATGATAGTGACCATAAACCTATCAAGACAATTGGTGTTTTAAAAGACATAACTGATGACAAATCTAAATTAGAAATTTTAATTAATCAAGCTCAACGTGACCCACTAACACAACTATACAATCAAAGGGTATCAGAAGATTTTATTCAAGATTACTTCTGTAATTCTGAGACAAAATCTAGTGATGCTTTATTAGTTATTGATATTGATGATTTTAAAACTGTAAATGATACTTTTGGGCATTTGGAAGGAAATGAAGTCTTAGTTGCTGTATCAAAAATATTACTACAAAACACATGTAATAAAAATATAGTTGCTCGAATCGGTGGAGATGAATTTATGATATTTATGAAATCATTAACAAAGGATTTAGTAATAGAAAGTACTAGTAAGATTTTAAATGCTACAAGTAAAATAAAGTTGAAAAATAATCATAAAATAACATTAAGTATTGGAATTGCTTTTGTTGATGATTCAATTAAATCCTATAAAGATTTATTTTCCAAAGCTGATAAAGCTCTGTATATATCAAAAGCAGACGGAAAAAATCGTTATAGTATATGTGAATAATAAAATTGTCATATTATACCTTTGCCTAAAAATAAATTATAATTCAGCTATTGTTATTTATAATGATATTAATCATAAAGTATATTATTATTTAAAGACAATCATATACTTTGTGATTATTATATAAATATTTAATATTTTTTAGTAAGCTTCTCCTCTAATTTTCATAATTTGTTCTTAAACCCCTCTACTACTTCTATATAAATTCTTAAAATAAATTTAGATAAAATACTTCTTAATATTGGTTACTTTACTAAAGAACAAATTTATGGAAAAATTAAACTTTAAATATCTAGAAATATAAGATTATAAATATTTTATTACAAATACCTAATATTAATATAGTCTATCTTAAAATAACAATTTATTCGTATAAAAAAGTGAACGCTTAAAAGAGTTCACTTTTTATTTTAAATACAAAGTTATCTATAAGCACAAATTCTTTCTTATCAGCTTTGACATTCATAATTTTTAAATATTAAACTCAAATTCATAGCTGCTACACATATACTATACTTCATTTCTACTGGTATACAATCTATCCCATTTATAAAATCTATTATGTATTTTTCCTCAACATTTGAAGCCTTAGCTATAAATTTAGTATTAAGATTATACATATTAGTCAAAAGACTTAAAATGCCTCTAAGCCTAGAATCTAAGTCAACATCCATGATATATCCAAGTTGTAAAACTACATTTATCCTTTTTGACCATACATCTAAATCTTCTATAAATTCATTTTCATATTTCTTATACGCTCTTATTTTTTCTATGTCTACTCCAAACAAATTTGATAAGATATTTTCGTCTATATGATATTCATCACTGAACCTCCCATGACTAAAGTCACAGGGTTCCTGCTTCATAGAATTTTGCATACTAAAATATGTCTTACTAATTCTCCACAGGCTATCCCCGTAGTTCCTACGGTTCTTACATAAGTTATTTATTTTAAACTGTTATTAATCTTAATCCTTCTTTTAGTATATTTATACTTGCATTTATATCTCTATCGTGAGTTTCATTACAACAAGGACAAATCCATTCTCTTATATTTAAATCCTTAATTTCCTCGTTTTTGTACCCACATTTATTGCATATTTGTGAACTTGCAAAGAATTTACCTACCTTTACAATTTGTCTACCATACCAATTAGCCTTGTATTCTAATTGACGAACAAATTCTGACCATGACACATCAGAAATAGAGCGAGACATTTTACGATTTCTAGTCATATTCTTTACTTGTAAATCCTCTATGCAAATAATATCATTCTCTCGTATTAATTTAGTAGATAGTTTTTGTAGAAAATCCTTCCTTTGATTAGCTATATGTTCTTGAAGTCTTGCAACTTTTAACCTTGCTTTATTTCTATTTAAACTACCAATTGTTTTTCTCGATAGTTCTCTTTGTAATTTAGCAAGTTTGTTTAATGACTTTAGAAGATACTTAGGATTTTCTATAAATTGTCCACAACTTGAGATACAAAATTCTTTAATTCCTAAATCTAAACCTATCTGACTATTAGTATTTTCAAATGCTTCAATATCTATATCAGTGCAACATAATGATACATAATATTTACCACTTGGTTCTTTGGATACTGTAGCATTAAGTATTCTCCCTTGAGGTACTTGTTTATCCCTTACTTTAACCATACCAAGTTTAGGTAATTTTATATATTGACTAAAGTACATAATGTTTCCATTTGTAAAGTTAGTTCTATATGAAAACCTATTAGTTTTCTTTGATTTAAATTTAGGAAATCCTGTATTTTCTTTAAAGAATTTTTTATATGCGTTTTCTAAATCTTTTAAGGTGTTTTGTAGTGAAAATTTGTCAGGTTCTTTAAGCCACTCTAATTCTCTTTTTAAATTGGTCAAATCAGAACTGCACTGTTTATAAGTAAAAGTTTCTTTATTGTTTTCATAAACTTCTATTTTTTTAGAAAGATATTTATTATATACAAATCTACAACATCCAAAAGTTTTGTTAATTAACTCTTGCTGTTTTTTATTTGGATACATTCTAAACTTATATGCCTTTTCCACTACTATCACCTCACTTTACTTGTTTTTTCTGATTAATTAATATATTTTCTTATCTGCTCCTTTGTATTTTCTGATACAGTAACAACTAAATATATTAATTAAATCTTCTTCAATTTCATTTGTTAATACTGTATGTCTATATTTTACACACCATGTTATATGGTATTGTACTAAATATACATATCTGAGTCACTTCAATTTTTCATCACCATCCTAATATTAACAAGTGCAATTTTTTAAACAAGTATTTTAAAGGTTTTTATATTTATTTTTAAATAGCATATGTAAGAACCGTAAGTCTTAACTTTTATCATTTTTGAGGTTGTCGTTCACATAAGTTCGCTACTACCTATGCAGTTCTCTTATGAACTTCTTACACTTTCATGCAAGCGCAGACTATATCTTATCCTTCGGCATTATCCGTTAAGGTCTACCCACTACCAATAGCTTGTAGTGTACTTCCCTCAAGAGGAATAGTCGTTGAAGTTTCTCCTATTCGGAGCTTACCTGCTGATTGCCCATTTTAAAGTACTTAGGGTTTAACCTTATACCATCTAACCAATTTTTTCTACTTTCGTAACTTTCACACTTAGGTTTATTTCATCCTTATGTTTTAGTTTGGTTAGCTTTAGGGGTTTCCAGCAATTCAAGTAGTATTGGATAGGTTATATCCTATCTCTACATATAAGTTTCCCTATATGCTGACTATTTTAGCTACTAACTCACGACTTAAAGTCACGAGTATGCGTAGCTATTTTTTAATCAATTTTTTTTACTTCCATTCAAATTAATCCTCTCTAAACTTAAATAAGGCTTTTTATACTGTACACATTTATAACAAAATAATTCATTTTTCCTTAAAATACATCTAGTCCCTATTATTCTGCCATAGCTGGAAATTCATAAACTATCTTCAACAACATTTCAGTGAAAATTAATGTCTTCTTAGCATCTTCCTCACTTACAATACAAATTTCATGAGTAGCTTCATTCCCTATTTTTCTTATTTGATTTACCCATTTTTTAGAATTAGGCAATATGTAATTCTTTTTATCAAGCCATTCAACATAAAATATAAATGTCTTATTCTCTTCAGCACCTAAATGTACTGCTACATTCATTAGTAACTTTCTGCAACATAAAGCTACTGATGTAAATGCATTTACACTAAATGAATTTCGAGCTTCTTCATATAAATTTTCAACATCTTTATTATTAATATGTAATACATCATTCCCAGCTTTAGACATTGGATACTGCCTATTGTCCTTATCAAAATACGTTGGATTCCCACAACTAGGACATAAATATATGCTTATTTCAACCTCTTTTTCTGGACTAGTACGACAAATACCTTCATAACCTTTTTCGCTTCCTACGTAGCAACCACAATATCCACAAGTGTAGTTTTTACCTGACAACTCATTGTCTATTCCTTCCCAAAAATTCACTGTCTTTACCCCCAAAACCTTAAATTTTTCTTATTTCAGTGTCAGAATACATATCACCTTCACTGCCTTTAATTTCTACTATTTTTAAATTTGACATCTCCATTATCCTCCAAAGTATAAACCAATCTTTTGCATGCATTTCATCTTCAAACATAGAATCTGCAACAGCTTCAATTAAAGGTCTCCATTTATCACTAATATTTCTTAATATATATTTATCAAAATAAGTTTCTTCAACACTTTTAATTTCTTCCTCTACCAATGCTCTAAAAATAGCATTTTCTTTAACTAATACATTCCATTTATTTTTAATTTCTAGCTTTTCATTAAAGCCAATTTCTGATGCTTTATTTAAAAAGAAATGAGAATCTTCTGGAGCCATTTCACTGGTAAACGAATATTTAATTAGACAATCTTCTTCCTTTTTTTCATCTATTAATACAATTTTTATATTTTTATCTTGAAACTTACTAACTACATAGTATACACCACATAAATCTTTTTGGTTATTTGCACACCATATTATTATATCTCTATGTTTTGCTAATTTTCTATCTTCTAGTAAATTTGGCTTGAATAGTAACTTAGGATTATTTTCAAGGTCAGTTCTAATTCTAAAAATATCTTCTCTTAATTCATAATTATTTACATCTGAAATATCACCTATTGATAAATCATCTTCAAATACTACGATTTTATTATGTGGTATTAACTTTAACTTCATTGCTTCTTTTAATATGTAACAACAAACATCATCAAAACATATGTGTGCCATATAATTCACCTATTTGTAAAACTAATAATTTATTTTATTATAATATATAAACTGCACTTGTTAAGCAATTCTAAAGTATTATAGTATTGTTTTTAGAGTTAATTTACATATTTCTATTCATGTTTTTCATAGTATAGGTACAAAATAAACTCTATAATAATATATATCATGCTTAGAATTGCTGTTGTAATAAAAATAAATATATACACTATATTTTCTGTTAAATAATAAGATAAAAAGCCACATATGCTAATAATTGTTGTAATCCAAAACATAATATTTCCACTCTTAGCTTTACTTTTTAACTTTATAAGACGATTTCTTTCATCCATAGATTCAATCCTATCTTCTTGTGCAGCTTTTTTAGAAAATGCACGAATAAGAGCTATAATCCCAAACAATAAAATTATTATAGAAAATACAACATGCTTAATTTGCAGTGTTAGCCAATCCTCAGGATATATAATATCTTTTGTCAAACTACATATTCCTAATATTGTAGCCAAGACACCAAAAGTAAAACCTTTTTTATTATAAATTTTCATATTGTTTATCCTCCAGCACCTTATTTTCTTTCAGATAGCATAAATCTTCTACTGTTGTACCAAATATCTCTGAAATACGATAAGCAAGCATGAGCGAAGGAGTATACAGTTCTTTTTCTATAGAAATGATTGTCCTCTCAGTTACATAAACTAAATCAGCAAGTTGTTGCTGTGTCATTCCAATGGAAGTTCTTAATATTTTAATTTTAGTCTTCATTGAATACTCCTTTTTATACAATATAAAGTTTATTTTATTTAAACAGATACTAGCATAAAAGTTATTTCAGAAAGATTGGGCTATGCAGATATAAAAATAACTATGAATAGATATTCTCACTTATTAGATAAAATGGACAAAGAAGTATCTGAAAATATAAGCAAAATACTATTCAAATAATGGTCAGTTAAATGTCAGTTAAAGTACTTTTTTTCCTATTTGTCAGTTAAATGTCAGTAATATATATAATAGGATATACTTATAAAACGCTTAAAATCACTATGATTTAATAAAATCTATAATTATTTACTATTTGCTGTTGACATTGGTACTATACCATAGTTTATCATTTATACTAGAAATAAAATTATTAATTAATAGTTTAATATTTTTATAATAGATTTACAAGGAGTGGTAATAAATGGATACTAAAATATCTATAAACGAAAACATGAGCCTAGGTAAGAGGTTTTTTAAATACCTAGCACCATCTGTAGTTGCAATGTGGGTTTTCTCATTATATACAATGGTTGATGGAATATTTGTAAGTAAAGGAGTTGGTGAATTAGCTTTAGCTGCTGTTAATATATCAATGCCTTTTATTAATTTTATATTTGCAGTTTCTCTGTTATTTTCAACTGGTGCATCTACTATAATTGCAATTTATCTTGGCAAGAAAGATATTAAATCTGCAAATGAAGTCTTTTCATTCAACTTAGTATCAATAATTATATTATCTATAATTATTTTAGCTATAACTTTTTTTAACTTAGACAGACTAGCATTATTTTTAGGAGCTACAGAGTCCACAATTGGTATGGTTAAAGATTATCTAGGAATAATAATATTTTTTAATGGCTTCTTTATAGTATCTTACTCTCTAGAAGTTATAATAAAAACTGATGGATTCCCAATATTAGCTACTGTTGGCGTAATAATATCTGCTCTTACAAACATCGTACTTGATTACTTATTTGTCATTGAATTTGGATGGGGTGTAAAAGGTGCTGGTATCGCCACAGGTTTATCTCAAGTCTTTTCTACTATTTTTTTCTTGATACATTTTTTAAGAAAAAACTCAACCTTGAATTTTTCAAAATTTAAAGTTGATTTCAAAACACTTAGAAAAATTGTATTTATAGGCTTCCCAGATTCGACTACTGAATTAAGTTGTGGTATAGTTGTCTTACTTTTTAACTTGAGTCTTACTAAATATATTGGTGAAAGTGCTCTTATCTATTACAGTGTTATAAATTATATAAATACATTGGTACTTATGACTATGATGGGTATAACTCAAGGTATGCAACCACTTACTAGTTTTTATTATGGTGCAGGGAATATGGATAATGTAAAAAAATTATTAAAGATGGGAATAAAAGCCACAATAATAGCATCAATTTCTGTATTTGCAATTTGTATGGCTTTTTCAGGACCAATAGTTTCTTTATTTATACACCCAGAAGAAACAATACTATTCAATGAAGGAATTCGTGTATTTAAAATATTCTCTATATCTTTCCTACTTGTAGGAATTAATGTAATAATTTCTGGATTCTTTGTTTCAGTAGAAAAACCATCAATTTCTACTGTTATATCTCTTGGTAGAGGACTTGTAGTAGTTGTTCTAAGCCTAATTTCAATGATACTAATATTTGGCGGTCAAGGAATATGGATGACTACTATTGTTTCAGAATTTATATGCCTTATTTTATCAATAGTTTTCCTAAAAAAGAATTATTCTACATTAGACTCTAATCTAAATAAGGTTGCTTAAAGAATATTATGTAAAATATATAAAATAAAAAATACCTATTATACAATCTTGCAAATATTAGACCTTTGCAAAAACTAGGATTATATAATAGGTATTTTATTTATGTAATTATTTTATTTCTAAATATCCATAACCATCTTTTGTTGAAGTTCCTTTTACTTCATATTCTACAGGTTTTTCAAATATTGGACCATCTACTACAAAAGTATGATATTCTCCATGTTCTCCACATGGGTCAGCACCTGCATCTTTTATCTTTTTAACAAGTTCTCTAGTCAATTTTTCTCCTAAGAATTCCTCTCCTAGATACTTTAAATTTACTTTTGTTACAATACTACAAAACCCACTGTCTATAAATTCATATACTAAATTTTCTCGACTCTCTTGCCACAATGGTAAACTTACTTTCATACCAACTGCATCACATCTATCGGAATCCCATTTTCTATGACTTTCTATGTCTATATCTCCATATGCACATATTGTTGCTCCCATATTTTTAGCTTTTATTAAAGCTCTCTCAAAACTCTCTTCGTATCCTTCTACGCCACACTCAGCAACTAATAAAGGTAATCCTATATTGCTACTTACTTGTTTAAGCATATTATATTCTAAATTATGCGTCCATGATTTTCCATGTTCCTCACTTATAGTTGTCAAGAGTGCCACAGGCTTATATCCTTTTTTCAACATTCGATTTAATGCTAATATACTATCCTTACCACCACTAAATGACATTACAAATTTTTCATCAGCCAATTCTAACACCTCTTTCATCTAACTTTGTTTTGTTACCATAATTATACCAAATATCTAAGTTGCATAGCAAATTATATAATACTTTAAATTACTAATTTACTATAAAAAATGTCCCTAATATTAAAAGTATAACACCTATGTACTTGTATAAATGCATTGTTTCTTGTCCTAAAATCACGCTATCAATAAAAAATCCAACTAGAACTTGAGATACAAGTGTTAATATAATTGTATTTGATACACCTAAATTTGGAATTGCTTTTACTGTGAAATATATTATTAATCCACCAAATACTCCTCCTAGCAATAACTTATAGTTAAAACCATTTATAGACACCAAACACTTTAAATCTCCTGTAACTATTATACTTACCAAAAAAAATATTGCCCCTACAGTTAAGCTTATAAATGTTGCAACTAATGCTGTTGTACTTTTCCCTAGTTCTCCATTTATAAAGGCTTCAAGTGCAGTAGACCCACCTGCTAATAATGCAAATATTATTGCCCATAATTTTGTCATGGACAAACCTCCTCCTATATAATTCTATTAATAAAAGTTTATGATACAACCTATCAATTAATTACTAAGTATAGTTTAATTTTTATACTTGATGACTTTATTTGAATATAAATTTCTGTTATAATTGTTCTATTGATTTTGGAGGTGATTTTATGTACACAAATTTTAATATCGATTTTAATAACTTTAATAAAAAAGAAAATGCTACTAAATTTATGTTAATGGGAGTATTACTCATCGTTTTAGGATTATTATGCCTTACATTTAAGACATTAGGGATAAAATTAATTTCTTGGACTTTTGGTATTGCTCTTTTATTCTTTGCATATTTAAATCTAAAAAATATCAATGAATTAAAAAGATACGCTACTAAAGAAGAAATTAAGCCATCTACTAATGTTCAATGGATTCTAATAATTGCATGTATATTACTTTTTATATTTCCTCAAAAAATACAAAGTATATTTTCATTATTTTTAGGATTTTATTTAATATTTAATCAACTAGTAGCACTTGTAAATAGCAAGAATAATCCATATTCTAAATTTACAACTTGGAATATAATTAAGACTCTATTTGGTGTATGCCTTATCTTGTCTCCTCTTTTTTTATCTAGATTTATAGTATCGATAATGTCCTTTTTCATAATATTATTTGGACTAGTTCTATTTTTCTCTGGAAATAATGCAAGAAAATGTTAATTATTTTCTTGCATTATTTTTATATTACTTAAAATAGAATTTGTTTAAGTCATATATTTATGGTAATATGTTTTTTGTACAAATTGAGTGTACAATTTTATTAGAAATAGGTGATTACTTTGGATAAATTTAAATATGCTTTTGATAATAAAAGATATCATACTTGGAATTATTATCTTAGAAATACTTTTGGAGAAAAAGTTTTTAAGGTATCAATAAATGCAGGGTTTACTTGCCCAAATATTGATGGAAGTATTGGTTATGGCGGATGTACCTATTGTAGCAAGGAAGGTTCTGGTGACTTCGCTGGCAACCCTAAAGATAATCTTATTAGTCAATTTTATAATATAAGAGAAATGATGTTAAAGAAATGGCCTCATGCAAAATATATTGGTTACTTTCAAGCATATACAAATACGTATGCTCCCCTTGAGGTTTTAAAAGAAAAGTATGAGACTATATTAGAACTTGATGACGTCATAGGTCTTTCAATATCAACAAGACCTGACTGTTTGCCAGATGATGTTGTAGAATACTTATCTGAACTAAATAAAAGAACTAACTTATGGGTTGAACTTGGACTTCAAACAATTCATGATTCTACATCTAAAATTATAAATAGAGGACATGATTATAAATCATTTGTTGAAGGTGTTGAAAAATTAAAAGCTAAAAACATAAAGGTTGTTGTACACATTATAAATGGTCTTCCTGGCGAAGATTATAATATGATGATGGAAACTGCAAAGGCTGTTGGTAAAATGGGTGTAGATGGCATAAAAATTCATCTATTACATGTTATAAAAGACACTCCTATGGAAAAGATGCTACAAAATGGCATGCTAACTCTTATGGAACAAGATGAATATATAAATCTAGTATGTGACCAATTAGAAATACTTCCTGAAACTATGATAATCCATAGACTTACTGGTGATGGCAAAAGAGATGAACTAGTTGGTCCTTTATGGAGTCTAAAGAAATGGGAAATTTTAAATCAAATTGATGATACCTTGAAGGCTCGAAATTCTTATCAAGGTTGCAAGTTTTTTTAATGATGTATACTTATTACACATAAAACAATATCAAAAAAATAATAACTATAGAAAGTGTTATGTAAATATAATTCTCTCTATAGTTATTTAGTATTTATAAAACAATATATTAATTTATATAGTATATAGTAAAAAATTTAATTTATATTTCTAAATTAACTACAATTACCTATAATTTTATGTAACATTATTAATTTCAGTATTTTTAAATCTCAATATTTTTAAATCTCTAATTCTAAATACTTTCTGTTTTTTCAATCTGCTTTAACTTGTTGGATTTACAAAACAGTCTTATTCCATCATAAGAAAGATTAAGTGCTACTACTGCTGATATTAGCATCAGCATTACCCCAAATAGCTTCCATAAAGAAAAATTTTCTCCTAATATAGTACAACCAATTATTACAGAACCAACTAGCTCTACTGATGCCACAACACCTGCAACAGATAACTCTACTCCCTTAGATATACCTGCTGCATAAAAAATATATGCAAGTGCTGCTGGTACAATACCTAACATTAGCATACAAGATAGAATATTTAAATCTTTGGCATAATACAATATCTCCCAAGGTCTAGCAGATGGAATCATAAAGATAGCTCCAAATAAGAAACTGTACACTAATATTGTAGAACTTGAAAATTCTTTCAAAGCATTTTTACTAATAGTTGGCATAAGTGCATATGCTATTGCTGATAATATACCAAGTAAAAGTCCAAAAGCACTTAAATTTTGAAAATCTAAACTTCCACCAGTCACCGCCATAACTGCACCCATAAAACAAAAAATAAGTGAAATTACTTTACTTCTAGTAATACTCTCTTTATAACAGATTTTTGAAAATACTGCTAAGAATAATGGTGAAGTATATAATAAAACTGCTGCTACTGACACACCCACAGTTTCAATTGCTTTAAAATAACATAAGTTAAACATAGCTTGACATATAATACCTATTATTATTGAATATATGATTCCCTTCTTACTTATTTTTAAAATATGTGGTGTCCTTATAGAAGAATATACTCCTAAAACTATAAATCCAAAAAACAATCTTGTAAATGCTACCTGTTCTGATGTTAATCCATTTCCCATTAAAAACTTTCCAAATAATCCAAGTGTAGCCCATAATATTCCTGCTGTTGCTATAAATACATACCCTTTACTTTTTTCTCCCATTTCAAATTCCCCTCTAATTTTATTTAAGTCAATGCACATAGTTTTTGTTAAGCAAAAATTATGCCACTTTAATCCAATATATATCGACACCAAAAACCTAGTATTTTCAACAACACTGATAAAATTTCAATTTTTTAATATTTGTTTCATATACATTTTAAGTTGATTTAGACTTGTTTTAATTGTAAAATGAGTTATATATAACTTATTTAAAGTTAAAATAGACTGAAACTTATATATTATATAAATATTAAATTTTAATTATATTTAGTAAATTAAACCTATTTTAATATATCATTAAAAATTTAGGAGGATAACAGAAAAATGGATTTGAATTTAGAATTAGATTTGGAGTTTTACCAAAAGATATTAGAAGCCTCTCATGACGAAATATGTGTATCTGATAATAAAGGAATAATCATATATTGCAATAAAGCATTTGAAGAAAATTATGGTCTAAAAAAAGAAGATATTTTAGGAAAAAATGTTTCTTTTTTAGAGGAATCTGGATATTCAACAAAAAGCCCCATACCAGTTGTATTAAAGACAAAGTCTAAATTTTCACTAGAACAAGATACTCAAACAGGAAAAAAGCTCATTATAACTGCTACCCCTATATTTGATGAAAATGGAGACTTAGAATTTACTGTTGAGAATTGTAGAGATATAACTGAACTTAATAATATAAAGAATAAACTTGAAGATACAAAAAAACAAGTAAAAAAATATAAATCTGAAGTGGAAACATTATATAGAACTGCTCTTAGAATTGAAGATACTGTAATTATGGATGGACTGGTTATGAAACCAATCATAAATACAGTAAATCACGTTTCTAAAACAGATGTAAGTGTTCTTCTTTTAGGAGAATCTGGGACAGGGAAAAGTTCACTTGCTAGATATATACATCACAACAGTAATAGAACTAATGGACCATTTATAACTATAAATTGTGCGACTATATCTCCACAACTCCTTGAATCTGAACTTTTTGGATATACTTCAGGTGCTTTTACAGGTGCAAGTACCAAAGGTAAAGTTGGACTTGTAGAATTGGCTGATGGAGGAACTCTTTTCTTAGATGAAATAGGAGATATACCACAAAATTTACAGGCAAAATTTTTGCAATTAATACAAGATAAAACTTTTACTCCAGTTGGAAGTTTAAAAAATAAAAAAGTCGATATAAGAATTATATCTGCTACAAATGCTGATTTAATTTCAAAAGTAAAAGAAAAGAAATTTAGAGAAGATTTGTATTATAGATTAAATGTTATAGAAATAAAATTGCCTCCTCTTAGAGAAAGAAGAGATAATCTAGTAGAGATTATAAAATATTATTTTAATAGGTATTCAAGTGACTTTAATCTAAATAAAACTATTTCCAAAGATGCCATAGATATTATTGCAAATTATAGATTCCCAGGTAATATAAGAGAATTACAAAATATAATTCAAAAAATCTTACTTACCTGCACAGATAATCATATAACAATAGATGATTTACCACATATCCTTACAAAAAATGTAAATATTGACATTAATGAAAATAAAATGAATATATCTGATATTAATAAAATTATAAAGTCTAATTCAACATCCATTGATTATAAGAATAAAAATTTTGATACCTTAATTATGGAGTATGAAAAAAATATAATTTTGGATAGTTATGAAAAATTTGGAAGTTCTTATAAAGTAGCTAAACACCTTGAAATTTCACAGTCTAAAGCTAGTAGGTTAATTAGAAAGTATACTAATACTTAATTTTAAATTTGATAAATAAAAACTTAACACTATTTACATATTGTAAATTTGGCCATTTACTGGTATTATGAATATGGTTGAAATTATTTAAATAAATATGATTGACTTAGTTTCATATATTTACCATTAAACTTTTATCATAAATATCATATCATAATAATATATTTAATAAGTCTAACAAACTATACGAGGTGTAAATATGTTAATGAATACTCATTTTATTATGGCAAAATCAATACTTGATAATATAGATGAAAATAAAACATTCTTTATAAGTGAAAAAAACTTTATATACGGTAATATAAAGCCAGATGCTTTTTCTAAATATAAATTAAAAAAACATTATTTAGATGAATCATTTAATATGATTCTTTCTAAGATAAACTATTTGTGCAGTCTTAATATAGATAGTCTTTCTAAATATTTTTCAGTAAGCAGACTTAGCCAAGAGTTAGGAGTTATATGTCACTTTCTGTGCGATTTTTTCTGTGTAGCTCATAGTGAACGCTGGGAATTTAAGCATAGTTTAAATAAACATGTCACTTATGAAAGAGAACTTGGATCATTCGCAAAAGATGTTGATTTGTCTAAAATTAAAGGTACTACTATAAATAACGGTTTTGAGAAATTTTTTACTAAACTTTATAATGAATATAAAAAGAAAACTGATTATATGAATGATTTAAAGTTTTCAGCTTATACATGTAATAGCGTTATAAATTATATATTAGATGCTATTTTATCTAATACAATAAAATCATATCACATAGCAAATTGTGGTTAATTTAAGAACTTTTAAACTTATAATTAAGTATAATCAAAATGACTGTTCTATAGAATATAAAAGATAATTTTATAATTCTTTAGAACAGTCATTTTTTATATTAAATAAACAAATCTCTAAAATTGATTACTTAATAGATTTGTAGAAAAATATAACTCATTAATTTTTTATTAACTATATAAATCTTGTATTTAACTATTTATCTCCATTATAACATCAATAGCACTTTTCACACTATCCACTATATAATTTGCACTTTGTTTTACTTCTTCCCTCGCTTTGGACATTGCAAAACTGTATTTAAATCCTTCCAACATGCAAATATCATTTGGAGAATCTCCAATAGTAGCAACCTCATCTGGGCTTACATTTAAAGTTCTTATTACATGTTCTATACTTCCTCTTTTTGATACACTTTTAGGCACTATATTTAAAGTATATGTTCCAGAAAAATATATTTCTAATACTTCACTGAACTCACTTTTTAGATACAATTCTATTCTAGATAACTCTTCTAAATTTTCAGAGCATACCCCTATATTTCCTATAAGATTATCAAAACTACTTCTTTTCTCAAAATCAGGGTCAACTATAAAATCACTAGAATAGTGTCTAAAGGCAGTCGTATCACTACCTACGATTACATCACCCTTATACTTAAAGTA
The DNA here is from genome assembly GCF_056688955.1 of Clostridioides sp. LIBA-6822. Lineage (NCBI taxonomy): Bacteria > Bacillati > Bacillota > Clostridia > Peptostreptococcales > Peptostreptococcaceae > Clostridioides > Clostridioides sp. LIBA-6822. Next base: position 1,533,822 of record NZ_CP196995.1, on the reverse strand, counting down.
CAATTGTGCATCACTTGACTCAAATCTATCAATAACTTTTCTCACTAGATTATCGTCTATAGTTCTTTTAAAAATTACATTATAATCTTTATCATGTATAAATGAACCATTTTCACATATATAGTATCCATTCATATCTAAATTGCCTTTGATAATATTACGAGCCTGTTTAAATATTCTACCTGTAGCAACATTAAACTGCACTCCCTTTTTTTCTACTTCTTCAATTGCTGATATATCTTCTTTTGTTATAGTTCCATTTTCGTATAGAGTTCCATCTAAATCACAAAATATATGTTTTATCATAAATTAAAAGCCTCCAAAAATGATTTTATATTATACTAATGCTTTAAATATATCCAGTATCATAATAATTTAAAGCTTTTCCAATTGTATTCTCAATTCATTAAGTAAATCTCTAGTAGCTCTTAATCTTATCTTTCTTCTATCCCCATTAAATATATTTTTTTTCACTACTGTTTTCCCATTTATATATATTGCAGTATAAACCAATCCCACAGGCTTTTCCTCAGTTTCTCCGCCAGGTCCAGCTACTCCAGTTGTAGATATGCCTATATTAGCTTCAATCCCTTTAGCAACGCCCTCAGCCATTTCTATTGCTGTTTGCTCACTTACTGCTCCAAATTCTTCTAAAGTTTCTCTTTTTACTCCTAATCTTTTCATTTTAGCCTCATTAGAATATGTTACACAACCTTCAAGAAACACAGAAGATATTCCTGAATAGTTTATAAGAGATGAAGAAACTAAACCTCCAGTACAAGATTCAGCTACTGCTATTGTTAAGTTTTTTTCTACAAGAAGTTTAGCAACAGCATCTTCTAACACAGTTTCTCCTTCAGACACTGAAATATCACCTTCAGTATATACATATTTACCAACTCTATTTTTTATTTCTTCTTCCACTGGTTTTATTAATTCAAAAGCATCTTTTTCATTTTTAGCTTTTGCAGTTATTCTTATTGTAACTTCTAACTCCTTTGCATATAAAGCAACTGTTGGATTGGTTTGTTCATTGATTATATCGAGAATTTCTAATTCCAGATTTGACTCCCCTATTCCATATAGTCTTAAAGTCTTAGATACTAACATTTCATTTGTAAATTGTTGTAAGTAAGGTTTGACACTCTCATTAAACATAGCTTTCATTTCTCTTGGTGGTCCAGGTAACACTATTATACTTTTATCATTTTTCTTTAAAATTGCTCCTGGAGCTGTACCATTATTATTTTTTAGTACTATAGCATCTTTTGGAAAGTATACTTGTTTCATATTGTTTTCAGCCATTTTTTTTCCTGTTTTAACGAAAAAAGATTCCAAAACTTCTAATGATGGTTTATGTAATTCTAGTTCCTGACCAAAGTATTCTGCTGCAGTTTCTTTTGTCATATCATCACCAGTTGGTCCAAGACCACCTGTAGTAATTACTAAATCACTTCTCTTTAAACTTTCATCAAAACATTCTAAGAGTCTTTGTTTGTTGTCCCCAACCGTACTCTGATGGTATACTTCTATTCCCAATGATGCAAGTTCCTTAGCCAAAAATTGAGAATTTGTATTTACTATATCACCTAATAATATTTCTGTCCCTACACTTATTATTTCAGCTTTCAAAATTTATCACTCCTTGATTTATAGCCATTAAGACTAGTCTTAAGTTCATAACAATAATTTTAGCAAAAATAATAACATAAATAAAGTTAAAAAATCATTTAAATTTATCTTTAAATTAGATTATTACTCCAAAACCACACATGATACAAACTTCATATATAGTGGTACTTTCATCATCAACTCTTAATTCATATAATTAAGTAAGTAAATAAAAAATTTAATTTAAAATAATAAAAATCAAAATAGGAGTGTATAATATGAAAATAGCAGTTATAATGGGTGGAATATCATCAGAGAGAGAAGTTTCTTTAAACTCAGGAAAAGAGATATATAATAATCTTGATAAAAATAAATACGATGTTGTAAAAGTAATAATAGATGATAAAAAAGATATATTTACAAAGATACCAGAAGATGTAGATTTTGCAATACTTGCCCTACATGGGAAGTTTGGTGAAGATGGATGTATTCAATCAATACTTGAAACTATGGATATACCATATTCTGGATGTGGACCTCTTTGCAGTGGAATGTGTATGGATAAAAATATAACTAAAAAAATGCTTAGAGATTCAAACCTTCCTACTGCTCCATGGGCTTTAGTAAAATCAGTTGATGCGATAGATTATGATGAAATAGATAAGATAGGTTATCCAGTATTTATAAAACCAAATTCAGGAGGTTCAAGTGTAGCAACATTCTTTATTCATTCTAAAGGTGAAGTTGAAGAAGCAGTTCGCAAAGGACTAGAAGTGGATGAATTTGTAATGATTGAAAAATATATACCAGGTGTAGAATATACTTCATTTATACTAAATGGAGAAGTATTCCCTACAATATCTATAAAATCTGATTCAGGCTTCTTTGATTATGAAGCTAAATACTCAGTTGAAAAAGGAGCAAAAGAAGAAGTTGTTTATTTAGAAGAAGAACTTCAAAAAAGAGTAAATGAAATTTCTGAGACTTGTTGGGAAATTTTTAATTGCAAAGCATATGTAAGAGTTGATATGATTATAAGTGAAGGTATTCCATATGTTCTTGAACTAAATACTCTTCCTGGCATGACTCAAACTAGTTTAATTCCTAGAAGTGCAGCTGCTAGAGGTATTAAGTATAGCGAGCTATTAGATAAACTTATAGAATACTCTTTAAATTAGATAAAATAATTTGAGGTGGTAATTTGATATTTTCAAATCTAAAATTAAATGACAACGAACCAATTTATATACAAATTAAAAATTATATAAGTGATATGATATCAAAAGGATTAATTCCAGACAATAGTAAGCTCCCTTCTACAAGGGAGCTTAGTCAGCTTTTACAAGTTAGTAGAAATTCTGTAGTCTTAACCTATGAAGAATTAAAATCAGAAGGTCTAATCTACTCTATTTCAGGAAAAGGTACATTTGTTAAATCAAAGAATAAATCGTCAAATACTACATGGTCTTTGAACTGGGACTGTTTAGAGAATACATACTCCAAAAAAGCTAATGAATTGGATATTATAAAAAGTGAGATTCCTTGGAGCTCTGACTTAATCTCATTTAAAAGTATCTCTCCAGATGGAGATTTATTTGATATGGAAGAATTCAAAAAATCTTTTCTAAATAGAATATCTTTAGAAGGTCACAAATTGCTCAATTATGGATATGCACAAGGTTACAAACCCCTTATTGATTATTTGCTAAAATATATGACAAACAAGGGAGTTGATATTAATAATAAAGATATACTAGTCACAAATGGGTTTACAGAAGCCTTTGACATCATTATGTCATCTTTTACTCAAGAAAAAGATTACATAATATGTGAAAACCCAACCCATAATACTGCTATAAAAATTATGAAATCACATAACCTCAACATCTTAGGTGTAGACATACATGAAGATGGTTTAGATTTTAATATGTTAGAAAATCGTCTAATTGAGTATAAAAATAAAATAAAGTTTGCATATATTACACCTTCTTATCACAATCCTACAGGGATTGTAATGACTCCTGAAAATAGGTACAAATTCTATAATCTTATGAAAAAATATAACATAGCAATTGTAGAAGATGGCTTTAACGAGGAATTGCTCTACAATAGTTCTCATATATTTCCTATATGTTCTCTTGATAATATGAATAACGGAGTTGTATATATTGGTAGTTTTTCAAAAATTCTATTTCCTGGAATGAGAATTGGATGGATATTTGCAGATAAAAAAGTAATAGATAAATTAGAAAGTGTGAAAAGATGCAGAAATATACATGTATCCTTTTTGGATCAAGGAATTTTATTTGATTATTTGAGCAATGGAGGTTTTGAGAAATACATTAAGAAAATACGTAAGTTCTATGGAGATAAATTTAACTTTGCATATGAATGTATAAAAAAATATATAAACACAGAATACATCTTAGGTGATGGTGGTTTGCATATATTTATAAAACTAAAAAACATAGATACTAGAAAACTCTTGGAAAAATGTTATGAAAAAAATGTTATATTCATGCCTGGAGATTTATTCTTTACAGACAATTCTGGTTCTGACACTTTAAGGCTTGGATTTTCTAGGTTATCTTTTAAAGATATTGAAATTGGAATAAAAATAATTGGAGAAACTGTAAATGAAATGTCCTAGGTTAACTAAATATTGTTAGCCTAGTTTATTTTTATGATGTATAATATATATAGTTTATATGAATCTAACACTGGGGGATAATATGAGTAAAAAGTCAAAACGAAAAAAGATTAATAAATTAAAACTAACAATTGTAATAACTGTATTATTTCTTGCCTTATTATCTATATATGAGATACTTTTCTCTAGCCCCAATAAAAAAGATAATGTAAATAGTCAAGAAACTATGCAGAATAAAAACAATACAACAGATGGTTCTAAAAATAATCAAAGCTCTAATAAAAAGCAGGAAGATAACAATATTAAACCTACTTTTTCATATTCTTCAATACCAGATAATATAAAAAGTAAAATGATTGGTAAATCTATGCCTTCTGATGAACCTATAAGCTTTGATAGCATATCTTATTTAAAACTTACATACTATGGATTCGATGAAAAAACTCATCAAGGAGAAATGATAGTAAGTAGTGAACTAGCTCCAGAAGTTGTGGATATTTTTAAGGAATTATATGAAAAAAAATATCCAATTGAAAAAATTAAACTAATAGATGATTATGACGCTATAGATGAAAAATCTATGTCTGATAATAATACCTCGTCATTTTGTTATAGAACTGTAGCTGGTACAGATGTCGTTTCAAACCATGGTAAAGGACGTGCTATAGATATAAATCCATTGCAGAACCCTCAAGTTTCTGGAGATAATGTTAGTCCTAAAGTAAGCACAGTCTATGCTGATAGGTCTACTTCGAAACTTGGAATGATAAAAAAAGGTGATGATTGTTATAATGCTTTTGTAAGCAGAGGTTGGAGTTGGGGTGGATATTGGAAAAACCCAGACTATCAACATTTTGAAAAATAATAGATTAGAAATAAAGGTGAATTATATGAATTTAATGACATTGGAAAACATAAGTAAAAGTTATTCCGAAAAAAAATTACTTGAAAATATATCTCTTGGAATCAATGATGGTGAAAAAATAGGACTTATTGGTGTAAACGGAACTGGTAAATCTACTTTGCTTAAGATTATTGCAGGAGTTGAAGAAAGTGAAACTGGTAATATAACAAAAACTAATGGTATTAGAATAGAATATCTACCTCAAAACCCAACTTATAATGAAAGTTCAACTGTACTTGAACAAGTATTTAATGGGACTTCAGAGGAATTAAAACTACTTGGTGAATATCAAGAAATCTTAGAAAGACTTAGTTCAAACTTTACAGATGAATTGAATAAAAAATTATTATCAATACACGAAAAAATAGATGCTTTAAATCTTTGGGATTTGGAAAGTGAAGCCAAGTCAGTACTTACGAAACTTGGTATAAATGACTTTAATCAAAAAATAGCAGAACTTTCTGGAGGCCAAAGAAAGAGAGTTTCTTTAGCATCAGCCCTTATTACTCCTTGTGAGCTTTTAATACTAGATGAGCCTACTAACCATCTAGATAATGATACGATAGATTGGCTTGAAGAATATCTCAATTCAAGAAAAGGTTCACTACTTATGATAACTCATGATAGATACTTTTTGGACCGTGTTACAAATAGAATAATTGAGCTAGATAAGGGTAGATTATTTAGTTATGATGGTAATTATTCAATATTTCTAGAAAAGAAAATGGAAAGACTTGCACTAGAAGCAAGTATTGAAGATAAAAGACAAAATTTAATTAGAACAGAACTTGCTTGGGTTAGACGAGGAGCTCAAGCTCGTAGTACAAAACAAAAAGCTCGTTTACAAAGATTTGATGAACTCACAAACAGAGAAGCTTTCAAACCTGATGAAAATCTCGATATATCTGTTGCATCAAGTAGACTTGGGAATAAAATAATAGAAATACACAATATATCCAAAGCTTTTGAAGGTAATACAGTTATAGATAACTTAGAATATACTTTAGCTCGTACTGATAGAATTGGTATAATAGGAAAAAATGGTATGGGTAAATCGACCCTTATAAACATAATCAATGGAGATATAGAACCTGATAATGGATATATTTCAATTGGAGAAACGGTTAAAATAGGTTGTTTTTCTCAAGATGACTCTCATATGAATATTGATATGAGAGCTATAGACTATGTAAAAGAAGCTAGTGACTATATAGAGACTTCAGATGGTACTAGAATTACAGCTTCTCAGATGTGTGAAAGATTCCTTTTTAATGGTACTATGCAGTATACTTTGATAGGTAAATTATCTGGTGGTGAAAGAAGAAGACTGCACCTTCTCAGAATCCTTATGACGGCTCCTAATGTACTTCTGTTAGATGAGCCTACAAATGATTTAGATATTGAGACACTTAAAATCTTAGAAGAATATCTTGATGAATTTAGAGGTGTAGTAGTTACAGTATCACATGATAGATACTTCTTAGATAGAATTTGTAATAAAATATTTGCATATGAAGGAAATGGAAAAATCCATGTATATACAGGTAATTATAGCGATTATCTTATTTATAGAGAGGTTCAAGGAATTGAGTTTGAAGAATCCAAAAAAGAATCAATTAAAAAAGATGACTCTACTACTTCAAAAAAAGAAAAACCTAAAAATGATAAAAAACTTAAATTCTCATATAATGAACAAAGGGAATTTGAAAATATTGAATCAGACATAGAAAAACTTGAATCTAAAATTGCAACACTTGATGAAAGTACTTCAAAATTTTCAACTGATTTTACTAAACTTCAAGAAATTTTAGATGAAAAATCAAGACTAGAAAAGGAACTTGAACATAAATATGAAAGATGGGAATATCTAAATAATCTAGCTGATGAAATAGCTAATAATAAATAATACTATTCTAATATTAAGTTTAATAAGTTCTAATTTAAATTTGCAGGTTTTAATATATATTTTCATCATTTCAACAGTAAAAAAGAGGCTTATCTGTACTGAGACCCAAAAGTTGGACTTTATACAGGAATGGAATTTTCATTCCTGTTTTTTTACTTTATGTAACTTTAGATACATATTCAAGTCTATATTTAACAGGGCTACGCCAATTTAATTTTTCTTTAATTCTTTTGTTGTTATAATAGTAAATATATTCTGTTATAGCTGTCTTTAATTCGTTGAAACTTTTATATGTTTTTCTATAATACATTTCTTGCTTCATTATTCCAAAGAAATTTTCCATAGGAGAATTATCAAGACATGTACCCTTACGAGACATACTTTGAAATATTCTATTTTTCTTAAGTGTTTTGCTATACTTATTCATTTGATATGCCCAACCTTGGTCTGAGTGAAAAGTTCTTCTATAAGGACAATCTTTTGTAATATTGATGGCTTCATTTAAAGCATCACTTATTGATTTAAAGTTAGGTCTATCTGAGATTCTGAATGATAAAACTTCTCCATTAAACATATCTAAAAATGGATCAAGATATGCTTTTTTTATAATTAAATTTCCATTTTTATCAGTAGTATATATTTTAAATTCTGATGTATCAGTTGTTATTTTCTGATGTGGAATTGATGTTTTAAATCTTCTATTTATTTTATTATTTACCTTTCCAATTGTACCTTTATAAGAATTATATTTACGTAATTTACGAGAAAAAGCTATGCATTTAAGTTCTAATTTTCATAATACGTCTAACTTTCTTTTGATTAATAACGATACCACTATTTTTTAATGTAGCTGTAATTCGGCGATAGCCATATCTGCCATTGTGATCTTCAAAAATAGACATGATTTTTTCTTCAATATCTTTATCTGGATTTTCAATATCAAATCTCTTCTGGTAATACATATATGTTGATTTAGGAAATTTAGTAGCTTCAAGAATAATGGAGAGTTTAAACTCCTTACGAAGATCATAAATTACTTTTGCTTCGTATTGTTTTTTAACCTTTCGGGAACATTCATCCCTGAAGCACGCAACTTTTTTAGAAATGCAAGCTCCGCTTTTAAAAGTTTATTTTCATATTCTAATTCTTGTTCTCTTGTTAATTTATTTTTTTCTTTAGTGTTTTTGTTTTTATTCATTGATGGTCTTCCTTTCATTTTAGACAAGGCATCGACACCACCATGTAAAAATTTTTGTTTCCATATTGCTATAAGTGTACTATTGTTCATTCCAAAGTGGTTAGCGACTTCTTGTGCACTGGATTTAGTTGTTATCATATAGTTTATAACATCTAGCTTGAACTGTATAGTATAGAAAGTATTTTTATTTTTTCTTTTTAGTCCATTCTCTCCTAATGTATTATATGTATTAACCCATCTTTCAACTTGAGAATGGTTAGCAACTCCATGTTGTTTTGCTATTGAAACATATCCTCCTTCTTTATTTAAATAGGATTTAACTACTTTTAATTTGAAATTAAAATCGTATTTAGCCATATAGAAACACCCCAATCGTTAGATTTTTAGTCCAACAATTGGGGTGCAGTACAATCTCTATTTTGAGATAGCCTCTTTTATAATTATCTTCTAACTTTTACATTCCGATATATCCTATAATAATTTTCCTTATATCTATATATCCAGTCTTTCAACATAATGACAATTAACTTCAATATGATTTAAAAAAACTAACAATCTTTCGTAAAGTGGATGAGATTCTTCTCCATATTTAGCTTCTAGGTTTTCGCCTATTGCTCTAACAGTTCTCTGACCATCAATTTGTAAAAACACGAAACTAGAATATTCATCCAGTTCTATTTTTTTATATTTAGGTATTCTAGCTTTTAACTTTCTAAAAAACCTTTGGATTTTATGGTCTTGTTTTTCAAGTATCGTTACAATACTATTTTCATCTACTTCATATTCAAGTCCATTAGTAATTTTAAATACAATATCTAAAACATCATTACTCTTGCTCATTGTTTTTTACTTTAGATAAAACAATAGGTAACGCTGTAAGTACAACTAAAACTACCAATAAAGCAATTGCCATTGAATTTGTTGCAGCAAATCCACTTGGTACTTTTGGAGTTATAACTCCAGTTACTTGTAATATTATACCTATTAAACCAATGATAGAACCACCAGCAACAAGACCAGAAGATAAACTTATACCATTAGAAACTTTAACTTCTTTTTCTTTGTCAGTTTTAGATACTAACTCAACAAATAAACGGATTAATGCTCCAACTAATATTATAGAAGTAGTTGCTATTGGTAAATAGAATCCTATAGCTATAGTCATTATTGGTAAGTTTAATGCATATAAAACAATTGCCATAAATACTCCAACAATAATCATAACCCAAGGTAAACTACCTGACATAATACCAGAAGTTAATGTTGACATTAAGTTAGCTTGTGGTAATGCAAATTGTACATTATCACCAGTTGCTCTAAGTTGGTCAGAAAGTAATAAAATTACTCCAACAACAACTATAACACCAACTATACTTGCAATTGTAAAGTAACGTTGCATTTCATTTTTGCTACCACCAATGATATAAGTTACTTTTTGAGATTGAGTATAACCTCCAGCTATAGCAATAGCAACAACTATAAATGAACCAAATAAAAGTAATGATTTATTAGCTTCTAAATCAGTCCAGCCCATTATAACAAATACTAATGTTACAATAACTAGAGAAGCAATAGTCATACCAGAAACTGGAAGATTTGATGTTCCTATTGTTCCTGTTAAACGTCCTGCTACTATAACAAATAATAAAGATAATAAAAGAGATATGATAGCTCCAATAATTGCCATAGCAATATTACCAGAAATTAAGAACGCTGCTAAGAATCCAACAACTACTCCACCTAATAAAAGTATCATTTGTATAGATGAACCTTCTTCTCCTTCTCCAGTACTTGATTTAGCTTTAAGTGTTTCTTTTATAGAAGCGATTATAGTTGGTATAAGTTTTATTGCACCAATAATACCACCACAAAGCATCATACCAGCACCTATATATTTTACATAACTACTAGATATAGCTCCTACATCCATTTGGTTAAGAGGCATCGCAGGATTATTCCATACCATAGCTCCATCTCTAGCCATATCTGTAAAATATCCTATTAAAGGTGCGATACCAAAGTTTGATAATATACTTCCTGCAAACATTGTTAAAGAAACTTCAAGACCTACTATAAATCCAATTCCTAAAAGTAGAGGATTTACTTCGATATCAAATTTCCATTTGTAGAACTTACTTCCTACAAGACTCATTACATTGTTTGCTACATTTAAGAATGAACCAGTTAATACAGTAATAAATCCACTTATTACAAATCCTATTCCCATGTACTTAATTGAATCTCCACCAGCTTCTGAAGCAACAAGTGTCTCAGATATAGCCATTGATTCTGGGTACATAAGTTTACCATGCTCTTCAACTATTAGATAGTTGTGAACTATAGCAGCAACTCCTATACCAAATAAAACTCCACCAACTCCAACAGCTAAGCCTTCGAAAAATGTAATTTGGCTTCCAATTAAGATAACTGCTGGTAATACGAAAATGAATCCACTTGCAACAGATTCTCCACCACTTGACATACCTTGGATTAAATTCTTACCAAGAATACCCTTCTGACGAGCAAATGCTCCGACAAAAGCAGAACCTATTATAGCTCCTGGAATACCCGCTGCAACAGTAAGACCAGCTTTCATTCCAGAATAAGTTGTAGATGCGGCAAAAATGGCAGCTAAAATGATACCGATAATCAGTACAGCTACATTTCCACCGGTTCTGGACTTATCTGTGATGTATGGAACGTAATCTTTTCCACTAACTTCACCATAAGCACCCTTAGGTAATTTTTTGTTCATAAAATTTTCACCCCTTTTCAGTTTGTATATATTATAACATATATACATATAAAACTTAACTTTTTATTATTTTACAAATAGCGAGTTAAAATTACTAAAATTTAACCCCATATTATTATTTTCTACTTTTAGATATTTTTATGCTAATATTCTTTTTATTTTTCAATTATACTAAAAAGTATTAAGATAAAAAGTAAAAAAATTTTTTAATGTAAAATTAAATTTGTTAGAAAAACACTTTAAAACACGTAAAAGTATAAAAAATACAATAATCATTCTTATAAACAAATTTTCATCACAGTAAAAATGTACAGAAAATTCTTTCTTTTGTGTCAATTGATTATTTCTAAAAAACAGGTGTCATAAAGAAATTTCTGAAATCACTTTACAACACCTGTCATAATAAAAAATCACTCTGGTAGTGCTTTTTTATTTACTTTTCCGATTGGTGTAACTGGTATTTTATCTATCCTCATTATTATTGTTGGAATCATATATGGTGGTAGATGCTCATTTAAATATTCTCTAACTGCTCTTTCATTTACCTTATCACCATCTTTATCATCAATCACATAATAAGCACATATATACATATCTCCATCATCATTTGTTCTTGATATACAAACAACACTTTTAATTTCTGCAATATTGTTTATTATATTTTCAATCTCATATAGCTCTATCCTAAACTCATCAATTTTTACTTGATTATCCATCCTTCCAATATAATCCAGATTTCCATCATCTAACCATCTTACTAAGTCTCCAGTCCTATACATTAATTTATTATATTCACAAGTTTTATAAGGATTTTCCACAAATACTTGCTCTGTAAGCCCTTTTTTATTTAAATAACCTCTTGATATTTGAATTCCTGATAGACATAGCTCTCCTGGAACTCCAATTGGACATAGTTTATTCTTTTTATCTAATACATATGCATAAGTGTTAAATATAGGTTTACCTATTGGTATTTTTCCATATTCCTTATCCACATGAAAAGAAGTCGATACGACAGTAAATTCTGTTGGTCCATACTCATTATATAATTCATAGTTACGTTTTCTATATCCCTTTAATCTTTCTCCTCCAGTCTGCACAACTCTAAGTGAGCTATTGGTACAATTTTGTATAAATAATTTTGCAAACGCTGTTGGTAATGCTAAGATAGTTATATCATTTTCCTCACAATATTCATTTACTGTATATTCATCAAATTTAGCTTCCTCAGGCATAATGTTTATTGATGCACCTATAAGCAAATATGGAAATAGCTGTTTCATTACAGCATCAAAGCTAAAACTTAAGTATATACCACATATATCATCTTCTACAGCCTTTATTACTTTTACACTATAATAGCACATGTGTACTAGACTCTTGTGCTCTATAGCTATAGTTTTTGGTCTACCAGTTGAACCTGATGTAGATATTGTATATGCACAGTTTGATGGTGTTATTTTTTCAGTCAATTCATATCCAACTTTGAATATATCTTCATTATTTATATCAAGTACGATTGTATTTTCATTTACAACCTTGCAGCTAAGTTCATCTGTAGTTATTACTACTTTTGCATTACTATCTTCAAGAAGATAATTTAATCTTTCTTCTGGATTATTTGTATCTATTGGGAAAAAAGCTCCACCTGATTTCATAATCCCTATAGCTGTAATAATTATATTAATATCTCTTGGTAACATTACAGCTACTATATCTTCACTTTTTACTCCTATATGATTTAAATAACCTGCAAGTTTATCAGTTAACTCATCTAGTTCTCTATATGTTAAATTTCTATTTTCATCTCTAGCTGCTATATTATCAGGTGTTGTTTTAGCTTGTTCTCTAAATAAATCAATATAACTTTTATCATATGGCACTTTATATTGATTATCATTAAAGTCTTCCAATAATACTTTTTCTTCTTTTTTACATACAAATTCTAAATCTTCTATTAAAATATCGTTATCTTTTATTATTTGTTCTATTATATAGTCAAATTGATTTAGTATTCTTCTAATAGTTTCTCTTTTGTATATAGATGGTTTATACTTTATTTTTATTTTAAGTGCTCTCTTTGTATATACTATTACAGATAAATCATATCCTTTTTTTTCTATGTCATAGTCATATGATAAATCAAAACTTTTGGCTACAAATATGGTATTTATAAGTTTAGTATTTAGATGATTTTTATTCTCTATATCCGATAACAAATAATACCCATATTCTAAAGACCTACTCCATTGTCTTTTTAACTTTCTTACAACATCTATAAATTTCTCACTTTGTCTAACCTTTACTCTTATTGGAATTATATTTATTGTTTTTCCAAAAACTACATCATCTTCATATATATACTTTTGAAGTATAAGACCATATATAGTTTCTATAATAGAACTTATGCTAATATTATTATGTTTAGAATACTGAATTAATCTTTCATGTTTTTCGATATTCATCTTAAAAACTTCGTCTAATACTTCATCAGAGCAGTCTTTATAAAAAAAATCATTTGGAATTTTTGCTATATTTGTATAATCATCTAACAAATCCATCCAATAATTCATAGCTCGTTCTAAATTAACTTCATACATATCAAAATTCCCCCTTACTACTAAATCTATAGAAAAAATTCTTTTGGAATTTTATTTTTGCAATATAGAAATATATTAATAATACATATGCAAGCTCTAAACACATGAGCTTGCATAAAATTATATCTATTCTTATAACTACTAAATTCTTAATATTTATAATGTTTAAAATATATTATAACACAGATATGATTTTATTTTTCTACATTTATATAATATATAAATTATAAATAGTTATTTAATTAATATATAACAATACCTTTTGGAATATGATATATTATATTAATTAAAATTTTACAAGATTTATTGGAGGGAGCTATATAAATGAATATTTATGCTCATAGGGGTTTTAGTGGAAAATATCCAGAAAACACTATTCTAGCTTTTAAAAAATGTTTAGATATGAATATATATGGAATAGAACTTGATGTTCACAGGACTAAAGATGGAAAAATTGTAGTTATTCATGATGAAAAAGTTGATAGAACTTTTAATGGTCATGGATTTGTAAAAGACTTAACCTTAAGAAAACTAAAGACTCTAAATTCATCATTTGATGGATATCAAAACAACAAGGAATGTAAAATTCCAACTTTAGAAGAGGTATTAATTTTAATTTCACCTACAAACCTCGTTTTAAATATAGAACTAAAAACTGATAAGGTAAATTATCCTAATATAGAAAAAGATGTTTTAGAACTTATTTTAAAGTACAATATGGAAAACCGAGTTCTTATATCTAGTTTTAATAGCAATAGCTTAAAAAATTTTCATAAATTAGACCCTAGTATAAAAACAGCACTATTGTGTTATTTACCTATAAATAATGTAGTCAATTTTGCTAAATTTCTAGGTAATAGTTATCTCCATGCACCTTTAATTTTAGTAACTGAATCTCTAGTTGAACTTTGCCACACAAATTTACTTGGTATCAATGTATACACTGTAAATGAAGAAGATGATATGCTACATTGTCTAAAACTCAATGTAGATGGTATTTTTACTAACTATCCAGATATAGCTTCAAACCTTTTAAATTCAAAATAACATAGCTAACCATACAATGTTTGTACTCCTTGACTTTTATATAATTAATATGTACAATTTTATTAAATTTATCTCGGAGGTATAACTATGGATAACTTATTAAATGAACTTGAAGCTTTAAAAAGTAATTTAGATAATCTACCAATAGAAAAAATAGAAAATTATGATTTGAGTAAAACTGCTTTATTTATAATTGATGTTAATAATGGTTTTGCAAAACAAGGTGCCTTATACTCTCCTAGAGTAGAGTCTTTAATAAAACCAATTGAAGTATTTACAAAAAAAATATCGAATAAATTAAATAGAATAGTAGCATTTACTGATTCTCATACTCCTAAGTCTATAGAACTTTTGAGTTACCCTGTTCACTGTTTAGAAAATGATGTAGAAAGTGAATTGGTTGATGAGCTTAAATCAATAGAGAATCTACAAATTCTTCCTAAAAATTCTACTAATGGATTTTTTGCATTAGAAAGTTTAGATTTTGAAGATATAGATAATATAATTATAGTTGGTGATTGTACAGATATATGTATATATCAATTTGCAATAACCCTAAAAGCCTATTTTAATCAGTATAATATTGAAAAAAATATAGTTGTACCTATGAATTTGGTAGATACTTATGATATCCCAAATGTTCATCCTGCAGAACTTTTAAACTTAGTATTCTTTAATAGTATGATTCAAAATGGCGTTAAAGTATTAAAAGAACTATATTAATAATTCAATATTTCGTACAGTATATTATATAATTACTAAACAACTCATTTTTAATAAAACTTTAATAGAATAATACAATTTTAAAAGGATATTATTACTTATAAATGTTATTTACTATGACCAATCTCTATAATATAAAAAATCGCAATTTACATATTCCTTACTCGTTTTTTGTAAGAAAAATAAATTGCGATTTTTGTTTTTAAGTTATATAACTAAGTGATATTGATTTAATAGTTAAATTTACTTTTTAATAGTCATACTTGTTTGTAGTCTCACACATAACTACTTTTATCTTTTTGTTGAACATATTCTTATATTCTAATAAAAACTCATTTAATTCTGAGTCCATAAGATTTATTTTTTTATCACTACAAAGCATTATTTTTTCTTGGTCTATTATTACATTAATATCATTCAAATCATTTTTTATGAATGTTGTTATGCAACTTTTAGGTTGAATTTTTTCACCATATTTCTCATAAAATCCTGCACTCTTCTTAAATGATTCTAAATCTTCTGTAGATACTTTGCTGGAAGTATTATTACTCATAAAACCTGCTGTAGAAGGGTCGATTCCAAAGTTTCTAAGTTGTTTTTCTACTTCTTCAGTGTCCATACCATATCTCTCCATAAATTGTTTTTGTATTTTCATAAACTTTTCTTGAGATATGTTGTTATCTCTCATATAATCAAATATTTTTCTTGAAAACTCAGCCATCGACATCTTTCCATCCATAACAGAAAAATATAAGTTATATATATATTGCTCAAATTTATCTACATCAGAATCTTTAACTTTGTTCTTTAGTTCGTTAAAGTCTATTATTCTATCATCAGACATTCTTCATCCTCCTAGCTAAATTTTTACTTGTATAAGATTATACCATATTTCCATTATATTTATATACACACTATTTTTTTAATTTAATCATTTTTTCTGTAGCATTTAATTCACACATTCTACCTAAAGGAATAGTTACCATTGGGACACAATGTCCAGACTGAAGATTATATATAGCTGGCTTATTAACCTTCCTTGCAAATTCTTTTAATAATTCTATCAAATCTTTTTCCTCAATACAATCTTTGAAATCTCCAAAAATTATACCATTACACTCATCAAGTTTGCCTGAAGAATATAGTTGGGTTAACATTCTATCTAGTTTATATTGAGATTCCCCAATTTCCTCAATAAATAAAATTTTATCCTTTGCATCTATTTCATATTTAGTTCCCATTGTAGCAATTATTAAGGATAAGTTTCCTCCCATTATTATTCCCTCTGCCCTACCTTCACATACAGTATAAATCTCTTCTTCTTTTGGGTTTTCTAAGTAGAGTTCATCTTTAAATTCTAAAGCATTTATTAGAGATTTATAGGTAAATTCATCCCATTTGGCTACATTTGCTGCCATTATCCCATGATATGGTAAAAGACCACAATTTTTATAGAAAGCTAAGTTTAAACCTGTTATATCAGAAAAACCTATAAATGGTTTTGGATTTTGCTTTATTATATCATAATTTATCTTGTCTAATATCCTTGTTGTCCCATAACCTCCTCTTAAACACATAATCATATCTACATCTTTATCTAAAAACATATCTTCTATATCTTTTGCTCTAATATCATCATTACCAGCTAAATACCCTTTATAATTTAAACTACAACTCTCAGAAAATTTAACTTCATAACCATAAATTTCTAAATTAGACTTTATTTCCTCTAAACTTGTATTTCTTAATGGCCCAGATGGCGCAATTACTCCTAACATTTAAACACCTCTTATTCTAAAATGATATACTCTTCTTCATGTTAAATATCTCTACTATAATTATAAGATATTTTATTTATACTTGATACAGAATAATGATTTATATTGAATAATATAATTAATGAAGAAAAATAAATTTTTAATATAGTTAGGATGTGTTTTATGCTTAATATAAAAGCTCTTTGTAATGAAATAAATGATTGGGTTATAAGTATCAGAAGAGATTTACATAAAACTCCAGAACTTGGATTAGAAGAATTTCAAACTAAGAAAAAAATCATTGAGTATTTAAATGAAATAGGTATAAGCTATATTGAATATAAAAATCACACTGGAGTAACTGCATATATAAATGTAAATCCAAACTTTGAAACAGTTGCAATAAGAGCTGATATAGATGCCTTACCCATAACAGAAGAACTCAATTCTTCTTATAAGTCAATTAATGTTGGTAAAATGCATGCATGTGGTCATGATGCACACACTGCTATTTTACTTGGCACTTGTAATATACTATTTAAATTAAAGGATTATCTAAATGTAAATGTAAAACTCTTTTTTCAACCTGCAGAAGAAACCATTGGTGGTGCTCAACTCATGATAGAGGATGGATGTCTGAAAAATCCAGATGTAAAATACATATTTGGTCTTCATGTAAATCCTAACATTGATAAAAACCTAATTGAATTAAAATACAACACTTTAAATGCTTCCACTGATACACTTCGATTAACTGTACATGGTGCAAAATGTCATGGAGCTTATCCACATCAAGGTATTGATGCTATAGTTATATCTGCTCATATCATAACAGCTCTACAAACAATAGTCAGCCGAAATACAAACCCTACCGATTCTGTGGTTATTTCTCTAGGAAAAATTGAAGGTGGAATTAAAGAAAATATAGTTTGTGATAAAGTTGTTATAAAAGGAACTTTGAGAACTTTAACTCAAGAAACTAGAAACTTTTCAAAAAAACGAATCAAAGAAATTTGTGATTTTACTTGTAAAACATTTGGAGGAAGTATTTCTGTTGAAATTGAGGAAGGTTATCCAGCCCTTATAAATTCAAATAATCTTGTAGATTATGTTAAACAAAATGCCATAGATTTGTTTGGAAAAGAAAATATTATCATTAAAGATGCTCCCACTCTTGGGGCTGAAGACTTTTCATATTTTTTAAGGCACTGTGAAGGATCTTTTTACCATATTGGTTGTGCAAATAGGGAAAAGAATATAACTTCTCCTCTGCATACATCTACCTTTGACATTGATGAAGATTGCCTTATTACTGGTGTCATGCTTCACGTAAAAAATGTATTAGCTTTTTAATTATTAATATTTAATAATTTTTTATATTGACCCTAACATGGTGTTAGGTACTATTCTAAAATTACAAATGACAAACCAAATAATTGGAGGTAATATTATGAAACAAATATTAGTAAATCCTATCGGAAAAATACGTGTTCAAGGTGAAGAAATCTTTATTGAATTGGATAAAAAATACATACCTGCTTTAAAAGGGCTTGATGGCTTTGCTCACTTAAATGTACTTTGGTGGGCTGATGGATTCGATAATACTGAATTAAGAAATATTTTGGAAACTCCAAAACCATATAAAAATGCACCAGATATTCTGGGAATATTTGCGACAAGGTCACCTATTAGACCTAATCCAATAGCATTAACTACTGTACAAATCATTAATATAGACCATGAAAATGGCATAATAAAAATCCCATATATTGATGCTAATGACAATAGCCCTGTTATTGACTTAAAACCATATACTCCAAGTGTTGATAGAATCGAAAATCCATCAGTTCCTAAATGGTGTAATCATTGGCCTAAAAGCGTAGAAAAGTCAGGAGAATTTGATTGGGAAAATGAATTTGAATTTTAATTTATTTACAGTAGACCTTTAGTTAGAATACTCTAATTAAGGGTCTTATCTTTTATTCTTCAACTGTATCTTAAACATATGCTAATCACCTATATTTAAATTTTGAAATTATATAATTCCTTTTATCTACTTTAATATTAATAAATTATCTTGTATACTTAAATATAAATAAATATAAAGGAGAAAATACATGACAATATTTAGTCTACAAGCAGCAAATTTATTTGGATGGATAGCTATGGTTCTTGGTGTTATCATGTCAATTAATGATAGTAAAAAACAACTTCCAAAATTCAAGAATTTAAACTACTTTTTCTTTGCTTTCATAGGCTTATTTATTTGCACTTGCTCAAAATTTTATATCACATATATTTAGAATATTAAATTGTATCATTTATATAATAATCCTAATAGCATGTAATAAAATTTCTACAAAGAAAAATCTTAATAGTAGTTTTTGGACATTATTTGGATTTTCAATAAATCCTATTTTATCAATAATTATTGTATTCTTTATTAAGAATAAAAAATACAATTAAAATAATACATTTCTTTTTGAGAGTTATTTATCAACTATTAAGTACACTTTCGTACATTAATTATCAGTTTATTTCTTATAGCTCTCTACTTTTTTCTTTTCTATTAGTTAATATAAATCCTTATAATAATTTCTGTAAACAATTTAATTTAAAAATGATACATAACTATGTTAAACTAGTAAATGTAACTACTTATATGTTACAATCTTATATAAATATTACATAAAAAAAATTATACAAATAGATGATACCTAGTGTTATATTTTTAATGCTAGTTTAGTAATTTTTCAGTTACAGATTTAATAATAATTAATAGTAAGACATAATATTTTTATGCCCCTTATTGATTATATTTTTCTGTTATCTGTTATTATCATTAATTATAAATATAAGGGGGGCTATATTATGAAATTATATTTAAGTGCTGATATAGAAGGTACTTGTGGTATTGTAAATTGGGATGAGACAAAACTTGAATGTGAATTTTCACAGCACTACAGAACACAAATGAGTAAAGAAATAGCAGCTGCATGTGATGGAGCTACTCAATCTGGTATACATGAAATACTTGTCAAAGATGCACATGACAGTGGTAGAAATATTAATCCAGATATTTTACCTGAAAATGTCAAAATACTTAGAGGATGGACTAAAGACCCACTAGTTATGATGGCTGGAATTGATGAAAGCTTTGACGCATGTATATTTACTGGTTATCATTCTGGAGCTACTTGTAATGGTAATCCACTTTCTCATACCATGGATATTGATTATGACTATTTTAAAATAAATGATGAAATAGCATCTGAGTTTACTATAAATGCTTATATTGCTGCATACTATAATGTTCCTGTAGCATTTTTAAGTGGAGATGAAATGCTTTGTGAGAGTGCAAAAAAACTAAACCCAAATATAATTACTGTACCTGTGTCAAGAGGAATTGGAAATGGTTCAATTTCAATACATCCAAATTTGGCACTAAAAAAAATAGAAAAAGGTGTTAAAGAAGCTTTATCTGGAGATTTATCTAGACACTTAATAAAATTGCCTGATAAATTCAAAATAGAAATAAAATTTAGAGAGCATTACAAAGCTTTTAAAGCTTCTTTTTATCCAAATATGAAAAAAATAGATTCTCAAACAATACTATTTGAAACAGAAGACTATTATGAATTTTTAAGAATGTTATTATTTATATAAATTAAGGAGTTGATTAAGATAAGTAATAAAAGAAGAATTCCTTTAGGCGAATTTATTTCTGTATTTTTATTTTTTGCTGTTTTTTTTGGTATAACTTTTTGTATTTTCACGGTTATAGGAATTGGCTTCTTATCATTCTTAGGTTTTGAATATAAATCTCTTGGGTCCGTACTAATTTTCTTTTTAATATATTTTTGTATAACTACTCCAATTGATTTTTTATGCACTACTATTTTAGATATATTCAGATATGTAAACAAATTACCTTACTCAATATATAAGCTTTGCGAATTTATAATTGATTTTATACTAACTTTTCTAGCTATGAACATAATTGATACATTTATGGATTCAATAACGATTCCTTTAAGTACAGAAATCTTATTCGCTTTACTTTCTTATCTTTTATCCGAATGTATGGATTTTTTTGATAGAGATAAGAAAAAATCTTAATAAAAAAAGATAGATTTTTTAATAGAACACATCCATTAGTATATCTATTATCTAATCTATCTTTACTTTATTTAACAAATTTTCTTAATTAAAATATAGTTTCTTCTATCTCTCTAGTCATTTGTTTAGCATTATCAAAAAAATCTTCTATATACACTACTTCATCACTCACTCTTGAATATTCAGCTGCAAATGCCATTACATGACTTTGTATAGCCTCTTTTGCTGCTACGCTACTCTTTTCTAATTCTTTATTTGAAACTAACTTAACAAACTCAGAAATAAGATTTCTGTCATATTCCTCTACCATATTCTGTTTATTTGATGGCTTTATAACTATTTCTTCATTTTTTCCAAATTCTTTAATTCTTATCTCATTTTTATTTAGGTCGCCACCAACTTCACCATGACTAAACATTAGCTTTATAGTTCTTCCGCTTTCTTTAGTAAATGCACATAAATTAAAAGTAGCTGTAACTCCATTTTCAAACTGTAATATATTTACCATATTATCTACAACATTATTATCACATCTATAGACACATCTTCCATATGGACTAGTCTCAAGTATCTTTAAAATATTTTCTTCTGTTGGATTTATATGAACCGCTCTATTTATACTTCTATCTTTTTCTAGATAAATTTTCTTTGCTGAATATGGACATTTTTTTTCAACTAAACATTGAAGACAGTTCTGTGCCATTTCTCCACTAGCATTTTGGTTATTAAGATGCTTCAAACTTCCAAATGCAGATATTTTTTTACATTTACTTCCTACTAAATATAATAAAATATCCATATCGTGACAACTCTTAGCTAAAATTAAAGGACTTGTTTCATTACTATTTCTCCAATTTCCTCTAGTAAAACTGTGTGCAAAATGCCAGTATCCTATATTTTCATTATACTGTATACTAACTAGCTCTCCTAGTTTTTTACTTTCTGCAATTTCTTTTAGTTTATTATAAAACGGAGAATATCTAAGTACATGACAAATCATAAAAATCTTATCTTTATACTTATTACACAAGTCATCTATATGAACCAAACCATCTAAACTGTTAGACATTGGTTTTTCTAATAATACATGATATCCTTTTTCAAGAGCTAGTTTTGCTACATCATAATGTCTATCATCATTTGTAGCTATTATAACTGCATCTGCCATTTTATCTTGTTTAAAAAAATCTTCTAAAGTTTCAAATACATTTTTACTATCTAAATTATATTTTTGTGTAAATAATTCTCGTCTTCCTTTTTTAGGTTCCGCTACGGCAACTATTTCACACACATCAGAATTCTCATAAATATATGGAGCATATGCATATGTTCCTCTATTACCTGCTCCAATCACAGCAATTTTTACTTTTTCCATACTTTAATTTATCCCCTTTATATTATTTATACTACTCTATTATAGTCTATTTTTACATACATTTGGATATTTTTAATAAAAGAAACAGCAGTTATAATTTTTCAATCTTAACTGCTGTTTTAGACCCATATTTTAAGTATTTTCAATCTATATATTATTTAATTTTAATATAAAACTTTAAGTATTAAATACAAACTCTAAACACAATTTTTTATCTATCTTATTACTCTATTGCTTTCTATTTTCTTTATCTAATTTATCTAACTTCTTATTATATAAAAACATATAAAATGCTGCTGAAAATACTATTAAATATCCAACAACACTTAACATATCAGGATAGACATTGAATAAGAATATACTTAAAATTGCTGAAAAAATTATATTACTGTAGTCAAAGATAGAAATTTCCTTAGCAGGTGCATACTTATATGCTAGAGTTATTCCAAATTGCCCTAAACTTGCAAATACGCCACCTAGTAATAAATATATAAGTTGCATAGGAGTCATTGGTTCATATACTGCAAAGGCAATTGGTCCTACAGTAACCAATGAAAAAACTGAAAAGAAAAATACAATTGTATAATAATCTTCTCTATCTCCAAGAACTCTCAAACAAGTATATGCCATTGCTGCAAATATAGCTCCTGCAATTCCTCCTAAATATGGAATCACTTCTACACTAAATGTTGGTTTTATTATGAATAAAGCCCCTACAAATGCAATTATAATAGCTCCTATCTGTTTTACATTTATTTTCTCTTTTAGAGCAATTGCACAAAATATAACTACAAGGAAGGGACTCATTTTATTTAACATGTTAGCATCTGAAAGCATCAATCTATCAATTGCATAGTAGTTGAATATAACTCCTAAAGTTCCAAATATTGACCTATATAAAAGCACTTTTAAATTTTCCTTTTTACCAGTTAGACTACCTCTATGTTTTATAATAAGCCAAAATGCTATTATAGCTGATACCAGGTTTCTAAAGAACACTTTTTGAAAACTTGGTAAATCTCCTGCTAGTTTTACAAACGCAGACATCATTGCAAAACCAAGAGCTGATGATATTATGAACATTATGCCCTTTATTCGATTTGATTTGATTGTACTACTCATACTTACCTCTTTTCTATATAAATATATAAAGTCATATTAATTAAAAACTTCTACTTATAGATTAAATAATAATTATCTAAATATTCCAATTTATACTATAATTAAAAGTATAAATTATGTCAAGTAACTAATAAATCTTTTCAATTAATAACAATAATAATTATAATTAAAAAGTTGTATGTTTTTATAGATTATTATCACAATATATAATATAATTTTATATAGTATAGACTTTTTTTAATTTATTATTTAGATTTTTAATGGATTTTTTAATTATGGAGGTATTTAAAATATGGAAATAAAAAGATATGAAGGAACTGGAAGAATGAGTAGAGCTGTAGTTCATAACAACACAGTTTATTTATGTGGACAAACTCATGCTGAAGGTGGAATAATTGAACAGACTACTGAAGTTTTAGCTAAAATAGAAGATTTATTAAACAAATACGACTCAGATAAACAACATTTATTATCTGTTACTATTTATTTAAGAGATATGAAAGACTTTGAAGCTATGAACTCTGTTTGGGATGCTTGGGTTGAAAAAGGATTTGAACCTGCTAGAGCTTGTGTTGAAGCTAGACTTGCTAGAGAGCATTTATTAGTTGAAATGAGTGTTGTAGCAGCTACAAAATAATTAACTTAACTAACAAGAGGCTGTCTCAAAATAGAGATAAGCCTCTTTTTCATTGTTGAAATAATAAAAATGTATTTGATTTAATACAAAAAAGAATGCCTCATGAACTAAAAAGTTCATTTTGAGACACTCCCTTGTTAGTTTTTATCTATATCAATTCAATTATTTTCTACAGGCAATATCAATCTGGATGGATATTTACCTCCATGATAAATAATATTCTTTGCCTCTATATACTCAATACTATTATAACCTTCTATTGTGTTGCTATTTTGGAAAATAAAATTTTTAGCACTAGATGTTATATCTAGTCTAATTTTATGACCAATTTTAAATGTGTTTGATATTTTTGAAGTTATAATTGAGAACTTGTAAATTTCTCCTTCTTCCATAAACTCTGACTTATAAAAACCATTTCTAAATCTAGCACTAAGTATACCATCAGCTAATTTAATTGAATTTCCATCTAAATCTACATCCATAATTTTTATGACCCAGTCAGTATCTTTGGCAGAACTTGATGCAAAGAATTCTAATTTTATATCACCTGTTATAGTAATTTCTTCACTAAAAGCATCTGATGTATAACATAACATGTCTCTTCTTTTTTCTAAATCCTTGTAGTTGTTCGGAACACCAACTTCATTTTCTGACATATCAATTAGCTGTATTGATGGGTCTTTAGGATTATATATATAACTGTCATACTTTTCTTCTAGCACCCTATCAAACACTAATCTCCCATCTCCCAAAGATGTGTTAGCATTTCCATCACTTATTAGATATAGACTTTTATCTATTTTGTTTTTTATTGGCCAATTTTCTTCTGCCTTCCACTTATTAGAACCTACAGAATAATACTCTACTGAAGCAGTCTTATCTATATTGTTTTCTATACCTTTTAAGTATTTGTCAAACCATAGCAAATAATTATAATCCAAATCATATCTCAATGAATTATTTCCTAACGAAATACCATTTATATCTCTTAAAGTATTTGAGTTATGCATCCATGGACCTAAGATAGCCTTTCTCTTTCCTTTTTCATAACCCTTTATTACATCTAAAGCTTCTGTAGTCCCCATACCATTATCATCATACCATCCAGATACAACCAATGCAGGTACATTTATTTTATCTTTTTGTAAATGCCAATCCATCATATCCCAATACTCGTCTTTTTCTACTCTTTTTAGCCATTCCTCTAGGAATTCAATTCTATATCCAAGAGCTTCAACAGGTATATTCTGTATTGGTCGTATGTTTAAAACATCATCCCAGTCATCTCTTACCATTTGACTTCTATCAACTTTATTTCTTGATACCATAAATGCCCATGCAAGCATGCCAGATACAAAAGCTCCTCCTTTTCTTGGTATATCAATAAAAGGACTTCCTGATGTTACTATGCTAACTAAAGCTTTCAGATGTTTATTACTTGAAGAAGCAGCTGCCCATTGAACATAACCAAGATAAGATGCCCCTAACATACCAACCATGCCGTTTGACCACTTCTGTGATACTATCCAGTTTATAGTACTATCTCCATCTTCTCTTTCATGAATCATAGGCTCCCAATCACCTTCTGATTCATTTCTTC
Organism: Clostridioides sp. LIBA-6822; assembly: GCF_056688955.1. NCBI lineage: Bacteria > Bacillati > Bacillota > Clostridia > Peptostreptococcales > Peptostreptococcaceae > Clostridioides > Clostridioides sp. LIBA-6822. The sequence continues at coordinate 1,507,818 of NZ_CP196995.1, read as the reverse complement.
CTCTAACATCCTGTATGACAACAGCATATCCTCTTTGTACATATTTATAATATATTTCTTTATCATTTTCTTTTCCATATGGAGTTCTCATAAGAATTGTTGGTGCTTTTTTAGTAGAATCTGTAAAGTTAGGAAGATACACATCTGTAGAAAGTTTTATTCCATCTTTCATATCAACCATATAATTTCCACCAAATTTTATAGAATATATGTCCTCATCTTTATGAGTTTTATTCCATTCTTTTAATACAGTATAATCTTCATATCCATCCATAACTAATATAGTACAAGTTTCTCTAGATAAACATATAAAACCAACTATTTTATTATCCACAATAATTATATCTAATGGAAATTTTTTATTTCTTTGAACCCATATGTATTCATTAAGCCTAGAATATGTCTCTCCTAGCTTATTTACAATGACGCTTTTATCTGCATTTACCAAACTAGTAGTGTATACATCAAAGTTGTAAAATAAGGAGTTTAAATCTATTTTTGTGAGATTTAAATAGTATGCATTTTCTTCTTTACTTATTGCTTTTAAACTTTCGATTTTATTTGTAAAAGGATTCAATTTTTCAATCAATAACTCATTATCAAAAACTACATTTCCACTATATAATCCAGATATATATAGCCTAAATTCTAGCAATTAAATCACCTCCTATAATCCCAAAGACATCTTTATAGCATATGCCACTGATATACCTGCATAATTTCCTAATACTCCACCAATTACTCCCATGACGACTGCCACACTTACAAGTGAATTCCATTTTGCAGATGCAGCTACTAAAGCTGAAGTTGGTCCATCAGCAATTGCTCCCACTATAGAGAGTATTACATATTGATATTTTATTTTTAAAAGTCTAGTTATACATAAATGGAAAACAAATGATGCAAAAATTATGCTAAAACAGTAAAGTGTTATGGTAAAAGTTGAACCTAAAAACTCTTTTATATCTACTGAAAAACCTATAGTGCATAAAAAGAATAATGCAACAAATAATCCTAAATCTAAATTCCCTTTTAGTTTTTTTACTGGCTTTAACTGAGCAATTATAATTGAAATAGTTGTAACTAAAAGAATTCTTGCTGCACTACTAAAGCTTGAATTGAAATATCCAGAAAGTATTGTTGCAATCTCTGTAACAACAAAACCTATAGCTAGCATCCAAGCGATGTCTTTAATACTCCACTCTTTTGACTCCATAAATTCTTCATTCTGACCATCCTCTAATTCTGATTCTTCTACATGATATGGCCAAAGTTTTTTAAACTTCTTTGAGTTTTTTAGTATAGCTGGTAGAGCAAACATAAATATTAATGTTGGTACTCCAATTACATAATCTGCTGCATTTGCCGCTGCAAGAGTCTGTCTACTTACATTAAGACCTGTCCCAATAGCTGTAAGATTAGCACTTCCTCCAGTATACGTACCCACAAACATTCCTGCAACCTTCCAACCTTCTGATATTTTTTCTGCAAATACAAGTCCAAATAAAAATGCCATGATACTTACAGTTAATACTGCTACAAAAATTGCAATTAAAGGCTCTCTTGATAACTTTGTCATTTCTTTTAAATCAACACTCATCAACATTATAGTCATAGAGACTGGAATGGCATATGTAGAAATAGTTCCATATAACTCAGTACTTACTGGAACTACTTTTAAGTTTGAGAGTATTATTCCCATTATAATTATTGTAAGTGCTGGTCCTAAACTCTTAATAGCTTTATATCTTTGTAAGTAAAAACCCAATGCAATCATTGATGTCATTATAGCAAGTATACTGCCTGTACTTGAAAAAAGTGTATTCATATTTAACCTCCAATTTTATCATAAGTTTACTTCTATTCCTAAGCCTGGTTTATTGACAAGATTCATAATATCTCCATCCATCACAAATCCTCCAGATATACCATTTAATTCTTCACAAAACATAAAACTATCAAGGTCAGCTTCTGTTATATTTTTTTTGGATGCAATTAAATTTGCTGCTGCTGTTATACCAATTCTCGTTTCAAGCATACATCCTAACATGCAATTTACACCACTTGACTCAGCTATGTTATTAATTTTTATAGCAGGATATATTCCTCCTGATTTCATTAGCTTAATATTAAATGTGTCAACTGCATTCTTTTTTATCGCTTTAATAGCATCTATTGGCGAATGTAGTGACTCATCTATCATAATTTTTGTACTACTCTTATCTCTTATGTAAGCAGTTCCATCTAAATCCCAATGTGGAAGTGCTTGTTCAATTGCATCAACACCAAATCTTTCTAATTTTTTGATAGTATTTATACTACTATTTACATTCCATCCTTGATTTGCATCAATTCTAATTCTTATACCTTCTCCAACCGCTTCTCTAATTAATTTTACAGCTTCAATATCATCTTCAGGGTTTATACCTGCTTTAAGCTTCAATATTCTAAATCCTTCATTAACTCTTTCTAAAGCCTCTCTTGCCATTTTTTCTGGCTTATCTATGCTTATAGTAATATCGGTTTGAACTTTATTATCAAAACCTCCAAGAACTTTATAAAGAGGTACATTCATAATTTTCCCTTTAATGTCGTATAAAGCTATATCAATAGCTGCTTTTGCGGAAGTGTTACCTATAATAATTCCATCCATGATTGTATGTATCAATTCAATATCCAATGGGTCTTTCCCTATTAGCTCTTTTTTAAACATCAGTAATATTGAAAGTACATTATCCAAAACTTCACCTGTAACTGCTGCAAGAGGAGCTGCTTCACCAAACCCACAATAACCTTCATCAGTTTCAATTTTTAAGATTATACTTTCACCATATTCAATTACTCCAAATGAAACTACCACAGGTTTTTTTAATTTAATTCTTAGTTTTTCAAATTTTATATCTGTTATCTTCATATTGCCCTCCTTTTTTTGAAGTTATAATTTAATTTTTTAATTTTTATACTTAAAATTATATTATTACTTCAATACATATGTCAAGACAATTTACTGAAAATTTATTATTTTCTAAAATATTTTTCAATAATCTTCTTTTAACTAATACTCCTATGATAAATTTTTACCTAGTATATTTTCTATTGTATTAATTCGGCAATAATTGATTTTCATATACTTTTATTTGCATTTAATTGATTTTTAATTGTCATAATTTTCTATTTATTCTTGTTGCCACTAATTCTATGTTATGCTATAATTACTTTGTTTTAATCTAATATTTATATTAATTTTATTATTTGGAGGTTCTTATGCTAGGTGAAAAGATGAGAAATATAAGAAAAAGCAAGAAAAAAACATTAAGTGATGTTTCCAAATTGACAGATTTATCTATAAGTTATATCTCTCAAATAGAAAGAGATGCTATTGAACCATCCTTGTCTTCATTGAGAAAAATTGCTGAAGTTTTAGATACTCCTTTATATATGTTTATGGATGATAATAATACTGATGATTTAGTCATTAGAAAAGAAGATAGAGTTATGATGAAATTTCCAAGGAGTGAAATGTTTTATGAGATAGTATCCCCAATGCCAACATCTGAATTTACTCCTTCAAGTTTACTTGTAGAGTTTGAACTTAAACCAGAAAGTGAAGATGCTAAGGATTGTATATATCATGCATCAGAGGAAATCATGGTAGTAACGAGTGGTATGGTTGATATTTGTATAGGCGAAAAAGTAGTAAGATTAAATACAGGTGATTCAACATTTATAAAGGCCAACATACCTCATAAAATCATCAATCCAAGTAAAGATACAACAGCTCGTGGATATGGTGTTATTTCTCCTCCAATTTGGCCTGTAAAATCTAAATAAACACTGTATAGTATACATACTTTTTCTAGACACTTCAAAATATTTAAATATAATTTTTGTTCTCAAATTGAAGTATTTATTTAAATTTATACTATCTACTTAAACTAAAAAATAGCTATTTGACTAACTAAACCATCTTAATTATGGTAAATAGTAAATAGCTATTTGTGAATTACGTTTTAAAATTTGATAAGAATTATGTTCATCAAGATTAAATTAAACTGCTATATCATTTAATACTTTTGCTTTGACAACTCTTATATTTTTCATACTCTTATAAATATCTTGAATCTTATCTTCTTGTTCTCTAAGCAATCTATGTGCTTCATATATATCTACAAATTCAAATTTTACTACATCATTTGGTTTTGCTTGTGCCAACTTATATAAATCTACACTTATTACATTCCCTATCTTAGTATAACCACCACTAGTTTGTCTATCTGATAGCATTATAATAGGTTTTCCATGTCCAGGTACTTGTATAGCTCCATAAGAAATACCATCAGATATAATATCTGCCCCATTAAGGTGCTTTATACTCTCTCCATCTAGTCTACAGCCCATTCTATCAATTTCATTTGTAACTTTGTATTCATTTGATAAGAACTTTTCTACTTCATCTTTAGAAAAAGCATCAAATTGAGGACCTTTTACAATTCTTAATACTATTTCTGAGTTATAATTTGGAATATATTTTGAATTCAATTTTTTATTTATTGTAAAATCTTTTTCCTGAATAAAAGTATTTATATAATCACCTTTTTTAAGTGCTCTACCTTCAAAACCACCAATCTTAGCTCTTGTATAGGTTGATTTACTACCCATTGCAAGTGGGACATCTATTCCACCAGCTATTGATACATATGCTCTAGCTCCTGATTTCACACCTCTAAATGATAATATGTCACCAGGATTTATTTGATATGACCTCCAGTTTTGAATCTCTTTTCCATTTATTCTGGCACCCAAATCTCCCCCAGTTACTGCTATTTGCGTATATTCATCAAATGTAATTGTAGGGCCCAACATTAAAACTTCTAAAGAAGCTTCATCTTCAGAATTTCCAACTAATATATTTCCCACTCTATGTGCATACTCATCCATTGCCCCACATCCAGATACACCATATTGTCCATATCCAACTCTACCTCTGTCTTGTATTAATGTTTGGAAACCTCCTAATTCAACTTTTAATCCCATATATACCACTCCCTGTACTATAACGATATTTAAATACTTAAATTACTTTTTTCAATTTCTATAAATTCATCTAATGTTATTGGAACAAATTTTATAAAATCTCCAGCTCTAAGTAAAATTTGTTCTTCTCTATTTTCATCATATAATTTTAAAGGTGTTCTACCAATTATTTGCCATCCACCAGGACTATCTATAGGATATACTCCTGTCTGAGAGCCTGCTATACCAACACTCCCACCATAAATTTTAGTTCTTGGAACCTCTAGTCTAGGTGTAGCTATTCTTTCATCCATCCCCCCTAGATATGGAAACCCAGGAGTAAATCCTAACATGTATATCAAATACTCTCTACTTGTGTGTATTTTTATAACCTCATCTACAGTAAGATTATTATGACTTGCAACATTTTCAATATCTATTCCAAAAACCTTATCATAACATACTGGAATCTCATGTATTTTAGGTTTTGGCAACTCTATACTTTCTAAATTATTTTCTATTTTTTTCAAATTCTCAATTAAGCTATCAAAGTCTATTTTTAGTGGATTATAACTTATCATAAGTGACCTATATGTTGGCACCATTTCTGTGACAATCCCTTTAAGATTCGATAGTTCTATTGCTCTCATAAATGAAATTACTTTTTTATTTATATCTTCTGATATCTCATTTCCAAATTCAGCAACTACTGCTTTATCTCCTGATAGCAAGTATCTAGTTTTCATAAATGTCACCTCTTCTAAATTAAGCAAATAAAGTACCTAGACTACTAAGAGAAGTTATTCCTGTATAGGCAGATATTAAAACTACTATTATTCCAAATATTAAAAGCCATGTAGGATGTTTGTAATCTCCAACAATATCTTTTCTTTTAGATGCTATAAGCATTATTCCTAATGTGATTGGAAGTATTAATCCATTTAAAGAACCTGCTAAAATTAATAAAGTTGCTGGTTTTCCTATAAATGCCATTATAAGTGTTGATATTGCTATAAATCCTATTATGAAATATTTTTCATACTTATCTATAAAAGGATTCAGTGTTTTTAAGAAAGAAACTGATGTATAAGCAGCTCCTATAACTGATGTAATCGCAGCAGACCATAATACAAGCCCAAAGAATTTATATCCTATTGCCCCTGCACTAAATTTAAAAGCTGAAGCAGCTGGATTTTCTGGGTCAAGTTGAAGACCTTTTGAAACTACTGCTAATATTGCTAAAAATAGAAGAACTCTCATCATTGTTGCAACTAATATTCCTAAAAGAGAAGATTTAGTTATTTCTTTTATATTTTCTTCTCCTGTTATTCCACCATCTATCAATCTATGTCCTCCAGCAAAAGTTATATAACCTCCAACACTTCCTCCAAGTAAAGTTATTATTGGGAATATAAGCCCTTTTGGATTCTCTGGTTTTACCATTTTAAAAACTGCTTCTCCAACAGGAGGATGATTTGATATTGCTACATATCCAACTATAATTATCATACCTAATGCTAAAAATTTAGTTATCTTATCTACTAGAGAATTTGAATTTTTTGACATAAATACAAATATTGCTATCAATCCACTTAATACAGTTCCAAGTGTCATATTCATATTAAACATTACATTCATACCAAGTGCAGCTCCACCAACATTTCCTATGTTAAAAGCTAATCCTCCAAGAGCTACTAAAAAAGCTACTAGATAACCTAGTCCAGGCACTATCTTATTTGCTATATCTTGCCCTCTAAGACCTGATACACCAATTACTCTCCATACATTTACTTGAGCTCCTATAAAAAGAATTGTTGTAATTAAGATTACAAATGAAAAACTTGGCCCAAAATCTTGAGTAAATTGCGCTGTCTGAGTTAAAAACCCAGGTCCAATTGCTGATGTTGCCATTATAAACGCAGCCCCTATAAGTGCGCCAACATCTTTTTTATTTTTTGTTTTATCAGTAATATTTTTTGTACTCATATTTTATCTCCCCCTCATATTATCAGTCTTATACTATGTTCTCTGATGAACAAGCTTCCATATCTTCTAATGGACAAACTTCTATATTTTCTAATTCAAAGCGTTTTCTTATCTCTTTAACAAACTCTATAGCCTTTGGATTATCCCCATGTACACATATAGAATCTGCTTTGATATGTATAACTTCACCTGTTAAAGTCTCTACAGTTCCTTCTTTTACCATCTTAACAACTCTATCTATTGCACATTTTGTATCATGTATAACTGCTCCTTCTACACTTCTTGGAACTAAAAATCCATTATTATCATAAGCTCTATCTGCAAATACTTCATTTGCATACTTAAGTCCAATCTCTTTAGCAGAATTTATCATTTCACTATTATATAACCCTAAAAGTATGATATCTTTGTTTACTTCATATATAGCCTCACAAATACCCATAGCTAAATCTTTATCTTTAGCTGCCATATTGTATAAAGCTCCATGTGGTTTTACGTGTTGTATGTTACATCCATTTGAGCTTGCAAAAGCCATTAAAGCTCCTAATTGGTATTTTGTATAATCTTTAGCTTCTTGCTTTGTTATTTTCATCTCACGTCTTCCAAATCCCATTAAATCTAGAAAACCTGGGTGTGCTCCTATTTTTACTCCATTTTCTTTAGCTAACTTTACTGTTTTATTCATATGATTAGGGTCACCTGCATGAAACCCACAAGCTATATTAGCTGATGAAATATATTTTAAAACTTCTTCATCTAAACCAACCTTATATGCTCCAAAACTTTCCCCTAAATCACTATTTAAATCTACTTTATACAATTTATGACCCCCCTCACTAACATTTTGATAGAATAAGTAGTTTTAATTTTTAAATTTTGTTTATTTTATATATTGCATGAAATATTTTATTACTTTTATTCAATTTTATTTTTGCAACTATTTCGTTGAATTTCATAATATAATTTTACCATTTGAGGGATATTTTTGCAATTATTTTAATATCACATTCATTTGTATTTCTTTTTCAAAAAATGTTTTTACCATTTTTTAGTTAATAATTAATCATTTTTACTTAAAACAAGGACTTTAGCTTTCATTTTTAAAGTATTTCTCAATTTTAATCACTTTATATGCAAGACAGAAGTATTTTTCTTCATTCATTTGTTTATTTCATTTATATAATTATCGTTTTTTGTAAATAAAATATCTTTATATTTTTATAAGTAAGTCTTTACATAGTTTTAAGTATAATAAAATCATGTATACTAAATGCATGTTAAAATATTATTTTAAAACATGGACAATATTTGTACATATTGTAGACATACAAACCTATAAATTATACAATAGTATTGTTAAGATTATATATTTTTTAACATAAATTTTGTATTGGGGGAAAAACAATGGATAAAAATTATACGATGCCAATATACCAAAAAATAGCGTTGGATATTGCAAATAAAATATATACAGGTGAAATACAAGAGGATTCAGTATTATTTGGACGTTCTGTTTTGGCTGGTAAATACAATGTATCTCCAGAAACTATAAGAAGAGCTGTTAAAATTTTAGAGGACATTGGTGTTGTTAAAAGTATAAAAGGTAAGGGTGTTATTGTACTATCTCCAGACAAAGCTTCTTCTTTTATAAAAAAATACAGGGATATTACAAACATATCATCATATAAATCAACACTTTATAATTTAATAGATACTAAATCTAATTTAGAGAATGAAATTTTAGATACTATAAATAAAATTTTAGATTATTCTAATAGACTTGAAATAATAAATCCTTTAGTGCCCGTTCAGTTCACAATAAATTCTAAATGTAAATATGTTGGACAAACAGCTGCACAAACTAAATTTTGGCAAAATACAGGTGCTACAATAGTTGCAATTAAAAGAGGTGAGGAACTTATAATATCTCCTGGCCCGTATATCGAGTTTTTAGATGGAGATATTCTCTTAGTCGTTGGAGACAAACATATTTACAACTCTATACCAATGTTCTTATATGAAAGTGAAAAATAAATTATATAATTTAGTATAATTGTATAAAACTGCAAGTAAACAATAAAAAAAGAGCTTCATATTTTTACATAAAGCTCTTTTTAAGTTCAAATAAATTTAGTTTCTGGCTAATTTTTAAATATCTACTTCATCTTCTTTTTCCCAGCTTAAAGCTCTTGATACAGCCTTTTTCCAACCTTTATATAATCTATTTCTCTTATCTTCATTCATATTTGGATTAAACTCTTTTTCTACTGACCATTTTGATGGGATTTCATTACTTCCAATATAGAATCCAACAGATAATCCTGCCAAATATGCTGCTCCTAAAGCTGTTGTTTCTACTATTTTTGGTCTATCTATATCTACATTTAATATGTCTGACTGAAATTGCATTAAAAAATTATTATTACTTGCTCCACCATCAACTTTTAATGACTTTAATTTCAATTTTGAATCATTTTGCATTGCTTCTAAGACATCTTTTGTTTGATAAGCAATTGATTCCAATGTCGCTCTTATTATATGTTCTTTTTTTGCACCTCTTGTGAGACCCAAGATTGACCCTCTAGCATACATATCCCAATATGGAGCTCCAAGACCTGTAAATGCTGGCACTACATATACACCATTAGTATCATCTACCCTATTTGCATACATTTCACTATCTTTCGCAGATTCAATTATCTTCAATTCATCTCTAAGCCATTGAATAGATGCTCCTCCAATAAATATACTTCCTTCTAGTGCATATGTCACTTTTCCATCAACGCCCCAAGCAATTGTTGTAAGCAGTCCATGTTTAGATTTAACTATGTTGCTACCTGTATTCATAAGTAGGAAGCAACCTGTTCCATAAGTATTTTTTGCAGTACCTTCTTCAACACAATTTTGACCAAATAATGCTGCTTGTTGGTCTCCTGCACATCCAGCAATAGGTATTTTAGCTCCTGATAGCATACGTTCATCTGTATGACCATAGACATAACTAGACGGTTTTACTGATGGTAACATGCTTATTGGTATATCCAGTTCTCGTAATATATCTTTATCCCATTCCAAACTATTTATATTGTACATCATCGTTCTAGATGCATTTGAGTAGTCTGTTACATGCACTTTTCCACGTGTCAAATTCCATATTAACCATGTGTCTATAGTTCCAAATAACAATTCTCCTTGTTCTGCTTTTTCTCTAGCACTTTCTACATTATCTAATATCCATTTTACTTTTGTTGCTGAAAAGTATGCATCTATTAAAAGACCAGTTTTTTCTTTTATTAGCTCTTCTAATCCTTTATGTTTAAGCTCATCACATATTTCTGATGTTCTCCTACACTGCCATACTATTGCATTATAAATCGGTTTCCCAGTATACCTACTCCAAACAACTGTAGTCTCTCTTTGATTAGTTATTCCTATTGAAGCAATTTCTTCTGGCCTTATGCCTGCTGTTTCTATAACTTCTCTCATTACTCCACTTTGTGAACCCCATATTTCCATAGGGTCATGCTCTACCCATCCAGCCTTTGGATAAATTTGTTTGAATTCTTTTTGTGCGATTTTTACTATTTCACCCTTTTTATTAAATAGTATAGCTCTTGAACTAGTTGTTCCTTGGTCTAATGCCATTACATACTTCTTTTCCATCACAGTATTCTCCTTATCACATAATAATATTTAATTTATTAAAAAGAAAAATCTAATATTACATATTTAAGTAAATAACCATACTTAAGTACAAATTTAATAGATTAGATACTTCTAATAAGACACTTATTTTATATCATATCTATATAATAATATTATACATTATAGCTTGCATATTGATTAATAAATTTTAAAGGTTTATAATAAACAGTGTTCATAATAATTTTAATAAACGAGGTGGTAATATGCCAAAGATTTTAGAAAATGTAAAAGAAGATATACTAAAAGTAGCTCGAGACATGATTCTAGAAGAAGAATACTCAAATATTAGCATAAGGAAAATAGCTCAAAGATGTGGTATAAGTGCAGGCACAGTATATAATTACTTTGATTCAAAACAAGAAATAATAGAATACATAACAAAATCGGAATGGGATTTACTACTAAGGCGAATTGAATACTCTAATAAAAACACTGAAGATTACATTAAAAAGCTAGACATTATTTTTACAGAAATAAGAAATTTTATAAACAAGGTTCATAATATTCAATACAATGATTTTCTAAACACTTTTGAGACTAAAAGGTTTTTTGAAATGAAAAAACATAAAGATGATTTTCATGAGCAGCTTTCAAATAAAGTATATGAGGCTTTAGAAAAAGAAAAGTTTTTTAATAATGATAAGTTAGTATGCAATATCATTATTAAAATGTTTTTTTCATATTCAACATACACTCATATAGAATTTAAAGATTTAAAACCCTATATTGAAAAATTAATACATTAAGGTGGTGTTTGCCTTGAATTCTAATACTAGTATTCAGAATAAGGATAGTAATCCAAAAATATTTTTAGTACTTACACTTTATCTTTTAGGTATATTTATGGGAGCTATTGATACAGGAATAGTGTCCCCTGCAAGAACTATTATACAGAATAGTCTTGGAGTAAATGAAAAGACAGGAATTTGGATGATTACCATATATACATTAACATATGCATCTGTAATTCCTATTTCTGGAAAGTTAGCAGATAAAATAGGAAGAAAATATGTGTATTTGGTTAGCATATTTCTATTTGGTAGTGGTTCATTAATATGTGGATTATCATCACTATTTTCCAATTTCAATATTTTACTAATTGGTCGTGTTATTCAGGCAATTGGTGGTGGCGGAATTATGCCTATTGCTACAGCAGAGTTTGGAACTACCTTCCCAGAGAATAAAAGAGGTATGGCTTTAGGTTTAGTTGGAGCAACGTATGGTATTGCCAATATTTTAGGTTCAAGTATTGGTAGCACAATTCTAAGTATATTTGGAACTCAAAATTGGAAGTGGCTATTTTTTGTAAACCTTCCGATTTGTTTAATCATACTTATTGGTGGAATTATGTGCATTAAAAATAATAAGTCTGCATCTACAGAAAAAATAGATAAACTAGGTACATTAATGTTGATATGTATAATTGTATCGTTATTGTATGGTCTTATGAATATAGACTTTTTTAACTTTACAAACTCTATACAAGATATATCAGTTTACCCTTACTTATTGGCATTTATTATACTTATACCTATTTTTATATTTATTGAAAATAAAGCTAAAGACCCTATTTTAAACTTTGAATATTTTTTAAACCCACGAATACTAATAGTTCTTATATTATCTTTGACTGTTGGTATTGGAATGATGGGTATGGTATTTGTTCCACAATATGCTGAAAATGCATTAAAAATAAATGCTGGTTCTGGTGGATATTTTGTCGCTATATTAGGATTATTTGCAGGTGTTGCTGCTCCTTTAAGTGGGAGACTTATTGATAAGTTTGGTGCAAAGAAAATACTGTTATTAGGATTTTCTGTATCTATGATAGGGTCTCTTTATCTAGTATTGATTGCACTAAAAACAAATACAGTATTTAGTGTATGTATAAGCCTAATGTTTATGGGATTAGGAATGGGATTTACTATGGGAACTCCTCTAAACTATATGATGTTATCAAATACAAGATTAGAAGAATCTAATTCAGCACTTGCAACATTATCTTTAATACGCTCAATTGGAACTTCAATTTCTCCAGCTATAATGATTGGATTTATAGCACATGCAGGACTATCTGTACAAGATAATATTATGGACTTAGTTGGGAAGCCATCAACACCTAAAATAGTTCAACTTGAAGAACTTGAGAATATGATAGATGATTTAAAGTCAGACCCTGAAATGGCAAAGAATTTAAAAGATGTCTTTATCCCAAATATGAATGATACATCAAATATCAGCATGGATATGACAGGTGGCAAACTCCCAAAATACTTATTGGATAAGGTTCAGACAGCAGATACAACTAATATTACCAATATCACAAAGGAAATATCAACAACAATGTTTGATGAAAAAGTTCCATCTGTAATTACTAAAATACAGTCAAATGTTCAAAAAGGAATAGATGGAACACAAAGTGGAATAAGTGGTATTGAGGAAGGTGAAAATAAGCTAAATAGTGGTATTAAAGGAATTCAAACTGGTATTGACAATATGATAAAAGCTAGAACTGGTATTGATCAAGGAATAGATGGTATAAAAAAAGGTATTGATGGTGTCAACAAAGGTATAAAAGGAATGGAACAAGGTCTTGTAAAGCAAGATAAAGCTATAAATGAATTGACAATCGCTTATAATAAAATACCTACTATACCACAAGGAAACACTCCTACTAATAATGAAAATAACTCAAATGACCAAGAACAAGATAATACTAGTAATTCTAATTCTGACAATAATAAAAATGATTCTACAGAAAATAAAAATAATAATTCTGGTGAGAATAAACCAAATTTAAATGAAAAAAAGGAAAGTTTAAATGCACAAATACAGAAATTAAAAAAAGCAAGAACTGAATTAAATACAAAGCTACAGAAAAGTAAAACTCAAAAGAAACAATTGAATAAAAAACTTAAAACAATGGAAACTCAAAAAAGGGAACTTCAAAGTAAACTAAATGATTCTATAAATAAAAAGAAAGACATGCAAAAAGGCCTTGATACAATGGAGCAGCAAAAAAAATCACTTCAGTCAGTTTTAGAAAAGACACAGGAAGTAAAAACTGAAATACCAAAGGCTTTTGATAAATCAAAATTAGATTATATAAATTCTATAGAAAGTAATAGAACAAAAATAGAGAATACACTACAGTCTACTCTAAATTCAGGATTTAAACAGATGTATATAACAGTATTCTGTATAAATTTACTTGCATTTATAATATTGTTGTTCTATAAAGAAAATAAAACTAAATAAAAAAGTGTTATAGTATTATATTGTAAATTTATCTTATATCTTAAATGTTTTGTCTTAAACGTTAAATTCCTAAATTTTTTATAATTGATTAATATAAACTACAATATAATACTATTTCTATTTTAATATTTTTCATTTTTATAATCAGTTAAAAAACGAACTTAGTTTATCAAAATATATTTATAAATTCTATTCACAACTCTTTCATCTTTCATACCTAACTACACCTATAGAAATATATATACAAATCAAAATAAAGCATATATTTTCAACTATAATATGTTAAAATCATAGTATGAGCACATTAATTTAAGTAAAATGTCAATTAGACTTTATTTTGTTAATTCTTCATATATAAACTTTAATATCTTTATTTTAAATGTCATTTTGACCTTAATTGTAAAAAGAAAGGAGTGTATTTTGTGGATACTTTAGGAAAAAGAATTGCTTATTTAAGAAATTCAAAAAAACTTACCCAGCGCAAACTTATGAATATTTTAAAGTTTGAAAATTTAGGTAAGTATGAAACTGGAGATAGAAAACCTAATTGCGATATACTAATGTCAATAGCTGACTATTTTGATGTTACGACTGACTGGCTTCTATATGGTAAAGAAAAAGTAAACTCCAACAATAGTGTAAAAGAAAATAAGGAAGATTACCTACATGTTACTGATGATGAGATGAAGATATTAAATCTATACAGACAACTAAATGAGCGTGATAAAATAAAAATAGAAGGAATACTTGAACTTAAGATATCTGAATATAAAGACTTAAAAAAGCATTCCTCTAATACTAATAAAGATAAAACGGTTTAAACATACATAATTTGATACGATTTTACACCATCTATTAACCTTCTTTTTTTGTAGCAAACTACTAAAATATGGATTTGAGCTATTTGAAAACAAGTATATTCTAAATTGAAATACATCTATAGTATTTATATTGCCTTATCCATATTTTAGTTTATGTATTTTGAAAAATATTGTACATTTCTATGTATTATTTATGTTACCAAGAAATGTACTATTCATGTTTTTAATTCTTCCAACATCTTTTTATATACAATTGTACATCCTCTGTAATTACCCTCTTTAAGAAGACTTGAACATGTACTAGAGTATTTAATTAATATATTCAATCTTTCCATATTTAAACTTTGTACACTATTGAGAGCTGTAATAAATTCATCAATTGCTCTACAGCACTCCATCACTACATCTGAATCTAATTTACACATAAGAATATTCACCTACTTCATATATCATTTATTAATCATCTTCTGAATATTCTATATTAAGCAATTGATAAATTGATGATTTGTATTTTTTACCCGTTCTTCTTCCATTTAAAATAGCTGACAAATAGTTTTCATTGACACCTATTTTCTTCGCTAATTCCCTTTGAGTCATATTTAATTCAATAAGCCTTTGTTTGACTTGTACTCCCAAAAAAGGTATCCATTTTTTTTGAGCCTCCATTTATCAACTTTCCTTTCTAAGTTATTTATACTTCCTTTTATTTTTAGTTTACACACCTCCCTCTTTTTAGTATATTTTTTTAATATGTACAAATATTAAGTACATAAATTTATTTGATACTAAATAAGATTTTTTGATTACTTTATGCTAAAATTAGGATGTAATTTCGTATCATTAAATTAATTATAAGGTCATTTTGACCTTAAGTCAATATTTTTTATGTCATTTTGACCTTTAATTTGCAACTATTTACATTTTAGAAAGTCTTTTTGACATTAATTGAATGGAGAGTGTTTATGGATACTTTAGGAGAGAGAATTGTTTATTTAAGAAAAACAAAAAACCTTAAGCAATATGAATTAGAAGAAATGTTAAGCTGTGATAACTTGAGTAAATTTGAGAGAAATATTAGAAAACCAAATTATGAAATATTAAAATCTATAGCTGAGATATTTAATGTTTCAGTAGACTGGCTATTAAATGGAGATAATCTATCACAAGAGCCAGATTTAATTTGCGATTCATCCTCAAACTATCCACTTAATAGCATAAACTCTAATGAAATAAATCTTTTAAATAACTTTAGAAAGTTAAGTGACTATGATAAAGCCAAAATAGAAGGTATGATTGAATTAAAACTTCATGAATATGAAAAAGAGAAAGATTTGAGAGAAACTGAATATAATAAAAATAAGGATGAGAAAATAGATAAATAATTTTTATGTTGCTTTTGATACGATTTTACATCATTTCTTAGTTCTAATATTTTTATTTCATTTATTTTCTTTTTTATAGTTTTATGATAAAATAATTAGTATATTTTGCTTTACTTGAATGTAATTATTTATACAAAAGTCAAACATAATATAAATGTGGTAAATTTTTAGTTTCAAGTAATATCTCGTTATTATAACTAAATATTTATTAAAATTAGGAGGATAAAATGGGCTTAAGAGACAAATTCGCGCAATCATTTGCTAGATCAAAAACTATGAGTGGCCCTGAGAAAAAGGCTAATGAAATAATGGGTAAATTGCTTCTTAAGAAAGCTATATTACCTATCGTTTTAATGTTCGTGATAATAATCGCTGGAGCTATGCTTAAAATTAATTCTTGGGTTACACTTGGCATAAATTTAGTTATTGCTGTTGGTGCTTTCTTCTACATAAGAAATTCTAGTAAAAAGTATCAGAACTTCAAACCTTATGTTGGCAATTTGATTAGTTTAGAGAAAAAAGGTAAAAAAGAGTATGTTGCTATTATAAAACAAGGTAAGTTACCAGTTAAGTTACAAATAGCTTATGGTGGTGAAGACCTTGAACATATTAAGAAAAATCAAATGGTTCAAATAAGTTATAATCCAGATGCTAAAATAGCTATTTTGGTTAATAGACAATAATTTAATAAAAAAAGAGGTAGCGTAATGCTACCTCTTTATGTTTTGTTTATTTTTTTACTTTTATTATTATATTATTTCAAATACTTTATTTAGTTTTGATTTGTTTAATTCTAATTTGTACAGTTTCATTTAGTTTTTTATTGATTTGATTCATTACAAGTTAATAACATTCTTATATATGTTTTTTTGCTTGTTTAAAATATACTTTAATTGTATTTTAAATATATCTTTCTAAATATTTTAGTACAAGTTCAAAAGTATCTTTTCTGTCTCTTCCAACAAATTCAATATACTTATTAGCACCTTTATTTATTGTTTTAGAAGCTTTCCCTCCTATAGAAAATATGTTAGTTGCTATTTCATTTTCATAGTCTTTTATATCGATTAATGTACTATTATTTATATAAAATGACATTATGGTTGCAATTGCTTTATCCACTTCTCCAGAATATAGTATTATGTTTTCAAATTTCTCTTGTGAAATATCTTCTTTTATACTTTTGTTTAATATTCCTTCTGCTATTAATTTTGCAATTGTATGTTTACTTCTAATATAATAATCTGTGTCTTCTTTACTATCTACAAAGCAAGTTTCAATTAGTATTGCTGGTGCTTTTGTATGATTAAGCCAGTATAAATCTCTTGTATCTTTTTTTGACCCTCGATTTTTAAATACTGTTGAAAGCTTTGTGTTTACTTTTTCTGCATATATTTTTCCATTATCTGTCTTATATATTGTTTCTGTTCCCATAGGATTTAGAGTTGTTCTATTAGCATTAAAATGGATTTGTACTGCTAGGTCTATGTCTTGTTTGTTGGCTATTTGACATTGTTCTGACAGGTAGTTATCTGATTTATCAATTTTTCCAGTATATGTTGTCGCACCTCCTAATTTTAGCCATTTTATTATTAAGTCTGTTAGGATTCTATTTTCTTTGCCTTCATCTATATACCCCACTGCTCCAGTTCCTTTTCCTGACAATGTATGTCCTGGAACTACTGCTACTTTCATGTTATACACCTTCTTTTTGTAACATATCTTTTATATCGGTTACATTTTCTTTTATTTCCTCTACATCTGTTTTCATTATTCCCATTTGAACAAGTACATTCTTATTTATTTCTTGCTGTTGTGTAGATAATTCTATAAAATTTTCTACAGTTTTTTTATACATATCCCTATCTTCTTTTTTCTCCTGCATAGTGTTTTTAAATAATAGAGCACATAGTATACCTATTGCCCCTAGGCTACTCAATTCTGTTATTAATTTATCCATTATATCCTCCTGCTGTCTAAATTTTTTACACTTATAACTTTAATTTTTGTTATATTTTCATGTCATACAATGTTATATTTTAAGTATTATTGTTTTAATTTTTAGTATTTTAAATTGTAGATATATTTTGTATATTGATTAGATATGCCTACAATTTACTAATATAACAAAAAATAAGTACAAGGCTCACTTATTAAAGTTAAGACCTTGTACTTTATATAAAAAAAATAACTAGTATATAGTTATTCTAAATTTATTATTCAACTGGTATTTCTAATTCTTTACATCTAATTCTAACTTGTTCTCTAATTACTGCTGGTACTTCTTCTATTGTTTTTTTTCCTCTTAGAATCAATGCTACATATACTTCTACCATTCCACTCTCACCTCCAGATTTTGTTACACTAAAAGTACTTATATTATTTATTTCCTCAACAGGATTTTGACTTAACAACATCTCATATATTTCTGCATTTGCTATAAAGTTGCTTGTTATATCGTCATCTTGCTTTATTTGACTTATACTTATATCAGAGATATCTTTATGTTGTACTTCTACTTTTCTACCTTGTTTGATTTGCTCTATTTTATTTTTATCAAATTTAAACAATTTTTACACCTCCATTTTAAGCTTGTGGCTCGTTGTTTTCAGCATCATATCTAAAAATCATAGATGGACGTTTTATAGCTGTCCATTTGTCTCCTTTTTCTACTATGATTTTAGGTTGAGCACTTTTTATATTGGCTTCTTCTAATTCATATATTTCTTGATAACTTGAGTCTGATTTTTTAATTTCAACTAGTTTCATATCTTTGAATAAGTCAGATTTATTTATTTTTACTTGAACCTTGGTTTTATTTATCAATTGATATATAGGGTCTCCAAAATTTAAATCTTCTTCAAGTCCTCTATCTAGTGTAATCGTAATATCTTGTTCATTAGATGTTGTATTGACTACCTTATACATTCTATTTCCTATCATAACATAAGAGTCTTTAATTATAGAATTTCCAGTACTCTCTTTAAAAATGAATAAAGATGCATATAAATCATCACCTTTACAATAAGCTCTAAATAGTATCTTATTTTCTCCTATTTTAATTTTATCTGTTGGTATCTCAAATGATATCTTCTCAGTAGTTAAATCACTTACAGATTTTATACTTTCTCCATTTATAAGCATCTCTATTCTGCTTATATCTTTATTTGGGTCTTGTATTTTTATCTTAATTGATGAAATTGACTTTTCAGTAATTTCTATAGCAGCATTTGTTGTTCCTACTTCTGATATAATATATAATGTATTGTCTGTTACAAGTACATCTTTTACTGTATTTACATCTTCTGAAATAGGTACTATAGTAAATTCTTTTAAAAACTCTACTGGTTGTTCAATCTTATAAACCTCTCTATTTTTTCCAGTAACCCACACTGAATTGTCATTTTTAAGTACTAATATATGGTCACTTCCATATGACTTTATTTCCCTTATATCTGTTAGTGCTTTTGTAAAGAACTTGATTATAGTATTTTCACTATCACTTCCCAGTCCCAAGGCACCCTTGTCATTATACCCTTGTACAAATAATTCATTGCCTGTAGTTACTACTAAGGTATAGTTCTTACCACAATGTACCTCTTTACAGCTAGATACAGTTGTAATTCTTTGTAATTCACTAACTGGGTTATTATGACCTATGCCTAATTGATATTCAGAGTTTTTCCCAATTGACCAAAGGCTATCATCAGATTTTATAAAATAAGTAAAATTATCTCCACATGAAACATGTTTTACATCTGATACATTAATCTGTACAAATTCATCTACTTGATTTATAGATAAATCTTGTAATAACTCTCCATGATAGTTTGTACCACATCCGTACATTGTTCCATCATTAAGTAATATAATAATATGAGTTTTAGAAATAGACACCTCTTTTATATTTTCATATGGAAGTTCAGTATAAAGGTCTCCTTTATATAAATTTCCTAATACAAGACCATAGTCAATATCTTTTGTAGTTGGTATAATTATCTTATTATTTAAAAGTATGAAGTTATGTCTATTTTTAATAGATGTTATATCGCCCATTACAAAGTTCATGTGTTTATAGTTAAAGATTCGATTATCATTATTTCTGCTATCGTATCTATTTCCAACACCCAGTTGTCCATAATTATTTAATCCACAAATATATATATCATTAGTATCTTTTATTGCTATATTGGCATATTCTAAAGAAAGAATTTTCTTTACTCTTGTGTTGGTCTTTATAAATGTATCTCTTTTAGTTACATCACCAACACCTAATTGCCCATAATCATTTGAACCTGTGCCATATAAATCACCATTATCACTTACATAATATCCACATCTATAACTCATACTTATGTCTTTTGCTTTTGATGCTATTTTTTTAATCTTTTCTGGTGTTTCACTTCCTGTACCTGAACCATTACTACATTTACCCGCAGTATATACATCACCTTCACTTGTAAGCAAAAGTACTGCATTGTTTCTATTTGGAGTTACTTTTACTACATTTGAAATTGGAATTTCAGAAAATGCACTTTGGTTGCTATTACTATTTAGTCCTAGGCAATAGTCAGTATTTAGCCCTGTACTATATGCAGTATTATAGATTGTTATTATATAAGTATTTATTTCATTTGGTATGACTTCCTTTACATTTTCCATACATTTTATAAAACTATATTGGTCAGTAGTATTTCCCATACCTAATTGTGAATTATTATTGTATCCGCAACAATATGCAATATTTGTATCTTTTACAATGAATGTTGTTGTATCTGAGCAGTATACATCTCTTACATTTGTTATGTTATTTACAGTAAATGTTAGTACATCTGGATGATTACTTTCACTTCCTAGACCTAGTTGCCCATGAGTATTTTCTCCACATGAATATAGTGTGTTATCATCTTTAATTGCATGTGAGTGAGTAGTGCCTAAGACTACATCTCTTACATTTTGTATGTTTACTTTGGTAAATGTATTTCTATTTACTATATCACCCAATCCTAACTGTCCTTTGGTATTTAATCCTGTAGAGTATAGTGTGCCATCATTTTTTATTGCAAATGTTGTGTTTCCATCTATACTTGTTGATATTTTCTTTATATTATCAAGATTTATTTGAGTAAACTTATTTCTATTTATTGTATCTCCTAGACCTAATTGTCCAGAACTATTATTTCCTGTGGCATAGGCTGTTCCATCATTTTTGACTATAAACATTGTATTTCTTGATGTTGTGATTTCTTTTATGTCATCCATAAATATAAATGAATTTGATTGTTCAGTTATATTTGTGAATTTTTTTACTGGTTCATTGTTATATTCTCCTATACCTAGTTTGTTATTTTGATTCATTCCTGTTACATATATATTGTTATTTTTATCTACTACTACTACTGTATTATTTTTTACAATTATATCTTTTATGTCTTTTAATCCTGTATCATAATTACTTGCATTACTTATACTAGTTGAGCTCCCAAACTCTCCATTATTAGATTTTCCATATCCTTTTAATAAACTTTCTCCAGAATAATTCTTTAGAATAAATCCTCCTCCTAATGCTGCTAAACCATTGCTACTGTCACTAAAATAACTAGTCCAACTTTGGCTAGTTACTCCATAGGTTGTGCAGTCTCCTGTACATCTAATTGTAGAATTATTTTGTGCTAAATATAAAATATTTTTACTATTTCCTATAATGTTTTTTGCATTGTCAAATATAGAACAACGAATTAATTTGTATGTCCATTGATAACAAGTATATTCTACGCCATCTGAATTTGTATAATAGATACCAGTGTTATTAACAAATCTCAGACTATCATTTTCAGATGTTGATGAAGTATTATCATAATTAAGATTATTCTCACCTATACAATAAGCTAATCCACTTTCATTGAAAAATATACATCCATGATAAAAGACAAATAAATTTATTAATTTAGTTTGAGTTGTACCATAAAAATTTAGTGTTCTATATGATGTATTCCAAGCATTATATCCATTCTTCTTATATGATGAACTATTACTAGGTGCGTAATATCCACCACTCCCATTATATGAATATCCTATAGTCTTAGCAACTCCAGATGAATCTAATATATATAAAGTATCATACCATGTAGCTATTTTTTCTACATTACTGACTCTAGTATCTTTATATGGATAATTTCTACTATCACCATAAACTATATAAGATTGATTACCCCAACCATATAATTCCTTTGAATGATTTAATGCTACAATATAATTACTTTCTACACAAAATTCTTTTACATTTTCTATCTCAATTTTTGTAAATATATTTCTATTTGTATTGTCCTTTAACCCTAATATACCAGAACTATTGTATCCACAAGAATATAAAGTTCCATTATTCTTAAGAACAAAAGTAGAATTTCCATTTCCCTTTACATCCAAAACATTATCTATATCTACTTTGGTCATAATTGACCTATTAATAGTATCTCCCAGTCCTAGCTGTCCATAATTATTTAACCCACAAGCATACAATGTTCCATCATTCATAACAATAAACATATTGCTATCTGTTAACTCTATCTTCTTATAATCCTGAAAATTATCACTTAACTTTACATTTAAAAACTCACTATTATCTTTAGTAACATATAAATAATCATCATTAACCAATAATCCTGAATAATTATCTAAATTTGAAGACTGTATCTTTGAAAACTCATATAAAAAAGTTGTATGAAAGAATGAACCAAGTTGACCTGATAAATTACATCCACATACAAATATCTCTTTTGAACTATTTATTAAGAGGTTAAATTTAGAACCACACTTAATATCTTTTATATTTTCTATATTAACCTTAGTAAAAGTATTTCTTGATGCTATATCTTTATTAGCATTAGCTAGTTGACCATAATTGTTTTGTCCTGTACTAAATAGTGTATTATCATATTTTAATATCATAGTATGATTATTTCCACAAGAAACATACTTGACATTATTTATATTCGAAAGAGTAAATACAATCGAATTATTATTATTTCCTGTACCAAGCTGACCAACACCATTATAACCTGTAGTATACATAGTTCCATCATTCTTGATAAGTATTGTATGACTACTACCACATGCTATCTGTTTTACATTGTCCATACCTTCTATTTTATTAAAAACACTTTTATTCAAAGTACTATTAATTCCCAATTGACCACTTGAATTTAACCCACATGCATGTGCTGTTCCATCCATTTTTATAATGAATACAGATTGATTATAAGTTACTACATCCTTTACACTATCTATATTTACTTTAGTAAAAGTAGCTCTATTGTTAGTATCACCTAATCCAAGTTGACCACTTAAATTTAACCCTGCTGAATATAGAGTTCCATCATTTTTAAGTACAAAAGTAAAGTCATAACCACATGCAACAGATTTTACATCATCTATTGGTAACTTAGTAAACTCATAATACACTGTAGACTCAATTACTCCCAATTGACCTACATTACTTGTTCCTGCTCCATATGCAAATCCATCTTTAGTCACTGCTACACTATGTTTTGAGCCACAAGATACATATTTTACATTGTCAATCTTTACTTTGCTAAACATCCTTCTTTCTGATGAATCTTTTCCCACACCTAATTGAAAACCTGTGTTGTCTCCACAAGCATATAAGTTACCATCTGACTTTAATCCAAAGGTACTATTACTTATACCAGCAAAAAATTCTACGAAATCATAATCGTTATATCTTTTATCAAAATCATCAACCAATATGTTCTTATCGTTAAAATAAGCACCACGTTGTAAAAGTTTATTTTGCTTCATTATCAAAACTACCCCCTTTATTTATCTTATTTCATATGAATACTTATTTAGAGTTATATCTTTTTGTTCTTTTAAATAAGTATTACTAGATTTTGTCTCAACAAAATTATTGTCCATATCATGTATATATCTAACTCTATTTGCACTAAATGGTAATACCACATCTCTAAAAACCACATTACCAACTTCGCCTGTTATACACTTTCTATTTAAATCTAATTTTAGACCTTCTATAGCTACTATGTTGTTTCCATTTGCTAATGTATCATACCAGTAACCTGCCTCATCTACAGTTACTTCTGACTCTAACTCTAAATATATTAATATATCTAATACTTTTTCAGATAATTTGTTATAGCTATTTTTTAGAACTGATATATCAGTTTGTATCTGACCACTTATAACATCGTCAAAAGATATATTTTCTATTTTTTTAACTACTTCATTTATAGCCCCTGATAAATTTTTAGAATCTGTAGTTAATATATTTACATCACCAATATTCACTTTTATTTCTTTTATATTATTATCAAACTTATCATCCAAATCTTGAATATCCTTTTGAGTCACAAAAACCAGTGTTGGGTCTACTTCTAATGTTACATTTGAAGTATTAGACAATTGTAAAATCATCTTTACAACTAAATCTTTAATACTACCATCTTCAGCACGTGGCTTATACGTCTCTGGATATTTACCTATAGCTATTATATTGTTCTCATTGTCCAAAACAGCAGCTTCTCTTATCATAAATCCACCAACTGTTCCTGGTAAAATAGTCTCTATAACTATCCAATTAGGATTTTTCTCATCAATTCTTAAAGAATTTATATTTCCTTCCCAAACTACATTCTTTAAAGCAGTTTGTTCTTCTGTTGGCTCATAATATTCTCCATTACTATCTCCAACTTGAAACTTGGTCAACCCTACAAGCTCCCCTAGTGCAGTTGCATTTGCTATTTTTTCTCTACCAATTTTGGTTAATATTATATAAAATTTTTCTTCCAACTATACCACCTCCTGTTTAGGATAAACTACTACATTTTCAACTCCTGTATCATTTGCAATAGCTATATTAATCTTACAATTACTTTCAATATATTTAATACTTAAAGGATAAACCTTTATTTCTTCTCTACTTAGCATTCCAGCTCCACAATTTATAACAGCACTACATTTTATAATTGGTTCAAAGTATGGATGAACTTTTACTTCCTCACTACAAACCATACCTCCACCACAATAGACCATACTTTTATCTAGTATTATAGGCTCTAAATAGTGCAATAAGTGAGCAGGTTTTACTTTTTCAATCATATCGCTACAATCTAAAAGAGTTTTATAGTCACAGTTATTTGCGATAAAGCTCAATACGAATGTAAATTCATCACTATAAACTTTTATGTCTGCTTCTGATTTTGTGTATGCCTCACATATATTTTTTATAACTTCAATAGTACTAGTAC
Source organism: Clostridioides sp. LIBA-6822 (assembly GCF_056688955.1). Lineage (NCBI taxonomy): Bacteria > Bacillati > Bacillota > Clostridia > Peptostreptococcales > Peptostreptococcaceae > Clostridioides > Clostridioides sp. LIBA-6822. The sequence goes on along the minus strand of NZ_CP196995.1, from coordinate 1,482,369 downwards.
CTCTGCTCCTCATTTTGGCTTTTATATTGTTACGTCTTGCTTCAAAATCAAGTTCTTTTTTTTCAATGCAGAGTATATCTTCCCACATATCTAATCCCCATGTTGCAGTGTCAACAAATAATTGGTCAAAAGTATCATCAATATCTTCTTTAAGAATATTTAACTCTGTATCATATGCACCTTGTATCTCTTCTACAATATGATTTTTATCAAATGAGGGTAGTTTATCAATTAGTTTCATTGATTTTCCACCTCACTAAAATCAACAGATGTTACACTTGGTATTTTATCTTCATTAATAGTTATATTATCTGTGCTTCCATTTATAAGTAAGTTACTTAAATCATGTACACCAGCAGTATTTATAAGTATTCCCATGACTTTTGTATAGATTATTTCTCCTCTAATCTCTCTAAAATATGAATTTATACTTTCTAAGAAAGATTCTTTGACATTATCTAATGTATATCCATCTTCTAGTTTCATTACTGCACTTATATTTATTTCTATTGGTAATGGTGTTGTAATTATTACAGTTGGTCCAATAGGTTTTTCTTCGTCTATATGTTGCTGACATCTTTCAATTGTTTCTGTATCAACAGCTTGATTGTTTTTCCCAAATATCAAAACTTTAATTGTTCCTGGACCATCCCATCTTGGATAAACCTTCACATTATAGACTCCATCTACCTCTAAAGCCCATTCTTCATAGTGAGCTTTATTTCCACTTGTAGCTTGATTTTTTTGGATTTTATAAAATCTTTCTTTTAATTCTTCATCTGTCTCTATATCTGTACCACCTTCAAAGCTTTTAGTGTTAATAATCTTAATTACTCCAGATATATTATCAGTTAATTTAAATTCACAATTTGTAGGTAGATTATATCTCTTACCAACTTCTAGAGCTTGAACTGGGCTATTGTCACCTTCTTCACTGCCAATAGTTACATCTTTTATTACTACAAATAGTAAATCTCTATATGATATTACTGTACCATTAGTTATTACAGTTCCTTTCTCTCCAATAAATTCAACTTCTCCATTTGACTCAGTTCCCAACTTTCTATATACACCAAACTCATTGACTCTTTTATCAAGAAATTGGTTATATGTGTCTTGTATAAAAGCCATTTTATGTATTTTAGAAAGTTCTATATACATTTTTGCAAGTTCTAGATTATTTCCAGATACCATGTTGTTTATAAAAGAACCCTCACCTTTATAAATATCAAGCTTGATATTTTCAAGAGTTCTATTTTTTATTACTTCATATGTCTGGTCACTATACATTTAATTCCACCTCCCCATAGATAGTGGATACTTTTACATTTGCACTTAATATATCTCTGTTAAAGTTAGAACTTTTTACATTTACTTCTAATATATATGGATTTATTAAAAGAGCTTCTTTTATAAACCTGCTAGCTTCACTTTCTGTAAGACCTTTTGTATACTTTTGTCCTATAAGTTCTGAAAGCTCTGTACCATACTCTAAAGAGTATATTTCATGTTCATACCTATTTGTTTTTATGCACTTGTATATCCAAACTTTTAAAGCTTCTTTTTTCTCAACTATTTTAAAATCACTTTTTTCTAAAATAGGTTCATCTTTTTCAAAATCCCATGCCACTTCATGAAATATTGGCAATTCTTCTGTTTTAGGTAAGATATAATCTTCTGGTACACCTATAAAAGGGAATATTGTACTCATTATAAGCTCACCAACTTACTTACAATAGCAAATTTCTCGCCTATTCTAAACATTATTACTGTGTCTCCAGATTCAAAAGTATCTATAAAGGGATTTTTTATTTCATGTTTATGTTCTTGACTTGTTTCTGTATCAAATAATTCTATCTGTCTATCAAGCATCCAACTATCTATTAAGATATCTTCTTTTTCTAATATAATGTTATTTGTTTCTATTTTTAAATCTGGTAATTTACTTTTAACTTTTCCAATAAAAAAAGAAGGTTGATTATGATACTTTCCTTCTTCTCTTATTATTCCTATAAATTCATTAATCGGATTTGCCATTATATCACCACCTTTTTATAAATACCTTCTAGCTGTTACATAATTTTTATTGTAATAGCTACCATTTAGGCTAGATACTTTAACCACATCACCAGTCTTTGGCGAGTGAATAAACTCTCCATTACCTATAAATATACCAACATGATTTATTGTACCTTTAGGCCCTTCACTAGAAAAGAAAACTAAATCTCCTGGTTGTAAGTTTTTCTTTTCAACTGATTTTCCTAAACGACCTTGTTCTCTAGATACTCTAGGTATCTTTATTCCCAATGCATTTTTATAACACCATTGAGTAAACCCGCTACAGTCAAATGTATTTGGGCCAGTAGCTCCCCAAACATACTTACATCCTTTTTTAGAAAATGCAAGATTTATTAATTGTTTAGCTTTTCCAGTTATATTAGATGAAGAACTTCCACCAATAATTATTTTTCCATTTTCCTTAAAATTATCAGATTCTTTTTGGTTACCAAATAAAATGTCTATATGATATTTTCCATTTTTCTCTATGATTATTTTTGGTCCATTATCATTTACTGTGTAAATTCCATCACGGTTTTTAGTACCTATTATTTGTATCTTATCTCCATATTTTAACCTTGGATGTTTAGAAAGAAAGTCTTTACTATAATGAGGTTGGTCATAGACATCTACCATAGGTGCTGCACAAGTTTTTTTAGATGGGTCTAATTTTTTTTCTCTACAATCTGTCTCTCCACCTTCTGCTTTGGTAGGACAATAACCTGTAAATACAGCTGAGAATTCTGTTCCTCCTGTATAATCATCTCCTCCTAAATTACTTTCTTCCTTAGGTTCATCCTGTCCTGCTGACTTTTCATCCATAAGATTTTGAAAGTTAAGTTCAAGTTCAATTTGATATTCTCCATTTTGCCATGTATGTTTATCTGTATCTATATAAAACAATCCTACAAGCTTCGTATAAGAGTCTTTAACTTTTACACCTCTTCCAGTTCTACAACTTACATTTCCATAACCTCTAAGAGAACAGCTTTTTTCTATCCCTTTAAATTCACTATCCACATCTACATCTTGATTTTCCTGTTGCTGAATTACTTTTTGCATTATTACATTTACTTCTTTAAAAACTTCATTATCTATTTTTTCACTAATTTTACTTCCATATTGGTCTACTACTACCACCTTATTTTTTACATTTTCCATACTTTCTGAAAAAGTAGTATTTATAATATTAAATCCCTCTTCAAACATAACACTTAAAGTTATAGCCCCTTTTTCAATAACATTAAACTTGTCTAAATTAGCTTCTATCATGTATTTTTTCTTAGTTTTCTTACTTGCTTCTGTATATGCACTCATTATGGTATCATAACCAGTTACACCTATAAACATCTTTGTGTACTTGACATTGGTTTTTACTATTGTTCCAACTGCAAGTCTATTTTCAGCAAACACTTGCTTTGCTATATCTTCAACCAACTTGTCTTTAAAATTACATGATACTTCACTTTGTGTAAGTAAAAATCCCATGTCTTTAGATACAAAACTAATTTCATTACTACTTGAATCTTTAGACCTATTAATTATCATTCCTCTAAATAGTTCTTTCTCATCTACATAGAAACAAATCGTACTAGCTATTGGTATATCTATCTGTTGAAAATTTACATCAAAAGAAGATTGGATTATTGAAAATTCTAGTGTTCTTGATGGAGATTTATAATCACCTGACCAAGAGACTTTATCTACTATATCAGTGATATCATAGATACTTCCATTTTTTATGTGTACCCAAATTTTAATAATAAAAAATCACCTGCCTTTTCATTTAACTCTGTCAGCAGTTATTTATAACTTATTATCCATAATAGTTATTGTTTTGGAGTTACTTTTGGTATTTTTATCCTTTTATATTCCTTTAAATCTAATGTAAAATATACATCTCTAGTTCCATCTTTTTCTTCATAACTAAAACCCTCAATTATGACTTCCATATTTATATTGGTTTCTGTAATTGTAAATCTTAGTATAAAGCCTTCCTTCATCCATTTTTCAATCTTATTTACACAGTCATAAGGTGATGGAAAACCTGTATAACCACAAAAAGTATAGTCTTTATTTGGAAAAAAACTAGATATTGAAATACTTTTAAGAGCTACACCTCCAAAAGTGGCTATTTCACCTATTTTGAGTATACTAGAGGAATTTACAGCAGCTTTTCCATTAATACTAAAAGATGATGGAAATACTGGAAATCTAAATCTATCTTCTGCTTGTCTAAGCCACATTTCCATTATAATACCCCTCCTAATTGTGCTATTTTTATACTTGAAACTAATTTTGAGGTAACTTTTTCTATATCAGCTTCTTCTCTAATTACTATTGTGTCAGCTAATTTTGCTATACTTATGTTTCCACCACTTTTTCCACTTCTATATTGATTTGCTTCTTGTTTAGTTAATACCATCTCACCCTCATGAAGTCTTGTTTGGTAATTATTGTAAGGTACATAGTTTAATCCAAATGCTTTTCCAAACAATGAATTTATATCAGGATTTGTACCTGAATCATGAGCTAATCCACTATCCATTCCTTCTTCTTTATATTTATTTCTTCTTTCTGTAACATATTTACCTATTTTAGCTGTTATAGGACTTTCATTTATGGACTTAACCATCTTCTTCCATAAATCACAAATTAAATTTATAAAATCAGATAAGTTTTTTAATGCATCAAGAAAAGAGTCTAAAAGTGGTTCTAAAAACTTCCATGCCTCTTCTAAAATTGGACCTAATGTTTCCCATACGGTTTTCCATACATTGCCCATAGTTTCAATAAAATAATTTATTTGTGGTGCATGCTCTCCTAAAAAAGTAAAAATTCTTGTAATAATAGGGCTAACAGCCTCAACTACAGGTCCTATTAATTGAAATGCTGTAGTTACTATTGTCCCAAATATACTTATTAAACCTTGTGCAATTGGTGATTTATTGTTTATGTTATCTAATAAATTGTTTACTAAATTTACTACTGGAAATAATGAATCTATCAATGCAGTAAAGTCAATATTTTGCATTAACATACTTCCTGTATTAACAATTGCTTTTGGTGCATTTCCTATCATCATTGCTGCATTATTTTCAAAACTTTCTTGTTTATTTTCAGCTAACATTTTACGTTTTTCAAGTTCACTAGAAAGTCGGTATTGAGTAGAATCAGGAAGTGATTTTTCACGCTTCATACTTCTAAATTTCATTTGTTCATCTTTGTTAGCAGTAATTCCTATACCATTTACTACATTACCTATCTTTGGGGCCATTCTTTTAGTAACATTAGTTAAACTTTTTAAACCACTCTCGATAAAACTTTGTATTTTTTTTATTCCTTGCCCCAAAATGGCGTCAAAGGGTCTAACAAGATTCTTTAAACCATTATTAATACTTGTCTGAGCAGCCGATATTATACCTGGTATTGTTCCACTCATTTTTTTAGCTAATCCCATTTGCTTTATACTTATACCATCTAATGCTTCATCAAAAGTTTTATAATTTTCTCCTACCAAAGTATTAAGAGATTCCATATTTCCTTTTGCTGCACTTAAGAAAGCTGCTGATACATCTTGCTCACTACTTGTATTCATATTTAAAGCTCTAACATCTACCATAGCCTGAGTTATATCTTTTTCTTTTTTCCCACCAGTAATATTACTAATCATTTTAGCTTTAGTTCCCATTGAAACAACATCTTCGGGATCAAAAGGTGTATCATTTGCTATCTTTAATAAATCATTATAATAAGTATCAACATCTTTTTTTCTAACATTTCCAGTATTTCTCTTCATTACACTTTCTAGGACAACTTTCTGATTTTGCTCTTGACCAAGTAAGTCAACACCCTTTTTAACAGCAACATCTATAGTAGCTCCATTCGTCAAATCAGATATCTTCCCCTTTATTGAACCAAGTATGCTACTAGCCATATCCTTTACAGCTATTGCACCTGTCCACACCTTACCTGCAAATAATCTTAATTTAGGAAATACTCTACTTATAATGCCACTTGCCATATCTTTTACAGCTATTACACCTCTCCAAAGAGAACTTTTAAATAACATTAACTTAGGTAAAATTACACCTATAACACTACTTACCTTATCTTTTGCCCCTATTATGACATTCCATACTTTACCACCTTTAAGCTGTTTCAAGTATTCAATGGCTTTATTTATACCTTTCTTTACACCAGAATTTTCTATCCCTAACCTTATATTAGAAGCAGTTCTCTTTAAGAAACTTATTTTTGAATTAGTTTGTTCTATTTCATTATTTTTAACTTTAAATATTAATATAATTATAGGATTTGAATTAAATTCATTTTTCTTTTGAATCAATTTACTAAAATAATTAATAATCATAGCTATAGTTACTGCTAATCTCATAATACTACCGTTTAAACTCCCAATAGCTCCTGAAACAGCATTAATACTAGAACTTAATTTTGTTATAGTAGAACTTACACTACTAGCAGTAGCCTGAACTTTTCTTAAAGAAGAATTTAAACTGTTTACTCTACTACTTGCACTTCCAACAGAATTATTTATACTATTAGCCATTACATTAGTTGAAAGTGAAACAGCCACAGTTGCTCTCCTAAAATTATCAGTTACTGATATAATCTGATTCATTTTTGGTGTGTAATTATCTGTAAGATACATATTTATACCTTCTTCTTTTACATTCCCCACTATATATCACCTCCTGTCAAAGGACAAACTCCATATCCATGTTTCATTTTTTCAACTTCTTCCTCAATTTCCAAGGCGAAAAAAGCTTCAATAAGCTTTAATTCGCCTTTATCCATTGCATAAAAAAGGGACGGTCTAATACCTCTCTTCTTCCAATAATAATACATTATTGTAGTCTTGGTATCCGTCCCTATTAGTTTTTTACCTCTTCTATTACTGCGTTTTTACCATAACCCATAATATCTTGAAGTATTCTGTATAAGTTAGTAATTTCACCTGGCAGTAATAATTTTCTTGCCAATTCTTTTGGAGTTGGGGCCTTAAATTTCTCCATTAGCTCCTTATTTTTAAATAGAAGTTTTCCATCTAAATCACAAACACCTTCTATTACTGTAAGCATCTGCATCTCTGGTAAATCTATATCTGTTTTCATATTTTCATCAATTTTAAGACAAGTGTTTTGTATTTCCTCATCCTTACTTATTGTTAAAGCTCTACACATTACCTTAAACTCTTGACCAAATATATTAGATAATCTCTTAAGTTCAACTATCGTACTTGGTCTTTCTAAATTTTCTGTATCTGTGTTTAAAAGTAAATCTACTATATTTACATTCTTTGGTAATCCATTTTCACTCATTATTATTTACTCCTTTATCAATCAATTTCTATTAAATAACCACATGTATCAATTAACTAAACATATTTAATAACTGTCTATATTTAACAATTACCCAAGTAAAACTAAATTATATCAAGGAAGTCATATTCAGTAAATGTGAATGGAGCTTCTATCTCTCCTTTTACTCCAACTTCCCAATCAGCTAAAGTTAAATCATCAAATGCTATATTCTTTACTGCTATTCTTTCTGCCCCATAAGAATCTGGGTCATTCAATTTTGATATAGCAACAAATCTAGGTTCAGAACCTCTCTTTATCTTTTCTCCAATTAATTTGTGCATTCTTGAACTAACATGGTATAAAGTTATTGAACCTTTTCCTTTGTATCCCATATACTTTGTATCAGTACCCATTTGACCTGCTATTATAATATCTTCTTTTGTAAATTCCATCTTTGCTTGAAACTTCTTTACTTCTGCTACTTTATTCCCATCAAGCCAAAGCTCTCCCCAAGTACCACTCATTACATTTCTAGCTTCCATATTTGCCATATTAATAATCCTCCTATATCTCTATTGATAAATCTATATCTTCCATAGCATCAAGTGCCTTTATTTTCGCTTTTAAAAACACTTTAGAACCTGTATTAGCTTCTTTTATTTCCTGTAAAGTCATATAAGATAAATCTACTCCCTTTGATTTCAAGTATGATTTTTGTGCTTCAAAATCTATTTCGACAGTAGAATTAGATTCTACAAGTACAGATTTTTCTAGTTCTTCTAAATAACTTTTTATAGCCACTATCAGCAAACATTTGTTGTCATAACTGTTAGTAATCTTTCCTATATAGTCATCTATTATTACTTTTCTTATATCACTTTGTATAATATCTAAAGTATCAACTATTTTTATCTTCTGGAACATTTCTCCTTTTTCTTCTGTTAACTCAGTTAAAGAATTTACTCCTCTAGCAATTCTTATAGCCCCTGCTTCCTTAATAAGTATAAGCTCTCCTTTATTAACCTTTGATTCCGCATCAACTTTAGTCATCTTAGGTATATCAACTACATCACTAAGCTTAGTATAAGTTATTGATTGACTTAAAGGTGTTCCTGCTATAAGACCTGCCACTCTACTTGTAAACTCATCAACACTGTATTTCTTTTCTCCAACTAGTACATCTTCTGTAGTAAAATTAATTATACCTTCATGATTTCCTACAACTTTTCCTAATACAGCCTTAACTTTCACTTTATCTGTGTCTCTAAGTTTAATTATCCAATTTTTTATAGCAGTCTTATCAGCTTCTACTGCTTTTGGCATACATAGATAATTAAATTCCTTAGTCTCTAGGAAGTCTAATGCAGTTTGAATATCTGCCTCTCCCTCTATTACATAAGCTAATAACTTATTTGGAGTATTAACATTTCCCATCAAAGCCAAATTTATATATTCTTTATTTTCAGCAGATAAATCAGCTGGTATATCCTCTTTTTCATGTATCTCATTAAGACCTAGTGCCTTAGTATCTTTAAGCACCATTGCGATTATTCCTCTAGCTGAACGTTCTTTAACAGTTGTAGCTAACTCCTTAAATGATATATTGATACTTGGTAATCCTATAGCCATACTATCACTCTCCTAAATTCAAATTGATTTCTTCCATATTTTCATATACTACTTCTTCTTCATATACACTATCAAGATAGTTTAATGTGATTGAAAAGTTCAATGTATAAATTGACTCCTCTTTTTTGATACTCTGTTCTAGTTTTGTTATATTTAATTTTCTGTCTGTTACCTTTATATTTCTGTTGAATAGCTTATTTAATTCGTCTGAGACTTCATACATTCTAATACTGTTTGATTGTGACTTTGGTAAATATTTTATAGATATAATAATATCTTTGTTATTTGTATTTAACATTATAGGTGTACAAATAACTGACAATATACTTACAAAAAAACAAGACCCTTCTGAGCCTTGCACACTTTCATCATCAATAAAAACATTTTCAGTAAAGTTTTTTTTGAGAGTCTCAATAATTGTTTCTATTATTTCTTTGTATTTAAGCAAACAATCACCACTCTATCACTAAATATTTTTGCTTAATCTGATAATCTTACTATAAATGATATAAGTCATTTTTAAATACCCATCTCATTTATTCCTATCAAGTATCTTCTATATTTTTAGGTAATATTATTCTTTTCAATTCATCACCTCCTTCAATATGGATTTCTTTCACAATAACATTATCTCACATATTTTATAGCCTATTGTTGCAATAGTGTATATAAAGTGTTTAAAATTTGTCCTGTTTTTTATAATATCTCATTTAATTTAAATATCATCTTTTTCTTTAAATTGTAACAAGAGGTTCTATCTAAATGTAACTTCATAGAAATATAAGTCATATTGTTTTTTGTCTTACTATTGTAGAAAAGATTAAAAAACTCCGTTTCCATATCATTTAGGCATGTTAGAGCATTTTCTATCTTTTCTTTTTCTATTTCTATATCTTCTTTTTCCATCTTTAATTTTCTTAATCGCTCTTCTTTTTTTATAACTTCATTTTCAACAGAAGAACTTATATTATATGTAGCACTAATCTTTTCTGTATACACCATTGCTCCACACCCAGCGTATTCATTTTCACATCTTTTTATATCCAAATTAATGTTCTTTATCTTTATATCCAAATACTTATAATTATGTAATCTTTCATCTGTTTCTTTAAATAATATATCTTTTTTGTTTTCCATAGTATTTCTCCTTTTTTATATGCTTATATTAGCTTTAAATTCATAATAATCTCTTTAATGTACAGTTTTTACTAATCTCATAACTTTCAAGAACATATTGTTCTATAATTACATAAAAAAAACTTCATCTATATTTTGTTCTAAAATATTAGAAATTTTTTTAGCCATAAGAAGTCCAGGATTTTTTATACCTCTTTCTATTTGAGATATATAGTCATTTGTAATACCTGCTTTTCTAGCAAGTTGAATTTGTGTCATACCTTTACATTTTCTATAATATTTCAAATTGTTTTTAAACATAATTTTCATACCTCCACCACTTTTAAGAATATTTTGTTCTTCTATATCCATATTATATAGAATTATTTGTTCTTTATCAATAGATTTTAGAAAAAAATATTCTTTTTATACTTTCATAGTTTTATTTTTTAGAACAATTTGTTATAATCTATACATAAGGTGGTGTTATAATGTTTGCCAAAAGATTAAGAGAACTTAGAAAGGAATTTGGATTGACTCAAAGAGAACTTGGTGAAAAAGTAGGAGTTTCCCAAAGAGTCTTAGGATACTATGAAACAGAAAACAGATTTCCTGATGAACACATTTTAAATAAGTTGGCTGATGTGTTTAATGTATCAGTTGATTACCTTCTTGGAAGAACCTTAGTTAAAGAAAATATTGATACAGTAGCTGCACATAGAAAAAATCCACATGAAGAATTGCCTGAAGAGGCACAAGAACAACTTAATGATTATATAGAATTTTTACTAAATAAATATAAAAAAAAATAAACCATATGATGAGCAGTCTATTTTCTGCTCCTTTAATATAATTTCAAAGCAAACATACATTCTATTTTAGGGGGATTTTTATGAATAATTTGGATAAACTCTTTGAATTAGCATCTCAGGAAGAGATAATAATTCATTATACTACTTATATTGCAGGTGATTTAGAAGGACTCTATATAAATAAACATGGTATGAAAATCATATCATTACTCAGTAATTTAAAACAAAATACAAAAAAACTTACATCTATCTTGGCCGAGGAGCTTGGGCATCATTTCACCAGTCTTGGATACTATGTGTCTTCTTATAACGATTATTATACAAAAATCATTATAGACAAATGTGAAAATAAGGCTTTAAAATGGGCTTGTGAATTCTTAATTACTGAAGAAGATATAATAAATATAATTAATTCTGGTATCACTTGCGTTTACGAAATGGCAGATATACTTAATGTTGATATTAATTTTTTTCAAAAAAGACTAGAATTCTTATCATTAAAAAAACAATCTTTATCACTTGGAAGTAATAAATATCTAATATTAACCAACTTGCCATATTTCTACATATTTGATCCAATTTCATAATAAAAATGGTAGTATTTTCAATTGACCTAACAGTAAAATCTATATATTTATTTTAACAAATTTTGGTTTCTATAAATTCAATATTAATATATAATAATGGTATCACATTATTTAAAATTCTAAAAATAAATACATGCTTTTGTTAAGAAAGGTTGTTTGATGAATGTATAAAGAAAAGTTGTTTGATAATTATTTTAAGTTCTTAGCATTATTTTTTTGGCCAATTATGTGGTATAAGTGGATAGTAATTTCAAATGGAACTATTGAAAATATATTATTTACTGTATACGCAATTGTAGCAATTATTTTCATCATTTTATATTCAGTGTTTATGATAAAATATAAGGACGTTACACAAATAGATTTCTTTTACAGAATAAGTACTCTACTTGCTTTTATATTTACTCTTTTCAGCTTTTTAATATATCCTAAAAGTTTATCTTTCCTATATCTAAAGATAATTTTTACTGGGGTATATTTTTATTATTCGATGGTAAAAACACTTAAATTTAAACATGAAGAAGGTGTAGTAGGTATTATGAGCTCACTTTTATTGATTGTAATAACTTTGTTCTACTAAATTTAATTCTATTTGACTTAATATGGGTTTAAATGTTAGACATCTACATTGTTTTCTGATATTATTTAAGATGGTAGTTTTTATATTAATAATGAAATACACTATAAAGGAGTTAACTATTATGGAAAAAAAAGTTTTAGCAACAGTTGGAGAAAAAGAGATAACTAATATTGATATTGAAAATGCATTAAAGTCATTAGACCCTTATCAAGCTATGCAATTTAAAACTGAAGAAGGTAAAAAACATTTATTAAATGATTTAGTAAACCAAGAATTATTCTTATTAGATGCTAAAGAAGAAAAATTAAATGAAGAAGAAATATTCAAGTCAGAAATGAAAAAGATAGAAGAAAATGTATTAAAGCAATTTGCTATAAATAAAGTTTTATCTAGTGTTGATGTAACAGAAGATGAAAAAGTAGAATTCTTTGAAGCTAATAAGAGCTCTTTCTCTAAACCAGAAAGTGCAACTGCTAAACATATATTAGTAGATAGTGATGAAAAAGCTAAAGAAATACTTGCTCAAATAAAATCAGAAGAAATATCTTTTGAAGATGCCGCTGTTAAACATTCTTCTTGCCCATCTAAAGACATGGGTGGTGATTTAGGAACATTCGGTAGAGGACAAATGGTTCCTGAATTTGAAGAAGCTGTATTCTCTATGGCTAAAGGTGAAGTAAGTGAGCCAGTTAAGACTCAATTTGGATATCACATAATAAAATTAGAAGACCTTCAAGAAAGCACAGAATCTTCATTTGATGAAGCTAAAGCTGAAGTTGAAAAAAGTTTATTATACCAAAAACAAAATGAGGTTTATGGAAATAAAATAAATGCTCTTAATGCTAAATACGGAAACCTTGTAAAGTACAACGATTAATCACAAAATGATGTATAAAAAAAGCTGTCTTTTCACAATTTTTATTGTAAAAGACAGCTTCTTATATTAAAGTTTAAATTTTTAATTTCAGATTTTTATTCTTTTATTATAAAGAACACAGCTTAAAAAGTTTCAATAAAATTTTTAATTATCATTAGCTAGATTTTTGTATCCTCGTATTATCTCATAACAATAACCTATAACATCTCTTCTTTTTATTATCCCAATAAATGTGTCTTGGTCATCTATAACAGGAATAAAATTTTGATTTAAAGATTTTATAACTAAATCTTCTATATCTGCATTGATGGAAACAGGAGAATTATCCATTTTTCTATTAATATCTGTCACAGGAACATCTTCCAATCCTTTTAAGTCCAGATTTAAGTCGTTTTTTAATGTCCATAAAAAATCACCTTCTGTTATAGTTCCAATATATTTACCATCCTTACTTATTATTGGAATTGCAGAGTATTTGTGATATTCCATTTTTTCTAGGGCTTGCCTTATAGTGTAGTCTTCATATATATATGCTACTTCACTTTTTGGTGTTAGAAAGAATAATATGTTCATTACACTACCACCGTTACCGAAAAATTATAAATATTATTGAATATTTATAATGTTACTTTTTGCAGTAACTTTCTCCTTTCTTATTTTCTAAGTATTATTACATACTATACGCTGTAACAAGCGTTTTTCTTTTGGTCATTTTAATCTTGTTTATGCTTTATTAATATTTTTATATGGTCTATCAGTATCACTTATTCTCTTTTTAGCAAAATTAACTAAAAATTAATTGACTTAAACTTAGCCATAATAAATTTACTCTACAATATTAATTTTAACATATTTATCTTATTATTAATGCTTTTATTTTAATTTATTTATTAATTTATTTTGTTTACAAAAAATGAAAAAACCGCTAAACGATTAGCGGCTTATCTCTCATATTACTAGAACACTAATATATATGAATTTTTAATTATAATCTAACTACGTTAGCAGCTTGAGGACCTTTAGCTCCATCTACTACTTCAAATTCTACACTTTGTCCTTCTTCTAATGTTTTGTATCCGTCTCCAGTTATAGCTGAGAAATGTACGAAAACATCTCCTTCACCTTCTACAGATATAAATCCAAATCCTTTTTCGTTGTTAAACCATTTAACTACACCAGTTTTCATTAATAAATCCTCCTAAAAAAACACAATTATTTAGCTACTCTTTTCTGTAACCTTAGTACTACTCTATCATATATAGCTATGTTTGTCAATTATTATTATTTTTATACATTAATAATCATTTTTTTTACTTTATAATATTAAGCCATTATTCTCTTTTACACTTTATTTTTCTTTATAAATTTTTAATAATTTATCTTTATTATATGGAACCTTATAGATTTATCACTCCAGCCTAAATCCCATGGAACCAACATTCTATCAGTATTGTGACAAGTTACCAGAGGGTATCCTCTTGAATCTAGTCCTGTTACTGTTGAAACATGTGTTATTCTGCCTTTTTTCTCATATCCGACAAAATCCCCTGGACGTAGATTATAAGCTTCTTTGTATACTTCTTCATAGGAACCTTTCGCTATTAATGAACCTCTTCCACTATACAATGAATAATTTTTAAAAGCTTGTGCATTTACCCATGCTTTTGTACCTGCTCTTTCACTATAATTCCAAATTGAGTTCTTCTTGAATCTCCCACTTTCAAACATTATCTGTGATGCAAAATTCGCACAATCTCCACCTTCTGGATTATAATCTCTATAGTTTGGATTAAATTTCATACCATGTTCCTCATTAGCTGCTGCTCCACAGTATTTATGTGCATAATCTATAGCCTTCTTTTGTTCATCTGTAAGCTGTAACTCTACACCATTTTGTTGACCAATATAGTTTCTTATATCATCAGATTTTATGTTTTCTAAATTTAAAGAATCTGCAAAAGGGTCTGTATACCACTCTTTAGTTATGACATATTGATTATCCATAATTTTTACATTTAGATAATGATATGTACCTATTCTAAAGACATTTTCTTTGTCCTTTTGATTTTCATATGAATATTTATACTCAGTCGATACAGAGCAGATTATACCATATAGGTCTTTTTCTTTTTCTTTTATTTTTTTAATCTTAACTCTTGTTTTTATGTCCTTAAATTTTACTCCTTGTTTACTAGACCAATTCTCTAAATATTTCATCTTTTTTACTTCATTTTCATAAGCCCAAAGACCAAATTTTTTATCTGTCTCATAAAGACCTTTTAAAATATTTTCATTTTTCTCTAATATTGCCTTATTTCTGTAGTCAAATAAGTTTTCAAGCAATAGCTTATATTGGTCTTTTACATCATCACCTTCAACATTTGCAGATTCTATGACTTTTTCCTCCATATTTTTCATGCTTAAATCATTGACTAAAAATACACCTGCTGTAGTAGCTAAAGATAAAAATACAAATGCCATTATACCTTTGATGTACTTATTCTTATTTTTCAGCATTTTCAAAGCTACACCTCCCAAATAGTACACCTTACAAATGAAATTACAAAGAATATTCTGTCACATATAATAATTTTCATATTTGATAATTCTTTATTTTATTATGTCCAATATTAAAAATTAATTGTATTGATACACTGTTTTTTTTACAATTTTTTATTTTATAATCTACTTTTTTCTTTTTTTTATAGTAATATATATGTATATAAATATTTTGGCATCATTATAATTAATACATACTAATGGAGGGTTTTTTATGCAAAAAAAAGTCGCAGCAATTAATGACTTATCTGGAATAGGAAAATGTTCATTATCAGTTGCTATACCTATACTTTCAGCATTAAAGGTTCAATGTTGTCCATTTCCAACAGCTATACTTTCAAGTCAAACTGGTTATCCTGAATTTACTTTTTTAGATTGTACTGATGAAATGGTAAAATATTCAAATGTTTGGAAAAATTTAAAAGTCAACTTTGATAGTATATATAGTGGTTTTTTAGGTTCAAAACATCAAATTGAAATAGTGGCTAATTTTATAAATGATTATCCCAATGCTTTTATCGTAGTTGACCCTGTTATGGGTGATAATGGAGTCATGTATCCAATCTTTACAGAAGAAATGAGACAAGAAATCAAAGAACTAGTTAGACATTCAGATTTAACTACTCCTAATTTAACAGAAGCTTGTTTTTTGACTGGGAAGGATTATACCAAAAGTGATTACAATAGAGATGAACTTATATCTATTGCAAAAGCTGTATCTGATTTAGGACCTAGCAAGGTTGTTATTACTGGTATATTAGAAGAGGACAATATATTAAATTTGGCTTATGATAGAGATACTGACCATGTATTTTTTACATCAGTTAAATACAATAATTGCTCTTATAGTGGAACAGGAGATATATTCACATCTATCCTTTGTGGTATGTTAGTGAATAAACATGATTTAGGAGTGGCAGTTAATACAGCAACAGATTTTATATATAAAACTATAAATTACACATCTCAATTTGATACTGATAGAAATGATGGAGTTATGTTTGAAAACTTTTTATCAGATTTGACTAGTATATAAAATTTCAAAAAATTATCCATTTTATAAATACCTATAAACTACAAAATTTAGGTATTTACAAAATGGATATTATTTATTAAACCATTGGTATTTCAATTGTTACCATAGCACCACCAGTTTTTATAGAGTTTTCAATATGTAAAATTCCATTATGTTTTTGTACAATATTATTTACAATATATAGACCCATTCCATAATGAGATTTAGAATTTCTACTCAAATCACCTGTATAAAATTGTTCTGTAGCTTTTGACAAATCTGCTTTAGAAAAGCCACTTCCACAATCTGTAATTACAAATTTTAAGTATCTATTGCTTGTTGATACACTTATGTATAGTTTACTCTGGCTTGGTGAGTAGTCTATAGCATTTGAAATTACATTCATAATAGCTCTAAATAATAATTCTTTATCTACAGTTATATTCTTAGGCAAATCATCTTGTTTAGAAAACTCAACATTTAAGTTTTGTGTACTAGCTAATGCTTCTATTTGAATCAAGATATCTTCTATAAATTCACTTACATTAATTACTTCTTTATTTAATATATAACCAGCCTCTTTTTTTGATATGTCTATTAGTGTATTAATATATTTTTCTATTTGGGTAACACCTTTTGCTATATATTCCATGTACTCTGATAACTCTGGATTTTCATTTATTTCAATTAATAAATCAGTATTTCCATGTATAATAGTCAATGGTGTTTTTATATCATGTGCTAATGCAGATATCTGCTCCTTACGATTCTCTTCTAACATCCACTGTTTTTCTAAAGAATCTTTTAAAGCTGACTTCATTTTATCCATAGAAAAAAGAACATTATTGATTTCACAAATTTTACTAGATTCTACAACAAAATCTAAATCCTGCTGTTCTATTTTTTCTGTAGTATTTTTTAAAAGTTCCATTTCAGCATTTAATTTTTTGCCAAATAATTTTGATAGTATAATAATTTCAATAAGAAATATTATACTAAAAATAATCATTCCTAATAGTTCTGGCTTTGGTAAATATGTCCTTAAATTTGGAGAAACAAATTCTACTACTATACTATAACGTATTATACAAACTTCATTATCTCTGGACAATTTGATATAGTTTTTTGATGACTTGATCGTCCTTCTTTCAAAACCTCGCATCAAATCCCATACTTCTTTTGACTCATCTTTATTGAAAGTTCCTGAAATTACTTTGCCATTTAAAGTATACACTCCATACTCACACGACTCTGGAATTAAATCTTTAGTTACTTGTTTACTTGAAATAATCTTATCTTTATTTTCATAGATTTGTTTTTCTGTATAATTAGCAGGTAATATTATATTTAATGATAATAATATAGGAAATGATAATATCAATATAGATACTAAGACAACGGTTATAGCAAAGAATAAAGATAAATATCTTACAAAAACGGTTCTAAGTGTTACAATCTTTTTATTATTAGACTTTTTACCTACAAGTATCCTCACCACATCCTCCAAACTTTAATTAGTTTATAGTTAATTACAAACTAGCTTTTGATTTGATTATTTTTATCACTAAGCTATATTCTAACATAATAATATGAGTAAATAGTAACTTTTTTATTTTTATTCTTCAGACTTTTTACCCTCCCATTTAGAAAACCATATACATAAAATTATAAATGCTAAAATGGTTACAAATCCACATACTAATCCTATTGATTGATATTCTTTAAATGATTCAACTTTAATATATTCAATTGTCTTAGAACTTGAAAAAGATGACCAAATACTTATAAATCTAACACCCCATACACAAGGAATATAAGGCCAAATTCTAGCACCTAATCCAGTTAACAACACTGCTGAGAGTAAAGTTTCTACTATACCCACTCCAATTGAGGCTCCCTTTCCGAATCTTAAACTTAAGAATAAATGTAATATATATACAAATAAATTACTCCCAACTAAAATCAGAATTGAAATCACATAAAAATCTAATGTAAAATAAACCTCATTAGAAATACTAGATACACCAAATTTAAAACCTAATACAGATACTAGTGTTGCTCCAAAACCAAGGCATATCAATATTATATACTTACTTATAAGTGTAAGATATTTTGGATTAGATGATGTTAACATATGTTTATAACTTCCTGAATAATATTCTTGTTCAATACATAATGAACACATAATACTTGATAATAAAGGAAACGCTATTGCTATAACTTGTAAATATGCAGCTATCTTTGATATATCATCAGCACTTGAATACTTATAATATCCTAAACACAATCCCATACCTATCAAAGCAATGCAAAAGTGCATTAGTATTATAAAAGTTCGCTTTAATTTTATTAAATCAGAAAAAAAAATTCTTACTAGTTGTTCCATATTACTTCACCTCTCTATTATTAAACCAAGCATTTGTAGCTAAAGAAAGCACTATAAATAAAACAATAGATATTAACACTCCTGGCAAAATTACATTACTATTTAAAAACTCACTTCCTTCTGGTACAGGAAGTCCATTTGGTAGAATATGTAATACAGGAGCCATCAATCTTGGAGTAATTGAATAGGGGAATATATACCATATTTCTGTAGTCGAAAAAACTGCAACTCCAATCATAGTAAAAAACATGTTTATTATAATTGTAACAAACAAACCAAATTTTGAAGCTAAAAACATACAAAGAGGAATCTGCCACATAAATAATAAAACTAATAATATGGTTCCAATAATATTTTGACTTATTGAAATAACTTCCTTATATACTATCCCAACAAGAACTATACCTATCATAAAAATAATTGATGTTATAAAACAGCATATAATGCAATAAAGTATTTTTCCAGTCCAAACATCTTTTTTTTCAATTGGTAATGATAAAATACCACGATACTTCTTTTTTTCATCTTTTTGTACTATTAGGGAAGAAATCAATGTTAATGCCCCTGGAAGAAACATAGTATACCACCAATTGTAAACACCATTTTGTCCTCCACCAAATAAAAATACAATAATTATAGAAAATACTGGGGCTATCCATATCAATCTAATTCCAAAAGTTCTTTTCATTTTTTGAAATTCTGCTCTAACGAATTTTTCCATATTAATTTCCTCTCTTTCTATTTTCAGCTACTACTTTCATAAAGAGCTCTTCTAAGTTTTGCTCTTTTGATATCTTTCCTTGATAACCTATTACTCCATTAGAAATTATTCCTATTTCATCTACAACCTGTTCAACTTCAGATAAAATATGGCTTGATAAAATAACTGTAATTCCTTCCTTTGGAAAAGAACGAATCAATTCTCTAAGCTCTTCAATACCAATAGGGTCAAGACCATTTGTAGGCTCATCTAAGATTAAAAGCTTTGGGTGATTTAATAATGCAATAGCAATGCCAAGACGTTGCTTCATACCTAGAGAAAATTGACCTGAACGCTTTTTAAAAGTATCTCTTAAATCAACAATTTTTAATACTTCTTCAATACGAGAATCTGGTAGACCTAATAAAGTAGTATGAACTTTTAAATTTTCTCTTGCTGTTAAATTTTCATATATAGCAGGAGACTCAATAAGAGAACCAATATATGCTAAATCTTTTCTAGTCCATCTATGTCCCTCTAACATTATTTTTCCTGAAGTTGGATTTAAAATTCCAGTTATTATTTTTAATAAAGTAGACTTGCCAGCTCCATTTGGTCCTAATAACCCATAAATAGAATTAGGTCTAATTTTTATTGAAATATTATCAACTGCAACCTCATTCTTAAACTTTTTAGTAACTCCCCTTAACTCTAAAATATAATTACTCATGATTTTCATCCTTTCTTTTATTGAACTTGTTTACAAGAATCATTCTAAAACATAAATATAAGGATTTTATAAGGATTAAAAATTAATAAAAAAAATGATGTGTTTTTAAACACATCATTTTTTATATTAACTCTATTAATTTTCCATTATAGTATATTTCTACTTCTTCAATCCAGATACTATCATCTTCCTCTTGGATGACATTTTTTATAATATTGTTTATAGTGTATTTTATATTTTGTTCATTTAAATAATCGTCTTTCCAAGATACCCTACTTTTTTCATCTGGTTCTACTAAACTTATTTTAACGAGATTGTCTTTTTCCTTGACTTCCACTTCCATATCTAAGCCATTAAAATACTCATTTGATAATGTATCTAAGATTAATTGTAGTTTATCTTTAAGTGTACTTTCTTCATCAATCTGTAAGTATTTTACTATTTTCTCATCTTTTGAAATTATCTCTATAGGTATTTTAGTAGTAGTCTTAGGATTAATCATTTTACTAGTTGCTTCTTCTTTTACAACCTCATCCTTCTTTACAACTGCTGACTCTTTAGAGTCAACCAATTCAACTGTGCTGATGTTATAATCCATACATGCTGTACTCGATAAAGTAGTAGCAATTATTAAAAAACTTACTGCTATTTTATTCATAAGTATCCCTCTCCTAATTCTCTTTCGATACTTATTATACCATAGTATAGATTATATTTTTATACTTTTAAATCAATTTATCAATTATTATAGTAAATTATTTACAGTTCTAATCGATTTGAATTTATTTTTATAGTATATTCTTGTTCTAAATTCGACATATTTTTATTCAAAAGCCCTTTTATTTCTCTAATGTCTTTGTATTTGTTACTATGTCCTTCACCATGTTCATAATCAGACGAATCGTTACTATATTCTTCATCACTACTATACTCTTCATCATTATTGAATTCTTCGATTACTTCTTTTGACTTTATATCACAATTAAATTTATACTTATCCACTGGTAAATTAAGACTTACCTTAGAATTTGGAACTTGTATATTTAAATGCTTAGCAATTGGCAAATTAGAATATAAATTAAATTCATTATTATAATGTGAATTTCTACTTATTTTTTCATTTATATTTACATTTTCAGGTATATACTCTTCTATATTATTGATAAATACATCTTCATCTTCTGAAGATATGTCTAATGATTCTGATTCTATATTTACATTTTTGACACCTAAAATTGACTTTGTTGATAAGTCAATATTACTATTAGATATTAAATTCAAAGTTTCCAGTTTATTTACATTATTTTCTGTTATAGCTCTGCTAAAACCTCCATAAGAAGTTTTATATGTTATATTATTTGAAGCTACATTATCATATACGAATAAATATGAACTTATACTTGATGCATTTATATCTACATTATTTGGTACATATATTACAAGCTCTCTATAATCATGTGAAAACATATTATTTATAGATGTATTTAGTAATTGGTCGAAATTTTTAATCCTTTTAAGTTGATTTTCATATTTTCTTTCACCTTTTATAACTAAAGTTTTGTCTTTTAAAGTAACATTATACTTGTAAAATTCATTATTTCCTTTTGTTGTAACACGCACATCTTCACTCGCATGTTTCTTTATCGTAACATTTATATTGTCAACAGCTATATCCAACTTGTCAATATTTACTTTTTCTTGATAAAGTTTATTTTCTTTTTTAAATTCAGCTTCCTTTTCTAGCCCAAAGTTTATTAAGCTTGGCATAACTAAAATCCCTGACCAGGTTGTTCCAATTATACCTATTACCAATAAAACTGCAGCAAATATGGCAAGTTTCTTATTCATGTTTATCTTCTCCTTTCTTATCATCTATATCTTCAAGGTCCTTATACATCGCCTCAAAGTTTATATTATCATCATAGTCGTCAGTTTTTTTGATACTTTCTTCTTTTATATTATAATAGTCATCACTATATGAATCTTCATCAATATCTTTATCCAAGTCTTCTTCTCTTAAAATTTCTTTATTTCTTTTTTCCATCTTTTCATTTGCATTTATATAAATATTTTTTCTCTTTATCCAATTTATATAGCTACCTAGCAATTGTTTACCTAATTTTATAACAAACAGTAAAATTTGCCATGCAAGTATTTCAAGTCCTACAAATCCTATAGTCGCAAATATACAAAACATCGTAACATCTGGAACCATTGTTATAAACTTAATCACAAATGGAATTGATATAACAAAAGCAATCAATGTACACACCAATCCAATGGCAACAGATATAACTGCACATATAAATGCAAAAGCTGGAATAATCAAGAATAAAGATAATACTACTAATAACGCCTTTATAACTTGTCTAGATAAGCCTCCAACACTTTCTTCTATACTTGGTGTGAGTTTATCATTTATATTTTCCTTTGATTTATTGTACTTTTCTTTGGCTTCATCTTTTAAGATAGAATAGCCTTTTTTCATATCTGATTTAAATTTACTAAATTTATCATTTAAAACATCAGTATTTATTATTTTTTCCTCTTCAGTGTCTTTTTCTTTAGTTTGTAATATAAGTTCTCTTGCTATAGATTTTGGTGAGCCAAGTGATGCTATTATCTCCATGTCACTCTTTCCCTCTATAATACCATCTACAAAATACTCTTCATAATCTCTCAATATATCATTAACTTCGCTCTCAGAAAAATCTTTTTTTAGATAATCCTTTAAAATTTCAAGAAACTCAGTTTTATTCAAGTTCATTACCTCCCTCATCTTCACTTATTAAAATCTCAACAGCCTTTACAAACTCTCTCCACTCTTCCATAAGATTGGATAAGTTTTCTTTTCCTAGTGAAGTTATTCTATAGTATTTTCTAGCAGGACCTTCATTAGATTCTAGTATATATGTTTCGAAATACAAATCTTTTGTAAGTCTTCTTAGAATAGGATATATTGTTCCTTCATTTACATCTATCACTTTAGAGATATTATGTACTATTTCATATCCGTACATATCTTTTTTAGATATTAGTGCAAGTACACAAATTTCTAAAACACCCTTTCTAAATTGTGTGTTCATATACTCCATCCTTTCTTTAAATACACAGTATTGTGTTTTACAAGGTACTATGTTAAAACTTCTTATATTTTCATAATAACACAGTACTATGTTTTACACAATAGTTATTTTTAAATATTCTTGTTGATTAAATCCTTCTATAAATGTATAATACTCTAATCAGATATATTTTATGAAAGTGGTGATAAATTGGCTAAAACAAAAGAAGATAAAACGATATTAATCTTAACTGCTCAATTTGGTGCTGGCCATATAAGTGCCGCAAAAGCAGTCAAAGAATGTATTATTGAAAAATATAGTAACTACAATGTTGTTGTACAAAATTTTATAAATGCAAGTATCCCTATGATGAATAAGCCTATGGTAAAACTTTATGAAAACAATACAAAATATACTCCAGGATTATATAATTACTATTATTACTTTAAGAAATCGTTTGATTCAAGACATGATTTCTCTCATAAATTATATACACCTAAACTTTCTGAGTATATTTCTGATATAAATCCAGATTTAATTATCTCTACATTTCCACTAGCAGCAGCTTGTGTAAATAATTTTAAGATAAAAAATCCTGATATAAATATACCAACACTTACAGTTATAACAGATGTTGTAGATAGTATGGAGTGGGTTTTTGAAAACACAGATTTATATTTTGTTCCATCTCCTGAAATAAAAAACCGATTTTTTCAGAAGGGAATAAATCCAGACTCAATAAAGGTTACAGGTGTTCCTGTAGATAAGAGATTTCAAATTGAAAGTAAAGAGCTCTGTCATGATAAATATAGATTACTACTTCTTGGAGGAGGAAGAGGTCTATTCGATATAGAT
This sequence comes from Clostridioides sp. LIBA-6822, assembly GCF_056688955.1. Lineage (NCBI taxonomy): Bacteria > Bacillati > Bacillota > Clostridia > Peptostreptococcales > Peptostreptococcaceae > Clostridioides > Clostridioides sp. LIBA-6822. The sequence continues at coordinate 1,458,076 of NZ_CP196995.1, read as the reverse complement.
GAGGATTTTATGCATTGGATAGACGAATTTATTGAAGAACATATTGATTCTATAGAAATTACAATAGTTACAGGTAAAAACAAAAAATTATATGACACATTAACTTATAAAAAACCTTTAAAAAATATAAAAGTACTTGGATTTGTAAATGACATGTATAATCTGATAAAAGAATGTGACCTAATGTTAACTAAACCTGGAGGAGCAACCATATTTGAAGCTATTCAATCACAAACTCCAGTCCTTGTAAAAATGCCAAAGGTTGGACAAGAGATTGAAAACGCTAAATTTATAATAGATAAAGGTCTTGGAATGATTTATAGTGATGACTTAGACCTCAAGAATATATTTTATAAATTAGTCTCAAATGAATTTGATTCTATAATAAACTTTATGCAGAAAAATTTAGAAGAATTTAAAACAGTCATTCATCCAGATGAAATTGCTGATTATATCTCGGAATTGATAGATACTCATTACAATTAGTGTTCTATTACAAAACTTAAAATTATAAAACCAAAGGCAATCAAGTATGCTTTCGTATTTGAGATTTTACTCCAAATGACCTAATCATACTCGATTGCCTTTATAATATTAAAATCAAATTATTAATTTATCTTAGTAGATATTTTTCTTGTATTGCATATATAATTGTTGTATTTCTTCCATACTTCTCTTTAACTCTATTTGTAAATCAGAAGCAGTCTGATAATCTTTATTTTCTACAGCTTCTCTTACTCTAGTAAATAGAGACTCTCTAGTTAAAGTATCCTTCATAATGTTGAACTTCAAATCTGAAATTGAATTCCAAACCACTTCATCAAGTGCATCCATATTTTCTTTTGTGTGTATTTTTACAATGCTTCTTATCTTTTGTATTCCTGCTTCTATTATTCTAGTTTTTAATTTTTTTTGCCACTTATCTATTGCCCCAACCTTAAATGATTCTATTATACTATCAGTAAATACATCACCTTGTTTTAAAGATTTTAATTTTGAAGCATATATTTCTAAATTTTTCATATTCTCATAAACTGTAGCTGGTGGAATTCCAAATCTTGCATTTCTTTCTTCTAAGCTATAATGCTCAAATACATCATTTTCATCTCTATATGCTCTATCCTTTTCTAAATAGAAGCCTTCTTCACCTACATTTTTAGACAATTCTTTTTCAAGTTCTTTTGTGCTAAGACCACTCTTAGCTGCTGCTTTTATACCATCTAACATTGTTTGATAACATCCTGCTATTACTAAATACGTGTTAGATAGAGGACTTGGTGATCTTAATTCAAATCTTACAGTCTTTGGATTTTTCATGTCTCTTATTAATCCAACAAGTACTGACCTATTTCTTGATGGAATCTCATAACTATGACCTAAAGATGTAACTATACATACAGGTGCCTCAAATCCAGGAACTAATCTATTAAATCCATCATTAGAAGCTGTTACAATTGGATTTAACACTTCATAATTATAAAGAAGTCCCATAAGAGCTCCATATCCTAATTCACTTAGATAGTCTTCTCTTAAATCTTTTGGAGCAAATAGGTTTTTGATACTTCCATCTTTTAGCCTTGCACTTACTCCTACATGTGTATGCCCACCACTTCCTGCAACTCCATGAATTGGTTTTGCTTTAAATGTAACTTCTAGTCCATGTGATGTAAATACATCTTCTATAACGTCTCTTACTAATAACTCATTATCTGCTGCTTGTAGTGGTGTAGAAAACTTCCAAGAAACCTCTAGTTGCTCCATAGCATGGTTTGTTCTTCCATCTATACTAATAGAACTTTGTATCCCTCCAACCTCTTTATGAGCCATTTCAGGGCTTACACCTAGTTTTTGAAGTATTATTAAACTTTGCTCTAGGCAAGTTCTTATAATACCATGAGTTCTTTTCCAGTATTGCTCTTTTAGGCTTTGTGATACATATAATTTCTCTAGGTCTGCTTTATCCTCAGGAGTATTAACCCAAAACTCAAGCTCTGTAGCTGCTGTCAACATTATTTCTTCTATATCATCTATTGAATCTATTCCTATGTTATTTAGCACATGTGGGTATTCTTTAAATATCTCAAACATAGATTTTTTGAAATACTTATCTGCTTTTTGAAGTACTCCTCTTGAACATACTTTTTTATTATCATGTATTAAAAATGCAGGTATCTTTAATGTTCCAACAGGTAAACCAACTTCTTCGTCTATATATTCCATATTGTAATCTACATACCAATGACAACTTTTATCTGGCATTAAATCAACTTTTGCATTATTTAATGTCGCTATATTATAAAGTTCAACACTTGAACCATCAGTCTGTATAGCTGATTCTAAAAATTTATCTATATCTTCTAAAAATATTTCTACAGGAATCTTTTCGTCTGTTGCATTTCCTCCTAAGTCAACCCCCATTAATGAAACAAATCTTATATTTTTATTGTTTTTTAGGATTTCTCTTATTTCTTCATTAGTATGTTTATCTTTCTCTATTACATATAATAGACTATCCATTTTTTCACTCTCCCATAATTTTTATGTAAATTTTATTTTGTTAAATACAAGATAAAATTCATTTTTGCTTACATTTATGAATTTTTCTTGCAAAATATTCGTGTTTTATTCGTGTTTTTATTTATATTATTATATATCAAGTACAAAAAGTTCGCAATATTTTTTATTGGAAAAAATATTCTCCATACAATAGTTTAACATTTTTATAAATATGGGGTATACTAAAATAAAAGTATTTTTGTTTAAAAATTTAATTTGTCTTATAATATAATCTATAATAGCAATAATAATAAAATTTAGGAGATAAACTTTATGGAATACATAATTTTCGATTTGGAATTTAATCAAGGATTTGATAGAAAGCTTAACAAGACTATATCCAATGAAAAGTGTCCTTTTGAAATCATACAAATAGGAGCAATTAAATTGGATTCTAAATTTAATATAATAGATACATTTAATAGTTATGTGAAACCTACAATATACAAAGAAATACATCCTTTTATTAGTCGTATGACTAATATTAAAGATTCTGACTTTAATTGTTCACCTACTTTTCCTGAAGTTTACAACAATTTCACAGAATTTATATCATCGCAAGACCCTATATTATGCGTATGGGGCTCTGGAGATTTAAAGGAATTGTACAGGAATATTAATTACCATAAGCTAGCATCAAATACCTTACCTAAGTCTTATATTAATATTCAACAACATGCATCTAAATATTTCGATAATCCAGCAGGAAAAAGTATTGGATTACAAAATGCTATTTCCTTATTACAACTCGATGAAAAAATGTCTTATCACAATGCTTTAAATGATGCATATTATACTGCTAAGGTCTTTATTAAGATATACAATCCAAGTATAGTACCAGATATATATATGTATACAAACATCAGACCTAAAACTATAAAATATTCCAGTAAAAAGAGAATTGATTATGATAAGTTATTTGATGAATTTAAGAAAATTTTAAATCGTGAATTGACTAAGGACGAGAAAAAAATCATTAACTTAGCTTATAACATGGGAAAAACAAATCAATTTGCATTAGAAAATGCCACTCAAAGAAAAAACAAATAAAGCTTACTTAGGTTAAAAATAGGCATGTAGATTAAAATATAATTATTTTTAAATGTATATCTACAGCCCAATTTTTATCCTGATTAATCTTTATTTTATCTCTAATTCAACTGGACAATGGTCTGAACCTAATACTTCGGTGTGAATATCTGCACTTATCAATTTATCTTCTAATTTCTTAGATGCACAAAAATAATCGATTCTCCATCCTGCATTATTTTTTCTTGCATTAAATCTATATGACCACCAACTATAGACACCTTCTTTATCAGGATTAAAGTATCTATATGTGTCTATAAATCCACTATCTAATAGTTTAGAGAATTTTTCTCTTTCTTCTTTCGTAAAACCTGCATTTTTCGTATTATTTTTAGGATTTTTTAAATCTATTTCAGTATGAGCAACATTCATATCTCCACATACAATTACAGGCTTATGATTGTCTAATTTAACTAAATAGTCTATGAAGTCATCTTCCCATCTAGTTCTATATTCTAATCTTTTCAACTCAGATTGAGAATTTGGTGTATATACAGTGATAAAATAAAAATCTTCAAACTCCAGAGTTATGACTCTACCTTCTTTGTCATGTTCTTCTATATTTATTCCATACATTACTTTTAAAGGCTCTTTTTTTGTAAATATAGCAGTACCTGAATACCCTTTTCTCTCAGCATAATTCCAGTATTGAAAATACCCTGGTAAATCTAACTCTATTTGTCCTTCTTGTAATTTAGTTTCTTGTAAGCAAAATATATCTGCATCAACTTCTTTGAAAAAGTCTAAAAATCCTTTCCCAACACAAGCTCTTATTCCATTGACATTCCATGATATAAATTTCATATTATACTCCTCATCTAAACAGTAAATTTCTTTTAATTTTTCATTTGTTTTTGTTTTTGTTTTTGTTTTAACAATTTAACACTATAACTTTATCTAAAAATTACTATTTACTTAATACCTTAAAAATATATATTTTAATCAATTTTTAATTTTTTTGCTAACTCTTCAGGGATTATTGAAGAAACATACATGTTTGTTCCAAGTTCAAATCCTCCAAAATTATATTTTCTTGGGATTATATGCATATGAACATTAAAATATGATTTTGTTTCAATATTTGTTGGATGAGTATGAACACATAAGTTAAATGGCATATATCCATTGATATTATATAGTTTTTTAAATAACTTTTCAAATATCATAGAGAGTTCTTTTACATTATTATCATTTAACTCATCAAATTTTATTTTATCTTTAAATATTACTCTTACTTCTCCGCTATATTTAGTTGCATATGGAATAAGTACTATAAAAGCTTCTCCATTATAAACAACTCTTGTATTTAAATTTATTTCATTTTCGATTAAATCATCATACAAAGAGCTATTATTACTATCATAATACTCTTTTGAAACTAGTAACTCATTTGTAATCTCAGGAGGAATAAAAGACATAGACAATATCTGAGCATGTGGATGCATTAAAGATGCACCAGCTTTTCTCAAGAAATTTTTAAAGATACTAACATACTCTACTCTGTCATCTTTCGACATTTCTCTAAACCTATCTCTATACATAAAAAAAACATCTTCAAATTCTTTTTGATTCATGTTATAAAAATTACTATTATGTTTATCACTCTCTATCATTACTTCATGAACACCATATACATCTCTTGCCACATCATCAATTATAGGAAATTTATTATAAATAGACTTCACAAGCCATCCTTCTTCACCCTCTATTTCAAATAATGTATCAGTTGCATAAGACTCATTTCCCTTACAAAATGGGCATCCTTCTTCATATCCATTGCTTTCTTCATCTTCATTTGGTATATCTGCTGTATCCAAAGGTCTTTTTAATCTATCAGTAGCAAATATAACAACATCATTAGTAATTGGATCTATTCTTAATTCTTTCATAATTAACACCTCTTAGTTAATAGCCTTTAATATAATTATATGATATTTATCGTATCTGTTAAATAAATTTATAATATTTTTTATAAATTTACATATTTATCATTATATATTTTTGTCTATAAGTAAAAGATTATAACAAAAATATTACTGCCAATATATCAAAGCATTATCTTACAATAAATCAATTTACTAATACATAATTTATTGGCATGGACATAGGTATTTCACTGTAATTTGTTAAAAGTTTATTTTAGAGCTATATTAATTTTTTTTGATGATTTTTACCTATAAGTATGTTATTATTATCTTGTAAAGATGTCTTGTATTCAAACATACAATTTACATAATACAATATACGTATTTAAATTAAATAGGGGGTATTAAAATGAATTATTCAAACAGAGTTAGTGCAATGCAGGCCTCTCCAATCAGAAAACTTGTTCCATTTGCACAAGCAGCAAAAGATAGAGGAATCAAAGTATATCACTTAAACATAGGACAACCAGACATAAAAACTCCTAAAGGGTTTTTTGATGCTGTTAAAAACTTTGATAGTGAAGTCTTAGAATATGCTACATCAGAAGGTATTCCAGAATTATTAGAAGCACTTCAAAATTACTATAAAACTTATGATATGAATTTTGAAAAAGATGAATTGCTAGTAACTAATGGTGGTAGTGAAGCTTTACTTTTCACTATGATGGCAGTTTGTGACCCAGGTGACAATCTATTAGTTCCAGAGCCATTCTATACTAACTACAATGGATTTGGTCAATGTGTAAACGTAGAAGTTAATGCTGTTACAACAAAAGCAGAAAACGGTTTCCACCTTCCATCTAAAGAAGAAATAATGTCTAAAGTAGATGATAAAACTAAAGCTATAATTCTTTCTAATCCAGGAAATCCAACTGGTGCAATCTATACAAAAGAAGAACTTAATATCCTAGCTGAAATAGCTAAAGAAAAAGATTTATGGATAATAGCAGATGAAGTTTACAGAGAGTTTGTTTATGATGGACTTGAGTACACTAGCTGTGGTAATTTAGAAGGTGTACAAGATAGAGTTATAATAATAGACAGTGTTTCTAAGAGATACAGTGCTTGTGGTGCTAGAATAGGTTCTATAGCTTGTAAAAATAAAGGTCTTATAGCTCAAATACTTAAATTATGTCAAGGAAGACTTTGTGTTCCTACATTAGAGCAAATAGGAGCTGTTGAATTATACAAAACTCCAGTTTCTTATTTCAAAGAAGTTAATGAAGAATACAAAAAAAGAAGAGATGTATTATACAATGAATTAATGAAAGTTGATGGTGTTATATGTAAAAAACCAACTGGTGCTTTCTATATAGTTGCTAAATTACCAGTTGAAAATGCAGAAGATTTCACAATCTGGATGTTAAAAGAATTCAACAAAAACAATGAAACAGTTATGGTTTGCCCTGCTGAAGGATTCTATGCTACTCCAGGTTTAGGACGTGACGAAATAAGATTAGCTTACATCCTAAATGAAACTGACCTTCATAGAGCTGCTACATTATTAAAAGAAGGTTTAGAGCAATATGTAGCTTTACACAAATAAATTCTTAAAATATTAATTTATATAAATTTAATGATATAAAATATCCCCTTTTCATATATTATTTGAAAAGGGGATATTTTTTCTATTTAAATTCTTCTTTATTTAATATATATTGAAGAGTATTTATTGCCTCTAAATACTTTTTTCTATCTTCTTCAGTCAATTTAGAAAGCTTTTCTCCTAGACCATCACTCAATTTATCCATAAAATCAGAAGCTATCTTGCCTCCTTCTTCAGTAATATCAATTAGATACTTTCTTCTATCAACTAAGTCTCTTTCTCTTGTTACATATTTCTTATCAGTTAAATCATCAACCATACTAGTTAAACTGCCTTTTTCTATATTTAACTTAGAGCATAAATCAGTCATGCTTATTACTCCATAGTTTTTTATAAATACTAATGCTCTTAATTGTGTTTTATTTACATTATAGTCTGGTGCAAATTTTTTTAGGTCTTCTAAGTATAGGCTCGAATAAATCTTAGGAAATGTTTTTACTAGAAAGCTTATGGTATCTTTTACTACGTAGTTCATACAATCACCTCGGTTGTTTTAAAATTTATTAAATTATCTAAATAACTTTATTTCAGTTTACATTAAAAATATTGCAAGTACAATAGTTTTTGCTGAATGTTTAAATTTAATTAGTAATCTTATTATTTTGTTTATTTTTATTTATATTATTCTTATTAAACACTATTTATATAGCTATTTTCTTTAATTCATGGTATAGTAAATAAGGAAGAACTCTTCATAGCGATGGAGAGCAGACGCTAGCCCATTAAAATGGCTATCTTATTTATAAATAAGATAGCCATTTTTAATTATATTTTATCTGTATACTTCTATACTCTCAAATCTACATCTATTTTTCCTAAATCTTCTTTATAATCTTTTATAGCTGGTTCTATAACTTCGTTTGCAAACTCTACAACCTGCTCTGGTGCTCTACCTATAAAGTTTTTTGGGTCCATTATAGACAATATTTCTTCTTTGCTCATTTTAAATGAATCATCATTAATTATAAGCTCAATTAGATTATTATCCTTACCTTCATGTTTAACCCTATATGCAGCTTTCATAGAATATTCTCTTATTATCTCATGTAATTCCTGTCTATCTCCACCTCTTTTTACAGCTTCCATAAGTATTGTTTCTGTAGCCATAAAGGGAAGTTCCTCATTTACGCGTTTATTTATCATATTCTCGTATACTACTAAACCATCAGTTACATTTATACCTATCTCAAGTATTGCATCTGCTGCCATAAAGGCTTGAGGTATAGCTAATCTCTTATTAGCTGAATCATCTAATGTTCTCTCTAGCCATTGAGTAGCTTGTACCATTGCAGGGCTTAAAGACTCAGAAATTATATATTTAGATAAAGATGCTATTCTCTCACTTCTCATTGGATTTCTCTTATAAGCCATTGCTGATGAACCTATTTGATTTTTTTCAAATGGCTCTTCTAATTCTTTTAAACTTTGTAAAAGTCTTATATCATTAGTCATCTTATGCATACTTTGAGCTATTCCTGACAATATACTTATCACTTGATAGTCTAATTTTCTAGTATATGTTTGCCCACTTACTGCATAAGAAGAATTATATCCCATCTTTTTACAGATTTTCTTATCTAACTCTTTTACTTTTTCATGGTCTCCTTCAAATAAGCTTAAAAAACTTGCTTGAGTACCAGTAGTTCCTTTAACTCCTCTTAATTTCATATTATCAATTCTATAGTTCAAATCTTCCAAATCAAGTATTAAGTCTTGAGCCCATAAACAAGCTCTTTTACCTACTGTTGTAAGCTGTGCTGCTTGAAAATGTGTAAATCCAAGAGCTGGCATGTCCTTATACTTAAGTGCAAATTCTTTTAAATTGTTTATTAAGTTGACAAGTTTTACTCTTAGAAGTTTTAACGCTTCATTCATTTGTATAACATCTGTATTGTCTCCAACATATGCAGATGTCGCTCCTAAATGTATTATTCCTTTTGCCTTTTCACATTGTAAACCATACGCTTTTACATGAGACATTACATCATGTCTTACTTCTTTTTCTATTTTTCTAGCTTCATCAAAATTTATATTATCTATATTAGCTCTTAGCTCATCTAATTGTTCTTCAGTTATATTTATTCCTAACTCATGCTCACCTTCTGCAAGAGCAACCCATAATCTTCTCCATGTAGAAAATTTAAATTGTGGAGAAAATATATAACTCATATCCTTGCTACAATATCTGTCTGTAAGTGGATTTGAATACGTAGTGTATTTATTATCTATCATTATATTAGCACCTTCCTTAAATCTTTTGTCATGTAATTAGTGTGTACATATTAGTACATAAATAATTATATATAATTTTACGAACTATAACAAGACTTTTTTATTTTTCGTTCATATTTACATATAATATTTTTTATTTATTACTATTTTTTATTTATGTCTAAATTATCTTTTTCAATTAAGTAATCCACTATCTCACTATCAACAAAGTTTAATACATATTTATATCTAATTGCATAGTATTTGTCACTCCAACCAAGTTGATTTTTTACATCACTCTCATCCGCCCCAAGTCTTAAACTTATTGCTGCAAATGAATGTCTAAAGTCTCTTGCTGAATATTGAGAAAGCCCTGCTAAATCTAAAGCTTTTTTGACTATAAGTCTGACATTTCTATCCGTTATAGAATTACTCTTTTGAGTTGTAAAAATAAAGTCATCACTAGGTATTATTACCTCTGGAAGTCCAGAATAATTCCTATAGTCTTCTAAAAGTTTAAAGAAGTATGGATGTAACTTAACTACTCTCTCTTTTCTTCCTTTACCTAGTCTCACGTACGAGTTATCGTTTTCATCTACCATAAGGTCTTTCCACTTCAAGCTAACTAATTCATTTAATAAACACCCAGTAGTAACTAGACAGACTATTATTACCCTATCTCTTATATTTAATTTTGGTAAAATACCTATAAGCTTATTTATTTCTTGTATGCTTAGGACATCATCTTTTGTTTTTATTCTTGTTACTGTTGGTTTCTCTACATATCTAAATTGATTTATATCTATATATCCCTCTTTCTTTAAGAAGTTATAAAAACTATGTAAATAACTATATATCTTTTCACAAGTTGATTTTGCATATTTTGTCTGTATATAGTCTACAAAATTTTTACAATCTTCTTTTGTAACATAAATCAATTCTTTCCCTTTTAAGAACTCTTTAAACAGTATAACCTTTGATAAATAATCGTGTTTTGTGTTTGGGTTTAATTTTGTAGAAAAAACATTAAAGGTTTCGTACTCATAATCATCTAGTATTTTTGTGCTATACATAATAACTCCTTTCCTTCTCATAAAATAAAATGGTTATACTTTTACTATACCATATATTTCCCCTTCAAATATACCCCTTATTCAATAGATAGGTTTTAACTTCACTTTGTTAAATTATGAAGGTTTTATGAAAATATCAATCTTCCATTGTGCACTACACAGTACTATGGTATTATAAGTTAGTAAAAGGTGGCATTTTTTTGTTAAAATCTGAATAAAATATGCTACTATAAATTTGTATTGGAGGTATTTTGGTTTGGAAACATTTAGTTTGCTTGAAGTTTTTAAGGCAGTCATTTTAGGAATAGTTCAAGGAATCACAGAATGGCTACCAGTAAGTAGTACAGGGCATATGATATTAGTTGATGAGTTTATAAAATTGAATTTTTCAGATACATTTATAAGTACATTTTTGGTTGTAATTCAATTTGGTTCAATATTAGCGGTACTTGTTATATTTTTTAAAAAGTTAAACCCTTTTGATAGCTCAAAGAATATTAAACAGAAAAAAGAAACAGTTCGCTTATGGCTTAAGGTTATAATTGCAGTTATACCATCTGGAGTTATTGGAATACTGTTTGAAGACGATATAGATAGATTATTCTTCAATTCAACAGTAGTTGCTATTGCTCTTATTGTGTATGGTATAATAATGATAGGGCTTGAAAAGAGAAATAAAAGACCTAAGTATAAAGATTTTTCGCAAGTTACATATAAGTTAGCTCTTTGTATAGGATTATTCCAATGTCTAGCTCTTATACCAGGTACATCTAGATCTGGTTCAACTATAATAGGTGCAGTGTTGCTTGGTGCTTCTAGATATGTAGCAGCAGAATTTTCATTCTTCTTAGCTATCCCTACAATGCTTGGAGCTAGTGCATTGAAGCTTCTAAAAGCTGGATTTGGATTTAGTGGATTTGAATGGCTTATTTTAGGTGTTGGTTCTGTAGTAGCATTTATTGTTTCAATTGTAGTTATTAAATTTTTTATGGACTATATCAAAAAACATGACTTCAAAGTATTTGGTTATTATAGAATAGTCTTGGGTATAATTGTTCTTGCTTATTTCTTTCTATTCTAATTTATTCTAATTTAAAGACAAATGATAAGGAGAAAAGTTATGAGTGTTAAAAAAGAAATATTTGATTGGGCTAAGTCAATAGCTATGGCTATTGTACTTGCATTTGTAATTCTACAATTTATAAGACCTTCTATCGTCAGTGGAGAATCAATGTATCCCACTTTAGACGATAAAGACTATCTAATCTTAAATAGAATATCTTACAAGGTTGGTAAACCTGAGAAAGGTGATATTGTTGTTTTTAAAACCAATTTAGTTGATGGAGATACAGGAAAGAAAAAAGACTTAATAAAAAGAGTTATAGCTACTGAAGGTGACAGTATAAAAATATCAAACTCCAAGGTATATGTAAATGGAAAATTATTAAATGAACCATATATACACAATAATTATACTTCTGGAGATATAGATACAGTTGTTCCAAAAGGTAAGCTATTTGCAATGGGAGATAATAGAGAAAACAGTAATGACAGTAGATTTCCTGATGTAGGTATGGTTGATGAGGATGAAATTCTTGGTAAGGTTATGGTAAGACTATTACCTTTTGATAATATTGGAAAAGTAGATTAGAAAAATAAGAGACTGGATTGGTAAAATTCATTTTACACATCTCAGTCTCTTTTAATTTACTTATATAAAAAATACATTCTTTTACTAGCTCTCTTTTGATTCTGTGATAATTCTTATTATATCACTTGCATCTTCATTAAAAGTCGTTACTATGCTTAAATAATCAGTTGCTCTACTCATAGCTAAATAAACCTTATTCAAATCTCCTACAAAGTCATTTACTTGGTAATCTTGCTCTGTATCATTTATAGTTTGATTATATAACATTTCTAACTCACATATTATCACTGCTTTATATTCTAAATTCTTTATAGAATATATATTTGCTATTGTAGTTCCTACCTTCTTACTTATATTTGTTAGGTTATCTTCTGCACATATATAAGGAATTTTTGCTTCTTCCAATGCTTTTTTTAGCATGTATTGGAAGTAAATAGTTTTTCCACTTTTTAATTTTTTCTTATTGTAAGGATATACAATAGCAACTTCAGAATAATCAAGACCTTTTTTACTTATTAAGTACTCAATTTCCCATATTACAGAACTTATTTGGTCATCAAGGTCACTTACCTTTATTATATCAACAGACTTATTACCACTTCTAAGTGCTTCAGTATTAAAAAAAGTATTAAACTTTGTACTTGGCCTTAATTCATTAATATATGAGTTAGAATTATTTGAAAATTTATTCGTAAAATCGACAATCTCTTTGGCTTGTCTATAATTTTTACTTAGAATAATCTTATCATCAAACTCTATACTGCTATATAAGGTTTTAAATATATTTAATCTATTAGAGATATTCAAAGAATTACAAGAACATACATTAAATATAAATTTTGTTTTATATAAAAACTCTCTTATAAAATCTATCTCATAATCTAAAAAGCTTTCTGCTTCATCAACAAAAATAGCTTTGAACATATTTTTATTTTTTATAATGTTCTGTGCTTGTTTTACTAGATTATTAAAAGTTTTTTCATAATCATTTTTTAACATGTTATAGTCTACAATTAAGTTGTATTTTTTAGCGAGTTTAAATATAAAAGAACTAAATGTATGGACTTCTAAATTATTATTATCTTTATACAATAGCTCTATTCTTTCTCGAAGCTCATTGCATAATTGCTTTGTATGTGTAAATATGATTAATTTATGATGTGGATATACTTTTGCTAGTTTTATAGCTCTTGAAAGCATAATTGCTGTCTTTCCTATACCGGAACCACCTTCAATAAGTGTATTCCCGTATTTAATAGAAATAGCATCTTTAATTTGAACCTCTTCCATCATAGTTGCTGTATACTTATAGTCATCATTATAGAAAGAAATCTTTTTAAATTTTTCATTTAGATGTAGTTTATCATTTATTATATAGTACTCTGAACATATATCTAATAAAAATAAATTTAAATTTATTTCATCATTTTTTTCACTAAGATATTCCTCTAGTGAACCTTTATTCATTATATCCTGAAGCTTATTTTTATCTATTATATTATTATTAACAAATTCTCCAAACTCATATGCTTCTTCTACTTCAACATATGGCATAATGTAAACGTAATTATAGCTTATATTTCTATTCTTTTGTCCCATTTTTAGTTTCAAAAGCTCATATTCCTCATTCATAACTTCAAGTAACTCTTCTTCCAAAATAAAAAATATATCTTCTGTTGTATCCATAAATTTTATAAATAAAATTTTTCCATCTTTAACATACAACAAATCAGTATTTATTCCTTTAAAAGGAGTAACTTTTGGCACTACTTTAACGTCCTCATTGATATCTTCGTAAAATAGTTTCTCGAATTCCTTCAATTTTAGGGCGTCTAACTGAGAGTTTATATTTATGTATTGGCTCACTTACATTACCTCCTTCTGTTATACTTAATTATACCATTTTGAACTATATTTTTATATATACTTTTTATAGGCAAATTTAGTAAATAAATTCAAAATAAATACAAATAAATACAAAACTATTAAAGAAAATCTACAATAAATATAAATATTTATTGTTATAAAATATTTTTTGTAAATAACAAATTGATAAATTTCATAATTAATTTTTAAAATAATAGGTAAAATCTTTAAAATAGCGAATTTTATCGTCTATGAACACAGAAGTTTAGCATAAAAAATTTAAGAACCTGCTAAAAAACAATCTATTTTATTAGCAGGTTTTATTTATAGTAGTTACATATGGCTACTATTATATTAAATTTTATATTTTACTGTGATATTCAATTTTTATCTTCTGATATAAGATTAAGACTTGATATATCTGTATAAATCGCATAAAAAACAGGATAACGATTTTGATATAACTCGTTCACAAACTTACCTTGCATTCTTACAGGAAAAATATGACCATCTGTATGGCAAAAACGGAAAACTACTTCAAAAGTTTCTCTTTTAGAAATTGCTTCTTCCAATGTATCGATTACTATTTGCAAATCATCTTGTAATACTGGTGAAAGAACATTAAAGTCTTTAGATGAAACAGATTGTGCAGAATATCCAGTGAATTCAAGCATCTTTTGATTAAAATAAAGTAATTTTAAATTTTCCATGCATGCAAATTTGACAACACCATCAGTAGCCATTTCTAATAATACCTTTACATCTCTAGGGTCTATGTGAAATGACATACTATCAATAGAATCATCTGAAAATACATGATAAGAATTTTTCCCATGACTTTTTGCATAATAAAGTGCTTGGTCTGCTTTTTCATATAACTCAGAATATACATAACCATGTTCAGGATACATTGCTACACCAATACTACATGTAATAGAAAAATCCATGTGCCCAGCAAATCTTTTTTGATTAATTTTAGAGCAAAAACGCTCTAATTTCTCTATAAGTACATAGTTATTAGTGCTAAAGTTTTTTATCAATACTACAAACTCATCTCCACCAATACGACCTACAATATCATCCTCACGAAATTGAGATTTCAATTCCAATGCAAACTCACTTATAACAAAATCTCCAAATGCATGGCCATACTTATCATTTACATTTTTAAAATCATCAATATCAAATATTAGAAAAACATGTTCTGAATCTTGATTATTTTTGTTTTCTAAAAATGAGCTAATAAATTCTTCTATTACACCCTTATTGTAAAGTCCAGTAAGAGAATCGCGTTGTGAACGTTCAAGGAGCAACAATTCTCTATTTTTCTCTTCGTCTATATTTTTACGATAAGATATCATACGAACAGATTCATCTGATGTCCAAAAGAAAATTCGTGCATTAATTCTAATCCAGTGATAATTTTTCTCATCGGTCTTAATTAAAAAATCATAGCTCATATTATTAATTCCGCTATTATAACACTTAATAACATTTTCTGGTAAGAATGTATCTAAGTAATCCTGTGCATACTCTTCTTTGATTTGTTCTTTAGCAATTGTATGTAGTGCTTCATCATATGGTGTATCAAGCCCTAAACCAAACTCATGAAAATATCTATTTGAATCTTCACAGCCAGCTCTATTATTAGTAACATCAATCTCAAAAATATTTTCATAAAGTTCGTCAGTAGATTGACTTAGCATCTTTTGATATTCTAATTTCTGTGAAACACTAAGCTTCATAATTTGACTTTTATACTTCTTAAGGACACGTGTAATTGTAAAAAGTACAAATATTATAATCAAAATTATAACTGCAATTCCTTTTAGAAATTGTGTTTGAAGTTGCTTACTCATTATAGTCAAATCATTTTCTAAAACAAGGTGCCATTTTAAACTGGGTATATATTGATATACAATGTAAGTTTTTGATTTTGCAGATGAATGCCAAAAACTCCTTTGCTCTTTTTTATTGTTTAATATTAAGTTTTTTGAATCAGATAAATCACTACTAGAATTTTCAAAGAAATTTATATGCTCATAACCAGTTTTGTCTGATGTTAATTGTACAACGCCTTTATCATCAATTAAACATGCTACAACATCAAATTTGTCATCATATTCTTTAAGCAAGCTTTGTAATGAATTAACCTTTAATCCAACGCCTATAATTCCCATAGTTGACCCATCATCATCTTTTATCTTACAGTTTACAAATACTGTAATACTATTATTACTTGCTTCATCATTATCAACATTTAATGAATATTCATCATTATTCTTTAAGAAATTATAATACCATTGATTTTCTGAATTCTTAACACTAAGATTTCTATCAAGCCCATTAAAATGATAATAATTATTCGTTTTGGTTGATACTAGAAAAACAGAATCATATGAGTATTTATTTCTGTATGCATTTAAGTAATCTTGTAACTTATAAATAAATTCCTCATCATTTATATGTTCTTTCTCTCCATCTAAAAAGTTTTTCAGTAAGCTATCATTTGCCATGGTAAGAGATACATTTATAGGTTCTGAAAGGAGTTTATCTATCTGATAATAAATACCTTCAGCGGCCAATGTAGATACATGCTCAATATCATTTTTAAAAATATTGGTATTAGATTGGTAGCCAATTACAGAAGTAGCTACAAAACCAAGAGTAATAATAATACAAACAATAGCATTTGTATGTAAAAGTGTATTTTTTTTCATAATATCTTCCCTCTTTAACCCTCATTTTGGCTTCATTGTATTTTCACCTTCTTTAAATATAATTATTTCAAGTAGTAAACTCTTTAAAACTTTAAATTTTTTATATTAATCTATTACTTTTTCTAAAACAACAGTAATATACAGATACATCATCTAAAAATATATGTTAAAACACTCAAATCATTCTACTAATATAAATGAATTATATGAGTTTTATTATCAATATATATTAATATAATAGATAAAGCACATCTAAAGCACATCATTAAAATTAAAATTCTAAAAAGATTTATATTTTTTCACAATAAATTATTTATCTTTCACAATAACACTGATTAAAAGTTTTTTGATATAACATTCCTGTAGTCAGTTCTGCCCAACTATAATTTGTCATATACTCTCCAGCATATGTATTAACTGCCATCATATCCCATCTCAACATATTGTAATAATCGCATTCAAATTCTGTAATATCTACTGCTATACTATTCCATTTTTTAATTATTATATGTTCAATCTTTGCATCTTTCATAGTTTTCATCATATTTGATATTACTGTTTGTGTTTGATTTTGTAACGAGCGGTTATATTCCTTATCTTCCCAAAGTACTGCTGCTATTTCAGCTATAGTTGCACTTGCTCCTTTTCTATCTACTAAATAAGCAAGTAATTCTTTTGATTTTGCTCTAGTAAATATTAAGGGTTTTTTATCTACAAATACCTCAAAATTGCCAAATGTATGAATAAAAACACTATTTTTTGATTTCAAAGTAATGGGTGTACGTAAATTTTCTATTTCTTTCTTTATTCTTTCTACTGTTACAGGCTTAAGAAGATAGCCACTAGCATGTATTGAAAAAGCATCTACTGCATATTCTGAGTAACCAGTTACAAATATAATATTTATATTTGGCAAAATATCTTTAGCTAGTAGTGCAAACTCTAACCCATTCATGCCATACATCTCAATATCAAGAAATGCAATATCTACATGATGTTCTTTTAAGTAATCTAATGCAGATTGAGGTTCATCAAAAAGAGTAATTCCTTCAATCCCAGAAATATTTTCCAACTTTTCATTCATATTCTTAAGAGCAATTGGCTCATCATCTACAACAATTATATTCATAAATTGACTCCTTTCCAATAGGTATGATTATTGTCACTATTGTCCCTTTTCCTATACAACTTTCTATAGTTAAACTTCCATTACACTGTGTCTTTAATCGCCTTTTTACATTTTTAATCCCAACATGACTTTTTCCATCATTCATTTTTTCGAGTGCTTTAAATCCTACCCCATCATCTTTTATAACAATATAAATATTTTCTTTATCTTTTGAAGTTGATACTACGATTGTTCCTCCTTCTTTCTTCTTTGTAATGCCATGTCGTATCGCATTTTCAACAATTGGTTGTATGGTGAGAACAGGAATAGAAAAATCTGTAGCAAGGAGTTCATACTTAATTTTTATACGCTCTCCAAAACGTAATAACTCTATACATAAATAATTTTTTAAATGAGATAATTCCTTATCAAATGGAATTAATTTTTTTTGTGTAAGAGAATCCATATTTCCACGGAGATAAGAAGAAAATTTCTCTATTGCTTCAAATGCCATATTAGAATCATGTTTACACAAATACTGAATAGTATTAAGTGCATTATACAAAAAATGTGGTTGTATTTGACTAAGCATTATAGAAATCCGATTTTCCATTAATTCATTCTCCAATTTCTTTTGAAGTTTCTCTTTTCTTTTTATAGAAAACATAATATGTCCAATTTGAAATACAATAGTAGTTAAAAAACCTACACAAAAAAAAGGTAAATCTTGAATATATATAGTATAATAATTTACTATTTCCATAATACCACCAATAACTACTGGTAAATATGCAAACAGTGCTATTTTGGCATCAATATCTCTATGTAATACAATTTCTATAACTAGACATCCTATACCAAGTAGTACAATTAAAATACAAATCATATTTTGCACTATAAGGAATTCATGTAAATCATATATTCGTAATACTTGGAGAATAACACAAAGTAATATGCTAGTCATTAGCCCATATGCACCTATATTTATAACTTTCAATCTCCATCCAGTTAAGTAAGTAGCTAGATAGAGAATGTAGAAAGTAGGAAGAAAAAATTGTGTCAGTAACTCCAAAATACTAACCAGAGTTGGAGATTGAATGATAAAGGTTAGCACATTAAAATCTGCTAGACACCAAATTCCTCCAGCTATAGCAAACCATGATAATAAAAAAATCTGACGTGTTAGGTCACTTTTCAAAAAAAATAAAATAATACTTGCAATTAAACCAAATAGTCCAAAAGATATTGTTAACATAGTGAACATAAGACCAAGCTTGTTTTCATGAAGCACGCTAACAATTAAGTCTCCTTTAGAACCAATCTGCATTTCCTGAACCTCCCATGACTAAAGTCACAGGGTTCCTGCTTCATAGAATTTTGCATACTAAAATATGTCTTACAAACTCTCCACAAGCTATCCCCATAGTTCCTACGGTTTTTACATAAGTTATCTATTTTAAACTCTTATTAGTTTTAATCCTTCTTTTAGTATATTTATACTTGCATTTATATCTCTATCGTGAGTTACATTACAACAAGGACAAATCCATTCTCTTATACTTAAATTCTTCATTTCCTCGTTTTTGTACCCACATTTATTGCATATTTGTGAACTTGCAAAGAATTTACCTACCTTTACAATTTGTCTACCATACCAATTAGCCTTATATTCTAATTGACGAATAAATTCTGACCATGACACATCAGAAATTAAGCGAGATAGTTTACGATTTTTAGTCATATTCTTTACTTTTAAATCTTCTATGCAAATAATATCATTCTCTCGTATTAATTTAGTAGATAGTTTTTGTAGAAAATCCTTCCTTTGATTAGCTATATGTTCTTGAAGTCTTGCAACTTTTAACCTTGCTTTATTTCTATTTAAACTACCAATTGTTTTTCTCGATAGTTCTCTTTGTAATTTTGCAAGTTTGTTTAATGACTTCTTAAGATACTTAGGATTTTCTATAAATTGTCCACAACTTGAGATACAAAATTCTTTAATTCCTAAATCTAAACCTATCTGATTATTAGTATTTTCAAATGCTTCAATGTCTATATCAGTACAACATAATGATACATAATATTTACCACTTGGTTCTTTGGATATAGTAGCATTAAGTATTCTCCCTTGAGGTACTTGTTTATCCCTTACTTTAACCATACCAAGTTTAGGTAATTTTATATATTGACCAAGGTGCATAATATTTCCATTTGTAAAGTTAGTTCTATATGAAAATCTATTAGTTTTCTTTGATTTAAATTTAGGAAATCCTGTATTTTCTTTAAAGAATTTTTTATATGCGTTTTCTAAATCTTTTAAGGTGTTTTGTAGTGAAAATTTGTCAGGTTCTTTAAGCCACTTTAATTCTTTTTTTAAGTTGGTCAAATCAGAACTACACTGTTTATAAGTAAAAGTTTCTTTATTGTTTTCATAAACTTCTATTTTTTTAGCAAGATACTTATTATATACAAATCTACAACATCCAAAAGTTTTGTTAATTAACTCTTGCTGTTTTTTATTTGGATACATTCTAAACTTATAAGCTTTTTCCACTACTATCACCTCACTTTAATTGTTTTTTATGATTATTAATATACATATCCGAGTAACTTCTATTTTTCATCACCCATTATAATATTAACAAACGTAATTATTTAAAACAATTATTTGGAAGGTTTTTATATTTATTTTTAAATAACATATTTAAGAACCGTAAGTCCTAACTTTTATCATTTTTGAGGTTGTCGTTCACATAAGTTCGCTACTACCTATGCAGTTCTCTTATGAACTTCTTACACTTTCATGCAAGCACAGACTATATCTTATCCTTCGGCATTATCCGTTAAGGTCTACCCACTTCCACTACCGATAGCTTGTAGTGTACTTCCCTCAAGAGGAATAGTCGTTGAAGTTTCTCCTATTCGGAGTTTACCTGCTGATTGCCCATTTTAAAGTACTTAGGGTTTAACCTTATACCATCTAACCAATTTTTTCTACTTTCGTAACTTTCACACTTAGGTTTATTTCATCCTTATGTTTTAGTTTGGTTAGCTTTAGGGGTTTCCAGCAATTCAAGTAGTATTGGATAGGTTCTCTCCTATCTCTACATATAAGTTTCCCTATACGCTGACTACTTTAGCTACTAACTCATGATTAAAGTCACAAGTGTGTGTAGCTATTTTTTAATCAAAAAAACATACTAATTGTAATGCTCTACCACTAGAGTACACTCGTTGTATGGTTATTTCTACTAAGTCATTGGTTGATATGCCACTTGATTTGAATCCTGTCCACAGATGCCCTGTAGACCTAGTCAGTGTATTACTTAAATTTATTCTATCAGTAGAAAATACTTCCTTATCGGATACACGAATATTAACGTTCAAGTGACTGATATGTAATAAAAGAGTTTGCCCTACTGGAATATCTCTACTAAAATGACCACGTAAATAAATAGACTCTTTTCTTATATTCTTAAGTGAGTCTACATCAATAAAAGGTTTAAATTCCATTGATTTAGGTATTTGATACTCTCCAATAAATGAAACAGGAGTAAGATTACTTTTAAAATTTGAATTATTATCTGCTCTTGAAGCACAAATAAGTAGTAATATCACTGACAAAGTTAATATTATTGGTAAATAAAATGTATTACACCTAAATGTTTTCTTTCCCACAATAGCTTCCTCCATAAAATACATACTAATTTTATTATATATTTAAATATATGATAAAATTATATAATTTAAAAACATTTATTTAAATATAATATATTATTTTATCCCTTCATTATATCAAACAAACTCAAATAATTATATAAACAATACATATATAAAAATTTATTTTATCAATGCTTTATAATCAATATTTTTTTTCATTATATTAATTCCATATAATGGTAAATTAGTTTTTTTCAATTAAAAAGCCACAAGATATATTATCATATCTTGTGGCAAATCTAAATTTTTAAAAATATTTTTATTATTATTTAGATATTATTTCTTTTACTTTGCATACTCTATAGCTCTTGTTTCTCTTATTATACTTACTTTTATTTGTCCAGGATACTCAAGTTCATCCTCTATTTTCTTAGTCATATCTCTAGCTAATAAGTGTATTTCTTCATCATTTATAGCCTCTGGTTTTACCATTATTCTGATTTCTCTACCAGCTTGTATAGCAAATGATTTTTCTACACCTTCATATGAATTAGCTATTTCCTCTAGCTTTTCAAGTCTCTTGATATAAGCTTCTAAAGTTTCTCTTCTAGCACCAGGTCTAGCAGCTGATATTGCATCTGCTGCTGTAACTAATACAGCTTCTACAGTCTGAGGCTCGTAATCTCCATGATGAGTACTCATTGCATGTATAACTTCTTTAGACTCTTTATAACGTCTAAGTAAATCCATACCTATTTCAACATGCGTACCTTCCATTTCATGGTCTACAGCCTTACCTATATCATGTAATAAGCCTGCTCTTTTTGCTAATCTAATATCTGCTCCTATTTCAGCAGCCATTATGCCAGCTATATGAGCAACTTCTATAGAGTGTTTAAGAACATTTTGTCCATAACTAGTTCTATAGTTAAGTCTACCTAATAATCTTATTAGTTCTGGATGAATTCCATGTACACTAGTTTCAAATGCAGCTTGTTCACCATATTCTTTTATAATATTGTCAACTTCTTTTCTTGCCTTTTCAACCATTTCTTCAATTCTAGCTGGATGTATTCTTCCATCTGCTATTAGTTTTTCTAGAGCAATCCTTGCAATCTCTCTTCTTATTGGATCAAAGCCTGATAAAATTACAGCTTCTGGAGTGTCATCTATTATAAGGTCTATACCTGTTAAAGTTTCTAAAGTCCTTATATTTCTACCTTCTCTACCAATTATTCTACCTTTCATTTCATCATTAGGTAAGTTTACTACTGTTACAGTAGTTTCAGCTACGTGATCTGCTGCACATTTTTGAATTGCATATCCTATAATTTCTCTTGATTTCTTATCAGCTTCTTCTTTAGCTTGACTTTCTATCTCTTTTATCATTATAGACATTTCACGTCTTACATCTCTCTCTGCATTTGTTAAAATTATTTCTTTAGCCTTATCAGAAGTAATTCCTGATATACTTTCTAATTTTTCCAATTGCTGAGATTTTATTACTTCAACTTCTTCTTCTTTCTTTTCAACTACCTTTAATTTTTCACTTAGGTTTAATTCTTTAGATTCTAAATTTTGTAATTTTCTATCTAAGACTTCTTCTTTTTGTACTACTCTTTTTTCATACTTTTGTACTTCTGTTCTTCTTTCTCTGTTTTCTCTTTCAGCTTCTGTTCTCCACTTATGGATCTCTTCTTTAGCTTCTAATAATTTTTCTTTTTGTACTGTTTCTGAGTCGTGGTGTGCTTTATCTATTATTTCTTTGGCCAAGTTTTCAGCTTGTCCAAGTTTTGCTTCAGATATATTCTTTCTAACAAAATATCCAGCTATAATACCAACAGCTGCACCTATTACAATAATTACTACACTATCTATGACATCCACCTCCTTCGTTAATAATCCCAAAATGTCATCACTATGATTAAAAAATATTCCTAATAATTAAAATTAAATTTAGATATTTTATCCTCACTTAATTTTATAATTTTTTCAACATTGTGTCAAGCTAATAGGGAGCGTGGCATGTCTTTAATTACTAGTTATTTTTTTGTATTTTTACTTCTTCTTCTACAATTTCTTTTGATACTGAGTTACTTGATTCTTCACTTTCTCCAGTTAAGTTGTAAAATGTTCTAACTTTCTCGTCTATTTCATTAGTTAAATCTAAATTATCTTCCAAGAATTTTTTAACATTTTCTCTTCCTTGTCCAAGTTTAGTATCATTGTAACTATACCATGAACCTGATTTTTTAACTATATCTACATCAGCAGCTATATCCAGAAGGTCTCCAATTTTTGAAATACCCTCTCCATACATTATATCAAATTCAGCTTGTTTAAATGGTGGTGCTACTTTGTTTTTAACAACTTTGACTCTCGTTCTACTTCCTATGACTTTGTCACCTTGTTTTATTGTATCTATTTTTCTAACATCCAGTCTAACTGATGAGTAAAACTTTAGTGCACGTCCTCCAGTAGTAGTTTCTGGATTTCCAAACATTATCCCTACTTTCTCTCTTAACTGGTTTATAAATATAGCAACACAATTTGATTTTTTGATTGAACCAGTTAACTTTCTAAGTGCTTGAGACATAAGTCTAGCTTGTAAACCTACATGAGAATCACCCATATCTCCATCTATTTCAGCTTTTGGAACTAATGCTGCTACTGAGTCTATTACTATTATATCTATCGCTCCACTTCTTATTAATGCCTCTGCTATTTCTAAAGCTTGTTCACCTGTATCTGGTTGAGATATTATTAGGTTATCAACATCCACACCCAATGCTTTTGCATATACTGGGTCAAGTGCATGTTCTGCATCTATAAATGCGGCTATTCCGCCCTCTTTTTGAGCTGATGCTACACAACTAAGTGCGACAGTAGTTTTACCAGAAGATTCTGGTCCATATACTTCAACTATTCTCCCTCTAGGTAGACCTCCTATACCAATAGCTATATCTAAACCAATTGCTCCTGTTGATATAACATCTATAGACATAGACGTTGCTTCTCCCAATTTCATTACTGAACCTTTACCAAAATCTTTTTCAATTTTACCTAAAGCTTCATTCAACGCTTTTAATTTTTCTTGATCTACACTCATCTCTATACCATCCCTTCATTTATCTACAAACATTTGTTCTCTTGTTATATATTAATTATATAACATAAATCAAACCTAGTCAATTTAAAAACGCTACTAATGATTATATTTTTATTCATTACATTTTATTTATAAACCATTATTAATAATTATATACACAAAAGAAAATATTCTTAAAATGAAAAGAGGTATACTATAATAGTATACCCTTTTTTACATTTTTAAAATTTTAAGTTTTTATTTTTTATTAATTAAATAATTAATTTTTATTTAGAGGACATAAAAAGCTCTTTATTTTTATATAGGTATTCCCATCCAGAATATAAGGTAAGTAGAGTTGCTATAAGTATGAGAATTCCACCTATATTTAATATTAATCCACTCTCAAACTGAGCCCCTAATAATAAAAATACTATTGACACCATCTGAGTTATCGTTTTAAGTTTTCCACTGTTGCCAGCTGCTATTACTTTTCCATCAGCTGCTGCTATAGCCCTTAATATGCTGACCGTAAGCTCCCTAGCTACTATTATAATTACCATCCAACTACTTACAAGATGGTCTTCTATCATACATGTAAGTGCTGAAATAACTAATAGCTTATCTGCTAATGGGTCCATAAACTTTCCAAAGTCAGTAACTAAGTTGTATTTTCTAGCTATTTTTCCATCTAACGCATCAGTAATTGAAGCTATTATAAAAATAATACAAGCTATTAAAAACTTATTTGGTACATTGAGTAACATAATTAAAACAAATATTGGTATTAAAAAGATTCTAAACAAAGTTAATTTGTTAGGCAAGTTCATATAAAACATCTCCCATTAAATCGTATTCCATTGCATCATTTATTTGAACACTTACGAATTCTCCTATTTCAAGATTATCTACACTTTTTACATACACTATGCTGTCAATTTCTTCCGCATCACCCTGTGTTCTTCCTGTATATACATTATCTTCTATCTGTTCTTCTATCAATACATCATATGTCTTTCCTATTTTTTGCTCATTGAGTTCTTCAGATATTTTTTGTTGAATCATCATTAAAGTATCTCTTCTTTGTATCTTTACTTCTTCATCTATATGATTAGGTAATCTATCTGCTGGTGTATCTTCTTCCCTTGAATATGCAAATGCGCCAAGTCTATCAAACTTAACTTCTTTTACGAAGTCCACAAGTTGTTTAAAGTCGTCTTCTGTTTCACCAGGAAATCCTACTATTATCGTTGTTCTAAGTATTGCATCTGGTATATTGCTTCTTATAAGATTAATTTTATTTAATATATCTTCTTTACTAGTTTTTCTATTCATTAATTTTAAAATATTATTACTTGCATGTTGAATTGGCATGTCAAAGTAACTACATATATTATCATGCTTTTTTATAACTTGTACTAATTCTTCTGTTATAGATTCTGGATATGAATACATAACTCTTATCCACTTAAATCCATCTATTTTTGCAAGTTCTTCTAAAAGTTCTGGCAATTTTTCTTTTCCATATAAATCAAAACCATATTTTGTTGTATCTTGCGCTATAACTACAAGTTCTTTTACTCCAGATTCAGCTAGTTTATTAGCTTCTTTAATTATATCTTCAAATTTTCTACTTCTATATTTACCTCTTAATTTTGGTATTATACAATAAGTACAATTATTAGAACATCCTTCTCCAATTTTTAAATATGCCATATAACTAGGTGTAGATAGGTATCTTGGTAAATCTTCATTAAACACAAACTCTATATCATCAAGACTTACAATTTGATGTTTTTCACTTAATTCTTTAAGTATCTCATCTATGTTCTGATAGCTTCCTGTACCTACTATAGCATCTATTTCTGGAATTTCAGCTTTTAATTCTTCAGAATATCTTTGTGCCAAACACCCTGTTACTATCAGTAACTTTAAGTTTCCAGTTTGTTTTAATTCAGCAAATTCTATTATTGTATCTATTGATTCTTGTTTAGCTGATTCTATAAACCCACATGTGTTTACTATGATTACATCAGCTTCTTCAAAATCTCCAATTAATTTATAGCCTTTTTTATTTAAAATTCCCATCATTATTTCTGCATCCACTAAATTTTTTGAGCATCCTAATGATTCTAATGCTATTTTTAACATTCCTTATCTCCTTCCAATATACTCTCATATAAGTCTATAACATCTTCTAAAGCTTTTTGTGTATCATTAAAACTTATAACTTTATTGTACTTATATTTCTCTACTGAATGCATATAAAGTGGGTCGTAGTATTCTAAAAGGTATCTTTTTACAAGCTCTTTATATTTACCTGCTTCTAATAATTCAATATAATCATCTACTACTTTATGACCCAATCTTTTTCTAAATTTATTTATACATTCTTTTAAGACCTCTATATTATCCTTATCATAAATATAGTCTCTACAAAGTCTATTAACTCTATTTTCAATATTACATTCTAATAGTATATGATGCCCTTCTCGTATCATTGCATCAAAAATCTCATTTGGAACTGTGACACTTCCAACTCGTTTACTTTCACTTTCAACAAATATATAATTCTTCTTTGAGAAAAATATACTTTCAAACAACTTAGTTTCAAAATTCTTTTGAGATGGTGGCTTTTTATCAAATGTTATAAAACCAAAAGTAGAACCACTATTTTTAGCTATACCTTCCAAATCTAGTACATCTATTCCTTTTTCCTCTAATAGATGTAATAAATCAGTCTTTCCTACCCCAGTCAATCCATGAACAGATACAAAGTTTTTTGTATCCATTACATTCCTTAAATATTCTAAAACAAAGTTTCTATATGCCTTATATCCACCTTCAAGTTGATATACATTTACACCTAATGAGGATAATACATTTACTATACTTCCACTTCTCATACCACCTCTTGCACAATATATAACGATATTATCATAATTTGTTGCAAGATTTGCTGCTTGTAGATATATATCTTTTAACTTATACGAGACATAGTCAAAACCCTTTTGTATTGCTTCATGTTTTCCTTGCATTTTGTAGATTGTTCCAACTTCATTATGCTCATTATTTTTAAAAATAGGCATATTAATTGCATTTAATATATGGTCTTCTTCATATTCACCTTCTGTTCTTACATCTACAAATATTACTTTATCTAGCTTAAGTGCTTCTTCTATTTTTATAACTGACAATTCTATTCACCTTCTAAATTCTGCAAATCTTGTTTGCTTATTAATACCTTTCTTGGTTTACTTCCCTCGCTTGCTCCAATTATTCCTCTTTCTTCCATAGAATCTATAAGTCTAGCTGCTCTATTAAATCCTATTTTAAACCTTCTTTGTAACATAGAAGCAGATGCTTGACCACTCTCCACGACAAATTCTATGGCTTCACTCAAGAATTCATCCTCATCGCTACTCTTTGAAGTATTAACCTTAGATATAGTTTCAATTATATCTTCTTCGTATTTTATTCCATCTTTAACCTGACTTTTTACGAAATCAATTACTTTTTCTGACTCACTCTCTGATATGAATGCACCTTGAAGTCTAACTGGCTTTGCTGCTCCAAGTGGGTAAAACAACATATCTCCTTTACCTAGAAGTTTCTCTGCACCACCCATATCAAGTATTGTTCTTGAATCAGTTTGAGATGATACTGCAAATGCTATTCTAGATGGTATATTAGCTTTTATAACTCCTGTTATAACGTCAACAGATGGTCTTTGAGTTGCTACAATCAAGTGCATTCCAGCAGCTCTTGCCATTTGAGCTAGTCTACAAATATAGTCTTCTACATCATTTGCACTTGCCATCATTAAGTCTGCCAACTCGTCTATTATTATTACTATTTTAGGTAATTTTTCTTCTGATTTTTCATTATAGCTTGTTACATCCTTTACTTGAGCATCTGCAAATAGTTTATATCTTCTATTCATCTCAGTAACTGCCCAGTTTAAAGCATTGGCTGCCTTTTTAGGGTCAGTAACTACTGGTATTAGTAGATGTGGAATTCCATTATAATTTGCAAGTTCAACCACTTTTGGGTCTATTAATAGTAATTTTACTTCATCAGGATTTGCTTTATATAATATACTACTTATTAATGTGTTTACGCATACACTCTTCCCTGAACCTGTAGAACCAGCTATTAGTAAGTGTGGCATCTTACCTATATCTCCAATTATAATTTTACCTGCTACATCTTTTCCAAGTCCCATTGCAAGAGGAGAATTAAAACTATTGAATTCTTCACTTTCTAGAACTTCTCTTACTCCAACCATTTGAGCCTCTTCATTTGGAACTTCTATTCCAATTGCACTTTTCCCAGGAATCGGTGCTTCAATTCTTATGCTTTTAGCTGCTAGGCTTAAAGCTATATCATCAGTTAAATTTACAATTTTACTTACTTTAACACCAGGGCTTGGCTGTATCTCATATCTCGTTATAGTAGGTCCAACTGTAACTTGATTAATTTTCGCTTCTACTCCAAAATCCGATAGTGTCTTTTCTAAAAGAGAAGCATTTTTTAATACTTTCTTTTTACCATTTTCATCAGATTTCTTGTTTACTTTATTTAAAAGCTCAATACTAGGCTTTTTGTAGTTTGAATAATCCTCATTAACTGCCTCTGCTATAATGCTCATAGGTTGAGTTTTTTCTATATTCAAGTTAGGTTTGTTTATATCAACTTTTTTTTCTGGTTTAGTATCTACAACTGGACTTTCATTTGTAGCTTTTTGTAATTCTTTTAAAACATCTAACTCTGGCATACTTTGAGTACCTTCTAATATTTCTAAATACTCGTCTTCTGCTTTATTAAATCCAACTATTTTGATAGTCTTATCATCTACACCATCAGTATTCTCTTCTTCAAAATATTCTTCTTCTTCATCCTCATTATTACTACCTTTTGACATTAACCCTTTAAAGAATCCTGGCTTCTTATTTATAGTAGTATCATCTACTTCGTCAGTCATCATATCTATTGCAGATTTCTTCATATTTGCAATTTTATCTTTAAATGTTAAATTGCTATCTTTTGATGCTTTAGATTTTGATTTTGCATTGGATACCAAGTCTTTTATAGAAATATTAAATATAAACATGATAGAAAGTATAAGGGCAAATATGCTTATTAACCATCCACCTGCTATACCAAATATTTTACTCATATAATAAGCAATCGTAGTTGCTATCAAGCCACTACCTTGTCCACTTACACCCATTTTCATAATATCATCAAACATGTTACCTTTTAGTGGGCTATCCACAGGAAGAGTTCCTGCATTTAATAATCCATAAAATACAAATATAAATAAAATAATTATGTAGTATAATTTAGTCTTTCTTAGCCTATATATATATTCATTTCCATCAAAAAATCCTAAAAGTCCTGTTATGATTACTATAAATGGTATTGCTATAGAAAGCCCTCCAAATAGTCCTTTAAAAAGATTCTGCATTAACACAGGTATCCATCCCATAGAGTTAGAATTTAAACTATATAATAAAAATACACCTACAAATATTGTTATTAAATTATGATATTCTGCGTTAAAACTTAAGGTATTTACCTTCTTTTTTTTCTTCTTTTTCGTGGCCATTAATATCACTCCTTATTTTTAGCAAGTTTTACCCCTTCACAGCAAAAAGTGCTAATGCCTTAACACTAACACTCCTACTTTATTACATCATTATATCATAAATTTTATTATTTAAACAAACTTTAATCATTATTTTTTTCTTCATCAGATTCTTTTATAAGCTCTTTTAATTTTTTAAGAGCTTCCTTCAATCCTCCAACTTCATCTATAAGCCCATAATCTACTGCTTCTTTTCCTATTAATACACTACCGACATCACTTATAAGCTCATCTTTTTCATGCATAAGTTTCTCAAGTACATCTTTTTTAATATTTGAGGTTCTTATTATAAATTGAATTATTCTATCTTGCATCTTTTTAAAATACTCAAAAGTTTCATTTATACCAATCACAAGACCAGTAGTTCTCACAGGATGTATAATCATGGTTGCTGTTGGTGCTATAAATGAGTAATCTCCTGCTGTAGCAAGAGGAACACCTATACTATGGCTTCCACCTAAAACAAGAGTAACTACTTTTTTAGATGTACTGTTTAAAAGTTCTGCAATAGCTAGACCTGCCTCAATATCTCCTCCAACAGTGTTTAAAACTACTAGTACTCCTTTAATATCATTACTTTCCTCAATTGAGTATAACATTGGAATTATATGTTCATATTTTGTAGCTTTTTTTTGAGGATTTCCTATAAAATGTCCTTCAATTTCTCCAATTATGGTTATACACTGAGTATCCTTAGAGGGTTGAAGTGGCATTTCATTAGTCCCAAATTGCTTTATACATTCTCTTTCTTCACAACTAGATTCTCTTCTACAACTATCTTTATCAAATGTTTCATTATCTTCTCTATAATCTTTCATAAAAAAACTCCTATCAAAATCATATTTAACTTAGTTTTACCAAATAAATCAAATATATTAAGATATACATAAAATTATTAAAATTTGAATAAAAATAATTGTATTATAGTATTTATTTTACATAAAATTGTTGATGTATTGCATGTACTGCTGTGTGCATATCTTCTTCACTAACTAAACAAGATATAGTCATATTTGAGTCTGATGTTTGTAAAAGAGATACTCCTGCCTTTGATAAGCCTCTAACTACCTTTGACATGATACCAGACATTTCATCTGCGATTCTTGAACATATCAATGTAACTTTAGCACAATCTCTATTTACTTCATAATCTAATTCAAATTTATCTAGTATCTCTTTTAATGCTTTTATATCAGCATCTTCAATAACAAATGCTTTTTCTGATATAAAGAAGTTTATCATATCTATATTTATAAGTTTATTTTCTATCTCATTTAATACTTCTGTAAACACTTCTTCTGCTGATTTAATCTTAACTTGCGCTACACTATCTTTATTTGCAACAGCAACGTTAAAGTCTTTTTCTTGTTCATATTCTATATTTTCTTCTAAGTGTCTACATAAAGAACCTATTTTTGTCCCTTCAAAACTTGGGTTCATTGTATTTTTTATAGCTAAAGTTATATTTCCACTTTTAGCTAATTGTACTGCTCTTGGGTGTATTACCTTT
The DNA here is from genome assembly GCF_056688955.1 of Clostridioides sp. LIBA-6822. Taxonomy (NCBI): domain Bacteria; kingdom Bacillati; phylum Bacillota; class Clostridia; order Peptostreptococcales; family Peptostreptococcaceae; genus Clostridioides; species Clostridioides sp. LIBA-6822. The sequence continues at coordinate 1,426,360 of NZ_CP196995.1, read as the reverse complement.
GCACCTTTGTCAGCCATTTGGAATACTTCTTCATAATCTATAAAACTTAATACTTTAGCATTTGGTTCTACTCTAGGGTCTGCTGTCATTATACCATCTACATCAGTATAAATTTCAACTGTTTCACATTCCAAAGCTTTACCAATAGCAACTGCTGACGTATCACTTCCTCCTCTTCCAAGAGTAGTTATTTCTCCATCATCTGTTACACCTTGGAATCCAGCTATAACTACAACTTTCCCATTATCTAAAGCTCTTTTTACTTTCTTAGGATTTATATATTTTATTTTTGCATTAGAATATTCATCACTTGTAATTATACCTGCTTGTTGACCAGTAAAGAAAACAGATTCTATACCTTGTGCATTCAATAAATTAGCAAGAATTGTTCCTGATATTATTTCACCACAAGACATTATTAAATCAAGTTCCCTTTTATTTGGTTCATCGTTTACTGCACTACACAAGTTTATAAGTGTGTCTGTTGCATATGGAGCTCCTTTTCTACCCATTGCTGAAACTACTAGTACTAATTGTAATTCTTCATCATTCTCTTTGTATGCTTTTACTATTTTACATACTTCATTCATTTTTTCATATGATTCTACTGATGTCCCACCAAACTTTTGCACTAAAATACTCATTTTTTCCTCCTAAATATATCCCTCATATTCTATAATTATCATGTCATTACCTATTTTTTTTACATTTCTCCATGGTACTTCTAAAAATGACTTATCTTTTCTTCTGGCAAAAAAACCTTTTTCTTTTGGAATTAAAAGCGCTAATATACCGCCTGTAGTTTCATCTAGTATAAGGTCACATTCTCCAATGACCCCCAATCTTTCTCCTGTGACCAAGTTAACTATTTCCTTACCTGCTATTTCAGATAAATTCATATTTTATTACCTCCAGAGATTTACTTTTTAAGATATCAATCCAAATGTAGAATATTTTCTACATCTCTTCCAACTATACATGTACCAATATTTTCGATATTGAATACCTTATCAACAACTTTCTTTACTAAATTGATATCAACATTATTTATACATTCAAGTATTTCATCTGTAGTTTTTACTTTTTTACTAAGTAACATAGATTTACCAGTAGACATCATTCTACTGCTAGTACTTTCTAAATCCAATATATAATTGCCTTTTAATTGTTCCTTACTTTCATATATTTCTTTTTCTGTAAGATAGTTTTTCCTTATGTTTTCAATTTCCTCTTTTATTAAATTATAAACATCTTGCAGATTTTCTGTACTCATACTTGCAAATATGCCTAATTCTCCACATTTTCTGTATAATGTCTGTGATGAGTATATGGAATATACTAAACCTTTTTCCTCCCTTATTTTCTGAAAAAGTCTTGAGCTTATACTTCCACCAAAGATATTATTTACTACTGCCATTGAATATACTTCGTCATCATTTTCAAATGGAATACCTTTTAAGCACATAGCTAAGTTTACCTGTTCAGTATCTTTATTTTTTGATATAAAACAAGGATTGAATTTAGCCTCGTTTATTTCTATATTCAATTTTTTCTTTTCCCAGTGTCCAAATTTCGATTTGATTTTATCTACCATATCATCAAAATTAAAGTTTCCAGCTATAGAAATAACAGCGTTATTTGGAATATAATACTTGTTTAAGTATTCTAACATTGATTCCCTAGTTATATTGTATAGAGAATCTTTTGTCCCAATTATATTCATTCCTAAACCATCATTAGCATATATATTTTCTACTAATAAATCATAAGATAAGTCATCTGGAGAATCTTCGTACATCTTAAGTTCTTCCAATATTATAAGTCTTTCCTTATCTATATCATTTTTATCAAATTTAGAATTTAGTATCATATCACTTAATACATCAATTCCTGTATCTATATGCTCATCTATTAATTTTACATAATAACATGTACATTCTTTACTTGTAAATGCATTTATTTGCCCACCCAAATTGTCTATTGAACTAGCAATCTCCTTTGATGTTCTGTTTTTGGTTCCTTTAAACATCATATGCTCTATAAAATGAGAAGTTCCACTCACCTGTGCTTCTTCTATCCTAGAGCCTGCATTTATCCAAATACCTAATGTTATTGACTTTAGATATGGTATTTCTTCACCAATTATTGTAAGCCCATTTTCCAGTATTTTTGTCTTATACATTACATTCTCCTAAAAATTTATTCTTTGTTTTATATTGGATTATTGAAAACACTATATTTTAATTATATTTATTTTTATATGTATTACATTATAAGTCAGTCTTTTAATTAATTCAACTACAACTTATACAATCTTAATCAAATATTTACACTTTGTCTATTTAAAAACATCACTGAGTTTACCTGGTTTTAATCCTTTCTCCCTTACAATTGCTATAATATCATCTATACATTTTGTCGTTGCATCGGTTGGGTGCATTAAGATTATACTATTATCTTTAATATCTTTTTTCTTCATTCTATCAATTATTACTTCTGGTTGGTCTTTATACTTCCAGTCTATAGTGTCAGCATCCCATTTTATTGAGGTATATCCTAATGCTTTAGCTGCTTTTACTGTCTCTGGACCGAAAGAACCTGCTGGTGCTTGAAAAAATTTAGTTTTTTCACCTATGATTTCTTCAATTATTTTTTTAGATGTCTCTATTTGTTCATAATTATCTTCATATGATAATGTCGAATAATCTAAATGTTTGTATCCATGATTGCCTATTTCATGTCCCTGTTTTTTTATCTTTAATAATTCATCCTTATTCTTTTCTGCCCACTTACCTGTTACATTAAAAGTAATTTTTACATCTTCCTTTTTAAGAGTCTCTAAAATAGATTCCACATACTCTGTTTCCCATCCAAGGTCTATATTACAAGTTAATGCAACATATCCACTTTTATCTTTTGTGCCTCTTTCATATGGTAAATCTACCCCATTAAAGAAGTTGAATACTGGTTTATTATTAAACATTTTTAATACCATTACTCCTCCTGATAGCCCTAATAATAAAACTAAAATTAGTATTATTATTTTCTTGAGTTTACTCTTGTTAAGTACCATCATTATCATTAAAACTCCCCCTAATTATGTACAAATTGTTTCTTATTTAATACTATTAAAAGAAAGCTTTATTTATGCACTAAATATGATGTAAATACTTTTTTACATGTCAATATAATATATATCATTTAAGAAGATATATATTTACATTAAAAAAAGCAAAATCATAAGATTTTGCCTTTAATTATTTATTATATTATTTATTTTTATGTTCTGGTTTTGGTAAAAGAACTTTTCTTGATAAATTAACTCTTCCTTTTTCATCTATTTCTGTAACTTTAACTTCAACTTCATCTCCTATATTTAATACATCTTCAACTTTAGCAACTCTTTCATGAGCTATATGAGATATATGAAGTAATCCTTCTTTTCCTGGAAGTATTTCAATAAATGCACCAAAGTTCATTATTCTGCTTACTTTACCTTTATAAGTTTTTCCTACTTCTGGTTCGATTACTATATTATTTATAAGTTCTTGAGCTTTCTTAATCATATCAATCTCAATACCTGATATAAATACTTCTCCAGTTTGTTCGATATCTATCTTAACTCCAGTTTCATCTATTATCTTAGTTATTATCTTTCCACCAGGTCCTATTACATCCTTTATTTTATCAGGATTTATTTGCATTTTAACAATCTTAGGTGCATATGGTGAAAGTTCTGGTTTTGGTTGAGATATAGTTTTTCTCATTTCTCCTAGTATATGGATTCTACCTTCTTTAGCTTGTTTTAAAGCTCTTTGTAGAATTTCCTTATCTATACCATCTATTTTTATGTCCATTTGTATTGCTGTTATACCATATTCTGTACCAGCTACTTTAAAGTCCATATCTCCTAAATGGTCTTCCATACCTTGTATATCTGAAAGTACTGCAACCTTACCATCATGTTTTATAAGTCCCATAGCTATACCTGCAACCATATCTTTTATGGGTACACCTGCATCAAGTAAAGATAATGTTGAACCACATACACTTGCTTGAGATGTAGAACCATTTGAACTTAATACCTCAGAAACTAATCTAATAGCATAAGGGAAGTCTTCTTGAGATGGTATCACTGGTAATAAAGCTCTTTCTGCTAAAGCACCATGTCCTATTTCTCTTCTTCCTGGTCCTCTTGATGGTCTAGCTTCCCCAACACTATATGCAGGGAAATTATAATGATGCATATATCTCTTATTTTCTTCTTCATCTAATCCATCTAACTTTTGAACATCTCCTAAAGCACCTAAAGTAGCCACATTAAGTACTTGAGTTTGACCTCTAGTAAATATAGCCGAACCATGAGCTCTAGGTATCATACCAGTTTCACACCATATAGGTCTTATTTCTTCTAATTTTCTATTATCTGGTCTTACATTTTCATGTACTATAAGCTTTCTTACTTCTTCTTTTATTATATCTTGTAATACTTCTTCTATATCTCCAATATAATCTTCAAAATCTTCAAGAGTTTCTTCAAAGTGAGCTAAAGTTTCTTCTTTAACTCTATCCATATTTTCCATTCTCTCTAATTTTTCAAAAGTTTGAACTGCTTCTTTCATCTTATCAGTTGCAAATTCACGAACTAATTGAGTTATTTCTTCTCCTGCATGGTACAATTCAACTTCTAATTTTTCTTTTCCAACTTCTGCAACTATACCATCTATAAACTCAACTACTTTTTTGATTTCTTGATGTGCAAATAAAATAGCCTCTAACATCACATCATCAGGAACTTCATCTGCTCCTGCTTCAACCATCATTATTGCTTCTTTTGTACCTGAAACAACTAAGTGCATTGAACTTTTTTCTCTTTGTTCTGCATTTGGATTTACAACAAAGGCACCATCTACAAGACCAACACATACTGAACCAGTTGGTCCATTAAATGGTATGTCTGATATAGAAAGGGCTATAGAAGAACCTATCATTGCGACTATATCTGGTGTGCAATCTTGGTCTACTGATAAAACAGTTGCAACTACCTGAACATCATTTCTAAATCCTTTTGGGAATAATGGTCTTATTGGTCTATCTATCAATCTTGATGTAAGTATCGCTTTTTCTGAAGGCTTACCTTCTCTTTTTAAAAAGCCTCCTGGTATCTTACCTACAGAGTATAATTTTTCTTCATAATCTACACTTAAAGGAAAGAAGTCTATTCCGTCTCTAGGTTTAGCCGATTTAGTTGTATTCACCATTACCATACTATCACTGTATCTAACTATACAGCTACCACTAGTCATTTCACAAATTTTTCCTATTTCTACAGAAAGTTCTCTTCCTGCAAAATCCATTTTAAATATTTTATGTTCAAACATTAATGCTTGTCCTCCTCTTATTAAAAACACGTATATCACTCTATTTACTATATTATCAAAAATACTATAAATTAACAATATAAAATTATCTTTACACATATATGCAAAAAGCTTATATTACTACTAATTAGAGCAACTTATAGCTAATATATCTGGCCCTGTATGAGAGCAAATAGAAACGCCTCCTCGAGTAAATAACACTCTTCTTGCTTTTATTCTTTTGTTTACTTCTTCTTTTAATATTTCACAATCATGAAGATTATCTCCACAACCTATCGTAACAATTTTTCCTTCTAAAGACCCTTCATTCATCTCTAATATTATATCAACCAATTTACTTGCTATATTCTTTACTCCTCTAACCTTATTTACTAACTTAGCTTCCCCATTATCAAAGAAAAATATAGGCTTTATATTCAACATATTTCCTATCAAAGCAGTTGCCACTGGAACCCTTCCGCTTTGTTTTAAAAAATCAAGTGTATATGGTGCGAAAAGTAATCTCACACTACTACGAGTATTTTCTAATTCTTCTATAATTTCTTCAAATGCCAATCCTTCTTCAAGAAGTTCACATGCTTTTATAACATATTGTCCACTACCAAGAGATAAGTTTCGAGTATCAAATATATGTATTTTTTCATTTTCATCTACATCATTTTTAGCTATCATAGCACTTTGAAAAGTCCCTGATGCATTTGCTGCTCCTGTCATGCAGATTATATGGTATCCATCTTCTACAAACCTATCAAATACTTCCTTAAACTCCATATATGTAGCCTGTGATGTTTTAGGTATTTGCTTAATTTCTTTTACTTTTTTATAAAACTCTTCTTTATTTATATCTACTCCTTCTATATATTCTCTATCATTAAAAATAACTGTAAGTGGAACTATTTCTATATAATCTTTTTCTGATATTTCATCTGGAATATCACATAAACTATCACATACTAACTTTATTTTCAAAATAATATCCTCCTTATTCCAACTAATTATACTGTTATAAAGTTTCTATATTTATATTGTCTTTCCTTTTAAATTAATTATGTATTTATATATTTCTCTAATATTCTTACCCAATATTATTCATTTTATAATTTTTTATAATATATAAACTACTTTTATTATTAACTATTTTACTTTATAATGAATTAACTATAAAAAAGCAGGTATACACTATACCTGCTTTTTTATAAAGAATGAAATTACTTTCTTAATCCTAACTTAGCTATTAATGCTCTATATCCTTCAAGATCTTTTTCTTTTAAGTAAGCTAATAAGTTTCTTCTTCTACCAACCATTTTTAATAGTCCTCTTCTTGAATGGTGGTCTTTCTTATGAGTTTTTAAATGTCCATTTAACTCGTTTATTCTAGCTGTTAATAAAGCTATTTGTACTTCTGGAGAACCAGTATCTCCTTCAACTCTTCCAAATTCTTTGATTATTTCTGACTTGTTTATCATTTAGATTACCTCCGTATTTTTTTAGAAACGCCTATTACTAAGCATTGATTGGAGTATTCAAATGCCGAGTAATGGTTATTTTCCTTAATCATTTTATCATACATTACTTGTTTTTGCAAACATAGTTTTCGTATACATAATTTGTGTCATTAAACAATTGATTTTTTAAGTCATCTATTGAATTAAATTTTCTCTCATCCCTTATTCTTTCCAAAAACTCAACAATTATATTTTTACCATAAATATCTCTGTCAAACTCTAAAATATTGGTTTCAATAGATAAAGATTTTCCATTGACTGTTGGGTTATAGCCTACATTTGTAGCACCAAAATAAGCCTCATCTCCAATATGTACAATAGAAGCATAAATACCTCTCTTTGGAACGAGCATATTGTTCTTAAGGTCAATATTTGCTGTTGGAAATCCCATAGTTCTTCCAAGGTGTTTAGAATGTATAACACACCCTTCTAACTTGTAATTACGACCTAAATACTCTTTAACATTAGCCATGTCGCCTTGGGATACTAAACTTCTAATATAAGTACTACTCACTCTTACATCATTTATTTTGATTGGTTTTATTACTTCTACCTCAAAACCAAATTCATGTTCTAAGCTTTTTAATAGATTAACATTACCTTCTTTTGCTCTTGCAAATGTAAAGTCATGGCCAATTACTATTTTTTTAGCTTTTAATTTTTTTACTAGTATCTCGTCTACGAAATCCTTTGCAGGTATTTTAGTCATATACTCATCAAATGGTATGATTACAACTATATCTATTCCCAAGTCTTCTAATAATTTTATCTTGTCATTATTGCTTATAATATTTTTTGTTGAGTTTGGTCTAAAGTAATTTACAGGATGATTTGCAAAGGTAAATACAATACTTTGTATATTTTGTTTTTTTGCATATTCAACTGTTTTTTTTATAAGAACTTGATGTCCTTTGTGTACACCATCAAAGTTTCCTATGGTAATGACGCTTTCTTTTATGTTTGCTATTTCTGCTATAGATTTTATAATCACCATAATAAATGTTCCCCGCTAAAATTATAATTTACTCTTAACTTATTCACAAACTATTATAGCATAAGTAAAAGAGATAGACTATAGAAGTTATTATAGTACTATCTCTTTTGGAATTCTTTTAAATACATTAATTATATGAACATCTTATCACTTTTAACACTTATTGTATTATTATGTTTTGATAATTTTCCTAATCCTAAGAAGTTATCTGTGCTATACACCCTTACAAATTCATCATTCTTATTGAGATTATCTTTCAAAAATCTTTTATCATCTATTGAACCACCATTGCTATAATATTTTATAGCATTAGGATTTAATACAATATAATTAAATGAATCAAGTACATAATCTATATCATATAAGTGTTTGTCTAAAGTTTTATTTTCATAAAATGATTCTAGTTCTTCTAATGTTATTGAATTATCTAAATCAAATTTACCAGAAGATGTTCTATTCAAAAATGACATATGTGCTCCACAACCTAGGTATTCTCCTATATCATGACAAATACTTCTTACATAAGTCCCTTTAGAACACTCAACATAAAACATTACTTTGTTACCTTTTATACTGAGTATTTTTATGTCTTTTATATTCACTCTTCTAGTTTTTAAAGTAATTTCAGATTGTCTACCACTTCTTACTAAATCACACATTCTCTTTCCATTTACTTTTAAAGCTGAATAGATTGGAGGAAGCTGACTTATTTCTCCTCTTTGTGTATCAAAAGCTTTTTCTATATCTTCATTACTCAACTTAAAATCATCAACTTTTTTTAAAATTTCACCTGAGGCATCATAAGTATCTGTACTTATACCTAAAGTAAGCTCACATATATATGATTTATCTTTGTTTAAAATAACTTCACATACTTTTGTAGCTTTTCCTATACAGATTGGTAAAACACCTGAAGCATCTGGGTCAAGAGTACCTGTATGACCGACTTTTTTTATATTTAAAATCTTTCTCACTCTACTTACAACATCATGAGATGTCATACCTGTAGGTTTCAATATACTTATAATCTTATTCATTTTACTGTCACCTTAAATTGATTTTAACACTGCCTCTAATACCATTTTTTTTGCATTCTCAACATTATCTCTAATAGTACATCCAGCAGCTCTTACATGACCACCACCGCCAAATAACTTGGCTATTTCACTTACATCAACATAATTTTTTGACCTAAAACTTACTTTAATTTCATCTTGTTTTTTCTCTTTAAATAGAATTCCAACTTCAATTCCTTTTATATCTCTTGTATATGTTGTTATTCCATCAACATCGTTGAAACTTGTATTATTTCTATTCATCATGTCTTGAGTTAAAACTATACTAGATACTTTTGAATCAAATATTTCCAAAGATTTTAAAGCTTCTCCTAATAATTTATAGTAATCAGAAGAATTACTTTGATATATATTTTGTATTATAGTATTTTTTTCTGCACCTAAAACAAGTAAATTTTTTGCCATTTCAAAACTACTTGCATGCACATTTGAATATGAAAAGTTTCCAGTATCAGTTACAAGACCTGTATATAAACATGTTGCTATATCTTTATTTATAATCTCAATATCTTTTATTTGCTGGAATCTAATCAATAAATTATAAACTAGCTCACATGTAGAGGATGCATCCATATCTACATAATTTAAATCCCCATATGAATCATTACTAGCATGATGGTCAATACAGATTACTTTTGATGCATTACTTTTGATTTCATCACTTACGCATATTCTCATTTCATCTCCACAATCAAGTGCTATTAGAGAATACTGATTCATATCAAGTTCATTAGACTTATAAATTTTTACGTCTTCAACCAAAAACTTTAAATTTAATGGTGCTTCATCATCAAGTACATAATATACTTTTTTCCCTAAGTTTTTTAATGTATAATACATCGAAAGTGTAGAACCAATATTATCTCCATCTGGGCTAATATGAGAGGTAACTATAAAATAGTCACCCTCATAAATATGGTTTATAATACTATCAATATTATTCATCATAATTTTCATCCTCATTTTTTTGAGTATTTTTTTCATTAACTCTTTTTATAAGGCTATCCATATACATTCCTTTTTCTATTGAATCATCAAGCTTAAACATTATTTCAGGAATATATCTAAGTTTTATATTTTTTCCTACTTCTCTTCTTATATACCCTCCAGCACTTTTAAGTCCAGTTAGTGTAGATTCTTCATCTCCACCTAAAATGCTTACATATACATAAGCGTATCTTAGGTCATTTGTAACTTCTACATCAGTTACACTTACCATAGATGTTATTCTAGGGTCTTTTACTCCATTTATAAGCATAGTACTTACTACTTTTCTTATTTCTTCTGCTATTCTTCTTGTTCTATTATATGATGCCATACCATCGACCTTCTTTACTAACTGATTTTCTTTGATACGAATTTATAATTTTCTTTCTACTTCTTTAGTTATATAAGCCTCTACTACATCGCCTTCTTTTATATCGTTATAATTTACAAAACTCATACCACATTCGTATCCAGAATTAACTTCTTTTACATCATCTTTAAATCTCTTAAGTGCTGCAAGTTCACCTTCATGTATTATTATACTATCTCTAACTAATCTAACTTTACAGTTTCTAAATATCTTACCATTAGTTACATAACATCCAGCTACTGTTCCAACACCAGATATTTTATATATTTCTCTTATTTCAGCTTTTCCTGTTTCTTCATCAACATATTCAGGGTCTAACATACCAGTCATAGCAGCTTGTATATCTTCTATGGCTTTGTATATTATAGTATATGTTCTTATATCAACATTTTCTTTTTCTCCTAGAGATTCTGCACCTGGAACTGGTCTTACATTGAATCCTATTATTATTGCATTAGAAGCTGCTGCAAGTAATATATCTGATTCTGTTACAGCTCCAACACCTCCATGTATTACTTTAACTTGAACTTCTTCATTTGATAGTTTTTCTAAAGATTGTTTAACTGCCTGTACTGAACCTTGTACGTCTGCTTTTATAACTATATTAAGGTCTTTTATAGAACCTTCACTCATTTGACTAAATAAAACATCTAGTGATAATCTTTGAGTTGATTTTAACATTTCATCTCTGACTATTTGCTGTCTTCTTGCTGCTACACTTCTAGCAATTTTGTCAGTTGGAACCTCAACAAATTGGTCTCCACCTTGTGGAACTTCTGATAAACCTAATATCTCAACTGCTGTAGATGGTCCTGCTGTTTTTACTCTTTTCCCTTTTGCATTTATCATTGCTCTAACTTTACCACATGCAGCACCTGCAACGATTGGGTCACCTACTGTTAAAGTACCACCTTGAACAAGTACTGTTGCAACTGGACCTCTTCCTTTATCAAGCTCAGCTTCTATAACAGTTCCTACTGCTCTTTTATTTGGATTTGCTCTTAATTCTTCCATTTCAGCAACCAATAATACCATTTCTAAAAGTGTATCTATTCCTTCTTTTTTCTTAGCTGATACTGGAACTGCTATTACTTCTCCACCCCAGTCTTCAACTAATAATCCTTGGTCTGCTAATTCTTGTTTTACTTTATCTGGATTTGCACCTGGTTTATCTATTTTATTGATAGCAACTATTAAAGGTACTCCTGCTGCTTTAGCATGGTTTATAGCTTCTACTGTTTGAGGCATTATACCATCATCTGCTGCAACCACTAATATTGCTATATCTGTAACTTGTGCTCCTCTTGCTCTCATTGATGTGAAAGCCTCATGTCCTGGAGTATCTAAAAATACTATTTTTTGTCCATTAATTTTAACTTCTGAAGCACCTATATGCTGAGTTATTCCTCCTGCTTCACCTGAAATTACATCAGTTTTTCTTATTGCATCTAGTAGAGATGTTTTACCATGGTCAACATGTCCCATAACTGTAACAACTGGTGGTCTAGATTTTAAATCCTCTTCTTTATCTTCTTCAATTTCCATTAAAGCTTCTATTTCTAAAGCTTCTGTATCATCACTTTCAGCTACTGTTAGTTCAAATCCATAGTCTTTGGCAACTAAAGCACCAATTTCAAAACTTATCTCTTGATTTATTGTTGCCATAGTTCCCATTTTCATGAGCTTCATAATTACTTCTGATGGAGATTTATCTAACTCTGTTGCTAATGCTTGAACTGTTAGCTTTCCATCTATCTCTATAACATTTTCATTTTCTTTAGATGAAGCTTCATTTAAGAATTCTAATACTAATTCTAATTCTTCTCCTTCTAATACTGAATCTTTATCAGCTACATTTATATCTAATTCAGTTAACTTATTCATAAGCTCTTCATTTGATATATTTAATTTTTCTGCTATTTGGTATACTCTTGTTTTTGACACAAGATCACCCCCTATTTTATTTTAAACTTCTATTAGTTCAATTATCTTTTTAGAAAAATTTTCATCTTTTACTCCTACAACTGCTCTTGGAGATTTTCCTATTGCAAATCCTATTTCCTCTTTTGTTGAAAAAAATAGATATGGAATATTTCTAAAAGTTGATTTATCCTTAAAAAGTTTTTTAGTATTATTTGATGCATCTTCTGCTATTAAAACCAACTTTACTTTTCCTTTTTTCAAGTCAAGCAAAGTTGAGTCATCACCAGACACTATTTTCCCTGCACGAGTTGCGAGCCCTAAGAATGAATGTATTTTTTCTTTATTATTTTTCATATTCTTCTAACTCCATAAGTAGATTATCATAGACTTCATCAGGAACATCTATCTTAAAAGCTTTATTTAATGCTTTGCTTTTGATAGCCTTTTTGAGACATTCAGAGCTTTTACATACATATGCTCCTCTTCCATTAGCTCTTCCTGTTTGGTCTAAAAATATTTTTCCTTCTTTATTTTTAACTATTCTTATAAGCTCTTTTTTAGAGTCTCTATCTTGACATGCTATGCATTTTCTTTGAGGCACTTTTTTTACTTTTTTCAAAATCATCCCTCCTTACTCTTCTTCACTAAAAGTATCATCTGAAGTATCTAACTCTTCTTGGTTGATAAATTCAGCTTTAACATCCTCATCTTCTATTTCTCTGGAATTTTCAAGATTTAACATTTCTTGTTCTGCTTGAGATTCGCTCTTAATATCTATCTTCCAGTTAGTCAATTTTGCTGCAAGTCTTGCATTTTGACCTTCTTTACCTATAGCAAGCGATAACTGATAATCTGGAACAATTACTAAGGCAGATTTTTCATCTTCATTTATATCTACTCTAACAACTTTTGATGGGCTAAGTGCTGCTGATATAAACTCTGCTGGGTCTTCACTATATTTTATTATATCTATTTTTTCATCACCAAGTTCATCCACTATATTTTTTACTCTAAGTCCTTTTGGTCCAACACAAGCTCCAATTGGGTCTATTTTTTCATCTATAGACCTTACTGCCATTTTAGTTCTTGACCCTGCTTCTCTTGCTACAGATTTTATTTGAACTATTCCTTCATATATTTCAGGAACTTCTTCTTCAAACAATCTCTTTACTAGACCTGGATGACTTCTTGATACAACTATTTGAGGTCCTTTATTAGTCTTTTTAACTTCAAGTATATAGAATTTTATTTTTTGACCTGCTTTATAATTCTCAAATGGTATTTGCTCACTTTGAGTCATTATACCTTCTATTCTTCCAAGGTTTACATAAACAATGTTTTTATTTGCTCTAGCAACCTCTCCTGTAACTATTTCATTTTCTTTTTCTATAAATTCATTATACACTATTTCTCTCTCAGCTTCTCTTATTCTTTGAACAACTACTTGTTTTGCTGTCTGAGCTGCAATTCTTCCAAAGTTTTTAGGAGTAACTTCATGCTCTATAATATCGCCTAATTCATAATTAGGGTTTATCTCTCTAGCATCTGCTAACTCTATTTCTAAGAAAGTATCATATAAATCTGATTCATCAACAACAACTCTTTGAGAAAATACTTTTATATCTCCCTTGTCTCTATCAAATTCAACTCTAACGTTTTGTGCTGAACCAAAGTTTTTCTTATATGCAGTTAAAAGAGCTTGTTCTATAGTATCTATAAGTATCTCTTTATCTATACCTCTATCAACCACTAATTCGTTTAGTGCTTCCATAAATTCATGATTCATTTTTTTATTTCCTCCCTATTTAATATACCACTAAAACTTTATTGCTAATCTGACAATAGCAACATCTTTTCTATTAAATTCCATTTCTTCACTATTTACAATGATTTTTATATTATTATCTTCTGTTAGTCCTACAAGTTCACCTTCAAATTGTTTACATCCATTTAATGCTTTATATAGTTTTAAATCTACATCTCTACCTTGGTATCTTACAAAATCTCTATCTTTTTTTAATGCTCTATCAAGTCCTGGAGAAGATACTTCTAAAAAATAATTCTCCTTTATAGGGTCTTTTTCATCTAATATTGGGCTTAATTCTCTACTAACTAATTCACATTCATTTAAAGATATTCCTTCTTCTTTATCTATGTATACTCTTAAGTAGTATTCTCCCGCTTCTTTTACATATTCAACATCAACCATTTCAAATCCATGTTCATCTGTTATTTTAGTTACAATCTCTTCAATTGTAGCTTCTAAATTTTTTTTCATTAAATTTCCTCCTATTCAATTGTAAATGACCAGTTACTATAATTTTAAATAAAACATATTTAATAAAATTAAACTGGTTTTAATAATATATTTAAAATAAAAGAGTGAGAACAGCTGTCTCACTCTTAGTTTCTGCAAAGTATACTATTTTCTATACTATGATATCATAAAATTCTTTTATTTGCAACTTTTTGAACTAACTTAAAACAGTGACAATTGATTTCTCTCACTCATATTCTCAAGTGAACCATGATTAGTAAGAGTTTCTATTACCGTTTTTGATATTTTCGTTCTCTTTCTCAAATCTTCTTTTGATATAAATTCACCATTTTTTCTTTCATTTTGAATATTTATAGCAGCATTACCTCCAAGGCCTTGTATTGCTGCCATTGGTGGAAGTAATGTCTTTTCTCCCACTACTATAAAATCAGTCGCATCTGATTTGTATATATCAACTGGCAATAGCTTTATTCCTCTAGCATACATTTCAAGAGCAACTTCTAATACTGTTAACATACCTTTTTCTTTCGTAGTTGCATCGTTCCCTAATGCTTCAATTTCATTTATTTTTGATTTTATAGAATCTAGACCTTTAACAATTAAATCTGCATCAAAATCTTCAACTTTTGTAGTAAAATAAGTTGCATAAAATGCTTCTGGATAGTGAACTTTACAATATGCAATTCTGAATGATGTCATAACATAAGCAACAGCATGCGCTTTTGGGAACATGTATTTAATCTTTTTACATGAACCTATATACCACTCTGGAACATCATTTTTCTTCATTTCTTCAATATGTTCTGGCTTTAGACCTTTACCTTTTCTTACACTCTCCATTATTGTAAAACTCATTTTTGGAGGTAATCCTTTAAATATTAAATAGTTCATTATATCGTCTCGTGTTGATATAACATCTTTTAACCCAACTATGTCTTCTCTAACTAAATCTTGTGCATTGTTTACCCAAACATCTGTACCATGGGAAAGACCAGATATACGTACAAGCTCAGCAAATGTAGTAGGCTTTGTGTCAAGTAGCATCTGACGTACAAATTTAGTTCCAAACTCAGGTACAGCAAGACAACCTATTGGACAATTTATCTCTTCTGGAGTAACTCCCAATGCCTCTGTAGATGTAAATAAAGACATAGTCTCTTCATCATCTAATGGTATTTCTGTTATATTTATTCCAGTAATATCTTCAAGCATTCTTATTATGGTAGGACCGTCGTGTCCAAGTATATCCAATTTCAGTATTCTACCACTTATTGAATGATAATCAAAGTGAGTAGTTATTACACCACAAGAAGTATCATTTGCTGGATATTGAATAGGTGTAAAATCATACACATCTTTATAATCTGGTATAACCATAACTCCTCCTGGATGCTGTCCTGAAGTTCTTTTTACTCCTGTACAACCATTTGAAAGTCTGAGTACTTCTGCATTTGGTACGCTTATATTATTTTCCTCTACATATTTTCTTGCATATCCAAACGCTGTTTTCTCTGCTACAGTACCTATGGTACCTGCTCTATATACATACCCCTCCCCAAATAATTCTTCTGTGTATTTATGAATTATCGGCTGATAATTTCCAGAGAAATTTAGGTCTATATCTGGCTCTTTATCACCTTCAAAACCCAAAAATACTTCAAATGGTATATCATGACCATTCTTTGCAAGCTTTCTTCCACATTTTGGGCAATCTTTATCTGGTAAATCAACTCCTGAACCCCATTCACCTATTTCATAAAAGAATGAATATTTACAATCTTCATTTTCACAAATATAGTGTGCTGGAAGAGGATTAACTTCTGTTATATCACTCATTGTCGCTGCAAAAGACGACCCAACTGAACCTCTTGAACCAACTAGATAACCATCTGAAAGAGATTTTGCAACTAGTTTCTGAGCTATAATATACATGACTGCATATCCATTACTTATTATCGAATTTAATTCCCTATCTAGTCTTTTTTGAACTATTTCTGGTATTGGTTCCCCATAGATTCGTCTAGCTTTTTCATAACACATTTCTCTTAATTCTACATCTGAACCTTCTATAATTGGTGGATAGGTATCGTCTGGTATAGGTTTTATATCTTCAACCATATCAGCAATTAAATTACTGTTTTCCACTACAACTTCATATGCCAATTCTTCACCAAGATAACCAAATTCTTCTAACATTTCATCTGTTGTTCTAAAATGTAAATAAGTTTCTTCTTCATCTACCTTAAAACCTTGAGAATACTTAAGAACTTTTCTTAACACTGCTTCATGTTTATCTAAAAAATGAACATCTCCAGTGGCTACTGGAATTTTATTAAATTTTTTAGCTGTATCAATTAGCTTTCTATTAAGTTCTCTTAACTCTTCTTCGTCTTTGACTTCTCCTTTATCAATCATAAATCTATTATTATCTATAGGCATTACTTCAATATAGTCATATAAATCTATTATTTTTTTCATTTCGTCATCAGGTACATTTTTCTTTACAGCTTGAAAAACTACTCCTGCTTCACATGCTGAACCAATTATCAAGCCCTCTTTATATTCATTCAATACACTTCTAAGTATTCTTGGAGCTCTGAAAAAATGATTTACATGTGCATCTGAAATTATTTTATATAAGTTTTTTATACCTACAGAATTTTTTGCTATTAAGGTTATATGATTTGTGCTAAGCTTTGTATAATCAATTTTCCCAAGTACATTGTTTACATCACTTAAAGTTTTTGCACCTTTTTCTGTAAGTATCTGTAAAAATTTATTAAATATAAGTGCTGTAGCCTCAGCATCATCTACTGCTCTATGGTGATTCAAAAGAGGTATACCAAGCTCTTTAGCAACAAGATTCAATCTATGTCTTTTTAATTTTGGCAACATGACTCTTGCCAACATAAGGGTATCTACTTTTTTGTTATTGTATAATAAACCTTGTTCTCTACACTTTTGTGATATAAATCCTGTATCAAACTCTGCATTATGTGCTACTAATACACTATCTCCAACAAATTCCATAAACTTAGGGAGAACCTCTTCAATGGTTGGCTTGTCTTTTATTAGCTCATTAGTTATTCCTGTTAATTCTTGTATTTTATAAGAAATATCTTTTTCTGGATTTATTAATTCACTAAATCTATCTACAATCTTAAAATTTTCTATTTTTACAGCACCAATTTCAGTTATTTTATCATTTGTATTGGAAAATCCAGTTGTCTCTATATCAAATACAACAAATGTTTGTGAAAGTTCTTTGTCATTTGCATCCTCTATAATAAGAGAATCATCTTCAACCAAGTATCCCTCTACTCCATAAAGTATTTTTATGTTATTTGCCTTACCTGCATTCATAGCATCAGGAAATCCTTGTACGACACCATGGTCTGTTATAGCAATAGCAGGATGTCCCCATTTAGCTGCACGTTCTACAAGCTTTTTGACAGAACAAATAGCATCCATAGAAGACATTTGTGTATGTGCATGTAATTCTACTCTTTTTTCTTCTGATTTGTCTTCTCTCTCTGGCCTAGATTCTTTTCTTATCCCACTAATCATCATACTAATTTCTCTTTGATATGTATCATAAACTATGTCACCTTTGATTTTTAAATATGCTCCTTTTTTAACATTTTCAAGTACTCCATCTTTATTTGTGTCTGTTAAAAATAGTTTACAACTTATTGAACTCGTATAGTCTGTAATTGATGCTATCATAAGTATTTTTCCGTTTTTAAGTTCCTTAGTTTCAACATCAAATATATCCCCAACAACTGCAACTGTTCCAGAAGATGAGTTTAATTCAGCTATATTCTCAATCATGGCATTTGCATTATCTCCATAGACTAAGTTTTCATCTACTTCAGACTTAATGACATAACTTTCTTCTTCATGTTCTTCACAATTATTAATCTTTCCAATTTCTAAAGCTCTAATTTTTTCTTCCATCTCTCTATCATTAATTCTTATAAGTCTCTCTTTATTTATCTTTTCATCAACAGCCTTTTCAATTGTTATATTTAAATCTAATCCTAGCTCTTCACTAAGCACAGTTCTAAGCACATAAATTACATTTTTTTTCATTAATCGCTCATAAAATATACCTTTGGGAAGTTTTATTTTTAGTTCTTCATCTAAACAAAGAAATTCTACTTGTTTATACCATCCTGCTATAGATGGACAAAGATACTTCAATATATACAATATATTATTCCAATATTTTTTTATGACATCTTTATTAGATTTTCTTTCAAAACCAGTGAACCTTATCTTCATTCTCATATCTTTAAAGTAATCGAGTTTATACATCAATTCCTCTTTAAATTTATCTAAAAGCTCATGAGAAACAATATCTTTAGAAGTTAGGTAAAAGTAAACTATCTTGTCTTCTTTAAAATAAACTACTCTATTTATGTAAACTTCTTTAAGTTGCTTTCCAAGACCACTATTGTTAATTTCCAACTTATCTAAATATTCCTTAATACTTTCCATGTATATCCTCCTTTCTCAAAATTATCTTTTATATATTATTACCACTTTTTATCTATTTCTATCTATTATTCACTTATCTTTACTTAGAATTAATATTATAACATAAAAATTTTGCTAATATTAACTTTATACCTTGTAAATTATATACAAAAAGACTATAGATAATTTAAATAAAATGAAAACTACCCATAGTCTGTATTTTTTACTTATGTATTACTTGTATTGAGGAACCTCAAAAACTAAACTGCTTCCTCCTCCATAAAGACCAATTAGATTTTCCATAATCCCAGAAATTCCATTCGCCCAATTTACATCAGTTGCATATTGATGCCATGTATAATCATAATTCCACTTCATCTTGTAAATAGTATTTTGATTATATTTAGAACTGTTTATATAATTTTGAGATATCCACTTTGCAGAACCATCTATAGTAGCTTCTACACTAGTCCATCCATTAGAGTATGCTGCTTCTGCCCCTGAAACATTAGCACTTTTATCTATTGCTCCTATTCCAAAAAAATTGTATACTTTAACTGGTTTACTAAGAGGTTGTCCCTTATAAGATGTTAGCGTCTGACCTTGTGCAAGTGTAGATTTGCCATAGGCAGTTTCCCACATAGCATGTGATACCAGATATACAACATCTATATTGTACTTCTTAGCAGCATTTATAAATGCTGCTCCTTGATTTTTAAAGATACTAGAAGATAGACCATTAAGATATGAGTTTAAACTCGATTCTGAAATACCTCCTCTATAACTATTAATCTTCAAAAACTGCATCATACCTTTAGTAGTATTTGTAAAGTTTTTAGGATTTAAATAATACTCTATATCACTTGAACTTGCATTTACAAATGAACTTGTTCTCTGGGCTGAAAAAGTACTATATTCAGGACTTGGAGTGCTTTTTCTATTTCCTGGTGCTACTACATTTCCTCCTGCTGCTGCTTTCTCAACTTGTTTACTTATGTGAGATGCTAAAGTATAACTCAAAGATTTATAATCAATTTTAGCTCCACTTATACCAGACATTCCATTTACTTGACCTGATGATGATGAATTATTTCCACTATTATTAGAATTACTATTTGAGTTATCATTATTCGAATTGTCATTATTCGAATTGTCATTGCCTGTTGAATTAGATAAATAATTACCTACTACAAAGGCTTCTTTATTATTAAAATTAATTTTAGCCCATCCACTACTTTCTGATAATACTTCTACTTTACTTCCTTTATAGACCTTTCCTAACTTACTATATGTAGAACCAGGTCCACTCCTTACATTTAAAGAAGCTGTATTTACAACTTTATCAGTATTTTTTTTATCATTATTTTGATTAGAATTATCTGAATTACTTTGGCTTACATCTGATAAGTACATACTAGATACATATGCATCTTTTCCATTATACTTTATTTTAGACCATCCATTACTCTCTGAAAGTACTTCCACTTTACTTCCTTTTGGTAACTTACCTAATAAACCATAACTTGTATTCGGCCCACTTCTTACATTTAGTGAAGTTGTATTTACTTGTTTAGTTTTTGAGTTATTAGTTGAGTTTGAAAAATCTCCTAAATAAGAACTAGATACATATCCTAATCTTCCATCATATTTGATTTTAGACCATCCATTACTCTCTGATATTACTTCTACCTTTTGTCCTTTTTTTAATACAGTTATTATTCTATAACTTGTACCTGCTCCATTTCTCATATTTAAACTATTTGAAGTAACTTGTTTTTCTTTATTTGTAGATGTTCTTAAAGAATCACCATTTGATTTTGCTATATATTTTGACGAAGCCCAACCTTCTTGTCCAGATTCAGCTTTTATTTTATACCATCCATCAGAAGAGTCTTTAATCAAAACCTTGTCATCTTTCTTAGCAACAAAGGCTATACTACTTTCGGCAGTTGGCTCATTTCTTACATTTAAATAATTTATAGTCACTATACCTACATCACCATCAGCATGTGCATTTATCATACTTAAGGGTAATACAGCTAATGTTGCTAACGCTGCTTTTTTCTTCACGTACTTCCCCGCCCTTCTTATACACTAAAACAATTTTAATATAATTATACGACAACTTGTGATTTTAGTAAATATTGTCTATTTACATTTTGTATACATTCTTTTTATAAATTCTTTATTCTTCTTATTAAGCTATAGGTTTTTTAAATATGAAAATAGATTTTTTTTATAGTACTTGTAATGTTACATGTGATTACCACATAAATTTATTTTGAGAATACCAAACTTATTTTAAAAACACTGAGTTCTAATAAAGTAACATAAACATCCTAATATGTAGTACAATTTATATATAATAATTTGGAGGTGTAACTATGGATGCAAATAACTTAAAAGAATTGATAGCTAATCATAACAATATAGTATTTTTTGGTGGAGCTGGTGTGTCAACTGAGTCTAATATCCCAGACTTTAGAAGTTCTACTGGACTGTTTAGTCAGAAACTTAATAAACAATTTACTGCTGAACAATTAGTTTCACATACTTTTTTTGTTAGATACCCAGAAGATTTTTTTGAATTTTATAAAGATAAATTAATATATCCTAATGCAAAGCCAAACAATGCTCACATAGCTTTAGCAAAACTAGAAGAGATGGGTAAGCTTAAAGCAGTGATAACTCAAAATATTGATGGTCTTCATCAAATGGCTGGAAGTAAAAATGTTTTAGAATTACATGGCTCTGTACACAGAAATTATTGCACTAAATGTGGTAAGTTTTTTGATTTAGAAGCTATGTTAAACTTAGGTGGTAATATTCCTTACTGTGACAACTGTGGTTCTATAGTAAAACCTGATGTAGTGCTTTATGAAGAAGCTCTCGACAATGATGTTATTACTAAAACAATCTCTGCTATAAGTAATGCTGACTTACTAATCATAGGGGGTACATCATTAGCTGTATATCCAGCTGCAAGTTTTATAGATTATTATAAAGGTAACTATATAGCTCTTATTAATAAAGCAAATACAGTTTATGATAAATCAGCTTCTCTTGTAATAAATAAGCCTATTGGAGAAGTTTTATATGATGCTGTATTAAGACAAATGTAGATTTATTTCACTATTTTTACTATATATATGAGTTTTTATGTTGAATTTAAAGTTTATTTTTAGTATTATCTTTGTTATGATGTTTTAGTAAAAATATGAATAACTTGAAAGGAGCTTTTTATGAAACTAAAAACTATATCCTTACCAGAACTTAATAATTTAGACCCAACACTAGAATCTACATTTATCAAAATGGGTGAAGAACAAGGTGAATTAGCTGAATGTATAGGTAAATTCAGAAATCTAAGTGGAGAAAATAATGACTTAGATGAAGTTGATATTATAAAGAAAACTGCTAAGGAGCTAATGGATGTAGCTCAGACATGTGTTACTATGATGTTTAAGCTAGAAGAGCAATATGGTATTAATCTTGATGAAATACGCAAAGAACATATAAGTAAGTTAGAAAAAAGAGGCTACATAAAA
This sequence comes from Clostridioides sp. LIBA-6822, assembly GCF_056688955.1. Lineage (NCBI taxonomy): Bacteria > Bacillati > Bacillota > Clostridia > Peptostreptococcales > Peptostreptococcaceae > Clostridioides > Clostridioides sp. LIBA-6822. Next base: position 1,403,819 of record NZ_CP196995.1, on the reverse strand, counting down.
AATATAGATAAGTAAGATTTATTGTTTGTACATTTTTATTGCTTGTACATTATTGAAGTAAATATTTAAAGATGGTATCACAAAATGATTTTTTACTTACATTTGAAATACCATCTTTTTTATTTATATCATTTTTAATATTTTTATAAAAATTTAAAATTCTTTAAGTAAATTTACTTTTACCATCAAGTTTTTATTACCCTATTCCTTTCGCCTTTCTTCATAAAGTTTACTGTATTCTTCCACAGCTTCATCCCATGCTTCTATATCATCTATCCCCTTTTCAACAGCTAATAAATGAACCATCTCAGCCAATTTTGATGCTGACTCTATTATTCCCATTTGTTACACCCTCTCTATTGTCAAATACTTACAAAAACTGTTAATTAGTTCTAATATTTGTTATTATTATTTCCAAAAACTCTAGTAAATAAAAATTTTTTTATTTTTTGACATGATTAGAATATATCTACAAAACAATAGAATGTTTTTAATTATCAAAATTTCTATAAAAAATCTAACTATTATTAAATTTTTTATATATTAAATTGAGAGATAATGAATATATTTATATAGATACATATTAAAATTTATTATAGGAGAGAATATTATATGTTTAAAATTTTTCTTTTTTCTAGTGAACAATTTGTAAGCCTCTTTATATTTGGATTGTTTTTATACTATTGTCCAAAACTAACAAAAAATATTTTACCTTATAGCTACACCGTTGAGAAGATAATTTGTACATTAATGGTAATAGTTATGGCTTTAGAGCAATTCTTAATTATTTCTTCTGGTAATTATAGTACTCTAAACTCTTTACCAATTGGAATTAATTATATCTGCATATACCTGTGTATAGCTATACTTGTTTTTAAACAGTATCATCTTTTTAACATCTTTTTTTCTTGGAGTTTAGTTTGTTCAGTTGGAGAACTCATTTTTTCTAAAAACTTGGGTTATGAATTTCCTAGCTTAATATATTTTATATTTGTCTTTTCTAAGTGTCTGATAATTTATGCAAACATCTATATGGTCGATGTTAGAAAATTTAAAGTTAACAGATACGCACTTAGAGATAATTTAGCTATTTGTTTAATTTATTTTTCATTCATATTTTTACTAAACACATTTACAAATTCACAATACTATTATGGATTTTTAAGCCATAGTATAACTGCTATTTTTACATTTATTTTTGTTACTAGTATTATGTACATACCCGCTCTTTTATCTAATAGAGATACTTTTATACTTGAAAAAAAGAAAAAGAGTAAATAGTTTATTTAAATTCAAAAATAAAGCCACATAGATAATCTTATATATAAAAATTATCTATGTGGCTTTATAAGTTATATTTTATGATTCTTCCTTTACATTTCTGCTAAATAGTACAAAGTTCTAACAGGTTCTCCTGTTGCTCCCTTTGATTTGTATCCAATTGATTTTGATGATGTACTTGTTCCGGCGATATCCATATGTATCCATGGAGTATCACCAACAAATTCACCAATAAAAGCTCCGGCTGTTATACACCCAGCATTTTTACCTCCTATGTTTTTAAGGTCTGTTTCTTCTCCTTTTATCATATCTATAAATTCATCATAAATTGGCATCTTCCATACTCTTTCTCCAGACAAAGTAGATGCTTTTTCTAATTCACAATAGAATTCATCATTATTTGTAACTACAGGAGTTGCAACATTACCCAATAATGTTAAAGCAGCACCAGTTAATGTAGCTACATCAACTACCTTTGTTGCTTTTTCATTATTTATAATGTAATATATTGCATCAGCTAATGTAAGTCTACCTTCTGCATCTGTATTTAAAACTTCAATAGTTTTCTTTGCCATAGAATTAATTATATCCCCAGGTTTATATGAGCCTCCCGATAAAGAATTCTCACATGCAGCTATTACTGATATAACATTTTTCTTTAGTTTATTTTGAGATATAGCACACATAGCGCCTATGACACTTGCAGCACCAGCCATGTCTGTTTTCATGTCTAACATAGAAGCATTTGATTTTAAAGAATATCCACCTGTATCATAAGTCAATCCTTTACCTACTAATCCTAGTATATCTTTACTTTCTTTATTCCCAAAATATCGCATCACTATAAATCTTGGTTTATTAACAGAACCTCTTGAAACAGCAAAAAAAGCTTCCATTCCCAATGCTTTTATTTTTTCTTCTTCATAAACTTCAACATTAAATCCGAACTCTGCACCAAGTCTAATTGCTTCTATTGCTAATGTTTTTGGATAGATTATATTTGATGGTTCATTGACTAGGTTTCTAGCTATTATATTTGAATTAGCTAACATCATTGATTTTTCAATTTGACATTCAGCTTCCTTCTCAGTAAATATAATTATATTATCAATTTCTCTTTTTTTAGAATCCTTGTCTTTTGTCTTATATTTATCGAACTTATAATTTCCAAGTAATACACCTTCTGTAAAAGCACCAATTTCATCGCTATTTAAATCAAGATTCAATATATTAATGTCATTACTCTTGTATTCTTTATTTTTCAATATATTTTTTAACTTCTTACATAAGTTTCCACCTATGATTCTAATTTTTTCTCTATTTAATAGCTCCCTCTTACCAAAACCAACAAAACAAATACTTACTAAATTGCCATTTTCAAGTAATGTTACAGTATCTATATTATTTTCTTTAGCTTTAAAGTTTTTACTTACAGTATTTAATTCTTCAAATGTTGTAGAAACATCTTCACCATCAAACATTGCTACTACTGTTATAGCATTCTCTAGATTTTTTAATATTTCTTTAGAGCATTTTATCTTCATACTAAATTCTCCTTTTTAAAATAATTGTTCTATTATGTTTTTGGATTCTTCTAAAGAAGAAAATAATTTATCTTTATTATCTATATCTAAGCAATCCATTTTATCACTTATTATAGAAACAAACTTTAATATTTCATCATCTAATATCTTTTCTCCATTTTTAGTTATGCCATAAAATGTATTTCGTCTATCTCTACTATCTTCTTCCCTATACACATAATCTTGCTCAACCAATTTATTAAGTAGTATACATAAACTAGAAGTAGATACATGCAAATCTCTACTTAAATTTTTAAGTTCTATTTTATCATGTTTTCTTATTTTTACTAAAGCAAAAAATTGTCTTTCTGTAAGCATCTTGCTTTTTTTATATCTTTCATTATTAATAATTTTTATTAAATTATGAAAGTTATTCATACTTTCTAACAACAAAATAGATAACTCTTTATCGTTCATAACACTCACCTCAAAACTAATGATTTATAACTCCCTCTTATATCCTCAAATACGTTTATATATCTATAACATAATACTTTCTTTTCTTTTTATAATTATACTATATATCAACTTTATTATCTATTTAAATTGTTTTAAACTAAAATCTTACTAAAGATAAACGTTTAAATTACACAGCAAAATAGTGGGATTTATACTAATCCCACTACTTTATTTGTAAGCACATCTATATTTGTAAATATTTTATCTTATTTTTGCATATTGTTTTTATCTTGATTTTTATTGCTTTGAGATATATTTTGAATTTTCTCCAATACTCTAGGAGTTATAGATAATATATTATCTACAAGATTAATGTTACTATCTAAACTCATTATTCTAGTCTCTCCACTTTCAACAACTACAAATGCTACTGGTTGCACAGATATAGCACCTGCGCTACCTCCAGCAAAATTCGTATCTGCTTTTTCATTTTTTGATTCAATTTCTTTATCTTTCTCATCATATCCTTTTGAGTATTCTCCTCCTCCTATACCAAATCCAATCGTAACCTTTGATATAGGTACAACTACTGTAGTATCTGTTTTTATAGGGTCTCCTATAATAGTATTTGCATCTATAGAACCTTTAATTGTTTCAAGAGTTGTTTCCATAAGACTTTGTATCGAACCTGTTGCTCTCATTACTATCACCTTCCTTATAATTTCCTTTATTCTTATTCATAATTTTATTAATCATTATTATAGTGCGAAATAAATCTTTTATTCTTGACCTTATATGTATCCTTATATTTCCCAAAACATAATCTTTTGTAAAATCCGGATTTACATTTAAATACATTTTTTCTGCATCAATTATATTAAATAAATTTCCATATAGCGTATTTATTAATACATACACAGAAGATGTTAAGCCGATATTTTCAGTTCCAAAATTAATATTTGAATAAAGTTCATGTATTTTTATTTTTTTTAATAGTCTATAAACGCTTAAAAGGTCATCAGCTAATAATATACTTGAATCTATATTATTCTTCATCCCTTCTTTTTTATCATTATTTTTACTATTTTCAGCTGGATAAAGTTGTCTATTTATATTTATTAAATTAAACATGTATTTTATATTAATTGTTAGAAGAATATCGTTGTTATTTATATCAGCTATTAATAAGATGTTTATATGTGACATTAAAATCAATATAAGTATACTTATTATAAAAATTATAGCTATTATTAAATACTTAAAATTAAATAATTCATTAAACTCCATGTTTATATTATCATCAAAAAATTACTATTTATACTTAATTATCCATATTTATTTCGATATAATTCTAATTTTGTATTTACATAAAAAAACACAATAACTTAGAGCCTTTTAAATCCTTAAAAATTTAAAATTGCAAACTAAATCATTGTGTTTTTTAATTTTAATACTATCACTATACATATATAACATTTTATTCATTTGTCGCTACTTCTTGATAATTTTCTATAGGAGGTAACTCTTCAAGAGTTTCTATATTCAATAATTTTAAAAATTCATCCGTTGTTTTATAAATTATCGGTTTGCCTATCTTGTTAAGCCTCCCAGCCTCTCTTATAAGCTCATTTTCAAATAAAGTTTGTAGTACCTTATCACATTTTACTCCTCTTATATCTTCTATCTCCACTTTTGTTATTGGTTGTTTATAAGCAATTATAGTAAGAGTTTCTAATGTAGCTTGACTCAAACTTTTCTTTTTCTTTGGTTCAATAATCTTCTTTATATATTCTGCATAATCTTTATTTGTACACATTTGGTATTTGTTTTCTAACTTAATTATCTGGATACCTCTATTTTTTTCTCTATATTCCTCAATAAGTGAATTTAACATAATCTCTATCTCTTTTGATGAAAGTTCTTCATTTATTATATAGTTTAATTCTTTTATACTTATTGGTTCTCCATATGCAAACATAACAGATTCTATAATATACTTTATATCTTCTCTTTTCATTTTAACACTCCGAACTTTTTCTTATTAGAATATCGTCAAAAAATATATCCTGCACTACTACTATTTCTTTTTCTTTTATTAGCTCTAATATAGATAAAAATGTAGCAATTATTTCATCATTTTCATATGATTTTATGATATTTGTAAAAGTAACTTCAATCTTCTCTTTTATAATATCTCTTATATATAATATTTTTTCTTCTACAGATATTATCTTCTTCCTTACTATTTTATCTAGTTTCTCATCATTAGAATTTTCAATTTGTGATGTTTTAACTTTAAATATGTATGGAAGTATATTTTTTATTGCTTCTATTGATATATCTTCTAAATCTACATTATCATCAATAATTATTTCTTCTTTATTTCTATAAAATCTCTCATTGACACAAGCTACATTTTCTTTTATATCTTGTGATGCTATCTTGAACTTTCTATATTCTTCTAATTTTTCCATAAGTTCTATCCTTGGGTCTTCTTCTTCATCCTTTTGTTTATAAAGTAGATATTTGGATTTTATCTCTAGGAGTTTTGATGCCATAGTTATAAATTCACTAGTTATTTCTAAGTCCATTTTATCTAATAATTTCAGATAATTTAAATACTGCTTAGTTATATCTATTATAGATATATCCTTTATGTCTATCTTATGTTTTGTTATTAAATCATACAGTAAATCTAATGGCCCCTCATAGACTTGCAATTGTATATTATACTTCATATCAATCCCTCTTTAATCTATTTATTTGTATTAAACAAATAAATATACTATTTTTAGTAACACAGCATATATTGGTGTTAATATTATTCTATATATACCAGTAAATAAAGCAATTAATAAAATTATATAACTCATACTTTCAAATTTATACACATATTCATTCCATTTATATGGTACAAATGTAGATATTACTCCCCATCCATCAAGTGGTGGTATTGGAAGTAAATTAAAAGCGGCAAATCCAATACTATATAAAAACACGTATTCAGCTATTGTGTTTATCGCATACATATGCACATACTTATTTATAATTACACAAAGTATGGCGGTCAAAAGATTACAAAAAACACCTGCAAGTGAAACTATCAGATTTCCTATCTTGTAGTTTTTAAAGTTATTTGGGTTTACTGGTACTGGTTTTGCCCATCCTATTCTAAGAATAAACATAGCCAAAAGACCAATTGGGTCAACATGTCTTACAGGATTTAATGTCATTCTACCATAAGATTTAGCTGTATCATCTCCCAATAAGTGAGCTGAATAAGCATGGCCAAACTCATGTATTGATATTGCCATAGCTATACCAACTAAACTTGCTACTATTTCTCCTATATTCATACTTAACATTAATGTACATCTCCTAAATTAAATTTTTAATATTATTATAACAATTAAATAACTTATAAGCAAAATTATTTTATATTATAATGATTTTAGCATACAGACATAAAATTAAAATTCACTTTTTATTTTATAACTTTTATTATTATATCATATTCACTGTGAAAATATAATAATTACACCTATTGTAAATACAATATTATGTTGACATGAATTGACATTATTGTTATTTTATTTATGTATCACTGATGAAAGGAGTACTAAAATGAACAATATTGTGGGAAAAAATGAACTTAAATTTAGATATGCAGTTGAATCAGATACACATCTTATTCTAAATTTCATAAAGGAACTTGCTTCTTATGAGAATCTGTTAGATGAAGTTGTTGCTACAGAAGAGATACTCAATGAATGGCTATTTGTAAAGAAAAAAGCTGAGGTTCTGATTGGTGAATATGATAATAAAGCTATAGGTTTTGCTCTATTTTTTCATAATTTTTCGACTTTTCTTGGTCGTGCAGGAATTTATTTAGAAGACTTATATGTTAAGCCAGAGTTTCGTGGTAAAGGATATGGTAAAGCATTTTTAAAAAAATTAGCAAGCATCGCCATAGAACGTGGATGTGGTCGTTTGGAGTGGTGGTGCCTAGATTGGAACAAACCAAGTATAGATTTTTACATATCAATGGGTGCAGAGCCAATGAAAGATTGGACAGTATATAGAATTGCTGGAGATACACTTAATAATTTAGCAAAATAAATTACATATAAATAAAAATAGCAACTAAAATAGATAAAGTTGCTATTTTTTTATTCATATTTAGATTTTAGTCAATATCATACAAGAACTACAAAAAAATATGTGTTACACTTTGTATAATGTGAAGGGAGGTTACTTAAGTGAAACAAGAAGAACGCACAGTATGTTTTGATAAAGAATTGAAAGTCGAAGCATATAGATTTAAAGGTATAATGCAAAAATTCCCAAACCATTTTCATGAACATTATGTAATTGGTTTTATAGAAAAAGGTCAAAGATATTTATCTTGTAAAAATAAAGAGTATACTACCAGTACTGGGGATTTACTACTTTTTAACCCTTTTGATAGTCATACTTGTGAACAAATAGATAACAAAGTACTCGATTACAGATGTATAAATATTAAGCCAGAAATAATGAAAAAAACTGTATTTGAAATTACGGGTGAAAATTATTTACCTAAGTTTAATCAATCTGTAATATTTCGTAGTGAGCTAGTACCTCTACTACAAGAATTACATCATATAATCATGGAAGAAGAACTAGATTTTAAAAAAGAGGAACTTTTTTTCTTTCTAATTGAACAATTAATTGAAGAATATACAGAACCAAATCTGCAATTTAACTTAGAGAAAACAAGTATAGAAATCCAAGCAGTCTGTGACTATTTAGAAAACAATTATGATGAACATATATTGCTTGATGAATTAAGTACTATAGCAGGAATGAATAAATACTCATTACTTCGCAACTTTACAAAATTAAAAGGTATTACACCATATAGATACTTAGAAAATATACGAGTAAATAAGGCTAAGAGACTTTTGGAAAAAGGGGTAGAACCTATAGATGCTGCCATACAGACAGGATTTGTAGACCAAAGTCACTTTACAAATTTCTTTAAGAACTTTATTGGTCTTACACCAAAGCAGTATCAAAACATATTTATAAACAATGACAAAAACAACTTTAAATAAAACGAAAAGGGGAATTAAAAATGGAAACTAAAAATTCAAAATGTGTTATGGTAATAGATGAAAATTTACCAATGGGAATTATATCAAATACAGCAGCTATAATGGGAATCACACTAGGAAAATATGCACCAGAAACTGTTGGTTCAGATGTGATTGATAAAACAGGAAATAGTCACTTAGGAATAGTCGAACTTCCTGTACCTATTTTAAAAGGAAACAAAGAACTTATAAAAGATTTACGTAAAAAACTATATAGTACTGACTTTGAAGAACTAACTGTTGTAGATTTTTCAGATGTTGCACAAAGCTGTAATGTTTATGATGAGTTTATTCAAAGAATTGCTAATGTACCAGAAGATGAACTACAGTATTTTGGTATAGCAATCTATGGAAACAAAAAGAAAGTAAATAAACTTACTGGTAGCATGCCTTTACTTAGATAAATATTAAATAATATTTTAAGTTTTATATATTTTTCTAACTCTCTATAAAAAACATAAAATTATAAAATCCTTCTATAAACAATAAATAAAAATACCCCTATAGTAAATAATTCTATACGGGTATTTTTTATGTGGATTATGGTTGTATATCATTTGGTAATTATTTATATCATATTATCAATTATTCTTTGAAGCATTTGTAGATAGCTTGCCTTATTTATATCTTTAGTATTTATTAATTCCACTTCGCCTATTACTTTTTTATCCTTACATATCTTTATCTTTCCTAAAACAGTTCCTTTTTTAATTGGCATTTTAGGATTTTTTACTATTTCAATTTTCTTCTCAAATTCTTTAGAACTTCCTTTTTTGATAAGAGCATTTAAATCTTCCTTAGCAACTAATTTAACTTTGTTTTCATCAGCCTTATCCAATGTAAGTGTTGCTATATTATCTCCTTTACTGCATAGCTTAACGCTTTCATAATTAGCAAATCCATAGTTCAAAAGACTAGATGCATCGTTAAATCTTTCTGGAGAAGTCTCTGCTCCCAAAGTTGCTGCAACCAGATGAGTATTACCTCTCTTTGCAGCTGCTGATAAACAGTATTTTGCTTCTTGAGTAAATCCAGTTTTAACACCAGTTGCTCCTTGATAATGCTTTATAAGTTTATTAGTATTTGCAAGACCTACTGTAACTTGTTTTTTTCCTACTACAACTTTATCCATCCATGTAGTTAAGTATTTACTTATCATTTCATGCTTTAACAGTTCTCTAGACATTAAAGCTATATCATGAGCAGATGTATAGTGATTTGCAACTGGAAGTCCATTTGTATTTGCAAAATGAGTATCATTCATATTTAACTCTTTTGCTTTAGCATTCATTCTATCAACAAATCCTTCAACACTTCCAGCTAAATGTTCAGCCATAGCAACACAGGCATCATTTGCTGAAGCAACAGCTATACCTTTTAATAATGTATCAACCTTTTGAGTTTCTCCTGGCTCTAAGAATATTTGACTACCACCCATACTAGATGCAGTTTCACTTACTTGAACTTCATCATCAAGCTTAACCTTACCTGAATCCAAAGCTTCTACGATAAGTAGCATTGTCATTACCTTTGTTACACTTGCAGGAGGAAGCTTTTTATGAGCATCCTTTTCATATAAAATTTGTCCACTGCCAACATCCATCAAAATTGCTGATTTTGAAGATATATTTAGTTGGTTGGCATCAGCATTTTCCTTATTATTTGCAAAAGAAAAGCTTAAAGGAGTAAACGCAAGTAATATAGCCAAAGCAGTACTAGCTAATTTTTTCATCGATGTCACCTCTTAAAGTTTATTTAAACTTATTTTCTCACATTTAACTTTTTTTATTCTAAATGCCTAGATATACCTTGACCTAAATTTTTTTTCTTCTCAAGCTTTTTAAAATAACCTTCTAAAACACCTTTATTAGATGCATTTTCTATTATTTCAAAAGCATCTTCATAATTCATTCCATATTCTCCTGCTATTTCCATTTTAGTTTGTTTCAAAGCTTTTATAGCATTTTGTCTTGAAATATTATCCATAAGAATCCTCCTATTAGTAAAATTTATATATAATTAGTTTTTACTAATAAAAGATTGTTATAATTGGTATTTTATGTAATACGTATATATTTTCAACATGATAAATTAAAAAGACCTCTTATAATTCTTAAGATAGTATCAATTGGATTTTTGATATTATTTTAAAAATTATAAGAGGTCTAATTTTCAATTTTATAGTTTTTTATATATTACACTTCCATTATTATAGGAAGTATCATTGGATTTCGTTTAGTTTTTTGATATAAATATTCTTTTAAGTTTTCTTTGATATTATTCTTTAAATAAGCCCACTCTTTAATATTTTTCTCTTCACATTCATTTAGGACATTCTTGATTATATCTTTTGCTCCATCCATTAAATCTTCTGACTCTCTTACATATACAAAGCCTCTAGAAATTATGTCTGGACCTGCCAGAACTTTACCTTCATCCTTAGAAATAGTCACTACAACTATCATAAGACCATCTTCTGATAAATGCTTTCTATCTCTTAAGACTATATTACCTACATCGCCTACACCTAATCCATCGACTAGTATGTTTCCTGTTTGTATACGATTTGCTACTTTAGCAGAATTCTTATCTAATTCCAAAACATCTCCTGTTTGCATGACAAAAATATTTTCTTTGTCCATACCAAGTTGTTCAGCTATTTCAGCATGTCTTTTTAACATTCTATATTCACCATGAGCTGGCATAAAAAACTTAGGTCTAACTAATGCATGTATCAATTTTAATTCTTCCTGACAGGCATGTCCAGAAACGTGTATATCAGCTATATCGCTATAAACTACTTCTGCTCCCTTTTCAAATAAGAAATTGATTACTCTTGATATTAATTTTTCATTTCCTGGTATTGGATGAGCAGATATTATAACTAAATCGCCACTCTTTATTTCTACTTTTTTGTGTTCTGAAAAAGCCATTCTAGCAAGAGCTGACATAGGTTCACCTTGTGAACCAGTTGTTATTATCACTAATTCACTATCTTCATATTTGCATATATCATTTAAATCTATAAGCATATCATCAGAAATATCTAGATATCCTAATTCTTTTGCAACTCCAACTACATTGACCATTGAGCGACCTGATATAGCAACTTTTCTATTAAACTTTTCAGCTGTATTTATTATTTGTTGTAATCTGTGTATGTTGGATGCAAACGTAGCAACTATAATCCTTCTGCCATTTCCTTTTGCAAATAATTCATCAAGACCTACTCCAACAGTCTTTTCAGACATAGTAAATCCTGGTTTTTCTGCATTAGTACTATCAGCCAGCATTAAAAGAACTCCTTTTTTGCTTAACTCACAGAGTCTATGCATATCCATAACATCACCATCAATAGGAGTCAAATCAATCTTAAAGTCTCCTGTGTGGTATATTATACCTTGGTCTGTGTGTACTGCAATAGAGTAAGCATCTGGTATACTATGATTATTTTTCAAAAACTCTACTTCCATGTTATCAAGTTTTATAACTTGTCTTGGAGTTATGACATTTAACTTAACATTATTCATCTTATGTTCTTTAAGTTTCACTTGTATAAGACCTATACTAAGTCTTGCTCCATACACAGGTACATTTATTTTCTTTAATATATATGGAAGAGCCCCTATATGGTCTTCATGTCCATGTGTAATAAATATACCCTTTATTTTATCCCTATTTTTGACTAAATAAGTTATATCTGGTATAACTATATCTACCCCTAACATTTCATCTTCTGGAAAACTAAGTCCAGCATCTATAACAATTATTTCATCTTTATACTCAACAACAGTCATATTTTTTCCAACTTCGTTAAGTCCACCTAAGGCCATTACCTTTATCTTATTGGTGTTCTTTTTGAACAATTGCATCATCTCCTTCTGTCTATTTAATTTTTTAACACGTTCTACAATCCTAAATAATATCAAATCACGCACTCGCTACCAGTTATTCTTATTGTACCATAATTCGTATCATATTTTAAGCTATATTTAAAATACATTTAACGTATTATTTTGACAAACCTATTTTATTTTGATATCCTCTAAATATTATATAATTTAATATCGGATATTTTAGGAGGATTTATGCGTGGTAAAACTCATTGTGCAATAGGAATCTTAACAGCTATCCAAACGTCTTTGATATTTAAAATTCCTATATCTTTAGTTGACATTTTAGTTTCAGCTACTTTCGCTGTACTGCCCGATTTGGATAAATCTAATTCTATGGTCTCAAATTTTATTCTAAAAAACAATATATCCAAATACATATATAGAATTTTTATATATGCTGTTAATATTATTATTTTCTTTATTTCAATAAATATAAATGATAATTTTTATTTAAGTGCAATAATTACATTTATTGCAATTATAATTATTGAAGCAAAACTAACCCACACGTTTCTTAGAAAAGTTTTTCTATCATTAATATTTATACTATTAGCTATATGCTTATACATCATAGAAGTTGAAATATATTTTACAATTTTTTGTCTAATGTTGTCAATTTTTCCCTGGTTGAAGCACAGAAGTTTTTCTCATAGCATATTTGCAACTATAATAATATATTTTTTACTAAAACAGATAGAATTAATCACTAGTATTAATAATTTATCTTTTTATGGGACACTTGGTTATGCAAGTCATATGTTTTTAGGAGATTTATTTACAAAACAAGGAATACCAATTTTTTATCCGTTAAGCGAGAAAAAAATTTCTTTAGGTTTTTTAACAGTTGGAGGTCCCTTTAGTAATTTTATAGAAAAATCATTCATTTTCATACTTATAGGATTAATTATATTTTCGATATTAAAACTATAAACACTTTGAAAATTATATATTTATATCTTATAACTGATTTATAATAAAAAATGGAAGAATAGCATAGAATATAAAAGTTCTATACTATTCTTCCATTGACATTAAGCAATAGAAGGTTATTCTTCTGAGTCGCTTATTCCATTACACTCATCACATAGTCCATAAAATTTAACATCATGATCAAGTATTTTAAATTTGTACAATGATTGTATCTCTTTTTCTATATTGTCTAAAAGGTCTTCTTTAGCTTCCATTATCTTTCCACAATTTTTACAAATAAGATGATGATGATTATGACAGTCTTCTTTATGTAGACTAATCTCATATCTTATACATCCATCGTCTAAGTTTAGTTTTGATATTAATCCTATTTCATCTAACAACTGCATTGTTCTATATACAGTAGCTAAACCTATCTCAGGACAGTCAACCCTAACTAAATCATAGATTTCTTCACTACTTAGATGTGAATGGTCATGTTTAAGCAATATTTCAACTATTGCTCTTCTTTGTGGCGTAATCTTAAAACCAGTTTCTTTTAACTTGTCTTTTAATAAATCCATTGTGTTTGCCATAACATCACCCTTACTATTTTCAATTGATAATCTTTATTAAATAATATTGTAATTGATAATTCATTTTTTGTCAAGACATTTGAAAAAATTTAATTTATTCTCACAATATAAATATATACCCATAAAAGATATATTATTCACCAAAATCTATAATTTTTTTAATATTTTTAATAAAAAATAAAAAAACAGATACATACTACAAATGCTTTTTATAATTAATAAATCTTAATTATAGCAAATATAATAAATATCTGAATTTTTATATCAAACTTAATTCTTTATCTAGTTAAGTCCATTTGAGTCATCTTCATCGTAATTTAAACCTTCTTCTTCCATTATAGCAGTATATACAGCTACAACAGTTTCGTACTCTTCATCACTTTCTAAAGGTATTAATATTTCACCTTCTTCGTCTTCATCAATTCTGAAGATTAAAGCTTCTTCAGCCTCTTCATCATCTAAAGGCATTAATATTGCATATTCTTTTCCTTCTGCTTCTAATGTTAATATTATTTCAAATTGGCTTTCAACGCCATTTTCGTCTATTAAATTTATTATATTTTCTTCCATAATGTCATTCACCTCAAATTTATTTTTATTTTTATTATTTATATTATATATCATAAGTATTCAATTTTATAGCTCTTTTATGAATTTATTTTAAAATCTAAATATCCTTGCAAAATTATTACTGCTGCTAACATATCTATAACCTTTTTTCTTTTTTGTCTACTTACATCTGCCTCTAATAGAGATCTTTCTGCTGCTACTGTAGAAAGTCTCTCATCCCAAAAATCTACATCAAGACCAGTTTCTTCTTTTACTAACTCACAAAACTTGATTACTTTTTCTCCTTGTGGACCTAGAGTTCCATTCATATTTTTTGGCAATCCTGATACAATTTTATTTACTTGCTTTTCTTTTATTATTGCTTTTATTTCTTCAATATCTTTTTTCTTACCAACTCTTCTTATTGTTTTTACACCTTGTGCAGTTAATCCCATTAAATCACTCACAGCAACTCCAATAGTTTTATCACCAACATCAAGCCCCATTATTCTTCCGTCTAACATATTGCCTCCTCTGTTTATTTATATTCTACAAGTTAAATACATATTATCAATCATAAAAATTGCAATATGATTTTTCGATGTAAACTGTTCAGTTTACATTAGTAATCATATTGCATTTTTTATTTAAATAGTATATAAACAGTAAAAAATTCTTTAGTTATTTTTTTCAAATATTATCATATTTATACTTATTATTATAAGTGGTATAAGTATATATATAGATGCTGTAGATGCCGCAACTATACCAGAATCGTTAACTAAAAGAGTAATTATACAACCAACCATAGATGCAATAAAACCTTTAAATAAGATTGGGAAGTTGTTCATTATCTTCCTAAAGTGTCTAGATGGCTTGAATATAAGTACTGCAATTACTCCAATTCCTACAAGTAAAATATTTACCCATACACTTGTCTGTGCTAATTGCATATTCATTTGAATTTTTCTTCCAAATGTCTGCAATATCTCTCCTGGCCCATTTAGGAAAATTCGCTGTACAAACATACCTAAATGAGATTCACTACCTGAAACTATATCTAAAGCTGCAAATGCACAAACGACAACCACAGCTGAAATAGCCAGTAATAGGACTTTCTTAAAGTCTAATTTAATATCATATATAAGCATTATAAACAACAAATATGCTACACATTCTGATATAGCTCCACCAACATTTGCCCCCATTGAAGGATATGCACTAGTTATAAGTATTATTAATGAAAAAATTACAACAAGTGCTTTAGAGACCTTCTTATAATGTAATAGTACTGCTAAACCAAATACTGCACTTGCTATAGTTACACCTTCATATTCATTTCCTACTCCATAGTATCTAGCTCCAATAACAGCATCATAACTCATTATGTTATTTTGCATTAAATATGTTCCAAATACAGAATCTATAACTATGACCAAAATAGTAAGTGTCGCAAAAAATCCCATGTGTTTTATATCATTGTCTTTAAATAATTTTCTACCCAGTAAGTATAATATTAATGTAGTAGCAAATATCCCTAGAGATATTGAAAGTGGAGTTTTAAAATTCATCAAAGGAGCTAACATAAATGATAGTGGCATTATTATACCCAATTTTATAAACTCTTTAAGTACTTTGAATACACGCTCTTTATGTGGCATGTGATTTCTAAAGAAAACTGCAAACATTGCAATTACCCAAGAGGCAGATATCACTCCTACAAATCCATTTATAATACTTGACCTTATTGAAGATATAGATACTATCCTTTCATAAAGTGATTTCAGATAACTGGCATTGTCTTCTTTGTTTACCAAAGTGTAACTTCTGCCTACCATCTCTTTATTTTTAAGACCAAATTCATTTAATATATCTACTCCAACATCTAGATTTGCAACAATCCCAGCCTTTCTTGTTGTGGCCGATTCCAATAGACCTTTCCCTTCTCCACTAAATTTTATTATTGGAGAAAGTCTTCTTTTATTTTTATAATCTAAATCGCTTGGGAATGCACTTGATATATAAACAGTGTCATTTTCTCCAACCATAGAAAATACTTGTTCAAGATATTTATTTATATTTTTTACAATGTTTTTCTTCATTGTAGCATAAGTATTATCATTTAGGTTCAATCTATACATATCTAATCTATATGTATCTCCAAGTTCCACAAATATAGCATCGCTATTATTATAAGATTTTTTAGTCTCATCTAGTAACTTATTATAGTCTGTAGACATTCCAAATGGCATTTTAGAATCTTTCTTGTTAATATCATCAATATTACCTGAATCAATTCTTCCATATTGGTCCATAGCAACTAAACATAGATTTCTATTTTTAATTACTTGATTATTTTCAATAATGTCAGAATTTCCAATCACAGATGTCTTTAAACCATTTTCAGATAAAGTTTTCCCTAATGAACCTAAGTTTGCTCCATACTCTCCATACTCAAGATTTTCGTTTATAGATTTATTAATACTTAAATCATTTATTTCTTTAGCCTTTTGACCTGTTGCAACTTCAAAAACTTTAGAAGTATCTTGGTCTACTTTTTGAAAATTGATATAGTCTTCAGTAGTTACACTAGCTCTTGTTCCTGCACCCATACTTGCATAAGACCTTCTATCGTCAGTACCTTGATCCCCTCTTATATTCATGAGAGCTATATAACCTCTCTTTTCTAACTCATTTTTTAAGATTGGAATATTCATCATACTTCCAAGATTAGTCCTATTCATATCAATAAATATAACCTTGCCTTTTTCTTCAGCAAAACTATAGCTGACAGTTGATACAAAAATCATAATGACTACCGCAAACAATGACATAATCTTTTTTCTCATTTATTTGACCTACTTTCTATTCAGATAGTGCGTGATTACTTCTTCAAGTATCTCATCTCTTTCAAATTTTTTAATTATAGCTCTTGCATTTTTATGACTAGTTATATAGCTAGAATCACCAGAAAGGAGATACCCTATAATTTGATTTATAGGGTTATATCCTTTTTCAACTAGTGCTTTATATACAAAATCAATAGTGTCTCCTACACTCATTCTATCCTCTGGTATCCCTTCAAATTTCATAGTGTAGTCTAAATCTTTTTCCAAATTAAAAACCTCCTTAAGTGAATGTTATTTAACTTGTGTCTTAATAACCTCACTTGCATAGCTTAAAGCTTGGTCAACCTTAGATACATCACTAGCTCCTGCTTGTGCCATATTAGGTCTTCCACCACCTTTTCCTCCAGCTATTTTTGCAACTTCTCTAACAATATTACCTGAATGTATTCCCTTGTCTAATACATCTTTAGTGGCAGTAACTACAAAGTTAACTTTATCATCTACTACATTTGCTAGTACCACTACACCAGAACCAAGCTTATCTCTTAGATTATCTGCTGTTTCTCTTAGTGTATCCATGTCCATACCTTCAAATTTATTAGTTATTAAATTAACTCCATTTACTTCAACTTTAGAATCAAAAATAGAATCAGCTGATTGTAAACTCATCTTAGCTTTCATATCATGTAATTCTTTAGATAAATTTTTATTCTCTTCTAATAAAGAGCTTATTCTTTGAATTAAATTATCTTCCTTAGATTTTAAGCTTACACAAACTTCAGAGATAATACCGTCTCTTTCTTTTAGATATTCATAAACAGCTTTTCCTGTTATTGCTTCTATTCTTCTTACACCTGCTGCTACTCCACCTTCAGATAATATCTTGAACATTCCTACTTGAGAAGTATTTGTCAAATGAGTTCCTCCACAAAGTTCTGTAGAATAATCTCCCATAGAAACTACTCTTACCTCATCACCATATTTTTCACCAAATAGTGCTGTAGCTCCTTTTTCTTTAGCTTCCTTTATATTCATAATATCACATTTTATGTCTAAAGACGCTAAAATAACATTATTTACTTTTTCTTCTATTACTTTTAATTCTTCATTTGATATAGCTTCAAAGTGAGTAATATCAAATCTAAGTCTTTCTGGAGTAACTAAAGAACCAGCTTGATTAACATGGTCTCCTAATACTTCTTTTAATGCCTTATGAAGTAAATGCGTAGCACTGTGATTTCTTGCAGCTGCCATTCTAATTTCTCCATCTACCAGTGTCTTCACTTTATCTCCATTGCTTATTTTTCCTGATTTTATTACACCTATATGTTTTATACTATTATTAGCTCCTTTTTTAGTATTTAGTACTTCTACAACTAGGTTTTCATTAGTTATTAATCCACAATCTCCAACTTGTCCTCCACCTTCAGGATAGAAAGTAGTATTGTCTAGTACTATAGATACCTTATCGCCTTCTTTTGCACTTTGAACTAACTCATCGTCTTTAACTATAGCTTCAATAATTCCTTCTCCATATATTTCAGTATATCCATTAAACATACTATCAACTGTAGATTCTAATTTTGATAGAGGGTCTTCCTTCCAACTTTCTCCATCCATATTTCCTCTCGCATTTCTAGCTCTTTCTTTTTGTTTTTCCATTTCTTCATTAAAAGCTTCTTCATCTACAGATAAATGTTCTTCTTCTAAGATTTCTTTAGTCAAGTCTATTGGGAAACCATAAGTATCATATAATTTAAAGGCTTCTTGACCACTTAAAACAGTTTTTCCTTCACTTTTTAATACTTCTATATAAGAATTTAATATTTCTGTTCCTTGGTCTATAGTTTCATTGAATTTTTCTTCTTCTATACCAACTACTTTTTTAATATAGCTTTCTTTTTCAACTAAAACTGGATATGCTTTATCATTTACTTTTATAACTTCATCTATTAGTTTCTGTAAAAATAATTCTTTTACACCTAATAATTTACCATGACGAGCAGCACGTCTAAGAAGTCTTCTAAGAACATATCCTCTTCCTTCATTTGATGGAAGTACTCCATCGCTAACTAAGAACGTTACAGCCCTTATATGGTCAGTTATTATTCTTAGTGATATATCATTTTTTGGATTCTCTCCATATTTTACTCCTGTTAATTTCTCAACTGCTTCTAATATAGACTTAATTGTATCTACTTCAAAGATAGTATCAACTCCTTGCATGATACATCCCATTCTTTCAAGACCCATACCTGTATCTATATTTTTACTTTCTAATAAGCTATAGTTTCCTTCTTCATCTCTATCAAATTGAGTAAATACATGGTTCCAAAATTCCAAATATCTATCACAATCACAGCCTGGTTTACAATCTGGATTATCACATCCATACTCTTCTCCTCTATCAAAATAAATTTCTGAACAAGGACCACAAGGACCTGTACCTATTTCCCAGAAATTATCATCTTTCCCAAGTCTAACCATTCTTTCTTCTGGGAAATTCATTTCTTTTGCCCATATATCATAAGAATCATCATCTTCTTCATATACAGTTACCCAAATCTTATCTTCTGGTATATTTAACCATTCTGTAACAAATTCCCATCCCCATTTAATTGATTCTCTTTTAAAGTAATCTCCAAATGAAAAGTTACCCATCATTTCAAAGAATGTAGCGTGTCTTGCAGTTATACCTACATTTTCTATATCTCCTGTTCTTATACATTTCTGAGATGTACACATTCTTACATTTGGAGGTACTTCTACACCTGAAAAATAGTTTTTCAAAGGTGCCATACCTGAATTTATAAGTAATAAACTCTTGTCATTGTTTGGTACTAAAGAATAACTATTTGCTACATAATGACCTTTTGACTCAAAAAACTCTAAAAACTTACTTCTTATTTCGTTTAATCCCATCTTTTCCATATTATGTTCCTCCTAATAAATTTTATTTTTTCGTTTAAATAAAAAACCTCGTCCCTATAAATAAATTTATAGGGGCGAGGACAATCGCGGTACCACCCTAATTATCATAAAAACTATGATATCTTCGGAAAACCTTAGCTATAACGTAACTACCGTCAATCTCTACTTATATATTCTTTACATAATATAAATTGTTCAAGATTGCTACTAAAAGGCTGCTTCAAATATTGTATTCTAAGGGCTTCCAGCATTTTCCCTCTCTCTGTAAGACATCAAATATTTTACTATTCCTTATCACTGTATTTGCTTTTTAATTAATATACTAATTATATTACTAAATTTTACAAAATTAATCAATACTATATTTCCATATACAATAAATTTATTTTATAAACTTTATTCCACTTTAATATACTTTATTGTTTATTTTTTTAATTTTTTAGATGTTTTTATAAACTTTTCTCAATTATTCCTCCACCTACTACAACGTCTCCATCATACATTACTACAGATTGACCTTTAGTAATAGCCCTTTGAGCTTCATCAAAAACTATTTTAATAGTATCTTCTCCTATTTTGTGAATAGTCGCTGGTGATGGTTTTGCTGAATATCTTATTTTTGCTTGAACTCTTAGTGGTTCTTCTAATTTATCTATTGATATAAAGTTAACATCTTTTGCAATAAGTTCTTTTTTAAACAATTCTTCATTATCTCCAAGAATTATAGTATTATTTATTGGATTTATATCTATTACAAACATTGGTTTCCCAAAGGTAATTCCAAGCCCTTTTCTTTGACCTATTGTATAGTATAGTATACCCTTGTGTTTTCCAAGTATATTTCCTTTAGTATCTACAAAAAAACCTTCTTCAATACGCTTTTTAGAATGTTTTTTTACATAATTTGCATAGTCATTATCTTTAACAAAACAAATTTCCTGACTATCAGGCTTATTGTGGACTGCCATTCCCATTTCTTTAGCAATTTCTCTTACTCTATCTTTTTCATAATCACCTATTGGCAATAAAGTATGTTCTAGTTGTTCTTGTGTAAGATTATAAAGTGCATAAGTTTGGTCTTTTTTATCCGTAACAGATTTTTTTAGCAAATATCTTCCTGTACTTTCATCCTTTTCTATCTTTGCATAGTGACCTGTAGCCACATAATCACAACCTATTTGTCTAGCTTTCTTATAAAAATCATTAAATTTTATATGCTTATTACAAGCTATACAAGGATTAGGAGTTTTTCCTTCTAAATATTCATCTATAAAATAATCTATTACTTTTTCTTTAAATACTTCTCTAAAATTTAGAACATAAAATGGTATACCTATTTTATTTGCTACTCTTCTAGCATCTTCAACTGCTGATAAAGAGCAACAACCACCTTCATTTTCAACATCGTCATCATCTTGCCACAATTTCATAGTAACACCAATGACATCATAACCTTGTTGTTTTAAAAGATATGCAGCTACAGAGCTATCCACTCCTCCACTCATACCTATCATTACTTTTTTATTCATAAACAAATTTCACCTCATCTTTTGCATTACTTATTATTATACCATATAGAGCAAGCATTGTATTTATTTAAAATATAGCTTGCTCTATTTTCTAAAAAAAATAATATTATTAAGTAATTTTAAAAGATTTAAGGTTAATTTTTTATTTACTAATTCTTAACTACATCTACTGATGCTGTTGTTTCTGTTATTATTTTATTAGAATTACTAACATCAACTAGCTGTATTTTTACTTTATAAGTACCTTCTGTATTTCCAACTAGATAAACTGGTGTTGTTGCATCTTGTAATGAAAATCCTTCCATTGGACCCCATCCTGTGTTTACTATGTTAAACCAATTTCCATTGCTATCTTTGGCAATTAATTGTATTCCACCTAGACCTGCTGAACCATCTCCCTCTTTTATTTTTACTCTTACATTCTGATAATCATTTTTACCTTTGTTTAACGTAATCTCTACTGGTGTTCTATTTTCAGTATTTTCAAATTTAGGTATACTACCATCTTGATTTTCATCTATTTTATTTTCTTGTGTTATATTAACAAGTTCATTCATAGTGATAGAAGCTTTGCCCCAAGTAGCAGTTTTTGAATCTTGTGATAGTTTACACTCTCCAAATCCATTAACAACAACTTTATCTTTATCATAATCATCTGTTTGTATTGGAGTATATTCACTTATATTACAATTATCTGTCAAAGTTAAGTTTGCATTAGTTTCACTTACAACTCCATCAGCTTTTACATATTCTACATTTACTCCATACCATCCATTTCCACTTGTTCTAAGATTTGAAGCTGTTACTGATGAGCCATTTACTATTAGACCTGCACCCTTATTGTTATTCAAAGTTACATTATTTAATTTAATATTTTTTGATAAATAAACATGCATTCCTGATTTATTTATCCTATCAGAATCTAAACCAGTTACTTTTAGATTGTTTATTTCTACATTATCTATTCTGTCTAACGTCACTATATTTTCATATCCTGGTATAGTATCAGTAAATTCTGCAGATTTTATTAACTCAGCATCATTAATGCCATTTATAATTATTTTTTTATTTATAACAATTGGCTTTTCGACATTTATTTGTCCATCTATTTCCCATATTTGACCATCTTCTTGTAAATCAAGTGCTTTTTCTAATGTAGCAGTATTATTAATTTTTATTGTCTCAACTTTAACAGGTTCAGCTACTTTTACTGTAATACTTGGTAGTGATAATCCTTCTGATAGTTTATATCCATTTGCTAAATTGGCCTTGAATACATATGTTCCTGATGTTGTAGGACTATACTCTGGTGTACTTTTCCAGGTTACCCCTACTTTAGTATTAGCTACTCCAGATACTGTTGCTGATAGCTCTTTTGGTAAGTTTAGTCTGCTTAACTCTGTTCCATTTTCTACATTTTGAATTTTTATTGAATCTTCAAGTGCTGTTATTGATGTTATCAATTTGTCTTTTACAGACGAACCACCACTTGAACTACCTCCACTTGATGAAGAACCTCCAGATGAACTTCCACCTGGTTTAGTACCATCTATACTTGGACTCTGAGAACCTTCTACTTTATCAGTTATTGTTCCTTCATTTTTTATATTTGTTCCTGTTGCATCATTTTTTATATTTGTTATTTTACCATTATTCTTAACTACAACATTACTAGAATTATTTTGTATCTCTACTTTTTCTATTTTTGCTCCACTTTCATTTATTATTGTTCCACCTTTACTGTCTTTAACTAATACTTTACTTATTGTCCCTTTATTAACTATATCTGCATTTGGAGCAGTTACTACTATAGTCCCTGTATATGTACCGTTTAAATTTACAGAAATTGAATTATTAGTACTTAATGATAAATCATTTGATATAGTTCCTGATGGCTTAACATTTATAACATCATTTGCATCAGCCTTAACTAAGGCTGTTTTTAATTCTTCTAAGTTTTTAACTTCATATACTGTTGTAGATTGTGATTTTTTTATTTCAGAAAAAGCATTTTCATTACCTGAGCCTCCAACCTGTGTGATTGTTTTTAAGCTTTTAGTATTCAATACTTTTTCTTGTTCTTTATTTAACTTGTTTCCAACTAAAACTACTGGAGAATTATTTTTTGCTGCTAGTGAACCTACTGCTAGTGAGTCTATAAGGTCACCTTGTTTATTCATACCATCTTTTGTTATATATGCATTTTTCAACTCTTTTGTCTCGTATAGACCTCTTATAGCAGCAGCATTAGTTTCATTTCTATCATTTCCTGACAATCTTTTAGGACTAGGTAAAGTATTTTTTGTTGCTTCTGAGATTGACTTTACACCACCAATTACATAAGATGTTTTTATACCTTTATCTTTTATAAATTGACTCGATAATTTTATACCCTCATTTGGACTAGAAAGTATTATTGGCATTTTATTTTGAGCTGCTGCTGCTCCTACACTTACTGCGTCAGCTAGACCTTTTTCACCATTAACAACAACTATTTTTGAAATATTACTAGTAGTTTTTCTTCCAAGAGATTCATCTAATTTTTTAGCTAATTCTAAAGATGTTTGATACCTATCATTTCCAGATATTCTTTCTGTATCAATTTTTAGAGATTTTAATTGAGCTTCTACTTCTGAACCTAGAGTTTTTACTCCACCTATTAAGTATACTTTTTCGGCTTTTAATCTTATTATTTCAGCCTTCGTTCTATCATCTAATTTATTATTTTGTGTTAAAAGAATTGGTGCATTTTTAGAGCTTGCAAAAGGAGTTGCAGTCAATGCATCCACTATAGTATTATCATTTACTAATATTACATTTTTAGATGTATCCCATCCTTTTTTACTTATTTGTATAGCAGTCTCCCATCTACCAGAACCTTTAAGTGTGTCACTGTTCGTTTGAGCATTTGATATGCTTACTGTTACACTGCTAACTACTAATGATATAGTAAGAATTACTGCTATTTTCTTTGGTACTTTCATAATTTTTCCCCCTAATAGTGTTTTAATTTGAAATGTGCCTTTTTCACGAAAATAGCATTTTTAGATAATTTCTTGGAAAATATATTTATATATGAAAACCTTCTAAACGATTGATTTGCTGGGATTTATTATATTCTTATTGTTTAGAGATTATAGAAGTGTATATTTTTTATTATTAGATTAATTTATAAAACGGGTTAAAACAAGGAATCTGGGCAATAAAAAATAGCCATTTTCGTGAAAACGGCTATTTTTCTTTACTACATCATTATACACTTTTTTAAAATTGTTTTAAACCAATTTTTGGAAAATTATTCCTTATTTTTATTCTTCTTCCTCAACATCATGGTCATGAGCATCATCTATAACATATCCATCTAATTCTGGTATATGAATATTATTCTTTTGAGCATAATCTATAAGAGCTGCTTTTACAGCTTGTTCTGCTAAAACTGAACAATGCATCTTTACTGGTGGTAAACCATCTAAAGCTTCAGCAACAGCTTTATTTGTAAGTTCTAATGCATCTGCTATAGTTTTACCTTTTATCATTTCAGTTGCCATAGAAGAACTTGCTATAGCTGAACCACAGCCAAATGTCTTAAACTTAACATCCTTGATTATGTCTCCTTCTATGTCTAAAAATATCTTCATTATATCTCCACATGTAGGGTTTCCAACTTCACCTACACCACTTGCATTATCAATTTCTCCCATATTTCTTGGATTCATAAAATGTTCCATAACTTTATCACTATATTGCATTATTTTTTCCTCCTACTCAATTTATGTCTATTTTTTATGTTTTATCTCTCTGTCTACTTTACTAAGCCTTGTTTCTTCGCATCATCATAAAGTGGTGACATACTTCTAAGTCTTTCTATAACATTTGGTAAATTCTCTAATATATAATCTATATCATCATCTGTTGTAAAATCTCCAACTGTAAGTCTTAATGAACCATGTGCTATTTCATGTGGTAAACCTATTGCAAGAAGTACATGTGAAGGGTCTAATGAACCAGAAGTACAAGCAGAACCGCTTGAACCAGCAATTCCTAGCATATCTAATAATAAAAGTATTCCTTCACCTTCTATAAATTGAAATGCAAAGTTTGCATTTCCTGGAAGTCTATTTTCTAAACTACCATTTATTCTTGTATAAGGTATTCTTTCTAACACACCATCTATTAGCTTATTTCTAAGACGAGTTAAAGTCTCTACATGATTTTGCATATTTGCTTTAGCTAATTCTGCTGCTTTTCCATATCCAACTATTGCAGGTATATTCTCTGTACCAGCTCTTTTACTTTTTTCTTGTGCTCCACCATGAACAAAGTTATGAAGTCTTACACCTTTTCTTATGTATAAAGCTCCTACACCCTTTGGTCCATATATTTTATGTGAAGACATACTCATCAAGTCTATTCCTAGTTCTTTAACATCTACTGGAATATTACCTGTAGCTTGTACTGCATCAGTGTGGAATAATATCTTGTGTTTTTTAGCTATCTCAGATATTTCTTTAATAGGTTGTATAGTTCCTATTTCATTATTTGCAAACATTATACTTATAAGTATAGTAGTATCTTTTATGGAATCTTCTAATTCCTTTAAATCTACTTTTCCTTCACTATCAACATCCAAATAAGTTATTTCAAATCCGTGATGTTTTGCTAAGTATTCACATGTATGAAGTATCGCATGGTGCTCTATCTTTGAAGTTATTATATGATTGCCTTTATTTTTATTAGCATAAGCTACACCTTCTAATGTCCAGTTGTCACTTTCTGAACCACCAGCTGTAAAATACACTTCACTAGGTTCAGCGTTTATAAGGTCTGCTACTTGTTCTCTTGCTTTATCTAATGCATCTTTTGCTTCTCTTCCGAATGTGTGAAAACTAGATGCATTACCAAAATAATCTGTTAAGTATGGCATCATTGCATCTAATACTTCTTTTTTAACAGGTGTTGTTGCAGAATAATCCATATACAATCTTCTTTTTTCCATTACATTCATCTCCAAATCTATTTTTTAATATTTGTTATATCATTTTCTAATTTATTTTTGTTATAGTCATTTATCATATCTTTAAGAGTAATTGAGTCTATAACATCTTCTATACCCTTTTTCATCTTTTCCCAAACTATTTTCGTTACACACATGTTTGAGTTTTCACATACATCTTCATCTAGTACACAGTCAGACAATGCAACTGGTCCTTCTAATACTACAAGTATATCACCTACTGTTATGTCTTCAGCATTCTTTGAAAGCAAATATCCTCCTTGAGCACCTCTTACACTTTTTACTAGACCTGATTTTTTTAAAGATGAAAATATTTGTTCTAAGTACTGATCTGATATTCTCTGTTTCTTAGCAATAAATTTTAATGATACTGGTCCATTATCTTGATTTAATGCTAATTCAAACATTGCTTTTAATCCATATCTACCTTTCGTAGACAACTTCATATATTATCACCTCTATATAGAAATCTAATTCATACTGATTTAGTAGGAATTACTTTCAACATAATTTTATTATACCCTACTAATTTTGTCAAGATTAATTTGAAATTTTTTATTTTGAATAAATACCCCATTTTCCAATATTCTCAAATCCTAGCTTTTTATATATCTTTCCAGCTTCTTCATTATCATAAAACAAACAAGGTATTTTATTTTCTCTTAGGAGTTCTGAACATAGTTTAATAAGGCACTTTGTAGCAAGTCCTCTAGCTCTATACTTTGGATGTGTACCTACTCCAATTATCATTGCATGAGTTTTATTTTCTGAAGTACTCTTTGCCATGGATACTACTTGTTTGTTAATCTCTATACAATACCCTCTACCTGTCCTCAATCCATTTTTTAAATTATCTAAAGTCGTACTGTGAAATTCATCTATCAAATCATAAAGTCTTACTGTCTTTTTAAGATTTCCCAGCCTAATCTTTTTTATCTTTTCACTACAGTTATTATCCACCAAAAACTTTCTAGTTTGAAGTTTACAAAAATCAACTGTCTTTAAATTATTAAGTCCCAATCTATTAGCTAAAGCTCCTACAGCACATATTTTACCAGAAATTTCTTCATAATTAGTATTACAAAGTAGATTATAAAAACCTTCAACATCATATTCTCCATCAGAATAAAACATCATAAACTCAAAATATTTAAGTAATATTGCCCTTATCTCACCCTTTTCATCTATATCTCCCCAGATATTTAAAAAATTATGCCCATATCCATATCTTTCGATATCTCCTATTATAAACAAATTGTACTCAGGTTCTCTTTTTAAGTATTTCATAACTCTACTATGGTAAGTTGAATTAAGTCTTATAATCATAATATCTACCCCCGATACATAACGTTCAGTTTAAAAATCACTATCTAGATATTCTAAATATTTCTTTATATTTGTCTCAGTTTTATTTTCTTGTGGTATGTAGTAGATACTATCTTTTATACTATCTGGTAAATACTGTTGCTTTACATAATGATTTTTAAAGTTATGAGGATATTTGTACCCACAACCTCTACCTATATCTTTAGAACCAGAATAATGTGCATCTTTTATACTGTTTGGTATGTCCTTAACAAACTCTTTATCCAATTCATCCATAGCTTTCATTATTGCTATACATGCAGAATTAGATTTAGGAGATGTAGCTAAAAGAATAGTAGCTTCTGCCAGTGGTATTTTTGCTTCTGGAAATCCAAGTTGCATAGCTGAATCTACACATGCCTTTACAATCATAATAGCATTTGGATAAGCTAGACCTATATCTTCACTTGCTATTACCAAAAGTCTTCTACATATACTTATCAAATCTCCACCTTTTATAAGTCTTGCTAGATAATGTATAGACGCTTGAGGGTCACTTCCTCTTATAGATTTTTGAAATGCACTTAAAATGTCATAATGACTATCACCATTTTTATCATAGTTTATAATCTTATTAAAGGTAGATGACTGTATTACATCTGAATCTATATGAGTTATATTATCTTTATTTGGTTTAGTTGAATAAACTACCATTTCCAAAATATTCAAAGCTCTTCTCATATCTCCATCAGAAAGAATAGCTATATCTTCAATTGCATCCTTATTACATTCAATATCCATATAACTTTCTTCATTTAATACTTCAATAGCTCTTTCCAAACCTTTTTCTATATCAAACTTCTCTAAAGGTTTAAATTCAAACACAGTAGACCTGCTTAAAAGAGCTTTATACACATAATGGTATGGATTTTCTGTGGTACTAGCAATTAAGGTTATACTTCCATTTTCCATAAATTCTAATATTGATTGTTGTTGTTTTTTATTAAAGCTTTGTATTTCATCTATATATAACAAAACTCCATTTATATTATTTATACTTCCAAGTTCTGATATTACCTTTTTTATATCTTCTAGAGATGAATTCGTAGCATTTATTTTATAGAAATTTTTATTGCTTTTTTCTGCTATTATTTCTGCTACTGTGGTTTTACCAACACCTGGAGGACCAAAAAATATCATATTTGGTAAAAAATTAGATTGTAATATCTTAGACAATATTTTGCCATTACCTATTATATGACTTTGACCTATTACATCATTCATTGTTTTTGGTCTTATTTTATCTGCTAAAGGCATCTCCTCACTCCTTTTTTGATTAAAATACTTACTCTATAATTATTTCAATAATTCGTCTAAAAAAGGTATCTATTTGAAATAGATACCTTTCCTAATCTCAATCTATAAAAAATATAGATTATTGATTGTTTTTTAATTTTTTCAATTCATCTGTAAGTTTATCATTAAGTATTCTTATATGAGTACCTTTCATACCTAATGATCTTGATTCTATCACACCTGCACTCTCAAATTTTCTAAGTGCATTTACTATTACTGATCTAGTTATACCAACTCTATCAGCTATCTTACTTGCAACAAGTAAACCTTCTTTACCATCTAATTCAGCAAAAATATGTTCAACTGCTTCAAGTTCGGAGTAGGACAGAGTGCCTATTGCCATTTGAACTACAGCTTTCTTTCTCATTTCTTCTTCTAACTCTTCACCTATTGCTCTTAATATCTCAAGACCAACAACAGTCGCACTGTATTCAGCTATTACTAAATCATCATCATTAAATGAAGCTGAATATCTTGAAAGTACTAATGTTCCAAGTCTTTGACCGCTACCTAAGATTGGTACTACTGTAGTATATTTTTGTAATCTTCCATGTTCTTCTGGAAAAATTTCCAATATCTTTTCACCATTTAAATTTTCTAATGTCTCATCAATCTTTAATACATTTTGAGTATATTCATCTGAAAATTTCTTTTGTTTAGTATACTCATCTTCTATAACTGAACTGTCTTGAGCATCATTTAAATGAAGACCTAATACTTTACCTTTTGCACTTACTACATAAACATTAGAATTTAAAACATCTCCTAATGCTCCGGCCAGTAAATCAAAAGAGACACTACTTCCACCACTTGTTTGTAATGTTTTATTTATTTTCCTTGTTTTTTGTAACACTTCACTTGCCATTTAATCATCTCCTCATGAAATTTAGGCCTTTTAATAACCTTTTATATTTTCTAATATTATTTTCATCTCTAATGAAAATTTATTTTTTATATTAGTTGTTTACACTTGAAAGATTATCATAGATTGGAACCTTTTTCAAGAGAATTATGTGATTTTTTTCAATTTTCACTCTTTTCCGTCATTATGCTCTTTTGACTCTTTATTACATTCTTTATTAGAACACACTGTTTTTGTTTCAGATTTAGTCACTTTTTCAACCATATACGAACCACACTTCTCACAAAACTCTCCTGTCGGCTTATTCCAAGCTACAAAGTCACAGTTTGGATAATTAGAACATCCATAAAAAGCTTTACCTTTTTTAGATTTTCTAAGTATAATATCTCCTTCTTCACATTTTGGACATTTAACACCAATTTTATTCATAATTGGTCTAGTTGTTTTACAATCTGGATAGTTTTTACAAGCCATAAATTTTCCAAATCTACCATATTTTATAACCATATTAGAGCCACAATTTTCACATATTTCATCAGTTTCTTCATCCATATTTACTTTTTCTATATTTTCAAGTGCTTCTTCAATAGCTTCTTTAAGTGGAGCATATGATTCAGATACAATCTCTTTCCAGTCTGTATTTCCGTCTTCTATAACATCAAGTTTACTTTCCATATCAGCGGTAAAATCTACATCTATAAATTTATTAAAATTATTTTCTAAAATGTCAGTAACTATTATACCAAGTTCTGTTGGACATAGACTCGTTCCTTGTTTTTCAACATATTCTCTATTTAATATAGTAGCTATAGTTGGAGCATACGTACTTGGTCTACCTATCCCTAATTCCTCTAATGTTTTTACCAAACTAGCTTCTGTATATCTTGCTGGTGGTTGTGTAAAGTGTTGGTCTGGTAATACATTTTCTATATTCAATATATCGCCTTTGTCTATACTTGGTAAAATTTTATCTTCTCTCTCTGAAAAATTGTATACCTTAGTGTAACCATCAAATTTCATTTTTGAACCAGTAGCTTTAAATACAAGGTCTCCTATTTTGCATTCTACATTTAATATATCGAATACTGAATCCTCCATTTGGCTAGCTACAAATCTTCTCCAAATTAAATTATATAACTTGTACTGGTCTTTGCTCAGTGAAGCTTTTATACTATCTGGAGTTCTGTCAACAGAAGTTGGTCTTATTGCCTCATGGGCATCTTGAACTTTTTTAGTATCTTTTTTTTCTTTTTTATCACTACTATTTTTATAGTAGTTTTCGCCTAGATTACTTACTATATAACCTTTGGCTTTTTCTCTTGCTTCATCAGAAATTCTCTTAGAGTCAGTTCTTATATATGATATAAGACCAACAGTACCTTCACCTTCTATATCTATACCTTCATATAATTCTTGGGCTATCATCATTGTCTTTTTAGTAGTGAAGAATAGCTTATTTGCTCCTTCTTGTTGAAGCATACTTGTCGTAAATGGTTTTGGAGCTGATTTACGTCTTGATTTAGATTCTATCTTCTCAACTTTTAAATCTTTGCCTTCCATTTCTTTTAGTATTTCGTTTACAGCTTCTTCATTTTCTAATTCGATTTTTTCATCATTCTTACCATAAAATTTTAAAGTTATATCCTTATCTTTTGCTGTCTTTGCTTCCACATCTATTGTCCAATATTCTTTTGGAATAAATGCTTTTATTTCTTTTTCTCTATCACAAATTAATTTTGTTGTAACAGATTGTACTCTACCTGCACTAAGACCTTTTCTAACCTTTTGCCACAATATAGGGCTTATCTGATAACCTAAAAGTCTGTCTAATACTCTTCTTGCTTGTTGTGCATCAACCAAATTTATATCAATATTTCTAGGATGCTTAATTGCTTTTTTAATTGCATCCTTAGTTATTTCATTAAACTCTATTCTACAATCTTCAGATTCATCTAAATTTAGTATATGAGCTAAATGCCATGATATAGCTTCACCCTCTCTATCAGGGTCGGTTGCTAGATACACTTGTTTAGACTTTTTAGCTTCTTTTTTTAATTCTTTTATTACATCGCCTTTACCTCTTATGTTTATATATTGAGGTTCAAAATTATTTTCTATATCTACACCTAATTTACTTTTAGGTAAATCTCTGACATGACCAACTGATGCTTTCACTGTGTAATGACTTTTTCCTAAAAATTTTTCTATGGTCTTAGCTTTTGCAGGCGATTCTACGATGACTAATGTTTTGGCCATAAAACCACACACCCCCACTACCTAATCTTAATTTATACATTTAAACTGTACGTTTTATTATTCATTTCTACTACTAACTCATTTAGTACTAATTCATTGATTATTGAATTTACATACTTTATTTCTATACCAGTATAATCACAAATACTATCTATATGCAAGTTTCCTTCTCTTTTTATAGCTTCTATTATTTGCTTAGACTTGGCATTTAGACTTATATTATCATATTTTTGATTTATTTTTTTATCAATAATATTAAATATGTTATATTCATTCAAAATATCATCTATATTTTCAATTAATTTTGCACCTTCTTTTATAATTTTATGACAACCTCTACTCATTTGGGAATTTATATTACCAGGTATTGCAAAGACATTTTTTCCATGTTCAAGAGCAAAATCCACTGTGATTAATGCACCACTTCTAATTGCTGCCTCTACAACCACTACTCCATCACTTAATCCGCTAATAATCCTATTTCTATTAGAAAAATGATATGGTGCTACTGTCGAGTTAATATTATACTCTGATAATAATAATCCCCCATTTTCTAATATTTTATTTGATAAATATAAATTTTGTTTTGGAAGAGGATTGTCTACTCCTGAGCCAAGCACTGCTATAGTTTTAGATTTTCCATTCATACAACCTATGTGTGAATATGCATCTATTCCTATAGCTAATCCACTTACTATATTAACCCCATACTGGGATAGTTGACAACTTATTGTTTTTGCACAATTAATTCCATAGGCTGTAGGTTTTCTTGAACCTACTATAGCTATATTAAAATTATTATTAACTAAACTTATATCACCTTTATAGAATAATAACTTTGGAGCATTGTATATATTTTTTAATTTCTCAGGATATTCTTTATCATATTGACAAATATATTTAATTGTTTTTTTATAAAGAAGTTCTTTTATATTTTCTAAATAAGCGTGACCTCTATATTTTACTATATTTTTTCTAATATTCAAGCTTATATTTTTTAAATTATATATTTCTTTTTCAGAAAAATCAAATATATCCTCAATATTTACTATTTCACTTTCTATTATTTCAATTGTTTTTGTTGTTATTCCACTAATTGATTTTAACCACAAATAGATATCTCTTTTTTCCATAAAATCCACCTCAAAAACTTATTTAAAATAACTATAATAAGCCTTTCTAAATGAAAAAGCTTCTATAATACACTGCGAATTTATTGTTTCTATTTCTTCCAAATCCGCTATTGTTCTTGCCATTTTTAAAAGTTTTGTATAACTTCTACTACTGAGATTATATTTATTAATTATTGTCTCAGCCGTTTTTGAAGCTTCTTTTTCCAATTTACAATATTTTAATAAATTAGAAGATTTAATTTCACTATTATTTTTTATATTATCTTTTCTAAATCTATTTATTTGTATTTTTCTAGCATTTTCTACTCTTCTCTTTATTTTTTGAGAACTTTCTTCTTGTTTTGAAGAATTAAAATCAACATATTTTATAGAATTAACTTCTACAAAAATATCAAACCTATCTAATAATGGACCTGATATTTTATTTATGTATTTATCAATTTCGTTACTCCTACATCTACATTCTGTATCTGACATATAGTAACCACATGGACATGGATTCATAGCTGCAATTAACAATACTCTACAAGGATATTTTGTATTATATTTCACTCTGGATATATTTACATATCCATCTTCTATAGGTTGTCTTAAAGTCTCAAGTATTTTTCTATCAAATTCAGCTATTTCATCTAAGAATAATATACCTCTATGTGCTAAAGCAACTTCTCCAGGTCTTGCATCTACTCCGCCACCAATCAAAGATTGCTTTGTAGTTGTGTGATGAGGTGCCCTAAAAGGTCTATTGTCAATTATTCCTTTGGTTTCATCTATCATACCTAGTATGCTATAAACTTTACTTACTTCTATCATTTCTTCTATACTTATGTCTGGTAAAATTGTCCTTATCCTTTTTGCAATCATAGTTTTTCCTGAGCCTGGAGGTCCAATCATAAAGATATTATGATTACCAGCTGCTGCAATTTCTGCACTCCTCTTTACAAAATAATTGCCCCTTACATCTTTAAAGTCTTCATCATATTTATTTTCTTTTATACTGTGAATCTTTGTATGCTCACAGTCTTTATAAGTATCATACTTTTCTAATCTTCCATTATATATTTCTAGCTCCTCATTCAAAAAAGACATTATCCTTTCTTTATCGACTTTTATTTCTTCATTTAAAAAATCAATACATTCATTTAAACTTTTAACAGGGATTATATCAATTTCATCTATAAATAAACTTTCTCTTGTATTCTCAATTGGTATAAAAATACGTTTTATATTTTGGTTTTTTGCACCTATAATGATAGGCAATATACCTCTTACTTTTCTTATCTTTCCATCTAATGATAACTCTCCTATAAACATACTTTCTTTTATGTAATTTTCGTCTTTTTTTATTAATCCTCTTAAAAGACCTATACTTATAGATAAATCTAAAAAAGCGCCTTCTTTTTTTATATCTGCTGGTGATAAATTCACAACTATTCTCGTGCTTGGGAATTTATACCCACTATTAAGAATTGCTGATTTTACTCTCTCTCTTGCTTCTTTAATTTCTTTACTTGGAAGACCAACAATATTAAAACTAGGTATACCATTACTTATATCCACTTCAACCTTTACCAAAAAACTATCTATTCCTACTAAATTACTTGAATTAATAATACTTAACATTTTTAATCCTTTCAAAAAACTTTATATTTTTTAAAAAGCATTTATTATATGATTTACTCTCTTTTCCAATAAATAGACCTCTATAATATCAAATCTTATTGGAGTATTATATAAATTATTTTTTATAATATAGTATTTTGCTACATCAACTATCTTTTTTCTTTTTTTAAAACCTACAGATTCGCAAGGGTAACCATACTTTATATTGGACCTTGATTTCACCTCCACAAATACAATTTCATTACCTATATTTGCTATTATGTCTATCTCTCCTAACTTCAGTCTGTAGTTTTTTTCTAGTATCTTCGCACCTTTTGCTAGCAGATAATTAACTGCTATTTCTTCTCCAAAATCACCTTTTTCTTTATTATTCATTATCTACTCCAATACATTAAATTTGTACGTTTAAATTATCGTCAGTATACAATTTAACTATTCAATTTTTTGAGATTGATTTTATTTCCATTAATATTAATAAATACTTCTATTGACTTTATTCTTTTATGATATTATGCTAGTTTTCATAAGGAAAGTTTATTTTTATGGAGGAATGTCTTTAATGAACAGAAAAAAATTATTTATTTTTATACGATATTTATCTCTATTTATATTACTTGTAAGCTATTTGAATAATGCTGAAAATACATTGTATCCAGTTATAACAATAATTATATTATTTCTAATAATAAATAACCAAGTCAGATTTTTTTCTTTATCAAATGAGAATAAATTTATACTTATTTCTTATTTTTTAGAGCTTATTTTAATTTTTATATTATACAATTATACAAAAACTTTTAATTCACTATACTTTGTTCCTTTAGTTTTGGATGCCTCATTTTTAATAAAGGAAAAGTATAAATACATATTATTCTTTTTAGTTATAATATCTTCTTTTATTATTGGTTTAGATAAAAGTGTATATTTAGCACTAGAATCAAGTTCTATATTACTAATTATTACTATACTTTCTATGTATCTAGAAAGTGAGAATTTATCTAAATTATACAATCAAAGTCTTTACGATAAACTCCGTGTTTCTAAAGATGAATTAAAAAAAGCTAATGCTGATTTAGAGATTTATGCAAGTTCTATAGAAGAATTAGCAATTTTGAAAGAAAGAAACCGTATATCGAGAGAAATACATGATAGTGTTGGACATTCTCTTTCTACAACAATAATTCAATTAAGTGCTATAGAAAAGCTCTTAAAAGACAAACCTCTCATTTCTGATTTAGTTCATGAACTTAGAGAATTTGTGACTGAAAGTTTCCAAGATGTAAGAAGAGCTATATCTGAACTAAAACCTGTTGAATATGAAAATTATCAAAATTTACTTAAAATCAAAGAACTGGTTAAAAGCTTTATTAAGCTTACAAATATCAACGTTAGATTAACTATATCAAAAAATACTTGGAACCTATCTAGAAATCAATCTATCGCTTTATATAGACTCGTTCAGGAATCGCTTTCCAACGCATCAAGACATGGAAAAGCAACTGAAATTAGAATTTTTATAACATTTAATCCTTCAAATCTTATAATTACTATCAGTGATAATGGTATAGGATGTAACAATATAAAAAAAGGAAATGGACTTAGCAGTATTAGCGAAAGAATATATGAATTAAATGGCAAAGTTGAATTTGATAATTCTAATACTGGATTCACAATTAGAGCGTCTTTTCCTAAATTTTCAGGAGGTGATTTTTTTGAATAAAATCAAAGTTCTTATAGTAGATGATGAAAAATTGATTAGAAAAGGTCTTAAGATTATTTTATCATCTTATGACGATTTAGAAATTGTAGGAGATGCTTCCAACGGATATGAAGCATTAGAATTCTGTAAAAAAAATGATGTAGACATAGTCCTTATGGACATTAGAATGAAAGTTTGTGATGGAGTTCTAGGTACAAGACTTATAAAAGAATACGATAGTTCCATAGCGTTATTAATTTTGACAACCTTTAATGATGATGAATACATAAAAGACGCTATGAAGTTTGGAGCTTCAGGATATCTTTTAAAAGATAGTTCGGACGAAGTATTACACGAGGGGATTCGTTCCTCGTTTTTTGGCAATATTGTACTTGATAAAAGTGTTGCTGAAAAAATCATGTCCCCTGAAAAAACTATAGGACAAGAACATATTTCTGATATGTATAATTTAACAGAAAAAGAAATATCCATAATTAAATTAATTGCAAATGGACTTAATAATAAAGAAATTAGCCAAGAATTATTCTTATCTGAAGGTACAATAAAGAATAATATCACTAATATCTTGGGAAAACTAGGACTTCGTGATAGAACTCAACTAGTTATATTTGCCTTCAAAAATAAAATTGTAATATAGATATATATGTAAGAAACCTATACTCTTAAAAAATTTCTTACTTACAAACTTATTTATAATAAATAAAAATATAAAGTGACTTAAGTCACTTTTTTTAGTGACTTATAGTAATAGAATTATGATTCATAATTCTTTATTATAGTATTATAGATTTTTAGCTTATACAAAATTACTTTTGGAGGGATTATTATGGATATAGTCAGAGTAAATAACATAACAAAAAGATTTAACGATAAATTGGCACTTGATAATATCAGTTTTTCTGTTAAAGAAGGGGAGATATTTGGACTTATTGGACCAAATGGGGCTGGTAAGTCTACACTTATAAATATAATTACAAATCTTATGTTACCAAATAGTGGTGACATTCAAATCAATGGTTTAGATTTGTCAAAAGATTATATAAAAGCAAAGTCTATAATAGGATTAGTTCCACAAGAATTAGCACTTATTGAAACCCTTACTCCTTTTGATAACTTAGAGTACTTCGGAGCTTACTATGGTTTAAAGGGAAAATTGCTTCAAGAGAGAATCACCGAAGCCTTAGAAGTCACAGGACTTACTGATGTTAAAAAGAAAAAAATAAAAAAATTATCTGGTGGTATGCAAAGGAGATTAAACATTGGAATAGCACTCTTAAATCATCCTAAAATATTAATATTAGATGAACCAACGGTAGGTGTTGACCCCCAATCAAGAAATCATATTTTCAATTTTATTAAAGATATATCTGAAAAACAAAAAACCACGGTAATATATACTTCTCATTATATGGAAGAAGTTGAACATCTTTGTTCTAAGATTTTTATTATGGATGAAGGCAAGGAGATTGCTTTTGGAGATAATAATTATCTAAAATCATTAGTATCTACACATACAAAATTAATCATGGAAATTAAAAATATAAATGCTCAACTTATATTCGATTTAAAAAATATCAAAGGTGTGATATCTGTTTTAGAAAATAATTCATTAGTAGAATTGGATATAGATAAAAAATTGCAACTTACAGATGTGCTATCTGTTGTTGAGAAAAATAATTCAAAAATAGTACGAATTTCTTATGAAGAACCTAGTCTAGAAGATGTGTTTTTAAATCTAACAGGTAAAAATCTAAGAGATTAATGGAGGTGATTTTATGAGATTATACATTAGTGTAAAAACTATGCTAAAAGGTTTAAAAAGCTCTTTTATACTTAATTTAATATATTTCTTAGCCTTACCTCTAGTCTTAGCTGGGTTTCTTGGA
Organism: Clostridioides sp. LIBA-6822; assembly: GCF_056688955.1. Classification (NCBI taxonomy): domain Bacteria; kingdom Bacillati; phylum Bacillota; class Clostridia; order Peptostreptococcales; family Peptostreptococcaceae; genus Clostridioides; species Clostridioides sp. LIBA-6822. The sequence goes on along the minus strand of NZ_CP196995.1, from coordinate 1,365,007 downwards.
ATGGTGACAGAAAGCATGTTTCAAAACCCTATAAAAACAGATTTGACATCAATTGTTATATATGACAAAGATGATACAAAGCTATCAAATAATCTGACAAGATACTTAAAAAATGACTTATCTTCTATATTAACAGTTCAAAAAGATAGTTCTAATGCAGATTTAAAACTCACTATACCTAAAGGATATGAGAGTAATTTATTAAATGAAGAATCAAATATTTTAAGTGTAGAAAAACTTGGAACTCGCGATGATATTGCAATATTACTTCAAGACATATTAGATACTTATCATGAAAAATTATATTTAAATAATTCGCAAAAACTAAGTTTAGAAGATTTCTCTAAATTATTTAACAAGAATTCTATTGATACTTCTATAATAAAAAATAATGTCAGACAAAACTCTTATGAGTACTTTGCTTTAGTTTCTCTGGGATTTCTTGTAATAATTTTTATAATGAATAATATTTTAGCAAATTACGTAAGTGAATCAAAAGGACTTTCAAAAAGACTTTACTCTATGCCTATTACTAGAGTACAATTCTTAATTTATGATTTTGTAGGATTGTGGATTTATTCATTTATCTTCTTGTTATTATATGTTTTATTCTTTAGAATACTTGGGATAACATTTAAAGGTAACTTTGCCATATTAATTTTACTTTGTGCTTTATCTTCTTATTTTATGACTTCAATATCTACTTTTGTAACCGCCTTTTTTAGTAAGAAATATGGTACAGTTATTGTTTACACATTACTCTTCTTACAGACAGTTTTTGGAGGTATTCTCAGCATGGTAAATGATATATTTACTAAGTTTACAAGTTTATCTCCTACTTATTTAATAGGAACATTATTCAGTAATTATGAGACATTTAAAACTATCGATTCAATAGGAAACTTAATTTTTATATGTCTAATTGCATCTACAATATTGATTGCACTTTCTATTGTAAAAGAAAAATATAAATGGAGGGAGATTTAATAATGATTAGATTAATTATTGCAAACATAAAAAGATATATAAAAAATCATGCTCTTTTAGTTAACATGGTTCTGTTTCCTGTTATATTATTAATGTTTTCTCTTAACTTTTTTACTGGTAACTCAGAAAATCAATCAATGTACTTTTCTCCAGTAGCAATTGTATCTAATTCTTCTGGAAAATATGAACATAAGTTAATAGATGGTTCTAAATTAAAAGAAAACTCATTTGGATTAGACGAACAGGATAAGGCTATGAATTTATTAAAAAATAATAAAGTTTCTGCTGTCTTCATTTTAGATGAAAATTTTTCAAACAATATAGATAACTTAAAACGACCTGTAGTTAAATGTTTTAAAACCGAAAACGGTGGAGGTAGTCTTTGGGCAGAATCACAAATAGAATCTTTTATTACTAATTCATTAAAATTAAAAATAGATAGAAACATAGATGATAAATTGACAAGGACAAATATAATTGATAACAGTCCAAATAAGAATAAAAATTCATTTTTAATAGTCTTCTTAATATGTTATTTTATGTATATTAATGCAGCACATCTTGCTTCTGATTTATTCGCATTAAAAAAATCTAATACCTTAAAAAGACTTGTTTCTACAAGACATAAAGATATAAAAATCATTTTCAGCATATTTTTAGGGTTATTTTTTATTCAAGCAATTATATACACCTTAACTTTAGTATGCTTCTCATTTATAAGTGATTTTAAATTGACTTTAAACACATTAATGATTGTACTAGCAAATAGTTTTGTTGCTACTGGATTTGTATTTTGGATAGCTAGAGTAACTAAAAGTGAAAGTTCTATAAGTCTTATGTCTACATTTTATTCTTTAATAGGTTTAGCTATATCTATATCTAGTCTAATACCATCACTTGATAAATTATCCTTTATGGTTAATCTTTCAAAGCTTACACCATTTTATTGGACTATAGACGCTATTAATAATGACAACATATTAATAAATATAATTGTTTTAATTTTTATTGGAATGGTCTTTGTAACAGCTGGAAGTCTTAAGTTAAGAGATTTTGCTAAAAATTAATAATTACTAAGCATAGTTAATGTACAGTTTTATAAAAAACTAACATAATATTTCAATACGTTAAATCATTTTATCTTATATTTTTATAGTTATTTTATATTTATTCATCATAAACTTAATATTATATATTAATATTTTTGACTTGTCAAGTATTTTGTGATATAATATTGAGTATTAGATAATTAAAGCATTGTACCCAAATTGCAATATCTAAAATTCAGTTTGGAGGTATAACTATATGTATAATATTGGCGAAAGTGTGATGTATCCAAAAGAAGGTGCTTGCTATGTAAGTGATATTGTAACAAAGGAAATAAATCATAATATACAGAAATACTATGAATTGACTGTTATTTTCAATAGCAATCTTAAAATTTTGATTCCAGTTATAAGTGCTGGCAAGATTGGCATACGTCCAGTTATGAATGAAAATGAAGTTGATGATTTTATGCAATCTATTGATAAAACAGATGGTGTATGGATTTTTGATAGAAAGAAGCGACTTAAATTATACCAAGATAAATTTCATTCAGGAGATGTTTTTGAGATTGTAAAATTGATTAAGATGCTTATGATACAAGATTGTTCAAAGCAATTATGTAGTACAGATAAGGACTTTCTAAATAAGGCTCAAAGGTTTGCTTTATCAGAATTAGCTGCAGCTCAATCCAAGTCCTATACAATCGTATTAGATGAAATGAAAAAACATATACTAAATTTGAATAAAAATTAAGCACGTAAAGCACTCTCTTTTACTTTAAACTGCCTAATCTATTATTGATAAAATTCTCTTAATTAGATTGAAGTTTATACTCAAACAAAAAAGCTAAGAGCAAATCATATTTTTGATTTACTCTTAGTTAATAAAATTTAATCTTCTGCAAGTTCTTTTTTTTCTTGTAATAACACACCTAACTCATTTGCTTCTAAAACTTGTGCCTCTGCAATATCAAGTAACTCTTGTTGCCATTCCACACATTTATCTTTGTAATCAAAAGGTAGCGTTCTGTCAACTATGTACTTATCAATACAGCCCTCCGCACTTTTAATTATTTCTTTTCTTTCATTAATAAATTTCTCCAATTCTACTAAGGCTTCTTCATAAGCTTTTTTACTCATATAAATTCCCCCTTTGTACAATTATTCTACATTAAAATGATTTTTCCTCTTTTTTGTATAAAATTTTATTTGTATATAACTTTTCCATCAATATCTTTTATAGTTTGACATCCAGTTAATATCATAGAACCACTTAGTTCTGATTGAAGCTTATTTACATAAGTTTCTACACCATCAGTTGCTCCACCAAATGAAGCAGTCACAAAAGGTCTTCCTATTAATACTGCATCTGCTCCTAGACCTATCATCTTTAATACATCTAATCCTGTTCTAACTCCACCATCTGCAAGTATTGTAACTTTGCCTTTAACAGCATCAGCAATCTTTGGTAAAACTTCACATGCTCCTGGTGTACAATCTAATACTCTTCCTCCATGATTTGATACAACTATGGCATCTACACCTGCTTCAACTGCCATTAACGCATCTTCAACAGTCATTATTCCTTTTAATATAAATGGTAGTTTAGTAGAGTTCACCAATTCTTTTATTTGTTCAACATTTTTAGGAAGTACTGGCTTTCCATGTAGCGATAAAGTCACTAGACCACAAGCATCTATATCAACTCCAACTGCAAATGCACCAGCTTCTTCAGCTAGTCTTATCTTTTTTATAATATTTTCATTATCCCAAGGCTTAATAAATACAATCCCATCACCATTATACTTTTTAACTACATCTAAATTTTCCATTAAAAAAGCATCTACTGCTGTATCTCCAACCATTGCATAAATCCCACTTTTTGCACATCCTGCAACTACTGGTTCTATGTAATCTCTTTCACTAATTTTTCCACCCATATTCAAGGTAGTTCCTGTTACTGGAGCTGCAAATATAGGTGCACTCATTTTTTTCCCAAATATCTCTATAGATGTATCAGGATTTGAGACATCATGTATTACTCTCATATTTACTTTTACTTTTTCTAAACTCTTACTATTTTCTATAAAAGAAGAACCACTTCCTTTACCTCCCATACCAGGAACTTCCCCTGCACAAACAACTCCATTACAAACCTTACAAACTTTACAACTTCCATTTAAATTTTCTCTAGCATTTTTTAATAATTCATTATACTCCATCTTTAATCCCCCATTTATTATAGTAATTTATATCATATACATTATATCATATTGTGTTTACAGTATATTTTTCAAAAAACTTTTCCTATGTATAGGAGTTATCCCATGTTTTTCAATGGCTTCATAATGTTCTTTAGTCCCATACCCTTTATGAGATTTAAAACCATATTCTGGATAGACCCTATCATATTGATACATTATACTATCTCTAGTAACCTTAGCCAATATACTTGCTGCTGCTATTGATATAGATTTTGAATCTCCTTTTACAATTGGATTTTGAGCTATGTCAATCCCTGGTATTGTCGCTGCATCAACCAATAGATAATCTGGTGCTTGTTTTAAACAATTTATAGCTTTTTTCATTGCCATATAGGTAGCATTCAATATATTAAATTCGTCTATTTCTTCATTATTTACTATACCTATTCCATAGTCTAATGCTTCTCTTTTTATTACTTCAAAAAGTTCATCTCTTTTTGCTTCACTTAGTTTTTTAGAATCATTTACGCCTTCTATTTTTGTGTCTTTTTTAAATACTACTACAGAAGCTACAACAGGTCCAGCAAGAGGTCCTCTTCCCGCTTCATCAATTCCTCCAATATATAAATAACCTTTATTGTAACCTTCATTTTCAAATATATTTATAGTTTCTAATCTTTCTTCTTCTCTTCTAATATTGTCTAATTTTTTAGCTAGTTTTACAGCTAAGCTTTGAACAGATTTTCTGTCATCGACTCTCAATAGTTCTATATATTGCATATATTTTTCTACTTCTAAAGTCTCAATTATTTCCTTAATCTCCCTCACGCTTTTATTCTGCATACAATTCCCTCATCTTTCATTTGTAAAAATATAAGTTTTTAAATCTATTAAAATTTTGCTAACACAAAGTTTAATTACATCCACTATATCCACATTTTAAGCATATACTACAACCACCTGTATGTGCAATTCCTTCACTTCCACACTCAGGACACACAAATTTCTCATCTTCTTCAAAATTTTTATTTATTATTTTTTTGGATTCTTCATCTTTATTATCTTTTTCTTTTTTATTATTTTTATAACATTCTTTTTTATTATCTTCTTTTTTATTATTTTCTTTATTGTTTTCTTCCTTTTTTTCATTTATTAAAATTCCACTCCTTTTGCATCCATCTCTAAATATTGTCACCCCTTTAAGACCAGCCTGCCATGCCTTAATATATATATTGAAAACATCTTCAACTGTAGTTTCAAAGGGAATATTTATTGTAGATGATATAGAAGCATCAATATATTTTTGCCATACTTTTTGCATGTTTATCCTTTCTTCGTATCCTATATTCATTGCAGTTACAAAGAACTCTGGTAAACATTCTTCATCTGTAATACCTTTTTTATCCATATATTCTTTAACGATTGGAGTATATACTTTGTAATATACATCTTCGTCATGTAAACTCTCAGTTTTTCTTATATATGAAAGATTAAATATAGGTTCTATTCCACCACTAATTCCTATCATTGTAGATATAGAACCTGTAGGAGGTATAGTTAATAGTTGTGAATTTCTAAGCCCATATTTTTTAACCATTTCCTTAGTATCATCATTTAAATTTTCTATAAAAAACTTAGACTTGGATATATTTTCATATTTATACTCACTAAAAGTTCCATATTCTTTGGCAATTAAGGCTGATTGCTTTACAGCTTCATTCAACATAGTTTTACCAATTAAATCACATAATTCCAAAGATTTATCAGAACCATATCTTATTCCCATCTTTATAAGCATATCAGCTATACCCATTACTCCTAAACCTATCTGTCTATATTTATGTACACTATCTCTTTGCTCTTGTAATGGATGTAAGTTTAATCCCTCATCTAACACATCATTTAAAGCTACCACAGCTTCTCTAACGCAAGATTTTAATTTATTAATATCAAAGGTAGCATGTTCACCAAATGGTTGTATTACAAACTCTGACAAGTTTATTGAACCAAGCAGACAACTTCCTCCACTTGGAAGTGGCTCTTCTGCACAAGGATTTACTCCTGAAAAGCAAAAATTCTTATCTTCGCTCATAAAATTATAAGTTCTTATTTTGTCCCAAAATAATATACCTGGTTCTGCATAATCCCAGTTATTTTTCACAAATTTATTAAACAAATCATATGCATTTACTATCTTGACTATTTTTTCTCCAGTAGTTTCAACTTCAAAAGTACAGTTATACAGTTTCTTTTCCTTTACAGCTTGCATAAATTCATCTGTTACTCTTACAGAAATATTTGCTTTAGTAACTTTTTCTAAATCTGTTTTTATATCTATAAACTCTTCTATCTCTGGGTGGTTTACGTCCATAGAAATCATAAGAGCTCCTCTTCTTCCTCTTTGACCAATCAAACCAGTTGTCATGCTGTAAAGTTCCATAAAAGAAACTGCTCCAGTCGTGTGTTTTGCAGCATTATTAACTTTTGCTCCTTTTGGTCTTAACTTTGAAATATCAATTCCAACGCCTCCACCATAGCTAAATGTTCTAGCAAGTTTTTTTGCAGTATCGAAAATATCTTCTATACTATCTTTTGGTGGCTCTATTACATAACAATTAGAATATGTTACTTTTTTACCTTCTTTCTGCAATCCTCTATTTGCTAAAATCCTTCCAGCAAATAGAAATCTTTTCTGTCTTATTAATTTTGAGATTCTAGGACTATTATTTGAGATTCTCTTTATCCACTCATCAAAACTCTCACCATTATTTCTATACTTATTCTTCCATATTGATTTTTGCAGTTCATCAAACTCCCAAGCTTTAGTTCTTATTTCAGAACGTCTTTCTCTATATAATATGTAGTGTTTTGCTATATCTTTTCTATTTGATTCCATAAGTAATACTTCAACTATATCTTGGATTTCCTCTACGGATAAGCATTTTTCCATAGAATTATAATCTTTAGCTATTTTTCTTGATATATCATATGCTAAATCTCTATCCACTCCACCTTCACTATTTATACTAGCCTTATAGACAGCATCTTCAATCTTACTTTTACTAAAAAGTTCTTTTGTACCATCTCTTTTTATTATGTACTTCATTTTTAGACCTCCAATAAATTAGTATTAAATTAATACACCTATTAACTATAACTCTAAACAAACTTTTTTATATGTTTGTATTTTTTCAGATTAATTATCTAGCATAATATATATTATACTATTTTATATTCAATATAACACTCCTTATAGTTCTCTCAACTTTTAAAACAATTTCTTAAAAAAATCAAAAATAATATAAAAAAGTATATAAAAGTCCAATTCTACTTTTATATACTTTATATTTTTTATGTTTTTATTGTTTTAACTTTTATTAATTAATAAGTATCTAAATAATAAATTCTTTATTTTTTCTTTATATATATATGGCAATAATTTACATTTACATTAAATATTTTTAGTAAATATAATTTTATTTTACTTATAGTTTTAAATCATCCTTTTTATTTTACATGCTATTATAAATCATATTACTGCTAATGTTATAAAATTAAACAAATAACATATTTTCAATCTTAAGCAATTTAATAATACTTGCAAATATTACAAATATAAAAAGGAATTGCCTCTATAATTTAAAGGCAATTCCATAATTATCAATTATTCTTTATTATTATGCAGTTTTACTGCTTTTAGATGGAATAAAGTTTCCTATTATTCCTGCTATTACAACTGGAACTATCCAGTTAAATCCTAATGAAGCGAATGGTAAGCTATTAACTAGAGGAATATTTACACCAAAGCTTGTTGCAACTGTTAACACACTTACTAATAATGCCATATATGCAGCACATTTGTATACATTGTCATTTTTAATTTGGTTACTAAATAATGCTAGTATAACTAGAGTTATAGTTGCTGGATATACCATACTTAATATAGGAGAAGAGAATTTTATTATTGTACTTACTCCAAAGTTTGATATGATTGCACTAAACACACAAACTACTATAACTATATGCTCATACTTTAATTTCCCATCTGTAAGTGTTGAGAAATATTGACCTGCTGCTGAAGAAAGTCCTATAGCTGTTGTTAAACATGCTAATGCAACTATAATAGCTAATAAGACTTTACCTGTAGTTCCAAGTAAAGATGCTGTTATTGCAACTATTAAAGCTGTTTGTTGAACATCTTGTCCATATGCTTGAGATACAGTTGCTCCAAGATAACATAATCCACCATAAACTAGTGCCATACCTATTACTGCAATAACACCTGCGCTTACTGTAGCTTTCATCTTTTCTTTTTCACCTGTATACCCTTTAGCTATTACTGACATGATTATAATTGATGCAAATACACTAGCTGCTAATGCATCCATTGTTTGATAACCTTGAGTTATACCTTCTGCAAATACATTTTGTATTAAAGAACTGTCTCTTATTTCTCCTAATGGAGATATGATACCTTTAACGATTAATACTGCTAAAGCTATAAGTAAAGCTGGAGTTAATATTGACCCAACTATATCTACAACTTTTGATGGTCTTATTGTTAGAAGTAATACTATAGCAAAGAATACTATAGAAAATATTACTGGGCTTATTCCTGAACCTATTGTAGGTAATATACCCATCTCATAAGTTGTTGCTGCTGTTCTAGGTATTGCCAAAAGTGGACCTATACAGATTACCATTGCACATCCTAATGCAATACTTAATCCTTTACCTGCTCTTGAGAACATCTTTGATGTGTCTCCATTGAACTTAGTTGCTGCTATAACTGCTAATAATGCCAAACCACCATCTGCGAAAAGGAATCCTATGAAAGCTACTAGCCAACTACTTCCGGATAAAACTCCTAGATATGGAGGGAATATTAAGTTCCCAGCACCAAAAAACATTGCAAATAGTGCAAATCCAATTACAATTACATCTTTAAACTTGATTTGTTTCTCACCCATTTAAAGCACCCCCATTTGAATTTTACTACTTTTTTTACCTTCTACTACATTTTACTAAAAAATAAGTCCAATCTCTTCTTAAATGAAAACCTTTTGACGAGATTTTATTTAATTATACATTTTTGACTTAAACTTGTCAATTATGTTTCATAATTTATAAAATCTTCGCAATATTTAATACAACTTTCTTAATTAAATAAAATCAACCTGTATACTTTAAACATGACTGGTTTTTCATTTTTTTACTAAGTTTTCTTGACAAAATTAAAAATTCTAACTTTTTTGAATTTTCTAAATTTTACCATTTTTTGAATTATTCCTAATTTAAGTTGCTTTATGTAATACTGTATATCAACCTCCTTACTATTTTTATATAATCTTTTTAATTCAGTTTAAATTTTAAATATTTTGTGTTTATTATATAATTCTAAAAAAAAGCCGTCAATATGATTTTTAATTTTTTAAATTTTCAAAATTATGATATCCGAAAAATCGTTTTCCTTTTGTCACAACTCTTATTTACGTTAATTCTTGTAGGATTTTGTATTTATTTTGCTAAATTAACTCCTAATTTTATTGAATAACCGTTCTACACCTATAGATTTTTCACTTCTTTTTTATGCTTGAAATCGTTTTTTCTGAAAATTCCTTATTATGATTTACAATCTTACTTTTCTTCATCGTAATTATTTTCTAACTTCCAACTTACTTAAACTTTGCAGTTGCTAGTATCCACATAAACATACTTATATTTCAAAATTAACTAAAAATTCTTAATATATACCTCTATAAAAACAATTTAGTGCTTTGCTCAATTCATTTATATATGTAAATGACTTAAATTTTATTTTATTATTTTATTATTGTTATAATTTTATTTATATAATATTTTTGTAAAAATCAGCTACTACATATAACTAAACTTATAAAATTCATCCAAAATTCTTTTTTTAATCTTTATTATTGTTAAAAAATAAACTATATATTTTTTCTAATATTTTCTTATATTTTTACATCCAAAAGCAAACAATTAGTATAGAAACTAAAAATAAAAGGAGTTATCTATATAAATAATTTAATTTATTATAGATAACTCTTTTATTTATAGGTAATTATATTTTAACTAAATAAAGTTTAATTTGTTCCAAGTGTATTAGATTGACTCTTTGATGGTATAAAATTACCAATTATTCCAGCTATTATAACTGGAACCACCCAGTTAAATCCTAATGAAGAAAGTGGTAAAGAATTTACTACAGGAACATTTACTCCGTAAGTAGATATAACTGTCAATATACTTACAAGTAGTGACATGTATACTGCTCCTTTGTAAACATTATCATTCTTAATTTTTTCATTGAAGAATGCTAAAATTATTAAAACAATTGATGGTGGATAAACTATACTCAATATAGGAGATGCTATCTTTATTATAGTTCCAACACCAAAAGATGCTACTACTGCACTGAATACAGATACAGCTAATACTATTTTTTCATAACTTAATTTACCTTTTGTAAGTCTAGAGAAATATTGTCCTGTAGCAGACGTAAGACCTATAGATGTAGTTAAACATGCTAATGATACTACTATTGCTAAAATCGCTTTCCCAACATTACCAAGTAATCCTTGTGTTATATTTACTATTACTTGTGATTGTACTGCATCTGTTCCATACATTGTTGATACAGTTGCTCCAAGGAAACATAATCCACCATAAACTATAGCTAGACCTCCACAAGCAAGTACACCAGCTTTACCAATCATTTTTAATTTCTCACTAATAGAAGTATATCCTTTTTCATTTAAAGACACTATCAACACTGATGCAAGTGCTATCGCTGCAAAGGCATCCATCGTCTGATATCCTTGACCTATACCTTCTGCAAATACATTAGGTATCATAGGCTTATCTATTATCTCTCCAAGAGGAGATACAACACCTTTTATAATTATAAATGCTAAAGCTATTAGAAGAGCTGGAGTTAAAAATTGTCCAACTATATCTACGACCTTAGAAGGTCTTATCGTTAATACATATGATATCGCAAAATAAACTATACAGAATAATAACACTGGAATCGAAGTTCCAAATAAAGGCATCATACCCATTTCATAAGTTGTTGCACCTGTTCTTGGTATAGCTAGGAATGGTCCTATGCATAAAATATCTGCACAACCTATAAGAATACCTAATTTCATACCACATCTTTTAAACATTTCAATTACGTTTCCATCGAATTTAGCTGTAGCCATTACTGCTAGAAGTGCTAAGCCAGCATCGGCAAATGTAAATCCTAAGAAGGCAATTAACCACTCTGGACCTGTAATTATTCCCAAGTATGGTGGAAATATTAAGTTACCTGCTCCAAAGAACATTGCGAATAATGCAAATCCAAATACTATAATATCCTTGGTCTTACCCATTATAAAATCCCCCTTTTTAACCTTATTAAATTAATAAAATTCCTCAATTGTTTACGCTTGCATAACTTACATATATAACTTAATTGAAACAATAAGAGCTTATTATTAAATTAATAAAACTAAATAAATTAAATTTTTAATATATTGTATTGATTTGTGCTTATTATATATTATACGAAACAAGCAAGTCAATATACCAAAATTTGAAATAATCATACTCATTTTAATTTTCAAAAAATTAGGCATATTTGTCTTAAATTAATGTTTTTAAAGGTTTTCTAATCTAATTTACACTTTCGCATGACAATATTTGTCTATATTTCAAAAAAGTAAAAAAAACCTTTAGGAAAAGGCTTTTTTTAGCTTATAATATTAATTTTTTTAACTAGCTTTAAAATCTATCTTTTAACATTCTCTGGTACTTCTAGAGTTATATTGCCTATTTTTCCATCTCTAAATTCATTTAAAACAGTTGTAGCTATGCGTGTATAATCAAGCTCTTTTTTACCTGTTATAAATCCTCTTTTATGACCAATCATATCCATAGTTTCAATTGGAGTTTCTCCTAGAGTATCCAATTTATATCTCGCTTTCAGATTCTCAGGAGCTATTTTCATAAGTTTTTCTATGAGTCTTAATGCTAAAGTTTCAGTATCTAAAATCTCATCCTTTATAGCTCTACTAAAGGCTAAGTTTAAAGCAACTTCTTGGTCTTCAAACTTAGGCCAAAGTATCCCAGGTGTATCTAGAAGTTCAAGGTTTCCCTTTAATCTAACCCATTGTTTACCTTTAGTTACTCCTGGCTTATCTCCTGTTTGTGTACTTTTTCTTCCTGTTAATTTGTTTATAAGAGATGATTTACCAACATTTGGAACCCCAACTATCATTATTCGTATAGCTCTTTCTTTTCTCCCTTTATCCTTTAAATTATTCATTTTTTCTCTAGTTACATTCTTACATTCTTCTATTATCTTATTTATGCCAACTCCTTTTATTGTGTCTACAGGTATAGCTTTTATATTGATTTTTTTATAGTACTCTACCCATTGATTTAATTTATCTCTGTCTGCCATATCACTTTTATTAAGTACAACTACTCTTGGTTTATCACCTACAAGCTTATCTATATCTGGATTTTTACTACTAAATGGTATTCTGGCATCTAACAGTTCAATAACTACATCAATCAATTTTAAGTTGTTTTTTACCAACTCCTTAGTTTTTTTCATATGACCTGGATACCAGTTTATATGTAGATTGTCATCCATAAGATACTCTTCATATTCATTTGACATGTATATCACTCCTTTAAAAGATTATATTATTATATCTTAATTATAATTAAAAAATAAATTTATTTAAATCATTGTATTGTCATGCTTTTAACATCCTACTTTACATAATATTCTCTTCTTATTTTAATATTATTTCGAAATATAATTCAATATTTATTGATTTTATTTTTCATTTTAAAAGGTATAAATTCATAAATAAATAATATATATTTTCAACAAATAGTTCTATTTATTTCTAATATAATTATTTGCTGTAATTTTCATTAAAATAGAAAGAGGACTGATAAATCAGCCCCCCATTTATAAGTAAAGTTTTTAATTATCTATTTCTAGCTTCTTTTATCTTAGCAGCTTTACCTACTCTACCTCTTAAGTAGTTTAGTTTAGCTCTTCTTACTTTACCTTTTCTAGTAACTTCTATTTTTTCTATTTTTGGAGAGTGAACTGGGAAAGTTCTTTCTACACCAACATTGAAAGACATTTTTCTAACTGTGAAAGTTTCTCTTGCTCCTCCACCTTGTCTCTTTAATACTACACCTTCAAATACTTGTATTCTTTCTCTTTTTCCTTCTATAATTCTAACGTGTACTTTAACTGTGTCCCCAGGTCCAAAATTAGGAACTTCATTTTTTAATTGTTCTTGCTCAATTGCTCTTAGCATTTCATTCATCTTTCTTCCTCCTAAATATCATAGACGTTCTTAACTACCCGACCAGTGTAAACAGAGGAACGCCCGTATTTTCAACATTTTATATTATACTATACTTCAATATTTATTACAAGCACTTTTATGTTTTTAATTCCATTTATAGGTACTTTACTGTATACATGTATATTAATTATTTATTCTCTTTTTATTTTTTTTGAGATTTTTTATATAAGTCTAATCGTCTTTCTTTAGTTATTCTTATAGATTCTTCTCTTCTCCACTCATCTATCTTTTTATGATTACCTGATAAAAGGACTTCTGGTACTTTTAATCCTTCAAAGTCTCTAGGTCTAGTATAATGAGGATATTCTAACAAGTTATCTTTAAATGATTCTTCTTCAAAAGATTCATCTTGATTTAATACACCTGGTATTAGTCTTGATATAGAATCTATCATTATAAGTGCTGGAAGTTCTCCTCCAGTTAGTACATAATCTCCAATTGAAATTTCATCAGTTACGATTAAATCAATGATTCTTTCATCTATTCCTTCATAATGACCACATAGCAGTATTATGTCCTCTTTGACAGACATCTGTTTTACTATGGATTGATTGTATACCTTCCCTTTTGGAGTTAAATAAATTACTCTTGGATTATTTATATTATAGGTTGTTATTATATGCTTATACGTGTCATATATTGGTTGAGGAGTCATTACCATCCCAGCTCCTCCTCCAAATGGATAATCGTCTACTTTTTTATGTTTATTATCAGAAAAATCTCTTATATTATATATATTAACTTCAATTATACCTTTTTCAACAGCTCTTTTCATTATACTTTCATTCATATATGAATGAAATATTTCTGGAAAAAGCGTCATTATATGAAATCTCATATTACCACCTAATCAATCATTCCCTTAATAGGGTCTATAATCATTTTTCTGTCATCAATGTCTATTGTAGGTACAAATTTTTTAATAGCTGGTATCATAAATTCTTTATCTTCATCACCTTTTATTACATAAACATCATTTGCAGAATATTGGAGAACATCTTCTAACACTCCTACATATTTTCCGTCTACAGTTAAAACTTCCATACCAATCATATCTGCTATAAAAAATTCGCCTTCTTCAAGCTCTCTACTATCTTCTCTAGACACGTACATAAATTTATTTTTTAGCTTTTCTGCTTTTTCTATACTATCTATATCTTTTATCTTCATTATAACCATAGAACCTTTGTATCTTACCTTCTCAACAATCCACTTATTATTTAAATCTTTTCCTAGATAGAAATCTTTTAACTCATCAAATCTATCTATATCATCAGTAAGTGGATAAACTCTTACCTCACCTTTTAAACCTTGTGTATTTACTATTTGACCTATCTTAAAATGAGTTACTTTTTCTTTCATGCTATCACCTTCTTAAAAAATTTAATCTTATATACTCATATCATCATAAATTCTTAAAACTACATATAATTATATAAAAAGGACTAGGTATTATACCTAATCCTCCTATTTACACTATCTCAAGAGAAACTTTTACATTTTCTCTATTTGCAACAGATCTTACGACAGTTCTTATAGCTTTAGCTATTCTTCCCTGCTTCCCAATAACCTTACCCATATCATCTTGAGCAACTGTAAGTTTTAAGACTATACCATCATTATCTTCAAATTCCTCAACGACAACTGAATCAGGATTATCAACTAGAGCCTTAGCTATATCTACAACTAGCTCTTTCATATATTTCATCTCCTAAAGTAACCTCAGCAATGAGTACTTACTTAAACTAATCGCCAAGAAAAAATTATTTTGCTTGTTTAGAAGCTTCGAATTTTTCTATTACTCCATTTTTTACAAGTAATTTTTTAACTACTTCTGTTGGTTGAGCACCAGTAGCTAACCATTTTATAGCTTTTTCATCATTTATTCTTACTTGCTTAGGTTCAGAAACTGGATTATAGTATCCTATTTCTTCTATAAATTTTCCATCTCTTGGAGCTCTTGAATCAGCTACTACTATTCTGTAGAAAGGTTTTTTATTAGCTCCCATTCTTTTTAATCTTATTTTAACTGCCATTACAGTCACCTCCGAATAATTTTTACTTTTTTATATTTTATTTAAAAAAAGGTAAACCGCCTAAGCCGCCCCTTTTCTTCATACTCTTTTGTGAACCAGCAAACATCTTCATCATTTTTTTCATTTCATTAAGTTGTTTTATAAGTCTATTTACATCTTGTACACTAGTTCCACTACCTCTAGCTATTCTTTTCTTTCTAGAAGCATTTAATACTCCTGGGTTTCTTCTCTCATATGTAGTCATTGATTGAATTATGGCTTTAGTTCTATTCATTTCTTTGCCATTCAAATCTACATCTCCAAGTTGGTCTTTTACATTTCCCATACCAGGTATCATGCCAATTATCTTGTCAAGAGGTCCCATATTTTGTATTTGTTCCATTTGTTGTAAGAAATCCTCAAAATCAAGTTCTTGCTTTTTGATTTTTTGTTCTAATTCCTTAGCTTTTTCCAAGTCTATGTTTTCTTGTGCTTTTTCTATTAAGCTTAAGACATCTCCCATACCTAGGATTCTTGATGCCATTCTGTCTGGGTGGAAAGGCTCTATATCATCTAGTTTTTCTCCCATACCCATAAACTTTATAGGTTTTTGTGTAACTGCTCTTATTGAAAGTGCAGCACCACCTCTAGTATCTCCATCTAATTTAGTTAATACTACTCCATCAACACCAAGTGCTTCATTGAAACTTTCTGCAACATTTACAGCATCTTGTCCTGTCATAGAGTCTACAACCAAAAGTATTTCATGTGGTTTAACTTCTGACTTAATAGATTTTAACTCATCCATAAGCACTTCATCTATATGAAGTCTACCAGCTGTATCTATAATAACTAAATCATTTGCATTTTTAATTGCATGGCTTAAACCTGCTTTTGCAATATTTACTGGATTTTCTTTATCACCCATATTAAATACAGGTATATCCAATTTTTCTCCAACAACTTGAAGTTGCTTTATAGCTGCTGGTCTATAAATATCACAAGCTACTAATAAAGGTTTCTTGCCTTGCTTTTTAAAATATCCTCCAAGTTTTCCTGCTGTCGTAGTTTTACCTGCTCCTTGCAATCCAACCATCATTAAAATTGTAGGAGGTTTTGAGGAAATCATTACTTTACTTTGTACATCCCCCATTAAGCTTGTAAGCTCTTCATTTACAATCTTGATTACATGCTGAGCTGGAGTTAAGCTTTGCATAACTTCTTGTCCAACACATCTTTCTTGAACTTTTTTTATAAAATCTTTAACTACTTTAAAGTTAACATCTGCTTCAAGAAGAGCAAGTTTAACTTCTCTCATAGCATTTTTTACATCTACTTCTGTAAGTTTTCCTTTTGATTTTAACTTACTAAATGCCCCTTGTAGTTTATCAGACAATCCTTCAAATATCATTTTATCATCTCCCTACATACATCTTCTATATTTTCTAGCTTAGGGATTAAATTAGCACAATCTCTATTGTGCAATAAATCTTCTTTAATGTCAATAATTTTATCTTTTATACTTTTAATATTTTTTTCCTGCTCTTGAATCTTAGATACTAAGTGTAACTTTTCTTCATAATCTCTTAGTATTTTCTCTGAACGTTTCAAAGTGTCATACACACCTTGTCTTGATACATTCAGATTTTCACTAATTTCACCTAAAGAATAATCTTCTTCATAGTATAGAGCTACTATTTCTTTCTGCTTGTCAGTTAATAATTCTTTATATTGTTCAAATAACAATCCAATTTCGACCATTTTTTCTATATTCATATCTTACACTTCCTAGCAGTATACTGTAAAGGTTATCTACTTTACACTATTGTATTTTATATCATATAAACACTCTTGTCAACCATTATTTTTAAAAGAATACTAGTTACCAAATAATGCATCTGAAAATGATTTTGCATTAAAATCTTGTAGGTCTTCTACTCTTTCTCCAACTCCAATAAGTTTTACAGGTACATCTACTTCTGATTTTACTGCAAGTACTACTCCACCTTTTGCAGTCCCATCAAGTTTTGTAAGCACTATACCTGTTATGTCTGCAACTTCTTTAAATGTCTTTGCTTGAACAACTGCATTTTGACCTGTTGTGGCATCTACTACAAGAAGTACTTCACGCTTTGCCTCTGGGAATTCTCTATCTACTATTTTAAATACTTTGCCAAGCTCATTCATAAGATTAGCTTTATTGTGTAATCTTCCTGCTGTATCACATATTAATACATCTGTTTTTCTAGCTTTTGCTGCCTTTATAGCATCAAATACTACTGCTCCTGGGTCTGCTCCTTCTTGGTGTTTTATTATATCTACATTAGTTCTATTTGCCCAAATTTCTAATTGCTCTGTAGCTGCTGCTCTAAATGTATCTGCTGCTGCCAATAAAACTTTTTTACCATCTTTTTTGTATCTATTTGCTAGTTTTCCTATTGTAGTAGTCTTACCAACTCCATTTACACCAACCATTAAGATTATACATGGTGCTGGTTCTATATCTAATGTAGAGTTTTCATTCGTAAGAATGTCTTCAACTATAGATTTAAGTTCTTCTCTTACCTCGATAGGCTCAGTAATACCTTTTTGCTTTATTTTATCTCTTAATTTTTCAATTATATCCATAGTTGTATTTACACCAACATCTGCTGTTATTAAAATTTCCTCTAAATCCTCAAGTAAATCTTCATCTACTTTTGTATATGATTTTAAAACCTCATCTATTCTATCTGTTATTCCTTGCTTTGCTTTTGTTAATCCTTGTTTTAGCCTTTCAAACAAGTTAACCTTTTTTTCTTCTTTATCTTCCATCTCTTCAGATTCAGTTTTATCATCATATATTTCTAATTCTTCTATTATATCTTCCTGAGAATCACTATTTAAGATACTTTTCACTTCTTGTTCATCACTATTTATCCGACTTTCTACTTCTTCAGTTTCTTCAGTACTGTCATTAGTAACATCTTCTTCAGCTTTTTCTTCGATATCTTCCACTTTATCTATCACTTCTTCTTCAAGCCCTGAAAAAATAGTTTCTTCTATATTTTCTAGATTATCAACACTACTTTCTATTTCTTCTTCTACCTCGTCATCTTTTTTTTCCAGTTCTTTTTCTTTGTCTTTTCCAAAACCAAATAATTTTTTTAACACTATTCTTCCTCCTATGTCAATCTAAGTTATATAATATCTGTTATTTCCTGAGCTTCCTTTAATTTTAAACTAATAACTTTTGAAATGGCTTTTTCTTGCATAGTAACTCCATAAATATAGTCAGCAGCTTCCATAGTTCCTCTCCTATGTGTTACTGATATAAATTGTGTTTCTTTAGATAAATCCTTCAAAAACTCTCCAAATCTAAATATATTTGCATCATCAAGTGGCGCTTCAATCTCATCTAATATACAAAATGGTGTTGGTTTTGTAATTAATATAGCAAATAATATACTTATTGCAGTTAAAGCTTTTTCTCCACCAGACAATAGGTTTAGGTTTTTCATTTTTTTACCTGGTGGTTGAGCTGTTATTAGTATATCACTTTCTAATAAATTTTCTTTATCTAAAATAGTTAATTCTCCACAACCTCCACCAAATAATCTCTTATACACATACTTAAAGTTTTTGCTTATTTCTTCAAATTTAATCTCAAATTCAGATTTCATATTTTCTTCTAATGTATGTATAAGTTTTTCTATCTCTTCCATAGATTCTTCTAAGTCTTGTTTTTGTTCACTATAAAAATCATATCTTTCTTTTATTTCTTCATATTCCTTTATAGAATCTATATTTATATTTCCAAGACTTCTTATTTCTCTCTTTAGACTTTCTAAGAATTTTCTATCTATATCTAAATTTTCATTTTTAATTTCCAATGCTTGTACTAGAGTCATCTCATATTGCTCAAATAACTTATTTATATATGTGTCTTGACTAGTTTTTAATCTTTCTAATCTTCCACCAACTTTAAATAAACTTTCTTTAAGTTCTATATGTTGTCTATCTATAGTTTTTAATTCTTTATTGATTTCATCAAAACTATTTTTTAAATCATCTTTAGCTATTTTTCTAGTTTCAAGATTTCTGTTACTATCTCCCAATTGTTTTGTTAGATTTTCTTTTTCTTTTTCTTCAATAGATATAGAGTCTTGTAATTTAACTATTTCTTGTTCTTCATAGTTTAATGATTCTTCTAGTTGTTTGTTTTTTTCTTCTAGCTCACAATTTTCACCAACTATTCTTTCTATATCTCTAACTATACTATTATAAACCTCTCTTTTCTTTACTAAGGTTAAGTTTAATTCATCAAATTGGGATTTTTCTTTATCATATAAATCATTATATTTTTTTATTTCATCATTTAATCTATCAATTTTTTCTTTATTTTGACTGTATATGTTATCTAATTCTTCCATATCTTTTTCAACAATATCACTTTTTTCAAGTGTGTAATTTAAATTGGAGTTCAAATCATTCTTCTCACTCTCTAATTTAGTAATACTACCTTTTAAAGATTCAATTTCAGATTCAATGTTCTTTATACTTGTACTTTTTATTATTATACTTTTTTCTAAATCCTTTATTTTACTTTCATGTAAATCAATTTCATTTTTTATATTTTTTATATCCTTATCTAGAGATTCTCTTTTTAATTCTAAGTCTGAAATCTCAACCTTGATACTATTTATCTTTTCTGTATATTCATTAATGTATCTTTTTCTTGATAATATATTCCCATTAGTTTTTAAGCTTCCTCCAGTCAAAGAACCTCCTGGGTTCAATATCTCACCATCTAAAGTTACTATTTTAAACCTGTGACCAGTTTCTTTTGCAAATTTTATACCTTCATCTATATTATTTATAAGTATTGTTCTTCCAAGTATATTTTCAATTATATTTCTATACTTTTCATCAAATGTAATTAAATCACTTGCTATTCCTATAAACTTAGTATTTGCTTTTAAGTTTCCCAAACTTATTTTATTTGATTTAATTATATTTAATGGAAGAAATGTTACTCTCCCTAAATTATTTTGCTTCAAATAATTTATTGCAGATTTAGCACTAAACTCATCATCAGTTATTATATTCTGCATATAGGCACCCAAAGCTGCTTCTATAGATTTCTCATATTTTTCAGGCACATTTATAATTTGCCCTAGTGCTCCATGAACACCTTTTAAACTTTTATTTTTTAAGACTTCCTTTACTCCTCTATTAAACCCCTCATAATGATTTTCCATGTCTATATAGACATTTAATTTTGAGTTATATCCATTTAGGTTATATTTACTTTTCTGTATTTCATCTTCTAGCTTATTGTGTTCATTAATTGAATCTTTTAAATCTGTTGCTAATTCATTATTTCTATTATTTATATTCTTTAAATTTTCATTTTGCATATTGAATTCTTTATTTATATTATCTAATTCAAAAGACTTTATTTCAATACTCTTATTTAATTCTGCTATTTCTGAGCTTATGTTTTCATCTCTTATATTCATATTTTCCTTATTTGCATTTAAGGTAGATAGCTTATTACTAAATTCTTGCTTCTTATTTAATATATCTATTATACTTTCTTTCAATAATTCTATATCATTATTTAAAGATTCTAATTTCACTTTTTGTTTATCTTTATTAGATTCCAATATTTTTATATTTTCTTGCAAAATAGATAGTTCTTCACTACCTGATGACTTATTGCTTTCTAACTCTTTTATGTATTGCTTATTTTCATTTAGTTTTTCTTTTATATCATTTATTTCTGAATTTTTTCTATGAATTTCATTTGTAAAATTTCTTATTCTTTCTTTAATTAAATTTATCTGAGATTCTTTTTTTGATATAACCCCTTTAATTGAGTTTATATAGTCTACAGACTTTTCAATTACATCTTGTAATACATCTATCTCTTTATTGATATCCTCTTGCTTTTTTTCTACAATACTTTTTTGTTCTTCTTTTTCATTAAGTTCTTTTTCAATAACGTTTCTATGCTCATTAACCTCACTTAATTCTTTTTCTGTTCCTTCAATTTCTCTTATAAAGCTATTTACTTCTAGTATCTTCAACTTCTCACTTATTTCCAAATACTTTTTTGCTTTTGTCTGTTGATTAAAAAGAGGTTTTAATTGATTTTCAATTTCTATATATACATCATCTATTCTTTCTAAGTTCTCCTTTGTATTACTTAAATTTCTTTCTGCTTCCTGCTTTTTATATCTATACTTTGATATACCACAGGCTTCATCAAAAACTTTCCTTCTACTTAAAGGATTGTTACTTAATATTTCGTCTACTTTTCCTTGTTCTATGATTGAATAACCATCTTTTCCAATACCAGTATCTAAAAAGACTTCTTTTATATCTTTTAATCTACAACTCTTATTATTTAGAAAAAACTCACTTTCACCATTTCTGTAAGCTCTTCTTCTTATAGTTACTTCTGTAAAATCTAATTCCAATTGATTCTCAGAATTATCAATAGTAAGAGCCACTTCACAGTAATTCATAGGTTTTTTTGTATCTGTACCCGCAAATATTACATCTTCGAGTTTATCTCCTCTAAGACTCTTAATACTCTGTTCTCCTAATACCCATCTTACAGCATCAGATATATTACTTTTCCCACTTCCATTTGGCCCTACTATAGCTGTTATTCCTTCTTTAAAAATAATATCTGTTTTCACTGGAAAGGATTTAAATCCCTTTAACTCTAGTCTCTTTAAATACAAATCGTTTCTCTCCCTTCATCGTTAAAACTAAAGGTCATAAATGTCATACAATTTTCTATGAATGTCTATCATATTAGCAATAATTAAACTTTTTCCATCTAACACAATTTCTAATTGATTTATATCTAAATCTGATTCTTGTGTTTTTAAAATCACACCAAATTTTTCTTTCATATACTTCACATTTGTTTTTTTATTTCCTATTATTTTAGAAATATTCTTTTTATTAGATTTCACCAACATTTGTTTTACATCTTTATTTTGTAAAATAATAAATTTTAAATAATCTTTTATCATATCAGCTTCTACTAATTCCCTAAATGCAGGATGATATGGTCCTGATAAAACAGCTTTTCCAATTTGTATATCATCAGTAGCTTGAAGTCCAACTCTTATTACATTTATATTATTAACATAAAACAGTACAAGAACTTTTTTTACTATACTTATACTTTCATCAAGAGTAAATGGACTATACTCATTTTGCTCCATCAATTTTTCAAGCCCTGTATCTTTTACTACTAAAGTTGGATAAACTCTAACACAATCTGGTTTTAGCTCTACAAATTTTTTTGCCGTAAATATACATTTTTCTTCTGTATCAGCTGGGAGACCAATCATCATCTGCAATCCAAGTTTAATTCCACTATTTTTTATCATTTTTGAACTCTTGTATACAACTTCTGCTTGATGACCTCTTACACTCTCTAATAATACTTTTTCATCTAAAGATTGTACTCCAAGTTCAATTATGCTTGTCTTATAGTCTTTCAACATACTTAGTATCTCTTCATTAATGCAGTCTGGTCTTGTAGACATTCTAATATCTTTTACAATACCTTTTTCTACATATTCTTTGGCAACCGATAACAAACTTTTTTGTATATCAATATCTATAGCAGTAAAGCTACCACCAAAAAATGCTATTTCTACATCAGCATCTTTATCTATGGTCTCTAAACATTCTTCAATTATTTTTCTTGCATCTTCACTTGTAACATCGGTACTCACACCTGTTATTTTTTTTTGATTACAAAAAATACAATCATGAGGACACCCTTTGTGAGGAACAAATATAGGTATAATTCTCTTTTTCATCTACAACATCCTTCTAATATAAATATTTCTTTTTATATTTTTACATATTACATTTATTTTTCCCATAATTTTTTCTTTAAAGCCACTTTAGCGGCTAATTGTTCAGCTTCCTTTTTACTCTTACCTTCTCCTATACCCAATACATCTTCATTAATTCCAACTTCCATCACAAATCTTTTATTATGGTCTGGCCCTTTTTCTTCTATAAGTCTGTACCAGATATTATTTTCACCATTTCCTTGTAATACTTCTTGAAGATGTGTTTTATAGTCTCTAAATATATTTCCTTTTCTTGAGTCATAAATTATATTTTCCATATAATTTAGTATAAATTGTCTTGCACTTTCAAAACCTCCATCAAGATATATAGCAGCTATTACAGCTTCAAATGCATCTGCTAATATTGAAGTTCTGTGTCTGCCTCCAGTTGCTTCTTCTCCTCTACCTAATAACATGTGAACACCTAAATTTATATCATTAGCTACTTCACTTAATGAATCTTCACAAACTATATTTGCTCTAAGTTTAGTCAGTTCCCCTTCGGGCAGATTAGTTTCTTCATTGAATAAATAATCACTTATCACTATACCTAAAACCGAATCCCCTAAAAACTCTAATCTTTCGTTAAAATTATATTTTTTATTTTCATTAGAATATGAACTATGAGTAAGAGCTTCTAATATATATTCTTTATTTTTAAACTTATAATTTATAACATTTTCAAATCTTTGTATATTATCTAGTAATTTTTTACTTATTTTCATAACTACATCCCTCCAAAATCCTATTCTATAAATTCTAGTGTACTATTTTTGTCCAAGTATTGCAAAACCAAAATACATAATACCCTTCCTCATAAAAATAAAACTACCTATGAAACAAAATTATCTCATAGGCATCATAGGCAGTTTTATTTCTTATGAATTTTTACTCTCTATCATCACAACTTGAACAACCACCACATGTACAATCATCATCACAATCATCTTCTGATGATAATATTACAGCCTTACAATCAGGACAAACAACATCTACTTCATCATCATATAACAAATCTTCGTCTATTTCTACTAACTCTCCACAATTTGGGCATTCCATTTCTATATAGCTGAAGTCCTCATCGTCATCATCTTCATCTTCTTCATAAAGATCATCTTCCATGTCAGCGATTTCTTCTTCTAAATCTGCTAAATCTTCATCAATAGATTCAACAAAATCTTGAAGTTCTTCTTGCTCTTCATCCAATGTTACAATAGCATCTGCAAACACTTCTAATGCATCAACTATTTTATGTATCATTTTCCCTTCTTTGCTTTCAGCACTAATTTCTAGTCCTTCTGCTAGGCCTTTTAAGTATGCAACTTCTTCATATAAATGTTTCATGTAACACCCCTCGCTTTCTTTTTTATATATAAACTAAAAGCTCATATATCTTATATTATTAAGACATATAAGCTTTTATATACATAAATTTTTATACTCTTGATAAATATTCACCTGTTCTAGTATCTATCTTTACTTTATCTCCAGTATTTATAAATAATGGCACTTGAACAACTGCTCCAGTTTCAACTGTAGCTGCTTTAGTTACATTACTAGCTGTATCACCTTTTATACCTGGCTCTGTATCTGTAACTTCTAGCTCTGCAAAGTTTGGAGCTTCCACTTGGAATGGTTGCCCTTGATAAAATCTTATTGTAGCAACTTCATTTTCTTTTAAGAACTTAATTGCTTCTTCAACTTGCTCATAGTTTAATGGTATTTGTTCAAAATTTTCTTGGTCCATAAAATAATATAACTCACCATCATTGTATAGATATTGCATTTGTCTTGTATCTATAACAGCTTTAGGGAATTTTTCACTTGGATTGAAACTTTCTTCTCTTATAGCTCCTGTTTTTAAGTTTCTGTATTTAGTTCTAACGAAAGCAGCTCCTTTACCTGGCTTAACGTGTTGAAAATCAACTACTAAACATGGTTGTCCATCTTTTTCAAATGTAACACCTTTTCTAAAATCACCTGCTGATACCATTTCTTGTTCCTCCATATTAAAATAAATTTCTTATTTTTTAGTAAATTTTACATTACTATGCCTTTAAAATTATATCTCTTACTTGAATTCTGTCAAGTCAGGATTACAAATTTTTACTAATATCATAATATCATAAGTTATACAATATAAACAAGTATTTGGCAAATTACTTATTCTATATTTTTATTATTCTCCTCTACAATCTTAGTCTATACATTTTATATATTAATATTATTCAGTTATATAGTTCTCAATAATTATGTTTTATATGATTTGTTAATGTTGTTTATTTTTCTTAAGCCTATGTGTTTTATATGTTTTGACTAAAATTCCATACTTTTATTTTGAATTTAGTTTCATAGTTTTGGCTACGTTTTGATAACTTCAATTTTATATTAACATATTGTCCATTATTAGACATTGACACATACATTTCGTCTACATAATCTCCAATCTCATAACCACCAGCTTGACTACTTTCACCATTTAAAGAATTTACAAACAACTTATTTCGTCTTTCATTTAATATAATTTCTTTGTTACTTATATATTCTTCATTATTAGTTATACTTTCGTCTACATACCTACATTTTATAGATGTTGTCCTTTTAAAACCTTCTTCGTCATTAGATAGATTTATTATTCCCATAGAATTACTAATAATTCCTTCCATAGATTTTACAATTTCAAGGCTTTGTTGTTGCAACTCTATCTTATCTTCTATTTTAAGTTTCAAGTTTATTGTAAGTACAAATATAGAATGTAGAACCATTATCAATATTACAATTGAAGTTAATGATACTACACTTTCTAAAAGTAAGTATCCATCTTTATGTTTCATATTTTCCCTCTTTCAGAAGTACTCTTCCACTTACAGGTGTTATTGTTATAGTTTTTCTTAGTCTATTATTATATATCTCTATTGTAGATGCTTTTTGAGGCGAGCCATCAGATTTAAACTTTATTATATCAATACTTCTTGCTATTTTTACACTTTTAGGTAGTACTATAGATTTAATATTTTTACCATCTTTTCTCAATACATATCCTTCATGTTTATCTTGATTTACAATATATATATATGTATTGTAATTGCTAAACATATTAGTTCTCCTAACATATCTTATATCTGAACAAAGTTGACGTGCAAATAAATTTATTTTTTGATTTTCAAGATTATCTTTTGGAAAAGATAATGTAGCTATCAATAGTATTATACTAATAGATACTACTAATTCTATTACAGTCACATTCCTTCTTTTTTCAAAGTTATACACCTCTATACTTATATACATATACTAAATTTCTTTCATCAAAGCTCTTTTTTATATTTTCAATTATATTCTGTTTAATCTCTTCTTCTATAGATTCATCAAGTTCTTGATTACTTGTGCTTTCACTCTCAGCTTCAAATTCATTTAAAATTTCATTTTCTTCAAATGACTCATATTCATTAAATACCTCAATATTGGATTCATCCATATAATCTTCAATGTCAATCCCTACCCATGGATTTTTAATTTTCACCCTCACTTTTATAACTTTTAAAAAATCTTTTTCTCTAACTGAACTTGTTATATCCAATTCAAAAAAATCGCCTTTATCATATATAGTATTATTCTCTACTTTTAAAGAAACGTCTTCTAGGTTGCTATGGGAGGTGTCTTTTATTTTTTTTATACAATTAATCATATTATTTCCTAAGAAATATGTTCTAAATTCATCTTCACTATTTGATATATTAATGGCTTCCTCCACACAAGAAAATACATTACTTATTGATATTTCTATCCCACTTAAAGAAGTTTCTTTTAGCTGAATGTCCTTGTATTCTAACTCAAATATGTTATTATGTGTGTAAATTAGACCTATAGTCATAATACATACAGTACTTATAATAGAAAATATTATCAATGTCATTATTAATATAGAGCCTTTATTGTTTAGTAACATAACTATTAAACCTCAATTTTTTAAAATTACTTTTTATTTCTATATTTATTTCATAACATTGATAGTAATCTAAAATTTGTTTTGCTGTACTGACAACTTCATATCCATTTATGTAGTTTCTATTTGTTTCATTCTCAATCAAATCATATTTACTACTTTTTATTTTATACTTCTCCTCTTCCATATATTTTTTTGCAATGATTAACATTTCTCTATCAGATGAATTTCTACAGACAAAACTATAACAACTATATAAAGATGTTGACACTAAATAAACCGTCACATATAATATAGCAATGCTTATTATACATTCAATTGATATAAAACCCTTATTTCTTGTTTTCAATAATAAAAACCTCTCAGTAATATTTTATATAGAAATTTAACTGTAAATTTTCTTCATAAATATCTTTTATAAAGTTTTTCCATTTCCCTCTAAAGCTATCTAAGTCCATATACAAAAGCACTTATCCCTTGATTTATTAACATATCAATGTTTCTTTAATTGAACATAAACTGTCTGCCATAACTCTACAAGCACCTCCACAACCTAATATCATCACTTTCTTATTTGTTAAATCAAAACCATTTTCAATTACAGATTAACTCTATTCCATCATTACTATATCCCTTTAGTACACCACCTTAATTTTTAATAGTATTAACTACTCCTGCTAACCTCACTTTGTAATCTCATCTTCCTTTATATTTATTGACATCCAAATTTCAATTTATACTAAATAAATTAATAATTCCTTCGCCTTGTTTCATATATATATAACAAAATTTTAAATTTATGTTATCATTTTTCATGTTATATTACGGTCAAAAGTTTGTAAATATATGTTTTAAATTCTAAAAGTATGCACATTATTTTATTAGATAACAGTCAACTTGGATAAGTCTCCTTCATATAATTTAAAGTGACCGTTGAAAAGGGGGGTGACCTATTGGCAGCTCTTAAATCTTTTGAAAAACCCTTAACCCCTGAAGAAGAGATTGAGTATTTAACTAAATTTAAAATAGAAAACGATAAAAGTGCAAAAGATACATTGATTGAAAGAAACATGAGATTAGTAGCTTATATAGCAAAAAAATATAATAATTCGACGGAAGACCAAGATGATTTAATATCCATAGGTACAATAGGATTAATAAAAGCTATAGAAACTTATAATATAGATAAAGGAACTCGATTAGCAACATATGCTTCTAGATGTATTGAAAATGAGATTTTAATGAATATTAGATCTAACAAAAAAAATAAAACTCAAGTATCTTTACAAGACCCTATCGGAACAGATAAAGAAGGTAATGAAATAAATACTACTTTTTATCTATATTTCTCTACTGTGTAAAATAACATCCTCATATAAGAATACTTTTCTCAATCCTCTCAAACTAAAATACATATCAATAGCATCATTAGCCATAATTACATATTTTTAAATATATCTAAATATCTAGCTTTTTTAATCATGACTTTATTACTATAAAATGCCAAGGCTATACTCTCAAATAAATTGTTATACATATAGCAAACAAATATTTCATATTAAATCTCAAATATTCTACTTTAATAGTTTTTTTATTTTTGTCATTTTATAGATATTAATGTATATTTACTTATTGTAAAAAATAATAAAATTTTATAATTTATTCCATAATATACTTTTTTCTATAAACATTTTATATATAACCTTTATTTTTTTATTAAAATGCATTATAATAAAAAGTAAAGCTAAAATTGATATAGTTTTAACAAATATTATTTTCAGAAAAGTGACACTATTAAATATATTGAAAATAATCATAGATGGAGGTCAAAATATGAGTGTAATTGTATTATGTAGTTACTGTGGAAAAGAAATAGATGAATATAGAAATAAATATATAACTTACTATGAAAAAAATACTAACGAAGAGATTAAGGTTTGTATTAATTGTGCTTTGGATTTATTAGAAAAAACAAAAGAAAATCAAGAATTAGATATTCAAAAATCTCAAGATACAATACTTCTTTAATAATTTAGAAAAGCACCTATATAGGTGCTTTTTATGTGTAAGTAAATCCATATATCTTTAAGGCAAATATAAGTGTTGAATGTAATACTAGAAACAATAAAAAAGTAGATAGTATTGTTGAAAGTACAACTATTATTCAAGATTAATTATATCCTCATTAATGATATACACTTTACTTCCGTCTATAAGTTTGTAATAATAATCAGTCCCAAAAATAATATCACAATAATTGTCACAATCAAAGCTAATACATTGATAATTTTTATTGTCTTATTCTTAAATATTTTTGATAATAAAACAAAAATTGCTATTCCTATTATTCCCCCTAATGTATTTCCTAACAAATCAGTTATATCACTTGCACCTATTGCAAATATATATTGAAGTGTTTCAAAAATTAAACTTGCTAAAAAAATAGGTACAACCTTTTTCAGAAAGCTCCACTCTTCTTTTAGCATACACAAATATATTCCAAATGGCACAAATACAACTACGTTTAATATAATCTCTGATATATCAACTTTATTATTAACTACAAGTGAGCCAGCAAAAGGTACTAAGTTTATATTTCTAAGATTCATGGCTTCAAGTGATGCAATATCAAATTGCATCTTAAATAGTATTATCCATGTCAAAATGATTATATATACTATAAACAATACTTTTGTAATATTAGATTCCCTCGTTTTCATTCATTGCCTCCTTACTATACCATTGTATCACACTCTTAATACAATAGTATAGTAATACAATTTATCTGTCAACTATTTCTTATAAAATTACATAAATCTTTATTCACTATTTAATATATAAAATTTATTCTTTACTTTGTCAACATGCACTTTATTTATTATTTAAAATTCTATTTTTATAGTATAGACCTTAGTAGAGATTTCATAGTTAGCTACTCAAACTCCTCAAATCTATATTCTTGTGCTGTATTAAGATACTTTTCTTTATCTACTTTAGAGAGAAATATATCTATGGGTCTTGCAAATGCTCCTGTCCCATTGTATAAAGATTTGTAAATTACTAGCTTTTCACAGTCTATTTCTTTTTGATGATAGAAGTTTCCATCCGAGTCTTTATATATAACCACAATATCATTAGTTTCAGTATGAACTGCATTAAAACCATTTTCTACTACCAAATAATAACTATCAAATTCAAACAATGATTTATTAAGTTCAAAATAAGCAACAGGTTTACTAATTCCTATAGTTACATAAAATCCACCTTTGAAATGCTTATATATATATGGATATTTTAATTTTCTTTCCTTAGATTCTTTTATATCTAAATCTTTAACCATTATATCTATAGTATCATATATGTTAAAAGTCTTAATATCTTTATACAAACAACTATTATTATTTAAATTATAGTTGTTTGTATAAAATTCACAATCACCACAGTTTAGATTCTTTTCTTCTCTTGATTTTTTCGTAAAATTATTGCAATGTTTTTCCATCTTAGATAAAACTCTATGTAATTCTAATAATAACTCATTTTTAACCACTACTTAAATCCTCCTAATTTACACATTTCATATTTATATTATTTTTTAAATTAGTATCTTTATAATTTTAATTATTCCATCGACTCTTATATAAAACTCTTTTCCTATTTAAATAATATATTTACTTATTGACTATAATTTTATTTGTTACTATAAATGTAATAAATGCTATCAGTAAAATTTTTCTCACAGCTAGAGCATATATATCCAATATTTATGGTAAACAATATACAACCTCAATTCTTTGCATATTACAACTGTCATGATTCAACTTCTATAATACATCTTACATAAGCTTTTTACACTTCAAGTTTTCTTCAAGTTTTATTACGATTATTAAATCTTCTACATATTTCATAATTTGATATTAACTATAGCTCATAAATTCTTTTATAATTAGAAATTTAATGTTCTTTTTGTTTTTCTAAAATAAAAATTATTTTATGCCTCTTTATTTTTCACAGTATATAAATTTCGTAAAATAACTACCTAGTTGTTAAAAAACACTTGTCCAACTTTGTGGTAAAGAAGTGCTAAATATTAGCAACTTCTATACTTTTTTAACATTCTGCTGTTTCAGCTTTTTTCATTGATATATTAATAGCTACTTCTTTGGCTACAGCATCAAAGTCTTCCCATCTTCTTTTATTCTCTTCATTAGAAATGCGTGGATATATTATATAGACTTCTGTACTTTGATTAGCTATAATTTTTTCATCATACTCTATATCCTTTTCTGTATCATATTTAAATGGTTTAAATTGTTGTAGTACTTTCACAATATCACCCCTTGTTATAAAATATGAGCTCATATACTTGTCTTATACTCAATATAAACCTTGTTTTTAGAATTTTAATTTGTCATGTATTTACCTAGATTGCTTTAAATTTTACTGTTATTCTTTTTCATACTTTTGGTATACCAAAGACAAGGTGTATAGATTTAGACAAGGTTGATATTTTATACAAATACAGGTGTATCATATAATTTAGAAATAAGATTTTAAGATTGGAAATACAGTACTATTAATAATTAAAAATAAGAAAACTAATGGAAGGTATATTACACTTAAAATATATTATTAGAATAATTCTAAATATATTAAACAAATGTGGAAGAAATATTATAGGATTGCCAATTTATTTTAGAAAATAGATAAATTTTAATTTAATAATCACTTGATTATAAAATCAAAAAACATAACAAAATTATATACACATTTACTATGTAGTAAAATTATTATTTTTGAATATTTATATCAATTTGTGATATAATAAAAGCAAGAAGAACTACAATCTATGTGGTGTAGAGTGAAGTTCATGATTAAAAAACTAGAAAATTATTTAAACTTATGGAATTTGATTTTAAAGTCAAATTCCCAACCACTCTTAGTGCCAGCTTTGAGTGGTTTTTTACGTTTTCTAAATAACTTACTTATTAAGTAAACTATATAGCTAGCCAAAATACTGGCTAATATACTTAGTAAAAAATTATCCATACATAATCACCTCCCTTCTTAAAATTGGGAGGATAATCCTTTGTTTGTATGAACTCCACTCTTAGATTATAGGTTACAACTTCTTGCTAGAATTATTATAACATATTCTGGTAATTTATATAATTAAAAACACTTGTTTAATATGGTTGTAATAACATACTTATAAGTATTTATAAAACAATTATATTACTCAGTTATAACTAATATAATATATTCAAGGAGTGTGATTACTTATATGAATGTTGCTATCTACTTAAGAAAATCTCGTGCTGATGAAGAAGCAGAAAAACAAGGAGAATTCGAAACTCTAAGCAGACATAAATCAACTCTATTAAAAATAGCAAAAGACCAAAATCTAAATGTAATTGAAATAAAGGAAGAACTAGTATCTGGAGAAAGTATAATACATAGACCCAAAATGATTGAACTTCTAAAGGAAGTTGAAGAAAATAAATACGATTCAGTATTAGTAATGGATTTGGACAGACTCGGTCGTGGAGATATGAAAGACCAAGGTATAATTTTAGAAACTTTCAAGGAAAGTAAGACTAAAATTATAACACCTAGAAAAACATATGACTTAACAGATGAATTTGATGAAGAATATTCAGAATTTGAAGCATTTATGGCAAGAAAAGAATTAAAACTTATCTCAAGAAGAATGCAAAGAGGAAGAATAAAATCGGTTGAGGAAGGAAATTTCATAGGTACTTCTGCTCCATTTGGATATGATGCTGTAACTACAGGTAGAAAAGAAAGAATTCTTGTACCAAATAAGGATGCTGATGTGGTTAGAATTATTTTTGATTTATATATTAATGAGGATATGGGTTGCAGTAAAATATCTAAACATCTAAATAACCTAGGGATTAAAACCTCTACAGGTGCTAATTGGTATAACTCTGCAATAACAAATATAATAAAAAATAAAGTTTATTGTGGTTATATTCAGTGGCAAAAGAAAGACTATAAAAAATCTAAAAATCCAAATAAAATAAAAACTGTTAAATTAAGACCTAAAGATGAATGGATTGAAGCAAAGGGTAAGCATGAACCTATAGTAAGTGAATCAGTTTGGAAAAAAGCTCAGAATATCCTTAACAAAAATGGCCATGTAAGTTATGGTAATCAAATAAAAAATCCACTTGCAGGAATAGTAATATGTAAAAACTGTGGTAGACCTCTAGTATATAGACCATATACGGACCACGATTATATAATTTGTTATCACCCTGGTTGTAATAAGAGCTCTCGCTTTGAATTTGTTGAATCTGCTATTTTAAAGTCATTAGAAGATGCAGTGAAAAAATACCAACTAAGAATGTCTGATATAGATTTAAAGGAAAATAATGCAGATAATAATATAGAATTTCAAAAACGAGTATTAAAAGGCTTAGAAACTGAATTAAAAGAATTAGGGAAGCAAAAAAATAAGTTGTATGATTTGTTGGAGCGTGGTATATATGATGAAGATACATTTATTAAAAGGTCTAATAATATAGACTCAAGAACTGAAGAAATTATAATCTCAATAGACATGCTAAAAAATAAATTAAATACAGTTAAAAAAGATACTGCAAAAATAATAAACGATATTAAAACAGTACTATCTCTTTATCATGACTCAGATTCTCTTGGAAAAAATAAACTTTTGAAATCTGTTATTGATAGAGCTATTTATTACAAATCTAAAGAGCAAAAACTAGATTCCTTTGAGTTAACAGTCCACTTGAAATTATATGAAAGTTAGTAATATCAATAACATATAAAGCGTAGTGTGTAATGAAATAAGTCTTTTAGATATACTTGGTACAGAAGCTAACCATGTTCTTGATGAAGTTGAGCTAAAAGTTCAAGTCGGAAAACTTTATGAGCAACTAAACAAAATTCTTACTCCTAGAGAAAGAGAAATTGTCCAGTTAAGATATGGGTTAACTCCTTATGGGTATAAAACTCAAAGAGAAATTGCACAAAAACTCGATATATCGAGGTCATATGTATCTAGAATCGAAAAAAAAGCTCTTAAAAAACTAGAAAAAGAGCTTGTTCAGGAAAGTTAATATTATAATTTTTAAAAGGATATATCGTAATAGTATTAGATATAGCCATTCATCTAAAACTTAAAATTATGATATATCCTTAAATTTTATAATATATAATTTTATTGTATGCTTTCACATATTTCTTTAAATATAGGTATTGCAGATTTACTTTCTTTTTGAGTTCCTTCTACTAACACAGTTATTACATACTTAGGTCTTTCTTCAGGATAATATCCAGTTATCCATCCATGGTCTATTGCTTTTTTATTCAAACTACTTTGAGCTGTACCAGTTTTAACTCCACATCCACCTTCTAAATCTTTTAAATCTTTAGCTGTACCAACCTTAGATACAGACTTCATAATTTCTTTAACTTGTGTACACACATAAGGAGAAATAAGTTCTTCTTTTTTTGAAGACTTGTAAGTTTTGATTGTATTCATATTATTGTCCACAAGACTTTTATATAAATATAATGGTTTGAATGTTCCATTATTAGCCATTATCTGAGTCATTTGATTTATTTGAAGTGGTGTAAATTCTATATTGTCTTGACCTATAGCTAAATTTCGTATTGATATATTTTTTGGAGCTTCTCTAATTTTTTCTTCATCAAGACCAATATCAACCTTTTCAAATAAATGCAACTTTTCAGCAGATTTAAGTATCTTTTCTTTGCCAAGTTTCATAGCTATATCTAAAAATGCAGGATTACATGAATTAGAAAAAGTTTGTCTTAAATTTTGGAAACCATGACCATTTCTTTTATTACATCGTAGTATTTCATTAGTATTTCCAACTTTAGTCTTTCCTGTGCAATTATAAGTATAGTTCTCATCTACAACACCATTTTCAAGTGCAGAAAATAAAACTACCATCTTAAATACAGACCCTGGTGGATATGTTGCCTTTATAACTCTATTTTCAAATTCTCCATTTTTTCCTTTCAAACTTTTTGATATATCATTCTGGTCAAAATTAGGTCTAGAACACATTGCAAGAATTTCACCTGTAGAAGCTTCCGAGATTACTACTGCTGTAGGGTTTTCTTCTTTGTTTAGTATCTGCTCTAATTTTTTTTGAATATTATAATCAATTGTAGTTTTTAGATGTCTATCCTTAGACTTATCATCAATAGTTTTTACACTTCCCTTTAGTATGTTTAGAGATTTTTCATTTCCTGCATCTCCAGCTTTAAAAGCACTTATATACTTTTCATTTGAATTTCTAAGCACACTATCCATACTTTTTTCAATTCCTGTTTGCCCTGACTTATCATCTTCTTTTATATATCCTATTGTATGTGATAATAAACCATCTTTTGAATATCGCATAGTTTTTTCTTCTACCATTATTCCGTTTTTCTCAAGCTCTTTTTTCATACTATTATCAATATTTTTAGTCTGAATCTGTATTATAGGATGTGTTAATTGTTCTTGTATAGCCTTATATATATCCAAATCTTTCAGATTAGTAGCTTTCTTAACGAGTTCTAAAATTTTATAGTTATTATTTAATTTTTCTTTTTCAACTACCAGTACTTGAGTTTTGCTTGTATCTGTAAGTTTCTTGTCATTTCTATCATATATTATTCCTCTTCCACTATTTAACTCTACTTTCTCAACACTTTGTGATTCTACACTTTGTTTGTATTTATCACCTTTTAATACCTGTATATCAACTAGCCTATAAATTAAAGCACTATAAATTATTAAAATTATAGTAAATATATACCAGGTTCTCTTTCCCACTTTTTTCAAAAATGGAGTCTTCTTTTTTGACATGAAATCACCCCTTAGATAATTTCATTATTGACAATTTCTAAGGGGCTAATACTATCTTTATCAAATTTTTATTATTCTTCAACCTTTTCTTCTATAACTTTTCTAAGCATATAATCTTTACCAACTTTTACTGACAACTTTAATTTCACTATTTGTCTAGGATGAGGAGCTGACTCTATGGCTTCTCCTTCTTCATTATACATTTCTTCAATTCTAGTAAACATAGTTTCTTTATATGGTCCCATGACCTCTATTTCATCACCAACGCACATTTTATTTCTTTGCTCAACCACAATAAGACCATCTTCATCTTCTGTTTCTCTAACTATACCTATAAAATCATAGTTTCTAACATATGATGCTGACTGATAATTTTGGTCTTCTGTTGTTGGTTTATTCAAATAAAAACCTGATGTAAAATGTCTATGACTACCTTTCTTTAACTCTTCCATCCACATTGGATTGAACTTCCAGTTTTCTGGGTCTTTGTAAAATTCATCTATTGCCATTCTATATGCTCTTACAACAGTAGCTACATAGTATGAAGTTTTCATCCTACCTTCTATTTTTAAACTTGTTATACCAGATTTGATTAATTCTGGTATATACTCTATCATACATAAATCTTTTGAATTAAAGAAGAATGTACCTCTTTCATCTTCATATATTGGGAAATATTCACCAGGTCTTTTTTCTTCTACTAAATGATATTGCCATCTACAAGATTGAGCACAAGAACCTTTGTTTGCATCTCTTCCAGTCATATAATTACTTATTAGGCATCTACCAGAATAAGAGATACACATAGCTCCATGCATAAATGCTTCTATATCCATATCTAAAGGTGTTTTTGCTCTTATCTCAGATATTTCATCGAAAGACAATTCTCTTGCCACTACAACTCTTTTTACTCCATGCTCGTACCAAAATTTTGCACTTAGATAATTAGTTGTATTTGCTTGCGTACTTAAATGTATTTCCATATTTGGAATTACTTTTTTAATAACACTTAGAAC
Organism: Clostridioides sp. LIBA-6822; assembly: GCF_056688955.1. Lineage (NCBI taxonomy): Bacteria > Bacillati > Bacillota > Clostridia > Peptostreptococcales > Peptostreptococcaceae > Clostridioides > Clostridioides sp. LIBA-6822. Next base: position 1,327,649 of record NZ_CP196995.1, on the reverse strand, counting down.
TCCTGGGTCAGCTATTATAACTGCATCTATTCCTATTTCTTCTAATTCCAACAAATAATCCTCTAGTTGTAGAAAATCTTCATTGTGAGGTATTATATTTACTGTTACAAATACTTTTTTACCTCTTTCATGTGCAAAAGCTACTCCTTCTGCCATATCTTCCTTACTAAAATTCTTTGCAGCAGACCTCATTCCAAAAATCTCTCCACCTATATAAACAGCATCTGCTCCATATGTTATAGCTATTTTCAATCTCTCCAAATCACCTGCTGGAGCTAAAAGTTCAACTTTATTTAATTCCATCTACGTCACCTCTTTTACTTTCTTTATAACTTAGTGCTACACCATCACCTATTGGTATCAATGATGTACTTAAATAATCGCAATTACATATATAATCTAAATAATTTCTCATTCTTTTTACTATGGTTTTCTTTCTTCTTATGACAAAATCATCATGTGCAACCATACCTTTGTATAAAATATTATCAGATACTAAAAGTCCACCATCTTTTAATTTATCTATAACTAAATCAAAGAATAACTTATATTGACCTTTGGCTGCATCTATAAATATAAGGTCAAATTCACCTTGGACTTGACTAAGCTTTTCTTCTGCATCTCCTTCTAGTATAGTTATGTTATTGTCAAATCCAGCTAATTTTATATTTTCTTTTGCTTTTTCTATCATTTTTTCATTTCTCTCAACAGTTGTTATATCTGCATCGTTTCCTATAATAGTAGCAAAAAAAATAGAAGAATAACCAATTGCGCAACCTACTTCTAAAACTCTCTTTGGCTTTTGAATCTTTAATAAGACTTTTAACAAATCTGAAACTTCTTTATGTATTATAGGAACGCTATTTTCCTCTGCATAAATTTCTAACTCTTTTAAAAGTCCTTCTTTTTCTTTTAATGTCACTCTTATATAATCTTCAACCAAGTCATTAACTATATTACTCATAAAAACACTCCCTAAAATAATAAATATTCAAACATTGTCTTAATTTATTATTTTTTAAATTCATATTGTTATATATATTTACACTTTCTTTATTATAAATCTAAGAATAACAATTTTCAATAAAAAAGCCCAACATTATTCTTACCCTGTTAGACTTTTTATAATCATCGTTTATTTTTTTGTATTTTCTTTATTTGTTGTTTTTGTATCTTTGCCTTGCTTATCTCTTGCTTCTTTATATTCTTTGACATATTTTAAATGGTCTTGATAATTTGTACTATAGTTATTTCCACCATCAATCTTAGCTACAAAATAGAGATAATCAGTTTTATCTGGATATAGTGCTGCTTCAATAGATTTTATGCCAGGATTTGATATTGGTGTAGGAGGCAATCCTTTATTTTTATAACTATTATATGGTGAATCAATTTTTAAATCATCATATGTTACAATTTTCTTTCTCTCTTCAAATATATATTGTATTGTTGCATCAGATTGAAGAGGCATACCTACCTTAAGTCTATTATAAAACACACTTGCTATTATTGGTCTGTCTTTATCAAGAACAGCTTCTTTCTCAATTATTGAAGCCATTTCCATTACTTCTTGAAGAGTCATCTTTGATTCTTTTTGCTTATTTTTAAGCTTGTCCGTATATTTACTATCAAATACCTTTAACATTTCGCTTAAAATATCTTTTTCTGATTGTTTCTTTGAATTAAAATAATAAGTTTCTGGATATAAGAATCCTTCCAAAGAATTTATTCCATCTTCCTTCAAGTATGGAAATTCATCATAAAATTCTTGAGGTTTTTTTATTAAATTTTCAAAAGTAGTTTTATCTCCTAGATTTTTGTTTACTAACATTGCTACAATTTCTTTTGATGTAGCACCTTCTGGAATAGTTACTTTTACACCATCATGATATATTTTACCTGAAGCCAGAAGACTTATTATATCATTATTTGAATACGATTGGTTAAGTAAATATGTTCCTGATTTTATAGATGGAGCTTTATTACTAACCTTTACCAAAAGTTTAAATAATAGTTCATTTTTTATTAATTTATTTTCATATAATATGTCAGATATTTTTCCAACAGATGCACCACTTGGGATATCAATAATTACATCATTCTTGTTATTTTTATTATAAGGACCTATTTGCATAGATACAAATATACCTGCTAAGATAATTAAAATAACAATTATTAATGCTGCTATTTTTAATCTATTTTCTTTAAATTTCATAATATAATCTACTCCTTATGTATATTTATCCATTTTCTATTATAAAGCTAGATACTCTAATTTTCAATCACCTTGTCGAATAAACTTATTTATATTTCAAAAAATATTTTAAAATATATTTTTTTGATAGCCATTTACCACTTATCAAAAAAATAAAAAACCTAACACTATTTTTGACATGTTAGGCCTTTTATAATCACTTTTCTAAAATTTTCTAAAACTTTTTGATTTCATCTTTAGTTACAATACCATATATTAATTTATTCTTTTCTATTTTTTTATCTACAATGGAATATGAATTAATAAATCTGTCTTTTGCCAATAAAAACTTTTGTTCATCATCGTAATACAAGTATGCTAAAACTTCACCTTCATTTACATAATCTCCAACTTTCTTTTCTAAGATTATCCCTGCCGATAAATCTAAAATATCATCCTTAGTCTCTCTACCTGCTCCAAGAATCATAGCTGATAAACCAACTTCTTCAGCCTTAATTTTACTTATATAACCTGATTTAGTTGATTTAACTGGATGTTTATATTTTGGTTTTTTAAATAAAGAATAATCATCTACTACATTTTTATTTCCACCTTGGTTTTCTATGAATTCTTTAAGTTTCTGTACTGCACTACCAGATTTTATAGATTCTCTTATCTTTTCAATACCATCGTCAAAATCATGTGCAACCTTTGATAAAATTAACATATATGCTCCTAATACTTCACATAGTTCAACAAGGTCTTTAGGTCCATTTCCTTTTAAAGTTTCAATTGCTTCTATAACTTCTAAAGAATTTCCTATTGCAAAACCTAAAGGTTCATCCATATCTGTTACAATTCCTATTGTATCTTTGTTCATACCAGTACCTATATCAACCATAGATTTCGCTAATTCAAAAGATTCTTCTAAAGTCTTCATAAATGCTCCATCTCCAGTTTTTACATCTAGCACAATTGCATCCGCTCCTGAAGACAATTTTTTGGACATTACACTAGATGCTATTAATGATATATTATCAACAGTTGCTGTAACATCTCTAAGTGCATATATTTTCTTATCTGCAATTGCTACCTTGGCACTTTGACCACATACTGCTATTTTAGACTTATTTACAGAATCAATAAACTTATTTATATCCATTTCTGTTGAAAAACCTGGTATAGACTCCAACTTATCAATAGTGCCACCAGTATGACCAAGACCTCTACCAGACATTTTTGCAACTGGTGCTCCACATGAAGCAACCAAAGGTATAAGGGCTATAGTTGTCTTGTCTCCTACACCGCCAGTACTATGCTTATCTACCTTTATACCATCTATATCTGATAGCTTTATAATATCACCAGAGTTCATCATCGCTTCTGTAAGATAAACAGTTTCTTGTTTATTCATCTTATTTAGGTAAATAGACATTAATAGCGCAGAAGCTTGATAATCAGGTATATCTCCTTTTGAATAGTTTTCTATAAAATAATGTATTTCTTCTTTACTAAGTTCTAGTTTGTCTCTCTTCTTTTTTATAATATCATACATTCTCATACTTGAAATCTCCATTCTAACTTGTAATAATTTAAATAAATATTAAACTTTAAAACAATTTCAAATCTTATAGTATTATAAAAAAACTGTCTCTTATTAGAAATAATTTTCTATATCAAGACAGCTCTTTATTAATTCTTTTCAAATAATACATCAGCTATTTCATTATAAATCTACTCAAAATATTTATAAATTTTTAACTGTACTCTTAACTAAATTCATAAATTCTGCTTTTACTTTTTGAGTAGTTTGTATTACTTCCTCATGGCTTAGTGGTTGATTTAAGATACCAGCAGCCATATTAGTTATACAAGATATCCCAATAACGCTAATATTAGAATGTGCTGCTACTATAACTTCTGGAACAGTAGACATTCCTACAGCATCAGCTCCTAATATTTGAGCCATTCTTACTTCTGCTGGTGTTTCATAGTTTGGACCACTAAAAAACATATACACGCCTTCTTTTACATCTATCTTGTATTCTTTTGCACAGTCTTTAACTATATCTACATATTTAGAAGAATATGCATCTGACATATCTGGAAATCTAGCTCCAAGCCTATCATCGTTTTTGCCTACTAATGGATTGCTTCCACTAAAGTTTATATGGTCTCTTATAATCATCAAGTCCCCTGCTTCAAACTTTTTATTTACTCCTCCAGCAGCATTGGTTACTATAAGAATTTCAACTCCTAAAGCTTTCATAACTCTTACTGGAAAAGTAGCCTCTTTCTGAGAATATCCTTCATAGTAATGAAATCTCCCCTGCATAGCAATTACTTCTTTCCCTTCAAGTTTTCCAATAACAAGTTGTCCAGCATGTCCTTCTACTGTTGATACAGGGAAATTTGGAATTTCACTATATTTAATTATGACAGAATCTTCTATATCATTTGCCAAATCTCCAAGTCCAGAACCTAATATTAAACCAATTTTAGGTTTTATACTAATTTTAGAATTTATAAATTTGCTACTTTGTTCTATCTTTTCAAACATTCCAATCCCTCCATTCTATTAAGCTAAATTTTTTGACTTTTTATTTATATTTTAATTTAGAATAATTCTTTTTTAAAACTTGACCCATGTTTAGGCAATTTTACATCTAGTATATCTGCAACAGTTGCTCCAATATCAGCAAAAGTATCTCTTATTCCTAAATTAAATCCTTTTTTAACCTTATTACCATAAATCATAACTGGTATATATTCTCTTGTATGGTCCGTACCTTTATATGTTGGGTCATTCCCATGGTCTGCATTGATTATAAGCACATCATCTTCTCTCATATTATCCATTATTTCAGGAAGTCTACTATCAAACTCCTCAAGAGCCTTCTTATATCCTTCTGGGTCTCTTCTATGTCCATATTTAGAATCAAAATCCACAAGGTTTGAATATATTAGACCTTTGTTTTTTTGTTTCATATAATTTAAAGTTTCATCTACTCCATCCATATTACTTTTAGTATGGATAGCATCTGTAATTCCTTTTCCATTAAAAATATCTTCTATTTTTCCGACTGCTAAAACATCAAGCCCTGACTCTTTTATATTATCCAGAACAGTGGGTTCAAATGGGTCTAATGAATAGTCTCTTCTATTTGAAGTTCTAACAAATTCACCAGTTTTCTTCCCTATGAATGGTCTAGCAATTACTCTAGCAACTGCATTATCTCCCATCATTATTTCCCTAGCTATTTTACACATATTGTAAAGTTCTTCTAGTGGGATTACTTCTTCATTTGCAGCTATTTGAAATACACTATCAGCTGAAGTGTATACTATCACATCACCAGTTTTTATTTGGTGCTCTCCATATTCATCAATTATCACAGTCCCTGAAGCTGGTTTATTTCCTATTACTTTTCTTCCAGTTTTTTGCTCGAATTCTTCTATTATTTCTTTTGAGAATCCATGTTCAAATGTTTTAAAAGGCTTGTCAACTATTATACCAGTCATTTCCCAATGACCAGTAGTAGTATCTTTCCCTTGAGACATTTCCTTGCATTTTCCAAAACAACCTATTGGTTCTTTTATACTTTCAAAAAAATCTACACCCTCTATATTACCTATCCCTAATTTTCTCATATTAGGAATTTGTATATCTGGATATTTCTTAAATATATTTCCAAGAGTACTTACATCCTTACTGTCTCCAAAATTTTCAGCATCAGGCAATGCTCCTATCCCAACACTGTCAATTACAATCCAAATCACTCTGCTCATATAAATACGCTCCTTTTAAATTATAAAATTTGCTCTACAGTCTATTTAGCCTCTGCTTTTTGTAATTCTATATCAATATCATTTCTTGGATGTTTTTCCTTTATTTCTCTTCTCACGTTTTTATCTATATGATTTAAATATACTTGGAGGCTAGATAGATTAACATTTCCTAAAATTTTACTTACAACAGCAATGTTAGCACCTTCATTTAATAAATGAATTGCAAATGAATGTCTAAGCATTGTAGGATTTATATTTTTATCTATATTAGCTAAATTAGAATATTTTTTTATGACTTTCCAAAGACCTTGTCGTGTAAACCTTTGACCCAATGAGCTTACAAATAATGATTTTTCACCTTCCACAGCTATTTTAGGTCTTGCTTCTTTTAAATACTTATCTAAATAAAGTTTTGTAATATCACAAAGTGGTATTACTCTTTGATTTTTACAGCATGAATTACAATATATATAGTCAATATCCAGGTCAACATCTTCTACGTTCATATCTACTAATTCAGATACTTTTATACCAGTACCATATAATACCTCAAAAATAGCCTTGTCCCTAATCAACTTAGGTGTTGTTAACTTTGGAAACTTTAATAATCTTTCAATTTCTTCTTCTGTAAGTATATTTATATTTTCTTTTTTTATTTTAGGTTTTTTTATGTCCTTTGCAGGATTATTTGTGCATACATGATTTAAAAATAAATAATCATGAAAAGATTTTATAGAGGATATCATCCTCGCTATTGTAGCTATTGATACATTATCTTTTTCCAACTTTATTAAATAACTTATAATATCATTTTCAACTATATCTACTAGTTTAATACTTTTTTGATTTATATATTCCATATATTTTTTTATATCCATAAAGTATGATGCCACTGTATTTTCTGATAATTTTTTTTTATCTTTTATGTAATCTATATATCCCTCTATAATATCCATTATAAACTCCTTTATTTAACTAGGAACTTAATAATACCAATACTTGCAGTATTTAATATTAATTGCAACCCCAATGATAGTGCTATTATAATTATAATATTTAGTATATACCTCTTAATTAAAAATTGCATATTTTTTCTGTTATTCTTTTTAAATTCATAAACCATCTCTTTGAAATAGCTTAAACTAATTAATGTTAATATGATTGCACATGGAATAATAATCAAATTTTTAAATAATATTATTAAAATCATTTTTACGCTTTTAAACTTTAATGCCAATATAAAACTATTTATTGTATATCCTATTGACATACCTTTTAATACAAAAACTACTAACACTGCTGGAATTGTCACTACAAACAAACTTAATAGAGCTATTGAGCCCATAAAAATTCCATCTGACTTTAAATTTTGTATAACTGTCTCTTTTATGTTTAGATTTAGATTATAATACTCTACAGCAGGATTTATATTGCTTAATATATTGTCACTAGAACCTGGCAAGATTTTATTTATATAAGACCCAATAACAATAGACATCATAAACAACAATCCTATAATAATTATTTGTCTATTCAATTCTCTAAAATCATTTTTTCTATATGTTCTTCTCAATTTTATTCCCCCTTGTCCTTTATAAAATAATATGCTTTAGGACAAGGGGTTATTCATTTTTATAAATATTAATTTTTAAACATATCTTTTACTAATAATAATCCAATAGAAGTTTTTGCATCTTCAATATCATTCTTTAATACCATATTATATGCCTCTTCAAGCTCAACTTCATATACATCTAAAAACTCATCTGCATCTAAGTTATTCTCTCCTGGAGTAAGCCCAGTTGCTAAATATACGAACATTATCTCATTAGAAAAACCTGCTGAAGTGAAAAATTTATGTATTAATTTAATATTTTTTGCACTATACCCAGTTTCTTCTTTTAGTTCTCTTTCAGCACATTCTTTTGGACTTTCATTTTTTTCTAGTTTACCAGCTGGAATTTCGAAAATTGGCTTTTCTATAGGCTTTCTAAATTGCTTAACTAGTACAATTTTGTTATCATCTGTAATTGCAACTATTCCTACTGCTCCACCAACTTCTACTAACTCCCTTTTTTGATATCCTTGCCCTGGAATTTCAACAGTATCAACCTTTAAAGTAATTACTTTACCTGTATAAACCCTATCACTACTAATAGTTTTTTCTTCTAATACCATCTTAAACCTCCATTAAGTAATATGCTACTGTACTTGCAGCTTTAAAAAATGCCTCATCTTGTTCATAATTTCTTCCCATACTTTTTACTTTTAGATTAAAATAGTCTAAATCCTCTTTCGTTTTATTATTATCTATATAAATTATATTATGCTTTTTATCTAAACCATTTGAACTTACTTGTTCTTTTATAAAACTTAATTTTTCATCATCATATATGGTTATTGGTATATCTACATTTACATTTACAATTTCTTTAAATACAGTCATACTATGATGTGAAATACCTTGATGCCTTTCTCTTTTATCAGCAAAACTAATTCTTGGAATTGCTATTGCTCTTCCTCCAAGTTTTTTTACCGCATCAAGAATTGGACCTTGTTCAATTCCTGTAAATCCATATTTTGTTCCTGTACCAGCAATTCCTGGTCCCATACTTACAAATACTACATCTGCTTTTAATATTTCTTTTGCTGTAATTAGTGCAGTGTATATATTTATACATTCATAATCTCCACCAAATGCATTGCCTATTGTTATGGTACTGTCTATTAATTTTTTTGCTTTCAAAGTATCCACATTTTTACTTAAATAAATTGGAAGAGATGCCCCATCAGTCATTATATATACTAACTTTTTATTGGGATTACTTCTTTTAAATGAAGCTGCAAATGGTGTTAACATACTGTGAAGAGTTCCTACCACAACAGAAAGACCTTCTAATCCTTTAAAGTTTTCAAATGCATCATGATAAATACTTTCTTGTTCTTCAATAGAATCAACTTTTATTTGAAAAGGTGTATACCTAAGTTTCATTATATGTCCACCTTCAGTTAAAGTAGATTCTAAGTTATTTAAATTAGTTATTACAAAATGGTATCCACCTGTACCTAAACTCAATTCTACTGCCGTTGTATTTAAAACTACTTCATCTCCTATACTTACGCTTCCAGATAGTTTTGGATAATTATATGCCCTTTGCACTTCCCCATTTATATTCACTCTTATATCATCAAGAGTTTCAGTTTGGCTTACTATTGACTCAACAATCCCCACTCTTTTGCTTATCATAATGCTACCTTCCCAATTTATCTATAAAATTTAATAATTTATTTTTTTCTATTATCTTAGTTAATGAGTATTTCTCAGTGAATATATGCATAATAACTACGAATATTAACCATCCTAATCTAACATTAAATGAATATCCAAAAGCAATCATGATTCCAATAGATATTCCAAGAACATTTGAACCAGTATCTCCCATCATTGCTCTTGCTTTTAAATCATAATTAAAATATGCAAGTACATTTGGTACTATAAGTAATGGAAGCACTTGAACAAAACCTGTCAATGTTAAAAATATAATCACCATTATAAATAAGTATACTTTTATTGCCCTCCCTGGTCTTAAATCCAAGAGATTCATTAAATTAGTCGATAGAGCTATTATTAGTGTGTTTATTATTATGTCAATTATGTCTTTTGATATAGCAACAGAAACTATAAGTCCTACAAATCCACCAAATAATGCTTTAAAACCACCAGTTGTAAGACTTCCTTTAAATAGACTTTTAAAATGTCCCTTTAAACCACTTACATCTCTATTTCCAATAATATCGTCTAGTATCCCTGCAAAAAACATGGATATCATACCAAACATAAACATAAATATATATGCTAAATCCCTAAATTCTGTAGTAAAGAGAGCAAGTATTATTCCGTTAATTACAACCATCGGCAAAAACACAATACCCATACTTACTGGTATCATATCTTTTTTATAGTTTGGCCTAAGTACATTTCCATTTATCAATAGATTTTTAAATAGTGGTATTACAGCATAGGTTCCAAATAATCCTGTTAATAGTAAAATGGTATAAAGTATATAATCTTTCACTAAGATATTACCTCCATTCTTTCTTTTTTTGTCCTAAAACCTTTTTTATGTGATAATACTGTTTTCCTCTATGAATAAATCCTTTTAAATTTCTTCCTGTTTCATTGTGAGTCATATTCACTAATACTTCTTTAATTTTAAATCCATACTTTAATATATCAATAGTCATACCAACTTCTACTCCATATCCAAAAGGTATTTCATCAAATTTTTCTAAAACTTCTCTTTTAAATATTCTTTGGCCTGATAAAGTTGCGTCTAACTCAACACCTGTCATCTCAAAAACAGAATTTTTAGCTAAACCTTTTACAAATCCCAATCCTCCTTTTTTCTTTGCAGGAGGAAACTTAGCTATAGTAACATCAGCATCACCATTTAATATAGGCACTATTAATTTCTCAACTTCTTTAGCAGAACTTCCTAAATCTCCATCTAAAAATCCTATAATGTCTGCATTTTTCATCGCTAACTTAATACCATAATTTAAAGCATATCCTTTACCTCTATTTTTATCTAACTTAAAAAATTTAATCTTTTCATTTTCTAGTTCAGATACAACTTTAGCAGTATTATCAATTGAACCATCATCAACGACTATTATTTCGTTTATTTGTTTAATATCCACTATACTATCTAACGTATATTTTATTCTACTTTCCTCATTATAAGCTGGTATTATTATACTTATATAAGAATTCATTTCTTCTCTCCTTAAAATTATTTCTATTTAATAGATGGCAACAATGAAGTTGCAGTATCTAATCTACCAAAATTGCCAACTATATTTCCTTGTTGTAAAAGAATAGCTAGAGATATACTTCCTATTCCTTCATCAATATTATCTATAGTTGCAACCTTGTTTTTAGAATATAGTTCTACATAAGAAGTTTTAACTCCTGTATTTTGAACTTCTACTAAATATTTATTTTCTGATTTAAGTTTTGAAACTACAAACTTTTCTATCTTTTCAAACTGTTTTGTACTATCTTTTGCATCATTTCCACCAGCTATTACAACAGAATCATATTTTAGATATGTATTACCAAGAGAGTTAAATTTTATTACATCTAGTTCTTGAAGATATGTCAGAATATCACTTGCATCTTCCTTTTTAAGAGTATCCATTATATAATTAACAGCATCACTTGAATTTTTTATATCTGCACCCAATTTAGTTGATATTTCTTTTAACTTTTCTGGACTTGTTATATTTTCTTTTAATACTATATTGAATGCAATATTTCCATTAGATTTATTTATTATGTCTTCTATATTCTTTGTATAATCGTCATTTTCATTAGCTGATATTATTCCTATATTTTTACCATTTAATGAACCGGCTAAAATCTTATCTACATTTTTATTTATAAAATTAACCGCCTCTTCATAATCTTTATTTACATTTGCTAGGTCACCATCAAGTTTATCGTTTTTTTCTTTTAAAATATTAAACTTATCATCTAAATCATTTATTATATTTGCTTGTTGTTCACTTAATTGTTGATTATTATTTAAGTTAAATCCTACTAACATGCCTATACCCAAAGCTATAAATATAGCACCTATAGTGACTATATAATATTTCATATTAATATGCATATTTATCCTCCTAAAATTTACATCTGTAATAATACTCTAAACTTTAATTGCATTAGTTGTATAAATTGTTGAACTCCTGGTGACAACGATGCTACTACCAACACAGGAAATAAAGCTGTTGCTATTAATGCCCATATGTACTTTATTTTTAACTTACTTCTATATAACAGATTAACTCCTTTAGCATCTATAAGCTTTGAGCCTATTTTAAGCCTAACTAAAAAGGTACTTGCCATACCTTTTCTTCCCTTTTCAAGGAAATCAATCATATTTGAATGTGTACCAACTGCTACTATTAACTCTGCTTTATACTCATAAGCAATAAGCATAGCTATATCTTCACTAGTTCCTGGTGCAGGAAATACAATTGCATCTAAACCTAACTCCTGAACTCTCTTAAGACCTGGTGCCCTTCCATCTGTATAAGCATGTACTACTATTTCGCTAGCCTTCTTTAAAGCATCGTCACTTACACTATCCATATCTCCTACGATTACATCTGGAGTATATCCAAACTCAATTAAAGCATCTGCTCCTCCGTCAACACCAACCAAGACTGGCTTTACCTCTTCTATATAAGAAAGCATAGTACTTAAATCTTCTTTATAGTCCTGACCTCTTACAACTATCAATACATGTTTATTAGCATAATTAGTTTTCACTTTTGGGATTTCTACTTCTCCAAGTATAAATCCTTTTTCTTTTTTAGCATAATCTATAGTATTATCTATAAATCTGTCCAATTCTACAGCTAAATTTTCATAAGCAGCCTTTATTTGGTGTGAAACTTCATACTTGTCTAAAACTTCGCCTGCACCTAAAAATTTTCCTTCTCTATATATCTTTCCATCTACAACTTCTATAGTTTCCCCTTCTTTTAATTCTTCAAATAATTCTTCTCCAATATTATCAATTATTAGTATATTATTTTCAGTTAATATTCCTGGACCTTTATTGGGATACCTACCACTTATAGAAGGAGCCGCATTTATGACAAGTTTTATTTTAGCTTCTACTAAAGAGTTTGCAGCAACTTCATCTATATCGATATGATTTATAACTGCTATTTCCCCACTTTCAACTCTTTTAGCAAGTTTTTTGGTTTTTCGATCTACTTTTATAGGGGCCTCGACTCTCATTTTTAAACCTCCACTATCATTATTAAAATCACATTATATTATAGCATTACTTAACAATAAAATAAATGTTTTAAGTTTGTTTTGCATCTTTGGCATTTATAATACTATATTCTATTATTTTTTTATTTAACACATTCAACAATATTCTTTAAAATATAAAGTTTATTATATTTTATTCAACATTCATTTTAAAAAAATAAACTCCTTCCATTTTGCAACTTATAAAGACATATACTATAAGCATAGTATAAATAAATTTATTATATTAATATATTGAATGAATAATAAAGAAAAAATAAAGAAAAAATTTTATACTTATTAAAATAGCGAAACAGCATAACCCTACTGGTTATACCATTTCGCTACTTGTAATACATATTTATCGCCAATGCCTTAATTAAAAAGCCTTACTTTTTGTGTCTATTTATTTAACCATACTATGCTCTAGTCTTAATTTGTCAGCAATCATTGCTATAAATTCTGAGTTAGTTGGTTTTCCTTTAGTATTGTGTACTGTATATCCAAATAGTTGATTTATTGTGTCAACTTTTCCTCTACTCCATGCAACCTCTATCGCATGTCTGATTGCTCTTTCAACTCTACTTGGTGTTGTATTGAATTTTTTAGCTATACTTGGATATAACTCCTTTGTTACTGCACCTAAAAGCTCAACATTATCAATAACCATTTTAATCGCTTCTCTTAAATATAAATACCCTTTTATATGAGCTGGTACTCCTATTTCATGTATTATATTTGTGATTTCTGTTTCTATATTTCCTACATTCTTAACGAAATCACTTCTAGTCATTTGAGTTTCTTGAACTGGTCTAGGCTTTGGCTCAACTTGAGCAACTCTATTAGAAACCAATTCTCTAATTCTGTTTATAAACACAACAAAATCAAACGGCTTTACTATGTAGTAATCTGCTCCTAGATTTATTGCGCTTTGAGTTATCTTATCCTGACCTACTGCTGATAGTACTATTATTTTTGGCATTTTAGGTATATCCATAGTATTCAATTTTTCAATTACACCTAATCCATCTAGATGTGGCATTATTACGTCTAATATTAATAAGTCCGGTTGTGTCTTTTTTACTAAGTCTAATGCTTCAATTCCATCCTTAGCTATGCCTAATATATCGATATCATCCTCATTAGACAAATACTCTTTTAATACCTGACAAAAATCCTTATTGTCATCTGCTAAAACTATTTTGATTTTTTCCACTAAAAATCCCCCCATTAAAAAACATCTTCTTATTACAGAAAACTAAACTTTTTACACAATTGCTCTTAATTATCTACTCTAATGCATATTCGACACTTCAAAATTATATTCCTTCTAGATAATTGATAAAATAATAAAATTTTTTAATGCCTCACCTACAATTTTATCATTTCATCTATAAAAATACCATATCCTTTTTTCGGATTATCTCTAAAAACATGAGTTATTGCACCAATAATTTTATTATTTTGTATTATTGGGGCTCCACTCATCCCCTGTACAATACCTCCTGTGTATTCCAATAACTTATCATCTACTACTTTTATTACCATATCTCTATAATTTCCTTTATCATATACTATACTTTCTATTTTTATATCATAGCTTGTTATATTCTTATTTTTATCTTCAAAAAGAATTACTGCATTTCCTATTTTTACATCTTGTGGTCTTCCAACTTCTATCAATTGCATTTCTTTATTTGCCAAATCAAATTCTTTGTTCTGTTTATTTGTAATATTACCACTTATACCTAACTCTGAATTATTCGAGAAATTACCCATTAAATTGCTATCATTAAAGTCGCCTTTTATTTTACCGATTTTTTCATTACTAGCCTTTACTATTTTTAGCTTTTCTGGCTTATATATATATCCTTGTTTTATTTTTAATAGTTCATTAGTATCCGAATCTTTTATGGCATGACCAATTGCTTTGAACTTTTCCATACTAGGGTCATAGAAAGTCATAGTTCCAATTCCAGATATTTTATCTCTTACCCAAAGACCAAGCTTATATTTACCATTTTCTCTTTTAGTTTCTATTATTTCTGTCTTATACTTATTCTTTCTCTCAAAAGTCACTTCAACTTTACTTTTTTTAGCCTTGTTCAAAATTTCTGATACATCTTGACTGTTTTTTATCCTTTTATTATCTATTTTTACTATATTATCACCAATTTGTATGCCTCCAATATAATCTACATCTTCTTCCTCATATCCTAAGACCAATACACCATCCGTATTGGCTTTTACTCCAATTATATTTCCAAGTGGATATACGAATTTTTTATCATGATTCTTAATTGTAAAAGCTTCTATTGGAGTTTCTTTATTTATATTATAATTCTTATTTTGAAAAATTATAACCATCATAAAAATCGATACAGCTCCTAATATTATCCAAATATTTTTGAAATTTTTATTTGCTTTGTTCATATATTCATCTACTCCTATGCTGTATTATTATGTATTTATAATTCCTTTTTCCAGAAAATTTATTCATTTAAAAACCTTGCTGAGTATCTTACTAAGTGATTTTTAATATATAATATGATAGTATTATATTGTAACAAAAAGTTTGAAGGGCGGTAATATCTTGAAATTAAATGTAAGAATTGCAGACATAAATAATTGGCATGATTTAGTTAATTTGTCTGTAGATAAAAGTCAATTAGATTATATAGAAAGCAATGCACTTTCTATTGCTGAATCTAAATTTATAACAGCTTGGATACCTGTTGGAATATATGATGAGAATTCATTGATAGGATTCGCTATGTATGGTCGTCTAGAAGATGACAGAGTTTGGCTTGATAGATTCATGATTGATTCAAAGTATCAAGGCAGAGGATACGGAAAAGCATCCTTAGATTATCTTATAAATCTTCTTAAAAAAGAATATAACTGTGATGAATTATATCTTAGTATATTTGATAACAACAAAACGGCTATCAAGCTTTATAAAGATTTTGGATTTGAGTTTAATGGAGAACTTGACTATGGTGGTGAAAAAGTAATGGTATTAAAATCTAATTGATATTAACAAAAATATACATATATCAAGGAGGTGAAGTCGTTATATAAACATATTTATATAATGATGGATAAAATGGCTCAAAATATAACTTTAGAATTTGTTGAAGAAAAAGACTTGGAAAACCTTGAAAATGTAAAAATTTTATTTACTGAATATTCGAATTCTCTAAATATAGACTTATGTTTTCAAGACTTTAACAATGAATTAAAAACACTTCCAGGAAAATACAAAAAACCTTCTGGTTCATTGATATTAGCATTTGTTGATGGAAATTTATCAGGTTGTGTTGCTCTAAAAAAACTTGAAGGCAAAATATGTGAGTTAAAAAGATTATATGTAAGAAATCAATTTAGAGGACTAAAAATAGGAAAACTACTATTAGAAGAAATTATTAAAGAGGCAAAAGAAATTGGATATGCATATATGAGACTAGACACTCTTCCAAGCATGAAAAGTGCTCAAGGACTATATGAAAAGCTTGGTTTCTATGATATAGAACCGTATACTTATAATCCGATTGAAGGTGCTAGATATATGGAATTAAAATTATAATTTTATTTAACAGAGTATAAATAAAACTACTAAGATTTTATTTATACTCTATTTTATTGACTAACTTTATTTGTATATGTATTTATTTTTCTAAATCTTGTAGTCCCATAGTTACCTCTTCAGTTATATCCTTTATGTATTCTACTCCATTACTGTATGTAAGCTTGGCTTTAATATAAACTATATCATCAATATCCCTTTTAGGAAAAGCAGCTTCATAATTTACTTGACTTTCATTTGAATTATTGTTTTTATCATCATCTGAGATTTTAACAGATTTTGCTTTGCATACAGTATCTTTTTTCCCTTCATTTACAATGATATCTACTTTCTTTAATCTTATATTGTTATAAACTTTATTTTTTGACTTTTCACTTTCATGATTTAAGAGATTACTATTTTCTATTATTTCAATAAAATATTCTTTATTATCCCTTATTCCGGAATTAAATACAGGTTGTTCAGGCATATAATCAGATGTAGTTAGCTTTTGTACATCTGAGCTTTCAGATATTGTCCCATTTGTAACTACTTTATAGTCATATTCATTGCCTGTCTTTATTTTCATCTCACAAGCATACGATAATTCTCCATGTTTTGTCATTTTAATTTCATTCCATTTATTATTATCTTCTTTATACATGAAAAATACTTTGCCATCTTTACCCAGCTTACTCAATTGAATATCTACCTCAATAATACATTCTTCTTTTTCAAGCTTTTTAACTTTTAAATCAATACTTTTAGTTATATAGCTTTTCGACATTTCTTCATTTATCGTATTACTAATATCTGACTTGGTGTTCATAATTTCTTGTGACAAGTACTCTAATTTATTATTATAGTTTTCTATGTTTTTGTTAATTTCATTCATTGTCAATATCATATACCA
Organism: Clostridioides sp. LIBA-6822; assembly: GCF_056688955.1. NCBI lineage: Bacteria > Bacillati > Bacillota > Clostridia > Peptostreptococcales > Peptostreptococcaceae > Clostridioides > Clostridioides sp. LIBA-6822. Next base: position 1,310,356 of record NZ_CP196995.1, on the reverse strand, counting down.
TAATAAAATAAAAATTACAATTGTAAAAATTAAGTGCATAGTATTTTTTTTATTCAATTTATGCCCCCCTCACTAATACCTTATACATAATATTATACTTAAGCATCTAAAAATTTCAAAGTTACAAATTTATAAACCTTTAAATTTTATGTTTTTAATGTCTACATTAAATAATATAAAATTATTTTGTCATAAAAAATAGATGTAAAGTATTCAGATAGAAAATTCTTTACATCTATATTAGAGCAATCTTTCTTAACTAGCATTTTTTAGCCATTTCAATGATTTCACTTGCATGTTCAATAGTTTTCTCTGTTATATTATTACCTGCTATAAGTCTAGCAATTTCATTTTTTCTTTGAGATTGATTTAGTTTACTAACATTAGTAAATGTCCTATTATTTGAAGTGTCTTTCTCTATACAATAATGAGTATCTGCATTTGCCGCAATTTGAGGTAAGTGAGTTATACATATTATTTGTTTTTTCTTTGCTATATCACTTAATTTCTCACCAACAATTTGTGCTGCTATACCACTTATCCCTGTATCTATTTCATCAAACACTAATGTATCAATATCATCTATATCAGCTAATATTGTCTTAAATGCCAACATAAATCTTGACATCTCACCACCTGATGCAACTTTATATATTGGTTTAATATCTTCTCCTAAGTTAAAAGATATCATAAATTCAATATCATCTACTCCATTTAAAGTAAATTGACCTTCTTCAAAATTAACTTTGAACATTACATTTTTCATGTTTAGACTTTTTAATTCATCAAGAAGTATTTTCTCTAAAGTAGTTGCTACTTCTTTTCTTGCTTTGGTCAATTTATTAGCTTTTATTTTTAAATCTTCTTCTATATTCATAAGTTGACTTTTTAATTGTTCAACTCTTTCATCTCTATTTAGTATCTCATCTAATCTATCTTTTATCTTTTCATAATACTCAAATATATCGTCTATACTATCTCCATATTTTCTTCTTAAATTGTTAATCTCATCAATTCTAAGTTCAATCTGCTCTAGCTCATAAGGCTCAAAGTCTATATTATCTTTGTAATTTCTTATATCACCAGATATATCTTGTAATTCATACATAATTCTTTCTACAGTATCACTATATTCACTCAAAACACTGTCATATTTTGATATGTCATTAAGCTCTTTAGATGCAAGACCTATTAGGTCAATAACATTATACTCACCATTATGTAACTTGCTATAACTTAAATTTAAATTATTATATATCTTTTCACTATTCCTATAAACTTCTCTTTGTTTTAATAAATCTTCATATTCATTTTTATTTAAATTTGCAACTTCTATTTCATTTATTTGAAATTTTAATAAATCTATTTCTCTTTGAATTTGCATCTCATCTTTATTTTCTGTCAAACAATTTAAAGCTTTTTTTACCTCACTATACTTGTTATACACTTTTTTATAGGCAACTTTAAATTTTTCTAATTCATTTTCTCCAAAAAGGTCTAGAAATTTCAAATGAGTATCTTTATTAAATAAAGCTTGATTTTGATGTTGACCATGTATATCTATAAGTGTTGATGCAATTTCTCTAAGAAGAGATACTTTAACAGTTCTTCCATTTACTCTAGCAGTACTCTTTCCATCTGAATATATCAATCTAGTTATGACTAACAAATTGTCATCTTCTATACTTATATCATTTTCGTCTAGTATTTTTTTTAAATATATATTATCTGACAAAAATACGGCCTCAATAAGTCCCTTGTCTGTTCCTTTTCTTAGAAAAGACCTATCGTATTTATCACCTAGACAAAGTCCAAGTGCATCTATTATTATAGATTTTCCTGAACCAGTTTCACCTGTAAGTATATTTAAATTTTTATCAATACTCAACCTTAGCTCTTCAACTAAAGCACAATTTTTCATATATAATTCGAGGATCAAGTCTAAGCCCCCTTTTAGTCTATTTATCTAAATTATGAGAAGCCTCAACGACTTCTATTATTTTGTTATTGTGTATGTCACTATTAAACTCATAACCTTCATTACCATTTCTCAAATGAATTAAATATTCTATATTTCCTTCAGGACCCTTAATTGGAGAAAAGTCTAATCCTAAAATTTCAAATCCATTTTTAACCGAAAAGTCTGAAATCATTTTTATAACTTCTATATGTGTAGATTTTTCTCTAACTACACCTTTTTTACCTACTTTTTCTCTTCCTGCCTCAAATTGAGGTTTAATTAAAGCAACAATTTCTCCATCATGGCGTACTAACTCCTTAGCTTTTGGAAGTACTAGTTTTAATGATATAAAAGACACATCAATTGATGCAAAATCAGCAAACTGCTTTGTATCTTCTATTGTTACATTTCTTATATTGGTTCTTTCCATACACACAACTCTATCATCTTGTCTCAATTTCCAAGCAAGTTGACCATAACCAACATCTATAGAAAATACTTTTATTGCTCCGTTTTTGAGCATACAATCTGTAAAACCACCTGTAGATGCACCTATATCCATACATACCTTTCCATCAATAGTTAAATCAAAGTTTTTCATTGCTTTTTCAAGCTTTAAACCACCCCTACTTACATATGGTATTGGATTTCCTTTTACTTCTATATTACAGTCCTCTTTTACTTCTGTGCCAGCCTTATCACACCTTTGATTATCAACAAAAATTAGACCAGCCATTATTGCTTTTTTAGCTCTTTCTCTACTTTCAAAATGACCTTGTTCTACTAACAATAAATCTATTCTCTTTTTCATAAAATTACCTTTCTGTTAAAAGCTACTTTAATAATAACTAAAGTAGCTTTAAGTAACACACTTGATATTTATTCTAATTGATAAATTTTATATTTCATATCAGTCTTAATTTATAATATTTTCATTAGCTTTTTATTCAATAACTAACTTTCTTATTTTATCAGCAATACTCTCTGAGGATAATCCTACAAAATCATATAACTCATCTGCATTACCATGTTTTATAAATTCTTCTGGTATTGCTATATTGAGTATATTTATCTTATACTCATTATCTATAATAAACTTGTTTATTCTACTTCCAAACCCTCCAGTTACAACGTTGTCTTCTATTGTAACTACATTTTTGTGAGTCTTTAATAAAACATTCAACATATCTTCATCCATTGGCTTTAGGAATCTAGCATTAACTATTGTTGGATTTATTCCTTCTTTCAATAATATTTCTTTAGCACCCAAAGCATGTTTTACCATACTTCCAATAGAAAGTATAACTGTATCTTGTCCATCATCTAATACTTCATACTTTCCTAATACAAGTTCTTTATATTCTCCCTTGTCCAAGTAATAGCTATTTCCTCTTGGATATCTAATTGCTAATGGATAGTCTAATTTTAATGATAAATCCATCATAAGTTCCATCTCTCTTGTATCTTTTGGTGCCATTACTACAATATTTGGAATAGAATTCAAGTAACTTAAATCAAACATACCATGATGAGTTTCTCCATCATTTCCAACTAATCCAGCTCTATCTATAAGAAAAGTAACAGGCTTTTTAGTTATACATACATCATGAATAATTTGGTCATATGCTCTTTGCAAAAACGATGAATATACAGCAAAGTAAGGTTTCATACCATTTTTTGCAAGTCCTGCTGCAAACCCTGTTGCATGTTGTTCAGCTATACCAACATCATAATATCTTTTTGGGTATGCACTTTCAAATAAATTTAACCCAGTACCAGATGGCATCGCAGCTGTTATTGCTACTATATCTTCATTATCGCTAGCCATATCAACCAGTTTTTCTCCAACACTAGCTGACATAGACTTAACTTTTGAAGATGTAACACCTGTCTTTATATCAAATTTTGATACTCCATGATATTTATCAGGTTGCTCCTCCGCAAATCTGTACCCTTTTCCTTTTCTCGTAATTACGTGTAAAAGTACAGGCCCTTTTTTGTGTTTAGCCTTCCTCAATATATCTATTAATTCTTTAGTATTATGACCATCTATAGGACCATAATATTTTATACCTAATGAATCAAAAAATGAACAATCTTGAGGAGAAAAACTATACATCAACTTGTCTTTAAATCTATGTGCAGTTTTAGATAAAATTTCGCCTGTTGATGTAACGTTTAAAATTTTATCAACTTCATCTGTCATTTTTTCAACTGTTGAATTTCTTATAATACTTGACAGATATTTAGACATTCCACCAACATTTTTATCTATGGACATCTCATTATCATTAAGGATTACTATCATATTGGTATTGATATATCCCAATTGATTTAAAGCTTCAAGTGCCATACCTCCAGTTATAGAACCATCTCCAATCACAGATATAACACTGTAATTTTCTTTTTTTATATCTCTAGCACAGGCAATACCTGTAGCTACAGAAATAGATGTACTGCTATGTCCTGTGTCAAAAATATCATGAGGACTTTCACTCTCCTTTGGAAAACCACTTAGTCCATTAAATTGTCTCAAAGATATAAAACAATCTTTTCTTCCAGTAACTATTTTATGAACATAAGATTGATGTCCTACATCCCATACGATTTTATCTTTAGGACTGTCAAACACTTTATGAAGAGCTAATGTTAACTCAACTACTCCTAAATTAGAAGCTAAGTGTCCACCTGTCTTAGAAACAGATTTTACTAAAAATTTTCTTATATCTTTTGCAAGTAAATCCATTTCTTCTATGCTCATATTTTTTATATCCTTTGGAGAATTTACTTTATCTAAATATTTATACATATTATCCTCACCTTTGTTTTGTAAATTTTAAATTTACATCAATATTAAAGCTGTTACTATTCCGAGTAAAGCTCCAAACCAAACTTCTAGTGGTGTGTGACCTATTAATTCTTTTAATTTCTTCTGCTCTATATGCTTTCCATGCTGTATATCTGCTACTATTTGATTTAATATAATAGCTTGTTTACCTACAGCCCGTCTAACACCTGCTGCATCATACATTATAATCAAGGCAAGCACAGTAATTATAGCAAAATCAGTAGAATTAAACCCTTTTTCAATACCTACCACTGTAGCTAAACTTGTAACAAAAGAACTATGGGAACTAGGCATACCTCCTGAAATAAGTATTCTTGATAACTCAATTCTTTTTTCCTTACCAGTAAATATTTTTATAAATTGTGCCAAGAAACAAGCAATCAGACTTATTCCCAAAGCCCCATTGTTAAAAATCTCCGAAAAAAAGTCCATTTTTCCCTCCTCGATTTTAGCTGTATATTTTAGTATTCCCTATCTATTATATATTCAGCCAATCCCTTTAAAAAATCTACATCGTCAGATAATTTTTCTATACTTTTCTTTGCTTCATCAATCAAATTATATGCAATTTCTTTAGATTTATCTAAACCTAAAAGTGATGGGTACGTTGACTTGTGATTTTCTATATCACTTCCAACTTTTTTTCCTAACTTCGCTTCATCTCCCACTATATCTAGTATATCATCTACTATCTGGAATGATAATCCGATATTTTTTGCATATTTAGTTATTTCTTCCATCTGTTCTGAATTTGCTCCACCTATAATAGCTCCTGCTCTCATACAGCCCACCATCATTGCAGCAGTTTTATTCATATGTATATAATCTAATTTTTCTTTTTCAATTTGTTTATTTTCACTTTCTACATCTACTACCTGACCGCCTATCATTCCATATATACCAGCACCTTTAGCAATTTCATTTATAGCTTTTAAGTATTTTTCTGGATTTTCTTTATTGATTGAACCTGAAAGCATAACTTCAAAAGCATAATTTAGTAGAGCATCCCCTGCTAAAATACCCATAGCTTCTCCGTATACTTTATGATTTGTTGGTCTTCCTCTTCTTAAATCATCATTGTCAAGAGCTGGTAAATCATCATGTATTAGAGAATATGTATGTATCATTTCAATTGCCACAGCAAAAGGAATAGCTTCTTCTTCATTACCTCCAACTATTTTACAAGCTTCTAATGTAAGTATTGGTCTTAATCTCTTACCTCCAGCACTTAAACTGTAGTTCATAGCTTCAATAACAGTTTTTTGATATCCTTCTTCTTTAGGCATATATTCTTTAAGTACATTTTCTATAAAACTTGCTTTTTCTTTCAGACATTGTTTAAATTCCAATTTTACTCCTCCTCGATTTTAAAATCTTCTTCTATTCCTAATTGATTAAATTTACTTATTTTCAATTTAGCATCATCTAAAAGCTTATTACAATGTTTATAAAGGCTTATACCTTCTTCATACAAGCTCAAAGATTCATCTAAGCTAGCATTTTTAGATTCTAACTCGTTTAAAATACTCTCCAATCTTTTATAAGCTTCTTCATAGGTTAAATTCATACTATACCTCTTTATTTTCAATTTTATCTATCATACATTCTAAATTTCCATCTTTTAATACTATATCTATCATATCTTTTGTTTTTAATCCATTTATACTGTTTATTACTTTTCCATCTTTCTGGGCTATACTATAACCTCTATCCATAGTAGCTAGTGGACTTAAATTATGAAGTAAAGCTCCAATCTTTATTAGTTTCTCTTCTTCCAATTTCAAATTATTTTCTATTCCAAAAATTATTTTATCATATATTTTATCTAATTGTATAACTTTATCTTTTATTGTATAAGAATCTAAATAGTTATTTATCTTGTTAAACGCTGACTCTAGCTTGTATTGGTCTAGTTCAATTTGATTTGTAAGAGACTTACTCATTCTACTTTTTATATTTCCAAGCTTGTAATTTATATCATCTAATGATGGAGTAGCAATCTCTGCTGCTGCTGATGGTGTTGGTGCTCTCATATCAGCTACAAAATCACAAATAGTAAAATCAGTTTCATGCCCAACTGCTGATATTATTGGAATCTGAGAATTAAAAACCTCTCTTGCTACCATTTCATCATTAAAAGACCAAAGCTCTTCTATTGACCCACCACCTCTACCAATTATAAGTGTATCAACATTCTTCATATGATTAAAAAATCTAATTGCTTCACATATTTCTTCTGCTGATTTATCTCCTTGAACTGTTACTGGATAAAGCTTTATATTAATTTTAGGGTATCTTCTTTTTATAACATTTATTATATCTCTTATAACAGCACCTGTTGGAGATGTTATAACTCCAATTGATTTTGGCATTTTAGGTATAGGTATCTTGTATTTTGAGTCAAATAGCCCTTCTTTATTAAGTTTTTCTTTTAATCTATTGAATTCTATGTGTAAATTTCCTATTCCCTCTATTTCAATTTGGTTAATGTATAATTGATACGCACCATCTCTCTCATAGACTGATATATATCCACTAGCTATAACTTTCACACCATTGTCCAATTTTAGATTACGATTAAAATTGCTTTTAAAAATTACACAGTTTAACTTTGATGATTCATCTTTAAGTGATAAATACACATTCCCACTACTATGAACCTTAAAATTAGAAATTTCTCCCTTAACCTTAAGATTAGAAAGTATTGGGTCGTTTATTAAAATTCTTTTAATATATGAATTTGCTTCACTTATATCTAAAGCTCTTAGTTTCATACTCTTTCTCCTAAAAAGTTATTCAATCCTATTATAGCACACCCAACAGCATTATCAGTTGAATATTGTGGCTCTGTAAAATGAGCTTCTATATGTTTTTTTCTTAATTTTAGACTTAATTCTTTGAGAATATACTTACTTGCAGAAACTCCACCTGCAAAAACTACTTCATTTATATTATAAGTTTCACATAAATACACTAAAGATTTAAACATATTTCTAACTACTGAATCTAATACTAATTTAGATACATATTCTTTTTGATTGGTATTATCTCTATTATCCTCTATAATCTTATTTACCTGATTTTCTAATCCAGATAAATTCATATATCCATCTCTCACAGAAGTTTTTAGACCACTTTCTATTTTAAGATTATAATTTAAAGCATTTTCATCTAAATATTTTCCTGAAGGAAATTTATATCCTAACTTAACTCCTACTCTATCTATAAGTTGACCAAAACTAATATCTTTACTTCCTCCAATTATATCTATATTATATCCAAAATTATTGCATAACTTACTTTTATCATCTTTTTTATTACTTATTTTGGTAATTGCATCTAAGTTATTATCCCATATATTATAATTACTATCCAATTTGCTTATTAAAAGTATCTCTGTAGTGCCACCAGACATGTGAACAGAAATAAATCTATTATTATTTTTTAATTTACTATTTAATAAACTTGCTTCAATGTGATTTTCTTGATGAGTAGTCTCATAAAATCTACAACCATACATGCTTGATAATAACTTTCCAAAATTATATCCTACATTAAATACAGGCATATATGAGTTTTCAACTGGTCTAGGTCTTATAGATGAACAGACACCTTCTACATTAAACTTACCTTTAAATGATTTTATTCTATCACTGAGAAGTCCTAAATTATTTACATGCTGGAATACAGCTTCACTCTGTCTTAGACCTTTGGTATTTTCTTTTACTTCCAACATTATTTTTTCATTAAAGATAACTTTCTTATCTAAAGAGATAGCTGCTATAGAAGTAGTATAGCAGCTAGTATCAATTCCAATTATTATATTATTTCCCGATTTCATCAACAACACTTCCCAATATACCATTTATAAACTTAGGAGACTTATCATCACAATATATCTTTGCAAGTTCTACAGCTTCATTTATTGATACTTTATTAGGAGTATCCAAATAAGCTATTTCACATACAGATAATCTAAGTATAGACACATCTACCTTTGGCATTCTATCTACTGTCCAGTTTTTAGCATGCTTATTTATTAACTCATCTATCTTATCATGATTTTCTTTTAGTTCTTTGCATACTCTGTTTATATACTTTCTGTCTATAACATCTTCAAGCTTAATATCTTCTAATTTTAAATTTGCATTATTTGAATACTGAAGTGCAAGTTCTTCATATCTATTTATAATATGCTCCGAATTATCTTTTAAAAAAGTATCTACTTTATCTTCTAAAGCCTCAAAATCTTCTTTATTAATATTTATCTGGTATATAAGTTTCATTATATATTCTCTTGTTGTACTCTTTTGTGCCCTATCTTTTTTCATCAATCAAAATTCTCCTTTAAGTTTAATTATCTATATAAAAATCAGATGCCAACAAAAAACCCTCTGACTTTTCAGAGGGCTAATATTAATTTTTCTTAGTTGCTTTTGCTTCTTCTTTATCAACTTTATCTTTCTTAAAGCTGATTCCTTGAATGTGTATATTTACTTGAGAAACCTTCAGTCCTGTCATTGTCTCAACAGTATTTTTTACATTTTCTTGAACTTTAAAAGCTGTATCTGGTATTGACATTCCATATTTTATCATAACCATTACATCTAAATTAACATCCTCTTCTTCTATTTGTATTTTTACTCCATTATTTTTTAACAACTTATCTGTTAATGTTGCTGTAGTTTCTATGCCTTCAACTTCTAATGCTGCTAAACCAGCTATTGTAGCTATTACATCATTAGATATTTTTACTTGTCCAAACTTATTATCTTCCATATTAAAACTTACCTCCTGATTTTAAGGAACTATTTTTATAAGTATAATAATACCAAATACAAGTCTACTTTGCAAGAAAATAACCTCAGTTAATTCTGAGGTTTATTTTTTACTTTTTATTATTATTTGTAAGTTTAATATTTTCATACTTTACATTCGCTTGTTCTGCAACTAAGTCAAATATTTTTGCTGCATCTTTCTTATCTAATTTAGCTTCATTTACTACTACATTAACTTTGCTATCACTTATATAAACTAATGCTTCTTCATATCCTTTTGTACTCAAGAGATTTTCTATTTGAAGTTCTTTTTCTTGAATTTTAACTATATTTAATTTCATATTAGAAGCTTCTTTTCTAGATTCTTCTGTTGTAGATGGATTATTTATCATTTCATTTAAATCTTGAACTAATTCATTTCTTTGCTTTTCTCTATTCATTTTCATATCCAAAATATAAGATGCTTTTTTCATATTTTTCTCAGATGATAGTTGAGCTTTTATTTCTTTGCTTGTTTCAGTTGCCTTTTCTTTTATTTTACTAGTTTTACTATCGACTATGTCAATATCAGCACTTTCCTTTCCATCTTGTTTATTTACATTACTAGAATCCTCTGTTTTACTACTATCGCTATCATCAGTATTTTTCTGTAATTGCGCTTCTTCATATGCCTTAAACTCTTTTGATGTTTCTAATAAAGACTTCTTACTCAATTGATAATTCACTGTTCCTACTACAACTAACATTGCAGTTAAAGTTATTATTACAAATCCTCTTCCCTTATAATTAAACTTCATTCATTTATCCCCCCGGTTATATGTATTTATTTAGAATATATTTCTACTTGATGTCCAGCTACTTGTAATGATGTTTGTACTGCACTATAAAGTGTTTCTTTCACACTTGGGTCATTAGCTCCACTTGCTACTACTATCACTCCCTTTATCTTTGGCTCTGTAGTTTTTATAACTACAGGGTCACTTGAATTTGAAGTTATCATTGTTTTATTTTCACTAGAAGTCGTAACTGTTCTTTCTCCTCCTTGTGCATCTTTTTCCTCTGTTGTTTCTGTTGTATTATTTGAATTAAAAGCAGGTTGTATTTCTTCACTTGATTCAAATGTAACCATTACATCAACATCCCCTGCTCCATCAATTTTAGATAGTATTGTTGTTAGTTTTGATTCTAAATCATCTTTTTCCTGTTCTTTAGTAACTTGTTTTTCAGTACTTTTGTTAGCTTCTGTTTTTTCAGCTTCTTTATTGTTTTTGCTACTCGGAAAACAAGATAATAATACTAATGACACCACACATATTCCAGCTATAGTTATTAGTGAATATACCTTTCTCTTATCTTTGTCATTCAAGTTTTTCAACATTCTCCCAACTCCTATTTATCAATTTGTATATCTTCTATAGAAACATCAAGCACCTTTATTAAGTCATTTTTTAATTTTTTTTCATTTAGGTTCAGTCCATATTCTGCACCTTTTTTAAAGACTTGTTTAGAATTTTCTTTGTCATTAGAGTTTATGTTTTCTCCATTATTTTTAGTACTATTATTTTTATTTTCTTCATCAATACTGCCATCACTTTTTGTACTATCATTTTTTTCTTTTATTCTTATATTATTTATATTTGCTCCATTAAGCTCTATATCTTCTAAATCATAACCATATTCGTCAAGTTTTAATTTAAGCACTTCTTTTAAACCGTCCTCATATCCCTTAGATAAGCTATTGTTCCCAGTTTCTTTTGCTAAAGCATTTGTACTATCTACATATTGTTTGTTGTAGTTGCCCATAGACTTCAAGATTCTATCTTCTAAGCTCATATCTTTTGAAAAAAATCCTACTACTGGAGTTATTACAATAAATACAAACATAAAGTTTAAAACTAAGTTGACATAAGGTTTTATCTTAGAACTCGGTAAAATCATATCTACTATATTTACTATAAATGCTCCTATTAAAACACTAACAATCCATGCCTTTATGCCCTCTAACATAGCACCCTCCTCTCTACAAACTTTCGATTCAATGTAATCATTTTTTATTGATATATTATCCTTGACTTACGACACTTATCGAGGTCAAGATAGCTACAGTTACAAAGAACATTACTGTTATGGCAATTACTGATGCTAGCATTATTATCATTAAATTTGCAACTTCATTTAAAAAATTAGATATTCCATCTTCTCCTACTGGTTCTACAATTATTGAGGCTAATTTGTATACTACTATAACGGATAAAATTTTTATAACTGGAAGTAAACAAATTCCAACAAGTAATATAAGCCCTATTCCTCCAAATATATTTTTTATAAGTTGAGATGAAGATAATAAAATATCCACAGAATCAGATACAAATCCACCAACAACAGGAATAAAATTACCTATAGCAAATTTAGCAGTCTTTACACTGAATTTATCAAAACTAGTTACATACAATCCTTGTATGGATACAAGCCCTAAATAAATAGTAAACATAGCTCCAATAGAAACATAATTTATTTGTTTTACAAAGGAGAAAAATCTCTTTAACCTTATATTTTTTGATAAATTGTTTATTATTAAAATTCCAAACGCAACAGTAATTGATACAAATAAAAAATTTTTAAAAAATACATTTATAAATGTTACTCCTCCTATAAAGATAGGATTCAAAGTAGTAGATGTTATTGGGAATCCAATTAAAAGTAAAAATGTTATCAATATTGGCATTATAACCTGCATGAGACCTACAGTATGGTCTATTGCATCATAGCAAATTTGTAATACATCTTTAAATCCAACAAGTGTGAGTGATACCATTGTGATAAATATTATATATGTTGCTATTTGACTTACTGCACCTGATGAAAAAGAGTTCTCTAGACTTTTTAAAATAGATGATAATAAAGCCAGTACCAAAATTACTGCTACTACCTTTAAACTCGCTTTAAATTCGTCAAACATCAATATCTTCAATCCATCTTTATTGAATAAATCTAAGATATTTTTTTTGCCACTAATTAAATCTTTTACAAACGATTTTAAATTAACATCATTAATAACTATTTCTTTATTTATATAATCTTGAATTTCATTTATATCTAGCTTGTCTAACTGACCATCTATATATTTATCTATACTATTTTTTGTTTCACCATATTCTTTATCTTCACTACTTGGTACTTCGTTAGCAAATATCATAATAGCAAAAATATTTATAAAAAAGAAAGTAAATACAAAACCTATAATCATTGGTAAAAATCTTTTTTTCATAAGCAACCATGCCTCTCTTCACTCTATAAACCTCAATACAACGAATCTCTCTAATATACCTATAGTTATATTAAGATACATAACTATGGAATTATGCTAACTACCATTTCTACAATGGATAGAAGTATAGGGAAAGACATTGACATAACTATTATTTTTCCTCCAAATTCTAGCTTTGAAGCAATGTTTCCTTCCCCACAATCTTTACAAAGTTGTATTGCAAATTCCATTAAATATGCTATCCCAATTAATTTTATTATTAATGATATATACATGGTCGGGATATTAGCTTTATTAGCTAAATCTTGTATACTATCTACTATAAAGTTCAACTTAAACATAACTGATAATAGTATTATTACTCCAGTTATTATCGCTATGAAGTTTGCTATCTCTGGTCTATCTTTTTTAATTACTAAACAGAGTGTAGTTGAAATGATTGCAATTCCTATTAATTGCATTATTTCCAAATTACTCCCTCCTCTTTAGTAAAGTTGAAACATTGTTCTTACAGTATTAAATAAGTCACTTATTTCTGTTATTACCATACCCAATACGATTATTACACCTGCTAATGTAGTAAGTCCTGCCCAGTCTTTTCTATCTGTCTTTTCCAATATCATATTCAATACTGATATTAGAATTCCAACACCTGCAACCTTTAATATCAATGATATCTCCATAATAAACCTCCCCATATTTAAATCAATATAATACATATACCTATGCCTATAAATGTGACTAATTTTTTATACAATACACCTTTTTTGTTTATATCTTCTTTTGTCTCATAGGTCTGTTTTTTCAAATTTTCTATAGATAAATCTATCATTCTTTGTTGTGACTCTATGTCACTTTTACCTAAAGTAAGTATTAAATTTTTTAACTCCTCGATTTCTTTATTACCTAGATAAGTTTCTTTGTTTAAAATATCAAGATTTTCTGATATTATCATTTCCAAAGTTTTGCCTTGTTCATTGTGAAGTTCTTCTGATATTTGAAGAAAAAACTTCCAAAAACAAAACTCTTTATTTTCACCTATCCTCTTAAAAATCTCTTCCAATGTATAAAGTCCAAAAGACAAGTCCATCCTTAATATTTCTAAAACTCTTATTAAATCATTCAATTGTTTATGTCTACGAGTATAAGTCTTGTAGATGTGTTCACCTATCAAATAACTACTTCCTATTAAAAGAGCTATAATAATTATCTTAATTTGCAAAATACCATCTCTTTTCTTCTAAATCATAAATTTTTTCAATTGTCCCTGCACCTCTTTTGGCAGAAAGAATTATAACTTTTTTAAATAATTCTTTATCTAGAAGCCTATTTAATTCTTTTCTATTTTGTATATCTTCTATTGAATCTCCATGTACAGTAGTTATTAATCCTATACCTCCATTTAATGCTGTATATAATGCCTTTATTTCTTTTTCGCTTCCAATCTCATCTGTCACAATAACATTTGGTGACATAGACCTTAAAAGCATTGTAATCCCCAAGTCTTTTGGGCAAGTTTCTATTATATCAGTCCTTATTCCAACATCCATTTGTGGAACACCTAGATAAGCACCTGCTATCTCATTACGCTCATCCACTAGAGCCACTTTTAAACCTTTAAATCCATAATCCTCATTTCCATTGCTTAAATTTCTTACTATATCTCTTATTAAAGTTGTTTTTCCACATTGAGGTGGCGATATTATCAAAGTATTATTAATCTGATTTTTTCCATTTATGATATGACTTAAAATCTTGTTTGAACATCCAACGATTTCTCTCGATACTCTTATATTTAAAGATGATATATGCTTTATATTTTTGACTTGTCCATCTTCTACTATTGCTTTCCCAACTAACCCTACTCTATGCCCTCCTCTCAAAGTTATAAATCCTTTTTTTATATCATCCATAAATGAATGTATCGAATATTTACATATTATTTGAAAAGTTTGCTCTACATCTTCTCTTGTCACTACATATGAGTTTTGTTGATTTAAATCGAGTGTCATAGTTTTTTGATTATAAAAATAATCTTTAGAGTTTGCATTTAGTATCAATGGTTTTTGTGAACGTAACCTAATTTCTTCTATATTTAGATTATTATTTGAGATTTTTTCTACCTTTTCTCTTATAGTTGTAGAAAGAGAGTTTATAATTTCATCAGAAAGTTTATTCATTTCTTGTCCTCCTCCTTTGTTTATATAATTCTATTTATAAAGGACAAGGAATATTACCAAAACATATATATTTTTTAAAATAATATTTATCAATAAAAAAAAGTAAACCCATTTATTTAGGATTCACTTATTAAGTAAGCTCTATTAAATTACTATTATTAACCTTTATGGTATATTACTCAATAAAAAAGACACTTCAATTATGAAGTGTCTCTATAATATCTACATTTCTTTTATTAGGCCTTTTTTATAAGCCATTAAAAGTAGTTTTAAATCTTCTATTTCTTCCTGTATTTTTACTCCTTCATCAGTATCCCTTACCATTTTTCTCTTTGCCTTATGCTCTACTACAACAGTTGTCGATAAAATATCGCTTTCATTTGCAATAGCTTCTTCAGCAGAATTAAATGGTTCATGTGATACTAATTGTAGAGTTCTAGAATTATATATCAAAGTATATCCAGCTATACCAGTAGTTTTTTGATACGCTCTAGAAAAACCACCATCTATAACAAGAATTTTACCATTAGCTTTTATTGGACTCTCTCCGTTTTTACTTTCCACAGGAACATGACCATTTATTATATGTGATTCATCAAGTTCTAAATCAAATTCTTCAAATATTCTTTTACAAGCCATCTCATTTTCTCTAAGCTTAAAATATGGGTTCTTATTTTCTTTATGAGTCTCTTTTTCTGCTATAAAGTATCTTTCAAATGTAGTCATATCATCTTTACCAAATAATGAGGAACATTTTCCAGTCCATAAATACCACATAATATCCATACCATATAACTTTTCTTCTGCTTTATCTTTAAAGAAAAAGCCTTCTCTTGCTAGAGATTCCATTTTGTCCATAAGAGCCTTACCTTTATACTCTTTTCCCATTATATTCATAGACATAAAACTTCCATCCTCATTTAATGGTACACATCCATGAATCAGTAAGTTCAAATTCGCCTTTAAATATATACTTCCTTTAGAAAATAAAAATGAAACATGTTTTTGTAGTTTTTCACTACCTCTAAATGAGGATACTAATTTATCAATAACATTTTTTTCTTCTATTGTTAATTTATATGGGTCCTTTTTGTCTATTGTAGGCAAATAAGTATCTTTTAATTTATATGTCTTTCCATTTAAAGTAATTGTACCTTCATCATAGTTTATCATATTAAGCAAAAGTCTATGTTCCATCTCAAATTCAGGTCTTCTCCTTATAACTTCACCTTCAAGTTTAAACTGGATTATACTTATTGCCTTGTGCATCTTAGCCATCAAAGACTTTTCTGTTATTGTTACACTTTGGTCATTAATCTTTGGAATAAATTCTTTACAAGGGTCATCCTTATACATCTCTATAGCAAAAGTAGCTAAAGGTAATAGATTTATTCCATATATGTCTTCTACAATATCTAAATTAGCATATCTAGCTGATATCCTAAGAGCATTTGCTATACAAGTTTTTTCACCTGACGCTGCACCCATCCATAATATATCATGATTTCCCCATTGAATATCTACACAATGATGTTCAATAAGTTTATCGACAATTATATCTGGTCTTGGACCTCTATCATAAATATCTCCTATTACATGCAATCTATCGACAACTAATTTTTGTATAACTGTAGAAATAGCAATTATAAACTCTTTAGCTATACCTATGTTTACTATTGTTTCAACTATACTTTTATAGTATTCTTCTTTATGTTCACTTTTGACATGCTCATGTAAAACTTCTTCTATTATGTATTTAAAATTTTCTGGCAAAAGTTTTCTAACTTTGGACCTAGTATATTTGCTAGAAGCATACTTACAAAGTTCTATAAGTCTATAAATATTTATTCTATAAAAATCATCTATATTTTCCTCTTGCTTAATTATTAGGTCTAACTTTTGTTCAGGATAATATACAAGAGTTGCTAACATCTTTTTTTCGCTGTCCCTTATTGTGTTTGAAAATAATTCTTCTATTTTTCTCTTTATTACACCAGAACCATTTTTTAATACGTGTACGAATGGCTCATATTCCCCATGTACATCTGTTATAAAATGTTCTGTTCCCTTTGGAAGATTTAATATAGCCTCTAAATTTATTATTTCTGTACTTGCTTTTGATATACTTGGATATTGTTTTGATAATAACTTTAAATACTTCAGTTTGCTGTTTAAATAATCATCTGATATTTTACACAGATTTTTCATAATTCGTCCTCCAAAATTATATTAAGTTATATTCTTTTTTAATTATACCATACTTAATATACTTTTTTCGAGATAAAATGTACACTAATTATATTCCTAATAAAAGTGACATTCCTACTAAATCTGTATAAACACCATTATAGTAACATTCTTTCTTTAATATACTCTCTACTTCAAACCCAACCTTTTTGTATAGTCCTATAGCATTATGATTTTCTTCATTAGTTACAAGAGTTATTTTCTTAGTTATTCCATTTGATTTACACCATTCTATAAGGTCTAACATAAGTCTTTTTCCTAATCCAATTCCCCAATATTTTTCTTTTACAACAATCCCTAATACTCCAACATGCTTTCCTTTTGCTTTTTGATTAGAATCAATTGTCGCAATACCAACTATCTCATTATCTATAAATGCAATCAATTTCACTGAATTATCAGACGCTTTTGCTGCCTCTATAGTGTTTTCTTGTTCCTCTAAAGATACTTTATATTCGTCTTTTCCAAATGAGAGAAAATGAGTTTCTCCACCCACTTCATTATAGAAATCTATAATGTTTTGAGCATCTTCTTTTACTCCCTCTCTAATAAGTATGTCCACACCATTTTTTAAAGTTATTGTTGGCATAAATTTACCTCCTAACAAGTTTTTTATCTATAAACATAATACTATTGTTTTTAACCTATTACAATATTTTTCATGTATTAATAACAATATAAGGTTACACTAAAATAAAAAATCAATAATATTTTAATATAACCTTATATATACTTATTTATATTTAATTTTCTGCCAATATCCAACCTTATTTCAATTTGTTTTTATAATGCAATTAAACTATTTTCTTTAATTGTTCACCATAAACTTTTCTATTATAAGACTTCATTATAAAGTATAGTGGTACTCCAATTGCCAATGCTCCTAATCCCATAATTAACTGATGCATAGATGCTTGGAATAATAACCATGTCCCAACACATACCGCAATTAAAGGAATCACTGCTCCAAATGGAGTTTTAAAAGTACCTACTAATTCTGGTCTTTTCTTTCTAAATACTAATACTGATAAAGATGTTGGTATATACTGTATAAATCTAGCAACTGCACTTATTGCCGCTAATTCAGCAAAGCTTCCAGATAAGGCTATTGGTATAGTAATTATCATAGTAGCTATTATTGCTACATATGGTGTCCCTTTTTTGTCTTTTCTTGCAAATATTCTAGGTAACATTTTATCATCAGCCAAAGCTACACAACTTCTTGGATTTACGAAAGCACCACACATACAAATTCCACCCACAGAAACTAATGTCCCAAAAGTTACCAATCCTGCACCCATATTTCCAAAACATATTCTTGCAGCGTCTGCAACCGGTGTAGATGTACTAGATAATGAATCTCCTAGTATACCAACACATACAACTTGATTTAATATGTATATTATTGATGCAATTACTATTACACTTATAATTGCTATTGGTATATTCTTTTTAGGATTCTCCATATCTTCTGCTGCAACTGCTATAGATTCAAATCCTGTAAATGAATAAAACATTAAAAGTGCTGCTGCTCCAAACTCTGTTACTCCAGCTCCTGGAGGTACCATTGTTGAAGTAGTAAAATTAACTCCTTTTATAAAAAATATACCTATTCCTATAAATAATATTAATGGAATCAGTTTACCTACAGTTATAACATTTTGTACAATTTTTGATAAGGATACACCTAATAAGTTTATAATTGTAAGACCAACTATCATAGTTACAATTATAATTTTTTGTATATAAGGGTCACCTGCTGGAGCCCATACTGCTGACAATGATGTAGGAAAACCTACTATTAATGCCCCCCAAGAGATACATCCTATTACCCATTTCATAAGACCTACTTCAAAACCACAAAAATCTCCAAAAGCTTCTTTAGTATATACATAGGCAGCACCATTTTTGTTAAATTTACCTGCTACCTCAGCAAAACAAAATGCCATGGATAAAACCAACAACATATCAAACATATATACAAATATACTTGCTACACCAAATGATTTCATTGCATCTCCTGGTAATAGGAAAACTCCAGCTCCTACAACTGCGTTAATACCTAAAAGTATAATACTTATTAATCCCATTTTATTCTTTTCGTTCATGTTCAATCCCCCCAAGGTATATTATAAATTTGAACAAATATTTATAAAATATTTAAATAGTTTTTCCATTTTATTACAGTGGTCTATCATCATTTCTGGATGCCACTGTACACCTACTACAAAATTTTCATCCTCTTTCTGAATAGCTTCTATTATACCATCTTTTGAATATGCTATAGCTTTTAATCTTTTTCCAAGCTGATTAACACTTTGATGGTGATAACTATTTGTAAGTAATTGTTTTCCTAAGATTCCTTCTAAAATACTACCTTCTTTAACATCTACTTTATGAGTAGCTACATGTCTTTTTGAAGATTGTGTATGTTTTATATAACTTCCTTCTACAAGATTATTATCTTGATATAAAGTTCCTCCTAAGCTTACATTTAAGATTTGTAAGCCCCTGCATATACCTAATATAGGTTTTTTAAGTTCTAATGCTATACTTATAGCAATTAAATCAAACTCATCAACTTCTGGGTATATAAATGTCGTTTCTTCTCTTGTTTCTTCACCATACAATTGAGGATTGACATCCCATCCCCCAGATATTAAAACTCCATCAACCATCTCAATCTGTTTTTTTATAACTTCTTTATCTGTATTTACTGGAATAATAACTGGACTACCTCCACCTTTTAGTACTGCATTTATATAGTCATTATTTACATATGACCTTTCAAGACCTGGAAACATTCCATTTTCCATTATTATTAAATTTCCTAAAATCCCTATTATTGGTTTCATAATCAAGCTCCTAACTAATCGATTGTTGTATGTATTTATTTTATATTTATATAATTTTCCAATGCTAGAGAAAGTTGGTCTGGACAAGATGTTGGCTTTGTCTTACATTCAATTCCTTTTAATTTTTTAATTACATCTTCTATATTCATACCTTCAACTAATACTTTTAATCCTTTTAAATTTCCATCACATCCACCAATAAAATTTACATTTGTAACTTTATTCTCTTTTACCTCGAATTCAATTTCTGTAGCACAAGTCCCTGTTGTTTTGTATTTCATAATTAAACCTCCTAATTATTTTGTCGTCTTATCCCTATAATTAGCAATATACATGCCAAGATTTATAATTATTTATATTTATTTTTTATCTAGCATTTTCAGTGCTTTTGTAGACTGCAGTTTTTATTGTTTATCTTATATACAATCTTTTTGAAAATAAAAATAGGTAATGGGTTATTTTATAATAACCCATTACCTATCTAAACCTATTTTTTTAACCTATTAATATTTAATTTAAAACATTTGAAATATATGCTATTCTCTCCATTATAATATAATCTGAATTTTATAAGTATAAAAGTTTACACTTATTTAAATATTTATGTTCAAAATATCTTATTTTAATATCAGTACACTTAAGTCATTTTATTGTAAAGATTTATACCTTCTGAAGTTATTTGACTTCCAAATCTACCAGATTTAGATGATATGTATCCACACTCACTTAAATAAGATAATACCTTTCTAACTTTACTTTCAGAAATCTCAATCCCTTCATCTGTAAGTCTTTCAATTATAAATCCTCTTCCAACTCCAGAAGCTGATTCTCTTCTTTCATATAGAACTCTTAATATATCCTCAAATTCTTTTTTTGTATAACCAAATCCATCTTCATAATTAGCAACATATTCTGTCTTTATATATGGTGGTAAGTCCTCTTTAAAAACCATATTATCACACATTAGACTTACATAAGAAGCAACATTTTGTAACTCCCTTATATTTCCTGGCCAATTATATTTTTCTAAGATAGTTACAACTTCAGGTGAAAGCCTTATATTATGTTTTAAAAAGAAATTCATAAGTGTTATTATATCTTCTTTTCTATTTTTTAATGATGGTACATCTATTGGCAATACATTCAGTCTATAATATAAATCCTCTCTGAATTTTCCTTCTCTAATCATCTTTGGCAAATTTTTATTTGTTGCTGCTATAACTCTAACATCTATATTTACAACATTATGAGAACCTATAGGCATAACCTGCTTCTCTTGAAGTACTCTGAGTAACTTTGTTTGCAGCAATGGAGGCATATCTCCTATTTCATCTAGAAATATGGTTCCATTGTTTGCAAGTTCAAATAACCCTTTTTTTCCTTCTCTTAAAGCTCCTGTAAAAGAGCCTTTCTCATATCCAAACAACTGACTTTCTAATAGGCTATCTGGAACTGCTGCACAATTAACTGCTATAAATGGTTGATTGCTTCTATTAGAGTCATTATGAATTGATTGGGATAGCAATTCTTTCCCAGTACCACTTTCTCCTATTATTAACACAGAAAGGTCTGATTTAGATATTTTTTTAGCCAATTCTATGCACTTTATCATATTTTTATTTTTAGTTTTTATATCTTTAAATGTATACTTAGCTATTTGTCCTTGTTCTCTCAATTTATTAGTAAGATTTTGTTCTAACTTTTTTATATATGTTATTTCTTGTAAATTATAATATATACCAGCTTTATTCCCCATAGAAAATATATTTTTTTTATTTACATTTATATATTTTTTATTTGTAAATACAACTTCATCAACTATTTCTTTGTCTTCAAGTAAAATATTTAAATCTTTAGATATAACTTCCTCTATGTTTTTACTTTGTGGGTTTTCATTTATACCTAAAATCTTTAAAGCTTCTTTATTAAAAGTATTTATAACACCATCTGCTGAAGTAAATATTATTCCATCTTTTGATAAATTTAATATAACATCTTGTTCCTCCATTTTTAGAAACAATTGTCTATAATTATCTTTGACTCCGTTATCTAGACTTATTAAACGTTCAGAATATGCCATTAAGTTTTTACGTATTTCCTTAACATCAATTCTAAGTCCATTTATTATTTCTATAAAAGTAGATATATCAATATATCTATTCCCAAGGTCTATTACTTTACTTATATAACTTGGTACTTTTTCTTTTACTCCAGGTGTTATAGCTATATCTATATTTTTATAAATTTTTCCTTCAATATATGGAGTAAACTTTAAATTTTTTACTCCTATCTTGTAAAACAAACTTATTGTTTCTAAGGTAGTTTCTTTTGTATCATTTACAACTAATACTTCTGTTCCATTTGGGATTGAAAATAATCCATAGATTTCATTTTCTTTAAGAGTCCTTCTTACTACTATAATCTTACTATCTTGTACTAAATGTTTTCTCATGCTATTTAATCTATCATCAGTCATTACCAATACAAAGTCACCTTGTATTTTATCATCCTCTTTTAAATTGTCTAAATAGTAATGGTTTATATCAATGTAATCACCCAAAACCAAACGTATATTTTCTTCTAAAAAAGATGATAATTTGGTTATTTTATCAGTTACTATAGCTATTGATTGTTTCATACTTATACCTCTTATTTATATAACATATAATTACTTATATACTACTTTATTTCTACCAAGTTGTTTTGCTTTGTATAAATTTTTGTCAGCTTCTTCTAGTACATTCTTACTGTCAGAAATATGAGCTATACCTGCACTTATAGTCACAGTTACATCTTCACCCCATTTTTTATTTGCAATTGCAATTCTTATATTGTCAATTATATTTACTACTTCTTCACCAGATTTATTTCTTATTAGTACAGAAAACTCCTCGCCTCCATACCTAAATACTTTATCTTCTTGCTCCAACATGACACAAATAGTATTTGTTATCCCCTTTATGACAACATCACCAAATTTATGTCCATAATTATCATTTATAAGTTTAAAGTTGTCAATATCTATCATTACAAGTGCAAAATTATCATCTTTATCTCTATATTTTTCATACATAATATCGAAACTTTTTCGATTATAAACATTTGTAAGCCCATCATGTAAGTTTTGTGCTTTAAAATACTTCAGTCTATTATATAAAAAAGTAGACCCTAATATAGCAATTGTAATTACTGTAAATAATATTTTGTAATATTTGATTTCTTTCTTAGTTTTCTCAAATAATGCACTTTCATTTGATACTTTGTCAATTATATAAAAACTAGTCTCTGAGTCTCTTATCCTTTTGTTCTCTTTGTATTCACTTATCAGTATCTTTTGGTACTTATTTACAGCATTTACATTTCCTTGTTTTTCATATATATTTAATATTTTGTTTAAAATTCTTATTTTTTCTTGAATTAACTTTCTTTTATTAGATATCTCTAAGCTTTTTTTATAATTATCTATTGCAGAAGTATAATTTTCATTTTTATATTCTAAATTTCCCATTGCCATATAATAATACATATCTTTATCTAATATATAGACTGATTTGTCAGATTTTATAAGATAATCAGCTCTTTCTAAAAAAGTTCTTGCCTTTGGCATATCATTTTTTCCTACATATGCATTTGCCTGCATTATAGAAGCCATTATCTCAAAATCGTTGTAATTATCTATCTTTACAAATTTTTTATAGTCTTCTACTCTGCCACTCGTTTCAATAGCTTTATCATATTCTCCCAGCTCTACATATATTTCTGATAAATTTATAAGAGCATATAATCTAACCATTCCATTTTTTTCGCCTTCATCAATATCTATATTAAAAGAATCTCTTATTAATTTCTCTCCTGTTTCATAGCCACCTACCTTTAAAAGTATGCTCGCCAAATCAACATCTAGCCTTGCTTTTTCATAATTGTCCTCTAATTTTTCAGCCAATTTTATAGACTTTACAGTTAAATCTACGGCTTTAGAATAATTATTATCCATTATGTACACTGATGCTAATCTTTTTTCTATATTAAATCTACTCTCATCAGATAATTTTTCATCTGACATTCTCATCTTCTCCAATGAATCAATAACTATCTTCGTTCCTCCTGGAACAGATGAAATAGTTTTTAACATGTCCCATACTTCATTATATACTTTATTGTATTTTTTTTCTGGTATAGCTTCAAAAGACGTTTTAACCAATTTTTTTGCTTCATCATACTTCTTATCTGAAACAAGACTTTCAGACATATATTTCTCCTTATTTATAATTTCTCTTTCTTTCAGCCCATTTTGGTCGTACTTTATAAACAAAATAATACTAATAAGTATTACACCTATAAAAATTATACTTTTTAATAATCTTTTATTTGGTAGTCTAAAATTCAAAATTTTAGTCCTCCTTCTGTATATTGTAGAATGAAAACTCGCATATATATAAATAACCTCTTAATACTTAATAATACAATATATCAAAATGATTTACAACATATGCTAGAATTAAATCTTAATAAAAAATCCCCTAAAATAATTTAGGGGACTTTGAATTTAAGTCAATGTAAATTTAAAAGTTAAAACAAGTACTTGTTTTTTAATTTCAAATTTAATATTTATGATTTATTTATACATATTTTTTTAGTACAATTGTAGCATTGTGCCCACCAAATCCTAAAGAATTTGATAGTGCATATCTAACATTTTTTTCTTTACCTTTATTTGGAACATAATCTAAATCCAAATCTTCACCAACTTCTTGTACATTTATAGTTGGAGGTACAAAACTATCCTCTATACTCATAGCACAAACAACAGCTTCTATAGCACCTGATGCCCCTAATAAATGTCCAGTCATAGATTTTGTTGATGATACACATAAATCATATGCCTTTTCTCCAAATACAGTTTTTATAGCCATAGTTTCGTACAAGTCATTGTAATAAGTTGAAGTTCCATGAGCATTTATATAATCTACTTCTTCTAATGGAACATTTCCATCTTTCAAAGCCATATTCATAGACCTAGCTGCTCCTTCTCCATTCTCAGCTGGAGTTGTCATATGATATGCATCAGCAGTTAAACCATATCCAACTACTTCTGCATATATCTTAGCACCTCTTGCTAAAGCATGTTCCAAGTCTTCTAGGATAACAATACCTGCTCCTTCTCCCATTACAAATCCATCTCTATCTTTATCAAATGGTCGTGATGCAGTTTTAGGGTCATCATTTCTAGTCGACATAGCTTTCATATTACAGAATCCAGCAAATGCAAGACCTGTTACAGCAGCTTCAGAACCTCCTGCCACCATAATATCTGCATCACCTCTTTGTATAACCTTAAAAGCATCACCTATTGAATGAGTCCCTGATGCACAAGCTGTACATACATTAGTGTTAGGTCCTTTTGCTCCTAAAAATATTGAAACTTGACCAGCTGCCATATTACCTATCATCATAGGTACAAAAAGAGAGCTTACTCTTTTGTTTCCTTTTTCTAAAAGAATTTTATGTTGAGTTTCTATTGCTTCAACTCCACCTATTCCAGAACCTATTATAACACCAACACGTTCTCTATTAACTTTATCTAAATCAAGATTTGCATCTTCAACTGCTAATTTTGCAGATACTATTGCAAATTGAGCAAATTTGTCTAATCTTTTCAGTTCTTTTTTGCTTATATATTCTTCTGGGTGAAAATTCTTAACTTCTCCTGCTATCTGAGTTTGATATGTGCTAGCATCGAAATTAGTTATTTTATCTATACCAGATACTCCAGATTTTATATTGCTCCAGAACTCATCTTTTCCCGTTCCCAACGGCGTAACACATCCAAGTCCTGTTATTACTACTCTTTTATTCATCGGATACCTCCACTTTTTTAAAGCTCGACTATTTATTAGCTTCTATATACTTAACTATATCTCCTATAGATTTGAAGTTTTCTGCTTCTGTATCTGGTATTTCTATACCAAATTCATCTTCAAGTGCCATTATTATTTCTACTGCATCTAATGAGTCAGCTTCTAAATCTTTCATTAATGATGTTTCCATAGTTATTTCTTTATCTTCTACTCCTAATTGCTCTATTATTATTTCTACAACTTTATTAAACATTGTGTACCTCCTAAGATTTTTTATTTTAATAGATTTCTCTACTTTTTAAATTATTATTTTTTATTATTGCATTACCATTCCGCCATCTACATTTATCACTTGTCCTGTTATATAACTTGACATGTCACTAACTAAAAATGCTACAGCATTTGCTACATCTTCTGGTTTACCATAAGATTTTTTTGGTATATTTGCAAGTGTTGATTCTTTTACATCATCACTTAATACTTTAGTCATATCTGTTTCTATAAATCCAGGTGCTACTGCATTTATATTTATATTTCTTGATGCCAATTCTCTTGCAGAAGCTTTTGTAAATCCAATTACACCAGCTTTTGATGCACAATAATTAGTTTGTCCTGGGTTACCCATAATTCCAACTACTGAAGTCATATTAATTATTCTTCCATACTTCTTTTTCATCATAGGTTTAGTAACTGCTTTTGTACAATTAAAGACACCTTTTAAGTTTATATCTATGACTCTATCAAAATCTTCTTCTTTCATTCTCATAAGCAAAGCATCTTTAGTTATACCTGCATTATTAACCAATATATCAACTTTTCCAAATTCTTTTACAACAGAATCTATCATTTGATTTACTTCATCAGATTTAGACACATCACATTTTATAGAAGTACATTTTACACCCATTCCTTCTATTTCATTTTTAGTTTTTAGTGCTTCATCTTCTTTAGAAGTATAATTGATTACTACATCAGCCCCAAAAGATGCTAGTTTTTTTGCTATTTCTTTTCCTATGCCTCTAGAGCCACCAGTAACAACTGCTACTTGTCCTGTAAGATTTATCATTATATCTCTCCATTTCTATAATTTTGTACAAATTCATTAAGAGAATCTATACCATCTATATTATAAATATTCACACTTGCTTTTTTGTTAGAAGCTATCTTCTTGATAAATGCTTTTAAAGTTTTTCCAGGTCCCATTTCTATAAAAGTATCATATCCATCGTTTAAAAGTCTCTCTATAGAATCTTCCCAAAGAACAGATGAACTTACTTGTTTTATAAGTAGTTCTTTCCCTTCATTTTTATAGTAATCTGCATTTACATTTGCTACTACATCAATTTTAGGTTTAGTGATGTTAACTTTCTCCAACTCACTGCCTAACTTTACTCCTGCTTCTTTTAGCATTGATGAGTGAAAAGGTCCACTTACATTTAATTTAACAGCTCTTTTTGCTCCTGCTTCTTTGCATCTTACCATTGCCTCTTCTATCTTTTCATTTTCACCAGATATAACTATTTGACCAGGAGAATTGTAATTTGCTACTTCTACAATACCTCCTTGTATATCTTTAACTACATTTTCTAATATACTTCTATCTAGTCCTAAAATTGCTGCCATAGCTCCAACACCTGTTGGAACTGTATCCTGCATAAATTTACCTCTTTTTTTGACTAAGCATACAGCATCTTTAAAATCAATTGCATCTGCTGCAACTAATGCACTATACTCTCCTAAAGATAAACCTAAACATGCACTATATTTTAAATCTATTTGAGCTTGTACTGCTTTTAATACCGCTACACTATGTGTAACCATAGCAGGTTGAGTATTTTCAGTTTTAGAAAGTTCTTCTTCATTGCCTTCAAACATAAGTTTTTTTAAGTCCATTTTTAAGGCTTCACAAGCCTCATCTATTACATTTTTAGCAACATCATTATTTTCGTATAAATCCTTGGCCATACCTACATATTGAGCTCCTTGACCAGGAAATACTAGTGCAACTTTTCCCATCTTGCTCCTCCTGATTTACAGTTCTATTGCTGGCATAATCTCTTTTGCTTGATTTACCATAGTTTCTATAATTTCTTTACAAGGTGTTATTTCTTTTACCATAGCAGCACTTTGACCTGCCATAAATGAGCCTTTTTCTATATCTCCATCTACTGTTGCAAATCTTAAAGCACCTGTACCTTTTTTATCTAATTCTTCAGGAGTAGCTCCATTTTGCTCCATCTTTAAAAATTCTTTCGATAATTTATTCTTTAATGTTCTTACTGGATGACCTGTACTTCTTCCTGTAACAATCGCATCTCTATCTTTTGCTTTTATTACTAAGTTTTTGTAGTTTGAATGTACAGAACACTCTTCACTACAGATAAATCTAGTTCCTACTTGAACTGCACTAGCACCTAATGCAAAAGAAGCAGCAATACCTCTACCATCTACAATTCCTCCAGCAGCTATTACAGGTATGTTGACAACATCAGCAACTTGTGGAACCAAAACCATAGTAGTAAGCTCTCCTATATGTCCTCCACCTTCTGTACCTTCAGCTATTACTGCTGTAGCTCCTAGCTTTTCCATTCTTTGAGCTAAAGCTATTGTAGGTACTACAGGAATAACCTTTGTTCCAGCTTCTTTTAATCTATCCATATACTTTGCAGGATTTCCTGCCCCAGTAGTGATAACCTGAATTTTTTCTTCTATAATTAAATCAATTATGTCATCTACAAATGGTGACATAAGCATTACATTTACTCCAAAAGGTTTATCTGTTAATTTTTTGCACTCAACAATTTCTTTTTTTATAGCTTCTTTTGGTGCGTTTCCTGCTGCTATTATTCCAAGCCCTCCTGCATTAGATACAGCACTTGCTAATGATGCAGTAGCTACCCATGCCATTCCCCCTTGGATAACTGGGTATTTTATATTTAATATTTTGCAAATTTTATTCATACAATTCTCCTTCACTTGAAATCATAAAAGTAAACTTTTTATTATTAATCAACCTTACTCTTAATATAAAGTTAATTTTGTCAATTAAAGCATTTTGGATATTTTATACTATAAAGTCCACTTGACAACTGAAGCCCCCCAAGTTAGACCTCCACCAAAGCCAACTAAAACTACATTGTCGCCTTTTTTAATTTTACCTTCTCTATAAGCTTCATCTAACGCAACTGGTATAGATGCAGCAGACATATTTCCATACTTGTTTATATTTACATAAACTTTTTTCATATCAAGTTCTAATCTCTTAGAAGACGCTTGTATGATTCTTATATTAGCTTGATGTGGTATTAAATAGTCTATGTCAGTTGTATTTAAATTGGCTTTTTCAAGAGCTATTAAAGAAGTTTCTGCCATCTTTCTAACTGCAAATTTAAATACATCACTTCCTGCCATTTCTATTGTATGTAGATTAGCTTCTACAGTCTCTTTACTTGCTTTAAGTCTTGAACCTCCAGCAGGTACTTTTAAACAATCTTTTCCTTTACCATCAGAACCCATATGAGTAGATAGTATTCCACCTTCACTTACAGGTCCAATAACAGCTGCTCCAGCACCATCTCCAAATAATACTGCTGTTGTTCTATCATCGTAATTTAAAAACTTAGAACAAGTTTCTGCTCCTATTACAAGTACATTTTTGTAACAACCAGTTTCCACAAATTGCTTTGCAATAGTTACTCCATATACAAATCCAGAACAAGCTGCTGATATATCAAATGCAGTAGCATTCACTGCTCCTATTGCATCTTGTACTATACATGCAGTTGAAGGCAAAGACATATCAGGAGTAATTGTCGCTAATATAATCAACTCTATATCCTCTACATTTAACTTTGCACATTCTATAGCTTTTAAGGCAGCTTTAGATGCTAGGTCAGAAGTTGCTTCAGACTCTTTAGCAAATCTTCTTTCCTTAATACCAGTTCTAGTACTTATCCACTCATCTGATGTATTCATTATCTTCTCGAAGTGAAAATTATCATATGATTTCTCAGGTAGATAACTTCCTACTCCTAATATTCCAGCCTTTGTATTCATTATATATTAAACCTCCAAAACGAGTTTATTCATCTTCGTTATTTTTATTTTCTTCATTATATTTGCTTATAAATTGACTGATATCTTCAACAACGTTTCCTTTTGCAAATTTTATTCCTTGATTTATAGCATTCTTTATAGCTTTAGCATCAGAGCTTCCATGAGCTTTTATAACGCCTCCATTTAGACCTAAAAGTGGAGCTCCCCCATACTCAGAATAATCTATAAAACTCTTTAATTTTCTTAAATCATCCTTTATAAGTAATGCTCCTATTTTACTCTTTGTACTAGCCATAAAAGTTTCCTTTATAAGGCTCATAACTGAAAGAGCTACACCTTCAGCAGACTTAAGTAATATATTACCTGTAAATCCATCACAGATTATTATATCTGTATATGCATTTATAACTTCCCTAGCTTCTACATTCCCTATAAAATTTAAATCTAATTTTTTAATTTCTTCATATGACCTTTTAACTAAATCATTACCTTTGCCTTCCTCTAGTCCAACATTTGCTAATGCTACTTTAGGATTTTCAAGACCTAAAACTTTTCTTGCATAGATATTACTCATAGCTGAAAATTCAACTAGATTTTTAGGTTTACAATCTGCATTTGCGCCACAGTCTGCTATAAGTGTCATTCCTCGCTTTACATTCGGTATTGCTGAGCATAAGCAAGGTCTATCGATTCCTTTTATTCTACCAACAACAAATAATCCACCAGCAAGTAAAGCTCCTGTATTTCCAGCTGATATTATAGCATCTGCCTTTCCTTCTTTTACAAGGTTTAATGCTACTACCATAGAAGAATCTTTTTTACTTCTTATAGCCTTTACTGGTTTATCTTCATTTTCTATAATCTCAGTAGTATGAACTATCTCTAGCCTATTTCTATCAAATTCATAATTTGAAAATTCCTTTTCTAATAAATCTTTATCTCCTGTGATTATTAAATCAACGTTATATTCTTTTATAGCATTTACTGCGCCTTCTACATTAGATTTAGGTGCATTATCTCCACCCATTCCATCAATTACTATCTTCATGATTACCCTCCTAATCTAATTCTTCAAAGATAAACTTTCCTCTAAATATTTGTTCTTGAGCTTTATTATTGATAACAACTTTTACATAATGCTTTTTATCTATATTTCTATACACTTCTGCTTTTGCTATAAGCCTGTCTTGTTGTTCTATCAACTTAAAACTTTTTACATTTGCAACTCTCATAATAACTTTAGGTGCATCTATTATAGCCATTGCCAATGAATCTGCTAGAGAAAATATATACGTATCTTTTAAAGTATTAGTCTTAGAATAAATCATGTCTTGTGTAACTTCTAACATAGATATACCTAATCGCCCTACAGATAAATCAATGATTTCTCCTGTAATTTCCTTTACTCCTAAAGTCTTTACTTTTGAACTCTGAGTTTCTGCTATTGATTTGACTCTTTCTCTTAGCTCTGGTATGTTTAGACTCATTCTATCTAATCTTATAGTCTGTATACTTACATCAAACAGACTTGATAATTCTTCATCAGTATAAAAAGGATCCGTCTTTAGCATATCTATAAGCTCTTTTTGTCTTTGGGCTTTACTTTTCTTTTTCATGTTCCCTCCAAATTTTATAGCTGTAATTAGTACCAGCTACTAATAGTAGTATATAGTAACACACAAAAATTTTCAATACTTATATTATTATTTTTATATTTTTTAATATGCATAAAATCCACTTATTTCTCTAGTAAATCATCTTCCTTTTATATGTACAAAAAAAACATGTAGAGTATACTCTACATGTTTTTTTAGAAGCTATTACTTAGACACAACTTCTTTACCTTTATAATATCCACAGTCTGGACACACTCTATGTGGTAATTTTGGCTCATGACATTGTGGGCAACTTACAAATCCTGTTGCTTCCATCTTTGAGTTAGCTGCTCTTCTCATTTTTGTGTTTGATTTAGACGTTTTACGCTTTGGTACTGCCATTTACGCCACCTCCTTAGTCAAAATTTAATTAAATAAATCTTTTAATTTAGCAAAACGAGGATCTATGTATTCCTCATCGTTTGTAATTTCACTGCAAGAACATTCTACTTCATTTAAGTTTGCTCCGCATACTTGACAAAGACCTTTACAGTTTTCACCACAAAGAACCTTATGAGGTACATTAAAATCTAATGTCTGTTCTATTATATCAATAAGGTCGATTTCTTCGCCATCGAATATAAAAGGATCAAATTCCTCAAAATCATCTTCATCATAATCTTCTTCTTTTACTAAAAAGCCTTGTATAGAATACTCTAATGGTATTTCTACTTCTTTAAGACATCTTGAACAATTGTCAACAATTGTAAAATTGACATCTATATCTAGATATAAACCTTTATTAGTCTTTGACACTTTCCCTTTTAAATTTACAGGTGATACTAATTTGTAAATCTCATCACAATAACTAATAGTATCAATTTTTTCACAAAAATTCAAGTCTATTTTATCAGTTTCTTTTCTATTTATTTTTTCTATGCTAACTTTCATTAAGTTCACCTCAACATATCACCAAATTTATTATACAAATCTAGCATTTGTTTGTCAAGTATTTTTACTTGATAGGCATCAGTTTGCTTAAATTATTTTACTAATCTTAATGTATCTCTAGCTATCATTAATTCTTCATTAGTTGGTATTAAAAGTATTTTTACTTTAGAATCAGCAGTAGATATTATTGTTTCTTTTCCTCTAACATCATTAGCTTCTTTATCTAACTTCATTCCTAAGAATTCCATATTAGAAGCTATATCTGCTCTTATAGCCTTTCCATTTTCGCCAACACCAGCAGTAAATACTACGACATCCAATCCATTCATCTCAGCTGCATAAGCACCTATATATTTTTGTACTTTTTTAACATAAGCTTCTAGTGTTGCTTGAGCTCTTTCATCTCCATTTTTAGCTGCATCTTCTATATCTCTGAAGTCACTAGAAATACCAGTCATTCCATATACTCCAGATTCTTTATTCATTAATTTATCTAATCCATCAGCATCTAAACCTTCTTTTCTCATTAAGAAAGGTAATATAGCTGGGTCTATATCTCCACATCTAGTTCCCATTATTAATCCTTCTAATGGAGTGAATCCCATAGATGTATCTACACATTTTCCACCATCAACAGCAGCTATAGAAGCTCCATTTCCTAAGTGACAAGTTACTATTTTTAAATCTTTTATGTCTTTTCCTAATATCTCTGCTGCTTTTTGAGATACATAATTATGAGAAGTTCCGTGGAATCCATATCTTCTTACCCCATATTTAGTGTATAACTCATGAGGTAAACCATATAAATATGAAGATTTAGGCATTGTTTGATGGAAAGCAGTATCAAATACTCCTACCATTGGTACGTCTGGAAGTATAGCTTTACAAGCATCTATTCCCATTATGTTTGCTGGATTATGAAGTGGAGCTAAATCTATACATTCTTTTAAAGCTTCTTCTACTTCTGGAGTTATTACTACTGAAGTAGCAAATTTTTCTCCAGCATGTACAACTCTATGTCCTACTGCATCTATTTCTTTCATTTCTTTAACTGCACCAAATTCTGGGTGAGCAACAGCTTCTAAAACTAATGCTATTGCATCTTTGTGGTCCTTCATTGGTTGTTCAACAATGTATTTATCATCTCTACCTGCTTTTTCATGTTTTAGTATAGAACCTTCTATTCCTATTCTCTCAACTAATCCTATACATAAAACTTCTTCATTAGTCATATCTATTAGTTGATATTTTAATGAAGAACTCCCACAGTTTAATACTAATATTTTCATTATTATTTCCTCCTTAGATTTTTATAAATAATATGTAATAATTTTTGATTTGTAATAAATGTCTAAATAAAACTCTATCTTTTATTATTTTGTCATAGATATATTATTGTATACATTAAACGATTTTCATAAATAATATATCACCTTTTAATATAAAAGTATATACTTTTTTTTTATATTATATCATATTTATAGTATGGTAATTTGTGTATTTTCCTAATAATATATTAACAAATTAACTTAATGTAGATTATTCTTTCCCATTTGCTATAATAATATAATATAAAGCTCTAATAAAGTTATTTTAATAACATTTAACTAGTTTTTTATTATGTAGTATTTCTACATTTTTATAACTTTTTTTACGTTTTTTAGTTTTATAATTAAAAATTTAAATTTTATATACATTTTAATAAATTAAGATATATATAAAAATAACTAAAGATAGAAGGAGTATTTTATGAATGTACTTGGACTAATAGTTGAATATAATCCATTTCATAATGGACATATATATCACTTATCTAAATCTATAGAAAAAACAAATGCAACACATACTGTAGCAATAATGAGTGGAAACTTTCTACAACGAGGTGAACCAGCTTTATTTGATAAATATACTAGAGCAAAAATTGCTGTCGAAAATGGTGTAGACTTAGTTATAGAATTACCAACTCTATTTGCTTGCCAAAGTGCTGAAATTTTTTCTCATGGTGCCATAACAATTTTAAATTCACTAAACTGTATAAATTCTATATGTTTTGGTAGTGAAGAAGGAGATACAGAAATTCTTTACAACATTGCAGAAATTTTAGCAAATGAACCAGATGAATTTAAATTATTTTTAAAAAAATATTTAGATGATGGTATGTTATTTCCAACAGCTAGAACTAATGCATTTTTTGATTATATACATCAATACAAAAAAAATGACTTTATGCAGAGTTATTCAAAGGAACAATTATCAAAAACATTAAATTCATCAAACAATATACTTGGTATAGAATATATAAAAAATCTTATCCATTTAAATAGTAATATAAAACCATTCACTATCTCTAGAGTTCAAGCAGAATACAATTCTGAAGAAATCGATAGTAATATTTGTTCTGCTACTGCTATAAGAACTTCACTTAAAGAAAACAATACACTTTTTCACTTAAAAAATGTTATTCCAGAAAAGACTTATAACACTCTAAATGAAAAAATAGATAATGGCTTTTTGCCTATATTTGATGACTTTTTCTTTGATGCTTTAAAGACAATTATACTTAGAGATATAGACAATTTAAAAGATTATTTTGAGGTAAATGAAGGTATAGAAAATAAAATCTACAAAGATATTTTTACATCTAAAGCCTTATATGAACTACAATTATCAATTAAATCTAAACGATATACTTTAACCAAAATCAAACGTACTTTAAATAATATATTGTTAGGTATTAAAAAAAGTGATATGCAACTTATAAAAAATATAGATACAATACCTTATATAAGAATACTTGCTTTTAATGATAAAGGTAGAGAAATTCTAAAAGAAGTAAAAAATAAATCTGAAATAAAAATAATAAACAAATTTTCAAATATATCATTTTCATTGGATGATATGATTTTTAGAACGCTCATAAGTTATGATATAAAATCTACAAATATGTATAACTCAGTATATTACAAAAATAATGAAAACTTAATAAAAGGTCCTATGGATTTTTATACTCGTCCAATCTATATAAAATAGATTTTTAAAATAAAAATATTTCTAAAAACTATTTTATTAATATATTGTACAAAATATAATAATCTTACTTCAATCTATATGCACATACTTTTAGGATGGCAACATCAACTTAAAAATTATCTAACTTTCTAATTTTAAGTAAATATTGCCATCCTAAAACTTTTACAGTTTAGCTTCTTATTTAAAAATAAATTTTAAAGTATTACATTTAAATATCATTTTTATACTTTTTTTCTCACAAACATTGCTAAATTAATATGTCTAATATATTTTTCCTGGATTTAAAATATTTTTAGGGTCAAAAGCTAATTTTATATTTTTAATTAACATCATATAAGCATCTGAATTTGATTCATGCAAATACTCTTTTTTAGCATATCCTATACCATGTTCGCCAGAAACTTGGCCACTAAGTTCTCTAGACTTTCTATACATACAGTCAAAAGTTTCTTTTAATCTCGTCTTCCATGTATTATCATCCATACCATCTTTTAAAATATATATGTGTAGATTTCCATCTCCTGCATGCCCAAAACTTTTTATTCTTATTTTTAATTCATCTTGAAGCTCATGAGTGTATCTTATAAACTCTGCTATCTTATCTCTTGGAACAACGACATCACATTCATCCATTTGTGTTGTAGATGCCTTTATAGCCTCTAGAAAGGCACCTCTAGCTGACCATATAGAATCGTTTCTTTCCTGTGTATCTGATATAAATACATCTAATGCACCGTTTTCTAGACATAAATTAGCTACCTTTTCATATTCTTTTTCTATATCTTCAGTGCTATTTCCATCAAATGTAAGTAGAAGATAAGCATCTGATGTGTTATCTGGAAACTTCTTACCTAAAAATTCTTCTGCTGCTAGTATTACATCTCTTTCCATAAATTCTATAGCTGTTGGTATTGACTTTGACTTTATTATTTTAGGAACAGTCTCGATTGCCATTGATAAATTTGGAAATGGTATAAGTAAACTTATACTTTTCTTTGGTAGTGGAAGTAATTTTAATATGGCTTTAGTAACTATTCCTAAAGTTCCTTCCGAACCTACTAATAAGTCCTTTATACTATATCCAGAACTATTTTTAACAACTTTTCCACCTATGTTTATAACCTCTCCATTTGGCAATACAACTTCAAGACCTCTTACATAATCTCTTGTGACACCATACTTTACTGCTCTCATACCACCTGCATTGGTATTTATATTACCAGCAATTGTAGCACTTTTTTCACCTGGGTCAGGTGGATAAAATAAATCTCTATCTTGAACATATTGACCTATTGTCATCAACAAAACACCTGGTTCTACTGTCAATGTTAAATTTTCATAATCAACTTCAAGTATTTTATTCATTTTACACAGATTAATCATTATTCCACCATTTATGGCAACAGCAGCACCTACAAGACCAGTTCCTTGACCTCTTGGTGTAACTGGTATATTATTTTTATATGCGTATTTCATTATTTTAGATACTTGTTCAGTTTCAACTACGTTTACTAGGACTTCAGGATATTTTTCAATTCCTCCAAGTTCATCATGTGAGAAATCTTCATTTATATCACTTCCAACTATTACGTTTTCTTCTCCGCAAGTATCTATTAAAAAATCTATATCTTTTTTATCGATTATTTTGTACATTTCTATCCCCCTATTTGGCTGCTGATGCCATATATATTTGATTATCACCTTTTTTATTTTCTATCTTTTCAATCAATTTAGGAATAATATCATAAATATCACCTATTAAAGCTAGGTGTGCTACATCAAGTATAGGAGCCTTATCATCTTTATTTATGGCTACTATATAGTCAGCACCTTGCATCCCTGCAACAAATTGAACAGCTCCAGATACACCACAAGTTATTATAAGTTTAGGTTTTACAGTTCTACCACTAAGACCTATTTGTTTTTTTGCATCTATCCATCCTGCTTCTATTACAGGCCTTGTTCCTGCTACTTGAGCATTTAATTTATCAGCTAATTTATATATCATCTCCATATCTTCTTGTTTTTTTATTGCTCTACTTGCAACAACTATCACTTCGGCTTCTTCAAGCCCAATTTCTTTATTTTTTTCTTTTACACTCAATACTTTAATCTTAGAGCTTAGCTCTTTTTTTTCTATTTGACATAAAGTAATCTTTCCTGTAGCACTTTGTACTTTTTCTGGCACTGAAAATATTTTGTATCTTACAGTAGCAAATTGTGGTCTATTATTAGGTGTGTTTATATGAGCCATTATATTTCCACCAAATGCTGGTCTTATTTGGTCTAAATCAGTATTAGATTGAATATCAAGTATTGTACAGTCTGCTGTAAGACCAGTTCTAAATCTAGCAGCAAGTCTTGGAGCTAATGACCTTCCTAGTGTAGTTCCACCCACTAGCATTATTGTTGGCTTTA
This sequence comes from Clostridioides sp. LIBA-6822, assembly GCF_056688955.1. Lineage (NCBI taxonomy): Bacteria > Bacillati > Bacillota > Clostridia > Peptostreptococcales > Peptostreptococcaceae > Clostridioides > Clostridioides sp. LIBA-6822. Next base: position 1,272,312 of record NZ_CP196995.1, on the reverse strand, counting down.
TTTTATTTATAAAGTTTTCTATCGCTTTTGCATATGGTTCTATCCTGAAATCTTTAAATTCATCCTCATCATATACAAATACTTCATCCACACCATAGGAAATCAAATTATTACACTTATCTTTTATGTCTTTTCCTACAAACACACAATACACAGGTTGTTTTATTTTTGATGCCATCTCACGAGCTTTACCTATAAGCTCATATGTTACAGGATGTATATTTCCATTGTGATGTTCTACATATACCGCAATCCCCCTCCATTCATCCTTATTTATTTGTACTTTGCTACTTTCTATAAATTCAAATGCACCTTTTGGTCCACTTTTGACACATAACTTACACATCTTACATGCAGCACTTATTTCTACTATACCTGATTTTTCTTCTATAGCACCAAAGGGACATATTTCTAATACTCCTTTTAAATCAGTTATTTTATCTTGATTTACAACTATCTTTGACATTTATTAATCCTCCCTAAACTAATTTTAATTCCTCTAATTTATTTATGAGTGCAGAACTTAAGTCATCTGCATTTCCTCTTACAATATTTTTATCTGTGTTTGGCTTTGGAGGAAATATTTTTACAACTTGAGTAGGAGAACCATTAAGTCCATAGTTGTTTTCATCTTTATCTTCAAAATCATCTAAGTTATATACAGGTATTTTTCTTTCTTTAGTGTCTAACTTTAATTTAAATGATGGTAGTCTTGGTTGAAAAATATCTTTTTCTACAGTTATTAAGCATGGATATTCAATCTCACATACTTGTAAATCATTTGGCATATCTATTTCAACAACTATACTTTTTTCTTTAACATCAATTAATTTTGTGACATTAGTAACATGAGGTATATCTAAAAACTCAGCTACTTCAGGTCCAACCTGTGCTGTATCACCATCAGTAGTTTGTTTCCCACATATTATTAAATCTACTTTTCCCATCTTCTTAATGCCTTGTGATATAGTATAGGAAGTAGCCAGTACATCTGCACCTCCAAATCTTCTATCACTTATTAAAGCTCCTTCATCAGCTCCCATCATAAAGCTCTCTTCTATTACTTTTTTTGCTTGAGGAGGACCCATACTAAGCACTTTTAGATTAGCTCTTTTTTCTTGTTTTATTCTAAGTGCTGTTTCTAAAGCATATAGGTCATAAGGATTCATTTTTGAATCTACTCCATCTCTTTTTAGTACCCCTGTAGTTTCATCAACCTCTACTGAAGTTGTACCAGGTACTTGTTTTATACATGTCAAAATTTCCATAAAGTACACCCCTTTTTTATTTAACTATAACTGATACTCCATCAGGTATAACTACTATCTTACTATCATTACCAACTATACTAGTTGCCATTTCCAAAGCTTCTTTAAAATTAAATGCGTGCTTCATATGCATTCTATTTATCATTTCAGGATTGCACTTATCTGTTACCATTATCACAGTATATTTAGATAGTATTCTTGCTAATATCTGAAATTCCCATTGGTCTGGGATTGTATCACATCTACCAACACTTCTAATTTTTTCTAATAATTGTTTTGGAGAATCTGCACTTGCTACATTTTCATAAAAAGATTGACCTCCATGACCATCATTACATGCTGCAATCATTATTATTACTCCACCTTCTCTACAGGTAGCCTCTGCTGCTGTCATACCTTTAACTGATTGATAAATATTTTGGTCTAATGGATATCCACCATTTGTGGTTACAACAATATCTGATTTTATGGAATTTACTTTTGATAACTCTGTTACAAATTCACAACCCTTAGTATGTGCTTTTTCGACATCCCCAGCAAAGGATGCAATTATTTTTTTATCTTTATCTATTACAACATTCAATATGAACGCTAACCTTGCAACTTTAGCTGCGTACACCATATCTTCATGAATAGGATTATTCTTTAATTTTCCAGTTCTTGAATTATCACTGTCTATAAAGTCACTACAATGGTTATACATTATAGTTTTTGCAGATGCTATTCCTGGAAGTACACTTTTTCTTCCACCTGAAAAACCTGCAAAAAAATGTGGTTCTATAAATCCTTCTGCTATTAAAAGTTCTGCCTCATATGCTAGTTTATTTATATATAAATCCCCACCTGAAGGTAGTACTCCCACTTTACACATAGATTCGTCATCAGTAGATATATGCATAACTATATCCTCATTATCTACTATTTCTTCTCCCATTTTATAAACTAACTCTTCCCTTGTGCTTGGCCTATGAAATCCAGTTGCCACTATAATTTTCACATCAATGTCTGGATTGACCTTCCTAATTCGTCTTAATATAATTGGCATAGTTATTTTACTTGGTACAGGTCTTGTATGGTCACTTGTAATTATAACCACATTCTTTTTACCCTTAGCTAGTTCTTCCAGTGAATTAGAGCCGATTGGATTATTCATAGATTCTTCAACTATTTCTTCTTGAGTTTTATTTTCTATATAATTATCCGATTTTGCTTCCAAAACACCAATAAAACGTTTTTCAGGTATTTCTAAAATCATTCCTTGCTTTGAATACGGTACTTTTAACTTTACCATTTTTAATCTCCCATTATATAAACTATAAAATTGGTATGTGGTCATACCAGTTTTACACTTATATGATAATACCATTATATTCCATTTGCAAGAATAATTTATTTTATAACAAACTTTTAATTTTCATTTTTTCTATAATTTTTACTTATAAACTTCATATGCTCTTTTGCTTTTTCAGATGCAAGTTCTAAATTATTTTCTACAACTGCATTATATATCGCCTCATGTTGCTCAAGTAATATATTTTCATTAAAAGGTTTTGCAATTATTTTTTCTCTTGCATCTTCTATAAATCCATCAAATAATTTTGATGCTGTCATAAAAAGACTTTGAATTAAATAATTTTTACTTATTGTGGCTAGTTTACTGTGAAATTTTTGGTCTAATAAAACTAAAGCTTGGTTATTATCTTTTCTCTTAGTTTCCATTCTCATTTCATCTATTATATTTTTAAGTTCTATAGATTCAGAAGAAGTTATTCTCTTTGAAGCAAGTTTTGCAATTTCAATCTCTAAAATTATTCTAAGCTCCAATATATCTTCAAGTGTTCCATTATTAAGTTTAAAAATCATAGATAATGGTTCTATTAAAGTTTTTTCTATATTTGTACATATAAAGTTTCCTTCACCTTGTCTACTTTCTATCACTCCCATAGTTTCTAAGACTCTAATAGCCTCTCTAATAGACGTTCTACTTACATTCATTTGCTCAGATAATTCTCTTTCTGACAGTAATTTATCTCCCTTTCTTAATTCTCCATTTAGTATTTTATATTGTATTTGTTCAATTACTTGTTCATAAACTTTCTTACTAGCTATACTATTAAACATTTTTTCCTCCAATATTATAATCGTTCTTGTAATATATATCTATTATATATCTTAAGCCATTACATTCATATATTTTTATTACTTTTAATATAATATCTTATAACTCAAATTTATAGGTGATATTATGAAAAAAAATAAAATTATTGCTTTTTTTGCTCCAGCTATTATAGTTGGAGTTCTAGTTTTAGGCATTATCCTATACCCAAATGAAGCTATAAAATCTGCAAGAGAGGGTTTCTCTATATGGTCTAATGTTCTAGTTCCATCACTACTACCATTCATAATTGGAGCAAACCTAATTGTCGATTTAAAAATAGTGGATATTATAGGATTTATTATTAATCCTATAACTAGACTTGTATTTAATGTCTCAGGCAAAAGTGCTTTGGCTTTTGCAATATCAGCAGTATCTGGTTATCCAGTAGGGGTAAGTTTGGCTTCTGAATTTAGAAATAATAGACAAATTTCTAAACATGAAGCACAAAGACTCGTCTCTTTTTGTTCTACATCAGGACCTTTATTCATAATAGGTTCGGTTGGTACGGGCATGTTTCAAAATTCAAATTTAGGCTATTTAATGATTCTATGCCATTATCTAGGGACTATATTGGTTGGTCTTTTTTTTAGAAATTATGGTAATGAAATTCTTCCAAAGACAAAATTAGATTTAAAAACAAACATAAAAAATATAATCAATCTTCGAAATGCAAGTGGAAATGGCTTTTTTGTTCTATTTGGAAATGCTGTATTTAATGGAGTAAATACCTTACTCACAGTTGGTGGATTTGTAATTGTTTTTTCAGTAGTATTTAAAATACTATCACTTTTTAATGTAATATCTTTAATAGCGTCAATTTTGTATTTACCTCTTTCATTTTTAGGTGTAAACAAAGAACTCTGTCAAGCATTTGTAAGTGGTTTATTTGAAATCACTATAGGTTGCAATAAGGTGTCCAGTATAACAAGTGCTCCAGAAATACTAAGAGCATCTTTAGCTAGTTTTTTAATAGGATTTAGTGGATTATCCATACTTGCTCAATGCTGTACATTTTTATCAAAAACAGACATAGATTTAAAATTATACATACTAAGTAAGTTTGCTCATGGAATCTTAGCTGCTCTATTTATATTTATACTTTATCCTATTGCAAACTCTACTGTATTGGTTTCTAGTTTTGCTGATACATATAATGTTATATATAATAACTTAATCTGGTTTTATTATCTTAGCTATTATGACACAATTCTTCAAATTGTAGTAATAGTTTACCTAATATCAGCTTTATTTATTGCTAAAAAGCATATGAAAAGTTTATCTACAAGTGGAAAATTAATCAGATATAAAAATACTTTCTCCATTAAGAAATATTTACGAAAAAAATAAAAATCACAAAAATTGACTAAATACTTCCATTTTTTTATTATATTTGTCATAATTTTAATAACCTTTTTAATTAGTTTAACAACACAGTTATTTCATCACAATTTTGTAATTTTATTAGTAAATATTTTTCAAAAAATTCTCCTTAATCACATATATCACAGTTGCATAAGTTTATTGGTAAATTTTTCCATTATATAATGTTTCATTTATATTATATAATAAATACCGACCTAAACTTACCAAATCAAATAAGAGGAGTGGTTGAAAATGGCAACAAGACCTATAGAAATAGACGAATATAAAAAGATAATGGAACTATTACATACTGGCTTTATTTATAGTGAAAATGGCGTTGAAAAAAGATTTAGAAAAAATCCTAAAGTTGCATTGGCACTAATGTTAGAAGCTAATTTAGGTCTAAGAATATCAGATATTTTAAGATTAAAAATAGGCAATTTTAAAGGTAACATGTTAGAAATAAATGAAAAAAAGACAGGCAAATTACAATATAGACCAGTTAATAAAAATATAATTGAATCTATAAACGAACATGCTAGAAAGTATAATCTTAAATCAAATGACTATTTAGTAAATATAAAGACAAAAGCTATTCAAAAACAGTTGAGGATAATTTGTAAATACTTGAATTTGTATAATATAAGTACACATAGCTTTAGAAAGCTATATGCTACTACTCAATTTGAAAAGAGTAATAATAACTTAGAGTTAGTCAAAGAGCTCTTAAATCATAGCTCTGTGGCCACTACACAGCGATATATAAGGGTAACTCAACAAGCTATTAATGAAGCTAGTGAAAACTTCTTTATTGGCTAATTATAACGTATTTATTTTTCTATTATCTTATTAATTCACCAGATATTAAAAAGGTGAAGTAAAACAAAATATTTATTTTGTTTTACTTCACCTTAAATTTTATAATTCCTATATAAATATATTAATCTATCTTCAATAATTTCTTAGCTGATTTACTATAATTATTTCTTTTTACATCTTCCAAAAGTCTATCAATTTTATGCTCTGAATTTGCATTTACAAAAATCGCTAGTTCTTCATCATCTATAATGTCATAGCTATCCACATATTTATCTAAACATTTTAAAATTCCATCTTTATCATATCCATCAAATCTAACTACAGCACTACATTCATCTTCTATAAGTCCACTTAAATCCAACTTTCCTTTTGAGAAAGATTTTATATTTGCATTTCTATTATCTATTATATCTATAATATCAGCATAGACAGCACTACCTGTTGCACCTCTTCCAGCTCCTTTACCCACAAAAGAAAGTTCACCTACTGAATCACCTACTAGAATCACTACATTAAACTCATTATCTATTTTTGAAAGCATATTATCATTATCAACCAATGCTGGTCTAACAAACCCACTTACTTCTCCTGATTCATACTTACTTCTAGCAACTAATTTTATCTTACAATTTAATTTTTTTGCGTATTCTATATCTTTTTCATCTATTGAAGTTATTCCTTCTAATAATAAATCTTTCCAATATACTATTTTTCCATAAGATAAAGTAGATAATATAGATAGTTTTCTAGCACTATCATATCCTAAAACATCTGCATCTGGGTTAACTTCTGCAAATCCCAATTCTTGTGCTTGTTTTAAAGCTACATCATACGGTAGATTTTCATCATACATCTTTGATAATATAAAATTACAAGTTCCATTCAAAATAGCATTTATACTCTTTATATTATTACCTTCTAATGATTCTATCAATGGCTTTAAAACTGGAATACCACCTGCTACAGATGCTTCAAATTTAATGCTAACATCATTTAAATTGGCTAATTCTATAAGGTCGCTACCTCTCTCTGCAAGCAAGTCTTTATTGGCTGTTACTACATGTATTTTTTTATTTAATGCTCTTGTTACATAATCAAAAGCTGGATTCAATCCTCCAATTACTTCAACTAGTATATCAATATCCTTATCAAATATATCTTCTATATCTGTTGTTATCTTATCAAAATACTTTTTAGACTTATGTTTCTCTTTATTTTTAACTAAAATTCCAACTATTTCTATATCTCTTTTTGAAGTATTATTTTCTATTAAATCAATTAATCCACTTCCTACTGTTCCATACCCTAATATTGCTATCTTCACTGTTACATACCCCCATCATTTTGATTATATTAAATTATTTATATGTATAAATATACTAATTAAAAAAGCTTGAGTATAAACTCAAGCCATATGACGGGTTTATACTCATCTTTCAGCATAACTGCTGCAGGATTTAGCACCAATGTATAATAAAATATACTGGTTGCCGGGCTTCATAGGGCCAGTCCCTCTGCCTCTCTTGATAAGATTGCTAATTTAAATTTATGTTTAATAGTATAATACAATTTTTGCCAATTGTCACTATTTTTTTAACTTATTTTACTAAAAGAATATATACTATTATCTAGCTGCTCTTTTAGTTGGTTTACCTTTTTTTGTAACATTATTATTTTTAACCTTGGCTTTTGCCTGTTCATGTCCTGGGAAAAGTATCTTAGGTTCCTCAACATTTCTCTTATAAATAGTAAATTTAAAACCAATAGCTTGCACAAATTCAGCTCTTAAAGCTTCACATACTGCATTAGCAGTTTCTTTAGCATCAAGACCTGCATTTTCTAGTATAGTAACTTTTACTAATTCTCTAACTCTTAACATATCATCTAATTGCTCTAAGAAACTTTCTGTGACACCTTCTTTACCAATTTGTGTAGTAGGTTTTAAAGTATTTGCCAAAGATCTTAAATACGCTCTTTGTTTTCCTTTTAACATATCCTCACCTCTATAATCCTATACTAAAATTAATTGTAAAATTCAAATTCCAATTCGTAAATTCTAACTACATCTCCATCCTCTATTCCCATTTCTCTAAGTCTATCAAACACACCTTGACTTTCCATAGCTTTTTGGAAATATTGAAGAGATTCCATATCATCAAAATTTACAGAATACATTATTCTTCTAAGTGCTTTACCTGTAACTACATACACACCATCTTCAATATCTATACTCAATTCTTCTTCAGTACCAATATCAAGTTCTGGTCTGTACATTTCTTCTTCTGAAACTAGTTCCACATCTTCTACTTCTTTTAAAAGTTTAGAGACATAGGCTATTACATCATCTATTCCTTGACGAGTTGCTGCAGATATTTTAAATACTGTATATCCTCTGCCTTCTAACTCATTCTTAAATGTATCAAACTTACTTTCATCTTCTAGTATATCAAACTTATTTGCAACAACAACTTGTGGTCTCTTTGAAAGCTTTTCATTGTACAATCTAAGTTCGTCATTTATCTTGTCAAAATCTTCAATAGGGTCTCTACCCTCTAGTCCAGATATATCTACAATATGTATCAATACCTTTGTTCTCTCTACATGTCTTAGGAATTCATGCCCTAATCCTATACCTTCAGAAGCACCCTCTATAATTCCAGGTATGTCTGCAAGTACAAAACTATCTCCAAACTTAGTTTGAACGACACCTAGATTTGGTGTTAGTGTTGTAAAATGATAGTTTGCAATTTTGGGTTTAGCCTTAGTTACCACTGATAGAAATGTTGATTTACCTACATTAGGAAATCCTAAAAGACCTACATCTGCTATCATTTTAAGTTCAAGAGTTACCCATCTTTCTTCTCCATCTGTACCAGATTTTGCAAAAGCTGGAGCTTGTCTTACTGCATTTGCAAAGTGTTGGTTACCTTTACCACCTATACCACCTTTTGCAACTACAGCTATATCTCCTTCTTTCTTTAAATCTGCCAATACAAGACCTGTAGCCTCATCTCTTATTACTGTACCTGCTGGTACTTTTAATACTAGGTTCTCTCCATTTTTACCAGCTCTTTTACCTTTGCTTCCGTCGCCACCATTTTGAGCTTGATATTTTTTTTGGTACTTAAAGTCCATTAGAGTTCTAAGACCCAAATCAACTTCAAATATGATGCTTGCTCCACGACCACCATCTCCGCCATCTGGTCCACCAGCTGGAACATATTTTTCTCTTCTAAATGCTACCGAACCATTTCCACCATTTCCAGCCTTAACAAATATTCTTGCCTTATCTATAAACAAATTCTTCACCTACTTAATTAAAAACTTTTAATTAGCATTACCAAAAACACTATTATAAATTCATCAGTACTATAAGAAAAAGGAGTGCCTCAACACTCCTTTTATGTATATTACTCAGCTATTGCTACTGGATATATACTAACTTTTTTTCTCTTCTTGTCTTTTCTTTCGAATTTAACAGTACCATCAACTAATGCAAATAAAGTATCATCGCTACCTTTTCCAACATTAGTTCCTGGATGTATTTTAGTTCCTCTTTGTCTAACTATTATACTTCCAGCAGTTACTAATTGCCCATCGAATCTCTTAACACCTAATCTTTTAGATATAGAATCTCTACCATTTTTAGAAGAACCTACCCCTTTTTTAGATGCTAATAATTGTAAATTCATGTTTAACATATGGAGTCACCCCCTACTTTTTTAAAATTTTTATATTTTTTGGGTATTCCCGTTTAATTTCTTCAACCGCTAATTGAAAGTGATTTAGTAATAATTGTGCATCTTTTATATGTATATCTTTAACTATACATTCTATATGACCTTCTTCTCCTACTACTTTTTCAAATTCAATCTTTTGTAATTTGTCTAAAGAATTTATAACTGCAATAGCATTAGATGTAACTGCAGCACACACTATATCATAGCCTATTTCAGCAAAATCAGCATGTCCCTTTAAACAAAAACCTTGTATCAAGAAATCATCATTATAATAATATTTTACTTTTATCATAACTTAACCAACAACTAAGCGTTTATTTTTTCTACAACTATCTTAGTGTATGATTGACGATGTCCTTGTTTTCTTCTGTAATCTTTTTTTGCTTTATACTTGAAAACTATAACTTTCTTAGCCTTACCTTGTTCAACAACTTTAGCTTGAACAGATGCTCCTTCTACTACTGGAGAACCTAATTTTAATTCTCCATCTTTAGAGCAAGCTAATACTTCGTTTAAAGTAACAACATCACCTGCGTTAGCTTCTAATTTTTCAACGAATAATACATCACCTTCAGAAACTTTATATTGCTTCCCACCAGTCTTTACTATAGCGTACATTAAATACACCTCCTCGGCCTCAAACTCGCCAGTACAAGGTACTTCATTTGAAGATTTAGACCTTTACTGTGCGGCATTACAATTATTAATTATAAAATATTTACATTTTATTGTCAACTATTTTATCGAAAATAACATTAGTTTTATTGTGTTTTAATGTAGCATTTGAGTTTAAAGAAATCTTTATATTATATTTTTCACCAATTTTATCAATTATATCCATATAATATTCTTTTATTTGTTCAAAAATAAAATCATTAAACTCTATTATTACATTTTTATAGACTGTATGCTCGCTTATTCTCATAATTTCTTTTTCAATACCATCTACCATATGATGTATAGATTTTATCGTTTGTGCACCATCACAACATGGACAAGACATTAGATAATATTTATCAATAGACTCTTTTTCTCTACGCCTTGCAACTTCTACTAAACCAAGCTTCGTCATACCTAACACTTCAGCTTTTCTTTTATCTTTATTAAATTCTTCCTCTAAGAGGTGTAAAACTTCATTTTGATGCTTCTTTTTATGCATGTCAATAAAATCAATTATTATTATTCCAGCTATGTCTCTAATTCTAAGTTGCCTTACAATTTCTTTTGCAGCTTCAATATTAGTTTTATAAACAGTCTCATCAAGTTTGCCAGTTCCAACAAACTTACCTGTATTTACATCTATGACTGTAAGAGCTTCTGTCTTTTCAATTATTAGATAACCTCCACTCTTTAACCATACCTTTTTATTTAGTAACTTATCTATTTGAGATTCTATCCTATATAAATCAAATACATCTCTATTTTCTTCAAGACATAGTTTATCAACATAAGTATTGTCTATTCCCTTCAAAATAGATTTGAGTTCGCAATATCTATCATAACTATTAGTAATTATAGATTCAATATCATCATTCACATTATCTTTTACATATTTAGTTGCAAAATCTAAGGATTTATATAATAATTTTGGTCCAATACCAAGTTTATATTCTTTTAAAATGTTTTCATACTTTAATTTCAACTCTTCTATATCTTTTTTTATTTCATCATGAGTGCAACCTTGAGCCTCAGTCCTTATTATTAAGCCTAAATTTTCTTTATTTACTGCCTTAGTAATTTTTTTTAATCTAAATCTTTCTTTTTCATCAGTAATTTTATTCGATATTGTAGTTCTATCATTGGAAGGTATATAGACAATATACCTTCCAGAAATACTAATTTCAGTGTTTAATTTTGCACCTTTAGTTCCTATTTCTTCTTTATTTACTTGCACTAGAATATCTTGACCAGATTTTATAGTACTTCCTTTTTTCAATTGTAAATAAGCAAGTTTTTTAAAGCCAATATCTACAAAACAAGCTTCTATTCCTGGTATAACTTTTTTTACAATTCCACGGTATATATTGGATACAGTCTTTTTATTTAAATTATCCTCAACAAAAAGTTCTACTAACCTTTCATCTTCAAGTACTGCTGTTTTCTGAGACCCTACTAAGGACTCGATAACTATCTTTTTCACAACTTCACCTCTCGAGCCTACATAGGAGTCACTAATTCACCATCTTCTAATACATATAAATCTCTTCTCAATATATCAACATCTAATGGGTCAACATTCAATTCAAACATCTCTAATATTTTTGGAATAAGTATATTAGTATTTAAATTAGTCTTTGAACCTGTAGCTATAGTAGCGGTAAGAGTAATATATTCATCTTCTAAATTTAAAACATCAAAAGTTCTTATCATAGGTCTTATATCAACTTCTACCATCTTCCCTTTTTTATTCTTTTTTGTTATAATTATTTCTTTATTATTCATAAAATCAATTACTTTTCTTTTTACAAACTCTTTAGTTAGAGGTCTTTTTAACTCTATATTAAACAGATATTCTCCATAATCTATCACAGAAGAAAGAGAAGGTGTTTGTCTATCAATTTCTTTTGCTTTGATAAATGCTATTCCATCTGGAAGTTGAACTGATACTTTACTTAAGAACTCCTCTACTGATAAATCATCTTCTTCTATCTCAATATCTACATACTCTCCCTGACTTTCTGTTCCTAAAGCCAAAGCATTACCATAACTCATTTTAGGATGAGGATTAAACCCTTGAGAATGTGATAAGTTTATTTCAGCTCTCCTAAATGCTCTTTGCAATAATCTCTGAAGGTCAAGATGTGATATATATATCATATCGCCTTCCTTTTTAAATTTTACTCTTATTATTTTACTCATATTAGCAAAGCCCCCTTCCTATATCATGTATATTTATTCCACAGCCATTACAATTATGTCTACAATCAGAAGTGATTTTTTCTTTTTTAGCATTCTCATCTTCTCTAATTAAGAATTTTTTATTAACACCTACATCTATATGGTCCCAAGGAAATACTTCTTCATAAGTTCTATTTCTATGTGCATAAAAATCTATAGAAAGATTATTTTTTTCCATAGCTTCCTTCCATATATCCAAATTAAAGTGTTCTGCCCATCCATCAAACTTTGCACCTAGTTTAAATGCATCATATATAACTTTTCCTATCCTTCTATCCCCTCTAGCTACTACAGCTTCCATCAAGCTAGTTTTTGAATCATGGTAATTGTATTTTATATTGTTGTTTCTCAATTTATTTACTAAGTGTCTTTGCTTCTCAACTACTTCTTCTGTAGTATCTTGTCCATGCCATTGGAAAGGTGTAAATGGCTTTGGTACAAATGTAGAAGTACTTACTGTAACGCTAAAACTTCTCTTTAATTTACCTCCATTTACTTTTCTGTAAATATCAATAACCTTATATGCTAATTTAGCTATTCCATCTAAATCATCATAAGTCTCAGTTGGTAAACCAATCATGAAATATAGTTTGACACTATTCCATCCCATCTCAAAAGCTCTTTCTGTTGCATTTTCCAAATCTTCTTCTGTGACACCTTTATTTATAACATCTCTAAGTCTTTGAGTTCCCGCCTCTGGAGCAAAAGTAAGTCCAGACTTTCTTACTTGTTGTATTTTATCAGCAATTTCCATTGAGAAGTTATCTAATCTAAGAGATGGAAGAGAAATGCCTATATTATTAGAAGCATACTCGTCTACCAAATAATCAGTAAGCTCAGATAATTTGCTATAGTCACTTGTACTAAGCGATGATAATGATATTTCATCATATCCAGTATTTTTAACTAATTTATCTAATATTTCTTTAAGTCTTTCAACACTTTTTTCTCTTATTGGTCTATATATCATACCTGCTTGACAGAATCTACATCCTCTTGTACATCCTCTGAATAATTCCAACACTATTCTATCATGAACAGTATCTATATAAGGTACTATTAGTTTCTCTGGATAGTCTACAGTTTCAACATCTTTTATTATTCTCTTAGTAGGATTCTTAGGAACTCCATCTCTATTAGGAGTTACACTTTGAACTGTACCATCTTCATTGTATTTAACATCATAAAAACTTGGTATGTATACTCCCTCTATACTTGATATTTTATATAAAAAATCTTCTCTAGTCGTTTTATTTTCCTTCCATTCTTTATACTCATTTACTACTTCTAAATTGACCTCTTCACCTTCACCTAATATTACTACATCCACAAAATCTGCTAAAGGTTCAGAATTATAGGCACAAGGGCCACCAACCATTACAAATGGGTCTTCCAGTTTTCTTTCCTTTTTTAATATTGGTATATTTGCTAAATCTAATATATTTAAGATATTAGTATATGAAAGTTCATATTGAAGTGTAAAAGTAACAAAATCAAAGTTTGTTATAGGCTCTCTTGACTCTAATGCAAATAATGGTATGTTTTTTTCTCTCATTATATTTTCCATGTCAACAGCAGGAGAATATACTCTCTCACAAAATACATCTTCATCTTTGTTTATTACATCGTATAATATATGACTTCCTAAGTGACTCATACCAACTTCATATAAATCTGGAAAGCAATGTGCGTATCTTATCAATTCACTATTACTAGTATCTTTATGAATTGAATTTATTTCATTTCCAAGATATCTAGCAGGCTTTTCTACTTTTTTTAAGATTTTTTTCAAGTCTACTTTATTCATTTATCCAAATTCCTCCAAACAAGCTCTTTATTTTTATTCTTATTTATAAGTAATATTATACACGATAAAATATTTTCTATCAAAAATATAACTAAAATATTGAATTTAAAACCTATATTATTCACAAAATAGAATGTCTAAAAAATATTTAATAATATTTTCCATTAAATTTTTATTAAAATGCAGATTTTTTATCAAATATGATATATTATAAACATAAACTATTGTTTTATATGACTTATAATGACATCTTTTGTTTCATTAACCCCAAAATGGGGTATGTTACTTGTATAATGATAAATTTTAGGAGGGTTAAAAATGAGTAAAGTTTTTGAAGTAAAAAAAGATATCTACTTTACTGGCGTAGTAGATGAAGGTTTAAAAGTATTCGACATAATAATGGAAACTGAGTTTGGGACAACTTACAACTCTTATTTAATCAAGGACGAAAAAACGGTTTTATTTGACACAGTAAAAGCAAATTTTAAAGATGAATTCTTAAGTAATCTATCAGAAGTTACTGATATAGCTAAGATTGACTATGTTGTAATTCATCATACAGAACCAGACCATGCTGGTAGTTTAAAGTACTTATTAGATTTAAATCCTAATATAGAAGTTTATTGTACTAAAGCTGCTAAACTATACTTAGATGGTCAAATAAATAGACCTTTTAATTGTCATGTAATAAAAGATGGTGAAGTTTTAAATATTGGTAAAAGAAACCTTAAATTTATAACTGCTCCATTCTTACATTGGGTTGATACAATGTTTACTTACATTGAAGAGGACAAGACTCTTTTAACTTGTGATGCATTTGGTTGTCACTTTGCAAGTGTTGATGCAGATGTAGTAAACAGTGAAGATTACCTAAAATCAGCTAAACACTATTATGACTGTATAGTTAAGCCATTTGCTAAGCACGTTTTAAGTGCTGTAGATAAGGTTGTAGGAATGAACATAGAATTTGATACTATATTAACTTCTCATGGACCAATGCTTACTAAAGACCCAATGGCTGCTGTTAAAAGATATGTTGAATGGTCTACAGAAGCTATTAATACAACAAATCAAAACCAAGTTTCTATATTCTACTTATCAGCTTATAGCAATACTTTAGAAATGGCTAAAAAGATAAAAGAAGGTCTTGATGCAGAAGGCGCAAAAGCTGAATTATATGATTTAGAAGATATGACATTAACAGAGATGCACGATACATTAGTAGTATCAAAGGTAATACTATTAGGTTCTCCAACTATAAACAAAACTATGGTTAAACCTATGTGGGATTTATTCTCTGTTATAGACCCAATGGCTAACCAAGGCAAGATAGCAGGAGTATTCGGTTCATTCGGTTGGAGTGGTGAAGGTATAACTATGGCTGAGACTTTACTTAAAGCTATGTCATTTAAAATGCCTGTAGAATCTCTTAAGAAAAAATTCTTCCCTAGTGAAGAAACATTAAAAGACTGTATGGCATTTGGTGCAGAATTTGCAAAATTAGTTAAATAATCATTAATCACAAACAAAATTATTTAATTTAAATAGTTTTATATCCAAAAATAAATTAAAAAGGAGTTGTCTCAAAATTGATTTTTTCTAATCTAATTTTAAGTTCAACTCCTTTTTTAAATTTTTAAAGAGGTCGAAAATCTCTTTTTTGTTTCACATAATAATGTTAAATACACCCTCAGCGAGAGGTTGCATTATTTATAATGATATGTTCTATTTGTATATTAGTATTAACGGACGTATCTAGCGTATGCTACTAGCCCTATTCCAGAATTAGATCCTTTTTCACCAATTTCTACTTTAATAATTATATTATTTTTTTTACAGTATTTTGACAATTCTGCCGCAGAACGGTTCTTACCACTAAAATCTAAAGAAAATGGCTTATCATATTCAAAAGGATATTCAACAGGTTTACTATTTGGTGCTAATGCAAACATACCATATGGTGTTTTCATAAATCCTATTACAGAAACCGTATGCTTTGATGGGTCTAAATTTGAATTACTACCTGTAAACTTAATTGTATTTATTGATGAGTCAATTGAACTACACAAAAGACCCTCATACATTTCATTTTTTGGCTTCATATTATTTCCATAAACTTCATTAAGTATTGCCCCTTGTTGATCTGCTAGCATAGTGTGCTTCCCAGCTTTTGCTGGTGGATTTTGAGTATTCACTGCTCCAACAGCTGGATATGCTGTCTTGTCAAATGGTAATGGGTGAGTAAGGCTCTTGTATATAATGTCCTTTCCTGCCGATTTGTTAGCATCAATGTCTACATGATACAAACGTCCATCCTCAAAACGGACAAGGTTCCACTGGTGGTCATTTGATGTACTATGTACATAATAACATTCAATTCCCATAGCATCACATAGGGCTTTAAAACTCCTACACATTCCAGAGCACGCACCTTTTTTAGTTACCAATGTATAGGCAGTATTGGCTCCCTCTGCTGCGTTCCAATTAACATATGTTGTGTTATTTTTAATGTGATTGTAGGCAACCATAATCTTAGCATCTGTGGTCATGTTCTTTGTAATTTTATTATTCATAAAGTCTGCTGTTGCCTGTGCTACTGAATTCAGTTGGGCTTGTGACAACTTTGGACCATATATACTGTTAGTTCCAGATACGTAGCTTTTTGGTGTCTTTGCAGTAACATCTTTAGCTGTCATACCATAAACTGTCACATACATACTTGAAGTTAAAACCATTGTTGTAATCAATAGTTTGGTAGCTAATTTCCTGATTTTTTTCATATTAGCATTCTCCTTTATAAAATATTTTTATTTCCTATTCCCTACCATTAATCAGACTATTTTGGATTTAAAAAGAAGGATTGTAAACATGTATCTCCATTTATACAGTTGAGAAATATCTGGATTTCATGGAAAATCTGGTTAATATTTTCTACATAATTGGTATACAATACAACTCACAAATTAGTATATTTGATGTCAACATGAGAAAACGATAATTATTAATATATTAGAAACTGTTATTCTGTATCTGGAGTAACTCTTTTTCAATCATTATTAACGGTGAGAGTGAGGAGAATTTTCAATAATATAATTAAAATCAAAATTGTATACTATTTATATATTCTCCCCTAAAAACATTATACAGATTATAATATATATATTCAATACATTTTTTGGAAAGTATAGTTACATCAGGATGTATAATCATGTATAGTTATGGCTCACTGTGAAGACTATAAAAGAAAAGAATGTAACAATATATCAGTTGATTGAGTAAGTAATTCAGATAAAAATGATTTATAATCTAAAACACAATGTATGTTATTGTACTTACACAAAAAACTATGTACAATTTTATTGTGAAGTCAGTGAATATTGTAGATAACATACAAATCAATAGGTTTAAAATAATATAAAAAAAGGAGATGATTCAAATTTTTATTTTGAAACATCTCCTTTTTTTATATATAATTTACTTTTCTTAAACACGTTGACTTTTATTTTTTCTAACTTCTCTCCATGATAGTTCTCCCCTATCAAGAGCTTTTATAAATATTTCTGCAGAAGCTAGATTTGTAGCTATTGGAACATGATAAACATCACAAAGTCTTATTAAAGCTTGTATATCTGTTTCATGAGCCTGAGATGTCAATGGGTCTCTTAAAAAAATAACTAAGTCTATCTCTTGTGTTACTATTAAAGAACCTATTTGTTGGTCTCCACCTAAAGGACCAGATGCTAACCTATTGATATTTAAGTCAGTTTCATCCATTATTCTTTTTCCTGTAGTTCCAGTTGCATAAAGTCCATACTTTTTTAAAATTGATTCATAACCTATACAAAATCCGACCATAGTATTTTTCATTTGGTCATGCGCTACTAATGCTATATTCATATGCTCAATCTCCTCAATTTACGTTTCAAGTATTAAATCTAGAAATTTATTTTCTTTCTTCTCATACAAACATTTAGTACTAATCCTAAGTTTGCTAAGGATGTTAATAACGAACTACCTCCATAACTTACAAAAGGTAGTGTTACTCCTGTTACTGGTATTAATGCAACAGTCATACCTATATTTTGGATTATCTGATAACCAAACATCCCCATAACACCAACCACGATGAGGGTTCCATAAAAATCCTTGGCATCTCTTGCAATTACTAAAAGCCTTAATAAGAATATTGCAAATAAGATTATCAGCACTGCCATTCCTATTACACCAAGTTCTTCACCTACAACAGCAAATATAAAATCACTATCTTGCACAGGTAAAAAATCTTCTTGGTTTTGACTTCCATTGTATAGCCCCTTACCAGTTACACCACCAGAACCTATCGCAATCAAAGATTGCATAACCTGATAGTTTCCTTTCAGTGTTACATCTTCTGGATTTAAAAAGGCTTCTATTCTTATCTTCTGATGGTCTGCCATCATCAAATACATCAGTGGCATTGATACCAACAGTATGATTATTCCTCTTTTTATCAATTTTGAACTAAGACCTGCTGTAAACATCATTGCAAATATCATACAACAAAAGACAATTCCTGTTCCCAAATCTGGTTGTGCAAGTAATAATCCAATAAATGGAATAGCATAAACTACAACAGGTATAACTTCCTTTAATGTATTTAATTTGTCTTTCTTAGTTTCAAGTATCTTTGCATAACTAAGTACAAATGTTAATTTGACTATCTCAGATGTTTGCAAATCAAGTGGACCTAAGTTAATCCACGACCTAGCACCACCTTTTTCTGTACCAATTACAGGTAATAAAACGATGGCTAACAAAACAAGACTTATTATATAAAGCGCTTTGTAATACCTACCTAAAAGATTATAATCAAAAAATAATATGACTATAATCATCCCTATGCCAAGTACAAAAGCTAGTCCTTGCTTAATTAATTGATTATATGAACCAGTCGAATTAGCATGCGTTGCACTACTAAGTATAACAAGTCCAAAAATAAAGATAGCTAATACTGTAACTATAAGTTTCCAGTCTAACTGTTTTATCAACTTAATTGTCGACTTATAATTAATATTGATTTTTTTCAAAGAATCACCGTCTTTCTATCTTTAAACACATAATTAAATAAAAGGGGCATATACCAATAAGGATACCCCCCTTTTAAGCACTAATTACATACATCTATCTTTTATATTCTTTAATGGTATATTAGCAACTAATGCAGATACAGGTTTGTCATCGTGCTCACCTCTGCATTTAGACATTTTTATTTCAAGGCCATCATCTTCTATCTCTGCATAATTGGCTATTACTTTTAAAATGTCTGTTTTTATCATTTCTAAAAGTTGTGGTGAACAATCTACTCTATCATGTACTAAAACTAATTTTAACCTCTCTTTAGCAACAGATTTACTAGTTTTAGCATCGTTAGAAAAAACTCTAAATAAATCTAACACAGATGTATCCTCCTTTGCTACTTAGCCATGCTAAACATTTTT
This sequence comes from Clostridioides sp. LIBA-6822, assembly GCF_056688955.1. Taxonomy (NCBI): domain Bacteria; kingdom Bacillati; phylum Bacillota; class Clostridia; order Peptostreptococcales; family Peptostreptococcaceae; genus Clostridioides; species Clostridioides sp. LIBA-6822. The sequence goes on along the minus strand of NZ_CP196995.1, from coordinate 1,252,783 downwards.
TTAAGTCTACCAAAGAATCCATCTTCAACTTCAAGTTCAAGTAGAGGAACTTCTTCATTTAGTATCCTTTTTGCGATATTCTTGTATGCTTGACCAGCAAGTGACTTTGAATCAAGTATAGCTGGCTCACCTTTATTTGTCGATATAATTATACTTTCATCATCAGGAACAAGACCTAACAAATCTATTGCTAATATTTCTATTATATCTTGTTTATCCATCATGTCTCCACGTTTAACCATATCATTTCTAATCCTATTTATAACTAATCTTATTTCTTTTATTTCATTTGCTTCTAATAAACCTATTATTCTATCAGCATCTCTTACTGCCGATATTTCTGGATTTGTAACCACAATAGCTCTATCTGCTCCAGCTATTGCATTTTTAAATCCTTGCTCAATACCTGCTGGGCAGTCTATTATTATATACTCGAAAGATTCTTTTAGTTTTTCACACAGGTCAACCATTTGTTCAACTGAGACAGCATTTTTGTCTCTAGTTTGTGCTGCTGGTAATAAATATAGATTATCAAATCTTTTGTCTTTTATTAGAGCTTGCTTAAGCCTACAAGTTCCTTCAACTACATCTACTATGTCATAAACTATTCGATTTTCAAGACCCATTACTACATCTAGGTTTCTAAGTCCGATATCTGCATCTACTACTACTGTTTTTTTATTTTCTAGGCTTAGCGCAGTTCCTAAGTTTGCTGCGGTAGTAGTTTTTCCAACTCCACCTTTACCAGATGTTATAACTATAACTTCGCTCATAATACTACCCCCTATTTTTCTTTCTATTTGTCCAATTTTGACAAATAGCTTTCGATTACAATTCTTCCATTACTCACAAAGGCTATTTCTGGGCTAATTTCTGATTCAACTTCATAATTTTCTTCATCATCTGGAGCTTCTGCAATATTTTCTGCTATTTGTAATATTTTAGGATTAAGATTTCCAGCAACAACATATGCAAATTCATTACCTTCTGCACCTGCATGTACAAAGCCTTCTATTTTACCCATTACAAAAACATTACCTCCTGCTACAACTTTAGCACCAGCATTTATATCTCCCATAACAACTGTATTTGATTTTGAAAGCACCTTTGAACCAGGTTTCATATCATTTAATATGACTACATCACCTTCAAATTCAATATTTTCTCCAGATCTTAGGGTATTGACATATTTTGTTGGAAAATTACTATTTTCTTCAATTTTTTGATCTTCAACGAATTCCACATCAAATCTAGAAGTGATTCCTTCTTTTAATTCTAGAATCTCCATGTCAGTTAAATAATCACTATTAATTTTACTAATTTTAGCCCCATTAAAAAAGCCAACATACGCTTCCAATTTGTTTATTAATTTTTCCTGTATTTCCTCAAATGGAGCTTCTTTTTTTATATTTACTATTATCCCTCTTTTATTACCTTTGAACTCTACTAGTTCTTGACTACAAATTTCTCTTAAAGACATAACAACCTCCAGAGTGATATATCATTTATATTCTTCAAATACGCTTTAAATCCTTTTATTTTTTCTGTATAAAGCTAAAGTTTATATATGGATTAAGCTATCTGTTAATTTGTGACTCGAAATTTATATTTTCGTCAGAAGAATTGTTAACATCATTCGTATTGTTGTCTTTTTTACTATTAGTTGGCTCTAATCCCATATACGTTCCAATAACTTCTCGAGTTGGTAAAAGTGAGAATACACTTGAATCACCTTGAGGAATTACACATACAACAGCTATTTCTGGGTCATCTGCTGGAGCAAAAGCAACAGTCCATGTAAAAGAACCATAATCTTGTTTAAATTTATCTATTTCGTCATCTGTTATTTTTGGATTTAATTCTTTTATAGCTTTTCTTAAATATGAAGAATTCACTTTATCAGTATCTTCTAATCTAACTTTTATTCCATCCTCTAACTCTTCTTCTAATTTCTTTCTTTCTTTGTCTTTTAAATCTTTGTTTTCTAATTTCTTTTTTACTTCCTTTTCTTTAGTTAATGAAAGTTCTTTTTCTTTTTCTGCTTTCATCTTATCTGCTAGTTTAACTGCATCATCTAGATTTACATTATAAGATGATATATGACTTTTTAAATATTCATATTCATTATCTGTAGGTATTTTCCCACTTTTCTCAGCTGTACCAGTCTTTGCCGCTACATCTATTGGGAAATCAGCAAAAGCACTCTTTCCTGTACCTTGTTTTGCAACCAATTTCATACCTTTTGTTAATTCTTTTAAGTTGTCAGGATTTTTAAAAGGTATTTTTTCTACTTTCTTCTGGTCATTGATTTTCACTGATGAATAGTTACTTGAAACAGCTCTATCAACTACAGATAATTCTACTAAATTGCCTCCATTTGCTATGGCAGCCACATATCTTGATATCTGAGCTGGTGTATAGGCATTCTCACCTTGACCTATAGCCAAGTTGAATGTATCTGCAGTACTCCATTTTGCAAAGTTGAAATAACTAAATACTGCTAAATCTGCTACATCTTCTATTCTCTCTTCTTTAACATCCAATTTTTTTAGTCTATTCATTGTTTCTACTCTACCAGGAGTTTTCTTTTCTGCTGCCCAGCTTACAATCTCATTGATTCTTTTTTCATATTCTTTAGGATTTTTATCTCTAGTTATATCAACAAAGTCATTTGCCATTTCTCTTTCTAAATTCGACTTTAACAGAGCTTGTGTTGATTTCAATTTATCCTCTGTGCTAGGAACTTTACCTGCTCTTTCTTCTACTTCATCTTGAAGTCCAGTATTTTGGTCAAGTCCAAACAATTTTGCATACTCAAGGATTTTACTTGCATTCATATCTATACCAATGCTTTTTCCATCTGGCCATGTTTTACCTGTACCAATAGTTGCCATATATATATTACAAGATTCTTGTATTGCTTTATATAAGTTTGTCATGCCATGATTGCCTCTACCATGGTTCCATACATAGTCACCAAAAGATTTTTTACCTAACATGATAACCCCAGGGTCATTTATTGTAAAGTTTGGATTTAAACCATTTTCTAAAGCTGCCATTGAAGTTACCATCTTAAATGAAGAACCTGGCTGGAATTCCCCTTGTGTAACTAAGTTTAAAAGTGGACTCCCTGCTAGTAAGTCATTTGGATTCTTTGGCTGAAGTGCTTTATAATCTTCTGTAGAAATACCTTTTGCAAATTTATTTGGGTCATAATTAGGATAGCTTGAAGAAGCTAATACTTCTCCATTTTTTACATCAATAGCTATAAGGGCTGCTGATTGTGCTTTTCCTGCATATGCACTAATTGGTTTATCACCAAATTTACTTTTAAAAGTACCTCCTTTAGAAGCAACTTCTATTATTTGTTTTAATGCATTATCTGAAACTTCCTGTAAGTCTTTATCTAGTGTAAGATATACAGTATCTCCTGATTTAGGCTTTTTAGATTCAATCTCTTTACTGATTCTTCCCAATGCATCAACCTTAACCATTTTATAACCATCAGTTCCTCTTAGTCTACTTTCATTACTTTTCTCTACTCCTGCAAGACCTACCATGTCTCCATTTTCATACCCTTTCTGAAGGTATGATTCTATTTGAGTTGATGGCATTTTTCCTACATATCCTAGCATATGTGAACCTAAAGTTCCATTAGGATAATATCTTACTGGTTCGACTGCTATTGAAACACCAACAAGGTCCATAGCACGCTCTTCAATTTGTGCAATTGTAGTTTCTCCTACATCTTTTGCAATGGTTACTGGATTATACTGAGAATATCCTTTTGATTTTATCAAATCTCTCACAACCATTATTTTTCTTGCATCTTCATCACTTAAACTTTTATCAATGTTTAATGCTTCACTATTTCTTACTTTTTCAAACGCTTCTTTGGCATTTAGCTTAGTCTCTTTTATCTTATAACTAGCCAGCCAATCTCTCTTATCTCTTTCTGCTGTGAACATCCATTTACTAACTAAAATAGGTGGATAATATCCATTTTCATTCAGTTTTGCTTGTAACTTTGTTGCATCCAATCTTTTATCTTCTTGAGACAATATTCCAGCTGATATAAGTTTATCTACTAAGTAATAAAAACTTTCTTTAGCATTATAATCATTTGGGATACCATTTTCTGATTTATACTCTCTAATATCTCTGTCATATGTATAATAGTACTTTCCATTTTCTACATATATAGGAAACTCATCTACATATTCTTCACCATTTTTTTCAAGCAAATTTATAAGCTTTAATGATATTTCATTTGCTCTTGAACGCTTCTTTGCATCTTTTTTATTAATATCGTTACCTGAAACCTGAACAGTAAATAAGTTTTTATTTCCCGCTAACAATCTTCCATATCTATCTTTTATTTCTCCTCTTGGAGCTTCTATTGCCAATTTTTTATATGTTTTATTCTCAGCTAACTCATTGTAATATTCATATTTAAATGTAGTCATGTAGATTATTTTTACTAAAATAGCTAAAAATATCACACTTATGACTATTTTAATTATTTTTAGTCTATCAACTTGTTTATTTTCTTCCATGAACTCACCAACTAATCTTCTTTAAGTTTTAAAACTGCTCTTTTAGATAAGCGATATATTACTAAACCAATTAAACTATTCACTATTGGTGCTACTAGTAGACCTTTTACTAAAAGTGTTGATATGCTATAGCTTTGATAGATTATACTAGATGTACCTATATTGACAATTGAATCAATTAAACTTCCTATAAAAATCAAAACGAAAGTAATAATATAGCTACCTTTATATAGCTGGTCTCTCATGTGTCCGATTGCATACGCAATAACAAACAAAACTAACGCATTTACACCAAAAATTCCACCAACGGTTATGTCTTTAATAAGCCCTATTATAGCAGCTATAATACCACCCTCTAGTTCATCTAAATAAAGAGAGATTATAGTCACATATATAAGAACTAGATTAAAGCTTATGCCAAAAATATCTATATAATTTGTTATACTATTTTCTATAGTCATAAGCACAATTCCTAATAGACAAAGTAAAACTTTTTTCATTGTTTTTATCCCCTTTATCCTATATTTCTTGGTTCTATGACTACAACGTCATCTATATTCTTAAAATCAACATAAGGTTTTACAACTACATATTTTAGCGACTTATCTTTATCATCAACTACTTTTTCAACCTCACCAATTGGTATACCCTCTGGGAAGAATCCAAGACCTGATGTTGTTATTATATCTCCTTGAATTACATTGTATGATGAGTCAAACATATAACCTTGTAAATATCCTTTACTATTATAACTATCCTTATTATCCAAAGTAGTATTTTGAGTAATTGTTCCTTTCGCATTAGCATCCTTTGCTAGTTTAAAACTTACAGATGCCTTAGAATCCAATAGTGAAATTGCCTTACTATAATTGTTTGAAACTTCATAAACTACACCAACTAATCCACTACCATTCATAACTATACTTTCTTTTTTTACACCCGAACTTTTCCCTGCACCTATAACAAAGCTCTCATACCAGTTTCCATCATTTTTACTGACAACACTTGTAGAAATACTTGTAGCTTTATATTTTTCCTCTACAAAATTAAGCGTCTTTTTTAACTCTTCTAGTGATTCTGTTTTATCTAATTTAGTATTTAAAGTTATCATATCCTTTTTAAGTTTTTCATTTTCTGCTTCTAATTTCTTTACCTTTTTAGAATTCTCTTTAAAACTTGATATATCTTTAAATCCATTTTTGATAAAAGAAAAGCCATTGTTTATTCCTTTTCCAACACTTGTAATAGCATCAGAGGCTACTCCTAAATTTACTGGACTACCACTAGAAAACTTACCGATTGATATACCCACAATTCCAATTAAAGTGATAGCAACTACGCCCGTTGCTATCACTTTAACATTAATCCTTTTTTTCTCATTTTTATTCTTGTCAAATCTCAAGGCCATCACCAACTTCTAATTTTTAGCATTCATCATTAATACTTTTTCAAAGATTTCTTGGTCTTCAACAGATTTTCCTGTTCCAAGTGCAACACAATCAAGAGGTGTTTCTGCTATTTGCACAGACATTCCAGTTTCTTGTGTAATAAGTTTATCAAGACCTCTAAGCAAAGCTCCTCCTCCTGTTAGCATTATTCCGTTTTCCATTATATCTGACGCTAATTCTGGTGGAGTTTTTTCTAGTGTAGATTTTATTGCATCTACTATTGAACTTACAGGTTCTTTTAATGCTTCTCTAACTTCTGTAGAACATATTTCTATTGTCTTAGGTAACCCTGAAATTAAATCTCTACCTCTTATTTGCATGTTTACTTCTTCATCATCTTTAAATGTAGAACCTATACTAATCTTAACATTTTCAGCAGTTCTTTCACCTATCATAAGATTGTACTCTTTTTTTACATAAGCAACTATAGACTCATCAAACTCGTCTCCACCAATTCTTATAGATTTAGCAGTAACGATTCCTCCTAAAGATATTACAGCTATCTCTGAAGTACCTCCACCAATATCAACTACCATATTACCTTCTGGTTCTTCAACTTTTAATCCTGCTCCTATAGCTGCTGCCATTGGCTCTTCTATAAGGAATGCATCTTTAGCTCCTGCTTGTCTTGCAGCTTCTTCTATAGCTCTCTTTTCTACTTCTGTAACTCCAAAAGGAACACATATAGCTATTCTTGGACTTACAACACCTTTTTTGTCAGCTGCTTTTTGTATGAAATAACTAATCATTGATTGAGTTATATCAAAATCAGCTATTACACCATCTTTCATAGGTCTTATAGCTACTATATTTCCTGGTGTTCTACCTATCATTTTTTTAGCTTCTTCACCTACTGCTAAAACTTCCTTACTGTCATCTCTTATTGCGACAACTGATGGTTCTCTAACAACAATACCTTGTCCTTTTATGTAAACTAATGTATTTGCAGTCCCTAAATCTATTCCCATATCCTTTGTCATCTTATTAAAACTAAAAAAACCTTTTTTCTCTTTCTTTTTTTCCTTAGCCATGATTTTACTCCTTCCTACTATTAAGAATCATGTTAAAAACATTCTCCTACTATTTTATCACATATAAAGTCAAATTATCATATTTTCTTTAAAGCTAAAGTATAATCCATCTCCAATAATTATATGGTCAATTATTTCTATTCCAATTATTTCTCCACATTTAACAAGTCTTGATGTGATATTCTTATCTTCACTTGATGGTTCCACACTTCCTGAAGGGTGATTATGCATCACTATTATTTTACTTGCACTTCTTCTTATAGCTTCTTTAAAAACCTCTCTAGGATGGACTAATGACGAGCTTAAAGTCCCCACGGATATATCTACATCAGATATTATCTCATTTTTTGTGTTCAAAAGAACTGCTTTAAAAACCTCTTTTTTTAAATACCTAAGGCTGTCCATATAATATTTATGTATATCCCAAGGATTTTTTATTTTATACTTCATAGGTTTAAAACTGGCTATTCTAGAGCCTAGTTCTAAAGCTGCTTTAATTTGGGTTGATTTTGATAACCCAATTCCATCTATATTACACAGCTCCTCTATTGTCATATCTTCTAAATGTCTAATACCCTGAATATCTCTATTTATTATATAGTTGGCTAACTCAATAGCATTTTTATTTTTGTTACCAGTCCTTAAAAGTATAGCCAACAATTCAGTATTTGATAAGCTTTTTACTCCTTCAGCAAGCATCTTTTCTCTGGGTCTTTCCTCTGGTGCCATTTCTTTTACCTTAATGGTTGAATTAAATGACTTTTTCAGATAAATCACACTCCATAAAAAAGATTTATATTAAAATGTTTTTTTAATAAGTCACCTAACTTTGAAATTGGAAGACCGACTATATTAAAATAATCTCCTTTAATTTCTTCAACTAGCAAAGCTCCATAGCCTTGTATACCATAAGCTCCTGCTTTGTCAAATGACTCTTTAGTTCTCAGATAATCCTCAATATCCTGTTCTGATAACGTTTTAAATTTCACATTGCTGATTACATAGTCAATTACTTTCTTATCTTCGCACAAGTTTATTAAGCTAATACCGGTTATGACTTGATGCTCTCTTCCAGATAGTCTTTTTAGCATATCTCTTGCACAAGACTCATCTTTAGGTTTTCCTAAAATAGCATTGTCTAAAACAACAACTGTATCAGCTCCAATAACAACATCTTCATTATGTTCAGATGCTACAGACATACTTTTTTCAAAAGCCAATCTCATAACTAAATGTTCTGGTGCTTCACTTTCTAATATAATCTCATCAATTTCACTTTTAATTATATCAAATCTTACATTTGTATTCTCTAGAATTTCTTTCCTTCTTGGAGAGGCTGATGCCAAGATTATATTCATTTATTCACCTCGTTTGTACGTAATTTGTACCTATTTAGTCTATCACTATATTGTAAAAAATTCAACAGAAATGTCGAACCTTTTTTGTTACACTATTGTTATATTTATTACCAATAAAATAAATATACATAAAATAGAGGTATGGAAATTATTCCATACCTCTGTTTTATGTACTCATTAGAGATATGGAAATTATTCCATATCCTTATTTTGTCCATATTACAAAATTTTAATAGCTTTCTTTGGACATTTTTCCATACATAAATGGCATCCTACACATTTATCAGCATCTACCTTATGTTTTTCTTTTAATTCTCCTTCTATTGCATCAAACTTACATTGTTTTTTGCATACTGTACATCCAACACAAAGTTCTTGGTCAATAGTAACTTTCTTTTTCTTAGTTATATCACCTGATATTACTTTTGTAGGGCATTTTGCTACACATTCCATACAACCTACACACTTGCTAGAGTCTATCTTAGCTATTTTATTTTCAAATATTATAGCATCAAATTTACAAGCTTTTACACACATTCCACAGCCAATACATCCAGCAGTACATTTTTCTTTAACAGCCTTACCAAACTCTTTACTGTTACACTCTACAACTACTTCTTGACTTTCTGGCTTTGTGATTATTATGCCCTTAGGACAAACTTCTTGACATTTTCCACAATTTACACATTTTTCTTCATCTATTACTGCTACTCCATCAACTATAGATATAGCATCAAATTTACAAGCAGCTTTACATGTTCCAAGACCTAAACATCCAAATTTACACATTTTAGCTCCTGAATTTAAAACATTTGCTGCTCTACAATCTGATATTCCGTCGTACTCATATTTATCTTTTGCACTTGAACAAGTTCCTTTACAAATAACTTTTGCTACTTGCTTTTCACCTGCTTCAGCGCTTACTCCCATTATTTCTCCTACTTTTGCACCAACATCTGCTCCACCTACAGGGCAACCATTAACTGGTGCTTTTCCTTCAACTATTGCACTTGCAAGACCTCCACAACCTGGAAATCCACAACCACCACAGTTAGCTCCTGGAAGTACTCCTAGTATAGCTTCCACTCTTTCGTCTACTTCTACAGCAAACTTTTTAGATGCAAAATCTAGTACTATCCCGAAGATTAAGCCCATAACTCCTAAAACTAATACAGCTGTAAGTATCACTATTTTCACCCCTCTTTTTTATAGCTTTATAAGTCCTGTAAATCCTAAGAAAGCTATTGACATTAAACTTGCTGATATAAGTGTTATAGGGAAACCTTTAAATGCTTCTGGTATATCAGCTAATTCTAGTCTTTCTCTTATACCTGCGAATATTACTATTGCTAAAGTAAATCCAGCTCCGGCACCAAATCCATTTATTATTGTTTCTACTAAGTTATAACTTTTTTGAACATTAACTAGAGCTATACCAAGAACTGCACAGTTTGTAGTTATAAGAGGTAAATAAACTCCTAATGCTTGATATAAAGATGGACTCATCTTTTGAATTACCATTTCAACGAACTGAACTATAGAAGCTATAACCAATATAAAAGCTATTGTTTGTAAAAATCCAGTTCCAGTTTTTACTAATAAAATTTGTATAAAATAAGTTATAATTGAAGCTAAAGTTAAAACGAATGTAACTGCAACTCCCATCCCTACTGCTGTATCAACTTTCTTAGAAACTCCTAAGAAAGGACATATACCTAAGAACTGAGATGTTATAACGTTATTAACAAGAACGATACTTAAAAATAAAAGTATTAAATTCATTTATTACACCTCCACTACGCTTTTTTACTTCTTAATTTATTAAATCCTGCAAATAAGAATCCTAATGTTAAGAATGCACCTGGTGGTAATATAAATATTAATACTGGTTGGAAAGATGCTCCAAATAGTGTCAATCCAAATAAACTACCATTTCCAAGTAATTCTCTTACTGCACCTATTATTGTAAGAGCAACAGTAAATCCAAGACCTTGACCTACACCATCAACAATTGAAGCTAGTGGACCAGTTTTAAAAGCAAAACTCTCTGCACGAGCTAATATTAAACAGTTAACAACTATTAATGGTATATATATACCAAGAGCCTTATCAAGAGCAGGAACATATGCTTTTAAAACCATTCCTACTATTGTAACAAATGTAGCTATAATTACTACAAATATAGGTATTCTTATCTTATCTGGTGTGATTTTTCTTAGTAATGATATAACTAAATTTGCACATATTAAAACTGCTGCTGTTGAAAGACCCATACCGATTCCATTTATTGCTGAAGTTGTAACGGCTAGTGTTGGACACATACCTATAACTTGCACAAATGTTGGGTTCTCATCTATTAGCCCATTTTTAAATACTTTAGCTAAATTCATAATTAACCCTCCTTATTTATTAAGAGCACTATTGAAAACATCTATAGCCGCATTTACTCCTGTAGTAACTGCTGTAGACGTAATAGTTGCACCTGATATTGCTAGTATTTGATTGTCTGCTGTTGCACTACCTTTTGCTACTTCAAGAGGCTCAGCAGTTTTGCCTTTATATTGACCTTTAAATGCATCATCTTTAGCTTTTGCTCCAAGTCCTGCTGTCTCTGTCATATTACCAATATCAACACCTGTAACTTGACCTTCAGATGATATACCTACCATAACTTCAATTTCTCCACCATAACCACTTGGCTTAGCTTTTAAAGTATATCCCACTACTTCAGAACCATCAAGACCTTCATATACCTCAGCTATAAGTCCATCTCCAAGGTTTTTATAAGTACTTTCTTCCATTTCTTTGAACTCTTTTGCTTCTGGAAGTACTGCTTTTCTAAGTTCATTATTTGCTTGTATATTTCTTTGTTCTATTACTGGAGCTGTAACTTGATTTGTAGCCCCAAGTGCTAATGCGGCTATAGCACTTATAGCAAGTAAAGTCCCACCTAGTCTTACAATACTATTCATTATTTAGCCACCTCCCCAAACACTCTATTTCTAACAAACTTATCTATAAGTGGAGCAAGACAGTTTACTAGTAGTATTGAGTAAGATACACCTTCTGGATATCCACCATACATTCTTATAACTGTTGTTATAAGACCAGCTAATACAGCGTATATTATTTGACCTTTTTTAGTCATAGGCGAAGTTGTATAATCCGTAAGCATGAAGAATCCACCTAACATAAGACCTCCAGCAAACAGCTGATATATTGCGAAATTTATATTAAATCCACCTAAAAGGAATGTTAATATAAATACAGTTGCTATGTAAAATACTGGTATAATATAATTTATTATGCCTTTATACATTAGGTATACTCCACCTAATAATAATAATATTGCTGATGTTTCACCTATACATCCACCAATATTACCAATCATCATATCAGCGAGACTGATTCCATTACTAGAAAGGTCTGCTAATCCTGCTGCTCCATTTTTCAAAAAGCTCAATGGAGTTGCTGTACTAACTGCATCTAAGTTTTTACCTATCCAGTTAACACCTGGCTGAGTCCAAGCAGTCATCGCAACTGGGAATGATGCTAATAAAAATGCTCTTGCAGCAAGTGCTGGATTGACAAAGTTACATCCAATTCCACCAAATACCATTTTAACTACTAATATTGCAAATATTCCTCCTACTAGACACATCCACCAAGGAAGTGATGCAGGTACGTTAAATGCTAATAATAATCCTGTTACAACAGCTGAAAAATCTCCTATAGTACTTTTTTGCTTCATAAATTTTTGATATAAAAATTCAGTACCTACTGTACCAAGTATACAAAAAAACATAGCACTCAAAGCATTAAGTCTAAAGAAGTATACTCCTGCTACTGCTGCTGGAAGGAGTGCTATAATAACTTGTTTCATTATATATGAAGTATCTTCATTACTTCTCACATGAGGAGAAGATGATACTATCAACTTATTTTCCATCGTTTTTCCCCCTTAACTTTCTTTATTTCTGAGCAGCTTGCTTTCTTCTCTTTGCTCCTATTTCTCTCTTTGCTGATCTTATAGATTGAAGTAATGGTCTTCTTGCTGGACAAATAAATGAACAAGACCCACATTCGATACAATCCATTGCTCTATGATATTCAGCTGTGTCATAATCATCTCTTAAAGAATATGCACTTATGTAAAGTGGTTGTAAGAATGATGGACATACATCTGTACATCTTCCACATCTTAAACAGTTTTGAATATCTGGAGTACGTGATTCTTCCTCATCCAAACATAAAATCCCTGAAGAACCTTTATTAGTTGCTATCTCAGTAGTATATTGAGCCATACCCATCATAGGTCCACCCATTATAACTTTACCAACCTTCTTACCTTCTTTAAATCCACCACATTGTTCTATTATTTCTGAAACTAATGTTCCAACTTTTGTTATTAGGTTTTTAGGTTCTTTGATACAACTACCTGTTATTGTAGTGATTCTTTCTACCAAAGGCATACCTGTTTTAATAGATTTAGCTATTTGAGCTGCTGTGGCAACGTTGTCAACAACTGCACCTGCTGCTATTGGTAATCCACCAGATGGAACTTCTTTACCTGTACACGCATAAATAAGTTGTTTTTCTGCTCCTTGTGGATATTTCACTTGAAGACCAACAACTTCGATTTCACTATAATCTTTAGCTACATTTTGAATTGCTTCTATAGCATCTGGTTTATTTGTTTCAATTCCTATAAATCCTTTTTTAACATCTAATACCTTCATTAATGCTCTTAAACCAAATACAACATCTTCTGGATTTTCAATCATTAATCTGTGGTCTGCAGTTAAGTATGGCTCACACTCTGCTCCATTTAATATAACTACTTCTGCTTTACTATCTGGTGGAGGAGATACTTTTACATGGTTAGGGAATGTAGCTCCACCCATACCTACTATTCCTGCCTCTTTTATAATACCTACTATATCTTCTTTACTCAAATCCTCTAACTGACCTTTTGGTTGAACACTTTCATGTAATTCTTCCTTAAAGTCGTTTTCGATAACTACACATTGAGCCGAACCACCTGGTACTTCATGTTGTTCAATAGCAATAACTTTTCCTGATACTGAAGAATGAACGTTGCATGACACGAAACCTTGTTGTTCACCTATTTTTTGCCCAAACTTTACTTCATCACCAACTTCAACAATAGGTTTAGCTGGTGCCCCTATATGTTGCTGAAGAGGAATGTAAACTATCTTTGGAGCTTGAGCTTTTTCAAGTGCCTTTGTGTTAGAGTACTCTTTTCTATATGGAGGATGTATCCCTCCCTTAAAAGTTAAGAGTTTCATTGTTTTACCCCCTTATCTATAAAAAAACATTTTTTCTGCCTTCTATAAGTATACTATATATATTAAAAAATCTTAACAATTGTTAAAAAAATATCCCTATTTTTATAATTTATTTTATAAATCAATCTCTTTATATTAAGTCAAAATGAGGAAAAGGATTGCTCAATTAAACAATCCTTTTCATATAGCTTTCTAAAGTCCAAATTTTCTGTATTTTATTTTATAGAATTTATAAACAAAGAGTACTCTTGCATAGATGATAAAAGTAGACTTTTACTCACACTATATTTTTCTTCATTTGCTGCTTTTGAAGCTGTATCAATTTTTTCATTTACATTCCTTACATAATCAATTAAATTATCTTTAAATAAACGCATTTCAGAATAGTCAATCTTTTCAGCTTCTTTTGATATATTTTGTGATATTGCCTTTCTATTTGTCAAAATAGTATTATATTTTTTCATATCCACATTATTTTCATCATTTGACCAAAAACTTGATTCTTCTTTAAAGTTTGTTATTAATTTATTTAATTCTTTGGATATACTCTCTATATAGGCGTAATTACTTGTATATTCTAAAGACAACATAGGTGCATCCAAGTGTGATAAAAATGCATCTGGAAATACCTTTCTTACACTGCTTATGTGTTTTCTAACTTCGTTTTCGTCAAACGAAGAATATGTCTGTATTTTTTTTACTCCATCCTTCTCCATAACTGAAAAAGGTATATCGCTACTAACTAATGATGTCTGTATTTTTTTCAAGTCATCATTATTATCTATTGCAGCAACTTGAATAGTATACATATCCCATCCTTCTATAGTAGCTAATTTCACTTCTTCTGCTTCTTTAGTATTATTTACTGCTTTTTCTGGATTAGTTTCTTCTTTATCTTCTGGACTGGTTTCTGATTTAGATTTTTTTCCGTTTTTTATTGAATTTAATTCATCAGATATATCTTTATAAGTTATATCTGATGAATGATTTAGAAATGGTATTTTAGCTGATACATATTCAAGTACCTTGCTATCTTTTATTTTTGTATAAGAATAATAGCCAATTAAACATAAACAGGCAATGGTTATAACATACTTACGTAAATCAATTTTATGTCTATTATTATTAAATCCTCTGTATATCGTTTTTCTTCTATTCATTAGTTTGTCCCTCCCAAAATTATATTATTAATAAAGTATATTTTTAAGAGTCACAATTTATGAATAGAAATGATTATTTATTCTAATTTTTTAATAAGAAATTGTATTTGTTAAGCAAGTCTTCTTGCTCCAAGTAATGCTTTAGACCAATATGAACTAGTTAAATTATCCACTTTAACCTTATTAGGATTGGTCTGAGTACCACTACAATGGATAAATTTACTATTACCTACATATATGCCTACATGATTAGTTGCTCCATCTCCATCAGTGTCAAAATAAACCAAATCTCCTGGTGCATAATTTCCCATAGAAACTGCGCTTCCAGATTTGGCTTGCTCTCTGGAAACTCTAGGAATAGAAACACCTACAGAGTTTTTGAAAACATACTGTGTGAATCCAGAGCAGTCAAATTTATTAGGGCCTGATGCACCCCACTGATATGGAATTCCAATAAGAGTATATGCAAAGTCTACAATTGTTGAGCCTTTTGCTGTAGATTTATCTGAATTTCCAGTAAATGATGAATTAGAATTACTGTTGGATTGAGAATTCTGATTAGATGATGAACTAGAATTGTCTTTTGTTCCTTCATTAGTCTCAGAAATATAACTAGCACTTACCCATCCAGTTGTACCATTTGATAACTTTACTTTATACCATCCACTACTCTTAGCCTTTAATTCAACAATATCTCCACCATTTAATTTTCCTATTATAGAATAACTTGTCCCAGGTCCACTTCTCACATTTAAACTTACAGTAGAGGTTACCTTACCGTTTTTTCCCTCAATAGACTCTTCACTAGATGGTTTTTTATCAGAATTATTAGTATTACTTGAATTGGAATTATTTGAATTAGAATTATTTGTCCCAACATCTTCTGACGTTTTTGAGATATATTGGCTACTAGCCCATCCAGTAACACCATTTGATAGTTTTATTTTGTACCATCCATTACTTTGTTCTAATAACTTTACTACATCTCCATTATTTGCCTTACCAACTAATGAATAGTTAGTACCTGCACCACTTCTTATATTCAGTCTTGAACTCACATTTACCTTACCATTTCCACTTATAGTTGTCCCACTTGAAGTCGAATTACTTTGGTTTGATGTACTTTCAGATGAACCACTAGTTGATATGTATTTTGCACTTCCCCATCCAACAACAGAACTTGATACCCTTACTTTATACCAACCATTAGATTTTTCTAAAATCTCTACAGTTTTTCCTTTGTATAATTTTGCTACTTTATCACAATCAGCGCTTGGTCCACTTCTTATATTCAAAGCACTTGCCGTTACTACTCCTTTTTCAAGAGCACTTGCATTTATGGAACTAACAGATACTGCTACCGCTCCAATTCCTAAAGCTGCTATAGCTTTCTTCACTACCATCACTCCCCCCAACAAATTTTTATAAACATAAATTCATAACATTATTATCCATTTTTAGTACCTATAATTTAATGATAACTTATTATATTATTAATTGTAAAGAAATTATAAATATTTACTTAAAATTAATAATTTTTAGGAAGTATTTCAATCCAATAATTATCTGGGTCTGCTATGAAATAAATTCCCATATTTTCGTTTTCGAAACATATACAGTCCAAATCTTTATGAAGTTTTTTTGCCTCATCAAACTCATCAACTTCCAAAGCTAAGTGGAATTCATTATCTCCTAAATTATATGGTCCATCCCAATCTCTAAGCCAAGTTAATTCTAATGTATGACTAGTAATGCCATCCCCCAAATAAACTAATATAAAACTACCATCTTCTGCTTCTTTACGCTTTACTTCTTTCAGTCCCAAAGCTTTATTATAAAAATTCAAACTTTTTTCCAGGTCAGTAACATTGAAATTGTTATGGCAAAAATTAAACTTCATTTTGAAATCACCCTCCAATTTTTATTTTTTTTATATTATATCATTATTATAAATTTATTTAAATCACATTAAGTTAAAAATTTGAATAATGCTGTGTAATTCCTAAATAGTAGTAAATTATTTAAGGTAATATGTCAAAAAAAGAATAAGTTCTATCAAATCCATAGAAGAATTATAATCAAGTTATACTTAATCATGTAAATTGATAGAACTTACTATTTAAAATTTTTAAATTGTATTGCTTCGTACAATTCTAACCAAACAAATTAAAACTTTAGTTCTTAATCTTCTCTTTAATAATATAATTTATTACTTTTTTTCTAATGTCTTCAGCATTATAATCATCTTCTACTTCTATATCCAAAAGTTTTGCTATAGACTTCATATCTTCCCTAGTTTTTGACCTATAACTTGCTATTAATTCATCTTTTATCTTTTCAGGTTCTAAAAGATATTCTTCATCCCCTCTTTTAAAAGCAACATACTTTTGAGCATATGAACTTCTATTATAGTATATATATCTTGATATTTTTCTTAAAATCTGATTATATGAAAGTCTCTTGTTAATATCAAGCTTTAAGTACTCTGAAAAAGCGAATAGCTCTTTTTTTGATTTAAATAATGTTTCTTTCTTTATAGTTCTTGATATTGAATTTACACTTTCTTGATATGCACACTTTTTTAACATTTTTAAATATACTCTATTAAGACCAATACTTTGATTAAATTTTTTTATGTTATTATTGATAATCTTATCCAAATTGCCTTCAAAGTATTTTTTTGCTCCTTTTTGTGATACATAACTCTCAAGTTCTTTGTGGGCCATATCAAGTATCATTTTTTTTAAATCCTCTTTATATCCCCTAGATTCCATGATACTCCCTCCCTTAACTATTTATAGTATATTCAAAACAATTAAGAAATGTGAGTAATTACAAAATTTTTTTACTTTTTATGTATATATTAATTTAAAGGGGGAGATAATAGTAATGTAAAATCAAACATACTCAATCTCCCCCATTTTTAGACCTCTATTACTCCCCCAATAGAGGTCTTTTTTTAGTTTGTTATCTTTCTATTCAATTCCCTTTAATTCAAATCCTAATTCTGCTACTACTTCTTTTAATTTTTCAATTGATACATCATCTTTCATATCTACAGATGCACACTTGTTTTCTAAATCTACATCTAAAACTTCAATGCCATCTATATCTTCTGTTAATGCAGTTTTAAGATGATTTACACAATGACCACAACTCATACCTTCTACTAATAGTTTCTTTTTCATTTAATTACCTCCTTATACCCTATAAGGGTATTTTATCATATAGTTTTGACTTTTTAAATACTAATTAACCATTTAATTTAATTTGATTCACTAGATTTTATATCTAGATTAGATATTCCTTCATATACATCAAAATCATTTGGAGTAATTTTACCTTTTAATCTACTATTACTTACAATATAGTTATTTCTGATAGCTAAACTTATAAATGTTGCATTATCTTTTACATATGTCTGTACATTTTTGTATGCTTTTTTTGTTTCAATTTCAGATGTGGAACTTGTAAGTGCAGACATATATCCATTTAACTTATCATCAGTATAGCCACTACTTGCTATAATGCTACTTACATCTGGTATACTTGATAGTTTCCATCCAACCAATGCTAAATCATAGTTTTTAGAATTAAGAGCATTTTCCATATCTTTATCTGATAACTGATTTATTGTATTATTTATTCCTATAGCTTTTAAGTTTTCACTTATTATGTTTGCAGTTTTTAGTCTTTCGCTATTATCTCTATTTACTATTATTTTTAAATTCATTTCAGAAAGTCTTTTCTTTACTTCTTCTTTTTCTCTATTTTGTTTTTCCTCAGCTTCTTTTTTAACTCTTTCTTCTTCCTCTTTTTTAGCTTTTGCTTCTTCTTCTGGAGTAAGCTTTTTTGTATTCTTTTTAGTTGATTTTTTTTGTTTCTTATCTGCTTTATTATCATTTTGATTTACTGAATTTATATTTGCATATTCTACTTTATTAAGATACTCTATCGCCTTATCTTTATTGAATTCCAAATCTTTCATTTCACTATTGTAGTACTTTGACTTTGAATTAAGCGGAAAATTAACTGGAGTAGCATCATCCATATAACCTTCACTGATAATTCTATCTTTATTTATAGAATGTGCAATTGCTTTTCTAAAATTGACATCCTTGAAAAAAGGATTATTATAATTAAACAATATACACTCATACTCTCTACCTTGATATTTTGTTATATTAAACTCTTTTTCTTGAAACTTACTCAAATCATTCAATGTAACATTAGTTATATCACTATCAAGTGCCATGACCATAGATGTTCTTGCATCTTCATTAGGAACCATACCCACTTTTATATTCTTCATAGTTTTTGGAACTTCTTCATAGTAATCTTTATTTACAGATAAAACCATTCCTTCTCTCTCTGTATATGATTCTATTTTATATTTCCCATTTCCTATCAAATTATTATTTTTGTCATTTGCATCCTTTGAATCTAAATGATTTTGAGATACTATTGGAAAGATTAAACTATCAATAGAAAAGGCATATCTAGCTTTAAATTTTATTGTGAAATCTTTATCCGATTTAATATTCACAGAAGCTATGTTTTTAGTAAATTCATTATATGGACTATCTGTACTTTTTTGAATTAAGCCAATAGTATAATTTACATCATTTGAAGTAACAGCTTTTCCATCATGCCACTTTGCATCTTTTAACTTTATATCTATACTCATTCCATCTTGAGCTATATTATACTCTTTAACTAGTTGAGGAGTTACATTATAGTTTTCATCTATAGTAAATAAACCATCATAAACTAAATTCATTATATAACCAACAGACTTATCAGTATTAGTTATAGGATTTATAGTTTTTGGAGTTACCATTGTTAAGTTTATATATTTAGCATCTATAGAACTTTGACTTTTTAAACTCGAATCACTACTACTTTGTTTTGTTTTAGTATTACTACAACCAACTACCATAAGAGTTATAGCTAAAATAACTGTTAAGACTTTTATTCTCTTCATTAGTTTTTTCCTTTCTTGCCATATATCTTATTATAATGTTTATAATTATTTTTAACTTTTTCTACATATTTTGAAGTTTGCTCAAAAGGTATATCATGTAGATTTTCTCCATCTTTACTATATTCATTATTTTCTAACCACTTTCTCACGTTACCTGAACCACCATTATATGCAGCTATTACTAAGTC
Source organism: Clostridioides sp. LIBA-6822 (assembly GCF_056688955.1). NCBI lineage: Bacteria > Bacillati > Bacillota > Clostridia > Peptostreptococcales > Peptostreptococcaceae > Clostridioides > Clostridioides sp. LIBA-6822. The sequence continues at coordinate 1,232,749 of NZ_CP196995.1, read as the reverse complement.
CAATTTACCAAATTCCTTATACAATTTATTTAAATACCAACAACCAAGTCTTATATTAGTCTCTGGGTCAAAAATATCAACATTTTTTAGCTTTAGTTCATCTGCTCCCCAGTCCCTAGTTATATCTAATAGTTGCATTAAACCCTTTGCCTCTTTTTTTGAAATGGCAGAACTATTAAACTTACTTTCGACTTTTATAACACTGTAAACTATATTTTCATCTAAATTAAATTCCTTAGAATATTTTTCTACATATTCTGAATATTTTTTAGGATACAAAAACTTATGTATTACTTTGCTTTCCATTAATAGTGCTCCAAATAAGATTATAAAAATAGATAGAATCAATACTTTCTTACTATTCACGCCAATTCTCCTTCATGTACTCAATAAATTTGTGTGCTTTACTTTCTAATTCAATTATTGTTCCCGAATTATCTATTATATAATCACCATATTTGGATTTTTCTTCCTGACTCATTTGTGAATTTATTCTACTAATTGCTTCTTGCTCACTACAATTATCTCTATTCTTTATCCTATTAATTTGCACTTCTTGTTGACAAGTGACTACTAATAACTTATCAACCATATCTAAAAAACCACTTTCTACCAATATAGCTGCATCTAAAATCACTATACTTTCGCCTTTTTTTCTTACTTCATCTATCTCACTTATTATTCTTTCTCTTATTCGTGGATGAGTCAAATTATTTAGCTCTCTAAGTTTTTCTTTATCATTAAAAACTATTTTTCCAAGAGCTTTTCTATTTAGTGTTCCATCATCATTTTTTATATTTTGTCCAAAGTAATTAAATACTTTTTTTACTAATATTTTATCTTCAAATATTTTTCTAGATATAATATCTGCATCCACTATAGAAATATTAAGATTTCTGAATATATTTGATAGGCTGCTTTTTCCACAGCCTATTCCTCCTGTAAGTCCTAATATCAACATAAAATCACCTACTTTGTCTCATACCAAGAACTACCGACATTTAAATCTACATCTAAGTGAACATCCATACTTACAGCATTTTCCATTTCTTCTTTTACTATCTTTTTAACTATCTCTATTTCATCATCAATTGCTTCAACTATCAATTCATCGTGAACTTGTAGTATAAGTTTTGATTTTAAATTATTATCTTCCAACTTTTTATGAACATTTATCATAGCAATTTTTATTATATCTGCTGCACTTCCCTGTATTGGTGCATTCATAGCAAATCTCTTTCCTCTGTTTCTTTCCATAAAATTGCTTGATTTTATCTCTGGTATATATCTTCTTCTGTTTAAAATTGTTACAGCATATCCATCTTCACTAGCCTTTTCTATTGTCATATCCATAAACTCTTTTATTTTATGGTATTTAGCAAAATAACTTTCAATATACTCTTTTGCCTTTGGAACAGGTATATTTAAATCATCTGCCAATCCAAAATCACTTTTACCATATATAATACCAAAGTTTACTGCTTTAGCTGCACCTCTCAATTCACTAGTGACATCTTCCATAGAAACATTGAAAACTTGTGAAGCTGTTTTAGTATGAATATCTTCATTGTGTTTAAATGCTTCTATCATATTTTCATCTTGACTCATATGTGCAAGAACTCTAAGTTCTACCTGTGAGTAATCGGCATCAACCAGCTTACAATTATCATCTGCAATGAATACTTTTCTTATTTTTCTACCCATTTCCATTTTTATAGGTATATTTTGAAGATTTGGTTCTGTAGATGAAATTCTTCCTGTAGTTGTTATTGTTTGATTAAATGATGAATGAATTCTATTACTTTCTGGATTTATTATATTTAAAAGCCCTTCAACGTAAGTAGAATTCAACTTTACTATTTGTCTATACTCAGTTATCTTATCTATTATTGGATGTTTATCCCTTAATTTTTCTAGAACATCTGCATTAGTAGAGTATCCAGTCTTAGTTTTTTTGATTATTGGAAGCTCTAATTTTTCAAATAGTATAACACCTAATTGTTTTGGTGAATTTATATTGAATGGTTCTCCAGATAATTCATAAATTTCCTTTTCTAATGTAGCTATTATTTCTTTAAACTCAATACTTAACTCATCCAAGATACTTTTGTCTACTTTTATACCTTCATACTCCATATGTCCTAAAACTTCTACTAAAGGCATCTCTACATGATAAAAAAGACCATCCATACTCATATCTATTAGACTTCTTTCCATCATAGGAACTGTTTCTTTCACTGTGCATATTATTTGACCCATGTACTCAGCTAAATCCTCAAACTCTAAATCTTCATAGTTTTTGGATTTAACTCCTTTTCCTAATAATTCTTCTTTTGATTTAACCTTTTTTGATAAATACTTCATGGCTATTGCACTACAATCATATGAAGTAGATGAAGTTGAATCTATTAAATACTCAGCTATAGTTATATCAAAATACATATTTTCCAATTTAATATTATATGGCTTTAAAGATATATAATCATCCTTTAAATTATATCCATATTTTTTAATTTCGTTATTTGAAAGTATGCTATCTAATTTTGTTACTTCATCTGAATCTATATAATATATTTTTTCTCCATCTACACTTATAAAAATATATATTATATTTTTTTCAAGTATATTACCTTGTCCTCTAACAGTTTTTAAAATAACCTGTCCTTTTTTATTCACTTCATCTATAAATTTATCTATATCTTTTAGTTTTAATATTTCTATTTTTTCTTCTACTTGCTCTGTATCATTTGAATCAACTAAATCAACTAATCTTGATAAGAGACTTGTAAATCCAAAATATCTAAATTTATCTAAAAGCTCATCTTTATCATAATCACCAAAAATCATGCTCTCTAAATTTACTTCTATTGGTACATCTCTTATAATAGTTGCTAATCTTTTACTTTGAATAGCAATTTCTTTATTTTCTTCTATTTTCTTTTTTACACTACCTTTAAGTTTATCTGTATTCTCTATCAAGTTTTCTACACTAGAAAACTCTTTTATAAGCTTTATGCCTGTTTTTTCACCTATCCCAGGTACTCCAGGTATATTATCTGACTTATCTCCCATCAGACCTTTTAAATCTATAAACTGTGTTGGTGTCATCTCGTACTTTTCAATCACAGAATTAAAGTTGTATTCTTCTACTTCACCAACTCCTTTTTTTGTTATAAGAGTAGTTGTGTTATCTGAAGCAAGTTGGATGGCATCTTTATCTCCAGTTACTATGTATACCTTATATCCATTCTCTTCTGCTTTTTTAGAAACAGTACCTATAATATCATCTGCTTCATAACCATCTATTTCTAATCTGTTTATTTTAAATTTATCTAAAAGGTCTTTTAATGGTTGTAATTGTTCTGCCAATTCATCTGGCATTCCCTTTCTTCCAGCCTTATATTCTTTATATTCTAAATGTCTAAATGTAGGTGCTTTTCTGTCAAAGGCTACACTTATATGTGTTGGTTTATATATATCAATCATTTTAAATAACATTGTCGTAAAACCATATATAGCATTGGTCTTTAGACCTTCTTTATTATTCATTTCTGGAAGAGCATAAAAAGCCCTATTTATTATTGAATTTCCATCTATTATAATTAATTTTTTTTCCAAATTATATCACTCCTAAAAATTATCTATTTTTGTAACATATATATTATATACCAATATACTGTTATTTAATATTCCCATAATAATAATAGTATATTAAAATTAAATATGTTGCAAACAATATATTTTTTTGCTATAATAATATACATAATATGCCCGAGTGGTGGAATTGATAAATACAATGGGTTCAAAATCAACTGTATTGATTAATAAGTTTTTGTAATAAAAGTCTAGTATTTATGATATTTTACAGTTTGATGAGTATTTTGTATTCAATATTCCTATTGCATATTCTTGGAAAATCTGGTAGGATATACAAGTAGCTTGGATTTAAAATATAAGCCGCTGTGGCGGAACTGGCATACGCATACGACTCAAAATCGTACGGGAAACCATATGGGTTCGAGTCCCATCAGCGGCACCAATAAAAAAAAACTCTTTAGTATATACTAAAGAGTTTTTTTTTATTGTAATATTTTTTCATCTTTGTTTCTAGCCTTGTATAAGTATAAATACCATAGGCATGACTTCTTGAACTCCTAAAACATATCTAAACAAAGCAGGATTTTTTATGTATTTACTTAATAAATCCATACTTCTTATCATATTGATTTTTTCCCAATCTCTAAAACTTTTCCCTCTCTAAAAATATTTATAATCAATCATCATTATTCAGTATAACTATTCGATATTATTTTAAAGTATTTGTCATTTAAAACAAACTTGTAATAAAAGCATATCTGAAAGTATTCTAACTCCAATACTTAATAAAGAGTTCTTTTTACAATTATAGATATAAACAACATCTATCTTAATGGACTGTATAGAGCTACAACCAAAGGCAAACACATATAGTTAAGCAATGTGTCCGTGATTTTTCTTTATTATTTTATCATAATAGCTTTATTAATCCATTATAACATTACATAATTTTAAAAAAATTATATAAAAAGTCAAAATTTACATATATATTAATAAAACTTGTAAAAACACAGCTAAATTTCTACAATTAAGTACTTAAAACTTGAAAATACTTACTTTGCTATATATTTTAGATAAATATATAATTTATTTAGTTAAGAAAGGAAGTTGTAAATATAAAAGATAATTTAAAAATAACACTAAAATACATAAAAAGTTATAAAGCTAGATCTTTAACAATTGCTCTGAGTATAATTCTTGATACATCAACTTATTGTTGGTATTGTACTCTCTCAAGAAGTGCTCAGTAAGCAGTGGTAGTTAAATAGTATGGGCCTAAAATCAGAAATAAATCAAGACCTTACTCTTAATATATATATTATTAATTTTAGTTGTTTTATTTATTATTCATTTATTAAATAATAAAAAGATAAGGAGTTTAATATGATATTCAGTAGTTTAATATTTTTATTTTTATTCTTTCCAGTCATACTCATTTGCTATTACTTAGCAAATTCTAAGTATAAAAATGTTGTGTTACTTCTAGCAAGTATTACCTTCTATGCATGGGGAGAACCAAAATATATTTTTTTGATGATGCTATCAATAATAGTAAACTATATATTTGGTATTAAAGTTTCTGACAGTAAAGATAAGAAAATATGGGTTGTGCTTTCTGTGATTTACAATATATCCATTCTTGGTATATTCAAGTATAGCAATTTCTTTGTAGATAATATTAAATTTTTATTAAATACAAATATAACTATACCTGAAATTAAATTACCTTTAGGTATCTCATTTTTCACATTTCAGATAATGAGCTATGTAATAGATGTATATAGAAATGATGCTAAAGTTCAAAGAAAATTAACTAACCTAGCATTATACATAAGTTTATTCCCTCAGCTTGTAGCAGGTCCTATTGTTAGATATCAGACTGTGGCAGATGCTATTGGACATAGAGAACATAATTGGTATAAATTTACTCAAGGCGTAAACAGATTCGTTATTGGTCTTGGAAAAAAGGTGATTTTAGCAAATCAATTAGGTATAATTGCAGATGATGTATTTAATAAGTCATCTGGAGATTTATCAAGACTTGATGTGTGGCTAGGTGTAGTTTGCTATACACTTCAAATATTCTATGACTTTAGTGGTTATAGTGATATGGCTATTGGTTTAGGTAAGATATTTGGATTTGATTTTTTAGAAAATTTCAACTATCCATATATCTCTCAAACAGTATCTGAGTTTTGGAGAAGGTGGCATATATCTTTAAGTACTTGGTTTAAAGACTATGTATATTTCCCATTAGGTGGAAATAGAGTCTCTAGATTAAAACTATATAGAAATCTATTTATAGTATGGTTTTTAACTGGCATGTGGCATGGAGCTAATTGGACTTTTATTATATGGGGTCTATATTTTGGAATATTAATATCAATAGAAAAAGCATTTTTAGAAAAGTTGTTATATAAAATGCCAAGAATCATAAGACATATGTATTTACTTTTTATAGTCATGATTGGATGGGTATTCTTTAGAGCAGAAGATTTACCAAAAGCTATTAAGTTTATAGGTATTATGTTTGGTTCTGGAAATTATCCACTTGTCAGTAATGCATTCAATGTATTTATAATTGAATATTGGTATATAATTGTTGGAGCAATCATTCTATCAACTCCTATTGTAGAAGTTATAAAGTCATTAGTAGTTAAGAAGAATAAAAATACACTAAATAGTACAATGTGTCAAGTTACTAATGCAGCTTTCATAGTTGCTTGCATGTTTATTGTAACGGTAATGTTAAGTAGCTCAACTTATAATCCATTCTTATACTTTAGATTCTAATTTTGGAGGTATTGACATGAATAAAAATAAACCAAGGATTGTTGCCATTTCATTTTTAATTATAGTATTTGGATTTTTTATACTAAACTTCTCACTTCCAAAGAAAAAATTAAGTATAACTGAAAATAGAAATCTTGCAAAATTCCCAACTATAGAAAATTTTAAAAAAGGTAACTACATAGATAAATTTGAAGAGTACTTTAATGACCATTTTGCATTTAGAGATGAAATGATATCAATAAATACAAAATCTCAAGCTAGTTTAAATAAAACTAAAGTAGGTAACTATTACTTAGGAAAAGATAACTGGATATTAGGTATGTTTCCAAAAGTTTTAAACCAAAACCAATTAAATAGATACGAAAAGTCTATTAATTACTTATCTAATCTAAGTAAAGATATGGGAAAAGATGTGTATTTTACAATGATGCCACATAAATCTAATATGCTAAAACATTTATATCCTAAGTATGTTGATAATATAAGTAATATAGATATAAATTTAAAGAATTTTAAAAATAGATTAAATCAAGATTCAATTAAATACATAGATATGGATGAGTATTTTTTAAGCAACTATTCAAATAAAGAAAGAGAAAATTTATATTTTAAAACTGACCATCATTGGACTGGATATGGAGCATTTGAAGGCTTTAAAATGATGGCATCAAATATGGACTTGGGTCTTTCTAAGCAAGATTTAAGAAATCATTTTAATAGCTACAAAAAGTCTATAGTTACTGATAAAAAGTTTGTAGGAAGTTATAATCAAAATATAGATATGCTAATTAAAGAAAATGAATATGTAGTTTATATGACAAAAGATAACCAAGATTATAGCTTTGATATAAATGGAAAAGAAAAAGAAGAAAGACAGGTCTATGCAACTAAAAGAAGTGATAAAAAGTGGGATTATGGTGGGGCATACATTAGAGGAGCTCAAACTAATATATTAACTATAAAAAATCCTAAAGCATTATTAGATAAAAAAATACTAATATTTAGAGATTCATACCAGGCTCCTACAACACTTTTATTTGCTGATATGTTTAATGAAGTAGAGATAGTAGACCCTAGAAATATAAACTCAATAGATAAAACATACAAAGATATGATTGAGGAAAGCAATGCTGATGTTGTAATGTTTATGTATAATAGCTCTGGGTTTGATTCAATGATAGATGCGATGATAGATAAAGGAATAGTATAATATAAAAATATTAACTAAAATTAATTTTAAGGGATTATTTCAAAATAAAAATTTGAATCATCCCTTTTTTATACCAAAACTGGAAAAGAGACTATTTATCTAACAATGCATATACCTACCATATAAACTTATAAACAACCTCTCTACACTATGTTATCTTTCTAAAAATATCAATATATATCTTATATTAGCATAGCGTAAACAATTAAGAAATAATCCCATACGTCTTTTTTACAATAGAGATAAAATCACAAAGATTCTTAGACAACCACTTGTCCTTATGATAAATTAATTGTGAAAAAATATTATAGTCTGTAGTATAAGGAATCTTAACCAATTCATGTTTTTTTAATTCCTTTTCTACTGCAAGCTCTGGAAGAAGGCACAATCCAAGCCCACTAAGTACTGTTTGTTTAATTACCTGAATACTTCCAGTTTCAAGAACTGTTTTTGGTACTATAGATGATTCAGATAGCTCTTTCTCAAATAAACTTCTATAACAACAACTCTTTCCTGTCAAAATAAATGGAACATTTTGAAAGTCTTGAATATACACCTTTTCTTTTAAGGCTAAATCACTTTCTGGAACTGATAAGACACAGATTGGCTCCTCATTTTTTAATACAGAAATAGTAGATTTATCATTTATAGGTAAATCAAGTATAAATGCTATGTCAATCGTATTATCAGCAAGTAAAGGAACAAAATCAGAAGAATCTAGAGTTTTTATAAAAAGGTCAACATCTGGATATTTCTCTTTATATACTTTAATAATCTCAGGTAACTTAAAAATACAAATAGATTCTGATGCTCCAATAACAATACGCCCATAATTATCTTTCTCTTTATACATCTTTTTTATATCAGATGATAATAAAAGCATTTTTTCAGCATATGAAACCAACTTCTCACCTTCTCTAGTCAATTCTACACTTTTTCCTATACGTTCAAAGAGATGTACATCCAATTCCTTTTCTAATTGTTGTATATGAGCTGTAATATTTGATTGTGCATAGTTCAAATATTCAGCAGTTCTAGTAAAATTTTTAATTTTACTAAGTGTTAAAAATGTATTTAAATGCTTTAATTCCATATCTATGTACCTCGTTTCATCTAAATATCAGATTGATATAATCAAATCAATCTATTTCACAAATAATTAGATTGATGTTAACATACAGATATACTAAAAGTCAAACAAAAATAAAATCTAAAGGAGATTCTAATGTTATCAAAAACTAATATAATTGAAGAAGTAAATAATATTGAACAACTGTACGTATACAAAAAATTAGGAAAAATAAACAATAATATACTAAGTGTTGTACAAGTAGCAAATAGAAGCTTAAATTTTCATGTTCATGAAAAATCAGATGAATTGTTTTATGTAATAGAGGGAGGATTTAATTTGGAAACTCCAGAAGGATTAACAGAAGTTAAAGAAGGAGAATTTATCATTGTACCTCAAAATACAATACATAGACCAGTAGTTAAAAAACTTACAAAATTTCTAATGATTGAATTAGAAGGAACTCTTAATAAAAAAAATAGTGGTAATTTATATGAAGACTAGCCTATTTTGTAATCTATAAAAATCATTCATAAGTAATGATAATACTATAGTACTTCTCTTCAAAACATATAGAATTCCATATAAAAAAGCCACAATATATAATACTTGTGGCTTTTAAGAATTTATACATATAATTTAATCTTATACTATCAATTTATAAACTAATTTGCTTTTATATAATTTTATATTCAGCGTTATAATTCATTACAATTTTTTATCTAATTTATTATATACAACAACACCACAAATAAATTGAAATAAAATAAGTAATCCAAGAACAATTAAAACCCATCTACTTGTTAACATTACAGAGAACACACTCAATATAGAAACAATAAGTATAAGAATTACGAAAACATAAGACATGATTTGATTAGTAATACGTCCAGATTTGTCACGTAACATAATTCTTCTTTCATCATTCATCTCTATCCTTTGATTCTCTACCTTTTCTTTATATTCTACAGCTCTTTCTGGATTACTCCAATATATATATTGAAAAATCATACATACCCCAGGACCCAAAGTGGCTCCAGATAATCCCCAAATCAAAGCCTCAAATGAAAACTCTGTAAATGTAGCCAATAAAACAAGTAAAATTCCACAAATAAAATATCCAATTCCAACATATAATCTGTTCTTTTTCATTTTTACTCCTCCTCATAAATAAATATTTCTTCAATATTCATATCAAAATATCTTGCTATCTTAAAAGCTAATATGATAGAAGGATTATATCTACCATTTTCTAATGAACCTATAGTTTGCCTTGATACTTGCAAAGCAGATGCAAGTTCTTCTTGTTTTATACCTCTCTTTTTTCTTATTTCTTCTAATCTATTTTTCACTTTGCTCTCCTTTAATATCTTATTTATGTAAAGTCTACTTTCCATAATTATACAACAATATTCATCTTATGTAAAGTTTACTTTCCATTTATCAAAAAAATAACAGACCATTTCCAGTCTGTAATTTTAAAGGTTTATATTGTTCGTTAATTTTAGGATTGTTTCTTAATTGGAATCCAAACTTCTGTGGTATAATCAGGAGCATTAATATCACCATTAGGATAAAGTTCAATATCTGGTAAATTAGCATATACATATCCAGAGCTTGGTAACCATTCAGTAATAATTCTTTTTTGTAATTCTTGTATTGCCAAAGCATTTGGCATTGGGGAAATACATTCAAATACTGCCCATGTACCTGATGGTATAAAGTATTCATAAGTATTTTCTACTATAGGATTATCCGTTGAGACAGCAATGTAATAATCTAAGCCTTTACTATCTGTACATACACTAACTCCAAGCAACCCATGAGGTTCGTTATTTATTAACTCTGAAAGCTTATCAATTGTTCCATTTTTTATGGATTTATCCCACAATTTAGGAACTTTATCAAAACACTCTTCTACAATCATATTCATACTTTCTTTTATACCAACAATACGGAATCCTTTCTTTTCTACAATACGATACTGCATTTCTAAGTTCCCTTTTACATAAATAGTTAATGTCATCTTAGGATATGCTTTTAAAACAACTCCCTTTGCTCTAGCCGCAGAAGGAGAAATGCTATGTATATTTTGAAAAGCCCTATTAAAAGATGTTGGTGAATCATAACCATATTTCTCAGATAGTTCTAAAATTTTAATATTGCTATTCTGTAGTTCAAATGCGGCTTTAGTCATACGTCTTCGTCTAATGTATTCAGATACTGGTACTTCTGCAATATATGAAAACATCCGTTGAAAATGAAAGGTTGAACAGCATGCGATTTTTGCTGCTTCGGCATAATCTACCCCACTTTCAAGATTATCTTCAATATAAGTAATAGCTTGATTTAATTTATTTATCCATTCCATTTGATATTACCTCCAAACAAATTATACAATCTAATAAAATAATATACCTCTCTATTCATGCACAAAATTGTAAGCATTAAAATTCGTAAGTATTTTTTAATTCATAAACATGATAAATAAGAAAGCTGGATTATACAATAAAAAAGTTCAATAACATTATATTATGGAATGTTATTGAACTTTTTATAAAAATTAGTTTAAGTGTAGTTAAGTATTAAATTATCTTATATATTACAATATCCAACTATCTTATAATCTTCTGGTACTTTGTAATCTTTATCTGGAGTACCTAAATTCCATTTCAACTCAAACATAGTTGCACTTATTATTGTTGCAAAGTAAAGCATAACGATACCTACATCTATTTTTTCTTCATATAGACTAGTATGCCCATCTTTTCTAACAGCTAAAACTACAACTCCTCCATCAACTATAAATCTCCATGGTTGTCTATTTAGTGTAGATGGTGCTAATCTTGCATAGTGGAATGCCTCAAGAAGTGCTCTTTCTTCTAATACTTCTATACTTGCATCATTTCCCCATTCATCCATGTAAACTACATCTTCTACACCTAATCTAGAAGAACCATTGTCTAATACAACTTGCATATCAGATTTTGAATAATTTTCTCCAGTCTTTGTAGCATTTAATATTTTAGTATTGCTTGCATTTTCTCCATATCCAATTGCTATGATTCCTGTTACTTCTTTATCTGAATTAATTTCAAGTTTCTCTCTTACCTTTTTACCATCTTCAAAAGTAACCCAACAAGAACCTATTCCTAGTTCTGTTACTTTAAAGATTATACTTTCTCCTATGTATCCTGAATTTTCAATATAGTTATCTTTTACATCAGATAATATTATAATATAACTTGGAGCATCTATCATATTTCCTTTATATCCTGCTACTTTATCTAAATTGTCAAAAACTTCATTTCTATTCATAATTCTTATGTCAACATCTATTTCTGGAACTAGTTTCTTGCAAGATTCTGAGTATTTCTTAATTTCACTAAGATATTCCTCTTTAATATCTGTGTTCTTGTATTCTCTAACAGACTTTCTATTTAATATGATTGTTTTATAATTCATAATTTATCCTCCCCAAACTAGTATATTATTAATTATATACCCATTAGTATGATATTTTACTCATTTACTTAACAAATAATAATTACAATTTTGTAATTATTATTTGTTAATAATATTCCACTTTTACATTAATAATGACCAGTTGTGCAAAATCCATTGCCAACCTTCAAATAAACACATATTATAAAGGTAATATAAAATAAACAAACAAATCTTAACAAAAAATTAAACTTTTTTACACGAAAGAAGGCTTCCCGTTGCCTTCTTTATTTTTTTAAAAAAATAAGCTGTTTCTAAATGATTTCACATTTTGAAACAGCCAAGTTATTTTATAATGACAACTATAATTTGAGGATGTGAGGGAGAGTTGTCATTATAATTTTAGGGTAATTATATTATGTTTTAAGCTAGTTCTTTCTATATTTATATAATACATTTTATATATGAATTTTATATGAGATTTGTATAAATGGTATATGAAATTACCTATATTTATTATATTAAATCTTATTATTACATTTTCCACAACGATACTCATATGTTTCCACATTATTTGGAATATTTACAAATACAAATTCTTTACAGTTCTCACAATACTTCAATATAGATATAGTTCCACACGTGTAACATTCAAATGTCACACAATCCTCATTTTCCTCTACTATCTCAAACTTTTTACTGTGTTCACCACACTCTGGGCACTTGTGATTATTTACATTCATAAATACTCCTCCTTATTAGTATAGTTAAAAATGTGTCAAAAACTTAATTACTGTATTCTATATTACTTAGTATATATTCTATAATAAATCATATTCTAATATAATAAAACAAATTAAATAAAAAAAAACCATAAATTTTAAATTTATGGATTAATTCTTGTAATGATAACTCTATTTGAGGATGTGAGGGAGGGTTATCATTACAATAGGGTATTATATTATGGTTTTTTAAGCTAGTCTTTCTATACTCTATATAATACATATGCTATATGAATTTTATATGATTTTTACATAAATATTTTATGAAATTTAAATTTTTTAGTCACTTTGAAATTTGTAAAAAGTTCTCTAAAAAACCATAACATCGTAAACAACCAACATTTAAGTAAAATATCATAAAAAAATTTGTCCAATAATTTTAACAAGTTATATCACCTCATTATAATTGTTGACACAAAATCAAATAAACAGTCTATAAAGCTCTTATAAAATATAATTTTAATACTTATTGATACACAATCTCTAGTTTATCAATCTTATCTTGCATCTCTAAGAAAATCTCTTCAACTGAATTGTTAAATATATTGCCTAAATAGATTCTTTTATCTTTTTGAAGTGAATAAGATTTTACGCTACCATCAGAAGAAATGTATAAATGACTCCATTCTGCACCATACTTTGAAAATCTTTCTTTTGTATCCTTAAATCTCATGTCTGCTATTTTTATTGCTTTCTCCCTATCTTCTCTTACTACTGTATGCCCTCTTTTTATCAAACTAGTTATTTTTATATCTTCTTTTAATTTAACATGTGCATTATCATTGTTTGAATATACTTTCCATATTACTTTATGACGATAATTATCTAATTCTTTTATAAGTCCTCTATCAATAGTAAAACTCTCCTTAGTTACCACAACTAAATCAAAGTGGTCTAACATATATTGAAATATTTCTCTCATATTTTTATTTTTTAAAATATCCTCACCAATAACCTCTATGAATCTACAACCTTTTTCATTCATACACTTTAATAATCTTGTGATTTCAGAAAAATACTGACTTGTATTGTTGTTACCATCTATCTCTATTGTAAAATATAAAGGAGTAAGATATACTTTGTTTCCTGTTATCTCAAAAACACTTGATAGTGTCTGTACTTCGTCTTCAAAGGTTAAATATACATTCTCATAAAACATAAAAAATTCAATGACATTTTCTTTTATATCAAGCATATTCCTATATTTATTGGATAATAGATTTATTACATCTTCAGTAGTATTTTTCCCATCACATTCTGCCAGTACAACAATTTGCTTCCAAGTTAAGCTATCCACATTTCCTATACTTTTTTCATATCCATTTGCTTCATCATAAATTGGGCCAAGTATAAGATTTTCCTTTGGCCACATATGAACTCTGGTTCCATCTTTTAGTTTTGGATATTTATTTCTTACAGATTCATAAAATCTACTTATATCACCCATGATTCTTCTAATCCCCCTATATTTTAAATATTCTATGCTAAAAATAACACTTTATTTTTATTAATTCAACACTTATTCAAAATTGGTCATTGTACATGTTTAACTGGATTTAACATCAATTTTATCTATATGTTATTGATGTTTATATACAAATTCTTATTCATTAGACTTCAATGTAATTTTAACTATTTCTGGTTTGCAATTAAGTCTAATTAAAACTTTTGAACCTCCCAAGCCTTTATTTAAAATCATAGTACTATTATCTTTTTCATATTTTCCCCAGTCATACTTAGGAAAGAACTCTCTATTTGGAGATAATACCCCTCCAATAAAAGGTATTCTTATTATACCACCATGAACATGTCCAGCTAAAATTAAGTCTGCTCCCCATTTTGCATATTTTTCAAAGAAAAAAGGTGTATGAGCTAAAAGCATATTATACTCATTTTCATTTATCTTACCTAGATTATCTTCTATAAAATTGTCACTTAATTCTAACTTTTTATTATTGCCAAAAAAATATGGATAGCATTCCAATGGTATAATTAAACCATATAAATTAAGATGACTATCTCCTCTATATATTCTTACATACTCGTTTTCCATATTTATTATTTTCTTTGAGTACAACTTCTTAAAATAGTCTTTATATAGATGCTTGTACTTTTTTATTAAAGATTTTTGTTCATGATTTCCAATTATATGATATACCTCATATTTTTCTACCAAATTATCGATTAAATCTAATGCAACTTGAAAATTTTTATTTTCCCCATCAACTAAATCTCCTGTTATAAATATAACATCTGGACTTAAGGAATCAATTTTATCCATTAATACCTTATTATTTTTTTTATCAAAGACCTTATTATGTAAATCACTTACTTGAACTATTTTAAAGTCATCAAATTCTTTTGGAATTTTTTCATTAAAAATAGTATATTCTGTTGTTTCTATATGCTGAGTTTCATACTTATACAGAATATACAATAGTACTAATACCAATACTGTTAATAAAACCTTTATAATCATATTCTCTTCCTCTTTATTCTATTTTATTAATATTATTATAATGCTTTTATGTTTTTTTTTAAACAATAATATTAGTACATATATATAATTTTTTTTGACATTATAAAAACAAGTCACCCTTTTCCAAAATTATAATTTATTTCAGAAAAGGATAACTATAAAATTATCTATAAACTTCTATATTGTGAAATATAGTTTTTCCTATATTTAAATTTTTATATATATGCTCTAAAGTTCCATCAAATCTAATAGAATGTCCAGACTCTAAAATATAAGTTTTCCCATCAACATTAAGTTCAAGTTTTCCTTCTATTACAAGTACGTACTCTTCTAAAACATGACTGTGCGTAGATGAAACATGAGTACAATTCTCTTCAAGCTCTATTATGAAAAGTTCAAACCTTCTTTGAGGACTGAAAGGATATATTGGATATAACTTCATATTACCTTTCTGTTCAATAATAGGTTCTACATCTTCCTTTTTTATAACTTCATAGGTATTTGTGTTTTCACTTAATAGTGTTGTAAAATTTATTTTAAATCCAGATGAAATTTTCCATAAGGTAGATACTGTTGGACTCGATTCCCCTCTCTCAATCTGACCAAGCATTGCTTTACTAACTCCTGTCATCTTTGAGGCCTTATCTAAACTCATGCCCATTTCTTGTCTCAATAACCTTAAGTTTTCTCCCACATTAGGAAATTTATTATCCATGTTAAAACCCTCCTGATAGCCTATTTATATTCTATGATTTTTACTCCTGTAAGTTCTACTATCTCTTTTAATTTTAACATATGATTATTACAAATTTCATCAAATTCATATATATAATCTTCAAGTCCTAATGCCTTATATTTATCAATTCCAAATTTATGATATGGAAGCAATTCCATCTTTCCTCCCGAAACATTTTGTTTTACAAATAATGCAGTATTTCTTATATTTTCTTCACTATCATTCACTCCATAAATAATTGGTACTCTTATAACCATAGATTTATTCAGATTTGAAAGCTTGCATATATTCTCTAATATAATTTTATTACTTACTCCTGTATATTCTTTGTGGATATTATCATCCATTGATTTTATATCTACAAAAATATGGTCTATTTTCTCGAATACATCATTTACTTTATTCCAATCAAAGTATCCACAAGTTTCAATTGCCATATTTATACCTTTATTATAAAAAACATCCACTAATTCTCTTAAAAAATCAATTTGAAGTGTTGGCTCTCCTCCAGAAAAAGTTACCCCTCCATTAGATTCAAAGAAGAATATAAAATCTTTTTCAACTTCCTTTATAATTTCTTCAACATTCATTTCTTCAGTCATTATACATATAGCATCTTTAAGGCATACTTTAACACATTCTCCACATAAATCACACTTGCTATTTATTTGATTTCTATCAAATAGTGAACTTATCTTTTGAGGACAAACATCTATACATCTATTGCAAGATACACATTTATCCTTCATAACACCTAGCTTGACAATGTTACTCCATGAATCTGGATTGGAACACCACTTACATTTTAATTTACATCCTTCCAAAAATATAGTAGTCCTTATTCCATCTCCATCATTTACTGAAAAATGTTGCACTTTTACAACTCTACCTTTTTTACTCATAATCTACCTCTTAATTAAAAATTACTATGTGAATTTCTAGCTATTATAGCATCTTGCATTTCTCTTGATAAATTAACAAATTGAGTACTATATCCAGCAACTCTCACTAGTAAATCTTTATATTCTTCTGGATTTTCTTGAGCCTTCAATAGAATATCATTTGATATTGTATTAAACTGTACATGGAATCCTCCTAGAGCAAAGTATGATTTAACCATAGATGTTAGATTTCTAAGTCCTCTTTCTGTTTCTACCAAATCTTGATTCAGTCTTAAGTTTAAAAGTGTTCCACCAGTATGAACATCATGATTTATCTTTGATGCAGATTTCATAGCTGCTAGTGGACTTGTTGTATCAGTTCCAACGAATGGAGAAACGCCTTCTGTCAAAGGTTTTGTTGCTTTTCTTCCACATGGAGTTGCACCTACAATTTTTCCAGTTGGTACATAATTTGATATTCCCATAAATGCACTATTAAATTTTGAGCCAAATATATCCTTATATTTTCTAGTTTCAGTATAATAAAAATCAGAAACTTCAATTGCTAATGAATCTACATAATCATTGTCATTTCCATACTTAGGAACATCTAATGCAAGTTTTCTTAAATCTTCATAACCTTCCCAGTCATTGTTTAGTGCTTTTGTTAACTCTTCTAATGTCGTAACTTTATCTTCAAACACTAATTTTTTTATAGCTGCTAATGAATTTGAAACCACTCCTAGCCCTATACCAGTTAATACAGGCCCTATATTATATTTTGCTCCTCCTTTGCTTAAATCAACACCTTTATCTAAACATCCATCTACACAAGTAGATAAAAATGGTCTCGGTACCATTTCTTTATGAATTTGTTGGGCAACAGTAGTTCCTATAACAGAATTTTTGATAAGGTATGCTAATTGTTTTAAAAACTCATCTTTAACTTCTTCAAAAGAAGTAAATTCTGCGATATTCTTTATATCTAATCCCATTACTTCTCCAGTTAACCTACTTTTACCTTCATTCATAGCATATTCTAAAGCTGCTGCAAAATTTATATTTACTGCCGAAGTCCATTGCCCTGTTTTTCTGAAATGAGGAACTACACAGCCACAATTACTCCAGTCTCTTGCATCTTCTGCATCATATCCATCTTGTAATAACATTTGTGCCCCTGCACTATCACTGTGTATAGCAGGGAAACCAGTACCTTGTTTTACTAGTTTTGCAACTGCCATAACGAAATCATCTGGTGCTCCTTGACTTATTCTAACACTTAAACCTGGCTGATGAGTTTTTACACTTTCTGTAGCCTTTAAACACATATATGAAATGTCATTTGTTCCGTCAGTACCATTTCTCTTTTTACCACCAACAGTAAGATTTTGGAATTGATTATATCCTGCAAAGTAATTTGCTGTATTTGCTGATATAGTCCATACCCATTCTGACAACTTAATCCAAAGAGCTTCTATCAATTCTTGGGCTTCTGATGCAGTTATTTTGCCTTCTTTAGCATCATTTTCATAATAAGGGTACATATATTGGTCAAATCTACCTAAATTTAATGCTAGAGGATTTTCTGATAAAACACCTCCCAATTGTACAAACCATACAAATTGTATTGCTTCATAAAAACTAGTTGGAGGATTTGCTGGTACATTCATACATATTTCTGCTATTTTTATAAGTTCTGCTTTTCTCTTTTCATCTGTTTCAGATTCACTCATTTCTTTTGCAAGATTTGAATATCTATTTGCTAATATCATAATAGCCTCTGCAACTATAGAAACAGATTTGTAAAAATCTATTTTTTCAATATTTTCTGAAATTGATATATCTAGTTCTGCTATTTTTTTGTCTGCATCCTCTTTGATTCCTTTATATCCTTTTACAAATAGTATATCTTGATAGTCTGGTGTTACTTCACCAACTGCCTGTCTCCACTTAGAATCATTGTCTATTATTCCTGTATCTACCAATATCTTAGCTGTATCTTCTGGAATTCTTGCTAAAAAAACTTCTTCCAAAGATTTTCCCTTCCAATATGGAAATATCTCTCTTCTTATAAATTCTATTTGCTCTTTTGATATTACATATGGGTCTTGAGTTCTTTCATCAAAAGTATCCATTTCTTTATCTACCCATTGCCAAGAAAATTCTGGTGTCAATATACCTGTTCTTCTAAACTTACCTGCTGTTCCCACAATTAATTCATCTTCAAATATTTTTATAGGAAGTCCCTTACATGTCTCTAAAAAAGCCTTAGCTCTTCTTATACATATAGCCTCTCCCTCAGTTTTTTTATGTGATTCTGTAAAAATTCTAGCCCTTTCACAACATATCATAGGCTTAGAATTAATGTATTCTTGTCTAAATGCTTCTATTCTATTAGTTTGACTCATTTAAAATCCCCCTTTAGATAAATATCTATTAGCTTTTGTATGTTATAACATACTTTAATTATATTATACTGTCCTTTTACATAAAATGGAAGCATAAATAATTTATTTATGTAAGAAGGGGGATATTTTATTTATAATGTATTTCTATCTTGTTATAAGTTTTTATATTATACTAATATGCTAATGATTTGAAATATCAACTTTATATAATAGGCTAAGTTTTAAGACTTTAGTAGACTCTTTAACTTTGTTAACTTCAATATGTATATCCTTCATATAAGGAAGTTCTACAGTACCTGTTCCATCATTAAAGTTTTTTTCTACAATAGAAAAAAATTCTTTCTCTGTTAATTCTGTATTCGTCAATGACTTAAATAGATTGTATAGAAATTTAATATATTTATCACTCTCAGACAACTTATCTTCCTCTGGATATTCTTTAGCACAGAGAATATCGATTATTACCTTTCCTTCTTTGTCGTCTTCAGACATAGAATAGAATAAACTTCGGATATTTTTTTCAGGTACTTTCTCTGTTCCATTTATAGATACCACAAAACTACCATCTGTTTTTGAATTAGTAATACTATAACCACTATTTGTTATAGCTTTCGAAAATCTTTGGGATAAATCTTTTTTTACTTCTTCTCTACCTTTTACATCATTCATCTTTTTTGAGTAATTATCAAATAATTCAATAGATTCATCTTTTTTATCTTCAATTTGTTTTTTTAATGAATCCTCACTAATTTGCTCTGAGCCATTTGAATTATTGTCAGACACAGTAGGCATACATCCTACCATCAGTCCTAAACTGATATTTAAAGCTACCACTATAGCCACTCTATACATTTTTATCTTCATTTATACTTACCTCCACTCTATTTACATATTTAAAGTATTACTTATTTAACTGCAATATTCTTTTAGCTTTCATTGTTCAATACATACCACCTTTCTATCCAATGCTTATAACTTATACTAGTAAAGTTATACATTCCTTAATACACAAATAAGGATGTTATCTTTTTCTATCACAAAGATAACATCCTTATTTTTTTGTATCAATATATATGGACCAACTAGTAATCTAATCGACCCAACTGTCAGTATCTTGATTCAATGGTATATATATATTTAGTATAAATTTATCCTTATTATTTTCAAATAATAATTCTCCATTATATTTTTGTAAAGAGGATTTCATGCTCTGAATCCCTATTCCATGAATAAATTTATCCACTTTGTCTGTAAATAATATACTTTTATTGGAATTAATAGAATTCACCTTACTATTTTCACACTTAAATACAAAAAATGACTTCGTTATAGTTCCTTTAATCCTAATATATTTATCAACATTCTCATCTATAATTTTATCACATGCTTCTATTGCATTCTCTAAAGCATTAGAAAATATACTTGACACATCTATAGGTTTCACAAAATTTACATTTGAAAAATTTATACAGCAAGTAAATTTAATTCCCTTTTTTTCACATATTTCACTCTTTTCATTGATTATAATATCTAATATCATATTTCCTGTATTATAAATATATTTAAATGATTTAATTTCATCTTTTAAATTATGCACATATTCATCCATTTCTTTACTATTATTTTTAAGATTATCTATACAATAAATATGATTATTTATATCATGGTAAAGTTTCTTAACTTTCATATGAGATTGTTGAATAGCTAAATAATGTGCATATTGCATATCTAACTTATTTTTTATTAATTCATTTTGGGATTTTAATCTATTTTCTTTTATTATTTCCTTGAATACCAGAATAATAAGTATGCTACTAGCTCCTACTAACTTCGGATTTACAAAATTGTAAAAATAGTATCCTTCTGAATATAATGACCCAAACCGTTCTAATTTCTTTAATATATAATTTACAAATACATTCATTGTATTAACTAATAAAGCAAATAATAAGTATATATAATTTCTCTTATCCTGACTAATCAATTTTATATGCTTCCTAAAAAAACTAAATATCATGTATATAAGTATAATTATTAAATTTCTATATATATGAATTTTTATATAATCTAGATGAGATGCCAATAGATATTCTTTAGATGATATAACATTCCCTGTAATTACAAAAAATAGTATTCTATATATGACATCATTTAGACACTCATAATATACACTAAATATAAAAAATAAAATAGAATACTTAATATAATTCATCTTGTAAAAATAATTATAGTAACCTGCCCAAACGATAAATATTACAATAGGAAATAAGTAATTTATATTATTATAATACTTACCTTCATTAAATAATCTAGTTATTTGAACCAAAATATAAATAAGAAACAACAAGATACAAAATGCTATTTTTTCATTTTTTTTATTATCTTGTTTGTAAGTTAATACATCTTTCATTATAACAAATTTTGTAAATACAGATAAAATTAATAACATCTCAGTCATAAAATTTAGCATATTGTATCACCAAGAAATTTCAAAAACTTCTCCTTAACCTCTTTATATCTATATCTACTAATAGGAACTTCCTCCCCACTTTCCAGTATTGCAATATTATGCTTTATATTTTCAACATAACTTAAATTGACTATAAAGCTTTTATGACATCTTATAAATTTATATAGATTTAATTCTTTTTCTATTTTACTTAAGCTATATCTTATATCAAAGTTCTTATTTATTGTGTGTATTAGCATATCCTTTTTTTGAACTTCTATATACTTAATTTCATTTAGATATATCTTGTATGTATTGGACTTATTTTTTATTGTAATATAACTATCCCTATTTATTTCAATATCCTTGATACAAGTCAGCACATGCTTTTTTAATTCTTCTAACTCTATTGGCTTTAACAAGTATCTATAAGCTCTTACCTCATACCCCTCTTGTACATAGTCTATCAGAGACGTTATAAATATTATTTCCATTTCATTATCTACTTCTCTAATCTTCCTTGCAGTGTCCATTCCATTTAGTTTTTCCATCCTTATATCAAGAAATAATATATCTATGTCTTTCAAGTTGCTTTTAAGTAACTCTTCGCCAGATAAATACTTTTGTATTTCATATTCTATACTTATATTTTTTAATATATTCTCAATATAATCTACTATTAAAAGTTGAGTTTCTTTTTCATCTTCACAAACTGCTATATTAATCATAAAATTCCTCCTTGCACGATTTCCAATTACTACAGTTAAAATATTTGAATTAATTCATTCAGGCATAATTTTTTATATCTGATACTTTAGAATAACATTTTTAAATTATTTCTATCAATACTCAATTTTATACAACTGTTATTTTGATATATCATTTTCACAATGAAAATTATCTTTATTAAAAGATAGTATTTATGTATAAAAGAGGGTACCTTAAAATATTTTTAAAATCATTTCAAGGTACCCTCTTCTATTTATTTAAACTTTTTGAGCCTTAAATAATACATTAGTCTCTTATATAACTGTACCATATATAAAACTAATAACATAATCTGTAGTACAATAGCAGTTATAGATACTCCATAACCACTAGATAGATTACTTACTTCAACAGATAATAAATATATAAAGATTACCACTAACAAAAAGAATATAAATATATTCATAAACAAAATTGATTTTACTTTATTTTGTTTATCAAAATCACTATATAGTTTAGGAGGCAAATCTTTATACTCTTTAGACCATACATACCATGAAGATGTCCCCATAAAACTGCCAATACTCCTAAATATAAGATTCCAACCTTTTGATTTATGTTCATCAAAATAATTATTCTCTGCATCATAGTAGTAATCAATAGCGTATTTTATTTTTCTTGGGCTTCCTTTGTGAAAATAAAATATTCCTCCAAATTTATTTATCTTATACAGATTATATCCATTCGCTTCCATATCTTCTAGCCATTTTTCTATCTTATCAGGTGAGCTATACCAGTCAAATTTAAACTTTATTTTCTTTTTCATAATACTCACTCTCCAAAATGATATTTTTAAATATCTTAAAAGTCTATTTAAATAATTATATCATTTTGATATTAATTTTAAGTTACAATCAGATATCTAAAGGCTTATTTAAATAACAATAAGCTAATAGCCATAACACCCATACCTGCAATCAACCCATAAATAGATAAATGATGCTCACCATACTCTCTAGCTGATGGCAATAGCTCATCAAGTGATATAAATACCATGATTCCTCCTACAATTGCAAATACAATTCCAAGAGTTATATCATTTAAGAAATTTCTAAGAAGCACATATCCAATAATTGCTCCTAATGGTTCAGACATTCCCGATAAAAAAGAATAATAAAAAGCTTTCTTCTTATCTCCTGTAGCATAATAAACTGGTACAGATACAGATATACCCTCAGGTATATTGTGTATAGCAATCGCAATAGCTATCGGTATAGCTATTGTAACATCATCAAGAGCCGATATAAATGTAGCTAAACCTTCTGGAAAATTATGAATTGCTATAGCCATTGCTGTAAATACTCCTGTTCTCAAAAGAGATTTATTTCTATTGATATTTTGTTCTTCTATATTTTCCATTTTCTTTATCTCATGTGGATTTTCTTCTTGAGGAATTAACTTATCAATAATTGCAATAATAGCCATCCCTACAAAAAAAGCTATTACAGTTGACCAGCTTCCCATTTTTTCACCCATAGACTTTGTCAAAGCATCTTGTGCTTTAGGAAAAATTTCTATCATAGACACATAAATCATAACACCAGCAGAAAATCCTAAACTTATAGAAAGAAACTTAGTATTAGTTTTTTTAGCAAAAAATGCTATGCAACTTCCTATACCTGTAGACAAACCTGCCAATAATGTTATCAAAAATGCAAACACTACATTATTCAAATAAATCACCCTCTTTTTAATTGATATTGATTATCATTTTCTTTTATGTTATCATATATCTTTTATATAGTCAATCTTATAAGAATTATATGCATTAAAAAAGCAGAGATATAAACTTAGTCTCTGCTTTTTCTTTATAGTATATTAAATTTATTTATTTAAGAAATCTACTGCATATTGAACATATAAAGCAGTCCCAATTTCTAAGGCATCCTCGTCTATATTAAAACATCCATGATGATGAGGGTAACAAGCACCTTTTGATTCGTTTCTAGCTCCTACAAACGCTAGTGCACCAGGTGCAATATTCATAAATTCAGCCAAATCTTCTGCTCCTGTTACTTTTTCAAACATTGTTATACATTCTTCTCCAAATAACTTAATTGCTGCATCTGTTGCTATCTTTGAGCATTCTTTGTCATTTATAACTGCTGGTGTTAAATATCCATATTCTAATTCAGCTTCTGCTCTATATGCTCCTGCTGTAGATTTTGCTATACGTTCTAAAATTGAAGGAATTTGTTCTCTAAGTTTTGGATTAAATAGTCTTATTGTACCTTCTAATATAGCTTCACTTGCTATTACATTAAATCTAGTTCCTGAATTTAAAACTCCAACACTTACAACTAATGGCTCTAAAGGACTTACTTCTCTACTAACCATAGATTGTAAATTCATAACTATTGCTGAACTTGCAAGCACTGTATCAACACCCTGATGAGGAAGTGAGCCATGCCCACCTTTGCCCTTTACAGTGATTTTAAAGAAATCGGCAGAAGCCATTCTTGGTCCCTCTTCTACTGATATAGTTCCAGATTCTACATCTGTCCAAAGATGTATTCCAAATACACTATCTACACCTTCCATAGCACCATCTTTAATCATAGCTCTTGCACCTTTACCAACTTCTTCTCCTGGCTGAAAAAATAATTTTACAGTTCCATTAATACTATCTTTAATATCATTTAGTACTTTTGCTGCTCCTAAAAGCATTGATGTATGACCATCATGACCACAAGCATGCATAAGTCCTTCATTTTTTGATTTGTATTCTACATCTGTACATTCAACAACTTGTAGTGCATCCATATCACCTCTAAGTGCTACAGTCTTTCCTGGATTAGTTCCTTTTATAGTTGCAATTACACCTGTACCTCCAGCTGATACATATGGTACTCCAATTTTATCAAGCTCTTCTTTAACTCTTTTTGATGTTCTAACTTCTTCCATACTCTTCTCAGGATTTTCATGAAATTCCCTTCTAAGTTTAATCACATAATCTTTATAATTCTTTGTTATTTCTTTAATATCCATTCCAGACCTCCAAGTAGTACATATTCTTCTTATTTAAAATATTTTTTATTGTTATCATTTAAATATTAGATTAGATTTACAAATATACCTGCTATTACTACAGAAGCTATTGTAACTGTAGTGAAACCTCCAACAAGCATCTTTGGAAGCATCTTATCCATTAAAAACTCTTTTTCTTCTGGTGTTTCAGCTAAAGCTTTTACTGCTTCTTCAGTTAATATATAGTTTGGTGGAAAACCATAAAGTGCTGTAAGAGAAACTGAAAAAGACATTTCTTTACTTTCACCTAAAAGCTTACCTACTATAATAGAGAATATTCCCATTCCTATTACACCAAATATTATGATTCCTACAAGAGGAACTGCCATTTCAGCAAGCATTGCTGGTGTAGCTTTTGCTAATCCTGCAAATATAAAAGCCATCAATGATGTCATTAACCATCCAAATGAACCAGATTTGTTAAGAGGTTTTCTATCAACTATTCCAAGTTCTGATGCTATTACACCAAATATCAAACATATAACATATCTAGATACAACTTCATGTGTAAGATTTGTAAATTGTACTGCTAACCATGCTACCAATCCTAATCTAAGTATTATCATATATGTTGTATCATACTTTTCAGGTAAATCTGGAATTATCTTAAATCTACTTTTTTGTTCAGGTAAATTCTCAGTTTTTTCTTCAACTTTACTTGTAGTTACTTTTCCACTTCTAAAATCTGATAAAAGTCTTTTTCCTTCTTTTTTAAGCATTAGTGCTGTAATAGGATAACCTGCAAATCCTTGTGCAACATACATCAAAATTGCAAGTACTGCCAAACTTGCAAGACCTTTTGCTGTAGCAGCATCTGCCATCATTATAGATGCAACTAGTCCCCCAGTAAGAGGAGGTGTAGCTATTACTGCTGTATCCCATCCAAATACTACTGTACCTAATGCTAAAGCCCCTACACATATACCTACTATTCCTGCCAAAGCTATTACGATTGTTTTCCATTGCCCTGCCAATTCTTTAATACTCATCATAGTTCCCATATGTGTTATTAATAAAAGCATTCCCAATTGGGCTAATGGTGTTCCTAAAGCGGCTAAGTCTACAATATTTTCTGGGAAAAAAGTCCAAAATCCTACTATAAATATAATTGCTGATACAAAAACTGATGGAACAAAAGCTTTAGTTTTCGCTGAAACTACATCACCTATCGTCAGTGATACTAAAACTAGACAAAAAGCTGTTATTGCCTCCATACAAAATCCCCCCTCATAATAAATATATTTGTATACAATGTATGTATAGTTATCCATTATTTTACTACTTTTGAAAAACATTTCAAGACAAAATTCGAATTTTTTCATAAAATTCCATAAATTCTATAAATTAAAGTTAGCTTTCTAAATTATTCTTTTTAAAAAAACGTTATCCTAATTATTGGCTATTTATCACTATTCTTATAAATAGAATTAATTGTAATTTGCAAAAAATAAAACATAGAATACATTTTTTCATAAAACATCTCATTAATTAAAATGAATTTGATTTATGAATCTTAATATATTCTATGTTTATAAATTTAGTGTATATGTTAGTTATTGTATAAAATTTACATACTAGTTATTGTGTAATCTACTATATACTCCATTTTTGTTTACTAACTCTTCATGAGTACCTCTTTCTTCAATTCCTTTATCTGTCAATACTATGATTTCATCAGCATTTTTTATAGTAGTTAATCTATGTGCAACAACTAAATTTGTTCTATCTTTGCTTAGTTCTTCTAAGGATTCTTGAATTTCTCTCTCTGTTACATTGTCTAAGGCAGATGTAGCCTCATCCAATATTATTATTGGAGGATTCTTTAAAAAGATTCTTGAGATTGATATTCTTTGTTTTTGTCCACCTGATAATTTTACTCCTCTTTCACCTATATAAGTGTCATATCCGTCTGGTAAAGTCTCTACAAAATCATGTATCCTTGCCTTTTTGGCTGCTGATATCATTTCTTCATCTGTAGCATTAGGATTTCCACAAAGAATATTGTCTCTTATCGTTCCTGTAAATAAAAACACATCTTGTTGAACTATACCTATATTTTTTCTCAATGATTTTAAGCTGACATCTTTTATACTCTTTCCATCAATTTTTATATCACCCTTATCAAATTCATAAAACCTTGGCAATAGATTACATAGTGTAGTCTTTCCTCCTCCAGAAGGTCCAACTAATGCTATCGTCTTACCAGCTTTTATAGATAAACTTAAATTATTTAATACTTGAGTCTTATCTTCGTATGTAAAAGATATATTTTCTATCTCAATATTACCTTTTACATTTTCAAGCTCAACAGGATTTTTAGCTTCCTTTTGATGGTCTTGTTCCATTATTTCTATGAACCTTTTAAAACCTGTCATACCATTTTGATATTGCTCTGTAAAGTTTATCAATTTTTTCATAGGTTGTATAAACATTTTTACATATAATATATAGGCAGCAAAATCACCCAAAGTAATTTTTCCAAGATAAGTAAAGTAACCACCAGCTATAACAACTACCCACTCTAAAATATCCATGTATAAGTTCATGCCAGAATAGTATTCTGCCATTACTTTATAAGAATCTTGTCTTGCTCTTCTAAATAACTTATTACTTCTTACAAACTTATTTAATTCTTCTTTTTCAGTACAAAAAGACTTAGTTACTTTCATACCTGCTATACTATTTTCTAAGGTAGCATTCACATCACCTATAGTAACTCTACTCTTCATAAAAGCAACATTCATTTTATCTTTTTTAGTTATTGCAAACCAAATTATAAATGGTAATATGGCAAATATTATGAAAGTAAGAGGAATATTTATATCTATAAGTATAAAGAATGAACCCACCAACATTACTATAGAAATGAATAAATCTTCAGGCCCATGATGTGCAAGTTCTGTTATATCCATTAGGTCATTTACTATTCTAGACATAGTTACCCCAGATTTGTTATTATCAAAATACGTATTTGGAAGTCTCTGCAAATGTGTAAATACTTCATTTCTCATATCAGCTTGCATATCTACACCAATAACATGCCCCCAATACTGCATAAAATAGTTAAGACCTGCTTTTGCTATAAAGATAAGAATAAGTACTACTGCAAAAACTACTAACATTCTTAAATTTTTATTTGGAACAATGTCATCCATTATATTTCTAGTTATCATAGGATAAACTAAATCACATAAGGAAAATAAAAAAGCTGCTATAAGGTCTAGTGTAAAAATTTTCTTATACGGCTTATAATATTTTATAAATTGTTTTATCATAAGTATTAAACCCCTCCTTCATTGATACTTCTAAAAAATACCCATAAATTAGTATAACATAACAACAATTTTAAATCTTTTATAAACTTGCAATATAAATCAATATTTTTCATAAATTTGAATATTTATGTCATATATTATACATTTAAAACAATATAAAAGAGCCATATCTCTGTAAATAACTTATTACAAAGATATAACTCTATATTTAATGCTAAATATTTTTTATAGATACAAAACTACTTCAATGCATCCAATATTTTCTTATCTAAAGCAGCTGTATTTATACCTGTTATGTATGCTGTTGCTTTTATCGCAGGTATATCGTAAGTTGTTGGCAATATAGTAGTAGACACTATTAAATCAGCCCCCTCTTGTTTTGTTGCACATTCAGCAATTTTACATTGTATAACTTCTGCTTGTATGTTGTTTTCTTTAATTAATCTTTCTACCCTATCACAAACTACTGTTGATGTCGCAATTCCTGCCCCACATGCTACTAATATTTTTTTCATATTTTTTCCTCCTACGATTTCTTTGATATTTTATAATTCAAAATACGATTGATAAATTTCTCATATCTTTATTTATATAAATAATTATACCATTTTATATCAAAAGAGTATCTTAAAATTATTCTTTTAATATGTTTTTTATTTCAGTATCATTTATACTTAAAATCTCATTTTTTATACAATACTCTATGTAATTTGATATATTTTTATAGTCATTTAAATCAAATTGTTTAATATTCAAATCGTATTCTATATCACTAACAATACCTATTAAATCAGACTTATTTGATAAAATATCCTTATATTTATTCTTTCTAGTTATCTCCAACCTTTTGAACCTATAATTTTTATATCCTTCTATAATAATTAAATCCATATCTCTATATAACTGAATCATTTCATATAATGGATTCTTCTCTTTTAGTTCTTCAATATACGCTACTCTCTTATCTGATATTATACATACCTTTTTAGCACCAGATTTTCTATGTTTATAAGTATCTTTACCTTCTTCATCCATGTCAAAATCATGACATGTATGTTTAATCACTCCAACATTATACCCTTCTTTATTTAGTTCTTTTATTATACCTTCAATCAATGTAGTTTTACCTACTCCAGAATAGGAGACAATTGACAATATATTATACATAAAATTGACTTCCTCTCATAAAACTATCTAATAACAACATCTACTAACTGATTTTCTTTTATAGTTTCTTTCTTTTTTATCCTTATCATACAATTACTTCTCAGTGTTGCTGACAATCTAGCTTTAGCATCTTTCTTATCATTTAACTTTACATATAATTTACCTTCACTTGTGTATAATTTCCCACTTACAAATCTATCTTTATTTGAAAGTTTATTAAATTCTCCCTTAAATATGGCTTTTATATAATGCTCTCCTTTTTTATATGTCAAATACTCAATAACAGGAACTACCACATTATCAAATACCACAATTGCTGCATGTGGATTTCCAGAAAGCCCAAATAATAGTTTTTCTCCCAATGTAGCTACATAACAAGCCCCTCCAGGTTTAATGTTTATTTTCCAAAATAACTCCGTTGCACCTATCTTTCTAAATACATCTGGAATTAAATCTTTGTCCCCAACAGACACACCACCTGTTGTAATTAAAAAATCTACCTTTTGCAACATATTCTTTACTATTTTTTCTAACTCTAATATATCATCAGAGCAATTACATATTGTATCTGCTTGTATTCCAAGCTTTAGAAGTTTTGAATATAATGTATATCTATTACTATCATATATCTTACCATCCTCTAAAACCTCATTTATATCTTGTAGTTCTGTTCCTGTATTCAAAATCCCAACTTTTAAATCATCATACACAGTTACTGTAGATATTCCAAGACTTGCTAATACTCCTACTCCATCATATCCTATATCCTGATTTTTATTAATTATCAATTGCCCCTTTTTTATATCCTCACCCTTAAATATATAGTTATCGTATTCCTTTAACTTTACATTTAAAGTTATCATATCATCTATAACAGTTACATCTTCTTTTTTTATTACACAGTTTGCACCCCTTGGTATTTTACCACCAGTCATTATCTTCACTGCTTCATTTTTATTTAATACACTATCAAACACTTCTCCTGCATATAAAGTCCCTATAACCTTTAAACTTCTATTTTCAGAATTTGCATTATATGCATAACCATCGTACGGTGACCTATCAAATGGAGGGCTATCAATTGTTGAATATATATCTTCTGCAACCACCTTATTTATTGCGTCTATAAGATTTACTCTCTTCACCCTACTTATTGGTACAACATTTTCTTCAATAATTTTTATGGCATCTGCTAATTCTATCATTTTAAATACTCCCCAATATATTTTTTATTTAAAACATTTTAATGTAATATGCTATAGATTACAAAAATTAGAAATAACTTTATCTTATATTTAATTATAACTAATTGTCATCTATAAGTGCAGTTCAAATTTAATAAAGCTTATAAAATTATTACCAACTACAATGTGCTAAATTTTATAAATCTTATAAAAAAACTGTTTCCAGCTAGAAATTTACTTCTATCTTGAAACAGTCTTGTATGCTCTAGAATCCATTATTCTATTAAAGCTCCTTTTAATATTTTTACAATTTTATCACTTTCAGTAGTTTTTATAGATTTTATTTTGTTATCCTCAATACTTATTGTAAGCACTTCTTTTTTTAACAATTTATTATCTTCTTTTAATCTATAACTTTTCACTACTTTGCTACCTTCATGATCGTATGCTATTAAATCATAATTTACATCTCCCACAATTTCATTTATTCTAGCCTCTTCAACTCCAATATACTCCCCTAAGTCAATTTTTCTAAATTTTTCTATTGATACAGCCGATTTTTCATGGTCACTTTTTTCAATCATAATACTAGAATCAGCGTCAATAGTTATATTGCTCTGTGAAGAAAATGAATTTGTTTCAACATTGACTACTTTATTTTTATTAATATCAATGTATAAAGCACTTCCATCTAGCTCATTATTTCCAGTATACTTGGGGTAAACTAATGTCATATAACTTGATGTATTTATATCTTGCATTGTATCTGATTCTTTTAAATCTTTAGGTTTTATATAGTAAATTGTGTTATAAGGTATTCCCATATTCTTTATAACAAAATTATAGTCTTTACTCATAATTTCATTAACATCATTTTGAACTTTTGTCATAGTTTTTTGTTGTGTTGCTTTATTTGCTACTTGATTTTTCTCTTTAGTATTTTCTTTATGACATCCAACAAGTACAATACCTAAAATAGTTACACAAACTAATGACTTTTTTAACTTCATAAATCAATCCTCCTTTCTTAAATTTTATAATATTTATCTATATATCAATGTACGATTATCTCTTTTTTCAATAATTATATTTATTATATTATAAAATAATTATATAATATTTATTTGAATTTAATAAGATTAAGAAGCTATTTGTAATTTTTCTGTAATAAAACACATTTTAAAGTTGAATTTTGAAAATTCAATTTAAGATATTTTTAAGGTAAATATCCTTATAACATTATACCAAATTATTCCTAAACAATCAAAAACTCCATGAATATTTTAAGGTTTTCTATTTTAAAAATCACCTTTGACTATTAATTTATCAAATATGTTATAATAGTTTTAGATAATTTAAGGAGGATTAAATAATGGATTTTAAACAACTTGAAGTATTTGTTGCTGTTGCAAAACATCAAAGTTTTTCAAAAGCTGCAAGAGAACTTTTTTTAACTCAACCTACTGTAAGTGCACATATACAAAATTTAGAGAGAGAGTTAGAAACTGTACTTATAAATAGAAGCAACAAAGTGATTACACTTACAAAATCTGGTGAAATTCTTTATGAACATGCTATATATATATTAAACAACTGTAAACGTGCAATATATGATATAAAAGAATATTCAGGAAAAATAGAAGGTATCATAGATATTGCATGTAGCTCTATACCTGAAACCTATATTTTACCTGATTTTATGAAGAGTTTTTCCATGAGTTACCCAGACGTAAAATTTTCCATAAGCCATTATGATTCTCAATATGCTATATCAGAAATTTTAAATGAACGAATAAGCTTTGGATTAGTTGGTTCTAAGGTCAACAATCCTCAAATAGAATACCTAGACTTATTAGATGATGAGCTTGTTCTTATCACTCCTTCAGATTTTAAAATTGACAATAAAGATAATAAAATTGATATAGAAGAATTGGCTTACTTAAATTTTATTATGAGAAAAGAGGGCTCTGGTACTAGAAATTTAATATTAAATACACTTAGCAAAAATAACTTTCCTGTAAATAAATTAAATGTAATAGCTCATGTAGAATCAAATGAAGCTATTAAAGAAATGGTTAGATTGGGTCTTGGTGTGTCTTTTATATCTTATATCTCAGCTATTGATTATCTAAATGCAGGCAAGATTAAATGTTATAAAATAAAAAATGTTGACTTTACTAGAAAATTTTTCTTTATTTATTCCAAGAAGAAAACTTTTTCTCCACTAGAGGATAAATTCCTAAACAGATTGTGTGAGTACTTTGAAATCATAATATAATAATTATAATATAAGATACTTAATCCTAAATTATATAACTAATGAATAAACTAACTATAACTGTCACATACATAGTCATAAATTACTATGTAACAATTTTCTTTTTTAGTTAATTTAGTAAAAAAACCCTTGTTCAAATGAACTTGGGATTTTTTATATAAAAAGGGAGTTGCCTTATTTTTAGTGCAACATCCCCTTTGTAAATTTCATTTGTGGATAATATTAAAAAAAATATATCCTTAATTTTGATTATACTATTCCAATAGCAGCTAATACTATACAAATAATTATAACGGAAATTAATATCGTAGTTGTCTTGACCTTTTTTCCTAATAACCAATATATAATACCAAATATCATAGCTGGAAGCATACATGGCATTATTTGATCTAAGTAAGTTTGAATAGGCTCTGCCCACTCTCCACTACCTACATTAACACTAAGCTTTAACATTACATTAGAGGCAGTCATTCCTCCAATTACCATAAGCCCTAGCATTGACGCTGCTTCCATAACTTTTGAAACTATACTTGAACCACTTACATCTTTAAAAAATTGAGTCCCATACTTAAATCCTTTATCTAGACATATATAACGAATGATAAAATGAGGAATATTTATTATTAAAAGAAATAAAATTGGTCCCATTATATTTCCCTGAGAAGCTAAAGCTATACCAACTCCAGCTGCTATAAGTTTTAATGTACCCCAGAAAAATGAATCTCCTATCCCAGAAATGGGTCCCATTAAACTTGATTTAACAGCATTTATACTATTTGCATCAAATTCTTCATTCTTTGCATTTTCTTCTTCCATAGCTCCAGATATACCCGCCAAAAGAGTACTTATATGAGGAGTAACTGACATGAATTCAAGATGTCTTTTTAAAGCCTTAGATTTTTTTTCCTTATCATCTTTATATAATCTACGGATTATAGGTGCCATCATATATGCATATGCTATATTTTGCATACGCTCATAGTTCCAAGATGAATCTAGTGTTAAAGACCTTCTAAAACATTTCCAAAAGTCTTTCCTCGTTATTTTACTGTCTGGTGAAATTGTTTCCAATTTCTTAGAATTCGTTGTCATCTACTACTACCTCCTTCTCTCCTACAAAGTTAACATATATTAAAGCTATTGCTAATCCAAACAATGCAACACCTGTTACTGTTATATTTAGATAAGCGACCAATATAAATCCTAATAATAAAAATGCTACTGTCTTCTTATTAAGCATCATTCTAGCTAACATAGCAAAACCTATTGCTGGTATAACACCAGCTGCAACATCCATTCCATGAGTTACATATGATGGTATAAATGAAAGTATCTTTTCTATTACTGGAACACCTAATGAGAATCCTATACCTACTATTATTGCTAATATTAATTTATTTCCTATACCAAATAATAATTGCACACGCTCTACGCCTTCAATATTACCCTCTTCTGCATAACGGTCAGCAATATGAGCTCCCCATGTAAGTACTACTGTCATTAAGAAGTTGTCTATAAGCAATACTAATGTTGCTATAGGAACTGCAAGTACAACTGCCGCTGATACATCTTGCCCAGTTAATATTACAAATGCTGTAGCAATAATAGAACCAGAAACAAAATCAGGAGGATTACTTGCTCCAACTGGAAATGCACCCATAAATACTAGCTCTAATGTTGAACCTATTACTATACCTGTCTGTAGATTACCTAGTGCTAAACCAACAAGTGGTGCAACAACTATAGGTCTATTATGCATTGTAGAACCTACAAAACAATGCATATATGCAAAGAATGCAATTAGAGTTATTAGAATAACTTGTGTAAATTCCATTTTCATCCCCCTAAAATTATATTAATTTCATTACATTTGTAGCATCATCATCAGGAACCAATTGTACAAATACATTTACGCCTTCTGAATCTAATTCTTTAATCATATTTATGTCATCTTTTGATACATGTACTGCTTTAGATATATTTTCACGATTATCAGCTGATTTTGTTCCACCAAGGTTTATAGATTTAATAGCTTTTACTTCCTTAGCTAGTCTATAAACATCTTCTACAGATTCACAAAGTATCAATAAATTATACTTATCAGTAACTCCTGAATTAAGTGCTTTTACAGAATCTTCTATACTTTTCATTACAAGTTTAACATTAGATGGTTTAGCCATTCTAAGTCCTGCCATTCTTAATTCATCCTTTAATAATTCGTCACTTGCTATCAATATACAATCTGTACTTAGAAATTTTGTCCATGTAAATGCTACTTGTCCATGTATAAGTCTGTGGTCTACTCTTACTAATTTAATCATTATAATTCCTCCCTAATTTTTTTTATTTCATCCATGAATGTTTTCACGTGTTCTACACTAACATCTCCAAAATCTTTATAATTATCTTTAAAGTAACTTCCTATTATTGCCATATCTCCTAATTCAAGCTGTTCTTTTGCATTTTCCAAAGTAACTCCAGCAGCTATAACTAATGGGAAATCCCCTAAGTTTTTACGGAATAACTCTATCTTTTCCATTGATGTTTCTTGTCCTGTAGCATTCTCTGTAACTGCTATGGCATCACATCTTGTCATACCTATTTTTAAATCTTCTTCAACTGTCTTTTCTGATAATACTGGTTGGTATTTAAATCTCACTCCTCCAATTAAATAAGCTGGGCACTTTGAGCGTTGTAATTTAAAAAATTCTTCTAATGTTGCCTCGTCTCTAGGTTTAACATGACCTACTACAGAATCAACTTGTATATAACTTGCCTTATATTTTGTTGCCAGTTCAAATCCCATAGTATCAACATTTAAGCAGTTTACTCCATATGGTATTGACAAATTAGCGTTTGATACATACTCAAGTATTCTTTCTAAATCATAGTAATTGCCATAGTAGTTTTCTAACATTATTCCATCTACACCATTTTCCTCCAAGATTGCGATTTCTTTTTTAGCTCTTTCAAAGATATCTTCTGGAGTATCTCCTTTTAAATGTATCATTGCTATAATTGGCTTCTTATTTTTAAATACTGATAATATTCCCTTTTTTTTCATAAACTAAAATACCTCTTCTTCTTCTTTAATTTGTAATGTCACACTTTGTATTCCCATTCTAGATTCTTTCACTAATTCTTCTACATCTTCAGCTGTCAATTTATCAGAAAATCTTGTAAGAAGTTCTAATACCAGATTCAAGTTCATTCCAGAGAATAAATTAACATTATGTAAGTTAGTTAATCTCAACATTGCAGTGCATACACTTGCACCATATAAATCAGATAAAATTATGTATTCACATTCTTTATCTTCTACTATTATTTTTTCTAATTCTAAAGCAAAGTCTGAAGCACTTTGTCCAGGATACAAACTATATGAACTAACACAATTTGCTAAATCTCCTACTATCATTTTTACTGAATCTAAAAGACCTTTTGAAAATTCTCCATGAGATGCTAATATTATTTTTCTCATATCTGTCCTCCTACTAAATATAGATTATATTTCTGCTGATACTGCATATTTATACTTATCACTTCTTATAAATTGTTCATTGTAATATAAAACATCATTATTCTCTGTATATACTGATTGTCTTACTTTCAATAATGGCATATTGCTTGCACATTTAAGATGGTCAGAATATTCTTTGTTTGAATGTTTTACTTCAAATATATTTTCTACACGCTTAGGTAATGTACTTATATTATTAGATATAACTTCCATTAAAGATTTATCTTCTAATTCTTCTTTTAATAAAAACATATAATCTATCCTAAAATAATCAACTTCAAAGATAACAGGTACTTCATCTATTAATCGAAGTCTTTTAATACAGATTACCTTCTCTTCTAACTCAATACTTAAAGCTTCAGCTACCTGCTTATCAGCTTTTTTTATTAAAACAGAGATTATTTTGGTGCTTGGTTTTGCATTAATACGATGACAAGAATTAGTAAAACTATTTCCCGCACATGTTGCTTCTATTCTCTCTGGTATTGTTACATAAGTTCCTTTACCACGTTTTTTACACAGTATATCTTCTTTTACAAGTTCATTAAGTGCATTTCTCACAGTTATACGACTTATATTAAATTCTTTACATAAATCACCTTCGGATGGAAGTTTATCTCCTGGCTTATATATACCAGATGCTATTTGTTTTTTAATGTTGTCATATAGTTGTTGATATAAAGGAACAAATGAATTTACTTCTAAATCCATCTCTTTTTTTTGTTTCTTTTCATCCATTTTGTTCACCTCCCTATGTAACTTTTTTATAACATTATATAACAAGTTCTTTATTACATATTATAACAAGATAAAACCGTTGTCAATTTTTTTTGCTATTTTACAAAAAAATAAGACTATTGTATAACAATTTAAAATTGTTTATACAATAGCCTTTATTCACTTATTACTCTTATATTTTAATTTATAAGTTGATATTAAAAAATGCCTTATATCCCTTGTACATCTCATATATATCTACCTTAGAGACAATCTCATGTGGTGCATGCATATTTAGAACTCCAACACCACAGTCTATAACCTCTGCACCTTGATTTGCTAATATATACGCTATAGTTCCGCCTCCTCCTTGGTCAACTTTTCCAAGTTCAGCAGTTTGCCATACTACATTTCCTTCATTAAAAATTCTTCTTACTTCTGACATAAATTCTGCATTTGCATCATTACATCCGCCCTTACCTCTCGAGCCAGTATACTTATTTAAAACTACTCCATTTCCCATATATGCGGAATTTCTCTTTTCATATGCTTCTCTAAAATTTGGGTCATATCCAGCAGAAACATCAGCTGATAAAACCTTACTATTTGCTAGGGCTCTTCTTACCTTAATATCACAGTAATCACCCTCCAAAGCAATTAATTCAGCTACAGTATTTTCAAAAAACTTTGAGTGCATACCTGTATTTCCTTGAGAACCAACTTCTTCTTTGTCTACACATAATGTAACTGAAGTGAATTCTG
The DNA here is from genome assembly GCF_056688955.1 of Clostridioides sp. LIBA-6822. Classification (NCBI taxonomy): domain Bacteria; kingdom Bacillati; phylum Bacillota; class Clostridia; order Peptostreptococcales; family Peptostreptococcaceae; genus Clostridioides; species Clostridioides sp. LIBA-6822. The sequence continues at coordinate 1,194,203 of NZ_CP196995.1, read as the reverse complement.
GTTGTTCAGTTTCTAATATGGCCTTCACAGCAGCATATGAACATACCCTATCATCATGCCCATATCCCAATACCATTGACCTATCAAAACCTAAATCTCTAGCTTTTCCAGCTGGAACTACTTCAATTTCAGCACTTAATAAGTCTTCTTCAACTATACTATACTTCTCATTTAAAATCTTTAATATATTTGCTGTTATAGGTTCTTTTTCCTCATCGTTTAAAGGCATATTACCAATTAATATATTTAAAGCTTCACCACTAATTCCTTCAGATAGTTTCTTTTGCATTTGGTCTCCAGCTAAATGAACTAATAAATCCGTTACACAAAATACTGGGTCACTTTCTTCTTCTCCAATGGATATATCAACTTTTGTTCCATCATTTAATATAACTACACCATGTAAAGCAAGAGGGATAGCTGTCCACTGATATTTTTTTATTCCTCCATAATAATGAGTTTTAAAAAAACCTAAGTTTCCTTCTTGATATAGTGGATTTGGTTTTAAATCCAATCTTGGTGCATCTATATGACTTCCTATAATTTTCATACCTTTTTCTATATAATTTTTACCTATTACAAAAAGTGCTACTGCCTTTTCTTTATTTATAACATAAATTTTGTCACCACTACCTATACTTCCTTTTTCCATAGCTTCATCTATTGAAATATAATTATTTTCTTTAGCTAATTTTATAATTTCTTTTACTGAAATTCTTTCAGTTTTTGATTTACTTAAAAAATCCATATAATTGCGAGAATATTGCATAACTTGTTCAATAGCATTTTCTTTTCTTTCAACATCCCATGCATTCTTAAATTCATGCTTTAAGTTCATGTTTTCCTCCTATTAAGTTTTAATTTTTATTGTTTTTCATATACTGTTCATATTCCTCTGGTGAAACTACTTTAACACTGTCAAGTCTTGATTTAAAGTGTGCCCTAAAATTTTCTAAGTATTCTTTTCTTAAAATTTCTCTTTCTTTGATTTCATCATCAGAAAGAACTCCCTCTTTATTTTTCTTTGCCAATTCATTAATCCTATCTAACTTCTTTTTGTCAAACATGTTTTCCTCCTAAAGACTTCTATTTATTTAATAAAATAATTTATTGCTTTTTATATCTAACTTGTTTTTATATTCACAAAAAAACTCATCTATATTATCACTGATTATGGTTATTCCTTTTTCTAATTCTTCCATGCTTGGACGAGCTATGTTTATCCTAAAAAATCTATCATCTACTAAATTGTCAAAAAAATAAGTTCCTGGAAGCATAGATACTCCTTTGTTCAGCATAAAACTTGTAAATCCTTGGGATGTATATCCTCTTGGTAATTCTAAAAAAAAGTTTATTCCTCCACAAGATTTTCTAACTTTTAATTTACCACTCAATTTATTATTAATCAAGCTTTTTGCCAATTTGTACTTATCAGTATATATCTTCTCTATATGATTCAGATAATTTTTCCAATCAAAATTCTCCATATAGTAATACATTGATTTTTGAATAAGACCTGGTGTTGATATATCTGAAGAGTATTTAGCCCATAAAACCTTCTTTAGCAGTTCATTTGGCATTTCTACAATTCCTATCCTAAGACCTGGCATAAGTATTTTTGAAAAACTCTTTATATATACCACTCTATTTTTATCATCATAACTTCTAACTGTCCTATTGTCTTTTGATTCAAATATAAAATCACTTATAAAATCATCTTCAATTATATAAAAATCATGTTCTTCTGCTAATTCTATTAACTTCTTTTTTTTATATGTTGAATAAGATATTCCTGTTGGATTTTGAAAGTTAGGCATAATATATATAAGTCTTGGTTTTATTTTTTCCAATTTTAATTTTAAAATACCTATATCAATTCCATCATCTAACATAGGTATAGATATTATTTTTGCACCTCTACTTTTAAATACTTCAATCGCTCCATTATAAGAAGGCTCTTCCATAAAGACAACATCTGAATAACTTATAAGCCCTTTACAAACTATATCTATACCTTGTTGAGCACCAGATATGATTTGAATATTTTCTTTAGTAGTTTTTATATTTCCGTCACTTAGATACTCTACCATCTTTTCTCTTAATTCTTCAGAACCAAGACCTTCATCGTAATCAAATATCGAACTGCCATCTTTAGATAATGCCATATTTACAGCATTTTTAAAGGAATCAATAGGAAACATATCATTAGATGGATTTCCATTATCAAAATGAATTAAATCTTCTCTTTGCACAGTATTCTTGTTTTTTCTGTTGTCTATACCACTTTTATAAGAATTTGAACTTGATACAAAAGTTCCGCTACCTACAATCTTATATACATATCCTTCATTCTCTAAGAGTTCATATACTTTAACTATGGTAGTATTATTTACTTGTAAGAAATCTGATAGTTTTCTTATTGGTGGTAGCTTTTCATGTTCCACTAACTCTTTATTTATTATCAATTCTTTTATATGATTAAATATCTGTATATATTTAGTTAACTTTTTTTCACTTAAATCTATTCTGTATTTTTCCACCTTTATCACCGCTCATTGTATTTATATTTTATTGATGCTTTCACATATATTTGATATTATTTAGTATGTATATATAATACCAAAATTTTTATAAAAAGGGGAAATATTTATGTTTTACGACTATCACATGCACTCAAGTTTCTCTACTGATGGAAAATCTACAATGGAAGAAATGATAAAAAAATCAATTGAACTTGGTTTAAATGAAATTTGTTTCACAGACCATGTTGATTATGATGTTTATGCCGATGATTCTTTTTCAATTGTATATGAAGACTATTTTAGAAGTCTAGAAACTCTTCAAAATAAATATAAGGATAAAATCTCAATAAAAAAAGGAATTGAATTTGGAGTTCAGACTCAATTAATGGACACCTATAGAAAAGAAGCTCATCAATATCCATTGGACTTTATAATATGTTCTATTCATGCTATAGATACAATGGATTTATACCTTGGTAGTTATTTTAAAGATAAAACTCAGCATGAAGTTTATGAAAATTACTACCTTTACTTATATAATATTGTTAAGAATTATAAGGATTACTCTATTTTAGGTCACTTAGATTTAATTAAAAGATATGCACCTTATGATACTATTTTAGATGATAGACTATTTTCAGATATAATTGAAGAAACTCTTAAACAAGCTATTTATGATGGTAAAGGTATTGAGATAAATACATCTTGCTACAGATATAACCTTCCAGATTTAACTCCATCTAGATATATCCTTCAGATGTATAAAGACTTGGGAGGAGAAATTATAACTACAGGTTCAGATTCACATCATGTAAGTCAAATTGCCTGTGAATTTGATTACATATATGCATTACTAAAAAACATGGGCTTTAAATATGTATCTAAATTTAATAAATTGAAACCAGAATTTATAAAATTATAAATTTTTACACCTCCTTGTGAATATATTTAAAAGATAAGGAGGTGATTTTTTTGAAAGTACCTTATTTAGTACTATCAACAGTTATTCTATTTATATCTAATTTTATTGTAAGGATATTTGGGTTTTTGTATAAAATATTCTTATCAAGGGCTTTGGGTGAAACGGGTCTAGGTATTTACCATATGATTTTTAACTTTTTAATGATTTGTTTAGCTGTTACAACAACAGGTATACCTACTGCACTTAGTTGTTTAGTCGCAAAGAGAAAAGCTTTAAATGATAGACACAATACTAATGCTTTATTTATATCAACTTTATATATATCATTTTTCGTAGCACTTGCTATATCTATAGTTGCATCCTTCAATAGCTCTTTTTTATCACTTAAGTTTTTAAAAGACGCTAAATTAAACCTATTTATACTAGCAGTTTGCCCTGCTATAGTTATAATAACTCTTTCAAATGTACTAAGAGGATATTATTATGGTATAAAGAATGTAAAAATCCCTGCTATTGGACAAATTATTGAACAGATTGGTAAAATTTTATTTGTTTTTTTACTTGTTATGTACATAAATAATAAATCTATGAATTGTTATATTGCCCTATTAGGTATATCGATTGGTGAATTGAGTAATATTGTATTCATGCTTATTTGCTTATGGAGAGATTCATCGTTTGACAATAGGTATATTATAAGTATAAAAGATTTTTATAATTCTTCAATGGAAACATTAAAAATGTCCATTCCAATAACTTGTAACAGAATGTCAAATATACTTTTGCAGTCTATTAGTTCTATGATGATACCATCGAGATTAGCATTATCAGGAATGACTTATCAGCAATCGCTAAGCATGTATGGTGTTGTCAGTGGAATGGTAATGCCATTTATATTTTTACCTTTTACTGTTGGTTCAGCACTTATTGTAAACTTGATACCTACTATATCACAAGAAATAGCTCTAAGAAAACGTAAGAGTGTCTTAAAAAAAATAAAATACTCTGTACTTCTAACTTTATTTGTAGGCATACTATCATCAATATTTTTTTATTTCTTTGGAAAAGATTTATGTGTGTTAGTATTTAAAAATAAACTTGCTGGAGAATATTTAAAAGCCATGTTTTTAGTTCCATTATTTATGTCATTAAATCAAACTCTATCTGGCATTTTACATTCAATAAGAAAAGAGTTAGCCTCAAGCATAAATACTATAATTGGTATGTTAATTCAACTAGTGGCTCTATACGTATTCCTACCTATTCCAGGTCTTAATATTTATGCATACATATACACAATGACAATCGTATCAATATTTACTTGTCTATTACATACTATAGTACTTTTTAAATCACTAAAATCTATACACTAGTTATAAAAACGTGAAGGCTACCAAAGTAAATAATTTACATTGGTAGCCTTCCTTAGATGATTTTTATTTATAATTTAAACTGTCTATATATCTACCTATCTATCTGTGGCAACTAGGCTTACCACTTCCGTGATTAGGTCCACATTGCGAAAAATCACATACTTTAGAGAAAGTATCAACAAGTCTTGGTTCGATTGGATTTGGTGATGCTAAAACTACTATTTGTTCACTTATTAATGTGCTAACTGTTTCTTGTAAGCAAAGTACTAAATCTATATCATTTGGTATTATTAATTCATAGAAAGGTTCACAACATTCGTTACATTCTAATTTTAATATAGATTTTCCTATACAATCTACAGTTAAGTTAGTTTGATATTCTTGTCTTAAAGTAACAGCTCTTCCGTCAGCTGGTAAGCATATTGGTGCTGAAAGTGTGTTAAAAGTAAATTCTACATAATCAACTCTTCTCTTACATCCACCTCCTGCTCTGACTGCTGGGAAAGCTAATGCAACGAATTCTGTACATCCACATCTACCTCTTAGCTCTAATACTAAATTACGAACTGCTACAGTTAATCCTCTTTGTTTATAAGCTACTGATTTGCCTTTTCCTTGTCTACAACATTCAGCGTTTCTTTCTCCACATACTGCAAATTCAAAAGTTGTTTCACAATTTCTTCCTACTATATCTCCTAATGGATCTAAATCGAAATCTTCTAAAGTTGTCATTCCTGTGTCTATAACTATTCCATCATTACTTAAGCATATTTTTTCTATAGTTACACTTGCTTGACCTGCACTTGGAACTGAACCAAATACTTCTACTACTTCTGTTTCAAAAGTTAATGGTTCTCCATTTGGTCCAGTTGCATCTGTAAATGTTTGGAATTGCATAGTATCAAATATTCTATTAGCCTCTATTGCAAATGGCACTGCATTTGATACAGAGAAGTTTCTTGGTGATATAGGATTGCAGCAATTTGGTCCACATTTGTTTTCAAAACATTCATCTGAATCCATTTGACATGGTTCACAATCACATTTACAATTGTCATGGCATCCACAATTGTCATCACATGGATTAGGTTTACATGGATCACATGGATTAGGTTTGCATGGGTTAGGTTTGCATGGATTGCATGGATTAGGTTTGCAATCATCATGACATTCACACTTATTATCATTATTACATCCATTATTATGATGATGTGATTTTTTAAATCCTCTCATATCTTCTGAATTCATTTCCTCTGTATACACTTCTTCTTCACTAATTGTAGGCATTGGCTGATTTATCATTCTTCTTTTATTTTTTTTATAATCTTGCATTTTTCATTGCCCTCCCTGTAAGCTATTCTAATTAAGTCTCGGCTTTTTGAAGCCTAATTAATACTATGCTCTTATAAACTTAATTGTTACTTCGCTTTTTAAATTTATCAATAATTAGATATATTTAGTAGAAAAATGCATTTTAATAAAAAAAGTACTACTATTTGAAATAGTAGCACTTTTTTTGTCCCGAAACACCGGTGGCTAAGTAAATTCACACCCTAGGCACTCCCAGGTGGGTGACTTGCCAGTAACCTTTAACGTCCAAACTAAACAGGCATGTTATAATTTACTAGACACGGTCTCCCGTATTTCATTTGTAGGTTGAATTTAAAAAAGCCTTATCGTATGTTTCAGGATTTCATACTATTATTATATAATAAATTTCGAATTTTTTAAAGTGGTTTTATATAGTAATTAAGATAAACTTATTCTAGTATTACTTTTTCTTCCTTTTCTCTTTATGTAGTTAGTTAAATTATCTCTTTCTCTTAGCTCTATTTTTAGTATTTTTTTCATTATAATTATGTTCAGATTTTTGCTCATTTACATTGTATAATTCTTCATCATAAACTATATCTTCATCGTTTTCGACATTTTCATAGTATATTTCCTCTTCTTCCATTGATTCTTCTTCATCATTATATATTTCATTCTCATCTGTTAACTCTTCTTCATAATCTAATTCTTCATCTTCATCATCCAATTCTTCTTCATAATCTAATTCTTCATTATTATCTTCATCATCATCATTATTACTATCATCACCTCTTAAAAGACTTCCCAATAATTTAAGATTATTCATGCTACCAAGATTATTTATATTTGCCAAAGAACTTAGACTGAATCCACCTTCTCCAAAGTCATCTGGCAAAAACAATTCTGCAAATAAATCTATTTTCTTTTTCATTCCTATAGCTTTCTCAACCGAATTTTTTCTTTTTTCTGGGAATACATCTATAATTTCTTTTATCATCATATTCTTTTTATCGTCACTATCCATTTTTCTGAAAAAGTCTGTTTCATCTTCCGAATCTACTACATCTATATTATTTAATTTTTTTATACCTCTAACCAAGTCTAAAACACTCTCTATTTTTATTAGTATTTTCCTTTCATCTCTTGACATGTATTTTTTAGTTCTTGTTATTATTTCCATTCCCATTTCTAAATCTTCTTCACTTAAATCCATAAGCCTTAAGCCTCTTTTTATATCATTTGCATCAAATCTTAAATTTCCATGTGTAGACTGTGAAAGTTTATCATTTGCATTTTTTTTGTTTTTTCTAACTCTATTATTTCCTTTTGATTTATTTTTATCATCAAATATAGAGATATTACCATTACTCAATGCAATCACTCCAATCAAAAATAGTAAATTATTCAAGACAATTCCCCCTTATATTATATAATTGCCCTATATTAAAGTATGTTTTTCATATTTTAATGTTCCATTTTTAAAGCTCAGTGCATATATATTATCTATAAGAATTTTTATTTATATTATATATCACTCACAATTCACCACTTCAATATTATTTCTATATATAAATAGTATGAATATAATTCAATATATATTTATAGAAAGGGGTTTTTTTATGAAAAAATTAGATACAGAGTCATTAGAAAAAATGGCTAAACAAAAAAATATTGATAAGGATAAGATAGAAAAGATTGCTGATAATTACAAAGGAAAATCAGAAAATGAACTTATGGAGGAACTTATAAAAATAGGTAAAAACTTGGATGGAAGAGATGAAGTAGTATCAAAATTCAAAGCATTTTTAGATGAAAATCAACGCAAAAAATTAGATAATATAATGGAAAAAATCTCAGATGCAGAAACTCAAAGAGATACTAAAGCAGTTAAAAGTAAGAAAACTAAACCTACTAAAGGTAAACCAAGTTCCCCTGCACCAAAAAATACACCAAATGGTCAACAAAAAAAATCTAAAGGTTTATTTAAAAAAACTAAGAAGTCCAATCCTCATGAATAAATAAAAATAAATTGTTTAGATATTCATGACAATTATTTTTTCAACTGAAGTATTCTTAAATTTGATATTATTGACATAAAAAATCAGGTAGTGCTTAAGCACTACCTGATTGATTTTAATGGTTTTATTTTTTTCTTTCTATAACACTTTCTCTATCAACAATTCTGTAAGGTAATTCTATTTTCTTATTTTCAATTATTTCTTTGTTTATTAATTTTATAACCATTCTTATTGCTACTGCTCCCATATCATATAAAGGTTGATATACTGTAGTAAGTTTAGGTCTATACATTTTAGCTATCTTAACATCATTAAATCCTGCAACTGATATATCTTCTGGAACTTTATATCCAGCATCACAGATAGCGTTTATAGCACCTATAGCGGCCTCATCACCTGTTACAAAAGCTGCATGAGGTATTATTCCATCATCTAATAATTCTTTCATACTATTGTATCCACTTTCATAATCAGTTCCACCATATTTAATTAAACTCTGGTTTAATTCTATGTTGTTATTTGAAAGTGCTTTCTCATAACCTGAAAGTCTCTCCATCTCTAAAACAGTATCATCTTTACTTGTCATTATAAAAGCTATCTTTTCATGACCTTTCTTTATAAGATGTTCTGTCATATCAAAAGTAGCCTCTTTATTACTAGTACTTACTGTATATATATCATAATTTCTAGCAGTTTTACTTATATATGTTGCTGGTATACCACAATTTTGTATATAGTTGATGTGTTCTTGTTCAACTACCCATGAAATCATAACTATACCTTCCACTTGTTTTGCTCTCAATAGATTTATACTCTTAAGTTCTTGTTCTTTATCAGAGTATGTATTAGCTAAAAGAATATCATAGTCATACATTTTAGCAACTTCCTCTATCCCATTTAATATCTCATTAACAAAAGAATCTGAAACTTCTGGAACTATTACCCCTATTAATTGACTCTTCTTAGTTACTAAACTTCTTGCAAGCGGATTTGGTATATATCCTGTTTCTTTTATAACTTCTAAAACTTTTTGTTTGACTTCATCAGTCACAGGTTTTGAATCATTTATAACTCTAGATACTGTAGATATTGACACGCCTGCTTGTTTAGCAACATCTTTTATCGTTATATTACCTTTCATCTTCATCCTCCTTATTTTACTAAATTTATCTAAAACTGAACCCAATTTGTGAAGGTCCCTATTTTAACTATATTTATATAAGTTTTTATTTTACCATAAAAGCAAGTACATTTAAATACATTATATTTTATATTATACCCTATATTCAACAAATTTAATAATATTCATTATTAATTTAAATCATATTAAAAAACAAAATAAAAAAATGCTGGTATAAAATACCAGCATTTTTACATTGCAACGGTTTAATCCTAGCAACCGCAGCCTCCATCACCTTCAAAGAATCCACCACATGAACAAGTTATTAATAATAGTATTAAGAATGGTATCCATGACATTATGTCTATATCTCTCCAACAATCTTCAAAAGCTAAGAATAGGAAGAATAGTACTATTATCCACCATCCTCCTCCACCAAAACATCCTTCTTCTCCAAAAAATCTATCTAACATAACAAAGCCCTCCTTTTTTTAGTAACTACTATCTTTACTCTAAGCATCCACCACAGCAGCAAAGTATTAATAAAACTATTAAGAATGGTATCCATGACATTATGTCAAATTCTGCCCAGCTATCTCCAAAAGCTAAAAATAGGAAGAATAGTACTATTATCCACCATCCTCCTCCACCAAAACATCCTTCTTCTCCAAAGAATCTATCTAACATTCCACGTTACCTCCTGTTGATATTTTGTTGAGCTTTTCGCTCCTAACATATACTATGCATTTGGTTTCCATTTTGCTAATGTATTTTTATTATTTTTTAATTTTTTCTTATCCTAAAAAAGTAAAGTTTGTACATTCATACAGACTATAAGTATGGTAAACAATCACTTTACAGATTATTTTATTTATAATGAAGTATTAAATTTGTAATCTAAACTAAAAAAGGCAAAACCATAACTTGTATAAGTTACTGGCTTTGCCTATTTAATAATCAATATTTTTTAGCAACAACAACCATCATCGAAGTTAAATAACAACAATACTATTAGTATAACCCATATCCATATATTGTCATCGCATAATAAGTCTTCTAAAATGTCTGTACATAATAATAAGAATACTATAACTATTATTATCAACATTTTATTACCAAAAAATCCTTCGCATCCTCCAAAGAAACGTTCCATATTGTCTTCTAATTTTGTCATAACTAATCCTCCTTGAATCATTAAGAGACTAAGTTCTGTCTCTTTAATTAAATATATGTAGTAATAGACAGATAAGTTACTTCTAAAAAATTTTTATTGATTAGTTTATTTATTTCTTTTTCACCAAGTTTATTGTATCTATCAACTTCATCTAGATAATCTTTTTTCTCTTCTGATATAGTATAAATTAAACTCTCTATTGATTTTACTTTGTATTCTTTATATCTTTCTATCAAGAATGATGTTTTTGAGTTTTCTATCCCTTTCTTTACATGCATTAATCTTGATATGTAATCTTCTTTTTCATTAGATACATAACTATCTTTTTCAGCCACATCTTCAAGTATTAAATTTGTCTCCATTACATAATCCTCTATACGTTGCATATCTAAAGTTATTGAATTATAATAAAAATTTACTGCTACAAGTAAAAACATTCCTACTGATGCTAGTAATAGTCCTACATATTTCATAGCATTTCCTCCTAAGTTATATTTGTTATCAATAAAGTTTATTCACCAAATAAGACTTTATTACTACCTTTATAAAATTTTATTATTTTTTATGGATTCCGTATTGAAAAATTCTCGATATTATATTAAACTAACATTAAAATTAATTAAAACTGCTTTAGGAGGCTTAAAATGTTTGAAAAAATAAAAGAAATAATAGCAGAACAATTAGGGGTAGACAATTTAGATGAGATAACTATGGAAGCATCTTTAATGGATGACTTAGAAGCTGATTCACTAGATGCTGTTGAAATTATAATGGCCCTTGAAGACGAATTTGGAATAGAAATACCAGACGAAGAAGCTGAGAATTTTAAATGTATTGGTGATATATGTAAATATATCGAAGAAAACAAATAGTATTGTTTTGTCTACAAATATAAATAGTCTGTGTAAACTTCTATATAATAATTTATATCGAAGTTTACACAGACTATATTACGTTTATTTACAATTATAGAAAATATTCAATTTTCATATATAAATTACTCAAATTAAAGTTACTTTTCTTCATAAAATGTTACATTCTTTATTACTATATCTATGGTTCCATCTTGATTTTGTTTTACAGTATATTTCATTGGGTCTTCAAAATCAGTTAAGTTTCCTTTTATATCAAATCCATTATCTGTTTTTATACTTCTTTTTTTAAGCTTTTTCTCAACCCATTTTTTATCTATACTAAAACCTTCATCAAGACCTTTTTCCTCCATATGTTCTTTGAAACTATCCTTTAATTCATCATCCTTAATTGAATTATCAACAAAGTCATTTATATCAACCTCATGTTTTTCTTTTAATGTATAATTTAATATACTTCTTACATCTTCTGCCTGTTTTATATCATTACTAAGAGCATTTGTTATCCAATTTTCAGCTGTGTTTTTAAATACTTTTGTCTTATACTTATCATCATCGATTTTTTTAGCATTTAAAAATTCTGTCACAAATTTTGATTCTGAACCTTCTTTTTCTGCATCTTTATCTAAAAGTCTTAGATGAAACTCATCATTTATTCCACTTAGACTAATCAACGCTCCTTGCTTTTGTCTTAGAGTCTCTGGAATACCAATTTCATTTGAAACCATTTGAATATTAAATTTATCATCTACAAATTCAATTGAATGAGTATATAACTTTTTATAGTCTAATTTTAATATAGCTACACTCTTTTCATCCTTAATAGTATATAAACAGATTGCTAAATCACAAGATTCTAGTGCAGCATTAATTTTCATAACATCAAACAGGTAAGATGCAATCTCTTTAGAGTTTTTTAAAAAAGAACTTTCATCATATATTATTTGTTCACAACAGTTCTTAATTAGATTATCATTATAATCTTTAAAAATACCTTTTCTTAAATCCTCATCCTTTGCAATTCTTTTTATAGATTTTTGAAAAAAGCCATCCACTTCTTGGTTAACTTTACCTTCAAAGTCATTTAATATTGGAACATCACTATTTTTGTCCAAAACGTGTATTATAAATTTATGTATTATCATATATATCACCCCATTATCTTAATTTCGATATTAACTCTTTCATATCCTTTGGTATATCTGCTTTAAATTTCAATTTTTCTTTTGTCCTTGGTTGCTCAAACTCCAACTCATAAGCATGAAGTGCTTGCCTATCTATAAGTTTTTCATCTACACAACCATATAACTCATCACCTATTATTCCATGCCCTATATGAGCCATGTGCACCCTTATTTGATGTGTTCTGCCAGTCTCTAAACTTATTTCTAGTACAGTTGCATTTTTTAATCTTTCTATCACTTTATAATGAGTAACAGATGCCTGTCCTCTTTCATCTATTACTCTCTTTATTGAATCCTCTGTCTGTCTATAGATTGGCTCATTTATAGTTCCCTCATCTTCTTCTATAATTCCATCAACTACTGTTATATACGTTTTTTTAACTTTATTTTCACTCATTGCTATAGACAAAGTATGATGTGCATAAGCATTTTTCGCTACTATAACGAGTCCTGAGGTATTCATATCCAACCTGTTTACAAATCGTATTTTTACATTTTCTTTCTGACTATCTATATAGTAACTAATACCATTTGCTATTGTTTTATCATAGTGGCTTTTGGTTGGATGAACTACCATAAATGGAGGTTTATTTACCATGATTATATCAAAATCATCATATATTATTTGTAAATTTAAATCTTGAGGTTCAAATCTAGCTTTTTCTTCTTCTATTTTTACCTCTATTAAATCACCACAATATACTTTTATACTTGGCTTTTTATATACCCCATTTACTAAAACACTCTTTTCTCTCTTCATTTTTGATAATGACCTAACCGAAAAATTTAGTTTGTCCAATAAAACTTCTTTTAAAGTCATTTCTTCCTCATTTGTATATGATATTATATTATATCTTTGATTTTCTTTTTTAAACAAGCCTTTACCTACTTTCTTTTATATCTTCAAAATCATGATATTATATATTTTACACTATTTTTGTTTAATAGATAATAATTATTTTTAACTATAAAAACCTGTAAGAATAACAAATAGTTACTCTTACAGGTTACATTCATAGTTGAATATTTAATTTTTTTAAATTATAATCTAGAACTATCTTTTAACTATTAGAGTAGTTCCCATTCCACCACCTATACAAAGTGTAGCTAAACCAGTTTTAGCATCTCTTCTCTTCATTTCATATAGAAGTGTAGTAAGTATTCTTGCTCCTGAACAACCTATTGGATGCCCTATAGCTATTGCTCCACCATTAACATTAACTTTAGCCATATCTATATTTAAATCTTTTACTACAGCTATAGATTGAGCAGCAAATGCCTCATTAGCTTCAACTAAATCTATGTCTTCTATAGTCATATTAGCAGCTTCTAAAGCTTTTTTAGTTGCTGGAACTGGTCCATATCCCATTATCTTAGGGTCAACACCAGCTGTTCCATAAGAAACTATAGTAGCAAGAGGCTCTATTCCTAATTCTTCAGCTTTTTCCTTAGCCATTACTACTAACATAGCAGCACCATCATTGATTCCTGATGCGTTACCAGCAGTAACTGTTCCATCTTTCTTAAATGCTGGTCTTAATTTAGCAAGTTTTTCTATTGTAGTACCAGCTTTTATATATTCATCTTTATCTACTATAGTGTCACCTTTTCTACCTTTTATAACAACTGGAACTATTTCTTCGTCAAATTTTCCTTCAACTTGAGCTTTTTCAGCTTTATTTTGGCTTGCAAGAGCTAGTTCATCTTGTTCTTCTCTAGTTATATTCCATTGCTCTGCTATATTTTCAGCAGTAATACCCATGTGGTAGTTATTGAATATGTCTGATAATCCATCTTTTATCATTGAATCAACAAAAGCAGCATCACCCATTCTTGCACCGTATCTAGCACTTGGTACTAAATAAGGAGACATACTCATGTTTTCAGCTCCACCAACTAGCATTATATCAGCATCACCTAATGCTATAAGTTGAGATGCCATTGAAACAGATCTTAATCCAGAACCACAAACTATATTTATAGTCATAGCTGGTTTTTCTACTGGTATTCCTGCACCTAATGCTATTTGTCTTGCTATATTTTGTCCAAGACCTGCTGTAAGTACTCCTCCTAAAAGTGATTCATCTATCATATCTGGAGTTATATTAGCTCTTTTTATAGCTTCTTTAGCCGCTGTTATTCCTAAATCTACTGCTGAAACTGATTTAAATGCTCCTCCGAAACTTCCTACTGCTGTTCTAGCTGCACTGGCAATTACTACTTCTCTCATATTCATTACCCCCGTAAAATTAGATTTTTATCAGATTATCGAAATTGTTTTTTAAACAATACTATTTAAATTTCTAAATTTTTATTTATTGTAATCATAGAATCCTATCTTAGTTTTTCTTCCTAATTGATTAGCTCTAACCATTTTAGCTAAAAGTGGATGAGGTCTATATTTAGTATCTCCAAATTCAGTATATAGAACGTTCATTATAGCTAAAACAACGTCTAATCCTATTAAATCACCTAATGCTAATGGTCCCATTGGATGGTTTGCTCCTAATTTCATAGCTTCATCTATTTCTTCTTTACTTGCAACGCCATCTGCATATATACCAACAGCTTCATTTATCATAGGTATAAGTATTCTGTTTACTACAAATCCAGGAGATTCAGATACATCTACTGGTACTTTATTGATACTCTTAGATAATTCAAATACTGTATCAAAAGTAACTTTTGATGTTAACTGTCCGCTTATAACCTCAACTAATTTCATCATAGGAACTGGATTGAAGAAATGCATTCCTATAACTTTATCTGGTCTAGTAGTAGAAGAAGCTATTTCTGTTATAGATAATGATGAAGTATTTGTTGCTAAAATAGTGTCTTCTTTACATAATTCATCTAATAATTTGAAAACATCTTTCTTTATGTTCATATCTTCTACAGATGCTTCTATTATTAAATCCATATCTTTTAAGTCTTCATAGTTAGTAGTTGAACTAACATGACTTAATATCTCTGCTTTTGTAGCTTCATCCATTTTTCCTTTAGTAACTAACTTAGTTAAATTTTTATCTAATAAACCTAAACATTTATCTATAGCACCTTGAGTTCTACTCTTTAAACATACATCATGACCACAACTTGCAAAAGTTTGTACAATACCACTTCCCATAGTTCCACTACCTATTACAGCTAATTTCATAGTTATAACCTCCTGTTATTTTAGTATTTATATTCTGCTAACTAGATTAAAATATTGATTCAATCTAGTTAACAGCAAATATATTTTTAATTAGATTTTTTACCCTTTTATAAAGTTAGCTTCTCTTTTTTCAACAAAAGCTGACATTCCTTCTTTTTGGTCTTTAGTTGAAAAACAAAGACCAAATAAATTAGATTCTATATCTATTCCAGTATTTATATCAGTTTGAGCACCAAGTTGTATTGCTTCTTTAGAGTATCTAACTGCAAGCTGAGCATTTTTAGCTATTATCTTAGCTAATTTTTCAACCTCTTCCATTAAAACTTCTGGCTCAACAACTCTATTTACTAGCCCTATTTTTTCAGCTTCATCAGCTTTTATAACTTGACCTGTAAAGATTAATTCTTTTGCTTTTGCCATTCCAACCAGTCTTGTAAGTCTTTGAGTTCCACCATATCCTGGAGTTATTCCAAGAGTTACCTCTGGTTGCCCAAATTTAGCTTTAGCAGATGCAATTCTTATATCACATGACATTGCAAGCTCGCATCCTCCACCTAAAGCAAATCCATTTACAGCAGCTATTACTACTTTTTTACTATTTTCTATTTCTCCAAAAGCTTTGGCTCCTAAGCTACTAAAATCTTTAGCAGCTACAGCATCTAAATCTTTCATATATGCAATATCTGCTCCAGCTACAAATGCTTTTCCTTCCCCTGTCAATATTACAACATCAATAGTTTCATCATTATTAATATCTACAAATACTTCATAAAGTTCTTCTAAAGTTTTTGAATTTATTGCATTAAGGGCTTTAGGTCTATTCATTTTCACTGTACATATATTTCCATCTACTTCAACAGCTACATTCTCATAAACTTTAACATCACTTGTACTCATAATACCCTCCCCAAGAAATTAGTTAGCTAAAACTTCACCTTTTTCTTTTGCAACACTTAACTGACTGATAAGTTCTGGAAGTACTTTATGAACGTCTCCAACTATACCAACATCAGCATACTTAAATATTGGGGCTTCTGGATTTTTATTTATAGCAACTATAAACTCAGCATCTTCCATACCAGCTATATGCTGTATTGCTCCAGATATACCACAAGCTATATAAAGGTCTGGTCTTACAGTTTTACCAGTTTGACCAACTTGTCTTGCTTTGTCTAACCATCCTGCATCTATAGTGGCACGAGAACCAGAAACTTCTCCACCTATGATTTCAGCTAATTCATAAAGTATATCTAAGTTTTCTTTTCCACCCATTCCACGTCCAGCAGAAACTAATATCTTAGCATCTTCTATTTTAACTTGTTTTTTAGCTTCTTTGATTACTTCTACAACTTGAACTAATTTGTCAGCTTCAGTAAATTCTACTTTAAAACGATTAATTACAGCCTCTTTAGTTTCATCAATTTCATTTTTCTTCATAACACCTGGTCTAACTGTAGACATTTGAGGTCTAAAGTCTTTACAAACTATTGTTGCCATTATATTTCCACCAAAAGCAGGTCTTGTCATTAATAATAATTTTGTATCCTCAGCTACTGCAAGTCCTGTACAGTCAGCAGTAAGTCCTGTATGTATTCTAGCAGATACTCTAGGAGCTAAATCTCTACCTATTGAAGTTGCTCCAAATAATACAACTATTGGGTCAGCTGCTTTTATTGCTTCATAAGCTGCCTTTGTATATGGTTCAGTTGTATACAATGCTAAAGCTTCATCATCAACTACAATTACTTCATCTGCTCCATAATGTGCTAATGTATCTATTAAACCTTCTACTTTACTTCCTAAAAGTAATGCAGAAACTTTTGTATCATAATCTTTTGCTATTTCTGTAGCCTTTCCTAGCAATTCTAAAGAAACGGTTTGAATTACATTTTCTCTTTGTTCTATTACTACTAAAACGTTACCCATTCTTTATCCCCCCTTAAATTATATGATAAACTTCTCTTTTAATTTATCTATTACAATTCCAGCTGATGTTTTTGCATCTTCATTGTATATTGTACCAGCTGGTTTAACTGATTTTGTAAATGATTTAAATACACTAGTTGGAGAACCTTTAAGACCTAAATTAGTAGGGTCAACTTCTATATCTTTTACAGTCCAAGTTTCTACTACATCATTTTCAAATGCATCGTATATTCTTCCAACCTTCATGTATCTTGGTGTGTTCATATCTTTAAGAGTTGTTATAAGGCATGGCATTTTAACTTTTAAGTCATGACAACAATCTTCAAATTGTCTTTTTACTAATACATATTCACCTTCAGTTTTTATTTCTTCAGCATATGTTATTGATGGAAGTTTTAAATGTTCAGCTATTTGAGGACCAACTTGTGCAGTGTCTCCATCTATAGCCTGTCTTCCAGCTATTATAATATCAAAATCTATATTTTTTAATGCTCCTGCTAATGCTGATGAAGTCGCCCAAGTATCAGCACCTGCAAATGCTCTATCTGTTAATAATATTCCTCTATCTGCACCCATTGCTAAAGCTTCTTTTAAAGCCATATCTGCTTGAGGAGGTCCCATTGTTATAACAGTTACATTAGCACCCATTTCTTCTTTTAATTTTATAGCTTCCTCTAGACCTGCTTTATCATCAGGGTTTATTATACTTGGTACTCCATCTCTAATTAAAGTACCTGTATTAGGATCTAGTTTAACTTCTGTTGTATCTGGAACTTGTTTTATACAAACGACTATATTCATAAATCCTTCCTCCATATCTATTTTAATATCGACCTATTGTGTATATTTTAATATTTATCTATTTTAATAATTTTCCTGAAATAACCATTCTCTGAACTTCACTAGTTCCTTCATATATTTCAGTTATCTTAGCATCTCTCATCATTCTTTCTACTGGATAGTCACGAGTGTATCCATATCCACCATGAAGTTGTACAGCTTTTGTAGTAACTTCCATAGCTGTTTCAGCTGCAAATAGTTTTGCCATTGCTGCTTCTACTCCATAAGGTTTTCCTTCATCTTTGTTTATAGCTGCTTGATATACAAGATGTCTAGCCGCTTGTATTTTAACTTCCATATCAGCTAATTGGAATTGTGTATTTTGGAATTTTGATAGTGGTCTACCAAATTGTACTCTTTCTTTTACATATTTAACTGTTTCATCAAGAGCTCCTTGTGCTAAACCTAAAGCTTGTGCTGCTATACCAATTCTACCACCATCAAGAGTAGACATTGCTATTTTAAATCCTTGTCCTTCTTTTCCAAGTAAATTTTCTTTAGGTATTCTACAATCTTCAAATATTAATTCACTAGTAGCTGAACCTCTTATACCCATTTTCTTTTCTTTAACCCCAAAGCTAAATCCAGGAGTTCCTTTTTCAACTATAAATGCTGATATTCCTCTATTACCTTTAGATTTATCAGTCATTGCCATTACTACATATATGTCACCAGCTATTGCATTTGTTATAAATATTTTTGAGCCATTAAGTATGTATTCATCTCCATCTAAAACAGCAGTTGTTTGTTGTCCAGATGCATCTGTACCAGCATTAGGTTCAGTAAGACCAAAAGCTCCTAATTTTTCTCCACTTGCTAATGGCTTTAAGAATTTTTGTTTTTGTTCTTCGTTTCCATATTGATATATAGGCCAAGAACCAAGAGATGTATGAGCTGATAAGATAACTCCTGTAGTACCACAAACTCTAGACAATTCTTCAACTGCCATTATATATCCTACAGTGTCTCCACCTTCTCCACCATACTCTTTTGGATATGGTATACCTAACATTCCTGCTTTTGCCATTTTTTCCACTGTTTCATAAGGAAATCTTTCTTCTTCATCAAGTTCTGTTGCTAAAGGTTTAACTTCATTTTCAGCGAAGCTTACATATAGCTCTTTAAGCATCTGATATTTTTTAGAATTTAAATCCATAATAGCCTCCTCAGTATTTTATAAATATTTTATTTTCATTTATTAATTAAAATCTCGGCAGCATCTATAATAAAGTATTTGAATATACGTCGAGAAATTTATAACCGTAATTAAAGTCCGCCCTATATTTATATGTAATTATGCTAACCAATTATGACATTAATTTAATTATAAATTGTTAATTTAAAATCAACTACACTTAAAAAAAATCTCGCTTTTTGGAATTTTGTGAAATTTCAAGCTAAAATAAGATTTCTTTCACAATGGTTATAGACAAAATAATTTGTTTACGATTTTTATCTTAGGGTATATTAGTTAGTAAACATTGTGTATATATCTACTTCTTAGCAGTATACAAAAAAAATTTTATCGTATCAAAATTATTTTAATAGAGCTAAATAATCATATTTTTCTGTGATTATTTTTTGTTTTTAAATATCTTACATCTATAATACTATCACTCAGAGGATAATTTTTCAATAATTTCTAATTATTTTTTTAACAATATTTACTACATTTTTTCTATTTTTTTGTCATTTTTTTTTAATTTTGAAGAAAAATCAGAATTTTTTAACTTTATTTTGGATTATTAGTTTAAATTAGATTTTCCTCCTAGATTTATAAATATTTCATCAAAAAAACTACCCCTGTATAAATTGTATACAGAGATAGTTTTTTACTAATTTCTACTATAGTTTACTATATTTTTTACCAATTCTTACAAACGTCTACCCATTTTTCACAATTAGAAAATTTATCCATTTCCTCACATGTAAGCTCTATTGCTGAATTACTACTTCCACATGCAGGGAATACTGTATCAAATCTTTTCATTGAATCGTCTAAGTACACTTTTAGAGAATTTTTTAATCCAAATGGACAAACACCACCAATAGCATGTCCAGTAAACTCTAAAACTTCTTCTGGTGTTAACATTTTTGCCTTACAGTTAAATTCAGCCTTATATTTTTTATTATCAATCTTAGCATCACCAGCTGTTACAATCAAAATTGCATCATCACCTATCTTAAATGAAAGTGTCTTAGCTATTCTTGCTGGAATAACTCCTGCTGCTTCAGCTGCAAGTTCTACAGTAGCACTAGATTGTTCAAACTCCAATATACTATCTTCTCTTCCAAAACCTTTAAAATACTCCCTTACATTACTTATTGACATCAAATACCCCTCCTACTCTGAATGTTTATAGATTTTTTATTATTCTTAATTATATCTATGATTGGTTAATTTTTCAATTTTTTAAAATCATTCCATAATAGTAGCTTTCCATACATCATTATTTTTTCCAACTACTAGATATAAACCTTTTGCCATTGGAATATCGACAATATATTCTCCCCTATATTCGACACTCATCCCAGACTGACTAAAGTACCTATAATCAAAATTTAATCCTTTTGGAATTATAAAATCAACATAACCCTGATTATTTGGTTTTATACCATACTTTAGAGTTTTTTCAGTTATAGAATTTTTCTCATTAGATAACTCTATATTTACATATGAAGAACATTTATCTATCCCTTTTTTATTTTCTACACAGCTTTCAAACTTCATTTTAGCACTGCTTAACCTATAGCTATATCTACTATTATTGCTTATTTTAAATCTTACAATAGTACCAATATCTCTACTTCTTCTGCTATCAAAATCAAAACCAATTTCCTCTAAATGATTTATTTCATAATCTTTGACACTTACCATATCTCTATATACTAATTTATTTATAGCTATGAATAGTGTAAAAATCCCCAAAATAAAAAATGAAACCTTTATAAACTTATTCATTTCTAGTCTCCTTATATTTTGTGCTATTGTGCTATAATATTAATTAAAATTTTAATAATTAAACTTATTCTTTTTTGAAATCCTAATAGAAAAATACATCGATATTATAAAAATTATTATTGTTAAAAAAGTCATACTATATAGGTTTATATATTTAGTATTAGCCATATCAGTTACATAATTTGAAAGATACACTCCTCCAATTTTGCTATAATTAAAATGCTTTACCTGATATACAACCATGCTAATTGTCTTCAAAAGACCTCCATATACAAAATAGATTAATATACTTATCATTAGACCACAAACTTTCATTTTGCCATATCCAAATTTAAAAATTAAAGGAAGTAAAATTGCCAAGATTGCTAAAAATATATTTACAGAGAAAAATACATCATTTAAAACCATATTTCTGAAAAATACTAGTGATGTCAATTTACTTACTAAAGATACAAATGTTGTCACAGAAATTATCAAACCCACACCCAGTAAATATTTTGAATAGACGACATCTTCTATACTAACTGGCATACTTCTTATAAAAATCCTTGAATCATTTTCATAATCACACTCAAATGTATTTATAAACACCAAATAACTTACAACAATGCTTACTGTGTAATATGAAATTGAGTTAAGGAAAAAATAAAAAACAAAAAATAATACTATGTACTTTAAATTGCGAATACCATCTGAACTAATTCCTATTATTAAATCCTTCCTTATTAAATTGAACATTATTTCACCTCATTTACATAATAATACATTAGTTCTTCTATAGTAGGATTTTTGACCTTATGTTTATCAATTTCTACCAACAAACTTTTTATTTTTAAACTATCTCCAACTTTAACAAGTGCCTCATTGTAATATTTATACTCTTTCACACCAACTATATTTTCTTTAATTGCTTCTAATTCTGCCTTATTTGCTCTAATTATTTTATATTCTTGTTCTATTAACTCTTTCTTAACTGTAAAAATCTGATTTCCTTTATTTATAAAGACAAGATAATCAGCTACCTTAATTAAATTATCAGTGTTGTGAGTGGAAATTATTACACTGCTGTTTCCATTTTTTACAAAATCTTTTAAGTATTGCATTATTTCAGTTCTTACTATTGGGTCTATTCCAGCAGTTGGTTCATCCAAAATCAATAATTTAGCATTATGACTAAGTGCATTTGACAGCATAAGTTTCTCAGATTGACCTTTAGACAAATTCTTAATATGCATATGTTCTTCTATCTCAAACTTTTTAAGATATTCATCAAATCTTTCTCTATCAAAATCACTATAAAATAATGATACTATTCTTCTAAATTCTTTAACCTTTAAATGTGGATAAAATTGTAAAGAATCATATACAAAACCAATATTGTTTTTAAAACTTATTGGAGAATCGTCAATAGTTTCATTACAAAGTTTAATTTCACCTTCATCTGCATCAATAATCCCCATTATAATTTTTATTAAAGTCGTCTTTCCTGAACCATTTGGACCTATAATTCCAACAATATCCCCTTCTTTTAGCTCCAAGTTTATATTATTCAACTTGAATTTACCTAATTTTTTTGTGATATTCTTTACTTCAAACACATCTTCACCTCTTATGTATTTTTTATACCCGCCTATACATATTTTAACACATTCACAACAAGCTAGGTCATTTATAAATTTATAAATTAAGAATTATAAAACTATGTTATAATACAAAGTATGAAGAGGTGAATATATGAAAAGAATTATAACTATAAATACAAACCAATTAAATAAGTCCCTTGAGACTAAAGAACTCTTAACTAGAAAACTTATCAATGCTGGCTTTGAAGTGTATTCAGATATTTATCCAGATACAGAGCTCATTATATCAATTGGCGGTGATGGCTCTTTTTTAAGGACAGTTAGAGATTTCGATTTTCCTGAAATTCCTATAATGGGTATAAATACAGGACATCTAGGTTTTTTTCCTGATATTTTACCAGATAAAATCGATAACTTTATTGAAGCTTATCTAAAAAAAGATTATATTATTCAAGAAATGTCACTTCTTAATGCTGAAGTATATACAACTACTAGTGGTTCTAACATGCTTGCTGTAAATGAGGTTGTTATAAGAGGGGACAAGTCTAGAACTATACACCTAAATTTAAGCCTTGATAATAGACATATACAAAATTTTAGTGGAGATGGTATGATTATTTCTACTTCCACAGGTTCAACAGCCTATAACTATTCTGCTGGAGGTAGTATCGTTGATATAAATCTTGAACTTATGCAGATTACACCTTTACATCCCATAAACACCAACGCATATAGGTGTTTTACATCAAGTATAATATGTTCCAATGAATCTATTATAAAAATTGCACCAGAATACAGATTTGAAGATTCTGTATTAATTGTAGTTGATGGAGTTGAACACAGATTTAGACAAATCGAAAATATAAAAATTAGTATATCTGATGCAAAAATAAAATTACTTAGAATGTCAAATTACGAATTTTGGCATAGAGTATCTGAAAAATTTTTATAGACTGCACTTAGGAGGATTTTTAATATGAAAATAGGAATAATGAGTGATACTCATGGTAGCTTGCTTTACTTTGAAAAAGCATTAAATGTATTGTCTGATTGCGATATTCTCTTACATGGTGGAGATGTCCTATATCATGGACCTAGAAATGATATTCCAGAAGGATACAATCCTAAAAAATTTATCGAAGTATTAAACAAGTTAGAAAATATTGTGATTGTAAAAGGAAACTGTGATGCAGATGTTGACCAGATGGTAATAGAACATCCTATTCAAAGTCCTTATGTTATGAGCCAATTTGGTGAAATTAGAATTATATTAAATCATGGTTATACAGAATCAGAGGAAGAAATCGTTGATAAAGCAAAAAAAATGGGTGCTGACATATTAGTTTTAGGACATACTCATGTAAAGAAACTATATATGGATGATAATTTAATAGTTATAAATCCAGGAAGTACTTCTATCCCTAAAGATGGAAGCCATTCTGTAGCAATTATAGATATTATAAAAACTGATGATGAAGATGAACTTGAACTTGATATCAACTTAGTTGACATCAATACTGGAAATATAATAAATATTAATGAATAATAAACTTTGAATAAAAATAAATCAAACTTAATCTGTTAAATTAACAATAAAAAACAAGTAAACTACGCTATTTATATCTCAATTAGAAATTTAAAAGATAGTACCTTAAAATTCTAAATTAAATATAACTTAGTTTACTTGTTTTTTTATATATTCTTATGGATCTACTATATTATTGTAATGCTAATGCTTCTGTATATGGTTTACTATTCTTACCTCCACCAACTTGTACAAATTTATCAGCCTTTACTTTTTTTATAAAATTTTTCTGTGCACTACTTAAACTGCCACTTGCAAGTATTACAGGTGATTTACTCTTCGATGCTAATACTCCAGCAGCAAGTCCATCAACTAAATCAGCTTCTCTTCCACTTCCATCTTTTGCAAAATACATATTATTAACCTTACTTAATTTTTCATAAAACTTTTCTAATACTTTGGCATTTGTATCTTTTCTATCTGTACCAGCTAATCTTTCTGAATTTACTAATTGCCCTTCAAGTTTTTTACTTATACTATATTCTCCACCTACTATGTATGTCTCATTTGAGTTTTGTGTAATAAAACTCTTTGCTTCACTTCCTATACTATCTTTACTTGTGTATATTATAGCCACATTATCACTTGCTGCTGGACTTGATATTGAAGTCGCATCTGCTAGACCATTATATCCATTGACTACAGCTACTTTTGAAACACCTAAATCCCCTGTATCATCCAATTGCTTAGTAAGAAGTAAAGAAGTCTCTTCTCTATCTGCTCCACCAATACGACTTACTAACACTCCCATATCTTCAAGAGATTCTTTTACACTTGATGAAATAGCTCCTTCACTTCCAATTAAAATAACTTCTTCTGGATTGAGTCTTTTTATTTCATCTTCCACATTATATGGTATGCTGTTTTTATTGGTAAGTAATATTGGCGCATCCAATTTACTTGCTAAAGGAGTTGAAGCCAATGCATCTGGTAATGAATTTGAATTTACTAGAAACACTCTCTCTGAACCATTATTCCATCCACTTTGAGATATTTTTATGGCTGTATCAAATCTATCTTCACCAATCAACGTTTCTCCTTTTGGAGATTTTCTGTTTTGAAGATAATGATTTACACCTTTCTCTGTATTTTTACTACTAGTGTCTGCATATACACAACTAGGCATCATAATACCCACTACAAGTGCAAATGCTATTATTTTTTTAGATTTAATTTTCAATATAATTCCCCCTTTTTAAAAGTTAATACCTATTGATATCCATACCTCTTATTGATACCCACAATTAAGAATAATTATCTTTTATAAAAATAATTATAAAAATAGCTACATCATCTCAAATACAATACAAACTTATAATCAGTTTGACTTATAAAGAATGATATAGCTATTATAACTTTAAATGATTAGTTTTTAAATACTTTTTAACTAAACTCTTTCAGCATATTTTTCAGCTATTCTTATAATTAATTTAGTCGCTTTCTCCATAGAACTAACTGGTATACATTCATTTTTACCATGGAAGTTTAATCCTCCAGTAAATATATTTGGACAAGGTAATCCATTAAAAGATAATCTCGCTCCATCAGTCCCACCTCTTACAGGAACTAGACGTGGCTTTATACCTAATTCCTCCATAGCATCTTTAGCTATATCAACTATGAACATAACTGGTTCAATTTTTTCTTTCATATTATAATAAGAGTCTTTTAAGTCTAATTCTACTCTATTGTCATATTTCTTATTTATTTTTTCTATATTTTCTATCATAATAGACTTTCTCTGTTCAAACTTTTCTTTACAATGGTCTCTAATAATATAAGCCATACTTACATTTTCAACATTTCCACCTATAGAATTTAGATGCCAAAAACCTTCATATCCCTCTGTTGTTTCTGGTCTTTCATCTGCTGGAAACATTTCTGATATTTCAGCAGCTATATGTATAGCATTTACCATTTTATTTTTAGCTGACCCTGGATGAACATTTCTACCATGTATAGTGATAGTTGCATTTGCTGCATTGAAGTTTTCACACTCAAGTTCGCCAACTATTCCTCCATCCAAAGTGTATGCATATTTTGCTCCAAATTTTTCAACATCAAATAAATCAGCACCTCTACCAATTTCTTCATCAGGTGTGAATCCTATTTTTATGTCTCCATGTTTAATTTCTGGATGATTTATTAGATATTCTATTGCAGTTACTATCTCAGCTATACCAGCTTTATCATCAGAACCAAGTAAAGTTGTTCCATCAGTAACTATTAAATCATCTCCCTTAAATTCTTCTAATTCTGGAGAATCACTTATATACGTAACAACATTTAATTCTTCATTTAAAACTATATCTTTTCCGTCATAGTTTTCTATTATTCTTGGTTTGATGTCTTTTCCACTAACATCTTCAATTGTATCTAAATGTGATATGAATCCTATAGTATCCACACCATCAGTGTTTCCTTTTAAAGTAGCCATTATATAACTATTTTCATCTAAACTTACATCATCAATACCCATTGATTTTAGCTCTTCAACTATATACTTAGCTAAAACCCTTTGCCCTTCTGAAGATGGACAATTTTCACATTGAGAATTAGATGTTGTATCAAATGATACGTATTTTAAAAATCTTTCTACTACTTTTTGTTTCACGTATATACCCTCTTTCTTATACTATTAATGAAATTTTTTATTTATTAGTGAATAAAATTTTACTTTTTAAAATTTCTGACTTACTATAATTAAAAAATATCCACCTTCTTAAGTATATCATGCATACATACCAAACCCAAACAAAAAATTACGCCAATTATTCCTTTTACTTGGATTCCAATAAAAATTGCAGCAAGCGTCGCAAGTGGATTTAATCCAACATTTACTGATACTAGTTTAGGTTCTAGTATTTCTCTAATTAAAGATAAGATAAAAAATATTACAATCATACTTATAGCTATAAAATAATTTTTTATAAGAAAATAGTAAACAATCACTGGAAGGTATATTGTTATAATACCTAGAAATGGAATTAAATCCATTAAAGCTCCCACAAACCCTACTATCAAACCATATTTCAATCCAAATAAAGCAAAACTCCCCCAGATTGCAAAAAATGTTATAGCCATGAGTATTGTATAAGCCCTTATATATCCAACAAGAGAAAGACCTGCTTCTTTTTTTACGTTTTTTACCTTCTTTCTAACATCAGTAGTAAACATATTGTAAAAATTATTTTCAATTTTATCTAAATCTTTTGCTATAAAATATGTAGCAATAAACAAAGTAATTATAAATATTATAATATATGGGATGGAAGTAGCTAATCCAAGAATACTTGTAAGAAGATTTTTTGTAATTTGCATCACTTCACCACTAAATTTATTTACTAATTGCTCTACATCAAAATTAGCTATTTCTTGAAATGTTTTCATAAAATCATTTATTTTATTTAAGAAATACATAATAGTATTGCTTATATCTTCAGGATTAGTAGATATGTTATTTAAAAATCCCATTAGTTCTTTTACTGAGTTTATTACTATTATTGTAGTAACTGTACTCACTATGGCAACTGCAAGAAAACTTAGAACTAGTGTAGATACACCTTTGTTTATGTGAAACTTATTTTCTAGTTTTTGTGATATAGGATTAATCATAAGTGCTATTATACCACCTAAAAAAAATGGAGCTATGTATGGAAAAGCTTTATAAATAAAAATAAATAAAAATGTATATATACAAAAAAAGATAGTATTATTTTTTAATTTGTATAAGAAATTATTCTCTAGTATGCTCATCTTAAAAATCTCCTTTCTTCTAATTTATATTTTTATTTTGTCCATTTCATACTAGTTTTATTTGAATATAAAATAAAAATAAGTGCATGTAATATAAAATTTAAATTTTATATTACATGCACTCATAATATTTAAGAACATTATCACATTATGTATATATTCTTATTTTTTTAATTCTATTTTTTTCTATACTCTCTATACAAAATCTTATATTATCGACTTCAATTACTTCATTCTCTTCTGGCAATCTGCTCAAATGTCCAATTATAAATCCACCTATAGAATCAAATTCTTCAGATTCTAAGTTTACACCAATAAGTTCATTAACATCACCAATTTTAGTACTTCCATCTACAATATACTCATCTTCTTTTATAACCTGTATTTCATCTTCTTCTTCATCATATTCATCCTCTATATCGCCAACAATCACTTCTACTAAATCTTCTATAGTTAAAAGACCAGATGTTCCACCATACTCATCTACAACTATGGCCATTTGGCTTTTTTCAAGCTTCATCTCTTCAAGAAGTTGTGTTATTTTTTTGAATTCATATGTGAAAAAAGGCTCTCTCATATAGTTTTTAATGTCAAATGATTCTATTTCTTCATCTGATAAAAATATAATGTCTTTTATATTAAGTATTCCTACAATATCATCTATAGTCTCTTCATACACAGGCATTCTACTCAATTTTTCAGTTTTAAATACCTGTATTATCTCATCATAACTATCTTCCATATCTATAGCTACCATATCTATTCTTTGTATCATTGCATTTTTAGCTTGCATATCTCCAAATTCAAATACATTATTTATGATTTCTCTTTCTTCCATTTCAAGGACGCCTTCTTCATGGCTTACATTTACCATGGTTTTTAATTCTTCTTCAGTTATGAATGATTTGGCTCCTTTATTTGTTATACCGAATAATTTAAATATAACACTTGTGATTATGTTAAATACCCATACTATTGGTCTTAATATAAATATAATTACTTTTATAGGTTTGGATACTAATAGAGAAACCTTTTCTGAATTACTTGCTGCTATTGTCTTTGGAGTGATTTCACCAAATATTAATACTAACACTGTCATAACAGCTGTAGCAAGTGCCACTCCTTTTTCTCCCATTAATCCTATAAATAAAGATGTTGATATGGATGTTGCTGCTATATTTACGACGTTATTTCCAACTAATATAGAACTTAAAAGTTTATTTGGATTTTCTATTAATGAACTTACTAACTTAGCTCCTTTAACTCCTTCATCTTGCATATATCTGATTCTGATTTTACTCAATGACATTAAAGCCGTTTCAGATGCTGAGAAAAATGCAGACCCCATAAGTAATACTATTAAAAATATAATCTGAATCAAATTATTGGGCGATTCCAACACTTACCACACTCCTAATTACATGTTTTTATATTAATATTAATTATAAATAACTTTAATATTAGTTTTAATTATATCACAATTATATATTTTTTGGAAATATTAGATAATATATTCAATTAACATATGTTTTTAACTATATTCAATTTTTACTTGAGAACCTACTCCAGCCTCACTAGATGAAACTATTAACTTAACAGGAACTCTATTTTTAAGTTCCTCGACATGACTTATTATACCCACACTTAGATTATTACTATGCAATCTTTCCAAGGATTCTATAACAATTTCTAAAAGTTCACTGTCTAGTGAGCCAAAACCTTCATCTAAAAAGAAGAATTCTAGAGGTGCACTTCCCTTTAATTGTATCTGAGATGAAAGAGCAAGTGCTAGTGATAGAGAAGTTAAGAATGTTTCTCCACCAGATAGGGTATCAATACTTCGTCTTTCTCCTCCATTAAAATTATCTCTCATTACAAAATTCAGTGTCGAATCAATTTCAAGTGCATATCTTCCTTTTGTTATTCTTTCCAATCTTTTTGATGCTTCCAAAGCGATATATTTTAATTGGTTTGTAGAAACATATTCTACAAACTTATTTCCTTGCACACATTTATCTAATTCCTCTAATAAATCTACCTGATGTTCAACCACTTTAAGTTCTTTATTAAAATCATTTATCTTATCTAAAGAGTCTTTTAATGTTATTAGCTTATTTTGATTAGCTCCAATATCTTTCGATATATTACCTATCTCAACTTTTAGATTATAAATCTCGTCTTTTAATTGCTCAAAGTATTCCTTCTTTACAGTCCTTCCATTTAACTTTTCTTTTGATGACTTTATTTTAAATGTCAATAATTTTTGTTCTTCTTCATACTCTAATATCTCTTCAATTAATTTTTTTATTTCATCGCCATCTAATAAAGCTCTCTTTACTGCATATATACTTTCAAATTTATTTTCTGCTAGTAATCCATTTAATATTAATTTTTGTTCTTTATATTGCTCTCTAGCTGTTTTAAGCCTACCATCTATATTGTGTTTTTCAGCAATATTTTTTTCATACTCTAATCTTTGCTCTTCTAATTTTTTTCTACTTGATTCTTCTTGTTCTAATATCTTACATATATTTTCTTCAACATTATGTAAAAGATTTTTAGCCAAATCACCCTTAGTTATGTTAATAACTTCTTTATACTTATTTTCTCTATGCACTTTTTTTTCTACATATAATTCTCTAGCTCTTATTAACTCTATCTCTATCTCATGTAGTTTACTTTCATTTTCTCTTATTTTAAGGTCTAATGAGTCTCTATTTTTTAACAACTTTGAGTATCCAGTGCTTAATAATTCTAATTTTTTTTCATTTTCTCTTATTTCTTCTACCTTTGATGATAAATTAGAAACTTTAGTAATCGTCTTTAACCCTATATACTCCTGTTTTAGTTTTCTACATTTATTTTCTAGACTTTCTATCTCTGTATTTAAGTCTCTCGTTAATTTCTTATAGTTATTCAAGCTTTCTTTTATTTTTAATTCTTCTTTTTCAACCTTATTCTTTTCTTCTTTAACCAGAGTTATCTTATTTTCGGTATCTTCTTTCTCTTTCTCCCATTCTTGAATGTTAGATTTAAGCAAAGCAAGTTTTCTTTGTTCGTCATCAAGCTTTTTTAATAATTGACTAGATGGAATATCACCTAGCTTTCCTTTTACATCTTCCAATTCTTTAGTTTTCATTTTTTCTACAGACAAATATCCACTTACTTTAGCATTTAATTCCTCTATATTGCGTCTTATACTTAATTTTTCTTTTTCCTGTTTCTCTAGTTTTTCCTTGACAAAAGCTATATTTTCATCATATTTGGTTATATTATGGTTTTCATGATGTTTTGACCCACAAACTGGGCATGGCATATTTTCTTTTAACTCACGTCTAAGTTCAGATGCTAAATTTAAATATTTTAGTTCTTCTAGCTCTTTTTCCAAGTCTTCTCTGTTTTTTCTATTATTTTCAAGTTTCTCATTTAGTAAATTTATTTCTCTTTCAGTATTAAACTTGCTTTCTAGTACTATCTTTAATTCATCTTGTATACTATTCTTCTTAATTTCATTTTCTTTAGTATTGTTTGCTTTATTTCTTAATTCAGTTACATATTCAGATTTTAAAAGTAAATCTGCACTCTTACCAGGACATTTTTTAAGAAGAACATCTAAGTGAAGAGATAAATTGTCTAAATTACGTTTTGTATCATTTTTATCTTTATCAATATATCTGATTTTTAAATTTATGTCTTCTGTCTCTTTTAGTATTTCTTCTAGTTTATTTATTTTTTGATTCTTCTCTTCTAAGACCTTATTATAATCTTTCTCATATTCATATGCTAAAAATATCTTTTGCTTTAATTCAGCACTTATATTTACTTTATCAATTTTTCCTTCAACTTCTTTTATGGACTTAATTACTGCATCTTTTCTAGATTCAGCCTCTTGTTTTACTTTTTCTAATTCTACTTTATTCTTATTTAAATTAATTCCATTTTCTTTTAACTCTTTTAACTCTTTATCCAGTAAAACTAACTCCTCTTCTAGTTTTATTGCCTGTTGTAACCTTATTTTTTCTTCACTTAACTTAGGGACTTCTTCATTTTTAATTCTACTTATTTTTTCATATCTATTTTTTATGACCTCAAGTTCTTGATTTAATATCACTAATTTCTTTTCTAAATTATTTACAGTAAAGCTATCTTCATTTATTTTTTTTTCTAGATTTTGAACAGAGCCTATGTATGGGTCTACTTTTCTTGCATTATTATCACTTTCTACAGTAGTAGTTTTTTCCTTTATCTCGTTACTTTTTAAATTAAGTTCATTTTTTCTACTCTCATTTTTCTCTAATTTTAATTGCTCTTCATATACTGCCTTACTCTCTTCATAGGATTTCTGAGCCAAATCTAAAGCTTTATTCTTCTCTTTTTCTATTTGTTTTAATTCTATTAATTCTTGGTTTATATTGTTGTATACTTCTTCTGTAATTCCATCATATTGACTTAATTTTGATTTTAAATCTTTTAAATTTTGTAAATGTAGATTTTTTCTCTTTTTTACTTTTTCTCCAAGACTTCTTCCATATTTCTCAAGATTGAAAATTCTCTCTAGCATATCTCTTCTATCCGCACGTGACAATCTTAGAAACTCATTAAATTTATCTTGTGGCAAAACTACTGACCTAGTAAAATCATTAGCTGTTAATCCTACAACTTGAGCTACTTTTTCATTCACTTCCACAACCTTATCAGCTAAAACATTTTTAGTATTGTCATTCAATATCTCTATTAATCTAGCATTAGAAGTCTTTGTCCCTGTTTTACTTCTAGCAATAGTCCTATCTACAATATACCTTCTTCTAGTATTTTTACTTCCTATCTCAAATTCATACGATATAATTGCCTTATCACATACGCTATTTATATATTCTTTTGTATTTCTGGATATATTTCCATACATAGCAATGGTTATTGCATCTAAAATTGTAGATTTTCCACTTCCAGTAGTTCCAAATATCCCAAACAAACCTCTTTCAATTAGCTTTTCAAAGTCTATAACTTGTTTATCAATGTAGCTATTAAGTCCTGTAACTTCTAACCTAATTGGTCTCATCTGCTGATTCACCCTCTTCACTTATTATATCTAGAAATAAATCCATAAGCTCCCCTTTTGGCTCTACACCCCTACTAAAAGAATAAAATTCTTTAAATAACTCTGCCATAGACTTTTCTTTTATATCTACACTTTCTTGTTCATAACAAGATGTTATTATTGGTTTTATTTCTATTATGTCTTTTAATAATTCCTTCATTTTTTTTATTTCATTCTGTGATATTATCTCATCGGTATTTATTTCAAAGTATGACCAAATATCTCTATCTTGATTTTGCTCACATATATCTAAAGCTTCTTCTATACCATTACATTTAAATACTTCTATAGGTTTATAATTATTAAAATATACTTCCTCGATTATTGGTTTTTCACCAGCTTTTATATCCACTATGTATGCACCTTTTGTATATGCTCTTTCATCTTTACTATATTGAAGTGGAGAACCTGAATAGTATGCATTTAAACGTTCAGAAGCTTTTTGTTGTTTATGCAAATGTCCTAATGCAGTATATTGAGCTTTTTCTGGTAAGTCTTTTCTTTCAACCAAAAAACTCCCCCCCAGTTGTATTGGTCTTTCTGATTCAGTACTCTCTCCACCTATTACAAATATATGTGATACTGCTATATTTATAGTATCACTTCTAAAATTTTCTTCTAAACTTTTAAATATATTGCCTACTTTTTCAGAATAAGTTTTTTGTTTTTCCAAATCATCTTCACTTGAAAAAACTTCATTTAACCTTTTTTCACTTGGATAAGGTAATGTAGCAATTACAACACTTTCTCCATTTATATCTAGTGTTGTGCATCCTTGTATTGAATCTGTTATTTCAAATCTTTCATACTTAGCTTTGGTTGTAGAACTTGATGGATATCCAAATATAAGTATTCCTTGTTCATGTGCTAGAGGTGTTATTGCAGAAAGTCTCTCTGGATTATCATGGTTTCCTGAAATTATTAATACACACCTTTGCCCATTATTAGCAAGTTTTGAAACAGTTTGATAAAACAGTTTTTCTGCTTGTGCTGGAGGATTCGAGGTATCATATATATCTCCCGCAATTACAACCATATCAATTTCATTTGATTCTACTATTTTTATAAATTCCTCACAAAACTTTGCTTGTTCCTCAATTCTAGAATGGCCCTCTAGGGATTTCCCTAGATGCCAATCTGATGTATGAATAAATCTCATCTTTTCCCCTTCCTCTATCTTTATGTTTAATTTATATAAAAAAACTAATAACAAACAGCTTCATCAACACCAAATAAATATATACATTTTTCTTTTACTGACTTCCCAGTTAGAGTTTCAATAACATCTGCATATAAATCTAGTTGTTTTTTATATTTTTCTATTATTTGGTTTATATTTTCTTCATTTACAAAGTCGGTTTTATAATCAACTAAAACTATTTGATTATCTTCCTCAAAATAAGCATCAACTATACCTCTTAACATGACACTTTCTCTATCATAAAGTTTTTTATCATCATTTTTTATCAATTCTTCATAAATATATATATCTTTCATATTCACTTGTGCATAAATTGATTTTTCTCTATTTATAAGTTCAGCATTCAGCATTCTTTTCCCTATGTCGGAAGCAAAAAACTTATATATTTTATATGGATTTACTATACTAGCTTGTTTTTCTGTTATTACGTCTTTTGAAATAAGGCTTTTTATTTGTAACTTTATATCATTTACAGTATTTACTTTTTTTAAGTCTAAAACTTCCATAACTAAATGGACTATTGTACCTCTTTCTGCTCCATTTATCTTTTCTCTTTCTTCATCATTTTGAATAAATAGAGGTTTTTTTAGTATTACTTTTTGTTCAAAGATAGTATTTATTAATTCTTCTTCATAGTTATTTTGTATTTTTTTTATTTCTGTAACAGATATACTAGCAGGTTTTCTTGTACTAAACTCATATGGATATACATAATTTAATTTTCCTTCTATTTCAGTATAATAATCACTGTCATGCTTATCTACATCTATTTTTTCAAGGATTTCTTCAATACTTTCATTTTCTTCATTAGTCTTTCTTTCTATTAAAACATCATTCTTGTTCCATAGTTTTCCACTCCATTTTGAATTATGGTCAACATTAAAGACTGCATCTAAGCCTACTTCTTCCAATAAATTAGACAAATCCTTATGTTTTAATACACAAGGCATTATCCAATCCAGAAAATTTTTACCTTTTAATATCTCGTATTGTGATATTGTATCCAGACCTTCAATTCCATTTGCCCATCTTTTTATACTATCTTGTATATTTCTAGTAGAACCTGTTATAATTAATTTTTCTTTTGCTCTTGTAAATGCAACATATAAAACTCTCATCTCTTCTGATAAATTTTCTATATTTATTTTACTTTTTAATGCTTCTTTGGCTATACTTGGAAAAGAGATTCGTCTTTCATAGTCTACAAACTGAGGTCCATACCCTAAATTATGATGATATAAAATACTCTTTTTAAAGTCTTGAGTATTGAAATTTTTACCCATTGCAGAACATATAACTACTGGAAATTCTAATCCTTTACTTTTATGGATACTCATTATCCTAACAACATTTGCATTTTCACCAAGTGTCTTTGCACTTCCCATATCAGAACTGGATTTTTTTAATTTTTCTATAAAATTTACAAAGTTGAATATTCCCTTAAAGCTAGTTTCTTCAAATTGTTTTGCTCTTTCAAACAGTACTTTTAAATTAGCTTGTCTTTGACTTCCACCTGGTAATGCTCCAACATAAGCATAGTATCCAGTCTTTGTGTACAAATACCAGATAAATTCGTCGGTACTCATGTACATTGATTTTTCTTTAAAGTCCTTTAATTTAACAAAAAAATCCTTGCTTTTACTTATACATTCTTTACTTGGTACAAACTCAGACTTATTTTCATTTTGATAATCCGTAAACTCGTCATACTCTGATGTACTTTCTAAAACCTCATAAAAAGTCTTATCTTTGTTCTGAATTCTAATATCAATCAAATCCTCTGGCGTAAATCCAAATATAGGAGATTTTAATACAGATATAAGTGGTATATCTTGTATTGGATTATCTATTATTTGAAGTAATGATAATATAGTTTTTATTTCAATTGTATCAAAATACCCTACTCCAACATCTGCATAGGTTGGTATATCCATATTCATCAATTCATCTGCAAACACTGGAGCCCATGCAGATGTAGCTCTTAAAAGAATCACTATATCTCTAAATTCAACAGGTCTATATCCATCAATTCCTTTATCGTATACTTTTTGAATTTTTCCATCTTCGTTAACTTTCATTAAATCTTTGATAATCTTTCCAACCATTCTAGCTTCAAGTTGTATATTATCTAACTTTTCTTCTTCTTCTAATTCATTTTCTTCATTATTGGCATTATCATCTTTATTATTTATAATATCATCATCAAGTTTATTATCTTTTTGTATAAGATGTATTTCTGTTGCTCCACCAACAATAGAGGTTTCATCTGTGTCTAACTTAAAATCAGCTCCCAAATTTAGTCTTTCTTTTTCCGTATATTCAATTTCTCCTATATTTTCATTCATTATATTTTCAAATATATAATTTACAGCATCTACAACTTCTGCTCTACTTCTAAAGTTTTTATAAAGCATTATTTTTCTATGAGAACTTCCCTTTTTATCATTGTAGTTATTGTATTTTTGTAAAAATAATTCTGGCTTTGCTTGTCTAAATCTATATATACTCTGCTTTACATCTCCAACCATAAACCTATTTGGTGTTTCTGTGTTAGCCACAGCTTTAAGTAATACTTCCTGTACTAAATTACTATCTTGATATTCATCTATAAATATCTCATAAAACCTCTTCCTATATCCCAATGCTATATCAGAAGGTATAATATTACCTTCTTCATCTACATTTGTTAGTATATTTAAGGCAAAATGCTCTATATCATTAAAATCTATTATTCCTTTTTCGCTTTTCTTATTACTATATTCCTCTTCAAATCTCAGTACAATATTAGATATAGGCTTGACTATATTATAAAGATATTTTATTTCTTCTTTAATTGAGTCATTATCTTTATTGAATGTAGCATTTACTATACTTTCTAAAGATTTTTTAGCTTTATCTCTCATAGCCTTTGCTTTTTCTTTTGATTCTTTTATATATGAAGGAGCATCTTTCGGGATTCTTTTTATTCCTTTTACATAGTTTTCAAAAGACATACCTGCCATCTTTTCATACGCTTCATTCCAGGATTTATTACATGCTTCTGAAATATCTACTATTTTTTTATACTCAATAGCTAACTTTTCTGCAAAAGTTTCTAATTCTTCTATTGATTCAACTTCTTTTAATGCCTTTTCCATATTTAAACAAAGACCATTAATTTCTATTTTTACAGTATCTAATATAGCTCTAGCCCAAATAGACTGTGAAAAATCAAAATCCTCATCGATATTAAATCTCTCTGCTGAATCAATTAACCATTTTTTAGGTTTAGGAGAAGCCATTGCAAATGAGTATATTCCTAAAATAATATCTTGTACTTCCTTGTCTCCTCCTCTTTCTGCATAACTTTCAACTAAATTTAAAAAACCCTCATTTCTTTCTTCATACAAGGTTTCAAATACATCTTCTATTGCTTCTTGTTTCAAAATAGCACATTCAGTTTGGTCTCCTATTCTAAAATTAGGGTCTAAGTTTATTCTATGAAAGTTTGATTTTATAACATCCAAACAAAATGAGTGTATTGTTGTAATGCTAGATTTATTCAATAGAACCAGTTGATTTTGTAAATGTTTATTTTCTGGATTTTCATCTAGTGATTTTCCTATAGCATCACCTATTCTCTCTCTCATCTCTGATGCAGCAGCATTAGTAAATGTAACAACTAATAACTTATCTATATCGATTGGATTTTCCCTACTTGTTATCATTTGAATTATACGCTCAACTAGTACTGCTGTTTTTCCTGACCCAGCAGCTGCTGCAACCAATAAATTGCAGTCTCTACTTTCTATGACTTCTAGTTGCTCTTTTGTCCATTTAGGAGAACTCACTAATCAACATCTCCTTTCATCATTTTTATTATCTCTTCATTGCTTTTATTGTTTAGAATTTTATATTTATTATCTTTCATAGTTGAATCAAATTGACATATGGCTGAATAATCACAAAAATCACATGATGTTCCATCTTTATGTTTATATGGAGCTATACATATTTCTCCACTCAACATGTCCTCACATAAATCTTTTATAGCATGTTTTACATATTTTCTAAGTAGTTTAAAATCCTCATAAGTTACTGCTGATGTACTTTTACCTACATTTCCATCTTTAGTAAGACCTACTGGTATTACTAAAGAGTTTTTTCGTTCTCCATCTATTAATGATTTATCCATTTCTTTTATTATATGTGAATCTTTTATTACAAGCCCTTTCATTCTAAGCTCTTTTAGTATTGCTTCTTGTATTTCTTCATCATCTTTGTCTTCATTAAATTTTGCTATTGGATTATTTATTCTACAATATAATATTGCAGCTGGATTTATATTTATATCTTCACCTTTTACACTTTCAAGGATTGCATCTAAATACACAAGTAATTGTAATTGTAGACCATAATATATTTCTGTCAAACTTATGGATTTATTACCTGACTTATAATCTACTATTCTTATATATTTATTTTCTCCTTCTTTAAATTCATCAACTCTGTCTATTTGCCCAATTAGATTTACTTCTTCTCCATTGTCTAATACTATTTTTATAGGAGGATATTTTCCGTCTCTTCCAAAATTAACTTCATAATCTATTGGTTCAAATGAACCTTGTTTTATTTGTTGACTGATTATATCTACAGCAGTTGTCAACATATTTTTTAATCTATATGCAAGATATTTGTACCTTTCTGAACTATT
The DNA here is from genome assembly GCF_056688955.1 of Clostridioides sp. LIBA-6822. Lineage (NCBI taxonomy): Bacteria > Bacillati > Bacillota > Clostridia > Peptostreptococcales > Peptostreptococcaceae > Clostridioides > Clostridioides sp. LIBA-6822. The sequence goes on along the minus strand of NZ_CP196995.1, from coordinate 1,154,906 downwards.
TAATATATACCCTGGTATCTTTGAAATTATTTCATCAAATATTATACCTATCTTTAATTCTATATACTTTTCATCAATGTCTCTCCAAGATAAATTATCTTGTGAAAGCTCCTTTGAAAATCTATCTAAAATATTGTGAATGAAAGTTCCCAAATCTGGTGGTGTAAATGAGTATTCTTTACGTTTTCGAGCTTTTAAACCGTACTGTATGAAATAAGCAAATGGGCACTCTGCATATTTTTCAAGCCTAGATATACTGAGAGAATTACTTTTATATAACGACCTTATCTTTTTCTCTTCAATCTTATGAACTTGATTAGTATAACTAAGACCTTTTATAACCTTTTTTGTTATGGAACTATACATTTCATCCTTTAGATAATATCTATATATATCTAGCCAAATACTATTAATATCTTCTTTATTATAACTATCACTATCATAATTTTTTATTACATTTATAAGTTCATTAAATGTAGGTGATTTAACAGTTATTTTTTTTAGTATATCTTCATCATTTTGCTTATCTTCTTCTACTAAATAACTTTTATTTTCTATATTTGGAAATATCTTTTTAAGTCTTGATATAATTATTGATGGTCTAAGAGTTTTACCCTCATGGTCAGATATCGGATATGTTATGATTAAATTCTCAGATGTAGAGGTAAGAGCCTTATATACTAGAAATTGTTCTTCAAAACTTCTAGTTTTACTATCAATGTCAACTTCAATTCCTTTACTTCCAAGGCTTTCTCTATCATTATCACTCAATATCCCACTATCCTTTGTAATCAGAGGAAATACACCATCAGTAGTTCCAATTAGATATAAATATTTAGTATTTGGATTTTTCATTCTATCAATACTACTTACAAGTACCTGGTCTATACTAGGAGGAACTAGTCCTAATTCATATTCATCAAAACCTAAAGTTATCAGTTTTATAAATTTTTCTAAAGAAATTATTTCATCACCCATAAGCTCGACCATTTGGTCTAGTACATCCACTACTATATCCCAAACTTGTGAGTATTGATTGGCAACATCAAGTTCCCCTTTATCTTTAAAATTTACTATTAAACTTTCTATAGTTTCTGGCATATTTATATCTAGTAAAAATTCATATATATATTTACATATTTCTTTTACTCTATTTTTTCCTTTTAATTTTTCTTGTAAAGTGATTATTGGCTCTAATACTCTATTTTTTATTTCATTTATTTTGTCTTTTAATTCTAGCTCAAATTCACTTTCTTCACTAGAAAGACTCTGTGTTATTCTATAGTCCCATTTTTCATCAAACCATTTCTTACCTTTAATTCCATTAGCCAGTACATAATTTTCTAGTAAATTTATATCATTATTATCAATTCCTATAAGTCCACTTTTTAAATATCTAAACATAGTCTCATATCCATATCGTCTATTTTTCATTTCTAAAGCTGAAATAATTAAAATAACTATTGGATTACTTTTTGCTTCTCTCTTCTTATCTATAAAATTTGGTATATTATATTGGTTAAATATAGAATGTACTAAAAAATCATATCTATTTAAATCTCTTGTAGCAATAGTTATATCTCTATATCTAACATTCTTATCTCTAACTAAATGTACAATTTCTTTAGCTATTTCTTCTACCTCTGAATATAAATTATTAAATTCTTTGATTTTTATATTTTCAGTTGGTTTTAAATATGTTTTATATGGATAAGCATTATAAAATCTTTCTAAGTGTTGTAATTCTTTAATTTCCTCAAATCTTTTTATAACACCTGTATTCAAATTTACTTGTGGTAGTATTTTTATTCCTTCTTCATTGCACAATTGAGTTAATTTTGAATAAGTAAATTTAGTTCTAGAAAATACATCTGCTTTACTATATCCAATATAATTAATATCATCAACAGTCAAAGAAATACTGACATTTTTAGTTTTGTTTAATATGCTCTTTATTACATTGTACTGATTTGGTGTAAAACCTGTAAATTCATCTATATAAATACAAGCTCCTTCTAAATAACTACTTAATTCTATCCTATTTGCCAATGAAGTTAGCATATCTTGAGCATCTACATAATTTTCATGTAGTTTTCCTTCAAAAGAATTATATATCTTACTTATGTCTTTTAATTTTAGGCTTAAAGTCTCATTATCTAATTCTCCAGATATATTCTCTAACATCTCAGGACTTATATTATACTGTTTCATTTCTGATATCATATCTGTAATTGAACTTACAAAACCAGATTGTGATTTTGATTTTGAAAATACATTTAATTCTTCACTTACATCTTCAATTGCTCTATATACCATCATTGCTTTTCCACTAGAATTTATATTTACATCAGTTAATCCTCCTGCTTGAGAAAAAACTATATTACTTAGTGTTTTGAAACTAAGCACCCTAACTCTTAAATACTTATCTTTTTCTTTACCTAAAAATAGTTTACTTACTCTATTTTCAGCCTCAAATGTGTATTGTTCTGGAACTAAAAGTATAATTGATGTAGTTTCATTTTTTTGAGCTTCTCTTTTAATTTCATCTAGTATATAAGTAGATTTTCCACTTCCACCTCTACCTAATATAAACCTAAGTCCCATAAATTTCCGCCTCCAAAATACTATAATCTATTTCTTTACCATTACATAATTTATTGAATTCACAATACTTGCAATGATTCTTGTTTCTATAGCACATACGTTCTTCTTTATTATATACCTTTTCTATATCATTGTATAGATTGTCTTCGTATGTATGTTCTTCATAATTAGTATTCTTTATCATACTTATATAAGTTTGAATTTTATTTTTATTTGTTTCATGCTTTTCCTCGTCATATGAAATGATGATTGGTAGGTCATCAAATTCAGGTTGATAGTATCTCATATTTATATCTTTAACATTTATGTCCATTTTTAAAACTTTTGGGATTACTTCTTTTGCTAAAAACATATAAACAATTGTTTGTATTCTATTTTCTACATTTTTATAGTCAATTTTTTTAGACTCAGTTTTCCAGTCCCATATCTCTATACTGTCTTTTCCAATTACAACTAAATCATACTTTGCCTGTATTGTATCTCCTTTTAAAGTCATCCTTACTTCATATTCTGGTAGATATATTTTATCTTCTTTAATAGGAACGACTTTTTTTATATTTTCAATCCATTTTAAAAATTTTTTACTATTTTTATCACCTTCATTAGAATAGATTCCAAGGGGTATATTACTAAAATATCTTTCGCAAATTAAATGAAAATCTCTTCCTGTTTTTAAACTTTCATAATACTCTCTACTACCAATATCATCATTTTTCCAATTTATTCTATCAATATATTTATATTTAAACTTCAATGGACATGATTTATATGTGTTAATTGAATTTTGACTATAAGAAAAATATTTTAATTTATCATTCACTCATATCACTTTCCTCTTAATTTTATTTTTAATAACTATTTACTACTATATATTGTTTTAACTTTTTTCAATCAATATTTTAAACAATATATTGATGTAACTTATCATATATTAATTTGACCTCTTTTCAATAATATGTCGGTTCAGTCTGCTTAAATATATACTTGGTTTTTGCTCTTTTCTTTTATTGCCTATATCATTTTCATCTCTATAAGCACTTCCTGAAAGTACTAACATCTCCTTTGCTCTAGTAATTCCTACATATAAAAGTCTAATTTTTTCATTTATAGAATCAATCTTAGTCTTATGAGCATAATCAGTTGAGATACTTCCTTTTAATATAGCTTCGATTTCTGATTTAATAATTGCCATAGGATTTTTGTATTTTTCTTTTAAATACCATTTATCACTCTGAAATTTTTGATTGATATTGTCAGGGAAATTATATTCAACAAGACCTAATAAAAACACACAATCCCACTCCATTCCCTTTGACTTATGATAATTACATAATGTTATACTACCAGGCTCTGGCTCATATCCATTTATCTCATATACTACATCTATTATGTGATTGAATACTTTATTTTTTACATCGAATAATAAATTATATACATCCTCTAAATCCATATGTATATTTTCTGATACTAGATACTTTATATAAAAAGATATATAATCAAGTACAGCCTTATCTTCTTTTTCTAAATTAAGTTTTTTGCCAATAAATAAAACTAATAAGTCTAACCTTATTATTGGATATTCTAATATATGTTTTATAATATCTATTCCTTTTTTGAAATTCAAATATACCTCACTTTCTTCATTAATTTCTATTAAATCAGTGTCTAACTTACTAAATTCAAAATTGTAGATGATTTCTTCTGTCGAATAGTCTTTTAATACTTCTAAAAAATTCTTCTCATCTGCTTCATTATCAATATTTATAAAAACCTTATCAAGTACATTTATTAGCTTTTCTACATCATCACAATGTAGCATAAAATCAATAATAGATGCTATGTTGTTTATAATCTTCCTCTTACTCAAAGAATTTGGCCCTAATTCTTCAAAAGTTAGATTGTACTCCCTAAGTTCTTTAGCAACTTGTGTAACTTGTTCATTAAATGGGACTAATATACCTATACTTTTATCTGGGTATTTATTTTTTATCCCTTTAACATATTTAGCAGTTTGCTCTATTTCATTTTTCCAACTCTCATACCACTTTACATTTATATTATAATGTTCTGGGTTAGGATTTTCTTTATACCCCATTCCATTTGGTACAGTCTTTATTTGCATATCTTCAAGAGCATGTCTACATTCTTCCTGTCTAAATTCCTTTGTAACATAATCCACAAGAGTATTTGCTAAATCAAGTATATCTTTTGAACTTCTATTTGACATATTCATCCTGTGACAGAAATCTGCATTATTTATAAATTCTTTAAAAAATCTGGGGTCTGATGATGAAAAAGTTCCTGTTATACTCTGATTTATATCCCCAACCCTAACTAAATTTTTATTTTCGCTAGATATAATTTTTATTATATTACCTTGAATTTCATTTGAATCCTGACATTCATCTTCAAAAATATATTTGTATCTAGTCTGAAACTTCTTTCTAAGTGCTTCATCTAAACTCAAAGTTTTTTCTGCTAAAATTAATATATCATCATAATCTAATAACCCATTTTGCTTCAACTTCCTATCATATAACTTATATATTGGTAAAATAATTTTAAGCATTCCTTTATGCCCTCTTGACAATATTTCTTCAAGTTTATCTGGAGAAATACCTTTATACTTAAGTTCACTTATTGCATTTCCTGCAAATTCAAAAAAACCTCTTTCCCAAGCTTCAAGAGTTATTTCTTTCCAACGCTCATCTTTTTGCTCTTTTAGAAACCATCTAAAAGCTCTTTCTCCTCCTTCAAATCTAAATCTATTTATACATTCATTTAATATAATATTTTTTTGTAAATCGTCAGCTATATTAAAATCCTCACTTAACATTACAGCTTCTGGTTTTTCCTTTATTATCTTTACAGCTAAACTATGTATGGTCATTACTTCATATGAACTAGCATCATCTATTTTATTCTCTTCAAGAATTTTTTTTATTCTACCTTTAAAATTATTTACAGCACTGTTCATATAAGTAAGAACTAATATCTTTCCACCTTTATGCTTCTGCTCAAGTAATAGCTTTGCTACTAAGTTTGTTATTATAAATGTTTTTCCTGCACCTGGTACTGCTGGTACCGCCATAGTACCATTATCATAATTTATTATTGGTATCTGATCTTCTCTATAATTTATATTAATCATAATTTTTATCTCCTTTATGTGAGATTTTTAAAAGTATACTATATAACATACTTTCTTGAATATATCCATTAATCGTATACTCACTCTTGTATGCATAAATTTTATTTGCATTTAGTAACAAATTATATACAGTATTGTATAGATAATATTTCTTATAATATTCTTCCATTTCATTTGTATAAATCTTTTTTTCCTCAAAAGATTTTCTAAGTACAATTAAATTGCTTATATCTTTTTCTATTTTCATATTCCAAGCATTACTTCCTATATCTACCCATATTTGTATACTTCTATCTATATTTGATGATATATACGAATAAGGAGTAGTTATTACTATTTTATCTTTAGATTTTAACTCTTCCATATCAACAACAGAGTAATAATCATTTATTGTAGTCTTTAAAGCTTCTATGAATATCTTTTCTTCTCTCATATCAAGTAAACTTATACTTTCACTAAAAGATTCACTTTCAGCTATTATCTTTTTACATAACCCAACATTCTTCTTACCTTCTTTTAAACCTAGCATTTTATCTATATAGAACTGAATTAAAAATTCATGTATTTTTATATCACTTTTCTTCTTTTCTTCAATATACTGTAAAATGTCACAGTACTGACTATATCCATTTATATTATCAATACTTAAATTTCTTGTTTCATTGAGAATTTTAAATGCCTTTATCCTATTTATTTCTAAAAGAGTTTCTAAAAAACTTAAATATTCATCTTCTTTTATAAAATCTAAATGCCCATAAAATATACATGTAGCTACTACCAGTGCATTTCCATATGGATAATCTATAACTTTTTTATCCTTTTTAGTATTAAAAACATCTATATTTTTTTCTATCAAAGAGTCTCTAATCTGATACTCCAATATAGTATTATTTATAGGAGATATAATTGCTATATCTCTTGGAGATATACCATCTTCTATAAGAGATATAATTTTTTCACTTATTAAATCTAACATTTCATTGTACAGTTGGCTTGATTGATTTAATTCCACTTTTGCATTTAATAAGTATAAGTCTTCTATTCCTATGTTCTTCTTTTTAATCTTATCTTTTTCTTGTGATTCAATTTTTGATATTATCTTTTCATTTATATAGTCCATATCTGCATTATTAAATACAGAGTAATCTTTGCTATAATCAATATATATATAACTTTCCAATACATTATCTAATGCTTTTACAATAAAATCAACTTCTACATTACTTGAATTTTCAAGGCTATCCACTATTATATATCTCACTTCTTTAAATAAGTTTTTTATATAAGAATCATCAGTAAGCAGATATTGATTATATAGATATACACTTAATGCATTATCTAAAATTGAGTTTGATAATAATGAGTCTATATAATATGATATAATTTCATCCATTTGAGTATATGAAAATCTATATATACTATCTCTGTTTTTCTTTGATGAATATATTTTTTCTCCAATAAAATCAAAATCAATTAAATTGAATGCAGATTTGTTTATATTGGTCATTATACTATTTGCTATTGATTTATTTGTTCCTGTAATATCTTCAAAATAACCTTCTTGTATCCTTTTTTCCTTAACTTTTTGTACTATTAAATATTCACTTAAACTGTTTGATATAAACGTTGGAGATACAGGTTTTTTACTTATTTTATTACATTTTTCTATTATGAGTGGCCAATATTTCAATAATTCTTTTTTTACAAAACCTATATATGTTGTTATTTTCAACTCTTCACTATAATCTAATTTTAAAGACCTTTCATATCTTATTTTTGTATTATTATTTGGTACCAATAGAATAATACTTCTTGAATTATTATAGTTTTTTTCTAATATTTCTCTATATTTATCTAAAGGTTCATCTCTATATTCTCTTAAACCACTTTTTTCAAATAAATATTCCACATAATCACCTTCCTCAATTAAATTAAGTGTATATTATCTAATTATATCATATTGTGTATTTTACAAAATACAATCAAATTATTGCATTTAACTACAAAAAAGACTATATATACATAGTCTTGCATTTATATATGCAACAATGTATATACAGTCTTTGATATTGATACACTTATATTTCATTTTATGACTTTAATGTCAATTTCCAATTATAGATTTACATTAAACTTTTAAATCTTTTTACTTATAATTACTTTAATGACTCTTCTATTCCTTTAGCTATTTGTGTACCCATTTCTTTTACTTTTGCTGGCGAGTTTATTAAACTCATATCACTTGCACTATCCAAAAAGGCACATTCTACAAGTACAGCTGGAATATTATTAGTTCTTAAAACATACAAATAGTCTTTTGTAGAGTCATCGTTTAAAGCTCTCGTTTTTATTCCTCTATTAGTAAGTTTAAACTTTTCTAAAATCCTATTTAATATATTTTTAGCTACCGTCTTAGTAGTTCCTCCATTTTTATCTTTAAGCTTATAAAACACTTCTACTCCATGACCTTTTCTATTATTATCACCATTATAGTGTATACTTGTAAATAAGTCTGGTTTAAGTGAGTTAGATAAAGCAGTTCTACTTCCAAGTGATACAGTTTTATCTGTATCTCTAGTCATAATTACATTTATACCTTTTGAACGTAAATATTCAGTAGTTGCAAGTGAAGTATTTAAATTGTAATCTTTTTCAATCATTCCTCCAAATGAATTTCCAGGTGCTGAACCACCATGCCCTGGGTCAATCATAACTGTCTTAGCACCATTATTACTTCCTGGGTCTGTTGGAGTTGTATTATGTTTAGATAGTGATGCTGCTATAGAATTCATTACATTAGAAGTCAATCCTCCGCCTATTTTATATACCTTATTAGCCGATTTAGCCTCTAAATTAGCTTTATGATATGCTGACACATATGTCTTTGGCGTTATAAGAATTGGTGACTTTAAACTAGCAGCTAATGGACCTGCTGCTAAAGCATCAACAAGTTCATCCGATTTAGCTACTAACATAGCTTCTAATTCGGCATCTGGATAGAATTTCTTTATTACATTTGCATTTGTTTCATGTCTATCTGCACCAGATACTCTATTATTAGTAACATTATCCTTAGTTATATCATTTACTTTATTTATAACATTTGTTGATATCATTTGAGGACCACCTATAAAATAAGCACTTTGTAAATCCTCACTCTCCAGCCATTGATATGTAATATTTGTAATACTATCTTTGTCAGCCACTATAATTGGTTGCTTATCTTGACCTGCTTTTGCTGCTATAGTAAGTGCATCTATTTCTCCACCATCCTTACCATTTGTTATATAAACTTTATCTACATCGTGATTTTTATCTATTTCTTTTGCTATCAATAGAGATGTCTCGTATCTATTAGAACCATTTAGACGAGTTTGATTAGAAGAATTTACAGCTGATTTTATCTGATTAACACTAGTTTTAGAAATAGAATTCTCATCTCCAACGATAATTATATCTTTAGGATTTAGACGTTTTAATTCTGCTTTTACACTATCAGGAACATTATTTTTTTCAACTAAAAGTATTGGTGCATTATATGTAGTTGCTAGTGGAGTTGATATAATCCCATCAATACTTACATCTCCATTTATTATAACTACCTTATCTGCACCATTTTTCCAACCTTCTTTACTTATTTTAACTGCTGTTTCATATCTATCACTTCCTGTAAGTTCTGTAATAGGTGCAGAAGTCTTTCTCAAGTATTTATTTACATCTTTTCTTGAAGTTATATCTTCAATTATACATTCCTGCGTTACATTATAGTCTTTTAAATTTAATCCCAGCTTCTCTAGGTCTTGTTTGTTTAAAGTCTTAGGATTATTTGCACTGTTTATTGTTATACCTTGTAGCTCCCAAACATTTTGATATTCTGGGTCTTTATTGTAATTGATAGTACCTTCGTATGCCCCAGTTGATTTGTTGTAATTTAGAGTTGTATCTAATGGCATGTCATAACATTTATATTTTAATGTAATACTATCTGCTTCTGGTTTTTCTTTAAATTTGACACTAACTTTTGATGTACTGCCTAAAACTATACTTTTTTTCTCTAAGCTTATATTTAAATCTGCATTATTTTCCATAGCATTAGATTCGGTAGCAAATGCCATTGTAGGTGCAACAATTGCCATTGAAAGAATTCCTGTTGTTAATAATTTTGTATTTCTTCTCATATCAATCTCCTTATTTAAAATAAATTTCTGACTTAGTCTTCTTAATTTTTTAATATGTCAAAGTGTATCTACCCAAAATTATAAATAATTTATAAATAAATTATAAAAATAAAATAATAAAAAAATAAATGTATTAAATACATTTATTTATCTTCACTATATCACTTATTGTGATAAAAATCCATAAAAATCCATAAAAAACAAATAATAACACATAATACCTTAATTTTCATCGTATTTTATAGACAAATATCACAACTTTTAATAGTTAATAATATTCTTTATATCTATGAATGTTTTTATATTATACTTAACTACAAAAGGCTATATATACACTTTTTTGCACTTATATGCAACAGTATATATATAGCCTTTCTTATTAATACAATTATATTTTATTTTGTAGATTTAGTCTAAGTTTAAGACCATAATTAATTTTATATTAAAACCTTTAATGATTCTCATTTAGACTATTTTAGCGACTCTTCTATACCTTTACCGATTTGTGTACCCATTTCTTTTACTTTACTTGATGTATTCAATAAACTCATATCTTTCTCATTGTCTAAAAATGCACATTCTACGAGTACTGCTGGCATATCATTTGTTCTTAAAACATATAAATAATCTTTTGTAGCATCAGTTGATAGTGCTCTCGTCTTAGCACCTCTGTTTTTTAGATTGAACTTTTCTAAAATTCTATTTAATATATTTGTAGCTAAAGTTTTAGTAGTTCCACCATTTTTATCTTCAAGTTTATAAAATACTTCCACACCATTTCCAGTTGTATCAGACGCATTATAGTGTATACTTGTAAATAAATCTGGTCTTAAAGAATTAGATAAAGCAGTTCTGTTTCCAAGTGATAGAGTTTTATCTGTGTCTCTAGTCATAATTACATTTATACCTTTTGAACGCAAATATTCAGTAGTCGCAAGTGAAGTATTTAAAGTATAATCTTTTTCTTTAATACCACCTAATGGTTTCCCTGTTGTACCACTATCTGAACCACCGTGTCCTGGGTCAATCATAACTGTCTTAGCACCATTATTATCTGGGTCTGCTGGAGTAGTATTGTGCTTAGATAATGATGCTGCTATAGAATTCATTACACTTGAAGTCAATCCTCCACCTATTTTATATACCTTATTAGCTGATTTAGCTTCTAAATTAGCTTTATGATATGCTGACACATATGTCTTTGGAGTTATAAGTATTGGAGATTTTAAATTAGCAGCTAATGGACCTGCTGCTAAAGCATCAACAAGTTCATCTGATTTAGCTACCAAAACAGCTTCTAATTCATCCTCTGTATAGAATTTTTTTATTACATTTGCATTTGTTTCATGTCTATCTGCTCCATATACTCTATTATTAGTAACGCTATCCTTAGTTATATCATTTACTTTATTTATAACATTTGTTGATATCATTTGAGGACCACCTATAAAATAAGCACTTTGTAAATCCTCACCCTCCAACCATTTATATGTATTATTTGTAATACTATCTTTATCAGTCAATATAATTGGTTGCTTATCTTGACCTGCTTTTGCTGCTATAGTAAGTGCATCTACTTCTCCACCAGTAGCATTCGTTATATAAACTTTATCTACATCATGATTTTTATCTATTTCTTTTGCTATCAATAGAGATGTTTCGTATCTGTTAGAACCGCTTAGACGTGTTTGACTAGCATTTACAGTTGATTTTATCTGATTAGCACTAGTTTTAGAAATAGAATTCTCATCTCCAATTATGATTACATCTTTAGGATTTAGACGTTTTAATTCTGATTTTACACTATCAGGCACATTATTTTTTTCAACCAAAAGTATTGGTGCATTATATGTAGTAGCTAGTGGAGTTGATATAATCCCATCAATACTTACATCTCCACTTATTATAATTACCTTATCTGAACCATTTTTCCAGCCTTCTTTACTTATTTTAACTGCGGTCTCATATCTATCACTTCCTGTAAGTTCTGTAATAGGTGCAGAAGTCTTTCTCAAGTATTTATTTACATCTTTTCTTGAAGTTATATCTTCAATTATACATTCTTGTGTTACATTATAGTCTTTTAAATTTAATCCTAGCTTCTCTAGGTCTTGTTTGTTTAAAGTCTTAGGATTATTTGCACTGTTTATTGTTATACCTTGTAGCTCCCAAACATTTTGATATTCTGGGTCTTTATTATAATTGATAGTTCCTTCATATGCTCCAGTTGATTGGTTGTAATTTATAGTCGTATCTAAGGGCATATCATAACATTTATATTTTAATGTAATACTATCTGCATCTGGCTTTTCTTTAAATTTAACACTAACTTTTGATGTACTGCCTAAAACTATACTTTTTTTCTCTAAGCTTATATTTAAATCTGCATTATTTTCCATAGCATTAGATTCAGTAGCAAATGCCATTGTCGGTGCAACAATTGCCATTGAAAGAATTCCTGTTGTTAATAATTTTGCATTTCTTCTCATATTAATCTCCTTACTTAATGTAAATTTCTATTTTGTTTTATAGATTTAGATTTTTAAAATATATCAAAGAGTATCTACCCAAAATTATAAATAATTATATAAAAAATAAACTTATAAAACACAAAAAATAAAAAAATTAAATATATCTAATATATTTAATTATATCCACTATATCATTTATTGCCAAAAAAATCTATAAAAGACAAATAAAAACATATAATAATTGTAGTTTTATTAAATTTTATACAACAAAAAAAGATTACGTGGCTACGTCCTACTCTCCCAGGCAGTTTCCCACCAAGTACCATCAGCGCTAGAGAGCTTAACTTCTGTGTTCGGAATGGGAACAGGTGTATCCTCTCTGCTATTGTAACCACATAATCTTTTGGAGCGGGTGAAGGGGATCGAACCCTCACAGCTGGCTTGGAAGGCCAGAACTCTACCATTGAGCTACACCCGCATTAAATTCTTATAAATTAGCAAAACTAATTTTCTAGAGTTAGCACTCTAAAAACTACACATATATTTTATTGAATGGACATCAAATAATTTGGTCAAGTCCTCGACCTATTAGTATCGATAAGCTAAATACATTGCTGCACTTACACCTTCGACCTATCAACCAGATAGTCTTTCTGGGGTCTTACCCTTGCGGTGGGAAATCTTATCTTGAAGTTGGCTTCGCGCTTAGATGCTTTCAGCGCTTATCCATTCCGTACATAGCTACCCAGCCATGCCCTTGGCAGAACAACTGGTACACCAGAGGTACGTCCATCCCGGTCCTCTCGTACTAAGGACAGGTCTTCTCAAATTTCCTACGCCTGCGACGGATAGGGACCGAACTGTCTCACGACGTTCTGAACCCAGCTCGCGTACCACTTTAATGGGCGAACAGCCCAACCCTTGGGACCTACTACAGCCCCAGGATGTGATGAGCCGACATCGAGGTGCCAAACCTCCCCGTCGATGTGGACTCTTGGGGGAGATAAGCCTGTTATCCCCAGGGTAGCTTTTATCCGTTGAGCGATGGCCCTTCCACGCAGAACCACCGGATCACTAAGTCCGATTTTCATCCTTGCTCGACCTGTATGTCTTGCAATCAAGCTCTCTTTTGCCTTTACACTCTACGTACGATTTCCGACCGTACTGAGAGAACCTTTGAGCGCCTCCGTTACCTTTTGGGAGGCGACCGCCCCAGTCAAACTGCCCACCTGACAGTGTCCCAAGACCAGATTCATGGCCTATGGTTAGAGTCCCAGTACTACAAGGGTGGTATCCCAAGGATGGCTCCGCCAAAACTGGCGTCCTGGTTTCAAAGCCTCCCACCTATCCTGTACATGTAGTACCAAGACCCAATGTCAAGCTACAGTAAAGCTCCATGGGGTCTTTCCGTCCTGTCGCAGGTATCCGGCATCTTCACCGGAATTACAATTTCACCGAGTCTGTTGTTGAGACAGTGCCCAAATCGTTACGCCTTTCGTGCGGGTCGGAACTTACCCGACAAGGAATTTCGCTACCTTAGGACCGTTATAGTTACGGCCGCCGTTTACTGGGGCTTAAGTTCACTGCTTCGATTACTCTAACAGATCCCCTTAACCTTCCAGCACCGGGCAGGCGTCAGCTCCTATACATCGTCTTGCGACTTAGCAGAAACCTATGTTTTTGGTAAACAGTCGCTTGGGCCTATTCTCTGCGGCCACCGGATGGTGGCACCCCTTATCCCTAAGTTACGGGGTCATTTTGCCGAGTTCCTTAACAACAGTTCTCTCGCGGGCCTTAGGATACTCTCCTCACCCACCTGTGTCGGTTTGCGGTACGGGTACCTTTAACCTCGATAGAGACTTTTCTTGACAGTGTGAAATCAGCTACTTCGCTACTAAATTTCGCTCCCCATCACATCCCAGCATTATCAAAGCGGATTTACCTACTCTGACTGCCTCAATGCTTGGGCACACATAACCAACAGTGTGCTTAGCTTATCCTACTGTGTCATCCCATCTCTCAAACGGTTATCGGTAGTACAGGAATATCAACCTGTTGTCCATCACCTACGCCTTTCGGCCTCAGCTTAGGTCCCGACTAACCCAGGGCGGACGAACCTTCCCCTGGAAACCTTGGGTTTACGGCCTGTGGGATTCTCACCCACATCTCGCTACTCATGCCAACATTCTCACTCCCATACTGTCCACATGTCCTTACGGTCATGCTTCAACCCGTATGGGAAGCTCCCCTACCCATCATAATGATGCCGTAGCTTCGGTAGTAAGTTTTAGCCCCGGAAATCTTCGGCGCAGGATCACTCGACCAGTGAGCTATTACGCACTCTTTGAATGAGTGGCTGCTTCTAAGCCAACATCCTGGTTGTCTGTGCAATCCCACATCCTTTACCACTTAACTTACATTTAGGGACCTTAGCTGACGATCTGGGCTGTTGCCCTTTCGACTATGAATCTTATCACCCACAGTCTGACTCCCAAGTATAAGATGACGGCATTCGGAGTTTGATAGTCTTCGGTAGGTGCAATACCCCCTAGGACATTCAGTGCTCTACCTCCGTATCTCTCACCTTGAGGCTAGCCCTAAAGCTATTTCGGGGAGAACCAGCTATCTCCGGGCTCGATTGGAATTTCACCGCTACCCACAAGTCATCCCCGAGCTTTTCAACGCTCGTGGGTTCGGACCTCCACGAAATTTTACTTTCGCTTCATCCTGCTCATGGGTAGGTCGCCCGGTTTCGGGTCTACGTCAAGTAACTGAACGCTCAGTTAAAACTCGCTTTCGCTACGGCTCCACACCTTAAGTGCTTAACCTTGCTACTTAACGTAACTCGTTGGCCCGTTCTACAAAAAGTACGCGGTCACACAAGAAATGTGCTTCCACAGCTTGTAAGTGCAGGGTTTCAGGTTCTATTTCACTCCCCTCCCGGGGTTCTTTTCACCTTTCCCTCACGGTACTATACGCTATCGGTCACTAGGTAGTATTTAGCCTTGGAGGGTGGTCCCTCCTGCTTCCCACAGGGTTTCACGTGTCCCGTGGTACTCTGGATCATACCTAAAGAATTATTATTTTGACTACAGGATTATTACCTTCTATGATGAGTCTTTCCAAACTTCTTCGTCTATAATGACCTCTTATATATGGTATGTCCACAACCCCAGTAAAGAAAACTTTATTGGTTTGGGCTCATCCGCGTTCGCTCGCCGCTACTTACGGAATCGAATTTCTTTCTCTTCCTTCAGGTACTTAGATGTTTCAGTTCCCTGAGTTCCCCTCATTAAGCTATGTATTCACTTAATGATACTTAGACATTACTCTAAGTGAGTTTCCTCATTCGGAAATCTTCGGATCAAAGTTTACGTGCAACTCCCCGAAGCTTATCGCAGCTTATCACGTCCTTCATCGGCTCCTAGTGCCAAGGCATCCGCCCTGCACCCTTAATAACTTGACCAGTTAAAAAGGTTTGATAGATTAAAGTCTATCAACTTGATAATTTTTAAAAGTTATCAACTTTATATATTACAAATTAGATGTCATATCACTAAATATATATGCAGTTTTCAAAGTGCTAACGCACAACGCCAACGGATAAATCCCGTTGCTTAAAGTGCTAACGCACGTCGCCAACAAACAAACTTCGCATGCGCTCAGTTTATTCTGTTGCTTAAAGTGCTAATTTTGAGTATTCGTAAAAACGAACCCTCAAAATTAAACAGTAGGTAATTCTCCTTAGAAAGGAGGTGATCCAGCCGCACCTTCCGATACGGCTACCTTGTTACGACTTCACCCCAGTTATTGATTCCACCTTCGACGACTTCTTCCAAAAGGTTAGATAATCGGCTTCGGGCGTCTCCAACTCCCGTGGTGTGACGGGCGGTGTGTACAAGACCCGGGAACGCATTCACCGCAGCATTCTGATCTGCGATTACTAGTAACTCCAGCTTCATGTAGGCGAGTTTCAGCCTACAATCCGAACTGAGAGTAGCTTTAAGGGATTAGCTCCACCTTACGGCTTGGCAACCCTCTGTACTACCCATTGTAGCACGTGTGTAGCCCTAAGCATAAGGGGCATGATGATTTGACGTCATCCCCACCTTCCTCCAGGTTATCCCTGGCAGTCTCTCTAGAGTGCCCAACTTAATGATGGCAACTAAAGACAAGGGTTGCGCTCGTTGCGGGACTTAACCCAACATCTCACGACACGAGCTGACGACAACCATGCACCACCTGTCACCAATGTCCCCGAAGGGAAGTCTCCGATTAAGGAGATGTCATTGGGATGTCAAGCTTAGGTAAGGTTCTTCGCGTTGCTTCGAATTAAACCACATGCTCCGCTACTTGTGCGGGTCCCCGTCAATTCCTTTGAGTTTCACTCTTGCGAGCGTACTTCCCAGGCGGAGTACTTAATGCGTTAGCTGCGGCACCGAGGGGGGTAACCCCCGACACCTAGTACTCATCGTTTACAGCGTGGACTACCAGGGTATCTAATCCTGTTTGCTCCCCACGCTTTCGTGCCTCAGCGTCAGTTACAGTCCAGAGAGCCGCCTTCGCAACTGGTGTTCCTCCTAATATCTACGCATTTCACCGCTACACTAGGAATTCCACTCTCCTCTCCTGCACTCAAGTCTCCCAGTTTCAAGAGCTTACTACGGTTGAGCCGTAGCCTTTCACTCCTGACTTGAAAGACCGCCTACGCACCCTTTACGCCCAGTAAATCCGGATAACGCTAGCCCCCTACGTATTACCGCGGCTGCTGGCACGTAGTTAGCCGGGGCTTCCTCCTCAAGTACCGTCATTATCTTCCTTGAGGACAGAGTTTTACGACCCGAAGGCCTTCATCACTCACGCGGCGTTGCTGCATCAGGCTTTCGCCCATTGTGCAATATTCCCCACTGCTGCCTCCCGTAGGAGTTTGGACCGTGTCTCAGTTCCAATGTGGCCGATCACCCTCTCAGGTCGGCTACTGATCGTCGCCTTGGTAAGCCGTTACCTTACCAACTAGCTAATCAGACGCGGGTCCATCCTGTACTGGCTCACCTTTGATATTTAAGAGATGCCTCTCAAATATGTTATCCCGTATTAGCATACCTTTCGGTATGTTATCCGTGTGTACAGGGTAGGTTACCCACGCGTTACTCACCCGTCCGCCGCTCTTTACCGAAGTAAATCGCTCAACTTGCATGTGTTAGGCACGCCGCCAGCGTTCATCCTGAGCCAGGATCAAACTCTCAAATAAAAGTTTATCAGGCTCAGATACTATTGTTATCAAAATATCTGGCTTTATGGTTTGTTTCTTGTTTTATAAATTAACCTACTGTTTAATTTTCAAAGTTCATTTTGTTCTCTTTCGAGTACAGTAATAATAATATCACCTTTTAAATAACAAGTCAATACATTTTTTTAGTTTTTTTTACAAATTTTCTATTCTTTTGTAGAAACTAATATTATCCTGTTATGACTTTGTATGAAGTTAATAATTACTTTGTTTCTACTTTATTATCTATAAGTTGCAAATTGTAACTTCTAATGACTTCTATTAATAGTTCTGCATATATGCGATTTCCTTTTTTATCTTCAGCTGTACTATATCCTGCATTTTCCAATGCTTGTGCTTGACTGATATAATCTTTTGCTTCAAATAAACCATGTTTTCTATATCTTTTATTATTAACTAAAAATAAACTATGGTCTTTAACAGAATCTTGTATTGAATTATATGACCTGAAATTTGCTACAATTTTATCATTATAGTTTTCTGAAGTTGAAATTTCTACCTTTTTTCCTTTCCATGCTTTATCTGCTTTTATTCCAAATAAATTGTTGCTCTGTTTTGTGAGTTTAGAATTTCCCCATCCAGATTCTAATATAGCTTGTCCTATTGTGATAGATGGCAGTATTCCATAGTCAATGTATTCTCTTATAGCTGAGTCTTCTAATTTTTTTATAAACTTAATTTTTTCATCACTATTATTTAATTCTTTATTTCCAAGATATGTGTATTCTAAATCCTTCATATATTTTTTTGCTCTACCTTTTTGAGAAGAGTCAAATTTCAGTTCACTTAATACTTTAGTGAATTTTTTTACCTTATACACTTTCTCTCCTTTATCGTTTTTATCCTCTACTATAAATCTTTCACCTATATTCAATGTGTCTTTCTTTTTTATATTACTTAAATCTTCATTATGTATTACCATATCTATAGCAAGCAACGCCTTCCAACTTAATTGAACTTTCCCATCACCAGCTTCATCAGCTACATCCATATAGTATTCAATTTTAGTACTTTTTATATCTCTTACTTTATATAATTCCTCAAAATATTTTGTTATGTTAAAAACAGCAATTATACTTGCTATTATGCATACAGTAATAAAAATTTTTTTAAATAGAAGCTTTATTCTCTTTACACTTTTATTTCTACCTAAGTTTTTTATGGTTTTTCTACCCATATTACTCCCCCTTAAAAATGGTATTCCTTATGTTATCACAAATTTTATATAAATGGATAATAGTTTTAACCTTTTCCACTATAAATTCTATAAATTTTATATTAAATAACTAAAAACTAATTTAAATATTTGTAATTAAATTTTTTCATTATTATGTCCACTATATATTTACTTGCATTTCCATCCCCATATGGATTAGATGCTTTACTCATCTGAATATAGCTCCCTTTATTTACTAATAAATTACTTACTGAATTATATATTTTCTCTTCATTTGTACCTACTAATTTAAGTGTCTTAGCCTCAATCCCCTCAGTTCTTTCTGTTTTATCACGCAATACAAGAACTGGTTTACCTAATGATGGAGCTTCTTCTTGTATTCCTCCACTATCAGTCATTATCATATATGCTTTATTTAAAAAATTATGAAAATCAACTACTTCTAAAGGCTCTATAATATGAATTCTGTTAGGTGATTTTCCAAATACTTCATCAGCTATATTACGTATTTCAGGATTTAAATGTATGGGATATACTATCTGTACATCTTCAAAGCTATCTACTATTCGTTTTACAGCTTTGAATATATTTTTCATAGGATTTCCTAAGTTTTCTCTTCTGTGAGAAGTTAATAAAATCATCCTATCATTACCAATCTTATCAATTATAGGATGATTGTAGTCTTCTTTTATTGTCATCTTTAACGCATCAATTGCAGTATTACCAGTTACAAATATATTATTTTTAGGCTTTCCTTCAGAAATTAAGTTTTTTCTAGCCAAACTAGTAGGAGCAAAGTGTATATCAGCAATAATACCTGTAAGTTGTCTATTTAATTCCTCTGGAAATGGAGAATATTTATCATAGGTTCTAAGTCCAGCTTCTATGTGACCAACAAAAATTTTACTATAAAATGCAGTCAAACTAGTAGCTAGAGTTGTGGTTGTATCTCCATGCACTAATATTATATTTGGATTTTCCTTATTTATAATTAATGGAAGTTCATTTAAAATTTTGCATGTTATATCGTTTAAACTTTGTCCTTTTTTCATTATATCCAAATCATAGTCTACATTTATGTTAAATGTCTCTATAACTTGGTCAAGCATTTCTCTATGTTGAGCTGTAACACACACAATACTTTTTATATGCTCTCTTTCTTCAAGTTCTTTTATCAAAGGTGCCACTTTGATAGCTTCAGGTCTAGTACCAAACACAGTCATAACCTTGATGTCATTCATTTGTATCTCTCCTAATCATCCATTTTAATTTATGCAAATACTAATATTTACATAATAAAACTATTCATACCAAGACTTAATAATCTTTATACTCTCCTTTGATGGGTAAAAATTTTTTTCTTCATCTATTTTACCTACACAAAACACAGAAAAGCCCTTTATCCAATCTTCATTTTCAAAAACCTTTTTATATGCCTCAAAGCACCTTGCTTGCTCTTCACCATTTATAACTTTTGAAGGAATATGATTCCAAGGTTGAGAACTCGCATTTTCTCTATTTGAAAAACCTAGTTCTCCAAAAAATATTGGTTTTCTATGAACCTTATAAAGATTATATATTTCTTCTTTTATATTTTGTCCTCTATTATTTACAGTAGATGAATATAGTGCAGAAACCAATTCATCCACTGTATTAACAGATTTATTACTTAATTCAAAATATGTTGCTATAGATATAAAATCTAATTTATCAAAAAAGTTATTATTTAGCTTTTCTTCATAAGACAATTTACTATTTAAATCATCTTTTTTTGTATACCACCAATTAGTCCTGTATGTTATAAGACCATCAAATTTTGATTGTACAAAATCTATTATCTCACTCCAATTTTTCTGATATTCCTCTAAATGTACAAAATTAGAACCTATATTCAAAACATTTACATCTAGAGGATTTGCCACATCTATTATAAGTTCATTTAATATAGTATTTTGCCATGTATAAAAAAATCTTTCTTTATTTCTAGGATTCCAGTCAGTCTCATATAACTTGCCATTTTCTATCCATGGATATGCTTCTAATATTGTTGAAACACCTTTTTTATTTAGTTTTTTTATCAACTTAATTGCTTTTTCTTTACTGGTATTATCTATTGACATAATATCAGAATTAATTTCATCTACATTTATAATTATAGGTACATTTACTGTATTCAATCCTAGTTTATCTATATCCTTCATAACTTGCTTTATTTCATAGTCTACAGATAAATTGGCTGATTTAATCTTACCATTATATTGATTCTTTATTAAACTTTTTTCTTTTAATTCTATGCTTATAAAGTAAATTATAAATATAAAAATTAAAACCATCACTGAGATTAAAACATTTCTTTTTAATTTAAATTTATTTACATGTTTATTCAAATTATATACCTCTTTTAAAATAATAGATTTATCATTTTATCTTCTTTTATACTTTTTTATATATAACATTGACAATACTGCTCCTACAATTATAATAATAAAAGAAATCATTAAAAATACTTTAGTAGTCTTACTAATACTGATGTTACTGTTTGAATCTTTTACTTCCTTATTAATTTTTAAATTATAAGCTAAATCTTCTACCTCTCCATATTCATCAACTGTTAATGTATCTCCTTTTAAATCATTAACTTTACTTTTATTCAATAAATAATCCATACCTAAATATAAATTTTTTTCATTTATTGAACTAATTGCCATGATATCCTTTTGATTATTATAAGGTGATTTTATTAATTGAATTGCACAAATATTTTTTCCATAATTATCAATAAAACTTATCTTATCATTTGATAAAAAGTTGGAGTAACTTTTATTAAACTTTATGTTTAAATTATTGTTTAACATCTTTATAACAGAATTATTAAATGGTACTCCAAAAACTATAATATTGGTATCCTTATATTTCTCATTAAATTCTTTTCCTCTAATTACATTTATATTTCCTTTATATGAATTTATATTTGCACCTAAATTAACCCCTAATCTAGACATCCAAGTCATAGCTTGTGAACCTGAATAATCTGGCATTATCACAGTTAAGTCATTAAACTCATCATCTTTAACAAATGGATATGGATAACTTTCAAAGGACAAAGCCTCATTTTCTTTTGTAGATAACTCCAAATAAGAACTATTTAATACATATGCCCAAGGATTATTACTTTCTCTTGTAATACAATTCGAATTTTTTATACTCAAATTAAAAGCTAACTTAACTTGATAGTAATTTTTATTATCTATATCTTTAGGTATTTTTAGTTCTAACTTATCATTATTAGAATGTGACCTATCCAATTTTTTACTTCCCACAACAACATCATTTATAGACACTGTAAGCAACGATTTTTCAAAGTCCAAATTATCAGAGTACCTTAAATTTAATACAATTTTTGAACCATTATCTAATACTTTGCCCTTTGGTATTTTAACATCAAACAAAGCTTGTTGACTAAATGCACCTTCTAACAAAAAATCTGAATATCCTAAATCTTTTAATGTCAAATGAGCTAAGTTTAGTTCTTGTTGTTCATTAATTTTTATATTAGTATCTTCATTTACAAGTACTGATGACGATAGCACTTTACTAGAAATTTTATTTTCTACTAATAAATTTGATGCTTTTATTAAATAATCTTCATTACTACCAATTATCACCATCATCTTTTTATTCTTATTGTAAGGTGAATCTACTTGCTTAATTATGCAATTTGAAGATAAGAGGGTTTGTTCTTTTGTACTTAAAATATTCAAAATTTCTTCTGCTGTATTTTCAGGTTTACCTATATATATAATATTATCTTCTGACCAATTTTTCATTTCTGAAAATAGTTTAACATCAAGTCTTAAATCATCATTTTGTGTTATTTTTCCAAATTCTGAAGCTAGATTGAATACAGCTGTGGATTCTCCTCTAGTCATATTGTCTGGAACTACTATAGTTGTATCTAAGTTAAGCTTATCTTCAATTTCTGCATATGGATATGGATATTCATTTATCGAATTTCCCATATTTTTCTGCTTATATCTAATTGATGTATATGATTCTTTATGAATAACCATCCAATTTCCAGTATTAGAATCATCCTGACAAATTTCATCAGATATTGTTTTATATGCTTTTATTTTTATTTCATTATAACCTTCTATTATATAATCTTTTGGTACTAGTACTTCTAGTGTATTTTTATAATTTGTTTTAGTATTTAATTTAATAGATTTTATTGGTACATTATTTATTAAAACAGTTAAACTTGAAACATCTCCATTTAATATTTGACTTTTACTAAAACTAAGATGTAATAAAACTTCCTCAATATCCCAATTTTTATTTACCTCAAAAAAAGTACTATTACTTCCTATAACACCATCAATAGTGATGTCTCTTTCAAACTTATAGTTTTTAACTTTCGTCTCATCAGCCTTTACTTCATCTACAATTGCTATATTTGAAAAAAACAATACTAGAGATATAATTGATATAATAAATTTTTTCATGCTAGTTCCTCCTGTACATGAATCAAAATCTTTCTGTTTTATACCATTTAACTTCTCTTTTAAAAATTATATCTTTTAAATACTCTATCATTCCTTTTATAGCTACAAATAGCCATAATTGAGAGTATGTAAAATACATGATTGCAACTATGAATATATTTTCAAATGTTGATTCACCTTTTTCTATACTCAGACTTATACTCACCTCTATGATAAATAAAAGATATGATAGTATCCATATTAGAAAAAAGTTAATTGGAATTGAAATCTCTATTAGTTTAGATATACTTAAAACAAATAAAATATCTGATATGATGACAGATGTTAAGAATAAAAAATATACAGAAAAAAAGTATGCTATATCAAATACAATTTTATTTTTTCCCTGTTTAAATATATTTTTTATATATTTCATTAAGACATATATATTACCCTTTGCCCATCTGGTACGTTGCTTTATCCATACCTTAACAGTTTCTGGTTCTTGTTCCCATGTTATAGACTGTGGTACAAGCTTTATCTTATACCCCAAGTTATATATCCTAAAGCTAATTTCTGTATCTTCTGCAATTGCTTTACTATCCCATCCTCCAATTTCTTCTATGATACTTTTTCTCAATATAAAGTTAGTTCCTGGTATTGTACACAGATTAAATAATTGCCATCTACCAGCTTGTGACATCCATTGAAAGCTTAGCGTTTCTATGTTTATGAATTTTGTTAATAGATTTTTATTTTTATTTCGAGTTCTAAATTTTCCAATAACAGCACCTAATTCATCGTCCATTACTATTGTTTGTATTAAATATCTAAGTGCATTTCTGTCCGGTGTGTTATCTGCATCATAAACAGCTATAAACTCTCCTTTAGAAATGGTATATCCAATATTCAATGCATTTGATTTTCCTTTTCCTCCAGTTAAATTATCTGTATTTATTATGGTAAAATTATAATTATTATACTTATTTTTTATGCTTTCTAAAATTTCTTTACTATTATCAGATGAGTTATCATTTATAACAATAAGTTCCATTTTATCCTTAGGATAATTAAGTAATAGTAAAGATTCCACAGTTTTACCTATTACTTTAGCTTCATTATGAGCAGGAACAAGTATTGATACCATAGGATATTCATCAATTTTTTTTACTTCTTTATCAATATTTTTAAAATAAAATATATAACCACCCATAGCTAAAATAATATTTATAAGCAATAAAGACCATATACTAAATAAACTAAATATAAATAAATACTCTGATATATTTAAATCTCTCATAAATTTCTCCTAAAAGTTTTTAAAACATTGATTCTAATATAAAATCACTTATTTTAAAAATTTCTTTTTATCTATTTTTTTAAAATATATAAATATAATCACAAATGTTAAAACACTTACAGATACTATTAATATCAAAATTTTGCTAATATTGGATATGGACTTAAATTTAATATCACTTTCAGTATTTTCTTCTAATTTTCTATCATAAGTTACTCTAATTTCATCTCCAACATTTCTTATTTGTATTTCGTCGACTTTTACCCAATTATCAAAATCTCTTAAATCCATAAAATCTATATCTTGTTTTTCTAGATATTCTATTGCGTATTTTAAATACTCTATATCTAAATATGAATGAAAAAAGAATCCTCCACTAAAACCTCTAACAATAGATATTTTATCTAAATTTTCTTTTATATTTTGAAAAGTAAAATTATCTTTTGGGTCTATATATCCTAAATTTTCAGGTATAAGTATATTAAACTCTTCTGTATCCCGAATAACATAAGGATATGTATTTGTACTAAATTTTTTATCATTATTTTGATGTTGACCTACATAAGTAGAAAAATATTTTTTTAACTCTCTGTATCCTTCCGATTCTATTGCATAATGTGGTGCTTCAAACGCAAGAGGATAAATTCCATTTTCTATGCATATTCTAAGGCCACTCAACACCCTATTTTTTACAAATACTTTCATGTCTTCCTTTAAAGGTGCATCCCTTTCTCCATCCCAAAATTCGTACCCTTCTCCAGAAACTGCTTCTTTTTTATATTGATGAGTATATCCATGTAATATCACTGTACCCCCCTTATCTTGCATATATTTTATTGCTTTGACAATCTCAGGGCTTTCTGATAAAGTAGTTATTTTATGATTCTTAGGATTTACATAAGCTGGTATCAGTGCAATTGTAAATGGTATATTCTTATCACTTAAATAATCAGCTATCTTTACAAGGTCTTCTGGGTCTCTGAAAGCATGTACATCTTCTATTCTTACAAATAGACTTCCCTTATCAAACTCTTTAATATTAAAAATATCGTTCAATGAATCACAGAATATATAAAATAAAACACCATCCAAATCCAATTTTGATACATAGAAAAGATTTTTATCATTTATTATATATGGATACTTGTTTAATGTATCATCAATCCTTCCTATCACTTTATTACTTGTATCTTTTGATTTTATAAGGTTAAATAAATAGTGTTCATTCAAATTGTATGATTTCCCCTTATAATTTACATTAACTATATTATTTGTTTTTCCCAAATACTCTAAATTATACTTTTTATATTCCAAAAGATTTTCTATACCATACCCTAACCAACATATATTGCCTTTATATGAATCCAATGAGCTAAGTAAATATTTAGTTTTTTTGTCATTACTATATGAATTTTCATTAATTCCTATAATAAACACATGACTATAATAATTTTTATTTATTTCATCATCATAGTTACTTAATTTTAATGATTCAATATCTGAACTAAATCTTCCCAATAGAGTCCTCATAATTTTTAAAATATCTCTATTGTAAGCTGTTTCTTTCTTAGAATCATATATGATTAAGACCTTATTTTTATTAGAAGTAATTTCTGATGCATATGAAGATAGGTTAAAATTTAATATTATTAATACTATTGATAATATCATTACTAGTCTTGATAAACTCTTATTAAATATTTTAAACATCGTATTGTAGTTCCTCTTCAACCATATTCTTAAAATTTATACTATCTCCAAAGCTGTCTTTATACTCTAAAAATGCAATTTTAATGTCTATATTTACATACTTTCCTTTATTGTTTAAATCTAAATTTAGTTCTCTTATCCTTTTATTTATTCTGTCTTTAACAACTTTTGAGCCTTCCAGAGATGTATTTGGCATTAATATTCCTATCATATCTTTTTGTAAACTATAGATTATATCCTCATTTCTTGTACAGTCTATAATACTAGAACTGATATGTTTTACTATTTTATTAGTTTTATTTTCTCCAAATATTGTCTGTAGATTTCCGTAGTATGGCAATTTTACTATCATAAGAGAAAAATTAGTATTATGTCTAGTAGATTTACTTATCTCCATATTTACATCATTATAAAAAATCTTTAAATTTCTAAGTCCAGTTTCTCTATCAATAGTCACTAATTCTTTATATTGTTCAGATAACTTTATGTTCGTATCTTGTAATTCATTTATATTTTTATTTAAAGTACCTATTATAATTGAAGATATAGGTATTGCTATTATCCACATATATGATATAAATTCAACATCTATATTATGAGTAATATTGTTATATAAAATATAGGATGTATATATAAATATAGTTATCGAACTTGTTATCAATCCTACTACTGAGTTTGATAAATAAGTTAACATTATTATGAAAAAAATTACTGCAAGCATTATAAATACATTCAATTTATTTTCTGTTCTAATAGATAATATTACTATTCCAACAATTAAAAACATAAAAACTAGTAAACTCAATATTAATAAATCTATTTTTTTATTTATCCTATTCATTTTTATAAATTTACACCTCCAATTATTCTATTAAGTTGCCCATTTTTTCTAATTATTATTAAAGTCATTATACAAATAAGCTTTTCACTTACTTAATTCTTATTTAAATTGTATGTGAACATAGTTTAATAAAAAAACAAGCAAACACTTGACATTAAAGTCATATATTTGCTTGTTTTTATGAGTGTTATTACAAAACTAGTAATCAACTAAACTTATTGAATTTTAAATTATTATAAAAATAAATTCAAAAAAAGTATATAATATGAGCAAAAAATAAAACTGTTCAATAATTAGAAAATTAATTTCTAAAAAGAACAGTTTTATTAAGTAAATATAATTAATCACCAAAACTCTATTTTGACTTTAATTCTATCCAAGCCTTATCATATAACTTTATGTTTTCACCAATATCTTCAAAAGTCTCACATTTACTAAGTACTTCTTTAGACGGATATGCAACAGGATTATTAGTTATTTCTGGGTCTAATAATTTTAGTGCTCCTGTATTAGGTGTCGAATATCCAATATACTCAGCATTTATTTTTGCATTTTCTGGGTCTAATAAAAAGTTTATAAACAATTCAGCTTCTTTTTTATTTTGTGCAGTTGTAGGTACACACATAGCATCTACCCATTTATTAGTACCTTCTTTAGGTATAGCATAATCAAGGTCAGGGTTTTGGTCCATCAATGTAACTGCATCTCCAGAATACAACATACCCATTGCTACTTCTCCACCAAGTAGTCTATCCTTACCTTCATCATTTACATAGGCTAATACCAAGTCTTTTTGTTTCATTAAAAGATTTTTCGCTTCATTTATTTCTTTTGGATTTACACTATTCATACTATATCCTAATTTTTTAAGAGTTATTCCTATAGTATCTCTAACAGAATCAAACATCATTATATTGCCCTTATACTTTGGATTCCAAAGTATATTCCAGCTATCTATAGGTTCTTTAACTTCTTTTTTATTGTACAATATTCCAAGAGTTCCCCACATATATGCAACACTATATTCATTAGTTTCATCGTATACAGGATTTAAAAAACTCTTATCTAAATACTTCATATTAGGTATATTTTTAAAATCTAGCTTTTCCAAAAGACCTTCATTTTTCATTTTTTCTACCATATAGTCTGAAGGAAAGACTAAATCGTAGTGTGTACTACCACTCTTTACTTTTTGATACATCATTTCATTAGTATCATAAGTCGAATATTGAACATCTATTCCCGTTTCTTCTTCAAACTTATCTATAAGAGATTCATCTATATAATCTCCAACATTATATACATTTAAAACTTTTGT
Organism: Clostridioides sp. LIBA-6822; assembly: GCF_056688955.1. NCBI lineage: Bacteria > Bacillati > Bacillota > Clostridia > Peptostreptococcales > Peptostreptococcaceae > Clostridioides > Clostridioides sp. LIBA-6822. The sequence goes on along the minus strand of NZ_CP196995.1, from coordinate 1,126,382 downwards.
AGAATCAGTTGCTTTATTACATCCTGTAAATAGAGTAACTGTCATCACACCTACAGCTATAAGGGCTATTACTTTTTTAAACTTAATCATTATTTAGTCCCCCTTACTATAGATTCTTTTTTGTTAGCTAATAAAAGTAATCCTAAAACCACTGCAAACATTATTGTTGATAATGCATTTATTTCAGGTTTTATACCTCTTCTAGCCATTCCATAGATTTCTATAGAAAGATTACTTACACCATTTCCAGCATTAAAGAAACTTATTATAAAGTCATCTATTGACATAGTAAATGCAATTAAAAATCCAGAAACTATACCTGGCTTTATTTGTGGTAAAATTACCTTTCTAAGAGCATATATAGGTGTTGCTCCTAAGTCCATAGCTGCATCTTCTATATTATCAGGCAATTGCTTCATTTTTGGTAAAACTGAAAGTATAACGTATGGCAAACAAAACATTATATGTGCCAATAGCATTGTTGTAAATCCAAATTCCATTTTTACAAATACAAACAGACTCATAAGAGCTACTGCTGTAACTATCTCTGTATTTAAAATAGGAAGATAGTTTACATTTAGTATTAGTTTTTTGCTCTTACCTCTCATCTTATGTATTCCTATAGCACTTATAGTTCCTACTATTGTAGATATTACAGATGCTAATATAGCTATTACGATAGTATAATATAAAGCACTCATTATACTCTCATTTTGAAGTAATTGACCATACCACTTCCATGTAAATCCATTCCATCTTGCCATTGATTTTGAATCATTGAAAGAGAATAGTACTAAGGCAAATATGGGTGCATATAAAAACAAGAATACTAATGCTAAATATATATTAGAAGTTATTTTCTTTAATTTTAAAATAGTAACCCACCGCCTTCTTTGTCAGACTCATCTCCAAATTTTGACATTATAGACATCGATATCAATATTACTATCATCATAAATATCGATATTGCTGAGCCAAAGTTCCAATCTCCAACAACTGTAAATTGTTGTTCAATCAAATCTCCAACTAGCATTATTTTACCTCCACCTAACAGTCTTGATATTGCAAAAGTAGTAACTGCTGGCATAAATACCATAGTTATTCCAGACATTACACCTGGTAAACTCAAAGGAAATATAATTTTTCTAAATACTGTCATATTATTTGCACCTAAGTCATGAGCAGCATTTATCAAATCATTATCCATCTTTGATAGTGCAGTGTATATTGGAAGAACCATGAATGGTAAAAAGTTATATACCATACCTAAAAGTATAGCAAAATTAGTATACAAAATTGCTAATGGCTGTATTCCAAACCAACCTAAAAATGTATTTAAAAGTCCATTTTTTCCTAATATAGCAACCCATGCATACGTTCTTAAAAGAAAATTCATCCACATAGGAAGAATAAATAATAATATTAATGAACCTCTTCTACTTACATGAGCTTTTGAAATTATATACGCCACTGGATAACCAACTACAAGGCATATCAATGTCGCTCCTCCTGCTAAAAGAATAGAACGAGCAAATACTTTAATATATATGGGGTCTATTACTTCTTTATAATTCTCAAGTGTAAATGCATAACCTCCACCTGATTCTTTTGTAAAACTGAAAAATACTACTAGTATTAAAGGAATTATTACAAATATCGCACTCCAAACTACATATGGATATGCTAAGAAAGATTTTCTCTTCATCTTAGTTATTCTCTTTTCTCATTATATGGATGTCTTCTGGATATATGTCCATACCTAGTTCTGTTCCAACCTCAGCATTTTTAGTATTATGAAGTATCCATAATCTGCCATTCTCATTTAATTCTATCTCGTAATGCACTCCTTTAAACACAGTAGATGTAACTTTCCCCTTTAACATTCCTTCTTCTGGCTTTACCATTTTTATATCTTCTGGTCTTATTACCACTTCTATATTTTCATTTTTTTCAAACCCTTTATCAACACATTCAAAATCCCTATTACAGAAATTTACTTTATAATCTTCTATCATAATTCCATCAAATATATTACTTTCACCTATAAACTTAGCTACAAATGAGTTTTTAGGTTCATTGTATATATCCTGTGGTGTTCCCATTTGTTGTATCTTACCCTTATACATTACGACAATAGTGTCTGACATAGTAAGAGCCTCTTCTTGGTCATGAGTTACAAACACAAATGTTATTCCTAATTTTTTTTGAATTCTTTTTAATTCTATTTGCATTTCTTGTCTTAACTTTAAATCAAGTGCTCCAAGTGGCTCATCTAGTAACAGTACTTTTGGTTCATTAACTAGAGCTCTTGCTATTGCAATTCTCTGTTGCTGTCCTCCACTTAGTGAGTCAACTTGTCGTCTTTCAAAGCCTTCTAGTGCAACAAGTTTTAAAACCTCTTTCACTTTAGCATCTATTACATCTTTTGGAGTCTTTTTAATTTTTAGTCCAAAAGCTACATTTTCATACACATCCATATGTGGAAATAAAGCATATTTTTGGAACACTGTATTTACTTGTCTTTCATATGGTGGCAAATTATTTATCTCTTTACCTTCAAATAAAACTTTACCATCATCAGCATACTCAAATCCTGCTATTATTTTTAATGTAGTAGTTTTTCCACATCCACTTGGTCCAAGTAAAGTTAAAAATTCATTTTTCTTTATATCTAAATTGAAATTATCTAAAACGGTAAGTTCTTCATAATGTTTAGATATATCTCTTAATTCTATTATATTTTCTACCAATTATTAAACACCTCTATTCTAAAATGATGGTGGCGTACTTACCCAAATCACTTTTGCTGTCGTTTTACCTTCGTTTGATATATAGTGATTTGCTCTTGGTCTAAAGTAAAAGCTTTCTCCTTTTTTTACCTTATTTTTCTTTTCGCCTATATGAACATATATCGAACCTGCTAATACATATCCAAATTCTTCGCCTTCATGTGGCTTTTCTTCTTTATATTGTCCTCCTGGATACAATGTTATTATTATTGGCTCCATTTCATTTTTTTGTGAGTTCGGAATTAGCCACTTCAGTTTATATTTTAAGTCTTCATCTTCCGTTTCAAACATATCCTCTTTTGTAAAACTAATTCTTTCGTCATCTATTTCATTAAAAAATTCCCTTAAATTCGTACCTAGTATTTCAAGTATATCTATAAGGGTAGCTATGGATGGTGATGTTAAGTTATTTTCTAATTGAGAAATAAATCCCTTTGACAATTCACATCTATTAGCTAACTCTTCCTGGGTCAGTTGTTTTTCTGTTCTTAATCTTTTTATCTTTTCACCTATATCCATGTTGCACCTCCTAGTTTCTGTTTTATTTTACTAAACATTTTGTTTACTAAACATTGAGTTTAAAATTTGTAAACAACATAGGTAATTATATATAAAATTTGGATATAATACAAGAGTTTTTTTGACATTTTTTTATTTTTTTATTTAGAATAGATGCAAGTATTTTAAAGGCTTTGGAAAATACACAATCTAAGGGTGTTTATATTAATATCTATAAAGTTTAGTATCCCTAATTATAAATTAATCAATTCATTAAATACATAATAAAACTTCTAAAACATAAAAAAATGTTAAACAAATAAAAAATTGCTAGAAATCTATATTTTATAGATTTCTAGCAATTTTCATAGTTTAATATTCTTTTAATATCCAACGTTATATATATAATTTTAAATTTACAATATTTAACCTTTTACTAAGTTTATTGTTAAGTTACTTAGCTATATTTTGAGCAGTAGTTTTTTTATCTCCACTCATATATATCTTAATAAATTTTATATCATCTACTATAAATCTATGTTTAATCTTGCTACAATCCAATTTAAATAAACTAAATATTATCTGTGTAAAATAACCTAATCCAAATGCACTTATTATAGTTCCTACACCAACTTTTCCTCCTAGGAAAAATCCTACTATTAATGCTCCAACTTCTATAGTTCCTCTTATTAAGTTAAGTGATTTTCCAGTTTTCTTTTGAAGTGCAACCATCAGACCATCTCTAGGTCCACTTCCTAAACCACTTCCCATATAAAATACCATTCCAATAGCCAAAAGAATTAATCCTAATATTAACATAATTATTCCTACAAATAAACTATCAGCCTCTGGAATTAATTTACTATACAAAAGTAAATCCATAAAGAATCCAATTAATAGCATGTTAAAAACAGTTCCCCATCCTACATTCTCACCAAGAACAACATCAGCTATAACTACTATAGAGCCTACAATTATAGAGGCAGTCCCTATAGTTATTCCTATATGATTTGAAAGACCTTGATGAAATACATCCCAAGGAGATAAACCAAGGTTACAATTTATCGTCAGTACTATACCAACTGAACATATAAATAAACCTGCTACTAGCTTTAAAAATTTCCATAATACTTTTTGTAACAAAATCTACCCCTCCTAAACATAATTTAACTACTCACTTTAAAAATCAAAAGCCAGCAGTTCTCTTTTAAAAAATCTTACTTTATTAATTTTATAATACACTTCTATGATACATCATTTTATGCTAAATAACTACCATTTTATTACAATTTAGTTACAATTTTTAATTATTTTTTTATTATGGATTATCTAGTTTTAGCATTTCTAAAATTGCTTTCTATATTTTAAAAGTCTTTATTACTTTATTGCCCATAAATAAAACAATAAAATAGAAACCACTTAAATATAATAGGAAATTTTATTTAAATGGTTTCTATTTTATTATGTAATACTATTAATATGCAGAATTTAGTTTTGCTTCTATTTTCTTTTGAACAAGTCCAAATACAAATAATATAAACCAATATACAAATCCTGCAACTAAGAATGCTTCTAGATATTTATATTTACTACCACCATTATAATTTGCTGCTGCCATTATTTCTATTACCCCTATAGTAAAAGCTAATGAGGAACCTTTAATTAAATCTACAAAGTGATTAGATAATGCAGGAATAGCTACTCTTATAGCCTGTGGCATGACTATCCTTCTAAATATTTGTACATTTGTAAGTCCAATGGAAGCTCCTGCTTCATATTGTCCCTTATCTACAGAAGAAATTGCTCCTCTTATAGTCTCTGACATATATGCAGACATATTTACTGATAAAGCAATTATCATTGCAGTAAATGGAGACATATCTACAAGAGCTGGAATAGCTCTTGGTAATCCAAAATACAATGCATACAACTGAACTAACAGTGGTGTACCTCTAAAAATTGAGGTATAAACTTTAACAATTTCATTTAATATTTTAACTTTGTTATAGCTTATTAACGCCATTATAGTTGCTATTATTAAAGATAGTACTAGTGATATTAAAGCCATTATTATTGTTTCTTTAGATGCTATAAATATTTCTGGCAAAATGTTAAACATGAATGATACATCTAAGCTCATAAAATTCACCTATCTCTCAATTGTTATATCTTCTCCAAACCATTTTTTAGAGATTTCAGTAAGAGTTCCATCTTTTCTCATAGCCGTTATTGCATCATCAACCTTAGCTTTTAAAGCCTTTGATTCTTCATCTTTTCTAAATGGATACGCATTTATTTCTTCATAAATAGGTTCTCCAACAGATATGAAATTTGAACCCGCTTTTTTATTTCTAGCAGCTGTTGCAGAAACAGAAATTATCCTTGCGTCAGATCTCCCAAGTTCAAGACCTTCATATGAATCAGCTCCATCATTGAATACTAGTTCCATTGAATTATCTTTATTTTTTTCCTCCATTATTGCTCTTTCAGATGAATTTGCTCCAACTTCAACTTTTTTTCCTTTTAAATCTTCAAGAGTTTTTATCTTGTCTTTATCTTCTGGTCTAATAGTTATCATTAGAGGATTATAAGCATATGGTACTGTAAAATCATATACTTCTTCTCTTTCTGGTGTTATACTTATTTGTTGAGCTGCTGTATCTGCTTTACCACTGTCCACCATTCCAAGTAAACCACCTGTATCTCCATTATTTACTTCATACTTAATTTCAGAATCTAATCTTTTTCCAATTTCATTCCATATATCAATTTCAAAACCTTGCATTTTCCCGTCCTCTCTAAAATTAAACGGATAATACTTTGCTCCTGTGGCTACTGTAATAGTCTTTTTTTCTTCTTTTTTAGCCTCTTCTTTTGTTGAACAACCTATTGTTAATCCACAAATAACTAACCCTAATGTTAATAAGCTTAATGCTCTTTTCCAATACATTAAAATCCCTCCATACTTGATGATATTTTTATTTACATGAATTTAAACTTTATTTATATACCATGATTTAGTTTTATAATTTTTCAACTTACATGTAACCTTTTACTTTAATATAAGTTAAATTTAAAACATTCATTTTTATGGATATTTCTACAAAATATAAGTTTATTTTCCATTTACCCCAAAACAATCGTATTATACTTTTCATACTTTGTCTAATTGTTTTTTTCTATGCACTTTTTTAATAGAATTAAATTTTACTATATCTTCTTAAAATTATAAATGTACGAAATTACAACGATTATTAATCTAACACCCATAAGAAAATACTTTTTATTAAAAACAAAGATATTAAAATAAAAAAAATACTGTTAAGTAGATATTTACTTAACAGTATCAATATTATTTGTATCTTAATCTATTTTGACTTTATAAATCTTCTTCGGTTTATCTTTGATACACCTACTAGCATAACTGACATGATTATCATTGAAGCTCCACCTAAAATTAATTTAGAGTATGTTGTTGTTTTATTCATAGAGCCGCCTCCTTTATTACCAAAACCTCCAGCTTCCTTTGGATTTCCTTGACTTCTATCTATATTCATATCTCCATTTTTACCATTCATATCACCCTTATCCATATTTCCCATTCCTGGTGGTGTTTTACCATCCATACCTTCAGGTGGCTCTGGCATACCACCCATGTTCTCATCAGATTTTTCTGTGTCTTTACTTTCACTTGAACTATTATCATCAGAAGTTTCCTTAGTTGAAGAAGATTCTCCACTTAATTGAGCATTTATAGTTTTACTCATATTTTCTGCAACTTCTAAAACTCCTGGTATTGACTTTCCACCTTTGCCCATAGGTCCTCCTGACTTTTCATTAGTATCGTTTCCATCTTTATTGGTATTTGTATTATTCTCATTTTCACTATTATCTTTAGTATTATTTTGAGTATCATTATCCGTATTAGTTTTGACTTCGCTTAATGTTAATTCAGCATTAACTTCTTTTTCATTACTTTTGTTTTCAAAACTCTTATTTTCATTGTTAGAGTTATTATTGTTAGAATCATTGTTATTGGATTCATTGTTGTTAGAATCTTTATTATTAGAATCATTATTATTAAACTCTTTATCACCAAATCCCTTATTATCACTAGAATCTTCAATTGAAGATGTTATATTTTTCTCAAATTCTTCATAAGTATAAAATGCTGTTGGGTCTTCTTTTACATATGATGCTATCAAGTCATGTAGTTTTGTTGTCATATTTTCTAGATAATCTGAATCCAAATACTTGGTTACTATTTCTTCTAGATATTCATGATACTTAGTTTTATATGTATCATTTTTTAATAATGCAGATATTAAAGGTCTATCTTCCAAATTACCCGTTGTAGGTTCATCAATAGCTATAGATTGACTACCTCCACCAAAACCACTAAATCCACCAAATGACATATTAAAATCCCATGGCAACATAGAAAACACTCCATCTTGTTCATATAAATAGTAATTATGAGCAAAACTACCTTGATAACTATCTAGATTTAATAAAGCTGTACTTATTGCTATATTTTTGAGGACAGAATCTACATCAAGATATTTTTCAATATCTTCACCTGTATCTAAAGATTTTAGTAGTTTTGTAACTTTAGACCAATCAGCTGTTTTTTTATCACTTTCAACGATTAGATTTGAGTAACTATCTGGGTCATCACCCTCATATTGTAATGAGGCTCCTTCATCTGATTTGTATAAGTCTCCAGTTACATCTCCAAAATTATTTTCAAGATACGATTCTTTTAATCCTTCTACTGCCAAATATAATCCATGATATTCACCATTTATAGAAACTTTAGCATATGCAAATTCTGGAGTAGCTAAGCCCATATCCTCACAGACACTATATGTTAAAAATTCTCTCATATAAGATGGGTCAGAATAACAGTTATTAAGGTTTAATTGAGTAAGACCTTCCATACTTTGACTAGTATTATATTTATCGAAATTAATCTTATAGCTATATCTATCGCTATCACTATTTGCTACTGATGTAAGACTTGAATTTCCTTTAGTTCTTATACCAACGTTTCCATATGTGTCTCCATTTACAGTTACTTTTGCAACTTTAAATTCTTCTTTTATAGCATTTTCATTCATGTCTTCCAAGTCACTTTCATCTATTTCTATATTAACTTCCATAACCTTGTCTCTGTCAAAATATTTTTCAATATATACATTGCTATATAAATCAACACCTTTATTACCATATGTACTGTAAACTCCAACTACTGCACATAAAAATATAATCATAATTGAGATAAGAAGGGTAAATTTTTTATCTTTCATAAAAGATTACTCCTCTCTATGCTACATAGTCACCATTATAACTTACAAGAACTGCATTAGTAACTCCATCTACTTGGCTTAAGTCATTTATAAGACTTGTTTCTCCATCCTTCATTCTTACTTCAAATACCAATTCTATACCTTTTTCTGGTGTAACACTTTTTGATTTTATTTGATACTTAGAAAATACTTTTTTAATTTTGTCAGTTGCAATATCCTCTGAATTTTCATTATTACAATTTACCATCAATATATATGGTGTTTCAGATATTGTTTTGTTTGAAAAGAATATTAGAATCAATCCCATGATTATTGAACCCATAACAGCCAATGGAATCAAACCTGCTCCTAAAACTATACCTGAACCTAATGACCAAAATAGAAATACCAAATCCATTGGGTCTTTGATTGCTGTTCTAAATCTTACTATAGATAAAGCACCAACCATACCTAGAGATAAAACTACATTTGATGTAACTGCCAATATTACGAAAGTTGTAAGCATTGTAAGTGCTACAAGTGACACATTAAATGGTCGAGAATACATAATCCCCATATATGTCTTTTTGTAAATCATATATATGAACAAACCTACTAAAAATGCTGAACCTAGAGCTAAAGCACTATCTATAAATGAAAAACCTGATACATTTTCTATAAAACTTGATTTAAAAATATCGTTAAATGTCATAACTAAAATCATCCTTCCTGTTTCTTAATTTTTTTATTTTATTTAAACACTCTTTACATAAAACTTAGATTCCATTCCTATATATACAGTCTACTTGATGCATACTTTGAAACTGCTGTAGAAGTGGTTTTATTAATCTGAACCAAATCTTTTATAAAATCTGGTATAAACTCATCATATTTAACTTCTAATACAGTCATATTTTCATCAATAACTGATACTGTTGGCAGTTCTTTATTGAACAAATCTATTGAATTTACAGAAGTTTTAATGTCACTATCGATTGTGACTCTTACATTTCCAAGCGGATAAACAAAAGCTTCTCTATCATAATCAACTATACTTTTTGCCTCCAATCTTTCACATTTTATTTTTAAGTAAAACTCTCTTAATAAGCAGTTTGTCGATTCTTTTAAAAACTCAATGTCATTTTTTAATATCTTCTCTACTTCTTTTTTAGTTAAACTAGCTGATAGCTTTGATGTCATATTATAATGTTTTATTTTCTTCTCCAACTTTATATAAGAAGGGTTATTGTTATAAAATCTTATTCTAAACTTTTCTCTCATTGCAACTCCATTTAACTTATCTAAAAGCGCTTTATCTTCAGGTGTATCAAAATACAAACTTCTGATAAGATACTTTCCATCTTTTGATGCGTTTCTATCTTTCTTCATTATTGGATAAAGTCTTGATTTTAAAGCTAGGACATCAGCTTCAGTTATTTTGTGTTTCATCTCAAATCTATAGTTTAACTTCTTATCCATTATTATCACCTCTCAATTCATTTAACTATGTTTGATTTATTTTATATTTAGAGTATACTTCACTTTACTTTGTTAAATCTCCGTAAAATAAGTGCATCTTTATGGCATATATGTGGCAAATAAGATTAGATAAAAAAATAAATGTGAATTTATTTATCTAATTTTTAATAATATCTTATATCTTCATCTGTAAATTAAATTTTATATAGTATTAGATTCTGTATAACTAACAAATAGTAGTTTTAGGAAGCAAAAAAAGAAGATGTTACTTATAGATAAATTAAATCTTTCAAATAAAAAATAAAATTTCTTATTCAAAATTATATAACCTATAGTTTCATCTTCTAAATTTATAATACTAAATAATTAAATTTATATATTTCTACCTATATGCTCAGTTATGTTAAAATTAGTTTTACTGCACTCCAAATAAGTACTAGTGCCATAATGATATTAATTACTTTGTAATGTTTGTTTATATATTTTTGTAAAATACCTCCTGCTAGAGCCCATGTCAAAGTCCCAGATATGCCCACAATACTATTACAAACTGCTGCTGATAATAAATATTCAACTGACTGTGACACAGGTATTACATACCCTGTATATACAGTAATAGCAAATATTATAATTTTTACATTAACAAACTGCAAAATAAATCCAGTCCAAAAGGATTCTTTCTTCACATCACTATCCTTGTTTGGTTTGCTCTTAGCTACTTGTATTGCTAACCAAATAATATAAAGTGCTCCTATGTACTTCATAATACCAGTAATCATTGGTATAAACTTTGATAATTCAAGGCATCCAAGAGCACATATGAACATAATACACATAAATCCCATGCCAATTCCTATAACTACTGACTTCCCTTTTTTCCATCCATTAGTACTAATCGTATTTAACGCAAGGATATTATTAGGTCCTGGTGTAAAACCTGTAACAAATGCGTATGGTAAAAAAGATAATAAAACTTCACTCAACACTTGCAATCACTCTCCTTTTATATTATAATACTATAAATTAAACCATAAAAAAAATCGAAATATTTAAATTTATACTTCAATTATATTGAATGAAATGAGGTTAAATATGTATCTTAAATACCTACAAACTTTTAAAACTATAATAGAAGAAGGCAGTTTTTCTAAAGCAGCAAATAAGCTCAATTACACACAATCAACAATAACATTTCAAGTACAACAGCTAGAACAAGAACTATCTACACATTTATTTGAAAAAATAGGAAGAAAAATGGTTCTAACTAAAGCTGGTAAAAATCTAATACCTTATGTGGATGATGTTCTATGTTCTGTTGATAAAATGAAGAATTTTGGTACTGACTTATCTGAGTTACGTGGTGATTTGCATATAGCAATGGGAGAAACTCTTATTTGTTATAAAATGCCTTCTATCTTAAAACAATTTCATGAAATGGCACCAAATGCACGACTATTTCTTCGCTCAATGAATTGCTATGATATTAGAAATTCTTTGCTTGCAGGAAGTATTGATTTAGGAATATTTTATAAAGATATTGGAGGCTTAGGAAATTCTATTTCTACCTATACTGTTGGAGAATCACCTTTAACACTAGTTGCATCACCAAAAGTAAAAAAACAATTCCCTGATTTTATTACTCCAAACCAAGAATTAAATATTCCTTTCATAATAGATGAACCAGCATGCATTTTTAGACAGATGTTTGAATCATATTTAAATGAAAAGAATATTATTCTAGACCATACGATTGAACTTTGGAGTATACCTACTATTAAAAATTTAGTCAAAAATGATATGGGAATATCATATCTCCCTACGTTTGCAGTAGAAGATGATTTGAAAACAGGAGAACTATGTGCAATAGATACAGAGTTAGATGATAAGAGTATTGTTTCAGTATGTGGTCATCATAAAAATAAGTGGATTAGTCCACTTATGCAATTATTTATTGATTTAGTTGTTGCAAATGAAAAATAGAGCTTGTGAATTCTATTTATATATATTGGTATTTAAATTGATAAATAGTAACTTATATTAATAAACAATTAAAGTAGATACAGTTTAGGAGGTAGAACATGAAAAAAAAGATTATTATTGGAATAACCATATTTATTTCAAGTCTTTTAATTTGTGCATATGTATACATTAAAAACGTTATTCCACCTGGAGAAGAATGGATTTCTTATCAAAATGATAAGATAATTAAATCTATCAATCAGCAATTGAGTAAATTAGATATAGATAGTATAATGGCAAATAAAGAAAAATATGTAGTTGAAAAAAATATTGATGAAATCCAAAAATCAGTAGAAAATGGACTAATAACTTATGAGGAAATTACAGCAATATATCTTTATAGAATTAAAATGATAGACCAAATTAAACATGGATATAATTCCGTGGTAGAAGTAAATCCAGGTGCAATTGCTGATGCCAGAACTATGGATTCAGAGAGATTAAAATTGTCTTCACAAGATAAAATAATACCTTCTCCACTTTTTGGTATTCCTGTCATGTTAAAGGATAATATTAATACCTCTAATATGCCGACAAGTTCAGGTACTGTTGCCTTTGCAGATTTTATTCCTAATGAAGATGCTAATTTAGTAAAGGATTTGAAAAAACAAGGTGCTATTATATTGGGAAAAAATAATCTGTCTGAATTCGCAAATTATATTTCAGGAATAATGCCTAGCGGATATAGTGGTAAAAAAGGTCAGACAGTTAATCCTTTTGGCCCTTTAAAGATATCTCCATCTGGTTCTAGTAGTGGTAGCGCTGTCTCTGTTACCGCAAATATAGTTCCAATCTCCATAGGAACAGAAACAGATGGTTCCATTGTTGCTCCAGCCTCAGCAAATTCAGTGGTGGGATTTAAACCATCTAGAGACAAAATATCTAGTGATGGAATTATGCCACTAGTCAAAAAAATTGACACAGCTGGTCCAATAGGAAAAACAGTACAAGATGTAGCGATTGCTTATAATGCAATTTCAAATGAAAATATATCATTGGACTTTGATATTAACTCACTGAAGGGTATGAAGATTGGGTTATTAAGCTATGAGTATAATGATGAAAAAATGCTAAAAAATCTAAATCAAGAATTAGAAAAAATGAATGTCACTGTTGTGCCTATTAGTCTCAACGAAGAAGGAATTGGCATAATAAATACTATCAATTTATCCTTTAAAAAAGACTTTGAAGACTTTGCTGATAAGTATAATATGCCGATAACAAAATTAAATGCCTTAATTGAATTTAATAACGCTGACTCCAAAAGAAGAATTAAATATGGCCAAGACTTATTGGAAGAAGCTAATCAAGTAGAAAAAAGTAATATGAATAAAATAGATGATTCAATCCAGAAAGCGAAATCAGTCCTTAATAAAACTTTTAAAGAAAAAAACTTGGACGTTATTGTTTTTTTAGATAGCTCTGGTTCTACAATGGCATCAGCATCAGGATATCCTGAATTAAATGTACCATTTGGATTGGACGAAAAGGGAGCTCCTATTGGAGTTACGTTTATGACACTGTATGGTGAAGATAAAAAAGTCTTAGATATTGGATATAGCTTTGAAAAAAATATTAGAGGAAGATTAACTCCATAAAAGAGTCTTTAATATAATTAATACATTATAAATGTGAATGTAAATATTAGATTTAAATAAAACTGACTAAGCAATATTTTTTAATTAAGATTCAACATATATACTTAGAATCAAAATAGAGATAATAAAATTACTTTTAATTATTGGAGTAATTTTTATTATCTCTATTTTTCTTGTAATACAATTCTTAATATCCTAATTATATATAAAATCTTATATTATAATATTATTAATTATACAACTTCTTCATCATATTCACTTGAAAATTGACTATTATAAAGTTCTTCATAAAATCCTTTATTTTCAATAAGTTCCTTATGATTTCCTTGTTCGATAATATTACCTTCTTTCATTACTAATATTAAATCTGCATCACGAATAGTTGATAATCTATGTGCAATAACAAAGCTAGTTCTTCCCTTCATCAAGTTGTTCATTGCCTTTTGAATCTCAACCTCTGTTCTGGTATCAACACTAGAGGTTGCTTCATCAAGAATTAACACTGACGGGTCTGAAAGTATTGCCCTGGCAATTGTTAAAAGTTGTTTTTGACCTTGAGACAGATTAGAAGCATCTTCAGTCAATACAGTATCATACCCTTGAGGTAAAGTCCTTATAAAGTGGTCTACTCTTGCTGATTTTGCTGCCTTTACAATCTCATCCATTGTAGCATCTGACTTACTATAAGCAATATTTTCTTTTATACTACCATTAAACAGCCATGTATCTTGAAGAACCATTCCAAACATAGTTCTAAGCTCTCCACGCTTTAAGTCTTTTATATTAACTCCATCAATAGTAATTCTTCCACCTTGTATCTCATAAAACCTCATAAGTAAATTTACAAGAGTTGTCTTCCCAGCTCCTGTAGGTCCAACAATTGCAATTTTATCTCCTGCATTCAATTTAATATTAATGTCTTTCATAAGAATAGAATCATCACTATATCCAAATTTAACATGCTCAAATTCTACCTTTCCTTTAGGCATGTTGATAACTTTTGAATCTTCTTTGTCCTTCATTTCTTCCACTTCATCCATAACTGCAAAAACTCTCTCTGCAGATGCAATTGCTGCTTGAAGCATATTTACAATATAAGATATCTCTGTAGTAGGCTCTGATGCTTGATTTACATATTGGATAAATGCCTGTATACTACCAAGAGTCATTGCTCCAGTTGATGCAAATACACCACCCACAACTGCTATAATAACATACCCAATTTGATTTATAAATCTAATAATTGGAGATATAGCATATGATGAGAATTGAGCTTTTCTACTAGCATTATAAAGATTTTGATTTAATTCTTTAAAGTTTTTTATAGTATCTTTTTCTTTGCTAAATGCCTTAACTACTATTTGACCAGTAAACATCTCTTCTATATTGCTATTTAATTCTCCTAATGCTTTTTGATTTTCTGAAAATCTAGTTTGTGATTTTCTTGCAATTATGACAGTAATACCTAAAGAAACAAGCAATGTTACAGCTGATACTATTGTAAGTGGTATACTTATGCTTATCATCATTACAATAGAACCAATCACTGTGACCACTGCTGTAATAAGTTGCATTAATCCTTCTTGTAAACTATCTGCTACCTTCTCTAAATCATTTGTAACTATACTAAGTGTTTCCCCTTTTTTGTGAGAATCATAGTATTTAAGCGGAAGTTTATTTAATTTATCACTTAAATCTTTTCTCATGTTAAGAACTAAACTTTGTGCAACACCTGACATAATATATTGTTGTATATATATAAATACTGCACTAATTAAATACAACCCTAGAAGTATTGATATTATACCTCCCATAGTACTAAAATTCACACTGAACTTTGTACCTGTTTGAACTGCAGTTTTAATCCCATTAAATAATTGGTCAATAGCTTTTCCCATAACCATTGGTGCTAAAACTGTAAGAGCTGAACTTATTAATACTGAAATAAAAATCATTAATAACTTAAATTTTTGTTTTTTCATATATTTCAATAATCTTTTAGTTGTCTTTTTTGCATTTCTAGCTTTTTCTGCTGACATACCATCTTCAAAGCTAAGTACTTCTACATCTTGTTTTTCTGTTATTTTTTCACTCATATTACACCTCCAAATACACAGATTGATTCTTCACTCTATGCAAGTTCTTCTTTACTAAGCTGTGAATCTGCGATTTGCTTATAAACTTCACAATTTTCAAGTAACTCTTTATGTTTTCCTATACCTACAATTTCTCCATCATTCAAAACTATAATCTGATTAGCATCCATAATTGTACTTATACGCTGTGCTATAATTATAGCTGATGAATCTTTAATTTCATTCTTTAATGCTTTTCTAAGCCTTTTATCTGTCTTGAAATCTAATGCAGAAAAACTATCATCAAAAACATATACTTCTGGTTTTCTAACTAATGCCCTTGCAATAGATATTCTCTGTTTCTGACCACCAGATAAGTTATTTCCACCTTGTGCTACAAATGAATCATACTTATCTTCCATATCAGAAATAAACTCATCAGCTTGGGCTATACTTGCAGCATGCTTTACTTCTTCAATACTTGCATCTTCTTTTCCATATCTTATATTTTCTTCTATTGTCCCACTAAATAAAAAGGCTTTTTGTGGTACAAATCCAATCTTATCTCTAAGCTCTTTTTGAGGCATGTTCTTAATATCTTGACCATTTATAGATATTTCTCCAGATTGAATTTCAAAAAAACGTGGTATTATATTTGCAATAGTAGATTTACCAGAACCAGTGCTTCCTATAATTGCAGTTACTTCTCCAGATTTTGCTTCAAATGTTATATTATTTAAAACGGGTTCCTCCGACTGGGAATATGAAAAAGTTACGTTTTTAAATACTAAATGACCTCTTTCTGAAGTAATATCCTTATATCCATTTCCATCTACAATTTCAGGTTCTATATCTAAGATTTGATTTACTCTATCTGCACAAGCTCCTGCTCTAGGTATGTACATAAATACCATTACTCCCATAATTAAATAAAATAATATTAGGATACAATATTCAACTAGTGCCATTATATGACCTATCTCCATATTTCCATTGCTTACTCTCATACCACCAAACCAAATTATACTCACTATACCTAAGTTCATTATTAACATTACAACAGGCATAAGTACTGCAAATATTTTATTTATTGAAATTGCCGTTTCAGAATAATCTATTGCAGTTCTATCAAATCTCTTTTTTTCAAAACGACTCCTATCAAAAGCTCTTATAACTCTTACTCCAGTTACTACTTCACGTAATACTCTATTCATATTATCCATCTTTATTTGCATCATTTTAAACAATCGGATAACTTTTTTACCAACCAAAAATGCAGATAACATGAATAGAAACATTACTGTAACAATAATAATTGTCATTACTTTATCTATAGAATATGCTAAGAATAAACCAGAAACCGTTATAATTGGTGCTGGTAATACCAATTGAATAAACATAAACAAAGATTGACCTATTAAAGTAATATCACTAGTACTCCTAGTAATCATTGAAGCTGTACCTATCTTATTAAAATCATTTATTGATAAATCTTGTGATTTTATAAATACTGCTTCTCTAATATCTCTACAAAATCCAGATGAGAGATTTGATGATACTTTGCAAACTAAAACAGCTGATAAAGCTGTTATACCTGTTGCTATCAACATAATTAGACCTGTCTTTACAATATAATCTACGTCCCCCTTTACTACACCATTATTTACTATATTTGCTGTAAGTGTTGGTATATATAAAGTTCCAAGAGTTTGTAAAAATGTAAACATCAGCACTGTAACAATTAAAACTCTATATGGTTTTAAAAAACGAATTAATTTTTTCATACAATCACACTCCTTTATAGAATATTATGATAAACTATACTGTAACAGGATAGTCAAGGAGGAATTTTAATTATGAGTCAAATTTCGAAAAATTATTTCACAACTGGAGAATTTGCAAAGATTTGTGGAGTCAATAAAAAGACGCTTTTTCATTATGATGATATAGGTCTTTTCTCTCCAGAGTTAAAGAAGGAAAACGGATATAGATACTACTCATACCATCAACTCAGTATTTTTGGTATAATTTCTTCACTTAAGGAAATTAAAATGCCTTTAAAAGAAATTAAAACTTATATAGATAAACGAACTCCTAATTTACTAGTTGAACTTTTAGAAAAGAAAACTATTGATATTAATAATGAAATTGAAAAACTGAATAATATTAAGGCTTTAATGGAGTCTACTATTTCATTTACTAAAAAGGCCTGTAATATAGATGCAAATACGATTATTTTAGAAGAACATGAGGAAGAATACTTAGTCAAAACGCCTCTTACTTCTAAAGAACCCTTTCTTGGAGACGATGATGAAAACTTTTTATATGAATGTATTAACTTTATGGATAACTATGATTTAGGTGATGATGGTATGATTGGTTCAATCATTAAAGGCGAAGATATAATGAATAGAGATTTTGAGTCATATTCATATTTATTTACAAAAGTTAATAAAGACTATAAGAAATATCCTACATCAATCAAACCAAAAGGGCTTTATGTAACTGCTTACCATAAAGGAGGTTATGAAACTATTAATAAAACTTATGAAAAACTCTTAGAATTTTTTAATCAGAATAATTTATATATGGGAGATTTTGTTTATGAAGAGTATCTCCTATATGACATAAGTGTACGAGATTCTAATGAATATCTAACTCAAATCTCAGCAGAAGTTAAAATGTAAAGGGAGATAAATTATTATGATAAAAAGTAATATAGCTGAGAAAAACAATGATAAAAAAATAAATAGTATAGAAGTCGCAATATTTTTTATAGTCACTTATGGTATATCACTATTATTTGGAATCCCTCTCTACTTTAAAGAATATATGAACCCAGAAATAATGGTAATATTTATGACTATACTACCAGCATCAGGAGTTTCAATAGCAAGAATTTATAGATATAAGAAAAGTGATAAACATATCATACTTAATTATGTCATAATAGCTGACTTTTTATTATCTTTATCTCTAGTTACTTTAAAAACATTTCGAATAATAGATGATGAAACTATAAACCTAGGGATAGGTATTTTAGTTTTATTTGCTGGTATTACAACTATATGTTATGTATGTATAGAAGGTAAAGAACTTTATCCATTTAAAAACGAAAAAAAATCTATTAAATATATTTTTATTTTTATAATAGTAATTAATTTAAGTAAATTTATAATGTTAGGATGTAAGGATATTAATTTTATTAATTTATTTATGAGCATATTTTCCATTATTCCTTATCTCGCAACCCAAAGTATTCTTTTTTTTGGTGAAGAATATGGATGGAGAGGATTTCTTCAAGAAAAAATGCAGATAAAGTTTGGTAAACGAATAGGAGTTATTTTATTGGGGGTTATATGGGAGCTATGGCACATACCTTTATGGTTTACAGTTTATCATGTAGACGGTTTAGGCATATTACTTAGATTATTTTTTGTAATTAGTATTTCTATATTTTTAGGCTATGTTTATATGAAAACTAAAAATATATGGGCATGTATTGTAATTCATTTAATTAATAATACAGTTTTTTTAGATGCTGATTTGAATAATATCTTTTTAAATTTTAATTCTTCAAATCTTAATTCAAATATTATATTAGGTTGTTTAATTTTTTCTGTACTCCTTTCATTATTTATTTTTACTAAAGAGTACAAAAAAGAATATAAAAAGGAGTAACAAAAATAGCAAATTAAATAAATTTTTTATAGAGTATTATCTTAAATATACAAAGTTTATTTAAAAAGAGGCTGTCTCAAAAGAGAGATAAGTCTCTTTTTCATTGTTGAAATGATAAAAATATATTTGATTTCATACAAAGAAGAGTGCCTCATAAACTAAAAAGTTCATTTTGAGACACCCCCCTTTATTTATATTTAAAACAATCTAAATTCTAGAGTTCTCTAATAGCCATTTTTCTGCATCTTTATAAAGTCTATCAACCTTTTCTGGTCTATCTATTCCAGGAAGTTCTTGATTTATTTTATATCCATCCTTACTAAGCATATAAGAAAGACTTGCATATGAAGGTCTATAATCCTGTATGTCTTTCTTAGAAGTTTTGACATCTCCATCCTGATAAACAGGTAAAATTATATCTTTTTCATATATAGCATCCATAGATATTATATACCATATATCATCTATCTTTTGAGTCTTATACAAAAACTTGACATCTGACTGAAGTTCAACTAAATTTCCATCAATTTCATTTCTAATATGAATAGCCCCCATTGTGATTGATACTGCCTTATTATTATTTATCCAAACTAATGTATCACAAATTTTATGTGGTGCATAAGATTTCATCTTACTTGATTCTTCTACAAACCCTTTTCCACTACCTTGATACCAAGATATTGAAACAGTAGATTCCTTTGCAAAGCATTTTTTCATTTCATCCCATAATGCATTATCCCTACAAAATCTCTCAAATTCTATAAGTTCTTTTACACTATTTTTATCTACTATATCTTGCATAGAATTCTTTCCTGGTCTACTTAATAACATGTTCTCAATCTCCTTTAACATAAATTTCTTTTATTTTTAACACTACTCAGTTTACTATCTTACTTTATTGCCTTTTATCCATACACCTTTTATATTTCTAGTTGCTGTTATATCTTTAATTGGGTCACCTTCAACCATTACTAAATCAGCTCTTTTTCCTTCTTTTATTAATCCACGGTCATTAAGACCTAATAGTTTTGCTGGCAAACTTGTTGCACTCTCAAGTACCTCAATTGTATTAAGACCTGCCTTAACTAATAATTCAAATTCACGATGAAGGGACTCCCCATGTTTCACTATACTAACAGAATTCTCATCATTATTTGCATCAGTTCCAGCTAATATCACCACTCCAGCTTTTTTCAATGTAGCTGTATTTTCTATTGCTGTTTCTAACCTAACCTCTTCTCTTCCTGTAGCTTTTTTTATATTTGATATTATACTTTCCATCATAACTATAGTTGGAATTGATATAAGATTTTTCTCTTTTATCCTTTTTACTACATCATCAGATAATTTCCCTATAAAAGGAATATGATTTATTACATCAACATTTGCTTTTTCTGCATATTCATAAGCTATAGTTGTAGGTGCATGAGCAAATACTTTTTTCCCATTTTCATGAGATATTTCAACTACTCTTTTTATTGTCTCAAAATCAAAAGCTATTTTAGATGCTTTTGGGTCTTCTATTATAATTTTTACGAAATCTGCTCCTTGTTTAATTTGTTTCTTAGCAAAATGTTCAGCATCTTTAATAGTATGTATTTTACTATCTTTAAACCCCATGCCCATAAGATGAGGGTGTGATGCTGGTGCAACAGGTTCATATACACTACGAATATCTGTTAGTCCATCTATATTTCTTAAAGATTCTACTATCTCTTTGCTATTAGTTGCCATATCAAGCATAGTAGTTATCCCCCAGTTAGTTGCATCCTCCAAGTTTTTTATACTATCTAAATGAACATGAGAATCAATAAATCCTGGAAGTAAGGTACATCCTTCCCCATCTATAATAATATCAGCAGTTGTTTTTGATGATATTACTCCATCTTCTATTACAATACTCTTTTGTTTTGAAAGTTTTTCTCCATCAAATATTTTAATATTTGTAATTTTAGTTATTGCCATACTCCACACTCCCTTTATTTTTATTTACTAAAAACCTTATTCTTATTTAATTAAAATTTTTTACTTTGATGCTTTCTTAGTTTATATAACTAATTATATATAAATTAATTTGCTTAAACTATGTGTTAGAATCTAAACTTTGATGTAAAATATACTATATCTATTGTGTTATAGTACAATCAGATATAATGAGAGGAGGTTTCCCATGAAATTAGTATATTTAATGAAAGGTATATCTCAATATATCTCAGTATTAAAGCCATTTCTAGATGAATATATAGATATCACTAGCTTAAATATTTATAAAAATAATCAAACTGAATTTAATACTGGATGTTTATATTTAGGAAATATAACAGATATTTCTGTAGATTTGACCAATATGAATTTTTTAGGTATCTTTATACAAAATGAAGTTAACATTGATTTAGAAAGATATAATTTAAACCCAAATATTTGTATCATAAAATCTAAAAAAGAAAAGTATGACCTTTTTGGTGAATTGTTAAATATCATGAATCAAGAAGTACATCTTAGTTTATGTTCTCAAAAGTTTTTTGATGTAGTTTCTGAGAATAAAGGCATACAATATTTAATCGACATAGCACATGAAGAATTCGGCTATCCTATAATAATTCGTGACTCTAGCTTCAAAGTTTTAGCTTATTCTTATGATGTCAGTGATATATTACAACTTACTGAGGATTCTAATGGAGATAAATATTTAGACGAAGAAACTATAAATTACATAAAATATCAAAATATCCATAAAAAAATACATTATAATAAATCTACTAAAGATGAAAATAAACCAGATAACTGGCTTGGAACATTAGTCTCATCCGTATGTGTAGAAGAAATTGAAGTAGCTCATATAGCTATCTGTGAATGGAAAAAACCACTTAATGAGTTTCACTTTAAATTATTAGAATCACTTAATAAAGCTTTATCTCTAGAACTACAAAAAAATAATTTGTTTAATATAGATAAAAAACTTATTCCTAATTATATACTTTCTGATTTGTTGGAAAAAAAGTACCTAGATGATGATACTATAAGCAAAAGATTCCATTATTTAAATTGGACTAAGTCAAATTCATTAAATATAATGGTAATAGTAAACAAAGATAACAATTATTTTGATAGTAAAGTTCCTTTTATCATGCAATCTTTAAGTGCATTTATACCATCTAATAACTGTGTAGTACATAAATCTGCTTTAGTCGTTTTTATTAATGATTCTTTAATTCATAATTTAATTGACAATGAGAATGAAGAATTTATTAATTACTTAAAACTAAATTCACTTTATGCTGGAATAAGTTCAAGATTTTCAAAGCTATCTGATAGTTGGAAGTATTATATTCAAGCTAAAAGAGCTAGTGAAATTGCTCAAAAATATGATATAAACTTTTCTCCATTTGGGAAAAGCATACCATATATACTCTACGAGCTACTTAGTACTAATTATGATTTATATGACCTCAATCATCCAGCTGTAACCAAACTAATTGAAGAAGATAAAAAAAATGGTTGTAATTTATTAGATACCTTAAAACAATATATATACTTTAATAATTCACCAAGCAAGGCTGCTAAAGTCTTAAATATTCATAGAAATACTCTGTTTTATAGAATTAATAAGATAAAAGAAATCACAGGTATTACACTAGACTATGCTGATGAAATACTTCAGATTTATATTTCTATAAAAATGATTGAAATTAACTCAAGAAATAAAAGCTATGAAACACATAATTAAACTATATACTTTATAGCTTTTATTTTTTATATGTATGTGCTTTTACAAATATAAAAAGTAAGGAGAATTTATATGAAATTATCTAGTAAAAAGGAACAAAATGTCGAAAACTCAGAAATGAAACAGTATATAACTGGAGCAGGAGGTTGTATTGTCAGTAAATCAATTCTCAATGGAACATCAAAATTGAAGTGGCTTTTTAGAGAAGACAGTGAATTTGGAAATGGATGGATTGCTTTTGGAGATACAGATACACAGGAGTATGTTGATAATCCTAAAAACATGACAATTATAGATTTTAATACTCTTGTTAATATTGAACCAACTACTTTAAATATTTTTTATATGCCTATAGGAACAGACCTAGAATTTCGCTCTGATAAAAGTGGAAAATATTTTATTGACACAAACACAAGGAAAGAAATTAGAGAACCAGTTAAGCATCCTGCACAAATAGCCTTTGAAAAGAACCTAAAATTTTTAAATCAGGAAAATTATCCAATAGAATTTTTTAAAAGCTTGTTTCAAAAAAGTGACAAACTTGAACCATTTATCGTGGGGAAAACAGATTTTCCAAGCGGAGAAGTTGTCCTTGCAGACCCTCTTGCATATTTAGGGAGTGAGTATGAAACTTGTTTAGAAAGAAAAATACCAGTTGGAAGTTATTCTGTAGAAATATCTATTTGTCATTCTAAAATTGCTGGACTTAGAATTGCAGCAGCTAGATTAATTATTAGTGACAAGCAACCTATTACATATGAAATTGCTATGCCAAAAGGAAAAGGAATCGAAGACTTTGGAAAAGCAGGAGCATGGACTTTTTTTGGTGTGGATACAGGATTAGCTTGCTTTTCAGACGCAAAAGTTGCAAAGGAATATGCTAGTTTTACAACAAAATGGCAAAATGAAAATCCAGATAAAAATAAATATCATGATTATTTTTCAGCACTTTTTAAAAAAAGCTATGAAATGTATCCAAACATCCAGAATAAAGATGGCAATTTCTTGATTTGGCAATTGCCACAAACACCCTATAGATTAATTATGTTAACAAGTGGCATGGGTGATGGTATTTACAGTGGATATTGGGGACTTGATGCATATGGAGAGGTCACAGAACTCATAATACCATTTATGAATCCAATATATTTTTAAGCTATAAAACTTATTGTCGATTTAGGTTTACTAAATAATCTCCTTTTAAAATACATAATACTTAGTTGAATAGAAAAGTAAGGCTATGCTTTTTATGACCATAGCCTTGCTAATAAATGTTTATAAATTCAGCTACATGAGCCAACTTTTTAATAATTTATCTATATACTTAAACTATATATTCTAAATTCACTGTATATATAGTTCTTCCTCAAACAAACAATAAGAATTCTTACCAGATGCTTTTACATTATAAAGTGCTCTATCTGCATTTTTGAACAATTCTATAAATGAATTTCCATTTTGGGGATATATTGCAATACCTATACTAACAGAAGCCTCAAAACTAAAACTTAAGTCATTATAATTATCATAAAGAACTCTGTTTAATTCTTTTGCTTTTTTATGCAAGTTTACTTCTGAATGATAATCTTGCATATATACTACGAATTCATCACCACCAATTCTTCCAACTAAATCTTCATTACCAAAACTGGCTTGTATCTTCTCAGCAAAAGTTTTTAACACAAAATCACCAAATGGATGCCCGAAATTATCATTTATTTCTTTAAAATCGTCTAAATCAATAATGAATAAAGCATCTTTTTTGTTATTTTTATTTGTAGATATAACTTCTTCTACTAGTTTTTCAAATGTACCTTTATTATATATATTTGTCAATGAATCACTTTCTGCTCTAGTTTTTAGCTCTTCATATTTTTTTATATCACTATCTACATCTACAATCACGCCTACAACCTTTAAAAGTTTATTTTCATCATCAAAAATCTTTGTTACTGATGTTCTACACCAAATATATTCGCCATTAGATTTTTTTAAACGATATATTACTTGATTATGTTTGTCATTTTCTTTAATACTTTCAAGAAAATCTTCAAATACACTGTAATCTTTACGATGAACTAATTCTTTATCTCTAATCTCTTTTAAAAGATTTTCACATTTACTGCTATATCCAAATTTTTCAGTCCAGGCCTGAGATACAAATGATTTATCTTCTTTAAGATTCCATTCAAAGACAACAGAGTCAGTCTGTTCAACAATAATCTTATAACGTTCATTACTAAGTCTTAATTCTTCCTTATGAATTATTTCTTGCTCAAGTATTTCATACTTCATAGATAATTTAGTTTTATCTATAATAGATTTAAATAGATAAAATACAATAAAATTAATATATAAAATACCAATACTTGATATTAAATTTAGAAATTTTAAACTTTCAGAACTAAAGAACTTGTTTATATCAAATATAGAAATAGCTAGAAATAAACTAAATAAAGGTATTGCAAGTAAAATAATCCAATACTTTATTGGCATATCTGAATGTACATCTTTTTTAAATAAACAAACAATCTTACATATAAATAAAAAAACGATTTTAGATAAAATTGTGGCTAATACTCTTATACCATTGTTTTCAAACATTATTTCAAAGCCTTCTTTTATAAATAAGACAAAAATACTTGTAACCACAATTTCTGATAATATAAAGAATACATTTAATAAAACAGTAGCAAATAATCGTGTCTGTATATTTCCTTCATATAAAAATGATGCTGAAAAAATAAGAATAAAAATTAAAGGTATTGTGATTGCAGGATTTAAAGTTATTAAATTACAGACTCCTAAGCATATTATAAAACCCAATCTAGCATATCTTATAGCTCTTGTATATCCTTCTTTCTGACCTAAAAAATCTGATAAAAACATATGGACAACAAAAGCTTCAAATATAACAGTTACTAAATTTGTAATATCAAAAAGCAGTTGTTCTTTCATACATATTTTTTATAAAATAAGAAGCTTACTTAAGCTAAATACACTTCAGATTTTACTTTTCCTTTCTGAATATATATTTAAGCATCTACTTTAATTGTCAACTATTATAATATATGTCAGCTTAATATTGTTCTTTTTTCAACAGTATACAATAGATATATGTAAAAAACAACTTCAAATATTGACATATTTTCTTTAATATCTCTTTATATTATCTTTATAACTTAAATACTATAGTAAACTTAGCACCTTTTTTACCATTTTCCGCATATATACGTCCACCATGCTTATTTACAATAGATTTAACTATTGATAATCCAATTCCATGATTACCCCCAACCCCCTTATAAAATCGTTCAAAAATGTGAGGTAAATCTTCTTTATTAATCCCAATTCCATCATCTTCAACTATAACAACTATATTTTTTTGATTATGTTTACATACTATTTTAATTTCACTCTTAGCGTATCTTAAGGCATTTTCTATAAGGTTCATAAATGCTTTGGATACATTTTTTTCATCACATTCAAATAAAACCATTTTTTCATCAAACTCATAAACAAATCTTATACCTTTATTTATAGCTCTTACATTTTGTCTAGAACCACAGTTTGAAAGTACTTCTCTTAAATCACATTCTACGAGTTCATAATCTTTAGTTATATTATCAATTTTAGATATATATAACAAATCTTCAACCATATCACTCAATCTATCACTTTCTTCAAGAATTATATCACTTGCATGTTTGCTGTCTATTACATTATACTTTATAGCTTCTGCATAACCTTTAATGGACATAAGTGGTGTCCTAAGTTCATGAGAAGCATTTTGGAAAAATATTTTTTGTTCATTATCATACTTATCAAGATATTCAGCACTCTTATTCATAATATTTGAAAGTTCTACCAATTCCTTGTCTGAAAAATCAAAGTAAGTCCTTCTAAAATCACCCTGACCCATTTTTTTTGCAAAACCACATAACTCTTTTATAGGTTTAGCAATTTTTTCAGATAAAACTATAGCTGTAAATATTGCTAATATACCTGCAAAACACATTACAAATATTAATACAATGTTTATCTTTTGGACTAGATTTAAGGTTTTTGATATATCTATAAAAAGAATTAAATACTTATCTTGTTCTCCATATATACTAGTTATTTTTACAGTTGAAATATAATAATCATTACTTCCAGTAGATATGCGTGTATTTTCATCTGAGTTTAAATCCAGTTTTTCATTTTGAATACACTTTTTAATAGATTCCATCTCATCAATATTCTTTAAAAAGTCATCCTCTCTTGTTGGAAATATCAAGTTATACTTTGAATCAACCACCATAGCATCAGCATCTGATTGTGTTTCTGCCATCCTAACTTTATCTTGTACATTTCTCATAAAATTAGATAATGCTTTTGGAGGAAGCTTTCCATCATCTTGAGGAGGCTTAATAGGTCTAAAATTGCTATCCATATGTTCTACTAT
The DNA here is from genome assembly GCF_056688955.1 of Clostridioides sp. LIBA-6822. NCBI lineage: Bacteria > Bacillati > Bacillota > Clostridia > Peptostreptococcales > Peptostreptococcaceae > Clostridioides > Clostridioides sp. LIBA-6822. The sequence goes on along the minus strand of NZ_CP196995.1, from coordinate 1,098,781 downwards.
TTCTGTAGATTTTGTTAGCTCTTCATTTGCAGTTGTTTTTATGTACGTATCAAGCAATATATTAAAAGATACTAATATTATCATAAATACTACAATTATTAAACACAGTATACTCAATAAAATCCTAGTTTTTATGCTTATATTTTTCTTTGAAAATTTTAATTTAAATATAGATTTAATCTTATTTGCTGTATTTTTATCATTTTTATTTTCCATCTGAATTTTTCTCCTTTAATCTAAACCCAAAACCCCAGACAGTTTCTATCAAAATATTTGTATCTAAAATCTTTTTACGTAGTCTTTTAACTGTATCATCAGCAGCTCTTGTCTCAACTTCTATATCATATCCCCATATTTTATTTAATAATTCATCTCTAGAAACTGCCCTGTCTCTATTTTCAAACAGATAAGTTAATAGATTGTATTCATTTGGTGTTAAGTCTATATTGTCACTTTTATTTGTAACGATTTTATTTTTTTTATTTATTGTTATATCACCAAATTTTAATTCCATATCGACAGAATCACCATACTTATCATAATTTTGTTTCTTTTCAAATTCTATCCTTCTAAATATAGACTTTACTCTCATAACTAAAGACATTGGACTAAATGGCTTTGTAAAATAATCATCACTACCCAAAGTTATCCCTGTAATATAATCTATATCTGTATCTCTTGCAGTAAGCATGATTATTGGAACAGTACTCTTCTCACGAAGTTTCGTACATACATCAAAACCACTTAAACCAGGCATCATTATATCTAGAATTACTAAGTCACACTCTTTTTTATTAAATTGCTCTAAAAGTTCATCACCTGTTTTAAAATCCATAACATCATGACCTTCATTTTTTAAGAATGTCTTTACTAAATTTCTTATATTATCTTCATCGTCTGCTATATAAATTAACTTATTCATACACTCACTCCCTAATAAACTTTTAATTTAAATTAAATAGTATAAATATATTGATTAAACAATTAAATTCCAATATGTAAGATAAATATTATTTTTTACTATATTTAAATTATATCAGTTTTTTATGGTACATTAGTTTTAAAATTGTTTAGATTTTAAGGCAATTTTAAGGCAAAGACAAATTATTATAGAATTTATTAAATTCAGTGCAAAATGTCATAAAACAATAATCCAATATTTAACTATATTTATTCATTTTTTATCGAAATTGCTATTTAAAAAACTTTTCATTGAATATTCAAACAATTAATATTATAGTTATATTAAATAATACAGTTTACTTCAAGCATAAAAAACATTTATTAATATGTCATACTTAGTCCATTCTCAACTAATTTTATGGATTTCTTAAACTCATTGGCAAAACTAGATTTCAACAGAATAAAACTAGATAAAGTCTTTATGAAAGGAGAATTTAAGATGAAAAAAGCTCTTAGATATTTTTTATTTTTAATTATTCTATTACTCATGTATTTTTTAGCTGTTAAATTAAATTTTGATTACTATCAGCAAATTCATACCAGTTTTACACAAGACTTTAAAAAATTTGTTTTTATTAATTTGATTTCCTCTGGTGGTATTGGTTTATTACTAGGCGTTGAATTATTTATTAATGAATATAAAAAAAGTGGTAATTGGTATCTTGATATTCCAAGATTAGTTATTATCTGTATTCCATCTTTTTTTCTAGCATTAATGCCTATGCTAATCTTTATATTTCCAGTTGGAAATATTCCAATTATAGGAAATTTCATTATACTTGACCGAATACCACTGAACATAACAATTTTTAATATCTTACTTGGATACTTCTTGATAACTAGTTTTCGTAAAAAGTAATAACTAAATAATTCAAATAAGAATAGCTGTCTTTAAATAAATTTGATTATTTAAAAGACAGCTATTTTTTACTTAAGTTATATTCTATTCTTATACTAATTTATAATCTTTTGGATTCAGTTTACTTGCTGCTGCTTCATCTACTATAACTATAGTATCCTTGTGAAGTTGAAGTATAGAACCAGGAACTTCTGGAGTTATATCTCCATAAACAGTTTTATATACTGCATCAGCTTTTTCTTCCCCTGAAGCTAAAAGTAATATTTTTTTAGATTTTAATATTGAACCAATTCCCATACTTACAGCCTTTTTAGGAACATCTTCTCTTGATTCAAAGAATCTTGCATTGGCCTCTATTGTAGATTCTGTAAGTTCAACTACATGAGTTCTTTTTGCAAATTTATTATCAGGCTCATTAAAACCTATATGAGCATTACGACCTATTCCAAGTACTTGTACATCTATACCACCGGCTGCATCTATAGAAGCTTCATAATTTATACATTCTTCTTCAATATCATCAGCCATCCCATTTGGTAGATGGGTATTTTCTGGCTTAATATTTACATGATTGAATAAATTCTCTTTCATAAAATAATCATAACTTTGGTCATTAGATACTGGTAACTTATAATATTCATCTAAATTAAAACTAATTACATCTGAAAAATCTACTATATTATCATTATATTTCTTTACTAAATCTCTATACATACCTACTGGTGTGCTTCCTGTAGCTAGTCCCAATATTGAATTTGGTTTTAAAACTATTTGAGCTGCTATCATCTCAGCTGCTTTTTTACTCATTCCATCATAATCTTTGCATACTAATACTCTCATTTTGTTCCTCCTAAATTTTAGCTAAAACTTTAATTGATATAAATTTACTGTTACTTTTTTATGTTACTTTTATCTTCTTTAAATTTTGTTTTTATATATTATATATTTTTATATACTACTTCACCTAAACAAAGAGTCATCTTACAATTCAAATTCTCATCAAATACAGCTATATCTGCATCTTTACCTATTTCTAAACTTCCTTTTTTATCATTTATACCTAAAGACGTTGCTGGATTTAGAGATGCTAAATTAATTGCTTCATTCACCTTAAGATTTGTATTCTCTAAGAAGTTAAATACCATTTTATTTAAAGGCAATACACTTCCAGCTAATGCTCCATTTTCAAGTCTAGCCTCATTACCCTTAACTATGACTTTCTGACCTCCAAGAGCATAATTTCCATCTTCAAGCCCACCAGCCTCTATAGAATCTGTTATTAAAATCAATCTTTCTTTCCCTTTATTATTCAGTATAAATTGAAATAAATCTTTATTTATATGGATTGTATCTGCTATTAATTCACTGTATACATTAGTTGTAAGTGCAGCACCAACAACCCCTGGGTCTCTATGGTTTAAACCAGTCATTGCATTAAACATATGAGTTACATTTGTTACCCCTAAATTTATAGCTTCTTTAGCTTGCTCATAATTTGCATTACTATGACCAATAGACAACACTATATCTGTACATCTTTTTATTTCCCTAGTAAAATCAAAATCAATGTCTTTTTCTGGAGCATAAGTTATGACTTTTATAACATCTTTATATTCTTTGATAAATTCGTATTTTGAATTTATTATAAATTTTTCGTTTTGTGCTCCTTTATAACTTTCATTTATAAAAGGCCCTTCTAAATGTGCTCCTAATACCTGTGCTCCTTCAAGTTTTCTATTTTGAGCTTTTTTAATGACTTCAAGAGCATCATAAACATGTTCTTTATCCATGGTCATTGTAGTTGGAAGAAAAGAAGTCACTCCATGTCTCATTATTGATTTTGAAATTGTTTCAATAGATTCATCAGTCGAATCCATTGTATCTTTTCCCATATTTCCATGTATATGAATATCAATAAGCCCTGGAGATATATACTTTCCATTAGCATCTATAACTTCACAATCTTTTGGTGCACTATCAGTTATATCCATTATTTTTTCATCAAATACTAGTACTTTATTTTCCAATATTTGATTCTTTAATATTATTTTTCCATTAATTAAACATTTCATATTATTCACCTACTCACTCAATACTATTTCATATTGATATTTATCTGTCCTAAATATTGATATGGTATATTCTATTGGATTACCTTCTCTATTATAAGAATTTCTATGAAGCTTAAGAGCCAAAGCGCCTTCTTCGGTCTCTAGAAGCTTACTTTCTTCATCTGAAAGTATTATTGGCTCCATTACTTGCTCAGCTTTTTGTATCTTATAACCATACTTTTCATTTAAAACTCCATATAATGAAGAATTATCTAATATCCCTTTTGTAAGACCTTTACACATTTCTTCTGATAAATATACTATTTCCAATCCAAATGGCTCTCCATCAGTATATCTAAGTCTAACAATCTTATATATATTTGTGGTGTTGTCATTTATTCCAAGCTTTCTTTTAACTAAATCATCAGGTAGTTCCATCTCAAAGGATAATATATCCGTTTTTATGTTTACTCCCTTTTCTTTCATAACATCAGTAAAACCTTTTACATTTGAAAACTGGTATTTCTTTTTTTGCTTTGCAACAAAGGTTCCTTTACCTTGTACTCTATAAAGAAGACCTTCTGTAACTAATCCAACAATAGTTTTATTTACTGTCATACGACTTACATTTTGTATGTTACAAAGTTCTCTCTCTGGCATTATTGCATCACCTTCTTTAAGCTCACCTGTCTCTATCATTTCTCTTATTATTGAACTTAATTGAGTATGCAATGGTATGTTATTAGATTTATCTACTATTTTCATATAATCACCACTTTTCGATATGGTATATACCAATTTTGGTATATACCAATTATACTTTAAAAGAAATTTTATTTCAATACTTTTAACTTATTTTGTAAAAATTTTAGTAAAATCTAAAGACAAAAAAGAAATTGGAGTTTATACTATATAGGAAGCTAGAGAATTGAAAAATGCATAAATAACTACATTATTTATTTCAAATTTCACTAATACTAATACATATACTGTGACAAACTACTACATAGGTATATTATGGCTAAATTATAAATATAAAATGAGAGGATGATTTTAATTTGATAAACATAGGTGATTTTAATAAACTTACAGTGAAAAGAAAAACTGAGTTTGGATATTTTTTAGATGGACAAACTAATAACACAAAAGACGATATACTTCTTCATAATAGATTAGTCGGAAAAAATGAAGTAAATATAGGTGATGAAGTAGATGTCTTCATATTTAAAGATTCTGATGATAGAACTGCTGCTACTTTAATACCTCCTTTAGCTAAGGTTGGAGATGTAGCACATTTGAAAGTAGTTGACAATACAGATATTGGAACTTTCATAGATATGGGACTTTCTAAGGATATACTAGTTCCTTTTAAAGCTAAGACTTATCCATTATTTAGGGATGAAAAATATTTATTTTATATATATTTAGATAAAAGTAAAAGAATTGCTGCTACTACAGATATAGATTCATATTTATCAACAGACCATACTTACAATGTAGGAGATGTTGTAACTGGAATTGTATATGGATTCCAAACTAATAATTCTGCCATGATATGTGTAGATAATAAATATGCTGGTGTAATACTTCATAATGAATACTTTACTGAATTAAAAACTGGCGATGTTCTTGAAAATTTACATGTTATAAAGGTATATGAAGATGGAAAACTAGGACTTTCTCCTAGAGGAAATAGAAAAGATGAACTTGATACTTTAGAAAATAAAATTTTAAGTTATTTAGAAGGCTCTGATGGATATATGAGATTTAATGATAAGTCTGACCCTAAAGATATTTCTATATTATTTAATTCAAGCAAGAAAAATTTTAAACGTGCTCTTGGAGTGCTTATGAAAAAAGGATTAATTTATCAAGATGAAGAAGGAACTTATCTAAAGTAGAATAAAAATTTTATACTGTAAAAAAAGAAGTAAAAATGAAAGATATTTTCTATTTCATATTTACTTCTTTTTTAATCTGATAATTGGCTAAAGATTCTTAATCAGATAAATCTTGAGGTAAAAAAGACATGGATAGATAAATAGCGTAGAAAGAACATATTTTAAACTTTGCCGTTTGAGGATAATGTAGATTTAACCATACAATAAGAACTGAACTCTCAGCCAACAACAAGTGGTATGCCATGAGGCATACCACTTGTTGTTAATATCATATTTTATATTCTTCTTCATACACTTCCTTGTAAACTGACCTAATACATTATTTAAATAAATCTAATCAGCATTCAGAATCAATATATTTATTATTAATTTTTATAAATTTTATACTATCTACGAATTTTGTATAAATTTACTTCCAACGTTTTAATGTTGGAAAGAAACTATTCATCATTGTTCTTGCTTCATCTTCAGTCATGCCTTTATTACTTTCAAGCATAGGAGGTATACAAACCTCTATCATCTCTTTCATACTTATATCTGCTATAAATTCACCATCTTTAAAACAATAGCTACAGTAATCAGTACTTTTACTTCCATCTTTATTTGTCCCATATAATTCATCAGTTTTTCCCATTGGCATAGCACAACATTGGCAAAATTTAGTTTCTTCCATTTTAAATCACTCCTTATATTTTTCTTTGGCTCCTAACCATATTCAAATTATATCAAGACTAATATGACATTATTATGTCATATTAAAAATAAAAAAACTAATAAAATTATTCCATATAAAAAACTCATTTCAAGTTTTCCATATCTCTATATTCTTTTGGAGAATATCCTGTTTTTTCTTTAAAGCATTTACCAAAATGGCTCATTTGGTTAAACCCAATAGTTACAGCTATATTACCAATAGGTTCATTTGTATGTTTCAGCAGTTGTGTTGCTTTTAATAAACGAATTTCATTTAGATATTTATATGGTGTAGTATTTAAACTGGATTTAAAACATCTTGAACATTCTGATTTACTAATATTTGCACTTTTTGCTAAATCCCCTAAGGTTAAATTTTCTGAGTAATTTTCTTCAATATATCGAAGTATTTTTTGTATACAGATATTCACTATATTTTTTTGTTTTCTTTTTGGGAAATTAATATTCTTTATCATTGTAAGCCAAAGAGAAGAAAGGCAAACTAGTACCTCATATATATAAAATTCTGTTTTATTATTTTCTATATCTGCTAATTGACTCAAAACAGACAATATTTCGTCATGCCAAACACTCCCCTGTATAAAGTGATAGAAAGTAAATTGTTCGTTCTCTACCACACTATCAACAAATGATTTTACATAAGCTCCAGCATAAAATTCTAAAAAATAGTTTGGAAAAATAAAACTATTATAATGACAATCTTTAATATGTTTTACATGATGTATAACATTTTTGTTGATGAAGATTCCTTCTCCTGTTTTAACTTGAACAATGTCATCAAGAGTCGTAACTTCGATTGCTCCACTCAGTACATATATAAATTGTAAATCATCATGCCAATGCATGACTTGAAAACCGAGATTTTTCGGATAAGATTTGTCATTGACTACATCAAGAGCAAGATAAGGAAAATCAGTATTTATATTCAGATTTATGGAATTGATGTATTTTTCTTTTTCTAAATCCAATGTTCATCTCTCCTTTGGTAATATTGTGATAATAATTGGTGTTTTTTTAATATTTTTTTGAAGTTTATCGTGATAAAATCATAATATGAACAATGATAAAGGTCAATATAACAATGAAGATATGACTATGATTTTCACATATGGCGACATGTAAATAGATACAGATTTATTCTCTTACATATTACACACTACATTATCAGTCAACAAATATCAATAAGAACACAAATTATAGTCTGTAAAAAGATTTAAAAAAGATAAAATAAGGAGGAAACTAACATTGAAAATAAGAAAGGAACCGCACTATGAAACCATCAAATTTAGAAATACTTAATCAGTCTTTCGATGTACAAGCCCCTAATTTTGAAAGTGATACTGTACAATTTTCAAAACAAGATTACTTAGATTATACTCTGTCCAATATAGCTCCCAATAAACATGATACTATTTTAGAAGTAGCTTCGGGAACTTGTATTTGTGGACGTTTCTTCTCACCTTTTGTACGAGCAGTAGTATGCTTAGACGCAACAATGTCTATGCTACAAGCTGGAAAGAAAGAAGCAGATAAAAATCACTTAGATAATATGTTTTTTATGAAAGGTTGTGCAGAGGAACTTCCATTTTTAGATAACAGTTTTGATATTGTATTTTCTCGTCTTGCTTTTCATCATTTCACAAACGTAAACACTGCATTTTCAGAAATGGTAAGAGTATTAAAACCTAATGGTAAATTAATAATGATTGACATGGAAGCTCCTCATGAAACATTGAGAAGTATAGAGGATAAACTTGAAACTTTGCGTGACCCATCTCATGTAAAAAACTTAAGTAAAGATGAAATGCAAAAACTATTTGAAAATTATGGTTTACACATAGAAAAATGTGACTCAAAGAAAATCGAGCAAAATTTAATGGCTTGGCTAGACTTAACCTTTACTAATGAAACAGCAAAAGAAAAGATTATCACTTGTATGCAGGAAGATATAAATGGTAAGAGAAAAACTGGTTTTTATCCTTTTCAAAATGATAAGGGCATATGTTTTAATCAAAATTGGGTTTTTATATTGGGAAGAAAAAGTATATAGTAAATATCATAACTTGTGTTGATAAAGATAGAGAGATACACAGCTTAGCTGTGTAATCTCCCTTATCTTGTATCATCATATCAAGACTAATTCAATTTCCAACTATCGTTTCTTTTTTATTGTGTAGGATTGTAAGCTCCTTTGGCATCCGTTTTTTTCATAGAACTCTTCTACTCCTGGTTGTGCACCAAAGTACAGCATGGTTGGTGTATTTTCTTTGGCAAGCTGGAGAAGTCTACTGCCAATACCTTTTTTCTGATACTCTGGAAGAACAAGTAACTCTGTAATTGTTCCAAAATAATAGCCATCTGAAAGAACTCGTAGACAGCCCACAAGCACTTTATCATCATAAGCACTTATATTCAATGTTTTTGATAATGCAGTCTGTGTTTTATCCATATCATAATCTCCTGGCCATATTCTGTTGACAAACGGAATGAACATTGAGGCATTAAGTTCTTGGTCATTAACTTTATATTCCATCATTTGTTACACCTCCACAAATTTAAATTTTTCACTTTATCATACCTGTATTATATCACTCACATATAAGCACAACAATAAAAATCAACACGACAAAATATAATGAGTATCATTAGATAGTAAAAATGCTCATATATCCAATAAAATAAGGATCTACGAGCATTTATAAATATTTTTAAAAATAAGACAAATCATATATAAAGTTTATAAAAAGATTATATTCTATTTACTTTAGTTTTTATAGCTGCTTCTTTAACTGCCTCAGCAACATTTTTTACAACATTTTTATTAAATACATCTGGTAATATGTACTCTGGACATATTTCCTCATCACTTATAGTATTGGCAATTGCATATGCAGCAGCTATCTTCATCTCTTCATTAATTTCTTTAGCCTTAACATCAAGTGCACCTCTAAATATTCCTGGGAAAGCCAATACATTATTTACTTGATTAGGAAAATCTGAACGACCAGTTCCCATTATGAACGCTCCACCTAATTTTGCTTCCTCTGGCATTATCTCTGGAGTAGGATTTGCCATTGCTAATATTATTGGCTTTTCAGACATACTTTCAACCATTTCCTTTGTAACAGCTCCTGGACCTGAAACACCTATAAATACATCTTTTCCTTTTATAATATCTTTTAAAGAACCTTTTTCATTTCTTATATTTGTTACTTCTAGCATCTCTTTTTGAACATAATTTAGATTTTCTATACTAGCTTCTAATGCACCACTTCTATCACATAATATTATATTCTTAACATTCATATTAAGTAATATCTTTGCTATAGCTATACCAGCAGCTCCTGCTCCATTTATAACTATTTCTAAATCTTCCATTTTTTTGTTTTCAATTAACTTTATTGAATTTATTATAGCTGCTGCAACTATTATTGCTGTTCCATGTTGGTCATCATGAAAAACAGGTATACCTAAAGATTTTTTTAGTCTCTCTTCTATCTCAAAACATCTTGGAGAAGATATGTCTTCCAAATTTATTCCTCCAAATACTGGTTCCATCAATTCAACAGATTTAACTATCTCATCTACATCATTAGTCTTTAAACAAATTGGAAAAGCATCTACATTTGCAAATTGTTTAAATAATATAGCCTTACCTTCCATAACAGGTATAGATGCTTCAGCACCAATATTACCCAATCCAAGCACAGCACTTCCATCGCTAACTACTGCTACTAGATTACCTTTAGAAGTATATCTATAAACATCATCTTGACTTTCATGTATTTTTAAACAAGGTTCTGCAACACCTGGCGTATATGCTGTTGATAAATCGTCCTTAGTTTTAATTTCTACCTTACTTTCTACACTTACTTTTCCTTTATTAATTTCATGCATTTCTAATGCCAATTTTGCATAATCCTTATACATCAATTTTCCTCCTTAAAATATATACAACTGTTTTTAAATTTTGATATGCATATAAATTTCTAAACCTTATTTACATTCATAAAGTGCTCGACCTTGCTCATATATATTATTCCCATAGCTATCTATAGCTACTGTAAGTTTAAGGTCTTCTACTACAATCTTTCTTATAGCTTCAGCTCCTAAATCTTCATATGCAATAATTTCACATGATTTTATTGAATTTGAGATATACGCTCCAGCTCCACCTATCGCAGCAAGATAGACTGCTCCATATTTTTGCATACCTTCTATAACTTCATCGCTTCTTTTTCCTTTGCCTATCATCAATCTAAGACCTCTTTCTAAAAGAGGTATAGTTAAATCATCCATTCTATAACTTGTTGTTGGACCAGCAGCACCTATAATTTCGCCTGGCTTTGTAGGAGTAGGACCTACATAATATATTCCTTGACCATATACATCAAATGGTAATTCCTCTCCTTTATTTATACACTCTATCAACCTTTTATGAGCAGCATCTCTTGCTGTATAAAGTATACCACTCAAACTAATTGTATCTCCACAATTTAATTTAGCTATATCAATTTCACTTACAGGTGTAGTTATATTTATCATTTTATTTTCCTCCTAAATTACTACCTTTGTATGTCTTGATGCATGGCAGTTTATGTTTACAACAACAGGAAGACCTGCTATATGTGTAGGAAAAGTCTCTATATTTAGACCTAAAGCTGTTGTAGTACCTCCCAAACCTTGAGGTCCTATTCCAAGCTTATTAATAGATGCTAATAATTCACTTTCAAGTTTAGCTATATTTTCATCTTTATTAAATTCTCCTAATTCTCTAAAAAGTGCTTTTTTAGCTATTTGAGCACATTTATCCACAGTTCCGCCTATACCAACTCCTATTACCATAGGAGGACATGGGTTAGGTCCAGCTTCTGAAACTGTATCTATTATAAATTTTTTAATTCCTTCCAGACCATCTGATGGTTTTAACATTTTCATCTTACTCATATTTTCGCTTCCAAATCCCTTGGCTGCAAATTCTATTTTAACTTTATCACCTTTCACCATCTCATAATGAATAATAGCTGGTGTATTATCTTTTGTGTTCACTCTGCTAATTGGGCTTACAACAGATTTTCTTAAGTACCCTTCTTCATATCCCTGTCTTACTCCCTCATTTATAGCATCAGTAAGCGTATCACCTTCAATTACAACCTCTTGTCCTAATTCAACAAAAAATACAGCCATACCAGTATCTTGGCATATTGGTATATTTTTTTCTTTTGCTATTTCAGCATTTTCAACTAATATATTTAATATATTTTTTCCAACTTCACTCTTTTCACTTTTAGCTCTTTCTTTTATACAACTTAAAACATCTTCTCCTAAATATAAACTTGCTTCTATACAAAGTTTTTTTACATGTTCAATAATTTGTTCAGACTTTATTTTTCTCAAGCGAACATCCCTCCATTACTTTATAAAAAATATTCGTGATTATACTTACACTTTACCATTATTCTTAAAATTTCTCAATATTTTTGTACAATTACATATAAGTAACTGAATATTTATTTCAGAGTTATTACTAATGTTATAAACAATATAACTCTTATCATTAAGCATATAGTCTCTATGTTTTTTATGTAATTTTTATTATTTTATTACATCTACAAATTCTACTTGTATAAGCTTTTGTAAATCAAATGGTGACAATTCTATTTGATATCCTATTTTACCTGCACTCACGATAATTGTATCCAAATTTTTTGCACTTTCATTTACAAAAGTTCTATAAAGTTTTTTCATACCTATAGGAGAACATCCGCCTCTAATGTATCCTGTAAACTTATTTATATCTTTTACATGAATCATCTCCACACTTTTCTCCTTAGCTACTTTTGCAACCTTTTTTAAGTCCAAGTTTTCATGTACTGGTATTACATACACATAGATATTCTTACTAACTCCTTGAGTTACTAAAGTCTTATACACTTCATTTACATCTCGTCCTATATCATGTGCTACCTCAACACCATCTACATGTTCACTTTTCACTTCATAAGACATTACTTTATAATCAATTTTATTTGAATCTAAGATTCTCATAGCATTAGTCTTAACCATACATTCACTTCCCTCTCATAAAATACGAACATTATACATCTTTTCGAATATTCTGTACTATTTTAATATAGTCTTATACTTTTAAATAAGCATATTTTAAAATAACAGTATTATTATAACTCTATATTAACTTCAAAACTTCATTTTTTTCCAATTCCTTAGAATTTTTTAGTATTTTTTTTATTCTAACAGGAGAATCACCCAAAATAAATATTCTATCAGCTAAAAATAATGCTTCCTCAATATTATGAGTTACAAATAACACAGTTCTATTTTCTTTTTTTAGTATATCTCTAAAATTATCCATTATAATTTGTGTATTTTTTGCATCAATAGATTTAAATGGTTCATCCATAATAATATTTCTTGATGGATATATAAAGGCTCTTGCGATATTTACTCTTTGTCTAAGACCTCCACTAAGCATTTGAGGATAGAATTTTTTATATTCACTAATTCCAACCAATTCTAAATACTCATCACAAATTTTATTTAGTTGAGTTTTATTATAGTATCTATTTACGACTATCTTTATATTTTCTTCTACTGTTAACCAATCTATAAGTCTATCATCTTGAAATATGTAACTAGCTTCCAATTTACTTTCTCTTTTATTCAATTCGTCTTTGATATTTAGATTGTTAGTATCATTTTTAATAATTCCACTTATTATGTTCAAAAGTGTAGTTTTTCCACACCCTGATTTTCCAAGAATACAATTAACCTCATTCTCATAAAAATCAATATTAAAATTTTTAAATATAATATGCTTATCATATCTTTTATTTATATTTTCAATACTTAGCTTCATCTTTTCCATAAAAAAGCTCTCCTTGCTAAAAACTTTTGAGCTATTTGCAAAATGGCGGAAATTAAAAGAACAATAATTATCCATGCAAATATTCCAGATGTATTAAAATTGATTTTTTCAGTCTGTATCATAGTTCCAATACCATATGTAGGTTGACTATACACCTCTCCTGCTATAGCAACTTTCAAGCTCAAAGAAAAGGTTGATACTAATATAGATATAATTTGAAATTTTATGGCTGGCAAATAAATTTTTAATACCTTATCTACAAATCTTATTTTATACACACTTGCCATTTCTAACAAGTTCTTATCTATATTAAATATAGCTCCCAAAACGTTATCATATAAGATAGGAAAAACTATAGCAAAGCCAACTATAAAAGGTGTACTATCTTTTTCAAACCAAATAAGTGCAAGTACTACCAATATCATAGTTGGTATTGAACGTGCTAAAGCATTGATTGGTTTTAATAAATTTCTAAAAAACCTACTTAAGTAAGACATTATTGATAGTATAATAGCAAAAATCATAGCAAATAAAAAACTAAAAAAACATCTGCCCAGAGAATAAAGTACATCTATATAGAAAGTAGAATTTAGTATGATTTCTTTAATGCTATTAAATACTTGAGTTACTGTAGGTAAAAATATGTCATTATCAACTTTTAAAGCAATAATTTGCCATAAAAATAAGAGGATAACACAAGAAAGTGTTACCTCTAATTTATCTATAAATTGTTCTTTATTTTTTTTATTTCTCAACAAAGTATATTGCTTCATCTGGTACTTTGCCTCCTAATGTCTTATCATCAAAATCAGCCAATTTATCATAGTAGTTTTTGTAGTCTTTAACCATGTCTTTAACTGGAATATATTTTAAATTAGCTCTTTCAAGAGCTTTTCCTATTATCTTGGATTCCGTAGATATTTTTATTTTTTCAGAATATGCCCCTAATTCTTCAGGATTTTTATTTGCCCAATCTATACTATTTGATAATTGACCGACAAAAGAATCCACAAAATCTTTATTATCTCTTAAGAACTCAGATTTTACAATTAATGTAGATTGAGGATAACCATCTTTTGAACCACTTACTTCCTTCCATGAGTCATTTAAACTTTTTATAATTTTTATATCTGGATTTTTAGACATCAAGGCACTAAGTGCAGGTTCTGGAACAATACCTGTTGTAATTTTACCAGTAGCCAATAATGGCACTAATTCACTTGCTGAATTCACATAATTGAATTTTATATCTGAAGAACTTATATCTTTTTGTAATAAAAGGCTCTTTATAGTTATATCTGGAGTAAGCCCTTTACCAGTACATCCAACTTCTTTACCAATTAAATCAGAATAATCTTTTATATTTTCTGTTGACACTAAATAAAGTGAACCCATTCCTACAGTACCAACAATGTTATATGCTGAAGTTTTATTATATGCTATTGCAGCCATGTTTGATGGAACTATAGCTATATCTACATCTTTTTTCATCACTCTAGTAGAAATCGCCTCTGGTGTCTTCTCAATACTATACTCTGTCTCGTAGCCTTCTTTAATTTCTGGATTTTCATTTGCAAGTTTAGCTATTGCTACTGCTGGTAATCCATCTGGAACAGCCACTTTTACTTCTTTAACAACTGATAACTCTTTTTTTGGAGATTTACCTTTTTCTGATGTACATCCTCCTAAAAAAACTACCCCAAATACTACTAACAATATTATAGAAATATACTTTTTCATCTTTTCCTCCCAAAGCTAACATCTTATAAAATAATTATATTTATTTATATTAATTTCTGTTAATTTATCGAATTATCCTTCTTATTTAAATATTTTTATTTATATTCTAATATTTTTTCTTTTTTTTAGTTGAATTTTTTTGTTGATTCTTATTAGTTTTGTTATTTGTATTAGCTCTTTTATTTTTATTTGCACCTTTAGATGTATTTTTCTTAGAATTATTTCTGTTAAAATAAGGCTTCTCATCTCTTGGCTTTATTAGACATCTATGTCCAAAACCAATTAAATCTTCTCTTCCTTCTTCTACTAATGCAGAATACACTAAATCATAATTTCTAGGTGCTCTATACTGTAATAAAGCTCTTTGCATCGCCTTATCACGTTTTGACTTAGGTACATAAACTGGTTGCATTGTAAGCGGGTCTATACCTGTATAAAACATTGTTGTAGATAGTGTCCCAGGAGTCGGATAAAAGTCCTGAACCTGCTCTGGTTGATAATGAGTATCTCTTAAATACTCAGCTAACTCTATAGCACTGTTTAATGTTGAGCCAGGATGACTAGACATTAAATATGGTATTAAATATTGCTTTTTACCCAATTCTTCATTTATAGCAAAAAACTTCTGTCTAAACTTATCATAAGTTTTTCCTGCTGGCTTTTGCATATATTTTAAAACTTCTTCTGATATATGCTCTGGTGCTACCTTTAATTGACCACTTACATGATGTTCTATCAACTCTCTAAGGAACTTATTGTTTTTATCTGCCATTACATAATCGTATCTAATACCAGAACGCACAAATACTTTTTTTATTTTAGGTAATTTTCTTACAGTTCTAAGTAAGTGTAGATACTCACTATGGTCTGCATCTAGATTTTTACATGGTGATGGTGATAGACATTGTCTATTTTTGCAAGCACCTTTAGTAATTTGTTTATTACATGCTGGCCTTCTAAAATTAGCTGTTGGCCCTCCAACATCATGTATATATCCTTTAAAATCATCCAAATTTGTTATTCCTATCGCTTCATCGATAATTGATTTTTCGCTTCTACTTTGCACTGCCCTACCTTGATGAAATGTTATTGCACAAAATGAGCAACTACCAAAACAACCTCTTGAACTTACTATACTAAATTTCACTTCTTCTATCGCTGGTATACCACCAAATTTTTCATACACAGGATGATATGTCTTTTGATATGGTAATCCATAGACTTCGTCTAATTCTTCTCTGCTAAGTGGCTTCTCTGGCTTATTTTGCACTAAATACTTACTCCCCTGAGGCTGAACAATTACATTTCCTCTAAATGGGTCTTGTTCATCATATTGAATTTTAAAAGCCTCTACATACTTCATTTTGTCTTCACATATTTCTTTATATGATGGAATTAATATATATTTATCATATACTTCATCTAATGTATCTGCAACATAACATGTCCCATCAATATGTCTAATATATTTTGGGTCATATCCATCATTAAGTGCATTGGCTACCTCTACAATCTGCTTTTCACTCATACCATAAACTAATAAATCAGCTCCACTATCTATTAACATAGATTTTCTGACCTTATCACTCCAATAATCATAGTGTGCAAATCTCCTTAAACTCGCTTCAATCCCACCTATTATTATTGCAACATCACTATATGCTTCTCTTATTTTATTGCAATAAACTATAGTAGCTCTATCTGGTCTATGTCCCATTTTTCCACCTGGAGAATACATATCCTTCTCCCTATGTTTTTTGCTAACAGAATAGTGGTTAACCATAGAGTCCATATTCCCTGCATTGACTAAGAATCCAAGTCTAGGCTTTCCTAACCTCATAAAATCTTCTGTAGTCTTCCAATCTGGTTGAGCTATTATTCCAACCTTGTAGCCAGCATTTTCTAAAACCCTGGATATTATTGCTGTCCCAAAACTATGATGGTCTACATACGCATCTCCTGTAACTAGAACAAAATCTAATTCTTCCCATCCTCTATCTATCATATCCTGTTTACTTATTGGTAAAAACTTATTTTCCATATTATCACCTGCTTAATATATATTTAACAAATATTTTTTCATACAAAAGTATCTTTCTATTTTGTTCTTAACGCTTAATTATATCACAAAAAATACTTAAAACCACAACTTAAATGATTTATATAGACATTTTAAGTCTAATAAATTCAAATTGTGATTTTAAGTAATCTATAATACAGTATTTTAAACATTTTCTTCAGTCTGAATACTACTTACTTCATTTCCAAAGATTAGACATGCATCTTTGCCATCAAACCATTTCAAAGTAGTTGTAGTTATGTTTGCATTTACATCAAACTTTCTATTATGCATAAATGATTTACAAGTATCATCAATATCTTTTAAATGTCTCATAGGGCATTTTTTACAAGGTTCATTTTGATTGTTCCAGATTGCCTTATAACATAAATCACCTACATGAGTATTTGGTGCTGACTCAAGCATTTTTTTGTTGACAAATAACAATTCATAAGTATTTTTATCAATAACGTATGCCCATATATCCATATTATCCATTACAGACTTTTGAATCTTTAAAGACTCTTCTAGTTTGTTCTGCATACGCATTTTTAATAAAAACATACTAATCATTTTAGATATAAATATCAGTGTATTTACTTCGTCATTAGTCCACATACGATTGTATGAACATTCATCAAAACCTACAAACCCTCTAAATTCATTTCCTTCTAAAATTTTACATTGTAACATTGAGCGTATACCTTGTGGCTTAAGTATTTTTTTCTCATCACTGCCTAAGTTATCAATATCATTACAATAAAATAATCCATCTGCATTAAAATTTAAAAGATAATTACCTAAATCATCATAGTAAATATTTTTAAGATTATCAATTTCTGAACTTATACCTTCATTGCACCATTCAAATGTGTTTTTACAAGCTAGATTATCATCTGAATTCTCAAATATATAAACACGGCTTACATTAAAATACCTACCTACAATATCTAGAATTAAATTTACTGCCATTTCTATATCATTTGATTCATATAGTATATCAAATATATAATTTGTTATATGTTCTTTAAAAGACCTCTCTATATTGGTATTTTCATCTGCATTTCTCGTGTTAGTTATATACTGTGCTTTATAAATTCTTTTATCATATAATGTATAACAATTTTTACCTTTTCCCTTAGCTGAGTAAAGAGCTATATCTGCATTTCTAAACAACTGCATATAGTCCATACCATCTTGTGGGAATCTCGCAATTCCAACACTCAACGATATTTTATAATTGTACCCTTTCCCTATAAAAGACCTCTCAAAAGTTTTAACCAGTTCATCTGCTTTATTTATAATATCCCTTGTTTCAGAAATATCTTTCATAAAAACAATAAACTCATCTCCACCTATTCTTCCTACTATATCAGATGCTCTAAATAGATTGATTAAATCACTCGCAATTTCACTTAATACAGCATCTCCATATAAATGTCCTAAGTTGTCATTTATTCCTTTAAAATCATCAATATCAATAATCATTAAAGCACCTTTTCTTTTTTTATCTAATGTTATGTATTCTTCTATAAGTGATTGGGATGCTTTTTTATTATATAAGTCTGTTAAAGGGTCTTTTTCTGCTCTTTCTTTCAACTTTTCAGCTTCTCTCTTTGACTCATCAATATCAGTCAAACTTCCTACAACCTTATAAGGTATTCCATTATCATCAAAAAGTGTTGTTGCCTTTATGCTAAACCAAGCATAAGTAGTATCCCTAATTCTAAGTCTAATTTCACACTCTTCATATTCACTACCTCCAGAAGTAAGTTTAATTAATGAAATAAACTTATTCATGTCATCATGATATATATCTACTGATTTAATTATATTTTTTGTTGCGTTTTCAGTTATAGGGTCATAACCAAACTTATTATACCAATTTGGTGAGATATTCATTTGGTCTTTTTTTATATCCCACTCTACTATGATATTTTGTGTCTGTTTTATAATAATCTCATGACGCTCTTCATTTTTTTTAAGTTCTTGCTCTAATAATTTAGCAGAAGTAATATCTACAATAACACTACACAATACAGATTTTCCATTTTCATAAATTATTCTTCTCCCTTTTAATAAAACCCAGACAATCGTGCCATTTCTTTTCTCAACTCTTTGTTCACATTCAAATGTATCACTTACTTTGAGCTGTTCATTGATGCTACCAATCATTGCTACTCTATCATCTTTAAAAATCAATTTTATTAGCTTATTATTTAATTCATCTTTTAGTTGTTTACGTGTATATCCAATCATATTTAAATAGCCCTCATTTAAATATATACTGTCAAAATCGTCATTTATTTCAGTTATAACTATTCCACCAACAATACTATTGTTGATAGCTTCTATTTCAAATCTTTTTGAATTTAACTCTTCCTGTATTTTCTTAAGCTCTGTTATATCAGTTAAAACACCCTGAATACACTCATTTCCTTTACTATCTTTTATAGATTTACTTCTCTCTAAAACCCAAATTATACTTCCATCTTTTTTTACAATTCTATATTCAACTTCAATTCTATCTTGTTTCTCTAATTGATTTAGAATAATACAATTAAACTTGTCTATGTCTTCTTTATAAATTATATCTTTGAATTTATTTTTAAATATGCTATTTAAATCTTCATTAGAGTAACCCGTAAGTTCTAGAAATCCTTGACTTACATAGGTCATAGTCATACACTCATCTTTAAGACAGTTTTTAACCCCTCCAAGTATATTATCAGTAAGTGCCTTAAATTTTTCTTTTTCATTTACAATGGCCTTAGTGTTGTTATTTATAATACATGCTATGTATACTATAAAAATCAATATAACTAGTAGTATTTCTAATGCAAATACATATACATCATAAGATATATTTTCTGACTGAATAGATACTATTTCATTTGGTACGACAGAAAAAATATACCAATCATTAATTCCAAGTGGCTGATAGTTTAACATAAATTTTTTATTATCTAAATTATAATTAGAATATCCTGATTTATTATTTTGCATATTTTCTTTTATCGTTTTTAGACAATCAACTTCATCACAATTCTCTTTGTCAAAAAGCTTAAATATACATGATAGCATTTGACTATTTTCATTTATATTTTGAGCAATTATATCTCCATTTTTCTTGGCAATAAAAACATCTGCTTTTTCATCAAATGCAGATAATCTTAACAACTCATTTAGCCTTGTTGAATCATAAACTCCACTTAAAACACCAACTATTTTCCCGCTTTTATAAATTGGTGTAGATAGAACTATTATTTCTTTTTTATTAATAATAGACTCTAAAGGCTCTGATATATTACTTTCTCCTTTTTTAGCTTTTTTAAAGTAATCTCTATCTTGAATATTACTGATGATTCCATCATTAGAATAACTTTTGCCATCTAATGTAGAAACATTCATTCTAATCAAAGAACTTCGCTTTACACCAGAATCCATTAAATCAATTACCAATTCATCATTTATATTGTTCAAGTTTCCAATGAAATTAGCAATGGATTCAAGCATGTCAAATTGACCACTAAGCCTCGTCTTAAGATTAATTATATTATGTTCTGTAAACTCAGCCAAATACATATGCGTGGTTTCTTTTAACTTATTATCTAATTTAAACTTAAACTTAAAAATAGCACCACCAGTTAAAATAATTATAATAATAAACAAGATACTAATACCTAAAACTCTTGGTTTTAGTCTGTTCATCATACTCACATCCCCATTATATATAACTATATTATTTAATTCTTCAGTAGGAAGTTATCTTAAAATAGAAGAAACATTTAACTAAAGTTTAGTGCTCTTTATTCACATTGCAAACCTTTGCATGCACTCCTATTTTTAAGATTTTTCGATAAATATTTTCTGCATTCCTATATTAGAATTAAACAATATACCTTTATATTTATTTATAAAGCCTTCATTCATACTTCAATCTTAATAAATACTAAAACTGTAACTTCACTTTTAATATATCAACGCTAATAATGTAATATATTCATTATTATTCATTCCTTTTCTAATTAATTACTATCCCCTTCATTTCATACAAAAAAAATAATATGTATTATCTCCCCTAAAATACATTTTTTTATTTATCACTATTTTATAAAATTTCAACCTTATTCAAAAATCATACACTTTATATTCATACTTAGAATTTAGGTTTCCGGATAATAATTCTAGTAGAACATTATAATATCCTTTTATTTTTTCATTCTAAATTATAACATAGAATATCACCATCTATATGTTAAAATTATCCATTTCTAAAAAAATGGTAACTATTATTGAAAAAATTATATCCTAATGTTCATATTTGATGCATGATTTCCAATAAAAAAAGGGCTAAAAAGTGTAATTCTCACTTCTTAGCCCTTTATTAATTATTCATTTATTTCATGTAGAAATAGCCCACATCTTACTTTAGGTTCAAACCATGTTGATTTAGCTGGCATTATCTTACCTGCATCTGCTACTCTTATCAAGTCCTCAATACTAGTTGGATACATTGCAAACGCTACCTTCATATCTTCATTAACTCTTTTCTCTAATTCTTCAAGACCTCTTATACCACCAATAAAGTCAATTCTTTTATCTACTCTAGGATTTTCAATACCTAAAATAGCATCAATAACATAGTCTTGTAATATAGAAATATCTAATGAATCAACAGGGTCTTCTATTTCTAATAAGTTTTTATTAGCCTCCATTTTGTACCATTTATTACCTAGATACATTCCGAAAGTTCCTTTTTTGTCAGGTTTATATTTTTCTTTTCCTTCTATTTCTTTTAGCTCAAAATTTTCTTTTATTTTATTTATAAATTCTTCCTCACTTAAACCATTTAAGTCTTTGATAACTCTATTATAATCTAAAACCATTAAATTCTCATCTGGTGCAATCATTGCTATAAAATAGTTAAATTCTTCTTTTCCAGTATAGTTTGGGTTCTTAGCTCTCATCTCTTTTGCTACATTTTCTGCTGAAGCTGTCCTATGATGGCCATCTGCAATATATAGATAATCTAACTTTCCAAATTCATCTACTAAATTGCATATTATATCATCATTCTCAATCTTCCATACTGTATGCTCTATCTTGTCATCTGTTACAAAATCATATAAAGGGTCATTATTCTCCATAAAATCGTTGATTATATCATCTATTAATCTTTGATGTTTATAAGTTACAAGTATAGTTCCCGTATTAGCATCACAGTATTTTATATGCTTAGTTCTATCAATTTCCTTTTCTGGTCGAGTGTATTCATGTTTTTTTATTGTTCCATTTAAGCTTTCATCAACTGATATACATGCTACTATACCAACTTGAGCTCTACCATCCATGATTTGTTTATATATATATATACACTCTTTATCATCTTTTACTAGAATTTCTTGTTGTCGAAATTCATCTAAATTTTCTCGCGCTTTTAAATAAACTTTTTCATCATATAAATCTATATTTTCATCTAAATCAATTTCTGATTTATCTATATGCAAAAATGAATATGGATTCCCTTCTGCAATTTTTCTAGCTTCTTTACTATTCATAACATCGTAAGGAAGTGCTGCTACTTTATCTACTATATATTTATTTGG
This sequence comes from Clostridioides sp. LIBA-6822, assembly GCF_056688955.1. Lineage (NCBI taxonomy): Bacteria > Bacillati > Bacillota > Clostridia > Peptostreptococcales > Peptostreptococcaceae > Clostridioides > Clostridioides sp. LIBA-6822. The sequence continues at coordinate 1,075,999 of NZ_CP196995.1, read as the reverse complement.
TCTAACCGCCTTAAATGGTTTAATCGTTGCCATTACTTATTTCCCCCTAATTATATAAATATTTTATAATGCTACCTCTATTATATTGTTGAAGTCAAGAAAGAAATCTTGAATCACATTTACTATTTCTTCTCCTATTCTTTCTTGAGCTTCTACTGTAGATGCACCAATATGAGGTGTAGGAGAAACTCTTGGATGATTCACTAAGTCTAGATTTAATGTAGGTTCTTGTTCATAAACATCTATAGCTGCTGCTGATAATTTACCTTCATCTAATGCTTTTAGTAAATCTTTCTCATCTACTAAACCACCTCTTGCACAGTTTAGTAAATAAGCACCATCTTTCATCTTGTTTATTTCTTTTTCAGTAATTACTGCCCCCTTATTCTTATCAAATGGTATGTGTAAAGATAAGAAATCTGCCTTTTCTAAAACTTCTTCCATATCACAGAATCTATATTTGTTAAAGCCTTGTGCTTCACCCATTATGTCAGTATATATAACATCCATACCTAATAGTTCGGCTCTCTTTGCAACTTCTTTTGCAATTCTTCCAAAACCAATAAGTCCAAGTGTTTTTCCATTAATTTCTGTACCTTTATATTTTTTCTTCTCCCATTTTCCATCTCTCATAGTTACATTTGCAGTATTTATGAATCTTGCAAGTACAAACAATTGACCTATTGTAAGTTCTGCAACAGATATACTACTTGCATTTGGAGTATTCATAACTTTTATGCCATTAGCCTGTGCATATTTAACATCTATGTTATCTAATCCTACTCCACCTCTTACTATTAACTTCAATTTTTTTCCCTCTAATGCTTTATCTATTACCTCTTTAGTAACTTTAGTAGCTGAACGTACTACAAGTACATCAACATCTTTAAGTTTATCTCCTAAAACATCTTTTTCATAAAACTGCTCTATAACATTAAAATTTAACTCTCTCAATTTTCTCGCTGCTTCTTTCTCTATTCCATCAGTAATTAATATATTATACATAACAAACTCCTCCAATTTTTATTCACTTAATTTTCCCAATTTTTATTTTTTAAAGTATTTTTATCCATAAAACACTTTATTTAGTTTAACTTTCTGTTTATATAATTTTCAAAATATTTTTTATTAAAGTCATATCAAATTTTCTTATTCTTTGTTAAAAATTTAATATGTAATTTTTATAAAATATATTCTAAATTTATCTTAAAATATACATAATTTTATAATATTATTTATTAAAACCTAATATATCATCAATATTATCTAATAATTCTTGTACATCTTCGACAGTATAGTCACCCATATGTGAAATTCTAAAAGTTTTTTCTTTTAAATCGCCATAGCCATTTGCTATCTGGAATCCTCGTTCTTGTAATTTTGAATTTAAATTTGATACACTAATACCTTGAGTATTTTCTATAACAGTAAGTGTATTGGATAAGTGATTTTCATTGGTAAAAATTTGGAAGTGTTTTTTAGCCCAGTTTCTAACTAAGTTTGCCATGTCTTCATGTCTGTTAAACCTGTTATCTAAGCCTTCATCTAATATATTATCTAATTGGAAATCTAAAGCGAACATGTGAGAAAGAGATGGTGTTGAAGGGTATTGGTAGTTTTTCTTGATTAAGTATTCATACATTGCTAACAAATCAAGATATACTCCTCTAAAAGGTACTTGCTTAGCTCTATCGATTGCTTTTTGAGAAAATGTGCAAATAGACATTCCTGGTGGTAATCCCAGTGCTTTTTGTACTGATGTTATACAAATATCTATTCCAATCTTATCAACCTCGACTTTTATTCCACCGGCTGAACTTACAGTGTCTACACAGTAGACCACATCTTTATACTTTTTAACAACTTCTCCAATTTCTTCTATTGGATTTCTTATTCCAGTTGAAGTTTCATTGTGAGTTACAGTTATTAAATCGTATTCTCCGGTAGAAAGCACCTTATCAACCATTTCTGGTGTTGTTGCCTCTCCTAATTCAACTTTAAATATATCCGCTGGGACATTATTAGCCACTGCCATTTTGTACCATCTATCACCAAAGGATCCACAGGAAAATACTGCTGCCTTTTTGGATGTACAGGAACGAATGGAGCCTTCCATTAAACCAGTTCCGGATGACGTGGATAAAAGTATCGTGTTGTTTGTATAGAATAGTTTTTGCATTTTTTCACTTATACTCTTTTGGAGTACAGATGCATCTTTTCCTCTATGTCCTATCATTGGTGTAGCCATCTTTTGCAAGACTTCTTCTTTAACATCAATAGGACCAGGAATAAATAATTTCTTACTCATTATAATTCCCCCCTTTTTTAGTTTGTAATATGGATAGCGTTTTTACTGTCCTTATTTTTAATAACTATAATATCAAGCTGAATTAACTATGTCAACATAAAATTTATTTTTTATATATAATTTATATTATATATTTTATGAAATCATTCATTTCGTACATTATCACAAGTCTGAATATTCTGAAATATACTCTCAAAAAAAATAGACTTTTTAGCTATATAAATTAATTTTTTTGATATGTAAATTTAACGCTATTAAGAGAAATCTTTTTAGTATAGCTAATTTATTTTTATCTTATATTTTTTATATAATTTTTTAATTTTATCTTTTTTAGATATAAACTTTTTTTAATTAAATTTCAATATATTCTACATTTTCTTTTGATTCTTCAAAAAACCATTCTTCATTAGAGAAGTCACTTTCTGAAATTTGACCAATAGGCATTTTCATATACTTTCCTGTTGCTGTTACTGCTATATCTCCATTTGGTAGAATTATTTCTCCTGTACCTTCAAACAATTTTCTATTCTCTTTAGTTATTCTTCCAACAACTTTTATAGTAGCATCTGTTGGTACTGGTTTTTTATATTTTAATTCTAAAGACACTGTTACACCCCAAATTTGGTCATCATTTATACTTACAGCTCTTCCAATAGTCTCATCTAATATTGCAGCAGACATACCTCCATGTACTCTTCCTGGATAACTTTGATGCCAATCTTTTGTATTGCAAATTGATACAAGTTCTCCATTCTCAAGTTCATAAAAATCTGCTTTAAGTCCTAGTTCATTTTGTGTCCCACAAACTAAACAAGATTTGCTACTATTTTGCTTTTTTAAAACCTTATACTTTGCCAAAAATTCCATCTCCTAACCTACATTAATAGTGGCTTAATGTTAAATAATTCTAAAATACATTATATAATATTAATTAAATCCCTGCAAACTTCTAATAATAAAAATAGACTATTTTAAATATTAGAACTTTAATTTTATATATTACTTTCTAAAAAAACACAATATAGTTTTATGTAATTAAAATTACTTAAAACTATATTGTGTTCTAAAGATAAACTATATTATAATAGATTTTTTACTAATTTTCCAAATTATACATTCAACTTATATTATACAAATTAAATTATAATTCTATATTTCATTTACTATTAATTCGCCCATTTTTTTCGTTCCTACAACAGTTCCCATGCCATTATAGATATCACTAGTTCTATATCCTTTATTAAGTACATTTTGCACAGCATCTTCAATACACTTAGCTTCTTCTTCTAAGTTAAAACTGTGTCTTAGCATCATGCTTACAGATAGAATAGTTGCAATTGGATTCACAATATCTTTTCCCGCTATATCAGGTGCACTTCCATGTATTGGTTCATACATACCAAAACTATCTTCTCTAAGTGATGCTGATGGTAACATACCTATAGAACCTGTAATCATGGATGCTTCATCAGATATTATATCTCCAAATATATTATTAGTTACTATTACATCAAACTGACTAGGTTCTCTTACAACTTGCATAGCAGCATTATCAACATACATATGGGATAACTCGACATCCTCAAACTCTTTAGCTAGTTCTTCCATTATACTTCTCCAAAGTATTGAACTCTCAAGTACATTTGCCTTATCTACACTTATAAGTTTTCTTTTTCTATTTCTAGCTATTTCAAAAGCTCTCTTACCAATTCTTCTTATTTCATTTTCGTTATATGTCTCTACATCATAAGCATTTTCAATGCCATCAATAATTTTTCTTCCACGTTCTCCAAAATAAATGCCCCCTGTTAACTCTCTTACAACAATAAAATCAATGCCTTTCTCAACTATATCTGCTCTAAGTGGTGAAGCTTCTTTTATACTTTCATACATTGTTGCTGGTCTTAAGTTTGCAAATAAGCCCAATGACTCTCTTAACTTTAAAAGACCTGCTTCTGGTCTTATATCACCCTTACATTTATCCCACTTTGGACCGCCAACAGCACCAAGTAATACCGCTTCGCTTTTTCGACAAACTTCAACACTTTTATTTGGTAAAGCTTCTCCAGTTTCATCAATTGCGCATCCCCCAGCTAATACATATTCACAATCGAATCTATGGTTAAATTTACAACAAATTTTATTTAGAACCTTTATACCTTCATCTATTATTTCTGGTCCAACACCATCACCTTTTATGACTGCTATATTATAATTCATACCCCACTACCCCCTGTTTGCTTTTATCGAATTGATTAAGCCTTCTTTTAGTATAATATTTTGCATAAACTCAGGAAATGGTTCAGCCTTATACTCTTTTCCTTTTGTTATATTTTTTATCACACCTGTAGAAAAATCTACTTCTACATTATCTCCTTCTTCTATATTATTAGCAGCCTCTTCACATTCAAGTATAGGAAGCCCTATATTTATAGAGTTTCTAAAAAATATTCTAGCAAAAGTAGAAGCAATTACACATGACACTCCACTTTCTTTTATTACAATTGGAGCATGCTCTCTTGATGAACCACAACCAAAGTTTTTAGTGGCAACTATAATGTCTCCTTTTTTTACCTTAGAAACAAATTTATCATCAATATCCTCCATACAATGCATAGCTAATTCCTTATAGTCAGCTATATTTAAATATCTAGCTGGTATTATTACATCTGTATCTATATTATCACCGAATTTAAAAACACTTCCATTAGCAATCATAAACTTTACCTCCTTTAAATTATATCTGATGGTTTTGATATTTTACCAGTTATAGCTGATGCTGCTGCTACGGCTGGACTTGCAAGATATACTTCTGAATCAACATGACCCATTCTTCCTACAAAGTTCCTATTTGTTGTTGAAATTGATTTTTCTCCTGACGCAAGTATCCCCATATGACCTCCTAAACAAGGTCCACAAGTTGGAGTAGAAACTGCTGCTCCTGCCTCTATAAAAGTAGTGATATAACCCCTTTCTATAGCTTCAAGATATACTTGTTGAGTTCCAGGAAATATCATAACTCTAACTCCATCTGCAACTTTTTTACCTTTCATGATTTCAGATGCTACTTCAAGGTCTGATATTCTTCCATTTGTACAAGAGCCTATTACAACTTGGTCTATCTTTATATCCGTATCAATCTCATCTACTGTTTTAGTGTTTTCAGGAAGATGAGGAAAAGCTACTGTCTCTCTTAGTTCAGCTAAATCAATTTCATATACTTCATCATAAACTGCATCTTTATCTGCTTCGTATACATTTACATCTTTTGTTATTGTTGTACACTTATGTGAATTTATATATTCCATAGTTTTATCATCTACTGAAAAAATTCCATTTTTAGCTCCTGCCTCTATTGCCATATTACAAATAGTAAATCTATCATCCATAGATAAATACTTTACTCCATCTCCACAAAACTCCATTGACTTATAAAGTGCACCATCAACGCCTATCTTACCTATTATATGAAGTATTACATCTTTACCACTTATCCATTTATTTGGTTTATTCTTTAAAATAAATTTTATTGCTCCAGGTACCTTAAACCAACATTTTCCTGTAGCCATGCCTGCTCCCATATCAGTCGAACCTACACCAGTAGAAAATGCTCCTAATGCTCCATATGTGCAAGTATGAGAATCTGCACCTATAATTACATCTCCAGCTGTTACTATCCCTTTTTCAGGAAGAAGAACATGTTCTATTCCCATCTCTCCCACATCAAAGAAATTTATAACCCCTTTTGATTTCGCAAAACTTCTTGTAAACTTGCATTGTTCTGCGCTCTTTATATCTTTGTTAGGTGCAAAGTGGTCTAAAACCATCACTACTTTAGTCTTATCATAAACATCTTTAATGCCTAATTTTTCAAATTCTCTAATAGCTACTGGCGATGTTATATCATTTCCTAAAACTATATCTAAATCTGCTTCAATTAACTGCCCTTTCTTAACCTCATTTAAATTAGCATGTTTGGCTAAGATTTTCTGTGTCATAGTCATCCCCATCTTTTACTTCCTCCTCAATATAACTTTTATTTATTGCATTCATAAGTGCATTAATAGCTGCCGTATTTATATTTTCCGATATACTTACACCAAAATAGACTTTATCGTTGTGTTCTATCCCTACATAAGCTACACCTCTTGAATGTGAACCTTCTTCTAGTGCATGTTCCCAATAGTATCTGAATTTGTAATCTTTCATACCACATTCTTTTAATGCATTGTTAAATGAATCTACAGGTCCATTTCCTACACCAACAATCCTTTGTTCATTTCCCATGTAAGTTATTCTTGCAGTCATCTCAATCATGTTGGTATCATTAGAGTCATCATTTTCATAGTTTAGTTCATCCATTGATTTTATTTTATATTTTTTAACTTTATAAGGGCTTTCAACATCAATATATTCTTTCTTAAATAAGTTAAATATTGCTTCACTACTAAGTTCTTCCCCTATTCTATCAGATTCCATTTTTACTACATTTCCAAAATCAGAATGCATATTCTTAGGTATCATAAATCCATAATCTGTTTCCATTATATAAACAGCTCCTCCTTTACCAGATTGGCTGTTTATTCTAATAATCTCTTTGTATTCTCTTCCTATATCATGAGGGTCTATTGGCAAGTATGGAACTTCCCAGTAATCATTATCTCTGTTTTTCATTGCTATCATGCCTTTTCTAATAGCATCTTGATGTGAACCTGAAAAAGCACAATGTACAAGATTACCTGCATATGGATGTCTATCATGCACTATAAGTTTTGTACATCCCTCATATATTTCTCTTATCTTATCAATATTACTGAAATCTAAATCTGGGTCTATCCCTTGTGTATAAAGATTAAGTCCAACATTTACTATATCCATGTTTCCCGTTCTTTCACCATTTCCAAACAAAGTACCTTCAAGTCTATCTGCTCCAGCCAATAATCCAAGTTCACTTGCTGCTGTACAAGTTCCTCTATCATTGTGAGTGTGCAAACTTAGTATAATAGAATCTCTACAACTTACATTTTCACAAAACCACTCTATTTGGTCTGCATACACATTTGGTGTTGCCATTTCCACTGTTGATGGAAGGTTTATTATCACCTTCTTTTGTGGAGTTGGCTTCCAAACATCTATCACTGCCTCACATATTTCAAGTGCATAATCCATTTCTGTTCCTGTAAAACTTTCTGGTGAATATTCAAAAGTGAATTCTGTCTCTGGGTATTTTTTTACTTCTTCATTAAACAATTTTGCCCCTTCAACTGCTATATCTATTATTTCTTGTTTACTCATATTAAAGACCACATCTCTTTGAAGAACCGATGTAGAATTATATAAATGTATAATTGCTTTCTTACATCCTCTTATTGATTCAAATGTTTTTTCTATAAGATGGGCTCTAGATTGTGTAAGAACTTGTATCGTTACATCATCTGGAATCATATCCTCATCTATTAGTTTTCTTAAAAATGTATATTCTGTATTTGATGCTGATGGAAATCCCACTTCTATTTCCTTAAATCCCGTATCCAAAAGCATTTTGAACATTCTGACTTTTTCATTTACACTCATAGGTGTTGGTAGTGATTGATTTCCATCCCTTAAATCAACACTACACCAAATTGGAGCTTTAAATATCTCATTATCTGGCCATTTACGATTTTCTATTTGCATTTTACCATATTTTTTATACTTACCATATTGCATGCTATTTCCCCCTTTTTTGTTTTTTGTATCCAGTATACCTTATATCGACGCAATCTTACCCTATTTAATTCATAAGAATAAATGTTAATTTTATCATTAGAATAAAAATAACCTCATCTCTAATAAAATTAGAGACGAGGTTTTGCTCGCGGTACCACTCTATTTAGCTTTATAAAAAGCTCTCTTAGTAATAGCCAAAATCAATACTTGTAATGACTATATTTCCTATAACGTGGAATTACTCCGATTATCCTAAGACTTAAATCCTGGAAACAGCTCCTAGACAAGTTCAGAACTATCAACTGCTAAATCACACCACACTTTAGCTCTCTGAAAGTTTCATTGTTCTTACTACTTCTATTCATCGCTTTTTTAATCATTTAAATTTTCTAAATATTTTGATTTAATAGTTATTATATACACATTAAAAAGTATTGTCAACACAAAAAAATAATTATCTATGTTTTTTTATTTTTTATTTTTGATAAGTAATTTTATAAACCATGCTAACTATTGAAAATAGTATAGTATTATCCCTTAAACTTTTTCATCTTTTCCTCTATGATATTCAATAATTTTTTTTCATCTTCTACACTCAATGCACTCAATCTAATTTTGTAACTAGAATCATCAGTATATATATTTAATATTTTTTTTGCCACTTCTATTTTTTCTATTATTTTATAGTTAAACTTTTGATTTTTTTTAGATTTTATACTGAATATATATTGATTATTTATTGATATTGAATGATTATCGAGAGTAAGATATACCTCTCCCTCATATTTATTTGAAAAATCACGACCTTGTTTAAAAAGAAAAACTGCTGTTATTATACATAAAAGGTATAAGATTGTCGTTGAATATATAAAAATCGTAGCTAAAATTACAAGTGCCAAGACCATATATATAGCCATTCCTTTTTTAAAATAACCATTGTCATAATAATTCATATAGATAAACTTGTTTTTACTCAAAATTTTTCACTCCTACGATTCTAAAAATTAATATCAAAAAACTCTATAATTTCATCTTCATGATAATTTATGACTAATTCATCTGGAAAATCTACTGATTTTAAAACTTTCTCTGCATTTTCAAATTCTCCTATAGAATAACATATATGAGAATCCGTACCAAGAATTACTCTTACACCATATGTTTTACATAGCATTAACATGTGACTTGCATTTTCCCAAGTTCCAGTTCTATGAGAATTTGAACTTAATGATGAATTATTTATTTCTAAAAGAATGTTTTTTTCTTTAGCTTTCTTTACTATAGATTCATAATCTAAAGGATATCTACTATCATCTGGATGACCAATTATTTTTACTTTAGGTTTATCCATTACATTCAAAATAGCATTTGTATTTTCTTCTTTTGTTCCTGAAATTATACAAGGTCTATGCAGACTTGCAATTACATAGTCCAAGTGTTGTAACATATCTTCCTGAACATCTAAATTTCCATCATAATCCATTATATTTCCTTCTATTCCTCTAAGAACTCTTACATTTTGTACTTTTCGTGGAAGTAGATGTAAATTATAAAAATAAAATGGATGTGGACCTCCTGGCATATTAGGTCCATGGTCTGATATTCCCAGATATTTTATATTTTTCTGAATTGCTTCTTCAACATTTTCTTTAAAAGTACTGTGTGCATGTCCACTTATTAAGGTGTGACAATGTACATCTATAATAGACTTTTTCATTAAACTTCCTCCTAACATCTTATATAAGTTTTTGTAGATAGCTAAAGGGCTATTTCAAAACTAAAGCTGTCATAATAGACAGAGTAATGTTTTAAAACAGCCCCATTTTCAATTATTTTACACTTCTAAATCTTTAAATTTATCTTTAAATAATTCTCCAATACTTCCTAAAGATTCTTCCACTTCTAAGTATTCTGTTATATCTTCTTCTGGCTCTCTAGTTGCCTCTTTTATTGAAACTAACATTCTTTTAGTCTTTGGTTTAAAGTCAAGAATTTTAACTTTAACTTCATCTCCAATATTAACAACATTAGTAACTTTAGCCACTCTAGTATCACTCAATTCAGATATTGGTAAATAAGCATCTACACCTTCTTTAATCTGAACAAAAGCTCCCTTTTCTATTATTCTAAGAACTTTAGCATTAACAACATCATCAATTTTTACTTCTTTTGCTATTAAATCCCATGGGTCATTATTTATGTCTTTTAATGCTAATGCAATTTTTTTAGTATCTTTATTTACATCTAGCACATAAACTTCTACTTCTTGACCTTCTGAAACAACTTCTTCAACACTTTCAACTCTTGTCCAAGCTAAATTGTTTATATGTGCTAATCCTTCAATTCCACCAATATCCACAAATGCACCATAAGGCATTATTTTTGTTACTTTACCATCTCTTTTTTGTCCAACTTCAAGTGAATTAAATAATTCTTCTTTTGCAACTTTAATACGAGCCTTTTCTTCTTCTCTTTCTTGTTTGATTCTAGCTCTTTCAGCTTCTTTTTCTGCTTTAATTTGGGCTCTTCTTTCTTCTTTCTCTTTATTTATACGTTCTTGTAATACGTCTCTATGAGATGCTACAAGTCTGTTTTTCCTAATATCAAAGTCTTTTATATAAACTTCTAAGTTAAGTCCAACAAATTTAGATGTGTCTGTAATGAATTTTGTATCAAGTTGAGAAATTGGTATAAAAAATGTATATGTATTGTAATTAGCAAACACACCTTTTTCTATATTTTTTTCAACATTTACAGTTATTATTCTATGTTCATCATAAGCTTTTTGTAATTCAGCAAAATCATTTCTTTTATCAAGTTGTAATTTAGATAAAGTTATTGTCCCATCTTTTTGAGATACTTTTGTTATTACAGCAGTTATTTCATCACCTATATGGTATAAATCTTCTATATATTGATTTTTTTCTATGTTTAATTCACTTATAGGTATTATTCCATCAAACCCATAGTCTAATCCTAATTGTACTTCATCATTTCTAACTGCAGTTATTTTTCCAGTTATTAATTCTCCAACTTTCACTTTGCTGAATACTTGTTCTTGCTGGTCAAGTAATTCTTGCATTGTTAAATCATTTTCCATTATATAAACATCCTTTCCTCTTATTAATTATCATATCTGTAAATATTATACCATTAATATTGCAAATACTTACATTTTTCTTACTGTAATTTTTAAAATTAATTCGACTTTATATCTTTATACATTATAGAAAATATCTTATTAAATTAAAATACAAATTCTAATTTTTATCTACTAAAATATTTTCATGGAAATTTTATTATATATATCCTATTCTTCTGTTGTTTTAGATTTTGATAGAGAACTTTTATAAAATACAAAGAAACAGATTGCTGTTACAGTAGCTGCTGTTATATCTGCAACTGGCTCTGCTAAAAGCACTGCAAAAAGTTTTTCATTAAAAAATGCTGGAAGTATAAATATTAAAGGTATTAAAAGTACAACTTTTCTAAGAAGAGCTAAAATCAAAGATATCTTTGCTTTTCCAAGTGCTAAAAATGTTTGTTGACAAGCTAGTTGAATTCCAAACATAAAAGAACCTGCAAAATATATTTTTATACTCCAACTAGTCATGCTAAGTAACTGCGGATTATTATTAAATATACCAACAAAAAATGCAGGGAACATCATAAGTAGAATCCACAAAATAGTAGAATATGTAAAACATGACAATAGACATAATTTAAATGTCTTTTTGACTCTATCAAGTTGTCCTGAACCATAATTGTAACTTATTATCGGTTGTGCTCCTTGTGTAAATCCCATATTAGGAAGCATAAGAATTTGCATTATACTACTCATTATAGCCATTGAGCCTACCGCTAAATCTCCTCCATACATCTGCAATTTACTATTTAATGCTATAAGTACTAGACTTTCTGTAGATTGCATTATAAATGGAGATATTCCTAACCCCAAGACTGGTAATATAATACTTGCTTTAGGTATCATATACTTCTTTTTTATCTTAAGTATACTTTTCTTTCCAAATAAAAACACCAATACCCAAATAGCAGAAACACCTTGTGCAATTATAGTAGCTAATGCAGCTCCCTTTACACCCATATTAAGACCAAATATAAAAATTGGGTCAAGTATTATGTTTATCAAAGCACCTATAGCAACTGTAATCATACCAGTTGTAGCAAATCCTTGGGTATTTATAAAAGTGTTCATTCCCAATGAGATTTGAACAAATACTGTACCTATTAAATAAATTTTTAAATAATCCATTGAATATCCAATAGTAGATTCACTTGCCCCAAACATCCAAAGCAGAGGCTCTTTTCCAATCTGAAAACCTATAGTTAAAAGTATTGCTAAAATCACTAGTACAGAAAAACTATTACTCATTATTTTCTCTGCACCATCATTATCTTGTTCACCCATTTTTATGGCTGCTAATGGGCCTCCTCCCATACCAATTAAATAACTACATGAAGTTATTATAATTATTATTGGAAATGCTACACCAACACCTGCCATAGCAACTTCTCCACTTTCCATTCTACCAATAAAAATCCTGTCCACTATGTTGTATAAAACATTTACAATTTGTGCGATAATAGCGGGTGTAGCAAGTTTAAATAACAATTTTCCTACACTTTCATTGCCTAAATTAGTGTTTGAATTTTCCACTTTAAAACCTCCTTATTCTGTTAATTAAAATTTATTGTAATTGAAATCTTATTCCATATAAAAATTTTATTTTACTTGTAAGAAAATTTGTAGTACTTTCCTCACAAGTAATACTATACTATATTTCTTTATCCATAGTAAACATTTTAGAGCTAAATGAATTTAAATACTCCATCAGTTTTTGTGGCTATTTTTAAAAATAGTTTTGTATCTACTCACAAAAAAACTATCCAAATATATTGTTTGGATAGTTTTATATTATATGTAGAGAAAGAGCTGAAACTATAACTCCTGATAGCAAATTGCCAAGAAATACTCCTATAAAAGCATCTTTTATTCTCATTTTTAATATAGAAGCTATAGCAGATGCCGTCCATGTTCCTGTAGTTGGAAGTGGTATCCCTACAAATAGTATTATACCTATTATTGAAACACTTTTTAATTTTTTCATCCTTGAATTTATTTTCCTATCAATTGTATCTGCAATCCCTTTAAATAGCTTTTTCCCTCTTAAAAATTGCAATATGTGCCTAAATGTTAATATCAAGGGAATTGATACCAAGGTAGAACCAATTACACTAAATACATAAACCCACATAGGATTTAAGCCCATTGCAATACCTATAGGAATTGCTCCTCTTAATTCTGTTACAGGAACCATAGACAAAATTAATATGTGTAAATATCCCAAACTATTCCCTCCTATTCTAAGTGATATTAAGTTATGAATTTATTTGTTCTATAACTTCACCATTCTTTTTACTAACCAAAAATGCGTTTTTAGCTAATGAAAGCATCGGTAAATCACTCTTAGAGTCCGAATATGCATATGAATTTTCATAATCAATCTCTATCCCAAGCTTATCTAACACAGTCTTTATTCTTTGTATCTTTTCAATTCCCTTACAGTTTTCTCCAATGAATTGATTTTTATATCTTGAATTTTTGTAAAATAACTCAGTGCCTATGACCTCGTCTGCAAAACCATAATGTTTAAAGTATTTCATATATGCATATGGAGATGCTGTTATCATAATTATAACATTATGCTCTTCTTTGTTTTTGTAAATAACTTTTTTCATAGACTCGTTAATTTTTTTCATTATACAGTCATCAAAAAAAATTTTTAAATCTTCTTCACTAAAATCTACTATTGGATGAAAGATTGCCTCTTTTGCTCTTTTCAAAGGTACTATTCTAATTAAATACATAGCTAGAGTAAAAATAATGTATGGCAACTTTATAATAGTTTTAAATGTTTTATTTTTTAAAGAATAAATAAAAAAATCTAACATGCTATCAGTATTTATAACAGTATAATCTATATCGAGTAATAGTACACTTTTTTTCATAAGTATTTCCCCATCCTATCACTAAAAAATTAATATTATAAAACATGCAATTATCCATAATATTACGTTTATTTTTAAAGCACTGTCTTTTAATACAATATCGGTGGGATTCCCTTCATTTGTAGTATTAATTATATAATTATATCTAAGTACACCATAAACTACAAATATGGTTGTAAATATCATATGTGGCTTTTCTGGATTACTTGTAGAGTACAATGCATAACATACAATTGTAGAACTTAACATTACTACCATCATTTGATTTAGATTTTCTATATCATAATCTTCTAATATCTTTCTATGTTCAATTGCATCATCTCTTAAAGTCACTATTTCTTTTTTACGCTTTCCAAAAGCTAAGTATAAAGATAAGAAAAAGGTACATAATATTATCCAATTTGATAAGTTGACATTTATGGCTACACACCCTGCATAGACCCTAAGTATAAATCCAAGAGATATGGAAAACACATCTAATAGTATTATATTCTTTAACTTAAGAGAATATAATATATTGTTTATCAAATAAAGAACAAGGATTATAGATAAATTAAAATTAACAACTGTTGATAAACAAATTGAACACAAAGCCAATATTACAAATAGTATATTAGCATTTCTTTTACTTATTCTTCCACTTGCAACTGGTCTATTGCGTTTTTTGGGATGTTTTTTATCCTTGTCCATATCTATGGCATCATTTAATGCATATACTGATGATGACATAAGGCAAAAACATACAAATGCAATAAATGTTTTTAACAATAAATTTGTATTTAGCATATTATTCGAAAAAATTATAGCAGAAAATACAAAAAAATTCTTTATATATTGCTTTATTCTCATTAGTTTTATATAATCTGAAATTTTAGTAAGAAGCTTTATATTTGTATTTGTCTGTTTCATAAACTTACTACCCTTTCAACATTATTTTTTAAACAGGATATGACTTTATTCCTATATTTAAAATTTCTATAAATCCATTTACATTACTGATTATTATAGTAACCAATAACAATGATAGAAATATATTATACATATTTTTTTCATTTTTTCTAAGTGCTTTAGTAAAGTAAGCCAATAAAACTATAACTGCAAAACTAAAATTTATAGCCATAATACTTGAATTAACTAGATTGTATCCTATTATTCCATGTAAAGTTAAGTTAAATATAACTATTCCCATACATAGTTTAGGTACTCTTTTGTCTGAGTTTTCAATAACTGATAAAACACAAAAACAAAATGCTAATAATGTAAGAATAACTGGTATTGTTGAAACTTCACCATTTTGCAAAAATAGACCTTTTTTTAACGCTGCTCCAGGAAAATAAAAAACTGAGTATAGTAGTCTCTCTATAATCATTGCAATTTTTTCTAGAATTGGTTCTCCACTTATAAATTTAGTATCATACTGTATTACATTTCCAAGATTCATGAAACTCTCATAAGATTTCGTTGAAATTACACAAATGTATGCCATTAAGATAAATGTAGCTAAATGTTTTAACATTTTTCCTATTTTTAATTTAAATTCAAATATCATATTAAAAAAATACAAATATATATTACTAATAGTTATTCCAAATAGAGGAATAGCAGCGAATTCCACCAAATAAGAATACTTTCCTTTCATCTTATTTGCAATAACTATGAAAAATATTAATGAAAATTGACTATATATAAACCTCTCTACATTTAAAGTCATAAATAGTTGTGGGAAAGAAAATATCATTATCATAGTAAGTAAAATTAAAGTTAACCTCTGCATTTTTATCTTTTTAATATGATTAAAAACTAAAGTTATAGACATAGCACTAGTTATTATTTGTAGACAAATTAATCCAAATCCATAAGCACTATTAAAATCGGCTGTCCCTGGATTTGCTATTGAAGTACAAAATAAGTATATTGGATATGCAAAAATTGATATAATTGCTGAAAATAATATGTGTTTACTATTATCTTGATTTATAGCAAATACATTTAAATTGAATAAAACACCTGTATCTGTATCTAACAATACATCATAAGTATTGTTCAAGTCATAAAATATAGTAGTCTTGGAAAAAAATATCTTAGTTATTATTAGATAAGTTATTACAACTAATATAAACAACAACATCTCATTTTTGTATTTTAATATTTTACTCATCAATATATATCACCATCCATTCATCATATAGGATTTGCTGCTACCTACAATTTATTCCTTTAATTTTAATAATTCCCCTTTATAATATCCTTACTTGTTTTATTGTAATTGAATAACTCTTTATTTACAACCACAATATTCACTTTATTAATGCTATGTTTAAATAGATACTATATATATAGTATTTATTTTTATAAAATACAAAAACATAATTTAAGGAGACAAAATTATATCTTGTCTCCTTAAATATTAAAATTATATTTTAAAATATTACTAAACAATAAATTTCAAGTATGATATAAATTAATTATACTGTAACATCATTAACTCCATTTTCTTCCCACTTTTTAATCTCTTTTAATCTATCAATTATAGGTAAATGCTGAGTACATTCAACTTCACATTTTCCACAAGATATACACTCTTCAGCTTTTGCATCACTATTCATTGTATAATTCCAATGCCCTAATCCATAAACTAATTTTGTCATCTCTTCATCACTCTTTTTAAACATCTGCTTTTCATTATAAAAAAGCATATAAGCTGGAGTATTAATACCTTTTGGACATACCTTACAATACCCACATCCTGTACATATTTCATTCATATTTTGATTTAATCTTGTTTCAATGTCATGTATATCTTCATCTGAATAAATTCTATTTTCATCCGCAATTTTACATGCATCATCTATATCTTGCTTTTTATTAAACCCTATCAAAGATACGTTTATTTGTGGAATTCCTATATTAAATCTTAAAGCTGCTTCTATAGTACTTTCCCTATCTTTTGCTAGAAAAGAAAGCTCTTTATTGTATTTTGGAATAGTTCCACCACTTAATGGATTCATAGCTACAACACCATATCCATTATCAACAGCATACTTAGCACCTTTTAGTCTATATGGAAAGTTTAATATATTGATTCCCATAGTTACACCTTCAAACTTATTTTCATCGAGGATATCTATAACTTCATCACCTGGTTGATGTGATGAGAATACTATATGGTCTATCAATCCTTCTTCTTTACATTTTAATAATCCTTCATATTGACCCCCAGGTTTCATAGCTAGTTCATAATGCTCCATCTTTCTAATATTCCAAACATGATAAAAATTTATTTTAGATACGCCTAATCGTTCTATTGACTTTTTTACTGCTGTTATGGCTTTTTCTGATGTATCGCATACTTTCGGTTTTTCTTTAGTTGATACATAAAAATCGGTCTTACCTTCATCTATCATTTGTCTAAAAGCTAGTCCAAATATATCTTCACTTCTGTCATCACAATATCCTGGTGCTGTATCGAAATAATTAATACCTTTTTCATATGCGTATTTAACTAAATCAGCATTTTCTTGGTTGCTTTTCTCTAAATCAAACCTTAATCCTCCATAACCAACTACTGAAACCATTTTCCCCGTCTTGCCATATTCAACGTATCTCATTATAAATTCCTCCTTAGATATATTAAGACTTAATTTCTTTATAAAAAATATTATACCATAAATATTTTTTATAAATTATTTATGGTATAATATTTTTTTTATAAATTATAATTTTTTACAATTGACCTTTTCTAATCAAATTAAAAGCTATAAAAAGGTTCAATATGAACTATTACTTGAGCATTTTCATTAATCTCTTCTTGTATTTGTTTCTCGATTTTATGTGTTAAAGCATGAGATTGCTCTATACTTATAAATGGGTCAACCATTACATGCATATCAATATATATAGAACTTTTACTTCCCCTACTTCTGATATTGTGAACATCTCTTACTTCATTAAATTCAAACACAATTTCTCTTATATAATCCTCATCTACAGCTACTCTATCTACTAAGATTCCAATAGATGGTCTAAATATCCCATAAGCTGAGTAAATTATAAATGCAGAAATAATAATAGGAACTATAGATTCTATTATTACTGGAAAACCTAATTTTACACCAACTAAAGTAATCAATACTCCTAAAGATACAAAAATATCACTTCTTGTATGCAATGAATCTGAAATCAAAACATAACTATTTAATTTAGTTCCAATCCTATATTCATATATACAGACAAAAATATTTATAAAAAGTGTAATGATTAGAGCAATTAGACTTTCTATAGTTATAGAAGGTGTAATTGGATTGGATATTCTTGATACTGCACTAAGAATTATCTTAATCGCTATAACAAATAACATACCACTAATAAATAAGCTAGTTATAATTTCGAATTTTTTATGTCCATAAGGATGATTTTTATCTTTTGGCTTAGATGCAAAGAAAATGCCTATGATACCTACTATATTTGATGCTCCATCTGACAGAGAATGGAATCCATCAGCTGTCATACTATAACTTTTGATTTGATTACCAATAATGATTTTTAATAACGCTACTGCAAAATTAGCAAATAAAATTATCCATAATACTTGCTTCACTTTCTTATAATTATCCATAATAATCTACCTCCTCCCTCCGATTTAATCGAAAAAAGACTATGTATCAATATTAATTAACTAGACAATAAAATTGTATATAAGCACATTTACTATATTTATATTCAAAATTGGTTGTACTTGTTCACTCAATTTGAAACTTAATTATAAATAAAAAGTACTGTTATAATTTTGATACAAATAAAAATAAGTTATAGATAATATATAAAATATTATCTATAACTTAAAGTTTTGATATAAACTATTAATTTTTTATACTAACCCTTCTTTAACTAAGAATGAATGAGCAACATCTTCTGGTGATTTACCAAGTTCATCAACTTGATAGTTAAGTTCTCTCATAGTTTCTTCATTTATTTTACCTGAAAGCATATTCATTACTTTTTCTAAATCAGGATATTTCTTTAAAGTATCTTCTCTTACTAATGGAGCTGCATAATATGGTACAAAGAAGTTTTTATCATCTTCTAATATTTTAAGATTAAACTTTTTAATAAGACCATCAGTTAAGAATGCATCTATAACTTGAGATTCATTATTATCTAAAGCTGTATATCTTAAACTTCCATTCATTGCTTTTACATCTTTGAATTTTAAGCCATAATCTCTAGCAATACCTATAAGACCATCTTCTCTATTTTCAAACTCTAGAGTTGGTGAGAAAGTAAGGTCTTTACTATATTTAGTTAAATCAGATATAGTGTTTATTCCATACTTATCAGCAGTCTCAGGCATCATGGCTAATGTGTAAGTATTATTGAACCCAAGAGGGTCAAGTAAAGTTAACTGATTTTCTTTTTCCATAGTATCTTTTACAACCTTATATGCTTCATCAGCATCTTTAATTGGAGTATGTTTCATTACATTTACCAAAAGTGTACCTGTATAATCTACATACATATCTAGCTCTCCAGACTTAATTGCATTAAATGCAACAGACGAACCACCTAGATTTAAATTTTTCTTGACATTAAGATTTGTATTTTTCTCTATTAATTCAGCAAAAACATTACCAAGTATAAGTTGTTCTGTATAATCTTTAGAACCAATAGTTATTGTATCTTTCTTACCTGAAAAACTTGAACTAAAAACAACAAACAACATTGAAACTACAACTACAACAGATATTACTTTAAGTGCTATATAATTTTTCTTTGGTGCTTTTGGATTTAATCCTTTTGGAGTAACTGCAACTTCAATTTTACTAAATAAATAATCAACTAGTAGTGCAATTATACATGATGGAATTGCCCCTGCCAAAATCATATTATTGTTTACAGTTTGAACACCTGAAAATACTAAATATCCTAAACCACCTGCACCTATAAACGCCGCAAGAGTCATCAAACCAACAGCTGTAACTGCAGAGATTCTAACCCCACCCATTATTATAGGAAGCGCTAAAGGAAATTGTATTTTAAATAAGGTCTGATTTCTTGTAAGACCAATCCCTTTAGCCGATTCTAATACTACTGGGTCAATACTGGTTATACCTATATACGTATTTTTTACAATTGGCAGTAATGAGTAAACTACTACCATAAATATGGCTGGTCTACTTCCTATCCCAAGTATGGGTACAAGAAGACCCAAAAGTGCCATAGATGGAACTGCTTGGACTAAGTTTACAAATCCAAGTATTATTTTTCTAAGAGATGAGACTCTTGAAATAATGATTCCAAGAGGAACCCCAACTATTATAGCTATCAAAATAGATGTAACTGTTAAACTCATATGTTGTATTAAAAGCTCTATAATCTTATCTTTTTGTAATAGTATAAAGTTTAAAAAATTATCCAAGGACACTCACCTCCATTTCTAGGAATTGTTCACTTAAAACAGAAAGTAAACTACTTCTAGTAATTAGCCCCACAAGTTTATTTTCATCAGAAATAACCGGAATATATCCAACCGAATTATGATTCATTACATTCAGTATCTCAACTAAATTATCGCCTTCATTTACGTGTAAAGGCTCTCTTGACATAATATCAGCAAGCAATATTGATTTATCATTAATGTCTTTCATATCCTTTACAGTAACAATGCCTTTTAATGTTTTAGCTCTGTCTATAATTAGTAAACTGTCAACCTTACTTGTTCTCATAATTTCTATCCCTTGAGTTACAGTTCTCGTTGAAGTAACAGCAATAGGATTTTTTATCATAATATCTCTTGCTTTTATATATTCTGGATTATCCCAAACTCTATCTTCTCCAATAAAATCTTTTACAAAATCATTTGCAGGTTTTCTAAGTATATTTTCTGGAGTATCATATTGTGCTACTCTTCCATCCTTCATAATACAAATTTTATCAGCTATCTTTAAAGCCTCATCCATATCATGAGTTACAAATATTATAGTTTTTTTCAATTCATCTTGAAGAGAAAATAATTGCTCTTGTAAAGATGTCCTTGTTATTGGATCTAACGCACTAAAAGGCTCATCCATTAATATTATTTCAGCATCAGTCGCAATGGCCCTTGCAACACCAATTCTTTGTTGTTGACCACCACTAAGTTCTGAAGGATACTTATTTAAAAAATCATCACTATTAAGACCTACCATCTCAAGTAGTTGCAATGTTCTTTTCTCAATTTCTTCAACGGACTTTTCCTTTTTTAGGCGTGGAATTAACTCTATATTTTCTTTTATTGTAAGGTGAGGAAATAGGCCTGTGTTCTGTATAACATATCCTATTTTTCTTCTAAGCTCTATTTCATTTTCCTGAGAAATTGGTTTGCCATTAATATATATTTCACCAGATGTAGGTTTTATTAATTTGTTTATAAGCTTCAAAGTTGTAGTCTTCCCACAACCACTTGAACCAATCAAAACTACCAGTGTACCTGTTTCTACAGTTAGAGAAATATCATCTAATATAACATTATTTCCTATCTTCTTGGTCACATTTCTTATTTCTATCATAATTTATCATCCCCTCTATCGACAAGCAACCTTCACCAATACTATAAGTTGTTTTTTTAATTATATCATATTATTCGCTTTATGTAAACTAAGTACAACTTTTAGGTCAATATATGTCTGAATATTGCTACAGATGCAACGTATTTATGTATTATATAATCTAAAAAACAAAAAAAGAATAAAAATATTCATAAAATAACATAAGAGGGTCTTAAAATGAATGTTTCAGTTCATGATGTACTCTTTTTTGTATGAAATCAAATGTATTTTCATCATTTAACAATAAAAAAGAGGCTTATCTCTATTTTGAGATAGCCTATTAATTTATTTAAATAAAAAATTATGGTTGAATACTATCCATATACTCAAATAATGTAATATCTTTATAAGTTTCTTTTTTATCACTTAAGTTTGAAATTGTAACTCCCAATAACCGAATTTGTTTTCTATTCATCTCAACATTTCTTAATAAATTATCTACACAACTTCTTATATCATTATATTCATCAATATAATGTTCTACGCTAAGGCTTCTAGTTATCTGTGTGAAATCCTCATATTTAATTTTTAATGTAAGTGTCTTTCCAAATTTTTCAGAGTTTTTTAATCTATGACATACCTCTTCACAAAGTTCATCAAGGATATTGCGTGTTTCTTCTTCATCAATATCCAAATTATGACTTAATGTAGTCTCAGCTCCAACAGATTTTCTAACTCTATTTGGCTCTACAGGCCTATCATCTATTCCTCTTGCAAATTTATACAATTCATAACCTTTTTTCTTGAATATATTTTCAAGTTCAAATAAATTTAAGCACCTTAAATCGTATCCTGTTTTTATACCTAAATTTTTAAGAGTATTTGAAGTGACTTTTCCAACACCAAAAAATTTATTTACAGGTAATTTATCTAAAAATTCTTGAGCATTTTTTTCATTTATTACAGTCAACCCATTTGGCTTTTTTAAATCTGATGCAATTTTAGCAAGAAACTTATTGTACGAAACACCAGCTGAAGAAGTAAGACCAACTTCTCTAAGTATATCTCTTTTTATTTGCTTTGCTAACTCAATTGATGAATCAATATTTTTTTTATTTTTTGTTACATCTAAGTAAGCTTCATCTAAAGACAACGGCTCTACCAAATCAGTATATCTATAAAATATGTCTCTTATTTGATTTGATACATTTTTATACACTTCAAATCTAGGCCTTATAAAAACTGCATAAGGACATCTATTATAAGCTACAGCTGATGGCATAGCTGAATGTACGCCAAATTTTCTAGCTTCATAAGAACAGGTTGCAACTACACCTCTACTTTGTGGATTTCCACCAACAATAACAGGTCTTCCTTTTAATTTTTTATTATCTCTTTGTTCTATAGATGCATAAAAAGCATCCATATCTATATGAATTATTTTTCTATGAAGTTCCATCCTTATCACCTTTTAAAATATAAACATATTAATTTTATTTAGATTACTTTTTAATTATACCAAACTTATGTTTCTTTATGCTCTTTTTTTTATAATTCTCTTTATAGATTGACATTTTCCATATATAAAGCATCCTATAATCAACCAATTTAATATAATTTATAAAAAATCCTTAAAAACACTTGCAAAAACTATATAAAAGCTTTACAATAGGTATTCCAAGGAACTAAATTTAAAATTCCTTATGGATAACAGTATATATATTAATTTAAATGGGATGTTTTAAAAACAAAAGACTGCCTTATATAAGACAGCCTACTGATTTTATTATAATTGTAATGGACTGCTCAAACTATTACTTTAAAACAGCCCATATTTTTTTATATAATTTTAGCTATAGTAAAGATTTTGTGAAGGATACTCTGGGTCACAAGTTACATCTATACCAAGTTTTCTAAATGTTTGTTCATCATCTCTATTTAGTATAGTAGTAGAATGAGCTTGACACCCTTTTAATAGTGCCAATTTTTCCATAGCAAATTGTGCAGTTGGATTAGTTACAGCACAAATGCTAAGTGCAGTTAAAACCTCTTGGCAACTAAGTGACACATTTCTACTAGCTAAAGTTTTTGTTTTTAAATTTATAATAGGTTCTAATATTACAGGTGATATTAAGTGCATATCATCAGATATATTAGCTAAGTGTTTAATTGCATTTAATATTGCAGCTGCTGTTCCATTCATTAAGTCAGAACCCTTACCAGTTAATATTGTTCCATCCTCTAACTCTAATGCTACTACAGGGCAAGTATCATTTTTATCAGCATTTTCTTTTAATTTATTACTGTAATTTCTAGCAGGTAAGACAACTTTTCTATCTTCTGGCTTTAAGTTAAGTTCTTCCATAATCATTTTCATTCTATCATAGGCACCCTTATCAACTTGTCCTTTTTTATATTCACAAGCAGTTTTAAAGTATCTTCTTATTATTTCTTCTATAGATGCTCTTCTTATTACTTCATCATCTATTATTCCAAATCCAACTCTATTGACACCCATATCAGTCGGAGATTGGAAAATTGATTCTTTTCCAGTTATCTTTTCTATTATTTTCTTAAGCACTGGGAATAATTCTAAGTCTCTATTGTAGTTTACTGACATTTCACCATAAGTTTCAAGATGGAATGAGTCTATCATATTTACATCTTTTAAATCAACCGTAGCTGCTTCATAAGCTATATTTAAAGGATGCTTCACAGGTACATTCCAAACTGGGAATGTCTCAAACTTAGAATATCCAACTACATTTCCTCTTTTGTTTTCATGATATAACTGGCTTAAACAAGTACCAAGTTTTCCACTATTAGGACCTGGCGCTGTTACTACAACTATTGGTTTTGTAGTTTCTATATACTCATTTGCCCCATACCCTTCATCACTAACTATAGTCTCAACATCTGACGGATATCCCTTTGTTGGATAATGCTTATAGACTTTAATTCCTCTACGTTCCAATTTATTTATAAATACAGTTGTAGCAGGTTGTCCTTCAAATCTAGTAATTACTACACTGTTTACATCTAACTCGTAACCTCTTAAATCATCTATTAATCTTAAAACTTCCATATCATAAGTGATACCAAAGTCTCCTCTTATTTTATTTCTTTCTATATCTCCTGCATATACACAGATTACAACTTCAACTTTTTCTTTCATATGTTGTAGCACTTTTATTTTTGCATTTTCATCAAATCCTGGAAGCACTCTTTTTGCATGAAGGTCTCCCATCAATTTTCCTCCAAACTCTAAATAAAGCTTGTCAAAATTGTTTACTCTTTCTAAGATATATTTAGACTGCTCTTCTAAATATTTTTTGTGGTCAAATCCTACTTTCATCTTAACACCTCACTAAATTAAATTTCTTATTGATAACAGTATATTTATATATATTTTTTTAGTAAAACATCTTATAAAAAAATGTTAATACTTTTTCACTCAAAGTAATATTATACAATTAAGATTAATTTTTTTCAAGATAGTTTTATTGTAATTTAGATATACCTATATAACTAATAAAATAAGAATATTATATTCTACATATCTAAATATAATATTCTCACCTTATCATTAATTTATTTCAATATTCTCATATATCTTTTATTCTAAGTTCAATACTTTTCTAATATCTTCTATTCCTTGATAAACTTCTTGTTTAGAGAAATTCATAGCCTCTAATTCTTCATCAGTTTTTTCCATAAGCATAGTATAAAATTCTATTGCTATATACTGCATATTTTCAGTATTCACAGTGTTAGCCTTATCGAATAAAATCTCTTCTGCTTCATTCACTTTTCCTTGAAAAACTAGTCGTTTCAATGTTATAAGTATAACTTCTTCTTCTGTATTATACACTAAATCTTTTTCTTCATATTCACTGTATTTTTTTCCCAATAAAAGTCTTGCGACCATAAGTTTTATCTCATTGAAAATCTTATCCACTATAGCCATTTTTACATCTCCTATAAATAAAATTTATTTTCTTTTTAATTATATCAGACTTTATAGTAAAAATTATTATATGTAAATGAAATAATTCAAAAATAGATTTTAAACATAAAAAAAAGAAGGTAGCGGGGGATTTCCGACTACCTTCAAACACTAGATTGTGATTGGTTTGGTATTTTACTTATACCCACCATAAGCTTCGTTAAATCATCTAAATTGATTTTTCTAGCATCCACATCCTCCATCAAAAACGTCACCGCATTCACAAAGTATTAATAATACTATTAAGAAAGGTATCCATGCACATAAGTCCATCTCAGCCCAACAGTCTTGGAATGCTAAGAATAAGAAGAATAATATTATTATCCACCAAGCACATCCGCCAAATCCGCCTTCACCAAAAAATCTATCCAACATAATATGTTACCTCCTAGTAATTTTGTATGTGGAGTTTCAGCTCCTAAAATATACTATGTTTAAGGGGTAATATTTGCTAATGATTTTTTAAAATTTTTTTAGAGATTTTCTCAAAAAAATTATTGGCTTACACTCAATACCTTGCCATCACTATTGATGGCTACATCTCCATCAGAAGTCAAAAATGTTTTTATATTCAGTTTTTCTAATATTTTTAAGACATCCTCTTCTGGAGCTTTTTTCTCTGAACAAGTTATAACAGCATATTCTGGGGATATAGAGTCTAAAAATGCTTCAGTTAATTTGTCATATCTCCCATGATGAGGGATTTTAACAAAATCATATTTCAAAGTATTTTCACTTATAAATTCTGCCAACCTTTTTTCCTCTGCATCTCCTGCAAACAAAAATTTGTGTTCTCCATAATTTATACTAGTCATTATTGAGTAATCATTTGAACCCTCATACTCACTTTTTGAAGCTGGTTGTATACTTATTTCTGCATTACTGATTACAAGATTCATTTTTTCCTTAAGCACTACTGGTTCTACATCAGCTTTTTTAAGTGAATCAATATACTCATCATATTGTTTACTGTCTTTCTTATAATTTGCTTGTATCAGATTCTTTACTTTGACACTAGATAGTACACTATCGACTCCACCTATATGGTCCTTATCTAAATGAGTTAAAATCAAATAATCAAGTGTGTTTATTTCTTTTTCTTTTAATTTATCGACTATTTGTTTTCCATTTTTATCTTCTCCTGTATCAATCATTATGACTTTATCACCTATCTCAATTAGTATGCAGTCTGACTTACCAGTGCTTAGTATAGTAGTCTTAAATGCAGTATTTTTTGTGCTACTCTTAATATTATTTTGACTTACACTATTTTTGTCACTCTTTAAATAAGATTCACTTGTTGATTTTATCTTACCATTAGTAGTTACATTTACTACAATCAATAATATTGCAATTACAGATAATGTAGTAACAAAAAACATGATGTCTCTTAATATTATTCTCTTCATCCAAAGTCTCCTATAAATTTTATTTATTTCATATTTATAGTATAACAATCCTGACTTAGTAAAATACACATATAAACAGGGCAAATTCTAGGCATATTTGTGGCATTAAAAAAAAGAACAATATAGTTATAAACTGTACTGCTCTTTTTATAAAAATTAAGTCTATCTTTCTAAAGTTACATCTTCAAATTCTTTAATTTTATCATTAGATAAAACACTTTTTTTAGTTGATTGTCCATTTTTTCTATCAAAGGTATTCTTAGCTTTAGCACCTGATAAAAACTTACCAGCTCCATTAATACAACCTTCTTCACACATCATTCCTTCTATAAAATTACCTTCTAGTCTATTCAATTTAGCCATTGTCATTGTTTTTTTAATTTGTCTTGGACCAGATACTTTTATAGGTTCAAAATCAAAACTAATTCCCTTCTCAGTAATATAGTTCTGTATTGATTTAGTAAGACCTCCAGATGCTCCAAATCCTCTTCCAAAAATTGACCCATCATTTATATCTTCATTCGAACATTTTGATAAATCTATATTAAATGATTCAAATAATGCCATTAACTCTTCAAAAGTAAGCACATAATCTACTGCATCTTTTAAGTATGTCTCTGTTGCCTCACTCTTTTTGGCTGTACATGGTCCTATAAATACAACTTTAGCATCAGAATCAAATTTTTTTACTAATCTTCCTGTTGCTATCATAGGAGATACTGTAGATGATATTTTATCTTTTTCATCAGGGAACATCTTCTCTATGTACTTAAAAAATCCAGGGCAACATGAATTTGTCATGTAATCATCTCCAGATTTTATTCTCTCAATAAATTCATTACTTTCATGAACTGTAACCGCATCTGCCCCACAAGAAGCTTCTATCATATCTACAAACCCCAACGACTTTATAGCATTTTTTAACTGTCCATATGTAATATTGCTATCAATTTGACCTGTTATAGCTGGAGCTACTATTGCATACATATTTTCCTTCTTTGCAAGTTTTTTTGCAACAGGTGCTATCAAACTTTTGTCAGATATTGCTCCAAATGGACATGCTGACATACAAGCTCCACAATTTATACAATTATCTTCATGTATCATGGCTTTCATAGTATTTCTATTAAAATCCAATGCTCCTGTTGGACAGACACTCTTACAAGGTCTTACAACTTCAGATATAGCATCGTATTGGCATGAACTTTTACACATTCCACAAGCTTTGCATAAATCATGATTTATATATGCTCTTCCATTTATGTAAGAAATTGCCCCAAACTTACATGCTTCTTTACATCTATGAGCTAGACAACCTCTACAAAGTTCTGTAACTGTAAATTCATTTATTGGGCATCTATCACATGCTGCTTCTACTATATATATAATTTGCTCATCCGTATCTAAATTAACTAAATCAGGATTTATATCTCCATATTTACTATTTGGTGTTAAACTTAATGCAAGTTGTGCTCTTTCAAGAACTACTTCTCTCTCCTTATAGACACAGCATCTATATCTGGCCTTTTCTCCTTTAATTATTTCATATGGAATTTTTTCTATATTTTCTTTTGTTAATTTTTCTTCAATCGCTAATCTTGCTACTGCCGTTAAAACTTCATGCTTCAACCTTTTTAGTTGCGTTTCGAACTCAAACATAAGTAATCCTCCCCATAAATCACATCTTTTTCGCTATATTTCTACTATTATGTATATTGTATTTTTATTTATTTCCATAAATTATTATAACACAGGCATATACTTTGTTAAGTTATATACAAAATATTATATATGTAATTTTTATTTTAAGTGCATATAGTTTTTGTTTTAAATTACTAAATAACCAAATATATAAATAAAAATAGAGTTGTCCAAAAGTTAAACTGCAACTTAGAACAACTCTATTAATTATATGTATTTCTCTTTTTATTTTTCTAAATTTATTTTACTAAAATCTTTTATCTTTGTATTTGCTAAAACACTCTTCTTAGTTGATTGAGAATTTTTTCTATCAAAAGTGGCTTTAACCTTTGCACCTGATAAGAACTTACCAGAACCATTTATACATCCACCTTCACACATCATTCCTTCTATAAAATTACCTTCTAATTTTCCTAAATTAGCCATAGTCATAGTTTTCTTGATTTCTCTTGAACCAGAAATCTTTACAGGTTCAAAATTAACACCTATACCTTTTTCAGCAAGATAATTCTCTATAGCTTTTGTAAGACCACCAGCAGCTCCAAAACCTCTTCCAAATATTGATGCATCATCTATATCTTCATTTGAACACTTAGCTAAGTCTATATCAAATGCTTCAAATAATGCCATTATTTCTTCAAAAGTCAGTACATAATCCACTGCTCCTTTTAATTCTTTCTTAGCTGCCTCACTTTTTTTAGCTGTACATGGTCCTATAAATACAACTTTAGCATCTGGCTCAAAACTTTTTATAAATCTTCCACTAGCTATCATAGGGGATACTGTAGAAGATATTTTCCCTACATGATTTGGGAATGTCTTTTCTATGTAACCAACAAATCCTGGACAGCAAGAATTTGTCATAAAAGCTTCTCCTTTTTCCATTCTTTCAGCAAACTCTAAACTTTCATGAACTGTAACTGCATCTGCTCCACAAGCTGCTTCTAGTACATCGACAAATCCTAATGATTTTATAGCATTCTTTATTTGACCATATGTAACATTTGCTTCAACTTGACCTGTTATAGCAGGAGCTACTACTGCATACATTTTTTCGTTTTGAACTAATTTTCTAGCTACAGGAGCTATCAAACTTTTATCAGATATTGCTCCAAATGGGCATGCTGACATACATGCACCACAGTTTAAACACTTATCTTCATGTATCATAGCTTTCATATTCTCTCTATCAAATCCTAAGGCATTAGTTGGGCATACACTCTTGCATGGTCTAACAACCTCTGAGATGGCATCATATTGACAAGCTTTTTTACACATTCCACAAGCCTTACATAATTCATGATTTATGTAAGCCATTCCTCCGACATGTGTTATAGCACCAAATTTACAAGCTTCTTTGCATCTATGTGCTAGACAGCCTCTGCAAATATCAGTTACTGTGAATTCATTTATTGGACAACTATCACATGCAGCCTCCAAAATATATATAATTTGTTCATCTTCTCCTATATCCATTGTATCTAAATCTATCTTATCTTGACCTGGCTCTAATCCCATACTTACATTTACTCTCTCAGATATTATAGCTCTTTCTTTATAAACACAACATCTGTATGTAGGTTTCTCACCTTTTATTATTTCATATTGAATATTATCCATTGCTTCTCTTGTAAGGTTATCATCTTTTCCAAGTCTAGCTATTGCAGTTAAAACATCATGTCTTAATTTGTGTATTTGTGTTTCAAATTGAAACATTTTAATACCACCCCCGTAAATGATTTTATACGATACCATTATAACATAATATTTCCTTTTATTAATATATACATAAAATATTATATGTTTAAATTTTATTTTATCGAATATATACAATGTTTTTTCATTTGATTATATAATAATATTGATATTTCTGAAATTTCACTATTTTTATTTCAAATTTTTAATCGAATATATAATATTTTTTATTATAAAATTTAATTACGTTTTTTACTCACATTCCTTTTTATTACATTTTTTGATATTAAATTTATTCCTTATATTCATATTTTTGTACGATTTTATACTACTTATTTTTGCATCATTTAACAATTTTTTTTAAATTCTAAAATTAATTAATCTTTTTAAAAATTTTATTTGCTTTTATTTAAATTTTATGCTATATTAATAGAACAGACTTATTTTTTTAGTTTGTATTTTTTAATAAAGCGGAGGTTTTCTTATAATGAAAAACGGAATAGTAAAATGGTTTAACAATGAAAAAGGATTTGGATTCATATCTGTAGAGGGAGAAGACGATGTTTTCGTACATTTCTCAGCTATACAAAATGATGGATACAAAACTTTAGAAGAAGGCGAAAAGGTTAGCTTTGATATAACTCAAGGTAATAGAGGACCTCAAGCTGAAAACGTGAATAGAATATAATTATTTAATTTAAATATATATATTTTAGAAAAGGAGCTATAGTAGGCTCTTTTTTGTTGTTCATTATACTTATAATACGTTACAAAAACAAGAAGTTACTTTAAAAAAGACAATTCAAAACATCTTTTTAAAATAACTTCTTTTATTATAATATATTACTATCAAAAACTACTCTATTTAATTTTATCAGATATTATTAAGCATAACTCTCTTAATATTTTACAGGCTATAACTGTTGATACACCTGTAGTATCATAATCAGGACTTAACTCTACAATATCACAACCAACGATATTTATATTAGAGTTTTTTATGATTCTAAAAACTTCTTGAAATTCTCTATAATTTATACCACCAGGTTCTGGTGTACCTGTTCCTGGAAATACAGATGCATCTAGTATATCTAAATCTACAGTTAAATAAACGTTCTTTCCATTCAACATATTAATTATATTTTCAAAAGTGTTTATTCCTCCAATTTCCATATATGTATGCTTTTGTTCTGTCGCAAACTTAAATTCTTCTTTTGTACCAGACCTTATACCAAATTGAAATATTTTATTATCTCCTACAACATCCCATACCCTTTTAATTACTGTTGCATGAGAGTTTTTGCTATTATTATACTCTTCTCTTAAATCTGCATGAGCATCAAAATGAATTACATATATATCATTATACTTTTCATACACTGCTTTAAAAGCTGGTAGTGTAACTAAATGCTCTCCTCCAATCATAAATGGAACTTTTGAATCTCTAACAATCTTAGATGTTTCTATATATATTTCTTCTAATACCTTTTCTGTACTTCCTACACTTATTTCTAAGTCTCCATAATCACATATACTGTAATCTTCCAAGTCCAAATCTAAAAACGGGCTATATGTTTCAAGACCATAAAATTCTTTTCTCATATAACCACTTGCAAATCTAGCTCCTGGTCTATTTGAAGTAGTTCCATCGAATCCAACACCAAATACTATAAGATTAGATTCTTCATAATTTTTGTCCATACTCATAAAGGTATTCATGTAATAGAAATTATTGTTCATCTAACATCTCCTTTACATATTGAGGTAACATAAACGAACCTAAATGTATATTACTATTATAATATTTAGTTTTTAAATTTAATTTTTCCCATCCATCCCTATCTTGATTTTTTATTGGACTAAATTTTTTCGAAGCAAAACCAAACAACCAATGACCAGATGGGTATGTTGGTATATGTGCTTGATAGACTTCAGATATTGGAAATATCTCTTTTAACTTCTTATTAGCTCTTTTCATTTCCCTAGCATTAAAATCAAAATAAGGACTTTCACTTTGATTTACCAAAATTCCATCATCACTCAGTATTCTATGGCAATCTGTATAAAAATCAGTTGAAAAAAGACCTTCTCCTGGTCCTATTGGGTCAGTTGAATCTACTATTATCAAATCATAAGATTTATCAGAGGCACATTTAACAAAATTAACACCATCTTCAAAATATAAATTTACTCTTTCATCATCTAATTTGCATGAACATATATCCATATACTCTTTAGATACATCTACAACCATTTTATCTATTTCGACCATATCAATCTTTTCTATTTGTGGATAACGGCTTAATTCTCTTACAGTTCCGCCATCACCCCCACCTATTACTAATACTTTTTTTATGTTTAAATTTGTAGACATAGGAACATGAGTTATCATCTCATGGTATATAAATTCATCTTTATCTGTTACCATCATTAACCCATCTATTGTTAGAAACTTTCCAAATTCATCACTCTCAAATACATCTATTCTCTGAAATTGAGACTTCCCCTCAAACAAATGTTTATTTACTTTTATAGAAAATCTTACATTCTCTGTCCATTCTTCTGTATACCAAAGTTCCATATAGTAATCCTCACTTTCTCTCATATATTCTACATTTATACTGCTTCTGGTTTATGAGTAATCTTACCTAAATCTTTTTTTGAATATTTTTTTATTTTTGTAGTCAAACCTCTTGGAATTTCTGTAGACTCACTTCTTTCTGACTTTAAAAGCTGTTCTAACAATTCAAAACTTTTCCATGGGTCTATATCACCACAAGTGAAAAAATCCGCTGCTGCATAACCATATTCAGGCCAAGTATGTATTGTTAAATGAGATTCTGCAATTATAACGGCACCTGAAACACCCCAAGGATTAAAATGGTGAAATACAGAATCAACGATTGTAGCTTTTGCATTTAATGCTGAATCATTCATAAAATTTTCTATAAGACGTGGGTCTTTGAGTACATTCTCATCACAATTATAATATTCTACTAGTATATGTCTTCCTAGTGTTTCAAATTTCATTTCAATCCCAACTCCTCTACATATTTAATCTATTCTTATCTTTTCTAAATAAATCAATTTATTTTATTACAAGTATTCTATCTAAGTTTTTATCTTGCACATCTGTTAGATATGCATTACTACTTTTTAAGAAGATAATATATTCCATAATTTCTTTTGTTATCAATTCTCCTGGAGCAACAATTGGTATACCTGGTGGATATGCCATTATTGATTCTCCGCAAATTCTATTTATACACGAATCAATTTCTACACTTTCTTTTGGTGCATAAAAAGCTTCTCTCGGATTAAGCTTAATGGTTGGATTTATTTGAACCATATTAAACTCATTTAATGCAGTTTCTTTTCTATAGACCTTTGCAATTATTGAAAGTGCTTTCACTAATCTATCAATATCAGACTTGTTCGTTCCAATAGACACAAGTGCAAGAATATTGTATGAATCTCCTAATTCCACTTGAATTGAAAAATTTTTATACAATAAATCATAGACTTCAAATCCTGTTAAATTTAATTCTTTCACGTTTATACATAGTTTTGTTTCGTCTATAAATTTAGCACCTTTTTGCTTTAGCATTTCAGTAGATAAGACTTTTATTCCATCAATTTTGTTTAATCTAGATTTTGCATACCTAGATAAGTTTAATGCTTTTGATAGTTGCTTTTCCCCATTCTCAACTAGATTTGCTCTAGCACCATCTATACTTGCCATAAGCAAATAAGATGCAGATGTTGACTGTAGCATGTTTATTGATTGAAGAACTTTTTCGAACTTCACATTATCTCTATTCAATAAAAGTGCTGAAGACTGTGTCAATGCTCCTCCAGTTTTATGTATGCTTACGGCTACCATATCAGCTCCCAAGCCTATTGCAGAAGGAGGTAAATCTAAATGGAATGGAAAATGAGCTCCATGAGCTTCATCCACTAGTACCAAAATATTATTTTTATGACATAGCTCTATGATATTTTCAATGTCCGCACAAACACCATAATAAGTTGGATTAAGGAAAAACAATGCTTTTATATCACAATTTTTTTCTATCTCTACTTTAATTTTTTTAAGAGTAATATTTAAACTTATGCCTAACTGTTCATCAAACTCTGGCTGTATAAATATTGGTATTCCTCCACAGAGTATTAGTGCATTTATCACTGATTTATGTATATTCCTTGGAAGTAATACTTTTTCACCTGGTTTTATCACACTTAAAATCATTGCATGTATTGCCTGAGTTGTACCATTGGTTATAAAGAATGCTTCATCAGCGGTATATGCTTGTGCCAACAAATCCTGTGCATTTTTTATAACACTATTTGGAGCAGATACATTGTCCATAGTTGGTGATGAATTTATATCCATTTTCATGAGATTTTCACCTAGATATTTATTTAATATATCTACACCTCTATTTTTTACATGTCCAGGCACATCAAAACAAGCTATATTTTTTTCTGAGTATTCCTTTAAAGACTCTAATAATGGAGCACATTCATAGCTTAATTCAACCGCATTTGCAAACTCACTATCCATGATTTTGAATTCATCCCCTCTCTATATTAAAATAATTATTGTATTTTTATTTATTATTTCTATTTTTTATTTTTACTTTTATTAAACTCATGATATTTATTATATTAATATCCAAGACTTTTTACAAGTGTTTTTTTGGCTCTATCCAAAAACTCACACATTAGTAATGTCAATATTTTTAAACTTTTTTATTTTTTATTGTTTATATTAATTTTTTTTAAAATTAGTATTTATAAACTTTTTTGTTTTTTATTTTTTTAGCATTTCTATTTTTTTGAGATTTACTAAGCTTTTGAGTTTAATATTTTTAAGTTGTAAGTATTTTATTACTAAACTTTTATATTATTCTGATTTCACATGTCAAAATTTCTAGTTTAGTTAGACTAAATAAATTTCCTATTTTTGTATTTTTATTTGCTGTTAAAATTTATTAAATTTTTTTTATTTGATGAAATAAATTCTATTCTTATAAACAAAAACAGATACAAAATTAAGATTATTCACATATGTACTACACTTACTAGGAAAATAACGAAACACAAAAGAAAGATTTACAACGAATAAAAGTGTCTTGATATGACAAAACAACCTTATTTAGAATGACAAATAGTTAAGGAAGATATTTTTTGTTTCTTTTTATTTCTTATTGACAATAGTACTAATTAGTACTATACTACATAAAGTACCGATTAGTACTATTAGGAGGATGTTATGGATATTAGAAAACAAATCAGACTTGTAAACTCTGCTTTAAGCAGTACATTAGATTTATATAGGATATGGGCGAAAAAGAATAAGTTGAATTACAATTCTTTGGTTGTTTTATATACCTTGTACGATTTTAAGACATGCACTCAAAAACAAATATGTGATTGGTGGGCTTTACCTAAACAAACAGTTCATGGAATTTTATTTGATTTTGAAAAAAAGGGCTATATTTTAATTACTCCAAATGAAGAAAATAAAAGGGAACGATTGATTACATTTACACCTAAAGGAAGTGATTTCGCTCGCGAAATATTAAAACCATTACTTCAAATGGAAGAAAATGTAATGGAAGAATTAGGTGAAGAATTGATAAATCAGCTAATTGTGAGTAACACAAAATATTATGAATTACTCAAGGAGGAAATCAATAATGAATAATGTTTTGGCTAAAAAATTTTCCTTTTGTTCATTATTACAATTTGCAATACCTAACATTGTGATGATGATTAGTTTATCTATGTATATTATTGTTGATGGAATGTTTGTATCACGATTAATTGACACAACTGCTTTATCTGCTGTTAATATGTTTTATCCTGCAATATGCTTTGAAATGGCAATCGCAATTATGATTGCAACTGGCGGTAGTGCAATAGTTGCAAGAAAATTAGGCGAAGGTAAACAAAAAGAGGCACAGGAAAATCTTAGTTTTTTAATTGTTATAGAGGTTTTAATAGGAATTTTGATTGCGATTCTAGGGAATGTTTTCATTGATGAAATTATTTCACTTTTAGGTGTAAGTCCCATTCAGTCTCCCTTAACTATCTGTTATGCAAAAATTATATTTTCATTTGCTCCAGCTTTCTTTCTTCAAACAGCTTTTCAAACGTTCTTTGTTACAGTAGGAAAACCAACATTAGGATTAGCCGTTACTTTATTAGCTGGTATTACAAATATTGTCTTAGATTATATTTTTATGGCACCCTTGAATCTAGGTGTAAATGGTGCCGCAATTGCTACAGGAATAAGTTATTGTATTCCTGCAATCGTGGGCTTGTTATTTTTCTTTACATCTAAAAAAAATTCATTATGCTTTGTAAAACCTAAAATGGATTGGCAAGTACTTATAAAATCTTGTACAAACGGTTCATCTGAGATGGTAACAAATTTAGCAAATGCTGTAACAACTTTTTTGTTTAATTATGTTCTATTAAAATTTTATGGAGAAGATGGTGTAGCTTCCATTACAATCATACTTTATTTTCAATATATATTCACTGCTCTTTATTTTGGATATTCTAATGGAATTGCACCTGTCATAAGTTTCAAATATGGAAATGATGACAAAGAGCAGTTACAGAGTATATTTAAAAACAGTATTGTTTTTTTGCTTATAAGTACAGTATTAGCAAACTTTTTGATTCATTTGACAGTAACAAAAGCAATCACAATTTTCACTCCAGTAAATAGTAGTGTTTATGATATTACACTTCATGGATTTTCTATTTACTCCCTATCTTTTATTATTATGGGATTAGGAGTTTTTGCTTCTGCAATGTTTACCGCATTTTCAGATGGAAAGACATCAGCCATTATATCATTTTCAAGAACTTTCATTTTTATTGTAGGTGCTATTCTTATTCTTCCTAATATATTTGGAGAATTTGGTGTTTGGATGGCAGTTCCTGTAGCAGAAGCTCTTGGATTCATTGTGGCAGTATTTTATATATTTAAGAAAAAGGATACCTATACTTATATTTAAATATATCATCAAATAACACATTCCTGTTGAGTGTTGTATGAATTAGGAAATTTTTTATAAAAAATATAAAAGAGTTGAACTTAAAATTTGATTAAAAAGGTCAGCTTTAAGACAACTCTTACTCATATAATTTATAATATTAAATGCTATAAACTTATAGCATTTTTTGTACATTCCTTTATATTCACTGCTTTACTTATAATCAAAACTGTTAAAAGCTCTGAAATAGCCATACTTACCCATATTCCATTTACTCCAAATAATTTAGAAAAAATAATCAATATAATAGGTAAAAGCAAAATTGAACGCAAAGCCCCTATAATATTAGAATGTATTGGCATTTCTATTGCTTGATAATACATAGTTGTTGTTAAATTTTTTCCAATCATAAGGTAAGCTATATTAGCCATATTAAGTGCAATATATGCCATTAAAATAATTTCTTCATCACTTGTAAATACTTTTATAATCTCTCTTCCAAACAAGAAGCACACTATTGTAAATATTACAGACACAAAAATACTCATCTTCGTTGCCATACTATAATAACTTAACATTTTATTACTTTCTTTAGAACCAAAATTATAGCTTATAAGTGGTTGAACACCCAAAGTTATCCCCATTAGGAGATTATAAATATTTGTAGTTATATAGTTTACTACAGCATAAGCTGAAAGACCTACCTCTCCAACTACTCTTGTTAAAACTATATTGTGTGCAAGTATTATAATTGAAAAAGCACATTCTGCAAAAAATGAAGGAAATCCTATTGTAAATAGTTCTTTTAAAACATCTTTTTCTATTTTAACTGAACCAAAAGACAATTTACCTTTCTTAAATACAAAATGAGGTAGCATTATCATTAGTGTTGATAACTGACCTAATCCACTTGCGATTGCTGCACTCTTTATACCAAATCCAAGTTTAAATATAAATATATAATTCAAAGCTATATGAAAAATTGTCCCTGACAAAGTGGCTATCATTGCAAGTTTTGGTCTTCCATCATTTCTTAAAAAGCTACAGAAAACAAGTCCTAATAAGTTTGGAAGACAAAAAACAGCATAAAAGGTTAAGTACTCAGCAGATAATCCAACCAAACTTTCAGTTGCTCCCATAAATCTAACAATATGATTTGAAAAAAGTATACAAAATATTGTAAGAGATACACTACCCAATATTAAAACTTTTATAACTTGCCTAAATATATTTATAGCCCTTTCATCATCTCCAGAACCAAAGTTTTTTGATACTAATGCTCCTCCTCCAACTGCCATTAAACTGGATAACCCTAAAAATACCATAACAAGAGGTACCACTATACTAACAGCTGTAAGTGCTGCATCACCTAGTCCTTTACCCAAAAATATTCCATCTAATATAGTATTAAATGACGATACAAACATAGCAAGAGCTGATGGTACAGCATATTCTAAAAATTTTTTTATCATTATAAATCTCCCCTCTATATATTATTATGATAATTATTATTCCACTATATAAAATATTAATATATCCTCTGAGGGGAGAGTCAAGTTTTTTTGTATACTATTTTTTTCTTATTTCTAACTGAACTAATGTCTTTTCTTTCGAATCTGAGTCTACTCTAGAGAGTATCCATATTTCATTAAAATCACCAACAATTTCTATATTGTTATCCTTAGTATAATCTATTATTTTTTGATAATAATCATATGCATTATTCCAATTATCATCATATAAGATAGTTAGATATTCTCCTTCTGGCAAAATATATTCATTTTCATAATTGTCTCTCCTTGTAAAATCTACTATGTTATCATACAATAATGTATCTCCTTCCTTAATTACTTTTTCATAAGAAATACTACCTGATATTATAGGATAGACATCGTTATACTTATCTTGAATATGTAAAATAACACGTCTAAGATACATCTCAAACTCAACTTCATCTTTTGAATCACACTTATATACACTTACTTTTCTTTCTTTATTGTACTTTATAAACACCTGATTTAAACCGTATTCCAATAATTCATTTACATTAGATTCTATATCATTTAAGTATTTTTTTACATATGACAATTCTTTTATTTTGTTTTCTATCATTTTTTTCTGTTCATTAATTGTATTCAACATAGATTCTATTGAACCATCTGAGTCAATCAATTTTTTTATATCTTCAAGAGTCATCCCCATAATCTTGCAGTACTTAATTACATCTATACTCATAAACTGCTCTCTTGAATAATATCTATATTTATTTTCTTGATTTACATATGCTGGTTTTAGTATACCTATTTTATCGTAATATCTCAAAGTTTTTATTGATAATTCAAAAAGCTTAGATACTTCACCTATTGAAAAATATGTTTTTATATAATCTCCCCCTTTATATTTTGCATTAAAATAATACTATATTACTATACAAACAGCAATATAAAATTAATTATATCTTTAATTAATTTTATGCTTATTTTTTCATTAATAATTACTTAAGAAACAGTAAAATACTATAAAAAATAAAGAGAAGCTTTGTAAAAGCTTCTCTTTATTCCATCTCTGATATCGGTATCGTTTTCCAATGTTCCCTCAAAATTCTTTCAACATTTTCTAAATCATTTTCTCTCATAAATTTGACTACCTCAATATGTTGATTATTACTGTATATCAACATTTTATATAACTCATCTTCATTATTACTAGTATATGACTTTGACATAAAATTATATCTTAAAGAATTCAATAAGTTTATTAACACTTGATTTTCTGATTTAGCTATGTATATATCATGAAATTCATTACTTAATTTTAAATAGTTACTGTAATTTTTATACTTTATAGATATTGTCATCATTTCTGTTAATTCTTCCATTTTTACTAAGTCTGATTCAGTTAAATTTTGTAATGCTGAAGAACCTGCTAACGCATCCAATGCTCCAATTACAGAGTAGGTATCT
The DNA here is from genome assembly GCF_056688955.1 of Clostridioides sp. LIBA-6822. NCBI lineage: Bacteria > Bacillati > Bacillota > Clostridia > Peptostreptococcales > Peptostreptococcaceae > Clostridioides > Clostridioides sp. LIBA-6822. The sequence continues at coordinate 1,035,642 of NZ_CP196995.1, read as the reverse complement.
AGTTTTTCCTTTTCTTGAAATTCTTTTACCACAAACCCTTTATTAGGTATCTTTTCTAGTAAATTTTCACCTGCCAACCTCGTTAGTGCTTCCCTTGCTGGTGTTCTACTAACTCCTATAGAGTTACAAATCTCTGATTCAGTAATTCTCTGATTAGCTTCATACTCTCCATTTTGGATTTTCTTTGATATATAGTCATATACTTGAGTTGTAAGTGGATCTACCTTCATAAGACGTTCCTCCATATTAAGATTATAAAAGTTAAATCTCCCTACAACTTTGGTAGAGAGGTTACGTTTTATCTTACTAATTTATATAATATCACAATTATCAATTTTTTTATACTTCTTTGTAAGATTTTAAAATACTAAAATTTTTATAATAATTTAAACAAAAAATGTAGAAAAAGTTTTGATTTATCAAAACTTTTTCTACATTTTTACTTTCTATTTATATTTTAACTCACATATTTAATTTACACTAAAAACTCCAAATGATTTAGCTTCTAAATCAACTTTCAATTCATTACTTTCAATATTTATTGTATCATTTACATTTTTAGGGCTATATTTTATTGTTATTTCTTCAATAAAACTACCATCTATATTTAATGATATTCTTTCAGTGTTCTCACTTCTATTTACCAAAATTAATATTCTATCATTATTTTCATTAAATCTAATAAAAGCGAATACAGAATCATTTCCAGTATATATAAATTCTGTATCTCCTGAGTTTAAAAGTTTATTTTTATTTCTAATTTTTATAATATCCTTATAAAAACTAAGTATATCTTCATCTTCATTTTTCCATGGATATGTCCTTCTATTATCTGGGTCAACGCCTCCACAAAGACCTGCTTCATCTCCATAGTATATATATGGTACACCCTCAAATGTCATCTGTATAGCTACTGCAAGCTTCATTAAATCCACATCATCACCTAATTCAGTTTTAGCTCTTGTAACATCATGTGTACCAATTAAATTTAAATTAGACTTAAATGATTCTTTTGGATAATGCTCCTTAATCTCCATATATCTATTACAAAGTTCATATGAGTTAATTTCTCCTTTTAGAAAAGAAAACATGTTGTTTCTGAAAGGATATCCCATAACAGAATCTAATTCTTCTCCTAATAGATAACTTCTTCTTTGACCATAACTAATCTTATTTGATGCATCTTCCCAAACTTCTCCTATAAGAATTGAATCATCGTCAGCTTTTTTTAGTTCCTTTTTTAACTCTCTTATAAACTTAGTTGGTAATTCGTCTGCAACATCCAATCTCCAACCCTTAACACCCATATCTATCCACTTATTTATAACACTATCTTTGTCATATATTATATAATCCATATAGGTATTTTCTAATTCATTTATATTTGGTAATGTCTTGACACCCCACCAACTTTTATACTTTTGAGGAAATTCTTCAAACATGTACCATGAATAATATGGAGATTCTTTTGATTGGTATGCTCCTAGACTATTATAGTTTCCATACATATTAAAGTATTTACTATCTGCTCCAGTATGACTAAAAACGCCATCTAATACTATTGATATATCTTTTTCTTTTGCTTTATTGATAAGCTCCTTAAATATATCCTCATCTCCAAACATTGGGTCAATCTTTTTGTAATCTCCAGTATCATACTTATGATTACTAGATGCTTCAAATATAGGGCTTAAATATAATATACTTACTCCTAGTTTTTTTAGGTAGCCAAGCTTATTAATTATACCTTTTAAATTACCACCATGGAAGTCCCATCTTACAATATCACCTTCACTATCCTTTATGTACATAGGTGTATCTTCCCAATTACCATATATAAAGCTATTCTTTTTAGGATTATCAACCTTACCATTTCGGTTACCATTATTAAATCGGTCTACAAATATATGATAAAGTATTCCTTCTTTATACCATGTTGGCACTTTGAAATCTTTATAAACAGTGATTTGATATTTATTAATATCATTATAATTATACTCACAAGAGTATCCATTTTCTCTATTCTTTCCATAAAATACAGTTTTTTTATTACCATCCACTTCAACATCAACTTTAAAATAATAAAAATAAATACCTGTCTCTTCAAGTCTTTCCATCTTGCAACAAAAACACTTTCCAAGTTTGTCATTACCGAATTCTTCATTTAAAGTTATTGTTCTCATTTCTTCTTCTTTATTTATTTCTAGGGAAATAGAATCGACATTATAGCCTTCATTTACTTTAACATAAATTGTCAATTCCTCATCAAATTTTAAAGCTCCAAACGGAGCCTTAAAATTTTTATCCCAAGAGTTATATTCTATTATATCTTGCATCTAATCACACCCTTTTAAACCAAATGTCTTTTGCATATTCAGAAATTGTTCTGTCTGAAGAGAAAAATCCCGAGTTAGCTATGTTAATCAAAGACATTGTATTCCATTTTTCTTTATCTCTATATAATCTATTTATATCAGCCTGAGCTTGACCATAATTTTCAAAATCTCTCAATACAAAATATTCATCATTGTAAGTAGTAAGTGAATTATAAATACTTCTTCCTTCTTCACCTAGATTAGGAATAAATCCATTTATTAAATCATCTACGACTCTTTTTATATTCATATTAGAATGATATAAATCAAGTGAAGAATATCCACCATACTTATTATAATTCAATACTTGTTCTGCACTAAGCCCAAATAAAAACATGTTTTCTTTACCCACTTGTTCACATATTTCTACATTTGCACCATCAAGTGTAGCCAAAGTTATAGCACCATTCATCATAAACTTCATATTACTTGTTCCAGATGCTTCCTTTGTTGTAGTTGAAATTTGCTCACTAACATTTGCTGCTGGTATTATTATCTCTGCTAATGATACTCCATAATTCTCTAAAAATACTACTTTTAACTTGTCCCTTACTCTAACATCATTGTTTATAGTACTTGCAACAGAATTTATAAATTTAATTATACACTTAGCTAAATAATATCCTGGTGCAGCTTTTGCACCAAATATAAAAGTTCTCGGGTCAATATTTAAATTAGGATTATCAAGCAACTCATGATACATATGAAGGACATTAAATATATTCAACAACTGTCTTTTATAAGCATGTAATCTCTTAACTTGAACATCAAATATTGAACTTGGGTCGATATTTAAATCATATTTACCTTTTATAAACTTTGCTAAATTTGCTTTATTATCGTATTTTATATCATCAAGTCTCTGTAAAACAGAAGAATCATTTTTAAATTTTTCAATATTCTTTAATTGTAAAGTATCCTTCTTCCACGAATCACCAATTAAATCTGTAATTAAATTACTAAGTTGAGGATTTGAACTTATAAGCCATCGTCTATGTGCAATTCCATTAGTCTTATTATTAAATTTATTTGGTTCATCTTGATAGAAATCTTTCAATACCTCAGTTTCAAGAATCTGAGTATGAAGCTTAGCAACTCCATTTACACTATGACTTGTGACAATACATAAGTTTGCCATGTTGATGTTATCCCAGTGTATTATACTCATTCTATTTATTCTATCTTGGTCATATCCTTTATTATTTAATTCCTCTACATATCTTCTGTTTATTTCTTCTATTATCATATAAATTCTTGGTAATAGCTCTTTCATCATACTTACAGGCCATTTTTCCATAGCTTCTGACATTATAGTATGATTAGTATAAGATACTGTTTTTTTAGTTATTTGCCATGCCTCATCCCAAGATAAGTCTTCTTCATCAAGCAAAATTCTCATGAGTTCTGGTATACATAAGGTAGGATGTGTATCATTTATATGAATTGCTACCTTATCAAATAAATTGTTGATATCCAATTTGTTCTTTTTATATTTTCTTATTATATCTTGTATACCTGCACTCACAAAAAAGTATTCTTGTTTTAATCTCAATAACTTTCCTGCATAATTTGAATCATCTGGATATAGCACCTGTGATATTTCCTCAGTATAATACTTATGTTTTAAAGCCTCTTCATAACTACCAGAATAATTTAGAGCATTTGAAGTAAGTTCACCAAAATCTCTCTTTGGTATCTCACTTTTAAACAATCTTAAAGTATTTATACATTGATTTTGATACCCAATTATCGGTATATCATAAGGCATTGCCATTACAGGAAGGTAGTTTTTATGTATTACTTTTAAATGACTACCTTCCTTAACTAATTCCACCTCTCCACCAAACTTCACCATTGTTGCTTCATTTGGCCTTACAGTTTCCCAAGCATATCGTCCTTCTGTAAGCCAGTTATCAGGTACTTCTACCTGATAACCATTTATAAATTTTTGTTCAAACAAACCGTATTTATATCTTATTCCATACCCTTGACCACTTATATTCAAGGATGCCATAGAATCTAAAAAGCAAGCTGCTAATCTACCAAGACCACCATTTCCTAAGGCTGGGTCTATTTCAGCTTCAATTAAACTATCCAAATTAATTCCTAATTCTGATAAACCTTCTCTAACTTCTTCTTCAATATTCAAATTTAGTAAATTGGATTTTAATTGTCTTCCTATCAAAAATTCAAGACTAAAATAATAAACTTCTTTTTTCTTGTCTAACTTTGTAGCAACCCATTTTTTTGCTATTTCATCTTTCAGTAAACTACATAGTGCATTTAACAATTGTTCATCAGTAGCTTCCTTGATAGATTGTGCATATAAGCTATACATTTTCACTTCAAATTTTTGCTTGAATTTCTTTTTGCTTATTGTTACCAAAAAAACCACTCCTTTAATCACATATGTCTCTATATGTTTCTATATACTCCTTAGCTGATTTTTTCCAACTATTATCTGTGTTCATTGCATTTTCAACTAATTTCGTCCATTCTTCTTTATCTTTAAACACTTTGATTGCATTTTGCAAACAGAAAAACATCTCATGAGCATTGTAATTTTTAAAACTAAATCCATTACCTTCACCAGTAAATTTATTGTAAGGTATTACAGTATCCTTAAGTCCTCCGGTCTCTCTAACTATTGGTAAAGAACCATATCTCATAGCCAACATTTGCCCTATACCACAAGGCTCAAATAGCGATGGCATTAAGAATATATCACTTGCAGCATATATCTGTTGAGCTAATGATGTATTAAAAGTAATTCTAGCTGATACTTTATCTGAAAAATTAGAGTCATAATAATTGAACATTGATTGATATTGATGTTCTCCTGTTCCTAAAACAACAATTTGTAAGTCTTCTCTCATAAGTTCAGGCATCATATACGCTATTAAATCAAATCCTTTTTGAGAAACTAATCTTGAAACTATTCCTATCAATGGAATAGACGAATCTTTTTTCAACCCTAAAATATCTTGTAACTTCAATTTATTTTCTACCTTTTTATCAATAGAATCTACATCATAGTGAACAAATATGTCTTTATCTTTTGCAGGGTCGTTTAAATCGTAGTCTATACCATTTAATATACCTTTTAATTTTCCTGATTCTTTTCTAAGCAAACCATCTAATTGTTCACCATAAAATGGTGTTTGTATTTCATTAGCATAAGTAGGACTAACAGTTATAATTTTATCTGCAAAATTTATTCCAGCTTTCATAAAGTTTATTGAGCCATAATATTCTATATCTCCATTATCAAAGTATTTTTGAGGTAAGTCCAATATATCATCTAAAACAAACTTATCAAACACACCTTGATATTGCAGATTATGTATAGTATACATAGTTTTTATATTTTTATACCCCTCAAGGGTTGCATATCTCTCTTTTAAAATCAATGGTAACATGCCTGTATGCCAATCATTTATATGTATTACATCTGGATAAAAGTCAATTCTACGTATAGCTTCTAAAACAGCATTTGTAAAGAAAGTATATCTTTCTGCATCATCTCCATATCCATATATACTCTTTCTTTCGTCTTCCCTTCTAAAATAAAATTCATTATCTATAAAGTAAAATTTGACACCATCCAGTTCCATTTCTAAAAGTCCACAATATTGATTTCTCCATCCAACACGTACACTAAACACAGCTATTTCTTTTAGTTGATCTTTTAAATAACTTGGTATAGTTGAATATTTAGGCATTATAACCCTTACATCTACACCTTCTTTTTTTAATTCTTTAGGCAATGCATAAGAAACATCTCCTAATCCTCCAGTTTTTGCAAAGGGCCAACACTCTGCTGTTACATAAAAAACCTTCACTAGTCATTCCCCCTTCTAAAAAATATATTTATATACTTGTATTCTTTTCTACTACAAGAGGATATTTTTCATCTCCTCTTAACTCTTTTCCATTTGATATATTTGTATTTTTATCTAATATTGCATTATATAATTTTACATTTGACTTTATTACACAATTTTGCATTACTATTGAGTTTTCTATAACTGTTCCCTTTTCAACATTGACCTTTCTAAATATAATACTATCTTTTACAGTCCCTTCAATTAGGCAACCTGATGCTATAAAACTATTTTCTACTTTAGCACTATCTGTATAAATTGTAGGAGATTCATTCTTTTCTTTTGTAAATATCTTTCTTTCAGAATACAATAATTCATCAGCAATTTCTAAATTTAATAAATCTTTGCTCATTTCAAAATATGATTCAACAGAATTTACACATTTTAGATATCCTGTATACTCATAAGCTCCTACTTTCATATTTTCTGCTTCTTCAATAATGAATTCTTCTAGATAACAATAATTGCCTTTATTTACAATATTATATATACATTCTACAAAATCTTCACGTTTCATAATATAAGTTTCCATACATATATTTGCTCTAGGGAATTTACCCAAATTATTTCCGACATTTATTACCCTATTGTTACTGTCTAAATTTAAAGTTAAATTACCAGCAAAATCTTTATTTGCATTATTTACATTTTTATATACTATAGTTATATCATTATGAGATTTTTTATGGTATTCTAATGCCTGAGAATAATCTAAATTGCATAGCATATAACTAGGAGCTATTAAAATATATTCTTCTTCACTCTTTTCTATATAATCTAGATTTGCTAAGATAGTGTATATATCACCTTCTCTATGTGAATAAGTATTTCTGTACTTAGTGTTTTCTGGACTAAAAATTGATAAGCCACCTTTTTTTCTACTTAAATCCCAATCTTTCCCACTACCTATGTGGTCTGTCAATGATCTGTATTTTTCCTTTGCGAATATTCCAACTTTAGTGATTCCTGAATTTATCATATTAGATAAAGCAAAGTCTATTATTCTATATCTTCCAGCTATTGGTGTAGATGCTATTGGTCTTCCATAATTAAGTTTGTTTATTGCTGGGTCTCCTTTTTTGTTTAAATTTATTATACCTAAACATTCATTTCTCATCTTAAAGACCTCCTTCTATTAATACGCATCTAGGTTCGATATTTTCATACTCAGAAACTACATTTATTTCATTATTTACATTTTTTATCTGAACATTATCATTTATAGTTGCACACTCACCTATCATAGCTTTTTCTATAGTTACATTTTCACCTATTACAACATTTGGCATTATTACTGAATCAATTACTTTACTTCCTTTACCAACAACAACTCCATGTGATAATACAGAGTTCCCTACTTCACCTAAAATCCTACAACCATCTGCTATCATTGATCTATGAACATTTGCATTTTTACCTATATATTGTGGAGGCATCGCCATAGTATTTGTATATATCTTCCACTTAGGGTCTGCTAAATCAAGTGTTTCTGGAGATTTTATTATATCCATATTGGCATCCCATAAACTTTGTATAGTCCCTACATCTCTCCAATAGCCTTTAAATGGATAAGCATACATTCCAACATTATCCTCTAACATTTTAGGTATTAAATTTTTTCCAAAATCATCATAATTTATTTCTGAATTTTTTTCTGCTTCTTTAAAGTAACTTCTCAACATTTTCCAATCAAATATGTACACTCCCATAGATGCCAAATTACTCTTAGGTTCGCTTGGTTTTTCTTCAAATTCATAGACACTTGAATCTTCATTTGTATTCATTATTCCAAATCTAGAAGCCTCATCCCAAGGAACTTCAATTACTGCTATTGTAGCTTTAGAGCCTTTTTCTTTATGAAACTTTAACATCTTGCTATAATCCATTTTGTATATATGGTCACCAGATAATATCAATACATATTCTGGATTATAAGTATCTACAAAATCCATATTTTGATATATTGCATGTGCTGTACCATTATACCAATTTCCCTCTTTTTCATTCATAAATGGTTGTAAAACATATACACCACCATTTATTCTGTCCAAATCCCAGTGACTTCCCATACCTATATGTGAATTTAATATCAATGGTCTATATTGAGTTAAAACACCAACTGTATCAATACCAGAGTTTGAACAATTACTTAACACAAAATCAATAATTCTATACTTGCCTCCAAATGACACAGCTGGCTTGGCAATTCTCTTTGTAAAAACTCCTAACCTTGAACCTTGACCTCCTGCCAAAATCATAGCTAACATCTCTTTTTTCATTTAATGACACTCCCCTCATCTAGTAATTAATATTTATAATTGCATTTTTACTTTTATAAACTCTATCAGTCAATAAATGCTGTGTATAAATCTTGCTAAAATGATACTTTAATAAAAATAAAATAATACCAACTATACAATTGATATAATGTATACCCCATAATGGACTTATCTACGTATACATTATTTTCCATAAAGACTATAGTATTTATTAATATTCAATTCTCAGTTAAAAAATAATACAAATTTTATTTTATAGACATAAAAAACATTTTTTATAAATCTTTTATATTGTATAAACATACTTATTTTTTATTTATTAAATTCATAATAGTAAAACATAATTCTAATTTTGTAAAATAATTATATAAAAATTTTTAAATAACCACTAGTCAATTTTATCTTTATATTAATATTTATTTTCTTGTCATCTAAACAATAAATTATGAAATTCCAACTCAATTATTAGTTTTCTTAGTAGTATCATTGATACTTTTATAACTATGTATGCTAATAGTACAAATGATTAGTTAAAATCATTCTCATTACCTACATGTTTTATATATTATTATATAACACTTTTTATATTAGTAAAGTATAAATTGTATAAAGATTCTGTTAATTTATTTTTATAATACCATTTTTTAAATAAAAACAAAGAAGAAGACTTAAAAAGCTATAAGTCTTCTTCTTTTCAACGTGCATTTTTGTGCTATATTTAATTAATTCGACCTTTAATTTCCATTTCCTTCCTTCGATAACAAAACTCTTTTATTTTTTTAATGACTCATTGTCACCTAGAACTTCTTTTACATCTAATATATCTTTGTTATCATCACTCATAACTTCTTTTATACCTTTAAATGTTCCTAAGAAATTAACTGCTTCTGAAGGTAAAACAAGTTTTGTTGACTTACCTTCAGCCATTTTTTCAAGTGCTTCCATAGATTTTAATGCTAAAATATTATTATCAATATCAGACTCTTTCATTGCTGAAAATACTAGTTTTAAACCTTCTGCTGTTGCCATTTGAGTTCTCTTTATCATTTCAGCTTCACCTTGTGCCTTAGCAATAGCTGTCTGTCTTATAGCTTCAGCTTCACCTTCTGCAACCAATATAGCAGATTCTTTTTCACCTTCTGCTACACGTACCATAGCTTCTTTTCTAGCCTCTGCTGTTAATATTGCAGATTGTTTTTCTCCTTCTGCTTGTAATATTGCAGCTGATTTATTACCTTCTGCTTGAAGTATTGCTTCTCTTCTTTCTCTTTCTGCTCTCATTTGTTTTTCCATAGCAACTTGAATATCATGAGGAGGCATTATATTTTTTAACTCTACTCTGTTTACTTTTATTCCCCATTTATCTGTTGCTTCATCTAGGATAGTTCTCATTTTTACATTTATTATATCTCTTGATGTTAATGTTTCATCTAAGTCAAGTTCACCAATTATATTTCTTAATGTTGTAGCTGTTAAGTTTTCAATAGCAGCTATTGGATTTGCTATCTCAAATACATATCTAACTGGGTCTGTAACTTTATAATACACAACTGTATCAATCTGCATAGTTACATTATCTTTAGTTATAACTGGCTGAGGTGGAAAATCTATTACGATTTCTCTCAAGTCAATTACATATGCCATTTTATCTAGAAATGGTATTAAGAAATGTACACCTGTCTCTGCTACTTTCTGAAACTTACCAAGTCTCATTATTATACCTACTTTAGATTGTTTTATAACTCTTATGCAGGTTAAACTTATTGCTACAACTACTACAATTAATACAATACTTAAAACAATTTTAGTACCCATACTATAAATCCTCCTCTATTCTATTGATTCGTAACACTAGTTGTAGCGTTTACTTTTTTAACAACTAGTTTTACCCCTTCTATTTTCAATACTTCTACTGTGGCATCTTTTTCTATCTTTTCACCATCTATAGAAATAGCCGTCCATGTTTCATGTTCAACTACAACTAGACCTGTGTTATTTGGAGAAATCTCTTCTGTAACAATACCTTTCTTAGACATCATTGCTTGTAAATTAGTATTAGACTTATATCCTTTATCTTTTTTTACAATTTTTTTAGTAGCTACAACCAACATTGCTATAGAGATTACTGCAAATATTAAAATTTGTAATAATATACTGTCTATAAAGCTACTTAAAAATATAAGTATTACCGCTCCTACACTAAACCATATTAGTGTCAAGCTTGGTGTCAACATTTCTGCTATTCCAAATAAGATTGCTACTATCAACCATATTAACTTCATACTATCTACCCTCTTCTCATATGAATTATATAACCCTATATAAATATTATGTTTATACAATGCTTTTAACTCTAAATTTAAACTCTAAATCAATAAAATAAATTAATTTTAAATTAATTTAATAGTATTATATCAACATACTTTGTTAAAGTTGTTACAAAGTAGTATCAAATATAATTTGTTATCCAAGCAAAAACTCCTTCATTGTTAACGAAATGTTACTTATTAAATCTGTGGCATTTATTGTATACATCTTTTTACTTAATTTATCTCCTATATAGCCATGTATATATGCTCCACTAACTGTAGCTTCAAATATATCCATACCTTGACCTATAAATGAAGTAATCATACCAAGCAAACAATCTCCCATCCCACCAGTTGCCATACAGCTATTTCCTGTAGGATTTATATATGTTTTTTTACCATCTGTTATGACAGTTTGATATCCTTTTAAAAGTACAACAACATTATATTTTTGAGCAAATTCTTTTGCTACATCTACTCTATGTTCTCTTATATACCCAATTGAGTCTCCTGTCAACCTGGCCATTTCTCCCAGATGAGGTGTAATCACGAATCTATTTTTCCATTCTAAAAAGCTATAACATCTATCTTTCATAATGTTTAATCCATCAGCATCTAATACAATTGGGCAATTAGAATTTTCTACTATTTTGAGTAATTTATCAAATGTTTGATTATTATCTCCCATTCCCGGACCAAAACCAATTGCATCACTAGAACTCAATAGTTTATCTAATCTTTCTTCTTCAAAATTTGCAGTCATTGCTTCTGTAAGCCTAATAGATGCCTTGTTTTGTACATCTTCTTCACTAATTAACGTTACAAGTCCACTTCCACTCTTAACAGCAGATTCAGTTGCTATAAAACTTGCACCATAAAATCCTTTTGAACCTGCAACTATAGATACTTTTCCAAAATCGCTTTTAAAGCCATGTATATCTCTTCTTCTAATACTATTTTTCACAAAATTCTCATCAGTTATGAACTCATCTTCATGGTATTTTCTTGTAATAAAATCTGGAACGCCGATTTTTTCTACAATTACATCACCTATAAGTGAACTAGTATCATAGTTTAAAAAACCTCTCTTATAAAACTCAAAACTAATTGTCTTATTTGCTTTAATACAAGTTCCTAATACATATCCTTTATCACTATCTATACCAGATGGAATATCTATAGAATATGTATTTTTACTGTTATCATTTACTATATCAATTACTTCTTTAAAAATACCAGTTATATCTCGTTTTAATCCAATCCCAAATATAGCATCTACTACAACATCACTTTTAGATATTGTATTTTTAAATATTGTTAAATTTTTATTTTTTATAATATTTTCTTTCTCAACCTTAATAATTTTATCAACTTCTTTTTCATTTGTATTTCCAGCTTCTTTTTCATTTAAATCATTTTTATTAATATTTATAATATTAATTCCCATATTTAAAAGTATGTTGTAGTTTATTTTAGAACATTCACTTAGTTTTTCAAGATTACCAACTAAAAATACTTCTATATCTTTTCCTTTTGTATTTAAATGTCTTGCTATTCCAAGACCATCTCCGCCATTATTTCCAACACCACATACAACAACATAACTATTATATATATCTATATCCATATTTTTCATTGCAGACATCACAGCGTTTTCCATTAATACAACCATTGGAATTCCCAACTCTTCCACACATGCAGCATCAACATTTTTACTTAAATTAGATGTACCTATCAGCATAAATCATCACTCCTATAAAGTTAAAGACTTCTTAAATATCCACAGATAAATATCTATTGAAGTCTTTTTAATATCATAAATGTCATAATAAAATTACTAAAGCTAAAATTTTAAAGCAATTTAAAATAACAAAAAATTTTGAATTAAAATAATTATTTAATTTTATTATATCACATAATTTGAGTTATTATGTTGGTTTAAAGCCTATTTGAACTAATCATCTAAAGATTTTTTACTTTTTATAATCTTTTATTGCTTATTGATATTTTTTATTTTTATTTAGAAAATAGTAATCAAGAATATTACTATATTCCACACATAAAAATTTTTTTATTTAAATCAAATTTTCTGATAATTTAACAATTTTTCAAAATTTATAGTTGACTTTTATTTTTTACTGTATTAAACTAATTACTATACAAAATAGAAAACAAAATTTTCAAAATTATTAAATTAAAAGGAGAGATAAACATGAAGACTTTATTAAACAAACAAGTACGATTTTTTAATAGCCAATTTAGTTAGGGTTTGTAGCTAAGTTAAGACAAATTGTCATGACATAGATACAAACCCCTTAGGATTATGATTTTTAAGGATTGTATCTGTGTTGGCTATAGTAATTGTTGTTAAAGTTTTTATTTTATCATCATAATATAGAGCCACATGGATTATACTGTGTGGCTCATTCGTGTTTTTGCCATACAGTTATATGTACTGTGTGGTTTTTTTATACCAAAATTCAATTTTAAAATTAAATTTAAAAAATTATTTAAAAATATTTTTCAAAGGGGTGTTTTATTTATGTCAGGTATTATATCTGTAATGACGCAAAGTTTAATTTTATCAATCATGGCACTGGGGGTTTATATAACTTACAAAATCTTAGATTTTCCAGATATGTCTGCCGATGGTAGCTACACAATGGGTGCTTCTATCGTAGCATTTTCTCTTACTAATGGTATTTCCCCTGTAGTGGCAACACTAATGGCTATATTATGTGGTTGCACTGCTGGTCTTGTTACTGGAATTCTTCACATTAAGTTTAAGATTTCTAACTTGCTTTCTGGTATTTTAGTTATGGGGATGCTATACTCTATCAATTTAAGAATAATGGGAAAATCAAATATCCCTCTATTTAGTTTCAAGCACTTATTCAATGGAGAAGTATCTCCTATAGTTTTAGCCTTAGTATTCGTTTTTATCTGTAAAGTCTTCTTAGACTTATTCTTAAAGACAGGTCTTGGATACACTTTAAAAGGTGTTGGTGATAACTCTCAAATGATTAAATCTTTGGGTATAAATATCGGTTCTATAAAGATACTAGGACTTATGATTTCAAATGGACTTATAGCTTTATCTGGTAGCCTTATGGCTCAGTTCTTAGGATTCTCAGATGTAAATATGGGTATAGGAACTTTAGTTCTTGGAATTGCATCTATCATAATTGGTATTACTTTATTTAAGAAATTCACTTTTATTAAAGATACTACTGCAATAATCGTTGGCTCTTTTATATACCAATTCACTATATACTTTGCAATGAGTTTAGGAATGTTATCAACCGACTTAAAACTAATAACTGCTATAGTTATAATAGCTTTCTTAGCTACTGGTAACTTAAATATTTCACTAAAAAAAAACAACCACAAAACTAGTACCAAAAATAAATCCGAAAAAAGAGGTGTTATAGATGTTACAAATTAAAAATCTTTCAAAAAGTTTCCCTAATCCATACGGTCAACCTAATACTATATTTGAGAATTTATCAATTGATATAGAAGATGGTGAATTTGTAAGTATCATAGGCAGTAATGGAACTGGTAAATCTACTTTATTAAATATAATATCTGGGCTTATAAAAGAATCTTCTGGTGAAATTACTTTAGACAATAATACTATAACAAATTTAGCCGAATACAAAAGGACTCAGATAGTAAGTAGAGTTTTTCAAGACCCAAGCCTTGGAACTTGTCCTTCTATGACAGTTAGAGAAAACTTATCTTTAGCTCTTAATAAAGGGAAATTATTGAACCTAAAAAGATGTCTTCGTCATAAAACGAATGACTTAGAACATTTACTTGAAGGAATTTCTTTAGACTTAAAAAAATACTTAGATATAAAAGTACAATATCTTTCAGGAGGTCAAAGACAATCACTATCATTAATTATGTCTAGTTTATCAAGTCCTAAAGTTCTCTTGCTAGATGAGCATACAGCAGCACTTGACCCTAAAACATCAAATGAAGTTATTGGGTTAACAGACAAAATAGTAAGAGAAAAAAATATAACTACACTTATGGTTACTCACAACTTAAAACATGCTCTTCAATATGGTGATAGGTTGATAATGCTTCATAAAGGTGAAGTTGTCTTAGATGTAAGAGATAAGGAAAAAGAACAATTAACAGTTGAAGAAATCTTAGAAAAATTCGAATATGCAGTTTAAGAAATAAGAAACTTAGTCTTAAGCAAGTATACTTATAATCTTTTATATGAATATATGAACAAATATAATTATTTAAATTTTGAGGGAGGAAAATAAAATGATAAAAAGTAAAAAAATATTAAGTTTAATTATAGCAGGAGTACTTGGTGTATCAATGCTTACTGGATGTTCTCAAAATGGTGACTCTAGTGCCTCTAATGAAAAGAGCAAAACAGATAGCAATAAACAAAAAAATATAGGTATCACTCAATTAGTAGAACATCCATCTCTAGATAAGGCAAAGAAAGGATTCATAAAAGCACTTGAAGACAAAGGCTATAAGGATGGAGATAATATAAAAATAGACTTCCAAAATGCACAAAATGATATGCCTACTACACAAAGTATTGCAAGTAAATTCGTATCTGATAAAAAAGATTTGATATACGCTATATCTACTCCATCTGCTCAAGCAGCTTATAATGCTACTAAAGATATACCTATAATCATGACTGCTGTTACAGACCCTGTAGAAGCTGGGCTTGTTAAATCTATTGAAAAACCAGGTGGAAATGTTTCTGGTACATCAGACTATCTTTCAATTGATAAAACATTGGAATTAGTTAAAACACTAGCTCCAAAAGCAAAAAAAATAGGTGTTATATACAATACTAGTGAAGTTAATTCAAAAACTCAAGTTGATTCTCTACATGATTATGCTAAGAAAAATAATTATGAAGTTGTCGAAAAAGGAATTAGCTCTTCAAGTGAAGTCAATCAAGCTATTTCTAGCCTAGTTGGCAAGATAGATGTTTTATATGTTCCTACTGACAATTTAATAGTTTCTTCTATGCCAATAGTTTCTAAAGTTGCTAATGAAAACAAAATTCCTATAATAGCTTCTGAAGAAGGCTCTGTATCTTCTGGTGCTTTAGCTTGTTGTGGAATAGACTATGAAAAGCTAGGCTACAAAGCTGGAGAACTTGCTATTGAAGTGTTAGAAGGAAAATCTGTTGGTGATATACCAGTTACTATGTTAGATGAAACTGAAATAATAATTAATGAAGATACACTAAAAGCACTTGACATGCAAAAGTTATCAGCAGATAATATAAAGTATATAAAGTCAGATGAAAATACAAAATCTGCAGAATAACACTTATTAATTTCAACAAAGTAGGTAATATGAAAACTTTATATAATAAGTACTCTTATCCACCCTAACCCTTTGAAAATTGTGCTTATTTTAGCAATTTAAGTATTGCATATAAAGTTATTCATTTTCCATAAAAGTCGTCTATATTGACGACTGATTATGAAAGTTACATAACTTTCTAATCACAACTTGAGCTGTCCAAAAGAATTTTAATATTCTTTAGACAGCTTTTTTTTATAAAATTGTATGGATGTATATACATATAGACTCTATGCTTAGTAAATATTTTCACAAATTTTCCACATTAATCCAAAGCTAGGATAACGTTTCTTTCAATTACTACATTAATTTAAAAGTTATCTAAGCATACATTATTTAGTATTTTAATTAAATTTAGCAGTTGACTTTTATTATTGTATAATTTATAATTTATAACAAGTCGAGAATACATATAATTTTCTGACTAATTAAAATATTAAAAGGGAGAGATAATTATGAATACTTTATTAAACAATAAAAAATATTATTATTATAGCCACTATTTTTAGGGTTTGTACCTACGTTTTAACATAGATACAGGCCCCTTAAGACTATTAACATTTTGGGATTGTATCTATGTTGGCTATATTGTTTATAGAGTTTTCATTTAACTATATAAGAGCCACATAGATTAAACTATGTGGCTTATTCGTGTTTTTCACCACATAGTTTTGTATACTATGTGGTTTTTTTATACACAAAATTAGCAAATAATTAAAATTATAAAAATATTTTCAAAGGAGTGTTTTATTTATGTCAGGTATTATATCTGTAATGGCGCAAAGTTTAATTTTATCGATTATGGCACTGGGGGTTTATATAACTTACAAAATCTTAGATTTTCCAGATATGTCTGCTGATGGTAGCTACACAATGGGTGCTTCTATCGTAGCATTTTCTCTTACTAATGGTATTTCCCCTGTAGTGGCAACACTAATGGCTATCTTATGCGGTTGCACTGCTGGTCTTGTTACTGGAATTCTTCACATTAAGTTTAAGATTTCTAATTTGCTTTCTGGTATTTTGGTTATGGGGATGCTATACTCTATCAATTTAAGAATAATGGGAAAATCAAATATCCCTCTATTTAGTTTCAAGCACTTATTCAATGGAGAAGTATCGCCTATAGTTTTAGCCTTGGTGTTTGTATTTATCTGTAAAGTCTTCTTAGACTTATTCTTAAAGACAGGTCTTGGATACACTTTAAAAGGTGTTGGCGATAACTCTCAAATGATTAAATCTTTGGGTATAAATATCGGCTCTATAAAGATACTAGGACTTATGATTTCAAATGGACTTATAGCTTTATCTGGTAGCCTTATGGCTCAGTTCTTAGGATTCTCAGATGTAAATATGGGTATAGGAACTTTAGTTCTTGGAATTGCATCTATCATAATTGGTATTACATTATTTAAGAAATTCACTTTTATTAAAGATACTACTGCAATAATCGTTGGCTCTTTTATATACCAATTCACTATATACTTTGCAATGAGTTTAGGAATGTTATCAACCGACTTAAAACTGATAACTGCTATAGTTATAATAGCTTTCTTAGCTACTGGTAACTTAAATATTTCACTAAAAAAAAACAACCACAAAGCTAGTACCAAAAATAAATCCGAAAAAAGAGGTGTTATAGATGTTACAAATTAAAAATCTTTCAAAAAGTTTCCCTAATCCATACGGTCAACCTAATACTATATTTGAGAATTTATCAATTGATATAGAAGATGGCGAATTTGTAAGTATAATAGGCAGTAATGGAACTGGTAAATCTACTTTACTAAACATAATATCTGGACTTATAAAAGAATCTTCTGGGCAAGTATTATTAAATAAACATAATTTATCTAACTTAGCTGAACATAGAAGAACTCAAATAGTAAGTAGGGTTTTCCAAGACCCAAGTCTAGGAACTTGTCCTTCTATGACAGTTAGAGAAAACCTCTCTCTAGCTCTTAATAAGGGAAAATTATTAAACTTAAGAAAATGTCTTCGTTACAAAAGAGATTTCTTAGAAAACTTATTAGAAGGAGTATCTCTTGATTTAAAAAAATATCTTGATGTTCAAGTACAGTTTTTATCAGGAGGTCAAAGACAATCACTATCACTAATTATGTCATGCTTGACAAATCCTTCTGTCTTATTACTTGATGAACATACAGCAGCACTTGACCCTAAAACATCAAATGAAGTTATTGAGTTGACTAATAAAATTGTAAGAGAAAAAAATATAACTACACTTATGGTTACTCACAACTTAAAACACGCTCTTCAATATGGTGATAGGCTAATAATGCTTCATAAAGGTGAAGTTGTCTTAGATGTAAAGGGTAAAGAAAAAGAGCAATTAACAGTTGAAGAAATCTTAGAAAAATTTGAATATGCAGTTTAAAATATATCTATTATACTAATTTAAGTTTAGTTTATTTCTAAAAATAAACTAAAAAATATAATAATTATGCTAATTTTACAACAATTCATATGAATATATGAACATATATAACAACAAAATTCTTGAGGGGGATATAAAAATGATTAATAAAAAAAGATTGGCAAGTTTAGTTTTAGCTGGTGCACTTAGTGTATCTATGCTTACAGGATGTTCACAAGGTGGAGATTCTGGTAATTCAAAACAAGAAAGTACTTCTAAAAATAAAGAAGTTAAAAAAATTGGAATAACTCAATTGGTTGAACATCCAGCATTAGATGCTACCAAAGCAGGATTTGTAAAAGCATTAGAAAAGAATGGATTTAAAGATGGAGAAAATATTGATATAGACTTCCAAAATGCTCAAAATGATATGCCCACTACACAAAGTATTGCAAGTAAATTTGCATCTGACAAGAAAGATTTAATATTTGCTATATCTACTCCATCAGCTCAGGCAGCTTTCAATGCTACTAAAGATATACCTATACTTATGACTGCTGTAAGCGACCCTGTTGCTGCTGGATTAGTTAAAACACTTGAAAAACCAGGTGGAAATGTATCTGGGACATCAGATTTTGTTTCTGTAGACAAAGGCTTAGAACTTCTTAAAATATTTGCTCCTAATGCAAAAACTATAGGAGTTATGTACAATACTAGTGAGGTTAATTCAAAAGTTCAAGTAGATGCCTTAAAAGAATATGCATCTAAAAATGGTTTTAAAGTTGTTGAAAAGGGTGTAACTACTTCAAATGAAGTCAACCAAGGAATTTCTAGTTTAGTTGGTAAAATAGATGTCTTATATGTTCCTACAGATAACTTAGTAGCTTCTTCTATGCCTATAGTTTCTAAAATAGCTACTGAAAATAAAATTCCTGTTATAGCTGCTGAATCTGGACCAGTCGAAAAAGGTGCTCTTGCTTGTCAAGGTATCAACTATGAAAAATTAGGTTACAAAACAGGTGAAATGGCTGTTAAAATTTTAAATGGAGAATCTGTTTCTGATATGCCTGTAGCTACATTGGATGATACGGATATCATAGTTAATGAAGATATATTAAAAGCTTTAGGCATGGAAAAACCTTCTAATGATAATATTTCTTATGTAAAAACTAAGCAAGAATAGATATAATAGATTTTTTGAGGGAGTGGTCAAAATGAAACGAAGTAAACTAATAAATCTAACTTTGATTGGTGTTCTTAGTATATCTACCATTACAGGTTGCTCTAAGAATAATGAAGGTGATTCAGATGAATCATCCAGCAAAAACAATGATATAAAAAAAATTGGTATTACACAATTAGTTGAACACCAAGCTTTAGATGCATCCAAAGAAGGCTTTGTTAAAGCTTTAGAAGATAATGGATTTAAGGATGGTAAAAATATAGAAATAGATTACCAAAATGCACAAAATGATATGCCTACTACACAGACTATAGCAAGTAAATTCGTCTCTGATAAAAAAGACTTGATATTTGCTATATCTACACCATCTGCTCAAGCTGCATATAATGCAACTAAAGATATACCTATACTTATCACTGCTGTAACTGACCCTGTTTCTGCTGGGTTTGCAGATTCTTTAGATAAGCCAGGTAAAAATGTTTCGGGAACTTCTAACTTTACACCAATTGAAAAAAGTATGGAAGCTCTTGATGTACTCGTTCCAAAGGCGAAAACTATAGGTGTCATATATAATACTAGTGAAGTAAATTCTAAAGTTCAAGTTGATAATCTAAAAAAATATGCTGATAAAAAAGGACTTAAGATTGTTGAAAAGGGAATTAGTTCTTCTAGTGAAATAAATCAAGCAGCTTCTAGTTTAATGGGAAATGTTGATGTTATTTATGCTCCTACAGACAATTTACTTGCTTCTTCCATGCCTATAGTATCTCAACTTGCTACTAAAAATAAAGTCCCTATAATAGCAGCAGAGGAAGGAATGGTAAAAGGAGGAGCGTTGGCTTGCCAAGGTATAAATTACGAAAAATTGGGATATAAAACTGGTGAGATGGCTGTTAAAGTGCTAAAAGGAGAATCTAAAGTTTCAGATATGCCTATAACAAGTTTAGATGAAACTAATTTAATTATTAATGAAGATACATTAAAAGCACTTTCTATAGATAAACCTTCTGACAATAATATAGTTTACGTTAAGACTGAAAATAAATAATTTGACTACTCTAGTTTGAACGATATAAAATTAAATATATTTTCTCTATAATTACTATGCCTGTTTCTATAAGTTTTTTAAACCAAGAAACAGGCATATATTTTTACTTTAATATATTTTCTATTTAAAATTATGTGTAAACACTCTTAATTTATTTTTATAAGCTTTCTTTTTATAGACTTCATTTTTACAAGATTTATATAATCAATATTTATTCCTCTATTTTCTTTATTACTCTGCATGGATTTCCAACAGCCACAGTATCTGATGGAATATCTTTTGTCACTACACTTCCTGCACCTATTACTACATTATCACCTATAGTAATACCTGGAGTTATGATTACTCCACCACCTATCCATACATTATTACCTATTTTCACAGGAGAACCATACTCTATACCAGAATTTCTAAGTTGTGCATCCATTGGATGATAGGCTGTATAGATTTGAACATTTGGTGCTAGCATTACATTATCACCGATTTCTATTTTACATACATCTAAGAATATACAATCATAATTTGCAAAAAAATTTTCACCTACATGGATGTTATATCCATAATCACATCTTATATTTTGTTCTACATTTATTTTACTACCTACTGAACCAAATAGTTCGCTTAGAATTTCTTCTCTTTTCTCATATTCATCCTCTAAAGTGTTATTAAATAGTCTAGTTAATCTTTTACATTTCTCTCTTTCTTTTACTAGAATTTTATCACTTGCATAGTAACCTTTCCCTGACAACATTTTTTCTTTTTCAGTCATATAATTTACTCCTTTTCATTATAATTGTATCTAAAGCAAAATAAATATTCCTGTGGAAAATCTAAATAAATGCTGTCTCCCTTCTTAAATCTCATTTTACTCTTTTCTAATTCTATTTGAATAGGCATACACTGGTTAGATAAATCGTGTTTTCTAACGTATATAGTATATGTAAATGGATTTTCTATAATGTTAATCAATTCAAAACATAGCTTTCCACTTAAATCTTCATTAGAATCCAAGACATTAATATGATGCTCTCTGATTCCCACATATTCTATATTATCACCTATTACTCTATTTAATGTCAACTCACATCCCCAATCTGTAGCATAAACAGTATTTTTATCTATCCTATTTAATTTAGATATATTTTTACATCCTGTTATCTTTGCTTCCATAAGATACTTTGGAGATTCAAACAATTCTTTTTTAGGTCTTTTGGGAAGACCTTCTCCTTTGTTATATACCATAATATCATCACAAACTCTATAAGCTTCCTCAATATCATGAGTAACAAATAATATATCTCCTTTGTAGTCTTTTAGCATATTCATAAGTTCTTTTTCCATGTTACTTCTTAAATGATGGTCTAGTGCTGAAAAAGGCTCATCTAGAAGTAATATATTTGGAGATGTAGCTAATGCTCTAGCTAGTGCCACTCTTTGTTGTTGACCACCAGATAATTGCCAAGGATATCTCCCCTCAAATCCATTTAATTTAAGTATGTCCAGGTATCTTTCTACTATTTCTTTTTTTTCACTCTTACTCAGTTTTAAAAGCCCAAGCTCAATATTTTGGCTTACAGTCATATGTGGAAATAAAGCATAGTTTTGAAATAGAAAGCCGACTTTTCTCTCTTGTGTTGACAAATTTATCTTTTTTTCAGAATCAAACAATACTATATCGTTTAATACAATCTTACCTTTTGTTGGTTTCTCAAGCCCTGCTATACATTTTAATGTCATACTTTTTCCAGAACCAGATTCTCCTAGAAAACCTAAAATTCCTTTTTCTTGTTCAATTTTTACCTTTAATTTAAAAGAGGATAAATCTTTTTCAATATCTACATATAAGCTCAATTATCTACACCTCTTTCCTATAATTTTCTGCTGAAATTCAGACCAATAATTTAATAATAAAATCATCGCTATGGATATTGCTACAATAATCATAACCCACATCATAGCCTTATTCATATCTCCGCCCTCAACTGCAAAAAATATAGCTATTGGCATAGTTTGAGTTTTTCCAGGTATATTTCCAGCTATCATAAGTGTAGCACCAAATTCTCCAAGAGCTCTAGCAAATGACAGCACTAATCCACCAATTATTCCAGGCCATGCTAATGGAACTGCAATCTTAAAAAATATGTTCCATTCATTAAGACCTAACGTCCTAGCAGCTGACAACATATTATTGTCAATCTGCTCAAATGCCGACCTTGAAGTTCTATACATCATAGGAAAAGACACCACTACTGCTGAAATTACAGTTGCTGTCCAACTAAATATCAAGGTCTTATCAAAGTTTAATAAAAACTTACCTACAAACCCATTTTTACCACATAACAATAATAAAAAGAATCCTACAACTGTTGGTGGCAAAATTAATGGAAGTGTAAATACCCCATCTATAAGACCTTTCCATTTACCTCTATAGTTAGCCATAATATATGACACAAATATTCCTATTATAAAAGTTATCACTGTTGACAAAAAAGATGTCTTAAGTGATATCCATAAAGGTGACCAATCTGTTCCCATCTTTCCCTCCTTAATCTTAAATGGAAATAGTGAAATTAATATGTCTATTAATTTCACTATTTCCATTTTATTATAATATACAATTATTTTCAATTTTCATTTATTTATATATAATTTATACTTAAATATACATAACTTATTTGTAAACTTATTCTACTTTTTTGTACCCAAATTCTTCAAAAATCTTTTGACCTGCATCACTTAACAAAAACTCTTCAAATTTCTTAGCAGCATCTACATTTTTACTAGCTTTAATTACTGAAACTGGATATGTAATAGGTGAATGAGTTTTTTCATCTGTTTTTTCAACCACTTTTATCTTATCATTATTAACAGTATCACTAAAGTAAACGAATCCAACATCAGCATTTCCTGATTGCACCCATGCTAGAACTTCTTTTACATCCTTTGCAAATACTAACTTGTCTTTTAATTTATCTTTTAAATCTAAATTAGTTAATACTTCATCTGCATATTTCCCTGCTGGAACACTTTCAGCTTCACCAACAGCAATTTTCTTTACTTTATCCGATGTCAAATCTTTCATACTAGACACATCACTATCAGTAGAAGAAATAAGAACTAAATCATTTTTTACTAAGTCTTTCATAGTATCAGAAACCAGTAGCTTTTCTTCATCCAAAGCTTTCATTTGTTTTTGACCTGCTGAAATGAATAAATCACATGGTGCTCCTTGTTCTATCTGTTGTTGTAATGAACCTGATGCTCCATAATTAACTGTAAGTTTTACATTTGAATCAACTTTTTTGTATTCTTCTTCAAGCTTTGCCATTGCTTCTTTTAAACTTGCAGCAGCCGATATGTTTAACTCTACTGCATCACTACTTTTATTTGTTTTTTCTTGTCTTTCATCATCTTTCTTGCTTTCATTACTATTGCATCCAACTGTCCCCAAAGTTAAACATGCAACTAGCCCTAATATTCCCAATATTTTTTTCATACCAATCTCCCTTTTTGTAAATTTAATACACATTTTAATATGTTTTATCATGTTTTATCATGTTTTGTTACGTATAACTTAATTATATATACCTACTAATAAATTTTCAAGTAAATTATTTATATTACTTTTAAATATTTTCCTACATTTTTCTTTTTTTAATGTTAAAATAACCTTATATGGAGGTGTATTATGGACTCATTATCATCTTTGACGCCTGTTGAGGTAGCTGAATTATTAAAGATAACAAAAAATACTGTATATGAATTAATCAAAAGAGGTGAACTTCCTTCTTATAAAGTAGGAAAAAAAATAAGAGTTGATATTAAAGATGTTGAAGAATATATCAACAGTCAAAAGACTGGTAAAATAAAAGATACACATTTTAACAATAAAAATATGTCTATAAATAATAATTTTAAAGTTATTATTTCTGGTCAAGATGTAATATTAGATATTTTAGCTAGGTCTGTTGAAAAAAAATTAGATGGAGTAAATACATTTCGCTCTTATATAGGTAGTTATAATGCTTTATATGAATTATATAATGGTAGAGTTTCTATAGCATCATCTCATCTATGGGATTTTGAAACAGATGAATATAATAGCACTTTTGTTAAAAAACTATTACCAGGAATCCCATGTGTACTTATAAATTTGGCTTATAGAATGCAAGGTTTTTATGTTGCTAAAGGCAATCCTAAAGAAATAAAAACTTGGGAGGATTTAACTAGACCAAACATAACTCTTGTCAACAGAGAAAAGGGGGCTGGTACTAGGGTTCTACTTGATGGTAAGCTTAGACTTCTAAATTTTAATGGTAACCATATAAAGGGTTATGACAATGAAGAATTATCACATCTTGGAGTTGCAAGTACTGTTTCTCGTGGAATAGCTGATGTTGGTTTAGGGAATGAAAAAGCAGCGTTACAAGTAAATAATATTGACTTTATTCCTCTTCACAAGGAACGTTATGATTTAGTTATTAAAAAAGAAGACTTACAAAATCCAGTCTACCAAACTATAATTAACATAATAAACTTAGCTGAGTTTAAGGCTGAACTTCAAGGTCTTGGTGGATATGATTTAACTGATACAGGTAAAATCATAGCAGAAGTATAGAATTAAAATCGCAATCTATTTTATAAGATTTATAATTTTTTGCAAAATTTATAACTCGAGGACAAAATAAATTGCGATTTTGGTGTATTTTTGAAAATATTCACCTTATTTATTTTAACACCTAATACAAATTTCAATATAGTAAATTTTATAGTACTATTATATTAATAGATATTTACATAATAGTACTTTTCCTTAACATAGATTAACATATGATGTACTCTAACAAGCAACACTCTTCCTTGGTTATATATATGTGGCAATATGTATGAATTTAATACATTATATACAATGTTGCTTTCTTCTTGTATTTTTTCAACTAATAAGCTATTTATAAAGGTATCCTTTTCATTTTCAGTAACTTTACACCAATTTATTTTAACTTTTAAGATATATCTTCCAACTAGGTATATACATTCTACAATAAATAATAAAAATACAATATAATCAGCACCCCCTACCTGATATAAACTCCCCGATACCAACGGTTTAGCAAAGAAATTATAAAAATTTAAAGTATCTCCTGTATAATCAAAAAGTATTAATAGTAATCCTAAAACTCTTAATACCTTCATATTCAACATTTCTTTATTATTTTTGTTTTTCATATATATTACCTCTCTTTTCTTTAGATTTTATTGTAATATAATACTAACTCTTTCATTTGAGGTATAAATGAATTTAATTGGTAGTTATTTTCATTTTTACTAGAAATTAATTCACATTACTAAATATTATTTATATTTAAACATAAAAATAGCTTATCTATTTTTGCTAAATACCAAAATAAATAAGCTATTAATATACAACTAATTTTTATCATTAACAACATTACTATCTATAAATTTAAAGATTTTATTGAAATATACCGTTTTATCATGCTCATATCCATCAACATGACCAACACCTTCTATAAGCCATATCTCTTTTTTATCGTGTTTAACTAAATTATACATTTTTTGGCTGTTTTGATAATCACAGACATTATCATTTGTTCCATGTATAAATAGTATAGGAGCATTAGACTTTTTAACTGCCTCATCTGGTCTTACATCACTGTACCAAAATCCAGATTTGAACTTATTATATAAATCTCCACATGTTATTACATAGTTGACTAATACCTTTGGTATGCGCTTTTCTATTACCCCCATTCTAATCGCTTCTCTCATTTCAGAATAAGGAGAATCCAGTATATAAAAATCAACTTCTCTATTTCTAAGGTTTATCTCTGTATGCATAGCAGCTGTTCCTGCCCCCATAGAAAACCCATGTATTCCTAGTCTTCCCTCTGGAAATTTATTTTTTACAAATTTAACTAAACTATCTAAATCATACCTTTCATAAAGTCCAAATGTATAATTATCGCCTCCACTATTACCAGTATTTCTTTGATTGTAGATTAATACATTATAACCTTTATCTAAGTATCCATATGCTACCTTTAGCATTTCATAGTGACAACTTCCTATTCCATGAACAAGTATAATAGTATCTTTTGTCTTTATATTTGAAGTTATAAAAATACTTTCAAGTTTGTAATTATTAGAACTCTGTATCATTAATTCATCTGTCTTATAGTTTTTTAATTTCTCTAGTGGTTTATCTTTTCTCTCAGAAAATACTTTTATCACATCTTCTTTTTTTATTAGTTGTTCTGAACCAACTGAACTATCATAAACTAATTTACCAAATATATAAGATACAATTAATAGAATTAACAGAAATACAACTGATATAATTATAATCTTACTCCTTAAACTAACATAATTTTTAAAATTATTTTTCATCTTTATTTACCATACAATTTTCCTATATTATATTTTTTAAGTAATAGAATAACTACTTATACTACTCTTATCATTTCTATTATACCTATTAACATACTAAATTTACAAACTTTATTTAATTTTAATAAACTATTATATTATGTAATAAATATTCTTAGAATTTTATTATATAATATTATTTAAATATTCTTCTGTATTTTTCTTCTTCCTCTTCAGTAAAAACATTAAATACAACTTTCAAATTTTTCTCAGGATTTTCTTTTAGCCATAGTCTCACTCTGCTTACAGCAAGATTAGCTGCTTCTTTTTTTGGATAACCAAATACTCCTGTAGAAATTCCACAAAAAACAATGTTTTTTATTTCATCAATTTCTTTTATAGTATTTAGGCATGATTTGTAACAATGAAGTAGTTGTTTTTCCTGTTCTTTGCTTGGCTGACCACCAGATACAATAGGACCAACAGTATGTACTACAAATTTTGAAGGTAGACAATAACCTCTTGTTATTTTAGCGTCTCCAGTATATTCTAAATGGCCTTGTTTTTTTATTATTTTATCACAATCTTCTCTAAGTCTAGGACCTGCACATGAATGTATCTCGTTATCCACACATAAATGCAGAGGTTGTAGACACCCTAATAACTTATTATTTGCAGCATTTACTATTGCATCTGCTTTTAAATTTGTTATATTACCTCTCCATATGGCAATCCCTTCCTCTACTTCTTCTATATCATTTACATCTACTAACTCTCTTTCTTCACATTCAATTAATAATAAATTATGTAACATACTAAGTATTTCTGGAGCAATTTCTTTTGGTGGATATACATTCAAAAGTCCTCTAAGTATATCTCTAGGCTTAATTTCATCATTTGATAAATTGTATATTTTAGAAGGAACTTCTTTTGAAAAATATGCAATTAAAGTGTTTATATTTTTCTTTCTTTGTTCGTCAGTTAGAGGCTTGATACTTTTATCAAAATCCTCAAATAAATTTACATCATCAGCATAATCTCTCCACTTCATAGCCATCTCTCCATTCTCATATTTTAGGATTATAAAATAATTATGTATTATGTACATATTTATTTATTTCTATAAACACTTACATAAATCCTGTTAAAAGTGTAAATTTTTTAATATTATTATATTTAAAGACAAAATATAGAATTATTTTAAGTATTTTATAGAAACCTTTATAAAAATAATATGCAATTTGTTATTACTTTAATAGTAAAATTTTTAAATAATAATAAAGGTGAAAGCTTCTAAAGCTAACACCTTTATAAATTAAATATTCTAAAAAAACATATATTATTCTTAGTTAAGTTCTGGCCAATAATTTTTATTTGCTTTTATTAAATCATCTAATAGTTCTTTTGCTACTGTTGCACTTGGAACTGTTTTAGATAGCATAAGTGCTTGCCATAGTTTATTATATGATTTCTCAATCCAAGCATCAACCACTAACTTTTCAACTGCTAATTGTTGTTCTATTAAGCCCTTTTGAAATGTTGGTATTTTTCCTATTGATAATGGTTCATACCCGTCTTTGCCAACTATACATGGAATCTCAACCATTGCATCAGATTGTATATTTTCTATAGCTCCATTATTTTGAACTATTAAGAGCATACGTTCATGAGTATTAAAAGCTAGAGCTGTAGCTAAATCAACTATAAACTCTGCATGTATTCCTATCTCAAGTCCACTACCAGTAGAATGCCCTTGCTTTTCTATTAATGCACATGAGCTAAATACCTCTTTTTCTCTTCCATCAATCACTTCATTGGCACGAGTGTAATTTACATCAGAATGATTTACAACATAATCTGGGAATAGATAGTACTTTAAGTAACTACTTGGTATTGTAGTTAAATCTGTTTTTACTATTTCTCTAGTAAATAAATTAGTTTCAAACCAACTATCTTTCTTGTTATTTTTCATTCCTTCTTCGCCATTTATAAATCCATACTCTTTTATATGCTCTACTAACTTTGGCAAAAGTTCATTTCCTTTTTTGTCTTTAATTGAAGTATACCAACCAAAATGATTTAATCCAAAGTATCTTATATCCATATTTTTTCTAGATTCAAGTCCTGCAATCTTCGCTATACTATGTTCCATACCTATTGGCATATCACAGATATTTATTACTCTAGAAGTAGGTCTTAACCTTCTAACAGCTTCTGCTATTATAGATGCTGGATTAGAGTAATTTAACATCCAACAGTTTGGAGAATACTTTTCCATATAGTCTATGTTTTCAAGTACACCTTCTATAGACCTCATTCCGTAAGCTATTCCACCTGGTCCACAGGTTTCTTGACCAACTATCCCATGCTTTAGAGGTATTTTTTCATCTAGTTCTCTCATTTCAAGTTTTCCAACTCTTATATGAGCTAAACAAAAGTCTACATCTGTATAAGCTTCTTTCGGGGATGTTGTTGCTAAATATTCTATAGTAGAATCTTTTTCTTTTATTAATATTTCACATGCTTTAGCTACTTTATTTTGTCTTTCTTCATCGTTATCATATAATTTAATAGCTCTTAATGGTAACCTATCTAAATTATCTAACAACATTAATATGATTTCTGGAGTATATGTACTTCCCCCTCCAGCTATTACTACTGAAAACTTCTCCATAACAATTTCTCCTTTTCTATTTAAAAATTTACTATATTTATAAATAACTTTATAAATACTAGCACTTTAAAGTAAAAGGGAGTTCATTTATTAAATTTTTTAAATTAATAAACTATAGCCAAACTTCAAGCACTATCTATATGAAAATTAATTTTCATCACTTCTTGGGTCCATTATTTCAAATATGTCTACAAGTTCAGATACTAAAGAGTGAGCAAATAATGCATTTGAATAATGGTCTTCAGAGTGTATAACTAAAAAATTAGTTCCACTATCTTCACTATCCATAGCATTTGATAGTAATTCTAAATGATGTTTTGATGCTGTTTGTATTTTTTCTGATGCTGATTCTAAAAGTTTTTTCGCTTTATCATAGTCACCTTTTTTTATTTCTTTAAGAGACATCATTACATCACTTTTAGCATCTCCTGATTCTGATATTATGCTAAATACTTTTTCTTCTATTTCAGGTATCATATCCTTCTCCTTCTAATGACTAATTAAAAATCAAAGCTATCGTCATTTAATTCCGTAGCTAATTCTGCATTTTTGTTTAATTCTTCTTTTTCCATTATCTTAAAGAATGGATAATATATCAAGGTCATAAGTATTATACTTGCAAATACTAATACTACAGCCTTCCAGTCTAATGTCATTAAAAATGCTGCAACTCCTGGAGGTAAAAAACCTGGTGGCTCTGCAATAGGCAATCCTACTAATCCTAATTTTAGAGCCATAAAGTTAAGTGCTCCAACTAGTACAGGGCCAAATACAAATGGTACAAACATATATGGATTCATAACTATTGGTGTTCCAAATATTACTGGCTCATTTATTCCAAATAATGATGGTAACAGTACAACTTTTCCCATACTGTTTAAACTCTTACTCTTACTTCTTGACATAAGATATACTAGCCCTAAAGTTATTCCTGACCCAGTTACTTGTAGGAATCCATAGTAAAATCCTATCGTAAATACATATTTTGGGTCTCCTCCTGCTGCTATTAGTGTTGCATTTTCTGCCATATATGTAGCTGCTATTGGCATCCATATACTTGAAGTTATTGCTGCCCCATGAAGTCCAAAGAACCATAGTAATTGAGTTATGAAAAGTATTATAATTACTGCAAAAACATTGTCTACACTACTTATAGCTGGAGCCAAGAAATTCATTATAATAGCTGGTAAGGGTTGACCTAGTACATTTTTAGTTATTGCTGCTATTGCTGTAAATAACATTATACAGACTATCATTGGTGTTAAATTTCTAAAACTTTTATTTACTACACTTGGTACTTCTTTTGGAAATCTAATAACAAGGTTTTTATCATTCATAAACTTAGTAATATCAACTACTAAAAGTGCTATTAATATACTTACAAATAAACCTTGAGCGTCTAAATAGCTTGTATCTAACGCTCCATCTACTACTTGTCCGCATACAACAAGTTGTGCTATAACGGCTGTCATCCCTATTTCTACATGATTAAGATTATATTTTTTAGCTAATGCTTGAGCTATAAAAAATGCTGAGTATATAGATAATAAACTCATAGTAAATTTATTGGGAATAAGTAATGTATCCATATTCTCAGATAATAAAGTTTTTGCACTTCCTTCAGGTAACATATTATTTAGTGCTACAAATAACATACTTAAAGAACCAACAATTATTACTGGGGTGATGCTTATCATACCTTCTTTTATAGCTTGAAGATGCCTTTGCCTTTCAATCTTTTGTGCTATTGGAAGAAGAAATTTTCTCAAATTATTTTGAAGTGCTTCCATGTTTATTTTCTCCCTAATTATCTATTTTTATATAACTCTATTGCCGACTTCATGACAGAAGGGGCATCCATACGACCATAATGTTTAGTATCTATTACACCAACTGCTATTTTATGGTTTTTGCAAGCTTCAACTATATCTTCCTCTTTAAATCTAATCTGTGGTGCTACAAGAACTACATCTATATCATTAACTTGAATATATGATTTTAAATTTTCAAATGATGTTGCATCTATATTTATAGTCTTTGTTTTTAACTTTACATGATCACTGCAAAAACTTTTCATTTTTTCTACGAGTACTCCTGTTGACGCTCCGTTTGCACATACTAATAAAATATTCATAATAAATTCCCTCCTGCAATATTTAATCGCTTTTATTTTTTATTTTATATACTCTAATTATTATTTTAATTTTTAGTACTGCCAGTGATTAAATTTAAAGGCTGTATCTATAGCTTCTTCTGGTTTATATTCTTCTAATATTTTTAAGTATCTTTCTTTATAATCATTATCTACTTCTTTTTCTGGAATTACTATACTAGCTTCATTTAAAAAGTGGAATGAATCCCTTCCCATTTCTAATCCTCTATATGTATGCTTATCTAGTGCCACATCCATAATTTCTGGAACTTTGCCCATTGCAAATCCTTTTATAATTATATTTTTTAATAAATCACTTGACCTATCTTTCTCACATGCACAAAGATATCTTATTGCATGTATGAAAAATAAAGGTCTATCTCCATCTGCATATGAATATTCCTTTCTCACTTGATTTAAATTATTTATGATTATTATAGCTGATGGGTCTCCCATTCCTATATCTTCAACTGATATTGTAAGTATTCTTCTCCATAGCTTATCTTCTAATTCTGGTGATGATATATATAACTCATACGCAAATTCGCATGCTTCTTCTACCATATTTCTTCTTATGGCCTTTTGAAATGATGATATTATTTCATCTGCACTAAATCCGTTTCTTGTAGTCATTCTTGCCCATGGGTCATTTGCCTTTTTATCTCTTAATATTTTCTCATGCATATTATTTACTCCTTTTGATTTAAATTTTAATTCTTTATATTATTTATTAATATATAAAGCAAGTATTGTGCCAGTTTTTTTAGACACTTTTAAATGTGATTATTTCAATCATATTTATTGCCAATACTCAGATACTTTGTCTAAATTTATTTGTATGTGTCTAATATTAATGTCATTTTAGACTAAAAAAGACTACCAAATAAGTTTTCATACTTATTGGTAATCTTTTTTAGTATTTATACATACTCTAATATTAATAATATTTGATAACATTCCTTTTTATTAATTTCTATGTTGTATTTTTTATCTAGTTGAGCTAATATATTTTTTATCTTACTTAAATTCTTTTCATAATTAAGTGCTTTTTCTCTCTGAACCTCCCATGACTAAAGTCACAGGGTTCCTGCTTCATAGAATTTTGCATACTAAAATATGTCTTACAAACTCTCCACAGGCTATCCCCGTAGTTCCTACGGTTCTTACATAAGTTATCTATTTTAAACTCTTATTAGTCTTAATCCTTCTTTTAGTATATTTATACTTGCATTTATATCTCTATCGTGAGTTTCATTACAACAAGGACACATCCATTCTCTTATACTTAAATTCTTCATTTCCTCGTTTTTGTACCCACATTTATTGCATATTTGTGAACTTGCAAAGAATTTACCTACCTTTACAATTTGTCTACCATACCAATTAGCTTTATATTCTAATTGATGAACAAATTCTGACCATGACACATCAGAAATTAAACGAGATAGTTTACGATTTTTAGTCATATTCTTTACTTGTAAATCTTCTATGCAAATAATATCATTCTCTCGTATTAATTTAGTAGATAGTTTTTGTAGAAAATCCTTCCTTTGATTAGCTATATGTTCTTGAAGTCTTGCAACTTTTAACCTTGCTTTATTTCTATTTAAACTACCAATTGTTTTTCTCGATAATTCTCTTTGTAATTTAGCAAGTTTGTTTAATGACTTTTGAAGATACTTAGGATTTTCTATAAATTGTCCACAACTTGAGATACAAAATTCTTTAATTCCTAAATCTAAACCTATCTTATTATTAGTATTTTCAAGTGCTTCAATCTCTATATCAGTACAACATAATGATACATAATATTTACCACTTGGTTCTTTGGATACAGTAGCATTAAGTATTCTCCCTTGAGGTACTTGTTTATCCCTTACTTTGACCATACCAAGTTTAGGTAATTTTATATATTAACCACAGCACATAATATTTCCATTTGTAAAGTTAGTTCTATATGAAAATCTATTAGTTTTCTTTGATTTAAATTTAGGAAATCCTGCATTTTCTTTAAAGAATTTTTTATATGCGTTTTCTAAATCTTTTAAGGTGTTTTGTAGTGAAAATTTGTCAGGTTCTTTAAGCCACTCTAATTCTCTTTTTAAATTGGTCAAATCAGAACTACACTGTTTATAAGTAAAAGTTTCTTTATAGTTTTCATAAACTTCTATTTTTTTAGCAAGATACTTATTATATACAAATCTACAACATCCAAAAGTTTTGTTAATTAACTCTTGCTGTTTTTTATTTGGATACATTCTAAACTTATAAGCTTTTTCCACTACTATCACCTCACTTTAATTGTTTTTTATGATTATTAATATACATATCCGAGTAACTTCTATTTTTCATCACCCATTATAATATTAACAAACGTAATTATTTAAAACAATTATTTCGAAGGTTTTATATTTATTTCTAAATAACATATGTAAGAACCATAAGTCCTAACTTTTATCATTTTTGAGGTTGTCGTTCACATAAGTTCGCTACTACCTATGCAGTTCTCTTATGAACTTCTTACACTTTCATGCAAGCACAGACTATATCTTATCCTTCGGCATTATCCGTTAAGGTCTACCCACTTCCACTACCAATAGCTTGTAGTGTACTTCCCTCAAGAGGAATAGTCGTTGAAGTTTCTCCTATTCGGAGCTTACCTGCTGATTGCCCATTTTAAAGTACTTAGGGTTTAACCTTATACCATCTAACCAATTTTTTCTACTTTCGTAACTTTCACACTTAGGTTTATTTCATCCTTATGTTTTAGTTTGGTTAGCTTTAGGGGTTTCCAGCAATTCAAGTAGTATTGGATAGGTTATATCCTATCTCTACATATAAGTTTCCCTATATGCTGACTATTTTAGCTACTAACTCACGACTAAAGTCACAAGTGTGCGTAGCTATTTTTTAATCAAGTTCTTCAATTACTCTAGTATTTCCAATTAATCCATCTACCATGAAAGCCAAGTGCATCATAAGCCCAATTACTTTGTCATATTTTTTTTCTACATTAAATATTAAAAATAGTTCATCCGAAACAGATTTTATATCTTTAAATATTCTGTTATAATTAGAACTTTTTAGAGAGGTTCTTAGTCCTTCAACTACATCGTCATAACCAATACTTATCTTTATAATATTTTTTAATTTATTTATATTTTCATCTTTATCTATATCTTTTTTACTTATATAGTCAATTCCTTTAATATTAATCTTTTGTTCATTGATTAATGCTACAACATTACTGCTTTCTTTTAGTTTTGTAATATTTAAACTTAAATCTTTTTCTGTTTTATATGGTATAGATATAATATCTATTCCATCTAAGTACCTATTCATTTTTTCTTCTAGAATTTTTCTTGTTTTATTATCTACACCTTCTGAAACATGAGATGCTATAATAATTGTTTTAGACAGATTTTCTTTATCTTGAATTTCACTAGTTCCAAAATAGTACTTTCTTGTATTAACAATAGAATTATATACATCATTTAAAGCTAGTCCCATATTAGCTTTTTGAACTGCTTCTAACACAGTTAATGTGGTCACCATAGGAATTACTCTTATATCACACTTTTTTTCTTTCTTTATAATTTCATCAAAAGAATTTAATGAACCCATATCTGTAAATAGTAGTATATCTTTATTGTCTATACTGTTAATCAGTTTTTTAAAATCTATAATTACTTTGTCATAGCTTTTATCTAACTTCATATCAAACGAAATAGCACTACATTCTCCAATAATATCACTAACTGCTTTAACCATACTACTTGCTGTAGTTTCTCCATGCATAGCAACTATAATATTAAGCTTATTCACTATTTTATTTTGTTCCTCTTGTTTAGCTTGTACTATAAATAATGTAATATATGCCACAGTTTCTATAGATAAAAATAAATCAAATTCATTCTCAATTATTCCAACTATTTTTAAGGCTGTCTTAAATTCACTTCTATTATTTCTTCTAATTTGATTTAAGTCTATGTTATTTGTAGAATTACTTTTATCTAATACATTTTTTATGTATATTGCCATTGACCTAAATATTGATTCATTTATATTTATTTCTTCATCTTCTTTAATAATTTGTCTTATTGATTTACACATATTTTTAAACTTAACATCATTGAATAATTGGGCATCTGCCATATTCATTTCTACAGATTCATTAAGATTAGAATTTACTGCATTAATAATATTCATGTCATCATATTTAATAATTTCCTCTTCTCCTAATGGTGTGAATACAAAAAATTCTATTCCATGTGTTATAACTTCATCTGCTTTAATAGACTTATCTCTATAATCATCATTCACTTCATTTATCGACTTATCAAAGTATTTTTTCTCTATATAAATTGGCTCTTTATTGTTTATTTTATATCTTAAGTATCCATTTGCAACAGCTAACTTTATATCATTTTGAAGTTGACCTACATTATTTTTACAATCATAAAGTAGTAATGATTTAATTATTTCCCTATGTACTTTTATAGAGATAGAAATACTTTTTGATTCTTGCTTAAAAAAATTTTTAACTAATTCTATTCTTTCAATCATAGTTCTATTTCTCAATGAAGGTATTTCTATTTTCATAGGTATTCTTCTATTAAATGTGTCTAATAATGTTGATGTTGGATTTTCTGTAGTAGCGCATATTATTAACACCTTAGACTCTCTTTCCTTAGTTGCATCTCCTAGTCTTTTAAATGTTCCTTTATCTATAAAAGTAAACAACATTTCTTGCCCTTCTGCTGGTAACCTATGAATTTCATCTAAAAAAAGTATCCCTCCATTTGCAATCTCTAAAAGTCCCTTTCTTGAAGATTCTGCTCCTGTGTAGGCACCTTGTTCTACTCCAAAAATATGTCCCATAAGTAATTGTGGGTTATTTGCATAATCTGCACAGTTAAATGTTACAAAGGGTGCTTTCTCTCCTCTAATTCCACTATCTATAGAATAATCATACATGTACCTAGCAATCATACTTTTTCCTACTCCTGTTTCTCCATAGATAATGGTATGGAGTCCATTTGTAGGATAGAGCATTGCGACTTTACATTTTTCTATTATAGGTCTTAAACTTTGTGTTCTACCTATTAAGGTTTCAAAACTATCTTTTTTTATTTTAGTTTCTATTTTTATTTCTTTTGGTGCATCAAACGATTCCTCTTTATCAATATTAACATTTGCAGGGATATAGTATACAGGTCTTCCTTTTATCTTTGTAACCATCCCTTGATTGAATAATTGATTTAAATATGTACTTATATTGTTTCTTGCTATTCCAGTTTTTTCTGACAATCGATTAGCTGTAATACCTTTTCCATTCTCTCTATATGATGATTTTAAAACTTCCATTACTTTATCTTTTTTATATATCATTATGCCCTCCCTCCACATTTGTAATATTTTA
This sequence comes from Clostridioides sp. LIBA-6822, assembly GCF_056688955.1. Lineage (NCBI taxonomy): Bacteria > Bacillati > Bacillota > Clostridia > Peptostreptococcales > Peptostreptococcaceae > Clostridioides > Clostridioides sp. LIBA-6822. The sequence continues at coordinate 998,191 of NZ_CP196995.1, read as the reverse complement.
TTAGCTAAAACTTTTATATTCGCTTTATTTATTTTTAATAAACCTTATTCTCTGATTCTAACTACAGTTTCTTAATGCTCCTTTGCTTACCTATATAGAATTCTTTTAGAAACATTAGTATTATTGGTCATTTTTCTATATTTCTATTTTAAAAATTTTATGGTATTTTCTGAATAATATATTTTCCTTGTTTTTAATTTTATTATATTTGAAAAATGGAAATAAAAAAACCTATTTTTGGAATGGTTTTAAAATTTTTCCAAAAATAGGTTTTTAGTTTATAGTTAAAATAATCAACCATTACTTATAGTGACCTTATACTAAACAACTTTTAAATTTTCTTGGTATTTATTTATGTCTGCTTTAGAAGAATATACAAAGTGACCCTCTGAAACTTCAATCCAACTCAATGACTTCTCATTTGAACAATTAGATATATTAGAATTGTACTCTACTCTATTTTTTGCCTTAGCATACTTAGGGTCAGGAATAGGAATTGCAGAAAGCAAAGATTTTGTATACGGATGAATAGGATTATTATATAATTCATTTGAACTTGCTAATTCTACTAATTTTCCATTATACATAACTCCTATACGGTCACTAATATGTCTCACCATAGATAAATCATGCGCTATAAATAAACAAGTCAAATTCTTTTCTTGTTGTAACTTCTTAAATAAATTTACAATTTGTGCTTGTATAGACACATCCAAAGAAGCTATAGGTTCATCAGCTATTATAAACTCTGGGTCTACTGAAAGAGCTCGTGCTATTCCAGTACGCTGTCTTTGCCCCCCTGAAAAATCAGAAGGATATTTATTTGCATAACTTCTATCAAGTCCAACTAGATTTAACATCTCATATACTTTATTCATTCTCTCTGTTTTATTTTTACAGACACCTTGAATTTTTAGTGGTTCTGAAATTATATCTGCAATTGTCATACGTGGATTTAATGATGAAGTAGAATCTTGGAAAATAATCTGCATACTTTTATTTACATCTTTTTTTATAAATTTATACGTTTTTTTGTCTGAGATACAATTTCCTTTGTAAATTACTTCTCCACCAGTAGATTCATGTAACCTTATTATAGTTTTGCCAGTTGTAGATTTTCCTGAACCTGACTCTCCTACTAATCCAAATATCTCACCTTTATATATATCAAAACTTATATCATCAACTGCCTTTACAGTAGTACTTTTATCCAAATGAAAATATTGTTTTAAGTTTTTTATTTCTAGTATTTTTTCTCTATTCATTAGAAATCACCCTTCCACAATTTACTCTAACTGGTGTATCTACTTTAGGTGCATCTGGATGCAATAACCAAGTTGCAGCACTATGTGTATCATTAATTTTAAACATCGGCGGTTCTTTTTCATAATCTATTTTAAGAGCATTTTTATTCCTTACTGCAAACGCATCTCCTTTTGGAGGATTTAATAAATTCGGAGGCATACCAGGTATATTATATAAATAGTCATCCTGTGAATCTAAAGTAGGTAATGAGCCTAATAAACCCCAAGTATATGGATGCCTAGGGTCGTAAAATATATCTTCTACTGTTCCTATTTCTACAATCTTTCCTGCATACATGACTGCTATTCTATCAGCTATAGTTGCAACTACGCCTAAATCATGAGTTATAAATATTATTGATAAACCTATCTTATCTTGTAAATCCTTTATTAAGTCAATTATTTGAGCTTGTATAGTTACATCTAAGGCTGTTGTAGGCTCATCAGCAATCAATACATCTGGATTACAAGCAAGTGCTATAGCTATTACTATACGTTGTCTCATCCCACCAGAAAAATGATGTGGAAATTGTTTAAATCTCTTTTCAGGGTTATCTATTCCAACTAATTCAATAAGTTCCATAGCTCTTTTTTTAGCTTCACTTTTACTTATACCTTGATGAATCACTATAGCTTCTGCTATTTGCTTTCCTATTGATATAGTTGGATTAAGAGATGTCATAGGGTCTTGAAATATCATTGACATATTCTTTCCTCTGATAGACTCCATCTCTTTTTCAGACTTGTTAACTAAATCATTTGATTTAAGTAAAATCTCTCCATTTTTAATATATCCATTATATGGGAGTATCCTTATTAAGCTCTTACATAATACAGATTTACCACAACCAGATTCTCCAACTATAGCCAATGTCTCACCTTTTTTTAGATTAAAAGATACATTTCTTACAGCCTGTACTTCTCCTTCTTCTACTTTAAAACTTACAGATAGATTATTAACCTCCAATAAATGTTCCAAAAACCATCAACCCCTATGCTATTCAAACCTTAGGGATATATTTTTATCCCTAAGGTTTCTAATTAATTTAACTATTATTCAATTGTCCAATCAGCTATGTTCCAGAATATACCTACACCATGATGACCTAGAACTGTATCAGGTGTTAGCCCTTTGATATTTGGTTTTCCAACATAGATTGCATCTATGTAAGCAATAAATGTATAAGGCATATCTTTAGTCATTTCTACTTGGAATTGTTTATATAACTTTAACTTTTCATCTTTATTTTCTGTTTCTCTTGCTTTTTGAAGTATTGTATCTATAGTAGGATTAGAGTAAGCATTGTAATTTGAACCTTTATCTGTTCCAAACACTTTATATGTATGGTCATCTGGGTCAAATGGACTTCCCCAACCTATTAAATGAGCATCTTGATTAGCCCAATCTGTTTCAGTTACAACCACAGCTTTAGCATCCACACCTATTTCTTTTAACTGTTGTGCACATATTTTAGCCATATCAACTCTAACTTGGTCACTCTCTCCTGCTGTTATTTCAAAAGCTAATTTAGTACCTTCTTTTTCATAAATTCCATCAGAACCTAATTTCCATCCTAATTTTTCAATTTCTTGTTTAGCTTTTTCTGGGTTATATTCAAACTTCTCTATATCAGGATTATTATATTCTCCCATTTGTAAAGGTGAATATGCTGGCACACCATGTCCTAATAATACGCTATCAACTATTGCTTTTCTATCTATTGCATAGCTTAAAGCATTTGGTAATCCTTTAGTTTTTTCATCTTTAAAGAACTTAGAATTAAAATTGTATAATATACCTCTATAATCTGCTGTTTTCATTATATTTATTTTAAAGTTCTTTTCATCTTTTTCAAAATTAGACATATCCTTAGGAGTTACTTGAGCTAAGTCTAATTCTCCTGATTTTAATTGCATTGCTTTAGCCTTATCATCTGGAACAATTTTAAATACTACTTTATCTAAACCTGGCTCTTTTACGAAATAATCACTATTTTTAACAAGAGTTATACTTTGACCTTTATCCCATTTTTCAAGTTTAAATGGCCCAGTTCCTATTGGTTTTTGATTAAATTCATCAGTAGCTATATCCTTACCTTCTAATACATGTTTTGGTAATATTCCTATTGTAAGATAATCAAGCATTGCTGTATTTGGAGCTTTTAAAGTAATTTTTATAGTATTATCATTAACTACATCAATTTTTGTTATATCTTCATAATTTGATGCTATTTCAGAAGCATTCTCTGGTTTCACTATAGTTTCTATTGTAAACTTAACATCATTTGCTGTAAATTTCTCTCCATCATGCCACTTAACATCATCTCTTAAATTAAAAGTATATGTATTTGTTGCCTCATCAAATTTCCAGTCCTTTGCTAAACAAGGAACTATTTTATTATTTTCATCATGAGCTGTTAATCCATTAAATATTAGTGAATTTATCTCCCCATGCTCATATAGTGCAGGATTTATACTTGTATAGTCATTACTTCCATAAACAAGCACCTTTCCATCTTTAGATGTATCTGCTTTTTTATCTTTGTCTCCTCCACTAGAACAACCTGCCATTAGACTAAGTATCATTACTAAACTTAAAACTTTTAACTTCTTTAATTTCATGATGCTCCCCCTTTTGCTTTTTATAAAATATTTTTCAAAGCTTTGACCCCATTTATTTAAATAGATATTTCAAATACCTCAGTATTTGCTTATTTAGTTCTCAAATGCTGATTTATAAATTACTAGATTTTTTATTATTATTTTTTCTTATATAATTACCTATATTAGTTATACACACCAATGTAGTAACTAAAAATATACCTGGAATCAGTATAATCCACCATCTATTTGAAAGTAATGCTTCTTCTGATAAAGATAACATACTTCCCCAAGAAACAATTTCTATTGGTAGGCCTATTCCTAAAAAACTTAGTGTTGATTCAGTCCCAATAGCTGCACCTATATTTGTTACAACCATAAACATTATCGATGCTACAAAATTTGGAAGTAAGTGTTGCTTTAGTGTATAGAAGAATCCTCCTCCCATACTTTTAGCTGCTAATATGTATTCGCTATTTCTTATTTGCCTAACCTCTGTTCTTACAATCTTAGATATGTTCATCCAACTTGTTATCCCTATTACTATAGACATAGATATTGGACTCGAATTTCCAAGTATAGCTTGTACAAATATTATGATTAATATTGAAGGTATACTAAGGATGATTTCTGTAAATCTCATCATTGCATCATCTACAAGTTCAGATGCTGAGCCACTTATACTTCCATAAATAACTCCTATACAAGTTGATATTACAGTAGAAAATAATCCTATAAATAAAGATATTTTTCCTCCATACCATATCATAGAATATATATCTCTACCCATTGAATCTGTTCCAAATAAAAAAGTTTTATTTGGAGCTAAATTAGAGCTTACTAAATCCATGTAGGTTGGTTCATGTGTCATTATGAAAGATGAAAACACACTTCCAATAATAATAATTGATAAAATAATAATTGATATATATGGTAATTCTTTAATTTTGTTTAATAAGGTTTTCTTTGTTTCTACATGTTTCTCTTCTGCTACTAAAATATAATTTTCTCCTACAATTTCAAAATCACTACATTGTGGCTTCATTAGTATCACCTCTATCATATTTCATTCTAGGGTCTATTTTATTGTTTATAATTTGAGCTAGCATATTACCAAATACTACTAAAGCCCCTGTTATTAAGCATAAAACTAATAACATATTATAATCATGATACTTTGCACTTTCAAAACAAAGAGTTCCTAACCCTGGGTAAGAAAAAACTTTTTCAACTACATAAGTTCCTCCCAATATGTGAGGTATTGAAATGGCCATTATACTGATATATGATGGCATTATATTTCTCAGGCAATGCTTAAAAACAATGGTTCTATTATTTAAACCTTTTGCTTTACATAACAGTACATAATCTTCTCTTATCTCTTCTAGCAATTTATTTCTTATCATATATGTGTAATACCATAAGTGACTCAGTATAAGTACTGTAAGAGGTAAGATTAAATGCGATATTCTACTTAATATGCTGGTCTCCTCTCCCATTGCATAAGCACCACTGCTTGGAAATATGTTTAGGTTTATACTGAATATGAGTATAAGTACCAAAGCAACCCAAAATGATGGAATACAGTTGGTTATTGTTCCTAGTTTACATATAATTCTATCAATGAGCTTATCTTCATGTAGTGTACAAAATATTCCTAACAATAAAGCTAGTACAAAGGTAAGTATATACCCTGAACCACCTAATATTATAGTATTTATATAGACATCATTTATAACAGAAGTAACATTTTGTTTATATTTAAATGAAATCCCAAATTCCCCTTTTGATGCATTTGAAATCCATTTTACATATTGACTGTATATTGGTTCGTCCAAACCGAGTTTTCTCATGGCATTTTCTTTTTCTTGAGTACTCATTCTTTCTACCCCATCTCCATAGTAAGAGATTAATGGGTCTCCTGGAGCAAGTCTTGCCATATAAAAAACAACAAACGATAATAAAAACATTACTAAAATAAACTGCAACAACTTTTTCAGTATATCCTTTAACAAACCCCAATTCCCCCTTTGTTGCAATAAAAAAAACCACATAAAAGCAAACGTAAAGTAACGTTAAAACCTTCGTGGTTTCATTATCATTAAATAATTAAATTTTCACTATTTATCTATGAGTTAATTTTAGCATCATTTATTCACTGTGTAAACAAACTTTTTAAAAATTGTTAAAATTTCATCAAATTATTTTATTTATACCTAAAATAAAATTTTTATACAGTATTTTCCACTATTTAGTATGAAATTATTAATTTTTAGGTTGACTATATTGATAAATTATATTATATTAGTTTCTATGCAAACTATTTAAGAGGTGATTTTATTGAAGACTAATTATGATTGTTTTAGAATAGCTATGCTTTTAAAAGAACTCTATTCTAAAACTATGTACACAGTAGAAGAAAATTTTAAAGAGAATGGATTGACACATCAACAGATTATAGTTATAAAACTAATAGCTCATAATCAAGAGCTTACAATATCACAATTATGTGATGAAATGTCTCTAGCTAAGGGTACAGTTTCAGGTATAATCAGCAGATTAGAACAGATTGGATATATAGAAAAATTCAAGAAATCTGAAGATAAAAGAAATACATATGTTAAATTTACAACATCAGGACTTGAATTTGCCACAAGTTTTAAAACTAAAATGCAGGAAAGTTTTGATGATATCTTTAAAAACTGTGATGAACAAGAATTAAATGACTTAGTAAAAAATCTTAGAAATATATTAACAAAAATAAAGGAGAGATAATTATGAATTCTAAATTAATACTTGCAATAGTATTTATAACATCAGCTTTAATTTTTTACACTATAGGTGTATTTGGAGAAAGGAAAGCTAAAATTTTAAAAAAGAAGCATGTAATCATATTTTGGCTTGGTTTGATATTTGATACTTTAGGAACATTTACAATGAGTAACATAGCTAAAAGCAATACATTTTATGTAAAATCCGCTTTATCTCAAAACCTTCATAGTATAACAGGTCTTCTTGCAATCGTACTTATGCTTTTTCATGCAGGTTGGGCTACCTTTGTCCTATATAAAGATGATGAAGATAAGAAAAAATTCTTCCATAAATTTAGTATAGTTGTATGGACTATATGGCTAATTCCATACTTTATAGGTATGTTTATTGGCATGGCTGGATAATAGATATGTAGTAAAATATATAAAATAAAGTGTGTAAGAAAGTAAATATACACTTACACACTTTTTATATATTATATTTTAAATAATTTCTTAAATTGATTTATATATATTTATCTATAAAATCTATTTATTAAACACCTAATACTTGAGTTACTCCTGGAACTTCACTCACTAAAACATTTTCAATAATGGCTTTTATTGTCATAGTTGCTCCTGGGCATCCACTACATGCACCTTGTAATCTAACTAAAACTACGCCATTTTCATTTACATCTATAAGTTCTACATCTCCACCATCTCTTTGTAATACTGGCTTTATCTTTTCTTCAAGTATTTTTTCAACCTTTTCTCTCATAGTTATTCCCCCCAGAAATATTTTATTACCAAGATTATACCAATGGTTTAAATTTTTGTCCATCTAATGATTTGTCAAATTCAGTTTTTGCTTCATTAATAATTTCAGTATTCATAAATACATCATAAGCACTACAAGCCAACACTTTAGCTGAATTTATCATAGCAGAAAATCCCATGCTTGAACCTGATGATGAACATGACTGCCATGTATGACTTGCAATTCCAACAGGCCATGCCGCCATTGCAAATTGAGCCACTGGTATAACATAACTTACATCTCCAACATCAGTAGAGCCAGCTAGTCCTTTATCTTGGTCTCCATCAACTATCTCCTGATGTATATAACTTTCTACGATAGATTTATCATTTTGTAATGATGTTGCTACACCTAGTCTTTCTTCTCTAGTAAGAGTTTCACATAGTTTTTTAGCAAATTCGTCTTCTTCAGGAGTAGCTTTAGGGCAACCAACAAAAACCATATTATTGTAAACCAAATCAGTCAAACATTGATTTGGTATATAATCATATATTCCATCTGTAACAGTATACTCCATCTCAGTTTCTGTCATCATTGCTGCTCCCTGTGCCACTTTTATCAATCTATCAAGAACATGCTCTGCATCCTTTGCTTTTTTCCCTCTAATAAAATACCAGCTCTCAGCAAAACCAGGGACTACATTAGGTCTTCCACCACCATTAGTTATAACATAGTGCATTCTTATAGAATCAATAACATGTTCTCTTAAATAATTTGCTCCAACATTCATAATTTCAACAGCATCGAGTGCACTTCTACCATTATGTGGAGCTTGAGCTGCATGTGCTGTTATTCCTTTAAACTTGAACTTTATAGATAAGTTTGCTAGACTTCCTCCTCTCCAAGGTGTGTTTATATCAAAAGGATGCCATGTAAATGCACAATCTACGTCATCAAAACATCCATTTACACACATATATGTCTTTCCCCCACCTTCTTCTTCAGCAGGACAACCAAAATATTTTATTGTTCCATTAAACTTATTTTCTTCTATTAATTTTTTTATAGAAACAACTGCTCCTACACCTGCTACACCTAACAGATTATGCCCACATCCATGACCTGCTTCACCTTCTACCAATGGCTTTTTTTCTGTACTTACAGATTGTGACAACTCTGGTAAAGCATCATATTCTCCAAGTATTCCAATCACTGGCTTACCTTCTCCAAAACTTGCTATAAATCCAGTAGGTAGATTTTCTACTTCTTCAATTTCAAATCCCTTTGATTTTAGATATTCTTTTTGAATGTTACTTGCATACTTTTCTTCAAAAGCTAGTTCTGGATTTTCCCATATTTTTTTAGACAAGTCTATTAGTTCTTCTCTTATTTCTTCAATATTATTTATGATATACTCTTTCATAATTCCCTCCAGATATATGTATTTTTGATATGCTTTACAGATTATATTATATACTAACATTCTATTTATTCATAATTTTTTGTTAATTAATTTGATTCATATATTCTTCTATAGATTGTATCTTCTCTTCATTTTGTATCTTCATAAATTCAATGTATTTCATTTTCCATAATGTAGTTTCAGTTTTCTTATTTAATAGAAATTCTAATAAATTAATTTCTTTCATTCTTATGTCCTCACAAAATACAACACTACCCAATATTGCCAATTCTAATTCACTTAATGATGCAAACAACATTAAATACTCTTCTCCGAATAAACATTCCGCTTCAAGAATATCAACAAAGTCTTTTTTAGCATTGATATTTTCCTTTATTATTCTTATTTTTTCAACTATAGATGTACTATCTAATATTTGATTGAATATCTCTCTAAATGATTCATCGTCTAGTTTACGTTCATCATCAATAATGTAATTCTCTAAAGACTCATTTGCACTACTACTTACAGTTATCATACTTTTAAAAGTATCATTCTCTATTGAATTCAGCACAGATTCAATAAATATATTTTCATATCTTTTAATATATCTTATCATTACTTCATCTTCTATACTTAATCTTTTTATTAATACTTCAATTGCTTGCATAAGTAATGAGGTTATCTTTTTATTTCTTCTAATTTTTCTATTAACTTCTTCAAAATCACTATAATTTAAATTATTATCTGCATCAATCAATTCAACTATATTATTTTCCTCATAATCCCTAACTTCATCTTCAACATTATTATTGTATATGTTTTTAAACTGTTTTTCTAAAAACTCATATTCATATTCTGAGATTTCTAGATTAGTTACTTCATTTCCTAAAATCGTAGAAAAAATACAATTATTTATAATAAGTTCAAATAAATTTATAAGTATGACATCACAATCTATTTTATAAGTCACTCCATAATCATAAAATAATTTTTCTCTATCTTTCTTCTTAAATAAATTACAAAACCTATTTTCTATGTCTATACTCTCGATATAATTCTTTACATAATAGATACCTTGAACATCCATATCGTCTAATGCCAATGGATAATCTATACTCACTGGAATGTCATAAGCTTCAAATTTTATAACATAATTTTTAAAGAAACCTGACAATTCTAACAAAGTATCATTATATGCTATTGAGTTAGTATCTACCTTTCTACCTATCATTACTTCATAAAAACTTTCTAACTCGATTAAATCATTTTCTAATATTTTGATACCTTCCAAGTACATACTTTTTATATTTTTAGCAGTCAACTCTACAACTCTCTTCTCTAGATTTTCTAACTTATTTATATACGCATCAATAGCATACCATATTGAAATCAGCAACTTTTCGGCAACTTTCGTCCTTACTGATGTACTTTGACCAATTGTATACTGCTTAATCAAATCTATAAGTATTAGAGATATTTCTTGTTGTATGCTATATACTTCTCTTCCATCTATTACTTTACAGTCTAGACATTCCTTAAGCAAAGATATTGAATATTGATTTTTTATTAAATTTTTTTCATTTATATTAATATTGCTTAGATTATTTGACATAGCTACTCTCTCCTATCATATATTAAACTTCTCCAAACTTAAACTTCTTTGCGAATTCATCTGCTTCTCCTCTTACATTATCGAGATTTCCTGAAAATTTTTCATAAAGTTCATCTAGCATTTCTATAATCTCATCATCACATATCTTATCATCCGTTTCATTTTTTAAATAATAAAAAAGTTCTTGCATATCATTAATAGTTTCTAAATAATCATCCATATTTGTAAACTGTGATGTATATATATATTCTATCAATTGTTTTGTAACTTTTATATCCAACTCTATCCTGCCATACCCCTTTAAAGTATAATTTCTTGAAGTTATTATATCTTTTACATCAGATTCTGAAAGGGTTAAACCATATGCCTTAGATTCTCTATTAGTATCAAGCAATTCATTCCTTTCTATTTCTTTTAAACCTTGATGCATAGAACTCAAAATAATAGGTGATATCATTTAAAATTCTCCTTTTTTTATTTTTTCTATTGACTTTTTTATATTTTTATGTTATATTTAAATTAGTATATTTATTTTTTCTAACTACTTATAATAATATTATCATAAGTAGTTTTTGTCAACTCAAAATTAGTATCTTAATTAAATTTCTCAATAAAAAAATACCATCACCTAGACATATAATTTTATATAACTTCTTTTTATTCCACAGTTATTTACAATTAAAATCTAAACAATGATATCCTTATTAATTTATTTATCTTTTTTAGCTCTACTTCTACTTTTCTTTACATTTGAACAATTTCTACAAGAAGGTGAACAGTATTGAGATTTAGAATTTGTAGGAATATAAATCTTACCACAATACTTACATTTATTTAAAGAAGGAGGTTCACTTGTAATTGCAAACGCATATATAGTCTCAATCGCTGTCTTTAGAGAGTCAAACTCCCATGCAATAGTTGGTTTATCCAATTGACTTATAGAAAAACCTATCTTTTGAGGATTAAACCCTCCAGACATAATAGTAACACTTTCAGTTAATAGATTTGATGTATTTTTATATACACAAACTTGATTAAAGTGTCTACACATATCTTTAGCAAAACTTACAATCCAATCTAATTGTTCAGTATAAAATCTTGAAAACACTAAATCTAAAATTAATGGTCTTTTTCCAAAAAACTTAGGCGATTCCTCTCTTTTTGATACATCTATACCTCGTCTATATTTTTTAAAATACACATCGTCATCACTTGCAAATGGTATAAACATATTTACATATTCATCAGTACTCAATATATTATCTTTTGTAATATAGTTCTTTTCAATCATCAGCACTCTTTCTTCTCCAACTATGTCTCTATTATATACACTTGAATAAATTAAACCCAACAATCCATATTTTTTTACAAATTCAAGTACTTCTTTTTTTAATCTCATTTCTTTCGTCTCTTTTGGTATATCTTGCAATGCTTCTTGTCCTATACAGATTATATCTACTATTATATCATCTACAACATCAAATGGATTGTACATAGTGAATACAGCATCTTCAGTTGGTACTATATACAATTCATCGTCTTCAGTAATTTTATATTCATAATCACTATATCTAATCCAATCACTTGCAAAATTTCCTATTAATTCTATTTTTTTATTCATAATAATTGTGCGCTCCTCCCAATGTAATAATTAAATATTTTTTACTATTACATTTTTAGTTTATTCTATAATTTCTACCATGTCAACTATTCTTTTTATATTTATATCACATCAAAATATACTAAGTCTGTCAGCCTAATATTCTTATATTATAGATTAATTCATAATTAAATTTATAAAAACTATTTACATCTGAAATTAATCTCTTTATAATTAATATGTAATATATTTTTAATTTTACATATTACATACAAATTATGAAAAGAGGAATCTAAAACATGGATAGAAAACGTGAATTAAAACAACTATATAAAGAAATGAAATTTGACATTGGTGTATTTATAATAAAAAGTGATATTACCAAAAAGATTTACTTCGGAAAGAGCAACGATATAAAAAGCAAATTTAACTCCCTCAAATTCCAGCTTAGTGCTGGGTCCTGTATGATAAAAGATTTAAATAACGATTGGAAAAAACATGGAGAAAAAGCTTTTACATTCGAAATCTTAGAACTTATAAAACATGATGATAATAAAACTGAAAAAGACTACTTAGAAGAACTAGATATTTTAGAAATGGTTTGGTTGGAAAAGTTAAAAGAAGATAATTCTTATGAAATTTATTCTATATAAAAGTTGTGTAACATAAGTAAAGAAGAGGGTGTCTCAAAATGAACTGTTTAGTTAATGAGGCACTCTTTTTTGTATTAAATCAAATATATTTTTATCATTTCAACAACGAAAAAGAGGCCTATCTCTATTCTGAGACAGCCCCTTCTTATAGAATCTATGCCACTATAAATGAATATACTAATTTTTCAAGATGCATATTCATTTTGCTAATAACACTCTATTACTTTTTTACAGCATTCAAACACTGCTCTATAATATTCTTATCACTTATACCTATTGCTGTTACTTTATTAGCTCCCTCTAATATACTCTTATCACTTTTACTTGAAACTAAAGCAACAGGAGCATTTTTTGCAAGTGGTGATGCAACTAGAGCATAAACCAAATCATCTCCACTTGTTACATAAAATTCTTTTGCTCCATTATAGAACTTTTCAATCACGTTTTTATTAGTTTGGTATCTATCAACACCACCAATTCTAGTCGCTCTATATCTATTCACTATGTAATCGCTTAATGTAGACTCTCCTCCAATAGCATATACTGGAACAGGAGAAACACCGAATAATGGGTCTAAATCCGTATCTTCTTCCGCTGAAGCTATATCTTTTGTCAATATTATAGGAGACCCATCTCTATAGGCAACAGATGCAACGCTTACTGCATCAGCTTCATCTTTAAATCCATTTACTAAAAACATCTTATCACTGCTTTTAATTTTTTCTATTTCACCTGCAATTTTATAACTTGTATCTACTCTATCTACTCCATCAATTCTTATAACTTGCATTCTTCTCATAAGTAACATTTTTTCTACATCTTTACTTATAGTATTTTCTCCACCTATTACATATATCTTAGTAACTCTATTTAATCTTTGCAATGTTGCTTCTGGTATATCATTCTTATTAGTTAATAAAATAGCTGCATTATTTACTCCTGCAAGACCACTAGCCGCAATACCATCTACCATTGTAGAATCAGAGTTAATTAAAACTGCTGTTGTAAAATCTTGCTTATCTGAAATAAGCCCAGCTGTCTCATATTTATCTACCCCTTGAATATTTTCAATCTTATCTAGCGCATTTATTGATACTGGAAAACTAGCACTTAATAATAATGCTGAAATACCTAACGCTAATATCTTTTTACTAAACCTCATAAATTACCTCCCTAAAAACAAATATATTTAGTACTAGTATAATATAAAATCGCCTAAAAGTAGTATAAAAATAGTTACATTTTTTATAAATTAAATAATATTAAATCAAGCATACTTCATCCATTAAAATAACTTCATTCATCCTATATACTAAACCATCCCAAGTTTTTTTAGACATATCTACAGACGCCCTTTCATTTGAGTTGTTTAATAAAGATTGTATTTTAGTATCTATGGAATTATACAGGTTCTTCTCAAAGATATACAAATCTTCCTCTTTTGGAATACTTTCGTCCTGCATAAAAGGTAGAGGTACATACTCTATCTTTCCAGAGTTATTAATCTCGCTCCCAATCCATTCTTTAACACCAAGAATATCAGTAGTAATCACGTCTGTACCACAGGATAAAGCTTCTAAAACAACAACTGGTAATCCTTCATAGAATGATGGTAACACAAATATTTGTGACATATTAAACAACTCAGCTAAGTCTCTTTGCTCTAATTTCCCTAGAAAATTCATCTTAAACGGAGACTTGTTTGCAAGTTTAACTATCTCATTATATGATTCAATATCACTTCCAGTACCTGCAAAATTAACTTCTATTAAATCTTTATGATATTTTAACTTAGACATAGCTTTTATAAATGGAATTAGTCCCTTTGACTTGCATATCTTACCTGCAAATACTATTTTTATTTTATCATCTTTTCTTTTATAATGTTTGTTATAAAATATATCATCATTATAACCACTACCAATTACAACTACTTTACTTTCACTTACACCAAAAGTCTTTATAATATCATATTTTTGATTTTCATGAAGAGCAAATATTAAGTCCAGTTTCCTTATATTTGATATTATGTATTCTTTCTCTAAATCAATAGTATTTAATTGTCTTAAACAAGTCCCATGGCAGATAGACATTACCTTTATGCCTTTTACAATCTCTCTAACAAATGCAGTTAAGAGATATAAATGGTGACATATTATAATGTCTGGCTTAAAATCATTCATAACCTTATCTATATTTACTCTAAATTGATGTTTTAATCTGTTTATCATGTCTACATTTAAATCTCTATATCTTGTACTTTCATATGGCATAGAATCACTCATGCCTACAACAGGAAAATTTAATTCTCCACAATTATACTTTACTGGATAAAAGCTTACATCATTTGAAAAGCAGTTTACATCATCATTCACATCTATTCCTGCAATTACAGCTTGCTCATAACCTACCTTTTCAAACCCTTTTATCATACCAGATAAATATATACCGCTACCTGTACTATTTGGTTTTTGTGTTATTATATGAAGAATTTTCATTTTTCACTTACCTCCCTTCTAAATTTAAATAATTTCATAAGTCTAATCATTATATATATCTAAATACAAACAAGATGAATCGTCTTTTACTTTAAACCTTGGAACTTTAACTGCTTTATAATCGTTATCCTCAAAATCTCTTACCTTATTGTGTATATATCCTATACCAAATTTTTCTGCTATACGTATTAATTCGTCTTCTTTCATGAGATTATATCTGTCACATGCACTTGTAAAACCATCACTTGTCAACATCAGTTGAAAATCTTTTTTTATTTCAAGATATCCATATATAGAATTTTTCACAGCTTCCTCATCAAAATCCAATATCCAATATCCATCTTTTGTATTTTTCTTCAACCTATTGCTCACTATTGTATCCATAACACTAGCTTTAATCTCATCAAATGTCATTTCTTCCAGATTAGAAAGTTTACTCATTTCATCAAATACAATATTATCAAATTTACAAATACTTCTATCCTTTATAACTTTTGAGTCTCCATTTTTAATAAACAAAGCACAATCTCCTAATAAAAAATACTCCACTTTATTTTCATGAAATTTTACAATAACTATAGAACTCGATGGTAAATCTAATTTTTCTACTTTAATTCCATTTAATCTTAGCTCATACTCTTTTTTCACTTCTACTATTCCACTATTAACAATACTTTTTAATGACTCTTCTCTATTTATATTTTTATATAGATACTTATTCCACCATTGAACATACCATCTAGCATCACTTTCATTTGATATTAAGTTTTTTCCATTAAGTCCCGTAGCACCATCTAAAACCCATGCCCCAAATGGATTTATACCAACCACATCTTCATTAAACTTAGCTGTTCCTTGACTACATAATAGGCTATAGTCTCTTATATTTAAAGCCATATCAACCTCCAAATTGAATATCTAAAAATAAAGTTCTATTTAAAATTATACAGTAAATAAAAAAATCTACAACAAAACTTGTTGTAGATTTTAACTTAATCTATATTTACTTTATATTTAATGATGGAATAATCTATTTTTAGTAAAAGCCATAACTATATTATATTTATTACAAGTTAATATAACATTATCATCACGAATAGAACCACCTGGCTGTGCGATAAAACTTACCCCACTTCTTTTTGCACGTTCTATATTGTCTCCAAATGGGAAAAATGCATCTGAACCAAGTGCTACTCCTGTTAAAGTTTTAAGCCACGCTCTTTTTCCTTCTCCAGTTAAAGGCTCTGGCTTTTCTTCAAAGAAGTTTTGCCATATACCATCAGCAAGGACATCCATATAATCATCAGAAAGATATACATCAATAGTATTATCTCTATCTGGACGACCTATATCTTTTTTAAATTTTAAGTTTAATACTTTAGGATGTTGACGAAGATACCAAATATCAGCTTTATTACCTGCTAGTCTAGTACAATGAATACGTGATTGCTGACCTGCTCCTACTCCTATTACTTGTCCATCTTTAGCATAACAAACAGAGTTTGATTGTGTATACTTTAATGTTATTAAGGCTATAATTAAATCACGTTTTGCATTATCTGTAAAAATTTTATTATCAGTTGGAATGTCTTTTAATAGTTCCTCATTTATTAGTATTTCATTTCTGCCTTGCTCAAAAGTAATTCCATAAACATCCTTTGTCTCAATAGGCTCAGGAGTATAATTTTCATCTATTTTTACAATATTATAGTTTCCTTTACGCTTTCCTTTTAATATTTCGAGAGCTTCATCTGTATACCCTGGAGCTATTACACCATCAGAGACTTCTCTTGCTATAATAGTTGCAGTCTCTTTATCACATATATCTGAAAGTGCTATAAAATCACCATAAGAAGACATTCTATCTGCTCCTCTTGCCATTGCATAAGCACAAGCTAATGGAGAAAGCTCTAAATCATCAACAAAATATATGTGCTTTAAAGTATCTGATAAAGGTACTCCTACTGCTGCACCTGCTGGACTAACATGTTTAAATGAAGTCGCCGCTGGAAGACCTGTGGCTTCTTTTAATTCTTTTACAAGTTGCCAACTATTAAATGCATCTAAAAAGTTTATGTATCCAGGTTTTCCATTTAATACTTCTATAGGAAGTTCTCCATTTTTCATATAAATCTTTGATGGTTTTTGATTTGGATTACAGCCATATTTTAGTTCTAGTTCTCTTGCCATATACTCATCCCTCTCTATAGTAAATTAATCATAAGTTTGATTAATTCCATATTAATTAAATTATTCGTACTAATAAAATTATATGGCATATTTATCCATTAATCAACTATATTTTTTAAAACTCCTATACCTTCAACTTTACATTCAACTACATCACCATGTTTTAAATATACTTGTGGATTCATCCCCATAGCTACACCAGCTGGAGTTCCAGTTGAAATTATATCTCCTGGCTTTAGAGTCATTCCTCTTGATAAGTCACTTATTACAGTAGGTATATCAAATATAAAGTATTGTGTATTAGAATTCTGTCTTACTTCTCCATTTACTACACTACTTATATCTAATTTTAAAGGATGTTCAAATTCTTCTTTATGTACTATGCAAGGTCCCATAGATGTATGTGTATCTAAACTTTTACCTCTAAACCATTGAACATGTTTATCTTGAAGTGCTCTTTCACTTATATCATTCACTATTGTATATCCAAATATATATTCATAAGCATCTTCTTTTGATATGTTTATGCCCTCCTTGCCTATAATTACTGCAAGTTCTGATTCATAATCTAACTTTTCAACCAAATCACCATGTAAGCTTATCTTATCATCCACTCCAATAATTTTATCTGCTCTCTTAGAAAAATAAATTGGATAATCAGGCATAACTACATTTTTTATAACTCCATCTGGGATTTCATTAACATGGTCTCTATAATTAAGACCTAAACATATTATATCTTTCTTAGGTCTTACAATTGGAGAACATAATTTAACTTCTTCTAATTTATAACACTTAGCACTTTCAAATGAATTCTTCTTTATTTTTTCTAACTCTTCTGTAGATACATTTTCAATAAAATCATTCATATCCATATAGATTCTACTTAACCCCAAACTATTTATTTCATATATACTATTTGTTTCTGAATTAAATACACCTATTTTTTCTTCACTACTACTACAAAAAGTCACAAATTTCATTTTTATTCCTCCATTCAATAAGTTGATTAATATTATTTTATTTTTATTAGTTTATATAAATTGTAATAGATAATATTTATATGTCAATATATATCTGTAAATAGAGTTCTAAAAAGTGTAATAATTCATAAATATTAGAATTTATAAAAGATATTATAATTAATCAGTAGTAATTCTAATAGGCGTTATTATATAGATAGAATTTTATGAGAAATAAAATAAAAATTATTTACATATAAACTTTAATTAAGTCTTCATTAGCATGGATATTACCTATTTTTAAAACTTCAATTTTATCTATATCATAAGAATTTGTTATAACTACAGGAGTTATAATAGATTTAGCATTCTCTTTAATCTTTTTCAACTGAACCTCCCATGACTAAAGTCACAGGGTTCCTGTTTCATAGAATTTCGCATACTAAAATATGTCTTACCAATTCTCCACAGGCTATCCCCGTAGTTCCTACGGTTCTTACATAAGTTATCTATTTTAAACTGTTATTAGTCTTAATCCTTCTTTTAATATATTTATACTTGCATTTATATCTCTATCATGAGTTACATTACAACAAGGACAAATCCATTCTCTTATATTTAAATTCTTAACTTCCTCGTTTTTGTACCCACATTTATTGCATATTTGTGAACTTGCAAAGAATTTACCTACCTTTACAATTTGTCTACCATACCAATTAGCCTTATATTCTAATTGACGAACAAATTCTGACCATGACACATCAGAAATAGAAAGAGATAATTTACGATTTCTAGTCATATTCTTTACTTGTAAATCTTCTATGCAAATAATATCATTCTCTCGTATTAATTTAGTAGATAGTTTTTGTAGAAAATCCTTCCTTTGATTAGCTATATGTTCTTGAAGTCTTGCAACTTTTAACCTTACTTTATTTCTATTTAAACTACCAATTGTTTTTCTCGATAATTCTCTTTGTAATTTAGCAAGTTTGTTTAATGACTTTTGAAGATACTTAGGATTTTCTATAAATTCTCCACAACTTGAGATACAAAATTCTTTAATTCCTAAATCTAAACCTATCTGACTATTAGTATTTTCAAATGCTTCAATATCTATATCAGTACAACATAATGATACATAATATTTACCACTTGGTTCTTTGGATACTGTAGCATTAAATATTCTCCCTTGAGGTACTTGTTTATCCCTTACTTTAACCATACCAAGTTTAGGTAATTTTATATATTGACTACAGTACATAATATTTTCATTTGTAAAGTTAGTTCTATATGAAAATCTATTAGTTTTCTTTGATTTAAATTTAGGAAATCCTGTATTTTCTTTAAAGAATTTTTTATATGCGTTTTCTAAATCTTTTAAGGTGTTTTGTAGTGAAAATTTGTCAGGTTCTTTAAGCCACTTTAATTCTCTTTTTAAATTGGTCAAATCAGAACTACACTGTTTATAAGTAAAAGTTTCTTTATAGTTTTCATAAACTTCTATTTTTTTAGCAAGATACTTATTATATACAAATCTACAACATCCAAAAGTTTTGTTAATTAACTCTTGCTGTTTTTTATTTGGATACATTCTAAACTTATAAGCTTTTTCCACTACTATCACCTCACTTTAATTGTTTTTTATGATTATTAATATACATATCCGAGTAACTTCTATTTTTCATCACCCATTATAATATTAACAAACGTAATTATTTAAAACAATTATTTGGAAGGTTTTATATTTATTTCTAAATAACATATGTAAGAACCATAAGTCCTAACTTTTATCATTTTTGAGGTTGTCGTTCACATAAGTTCGCTACTACCTATGCAGTTCTCTTATGAACTTCTTACACTTTCATGCAAGCACAGACTATATCTTATCCTTCGGCATTATCCGTTAAGGTCTACCCACTTCCACTACCAATAGCTTGTAGTGTACTTCCCTCAAGAGGAATAGTCGTTGAAGTTTCTCCTATTTGGAGCTTACCTGCTGATTGCCCATTTTAAAGTACTTAGGGTTTAACCTTATACCATCTAACCAATTTTTTCTACTTTCGTAACTTTCACACTTAGGTTTATTTCATCCTTATGTTTTAGTTTGGTTAGCTTTAGGGGTTTCCAGCAATTCAAGCAGTATTGGATAGGTTATATCCTATCTCTACATATAAGTTTCCCTATATGCTGACTATTTTAGCTACTAACTCATGACTAAAGTCACGAGTGTGCGTAACTATTTTTTAATCAAATACAACACTTGAAATATACTGTATATATTTATTCCAGTAATCACTATGGTCATATACGAAAACATATATTTAACTTTACTATCATCCACCATTTTACTAATAAAAGAACCTATAAATCCGCCCAAAACTGCTCCTATTATCATAAATGGTAATCCAGACAAATCATATACTCCAAATCCAGTATTCATCAAAATTGTAACCAACTTGGAAATATTAGAAAATAAAATAGTTATAATGGAATTAAAAGCAGCTTCTTTAGCTGATAAACCAAATAACATTGTAAATGCAACCACATTTATAGGTCCTCCCCCTATTCCTAAGAAAGAAGATATAATCCCTAAAAAAATGCCAATACTAAAATAAGTAATATTAGTATTGAGTTTTATATTTAAACTTTTATTTCTGTATAAATAAACCATTATCAACAAAATAATCATTATAATATTTTGAGTTATTTTTATTATAGCTGGGTTATTTACATATAAAATTGATAAATCTAGTAATCTTTGACCAATAGTCCCACCTAGTATTGATGCTCCAGCAATTAAAATAATTCTCAAATCTATTTTTAAAATTTTCAACTTAATTTGTTTATATGTAGAAATAACTGCCATTGATAACACAGTAAATGATGACAATACGCTTATTGTAGACACATCAAATACTCCAATCAAGTCTAACACTGGTTTTATTATTACGCCTCCACCAATACCTGTTATTGCTCCTATAGTTGTTGCAAATATAGCTATTACAAATAAAATTATATTCATTTAAATCATCCTAACTAAATTTATTATATTTTAAATCCCTTAATCATACGTAATCCTCAATAACTTAATCTAGAATTCTCAATACTAAAATTATTTAGGCATTTGATTTTTATACATTAACTCTGCTATTTTTTTTAAATCATTAAAGTTATCCATTAGAAAATCTTTATATCCACAATAATTACTATTAGAATCAATATACATAAAGTTTTTCATTCTTTTACAACCACCACCACATATTCTATAGAAATCGCAGTTTATACAAATACTTTCTTTTTGTATATTTTCATGTAAAAATTTGTGCATTATAGGCTTTCTCAAAATATCCAATAAAGTATTGTCCTTTATATTACCTAAATTATAGTTATCTAGAACATAAAAGTCACATGGATATACACTTCCATCAGCCTCTATTACAAACTGTGGTTGACATTTTCCAATTATCCCACATGTACTTGGTGTTCCTGTAATTAAAAGAGATATAATATTGTCAAACAAATTAATACTTATGTAATTTCCATTATCTAACTCATCTTTCCAAAGTTTAAATACTATTTTATAAAAATTTGCAAAATGTTTAGGTTCCAAAGAATACTCTGATTTATTCTCACAATCTAAATCATCTAAGCAAGGAATAAACTGAATATACTTTATACCAGTTTCTTTTATAAAGTTAAAAACTTTATTGGGATTACATGCAATCTGATTTGTCAAAACACATAATATGTTAAACTCTATTTTATATTTTTCTAATAGCTTTTTTGTGTTTATTATATCTTCATAAGTTCCTTCATTACTTAAATATATACGATTCTCATCATGTAGGTCTTTTAATAAGTCTAATGATAATCCTACTAGAAAATTATTTTTCTTTAGAAATTCACACCATTGATTATCTATAAGTGTTCCATTAGTTTGAATAGAGTAATTTACTATTATATTTTTTTTCGTTTTTTCAATGTACTCAATAAAATATTGAAAAAATTTTAAGCCTGCCAAAGTTGGTTCTCCACCTTGAAAAGCAAACATAACTCTATCTCCAACGTTCAAAACTTTAAATGTATTATCTACTATATTTTTTATAGTATCTTCTTGCATAATACCATATGATTTTATTTCTCTTAAATCACTTACATTAGCATAAAAACAGTATCTACATCTCAAATTACATAATGATGATACAGGTTTAATTAAAACTGATATACTCTTCATTATAAAACCTTCTTTTTTGATATTTTCTACTTATTAGATAAGAGTCTATAATACTCATCCCTTCCTGGATAAGCTCTACCTTCTTCTATTTCTGTTTTCCATCTACTTGAACCAATTCCTTTTACAGGACCTTTTAAGAGTGGGTCTTTTGTTTCTATCATCCAAGTATCCACTTTCTTTCTCAATTCATTTGCTATATCTTGATAGTTCAAATCATTTATTACATTATTTTCTTCTAATGGGTCTTTTCTTAAATCATAAAGTTCTTCTTTTTCATTAGGAACATAGAATTTATCTCTTACAGCTTTACCTGATAAACTTAAATGTGAATCGACTGTAATATATATTTTAGGTCCATCTTCAAAGTTTCTAACATAGCTATATTCATTAGTTCTTATGCCTCTCATTGGTCTATACTGGTCATGCCATGTCATTTCTGTAAAGAATGAATCTCTTCCTATATCTTCATTTGTCTTTAATAACTTAACAAAACTTTCTCCATCTATATTTTTAGGTATTTCAGCTTCAATTAAATCTAGTATGGTTGGAAGTAAATCAATATTACATAACAGTGCTTCTTTTTTAATGTTTTTTTGAGAAGAATTAGGTAAGACAATTATAAGTGCTGTCTCTAATCCCGCTTCTTTTAACATACCTTTAGCTCCTGGAAATGCAACACCATGGTCTGTTGTGAATATAACAATTGTGTTTTTATCTAGCCCTGTTTCTTCCAATTTATTATATATTTTTCCGATTGCATCATCTAATACTTTTGCTGAACCATTGTATAGAGCTATATCTCTCCTTACATCCTCTGTATCAGGTAAAAATTTAAATACCTCTACCTCATCTAATCCATCTGCATATGGTTCATATTCATCAAAATCTCTATGAGTCTCAAAAAATCCTACATTTAAATAAAATGGTTTTTCTTGATTTTTTTTATGCTCTTCCAAAAACTTAATCACTTCTTTAGCAACTTTTGGAGCCTTGTCCCCTGGCACAGATATGAAGTTATCATATCCTAAGTCATAATTTGAAGAAAATACTCTATCTTCTATTGGTGGAGCTTCATTTATAGTTTCATGACTTAATCCTATTAAAGTTGTCTTATACCCATTTTTTTGTAACTCCATAGGAAGTGTTGTATGCTTAGAATCTATACAAAAACCTAGATGTGCAAGCCCAATTAATCCATTATTATGAGGGTACAATCCAGTTAATATGCTTCCTCTACTAGGACTACACTGAGGTGCTGCACAAAAATAATTATCAAATTGAATTCCTTTTTGAGCTAATTTATTTATACAAGGAGTATCTACATTATATCCATAGCTATTAAATTTTCTCCCACTATCATGAGAAATCATAAGTAAAATATTTGGTTTCATAAATATTACCTCTTTCTATTATTGTCTATTTCTTTACTATAAAATGATACCGTTTCATAAGGTTTTAATCTTAACTTAAGTTCTAAATCTCTTTCTGTATAATTTCCTATTAAATATGTAAATGGTTTTTCTAAAAATTCCTCACTAACATCAACTTCAACTTCATGGTCATAGAAATTATTAAATACTATTAGCTGTTCATTTTCTAAGTTTCTTACATAAGCATAAACTTTATCATTATCTAGTAAAATACCTCTATAACTTCCTTCAGATATAATGTCTAATTTTTTTCTTAAAGATATCAGCCTTTGATAGAATTTAAAAATCGACCCTTCTTTAAGTTCTTTTTCAACATTTATCTCTTTATAATTTTCAGCTATTTTAATCCATGGCGTTCCATTTGTAAATCCAGCATTTAACTCATTTGACCACTGCATAGGTGTACGACTATTATCTCTGGACTTAGATTTTACAATATTCATTATCTCTTCTTTTTTAATTTTATTTTTTAGCAATTCATTATACGCATTATGAGTCTCAACATCCAAATAGTCATTGATTTCTTCAAACCTTGGATTTATCATACCAATTTCTTCACCTTGATATATATATGGTGTTCCTCTTAGTAAATGTATTGTAGCAGCTAACATTTTTGATGCTTCTACTCTATATTCTTCCTTACAAAATCTACTGACAGCTCTTGGCTGGTCATGATTATTCCAAAACAATGCATTCCATCCACCACCCTTTTCTACTTCTGTTTGCCATTCATTTAAAATCTTTTTTAACATTATAAAATCAAAAGGTATGTCACTCCACTTTTCTCCATTTTCATAATCTACTTTTAAATGATGAAAATTAAATGTCATTGAAAGTTCTTTTTCTTTTGTATTAGAATATAATATACAATTTTCAATAGTTGTTGAGGACATTTCTCCAACAGTTGTTATCCCTTTAAACTTTCCAAATGTTTCTTTGTTCATTTCTTTAATGAACTCATGAACAATAGGTTTATCTGTATACATTTCTTTTCCTACATTATTTGTAGAGTCCTTCAAATCTTCATCTTTACCAATTACATTTATTACATCAAATCTAAACCCTTTAACACCTTTATCCAACCAAAAATTTATAACTTTATATAATTCTTCTCTAACTTCAGGGTTACGCCAATTTAAGTCAGCTTGGGTAATATCATATAAATGCAAGTAATATTTATCTGTATCTCCAAATTTATCCCAAGCACTCCCACCAAATTTAGATTTCCAATTTGTTGGTGGTAAATTATCTTCTTTTCCATCTCTAATAAAATAAAAATCTTGATATTTTTTATCTCCATCTAAAGCTTTTTTAAACCATTTATGTTCTGTTGATGTGTGATTTAATACCATATCTAGCATTAATTCTATATTATACCTTTTGGCTTCATTTACTAATCTTTCAAAATCTTCCATAGTACCAAACATAGGGTCTATTGATGTATAATCAGCGATATCATATCCATTATCTTTTTGAGGTGACACAAAAAATGGATTAATCCAAATTATATCTACACCTAATTTATATAAATGAGACAATTTATCTATAATTCCCTTTAAATCCCCTATTCCATCATCATTGGAATCATTAAATGACTTTGGATATATCTGATAAATAACTTTTTTCTTAAAATCCATGTACAAACCTCCTTTTTGTCTAGACAAATTTTATATCTTTATGATAAACCTTTTCGTTATCAAAATCAATATTTAGCCTAAATAAAAAATATAATCTCCATATTTTTTTATTAACTTGATTATATTTCTGATTTTTCAAGGATATTCAATCTATATTATGATATTAATATAAAAAACAATTAGGATAACGTTGACATAAAAAAATGTCTATGGTATATTAATTTCAAGATTTGTCTATACAACATTATATTTTAGAGGGAGGTAATTTTATGAGTACACAAAAAGAGAATACACACCATAAAGAGCAGGTTGAACAAATTCTTGAAGCAATTGGTGGAATAGAAAATATAATATCTGCAACACACTGTATTACTAGGTTAAGATTTGCTCTACATTCGGAAAGTAAAGTTAATGTAAAACAGTTAGAAAAAATAGATATAGTAAAGGGAAGTTTTACTTCAAATGGTCAATTTCAAGTTATTATAGGCCCAGGGCTTGTAAACAAAGTTTATTCTACACTATTAGAGATTACTGGACTTAAAGAAGCAACAAAGTCTGAGGTTAAAGAGATTTCTGCTAAAAAATTAAATCCAATTCAAAAAGCTATAAAGATACTGGCAGATATATTTATTCCTATACTTCCTGCTATAGTTGCCTCTGGTTTATTAATGGGTATAAACAATCTACTTGCAAACCCAGGAATTTTTTATAAGCAACCTTTTTTAGAGGTTCATAGTAATTGGGCTGGCATATCTAATATGATTAACCTTATAGCAAATACTTCATTTGCATTTTTACCAGCACTAATAGGTTGGTCAGCTGTCAAGAAGTTTGGAGGAAATCCTGTACTTGGTATTGTATTAGGTCTTATTTTAATTAATCCAGATTTAATGCCTGGTGCACAATACTCTAAAACACCTGAAGCTGTTACTTATTGGAATATATTAGGATTTAATATTGCTAAAATAGGTTATCAGGGACAAGTAATCCCTGTTCTATGTTCTTCTTATATTTTAGCAACAATAGAAAAGTTTCTGACTAAAAAAATTCCTGAGATGGTTCAACTTATTTTTGTTGCTCCTCTTACATTATTAATAACGGGTTTTTTAACTTTTTCTATTATAGGACCTATAACAATGTCTTTTGCTAACTTAATTACAAATGGAATCCTTGGATTATTTGAAATTAATGCGATACTTGCAGGTGCATTATTCGGATTTATATTATCTCCATTGGTTATAACAGGAATGCATCATTTATTCTTAGGTATAAACTTACAAATGATAGGTACCTTAGGATTTGCAACATTATGGCCAATACAAGTTATGGCTAGTCTTGGACAAGGTGCAGCAGCTTTAACTATGTTCTTCATATTAAAAAATAAGAAAATCAAGGGTGTTGCATTAACAGCTGCAATTTCAGCTTGGTTGGGTATTACTGAGCCAGCTATATTTGGTATAAACTTACGTTATCGTTTTCCTTTTATAGCATCTATGATAGGCGCAGGTATCTCTGGAGGAATTGTATCTTACTTTAATATTAAAGCAGGTTCTATAGGCATATCAGGACTTCCAGCATTCTTATCTATATTTACAGAACAATGGAGTGTCTATTTCTTAGCGATGGGCCTTTCTATAATGATTACTTGTATACTTACATACCTATTCTCAAAGAGTAAATATTTTAATAAAGAATATATAGAAAATTAAAAGAATATACAAATTAAATAAAAAAGAGGGTGTCTCAAAATGAACTATTTAGTTAATGAGGCACTCTTTTTTGTATTAAATCAAATATATTTTTATCATTTCGACAACGGAAAAGAGGCTTATCTCTATTCTGGGACAGCCCCTTTTTAGTATTAAAGATTTCTTCTTCTTGCAAAATCTACAAATCTAAATGTGTCAACTCTATGTCTAGATTCATGATATTGGAATAATCTTGTATCTTCTAAATATACTTCACTTCGTATCACCACAACATGTGTATCTGCTCCAATATCTAGCAACAACTTATCCTCTTCTGTAACGGGGTTTACTGTTACCTCTTTATTTGCATAACCTATTTTTAATTCTAAATTTTTCTCTATATAATTAAATATTGAACTTTGAACTGCCATTAATGGTATTTCTGGTATTATTTCAAACATAAAGTAATCTTTATCTAAAATAACAGCTTCTCCATTAATTTTTCTAAGTCGTTCAACTGATATAACCTTAGTTTTCGTGTCTATATCCAACTTTTTACAAATTTCTAAAGGCATAATTTCCTTTTTGTTTTTAAGTACATTTATTTCTGTATCCAAATTTTTATTTCTTTGTAATTCGTCAAAACTAATTAGCCCTGCCCCTTCTATTTCAAACTTATTTATATCTAAAACAATAGCACCTTTACCTTGCTTTTTTTGTATAAAACCCTTTTCTAACAAGAGAGCTTCTGCTTTTCTAATAGTTTCTCTTGATACTTGATATTTTTGAGCAAGCCTTACTTCTGTTGGCAAAAATTCTCCTATTGCATATACATTATTTCTTATATCTTTCTCTAAATCTAAATATATTTCATAAAATTTTTTCAAGTAAATCACTCTCATTCATAATTAGTTTTCATACTTATCCCATTTTATATAAATATCATATTATAGACTAAACTGTCAAATATTATTAAATTTCATAAAAATAAATTACTTCAATGAGATAATTGAGTTATTGGTTATTATGAAAAATATATTTATGTCTCATTTATTTTTACAATATTTTATTAAGTTTTTATATAGATTACTTAAAATAAGTATGTACAAAAAAATAAACTCCAAATATTAGAGTTTATTTTTTATTTATAACTATTCCTAATTATTTTGAAATACAGATTACAAAATAAACACTCTATTTAATTATATTATCTGCCTAATAAAAATAGAAAATAGACTCCTCAACAATATGCAAAAACCTACGTCTTTGAATCTTGATTTAACAATTCCAAGCACAATACCCAAAACAGTACCTATCATGATTTTTGAAATAATTACTTCAAATGTATAGCTAGAATTGTTATACAAAGTTATGTAATTTCTTATAACATCTATATATCCTATATTATAAATACCAGATAATATAGATGTTATACATATAATTTTACTCTTTGACTTTATAAAATTACTTAAATAGTTCCATAGATACTCTCTAAAAAATAACTCTTCAAATATAGGAACTATCAATGCAGACAAAATCATCATTGTTATGTTAAAAAATACATAACCTTCTCTGCAATAAGTTGAGACTATTGCTAAAGCTAAAACCACTATAAAAAGTATCAACTTACATTTTTTAGTAAGTATATTGTTTTTATTTTCTTTAAATGCTTCTGTGATTTTTCTATTTTTAACCCTGTTATACAAAGAATTATCTTTTAAAAATAAAATTAATGATAAGCCAACTAATGTAAAAGAAATTAAGTTTATAATATTAAAATTTTCAAGAGTAAATTCAAATTGACTTAGAAGTATATAATTCAAAATCATCCTCAAGATTTGAACTATAAGCATCAATAAAATAGAATCTATAATACATTTTTTATAACTATACTTCATCCCAATTTAAATCACCCCATGTATATGCTAATCGTAAAGTCCATTTAATACTCTACTTACAGTTGCCTTACTCCAACTTGTTTCATTCGAAATTTCTTTATAGCTTAAGCCATCTCTTCTTAAATTTTTTATATTGTTTATATCATCATCCGTAATTTGTTTTTCTTTTGGCTTAAGACTATTTTTATAACTTCTTAGTCTAGCTAATTCTGATTTCAAACTATCTACTTCAAACTGCTTTTTTTGAAGCTTACTCTCATAAGAATCTCTCATTTCATTAAATTCTTTAATATAGTTTACTTTCCAGTCCTCATCAATTTTTGTTTTAAATATACCCATACTTTAACCTCCTTAAATTTTGTTACTCAAGTTATGTATCGATTATAAACATTAATTTCTATATTTATCTTTAAAACCCTTGTACATAACCACTAGATAAGTTAGTAAAATTCAGATATATTTTTACAATTTTAAGTATATATTAACAATATAAAAAAATATAATGTCTTAATACAACATATTATATATTAAAAGTTGTTAAAATGAACCTTTTCATATTCCAAATCAGAGTCACTATATGCTTTCTTTTCTTCATCAGGATATCCTATAGAAATTATACATTCTACACTGTACTTATCAGGTACTTTAAGCTCTTCTCTAATATACTTATCAGCTTCTATATCATCATTATGCATCCTGTTTCTAACTTGTACCCAACAAGAACCTAATCCTAGTTCATGAGCTTGAAGTTGTATATAGGAAGCAGCAATACTCGCATCCTCTATCCAAACATCATTTTTTTCTTTGTCTCCAATAATTACAATAGCTAAAGGTGCGTTTTTTAAGAAAAACCCACCCCCTTTAGTTCTACATTGAGATAAGTTAATAAGTTTTTCTTTATTATCTACCACTACAAATTCCCATGTTCTAAGCCCCTTTGATGATGGTGCCAAAAGAGCAGCTTTTAGTATTTTATCTAGTTTTTCTTTTTCTACTTCAATATTTTTATACTTCCTAATACTTCTTCTTTTCTTTAAAAATTCAATCATCTAAACCATCCCTTTCATAATATCATTCAATAAGTCTATATAACACGTCTACTAACATTAAAAATATATTATTTACCCTTTGTATGATAAATACCTTTTACAATATTTTATCATAACAATAAAAAGATTTCTCCTTTCCTAAAAAACTCATTTCTCCAATTTTGATAAAACCACATTTTGTAAGAAGTGCATTCATTTTTGAATTTATTGAATATGTATCACTCTTTAAATATGATACACTATTTTTTTCAGCCAATTTTTCCGCAAAATCAACTAACTTAGATGCTATTCCTTTCTTTCTAAAGTTTGGATTTACGGCCATTCTATGTATTACCATAGCTTTTTTATTAGAAGACCAATTTAGACCTACATATTCTTCTGGTTCTTCATAATTAAGACATATAAACCCAGCTATTTCTCCATCCATTTCTTCTACATATAAATCTTGTTTCTTAATATCTGAAACAAAGTCTTCGTCTGATGGATAATTCTCATCCCATTGTGTATTATTATAATCCTTCATTTCTTCTACTGTTGATTTTATAATTTTCATAATTTTTTCTAAATCATTCATATTGGCTTTTCTAATCATAAAAATATCTCCTTATATTAATTTACTATCTCTTCACTTTAAACCATTCTTTTTCAGCATTTTTGCTCATTTTTTCTAATACTTTAGTTGCAACCTGCTTTTCTTCATCTGTAAAATTCTCAAAACACATCTCTATACTTCTATTCTCTTCTTCAATTATCAACTCATAAACTTCTAAAGATTTATCAGTTGGAGTTAAATTATATCCTCTTTTATCAGACTCATCCTGCTTTTTATCTACATATCCTGCTTTTATTAATTTCTGTATGGCTTTGGTTGCTGTAGCCTTATCTACCTTCAACATATTTGATAATTCCACAAGGTTTATACCAGGATTTTCACAAACTCGTGTCAAAAATGTAAACTGTCCTTTTTGCAACTTTAACTCCTTGTACTTAATATCATTTATCGAATTTACTGCTCTAGATAAAGTACCGACTTCTCTTAATATATTACTGTCTAATGCCTTAATCAAACACACCTCCAATTAATATGTTGATTTTTAGTTGAAAGTTCAACTTTATTCAGATATTACCATATATTGGTTGAAAGTTCAATTAAAAAACAAAATTTTTAATATTACTCTTTCCCTTTACTAAATACTGTTAAAATTAAAAGCTGTTAATTGTATCTACAACAATTAACAGCTTTCCTTTAATATACATTATATTTTTACTATAAACACTATCTATACGATATATTTACATACTTCATCTGCAAACTCTGTAGTTGATGCTGAACCACCTAAATCCACAGTTAATTTACTTCCCTCAAGAAATACCTTCTCTAAAGCTGTTTCTATCTTTTGTGCATTTTCATACTCACCTAAGTATCTAAGCATCATTACTGATGATTGAATAAGTGCTGTAGGGTTAGCTTTATTTTGACCAGCTATTTGTGGCGCACTTCCATGAACAGCTTCAAATATAGCACAATCTTTACCAATATTTGCACTTGGAATTATACCTAGCCCTCCAACAAGACCAGCTCCTAAATCAGATAGTATATCCCCATAAAGATTTGGCATTACCATTACATCATAATTTTCTGGATTTAAAACTAAGTTCATAGCTGCTGCATCTACAATTAAATCATCATACTCTACATCATGTTTTGACGCTACTTCCCTAAATACATCTAAGAACAATCCATCAGACATTTTCATTATATTTGCCTTATGTATGGCTGTAACCTTTTTTCTCTTATTGTCTTTAACATAGTTACATGCAAAATCAACTATTCTTTCACTTGCACCTCTTGTTATTATCTTTATACTTTCAGCTGCATAGTCACCTATTTTATGCTCTATTCCAGCATACAAGTCTTCTGTATTTTCTCTTACAACTACTAAATCAACATCTTCATATCTTGATTTTATACCTTTAAAACTTTTAATCGGTCTTAAATTAACATACAAATCTAATGCCTGTCTTAAAGTTACATTTACACTTCTAAATCCTTTCCCTACAGGAGTAGTGATTGGACCTTTTATAGCTATTTTGTTCTTTTTTATACTATCTATAATATATTCAGGAAGAGGAGTACCATATTCTTCAATAACTGCCTCTCCTGCATTAACTTCTTCCCATTCTATCTCTACCCCAGTAGCTTCTACTACCTTTTTCATAGCTTTCGCAACTTCTGGTCCTATTCCATCTCCTGGTATAAGTGTCACTTTATACATTAAATATTCCCTCTTTTCATACTAATTAGCTTGATTTTTAGTGTAATTTAATTTTCCACCAGCTTTTAATACATCAACTTCTTTTGCTGATAATTCTACTTTAACTTTAAAAGAAGTTCTTTTAGTTGTGTTCTTAACTTCCAAGATTCCATTATCTAAATTATCCAAAATATTTGGTATCTCAAGATTATCTAAAAGAGATAAGTTTTCATAATCTTTCTCATCATAAAACTCCATTGGAATTATACCACTATTTATTAAATTAGCTTTATGGATTCTTGCAAAGCTCTTTACTATTACCCCTTTAACGCCTAAGTATAGTGGTGCTAAAGCTGCATGCTCTCTACTTGAACCTTGCCCATAATTATCTCCACCAACTATAAATCCACCACTATTGTCTTTTGCTCTTTGAGGAAACTCTGTATCTACAGTGTTGAAACAATAGTTTGCAAGATATGGTATATTACTTCTAAAAGGAAGTAACTTAGCATTTGATGGCATTATATGGTCAGTAGTTATATTATCTTCTGTCTTTAATATAATTTTTCCATCTATAGACTGACTTAGCTCTGTATTAAGAGGGAAAGGTTTTATATTAGGTCCTCTAACTACTTCTACATCACTACCTACATCAGCAGGTTTTATTATCATGCTATCATCTATCAAAAACTCATTTACATCTAAGTCTGTAAATTTAATATCAAATTCTCTTGGGTCTGTAAGTTCTCCTTTTATTGCACTTACTGCTGCTACTTCTGGGCTCACTAAGTACACTTGTGCTGATAGAGTTCCACTTCTTCCATAGAAGTTTCTATTGAAAGTTCTTAAAGACACAGAATCAGTACCTGGAGATTGCCCCATACCTATACATGGACCACAAGAATTTTCTAGTATTCTGGCTCCAGCACTTATTATATCTGCTAAAGCTCCATTTCTAGCAATCATCTCCATAACTTGTCTTGAACCTGGTGCTATTACCAAACTCACATTCTTATGCACCTTATTTCCTTTTAGAATTTGAGCAACTTTCATTAAGTCTTCATAAGAAGAATTTGTACAACTTCCTATCGCAACTTGGTCTATTTTAATTTTTCCTATATTTTCAACTTCATCTACATTGTCTGGACTATGAGGTTTCGCAGCTAATGGTTTTAATTCATCCAAGTTTATAGTAATCTCTTCATCATAAACTGCATCTTCATCTGATTTTAACTCTATCCATGCATCTTCTCTTCCTTGACTCTTGAAGAATTCTAGTGTTTTTTCATCACTTGGGAAGATTGAAGTAGTTGCTCCAAGTTCAGCTCCCATATTTGTTATTGTAGCTCTTTGTGGAACAGATAAACTTTTAACACCTTCTCCACCATACTCATAAACTTTACCTACTCCACCTTTTACAGTTTGTTTTCTTAACACTTCTAATATTATATCTTTTGAAGATACCATATTATTTAATTTTCCAACTAGATTTACTTTACAGACTTTTGGTGCTTTTATATAGTACGCTCCTCCTGCCATAGCTAAAGCAACATCTAATCCACCAGCTCCAATAGCCATCATGCCCACACCTCCAGCTGTAGGTGTGTGGCTATCAGAACCCAAAAGTGTATCTCCTGGTGTTGAAAATCTTTCTAAAAACACTTGGTGACAAATACCATTTCCTGGTTTAGAGAAATAAACTCCATATCTATCTGCCACTGTTTGTATATATTTATGGTCATCTGCATTTTCAAATCCTTGTTGTAACATATTATGGTCTACAAATGCTACACTTCTTTTAGTTTTTACTTTATCTATACCCATAGCTTCTAATTGAAGATATGTCATTGTTCCAGTAGAATCTTGTGTTAAAGTCTGGTCTATCTTTATACCAATTGAGTTTCCAGCAACAGCTTCTCCATCTACTATATGTTTTTTGATTATTTTATAAACTATATTATCTCCCATATTTTCCTCCTAAACAATTATACCTTAAATATATGAACCTCTAACTGCTTCTTCCTCTGTTGTTTCCTTCTCATGTGCTAGTATATCACAATATAATTGAAGAATTTCTTTATCCATTAAACTTCTTTTTAATCTTATTGATGTAGCTCTTATAGCATTTAATAGCTTGGTAGCGTTTTCTGGAGAAATATACATTTCATATTCACTCAACTTATTTATAACTGCAGCTCTTCCTGAATGTTTACCTATTACTATTTTTCTCTCAAGATTTACTTCACTTGGGTCAAATGGCTCATAGTTATGTGGGTCTTTTAAAGCTCCATCTGCATGTATACCAGATTCATGGATAAACATATTATCTCCAACTACTGGTTTCCATGTAGGAAGAATTCTTCCTGATGCCTGTGCAACATACTCACATATTCCTCTAAATTTTCTAGTATCTATATTATTTAAATCACATTTATAGACACACTTAAGAGCCATTAAAACTTCTTCTAATGCTGCATTTCCTGCTCTTTCACCTAATCCATTTACTGTAACTCCAACATAATTTGCTCCTGCTGCTATTCCTGCAAGTGCATTTGCAGTTGCCATTCCAAAGTCATTATGTGTATGCATTTCTATGTCAAAATTAGTTCTTTCATAAAGAGTCTCTATCGCATTCTTTATAGAAAAAGGATTCATAACTCCTACTGTATCACAATATCTAAATCTATCTGCCCCTGCTTGTTTTCCAACTTTTATAAATTCAGTTAAAAAGTCTATATCTGCTCTTGAAGCATCTTCTCCATTTACTGAAACATATAATCCATTTTGTTTTGCAAATTCAACTGTTTTAGCCATATTTTCTAAAACCCAACCTCTAGAAGTTCTCAATTTATTCTCTATATGAATGTCAGATACTGATATTGATATAGCTACTGCATCAACACCACAAGAAATAGATTCTTCTACATCTTTTATTACTGCTCTATTCCAAGCCATTATATCTGATTTTAAGTTTCTACTACATATGTGCTTTATTACGTTTTTTTCATCTCCACCCATAGTAGGTATACCAACTTCGATTTGGTCAACACCTAGGTCGCTTAACATTTCAGCAATCATTATTTTTTCTCTATTTGCAAATACAACCCCAGCTGTTTGCTCTCCATCTCTTAAAGTAGTATCTACTATTTTTATTTCCTTTGCTCTATCTTTTGATATAATGCACATATTAATGCCCCCCTTAGTATACTTTTAATTTTAAAAATATTCGATTTTATTTTTCATTGCTACCTCTAACTTATGATTATTTTTTTATTTTTTATTCATTTTAATTTCATTTGCAATTTATTTTTTTGCCTTTTCATATCTTGTAATCTATTATATTACTTTAAATCATTTATTGCACTATATTTTTTCTTTTTTGTGAAAACTTCTTAAAAATGAAAGTTATTATGTTTTTCTTGCATTTTAATTTAATTTTTAAATAGATTTATTTTCAAAAAACCTTTAAAAATAAACCTCTAAAATTCCTCCTAAAATTTAATTTAATCTACATTTTATTTTAAGGTATCTTCATATATTTCTAAACTATATAAATAATAATCAAAAAAATTACTAAAAATACTTATAAATATGATATTATTAATTGATTAATAAAAAAAGAAAATTTTTCATGAAAGGTAAGATAATAATGGATTTTAAAAGCTTAGGGATTAGTGAAAATACAATAAATATTCTAGGAAAATCAGGAATAATAACACCTACACCTATACAAAACGAAAGTATCAAATTGATAAAAGAAGGAAAAGATGTAATAGCAGAAGCTCAAACTGGTACAGGAAAAACACTTGCTTTTTTGCTTCCGATATTTGAAAACATATCATTAGATATAAATGATATACAAGTGCTTATACTTTCTCCTACAAGAGAACTAGCTATTCAAATAACAGAAGAAGCAATAAAACTTAAAGAGTCTAAAGATGTAAATATCCTAGCTGCCTACGGAGGAAAGGATATTGGTTCTCAAATAAAGAAATTAAAAGGAAATATTCATATGATTATAGCTACACCAGGTAGACTTTTAGACCATCTAAATAGAAAAACGATTGACCTTAGTAAGTTAAAAACTTTTGTTTTAGATGAAGCAGACCAAATGTTACTTATGGGATTTAAAAATGAAGTTGAAGCTATTTTAAAAGAAACTTCAAACAAAAAGCAAACATTATGTTTTTCTGCAACTATGAATTCTCAAGTAAAAAAATTAGCTTATAGATATACAAAAAATCCAGTTATAGTTTCTATCCAAAAAGAAGAAATTACTCTTAATAATATAAAACAAGAAGTAGTGGAAACTACAGATAGAAAAAAATTGGATGCCCTGTGTAAAGTTTTAGATGAAGATAATCCTTTTATGGCTATAATATTTTGTAGAACTAAAAGAAGAGTTGACAATCTTGAAGAAGCTCTCGCTATAAGAGGATACAATTGTCAAAAACTGCATAGTGATATTGCTCAGTCAAAACGAGAAAGAATAATGAAATCATTTAGAAATTTAGATATACAATACTTGATAGCTACAGATGTGGCTTCTCGTGGTCTTGATATATCTGGAGTAAGTCATATATATAATTACGACTTACCAGAAACATCTGAAGACTATATTCATCGTATTGGTAGAACTGGTAGAGCTGGTGAGGAAGGCTATACATGTGCTTTTATTGACCCTAAAAATGAACGAATGTTAAGTGAAATAGAGACAGCTATTGAATCTAAAATTAGTAGAAGAATTATAGAATTGTAATTTATAAACTAATTAAAATTCCAATAGTATATAAACACTATAATCTACAGAAAGTAGGTATTACCTTTTCTTTATTATAATACTATTTTACATTGAATAAAAAAGCTGTAACCTTTATGATTACAGCTTTTCCTGTCTGTTCTTAGTTTTATATTACCTGTTTCAAAGTTGTTTAATATTAAGCTTTGCAAATAATCTCAATAAATATATTATGTTCATTATATCTGCCAAATTTTAATTTATCAATTTATTTTTTAACCCTATTTTATCATATCTAAATAGTAATATACTCTATTTTTATTTGACTATATTTTCTTCTTATTAATTAAATTATCTCTTTTATTTAAAGTACTACTCATTTTATAAATTTTCAATATTTTCGTTTAATTCGGCTGGCCATTTAGCCTCTGGATGTTCCTTTGCAAATTTCTTATTCTTATAATGCCCTAATGTAAGGAAAGGAATTACTATAGTAAATAGACCAAGATAACCACAATATCCATATCCATATTTAACGATATTACTTAATCCTGTAAGTGATATAAGCATTGACACTACCATTATTGCACACGCCGTAAATACCCTTCTTTTCATTTTTGAGGAAAGGAAAGAAAGAGCTTTATGGTCTTCAAATCTATTTACAAGACCAAATATAGTAGTTACTCCTGTAGACATCAAACAAAGGAATAATGCCACATTATAAATTATATATATAGTATGATTTCCAGATTGACCTGCTACATAAAGAGTAGGAAGTGTTGTTTGCCCAGCAGCAATAATTTCTTTATACCAACCCATTAACATAGTTACAGCAAGCCCTAATGCAACTGCATTCATAATAAATGAAATTACCATTGCCTTAGTAGCCTCTTTTGAATTCTTAAGAAGTGGTCTTGAACATCCTGCAAGTGTAGGTATAACAACTGATTGAAATCCTGCATAAATAAAAGTATTTAGTATTGGCTTAATATAGCCAGGTGTAAAGCTCGTTCTATTTGATAATATTCCAGTTATTTCTGGCACCTTAGCTTTTATACCTACTATAAAAATAGTAAGTGTGCATACTAATATAGCTATGGTCATTGCTGTAGCAGCTTTAGATACAAGCATAGCTCCAAATATAGTAAATACAAGAAGTACAATCCCAATAATAAATACAGCTATAAAGTAATTCACCCCTATACTTTGGAATACTGCTGCTGCACCCGCTATTACAGCACTTACAGCTATTAAAACCATAAGATAATAATATATTTCCCATATTATTTCAAGTTTTGGATATGGACTCCAAAGCTCACAAAATAAATCCTTATAATTCCTACAATCATTATTATTATACATTATAATAACTTCTCTCATGGTAGCAGTAAGTATAATCATTGCTAAAACTGCCATGAATGGTGCTGTCCATCCATACTGCACATAATACTGAGTTTCTTGGTTACCGGTTGCAAATCCCCCTCCTGCATGCGAACTAAAAAGAACGCTTGCAACTCCAAAAATAGCTAGCATAGAGCCAGTTACTTTTGCTTTCTTTACATTTTTTTGCATGAAACCATCCTCCCCTAAAAATGATAATGAAAGTTTATATTTTAACACTTTCTTGATAAAACAATAACATTTTTGTTTGTTAAATTCAACCAGCTATTTTTAATAAAATTATATTTTTAACTCCTTTTTCCTTATATATTAAATATTTTAAACATATTCATTTTATTTTTTAGCTTTTTTTAAATCTATTTTGTTTTTTACTTTTATGAAATTTCTTTCTTAATGTTAAATTTTATACAAAATATTGTTTATTATTAAATAATTATTATTAAATAATTATTTAATAATACTTATAATATATGAATTTTGCTATAGTATCATATTTATTGGAATTATTAAGCCTAATAATAATCAATGTAATTTTTTTAACAGTGCATGTATAAATAAATAAACTTGCTTTATTTATTCTATCATTATTAATACATGATAAAATTGTTTATTAATGAAAATATTTTCTCGTTAAAAATAATTTTTTTATAATATTTCATGTAATACTACATTAATTTTTTTTAAAATAAATATAATAAAAAGGAGTTATCTCAAAATTGATTTTTTTCTAATCAAATTTTAACTTAAACTCCTTTTAAATATCATCTCAAATCTTATACACTTATAGTCAGCCCTACTCCAACTTCATTTACACTTAGTATTTCATTCATCTTAGCTTTTACCTTAAAAGAAACACAATGACAAGGGTACAACATTCTTATTCTTTCTTTATCTAAATATTTGATTGTGCTATCTAGTCTATTATCCAATTCAAAAAGATGAAAACCACCTAATATACCAATAATTCTGTCATCTTCACATACCTTTTTAGCATACTCCACTATATTACAAATTCCACTATGAGAACATCCTGTAATAATAAAAAGCCCTTTATCCGTTTTACAAGCTATGGCAGAATCATCTAAAACATAATCATCTTCCCATAAGTCTCCTGCTTTATATTTGCCCATTTTAGCTCTTTTTTCAAAATTATGTATAGAAGGTATTTCACCTAAAAATATACAGTTCTCACTTATATTAAAAGGTTTCTCTTGAGGATTATACATGAAAATTTGTTTAATTTCATCAACAGAAAACGGAGCACCTATATTCTCCTCGCCTTCTTTTTTAGTTATAAAACAATTAGGATGTGCGACAAGTTCAACCTTAGACAAATCATATTTATTTTTCAGATACTTTACACCTTTTGTATGGTCATTATGTCCATGAGAAAAAGCAATATGAGTTAAATTGCTTAAATCTATATCTAGTTTTTCGGCATTTGATATAAATATATCTGAATATCCCGCATCAAATAAAATCCTATTTCCATCAATTTCAATATAATAGCTTACTGCTGGTTCTCCAACAAAGTACCTATCAATATATGTATTATTATCAGCGAGAACTTGTATCTTTAACCTTTCCATGATAATCACTCCTTAAATTATTATTTAGTTTAATAGTACGATATTATAAAATATTTTACAATTTAATATCTTTAATTTTCACAATAAAAGGAGAACTTTACAAAGTAAAATTCTCCTTTCATAAACTGTCTTCACTATTTATTTTTACAAATATTTATCAATAAATAGCCCCAAACTTAAAATCTATACATGTTGTATATTTGTATAATTTGATATTTCAGAGTTAACTGTATACAAATCATCAATACTTAAATCATGTATATCCTTATGACCAGAAACTCTAGCAAAAGTCTTAAGTTCTTCTAAACTCACATTTAAGAAGTTTGCCACTCTGTTAGCACTATTTTCTATATGTAATCTTTTTCTTAATCCCTCATCTTGAGTAGCTACCCCCACAGGGCACTTACCAGAACCACATATACGATACTGTTGACATGCCGCTGCCATAAGAGCAGAACTTGCAATGGCAATTGCATCAGCTCCCATAGCTATTGCCTTAGCAAAATCAGTAGATATACGAAGTCCACCTGTTATAACTAAGTCTATATCTAATTCATGTGTATCTATATATTTTCTAGCACGGTGAAGAGCAAATATTGTTGGGATTGAAGTTGCATCTTTAAGCAATTTTGGACTTGCTCCAGTAGCTCCACCACGACCATCAATAGTCACAAAATCAGGCTTAGCATAAGCTATAAATTCCATATCTTTTTCAATATGTCCTGCTGAAATTTTAACACCAATTGGGCGACCTTCTGAAACTTCTCTAAGCTCATCTACAAGTTTCTTTAAATCTTCTTTAGACTGTATTTCTTCAAAACAAGATGGACTTATTACATCTTGACCTACAGGCTTATTTCTCACCTTTGCTATTTCTTCAGTAACTTTTTCACCAGGAAGATGGCCTCCCATACCAGGTTTTGTACCTTGACCAATTTTTATCTCTATGGCATCAGAATTTCTAAGGTTTTCTTCAGTAACACTGTACTTGTTTGGTACATATTCAAAAATATACTTGTATGAAGCTTCTTTTTCTTCTGGCAGTATACCACCTTCTCCACTACACATAGCTGTCTTATTTTTAGCTGCACCCTTTGCTAAAGCTATTTTTAACTCTTTAGATAAAGCTCCAAATGACATGTGAGAAATATAAACTGGATTTTCTATAACCATAGGTTTTTTTGCTCTTTTTCCTATTATTGTTGTTGTATTTACTTCATCATGTTCATTTAAAGGTAATGGATTTAATTGAGCACCCATAATTAAAATATCATCCCAAGAAATTACTGGAAGTTTAGTTCTCATAGGTTCTATTATAGACTTTCCTGTAACAGCCATTTCGTGAATTATATCCATATGTTTCTCAACTTCATCATCTCTTCTTAAATATGTATTTAGGTAATTTAAATCACCTGCTTTTTCACTAGTTACTTTAGCTTCCTCATTGCTTTCATCTTCTGCTTCCTTTTCATCTTCCTCATAGTAAACAGTACTTATTTTTCCAAAATAACTGCGACCTTTTGTACATACAGGGCATTCCCAGTCTTCACTTAATTCATCCCATGTTTTATCATTTTTAGATTCATCGTAAATATATCCACAAACACTACATTTATAAATTGACATATTATTTTCTCCTTATGTTATATTGACATTAAATATAATTAAAACTTGAATTTATATAAATTTATAGGAGGCTATTTGTATAAAATACATTTATAGCCTCCTCTTTAATTCACTTTATTTAAATATTACAGTTCAGCCTTCCATAATCCATGTAAATTACAGTAAGCATATGCAGAAATTACTTTATCATCATCATTCAAAGCAAATTTAACTACAGGTTCTCCATCTACTGCTAGACATTTACGTTGACCACCTTGCTCAGTCATAAGATATACCCATGCTATATGATGCTCTTTAGTCATCGGATGAGCAACACTACTTATTTTAACAGTAACAATATTTCCTTCTACTTCAATAACAGGTACATGTTTTTCAACTGCTGCATCTGTTGTATTAGGAACAAGTTCCTTCATAGGCTTTCCACAACAGAAAACAGGTACACCACTATTTTGTATCAT
Organism: Clostridioides sp. LIBA-6822; assembly: GCF_056688955.1. NCBI lineage: Bacteria > Bacillati > Bacillota > Clostridia > Peptostreptococcales > Peptostreptococcaceae > Clostridioides > Clostridioides sp. LIBA-6822. Next base: position 955,853 of record NZ_CP196995.1, on the reverse strand, counting down.
TCCTATAAGGTTTCCACAAGTCTCACATATAAAAAATTTTTGTTCACTACACATAAACTCACCTCATTAATTATTTTTTAGAATTTGAAAGCTTAGCCTACTTGACTACACTTTTCACAGTTATTACAAATCCCTTTAAAACTTATGTTATAAGATGTTATTTTTATGTCTGTTTCATCTGCTATTGATTCTTTTAAATTATTAAGAACTTCAGATTCTAAGTCGTACACCTCTCCACATACTTCACATATTATATGATAGTGATTATCCATTCTACCATCAAATCTATCTGGATTTCCTGGAATACTAACCTTTCTTATAAAGCCATGTTCTGTTAGCTGGGCTAAATTTCTATACACAGTTCCTAAGCTTAAATTTGGATTATCTTTTTTTAAATTTTCATATAGATAATCCGCAGTAGGGTGAACCGGATTATTTAATATTTCATTTAAAATCAGTTCTCTTTGTTTAGAAAATTTCATAGTTAACATTCCTTTTTAATTATAATAATTTTTAATAGTTTTCAGCTTTTATATTGAAGTATGCCTTTGGATGATCACATACTGGGCATTTTTCTGGTGCTTCAGTACCTACATACACATGACCACAGTTTTGACATTGCCAAACAACCTCTTCTTCTCTTTTAAAGATTTTTCCTTCATTTAAGTTTTCTAAAAGTTTTAAGTATCTTTCTTCATGCTCTTTTTCTATTTTTCCAACAGCTTCAAATAAATAAGCTATCTTATCAAATCCTTCTTCTTTAGCTTCTTTAGCAAATTTTGCATACATGTCAGTCCATTCATAGTTTTCACCTGCTGCTGCATCTTTTAAATTTTCCTCTGTTGAAGGCATTCCATCGTGTAAAAGTTTAAACCATAACTTAGCATGTTCTTTTTCATTGTTAGCAGTTTCCTCAAATATAGCAGCTATTTGATTATAGCCTTCTTTTTTAGCTTTTGAAGCATAGTATGTATATTTGTTTCTTGCTTCTGATTCTCCTGCAAATCCTGCCATTAAATTTTTTTCTGTTTTAGTTCCTTTTAAGTTCATAATTAATTCCTCCCTTTTCAATAATAGTAATGATTACTATTTCTATATTTATATAATATATCAATTTCCACTTTTTGTCAACTATATATAATATTCTTTTTTTTATTTAAATATTCTTATTTTCAGATATTTTATTTAAAGCATGTATTTTAGAATATACTTAATATAATATATAAACACACATGACAGTCTCCTCTCTTGCTACTATACCTATCGCAAGTATTAAAATAATCGTGATTTAATAAATACAAAAAGAAACGACAGATTGAAAAATCAAAACTGTCGCTTCTTGGACACATGGATATATATACTGTATGACAGATTTTTTCTTTGTCACCATCTGTCAGCTTAAGTAAAAGAAATACCATTTATGTTATTTGTGAGAATTCTTTTTATGTTTTGTCCCTTTTTTCTTAGATACGGTCATAACTTTATCGTAATTGGGCGTAAATGCAAGTAGAATAGCTGTCAGAATTAGAATTACTGCCAAAGTTATAACGCCAATAAGAGGCTGATAAATAGTACTAGTACCATTGTCATATCCAATGAGACCAAGACCTGCCGTAATCGGATAAAAGTCTGTGAGATTTCTTCCTGCAACAAACACACCACAGAATCCATACACAAATGCAATCCCTACGCCTGTCATAAAGGCATTTTGTTTACGGCTAAAATAAACAATAATCGGCAAAACAGCAATATAACAACACAGATTAACAACTAAAATCTGAGCTAAGGATTTTACGACAAGTGTAATGGATATATCTATATTGCAAAATATTAATCCAAAAATAACTGTGCATAAGAAGCTGAAAAGACTTAGCAATACAGTAAGACTTCCAGCCATAATTAATTTTCCCACTAATAATTTGCGTAATGAAACGGGGGCAGTCAAGATGTTCTTTAAGGTTTGGTCTGTATATTCGCGGTTAATAAGATAGCCTCCAATGAGCGTAATTCCAAATGGAAAAGTAAGGCTGAAATTGTTCCAGATGACCCCATTTGCAAAACTCTCATACGTTAGAGGGTCGCTTCCGTTGGAACTAACAATTTGAAAAACCGCCAGTAATACCGAAAACAGAACAGCAACAACACCAACCCATAGAATATTGTATCGCTTTATTTTTTGAAATTCCGTAGTAATTATATCAATCATAGATACCTCCTAATTCTCTTGCTTCTTATATATCACACAGATTAGCAGAGTTGCCATAATTGCTATTAAGCATAAAATGCCTACACATGCATGGGTTGATAGTAGATATGGCTGTCTAAGTGCTGTATATTCACCAGTTGGATCTCCCCAAGATGCCATCCACCAGCGCATAATAATGGGCGCAGGTAATATGCTTAATAGCGGGTTATTTGGTTCAAAATTAATAAGATTTAAGGATATACCAAAATTGAAAATAGTATATACAAAAGAAAGTATAATGGAAAAAATATAGCTACGATTGAAATATACAATGAGTACTACAACAGGAAGTGCAGTAATAAAAAACATAGCTCCAAAAGTAATGCTCATTCCTAATTTTATAGCAATCCCCTCTACTGTTCCAACAATGAAACCTCCAACGATAGTAGCACCTAACCCGACAACAGAGTAGCAAAGTGATATCATCATAAGCACAGCCAATTTTGCCAGAGCCAGTTTTCCTCTTGGCACTGGCACTGTTGCGAGATTTTTTAATACGTCGTTATCTCTTTCTGTGAAAAATAGTTGACTGGCAACAATACTCAATACAATTGGTAGTAACAAAAAATATCCAAAATTGATAACTAATTTGAACAATTGCTCAAATGGCAAGTTGTCCTTTGCAATCAAGACAGTTGCAGGAATTGGGAATAAGCAAGCACCTAAAATAGAAGTCAAGATAAATTTTAATCGCTTGATTTTTGAAAATTCACATAAAATTAGATCAAGCAATTCCTTCACCCCCTGTTACTTTTTTAAAGTAATCTTCAAGAGTATCCTCACACAAATGAGATTCAGATACATCAATGTTGTTTTGAATAAAAGCACGATTTATTGATGCAACCGAAACATCTGTATCATAAAGCATAATATTGTGATTATCTGCTACTTTGAAATTTTTCATGTTAAGTTGAATTTCCAAAAGCCTTGCTGCCTGTGCTGCATCAGATACAGCAAAATGTATGTATTTATTGTTTTTTTCTTCCAGTTGGGCAATACTTTCTTCCTCCAACAAAATGCCATGGTCAATAATGCCTATGTCATCTGCCAACAAGGAAATTTCAGAAAGAATGTGACTGGATATCAAAATGGTTTTACCTCGTTCTGTGCAGAGGTCACGAATAAACTTTCTTACTTCTGCAATACCAATAGGGTCAAGTCCATTGATAGGCTCATCCAAAATCAGCAGTTCTGGGTCATGCATAATGGCGAGAGCAATCGCCAGCCTCTGTTTCATACCAAGAGAATATTGAGAAAATAACTTTTTATCATTGTTAGGTAAACCGACTACTTCCAGTGCTGATTCCACTGCATTTTTTTTTGGTATCCCCCTAAGCCTTGCAAAGATTTTGAGATTTTCTGTCCCTGTAAGATTAGGATAAAAACCTGGTGATTCAATCAAACATCCAATTCGAGGAAGAAGTTTCTTTTCGTTCTTCTGAATATCTTGACCAAAGATTTTAATTTCGCCAGTGGTTGGTTTTGTTAGACCTAACAGCATTTTCATAGTGGTCGTTTTACCAGCACCGTTTCTTCCCAGCAAGCCGTAAATGCGACCTTTCTGAACGTGAATATTCAAATTAGAAACACTCTTTTGAGTGCCATACTGTTTAGTTAGATTTTTTGTTTCAACAATTAAATTATTCATAGATAATAAAAGCCTCCTTTGTTTATCAAAGTAATCATACCACTTCAATCTTGCATTAACCTTACAACAACCTTGTATTAACCTTGCAACTTTAGAACTTACAAAAAATCCCCATGTGGACACATGCCACATGGGGAAAAATAACGTTATATTAATGGTAGTCTCACTGTAAATACGGTGTACTTTCCAATTTCGCTTTCTACTGAAATCTTACCACTCATTCGCTCCACCATCTGACTGACGATAGATAAGCCAAGACCACTGCCTTTTTCTGAACGACCCTTGTCACACTTGTACAGTCTCTCAAAAATGTGATGTAAATTTTCTTTGGCAATCCCAACACCATTATCCTCAACACAGAATAATACCATTTTGGAATCCTCACTCATGGTAATCTTGATTTGACTAGCCTGACTGTGATCAAGAACATTCTGAACCAGATTATTCACCACACGTGAATATCCATCTGAATCAAGATTTACCATGAGTTGCTTTTCTGGGATATCAATTTCAAAATCCAGTTTCTTTTCATAGAATATGGGAATCCAGTCTTTCAGAATATTCCGTGACAGCTCTGCAATTTCCATAGATTCTATTGATAGTGTAAATTCATCAGAGTTCAACCGGAACCAGTCAAAAAGAACATCAATATAATCCTTGAGGTCGTAAGCTCTGCGCCGAGCAATTTCAATATATTCCTCACGTTCATTCCCGATGACGATGCCACTGTGTGCGGCATCCAGATAGCCAATCAAAGTTGTTAATGGTGTACGAACATCATGAGATAGGCTGGTCATGAGTTGCTTACTAGCTTTATCCGCCTTTTTCAGAGAAATCAGCTTATTTTCATAGTCGTATACAATCTCATTAAACTGATAAACCAATGGAGCCATAACATCACGTGGCTTAACTAGTACCTTGCGATTTTCATTTCCACTTTGTACATCAGCAAGTGTTTCTTCTATATCTTTTAGTCTACGCCTAATATTCCCAAGCTTGGAAAAAGCGAATATAGAAAGTAGAAGTAGACCAATTGACAACAAGAGCAATAGGAAAATTATCGTTTGCGAATCCATTTTCATACCTCCATGTTGAATTGATACCCAATACCTTTTACTGTTTGTAAATATACGGGTGATGACGGGTCTAGTTCAATTTTTTTTCGCAGACGACTTATAATAGCCATGATATTGCTGTCATCATAGACATATGGTTCACCCCACACTGCTTCATAAATCTGCTGTTTCGTCAAAATCTTCCCCTGATGCCTTGCACAGAAAAGAAGTACACCAAACTCCTTCGGTGGAAGCAACATAGGTTCTCCATTGGTAATTACTGTATGCTGGTCAAGATTAATCAACAAGCCTTTAAAAGAGAGTTGCTGTGGTTCTTCATTCTTTGGATTAAAACGGGTATAGCGTCGGATTAAAGACAGGACACGAGCAGTAAATTCGGCAATCTCAAATGGCTTGGTCAGATAGTCATCTGCACCAGCTCGCAAGCCATGCACTTTACTGTAATTATCGCTTTTTGATGTCAGCATTAAGATGGGAATACTGCTGTATTTTCGTATTTGTTCCATAGTTTCAAAACCATCCATACCTGGCATCATCACATCGAGAACCACTAACTGATAGTCTTGTTTTGAAAGTTCAGTAAGTCCATCTTTCCCAGAATGACAATAGTTAGCTTCAATCTGTTCAATGGAAATACTCTTTTTTAGCAAAATACAAAGATCTTTATCATCATCTATAATTAAAACTTTATTCATATAAATCCCCCTTTCTACATCTATTGGTAGGCTTTTTTATCTCTCTAGGGATTAGCCATACTGTAGCATCTTGATAGCACTTAGGATGCACCCCACAACATGGTATTAATCTATCCATATGAGGAGTTATACCTCATTTTTCACTCACTTATTTAAGTGTAATTCATATTTATACTTCTAACACCCATTAGTATATTTCATCATCTTGAAAAAATCAAGCGTATTATAAGTGTGTTTGAACAAAGCAAACACAATAATCCATCTACTATAAACATATAAAGCACAGACGTATAAATGTCGAAGATATAATGATATAAAAATTCAAAAAGGGAGTTGATCTTAAAATTTGATTAGAAAAAAATCAATCTTGAGACAACTCCCTTAAATAATTCTATTATTCAGATTTAAAGTTTAGTTAATCTTTAGTTTTTTATAAAATTACTAACATATTAAGATATTCTAACTATTTTCATCTAATTCTCCTAAAATCTTATGAATATGAATCATCAAATACAATTCTTCTTGTCTTGGTAATTCTCTAGAGTACTCCTTATATATATAAGCTCCTATTTTTTTTACACATTCATATTCTTCCTTACAATTTTTTTGAACTTGCTCATATATAAAATCTATTTTTTCTTTTGATGGTTCGTTAGCTAGAAATCTTTGTGAAAAAGCCTTTAGATGCATTACAAATCTCCTATAATAAAATGACTCTTTATTATATACAATAGAAAAGTGATAATGAACTATTTGTAAAATAGCATTTACAATTTTAGTACTTCTCTTATTTCTATCACTATAAGGATTATCTTGTTGTGCATTTATAAAATGACCTGCTATATTACCAATTTCCTCTTCTGGTAGCTCTAAGCCAAGAACCTCCTTAAAAGCAGTAATCGCATATCTTCCTATATCATATTCTTTTGGGTTAAACTCCTTAATTTCAAACAAATAGTGATTCTCAATCATTATACCTTCTTTAAAACGTCTCACTGCAAAGGCTATGTGGTCAGTTAAAGCCAAATATATATGGTTCATAAGTTTTAAGTTATATTTTTCTATTCCATATGTGATTATCATTTGAGCTATACCAAAATATTCTGCATCTATTTCTGATGCAAGTTGTATGATACTCTTTTTTATATTTTCATCATGAAGAACAAAAGTTTTTTCTATATCTTCTTTATTTAACTCAGACCCAACCTTATAATTGTGACCAATACCTTTCCCCATCAATATTATTTCTTCGTCATTATCATCCTTTGCAAGTAGCAATGAATTGTTCAATACCTTTGTAATATACATACTAAAACCCTCAATATATGTTTATGTTTATTTTGTTATTCCATTGTTCTCTATAACTTCTTTATACCAATAAAAACTATCTTTCTTTATTCTTTTTAAATCTAAAACTTCATGGTCTGTTCTGTTTATATAAACAAGTCCATAACGTTTATTGAAACCTTGTGAAGAACTTAAAAGGTCTGTAAATGACCATGGACAATATCCTATCATCTCTACACCATCTTCAATAGCTAATTTACATGCATTTATATGACTTCTTAGATAATCTATACGATAGTCATCATGAATTTGTCCTTCTTCTAGTATATCTTTTGCTCCAAGCCCATTTTCTGTTATTATAACAGGTAAGTGGTACCTTTGCCAATATTCGTTTAGAGCTCCTCTAAGACCTGATGGGTCTATTGCTGCTCCATATTCTGAAGCATTTAGATTAGGATTCATCGACATTTTAAATAATCCATACATACTAAAATCAACAGTTCCTTCTCTTAATCCAAATGGATGTTGTGAATCCTCATATAAAGCTTCTGCACAGTTTGTTCTATAGTAATTTACAGCTATAAAATCCATTTTAGATTTTTTAAGTATTTCTTTATCCCCCTCTTCCATATGAGGAATTATATTTCTTTTTTCAAGATAATTCATATAATACCCTGGATATTCTCCATAATGATGCATATCAAGCATATAGTACACTTTGAAGTTATCATTCATTCTAGCGGCATACACATCTTCTGGTTTAGATGTAAGAGGATATGTTACAGATGATGATACAGCTGCTCCAATTTTACTTTCTTCTATCATTTCATGGCATGCATTAACTGCTAAGGCATGTGCTAAACAAAGATTATAATCCATCTGAGCTCGCATCTTATCTATCTTCCATGAGTCTGTTTCATCATATATATTAATTCTCTCCTCCACTCTAACAATTAGATTCTGTTCATTATGTGGTTGCCAATACTTTACTCTATCTCCAAAATACTTAAAACATATTTTAGCAAATCTTTCAAAAGCATAGACAGTCTCTCTACTTTCCCACCCATTATATTTCTCTACTAGTACAAATGGAAGGTCAAAATGGTATAAAGTTACGAATGGCTCAATATCACATTCTATTAATTTATCTATTATCTTGTTATAAAAATCTATACCTTTTTGATTTATCTCTCCTTCACCATCTGGAATTATTCTTGCCCATGAAATTGAAAAACGATAGGTCTTCATCCCTAACTCTTTCATTAGTTCAATATCTTCTTCATAATTATGATAAAAATCCGATGCTATTTTAGTATCTGCTTGTAAATGAGATTTTTTAAAAGAATTGTAGTCAGCTACGGTTTTTCCTTTATTGTCTTCATTCCAAGCTCCTTCTACTTGAAATGCAGAAGATGATGCTCCCCATAAAAAGTTTTTTGGAAATCCTGTATTCATAAATATTTCTCCTTTTACATTAATTATTTTCTTCTTTAATTCATTGCAATAAGTTCACTTTTTGAATATACTTGCCTGATTATTTATTTTTTACTTATTTCTAGTTAAATTAACTTAGTTATTAGCTAATACCAATGAAATTATATTATCATTAGTTGAAACATAACTAGGTTTGCAAGAAATTACTTGTCCAAAATCAAACGTATTATTTACTATAACTGGTGTAGTTACATCATAACCAGCCTTTTTTATTTTATCTATATCGAAGGATATAAGTTTATCACCTTTCTTAACTAAATCTCCTTGATTAACGTGTTTTGTAAAATATTTACCATTTAATTCTACTGTATTAATTCCAACATGTATTAACATCTCTGCTCCATTATCCAGTTTTAATCCTATCGCATGTAATGTTGGAAATAAAGAGGCTACTTCACAGTCAGTAGGTGCTGTTATTACTCCTTTTTTAGGTAATACAGCTATCCCTTCTCCCATAGCTTTTGATGCAAATACATCATCCTTTACTTCTGACAACTCTATACATTCTCCCTCAACAGGTGAAGTTATATCAATAACGCCATCTTTTGTTTCTACTTTTATAACTGAATTTTCTTCTTTAGAAGATTCTTCTAAATCTTCAAACCCTACTAGATAAGTTGAAATAGCTGAACCAAAAAACGCTATAGCACAACCACCTAAATAACTTAAAAAACCTAATGCCCCTGCCTCAGCATATACAGGTATAGTTAAAACACCTTGGTTTGCAAATGCATTACCATAAGCTCCACCCATTCCCATTATGGCACCTCCAATTGCACCACATATTACAGCACATACCATAGGTTTTTTCAATCTAAGATTAGCACCATATATTGCAGGTTCAGTTATACCAAATAGAGCTGTTATAGTTGCAGACATAGAGATTGTTTTTAAACCTTGGTTTTTTGTTTTAAAAAATACCCCTAGAGCAGCTCCTGCTTGTGAAAAGTTAGCAGCTCCTGCAAATGCCAATAAATTTTGTCTTCCTGTCTGAGCTACATCACTTATACCTATTGGTAACAGTGCTCTATGTGCTCCAAATATAACTAAAACACACCATAATCCTCCTACAAATGCTCCACACAATGCAGGGCTTAGTTCATAAATATACTTGTAAGAAAAGTTTATGATATTTCCTATATAGATACCAATTGGTCCAAATAAAAATAATGTTGCAGGTAACATTATAACTAATGATAATGTAGGAACCATTATTATTTTTATTACTTCAGGAATATACTTTTCTAATACTTTTTCAACATATGAAAGAGCCCATATAGCAATAATTATTGGAATAACAGATGATGTATATGTAGCTTTGGTTACCACCAACCCTAAAAATCTAACAGTCTCTTCACCTGCCATCAAAGTCGTAAAAGCTGGATAGCAAAGTGTGGCTCCTAGTACCATTGATATTATTTTATTTGCATTGAACACTTTAGCCGCAGTATATCCTAGTATAATTGGCATAAAGTAGAATATAGAATCAGCCATAGCATTTAAAATGATATAACTTTGAGTTTCTTTTATATCTACCCCATGTTTATTCATATAATACATGGCAAGAACTGATAAAATACCTTTAATCATACCAACACCTGCTATAGCAGGTATTGTAGGTGTAAATATACCAGCTACTGCAGATAATATAGAATTTATTATACCTTGTTTTTCTTCATTTTCATTTTTTTTACTTACTTCATTTGATTGAGGCACCATTTTTATAACCTCATCATACACTTTTTTTACTTTATTACCAATTACAACTTGTATTTGACCCATACTCTCAACAACAGTTATTACTCCTTCAGTTTTGGATAACTTATCTTTATTCACTTTAGAAGAACTTTTAACCTTAAATCTGAGTCTTGTCATACAATGAGTCACTTCATTTATATTCTCTTTTCCTCCTACGTTTAGTAGAATTTCTTGAGCTATATTTTTATAATCCATAAAAAAATCCTCCATTTTCAATTATAGGCTTTTTGTTTTATGGCCATTTAAACAAAAAAAACGAACCAAATAAATAGATTATACCCATAGTACTCTATAGATAATCTATAAAAATTGATTCGATCTTGCCTGCATTACCAGTAACACGTCTACTGTTATAATATTCAAATTTGTTAATTTAATAGTAACACAAGCGTTTTCTTAATTCAACTATAAAATATAATTTTTTAGTAAATAATAATTATATATTTAATTTATTTTTTTCAATAGAAAGTACTTGATTAAAATTTTTAAATGGTATATTATTTGCATTATAAAAATACCATTCGGAGGATAATATGAAAAAAACATCTAATCAAGAACTACTTTTACTTACTATTGTTGCATTTTTCTGGTTTTCGCAATATGTATACATACCTTTCCAAAATCCATATTTAAGTGCCTGTAATGTATCTACAAATATGATTGGCATAATAATAGGTGCCTATGGAGTTTCACAATGTTTGCTAAGACTTCCTGTTGGAGTCTTTGCTGATAATATAAATAAACACAAAATATTTATATTATCAGGAATTTTTTTTGCTGGTTTAGCATCTCTTATAAGAATCTTTTCTCCTGGAGGCAATGGTTTTCTTATAGCTAATATTTTATCTGGAATATCATCATCAACTTGGATTTCTTACATGGTTCATTACACCAACTTTTTTTCTGTAGAACATCAACAAAAAGCTACGAGTATGATAATATTAGTAAACAATCTAGGAATGTTAATTGGATTTGTTATGAGTACTTTATTTTATGAAAGGTTAGGAATGACAACTTTATGTATCATGAGTGTCTTATCTTCAGTTATTGGCACAATTCTAGCTTTAAATATAAAAGAACATAATTTAAATAATATACACAAAAAAACATCAATTAAAAACCATTTATCTATATGTATGGATAAAAGACTTATATTTTTTTCTTTTATGGCATTGATTCAACAAGGTATTCAAATGTCCACAACAATGTCGTTTACTACTCAAATTCTTAAAAATTTAGGCTCTAGCTCTACCCTTATAGGCTTATCTTCCATATTTTACATGCTGTGTGCTGTTGCTTCTTCTGGCTTTGCTTCTACTAAATTTTGCACCAAATATGGACCAAAATTTTGGATTCCTTTAGTATTTCTTTTAATTTCAGCCTATTGCTTTTTAGTTCCAACAATAAAAAATATTACCATAGTATTTAGCTTACAATTGCTACCAGGTATATCTACAGGTATACTTCTTTCTTACCTTACTAGTGAGTCTATGAAAAACGTACCAAAACATCAGAAATCTACTGCAATGGGTTTTTTTCAAGCAATTTATGCTATAGGAATGTCTATATTTCCAATGCTAGTTGGTAAAATATCAGATTATATTTCAATTCAATATGGCTATTTTACCTTAGCTATTATAGCTATAATAGCTTCTATATTATCTTATACATATTATAAAAAAGTAGATTTAACTCTTAACTATGATATAATACAATCATAAAAAAATTATATGTTTAGGAGTTTTTATGAAAAACTTAAATGCCACTGAAAAAATTATTGATTATATTAAATTAAATATTCTAAATGGAACTTTTAAAATTAATAGTAAATTGCCCAGTGAGAGAAAGATTGCTGACCTGTTTAATATAAGCAGAATCCCTGTAAGAAATGCTATAGATATACTTTGTAAAGAAGGAATACTTAGGGCTGTACCTTACTCAAGTCCTGTAGTTGAAGGATTTAAAAAAATTGACCTGTTTGATGATAATGAAGTATATAAAAATCACAATATACAAGAATTTTACGTTGAATCTTTAAGAGCAAGACAACTTATAGAAAGTGAAGCTACAAGATTGGCAATTTTAAATGCTACTACTAAAGAACTTCAAAAAATAAGACATGCTTATTTGAAGTCAGTAGAAGAACTAGATAAGGTTTCTCAAGGTTTTATAGAAGAATGTTATGATGCTGACTTACAATTTCATAAGGAAATAATATTGGCTTCTCATAATCCAATTTTTATAAAATATTATGAGTTAATACCTAAAACAATTTCTTCTAACCAATACTTTGGGTTTAAATATAGAAATTCTCTACAGGATATGATTAGTCATCATAACGAGATAATGATGGCATTTGATAATAAAGACTCTGACTTAGGTTATACAGCAATGTACAATCATTTGGAAGATGTCATTCAGTTATTTCAACATGATTAAACTTCTACTTTATCTTAAATCTATTTATAATAAAAAAATCTCAAATTTAAATAAATTGGGATTTTTTTATTATAAAATACGTAAAAAGGCGTCGCCCTATTCTTAGCACGACACCCACGATTAATTTAAGTCTATTAAAATTTCACTTACTATAGATTTTGCATCTTCTATTATATACTTTGGGTCAACTTCATAAAATTCTCTATCTATAAATCTGTCAATCTTATCTATACTTTCTATAGAATCACTTGTAACAAATAATACAATAGATGCATCTTCTATATCATAAATTGAAAGTTCATTTTTTATATTATCATTCTCTTGAATTTCATAAACTAAATCAAATCCTAAATCATTTGCAGCTTCCTTAAGAGAATTTAAACTTCTTTCACTTTCACAAACTGCTACTATCTTTTTATTCATATTTCAAATACCTCACTAATTCTACTCCGGTACAATCATTACTATACATTTGGCTTGTTTAACCACACTTGCTGTTACTGAACCTATCATTCTTGTAAGACCTTTTTTAGTAGATTTTGTCATAACTATAATATCTACATTATCTTCTTTTGCTTTTCTAATTATCTCATCTCCTGGATATCCAAAAGTAAAGTGTACTTTAACATCATACTCACCCATTATCTCTGCTGCTTTATCCAGGATTCTTCTTCCTAAGTTCTCAGAATTCTTTATTTCTTCAGCCAGGGATATGCCATCAATAAATACTAGTTCTTTTACATTCATTATCTCTACTTCGACTTCATCTTTTTTGAATATTCCTTGTATAAATTCCAAAGAATGCATACTTCTCTCTGTCCCATCAATTGGTACTAATATTTTCTTTCTATTCATGTCACATCTTCCTTTCTTACTTTAGAATAATTAAGTAAAATATATATTCTAAGTTATAAAATATATAATAAATCTTTACTTTAGGAATTAATATTAATAATATGTATAATAATTTTAATATTTGTTATTGTGTTAATTTTATAATATATAACTAACAGTGTCAATGAACAAAATTGTAATTAAAAAAATAAAGGTTATTAGTCTACAAATACATTTCTTTTTAATAAATTTTTCAAAACGTCTTCTGGAACTGGTTTAGAAAAATAATAACCTTGTAAATATTCACACTCCATATCCGCTAATTCTTCAGCACATTCGGCAGTCTCAACACCTTCTGCTACAGCCTTCATATTCAATTTATTTATAAGAGCTATAATAGTTTCAACTGTAAGTTTGTGCCTACTATCTTCATTCATAGACCAAATCAAACTCTTATCCAACTTAATTATTGAAAATGGTAAAGAAAGCATATTAGTAACTCCAGAATAAGCAATTCCAAAGTCATCAAGTGAAAACTTAACCCCTAAATCAATTAATCTTTCCATTGTTTCTTTAATTATATTAAAAGAACCCAATGCCACAGTCTCTGTAATTTCAAGTTTAAACTTAGTTGGTGATACATTGTATTTATCCATAATGTAAAGTAAATCATCAGCCAAATTTTTTTGCATACATTGCACTACAGAAAGATTAACAGCTATATTATCTAATTTCAAATCCTCAAAATCATCACTAGCTATAAATTTACATACTTTCTCAAAAGCTACTAATCCAATTAAGTTAATCAACCCTGTTTGTTCTGCAATTGTTATAAATTCATCAGGAGGTATAAAACCTAAGTCTTTATGTTCCATCCTAAGTAATGCTTCAGCTGAGGTAAATCTACCTCTACTATTAGAAAATATTGGCTGATAATAAACTTCAAATCCATCATTTTCTAATGCCTCTTTTAAACAATTTTTAATCATATGTTTCTTCTTTATCTTTTCCCTTATAGATGCATCTGCATAAATAACATGTTTTGAGTCAGAACGCTTTGCTTCATGTATAGAGAAATCTATAGCAACTATAACATCTTCTGTTGTTTCAGCATTTTCTGGATAATAAACTACAGCAATACTAGTTGCTAAATTAAAGTTTATCTCTTCTACTAACCAAGGTTTTTTGAATCTTTCTTCTATTTTTTTAATAATCTCTTCTGGCTCTATACCTAGTTGACTATTTACAACAATAGAAAATATATCTCCTCCTATTCTGTATACATGATTTACATCATGTATATGAATCAAATATTTTCCAACTTCTTTTAATGCAATATCTCCATTTTTAGTCCCAAAAGTTTCATTCATAAATTTAAAGTCATCAAGTGCAATTGTGATGATAAATCCTGATTGTTCAGTATTGATATTCAAATCTAACTCTTGAATAAAAGATTGTCTATTGAGTACACCAGTAAGGTCATCAATAATAAGACCTCGATTCTGCATAGAAAGATATGTCAAAAGTAAACTACATGCACATGCAGCTCCTGTAAGAAGATATTGTAAAAAAACCGCCTGTAATATAATTGCTACAACTGAAACTATAAGAAAACCTCTAATAGCCCATATTTTTGATTCATGCATTGCTTTTCTATATTTAAAAGATAAAAATGCTGAATATATTGCATAAAAGAAAAAAGATGCAAAAGTTGCAACATACCCATAACCCCGTATATAACCTGTTTCTTTTGACAATCCAAATAGAATATTTGTAAAAGGATTTGTAATAGATAAGATTATACAAACTATGAGTGGTATAGATAAAAATAATAACCTTTTTTTCATATACCTTATATCTTGATAAATAATAGCCATCACATAAAACGATACAAGTGCTGCTGGTATTGGCAATAATAATAAATATATTTGATTCAATAAAATAGTAATAAAAATTGGAATTTCATCTACATTGTTTAGACAAAATGAGCCTAAAATATTTGAAATTATAAATAAAAATGAGAATACTAAAAGTGCACAATATATTTTGTTTTGTAATGTAGGTATAAATTTACTTCTAAAAAAGTATACCATTAAAAAGATAACTATAACTGCAGAAAAAATCTCATATTCTATATGCCATACCATAAACTTCCCTCACTATTAATGTTTAATTTTAATTATTTTAATAATATAATTATTTTATAATTCATCTTGAGTAATTTTATGGAAAAATTTTTATTTTATAACTTTTACATCAAATCCCCACTAAAAATCTAAATTTATTATAATTCTTAATACACATATAGAAATTAAGCGAATAGCTCTTTTGCTTTAGTAGCAATTCTTTCACCAAATATTATAGCCTTCTCATTTTGTACTTCTGGTCCTTCAACTGAATGTACATGTCCCAAATGTATAAATGGCTTTCCTAAAGAGCCTCCTCCAGAGTAAACAAGCATACCTTTGACCATCAAGTGACCTACTATAGTAAGTATTGCAACATCTGGACCTCCACAGACATAGTCGCATGTAGCAAAAACAGCGCCTAATTTTCCAGCTAAGTTGATTTTCTTTGAATCTTCATCAAACCATTTTTTTACTTCCCAAGTTGTATTTGCTAAATAAGTTGGTGTTCCAAATATTACTGCCTTACTTTCACTTAAATACTCTGAATCAATATTGTCAAATCTCATAAGTTTAACATCTATTCCATCCACTTTTTTAGCCCCATCTTCTATCAGCTTAGCTACCTTTTCTGTGTTTCCACTTCTTGTTTGATATAATATCGTAATCTTCAACTTAAATTCCCCCTTATTTAATAAAAATAATTTATTATATGTAAAATTATAGCATTAATTTTGATATACTACAAAGAACTAGTCGATTATTTTTTTATTAACTATTCACTTAAAAAAATCCCTAAATTTATTACTTTAAAAGACTCCTAAACTCACTTTTAATTTGCTTATTTCAATTTCAACTATATCTGATATTTCTTCAAAAGACATTCCTCTGTCATAAAGTTTTCCTGCAATTTTGATTTTTGCATTTTCTTCACCCTTTTTAATCAATGCTCTGTTTTCTTTTTCTATTACATTTCTAACATAGCGTTTTGCAAATGGCTCATTATTATCATATAAAACTTTATATTTTTCCTTATTTTCTTTTACAAAACTAAGAGCTCTTTTATCTTGTTTTATAGCTTCTGTACAAATTTCTTCTGTCTGCTCTTTTACAAATTTTAATGCCATTCCATATTGTCTTACTGCCTTTAAGCATATACCAATAGTTTGTTCCTTTACAAATTCTAGTGCCATTCCATTTTGTCTTACTGCTCTTAAACAAATTGTTTCTGTTTGATTTTTTACAAACTTCAAATCAAGCCCATTCTGTCTCACTGCTTCCATACAGATTTCTTCTGTTTGATTTTCTACCCATTTTAGATTATAACTACAATGCTTAACTGCTTCCATGCATATTTTTTCTGTTTGTTTTTTTACCCTTGCTAACCCAAACTCGCTGTTTCTCACTGCTTCTATACAGATTTCTTCTGTCTGCTCTTTTACATATTCCAATGCAGCACCATTTTTTTCAACAGCTCTTAGGCATAATTCCTCTGTTTGATTTTCTATGTATTTTAATGCTGTTCCATCTTGATTAATGGCCACCATGCAAATTTCTTCTGTTGGCTCTTCCACAAATTCTAACATTCTCCAGTCTTGTTTAACTGCCTCTAGGCATATTTTTTCTGTTTGATTCTGAACACATTTTATTGCATTACAATTTTGTCTAACAGCTTCTAGACATATATCTTCTGTTTGATTTTTTATGTATATTAAATTTAATCCGTTTTTTCTTACTATTTCTAAATATTCATCTTCTGTCTTATTATCAAAATCATCATTATCTATTGATTCAAATATATCATTTTTATTTTCTTGCATATCTTATACTCACCCCTTATAAATTTTACAAAATTCAATAAATTTACTCTCATTTTTATTCTATCAAAGAATATAAAATTTTTTGAGTCTTGTTTTTTTTTACATAATCATTTGTATGTTAAAAAATAAATTAATTGCTCTAATTCCAGTATACAATACCCAAAATATGTGGTATATTTTAACTATAATATATTTTTATATATTATTGTCAGAATATTTAAAGTTAAATTTATATAGAATATTTTTATTTATATATCACTTATGTTTGGATATATTTTTCTTTTTTCTTTTTTAGTTTTCGGGTTAGTAAGGGGTTAGTAATTTAGGTTTTCATGGGATATTATTTTTACAATTAGTTTTAATCAATCTAATTTATATATCTTGTAATTAATAAAACTAAATATGATTTAAATAATTCCTTGAGATAAATTTAATAAAACTTAGAATCCTTGTCTAAGCTTAAAATACTAAAATTATTGGGAGGATGTAAATGATGGACCAAATTAAACGCTTACATGAATTGCAACAAAAATCATACTTGACTAAAGAAGAATTTGAGGAATTAAAAAACAGCACATATATTGAAAAATTTGAATTAAGAGATGAATGTGATAACTCTTATATTTATACATTTTATGCTAATGACAAATGTAATGATATAAAATTTATAAAGTCTCAATTTATTGTTACACTTATAAAAAGCGGTTTCTTATGTGAATGTGGTGGTGTATTTAGACAAAAGAAAATAGTTGATGAATATGATTACGGATATAATGCTATATATAAATGTGATTCTTGTGGAAAAGAACTTGATAAAGAAGTAGAAAATTATGACTAAATAACAGAAGAACTATTAAAACATTTTTGGCAAATGATAAGTAAAAGTAATTCTGAATTTGAACTATACCCCTCTTAGCAGACAGTTAAAATATGTAAAACTGTCTAAAAGCTAGGAGGGTTTTGTTATTTCCAATTAAATTCAATTCACCTTAATTATTTAATTCAATTTCATACTTTTTTATTTTCTTATATAAAAGACTTTTGTGTATTCCCATAACCTCTGCTGCTTTGGAACATTTCCAATTGTATTTCTTCAAAACATCAATAATTAAACTCTTCTCATAATTCTCAACCATTTCATGAATTGAACAATTACTATCCACATTACATTGAGCTACTCTGCTGATATTATCCATCTTAGATGGAAGGTCACACATCATAATGACCATATCATCACTTACAGCATAGGCGCTTTTTATTACGTTTTCTAGTTCTCTTATATTTCCTGGCCAAATATAGTTAATAAAACAATTTTTAACATTATCACTTAGAACTTTCAATTTCTTATATTCAACATTTAATTTATTTAGTATATAATTTGCTAGCAATAAAATATCATCTTGTCTGTCCTTTAATTCCATCATATGAATATTTATTACATTTAACCTATAGTATAAGTCTTCTCTAAACAATCCCTCTTCAACCATTTTACTTAAATTCTTTCTTGTAGCAGAGATTACCCTTACATCTATCTTTATAGTCTTAAGACCTCCAACTGGTTCTATCTCACTTTCCTGAAGAACTCTTAAAAGTTTTGCTTGCATGGTCAAAGGCATGTCGCCTATTTCATCTAAGAAGATTGTACCATTATTCGCAACTAAAAACTTACCTTTTTTACCTCCCTTTTTTGCTCCTGTAAAAGCTCCTTCATCATACCCAAATAGCTCTGATTCTAGTAGTTCTTCTGGTATTGCAGCACAGTTTATACTAACCATAGGTTTGTCTGCTCTACTGCTATTATTGTGAATTGCTCTAGCAAAGACTTCTTTCCCTGTACCTGTCTCACCCGTTAAAAGTACTGAGAAGTTGGTTTTAGAAGCTTTCATACCTGTTTTCTTAAGTTCTATGAAATCTCTATTTTCACCTATGAGCTTGTCAAAGCTACATTTATCCTTGAACTGTTCTTTATAATATTGTAGCTCCATATATTCTGACATTAACTTTTTAGCTACATCAAAGGATTGCAGTCTAAATTTAACTTGAGCTACCCCTGCAACTACTTCTCCATTCTCATTTTCCACATAAGATCTACTTACTATTACACTTTTTTCTTTTGTTTTTCCACCTAAATAATGATGTATGGCTCCTTCTTCACAATATTTATCTCTCATAATATCTAACATTTTTGTATTTGGTATAATACTTTGTATATTATGTTCTATTATATCTTCTCTTTCTTTCCCTAAGAAATCACAATATTTATCATTAATATCTATGATTACTCCATCTTTATTTACAACAATAAAGCCATCATCAGTCATGGATAACACTCTTGCAAATATATCCTTATACCAGTGCTCTTTCATTGTCTCATCCCTCCACTATCACCTTCAGCAAAAATAATAAGTCTTACAATACAATATTATAAGACTTACCATTCTATGTATTCAATGTTTTCTAGAAGTTACCTATTTAATGACTCTATCATCTCAGGTAGAATTTCATATAAATCCCCTACAATTCCATAGTCACATATATCGAAAATAGGAGCTTTGGAATCTTTATTTATAGCAACTATATATTTAGAATCACTCATCCCTGCTAGATGCTGTATTGCTCCAGATATTCCACATGCAATGTATAACTCTGGTCTAACAGTAGTTCCTGTTTGTCCAACTTGATGAGAATGTTCTATCCACCCTGAATCTACTGCCGCTCTTGAAGCACCAATTTCTGCCCCCAATTTATCTGCCAATTCTTTTATTAGTTCAAATCCTTCTGCTCTCTTTAATCCTCTTCCTGCTGATACTATTATTCTAGCATCAGTTAGATTTATGGATTTCTTTTCTTGTGGAAGCATTTCTACTAGTCTAGTTCTAATCATTTTTTCAGTAAGTTTTGGAGTAACAACCTCTAAAACTCCACTCTCTGATTCAGTTCTTACAGCTTTTGACATAACACCTGGACGAACTGTTGACATCTGTGGTCTATTTTTTGGACAAACAATAGTAGCCATTAAATTTCCACCAAAGGCTGGTCTTGTTTGTAATAACTTATTATCTGTTGAATCTATTTCAAGTTTTGTACAATCAGCAGTTAGACCTGTCCCAACTTTTCCTGCAATTCTAGGTGCGATATCTCTTCCTATAGAAGTAGCTCCAACTAGTACAACCTCTGGCTTTTTTTCTTCAATTAAACCTGCAATTGAAATTGCATATCCATCAGTTGTGAAATCTTTAAGAAGAGGGTCGTTGATATAATATGCTTTATCAACACTATAGTGAAGTAAATCCTCTACTTCTTTCTCTACTTCATATCCAGCTATTACAACTGCAAGTTCTTTCCCTAGTTGGTCAGCAAGCTTTCTTCCCTCACCAATAAGTTCTATAGTAACAGGATTAATTTTGCCTTCCCTTTGCTCTCCTATTACCCAAACTCCATTATAATCATTTAAATTTATACCTTGATTAACTTTTGCTCTCATCATCTTAACACTCCTATACTAGTTTCAAATCGAATAGTATTTCTATTAATTTATCAGCTTTTTCCTTTTTATTTATACCTTCGATTATTTCATTATGCTTGTCTTTAACTGGTACAAAAGACTTGTAAACATTTGTAGGTGAACCTTTTAATCCAATTTGAGTTGTATCAATATCTAAATCTGCAAGTGTTAACACAGTAATCTTTTCATCCCCATTATTGTAAGCTTCTAAGATTCCTTTGACACTTGGATATCTTGGACTATTCAACTCTTTTATAGCCGTTAGTAATACTGGCATCTTTGCTTCTATTAAATAATCTCCTGTCTCTGTATAACGAGTTACTAGTAATTTATCACCTTGAACCTTTACTTCTTTTGCATAGGTAACTTGTGCCACTCCCAAGAATTCTGCAACCTCTGGTCCAACCTGAGCTGTATCTCCGTCTATAGCTTGTCTTCCACAGAATATTACATCATACTTTCCAACCTTCTCTATAGCAGCAGCAATAATTGTTGATGTAGCCCAAGTATCTGAACCACCAAAAGCTCTATCTGAAATTAAATATGCTTCGTCAGCTCCCATTGCCAAAGCTTCTTTTAAAGCACTTTTAGCTTGAGGAGGTCCCATGCTTACAACCTTAATCACTGCTCCTAGTTCATCTTTTATTTTTAACGCTTCTTCTAAAGCATTTCTATCATCTGGATTAATTATACTTGGTACACCATCTCTTATTAGAGTACCTGTCTCTTTATTTATTTTAACTTCATTAGTATCTGGAACTTGCTTTAAGCAAACAACTATATTCATTCTCTTCCTCCTATCCTAGTACTGCTCTTGAAATAACAACCTTGTGTATTTCTGAAGTACCTTCGTAAATTTCTGTTATCTTGGCATCTCTGTACATTCTCTCTAATGGATAATCTTTCATATATCCATATCCTCCATGGATTTGAAGAGCTAGATTTGTAACTTCTCTTGCAGTGCGTGAGGCATTGTATTTTGCCATGGCAGCTTCTTTAGTGTGTTTTTCTCCTCTAGCTTTTAAGTCTGCCGCATAGTATACTAACAACTTTGCTGATTCTACCATAGTAGCCATATCTGCTATATACCATTGAATACCTTGCAAAGCTGAAATTGGCTTGCCAAACTGAACTCTTTCTTTAGAATATTTTATACTTTCTTCTAAGGCACCTTCAGCAATTCCTACAGCTTGAGCTCCAACTCCAATTCTTGCTCCATCTAGACAAGTCATAGCTATGTTAAAGCCTTTTCCTTCTTTTCCTAATAGATTAGATTTTGGAACTCTACAGTTATCAAAGATTAACTCTGCAGTTTCTGAACCATGGATACCCATTTTTTCTTCAATTTTTCCTATTGAAAAACCTGGAGTACCTTTGTCAACGATGATAGCAGACATTCCCTTTATCCCCTTTGATGGGTCTGTCAATGCAAATATTATTAACGATTCTGCTTGACCTCCACCAGAAATAAAGCACTTAGTCCCATTTAAAACATATTCATCAGTTGCTTCATCAATGATTGCAGTTGTTGCAGCTCTTGCTGCATCTGAACCAGCATTAGGTTCAGTTAATGCAAAAGCACCTACACACCCACCTTCAGCCATCATAGGAAGGTATTTTTTCTTCTGTTCCTCAGTACCAAATTTCAAAATAGCTTGAGCATATATTGTGTGTATTGATAGTATTGCTGCAGATGCTGCACATTTTTTTGCAACCTCAGTAACAACAATTACCTTTTCTATATCCGCTCCACCAGAGCCACCATACTCTACAGGCGTCCCAATACCATTAAATCCTATTTTAGCCATTTTGCTAAAAAGCTCTCTTGGGAAAATACCCGTTTTATCTGTTTCAGCAGCTATTGGTGCTATTTCATTCTCTGCAAATTCTTTTGCTACTCTTTGAAGCATTAATTGTGCTTCTGTTAATCTAAAATCCATAAAATTTCCTCCTATTTATTGACATACTTCACATGTTTCTTTATTCATTGCTACAATTCCAGACTCAATTAGAGCTTCTATATCAGAATCACTGTATCCAAGTTCTCTTAATATCTCATCTGAATGTTCTCCTATAAGTGGTGCATCACAGGTCATGTTAACTTCAATATTTCCAAACTTAACTGGAGTGGATGCAAGCATCGTCTTATTTCCATTTTTGCTTGTATGTTCATATATATAGTTATTAGCAATAGCCTGTTCATCAGTTACTACATCGTTAACATGTTGAATTCTTTCATGGGCTATATCCGCAGTAGTAAGCTTTTCGACCATCTCATTTTGAGTGAATTTTGCAAATTCACCATCCAAAATATTAATAAGTTCTGTAGCATTTTTCTTACTTTCTACTGAAGATGCAAATTTCTCTTCTTTTATTAAATCTTCTCTTCCAAATAATCTACAAAGTGCCTCAAAATATCTCTCATGCTCTAGGATACTTAAGAATATCCATTTTCCATCTTTACAACGATAAGAGTTTATTACTGGAGAAATAGCATTCTTTCTAGTTTTTGGGTACTCGTCGCTAAACTGTGTAGATGCTAATAAAGATGATGCATTCCATATTGCTTGTCCGAATAAAGAGGCCATTACTTTTTGCCCTTTTCCAGTCTTAGCTTGTTGGTATAAAGCTGCACATATACCTCCAGATAAACTACAAGAAGTTGTGGCATCTCCAAAAGCTATAGGTGGATTTATTGGACTTGTATCCTTCTCTGCGATATCAAGCATAGCTCCACTTCTTGCCCAAAATGCAACTGTATCAAAACCTGCATTATCTTTAGCAGGTCCAAAATCACCAAAACCATTTATTTGTCCCCAGATAAGATGTGGATGCTTTTCACTTAATGATTCATAGTCAAGACCTAGCCTTTTTAATGCTCCTGTTCTATAGCTTGAAACAAATACGTTGGCTTCACTTAAAAGCTTATCCATAATTTCAATTCCTGCTTCGCTCTTAAGATTTATAGACAAACCTCTTTTATTTGAATTATATGTACTGTAAAAAGGATTATTATCATCATCTATTGGCATTGTCATTGTTGCCCCTGTCTTTCTTCCTGGGTCTCCAAAACTCGGCTCTACCTTAATAACATCAGCACCCCAGTCAGCTAATATTTTAGAAGTACCTGGACCTGCTACAAAATATGTTAAGTCAATTACCTTAACTCCTTCTAATGGTTTATTTAACACTTTCAATTCCTCCTTATACTGTCAACTTGGTATTTTAAATATGGTATTCATGTTACTAAAACATAAAATTTATTATATATATTTTGAAAATTGATTTTACATATCAAAATATAATTTATACTTTTTTATCTTTTCTGTTATGGTAATCCTGGGAACATTGTAAAGAGAAGAACTGCTACTACAGTTCCAATAATTGGGGTTAAAACAGTTACCCAAAATATTGGCATATAGGCATCCTTATGTGATTCTTTACATAGACCATTTGTTACAGTAACTATATATCCGTTGTGTGGAAGTGAATCTAATGCTGCTGATGAAATTGCCATAGTTCTAGTTAACGCTGCAGCAGAAACACCTTTAGCTAAAAATACTGGTCCAAGAAGTGGAGCGGCAATTCCAAGTCCACCTGAAGCTGACCCACAGATACCTGCAATAACTGTAGTCCCAACCGCAGCCCCTGCAATAGGAGGTCCAGGAATATTAGTCATAGCATTAACTATAAAGTCAAAACCAACTGCTGATTTTACAACTGAACCAAACGCAACTACAGCACAAGTATTACATATTGCTACTACTGTAGTTTTACATGCATCACCAACATGTCCAACTATTTTGCTATTATCTTGATATTTATTTAACAATAAATACACTAATAAAGCTCCTATAAACACTCCCACCTCAATTGGTACTATTGCTTGTCCATTAATTTTTACATTGATTATTAGGATTGATACTATTAATGGAATTAATGCAATTAGACCATTAGGACCATTTTCTCTCTTAGAATTAGTTGTTGCTACTTCATCAAATATATCTGATTCATGTGCTATAAAATGTCCACCATTAGCCTTTTCCTTTGAAACCATTTTGTATAAAATGATACTTCCAACTACAAACATTACTGCACATGATATAAATCCATTTACTGCTCCAGCCATAATATCTGTCCCTAAGGTTGAAGCTGGAACAATATTATGAATCTGTGGTGCTCCTGGTGCAACCATAGCAAAAGTTGAACATCCAAAAGTCAAAGCTGCTGGTATGAATCTTCGTGGTAAATCAGCTTCTTTAAAAATTTCTAAAGCTATCGGAAACACTGCAAAACTTACAACGAAAACACTCACTCCCCCATAGGCCAATATTCCACATGCTATTGGAATAGAAAGCAATGCTTTATCCTTACCAATCCATCTTACAATCATCTTAGCAATAGATTTTGCCCCGCCAGTAATCTCCATTATTTTTCCCATTAAAGTACCCGTTAGGAAAATAAAGAAATTTGCCTGAAGAAATCCAACAAATCCTGTCATATAATCCACCTTAAGTGCATTATATACATTTAAATTTCCTGTTATAGCAACTAGTAGTGAACATACAATTGCTATTATAAAAATATTTACTCCCTTCATAACCATTACAACTAGAAGGGATAGGGCTATGATAATTCCTACTAAACTTATAATTACTCCCGTATTCATAAATTAACTCCTTTTAAAATTAAACTATATGTATTTTTTCACGAAATTTAGATTTTTAATATGTTCTACATTTCTTCCAATTTAATTATAATAGCTACTTATTTTCAAAAATCGGTTTTCTCTTTTCTATAAATGCATCCATTCCTTCTTGTTTATCTCTTGTAGCAAAAGTTAAACCTGCAATATCTTTCTCTAGTTCAAGAGCATTTTTTAAATCCATATCTATTCCTTTATTAATAACTACTTTTGCATATCTTATTGCTATTGGTGCTTTTTCAACTATTTGATTCATCATCTTCATTGCCTCTTCTAAAAGCACATCACTTGGAACTACTTTATTAATAAGACCAATAGATTTAGCTTCTTCTGCATTTACTTGCCTTCCTGTAAAAATTAATTCTTTAGCTATCCCAGTTCCAACAAGTCTTGATAATCTTTGAGTTCCGCCAAAACATGGAATGACTCCTAAATTAACTTCAGGCTGTCCAAATATAGCCTTTTCTGATGCAATTCTAATGTCACAACTCATAGCAAGTTCACATCCACCACCTAATGCATATCCATTAACTGCTGCTATTACTGTTTTCTCAAGAGCTTCAATTTTATCAAAAATCCCTTGGGCATAACCTGCATATTTTCTTCCTTCTTCACTTTTATAGTTTTGCATCTGACGTATGTCAGCTCCAGCTACAAAAACTTTACCTTCTCCAGTAATAATAACTCCTAATATTTCCTCCCTTTCTGATACTACATCAACAACTTGAGATAATTCTCTAAGGGTGTCATTGTCAAGAGCATTTAAAGCTTTAGGTCTATTTATAGTAATAACACAGACTTTATCCTTAACTTCCACCTTAAGATTTTTTAAATTTTCCATTACAAATCCCATCATATTCCCCCCATTATTCATTGTTATTTTTTCTACACTTTCTTGTTAATATATATTAGCAAGTTCTAAGCCAACTTATATTTAATTTCTTTATTTTCATTAAAAAATTGTTTTTTTTTGATAAAATAAACAAAATATACATAAATTTCACTTAATTTCTAATAATTTTTAACTTTAGAATTGATTAAATTGTAATTCACTAAAGAATTTTTATCCAATAAAACCCATAAAACAATATTTTTGTCTCATTTTAGAGAAAATACTTAAAAAACACAGTCTCATTTTTGAGAATGCGGTCTCATTTTTGATATTTTCATTAAAATAATTTAAGTAACATGCCCATAAGCCTCTTTACAGTCTAATAAAGAATCTTTAGAACATATAGGTAACTTATTTTCTATCAATTTAAATTGTTAATACTTTAGTTTAGTATATCTATATATCTGTTCCAATAGTATAAATTTTTAACGAAAATAGGAAAATCCACAAAGACTTAATGTCTAAATAGACTTTCCTATCTTAAATGCTTATGATAATTTTAGATTTGATTTACAATTCTTAGGAGAGAATAAATATTATATTTATACTTTTTCTCTAAAATCAAATAACTCCATTTTCTTTTAAATCATTTATTTTATCACTATCAAAACCAAGCCAACTACTATAAATCTCCTCATTATTTTCTCCTAAAGATGGTGCTGGTACATTAATTTGGGCTTTTGTTGCCATCAACTTAACTGGATTTCCATTGACTCTCATATCTCCTATAATAGGATGTCTCATATCTACAATCATTTCCCTTGCTTTTGCAATGTGTTCATCTGTTGTAACACTACCAAGATTATAAATAGGTGCAGCAGGAACGCCAGCTTCTGATATTAAATCAACTGCTTCTTTTATTGTATGCTTAACAGACCATTTTTCTATTTCTGGTTTAAGAGCCTTATGATGTTCACAACGCTTAAGATTTGTTTTAAATCTTTCATCTTCTAAAAGTTCCTCTCTAAAAAGTACTTTTTTACACAATTTTTCAAACAATTTATCATTACCACAACCTATTACAAAATTACCATCACTTGCCTTAAAAGAGTCATAAGGGTAAGCAGAAGCGTATCTATTCCCCATAAGTTCAGGCTGACCAGAATCAAAATATCTTTGTATGCCAGTTTCAAGAGATGATACAACTGAATCAACGAGGGAAATATCTACTCTTTGTCCTTTTCCAAATATCTTTCTAGCATTAAGTGCCATAAGTATGCCAATAGTTAAATTCATACCTCCCAATACATCTCCCATAGCATTTCCTACTCTTGTTGGTTCTCCTCCTTCAGTTCCTGTTATACTCATAAGTCCACCCATTGCTTGTGCAATAATATCATATCCTGGACGCTCTGAATATGGTCCATAACAGCCAAAACCTGACACAGCTCCATAAATTATTTGATTATTAACTTTAGATAATTCATCATAACCAAGCCCTAACTTTTCCATTACACCTGGTCTATAATTTTCTACAACAACATCAGCCTCTTTTACCATTTCTAAGAATATGTTTTTACCTTCTTCTGATTTAAGATTTAAAGTTATACCTTTCTTATTTCTATTTATATTTGCATAGTATAAACTTTCTCCATTTACAAAAGGTCCAAATTTTCTTGTATCATCACCTTTTTCTGGCACTTCTATTTTTATAACCTGTGCCCCAAAATCAGCCAACATCATTGTGCAATATGGACCTGCAAGAACTCTAGTAAGGTCAAGTACTTTTATATCGCTTAATGCTCCTTTTTTCATATCTATACCTCCAATTTATATTATATTACTCAATATTAAAAGTTGAGTTTAATGACAAATTCCTCAATTATCGAAATTAATGCATTATATGTGCTATTCCATTAAAGAATAAAACTGATACTACTGCAATAACTAATAATCCAACTGCACTCATAACGAAAAGTTGAATAAATACATTATTTTGTTCTTCTTTATTAAAGTCTTTCTTACTTGACCCCATAGCTGCCAAAATCAATGCACCACCAGTAGAAAGTGGACTTACACCAGCAAGAGAACCTCCTACACCAACTGCTGCAATAAGTGCTAGTGGGTCTACTCCTCCAACTGACTTAGCTATATCAACACACATAGGCATCATAGTTGGATACACTACTGCTAATGCCGAACTTACCATAGACATAAGTCCTGCTGAAATACTCATAATTGGAGTAGCAGTTTTACTATTCATTAGTGATGATAATGCATTACTCATCAAGTCAATCCCTCCTGCTGCATCCACAATTGTCATCATTGCTCCCACCCCAAGGACCATTACTATTGTACTCCATGGGATTGCCTTGATACATTCTCCATCTTCAGCGATATTGAAAAGAAGAAGTATAGCCGAAACTGAAAAGGCAGCAAGTCCAACATTCATATCGAAAAATATAATAAAAGCAATCATGACTAATATACTTATAAGAGAAATTATTTGCTTTACATTAAACTTTTCTATATTCTTACTATCTATAATATTTATAGGTTTTTTAAGTTTATATCCTTTAAAAATTATGAACAATACTATTGAAAATACAATCGTTGATAAGGTTTGACATGCTAAAATAGCAGGCATAACATTTTCAATCCCAACACTCTCTGCAACAGTTGTTATAATTTGACCTTCTGGAGTAATAGGTGTCATACGACCTGCCATTAATCCACATTCGCCTATAAGTGCAAGCATTACAGGATTATAACCAACAGTTATTGCTACGGGAACAGCCATTGCTGGAATTATCGCAAGTGCTGGAATTGCACCTGGACCAACACCTGCAACAATAAATCCTGCAATAAAAACTGCTATTGGAATAAGCCAAACTCGCTTACCAGAAACAGCTACTATTTTTTCTGCAACTAACTTTAATGCTCCAGTTGAATTTACTATTGCAAAAAGTAATGTTATTCCAACAAGTGTTGTAAACATTGAGTTACTTATAGCTCCATAAAGCTCTTTTTCATCCATGCCAAATATTCTAACTGCTATGACACCAACAGCTAAAGCTAAAATCCCTGCATTATTCTTACGTACAAAAGCTAGAACAATAACACCTAAAAATAAAATTAAAGCTATAATATCCATATTGACCTCCCCAAATCATTTATTTTTTTAATCAAGACAATTGACAACTAGAAATTTCAGATTTTATATTTACATGATGACCACTATATACACCCTCTATCAAACTCTTTTGGTATTTAGATAATTCGAGAAGTTTATTAAAATCTACTCCTGTATCATATCCCATACGTTCAAGCATATACACCAAATCCTCAGTCGCAGTATTACCAGATGCACCAGGTGCAAAAGGACACCCTCCTAAACCTCCAAGTGTAGATTGAACAGTAGTAATACCAGACTCAATAGCTACAAGAGTATTAACCATCCCCATATTTCTAGTATCATGTATATGTACCTGCCATCTACATTCTGGTAATGCTTCAACTAATGCACTAATAGTCTCTCTAACTTGTTTAGGGTCAGCAATACCTATTGTATCTGCTAAGTTAATCTCTCTGATACCGTTTTCCCAAAGGCATTTACTAAATGCTACCGCATCCTCTATCTTTGGTATCCCTTCAAAAGGACAGCCAAACACTGTGGCTATTCCAACACATATATTCATTTCAGGATAAGAATCTATTATTTTTTTTAGTTCAGTAATGGATTCTTCATGAGTTCTATTTATATTTTTCTTATTGTGAGTTTCACTTAAGGAAATAACATAAGATATATCTCTTATTCCACAATCCCATGCAAGCTTAGCACCGTATAAATTTGGAACTAATGCATAAAGCTTTACATCAGGATAATTTTTTACACAGTAGGTTGCTATTTCCTTTGCATCTTTCATCTGAGGAATGGCTTTTGGACTTACAAATGAACCAATTTCTAATTCTTTAATACCAGAATCAATAAGACCATCAATAATTTTTAGTTTTTTATCTGTATCTACGAATTCTTTTAGATTTTGAAATCCATCTCTTGGACCAACTTCAAGTATATTTATCTTACTCATCTCTTTGCCCCCTTTATTTACAGTGACATAACAAGCTAGCATTGTTATATTACTGCTTAATATTGCTTAATATTAACTTATTAATAAGCTTATTTAAGCACATTATAGTATTATCTGTTAAGTTTTGTCAACACAATAAATATATTTTAAGATTTATTTATTTTCACTCATTAGGATTTGCAGATTGTAGAATATTGTTCTTTGATTGGATATATGTTAAGATAATAAATGTAAGCAAGTTTAAGCAACTATTCAAGGAGGATTTTTATCATGGCAACAATCAAAGATATTGCAAAAGATTGTGGTCTTTCTTCAGCAACAGTCTCCTATGTTTTAAGTGGTAAGGGAAATGAACGAAGAATTCCACTACATACACAAGATATAGTTTTAAATTCAGCAGATAAGCTTGGATATAAACGCTCTACTCCTAGAGTACATAATCATATTCAAATAGCATTTTATTGGCAAGATTCTGGTTTTGAATTGGCATCAACCAACATATTTCAAGCAATAAACCATGTCATTTCTTTAGAGCATTTAGATATAAATATTATCATACGACCTTATACTGTTGGCCATTTATGCGATGATGAATATCTTTTTTCAAACAATTATTATGATGGTGTTGTTTTGACAGGTATTAATGCTGATGATATAGAGTACCTATTAAAAAATAAACCTAAAATTCCTGTAGTTGTTGTAAATCGTGAAATAGAAGGTTTTTCGAGTGTATCTATTGATAATGAAGAAACTGGTCGTATAGCAGCATTACATGCTATTCAAAATGGTAAAAATGACATAGCTGTTGTATTTAACCCGTCTTCATTTACATGTATGACTTTACGGGGCAAATCTTTTTTAAAGACATGTGAGGAACATGGAATATATTTACCAGATTCTATATATTATTGTTCTAACAAAATAGATAGTGGGTATGATATTGCTAAAAAAATGATTGCAAAGAACTCAATAAAAAAAGTAATCTTTTGTAACCATGATGTAGTAGCTCTTGGTATAATGAATGCATTTAATGAGTCAGGGATTTCAATTGGAAATGATGTTCAGATATTTGCAGCAAGTAATGGACCTTCAAGGCTAATGGCAAGAAGTACACCACCATTAACAGTTATAGACTTGAAAATGGAGGAAACAGCAGAACGTAGCCTTCGAATGATTATCGATATTGTTACTGGAAGAATGAGTGGTATTCAACGTCAAGTAATATACCCATCCATCATCTATAGACAATCGAGTCCTGTTCAAAACCTTTTATAATATTATTAGTTTTACAGGATATGTTTTTAGTATTTATAAAACAATTTTTACAAATATAAAAACACCTCTGAATCATATTTACATATTATTATGTAAACATGGTTTAGAGGTGTATACATTTCTAAGATATTAAAATATTTACTCTTCCATTTCCCAGTTATGATATATATCTTGAACATCATCATCTTCTTCAAGCATATCAACTAATTTATTCATCATTTTTAAATGAGCTTCTTCAGTTAGTACAGTTGTAGTTTGAGGTATCATCTTTACATCAGCAGATATAAACTCATACCCTTTAGCTTTCAACTCATCACGAACACTAGAAAAATCTTCTGGTGTAGTTATTATTTCATAACCATCTTCTTCTGTTATAAAATCTTCAGCTCCTGCTTCTAATGCAACATCCATCAATTCTTCTTCTGAAATTCCATCTCCTGAACCAACTAATATCTGTCCTTTTTTATCAAACATAAAAGAAACACATCCACTAGTTCCTAAGTTTCCTCCATTTTTATCGAAGTAGTATCTTACATTACCAGCAGTTCTGTTTTTGTTGTCAGTTAAAGTTTCTACTATAACTGCAACTCCGCCAGGTCCATAACCTTCATAAACTATAGTTTCATAGTCATCACCAGCACCTGCTCCAGCACCTTTAGCGATAGCTCTATCTATATTATCATTTGGCATATTATCTGCCTTAGCTTTTTCTATAGCTGTCTTTAAAGCTGCATTATATTCTGGGTCTGCTCCACCTTCTTTGGCAGCAACTGCTATTGCTCTAGCATGTTTAGTAAATATTTTTGCTCTTTGAGCATCTTGTTTACCTTTTCTATTAATTATATTACCTATACGTCCCATATTTCCACTCCTTAATACGTACAATTAGTTATTCTAATTTTTATCACTTGTAAATTTTATCACAAATCTTTAAAATAGTAAATTAGAACTTAGGAGGTTGCGCAGGCGTTTTTCTCTTATGCTCGCTTATTCTATGAAGTCTTTCAATTATCTCTTGGTCTCTTTGAGGAACTTCATCTAATCTACCTTGTAACACAGCATCTATCATATCGTAAGTAGTTCCCATTTCATTTTCATCTGTTTGACCTTCCCAAAGACCTGCAGAAGGAGCTTTGTTTATTAAATCTTCATGAACACCAAGTTCTTTTGCCCATTCATACACCTCTCCTTTAGTCAAATTTGCAATTGGTAAAATATCAACTCCACCATCACCAAATTTAGTAAAGTATCCTGTGTGTATTTCTGCAGCATTATCTGTACCAACAACTAGATATCCTAGATTGTTAGCAATTGTATAAATAGTACTCATTCTTACTCTTGCTCTTAAATTTGCATCTGTCATCTTTAAATATTCTGCTCTATATAAATGTTTCTCTTTTAAATTTCCTACTACCATGTCTAATATAGCACTTTGTGGCTCTATAAGGTCTAAATCAAGATATTCTATATCACATCCTTCTATAACCTTAAGTGCATCTTCTCTATCTTGAGGATTACTTTTTATGCTCATTATAACTCCCATAGAGTTTTCTGGAAATGCCTTTTTAATTAAATTAGCAACTACTGCTGAATCAATTCCCCCAGATACACCGACAATCAATCCTTTTGCATTTGCTTCATTAACCTTATTTATAAGCCATTCTACAGTTTTGTCTATTTGTATTTTTATATTTGACATTGTTATCTCCTCTCAAATTTGCTACTTTGTTTTAATATATTATACCATATATTAATATATTGTTTTAATATGTTTTTTTTTATGCAAAATTAAGTAAACATGAAAGATTATATTTAATCTTATTTTATATAAATATAATTTGCCTATTTTGGTAAAACTATTTCAGAAGGTGATTTTTATGAAAAAAACTGATGATTTGAAGAAAAAATATTTTGATTTTAATTTAAAAAATACGATAATTGGAGTTTTTACAGGATTTATAAATGGAGTTTTTGGGTCTGGAGGAGGTACTCTTTTAGTTCCGATATTAAATGACATCGTTAAGGTAGAAGAACATAAATCTCATGCAACTGCTCTTTCTATAATAATTTTCTTAACGACAGCAAGCTCTGTCTTATATGTATCTAAAGGTACTTACGACATTAATTTGACAATAAAAGTTGCAGTTGGAAGTATTCTTGGCGGTATCATAGGGGCTAAGCTACTAAATAAGGTTACTGGAAAGTTTCTTAGGATTTCTTTTGGAATAATCATGATAATTGCAGCATTAAGGATGGTGTTCTAATGTTATTTGCTTTAATTGGATTTTTTGCAGGGATTATCGGAGGAATGGGAATGGGTGGAGGAACCATCCTTATACCTGCACTCGTTTTACTTGCTGGTATCGACACTAAAATAGCTCAAAGTGTAAATTTACTTTCATCTATTCCTATGACACTTATAGCATTGGCTATACATATAAAAAATAAAAATGTAGTTTTTAAATTGGTTATACCCATAGCTGTATTTGGGGTTTTAGGTGCCATATTTGGTTCACTGTTAGCTAATTATCTATCTTCAGATATATTAAAAAAAATATTTGGGATATTTCTACTTTTAGTTGGTTTATTTGAAGTAAAAAAAGGATTCTGTGCAAAGTCTAATAAAAAGCCATTAAATTGATTTAGATTAAAACAATTTAATGGCTTTTCATTTTAAGATAAAATTTGACTGTTTAATATAATTAACTCTTTTAATCTTTTTAGATTACAATAATATTTCTCCGTTTTGTTCAGATAAATAGAATTCTTCTCCTAAAACTATTTTTCCTGTTCCATTTGTTATATCAATCATTTTTTCTGATACTTTTTCTACATCCTCTAACTTTGAATACACTATTATCTCGACATTATCTTCATATATGGTATCTTTTATGAAATACCCTAAATTCATTAATTCATTTTGTACTTTTCCAAGTTGAGTATAATCTATTTTAATCTTAACTTCTTGATACATTACCTTATAAATTATCTTACCTGCTTCCAATCCCAACTTAGCACCTTTTGTATAAGCTCTAACTAAACCACCTGCACCTAATTTTGTGCCTCCAAAATACCTAGTAACAACAACTGCTACATCTCTCAAATCTTCTTTTTTTATAACCTCTAATGTAGGTATACCTGCTGTTCCTTGTGGCTCTCCATCATCACTATATCTTTGTATATTCATATTTTGTCCAACTGTATAAGCCCATACATTATGAGTTGCATCTTTGTGCTTTTTCTTTATTTCATTTATAAATTCTAATGCTTCCTCTTCGCTCTTTATAGGTTTAGCATATCCAATAAAAACAGACTTTTCAATTGTTATTTCATCAGTTCCAAATTCATGTAATGTCCTGTAATTGCTCATTATATTTCCTCCTATTTTAATTATTTTTTAAGGTATACATCAAACATGTATTTATATATAAAATTATTCTACTAAAAAATAAATAGATTTTTATCATTTCTTTAATAACTGT
Source organism: Clostridioides sp. LIBA-6822 (assembly GCF_056688955.1). Lineage (NCBI taxonomy): Bacteria > Bacillati > Bacillota > Clostridia > Peptostreptococcales > Peptostreptococcaceae > Clostridioides > Clostridioides sp. LIBA-6822. The sequence continues at coordinate 920,541 of NZ_CP196995.1, read as the reverse complement.
TATAAAACAATTATATAATAAAATTGTATACTTTTTAATTTTTATTTCAAATATAAGTTACTAATTTTAGATATAAATCACTAAAAATTTAGATTTTTAAATCACAATCTAAATAAACTATATAATTTATGTTTAAAATATTTTCAATTAAAAAAGGAAGGGGCTACCCTTCCTCAGAATTCTCTAGATTCACTATTAATTTGCTGGAACATCATCGCCCTCTGAAACTAATTTCTTTAATTCTTTAAACTTTTTATAAGATACTTCTACTAAAGCTTGCTCTTTGTGATGTGACAACATTTCTAAAGCATCCTTAACTTTATAAAATCCACCTTCTTGGAATTCAGGAGCAAGTACACAATCAGTGTTACAAGCTTCCATAACATACCACATTATTGCATTACAAACTTCTTGTTGTCTACTTCTTGAGAAAAATTCATACATAGTGTCGCCAGCTACATCTATCATTTTAGCATCTATGCCAGTTTCTACTTTTACTCTTTGAACAGCACTCTCATATGGAAGTCCCCCTCCAAGTATCTTACCTTTTGGAAGTGTCCATTCACCTCTATCATTTTTTACAATAAGTACTTTATTAGCATAAAAAACTACTCCACCTGCACAACGTCTTACTATCATTTGAAACCCCTCCCATTAATTTATTTATTACCTTGTTAAACTCTAGAAATACATCATTAAGTAAACAAATTGCTTTAATAAAAAATTACTTTTTCAAATTTTTCGCATCTTCCAATGCTTTAATGGCTTCGTCATAAGCTCTAAGCACATACTCTTTTTCAAAATTCTTATTCTTGTCTTTCAACTGATGTAAAATCTTTAAACTGTTTTCATCTCCTAATTTTGAAAGAGCTTTTGCACAATACTGCCTAGTTTGTGCATTTTTATCGTAGAGACCTTTTTGTAATACTTCTCTACTAATTGGTGATTCAATCTTTCTTATTGCTGAATAAGTTATCCTTCTAATATCTGAGTGTCTGTGGTTTGTGAGCTGATGAAGTAATTTCAAGAATCTATCATCTTTTAGCTCACCTGTCGCCCAAATTAAAACAATTAAATCTTCAGCATTTTTTTCCACAAGGATTCTTTTGAAAACCTTTCTCTTAAAGTATACCATTTTTTCGTCATCTAAGCTATCCATAAAATCAAGTCTCTTGATTTTATCTAATTCTAAAAATTTATCCAAAATATCCTTAGATGCCTCAAAATCCTCTTTTTGCATTTCTTTTATTTTCAATTTTGCTTGTATAAGTTGCTCGCTTGCCTCAGTATTTGAAATATTTCTAATCTTACTAATTTGAGATACTGTTTTAGATTCTTTATAAAGAAGATAGGTTATAAAATAATCTTCAAGATTATCTATATTTTCCCAATTAATATCCATATTCAACCTATTTTTCTAATATGTACTCTCTATAGATATTAAAATCTTCTTCATCCAAGTTTACATCTAATGCTATACCATTTTCCCCATACTCAAAATTCTCCACATTATATTTATCTTTTATTCTACTAAATATATCACCTCTCTCATAAGGTAACATCAAGCTTACCGAATAGGTATTTTCCATTAAAGCACTTTCTATCATATTTAATAGCTTATCCATATTTATGCCTTGTTTAGCAGAAATATACACAATATCTTCTTGACTTTTAGGATATATATCCAATTCTAGCTTATCGACCTTATTATATACAAGTATATGTTTTTTATCATTTACACCAAGTTCTTTTAACACACCTTCAGTTGTACTTTTTTGCAATTCATAACTAGTATTTGTTGCATCAATTACATGCAAAATTAAGTCTGCATATTGTACTTCTTCCAATGTTGCTTTAAATGCCTCTACTAAATCATGGGGAAGTTTGCTTACAAATCCAACAGTATCTACTACTAAAAATTCTTTTTTATTTGGCAAAAGTGCCTTTCTTAAAGTTACATCTAGAGTTGCAAAAAGCATATCTTTTACAAAAACTTCTTTTTCTTGTTCATAATCCTTGTGTGTCTTTATTAATTCGTTTAGTAGGGTAGATTTTCCTGCATTTGTATACCCAACAAGTGCTACAATCGGTATATTTGATTTTAAACGCTTAACTCTCTGTGTCTCTCTATTCTTTTTTACTTCTCTAAGTTCACGTCTTATGTCTGCTGCTTTATTAAGTATATGTCTTTTATCTATTTCTAGTTTTTGTTCTCCAGGACCTCTAGTTCCAATTCCTGCACCTGTTCTACTCATCTCACCACCCATTCCATAAAGTCGTGGTAATCTATATTTTAATTGTGCTAATTCAACCTGCAATTTTCCTTCTTTACTAAGTGCCCTTTGAGCAAATATATCTAGAATCAAGGTCGTTCTATCTATTACCTTTCTTCCAACAACATTTTCTATATTTCTGATTTGAGCACCAGATAATTCGTCATTGAAAATTACTAAAGTAGCATCCAATGAGTCACTATACGCTCTTATTTCTTCCACCTTGCCTTTTCCTATATAATAAGCTGCATCTATGGAGTGCTTATTTTGAATTAAGCTAGCCACAACCTCTGCACCAGCAGCTTTTGTTAATTCTTTTAATTCTTCCATGGATTCACTAGTGTCTATATCATCACTTTTTTTCACTATTGTTGTCAAATTCAGACCTACAAGAAGTGCTCTTTCTTGAATTTCTTTCACTTAATCACCTCATTTTTTGTTATAAAACATATTCTAATTACAAAATACATTTACATTATTTTTCTGTTGACTAATTATACCATTAATACTATGATTAATAGTACTATATTATCAACTATTAATAAAAATATTTAGTATAATTATATTATCACCAAAATCTTATATAGTTATAAAAGATTTAAATTTTATTTAATTTAGGAGGAAAATATGGGCGAAAATTATAAGTTTTTTAATCACAAAGATTGTGAATTTTTCCCTTGTCATAAAACTAATAAACCAGAGGAATTTAACTGTTTATTTTGCTATTGTCCTTTGTATGCTTTAGGAGAAAATTGTGGTGGAAACTTCAAGTATACAGATAAAGGTATCAAGGATTGCAGTAGTTGCATGCTACCTCATAAAAAAGATAATTATAATTATATTATGGGAAAATTTCAAGATTTAGTTAAAATTACTAGTAAAAAATAATTTTTCATTAGAAATAGCTATGCATAAATATTTATTAACTACTTTTAGTCTAAATATTATTACATAGCTATTTTTATTGTATACTTTTAATCTATCTTGTTTTTATTTTAGACGATTTGCATAACTTATATATTACAAGAAGCAATATGCTTACTAATAAAATCAACATTAAAATCATCACACCAGCATGAAAAAAGAACTCTTCTGGCAACATATTTATAACTGGGTCTAAATCTGGACTAAATATCCAATAATCGTTTCTAAATAATAATTTATGAAAAATAATAAATGATTTTTCAAAGTTCAATAAAACTGGAATGGCCAATAATAATGGCATAATTATAAGCGTTATTGATGTAGTTTTTAAAATTTTTATATTTTTATTTTTTGCATTCAATATAATTCCTACTAAAGATACTATCATTAGTACTTTAGCTAGTTTATTGATATTTTGAAATATATTTCTCACCTCTTCAAAATGTATCTTTCCTTCTGGAGAAGATTTTAATGTAGGCAACTTAAACTCAGACACATTCTTATTTAAATTATAATCAATCAGATAATCGTAGTTTAATTTTATATCATCTTTAGACAAACCAGACAAATCCGATATATTTAAATAATCAATGTCAAAATAATATAGTTGTTTAAACGCAACAGTAAAATTGATAACTCCTACGATTATAACCACACTTATACATGTTGAAAAAAGTATATTTAGAAACTTTTTCATGAAATCCCCCCAGTAATAAATTAAATCACTACACTATTTTAGTTGTAAAATCTTCTATATTCCATACATCATCAACAATGTCTGAATAGAATTCTGGTTCATGACATACCAAAAGAACTGTTCCCTTAAATTCTTTTATGGCTTTCTTCAATTCGTCTTTTGCTTCAACATCTAAGTGATTTGTAGGCTCATCTAGTACTAAGAAATTTATATTTTTTAGCATTACTTTACAAAGTCTAACCTTTGCAGCTTCTCCACCACTTAGCACTCTCATTTGACTAGTTATGTGTTCATTTGTAAGTCCACATTTTGCAAGAGCTTGTCTAACTTCAAAGTTTGTAAGTCCTGGGAATTCACTCCAAATTTCATCCATAGGTGTGTTGCTATTTTCTCTTGAACTCTCTTGTTCAAAATATCCAACTTCCAGATAGTCACCTAACTTAACACTTCCTTCAAATGGTTTTATTATTCCAAGTAAAGTCTTTAATAAAGTAGATTTTCCAATACCATTCATTCCTTTTAAAGCTATCTTCTTCCCTCTTTCTAGATGGAAATTAAGCGGCTTTGTCAATGCTTCATCATATCCTAAAATTAAACTTTCTGTTTCAAAAATTATCTTACTTGCTGCTCTAGCCTCTTTGAAAGAAAAAGTAGGCTTTATCTTTTCTTTTGGTCTTTCTAATATTTCCATCTTATCAAGTTGCTTTTGTCTACTGTTAGCCATTCCTCTAGTTGCTACTCTAGCCTTATTTCTAGCTACAAAGTCCTCTAGTCTCTTTCTTTCTTCAACTTGTTTGTCATAAGCTTGTTCTTCTTGACGTTTCTTTATATCGTTAAGTCTTACAAACTCATCATAGTTTCCTTTATATCTATTTAGTTCTCCATTTTCCATATGGTATATTACGTTACAAGTGTTATTTATAAATTCAATATCATGAGAAACTAGGACAAAGCTATTTTCATACTCTTGAAGATATCTAGTAAGCCATGTTATATGTTCTTCATCTAAATAGTTTGTAGGCTCATCCAATATAAGAATAGTTGGATTTTCAAGTAGAAGTTTAGTAAGAAGTACTTTCGTTCTCTGTCCCCCACTTAAGTCAGTTACATCTTTATCTAGACCAATCTCTCCAAGACCAAGACCATTTGCAACCTCTTGTATCTTCGCATCTATCATATAAAAACCACTATTTTCAAGTATAGTTTGTATTTCAGCTGTTTCTTCAAGAAGCTTACTCATCTCATCATCATTAGCTTCTCCCATCTTGTCGTACATAACAATCATTTCTTGCTCTAAATCAAACATATGCTTAAAAGCTTCTCTAAGTACTTCTCTTATACTTTTACCTTTACTTAGTACTGTATGTTGGTCTAAGTAACCTACTGTAGCTCTTGAAGACCACTTTATATTTCCAGCATCTGGCATAAGCTTTTTTGTTATTATATTTAAAAAACTCGATTTTCCTTCTCCATTAGCGCCAACTAGTGCAATATGTTCACCTTTTCTAAGTCTAAAAGATACATTTTCTAATATTGTTCTTGCACCAAATCCGTGACTTACGTTTTCTACTACTAGCATTTTAACACCTCTCAAAAAAATTTTACACATTCTATACTATAATATATTCTTTTTAAACTTAAATCAAGTATTACCAATATTTTTAGTTATATTTACAGCAATTTAACTTAATGTAAATTTTATCATTATATTATTTATAATAAAAAATAGTAGAAAAATCTATTCTAGTCAATCATGATTTTGAACAAGACACTTATTTATGAGGCATCTCTTTTCGTCTTTCGATGTAAGTTCTGAAAAAGTTGCCTTGCATAGTTGATAACGCTTTTTTCTCCCTGCTTTATTGTTAAATACAGAACAGCATATCAACTCTATTTTCATAATACTTTATTTTTATTTTGATAAAAATGTTAAAACTCTATTATTAAAATCTTTTGCTTCCTCATATGCTGCATGCCCAAGACCTTTATATATAAACAATTCGTTGTCCTTAATTTTATCAACTAATTCAAACAAAGATGTCTCTCCAATAATTTTGTCCCTATTGCCCCCAATTACCAAAGTAGGACATATAATATTCTCCAACTCTACATATGCATCATGCTGAATACAAGAAACTGCTTGTATGAGAAATCGGCTAAAATCTTTAGGCTTACCTATTCTCCCAAGTAGATGGTAAAGTAAACGATATTTTCTTAAGTAGTTCTCTGAATAGGATTTTTCTGCTATATCAATCATTAGACCTTTGTAATTTTCTTGCTCTGCTAACTTAATCCAATTTTCAACCACTTCTTGAATATTTTCATTCTGCTTCGATAATGTAACAGCCAATACAAGTTTCTCAACTAAATCAGGGTAATCAATCGCAAGATATTGTGCTATCATTCCACCTTGAGAAATTCCTAAAACTTTAGCCTTAGATATACCAAGTATTTTCATAGCTTTAGCTTGGTCTTTAGCCATATCTCTTGTAGAGTAGCCCTCTTTCAAATGATTTTTCCTGCTGAAAACATATACTTTGTAGTCTTTTGCATACATCCTGTATGTTATAGCCATAGTTATAGCCATTCTCTTAACTGTCTTTAATCCGTCTCCTAGACCGGGAAGCATGATTAAAATGTCACTTCCATTTCCAAAAGAGATATAGTCCATATCTGTATCATCAATACTGACACTTCCTTCTTTTGCTCTCCAAAACATAGCTGCCTCCTCCTTTTATCTCAAAAGCCCAATTTTTAATATTTCCATGTAATCTGTTAGTCTCTTTATATACTCATTTTGTATATGTTCAAATGAATAATTATCAATTTCAACACTTCCTAAAAATTCTTCATTAAAACCTTTTAGAAACCACTTTAAAAGATTGATTGTTTTCTGCTTATCCCAACGTAGATTACTCAAATCAATATCTTTAAGTAGCTTGTAATACACATTTATCTCTTTGATTTTATATCGTTCCATAGTCTTTCGATAAATCACAGTATCATTTTTTTTGAAAGCTCCTATTACCAATTTTGCTTTTTCGAGATTATGAATATACCAAGTAAATTCTAAAATGGAATACTCGATTACTCTTTGAAATAACTCAGGTGGAAGGCTAGATGTCATTTTTTCTAGATTTTCAATAAGTTCTGCTGTAACAATATCAAGAATGAAGAAATACAATTCTTCTTTATTAGAAAAATATTTAAAAAGACTACCTTTACTGATGCCAGAGTTTTTAACCATTCTATTCGTGGAACTATTTGTGTAACCATATGTTGCAAATTCAGATGTTACCACATTAATGATTTTCATTTGTTTATCTTCATTAAGCTCAAAAAATAATTTTGTAGGCATAACCTGTTCTCCTCGCATAGTGACCACTCGGTCATTTTATTTGTTGAATAATAGTGACCATGTGGTCACTATTATTAGTATATCTATTAGCTTTATACTTGTCAATGGGATTCACAGAAAAGATACAAACAGCAACGCAAAATAATATTAGCTATTTTCATCAATACTATAATGTATGTACTTCACTTTGCGAGATACCTACAAAGACCTATAAGACTTTTTAGAGGCTTTTAATAAATAAAAAATAGAGATAAAAATCAGGAACATAATACCATCCCAACTTTTTCTCTATTTATACTTTATTTAAAATACTCATCTAATCCATCTGCTACACATTGCATCATTTTTCTTTGATACTCTGGATTTGACATCATTTGGTCTTCATTGTAGTTACTCATAAATCCCATTTCTACTAACACAGCTGGTACTTTTGACCAGTTAAATCCAGTCAAATCGCCTCTTTGAACGATTCCATTAATTTGTATTCCAGCTTGTTCCATATTCTGTTTAATAAATTCAGCACATTTATTACTATCTTCATATATAGGAGCTGTATATTTTCCATCCTTTTCAGGAATTAATATGGATGCACCAGTCTTTGAAGAATTATTTAAACTATCTGCATGTATTCTTACAACCATATCTGCATTTTTATCATTAGCAAGTATCGCTCTTTCTGAATTACTTATATTTATATCATGAGTCTCTCTAGTCATTATTACATTATAACCTTTAGATTCTAATATATGTTTTAAAACAAGAGATGCTTCTAAATTTAAAACATATTCTGGTTTTTTTGTGGCAATACCCTCTGTTCCTGAAGATACTCTCGCTTTTTGAGAGGAAGAACCTGGAGCTACTGGTTCTAGATTGCTATCTCCTTTTCCTTGATGTCCTGGGTCTATACAAATTAAAAACTTTTTATTTTTTTGAGTTTCGTTTTTATTATCTGATGATTTATTTTCTGATGACTTTTCTTTATTGCTTTTTGAATTTGATTTATCTTCATCTTTATCTTTTGTATTTTTATTTGAGTTTTTATCTTTATCTGCTTTTTCATTTGTAGTGTTTCCTGAACTAATCAAATTTGTAGTCTTGTAAAAATTGCTAACAGGATTTGATGTTCCTATAATTATAATTCCCATGGCAATTATACAAGTAACTAACAATCTATATTTTTTCATGTTTTGCTCCTTTCTAATGATATACAGTTATTATTTATTTTAACTTATATGAATATGTATCTATTTTATCATATACGCTCTTTATTTTATTTATTTTTATGAAAACTAAGGAGTTATTGCGTCAGTTTTCCAAGCATCAAAAACTAATTCTTGCACAACATAATACAGAAGCAGCGAGAAAACTTCAATTCTATTATTAAAATAATTTAATAAGAAAGAGGTGTTTTATGCAATTTAAAAATTTTTATTTTAAAGATAAAGCTTTAAATAAAAGAACCAACTTAGCTAAGTCTAAATTTACAATTGTTTTAACTTTTTTATTTTTATTATATTTTTTCTCAAATAATTTAATTTATGCACAAAATTTACAAAAAAGTGAACCTGAATATTTAATACCAATTGGAAACGTACTTCAAATCGACGCAGAACTAAAAAACATCATTGTTAGAAATCCTGGAGAAGCATCTCCACTTAGGTTAGGTGATGCAATAGTAAAGATAAATAATGCTGAAGTTGATGGATATAGCGACTTTGCAAACACATTAAATGCTTTACCAGAAGAAAAACCAGTATCTATTTTATTAAATAGAGGTGGTCAACTGATAACAATGAAAACTACTAAACACATATTAGAAAAAATTAGTTTTAATAACTTACTTTCTGGATTTGCTACTTTAACATATATTAATCCAGAAACATCAGAGTTTGGTGCTGTAGGTCACCCAATAAGTGTTGGTAATGCTAGAAAGATACCTATTAAATCAGGTTCAATTTCTACAACTAAACATCTTAATATAGAAAAATCTTATAAAGGTAGTGTTGGATGTATAAATGCAAAAAGAGAAAATATTATTGGTAGTTTTACAGACAATACTGATTTTGGAATAAGAGGTCAAATTAACAACTTTGATATTTCTAATTTAAAAAAATATAAAGTAGCTTCTTTAGATGAAGTTAAATTAGGAAAGGCTCAAATAATTCTACAAGATAATTGTAATGAATGTAAAAAATATAATATTGAAATTATAGATATAGAAAATCAAAAACATCCAGAAAGCAAAAGTTTTAAAATTAAAATTACAGATAAAAAACTTTTAGCTCAAACTGGTGGTATTGTACAAGGTATGAGTGGTACTCCAATAGTTCAGAATGATAAAATAATTGGAGCAGTATCTCATGCTATCGAAAATGACCCAGCTGTAGGCTATGCTGTATTTATTAAATGGATGTTGTAAATAATATAGTTTTAAATAATACAAATAAACAATAATTTAAATATTAAACAGATAATTAATAATATATTTGGTCTAAAGGTATCTCTACTTACCTTAAGAGACCAAATATATTAGATATTTTACATAGTATAAAATATAATTTTTATTGAAATTATATTAATATTATTTACAAAATTTTTATTTATAAACTACTTTTTCAAATTTATTTAAAAATATATAACTTTATATTACTTATTAGCATTTTTTCCAGTGTTAGGTAAAACATTTCCTAGATTTTTTTCTGGTATATTTACATAACTTTCTGGAACATCTCCTACTATTATAGTCTCACAAATAGGTATCTGTGCTTTAATTTGTTTTGTTGAAGTTATAAGTGGTATTACTACTTTAACTTGCGTTTGAGCTTCTAGATATATTCTGTGTCTTGTTTGATTTATACCAGACGACTCAAATTCCGTTTTAAAGTTTACTGATACTGTTCCTATAGGTTCAATAGAAACTTCAAGTCTAGGACCGTATTTGGCTAATATAGGACTTCCTAATGCTGTTCCTATAGGTATGTAAGAACTAGCTGTCTTAGCTTTTTTTAATTCATCTTGTATTTCTAAAGCTATTGCAGAGGCAATCTCATTCATCATTATAGTATTTGCTTGTATCATTGTTATTTTGCCATTATTATCAAGCTGTATATCCATTAAATCTTCATAGTTTATTTTTCCTTCTACCATTTCAGCAACAGCTTTATTTATTGACCTATTTGCTAATTCAAGAGCTTTAGTTTCTGCCAATACTGTTATTGTTGGTCTTAAAGTTTTATCTATATATATAAAACTGCCTATAAATACAGACAAGAAAAGAATTAACAAAAAAATAGCTACAATTTTTCTAAATTCAGTTTTCTTTTTTCTATCTACTATTCTATTCAAAATTATCCCCTCCTATTTATTTATATGTAGCTTTAGCATAATTTTTATAATATTTGTCAAAAATAAATAAAATAAAAATATGGACTTTTTAATACATTATGTTTATACATATTTACAATGTACAGAATATTATAGCAAATTCATTTTTTCTATTAATTACAAAATTACTCCTATTTGTGTTATAATATTGCATTAAGTAAGGAGGTTAAAATCTTATGAATAACGATAATGATAAAAATGGAAATAAAATTAGAAGAAAAAAAGTTAGTTCCTCTAGTAATACAAACAAACCAATTAATAGAGGTTCATCTAACAAAACTCGTTCAACAAAAAACAAGAAAAAATCTAAAAAAAGCGATAAATTTAGAAAACTAAGAGTATTTGGGATAGTATTTTTAGTTTTACTAGTTGTTGGTACTGCTGGTACTGCTGGTTTAGTATTTGCATCACTAAGAGATGTTACTCCAGTTACAGAAGCTGTCTTGGATAAGCAAACAAACCAAACAACTACAATTAAATACGCTAATGGAAAAACATTATCTACAGCTCCAAGTGTAAATAAAAAGACACCTGTTCCATTAGATAAGATTTCAACACATCTTCAACATGCTGTAATTGCAATAGAAGATGAACGTTTTTATGAACATAAGGGTGTCGACATTAAAGGTTTATTTAGGTCAGTATTAAAAACCCTTACAGGTACTAAACAAGGTGGTAGTACTATTCCTATGCAGGTATCCAAAATGTTGTTAACAACTGAACAACAGACTCTGCCTCGTAAAATAAAGGATATTTACTATGCATATGAGATGAGTAAAACAGTAAGTAAAGATAAAATACTAGAAACTTATTTAAATAACTTTTTCGTTGGTAGAGGTCTAGCAGGTGCTGAGGCTGGTGCACGTGGTTATTTTGATAAGTCTGCCGCTGACCTTACTATAGCTGAGTCAGCACTTCTTGCTGGTTCAACTAAAAATCCATCAAAGTTTTCAGCCTATAAAACTTCTAAATTAGATGGAAGCGAAACTAAAGGCGATTTAGAAAATAAGTTATTATTTTTTGTTAACACAACTGATGATGATTTAGATGACCCTACAAAGGTAGACTTTGATATGATTGAAAAAATAAAGTCTTGGGAACTTATATCTAATGATACTTATAGACAATTAAAGGCAGGTACATTAGTTGTCAGAAAAGCTGTAAGCAACCCAGAAGCTAAAAAAAGACAAGAAGTTGTTCTAAAGAAAATGTTAGAATTAGGATATATTAAGCAAAACGAATATGACGAAGCAATCAAAGCTAAAATAGAAATAAAATTACCTAAATCATCAGACAAAGTTTCTTCATCTGTAGAAGACCTTATTGAAAGTGAAGTTATAAATGCTTTAATGGAACAAGGACATACAAATGATGAAGCACAAAACTTATTCTACAATGGAGGTCTAATTGTAAATACAACTATAGACCCTAAAATGCAGGATGCTTTAGAAGAAGAATATGATAGAAATAGCAATTTCCCAGGACATATGGTTGGTCCTGATGGAGTTAGTCAACCGCAATCTGCAATGGTAATCTTAGATTATAAAAATGGTGAAATAAGGGCACTAGCTGGAGGAAGAAATATAAGTGGTAGAAAAACTTTAAACCGTGCTACTAACCCTCATCAGCCTGGTTCTGCTATAAAACCTCTAGCAATTTATACACCAGCTATTGATACTTTAAAACTTACACAAGCAACTTCTCTAAGTGATACCAGAGGAGGATATAAGTTTGAAGAGAATACTAAGTGGAATCCAAGAACTACTACTGCTGGGCATGGTTCTATGAGTTTACGTAGAGCACTTGCTAAATCTTCAAATACAATAGCTGTCAAAACTGCTGAGATGCTTGGAGATTCTTATGATGAATGTATAGATATAATGATGGACTACTTAAAGAACTTTGGTATAACGACTGTAAAAAATAGTCAGTCAGGAGCAACTGATAGACAATTCCCATCATTAACACTAGGTGGTATGGCAAATGGTATTACTCCGCTTCAAATGGCTGCTGCTTATGGTACATTGGCAAATCAAGGAGTTTATATAGAACCATCAATTTTCACTACTATAACTACTTTTGATGGTCAATTATTAGTTAAAAACGCTCCTGAGGAACATAAAGTTGTAGAACCTGAAGTAGCTTATGTTGTTACAGATATGTTGGAAAGTGTAATTACTGAAGGTACTGGTAGCATAGCATCACTTTCAAATGGAATGCCTGTTGCAGGTAAAACAGGTACTACAAATAGTGCATATGATGCTTGGTTTGTTGGTTACACACCTTATTATGTTGGAGCAACTTATATTGGAGATGATGCTGGTAGAAAAGATGATTCTGGCAATACCATAAAGCGTAGAGAAGTTCCACATGGAAGTACTAGTACTGCAAAACTATGGGAAAAAGTTATGACAAAAATACATGCTAACTTAACAGTAACTGAATTTGAAGTTCCTAAAAACGTGTATTTCACAAAAATTAATTTAGATGATGGAGGGAAGCAATCTTCTGGCTCTAAAGCAGCATTTATTGAAGGGACTGCTCCTACTAGAGTAAGTTCTCAACCATCCTCTGAAGATACAAAGAAACCAGATAATAATCAACAAGATGAAAATGACAACAATAACAACAATTCAGGTGATAATGGTGGTGGCTCTACTCCTCCTAATAATGGTGGAAACAATAATGGTGGTGGCTCTACTACTCCTCCTGATAATGGTGGAAACAACAATGGTGGTGGCTCCACTCCTCCTGATAATGGTGGAAACAATAATGGTGGTGGCTCTACTACTCCTCCTGATAATGGTGGAAACAGCGATGGTGGTGGCTCTACTACTACTCCTGATGGTGGTGGCACTCCTGCAACTTAAGCTAACAAAAATCAAAATATAAATATAAAGAGTGTCTCATAGATGATTTTTTAAATTATCTATGAGACACTCTTTTTCTATAATTACATCATATTATTTATTCCTAGTTGTTTAGATATTTCAGACAGTTATATCACAAATTATATAAACCCAATATTATTTTAATTACTGTATACCAAATGTCTGAAATCTATTTAATTTACCATATCTTTCAATAAGCATTTCCCATTCTTCTTTATCATAAAACTCACACTTATTTCTACCAAATAACTTAGCCACTTCAATTGCAAATCTACCTGCTGAATCTAAATCAGCAAAATTAGTTGCACCTGTGGCACATCCAGCAACAGGCATCTCTGTAGTAATAGCTACTCCTACTACTGGTGCATCTATAGCAACTGCTGGCTGTAAAATACTATTTAAGTGATATAGATTATTTCCATATGGTGTTATATCTTGAATTGATAAAGGGAATACAAATGGAGCCTTTCCAGTAACAGTCTGCATAATATCCAAAAGATTATCACTAGTTTTTAATATGTAACCTTCCTTAACAGTTGGTGATATTGCAAATCCTCTATTGTTGATTACTCTATTACCTTTGGTAGTATCTATTGAAAGTATTGCATCACAACTATTATCAACTTCATTTTCATTCATAGTCATCATATCTATTGGTGAATCCATAAAAGGTGTAGGATAATGCTCTCTAGTTGGTGCATCTGGACAAATATGAGTTGAGATTACAATATCACCATCTAATATATCTCCTTTTCGTTGCATATCCAACAGTCTTGCTGCAACTGCAATTGCTACTAATGCTCCATCACCATCCGATACAAAACCTGTTACTTCTGGTCTTGCTCCAATACCTCCTAATCTACCTAAAATTCCAAGAGTAGGAGCATCTCCACCATTTAGCTTTCCATTCTTACCAGGTATTGTAAGTTTGACTAAATCAGTTGAACCTTTACTTGAAGATAATTCCTTGACTGTTACATCTACTTCACCATAACTTTGTAAATAAGACTTTACTTCTTCTCCATTAGCATTTGCTTTATCTAAAATGTCATAAACCTCTATTACTTGTTTTAATATCATGTCTAATCTAATTTCCTTTCTTATATATTATTTACTATATAAAACATCTACTCCACACATTGCTAGCACCTTAATTGCTTTCATAAGTGCTATTCTACCTTCTTTACCACCAGCTGCAACAGCAAATTCATCAGTATGAGTTGCAGTGTCTTCTTTTAATTTAATATATGCTTGTATTGCAGGTATTTCATGAGTTAGATTTCCAGTATCAGTTGACCCAATACCTTGACTTAAATCTCTTTCAATATAGTCCTCACCTAACACTTCAAAATTACTTCTAACTATATTCACTAATTCTGAATCATTTTTAATTTCTTTGTATACTTCATCTAATTGAACTATTTCTACGCTAGTTCCAGTAGAAATTGAAGCTCCTTTAGCACAGTTTTTAAGCATATCACAAATCTCATTTAAGTATTCTATACTTAAAGCTCTCACATTAAATATTGCTGTAGATTTTTCAGGAATTATATTATGTATGCTACCTCCATCAGTTATAATTCCATGTACTCTTGCATAATCTTTAAGATGCAATCTCATACTATTTACACTGTTAAACAATGCTATTACCCCACTTAAGGCACTTTTTCCTTCCCAAGGATAGGCAGCTGCATGTGATGCCTTACCACTAAAGTCAAATTTTAAATTAACTTGAGCAAATGATATATCATCAGGCATTGAAGCATCACTTGGATGTAAAATTAATGCAGCATCTACATCTTTAAATACTCCCTCTTTAATCATAGTTATTTTTCCGCCTACTCTTTCCTCTGCAGGTGTTCCAAAAACTTTTACAGTTCCTTCTATATTATGTTTTTCCATTATTTCTTTTAATATGATACCAGCGCCAACAGAGCTTGTTCCTATAATATTATGCCCACATGCATGTCCCATACCTGGAAGTGCATCATATTCAGCTAAAAAAGCCACTGTTTTTCCAGTCCCATTTGAATAAATAGCCTCAAAAGATGTCTCCAACCCTCCTACACCTTTAGTTACATTAAATCCATTTTCTTCTAACAAATCACACAATGCTTTTTGTGACTTATACTCTTCAAATGCCAATTCTGGATTTGCAAATAAGTAATCAGATACATTTTCAAATGATGTCTTTTTTTCTTCAGATAATACCTTTATTTCCTCTTTGATTTTTACTTTTAATCCATTCATATTTACCTACCTCCTTAAAGCATTCCATTTAATCTTAAAACTGTTTGAGATATAAAAGCAGAACCAAAGTAAGTAGATGTCATAACTATAAATGATATAACCACTAACTTCCAGCTCAAAGTCTTTAATATATCCAATTGGTTACCTACAGAAATTCCTGCAAAAGCTAACAATGGTGTCACTGTAGACATAAAATTGATTTTTCCCACATTAGTTGCTATAATATCTCCCACTGGTGATATTGGAAGTGATAAAATGAATGCAACTAATGTAGCCCATGCAAAACCTGGCAAATTAGGTCTTTTAACAAAATTCTTGATTATAATAGCAACTATAACTAACAAGAAACCAAATATACTTCCTATTAATAAATCCTTAGCCTGAGTCTTAAGTGCTATCATTTGCCCAAAGCAAATAATAATATATATAAACAGTACTATTTTTATCTGTTCCATAATAGTCTTAAAAGTTTTTTCCATATAGACACCCTCCTTTATTAGTCATTACTTGTTTTTCTTCCTCTAAATCTTTCAATAATTGGAGCTACTTTACTATAATAATAATTGGCTACTGGCAAAGATAAAAATAACTCTATGTATATTCCAGTAACAGCTGTAATCAAACCACTAGTTGCTGAATATGCTAAAATCTGTTCCGACATCTGTGGAACTGTATTCATTAATGATGCCGTTGCAGCTCCCATCATTGAACCACTACCCATTCCTGATGCCATTGCTAAAGCATATGGATGAAATCCTAAAAGCACTCCTACTGGTGCTAAAAATGAGAATAATAATGTTCCAAATATACTACCACTTATGTAAGTTCCTAATGTTCCTATACCTTCTGGTGAATTTAATCCATACTTATCTCCAATAATTCCTAGTGCTGTGTCACGACATAATGAAAAAGTACCTCCTAATGCACTTCTTCCAAGACCTAATGCAACTCCAACAGGTAATGCAATCAACATTGTACCCATATGACCAAATTCTTGTAATAAAAGTGCTGGCCCTGCTTGAAGTAATATACCAACTTTAGGACCTGCATTGATTCCAAACATTATTCCTAATGGATATAGTGTTAAAGATAGCAAATATGGAGATACATTTATTTCATTATCCCCTATAAACTTTTTTAGAGCTGGTATAACTCGTCCTAATAAATGGGGCGAAACAGCCATTCCTATAAAGATAGCCCATAGTATACTAAGTAAAGTTATATTAATGCCCATAACTTTAAATGAAATAGGACCGATTAATTCCGCCAATATTGTGATTATAAAGGCTGCTATTATGGCATTTCTAATCCCTGCTTTTTCTTTCATTTCTATACCTCCTTGTAATTTTTATAATTTTCTTATAATATAATTGTTAGTGATTTTATTATATAACCTATCATTGATAATGTATAATATATATTATTCATCATTTTTATATACTTTTAGTTATGAATCAAAATAAGACATTACAAATTCATGATATAAAACACAAATAATTTATTAGATTACATTATATAGATAGTAAATTATTACCTAAGCTGACAAAATTATTTACTGATTTTATAAAAATTACCTAAATAAATAAAGGAGTACAGTGTACTTATATACACTTACTCCTCTTAATCTCAATTCATATTATTTTTTAGATTAATTTATACAAAGTATAATACTTCTAATACATTTATTATACTTAAAAACTTACTACTTTATTCTTTTAACACTATTTCGTATTATTAACCTTGGATATAGTTTTCTTGGAATATGTTCTGTTCCCTTTTTATTTATTATATTTACTAAACTGTCTACTCCATTTTTTATAACTTGCTCTCTTGGGTCATCTATCGTTGATAAATGCGACCTAAAATATGATATTAACTCAATATTATTATACCCTATTATAGAAATATCTTCTGGTACATTTATACCATAAGTAGTTTTTAATTCTTGTATTATAGAAATTGCTGGTACATCTTGCTGTACAAATATGGCTGATGCTTTTTTTATTTTATCAATATGTTTTTCTAACAACTCAACTTGAGACTCAAAATCCATTTTAGATTCAATAACCTCAGTCTTTAAATTTGCCTCTTCCATAGCATTCAAATATCCCTTGGTTCTATCTTCATGCATTTTTGAGCTCTTATCATCTGAAGTTACTGTTATTATATTTTTATGACCATGGTCAATTAAATGCTTAGTAGCTATATAACCACCATACACATTATCATCCCAAAAGAAATTGTCTACTTCTCCTACAAAAGATGGTTTAAAATATATAAATACATGTGGAAAATTATTATCTTTTAAAAATTCATACTCTTCTTTTTTTATTGATTGAGACACAATTACTAATCCATCTACCATTTGTCCATTTACCATTTTATATACATTACTGTCACCACTAATATTATTATTAGGTTGTATTATAAAATCGTATTTATTAGTCTCAATAGAATTTATAGAACTGTCCATTATATCACTAAAAAACTTTCTAGTATCTTGGTGATTAAAATTATTTGAAAAGATTACCCCGATTCTGCCTGTTTCTTTTTTGGCCAGATTTCTTGCATTTACATTAAAATGGAACCCTAGTCTATTAGCCTCTTCTACTACCTTCTTTTTTGTCTTTTCAGATACATTAGGATTATTATTTAAGCACCTAGAAACGGTTGAATAACTGATACCTAGATTCCTTGCAATATCTTTAATAGTTACCATCTTTATCCCCTACTTCACTTCATTTTATTTTGATAATATAATACTACACTATGTTGTAAATAATTGTCAACTTCAATTATGTAAACGCTTCTTTATATAAAAAATAGACAGAATCTAAAAGATATCTGCCTATTTTATAAAAAGTTATTATTTTAAAATTTATTATTCTCTTAAGTAATATTTATGGTTTCGCTTTTGGTGTAAATACTACTGACATAAGATATCCAAAGAATATAGCAGCTGCTATTCCACCAGCTGTAGCAGTTGTACCACCTAAAAAGATACCTAAAAAGCCATCACTTTGAATTGACTTTATTACCCCTGTAGCAAGTGAATATCCAAATCCTATTATAGGAACTGTTGCACCTGCTGCTGCAAACTTAACTAATGGTTCGTAAAGACCTAGAAAAGTTAAAACTACACCAGTTGTTACATATGTTACCATAACATATGGAGTTTGCATTTTAAAATAATCCATCATTACTTGGGCTATTAAACATATAATTCCACCTACAATAAATACTCTTACATAGTCCATTAACATATATATCACTTCCTACTCATTTACTATTACTACTGCATGTGCAACACATGGTATTGTCTGCTTTTGTAGTGTACTTGTTGGTGATAGTAATGCTCCTGTTGATACAAGCATTACTTTATTAAATTCTTTTTTTCTCAACTTTTCATATATATACCCTGCAAATACTGTAGCTGAACATCCACATCCACTTCCACCACAATGGACATCTTGTTCTTTAAGATTAAACATTTCTATACCACAGTCAGTGTAACATTTTGATATATCTACACCTTTTTCTTTCAAAAAGTCTTCTGTTATCTGTTTTCCAAGAGTACCTAAATCCCCAGTTGCAATTATATCAAAGCTATTTGGGTCATCATTAGTATCTTCAAAATAAGAATATATTGTATCTATTGCTGCTGGAGCCATAGCTGGTCCCATATTATTACCATCATCAATACCTTCATCTATTACTTTACCAACTGTAACGTATTTTACCTTAGGACCATCTCCATTAGGAGCTAATAATACACTTCCTGCTCCTGTAACTGTCCATTGAGCTGTCATTGGCTTTTGATTTCCAAGTTCTAGAGGAAATCTAAACTGTCTTTCTGCTGTACAATAATGACTTGATGTACCTGATAGTACTAAATCTGCAAAACCACCATCTATAAGCATAGAACCTATGCAAAGACCTTCTGCCATTGTAGAACAAGCTCCGTATATACCTAGAAATGGAATTGCTAATTCCCTTGCTGCGAATGATGCTGGGACTATTTGATTTATTAAATCTCCACCTAACATATAATTTACATCTGTTAGTTTTTTCCCTGCCTTTTGTATAGCTTTCTGAGATGCAGTCTCTACCATCTTACTTTCAGCTAATTCCCAAGTTTTTTCACCATATAAATCATCAGTCATAATCATATCAAAATAGTCCTTTAGCGGTCCTTCACCTTCTTTAGAGCCTACTATAGTTCCAGTTGATATTATTGTTGGTTTATTTTCTAATTTTACTGTTCTTTTTCCAATTCTTTTATTTTTCATATTTTCACACCTTTTTAATTTTGCATTTTAATATTTAATTTTTTAATATCAATTGAAATCTTCATAACTATTTTCTAACTAACAAGCTTCATAGTTAATTTTCAACTTTCATAGCTATTTTGCAATTAATAGAGTTTAAATTAAATAAAAACCATCTAAAACATCTTAAAGATATAATAAATAATCCCACATAAAATAGAAGAACCTATCCCATAAACTAGAACTGGCCCTGCAATTTTAAATAAGTTTGCACCTACACCTAATACATAACCTTCTCTTTTATATTCCATTGCTGGAGATACTATTGAGTTTGCAAAACCTGTTATTGGAATTATAGAACCAGCTCCAGCCCTTTTTCCTATTAGGTCATAAACTCCTAACCCAGTTAAAAATGCCCCTATAAATATTAGTGTTATTGATGTTGCAGAACTAGCACCTAATTTATCAAGACCTCCAACTTTCATGTATAAATCATTTATTGCTTGCCCTATCATACAAATAATTCCACCTACAATAAATGCAAGCGTATAGTTTTTTAAATATGTAGGTTTTGGGCTTATTTGGTCTACATATTTTTTATAATTTTTATCCATACTAAACACCTCTCTAAAGTATTATTTGTTAATTTTAAAAAAATAAACCTATTATTTATTTTGACAGCTTAAAGTTTCATCAAAAAATAAAAAAGATGCCTAATAAAGAAAATAATTTATTTTCTTTCATAAAGACACCTTATTTTTTAATATTTTTTATTGTAATTTAGAAACTTTTAATAATAGTTTAAAAGTTTAATATAACAATCTATTACAGTTTATTTTAGTAATATTCTTATTATATTTTATGGTTTTATATATCATAAATATTCTCATGATATATATTCTTTTAATTTAGACAACACCTTTTTCTCTATCCTAGACACTTGAACCTGTGATATATTGAGCATTTCTCCTATTTCACTTTGAGTCATATCTTCAAAATATCTGAGAACTATTATTTGACGTTCTCTCTTATCTAGTTTTCCAAGTATGTCTTTTAACAGTATGTTATCTACTACTTTTTCTTCCTCACTTTCTCCTTTCATGCTTATTTTATCAATAAGACATATTGGAGAACCTTCCTCTTCATGAATAACACCTTGCAAATATTCAACGTTGAAATTAGCTTCCATAGCCATTACTAAATCTTCTTTTTCTACATCAATTGCTTTAGACAATTCTTCTATACTCGGTTCTCTACCTAACTTTTTGGTCAATGATTCACTTTCCATCTTAGCCTTTATAGCTATTTGCTTTAATGACCTTGATACTTTTATCATACCATCATCTCTTAAGTACCTCTTTATTTCACCTAAAATCATAGGTACCGCATAAGTAGAGAATTTTACATTAAATTTTGGGTCAAATTTATATATTGATTTTATTAAGCCTATAGAACCTAACTGAAATAAATCCTCTCTATCATATCCTATATTTAAAAATCTAGATACAACGCTCCTAACTAGACCTAAATTGCTTGATATTAATATTTCTTTTGCCTCTTCATCTCCATTTTGAACTTTGTCAATAAGTTCTAGAGTCTCCTCATGACTAAGAAGAGGTTTTTTTTCTTCTCTGGCAACAGTTACTTCCATAATAAAACCTCACTTTTGGACTTTATTTAGGCACATTTATTTTTTTAGTCATTTCAATTCTAGTACCATTATCTTTTACAGAACTTACCTCTACATCGTCCATAAAGCTTTTCATTACTGTGAATCCCATTCCTGATCTATCAAGTTCTGGTTTTGATGTATAAAGTGGTTCCATTGCCTTCTCCACATTTTCTATTCCATACCCTTCATCTTCAACTATAATTTTTATAATATTTCCTTCTATCTCACATCTTAAAAAAACAAACTTAGAACTATCTTCTTCATATCCATGTATTATAGCATTTGTAACAGCCTCAGAGACAGCAGTTTTTATATCCACTAATTCATCTACTGTTGGGTCTAATTTAGCTGCAAAGGATGCTACTATAACTCTTGCTAAACTTTCATTTTCAGATATTGCCGAAAATTTAACTTCCATAATATTATTCATCACATACTCCTCCCTACAAAGAACTTAGAGCTTCTTCATACGTATCATAAATGCCAATAATTTTATTTAACCCAGATAAATCAAAAATTTTCTTAACTCGTGAACCTATATTAATTACTGAAACTCGTCCCCCTTCATTAGAAATCTTTTTATATCTACCTATGATGACACCTATACCTGAAGAATCCATAAAATTAATATTTTCAAAATTAAATACAACATTTCTAACTTGATTTACACTTAATAAGTTATCTATTTCTTCCCTTATTTCATTGGCTACATGGTGGTCTAGTTCTGAGCACATAAATTCTATGTATAGATTCTTATGTTCTAAGGAATAATTTACCATCAAAATCCCTCCTTCAATAGTTTTGTAAAAATAGTAACTTTTAATCAATTCTATAATTCTATTTTTATTCCTTCAATGAAATTTAACTAGTTTTGTCGTATTATTTCTACCATGCTTTCATTATATGTTACCTGACCACCAAAGTCTGATATGCCAGAGTCTGTCAAACTGTTTGGATTCCCATGTTTCTTCCACCAACCAACATACATTTTTACTATATAATTACCTACTCCATCATCTATATTTATTTGTACATCTATTTTTGCTTTTTTTGAGTTTAAAGTCACAATATCTCTATCCTTAATGCCTAATTGTTTAGCCATACTTTTATTTATATATGCTTGCGATATAGAAGTCTTGTCCATAAAGTGTTGACTAAACAAAGTATCTGCATGATGATTAGTCAATAATCTAAAATAAGTATTTTCATTTTTTTCTTTTATATTTTTAGATTTATGACTCATATACACGGGTATTGGGCTTATTCCCAAACTTTTTATTCGTTCTGAATAAAGCTCATACTTTCCAGATGGAGTTTCAAACATCTTATCTTCCCAAGCAACAGGTCTATGTATGGTAAAGTAATTGTTTTTAAGTTTTTCTATATCTAAATTCTTATCGAATTGTTTGAGTGGTTCAATCACTTTCGCTAGATATTCTCTTTTTTTCACAAATGGATACTCTTTAAGTTCCATCTTTTTAGCTAACTCCATAAAGAAATAGTATTCATCCATCAGCTTATGTTTTGGCTTTACTGCCCTTTCATTATAAGTTATATATGGATTAGTCATTGAACTATAGATTATATCTTCACTTTCTAGTGTATTTGTACAAGGTATAAACAGGTCGCATAACGTAGCTGTATCAGTCATAAACATGTCAAAGCATACTTTAAATTCAATCTTTGAAAACACTCTTTCTAATTCTACTAAATCTGGCAATTGATTTAACATATTACTTTTAGTTATAACAGCCATCTTTATAGGAATATTAGCTTTTATTGATTTACTTGACGAGTAATTTAATTCATTCGATATACAATTTGCTTTATATTGTGTATCATCAAGCCCCTTAGATGTATCTTTTAAAGATTCTTCTATAAACTTACTAATGTTACTTACATAAAATTCTCTATCTTCTCCATATGATTGGCTATTATAAGGGTCAGAGTTTATAATGTTTGGATAAACCTTATTTGCATAGTTTATACCTCCACCACTAAAACCTATTTGACCTGTTATAGCTCCTAAAGCATCTATGGCTCTTATTGTATTTCCTCCATTTTTATATTTCTGAAGTCCATACCCAAGGTTTATAGTTGAATATTTGTTTGTATATAAATCAACTAGCTCTCTTATCTCATTCTCTTTAACTCCACATTCATTAATTAAAAAGCTTAATTCCAATGAATGTAAATATTTTTTGTACTCCTCAAAACCAATAACGTATGAGTTTATATATTCTTCATCGTATAATTTATCTTCTACTATAACTTTTGCCATAGCTATAGCTAAAGCTCCATCTGTTCCAGGATTTACTTTTATGTATTTATCTGCTATTTGAGCTGTTTTTGTATATATGGGGTCAATTACTACTATCTGTATTCCTTTATCTTTAGCCTTTTTAATTATTTGCATAGTATGAATTGTAGTATATGCTGGATTTTTTCCCCATACAAATATGCTTTTACTATTTAACATATCTTCTATAGCGTGACTTTTAGCTTCTCCAAAATCATACTTTTGAGCATGCATTCCTGCACTCCAACATGGACCACCCTTGTGCCTACTAACTCCTCCATAAAAATTAAAAAATATATCTCCTATGTATTTTAGTACAGACCCACTTCCATATTGGTCATAATGCATAACAGACTTTGATGTGTACTTTTCTTTATAGTCTATAAGCTTTTCTGACATTATCTCTATAGCTTTATCAAAAGAAATTTCCTTCCATACTCCATTAACTTTAAGCATAGGTGTCTCTATCCTCTCTTTATGATTTAGTCTATCTAAATGAGCCAGTCCTTTTTTACATATAAATCCTTTTGTGTAAGGATGGTTTTTATCTCCTTCAATTTTTATTATGTTATTTCCTTTAATATAAACATTAAATTTACAACAATCATGGCAATCTAGTGTACATCCATGACTTAATTTCTTTACTATATCCATAAAATATCCTTCTTTCCTTATTAAAAACTATCCTATTTCCTATAATTTATTAAATTGTATATACTCAAAACTACTTTTATATGAAACATAAATACATTTTATCAAATTAAATTTAAAAATACTTCATAAATATAATATTATTGTAAAATTCTCTTTTAAAAACTTACTATCTTATAATTTTGATTGCATACTATAGTTGTTAAATATAAAAATAACCTCTCAATTAATATATCTTTGAGATACATAAATTGAAAGGTTATAAAGACTTTACATAACTTGTCCACCAGTAACATTTATAGATTGACCTGTACAGTATTCAGCTTCCTTGGAAGCATAAAATGTAAGCATATTTGCAACATCTATAAATCTACAACCTCTTTTTAGAGGTACTTTATCTATATAAACTTGCTTAACTTCTGATTCAGGTATCCCCAATTTTACTGCATATTGAGGAATTAAACTTTCAAACATATCAGAATCAAGTAAATTTCCAAGCATCAATGCATTTACAGTTATCTTATGTTCTGCCAAATCTAATGCTAAACTTTGAGTAAGACCTACTCCAGCAAATTTACCTGCTGAATATCCTGAATTATGCTTACTACCTACTCTACCTGATTTTGAATTTATCTGTATTATTCTACCTTCAATACCTTTTGATATCATGACCTTAGATACTTCCCTTGCAAATAGAAAGTACCCATTTAAATTTACATCTACAATAAATTTAAAATCTCTATATCCAAAGTCGGTTATTTTTTTACTTACAGCTACTCCTGCATTGTATACCAACAAATCAATCCTATCAAAATCATTTTCAATCTTTTTAACAGTACTTATAACCTGTTCTTCATCAGTGGCATTACAGCTATATCCTATGGATTTACAATCAAATTCTTTTTCTATTTCTTCAGCTACTTTTTTTGCATTATCTTCATTTAAATCTGCAATAGCAACATTATAACCTACTTTAGCTAGATGTTTAGATAAAAACTCTCCTAAACTTCTTCCGCCTCCAACTACTAAAGCTACTTTTCTCATTTTAATTTCCCCTTTTATATCACATTAAAAGTTAACCCGATTAGCTAAATTGACTTTTACCTATAATTTACTTATAATATGATTAGATTAGTTTTAAATTTTATTTTCTAATTATTTTTAGTATAGTACCTACGCCAATAGGTGCTATTTCTTTTTCTTCAAGATATAAGGTCCCTCCAATTGCTCCTTCTTTCTCACCTGTAAACTTAAATGTTATATGACCTAATTCTGAAAGATTTTGATTTACTAACTCACCAACAGAAGTAATTTTATAATCAACATTATTTATTGATAACACATCATTCGTAAGTATTTCTTTTACTAAATTATTTTCAGAATGTATATAACAGTAATTTTCTAATTCTTGAGGAGCATTATCCTTGAAAGTTACAAACATATTATGTTCTAAAAATTCATTTGCATTGTCTCCTATTTTATTTATTCGGGTACTGTATATTAATTCCATATCAACTGAACCTCTCTCTAATTATTTATAAAGTATTCTTTTATTTATATAATCCAAAGCTTGCTAACCATGCCAGTAGAACAGTTGGCGCACCTGTTAAAAATCTAGAATATAAAACTGATGGAACTCCTACTTGAACTGTATCAGGTTCAGCTTCTGCGAGACCAAGCCCTACTGGTATAAAGTCACATGCTGCCTGCGAATTTATTGCAAACAATGCTGGCAATGCTAAACTTGGTGGAATATTTCCCTTTCCTATTTCTGTCCCAACCAATACCCCTACTATTTGAGCTATAACGGCTCCTGGTCCAAGAAATGGTGATAGCAACGGAAATGAACATATTATTGATAAAACAACTAGCCCTCCAACATTTCCTATTAGTGGAGTAAGTAAGTTGGCCACCCAATTTCCTACGCCTGATTGATTTATTATACCTATTAGTACGGCAACGAAAGCCATAAAAGGCAATATAGTGTGTATTAATGTATCTATAGTATCTCTACCAGCTTGAAAAAGAGTGCTTGTCACATTACCTAGTGCTATACCTATTTTTGCGACAATTCCTTGACTCTGTTCACTTATCTTCTTTTTAGTATCATAAGCCATATTTTTTCCCTCCTACATCCACAATTATACTTGCTCTACATTGTTTGGTTTTACCCCTGAAACATATATATCTTCTTTTATAAACATTGCTAATGGTCCACTTTTACCTGTTTTCATTATGTTTATAGTTGGTATTTTCTTTTGAGGATATATACCACATCTCAATGTACCACCACAATTTATTATTACACATGCTATTTCATCATCTTTGACACCCTGTGAAAATCCATCTATTAATTCACACCCTGTAAGTTCAGCTATTCTTACGGCAGTTTCTGGTTTTGCTCCTCCAGTTACATACACTACCTTATTTTTCTTTTCTGTTGGCTCTATTATCAATGGTCCACCCCATCCTCCAGAACCTTTTACTATTTTAACTTTATTAAATGACATACAAATTCTCCTCCTATATACACTATTTTTGTATTTTATTTATTCTCTTCATCTAAATTGTATCTATTTCTTTTTTAATGCCCTTATTTTAAATTCTTTAATACTATTATTTATTTTCTTTCACTTGATAATAACTTTCTTATATTTTATATGTAATTTTCTTAACTTAATTAGTTCAGTTACTACTCAAAATAGTTTGCTTGTTATATATGATAATTTACTTACCACTTAGAATAATTTAATTATTCCTTAAAATAATTATCCAATATTTATATCTGAATTTAATGATATTCCTTGTTGCTTCTCTACAAATTTTGTTGTATAGTCAGTAACCACACCTTTAATAAAGTTTGCAATTATACCAACCAACAAATATCTAACTGCTAAATCTGCTGTTGAAAATCCTAAAGTTGTTATACCATTTGCAATTCCTAGATATATAAATAGCTCCCCTGGATTAATGTGTGGGAATAATCCATTCATTGTATGACATGAAAAACTCGCTGCTGCAAAATAACTAGGTTTAAACTTCTCTGGTAAAAATCTTCCAAGTGATAATGTCATTGGATTTGCAAATACAAATGTACCAAGTACTGGTAATATTAAATATCTAGTAAATATATTTGCAGAACATTTTTTTGCAAGCTTCTCGACTCTATCTGTACCTATAAAGTTGATAATTGCATTCATTGTAACCAATAAAGCTACTAAAAGTGGAACTATATCTGTTACAAATCCTACAAATTGTTGACCACCTGCCCTAAATAAATTCATAAAACTGTCTGCACCACTTGCTAATACTTGAAAAAATTGTGTCATATTAACTCCTCCTTATAAATATATATTTTTAAACTACTTCCATCTTACATTCTTCATCAGTACTAATATTATTTGTGTTCTCACATCTATTTTTCTCAAATGTTGTGTACTGTTTGACTGCATCTAGTATTGCCTTTTTAAGTAGTTTATTATAAGCAACTAAATCTGATTCCTTTAGGTCTCCTAAGTCTTTTCCTAAAAGTCCTTCAAATACTTTTACTCTTGCTAATACTGTAACACCTTGCATTTTTCTAGTTTCAACAATCACACCATCCGCATCTATGAGTATTAGTACAATTGTACCTGATGATATTCTTCCTTTTTTTCTTCCTATTGCAACTCTACCTCTTCTTTTTAGTTCAATATAATTTTTATTAAAATCTTTAAGCTGTAAGTATCCAAGAAAAATGTTTAATAAATAAACTGCAATAAGTGATACTATAATAAAAATTACTGGGTCCATATTATTACCTCCTCTTAGTAATTATTTTATAAAATTCATCAAATGATTTTACTTTAGCAAGAGCTTCTACCATTTTCTTGTCTCTCCCTATTTCAAGTACCTCTTCATAACTTTTTATTATCAAATCTGTACTTTCTACATTCCTATCTGGAATTATCATTAATATTATTATTCTAATTTCCTTTGTATCCCAAACTACTGGATTTTCTAATATACCAAATGCCAGATAAAGATTTTCTCCATTAGAACTAACTGAATGAGGTAATGCTATGTAATTATCTAATGCTGTAGAAGACTTCTTTTCTCTTTTTAATACATTTTCCTTAAACTCCAAATCAATAATACCTTTATGTACTAGCTTTACTAACATTTCTTCTAAATTTTCCATAAATGTGTCCTTATTCAGTATAAAAAACTTATCTTCTTCAACTAACTTACCTATAAAAGGAATGTTCTTTTCAATATGCTTTATAGATTTAAGATTTATACTATTTTTCAAGAGTATGGCATTCTCTATTTCTTTTTTTATACTTTCTTCATTAAATAAGGCATTTACTCTGAAAATTGGAACATTTAAGTCCGTCTTAAAATCTACTGTTGTAAATACTAGGTCATAGTACTTTAATAACTCCAGATTGGATTTAGCTTCTATGTCAGAAAAGGTATTTACTTCAACACTTTCTCCAAGAATTTTTCCTATTTTTATCCTAATAAGTTGTGCAGTTCCAAGACCTGTACCACAAACAACAGCTACTCTGTTTACATTCAAAATTTTCCTTGAATTTTTTTCAAAATAACTTCCAAAGTGTAATGCTATGTATCCTATTTCATGGTCACATATCTTTAAATCAAACTTTTCTTCAATTATCATTGCAGCTATCTTTGCAACACTATATGGAAATGTATATCTTTCCTTTATTTCTTGCAATAATGGATTTTTTACTCGTATGTTAAATCTCATTCTATTAAGTGCAAAATACAAATGATATTCTAAATTTTCTATAAGCTTCTTATCTTCTTTAAAATCAATTCCAGATGTCTCCAATAGAAAACTAGTTACTTCATCTACAACTTCTTTTACACTATCATTTATCTTTATGCTGCTAAGTGCTAACTTTGTACTAGGAGCTTTTCTACCTATTAATGGCATTGTTAAAAATATGGTTTCTTTTTCATTTAAAACTATATTAAATATATTTTCCAACAAAGATTTAAGTTTTAATCCTAAAATATATTCATCTGAACATCTTATGACTTCAAACCTCTTATCTATCTTTTCAAATTTATATCCATTTAGATTTCTTAATACAGATATTATTATGTATCTTTCAACATCCTTTAAGACCTGCTCTGTTATATAGAGTTCTTCTTGATTAAATAAATTTTTTAATCCATCTCTAAGACATTCAATATCACTATCTTTAATAACACTTATGTGATTAACGTTTTCCAGTATATCAATATAATTTTCATATAACCTATCAAGGACTAGTAACCTTATATCCATTTCTTCGCCAACTAAAATCATTCCTATATTGGGCTTTCTTTTTAGCTCCAAATCGTACTCAGCTAAAATCTTATCTGCCTTTTTTAAATCCTTTATTAATGTTGTTCTCCCTATACATATCTCTTCAGCCAAGTCATCTATAGTAATTGGATTGTTAGTCATAGTTAAAATATCAAGAACATAATTTATTCTTTCTTCAGGTGAATTTAAATTTATAAAATTTGATGCCTTTCCTCTATTGAAATTTACAATCTCAATTAATTTACTTTCATCTTCAATTCTTATACTATATGTACCTTTTTCGTTTTTAACTATTTTAGCAATGCCATCTTTTAGTTCTCGATTAATCTGGTTTATATAATTTCTGATAGTCCTAGTACTAACACCTATAACATTTGAAAACTGTTCTAGAGTATTTGTATCTTCTTTCAACACCATTTCCAAAATCAAAAAAACCCTAGGGTCCATATAAGTCATTGACATCTTTTTCTCCCCTTTGTTATCTTACATTTTTTATTATAATCTAAACCATATAGATAATTAATATTCTCTTTTTCAAATAAGATTTGAAAAAGAGGAACTAATATACATTTTTTCACAACACTCTGGAAAAGTGTATATTAACATGTTAAATCTCATTCTCAAATGAAAATCATATATCAATTTTTATTTTCTTATAGATTTTATTTTTTTCTTATATCTATTAAGTTAAGTCATAAATTAATTTTAAAATGTTCCTCACAATAATATTATATAAAACAATAAAAGCCTTATGTTGTTAACTATCACAGATTTCACACATCTGTTTTGAAAACACATTAGGCTTTTTAAATATTCAATATATTATTTTATATATTTTATAATTATATTTTTACATGCTATAAATTATTTTTTCTTTTTATTTGCTTTTTCTATATTAATCTTATTACCTTTTATCTTAATATCTTTCATCTTTTCAATTACTGTCTTAGCATCTTTTTTAGGTATTTCAACAAAAGTATACTTATCATATATATCTATAGTTCCTACTACTTTACCTGGTATTCCAACTTCTCCAGCTATAGCACCAACTATATCCTTAGCTTGTACTCTTTGATTTCTACCAATATTGATAAATAATCTAATCATACCATCTTTAGCTCCAGTACCACCTTTTCTATCTCCGCGTTCTCCACGCTCTCTTCTAGGTTTTTCTTCTATTATTTCTTCCTTCATTTCTTCACCTAGAGATAACTTAACAAGTGCAGCAGCTATATCAACCATTGCATAGTCTTCATCATTACAGAAGCTTTCTAACCATTGTAGCTGTTTAGTTAAATGTCCTTCTTCGATAGTTTGTTTAACTTGTGCAAAGAAAGTACCTACTTTTTTCTCTTCAACATCAGTTATTGTTGGTATGTTATGTTTTATCAATTTAGATTTAGTATATCTTTCTATATCTTTCATCTTTCTCATTTCTTTTCCAAATACAAAAGTAAATGACATACCTTCTCTACCAGCACGACCAGTTCTACCAATTCTATGAACATAGTACTCTTCATCTTGTGGTAAATCATAATTGAATACACATTCAACATCATCAACATCTATACCTCTAGCTGCAACATCAGTAGCAACAAGTATATCTATTGTACCATTTCTAAACTTATCCATTACTATATCTCTTTGAGTCTGCTTCAAATCTCCATGTAATGCATCTGCAAAATATCCTCTTGCTTGTAAATCTCCTACTAATTCATCTGCTTTTCTCTTAGTGTTACAGAAAACAACAGATAATTTAGGGTCATATACATCAACTAATCTACATAATACTTCTAATTTATTTGATGACCTAGTTTCTATATAGTATTGTTTTGTATTTGAAACTGTAAGTTCTTTTCTAACAACTTTTATGTGTTCTGGGTCTTTTTGATATCTCTTAGTTAATTCCAAAATTCCTCTTGGCATAGTAGCTGAAAAGAAAGTTGTTTGTCTTTCTTCTGGAATCTTACTTAAAATCATTTCTATATCTTCTCTAAATCCCATATCTAGCATTTCATCTGCTTCATCTAATATAATCATTTTTACATTATCCATCTTTAATGTTTTACGATTGATATGGTCTATTGTACGTCCTGGTGTACCTATTACAACTTGTACTCCACTCTTTAGAGATTTTATTTGTCTATCTATTGGTTGTCCACCATATATAGGTAATGTCTTTATTCCGTGCGAATATTTAGCTAGTTTTCTTATTTCTGTCGATACTTGTATTGCAAGCTCTCTTGTTGGACAAAGTACTACAGCTTGTAAACTTCTATTATTTGGGTCTATTGTTTCTAGTATAGGTATACTAAAAGCTGCTGTTTTCCCCGTACCAGTTTGTGCTTGTCCTATAACGTCTTTACCTGACAAAATCGCAGGTATAGACTGTGCTTGTATAGGAGATGGCTCTTCAAACCCCATTTCAGCTATAGCTTTTTTTATTCCTTCACTTATTGGTAAATCTTCAAACTTTGTTATATTCATATATTATTCCTCTCCGTTATCAATTAATCTTAACCTATCCATTATATACTTTTTTAGGATATTCTGCAATTAATATTTTTAACAGTATTATTAAATAATATACATGAAATACAAAATTGATATGTATAGAAAATATGTAAATAACATCAATATCCCTTGTATTCTACTAAGTCTGTTTGATTTAAGCGTTGGTACTATTACTATTAATAATAACAATATCATAAATGGTATATCCAACTGCCTATTTTGAGATAATATTGGTATGTTATTTGGTATTGCTGATACAGCTATTACTGATACTATGTTCAATATGTTTGCACCTAAAATATTTCCTACTGATATTTCATGATGATTTTTTCTTATAGCAGTAATTGATGAAACTATCTCTGGCAGAGAAGTTCCAAGTGCTATTATAGTTAAACTTACTATACCTTGAGGTATATTTAAAAAACTAGCTATTCTTACTCCACTCTCTATAAGTATTTGTGAACCAATTATCATCATTATCAAACCAGTAGCAAAAACTAATAGTATTTTTACAATTTCTGCTACAGAAAAACCTCTAAAATTCTTACTCTTTTTAGCAGGTATATCTTTAATAGTATTATTTTTAATATTTCTATTTTTAGTAGATTTTCCAACTACACTTCTATAATTATTAACCATATAAAAGATTAATATTATTATAAGTAATAACGAATCACCTCTTGTTATAACTCCATCTAATCCCAATAAAATTAAAACTATTACAGATACTATTAATAGTAAAGACTTAGAAAAAAACATTTTTTTATCTACATTATATGGACTTATAAAAACAACCAATCCTAATGCTAACCCTGTATTACATATTATAGAACCAACTGCATTTCCTAAACTCATTGTAGTGTGACCATCAATAGAAGCAAGTAAAGATACTGTAAACTCAGGTAATGTTGTTGCAAAACTAACGATAGTTGCTCCAAGTATAATTTCTGATATGTTCGTTTTTCTACCTATCTCTACAGTACAATTTATAAAAATATCTGCGCCTTTAGTAATTAATAGGAAACCTACTAAAAATAATATCACTGTGATAAACAATATATCACCTCCCCCTATTAAATAAATATTCAAATTGTGAAGATGTATGCTTTTCTTTTTTTCATAATAAAATTTATTTATTTCGAATTTGGAATTGGAAAAATATATTATTGTTAATTAGTCATTTATCTGTTTCATTTTATTTATATATGGGTATAATTTCATCACATTAATAACATATAATTTGTTTTATACTTTAAAACGACAATTTTTATTTTTTTGTGTATACAGGATACGTATAATATGTTATTATTATATTAGAAAATATATTTTTTAAAAAATATATAAAATAAATTAAGTATATAAAAATTAATTTTAATAGTATTATTTATCATTTAAATCTAAGGAGGAAATACTTAATGAATGCATGGCAAGGATTTAAAACAGGAAGATGGACTAAAGAAGTAAATGTTAGAGAGTTTATACAATTAAACTATTCTCCATATGAAGGAAATGACTCTTTCTTAGCTGGTGCTACTGAAAACACTAAAAAGCTATGGGATAAAGCAATGGTTTTATTTAAAAAAGAAAGAGAAAATGGTGGTACTTTAGATGTTGATACAAAAACTGTTTCTGGAATAGCAGCATATGCTCCAGGATATTTAGATAAAGGATTAGAAACAATAGTTGGGTTACAAACGGATGCCCCTTTAAAAAGAGCTGTTATGCCATATGGTGGTATAAAAATGGTTGAGAATTCATGCGATGCTTTTGGATATGAATTAGACCCAGAAATAAAAGATATATTCACTAAATACAGAAAAACACACAATCAAGGAGTTTTTGATGTTTACACTCCAGAAATGAGAGCTGCTAGAAAATCTGGTATAATAACAGGTCTTCCAGATGCTTATGGTAGAGGTAGAATAATTGGTGACTATAGAAGAGTTGCTTTATACGGTATTGATGCCTTAATAGAAGATAAAAATAAGCAAAAGGAATCATTAGAAGTTTCTTGCATGGATGAGGAAGTTATCAGACTAAGAGAGGAAATAACTGAGCAAATATCAGCTTTAAATGAACTTAAAAAGATGGCTCAGTCTTATGGATTTGATATATCAAAACCAGCAACTAACTCAAAAGAAGCTGTACAATGGTTATACTTTGGTTATTTAGGTGCTGTTAAAGACCAAAATGGTGCTGCAATGTCTTTAGGTAGAACATCTACTTTCTTAGATATATACTTTGAAAGAGACTTAAAAGCTGGAATAGTAACAGAAGAAGAATTACAAGAATATATGGACCATTTTGTTATGAAATTAAGAATGGTTAAATTCCTAAGAACTCCTGATTACAATAATCTATTCTCTGGAGACCCAACTTGGGTAACTGAGTGTATAGGAGGTATGGGAATAGATGGTAGAACATTAGTTACTAAAAACTCATTTAGAATGTTAAATACTCTATATACATTAGGACCTTCTCCAGAACCAAACTTAACGGTATTATGGTCAACTAAGTTGCCTCAAGGATTCAAAGATTTCTGTTCTAAAGTATCTATAGATACAAGTTCAGTACAGTATGAAAATGATGACTTAATGAGAGCATACTGGGGAGATGACTATGGTATAGCTTGTTGTGTATCTGCAATGAAAATTGGTAAACAAATGCAGTTCTTTGGAGCTAGAGTTAACTTAGCAAAAACTTTATTATATGCTATAAATGGTGGTATAGATGAGAAATCTGGTGCTCAAGTTGGACCAAGATTTGAGCCTATAACTTCTGAGTACTTAGATTATGATGAAGTTATAAGTAAATTTGAACCATTCACTGATTGGTTAGCAACATTATATGTAAATACTTTAAATGTAATACACTACATGCATGATAAATATTCTTATGAAGCATTAGAAATGGCATTACATGATAGAGATATATTTAGAACTATGGCTTGTGGTATGGCTGGATTATCAGTTTGTGCAGACTCATTATCTGCTATAAAACATGCTAAAGTTAAAACTATTAGAAATGAGCAAGGAATAGCTGTTGATTTTGAAATAGAAGGAGATTATCCAAAATACGGAAACAATGATGACAGAGTTGATAGTATAGCTGTAGAGTTAGTTGAAAGCTTTATGAACAAAATAAGAAAAAATAAAACTTATAGAAATTCTTATCCAACTCAATCTATACTTACAATAACTTCAAATGTTGTTTATGGTAAGAAAACTGGTAATACACCAGATGGTAGAAGAGCTGGTGCTCCATTTGCTCCTGGTGCTAACCCAATGCATGGTAGAGATACTAATGGTGCCTTAGCTTCATTATCTTCAGTTGCTAAATTACCATATGAGCATGCTCAAGACGGTATATCTAATACTTTCTCTATAGTACCAGCTGCTTTAGGAAAAGATATGAATGAAAGAATAAACAATCTTTCTGCAATGATGGATGGATACTTCTCTCAAAATGCTCATCACTTAAATGTAAATGTATTTGATAGAGCTACTTTAGAAGATGCTATGGAACATCCAGAAGAATATCCACAGTTAACTATAAGAGTATCTGGATATGCTGTTAACTTCATAAAATTAACAAAAGAGCAACAATTAGATGTTATAAACAGAACATTCCACGGTAAAATGGCTTAGTCTTTAAATTTTTATACTTTAACTAAGATTACTACTGTGTAGAAAATAAAAATAAAAGGCCGTCTTATATTTGAATTATTTCTGGTATAGGATGGCCTTTTTTAGACAAATATTATAACTATTAATAAAGTCATTAAAATATATTGTGAGGTGAACTCTATGATTAAGGGAAAGATACACTCTATAGAAACGTTTGGTACTGTAGATGGACCAGGAATAAGATATATATTATTTTTTCAGGGATGTCCCCTTAGATGCAAGTACTGCCATAACAGAGATACATGGGATACTAAATCAGGCAAAGAATATACAGTTGATGAGATAATAACTGATGCTCTTAAATATACTTCTTTTATGAAGTTTTCTGGTGGAGGTATAACTGCTTCTGGTGGAGAATCTACTCTTCAGCCAGAATTTTTAAGTGAATTATTTAAAAAAGCCAAAGAAAATGATATACACACTTGTTTGGATACATCTGGATTTGTAGATATAAAAACTATAGACCCAATTTTAGATAATACTGATTTAGTTTTACTTGATTTAAAACATATGGTTGAAGAAAAATCTATTGATTTGACTGGTGTTGGTATGGATAAAGCTTTAAAACTTGCTAGACACTTAGACTCAAGAAATATCCCTGTTTGGATAAGACATGTTTTAGTTCCTGGTATTACTGATGATACAGATAACCTAGAAAAACTAGGTCAATTTGTAGCTACATTAAAAAATGTAGAAAGATTTGAATTACTACCATACCATTCTATGGGGATACACAAATGGGAGAATTTAGGCATTGATTATGAACTAAAAGATGTTCCTGATGCTACTAAGGAAGATATAAAAAAAGCAAGTGAGACAATCTCTAAATTTGGAGTAAAAGTATATAATAGTTAATATATATTAATATCTATAGATAACACAATAAAATAGGGTAAAGTATAAGTTTCTTAAGAATTTATACCTTACCCTATTTTAATATATTATTATATTGTTTTCTGTATACTACTTTAATAATTGAAGTCTATAAAATTCAGATGCACTTACAGGTCTTCCAAATAAAAATCCTTGAATAATATCTACACCTAGACCCTTTACTATATCATACTCTTCATAAGACTCTATACCCTCAACACAAACTTTTAAGTTGATTATATGAGCCAATTTAATAATATATTCAAGGAAAGTATGTTCATAACTATTATATGTAATATTCTTAACAAAACTTCTTTCAATCTTTATTATATTAACAGACAGTTCTTTAAGGTAATTTAAAGATGAATATCCAGTACCAAAATCATCAATTGCAATATGTACTCCTATGCTCTTTAAACTAATAAACTTATCATTTAGTAAATTTATATCTGGTATCCAACAATTCTCTGTCAATTCCAAAATTAAAAATTCAGGTCTTAATTGATACTCTATTAGACATTCAACTATAAAATCTCTAAAAAAATCTTCTTTTAATTGAATGTATGATACATTTACAGATATCTTGAAATCTGGATTTATTTTATGCCATTCTTTACACTGTTTTACAGCTTCTTTTATAATCCACTTCCCCACCGGTATAATCAAATTGCTTTGTTCCAAGATTGGTATAAATTCAATAGGAGATACTTCTCCATAAGTACTTGAATGCCATCTTAAAAGTGCTTCTGCTCCTATTACTTCTCTTGTAGTTGCATCTATTTGTGGCTGAAAAAATAGTTCAAGGTCATTAAAGTTATTTTCAATACATTCTCTTAGCTTGTGTTGCATTGAAATTACTTTTAGTTTATTTTCATATAGTTCTGGTGAAAAAAACTTAATTCTGTTTTTACCATTTATTTTTGCTATATCTAGTGCGATATCAGCATGTTTAAATAAGTCCAAATAATTATCTCCATCTTCTGGATACATAGCAACCCCCGCAGTTACTGTGCAATAATACTTATTTGATTCAATCTCATGTTGAGTATTCGTATACATCTGTATCTTTTCATAGATTTTATTTATAGTTTCTTTAGTACACATAGGGTAAAAAAATGCAAATTCATCTCCATCTAATCTATACAATCGAACATCTTTTGGTAGATATTCTAACACTTCAGTAGCAATTGCACGCAAGACCTTGTCACCATAAGAGTGTCCATATTTTTCATTTATATTTTTGAAATTATCTATATCCATAATAAATATAGCTCCACTTTCATAGGTCTTATCTTTTATGATATAATTCATCCAGTACTCAAACTGTTCTCTATTCCATGTTCCAGTGATAGAATCAAACTTATTTTTTTCACCAATATTCTTTATTCTTCCAACCAAAACTATAGTTTTTTTATCTTCTGATATGTAAGCCTTCCCTCTACAAGAAATCCATACTACTTCTTCATATTTATTAATTAATCTATATTCTAAATTATGTTCATCTTTTTTTCTATCTACTAAAGCTTGTATATCATCTTTCCACATTTGAACATCGTCTGGATAAACAATTTTACTCCAACAATTTACTACATCAGAATCTATATCTCTACTTAAGTTAAATTCATCAAAAACTGCTGAAGAAATTTTAAATTTATTTCTATTTATATCCCAAAAAAATATATAGTCTTCTGTACTTTGAGACAAAAGTTCAAAGAAAATTTCTATATGATTTAAATTTAAATAGTTCGATTCTTCGCTCATCTTTTCCCCCTACAATATAAGTAATATAGTAATATTATAACCCTACTTATAATAAAAATAATTTTAAAGTAGGGTTATAGTTTACAGTTGGTGTAATTTGTCAATAAAATATTATTATCTAAATTATTCTATTTTCTATTTCTTTTATCTCATTGTTTCTATAGTAAATACATTCATAAGCTATCATAATAGTATTGACTTATATCAAAATATTTTTCTAAATAAGTCTAGTAAGAATATTATTTAAATCACATTTATATGTTCTAAGATACGTACTATTAGTTATTATTTATTCTTACTGATTTAATAAAAAATAGCTTAGAATATGACTATAAAATATACTTAAAGCATCAATATTTTTTAATTAAAATCATATTTTTATTATAATTACCATTATTTTTTACTTCCAATAGTTTCCATTTGTTATAAAAGGGTTTTTTTTTATGCTTCGAAAAAACAAAAAATATTATATCTACAAACCAATCTAAAAAATTTTTCATTTCTAATAAATAAGTATAAATCAAAAAAATGAAATTAAACTTAAAAACAATAAAATATTTACAAATTTGATTGTTAATTAAGAACATTTTCTTTGAAAAATTCTGTATAAAATAGAAAAAAACTGCTAGTTTTTTCAATAGTAACTTTTTTATAACTAAGGGTTACTTTCATCTTATTTTAACATTCTTTTTTCTTCATTTCAATATTTTGCTATTTATTTCCAAAATATTATAAATCGTTTATTTACATTTTTCGTCTTTATAATTTTTATTTTATATGCTTAAACTAATAAATTTACATTACCATTTCTTCATTTATAAATATAAAATAATAAAAAATAAGACTAAAAATAATTTTTTTTATTTTCAGCCTTATGTTATCTTTTTTAATCATATAAATTTATATAGCTATTTAATTAATCAAATAGTCTAAACTCTAGAAACTTTATAAATTACATCTCTAGCCTTTGGTAGATTTCCATTTGGAACACCTACAGCAATAGCAAATGGTACAGAATATCCTTCTGGTATATCTAGTAATTCTCTATATTTTTTATTTGTATCAAACTTCATCTTTATTGAGTCTGATTCTTTTACATCATTGTCATCCAATACACTAACAAGACCTACAATATCCCCTTGTTCAACAGGTGTAAATAGTCCCCTAACCATTCCTATTATACAGCTTCCTAGTCCTAATGCTTGTGCAGCTGTTGTTATATTCCCTGTAAGTATTCCTACATCATATGGAGCCCATGAATTTTCTTCATCATAAGAGATAAATAAAACTGTTGGTGCACCATAAAATAATTTAAAATTCTTATTTATCTCAACATTACTAACTTCATGAATTCTAGATAGAGTATCATCACTAATCTCTTTTAAAAGTTTCTGTTCTTGCACAACACTTATATGCCAAGGTTGCTTATTACATCCTGAAGGTGCTGCAAATGCACAATGTAACAATGTATCTAATTGTTTGTCTGTAATTTGGTCTGTTGTAAATTTTCGTATACTTCTACGGCTTTGTATCAAGTTTATTGTTTGATTATCTTGAAAATTATTCATATATCTATTCCCCTTTTTATGTATTTCTTAGTATAAATACTAAATCTTCAGAAAATTAATTTTATAATTAAATTTCCTCATACTCTTATTATAATTATTTTTGGTTTACATGTGAAGGATTTAAAGTACAAACTCTTTAACATATTTTAATAAGAAATTCAAATAAGAAACTGGTATTAATTATTTATAGAAAACATTCTTTCCTATAGTTTAATTAATACCAGATTAATAAAATGTGCTATATTAATTTAAAGGACCCCAACCAACTTTAGTATGAATCTCTGTTTTTACAGATGTAGCTGTATCTGTATCAATATCCCATGACCTACCTGCAACAGAAATACCATTTTTGCCTTTATACCATCTACCTTCATCATAATCGTAAACTAAGGATGTATACCAATTACCTGAAGTTGAATTATTTGCAAATACAACTACAGTGGCATCAGATTTAGTAGGATTATATGTGTATGGTTGTATAAACAACTTCTCCTTACTTAAATCATACTTTTTCTTAAATTCATCTGGAATTGTAGGCCAACCATTTTTATATTTATTAGCTAACAAATAATTTCTAAAATCATCATTACCCTTTGAAACACTTGATATTATAGAAGAATCTTCTGCAAATGATGCAATCAAATCTGTCATACTTTGATGTACATCTCTAGCCATCTCAACACCATCTGGATGTTCTGTACAAGTAACATACACCTTTGCAATACTTTCATCTCCAGTTATTCCATCATAACCATCATCAAATTCTGCTGAATATGTTCCACCTGATTTACACTTTGGCTCTGTTTCAAAATATTTTCCATCTTTATTTTTTAACACATCTTTTATAATTTCATTCTTGTCTTTACTTGGTTCCTCAGCCATTGCAATAACAATTTGAGTCTTTATATTTTCTCTATTTGAAAGACATGTAACTGCCTTACTTTTTTCTATATTTCTAAATAGTGCCGGAACTGCGACTATAACTAAAATTCCTATTATAGATATAACTACCAATAATTCAATTAGTGTAAAACCCTTTTTATTCATAATAATCATTCCCATTAAATAAAATTATAGTACTTACTTTAAAATACTACATATTAACAAATTGTCTACATAGAGTTCTTCCAACAAAAACTCCTAAAATACTTAATGTTAAATTTAAGAATATATTTAATCCAAATAACATATAATTGCCACTATCAAAAAACTTTACATTCTCAAAACTAAATGTAGAAAATGTAGTAAGACCTCCCATTAGACCAGTTACTAAGAACAATTTCAAACTATCAGAAATATAATTTGTTCTTATACTCATTTCCATGATAAAACCAATTAAAACTCCACCCATGACATTGACAATTAGAGTCCCAAATGGAAACTTAGCTACTGCAAATCTTAAAGATATTAAATATCTTAATATAGCACCCAAAAATCCACCAATACCAACACACAATATATTAATCATATATAACCCTCCCCCAAGAGGCTAATCACTTATACATTAAAACTCTATGTCTTCAACCTCTATTTTATCAATCGCATCCTGTACTAATCCTTCAATGTCAAGTGCTGTTTCAGATTTTTCTATCTTTTCTAACCTAGGCTTAGTAACAGGTTTTCTAGGAGAAAATACGCTACAACAATCTTCTTCAGGAATTATAGATGTTTCAAAAGTTCCTATTTTTTTAGCTATATCAACTATATCTGATTTATCCATTGCTATAAGTGGTCTAAATACTGGTAAATCTACAACAGCATTAGTACAAGTAAGCCCTTGTATAGTTTGAGATGCAACCTGACCAATACTTTCGCCTGTAATTAAAGCATCACAATGTCTTTTTTCAGAAAGCCTCTGTGCTATTCTCATCATAAATCTTCTTGAAAGAATAGTAGCTTCTTCTTCATTACAATTCTCACCGATTGCCTTTTGTATTTCTAATATGTTAACTTTATGAAGTCTTACTCTACCACAATACTTTGCTAATATTTTGGCTAAATCTTTAACTTTTTCCTGTGACCTTTCACTTGTAAATGGATAACTATGGAAGTGTATTGCTTCTACTTCCATACCTCTTTTTGCAACCATCCATGTTGCTACTGGACTATCTATACCCCCTGATAAGAGAGACATTGCTCTACCATTTGTTCCAAGCGGTAATCCACCATATCCAGGTATAGTATCACTATAGACCATGGTATGGAACTCTCTGTATTCGCATTTTATTTTAACTTCTGGATTTCTTACATCAACATCAATCTTATCTCCTACCTTTGATAATAAGTATCCACCTATATCCATACTCATTTCTTGAGAAGTCAATCTAAAAGATTTATCTCCTCTTCTTGACTCTACTTTAAAAGTTTTATATCCAGCTTCTATTTTTTCTTCTAACATTTCTAAAGCTATTTCTTTTAATGTATCATAATCTTTTTTAGCTCTTACTCCAGGACATACTCCCACTATTCCAAATACTTTTCTAACTTCTTCAATTACTTCTTCATAATCATAATCTTCTAAATCAACATATATTCTTCCATATTCTTTATATACATTAAATTTGCCAATTGGCTTTAACATATTTCTTATATTCCTTATAAGTCTATTTTCAAATATATATCTATTTTTTCCTTTTACTCCAATTTCGCCATACTTCACTATTAATATATTATACACTATTTCACCTCTTAAACTAATTTATTATCATTATTTATACTGTATTCTTTACTTCCTTTTCATTATTGACCTTAAGTCGCAAATTGATTCTTTCAATACTTCTACCGCTTCTGATATTTCTTCTTCTGTATTCATATCAGATAAGCTAAATCTTATTGTCCCATTTATTTCTTCATTTGTAAGACCTATGGCATTTAAAACATGGCTACCCTTCTTCTTAGACGAGCATGCAGAGCCAGTTGATACATAAATACCTTTTTGCTCTAAATAATGAAGTAACACTTCTCCTTTTGTCCCTCTAAATGATATATTTAATATATGACATACACCATCTTCTGGAGAATTAATTTTTATATCTTCTATATTATCAATTATTTTATTTTTAAATGTATCTTTTAAGTTATTTACTTTTAAAATAACTGCATCTAAATCTTTATTTAGTATTCTGACAGCTTCTCCAAGCCCATATATCCCAGGTACATTTTCTGTTCCAGACCTAATACCAATCTCTTGTCCTCCACCTGTTAGCATAGGTTTAAGACGATTATTTTCTTTTATATACATAAATCCAATTCCTTTTGGACCATGAAATTTATGTGCACTCACACTCATAAAATCTATATTGTATTTAGATGGTCTAAAATTGATTTTCCCATATGACTGAATAGCATCTACATGAAAATATATCTTTTCTTTTAAAGATTTCAAATACTTTCCGACTTCATCTATTGGCTGTATAGTTCCTATTTCATTGTTAACATGCATCATACTTACTAAACATGTAGTTAACTTTATTGCATTCTTTAAATCTTCTATATTTATCTTTCCATCTTCTCCGACCTCTAAGTAAGTTACTTCAAAACCATCTTCTTCTAAATCTTTCAATGTATTTAAAACAGAAGGATGTTCTATATTAGTAGATATTATATGATTTTTTCGCTTTTTATTTAGATTTGCAATTCCTCTTATTATAGTATTATTACATTCTGTACCACCTGATGTAAAATAAATCTCCTTTTCTTTCGCTCCTAGAGATTTCGCTATAACTTTTCTTACTTCTTTTATTCCTTTTTCAACTTCTACACCTTTTCTATGAACAGAAGAAGGATTTCCATAATCCGTACTAAGTGCATAAACCATTTTATCTATAACTTCTTGATAAGGTTTTGTAGTTGCGCTATTGTCTAAGTATATTTCCAACTTAATTACACCTACCTTTATTTAAAATCTTCAACTCTAACTATTATACCACTAATTATAGTATTTTTTTTGTTAATCTTTATTAAAAAGACAATCTTAAATTTACAAAATATTCTTTCATAAAAAATTAGTTTTTTCACTTTATTATAAAATTTTATAGTAAAATATAATATACTTATACTATATCCTACAAAAATACGTTATAAAATACAATATATGATAAAATAATATATTATATAAAATAAATACATTATATTATACATATGCTTATTTTTACTATAAAAGTTATTTTTATAAGCTTACTTGTTATAAAAATAACTTTTATAATTTATATCAAAAAAAATATTGATTTTTGTGTCGCATTTTGTTATAATAAATTAAGGTTATCCCCCTGGTAACCCTAGTTAGTTAATATATCTATTCCCAATACCCTTTCATAAGGATATATTTTATATTTATTAAAAATCGGATTGATAACGGAAATTGATTCGGTGGAAAAAAAGAGCTTACCCCGAGC
Source organism: Clostridioides sp. LIBA-6822 (assembly GCF_056688955.1). Taxonomy (NCBI): domain Bacteria; kingdom Bacillati; phylum Bacillota; class Clostridia; order Peptostreptococcales; family Peptostreptococcaceae; genus Clostridioides; species Clostridioides sp. LIBA-6822. Next base: position 875,758 of record NZ_CP196995.1, on the reverse strand, counting down.
TCTTTTTTTCTGCGAAAATTTAGCAAAATGAGATTAATATTAATTTTATTTTAAACTTATATTAATAATCATAAAAAAAGGATGTATTGAGTTTCTAATATCAATAACATCCTTTTTTATATATTATAACACTTTTGCTAAGAATGATTTAGTTCTTTCATGTTTTGGATTTCCAAAAACTTCTTCTGGAGTATTATCTTCTAGTACACTTCCTCCATCTATAAAAATAACTCTATCTGCAACTTCCTTTGCAAATCCCATTTCATGGGTTACAATCGCCATTGTCATCCCTTCTTTGGCAAGCTCTTTTATAACATCCAAAACCTCATTTACCATTTCTGGGTCAAGAGCTGATGTTGGCTCATCAAATAACATCATATCTGGTTCCATAGCAAGGGCTCTAGCTATTGCTATTCTCTGCTTTTGTCCTCCAGATAATTGTGATGGATAGGAATCTTTTTTGTCTAAAAGACCAACTCTACTTAACAAAACTTCTGCTTTTTTTTCTGCTTCTTCTTTTGTCATCTTTTTTAATTTAATTGGTGCCAATGTTATATTATCTAAAATAGTCTTATGTGGGAATAAATTAAAGTTTTGAAACACCATACCTATATTTTGTCTAATTTCATCAATATTAGTTTTTTTATCAACCAAATTTTTTCCTTCAAATATTATCTCTCCACCTGTAGGTATTTCTAGTAAATTCATACATCTAAGAAGTGTACTTTTACCAGAACCACTAGGACCTACTATAACCATTATTTCACCTTTAGCGATTTCTAAGTCTATATTTTTTAATACATTTAAATCTCCAAAAGATTTACTTAAATTTTTTATTGTAATCATATTATCACTTTCCTTTTTACTATTCTATGTTTTCCCTAAATGCTAAACATGCCCTCATCTAGTTAGACACAGATAGTTTCTTTTCTAATAATCCAACTAATCTTGATAGAGTAAATGTTATAACAAAGTAAATTGCTGCCGCTACTATTAATGGCTCTAATGCTTTAAACGCTGCATTTTTTACTATATCAGCAGTACGCATTATTTCAACAACTCCTATTACAGATATTATTGAAGATTCTTTTACAAGTGTAATAAACTCATTTGCTAATGAAGGTAGTATATTCTTTATAGCCTGAGGTATTATTATATATCTCATAGTTGACCAGTAATTTAATCCTAATGATCTACTTGCTTCCATTTGTCCATTATCAACTGATTGTATACCTGATCTAAGTATCTCTGCCACATACGCTCCAGAGTTTACTGATAATGCAAATGCACTAGCTACAAATTCACTTGGTATACCAAATAACATAGGGAATCTTATTCCTAATTGAGGTAATCCAAACCATACTATATATATCTGTACTAATAATGGTGTCCCTCTTAAAATCTCAATATAGATTGATGATATTGCTCTTAATACTTTACTCTTTGATATTTTTGCCATACAGATGATTATACCTATTATAAATCCAAAGCATAATGCCACAAGAGAAATTCCTACTGTCACACCTGTTCCTTCCAGAAAAGAAGTTCCAAATCTACTTAAAAAACTAAAATCTAAACTCATAATTTCATCTCCCACATAACTTTCTTACTAATTTGAAGCAGCTTCAGTAGATGCTTCATTTAAAAATTCGTCTATTTTTTTACCATCTTGTAATTCTTTTATCTTTTTATTTAATAATTCTATAAAGTCTTTGTTATTATCAGCTTTTTTGATTGCTGCTGCCATACCTTCTGTTACATCTTTACCAACTTCAGTATTTGCCATTTTGATTCCATCATATTTTTTAACATTTATTAAAGAAACTGCTTCATTAGTAACAACTGCATCTATGTTTCCATTTTTTAATTCTGTAATTAAATCAGGTATTGCTTTTAAAGATTTTGTAGTTGTCATTTTTAGAGTGTTAACCACATATTCTTCTTGGATACTTCCCGCTTGTACTCCAACTCTAAGTTTCTTTAAATCATCTTCACTTTTTACTTTGTCTATATCTGCATCTTTAACTATAACTGCATTTCTGCTTAAATAATATAATTCTGAGAAATCAACACTCTTTTCTCTTTCTGGTGTTGGAGACATACCTGCAAGAACTATATCAACTTGGTCTGCATTTAAAGCACCTATTAATCCATCAAACGACATATCTTTAATTTCAACCTTTACACCAAGCTCTTTTGCAAATTCTTCAGCCAACATCATATCGAATCCTTTTATTGAATCTTTACCATCTACTACTTTATGGAATTCAAATGGTGGGAATTCTGCACTAGTACCTACAACCAATTTTCCATTCTCTTTTATTTGTTCTAATTTTGTTTTTTCTTCTCCACCACTACATCCTACTAGTGATAATGTTAATCCTAATACTAATCCTAAACTTAATAATTTTTTAAATGCTTTCATTTTAATTACCCCTCTCTTTTAATTATAATTTCCCTCAAATTTTAATACTTTAATGTTTCAAGTTACAAAAAAAGTCCCTCAGTCTTTAATGACTAAGAGACGACTTTACCGCGTTACCACTCTTATTGATAAATACTTTTACAACTTTCAAAATTTGTGAATGTTAGCTTGTAAGCTATGTGGATATTTTGATTTTTAAATCAAAAAAGTCCCTTAGCTTTACAGCTAAGAGACGAATTATATCCGCGTTACCACTCTTTTTGATAAGTAAGTACTTATCCTCTCAATCCCTTAAGGCGGGCAAACCAATTATCATACTAAAACTTCTGATAATCTCCTCCAGAGCTCTCTTCACATAGACTTCATTGCTAGGCTTACACCAACCCCTAACTCGCTGTAAATCCATATATGCTACTTTCTCTATCACTGGATTTGTTTCCTTAAATTGTTAATACAATTGTACTTCCTTATAATATTTTTGTCAATAAGTTTTTTATTTTTTTAATAATTTTATTTGTAAATTATTTAAACACTACGATGTATATTTAGCTCTACTCTTTAGATAATCATAAATAGCATCTTTTAGATTTATTTATATTCTTTAGATATTAATAAATAACATTTTTCATATTTTGAGCTATTTTTTTAATAATATATTTTTTATCTATATCTTTGCCTTAAATATCATACATAAATAATATAATTCTTTCTTACCTATATAAATAATACATTTTCTATCTATCTAAGTTTGGCTTCTAAATTAAATAATATAAATTATATTCTTCAATAAGCAAGTTTTCAGGTCTAAAATTCGCTCCCTATCTTTAAACTTTATTGTAAACATAATTCCATCTTTTTTAATTATTTCTCCTTCATGAAATTTTTTATGGTGCACTTTATCACCTACGCCAATACTATCAATTTCTTTTTTGGTTGGAGATTTTATATCGTCAATAAACAATGATTTATCAACTTTTTTACCATATTTATTTAAAGTAGAACTTATACACAATTTCTCTTCAGCTCTTGTAATAGCAACATACATAAGTCGCCTTTCTTCTTCTAACTGTTCTTCTTTTTTCTCTTCCTTACAAATATCATATGACTTTTCATGAGGTATTGTTCCTTCATTTACACCTATGATATAAACATTTCTAAATTCTAATCCTTTTGCACTGTGCATAGTTGTAAATATGACACCATCAGTCTGCTTATTCTTATTGTTTTCCATTAACTCAGTCTTTACTCTATCAATATGCTCTAAAAACTCTGTCACAGTATTAAAATTTGTAGCCGAACTCTCAAGTTCATTTAATATCTCTACGAGACCATTAGTCTTTATTTTTCTGTTACTACAATAATCTAATACATATCTATCATAATCAAGACTGGTTCTAATATAAGATATTGCATTTTTAGGATTTAAAGTATTTAAATAACTTAGGTCTATTTCCAAATCAGTTATGGTTTTGACTTGTTTAGGATGGAGATTACATTTATTTATTAGTGCAGTTATAAAATCTTTTTCATCCTTAACCATATTTACATTATCCTTAGATATATATCTAAATGGCTTATTTATGATTCTTAACCAATCTTTATTTGACTTTGGATTAATACCTATTCTTAAATATGCTAGTATATCTTGACTTGCCCAATGGTCATATATTGTAATTACTGAGTCTTTCACTACAAATGGAATCCTCATATCCATAAATACATCTACTAATGCTCTTGACTGTATATTAGTTCTATAAATCACTGCAAAATCAGAATACTCTACATAATCTTTTTTTATTTCGTCAATTATTTCCTTGGCAATATATAAAGCTTCCTCTTCTGAATCATGTGGACAAATATAACTCACACTTCCTCCAGTGCCTTGACTACATTTAATAATTTTCTCATATCTATTTTTATTTTTTTCTATAAGTCTATTTGCAATATGTACTATCTCACTATTAGACCTATAATTTACGTCTAATATTATTTTTTTAGTATTATTGAAATATCTTTCAAATTCAAGTAAAAAGTCTGGTCTTGCTCCTCTAAAACCATATATACTCTGGTCCTCATCTCCAACAGCAAATATGTTATTTAATGGATTAGAAATTAACTTTAAAACTTCAAACTGTACTTTATTTATATCCTGAAATTCATCTATCAATATATATTTATATACATTTCTAACCATCTCTAATGCAGACTTATTATTTAAGAGTAAATAGTAAGTCCTTATAAGCATGTCATCAAAGTCAATTTTATTAACTTTAGATTTTTGCTCTTCATATAAATTATATACCTTCAAAAACTCATCTTTTGTCAGTATCTCTGAACTAAATTCATTCTTATCCATAAGTTCATTTTTTACATAAGAAATTTCATTTATAACTTGTCCTATATTCTCATCATCATCAGCATTCTCTATATTTAAACTTTTTAGTATTGCCTTGATTGTTATTCGCTTTGATTTTTCATCAAATATACTATCTAGATTATACCTTTCAAAATACCTTAGAATTTTAAAAAATACAGAGTGAAAAGTTCCATAGGTTACTTTGTTAAGCCTTATATCATCACTTAAACTTAAAGCTCTATTTTTCATTTCTATTGAAGATGCTTTGGTAAAACTTATTGCTAAGATTCTCGTTGGTGCTATATTTTTATTTACTACCATATTGGCTATTCTATATGTAATTACTCTAGTCTTACCTGAACCAGGCCCTGCAAGTATCATGCAAGGCCCATCTATATGTTCAACTGCTTCTAATTGATTTTCATTTAACTTTCTTATATCTATATTTGTTGTGATTATTAGCTCCACCACCCTAATTTATAATTATATTATTTTCTTTTTAATTATAAACCAAAAGTTCATAAAAATACATGTAATTTTTCCTCTATTAAATCACATCATTCCTATTTTCATGACACATCTTGAGCTCTTTTTTAATTTTATCACTTATATCTTCAGGGATAAATGATGGTTTACTAATATAATATCCCTGCATATAATCTATTCCAAGATTAATTAATGTTTCCATCTCACTTTTAGTTTCTACACCTTCTGCTATTACTTTAATATTTCTTTCATTAGAGTATGAAATAAGATTTTTTAATATTTTCTGTCTGTCTTCATCTTTATCAATCCCTCTTACAATAGACATATCAATCTTTACGTAATTTGGCATTATATATAATAGTACAGCATCTCCATTGTAGCCTGTTCCAAAGTCATCCAAAGCAATCTCTATATTCCAATGGTTTATATAAGATTTCTTTTTCTCAATAAAATCTTCATTAATTTTATCATTTTCTGTTATTTCTAATACAACTCTATTCAAATAATTACCATATAAATCTTCAATTTCTTCAAAATCCACTTTTGATAGGTTATTATTTGGAATAGAATTTAAAAACAATTTACAATCTCCAAACTTCTCTCTGTATTTTTTAAATGATTTAAGTGCTTTAAACCAAGTAATACGCTCAATTTGATACAATTTAGATTGTGAACGAGCCAATCTAATAACATCCACTGGAGAACTGAAAGTTTTTATTTTAGGTCTCATGAGTGCCTCATATGCAAAAACTTTTCCTTCACAGTCTACAATAGCTTGAAATGCATACTCAACAAGTTGACCATCAATCAATTTATTTAACTCTTCTCTGTTACTCAATAAGAATGAATCCTTATTATATATATTGATATCAAACTCACTGACTTCACCCTTGATTGTGTTTTTAATTTGATACATAGCAAAATCTGCATATCTCATTAATTCATCATAGTTACTTGAATCGTAAGGATACCAAGAAATTCCTGCTGATGCTCTTATTTTAAATTCTGTTCCATCATGAAGTTTTAGTAATGTATTACTCATCTGTATCTTAACAGAATTAATAATAGCTCTTATACTCTCTTTACTTTCATATCCATATATAAATACATAAAACTCATCACCTGAAAGCCTAGAAACTATACCATTCCATGATATAAACTTTTTAAGTATTCCTGCTGCACATCTAATGTATTCATCTCCAGTATCATGTCCATATGTATCATTGATATATTTTAAATTATCTAAATCCCACATAACAAATGCTGCTACCTTAAGTTCATCTTTGTTTTTGAATTTCTCTTGTATCTGTGAGTAAAATGCTCTCCTATTTAAAAGATTAGTTAAAATATCAAAATCTCTTTCGTACTCTATTTTTCTTTTCTCAACGAACTCTTTTGTGACATCAACAACAACACCGAGAACCTTTATCTCATCTTCAACAAGGTTTAATCTTACCCACTTAGACCTCTTATCTTCAGATTCAAATTTATATATATATGTATTTTCTGTTTCATAACCTTTTTGTAAATATTTATCTAGCTTTTTCATTTTTTTAAGGAACTTATCTTTTTGCATATAACCATATTCTCGGAATCCCTTTTCTGTAATAAATACATTAAAAAATCCTTTTGTACAAAAAACATTATCTGTATTTTTGTACAATTCGAAAGCTCCAATAGGCATATCTACCATCTCTATAATCTGTGATAATTTTGAAGAAGAATCTGCAACATTTGCACTAAGTAGCTCTATAGCTGAAGATAATTCATCTATTTCAGATATATTTATTTTATCAAGATTTACTGGTTTTGATGGATTACTATTTCTAACCTTTTTGGCTAGAAGAACAATTGGTTTTGTAAACAGTCTTGATGCTATATAAATACCTATAAGTCCTATTACTAAAGAAATTGCTATAGATACTATAACCAAACGCTCCACTCTTTTTGAAAAAGATAAAAGGCTTTTTTCTTCAATAATCCCCAAAAGAGCCCAACGTTCATTTTCAAATGGAGTATTGGAATTATATAAATCTAGATATTGCACACTAGCATAAATATTCCCACTACTATAATCATTATCTTCATTTTTAATCTTATATACATTCTTATAAGATTCTTTCTGTTCTAAATTAGAATGTAAACCATCCCAAAATTTTTCTTTTAGTGAATATCCATTTGAAACTACATTTTCAAATGCCATATCATCATTTCTGTCCACACCTAAAATATAATTACCTTTTTTGTTTCCATTTATCTCTGCATATGGTAGTAATTCACTTAAATAGTTTATACTTAAATCTATTCCAAGTACTCCATATACAGTTCCATCCTCATAAATAAGAGGAACTGAATATGTCATAACCTTATCGCCTGCATTTGTTAATAGAAACTTACTTCCCCAATATCCTAAATTAGAACTTGATACATTTGGATTATCAATTGCCGCTCTAAATGGTTTGTAAAAAAAATTATCTCCTTTTCGCTTGTTTTCACTTTTAAATGAAAATTTTGGAGCCCAATAACTATCCATAGATATTCCAAAGTCTCTTGCTATATCTGATGAACCTCTCTCAATTAACAAATCAGAATTATCATTTGGACTAAATTTAGGGTCTAAATCTCTTATATACAGTCCCGTCTTGCTTATTTCACCTTTACTCATGGAATCATCTTCAATGTTTTTATTACTTAATATTACAAAAGAGCCTGTAACAGAATTTTTTCTTAAAAGATATATCAAATTACTCGATATATTTTTTATAATCTCCTTGTTAATTTCTTCATTCTCACCTACATCTTTGATTGAAACATTATTTTCATCCAAAACCTTTTTTACAGATGAATTAATTGCGGCTTCCGTTTCACTTGTCTTTGACCATCTTTGCAACATCTCATTTTGTATATAATTTTTGCGATTAATTACTCTTTCATTTAAAATATCAAATGAGTTGTCATTTAACTTCTTAATAGTTCCTCCCCATAAAATTGTGGCACAAAATAAACTTGTTTGAATTAGCATAACAATAATTAGGGGAAATATCATCTTTTTCATTATTGAATTATTTTTTCTTAGATTGTTTTCCATACTTAATTCCACCTATACCTTTGTGCATGTTGACACACTAACCGCCAATTCATCTACTCTTTTGTAGCATTTTCAAGCTCAGTCTTAAAATCATTAAACCAAGTTTCAAAATTCTTGTCATTATTAAATTGTGCTACTGCATCCTTTTTAGAAGTTCCATTTTTTATTAATTCATTTATTTTATTTAAATCTTCTTTAGCCTTATCAAGCATCGAATATTCAAGAATTTGTCTAGCTTTAGTTCCACCATCGAATGCTTTATTAGTATATAAATTACAGCTTTTAATTTGTGCAATAGATGAAACTATTGATTCTTCAACTTTATTTAATACATTTAAATCGTCTTTCTTCATAACTTCTTTTATAACATCTAAATCATTTGTTTTTTTCTTTACTGGCAAGTATCCAGAAGCAATAGAAAATTTTATATTAGGTTCTTTATCTGTAAACCATTTTAAAAATTCTACTGATGCATATTCTTCTTCTTTAGTGGATTTTGTTACAGCCATTCCTGCACCTTGTTGTACAGCATACTTTTCTTTTCCTTTAAAACGAGGAGCTTCAAAAACAGATGTTTCAATCTTATAACTCTCGTTGTCATTTGACACTACTCTATCTGGGAAGTATGCTGCTCCTGAACTAGAACCCACAAGAGCTAATATATCTCCTGTTTTTGCATCATCAGAACGAAATTTACCATAAGATGCAAAATATCCATTTATATATGGTACATAAAAATTATCCCATAATTTTCTCATAACTTTTTCATCAATATTTAATGTAACTTTTCCATCTTTAACAGAAAAAAGTTCTACTCCTAATTGCTTACTTCCTATAATAATATAATTTGCTAAAGCATCTCTTCCAAAAAACGCTTTACCATCATTAGGCTCTTTTGTTAAACTATCTGTCCATTCATAATATTTTTTTGATATTTCTGTTAATCCCTCTATTGTTTGTATATCATTGATATTTGAATTTGTAGCTTTGGCAAATTTATCCCAATCAGTCTTATTTATCATCAAAATCTCAGTAGATTTTGCAATTGGAAAAAGTTTAAACTCCTCATTAGAATTTATTCTGCCCTCTTCTACATATTCATCTATATACTCATTTAGTTCATCTTTGCTTATATACTTGTCCATATCCACTAGTAATCCTAATTTATCCATTTCATAAGCAGTATCTGAATATGCCGCAAATATATTTGGTACATCTTCAGAACCAACCTTTTTATTTGCAGAATCTAAAACCTTTTCTGATAAATCAACAACATTACCTTGACTAAACGCTTCAACAATAATTCCTTTTTCAGCACCTACAGTGTCATTGAATTCCTTAACAAGCTTGTCAAAAGCTATTTTTTGCTGTCCATTATAATAATGCCAAATTTCTATTGATGTTGGATTCTCTGGGTCCAGCTTATAATTATCTTCCTTTTTCAAACTACACCCTGTAAGTAATAAAACAATCATTGATGTGATAATTAATTTTGCAAACTTACACCTATTCATAAAATCTACTCCTTCAAATTTATAAAATTATAATAGCATTAAAACTACAACTTCACTATTTATATTAATTATAGAACGTTTATTGATATATTTAAACAGGATTAACAACATATTTAAAAGCAATTAAGAAGCATATAATTACAAATACTGAAAATAGGGCTTTTGCATAATTTTTATTTCTAAATGCTCCAAACGATACCAAACCTTGTTGAATAGCCACTGTAATCACTAAAAGCGTCATTATTACATTAAGTTGAACTAACTTAAACAAATAAAGTAAAGAAAATATTACTAAAAGAATACATAATACAATACTAGATTTATTAATAATATCATCAACCTTATCTACATTTTTAGATTTTTTGTTAGTTTCCTTTAGCTTCTCTTTATTTAAAGTATCAACTTTTTTATTATACCTTTCTCTTGTTTTATCTTTATACTTCGTGTTTTTATTCTTATTACTCATTTGTTTCCTCACCCTCTATAAAAATTTTAAAATTGAGTTTTTTATCGTTTAAACATTATATATTTAAGATACCATATATTCTTCCAAAAAGGTAACTTACTGTTCATCTATTTTTAATTTTTACATAAAAAAACTATCTCTTTTTAGAAATAATTCTGCCTTGAGATAGTTTGTTTAACTATTTATTTTCACCAACATTTTCTACATTATCATATTTACTATCAACTAAGACTATATCAACTCGTCTATTTTTTGACATACCATCTTGAGATGAATTTTCTGCTATTGGTCTAAATTCGCCATATCCTACAGCAGATAATTTATCTGGTGCTATACCTGCATTGTCAATAAGAAGTTGAACAACATTGGTTGCTCTCATAACTGATAAATCCCAATTTGACTTAAACTCAGAATTTTTTATAAACATGTTGTCTGTATGACCTTCTACCCTTATGTAACTATTCATTTCATTTAACATCTTACCTATTTGAATAATTTTATCTCTAGAATTATTCTTTACAACTGCTTTTCCAGTATCAAATAGTATGGTATCTTTAAGACTTATTACTAATCCTCTATCCTGAGCTTTTAATGATACTGAATTCGCCATACCATTTTCATTTAAATACTTCTGAATTTCCTCACCAACTTTTTTGAACTCAGCATTTTGTAAACTATCTAAATTATTACTTCCTGGTTCAACTACTGGCTCCATTTGGCTCTTACCACCTTCAATAACCCCAGAAGAATCACCAAATGCAGAATTTAGAGATTCAGATAATTGTTTATATTTCTCTGCATCAACATTACTCATAGAATACATTATGACAAAGAAAATCATAAGTAGTGTTATGAGGTCTGAATAAGTTAAAAGCCATCGCTCATTGTTTTCTTCTTTTTCATCTTCATCATGTAACATAAATATTCCATCCTTTTATATTATTCAGCTCTACTATCTGTTCCTTCAAGTTCGATTAATTCTTTTGAATTTAAAAATATTTTTAATTTTTCTGTCATTAAATTAGAATTATCCCCCTCAAGTATAGATAATATTGCTTCTATCACCAAAAGTCTTTCATTTATTTCTTGTTGGTTTATAGCTTTAAGTTTTGATGCTACTGGTATCCATATTAAATTGGCAGAACCAACACCATATAATGTAGCTAAAAATGCAACAGATATTTGAGGACCCAGTGCATCTGGATTACTCGAAAGATTACCTAAAATATGTACTAATCCCATAACGGTACCTATTATCCCCAGTGTAGGTGCAAATCCCCCTGCTGAATCAAATATTGATATACCCTCTTTATGTCGTTTTGATGTTATCTGTATCTGTGATTCCAAGATATTTCTTATAGTAGCTGCATCAACTCCATCTACCATAAGTTCAAGCCCTTTTTTAATAAAAGGGTCTAAATCATTATTGTCATTTATTTCCTTATCAATGCTTAGAAGCCCCTCTTTTCTAGCTTTTATTGCAATTTCTTTAAAATAGATTATATTTTCTATGTTGTTAGGTTTTTTATTTTTAAAAGCTAACAACATTATCTTTATAGATTTTTTAAACACGGGAAATGGCGTTGAAGCTCCAACAGCTCCTATAGTCCCACCAAAGACAACAAGTGCTGATGAAAACACAAATAGTGCTCCAATATGTCCTCCATCAATAACGAAAGCAACCACTAAAGATGCTATTCCCACTATGAAAAAAATTAAAGTTGTCATCTATTCCCTCCTTTCTTTAGTTCTGCTTAGTAAATTACTTTTATTAAAGACACTACAAAAAGACTACCTTTAACAAGAATAGCCTTTAATAATTGGCGGAGAAGGAGGGATTCGAACCCTCGCACCGGTTACCCAGCCTAATCCCTTAGCAGGGGATCCTCTTGAGCCACTTGAGTACTTCTCCAGATTGTCTTTACTAGTAAATTATATAATAAAATTATATTTTAGTCAATTATTTTATAAAATTTAAGTTATTTTGAATTATTAAATATCTATTTTTACTTTTTTGCTTAAATGTAAGTTTCAAATATGGTAAAATTATCTTGCATAATACTTATAATATTATTTGATAAATATACATACATTAACAAATATACATAAATCCTGACTTAATCATAAGTTATGCTCAAAGCTAAAATAATATTAATCCAAGGAGGATATTCTATGTTACCACAGGAAAGATACGAGAAAATTTTAAGTATTCTCGAATCAGATAATATAATTAAAATAAATGACATAGTTCAAATGTTTGACATATCAATAGAGACAGCACGAAGAGATTTAGCCCATATGGAGAGTATTGGACTTTTAAAAAGAGTCTATGGTGGTGCTATACCAGTTATAGCAAGTAGTGTAGAACTCAACTATGTTAAAAGAAAAAAAATAAACTCAAATGATAAAAAACAAATTGCAATCAAATGCAGTGAGTTTATAAATACAAATGATACTATTTTTATGGATACTGGAACTACTGTTCTTGAAGTTTCAAAAAATTTAAAAGACAAAAAAAATTTAACTGTAATAACCAACTCAATTTTAGTGGCAAATGAACTTATGAATACTAATATAAAAGTATATGTACTTGGTGGTTATCTTAGAGAAACTGAAGGTTCTTTTTCTGGCCCACTCACACTATCAGCTATTGAACAATTTAATGTTGATAAGGCTATTTTAGGTGCTGGAGGTATCACTCTTGAAAATGGTATTTCTGACTATCATTTGGAAGAAGCACTTGTTCGAAAAAAAATGATTGAAAGGTCTAGAAAATCTATAGTGGTTGTTGAACCTCCTAAGTTTGGTATAAATTCATTTGCATCAGTAGCTCCTATAGAACATATAGATACTATTATTACATCCTCTAATATAGACCATGATATAATAATAGAATTTTCTCAGAGAGGAATACCTTTAGTCATAGCAGATAATTAGTTTGTATGATTGGTTTTTAATTCCTTGGCATAATAAATTAAACTTAAGGAGCCAAATAATTATTTATTTAGCTCCATTTATATCTAAATAATACTTTATATTTTTTATTATGTTACTATTTTGAGATTAGTTTAATACTCTCAATTACTTCAATGTTTTATGCTACTTTATTATTTTGAACTATTTAATTATATTCTTAGTCATTTGATTTTTTAATTTAAAGTAACTTAAATTCTGTTTAAGTACTACTCATTTCATACAACATCTTTCTTAACTCTAACACTTTGTTCTTCTTCTAAAGTTAAGTCTTTTGTCATGACCATAGCAAGTGCAATTGCCAATACTCCACCAACCAACTTTCCAATTACAACAGGCGTAATCATCTCTGGCACTACTCCTGCTGTAAATCCTAAATGGTCTCCTAGAGCTGCTGTAGCACAAACCAACCATGCAGTATTTACTACTTTTCCCTTTGGTCTCATATCCTTCATCATTTTATATACTGGAATACTATTAGCTAAAGTAAATACTAACCCTGCTGCACTGGTCGCATCCATACCTAATTTACCTCCCACCATTGTAAGTGGTTTATTAAGAACTTTAACTAGCAAATGCAATATTGGAAAAGTACCTAATAATACTATTGCAATACTTCCAATTACTTGAATTCCTTCTCTTATTGGTGTCATTCCTTTTATAAGCACTATTCCTGTTATTTCTTGAAATGCAGCGGCTCCCAATCCTATTGTTATTAATATGGATATAAATTTCCCAAAAATTAATGACCCATTTATCATAAGTGTAGAATTCAATTTTAATCCTACTGCTAATATTACTGCCAATATTATCACTGGTATCATATTTATAATTACCATTGATAAGTTAAATCCTGCTATTAAGCCTCCTACAATACCTCCAAAAGGTATAGTTATCAATCCTATCAGTAAGCCTTTTGCAAAAAATGGTCTATCTTCATATTCTATAAGCCCTAATCCTACTGGTATTGAAAATACCAATGTACACCCAAGCATGGACGACACAACTAATCCTGCAAGCATTCCTGCCTCTTTATTATGTGCAAGTTCCATGGCTAATGGATACCCTCCCATATCATTGGCTAAAATAGTAGCAAACATAGATGGGTCTGCTCCACAAAGGTTGAAGATTGGTATTATCACAGGTCCTAACACATCTGAAATGACTGGAGCTAAACAAACTATACCAACCATTCCTAATGCTAATGGCCCCATTGAATTAAATCCTTCTTCAAACTGCTCTCCAAGCCCAAACTTATTCCCAATTATCCTATCTAATGCTCCTAAAAGCACACCCACAGCCATTATGTATAATATAATTTTATCAAAGGGCATATTTATTTCCTCCTGTATATGTAAAATTCTCTATTGTACTTTAATTAGCACACATTTTTTTGGTATCGTTTTCCCAATTCATAGCTCTTTTTACTGCTTGATTCCATCCAATTAGTATCTCTTCTCTTTTTTGATTAGTCATATTTGGGATATATTTTTTACTTACTGTAAATTCACTTCTAATTTCATCAATACTATTCCAAACACCACAAGAAAGACCTGCCATATACCCTACCCCAAGCACTGTTGTTTCAGGATTTTCTGCAATTTCAATTGGTATATCTAATATGTCAGCTTGAAACTGCATTGTAAAGTTATTTTTAGTAATTCCACCATCCACTCTCAACATTTTTATATCTTTACCTGAAGCTAAATTCATAGAATCAACAACATCTTTAACTTGAAGTGCAACAGATTCAAGAGTTGCCCTTACTATATGCTCTTTTTTAGTACTTCCGGTTATCCCAACCATTGTACCTCTAGCATATTGGTCCCAATAAGGTGCTGCTATCCCTGCAAATGCTGGTACAAAATACACACCACCAGTACTTGATATGGAGTTTGCCATATCATCAGTTTCCGAATAATTTTTTATAACTCCAATTCCATCTCTAAGCCATTGTATTGCAGCACCTGCTATATACACACCTCCATCATAAGCATAAGTAACTTTATCTCCTATCTTCCAAGCAACAGTTGTCAATATACCATTACCTGCTATATTTAGCTCCTCACCTATGTTCATATATAAGAAACAACCTGTACCATAAGTATTTTTGACCATCCCTGGTTCAAAACATCCATTACCAAACAAGGCTGCTGGTTGGTCAACCATTGAGGCAGTGATTTTTATAGAAACACCACAAAATGCCTCTTTATCTGTAGTTCCAAAATCACCACTAGTAGGCATTATATCTGCTAAAATACTTCTAGGTATTCCTATAATATCAAGTAACTCTCTATCCCAATCCATATCTCTTATATTAAAAAGCATCGTTCTTGCTGCTGTGGATACATCTGTTAAAAAGGATTTTCCTCCTGTCATTTTCCAAATTAACCAACTATCTAATGTTCCTGCAAGCACTTCTCCATTTTTTATTTTTTCCTTTACACCTTTTACATTATCTATTACCCATTTAATTTTTGTACCTGAGAAATACGGGTCTATAATTAATCCAGTCTTATCTATTATTTTATTTTCTAGACCTGGCACCCTCTTTAAATTTTCCACATAATCGTAAGTTCTCCTGCACTGCCATACAATAGCATTGTAAAGTGGCATCCCTGTATTTTTATCCCATAGCATTACTGTTTCACCTTGATTATCTATACCAATTCCTTTTATATCACTTTCATTAATTCCACTTTCAAAAGCTTGTTGTAATACATTATTACTTACAGTTTTTGTATTATTCCAAATTTCTATAGGGTCATGTTCGACGTATCCAGATTGCGGATATATTTGAGTATGTTCCATATAATCACTAAAAACAAACTCTGATTTTTCATTTATTAATACTGCTCTTGTTCCTGTTGTTCCTTGGTCAATTGCTAATACATATTTCACTTTAAACGTCCCCCTTTATTTTCAGAATTAATTAATTCTTCTTTATTTTTTGAATATAAAATCTATTCAAGTTATTTATATTTTATATCATTCTGTGGATTTATACAATATTTATTACGATATTTTTTGTTTTTTTTAATTTAAATGATTTTAAAAGTATTTTAATTAAAATATTATTGCAATATTTACTATTTTATTCTATAATCTAGTTAAAATAACACATAATATCATAATATTTACACATAAACAGTCATCACAAATTTTAAATTAAACTTTAAGGAGGATTTACAATGAAAAAAACATATCTATTTAGTCCTGGACCAGTAATGGTTACAGATAGGGTTAGAAACGCACTTCTTCACTATGATATATGCCATAGAGGAGATGAGTTTATGGATTTATTCAAGGATACTCAACAGAAAATCAATAAACTATATAATGCAACTTCTGATTATTACTCATTAGTCGTATCTGGCTCTGGGACATCTGTAAATGAATGTGTACTGTCTTCTATATTCGATAAAGAAGATGCAGCTTTATTAGTTAGTAATGGTGTTTTTGGAGAAAGGCTAGAAGAAATATTATCTGCTTATAATGTAAAAACATACAAGCCCAATTTTGAATGGGCAGAATATCCAGACTTAGACATTTTAGAAAAATATATAATTGAAAATCCTGATATAAAAGTAATTGCTATAGTATTTCATGAAACTAGCTCAGGAATGATAAATCCAATACCTGAACTAGGAAAACTTGCTAAAAAGTATAATAAAATATTCTTTGTAGATGCAATAAGTGCCTCTGCTGGAGAATATATTGATGTGGATGAGTTTGATATAGATATAATAACTGGTGTTGGTGGTAAAGCTCTTGGTGCATTCCCAGGCTCTGCATATCTTTGTGCTAAAGAAAACATTTTACAAAATATTAAAGAAAATCAATGTAAAAATGTGTACCTTAGTCTTTATAAACACTACAAACTTGCAAAATCGTCCTCTCAAACACCAAATACACCTAATGTCACTTTAATATTTGCTCTTAATGAAGCTTTAACTGAGTTTTTAGAAGATGACAATAAAATAGAAAGATATAGAGAATGTTCTGCTATTTTAAGAAATGGAATGGAAGAACTAGGTCTAACATTTTTACTTCCAGATAAGTATATGTCTAATACGGTTACCTCTGTGTTTTTGCCTAAAGAAATAGATATAAATGAGTTTATATTGGATTTAGAAAGGGAAAATGGTTATGTAGTATATCCTGGAAAGGGCAAATTCTTAGATGCTAATATCTTCCAAGTTGCAAACATGGGAGAAATATATCCAGAAGATTGTTACAAATTTTTAGATGTCTTAAAATCAAAACTAGAAATTAAAAAAGCTATGTAAATATTTATAAAATTGACTTATATTACTGTTTAGAATTATTGCAAAATCCTGTTTTATCATAATAGAAAAATTTATTTCAGCATGGAGTAAACATTTAATACCCTTTCTTTCTAATATTCTTTAATCTTTATTGATTAAATTCTGTAGAATATTAGTATAAATTAAATAGACTGACTTTTTAAAATATTCATTTAATAAATTAGATTTTATATTTTCTATAAGGGTGAACTCTAAATATATAAAGTTCACCCTCATATTAAATTTTATATTGATGCAATTTTTTATATTTAATTATTTTATATTTTTAATACAATCATTTTTAGATTTAGTTATCTTACATTTTTAATACAATCATTTTAGATTTGGTTATTTTATATTTTTAATACAATCATTTTTAGATTTAGTTATCTTATGTTTTTAATACAATTGTTTTAGATTTGGTTATTTTACATTTTAATACAATTATTTTTAGATTTAGTTATCTTATGTTTTTAATACAATTGTTTTAGATTTAGTCATCCTATATTTTTGATACAACTTTTTACATTTAATTATTTTATATTTTAATACAATCGGGTTTACATTTAGTATTATTTTTCAAGCTCATCAAAGTAATTATATACAACAACTTCACCTGTTTCTTTATCTGTTGTCTTTATAATCCCTTTAGCTCCATTTACTTCTTCTTTTGTAAATTCATCATCTAACACAACTTTAAATTTATCTTCCTTCCCATATCCTTGTTGGAATTCTTCTCTTAAAATTGCATTTTTTTCTTCTTTTGGCTTCAATTCAAATTCAATTCCAGATTTCATCTCATCGAAATAATTTAAGATTACAACTTCATTATTCACCTTATTAGTTGTCTTTATAATCCCCTTTGCTCCATTCACTTCTTCTTTTGTAAATTCATCATCTAATGTTATATTGAATTTGTCTTCGTTTCCATACTCCTCTTGAAAATCTCTTTTCATCTCATTGTATTTAGTTTCAAATTCCTTGCTCTCATTTAATTCCATAGCTGATACATTTGTCAATGATACTCCTATCATCATAATTGTTAATGCTGAGACTACACCAGTTTTAAATTTTTTTACTTTCATATCTTACCTCCTAAATTAAATATTCTCAATGCAATTATATAAATAAAATCCTAAGTTTTACAGTTTCATTCTTGTAACTAAAATTACTGTTATGTAACCAAACTTTTCATTTCAACTATTCCTTAAAAATCGCTTTTTTGAGGAATAGTTGAATTTAAATAATAATATTTTTATACTTATTAATAGCTTTAAAATCAAACTAAGCAAATAATTTTTTGATAAAATAAAAGTTTTTAGATACTTCAATCCTACTTATTTACCTAAAGTCTTATAATAAACAAATTAAAAATTTCTCCCTTTTCTAGCAATAGCCTATTTATTTTTACTATACAAAGTAACTCAAAAATATCAAGAGTATTTTTCTTAATATTCAAAAAATATATACCCCATATTCGTATATATATTTAAATATTAAAAAAAAGTTTTAAATAAAGTTATATTTTTTACAACAGTTTTGTAATTAAAAACATATTGAAGATAAAATTAAATGTACTATATACTATAAATATGTCGACACAATAAATTTAAAAAGGAGAGATATAAGTGAAAAAAAAATTATCAATAGTAATATTATCCATTGCTTTAGTGTTATCAAGTATACTTACTATCTTTGCATATTCAGCTGTTAAAAATAATAAATTAATATACTCTAATATGATAGATAAAAAAATTCAAAATGATGTAAAAAAAGTCTTAGAAAAAAATAAGGTTGATAAAAAAGATGTAGATGCATTTATTAAAGCAATTAATAGTTATAACAAACAGCAAGTTAAAATACTGCAAAATAATATAAGTTTATCTAAATCTGGATATTCTTCAACGAACGCAAAACAAGTTCCATATGACCTAGAAAAATTACAAGATAATTGGATGAAAAAATTTCCTGATTATATGGATGTAAATTGTAGAATAACAGCCTTTAGACTTTTTAAAGATTTTATAAATTCAAACAAGAAATTTACTGGAGATTCCATTGATTTAAGTATAGATTTAGATACTATATCAAACAATAAAGATGCTAAATTTAGCCCCAAAGATGTAGAGAAATTTATCAACTTTTTTTCTGCAATACCGGCTAAAGATACAAATGATATAAATAAAAATGCAGAACAAATAAAAAAGGAATGGAAAAAGAGAAAGATATCTTTTAAAGATAATAAAAATATGTTCATTATAAGTGGTTTTCTTCGTTATCCAGAAACTAAAAATGTATTTATAGGTCATACAGGTATATGTATTAAGACTGACAAGGATATTTTATTTATAGAAAAGTATGGAGTTACATCGCCTTATCAAATTACCAAATTTAAAAGTAAAAAAGATGTGAAAAATTATATGTTTAATAGATTGAAAATGGCAGAAGGTGAAGGAGAATTACTTGACCCGATAATAATGGAAAATGATAAACTTATGAAGTAATCGCTTTAAGCACAAAATAAGCTTTCTAAGTTTTAAATTAATACAAGAGCATACAAATAAAATATATTAGTTTTAAATTCTATTATTGTTTTAAATTAACCAAATTTACAAAAGACTGTAGATAAATTTATTTTATACAAACTTATCTACAGTCTTTTATGTGAACATATCTAAAAAATATTATAGTTGTCTATTTCCTCTGCACAGTGAGAATCTGAGCCTAAAACTAGTGGAATGTCATATTCTTTTACTAATTTTAATAAGTATCCATCTATATAAGGTTCTTTACAATACTCTTTTCTATTACCAGATACATTGTAGTCAAGTTCATAACCTTTTTCTTTGACTAACTTTATTAACTTTTCAAGAATTTTATTTCCTTTATAATCATATGGAAATGCCTGATTGAACTTTCTAACTAAATTTAAATGACCTATTCTTCTTGGCTTATGTATTCCTAAGTCTGAATTTACAGCTTTTATCAAAGTTTCATAATACTTATTATAAACAGCTTCAATACTACCTAGCTTATCAATTAAATTTTGAAACTCTTCCACACTGTAATCTACACAGTAATAAGCATCCTCAATCTTAATTATATGTACTGACAAAAGAGAATCTTCTAATTCATCTCCATATTTATCTAAGTTTTGCTTTATTCCCTCTTCATAACCTTCTATAAAGTCTACTTCTGACCCCACATTTATCTTAATTTTACCCTTATATTTTTCCTTCAGTCTCTTAACATCATTGAGATACTTTGGTAAGTCTTCAATACTCATACAACTATCATTTTCAGGAGCAGGGTCTTTAAATCCATCTGCATATGGAAAATGCTCTGTAAATGTCATTTCTGTTATGCCAACATCAATTGCTCTTTGTATGTATTTTTCAAAATCATCCTTACTTCCATGAGGACAATAAGGTGAATGTATATGACCGTCTTTCATAAATAGTTCATCCCCTTCTTTAAATAAAAAATTTAATATAAACATATAAATTCTTTAAACTCTAAAATAAAATCTTTTAACCATACTAAACTTTATTATATCTAATATTAAAGTAATTTTAAACAGTCTTAATGCTATCTTAACATTAGTACTATCTTTTAATAGTAATACTCCAATATGTCAATACTAAGTATCACATAACCCAATTTTATAATAAAATTTACTCATTAAAGTATATTACATACCTCCTAGAAATTTCAATAATTAAATATCAAAAACATAAAAATCGCTTATATCAAACATATAAGCGATTAATTATATTACATATGTTTTTTAGCCTCTAATAACATCTTATTAGCCTCTTCCATACACTCTATAGCTTTTTCGATACTCTTTGCTGTCTCTTCTTTTCCAATAGCTCTAGCTTTTTCAACCCACTCTCTAAATCCTTCTTCATGAGTTTCATTGTGATTTATCCAGTGTACTAAAAGTATTTTTAAAGTTTTTTCATCTTTAGACTCTGATGATTCCTCATGGCTATGTTCGTGGTCATGGTCATGAGCATGGTCATGCGGATGTTCATGACACATATCTCCATGAGTATGTTCGTGGCAGTGGTCATGGTCATGATTACCATGATGATATCTTACAATCTCTTTATCAAAAATCATTAGTTATTCCCCCTGTTATTTTATATTAAATTCTTTTTTTATAAGATTTACAGAATCTTTTACAAGTAGTGCTAATGGTTTACCTTCTAATCCAACTAATTCTATATTTTCTGGCATAATAGGTAACAGTATCTTTAGTGCCTCACTGTCTGAAATAGCTTCACTTATATTACAAGTAACTTCTCCCATCATAGAATTAGGTATTATTACAGAAATAGGTGCAACTACTATATTTGCTTTTTTGGCTGACACTACTATAGCATTTTCCCCTGTAGCTCCTTTATTAGCATGAGCCTTCATCATAGAACTAGTTGCTATAGAATTAGTCCCTAGTGCATAAATTTCTACATATGTAGGTAATTCTTCTCTCAAAGAAGAAACTATCTGGGCTCCAATACCTCCACCCATTCCATCTATCACTGCTATTATCATATGAAATTCCCCTATTAATTAATTTTCTTGTATTATTATCTTATGGTCCATCAATCTTATTTCTTTAATTATCCCATCTATTATCTTTTGCTCTCCTAGTAAATCAGTTAAATAAATCTTTCCATCACAAGGGTCTATATTAACCACATTTTCCATAACCTTTTCTAACTCATTATTACTTTTACAAATGAAAGCTGATGATTCACACATATAAATCTCCTCCTAATATGATTTTTATTAAAAATCAAAAAAAGATTCCCTTAGGTATTTCAATACACCAAAGAAATCTTCATGATTTCAATTTTCGTATATTATTATACTTTAAGTATAGCACTTTAATTTACATAAAGTCAATTAAAGTTAACGCTTTTTATTGTACTCTTCATTCTTATATTTTTCATATAATTCTTTAGCTAATTGCTTCTCATAATCAGTCAAATCGCCTTCTACAAACTCAACATTAAATTGGTCAGCTAATCCTTTTACTATATTTTCTTGCAGAATATCTATGTCTATTTTTTTGCCAAGTTCATTTTCTATTCCACTAGCCTTCTTAGCTGTAAATTTCATAGCCCTTTCCTTAAATTCTGGTGTTTTAGTTTTTATTAATTCAAATAATTTTTCTACATCGAAATTCAATATTATTGAACCATGTTGCAATAAAACTCCATCTTTTCTGCTTTGAGCACTCCCAATAACCTTCTTATTATTAATAGTAACTTCATATGATGCATGTGCATTAAAACATGCAGCTGATAGATTTTCCCTACTTATTCTTTCACCTCTATTTAAATTATCTGTTTCTACTCCACTTAAATTTAATCCTTTAACTAGACCTTCACTTATATATCTATAAGATAGATTAATACTCTTGTCAATCAAAGGATTCTCTTCTCCTATAATTATACTATAAGTTAGCTCATTATCATGTAATACAGCTCTTCCCCCTGTAATTCTTCGAGTATAATCTATATTCATGCATCTACATTTATCCAAATCTATCTCATCTTCCAATTTCTGAAAATATCCTATACTTAAACAAGCTGGCTCCCATGTATAAAATCTAAGTGTCGGCTTATTGTGTCCTTTCTTATATGCAGTAAATATAGCTTCATCAATTGCCATATTCATTGCACCATCATATGATTTATTATGTATAACTCTCCACTGATTCATGATTATTACGCCCCCATCTTTAGTATAAATATATCCTAGAAATCATTTATAAATTTATTTCTCTTATAGCTAAATCTATCTCACTTTGATTTAAAGGTCTTGAATAGTTGTATATAGTACTTCCTGGTCTTTCATTATAATATGGTCTATTACAATCCTTACATCCTCTTATTTCAAAAGGATATCCTTTATTTATGTCTTTTATAATATCCTTATCAAGTTTTATACTATCTAAATATCCATTTTTAAATTCAAAACATTCTTTTAAATAACCTTTATTTATCATATAAGACATTAATTGTACCCTTCTATAACTTTCAATCTTTGGTTGACTTATTTTTTCCATTTTAGTTCCTCTAACTGGAGTAAATGCAAATAAGCTAATCGTTATATTATTTTCCTTTAAATGATTATATAAGTTATATATATCCTCATGACTCTCACCCATACCAACTATTATATGAGTACTTATTTTATTAGGATATGATTTTGACATCTCAGTTATAAATTTTAACTTTTCATCATAATTATTTCCTTTTATTTTTTCATACAATTCTTTATTTGCTACGTCTATAGCTATTCCTATTTTATCTACTCCTGCTGAAAAAAACTTATTTATTTCTTCATCACTCTCTAATTTTGCAGATAATGAAATCGGCATATCTATTTTACCATTTATATAATTTATAAAATCTAAAACAGACTTATGTGCTTCTTCACTTGCCATTGATTGAATACATATTCTCTTTATATTTTTCCCTTTATAAATTCTTAAAGCATCCAATATTTCTTCTTTAGAAAACTCTGGCCAAACTACTCTCGATAACTTATCTTTTCTAGTACTACTTTCTATTGATTGAGAACAAAAACTACATTTGTTTATACATTTTTCTCCAATCATTATATATGCTGTAGTAGGAGGTATATCGCTTTTTTTGTTTAATATTCCAAGTTCTATTGCTGTCCCAGATGATAGTCTAATCATAAAACGCAACACTCCTTACACTCAGTTATTGTCATATTCATTTCTATAGCCTTACTCTTAGCAGACTTTGATGGTAATACTATTCTATTGATTCCACACATTATAGATAGCTGGTCTAGCTCTTTTCTATACGTTCCTCTTGGTCTCATACAGCCTAGATTAATTTCAGTATATGGTAAATTAATTCTAGCTTCACATAAGATATCTGCTACTCCTTCTAGCTCAGGTGGTTCTACATTCTCATACTCAGTTCCTTTTGTTGGAATAAGTACTATAAATGTAAGTTTATTAGGAGGATTTTTTTGTAGGTATTCTATAATTTCATATTCACCCTTTATTTGTCCTCCCTTTAAACCAATACATATATGTGGTGCTACTTCTGTATTTTCTCTTATTGTATTATAAACTTCGATATAATCGTCTTTACTTTTTTCCATCTTATAAACTTCTCTTATTGTTTCTTTATCAAATACTAAATCAAAAGAAACTATATCTAAATACTTACACAACTCTATAATGCTATCTCTATCCATAAGCCCTAAATGAGCATTCAATCTATATCCTTGTTTTTTTAAGTCTTTAATAGTCTTGATATGTGTATTTATTGGAACATCTCCCTCATAGCTACAACCACCACTTAATAAAAAACTAGTTATATTTCTTGACTGTACTTTTTCTTTATAATTCTCGATTGGCACCATATTGTTTAAGTAGTGACCATTACAATGAGCACACTTTAAACTACATTTATTACTTGTAGTACTAAGTGCTAGTGTCTGATTAGGATAAGCAAATTCTATTTTATTCCCAAAATTATTTAGTCTAACATCAAAAGCCATTTTCATTTTTTCAGATAAATTTTTATTCATAATTTATTCCTTTTAAGTTATGTTTTACTCTTCAAGTAATCTTTTTGCTGTTGGGAACTGCTCTATATTTGTATGTGGTAAGAAGCATGCAGATATAAATTCATCCATATAACTTGGATATACACTAAGTTCAACATAAGTCATCTGATTACCTATTTCTTCAAGCTTATTTTTTGCATCTTTACTTATAAGAGCTAAGTAAGAACCCACAAGAGAACTATTTCCAATATAAGTGAATTTTTCTCTCTCAATATCAGGAAGTAATCCTATAATTATTGAATTTTCTATGTCTAAGTTATTTCCTATACCTCCTGCTATATAAACTCTATCTAATATGCTAAAGTCCATACCTAAGCTATCTACAAGAGTATATGCACCTGAATATATAGCTCCTTTAGCTCTGATGAAGTTATCTATATCAACTTCATTGACTACTATATCATTTTCTAAATCAAATTCTTCTTTAAATGCTAATACATATTCTCCTATCTCATGCTCATTAAATCTAACTCTCTTATTATCTAAATCTCTGTATATCTTACCTCTTCTATCTATTACACCTTTAGTAATCATTTGGCAAATTAAATCAATTATACCAGAACCACATATACCAACTGGAGCACATTCATCAATAATCTTTAAAGTTGGCTCTAAAGTTTCTTTATCAATAGTTACTTTTTCTATTGCTCCTGCTGATGCTCTCATTCCACAGCTTATACCTCCACCTTCAAAGGCAGGTCCTGCTGAACATGCACAACTCATCATATAATCTTGATTACCAAATACTATCTCTCCATTAGTTCCTAAATCTATAAATAAAACATTTTCTTCACTTGACCATATACCTGCTGATAGTACACCTGCTGTTATATCTCCTCCTACATAACTTGCAACAGATGGAGCTAAGTACACATATGCACTATCATTTACGAAAAGACCTACATTTTCGCCCATAAGTTTTGGAGATTTTAAAAATGGAGGTATGTAAGGCTCTTGTCTTAAGAAGTCTGTATACACACCTAAGAATAAGCTTGTCATGGTTGTATTTCCAGCAGCTACTAATGTAACTACATCCTCTTTATTTATGCCATTTCTTTCGTATATTGTTTTCAATAGAGGATTTATAGTTTCTTCAACTATAGCTTTATTAAGTGTTTCTAATCCATTTTTCTTAGTTGAATATATGATTCTATTTATAACATCTGCTCCGTATTTTATCTGTGCATTTCCAGAAGATGCTTTGTCTACTACTTCTTTTGAATATAAGTCAACTAGGCATACAACTACTGAAGTTGTACCAATATCTATTGCAACTCCATACAATGAATTTTCTTTGTTGCCTTCTTCTATATTTATAATTGTAAGCTTCTTTTGTTTTTGGACGTATGTTATTGTAACTTTAAAATCGCTCTTTCTAAATACTGTTGGCATCTTTCTAAGTATATCTAGTCTAAAATCTATTTCATTATATCCTAGATTATTTCTAACGTATCTCTCTAATCTATCTACATCACTTATATTATCATCTAGGTTTGGCTCTTCCATTTCTATGTATTTCTTTTTTATATTTGTTTTAAATTGAAGATTATGCTCTTCAATTATCTTTTTAGCTCTTTCAAATATTTCTCTATCTTCTTTTTTATTACTACCTTCTATCTTCATACCATGCATAGAAGATGATAGTTTAGAAGGAACTTCAATTTCTATATCTGAGACTACTTTTGTACAACAAGCTAATATATAACCTTGCTCCCACTCGTCATCCGTTATATGTCTTGTTTTTTCTGTGTCAACTTTCCCGTTCAATAATTTTACCTTACATTTACCACAGGATACATTTCCATTACAAGGAGCATCTATAAATACATCTGCATTTCTTGCAACTTCTAATAATACGTCCCCTTCATTGCAATAAACTTCTTTATTGTTTGGTGTAAAAGTTACTTTTATCATACTATCCCTCCCAATTTGTTCTATATATTATAAAAGGAAAGTATAGCTAAATTTGCGTGCACTCAAATTTTACTATACTTTCCCCAATTATAATAATATACTAATCTTTAATTATTCTAATCCAGCCTCGTATTCTTTATCACTTAATAACGTATCAAGTTCAGCAACATCAGCTAGTTTTACTTTTAATATCCAGTTTTCGTATGGGTCTTCATTTATACATTCTGGCTCATCTTCTAATTTTTCATTAACTTCTAATACCTCACCATTAACAGGAGATATTAAATCAGAAGCTACTTTAGAAGATTCAACTACTCCAAAATCTACTCCCTTAGTTACAGTATCTTCTACTTCTGGTGTTTCAACAAATAATATTTCTCCTAATTGATCTTGAGCATAATCTGTTATACCTATATATACAACATCTCCATCAATTACTTTCACCCACTCATGATCTTTAGAGTATTTTAATTCTGGTAATAATTTCATTTCGATAGACCCCCAATATTATATTATTGATTAAATTATTTAAATCATATTAATATTATATCACACTATTTTAAATTTTCCATCAATTACATTACACTTTCCATAGCTAATGCTGGATGACCTTTTTCTTCTAAGAAAGCTAATACGCCTTCAGAATCGTCAGCTATAGTTTCATCACAAACCATATCACAGAAGTTTTCTATTCCAGTCATTTCTTTAACTGTAGCATTTAATTTATCAGCTACGTAATCTTTTAATTCTTTTGGCATCCAAACTATTCTTTCTGGTCCACCTTCTGCATAAGCAAACTTTTTAGAAGATATGAAATGTCTTCCATGTCCCATGAATCCTGGAGTTTGAACTCCTCCACCTGTCATAGAAGCAAGTTCTCCGAAAGTCATACCAACTGGAGTAACACTTGGGAACTCTCTATTAACTACAACAAATCCGTTTGCTTCTGGCATTATACCACAGATACACTCGAAGCATCCACAAGAAGTCATAGGGTCTTCTAATATAGAGTATAGTGTAACAGCTTCAACTGCACCTTGAGATATTTGGTTTACAGTTTCATTTACTGAATTCCATACACCTGTTCTATCGTCTAAGCACTCGCCTTTTTCTATTGGTTGACAAGGACCTGTTGGGTCTAGTTCTTTAGTAGCCTTAGCATCTAACCAGCTAACTGCTCCACAAAGACCAAGTCTTTCAGGAGTAACAACACAAACGTGAGCTGGTGCAAATGATTGACATAAGTTACAAGAATAGAAAGTATCAACACTTTCATCAACTAGTGAAGCTAATCTTTCATCTCTAGCATTGTACTTAGCTATTGCTTCACCTTTTAATTCAGAAACTTTTTCAGCATCTGTAATTATAGTTATTTCACACTTATCAACTACTGATTCAAATTCATCTAACATCTTAGCATATAAAACTTCTCCTATATGCTCAAGTCTAAATCCTTTATCAAATGCATCTTTAGAGATTCTTACCCAAGCCATATCTCTTTGTCCAACGTGCATTACACCTTCTATATAGTTTAAGAAGTAGTGGAAACGTCTTTCAAGTACTGGCTCGAAATCATCTTGCATGTTTTTACCAGCTATCTTAACTATTACAGCAAGTGGTAATCTCAATACACCATCTGCTTCAACTTCATCTATATTTGGTCCTATTATTTCTATCTTATGGTCTTCAACTTCTGCTGCTTCTTTCTTAACAACAAGTTCCCAAGCTTCAGTTCTATTTCCACCAAACTCAGCAAACATATCGCTCTTTCTAATTCTCTCACCTTCAAATGCTGCTGCAAATGAAACTGGGATAGGTATTTCAGTAACTTTTATTTTTATTCCTCTAGCTTCTAATGAAGTAGCTACTATCTTATCATAATCTTTTTGAGTTAATAAGTTCATTGGAACTTCAAGAACTGTTTGGTCAGTTACAACTGGGAATCCTAAAGCTATTGCTCCAGCACCTGCAGATACAACTAATTCACTTAATGGTCCAAATGCATTAACAAATGCAGGAACTCTATTAGCTGTGTACTCTAATAATCCGTTTAAATCACCAGGAGTTAATCCACCGAATATTAATGCTGCTCTTACTGCAACAGATACAACGTGGATAACAGAAGTTACATCGTATCCTAGAGGTATAACTCTTAGTTCAAGACCCATTTTTACTCCAGCTTCTATCGCTTGGTCTATAACTTTACCAACTAAGAAAGTTAATAAACCTTTAGATTGGTAATCTTTTATAACTTTTGCTGCTGATTCAGCATCAGGACATTCACCAAGAACAACTGCAACACCAGGTATATCTCCTGTAACTAGTGGTACACCAAGTGATCTGATTATAGGGTCAGTTATATGACCTGCACATGGCTCACTATATGGAGCATCCATAGTTGAGTATTTTAATGCTTCAATTACTTCTGCAGCTAAAGCTGTAGCTAAACCAGCATTAAAAGCATGTTCTAATAAATGAGTTCTGTTTATTAAAGATTTTACTACTTCTAAAGCAGCTTCTAAGTCCCCTAAAGTGTTCATTTTTTGTCCTGTTGCAGCATATATACAAGGTAATGAATATGCTGTATCAGGGAATGCAACTTTATGTTCTTTTCCATTTTTTTCTATAGCTTCAGCTAGCATAGCTTGAGCTGCACCTAAAGCTTGTTCTGACCCTGTAAAGATTATATTATATAGATTCATTCTATTTCCCCCTTTAATATTTATACCTATTTTTTATTAACTATACCCTAAAAACCCTAGAAAGCAAATCCACCTTCATTTAACTCTAAGAAAGAGTCTGCATATAAAGATGCCCCATTGATTATGTCACAAGATTTTACAGTTTTCATTAATTCTGGGTCACATGGATTCATTATAGCTGAACTAAATCCATTGGCCATTGCCATTGCTAAGAATGCACTATCTAAAACAGGTCTAACATGTTTAGGACATCCATTAGATACGTTAGATAATCCTCCTGTAGTTAAAAGTCCCATTTCAGTCATCATTTTTATAGCTTCTAAAACTTCTACTTGTTTTTCTTGCATACCTTTTATAACTAAGCATAATGGGTCGAATAGTATATCAGTTGGTTCCATTCCTAACATTAAGCCTTTTTCTAATATTTCTTGGCAGTAAGCCATACGCTCATCATTATCTCTTGGGATACCTTCTTTTGCACATAAGCCTATAACCATTGATTCATATTCAGCTGCTATATCTATTAAATCAAATCTTGAACCAGCATCAGCAGAGTTTATTATTGGTTTTGCATTAGTTCTATCATAAACTTTAAGTCCAGCTTCAATAGCTTTTTTATTAGCTGTATCTAGTGCTATAGGAACATTGTTAAACTCAGATTGAAGTAATTTGATTCCCCATGTCATTATTTCTTCGCCATCTCTTTCAGCAGGTCCGATATTGAAATCTATATAATGTGCTCCTGCTTCTAATTGTTCTTTCGCTCTTTTTAATATTGGAGCTGGATCTCTTTCTGCTAATGCCTTTCTTATTGAAGGTGAGATACAGTGTATTCTTTCACCTATAATCATAAATTTTTCCATTTATAATGTCCCCCTTTAAATTTAATATTAATAGTTAGTTAATATTTTATTAGTTTGTTTGGCATGCTTTTTCTTGGTATCCTTTTAAGAACTTAGGTAATTCCATAGATTCTTCTGGTCCTATAACTACACTCCATCCTGGTAAATTGTCTTCTATATCACCTTTAAGTACTGCAACTTTTCCTGGAATGATAAGGTCTTTACAATTAGTTACTTCTTCTACTTTACTTTCTTTAATGAAAGCAGAGATTGAATTTCCACCAAATTTACCAGCAGCCCAAGATGTAAGAACTGAATATCCACCTGCATCTGGTATTACTAACCATACTGGAACTTTTGATCTTTCTATGTCTCCAGCAACTATGAAGTAAGTTAATGCAAAGTCAACAGTAACTAATACTGGAGAATTTTCATCTGGGTTATTGATTGGGTAAATCTTTGGTTCAACTCTCATTGGTCTTTGTGGGTCAGTGTATATATTTTGTCTTAATGCAAATAATGGTAATGCCTTAGCGTAACTGATATCATCTATTACTATTATAGAACCGTATTTTATAGTAAACATTGATGATAAAGCAATTTCCATCATAGGGTTAGAATTAGATAATCTATTTGCAAATACTATTGAAGGATATCCAAATGTTCTATCTTGCTCTTTTAAAGCTATTCTTCTAACTTGTATAGCATTAGTGTAAGTATCTTTTATGTTTTCTCCAGTTACATCTAATACTAATTCTTTGTATCCAGCAGCTTGAACTAATTCAACTGTTTCATATAATTCTTCTAGGCTACCAGCTTTTACACCTAATGGTAAACTTGCTCCTTTAACTACTTCTATCATATCTTTGTAGTTCTCTTTAGTTGCTCCATATACCATTGGTCTAGCATCTTTTAATACTTCAACAGCTTCTTTAACTGCTTGTGCATCATCACAAGCTAAAATGTAAGCTACTTCTAATCCACTGCCTTTTATTTTATCTATTAATTTTAAATATGCGTCTTTGTCTCCACAGTACTCTAAAACAACCATTTCAACTTTCATTTGTTCACCAATTCTTACATAGTCAACTTTTTTCATGTTAGCTATTTTAGAATCTACTGCTTCATCACTCATACAAGTACAGAATGAAACTGCATATCTATTTCTACTTACTAATGTTTTTTCATGTCTAAATAATACTGTTTCCCCACCTAGTTCATATTCAGAGGCACCAGTACCAACTTTTAAAGCTTTCATTAAAGGTGCTGTAGCTTCTGACAATTTCGCTATAGCGTCATCAGACATGTGTGGGCATTTTCCTACTTCTACAGCTCCTGAAGCAACCTTCATAGAGAAAGCCATACAAGTTGGGAATCCACAATCCTTACAGTTTTTCTTTGGTGTTAATTTAAATATATCTAAAGCTTTTAATGCCATTATTTTTTCCCCCTAACCTTAACAATTTAATTAAGCTAATGCGTTAACCAATTCTTTTATAGTTTCTATTGATTTTGGATGACGAAGTATAACTGCGTTTGAACCACCTACTAAAACACTTGCTGCAGTTGAAACTTCCATTGCTATAGTTCTTTCCTCTGGACAACCCCAATCTGGCTCATCTTCTATTGGAGCTATAGCTTCTTTAACATGACCTACTTCAAAAGCTACTGGTGTTATGATAGGCATTTGTAATGTCTTATCATTTTGACCAAATGCTGCAAGTCTAATTCTATCCATAGTAGATGCAACATACTCATATCCATAACCAACTGCTGAACATCCAACATTCATAACTATATTTTCGCCTTTAACGCCTAATTGAGTTAACAGTACGTTTAATTGTTTAGCTAGGTTTATATCAACAGAAGACTCAGCTCCAACTTTGTGTGCATAAGCCATACCAGCTGATGCTCCAACTCCTTTGTAGTTATCTTCTACTGCTGACATAAATAAGCAGTTATGTCCATCTAATGTTTGAGCTAACTTTTCAAACAATTTACCATCTTTTTCATGATTTCCTGAACCAGCTACAACTAAAGGTAATTCTATTGCTTCAACTACTGCTTTAGCTACATCAGCACATTCATCAACTGACTTATCTAATCCATTTGGGTCAGAACCATCAAATTTTAAACAAATAAAATCTGCTTGTGTATTAGCTTCAACATATTTAGCCCATTCTACTGGACAATTAGCTACATCTTTGTATAACTCTTTATATGAATCAGTCCAGCTTTCAGGGTAAACGTCTGATATTTGTATACCTATTTTTGGAGAATTCCCTACTTCTCCATCAAAACTATAAAAAGGTAATACATTTTCCCCACCTAATTTAATTGCTTTTTCCCCTATTCCTACTTCAACTTCTGATATTTTTCCAGAATATTTTTGAGTAGACATTTTAAATGCCATATTTTTTTCCCCCTTAAACCTATTTTAATTCTAATTTAGCAAAAATCTCTTTCATAGCCACTTTAGATTTTGAATCTTCAGGTAAATTAACTAAAGGAATACCTGTAGAGTCATATTCATATATCAATTCATCCATAGGTACAACACCGATTAACTCTAGGTTATGCTTTTCAATTTCTTCTTTAACTCCATCATTCATAACCCCATTTGGAACTTTATTTACAATTAGAAGTATTCTTCCAACATTTAACTTTAGTTCCTCAGCTAAATCTCTTATTCTAGCAACAGCTTGTATGCTACGTCTTGAGCAATCACTAACCAATAAAAGTGTGTCAACATGTCTAGTGACTTTTCTACTTAGATGTTCCATACCAGCTTCGTTGTCCATGACTAAGTATTTGTAATGACCAGATATTTTGTTTACTTGTTCTCTAAGTATTCCATTTACAAAACAATAACATCCTTCACCTTCTGATCTACCCATTACTAATAAGTCATATCCTTCGCCTTCTTCAATTATAGAGTTCAATCTAAATTGTAGATATTGTGCTTTTGTCATACCACCAGGGAATGCATTGCCTAACTTTTCTCTCTGATTTACTTCTTCTCTTATTTCTCCTATCGTTGCTTCAACTTCGATACCTAATACTTCATTTATATTAGCATTGGCATCAGCATCTACAACTAATACTGGTCCCTTATTGTCCTTAACCAAATAATCAATCAAAAGCCCTGTGAGACTTGTTTTACCAGTTCCACCTTTTCCTGCAACAGCTATATTGTATCCCATTTTAAGACTTCCCCCTTAAATCAGCCACAGAGCCTTATGTACTCTGTTTACGTATTATAATTTAGGTACAGAATGAACACATTCACCATGTACATCGTGAAGAGCTTCCATTAGTCCTTCTGATAAACTTGGATGTGGATGTATTGCATCCCCTACTTGTTCTACTGTTAATCCTAGATGAACAGCTAGTGACAACTCTGTTAATAAATCTGTAGCATGAGGTCCTACTACTGCTGCACCTATTATTTTATCTGTTTCTTTATCAGCTATAATCTTTACAAATCCTTGGAAATGTCCTATAGCTTGTGCTTTTCCAAGACCTCTAAAGTCAAATTGACCTACATTGTATTCTACACCTTCAGCTTCAAGTTGTTTTTCAGTTTTTCCAACACCAGCAACTTCAGGCTCTGTATAAACACATCTTGGAATTGCTCTGTAATCTACTACCTTAGTCTTACCTAAAGCATTTTCAACTGCTACGATACCTTCTTTAGAAGCAACATGTGCTAAGAAAGGAGTATCTATTATATCGCCTATTGCGTATATACCTTCTACATTAGTTTCAAGATGCTCATTAACTACTACTTTTCCTCTTTCCATTTCAATTCCTATATCTTCTACTCCAGAATTATCAAGGTTAGGTCTTCTACCAACACATACTAGTGCATATTGTGCTTCTATAACCTTTCCATTAGAAAGAGTTGCAACAGCTTTACCATCAACTACTTCACAAGTTTGTACTCCAATACCTGTGATAACTTTAATCTTATCTTTCTTAAATTGTCTAAGTAGTTGTTTAGCTACATCTTTATCTTCATTTAATAGTATTTGGTCAACCATCTCAACTATAGTTACTTCTGTTCCTAAGGCTCTAAAGAACTGCCCTATCTCACATCCTATAACTCCACCACCTACTATTAACATAGACTCAGGTATCTCTTCAAGTCCAAGAACTTCATCACTAGTTATTACTATTTTTCCATCATATGGGAACATTCTTGGTACAACTGGAACAGAACCATTTGCTAGTATTATCTTGTCAGCTTTTATAGTTTCTACTGTTCCATCTTCTTTTGTTACTTCTATAGTATTCTTATCAATCAATTTTCCAAAACCATTAACTAGTTTCACGCCTCTTTTTTCAAATAGGAATTCTATCCCACTTATTAATTGATTTACAACTTTATTTTTTCTTTCCATTATGGCAGTGAAGTTTGGTGTAACTGTTCCATCTATTTCTATACCAAAATCTTTTGCTTCTCTTACAGTGTTTAATACTCCAGAAGAAGCAAGAAGTGCTTTAGTTGGTATACATCCTGCATTTAAGCAAGTTCCTCCAACTCTTCTTTTTTCAATAACTGTTACCTCTGCACCAAGCATAGAAGCTTTTATAGCTGCTACATATCCACCTGGTCCACCACCTACTACTACTATCTTCATCCTTAATTCCCCCAAACCTTATATAATCTACAATATTAAAATACTATAAACCTGCGGCATCTAGTATAGCAGGTATGTTCTCTTCTGCCCCAATTGCCATTATATGAACACCATCACATAAATCTTCTTCTTTTAATTGTTTGATAAGTTCTCCTGCCATTTTTATTCCTTCGCTTACCCAGTTTTCTTTTCCAACTGCTCTTAATCTTTCGATTTGTTCATCTGGAACAAATATTCCTGGTACATTTGCAGTCATAAATTTGGCCATTCCTGGTGATTTCAAAGGTACTATCCCTGCTAATACCTTGCAATCCATATCCCTTGTTAATTCTCTAAACTTTCTCATTGTATTTATGTCATAAAGTGCTTGAGTTTGGAAAAATTTAGCCCCCGCTTTTATTTTCTTTTGCATTTTTAATAATTGAACTTCTATTGGAGAATATTCTGGAGTTACTGATGCTCCTAGATAAAAATCTGGAGAACCTTTTAATTTATTACCAGCCATGTCCGTACCTGCCATTAAAGTCTCAGCAGTTTGAAGTATCCCAACAGAATCTAAATCAAAGACTCCTTTAGCTTGTGGATGGTCTCCTACGCTAGTATGGTCTCCTGTTAGTGCCAACAGATTGTTTATCCCAAATACACCTGCTGACAACATTTCTCCTTGTATAGCTATCCTATTTCTATCTCTCCCTGTTATTTGAATAACTGGCTCTAATCCAGCATCTTTTAGTAATTTACATGTAGCAAGAGAAGTTGCTCTCATAACTGCTGATTGAAAGTCTGTTACATTTGCTGCATGAACCCTTCCAACTAATGGCTTTGCACATTCTATTAAATGTGAAAGGTCAGTCCCTTTTGGAGGAGCCATCTCAGTAGTAACTGCAAATTTTCCACTTTCTAATGTTTCTCTTAATAAGCTCATCTCTAATCCCCCTTTTAACCTTCTAAAAAAAACTTTTATGAATTTGCTGCTGCTTCTTTCTTTTTCTTTGCACTTAAACTTCTTGGATTATTTTGCTTAGAGTAGTCTTTTGGTGGTCTTATTTCTGCTAAGTTGCCTAATTGTCCTATAGCTTCTAATCTTTCATATATCTTTATCCAAGCACAATCATTCTCTGCATTTACTTCACACTTACCATTTTTAGCTCCACCACAAGCTCCATTCATAAGACCTTTAGCACACATAGTTACTGGACATATCCCACCTGTCCAACCAAGTTCACAGTCTCCACAAGCTTTACAAGCTTCTTCATATTCTCCAACCCTTTGTACTTCCCCTATGAACAAAGTATTGTTTGCTGGATAAACTGGCTTATCTTTTAGGTTCTTAACTATTGTCTGTGTACCATCTCCACATGCTAAAGATAAAACTGCATCAGCTTCTTTAGTCTCCTCTTTTAGAGCCTTTAAATCCTTTTTAGACTTTAAAAGGTTACAAGCAGGGTCAAGCATTACATATCCTAAGATTTTTTTGCCTTCGCCTTCAAGAGTTTCTTTCATTTTTAAAACTTCTTCTTCTCCACCACTTTTACAAGTTGCTGCACATTGATTACAACCAACTAAAACTAGCTTGTCAAAATTCTTTAAGTACCCTAGTACTTCTTCTAATGGTTTATTTTCAGAAATTATCATATCTACTTCCCCCCTAAACCTTCCACTTATATATATCTATTTATTATTTTGTAATTTACAAGCTTTAACTACATGTTTTGCAAGTATAGATGTTGTAACTGAACCAACCCCCGCTGGAACTGGAGTTATCATTGATACTTTATCTAAAACTGCATTTGTATCAACATCTCCACATAAATTTCCTTCTTCATCAACATTTATACCAACGTCTATAACTACTGCCCCATCTTTAACAAAAGTTTCATCAACCATCTTAGCTCTACCAATAGCTGCTATTAATACATCCGCGTCTGCTGCTACACCTGATAAATTTTTAGTCTTTGAGTGACATATTGTAACAGTTGCATGTTCACTTAATAAAAGCATTGATACTGGCTTCCCAACAACCATTGATCTTCCAAGAACTGTTACCTTACTTCCTTTTAAATCAACATTATAATGTTTTAATATTTCCACTACTGCTGTAGGAGTACATGGTGGGAATCCACTCTTATCACCTTCCATGACTTTAGCAGAGTTTATTGGACTAAAACAGTCTACATCTTTTTCTGGTGCAATAACATATTTTATAACTTCTTCATTTAAGTGTTTTGGAAGAGGTCTAAAACATAATATACCATTAACATTTTTGTCATCATTAACTCTCTTTAATACATCAATGTATTCTTCTTGAGTTATATCTTCAGCTAATTCTAACACTTCTGTTGTTATACCAATGTTTTGACATCTTTTTAGTGCGCCTCTTTCGTATGACAAATCGTCACTTCTTGCTCCAACTCTAACTATTGTTAGTTTAGGACTTATACCTTCTTTAACTAATAACTCAACTTCTTTTATTAACTCTTCACTAATTTTATCAGCTACAGGTTTTCCTTTTATAATTTGTCCTTTAGTTGACATTCCTTCCATATATTCACAACTCCCCTACAAGCAAACTTAAATTCATTTATTCTATATACCACATATTAACAACATAGTATTTACTTTCGTCATTTAAAAATTATTTTCCAAGAGCTTTTTCAACTTTAGCATAAACTTCATCACAAGTCTTTACGCCGTCTTCAACTAATTTATCTACCTCTGTTTTTACCTTATTAACATATTCTTTATCTTGTATAGAATTTATATTTATAACTACATTTAATTGTCCACCAAGTATAGCAGCTCTTAAACATTGAACTCCTACACCAACATCGCTTATAGCAAGTCTTGAACCTTTATCAACTAAATCTTCATGTAACTTAATAGCTTCATAGCAAACTCTTACTATATTTAATGGTACTTCACAAGCAACTTTGAGTGCTTTTTCCATTGTTTCTGCTTTTATTCTTTTTTCTTCTTCTGTTTCTTTAGGAAGCCCATAAGCTTTCGATAATGGTAAGAAACATTCTGCATCATCATCTATCATTTTTAATAAATCTTTTTCTAGTTTTCCAGCTTTACTTAATATCTCTTTTACACTTTCTTCATACTCAGCATACTTTTTCTTTCCTATTGTAAGATTACAGACCATACTGCCTAGGGCCATACCAATTGCACCAACTAGTGCAGCTGCTCCACCGCCACCTGGTACTGCTTCTTTAGAAGATAGTACTTCTACAAAATCAACACAAGTTTTATCTGCTATTTTCATTATAATCCTCCTTGAAAGGATGTAGGAAAATATCTCA
Source organism: Clostridioides sp. LIBA-6822 (assembly GCF_056688955.1). NCBI lineage: Bacteria > Bacillati > Bacillota > Clostridia > Peptostreptococcales > Peptostreptococcaceae > Clostridioides > Clostridioides sp. LIBA-6822. The sequence goes on along the minus strand of NZ_CP196995.1, from coordinate 837,111 downwards.
AATTATTCGAGCTATTTTAAGATATTTCCTACTCTTTATTTATAAATTAATGTGCTTAGAATAATCCAGCTATTACTCCGTTTTCATCAACATCTATTTTTTCTGCTGCTGGAACTTTTGGTAATCCTGGCATCTTCATGATTTCTCCAGTAAGTGCAACTATAAATCCAGCTCCTGCTGAAATTGCTGCTTGTCTTACAGTTATTCTAAATCCTGTTGGTCTACCTAATTTAGTTTGGTCATCAGTTAAAGAATACTGAGTCTTAGCCATACATACTGGAACCTTAGTAAATCCAAGTTTTTCTAAGTTAGCTATTTCTTTATCAGCTTCTGGAGTATAATCTACACCATCTGCTCCATAAATCTTAGTAGCTATAGCATTTATCTTGTCTTTTATAGATAAATCATCTTCATAGCAGAATCTAAAGTTATTTTCTTCTTCATCTAATAATCTTAAAACTTCTTTAGCTACTGCAACTCCACCTTCTCCACCTTTTGCCCATACTTCAGAAAGAGCAACATTTACACCTAATTCTTTACACTTGTCTTCAACAAGTTTAAGTTCAGCTTCAGTGTCAAGTGGGAATCTGTTTATTGCAACAACTGCTGGTAATCCATATACTTGAGTTATATTTTCAACATGTTTTAATAAGTTTGGAAGTCCTTTTTCAAGAGCTTCTAGGTTTTCGTTATTTAAGTCTGCTTTAGCAACTCCACCATTGTATTTTAATGCTCTTACAGTAGCAACTATTATAACAGCATCTGGTTTTAAGTTTGCCATTCTACATTTTATATCTAAGAATTTTTCTGCTCCAAGGTCAGCACCGAATCCAGCTTCAGTTATTACATAATCAGCAAAGTGCATAGCCATTCTTGTAGCTATAACAGAGTTACATCCATGAGCTATATTTGCGAATGGTCCACCGTGTACAAATGATGGTGTTCCTTCAAGAGTTTGAACTAAGTTTGGTTTTAAAGCATCTTTTAATAATGCAGCCATTGCACCATTAGCTTTTAATTGTCTAGCTGTTACAGGGTCACCCTCGTAGCTATATCCAACTATTATGTTTCCTAATCTTTCTTTTAAGTCAGATATATCACTTGCCAAACAGAATGCTGCCATTATCTCAGAAGCAACAGTTATATCAAATCCGTCTTGTCTAACTGCTCCATCACCTTTTTTACCCATACCATCAACGATATTTCTAAGTTGTCTATCGTTCATGTCTACACATCTTCTCCAAGTTATTTTCTTAGGGTCTATTCTAAGAGCATTTCCTTGGTGAATATGGTTATCAAGCATAGCAGCTAAAAGGTTATTAGCAGCTCCTATAGCATGGAAATCGCCTGTGAAGTGTAAGTTTATATCTTCCATAGGAACAACTTGTGCATATCCTCCACCAGCTGCTCCACCTTTAACACCAAATACTGGTCCTAGAGATGGTTCTCTTAAAGCAACTAGTACATTTTTGTCTAACTTAGCAAATGCATCAGCAACACCTATAGTAGTAGTAGTTTTTCCTTCACCTGCTGGAGTTGGGTTTATAGCTGTAGTTAATATTAACTTAGCTTTTTTACCAGTGTCTCTTTTTAGTAGATTGTAGTCAACTTTGGCTTTATATTTACCATAAAGTTCTACATCATCTTCACCTAGTCCTAATTTTTTTGCAACCTCTCTAATATCTTGAGGTTTAGCTTCTTGAGCTATTTCAATATCAGATTTAAATCCCATAACTGAATCTCCTCCCACAACCTAAATAGATTTAAAATATAATTTTTCTAAAAATTGTATTAATATGTAAAAATTATATTTTATAAGATAATTATACATGTAAAATTGCTTAAAAACTAGCTACTAAGCTATTAAAATATTCAAACTTAATAGCTAGTTATTTATCTAATTACTTATTTATTACCTATCTATTACCTATGTCTAACCTTTAACCAACCTAAAATCCCAAATCAAAATTCTATTTATCTTTAAATGACATTAATTTATCTTTTATTGCTTTAATTTGTGCTTTTGTTGTTTCACTAGAATCATATGGAGATTGATTAGCTCTATCAGAATCTATAACATCTTGATTATAATAAATAAATCCTAAAGATTCTCCATCTTCTAAGTTTTTGATTATAAATTCTTCATCTTCTTTATTTCTAATTTTATTTCCTACAACAAATACCTTATTTACTCCTATATCATGTCCAAGTTTTTTAACTTTTCTATATGTTTGCAGACTTCTTTCTCCTGGTTCTACAACTACTATAAAAGCATCTACTCCTTGGGCTGTTCCTCTTCCTAAATGTTCAATTCCTGCTTCCATATCCATAACAACTACATCTTTATTTTGTAGTATTAAATGTGAACATAATCTTTTTAAAAGAACATGCTCTGGACATACACATCCAGTGCCACCAGAATCTACTGTTCCTAATGTAAGTAATCTTACTCCATTATATTCTTTACAGAAATTTTCAGGGATATCGTCCACTTTAGGATTCATCTTAAACATTTTTCCAAATGAACCTACAGAAGCAGCTGTTCTATCTGAAACTAATTTCTTCATTTCTGATATAGGTACTATTGATTCATATACTTCTTTTGGAAAACCTAGTGCTAAAGCTAAATTAGCATCCGGGTCGGCGTCAACAGCAACAACTCTGTATCCGTCTTCAGCAAACATCCTAGAGAGCATTGAAGAAAAAGTCGTTTTACCTACTCCACCTTTACCTGTTATTGCTATCTTCATAATCCTTACCACCTTTATTTCTATTTGCTTTTTATGTAGTCAATTTTTATAGTTAATTATTTTTTTATACACTAAAAATAAACTACAGCTAGTTCTTACAGGAACCAATTACATTTACCTTACTAGCTTTTCAAAGCAGCATGTATAGTTTTATTATTCTTCATTATATTGTTTATATTTTATTTATTCAGTATATTCATTGTATTTTGATACTCTTTACTTTAATATTTGACTTTATTCAACCATAAACTTGTTTATAAAATCGTTTTTTCTATGATTTTTTTATTTCTTAAGCTTCAGCTTTTTCTGCCATTTTTTCTTCAACTAATGCTTCAAAGTGAACACGTTTCTTCTCTATATCTTCTATTATTGTAGCTGCTAATTCTTTTGGATTTGTGTTTACAGTAAATGTTGCACCAACTTTATCTTTTAATTCACTAGTTAAGATATCTACTGCTCTTGAAGAACCAGTTATTGGAGGCATTATTCCTAGATAAGTATCTATACCAGAAGCCACAACATAACATCCTATAGCAACTGCTTTTTCTGACATCCACTCTGGAGCTATACCTACAACTGGAAGGTCACACATATCCATATCTAAGTAATTAGCTGCTGCTCCAACTAAATCTAGTATACGGCTTATATCAACGCAAGAACCCATATGTAGTACTGGTGGGATTCCTACTAATTTACAGACAGTTGCAAGACCTTTACCTGCATATTTTTCAGCTGCATCAGTTTCCATTAAACCAAATTTAGCTGCTGCTGAAGCACCACATCCTGTAGTAACTACTATTATGTCATTTTTGATTAATTCTTTCATTATTGTTACGTGAGCCTCATTTGAAACTCCTTTAGCATTGTTACATCCAACTACACCAGCTGCTCCTCTTAATACTCCAGATTTTAAACAGTCTGTTAATGGCTTAACTGTTCCTGCTGGGTCTATATGAGAGTTTACAACTCTATCTAATTGGTTTACTACTGCTTCTACACTATACCCAACTGTTGCTCCTGATTTTAATTCAGGTATAAGTACTTTTGATTTATCTCTATTTTTAAAGTTTAAAATAGCTTCTTTAACTATTGCTTTAGCATCATCAAGTGCTTGTTCTTCTCTAAATTCAATATAAGTTGAACCTGTTATTTTAGCTTTTGGAGAAGTTGTTACAAATTTAGTATGGTAACAATCTGCAACTCTAGCTAATGCAGGGAATATACATTGAACGTCAACTATTACAGCTTCAACTGCTCCAGTTATTATTGCAAGTTCTTGTTGATGGAAGTCTCCTGCTATTCTTACACCATGTCTCATTGTAATCTCATTACCTGTACAACACATACCAGCTAAGTTTATTCCATCTGCTCCAACCTCTTTAGCTAAAGCTACTAAGTCTGGCTCTTCTGAAGCTAAAACTATCATTTCTGATAATGCTGGCTCATGTCCATGTAATATTATGTTAACTTTATTTTCTTCTAATACTGCTAAGTTAGCCTCTGTTCTTCTTGGCACTGGAGTTCCAAATAAGATATCGCTTAGACGAGTACCTATCATAGAACCACCCCAACCATCAGCCATAGAAGTTCTAAGACTCATGTGTATTAAACTGTCTATATCACCAGTACATCCTATATGAGTAGAGTGCATTATTGTTGCAATTTCTCTATCTATAGCTCTTGGTTCTATAGCATATTCTTTCCATATTTTTTGTCTTGGCTCTGGCGCATTTTTTATAAATCTTAATGTCCCAAAAGGTTTTCCAAATTCCATTAATGCAATTTCTGCCACTTCATGTGCTACATCATAGATATCTCTACCTTCTGTTTCTACATCCCATTCTTTAGCTAAAGTTATTAACTTAGCTTCATCTCTTATTTTATAGTTTCCATTTGGATCAGCTAATGCTAATGTATGTGCTATATCTCTAGCATGGTCTGAATGGGCAGCTGTCCCACCAGCAACCATTCTTGCAAAGTTTCTACCTACTATAGTGTGTTCATCTGCTCCACATAACCCTCTTGGAGTCTTTGGACTTATTCTACATGGTCCCATTCCACATATTCTACAACAAACACCTTGAAGACCAAAACCACATTGTGCCTTAAAGCCTTCTTTTCTATCATACATTGTTTCTACGCCTTCTTCTCTAGCTTTTGCTATCATCTTCTGGCTGTTTAAATCAATTGTTAACATTTTTTCATCCATATTCCTATCCCCTTTTTTTGATTTTTAAAATCCCCCAGGTGACTGACTTCATGTCATAAAATAATAAAATAAATGCTTTCTAAGTTGATTATATACTAATTTTCAGTACTTTGCTTTAGATTTAAATATTTTTTTAACAAAATTAGATAATACATAAAAATTTAATTTTTGGTACCTAATTTAAGTTAATTTTACTGCCTGTTTTAGGCTATTTTTTAATACCTAAACCTATTTTTTGATACTTTAGTTTAATTAAATTACGTTTTGATTTTTTTTAAATCAAGTTTGAATTATTTCTAGTCATTTTTTGTTTTTATATATTGATTGTGTATTTATTATTTTTCATTACTTTTTGGACTTGTTACAGATTTTTACTCCCTAAACTTAATTAGTAAAAACTTCTTAGAATAGCATTTTTTGGACTAATTTTTTTGAATTTTTTCATTTTTCCTACTTTAATATTAATTATAGCTTCAAATTGAACATTTGTATATATTCATTTGAAGCTATAATTATTTTTTATATAAAATTTTTTTAATATCGCATTAATTTAGACATTTTGACTGCTTTTTCTATTTTTATTCATTTATTTCATACTCTTGATTTTATTTCATGCTCTTAGCTACAATAGCTCCATATGCAATAGAGTATAATTTAGATTCATGTGAATCAGCTCTTGATACCAAAACTATAGGAGCTTTTGCACCCATAATTATACCTGCTGATTTAGAATCCGCCATATATGTAAAGGCTTTCCCTATTCCATTACCAACCTCTATTGTTGGAACCAACATAATATCAACATCACCAGATACTTCACTCTTAAATCCTTTTATTTCACTAGCTTCTTTTGAAACCGCTAAATCAAAAGCTAGAGGTCCTTCTACTATTACGTTATCTCCAAACTCTCCCTCTTTGCAAGCTTTTGCTAACATATCTGCATCTACAGTAGCCTGCATCTTAGGATTTACTTTTTCTTTAGCTGCTAAGCATGCAACTTTTACAGTTTCCATACCTAAAGCTTTTGCAGCTTTTATTGAATTTTTTAATATTTTTGCCTTTTGTTCATAATCAGGTGCTATGTTCATTCCTCCATCTGTAGTTATAAGTAATTTATGGTATTTTTCTAGCTCATATACCATAACATGACTTAATAAACTATCAGTTCTAAGACCATAGTCTTTGTTTAACACTTCTTTTAAGATAACTGATGTATCTAACAATCCTTTCATTACAAAATCAGCTTCTTTACTTGATACTAATTTAACTGCTATTTCTGCACAGTCTTTGATATCATCCTTATCCACTATTTTGATACCATTTAAATCAAATCCTATTTCTTTTGATATTTCTCTTATTTTTGCTTCATTTCCAACTAATATAGGAGTAATTATATTTCTTTCTACAGCATCCTTTATTGCCATCAAAACCTCTTTGTCATGAGCTGCTGCCACAGAGAGAACTATTTTCTCTCCTCCTTTAAGTTGCTCTAAAATATCATCTAATTTTTTTATCAAAAGTAACCCCTCCCTTATATATATTTAACTAAATAATACCATATTTGCTATACCTTTTCTCAATTTATTTTTTATGTTATAAAAAATTTGTATAACTAAAAGATAGTTTAATATTTTATTCTGGGATTTAATCAATAACTCTTAAAATCTTTGCAGGGACACCGCCTACAATAGTATTTTCTGCAACATTTTTGGTTACAACTGCTCCAGCAGCAATAATTGCATTATCACCAATAGTAACTCCAGAAACAATAGTTACATTAGCACCAATCCATACATTTTTTCCTATTATAATTGGAGAAGGATAAGTTGTACTACGTTTCTCTGGTACAATACCATGGTTAAGTGTAGCTAATACCACATTATGACCAATTTGAGTATTATCTCCAATCTCAATACCACCTTGGTCTTGAAAATGACAACTGCTGTTTATAAAAACATTCTTTCCTATAGTAATATTTTTTCCACAATCCGTATAGAATGGTGGAAACATAAAAAATGATTCATCTACTTTCTTACCAATTAACTCAGAAAACAAACTACGCACTTCTTCTGGTTCATGATAAGAAGAATTTAACTTACTTGTTATTTTCATTGCCTCATTACTTAACTTAACCATAAATTCATGTATTTCTGATTCACTAGAAACAGGTTTTCTTTGATTGACATGCGTTAAAAATTCATTGATATTCATTTTATACATCCTTTCAATATAAACTTTAATTTATTTGTATTTTCTAAATAATATTTCAATAAAAATTAGTTTATTTAACTTTATAAGCAATATAATTACTTCTTTTAGTGTAATATACAACTTCTCCTATATCAAATACCTATATTAAATACTTAAATATACGTAAAAAGCATAAAAGTTGATATAATTATATTAATAAATAAGTTAGTAAAGGATGATTAACTATGGAATTAAGAGTATTAAGATATTTTTTAGCAATTGCAAGAGAGGAAAGTATATCTGGTGCAGCAACCTTTTTACATATAACACAGCCAACACTTTCTAGACAGATTATAGAACTTGAAGAAGAGTTGGGAGTCAAATTATTAGTTCGAGGAAATAGAAAAGTTTCCTTAACGAATGAAGGTAGACTTTTACATAAAAGAGCAGAGGAAATTATATCATTAGTTGATAAAGTAGAATTGGAATTTGACAATCCCAATGAAATTATTAGTGGTGATATATATATAGGTGGTGGAGAAACTGAAGCTATGCGACTTATAGCTAGAGCTGCACATCATTTTCATCAAAAATACCCTAATGTAAGATACCACATTTTTAGCGGAAATGCTGATGATGTAACTGAAAAATTAGACAAAGGACTTCTTGACTTTGGGATTTTAATTGAACCTGCAAACATACAGAAGTATGATTATACACAAATTCCTGCTACTGATGTTTGGGGGTTACTAATGCGTAAAGACAGTATCCTTGCTTCACAGAATACGATAAATCCAAAAGATTTATGTAATATACCACTTATTATTTCAAGACAGACACTAGTTGATAAAGCAATTTCTAAATGGCTTGAATATAGTACTGAAAAGCTAAATATTGTTGCTACATATAATTTAGTTTATAATGCTTCTCTTCTAGTGGAAGAAGGACTAGGTTATGCTTTATGTTTAGATAGACTCATTAATACTACAGAAAATAGTAATCTTTGTTTTAGACCTCTATCTCCCCCTTTAGAAGCTAAATTAAATATCATATGGAAAAAACATCAAATATTTTCAAAAGTAGCTGAAAAATTTTTACTTCAAATACAAAAAGACTTTTCTTATATCCTGTTGAACTCATCTGAAGGAAAATAAGTAAAAAATAAAAAGCGGTATAACATGATAAATGTTATACCGCCTAACCAATAAAATCAAATACAACTTAACAATATACTTACTTATTTATTCCAAGCTCTTTTAAACAAGCAATTGTAATCTCATCTTGTGGATTCAATTCATAAGCTCTTTCTATATAATAAGTTGCATCATCAATATCACCATTATTTAAATAAGCCATACCTAAATTACAAAGTATCTCTGGGTCTTCCTTTATCTTAGCAGCTTGTTCAAAATATTCTATTGCTTTGTCTAAATTATTTTTATAAGCCTCACAAAGCCCTAATTCCACTATAGCATCCACTTGCTTAGGCTTTATTATCAATATCTTCTCCAAATACATCTCAGCCTGTTCTATTTCGCCCATACCCTTATATCCAAGAGCTATCATGAACAACAAGTTCCACCAATCCATATGTTCTTCTTCTAATGGAAGTAGTTTCTCTAATCCTTCTTTAAATTTACCTTGAAATACAAGCGTATATCCTTCTTCGTACTGAACCTTAAAGTCCATCTTTCCTAGATTATCTTGTATCTCAGCTACTAAATCAGCATCTAGCCCCAGTCTTAACGCATCTTCCCAAGTTAGCTTGGTCTTTAGATATTGACCTTGATTATAGTAATGGTAGCCTAAGTGATAATAACCTAATGCAAAATTCTCATCAACACCAATTATCTTTTCAAGCTTGGCCATTGCTTCAAGTAAAAATGCATTCATTGCCTTCTCATCCATGTCTTTTTGATACTGTTTTGCTATCTCTTGGCAAACAATTGCATAATTATACATTGCATCTAAATCATCTGGATACATTGTTATAAATGCTTTTATATATATTAAAGAATCTGTATGCTCACCAATCTCAAAGTATTTTCTTGACATATATCCCATATATGCCTTCAAATCCAGATTAATATCTTTAGCTAAAGCATTTAAAAACTTTTCATATTCTCCATTGTTTTTAAATTTACTATCTATCCCAATTATATATATCATAGCATCTGCTATAGACATTGAATTTAACTTATCTTGGGCAGTCTTTTCTTTTATTCCTTTTACCAATACCTCATTTTTTATAGGTACATCTAATCCATCTTTTGGCACATCATAGCTCTTTAATTTAAACTCTCCACCATGCTTTATAGTAATAAAAGCTAGTTCCTCTGCCTTTTTCAGCAAATATTTTTCTATTTTAAAATCCATTTTCTCCTCCTAAATATTTAAATCTCTACTTTATGAGTTTTAGATTTCTCAAATATTTTTTTATCATCATATTCAAATAAGACTACATTTTCTTCTTCTCTTATTTCTGTATTTATATCATTTTTTAAATCCACAACATTGAATTTAAATGGCTCAAAATGAACATATTTTATTATATGTTTAGCTGGCTTATCAACAAAACTAGGTAAATATGTTGATAAATTATCATTATCCTGTAAAAATACATGGCATCTATTCTTAAAATCATCCACATCTAACTTATTAAAAAACTGTGGTATATTCGATGTTTTACCCAGTGATATATAGTCATACTTTAATATATCATTGAATACATCATTATCTATATTTATTTTTTCATTATAGAAATCCATCAATATTTTGTAAAGTTGATTCTTTCCTTGTGCCAAATCAAAATATCCATTTTCATCAAAATACTTGGCAAAAGTCTCAAAGAATTTAAAAGGACTTTGTTTATAAAACTTGCCTATAATATATCTCATAGACAACACAAAGTTTTTAGAATTATAATATCTCTCCAATATATCCTCTATATCCTTTAGCTTCAATGTTTCCTCATAACTTATATAATTATTATATAAAAATTCATATGGAGCATAATCTTTATATTTAAAACCATGCTCATCTGCCACTTTTCTCATGCCTGTACCTTTAATCATCTTTAAAAAACCTAATTGTAGATGCTCTATACCTAAATTAAATACATCATTAAAGGAATTCTCAAAACTCTTATAATCTTCATAAGGAAGCCCTGCAATTAAGTCTAAGTGCTGATGTATATTTCTATAAGATGCTACAGTCTGCACAACATGAGACAACTTTTTAAAATCATCCCTTCTACCTACTGCATCAAGTGTTTTTTCATTTGTCGATTGTACACCTATTTCAAACTGAAAAAGACCTTCTTTACAATCAGCTAAAAATTCAAGCATCTTATCATCTATCAAATACGCTGTAACTTCAAAATGATAAGTAGTATATCCATTATCATTTTTCATAAGAAAATCCATAATTTCCATAGCTACTTTTTTATTTGCATTAAATGTTCTGTCAATAAATTTTATCTGTGATACCTTTGCATCTATTAAAGCTTTTAAATCACTCTTTATCCTATCTAAACTAAAATATCTTAGACCTGGAATAGTAGATGATAAGCAGTACTGACAGTTAAATGGACAACCTCTTGATGATTCATAATACACTATTCTATTTTCATATTCCTTTGGATTTAAATTCTCATAAGGACTAGGAATCTCGTCCAAGTTTTTAAGTAATTCCATTGGTTTATTCACTATTATCTCATTGCCTTGTCTATATACAAGTCCATTTACATCGTTTATGTTTTTTTCACCTTGTAAGTGAAGTATTAAGTCTTTAAAAATTAATTCTCCTTCTCCATAAAGTATATAGTCCACAAAGTCGTACTTTTTCATCGCCTCATAACTATCATAACTAACTTCTGGTCCGCCCAAAGCTATTTTAGTATTAGGTCTAATTTTTTTTAGATTATCACAAAGCTTAACTATATCTCCCACATTCCAAATATATGTGGAGAATAATATTATATCATACTCGTTTTTGTATATATCCTTCAAAATATAGTCCAAATCATTATTTATCGTATATTCTTTCATATCAACTTCTATCAAATCTCTTACAAATTCTTTTAGATATCTTATAGCTAAATTTGTATGAATAAACTTAGAATTTAATGTTGTTAATAAAATTTTCAAATATTTCTCACCTCTTTTTAAGATTATACTGTCTTTTTGTACCCCTTATAGGTTAAAATAGTATATGTAAAGTTTTAATAATATCTATATAATTAATTTATTAATTTCAAGTAATGTGAGGAAAGGAAGTTTTTTATGGAATTAATTGAAAAAGTATCTATCAACTCTTTATCAAAAAGAGATTTACTACTTATTATAAAGTCTCTTGAATACACTAATGAAAATACTCAAATTAGTGATTTTATTGACCTTAGAAATAATATTGTAAAGGAATTATGTTTTTTAACTGACACTAAGGAAAAAGATTTTTTGGATTATCTAGAAAAAAATAGCACGCTCTAATAACCTAAACCTTTTTAAATTTCAATATATAAATACCTGATTTAGAATTTATTTTTATGCTTAATATATTATCATTAAAGGTTTTCGACATAACTGTTATTTGATTAAATATGGGGTCTATTATAGTATTACCTTCTTCAAGTCTTATAAGACTTCTTGGGTCTATCTTTTTATTGTAAGCTTTAACTCCAATTTTATATTTTCTCAATTTAACAACATATTCCGACATAGAAAAAATGAAATCTATATTATCTTCATTTAATTCACTATCTTCACCCAAAATGGATAATATAGATTTTTTTATGCTCTTAATTCCTTCATTTTCTACAATCCTATCTTCCATATATACATCATATAAGACGTTTAACACATTTAATAGAATACTTTCTTCATCATAATCTTCAAACTTCGAATCAATATATTTATCAATTAATTGTATTGCTTTAATCCTTGCCATCTGAAACTTTACAATATCGGATTTGTCTAATTCTATAGAAAATCCTATTATCTTGTCTTTAATACTTTGTAGTAATTCGACATATTCTATTTTACTATTATTTATAAGATTGTGCATAACAGAATTATAAGCTACAGAACCTAACAAATAATCAAATAAAGATTCTTCTTTTTTAAAATAATTCACATATTTTTTTATTAGTCTAATAACCTCATCTTCACTTTTTTGGATATTAGTATTTGATAAAATTAATGGTAATAAAATATTTAAAAAATTAATAGTACCTATTTTCTCTCCATAAAATCTATAGTAAACAAGTTCATCTCTCAGTCTATTTTCGTCTATATATACACATCTTTGCACTTTATCATCTATTAAGGATTTTGTATTTATTATAATCAAATCTTTAAGAGCCCTACTTGCACTATTAAAAGAAGATGTGTAGACTTTTTTTAGTAATTCGTCATTCATAAATATATCCTTTCTAAAAAATTGAATCTAAATATCTTGTCATTAAAAAAAAAGAGACAGCCCGTTTAAGAAGCTGTCATATATAGGGGGATAGTAGTGTACAAAAATCATTGTAATCTACTATCTATATATTATTATACGATACTACTTTTTTATATGTAAAGTATCAGTTTTCGACATCCCTATATTTTACAGTTATACAAATTGCGTACTAAGTTCAATTTTATTCTTTTTATTTCAACATTTTATCGTGTTACATTCTTTCTGGAGCGTGCATTCCCAACAGCTTCAGAGAATTCTCTAAAGTTTGTTTTGTAGCTAGAACTAATGCAAGTCTCGCTTTTCTAATTTCCAAATTTTCTACTAAAATTGGATTGTCATGATAAAATTTATTAAACGCTTGAGCCAAATCTAACATAAATCTAGTCACTATATGTGGTTCATTTTTCTTTAGAGCAAGTAAAATATTTTTGTTAAATGATTCTATAACTCTAAGAACTTCTGCACTATCTTCATCAGCTAATAGACTATAATCTATATCAGAAGTTACTTCTTCTTCTGATTTTCTTAAAACTGCACAACATCTAGCATGTGTATATTGAACATATGGTCCAGTCTCACCATCAAAGCTCAATGTTCTTTCCCATGAGAATGTGTAGTCTTTTATTCTACTATTAGATAATTCTTGGAATACTACTGCACCAACACCTACTTGCTTAGATATTTCATCTACATTTTTAGCATTTGGATTTTTAGCTAGTATAATATCCTTAGTCTTATCTATAGCTTGATTTAAAGCATCTTCTAAAAATACTACTCTTCCTTTTCTAGTTGACATAGTACCTTCTTCAAGAGCTACCATACCAAATCCAACATGAGTTAAATCTTTTGCCCAATCGTATCCCATAAGCTCAATTACCTTAAACCATTGTTGGAAATGTAAGTTTTGTTGAGAACCAACTACATATATACACTTGTCAAAATTGTAAGTTTCTTTTCTATATATTGCAGCAGCTAAATCTCTTGTCATATATAGAGTTGAACCATCATTCTTAGTAATAAGTGCTGGTGGCATCTTATATTCTTCTAAATCAACAATCTTTGCACCTTTAGACTCTTTTAAAAGATTTTTCTCTTCTAATAACTCAATAACTTTACCCATCTTATCAGAATAGAAACTTTCACCTGCCAAAGAATCAAATTCTATATCTAAAAGTTTATACACTCTGTTAAATTCTTTTAAACTCTCATCTCTAAACCATTGCCATAATTCTTTTGCTTCTTCGTCACCATTTTCTAATTTAGTAAACCATGCTCTTGCTTCATCTTCCATTTCTGGATATTGTTCAGCCTCATCATGGAATCTTACATATAATTTTAGTAATTCTGGAATTGGATTAGATTCTACTACCGTCTTTTCTCCCCACTTTTTAAAGGCCACTATTAACTTACCAAATTGAGTTCCGTAGTCACCTAAATGATTTATTCTTATAGTCTTGTATCCTTGTGAGTCATATATCTTATATAAAGCATTCCCTATAACTGTAGTTCTTATATGCCCTATATGGAAAGGTTTTGCTATATTTGGAGAAGAATACTCAACTATTACAGTTTTATCTTTACCAAAATCACTATGACCGTAGTTTTCTTTTTCCTCTAATACTTTTTTGATTACAGTTTCTGCTAATTGAGATTTATTTACAAAGAAGTTTACATATCCGCCTAATTGTATTACCTTTGTTATCTCTCCACTTGGTTCTATACTTTCTGCCAATTCATTTGCTATCATGTTTGGAGCTTTTCTAAATACTTTAGCTAATTTAAAGCATGGAAAAGCATAGTCACCCATATCCTTATTTGGTGGTACTTCTATAAGTGCCTCTATCTCTTCTTTCGATAAATCTTCTATTTTTTCTTTAAGGCAATTTGATATTGCTACCTTGAAATCTTGCATCTTGTTGCTCCTCTCTACATTGTACCTGGTTTATATTGTGCTTATCTCTTTATGTTAAATCAAATTTCGTGTTTTTTCAAGTATTTCATTATGTGACAAAGTACTTTAAAAAATGTACCCTTTGTATGAATTCTGCATACGTTAAAAATGCTCTAATTACAATTTTAATTTATACCATTTTATTAATCTGTATAAGATTTTTTCAACCTTACATTTACTTTTTATACAACTTTTCTACTTTTTATGATGTTTTATAAATTTGGTTAATTCTTATAACTATCTTTATACACATGCTTGTAACTATCTTTATATACAACTTTTTTATTCTTGTATTGATTTTCTACAAATCTTTTTCACTTTTAACTCTTATTCCTGCTTCTTCAAGTAGTTTTGCTGTGACACCTTTTCCTGAGATTTTTTTACCAGAAAAACTACCGTCATAAATTAAATTACACCCACAAGATGGACTGCCTTCTTTTAATATTGCTTCGCTACATACATATAAATTTGCTATTTTTAGAGTCTCTTTTGCACCCTTTACGAAGTTTTCTGTCACATCCTTATTATCTTTGGTAATTACCTTATTATCAACTATTTCAACAGGTGGTCTTGGTGTAGATAGACCACCTAACTGTTCTGGACATACAAGTGTAAATTCTTTGCCTTTTAAATATTCCTTAACTTTTTCATTTTCATTATTATCGCCACTATATTTACAATTTATTCCTATTAAACATGCAGATACTAATATCATAAAAATGTGCTCCCATACAAATTATTTTAGTTTAACAATTGTTACTCCTGCTCCACCTTCTCCGTATTGACCACCTCTTTGTGATTTTACATGTCTATTTCTTCTTAAGACGTCTTGTAGTCCTGCTTTCAATACTCCTGTACCTATTCCATGTATTACTGTTACAGATTCTAATCCTGCCACATATGCATCATCAAGATATTTTTCGACTTCCATTATAGCTTCTTCTAAATTTAATCCTCTAAGGTCAACTTCATTTTTTATATTACCAGATTTTGACCTTATGATATTTCTTGTTGATTTAGTTACATTTGTTGAAACATCTTTGCGAGTTTTTTGTAAAGACTTAAAAGGTAGAGTCATCTTCATTATACCAATTTGCACTACTGCTTCTTTTCTCTTTTTATCCACTGAAACTACACTACCATTTTGATTTAAAGTTATTACCTTAACTTCTTCACCTGGTTTTAGGTCTTTTATCTCCTTATTTGAAACCTTTGGAACTATCATACTTTTTACTGTTGGTTGAAGACTTCCCATGGAGCTAGTCAATTCTTTTCTAAGCTCTTCTATCTTACGATTCTTTTCTTTTGAAGCTCTTTCCTGTTCAAGATTTCTAAGTTCCTTTATTATTAGGTCTACTTCTTCTTTAGCTTGTCTTATAATTGAAAAGGCTTCTGATTTAGCTTTTTCAACCATCTTATCTCTTTGGCTAATCAATTTTTCAAGCTTTTCATCATACTCTACTTTTAGTCTTTCAATCTCTTCTTTTAATCTTTCAGCTTCTTCTCTGTCTTCTACTGCTTTGATTCTATTCTTTTCAACATTCTGTAATACATCTTCTAATGCTATATTATCTGTATTTATATATTCTTTAGCACGTGAAATTACATAATCACTTAGTCCAAGTTTTCTAGAAATCTCAAAAGCATTCGATTTTCCAGGAACACCTATAAGTAGTTTATATGTCGGACTTAATGTTTCTATATCAAATTCAACTGCTGCATTTTCTACACCAGATTTAGTAAGAGCATAGTTTTTAAGCTCACTATAGTGAGTAGTTGCTATACATTTAGCTCCTACAGAGTTTATATCTTCTAATACTGCTATTGCAAGGGCAGCTCCTTCAACAGGGTCTGTTCCTGCTCCTAATTCGTCAAATATAACTAAAGAGTCTGCTGTTACACTTTGTAGTATTGATACTATATTCGTCATATGCGATGAAAATGTTGATAAACTCTGCTCAATACTTTGTTCATCTCCTATATCTGCAAATACATTATCATATACACACATACTACTTCCATAATCAGCAGGTATATGAAGTCCACTTTGTGTCATAAGTGCAAATAGACCTACAGTTTTTATTGTAACAGTTTTACCACCTGTATTTGGACCTGTTATTACCAATGTGTGGAAGTCTCTTCCTAAATAAATCGTATTTGCTACTACTTTCTTCTTATCCAACAATGGATGTCTTCCATTTTTTATATTTAAATATTTATCCTCATTTAAAGTTGGTTCTATACCTCTCATTTGTATAGAAAGTTTTCCCTTTGAAAATGCAAAATCCAATCTTCCTAGTATCTCCTGATTAGAAATCAAATGTTCACTCACTTCTCCAACCATAGCAGAAAGCTCTGATAAAATTCTTTCTATCTCTTCTTGTTCTCCTAATTTCAACTGTCTCAACTCATTATTCATCTCTACTATAGTCATTGGCTCTATAAAAAGTGTCGCACCAGAAGATGACTGGTCATGTACTATACCAGCTACTTGCGACCTATATTCAGCTTTTACAGGCACTACAAATCTATCACCTCTTAGAGAAATTATGGCATCTTGTAAGTATTTTTGATACGTAGTCGAACTTATTATTGAATTTAGTTTTGACCTAATGGATTGATTTTTTTGAGATATTCTTCTTCTGATATCTCTAAGTGTACTTGAAGCATTGTCAGATATTTCTACTTCACTAATTATCGCAGTGTATATCTGGTCTTCTATGTCTTTATACACGTATAGAGAATTTGATAGAGATTGTATTATTGGATAATTGAAATCTTCTTCATCACTACTAGATAGACTATTTTTTAATCTCCTAGCTACTCTTAAAGTATCTGCTATCATAATTAGACTTCCTGGGTCAAGAGATGCTCCTATATATGCTCTCTTTACCTTGTCTTCTATATCATGAATACCTTCCAAAGCTACTGAACCTCTCTTTATAATAATTGATTGAGCTTCACTAGTTTCTTCTAGCATGGATTTTACTTCTACAAAATCAGTATTTGGGACTAAACTTTCTATATATTTTAGACCTAAAGAAGATGAGGCTTTCTTCTTTAATAAGTCTATTATTTTGTTGTATTCTAGAACTCTTAACGATTTCTCATTCATTTTCTATATTCACCATCCTCGATATTTTAACTTTTTTATTTAATTTTAAAAATGTATGCTTTTCAAGCATTTCCAATAAAAACTGCAAGTTTTATTTCTTTTTCATTTCTAAAATTATTATATTTTTTCTCTTTTAGATATATTTTACACATATTTTGTATTATACTATGTATGTAGCTATCTATATATTATACATAAACATGCTTTATTTGTAATATAATCTGTTAAAAAATCTTCTTTAATATTTTTAAAGAAGTTTATTTTAGCTTGTTTTTTTAAAATAGCTACTTATATAGATAAATTAAGGAGGAACATAAGTCATGGGAAACGTATTAGAAGGATTAAAACCAGAGAATGTTTTTAAAAACTTTGAGAAAATATCTCAAATTCCTAGAGGTTCTGGAAATGAAAAAGGTATAAGTGATTTTTTACTTAACTTTGGTAAAGATTTAGGTCTTGAAACTATTCAAGATGAAAGCTTAAACATAATAATAAGAAAGCCTGCTACAAAAGGATATGAAAATTGTCCAGGCGTAGTTCTTCAAGGACACATGGATATGGTTTGTGAAAAAGAAAAGAATGTTGAACATGATTTTCTTAAAGACCCTATAAAATTAAGAATTGATGGTGACATGATATATGCTACTGGAACTACTCTAGGAGCTGACAATGGTATAGCTGTTGCTATGGGTATGGCTATATTAGAAGATAACACTTTAGAGCATCCAGCATTAGAAGTTTTAGTTACTGTTAATGAAGAAGATGGTATGAATGGTGCTGATGCATTAGAGCCTAGTTTAATTAAAGGTCAATATATCCTAAATATGGACTCCGAGGAGGAAGGATACTTATTAGTTAGTTGTGCTGGTGGTAAAACTTGTGTTGTTAGTTTACCTGTTGAGTACAAAGAAGTTGAAGCTGATAAGCAAGGTTTATTAGTTGAAGTTACTGGACTATTAGGTGGACACTCTGGTATGGAAATTGTTTTACAAAGAGCAAATGCTAACAAAGCAATAGCTAGAGTATTAAGTGTATTAGATGTTGACTATGATTTGGCTTCAGTTGATGGCGGAACTAAACACAATGCTATACCTCGTGAAGCTAAGTGTGTAATAGCTGTTAATAAAGCTGATGTTGAAGTTGCTAAAAAACAAATAAATGATATTTTAACTGCATTTAAACATGAGTTCACTACTTCTGACCCTGGTATGACTTATTCAGTTGCTGAAACTTCTGTAGAAAAAGTTCTTGCTAAAGATTGTAAAGAAAAGGTTATTCAAATGTCAAGCTTAACTCCTCATGGTGTTCAATCTGTAAGCCTTGATATAGAAGGATTAGTTGAAAGTTCTACTAACTTCGCTATAATTGAAACTAAAGAATCTACTATTGAATTCTTAACTTCTGTTAGAAGTTCTGTTATGTCTATTAGAGATGAAATAGCTGATAGAATAAGACTTTTAGCTCAAGCTTTAGGTGCTGATTATGGTCTTACTTCTCAATATCCAGCTTGGGAGTTCAAAAAAGGTTCTAAATTAGAAAAAATATGTAGTGAGACTTATGAAAAATTAACTGGTAAAGTTCCTACTGTTATGGCTCTACATGCTGGTCTTGAGTGTGGATTATTACTTGATAAACTTCCTCATGCTGAAGCTATCTCTATAGGACCAGATATGTTTGATGTTCATACTCCAAATGAGCATGTTAGTATCCCTTCTATAGCTAATGTTTGGGATTATGTTATAGAAATATTAAAATCTATGAACCAATATTAAATCTAAATTTTATTTAGATTAACTCTTGGATACAATTATAGATTATAAATAAATCTATATAAAACTCATTCTATAAATTAACATTATAAAAGTTTATAGGAATAAAGCCTAATGATGCATTTTTATATTTATCATTAGGCTTTATTATTTCATTACATATTTTTATTTAATATATTTTTATTATTTAAACTTATATAATTACCTATAATCAAGATATTAAATTACCCCACTTAGTAATTTTTACATATGTAAATTGATTCACTTCATTTTTTCTAGAAAACATATACTTATATGTTTTTTCATGTTTTCATTATGTATAGATTATATAAAGTATATAAAGAAAATTTTTCTATTCAACAATTTTAAAGCAATTTCTACCTTGCTTTTTCGAATTATAAAGAGCATCATCTGCCATTTTGTATATATCATCATATGTTTGTCCTTGTTTTGACATTACACCACCCATACTTACAGATATACTCTTACCATTTGGTAATTTAATACCATGGATTTTATCATATAAAATATTACATTTTTCTACAAGGCTTTCCATATCCTCTACACTTTTAACATATATGCTAAATTCGTCCCCTCCTAGGCGACCTACTATGTCACATTCCTCAAAAGATTTAGTGAGAATATTTGCAACTGCAATCAGCATCTTATCTCCAATAAGATGACCATAATTGTCATTTATCTCTTTAAAATGGTCAATATCTAAAATAAGTAAAGCTCCTCTTTCATTATTCGATAAATCATCCAAACTCTTTGTAGCCATCTCCCTTATAGAAGCTGCATTAAAAATATTTGTTAAACTGTCTTTTTGTGCTTTATCTAACAGTCTCATTTTTTCCTCTTTTTCACAATCAACATTGTGCAATTTGCCTATTGAATAAACAGGTACATTCTTTTCATTATAAATTATCTTTGATGTAATTCTAATCCAATGAAACTCCCTATCAGGGCAAATACAATAAATTTCTGTTGAACCATTTTCTTGTTCCATAATCAACTTAAAAAATTGTTCTCTGTACTCTTTTTCAATTTCATTTCCAGATGTGTCTTTACAATGACTTAGACCTCCAAAGACATTAACACCATTTTCTTGCATCGCAATCGTAATTTTATCTGCTTGATAATCATATTCAAAAAAGTATTCACTTGCCATCTCATATACTTCAGTATGTTTTTTAAGCTCTAAAGAAATTCTCTGATTCATGCTTGTACGAGTACGAAGACTCCAAGCCATAATTATAATAATACATAATGATATGCTAAATACTACAAGAATAGTTTGAATTGGATTTTCCTGCATAATTTGAACTAGAGAAAAATCTGATATATATGTAGTATTATTATAAATAATTGATTGCATCTCTTCAGTCTGTATACTAATTACAGCCTTATTTAATATACTAAATAATTCCTGTTCATTCTGTTTAGCTACACCAAAACAGAAGAGATGTTGTTCGTAGTTTTGTTGAATTAAACGAACATACTTATACTTAGGTTGATTTACATAATACTGTATGGAATAACCTTCACCATATGTATAATCTGCTTTTCCACTATTCACAGCATCAATACATTCTTCTAGCGTATCATACCAAATTATATTTTTAGCAGAATAGCCTTTATAAGAAGTACCTTTTTCAAGAGCTAAACGTTTATTT
Organism: Clostridioides sp. LIBA-6822; assembly: GCF_056688955.1. Lineage (NCBI taxonomy): Bacteria > Bacillati > Bacillota > Clostridia > Peptostreptococcales > Peptostreptococcaceae > Clostridioides > Clostridioides sp. LIBA-6822. The sequence goes on along the minus strand of NZ_CP196995.1, from coordinate 815,991 downwards.
TCTAAGCTATCTTCGTTTACCTTATTGTTAATCATCATCATATACTGTGTAGAAATAAATGGCCGAGTCATAGCTACATGCTGTTTACGTGCCTTTTCATAATCGTATGTCATGCCTGCTACAATATCAACCTTAGAATTTTTTATCATATTTTCTAAATCCTTCTGAGATTCTACAGGCACCATATCTAATTTCAAACCAGTCTTCTTTGCCAGGTAATTCAATAAATCTATTGAAATACCTTTTAATTTTCCTGTTTTATCATCTACATATTGAAATGGCGGATTGTTTAGTAAAACACCTGCTTTTAAAGTTTTTGTATTTTTAATGTACTCAGATTCTTTCTTAGATAAAATCATCTCTTTATTCTCTGGTGTAAAATATTTCTCATATAATGTAGGTGAAAAATAAGGGTCTGTTTGCTCAATGTTAGATATCGCTGAATTAAGCTTTTTAGATAATTCTGTATTGCCTTTGCTTGTAACAAAATAAAATGGCTTAGGAGAAAACTTAGCTATAGTGCGCAAATCATCTCTAGGATTCATACTGACATTAAGCATTGCGTCTGCTTTTTCATCCTTTAGAGCTTGTATTTGTTCTTCCATTGTTTTACAAGGTATCAATTCAGAGGATATTTGATTCATTTCACAGTATCTATCTAACTCTTTAATTTTACTAGTAGAATTTTCTATTACAGCAATACGCATGTTCTTTGTCACTTGTGAGCTTACACTGTCAATATCTGCATTATCATGAAGTACTTGTAATACTGTATTTACAGTTCCATAACTATATCCGACATAATCATACACTTTCTCTAATGGTTCATCATACAACAAGCCACCCATTAAATCAATCTCACCATTTTTTAACATATCCATTAACTTAATAAGAGATTCATTTATATCTCCTTCGACTTGAACAAACTCATAATTCCACCCAGTATATTGGGCAATTTCTTGTAAATATTCATAGGTATACCCAGAGTACCTACCTTTTTCATCTATCTCACTTAAACCTTTTTGAATGGGATAAGCAACACGTATGGTACGATTATCATTATTCATAGCATTACTCTTAAAGGGAAATATGCAGAAAGTGAATATGGACATAATTACAAAAACTAATGAAAGTAATTTTTTCAAATTCACTATAAAATCCTCCATATAATAATATTTACAGTATAGTATACTGTATAAATTCTTAGACTTGAAAAATAGATTAGTACAAAAAAGGACATAAAATTTTTGTAAAAATTTAACATCCTCATTCATACATAATATATTTTGATTATACTCTATTTACCTTGTGTTTACAATAAATTTGATGTATTAATTATATAGCATTATCTATTTTGATTTAGCATAGAACACAATCCGAGTACTACTTTATATCAAATTTAGCAACATTTCGATTTACAGTTCTCTTATATTTTACATTTGGATAGCCTAATATAAATGAAGTTATAACTGCTTCGTTATCATTCATTCCTAATAGCTCTTTTATCTTTGGTTCTACATTTGATGCCATAACGAAAAATCCATTATAGCACATTCCCAATCCTTGAGAGTAAGCCATAAGTTCCATATTAGATGCAGCCAATCCTCCATCTACATATACACTTCCACCTAAAGAAATATCACCAACAACTACCATAAGTAGTGGTGCATCATAAAATAAAGAGTCAATTCCTTTTTCTTTATATCCTTTATACATTCTCTTAAACGTATTTTTATATATAGAGCGAACAGAGTCTTCATCATCAGTATTTAATGCTAAATTATAAAGCCCTTCTATTGCCAATTCTTTTACTTCTTTTAACTTATCTTTTACTAATATGTATCTTAGAGGCTGTCTATTTCCACCTGTTGGTGTATATCTACCAGCTTCTACTATGTTTCTTATTTTCTCTTCTTCTACCTCTATATCTTTGTAGTCTCTTATACTTCTTCTAAATTTTATGAAATTCATCAAGTTTTCAGACTCTAAGTCAAAAGTTTCATGATTGTATTCTAATACCTCACCTTTATCAAATCCCTGCATTTCTATAGAGTCTGTTGGGCAAATTGCCATACAATGACCACAATTAATACAGAGAACATTTTTTACCTTTGCTTTATTTTCTCTAACTTTTATTGCATTTACAAGGCAGTCTGACTCACACAAGCCACAACCTACGCATGTTTCTAAATTTATGTCTATCATCCTAAATTTTCCTCCATTTAAAAATTTTACTTTAGTATAAAGCAAATAGTTGTCTAAGTCAATTTTTATTTTTTTAACAATATATGAGTTTAAATTGAAAATTTTTATACAAATCAAGTTAAGAAACTTACACTATAATCTTCCAATTCTCCATTATTGTATATTATCTTTGCACTAAAAATTTTCCCAGTCTTAGCCCAATTCAAAAATAATCTGTCACCTTCCCACATATTTAAGTCAAATATTTTATCATTGTCTACCCAAAGTAATTTACCTTCTTTGCAATCATCCAAATCTTTTTCGGACAAACTACCTTCAAAGTCATCTGAAAAATATAGGAACATGTACCAGTCTTCTTCATTCTTAAATTTTGGAAAAGTTATAAGACCTTTATATGTTAGTGATTTAAGCGTAAGTCCAGTTTCTTCTTTAACTTCTCTGATTATACACTCTTCAGGAGTCTCTCCTTGCTCAAACTTTCCTCCAACTCCTACATATTTACCTTCATGTATATCATCTTTCTTTTTATTTCTATATAACATTAAAGTCTTATCATCTTTTTCTATATAACAAATAGTCGTAAGCTTCATATATCCCGCCTTACTTTCTTTTTCTGTTTTTTATTTGATTATTGATACTCTATTTCTTAAATATACTTATCACCATAATTAACTGGTTCTTAGTGATTTGTTAAATCAAGTATTGATAACTTAATTAAGCATCAATTATTTAATCTCTTATTAGTAATCTGTTTTATAAATTATTAATAAATTAGACAATTAAATTTATTATCTCTTTTACATTATTCATTTTCATTACTTTCAAGAACATCACTTATATTTTTCATTGCATTCAGAGAAAGCTCTGCAAATTCATCAAATGGAATCCCTATATCTTCTATACTTCTCATTGCATCTCTATTTACATTTGAAGCAAATCTCGTCTCTTTCATTCTTTTAATTACAGACTTTGTTTTTACACTAGTAAGTTTTTTATCTGGATAAACCAAGGCTATAGCAGTTATAAACCCAGTTATAGGGTCTGCTGCATATATAGCTTTTTCCATAAGGCTAGTTCTTGTAACTCCCATTCCATCGTGGTGACCAAGTATCGCTCTATACATCTCTTCATCACCAAAGTTTTCTTTTTTAAGAAGCTCTACTGTTGTTGTAGCATGCCCTTCACAGATTTCCCCTGGTTTTCTTCCAACTATATCTGAATCTAAATCATGTAAAAGACCTGCAACTGCCCACTCTTCTTCTTTTTCTGGCTCTAATCTTTTGGCTAAATCTTTCATAACCGCTTCAACAGCATAGCAATGTTTTCTCATTCTGTCAGTCTCTAAATACTTAAATAAAATTTCTAAAGCTTCTTCTCTCATTTTCATTAATCCCCCTATTTTTTCATATATATGATATTTTTGTATATTAATACACATAAATCCAAGTTTATTTATATATTTATGTATATTTTTCATATTATATTTATTCTACACCTTTATAGTAGTGTCCTGCAACTGTTCCAACTTTATCCAACTGCTTATATAGGTTAGTAGCCTTTTCTCCAAGCTTATAATCATTACTCAAAACCTCAATATGAGCATCTATAATCTTTTTAACCATTTCGCCATTTTCCACTGTAAAATCTATTCTAAACACATCTATTCCAATTTCATCTAACTCATATAGATTATCTAACATACAAGTAACCTTTGAGTTGTAAATCGTGCTTCTACAGAATATATCTTGTGTTATCCTATAACTTGCATCTGTAAAATCTCTTAAAGCATAACTGCTTTCTTTACATTTAGCAACTCTCTTATCCTTTTTACAATCCCTAACAACAACTCCCATAGGACAGTATTCTGTAATCATCATAGGAGTATATCCATATATTACTGCTTCGATTTCTACATCTGTATATTTTAAAGTTTGTTTAATTTCATTTAGATTTAATTCTTGTGATAAACAAACTGTACTAGCTCCCTCATCTTTAAAGTGATTTATACTTTCACTGTTAAATGCATTTAAATAGCAATCTATATTCATGTCCTTTCCTTTAAAATATTCCATAGAACCCCAGTTACCAATTTGAATCTTATTGACACCTTTTATGTTATCTAATAATTCAAATTGTTTATATTCTTTATTTCTAATAATTCTTGGTACTGAATATATCAATCTGCTTTCACTATTTTCAGCATTAAAACTCTTTTCATCAGAAGTATTTATGTTATTTACATTTGAAACTATTGATTCTTTAGAAATATTTGATACCATTTCTAGAGCTTTTGATAGTGTATTTATATCTTCATAATAAATTAAATCTATATTATATTTTAATACAGCTTCTAATTGCTCTAAGTTTTTGACTTTAACTCTAATTTTAGGGGCTGTATTAAGTTTTTTCTGTTTATTTACTCTATTTGGCTGGTATTTTAATCTATTATTCTTAAATTTTCTATCTTTTATCTTTATTCTTTCTTTATCTAAAAGCTCAATACAATCTCTTCTCATTTGATTTAACATACTTATAGGCATACTTACACCTTCATCCAAATCAATTTCTATACCTTTTAGTGTATAAGGTGTATTTCCAAGCTTTTGAATTTGTGTCTCTATTTTTTCTTTACTTAAAGCTACTTTTATAGCTTTTTCAACTACCTTTTCTCCCTCTACAACCGATTTATTCCCACAAAAATCACTCATAGAAAGTACTGGTTTTTTACCTAATTTAATACTTGCTTTTGCTTTTATATTAGTTTTTATTAACTCTTTATCTTGCTGGAATGTAGCTTGTACTCTATCCATCAACTCACTATCTGAGGTCTTAAATATAAGCTGATTTCTCTTTGCTTCTCCAACAAAATCCAATTCTATTAAGTCTCCTTTATGTGCTATTGTAGTTATCTCTCCATCTTTTATTATCCTTCCAATAGTGCCTCCACCTAGGTTAATTCCATCACCTTTTTTAAGGGTATTTTCTAACATAACTCTAAGTCTTTTGCTTTTTCTATTATAATCTAAAACTTTTCCAACATAGAGACCTTGATTATTAGGTCTATTTGAGTTCATTATATCCTTACCAACTTCACCTAATATATATCCTTTTGTAAACTTTCTATTGAATATAGTGTACAAATTATTTATTATTTCCTCAGAAATACTTATTTTATTCTTATCTACAAATTCATTAATTGCTTCTCTATATCCTGAAACTACAGTAGCTACATATTCTGGCTTTTTCATTCTTCCTTCTATTTTTAAAGATAATACACCTGCTTCAATTATTTTGTCTAAGTCTTCTATAGTGCTTAAATCCCTAGGACTCAACAAATAATCTCCATCACTCTTTACTACTTCACCTGTATTTATATCTATCAACTCATATTTTTGTCTACATGGTTGTGCACATCTACCTCTGTTTCCAGACCTATTTCCTATCATACTACTCATAAGGCACTGACCTGAGTAACACACACATAAAGCCCCATGTACAAAAACTTCTATATCTACAGTTGTATTTTCACAAATCCATTTTATCTCATCGACATTTAATTCTCTTGCCAAAACAACTCTATCAAACCCAATACTTTGAAGATATTTAACATCTTCTAACGAATGAGCTACCATTTGAGTACTTGCATGTAGTTCAAAATCAGGCAATAGTTTTTTTATAAGCCTTGCCATTCCTATATCTTGTACTATTAAAGCATCTATATCTATATCATATAAAAATTTTACATACTCTACAAAATCTTCTATCTCATATTGTTTTATCAATGTATTCACAGTAACAAAGACTTGCACTCCCCTTATATGAGAGTATTTAACAGCATCAATTAGCTCATTTCTATCAAAGTTATTTGCAGATGCTCTTGCACTAAAGTCTTTACCACCTAAATACACAGCATTTGCTCCATTTTGTACTGCTGCTTTTAATGAATCAAAAGAGCCAACTGGTGCAAGTAATTCTATTTTTTTCATATTTTTCTCCTCTATTTATACTTATTAGGTTAATATAATTATCTATAACATAAATATTTACATTAAATTTATACACTATTTACTATATCTAAAATACACCAAATAATTTATACCTTATTTATTATATTTAATGTATTTAAAATAACTTATTTACTACTTATTATATTTAAGATATCTCAAACAATTTATACGCTACTTACTATATTTAACTTGATATGTCTCAAACAATTTATACACTATTTACTGTATAAAGTATATCAAATAATAACTCATTTTTTATCAATTTATACTAAGTTAGTTTTCATTAAATGAATCATCCTTATTGATAAACATAACTCCAAAGACTACTGCCAAAATAAAGAAACATACTAGGATTGACTTTTCCACAAAAATCTTTGTAAAAAAAGTTCCTAAAATAGCCCCAGATATAAAGAATACTATAATAGCATAATACTGCAAACTCTTTTTTATCATAAAAATATTCTTAGTCTGTATATAATGAAATAATGTTTCTGTGGCACTTCTTAAGTTTCCAGTACACATTGTCGTTGCAAAACTATTTCCATTTACCTTTCTAAAACTCTCTACTTGCATTGAACAAATAAAAGAGATAGCAACATTTACAAACATATTAAATTGTCCTCTAGGTACAAAAGAAACAACAAGTATAGTAATCATTTCTATTATAATGATAATTTGACGCCAATGAATCTTAGAATTATTTTTGAAGTACTTTCTTATCTTCTCTGCTATAAAGACACCTAACATAAATGCCAAAATAGGAATCAAGTAATAAAAAGATTTTTTTATGTTCCCTTCTGCTATATTAAGCCCTAATAAAACTATGTTTCCAGTCTGTGCATTAGCAAAGACCTTACCTCTTACTACATAAGTATAAATATCTAAAAATCCTCCTGTTATTGCCAATAAAGAGCATAAGAAGAATGATTCAGACATCTGACTCTGGTTTGTCATATATAAAACATCTCACTTTCTAATGATAGATACCAAATCAAAATTATTTTAGATACTATTTTTTATTAATATTAAAAAACTTTTATATTTACACATATTTGTATTTATACATTAAAAGAAGCTGTCTCAAAAAACAATAGAGACAGCAAATCTTCTAATTTTATTTCACATTTTTTTCATCATTATTTAACCCTGTACATTTTAGCTGTAAATCATAAGCTTTGTTTTGAAACTCTGAAGCCAAATTCTCGGCTATCGTAGCTCTTTCATTTGCCTCTTCAAGTTGAGCACTTAACTCCTCAATCTTGCTTTTATAAGCATCTAACTCAGCTCTAGAACCTTCTGTCGTATTACTAAGTTCGAATATTTCTTGCTTTTTATTTTCTATAATATCAATTAACTCTTTCATCTTAGCCTCAGTTTCACGACTCTCTGCCTCTTTTTCTGCTATTGTAAGCTTTAAAGACTTAATTTCTAATTGAAGCTCTTCATTAGAAGACCCAACCTTTTTACTCAATTCTTCATTAGCTTTAATCAACTTCTCATTCTCATCTGAACATTCAAATAAAAGGTCTGATATATTTAATGCAGTTAATATCGCAGCAACTGATAAGCTTAATTTCGGGTTTTGACGTGTTATTTTATCCATTTCTTTGTCAACAAAATCAGCAATACTAATCATAAACTTCTCTGACTTATCTCCAACCATTGGATATTCAGCGCCATGGATTTTAACCATTACTTTGTTCATCCTAACCTCCCCCGACATTAGTTGTTAATTTGATCTTAAGTTAGCATTCAATTTTTCGCTTAATTCACTTAATATCTTATCATGCACCTTAGCTACATCTTCGTCTGTTAGAGTTTTATCTTTACTTCTATAAGTTATTGAATATGCAATTGACTTGTATCCAGCCTCTATTTGAGAACCTTTGTAAACGTCAAATAACTTGTAACTTTCTACTAATCCTTGACCATTTTCCTTTATTATATCTTCTATTTGTTTTACAAATACATCCTCTTTAACAATAAGAGCTATATCTCTTGATGTAGATGGATATTTTGGTAATGGTACATAATTCTTTGTTCTATCAGAATTATCAAATACAAAGTCAATATCTATTTCAGCGACATAAACTCTTTGACCTAGATTGTAATTTTCTATAACATCTGGATGCAATTCACCTAATGTACCTACATATTTATTATTATACACTATTTTAGCACATCTACCAGGGTGGAAGGTAGTATTATTATCTTGAGGTTCAATTTCATACTCTTTAAATCCTACATTTACAAGTATTGTTTCTATAGCACCTTTTAATGCAAAGAAATCAACATCTTTACCATACATACCTACACACATTCTATTTTCTTCTTTAGGCAACTCTGAATCCTGTGGTATGAATATATGTCCACACTCAAATGCATATACTTCTTCTATTTTATGAGATACATTAGTTGATAAAACATCTAACATATTTGGTATTAAAGTAGTTCTCATTACAGAAGTTTCTTCTCCTAATGGGTTAAGTAATTTAACAAAGTTTCTCTTAGCATTACCTTCTGGTACTCTTATTTTGTCTACTCCCTTAGGGCTTACAAATGAATATGTTAATATTTCGTTTAACCCTACAGCAGTTGAATTATCTTTTAAAGCATCCATGAATTTTTGTTTTGAAGTTTTAATTCCTGCTGTTGTATTTCCTTCTAATTGTACAGAAGGTATGTTTTCGAATCCATAGATTCTAGCTATTTCTTCCCATACATCGGCTTCTTGCTCCATATCTGATCTAAAACTTGGTACATCTATTTCTAGTTTATCATTAGCTATTAAATTACATTTAAATTCTAATGATTCTAAAATTCCTACAAACTGTTCCATTGGTACATCTACACCTAGAAGATGGTTAATTCTTTGAGGATTTACTACCAATTTTTTAGGTTCTGGTTTATTTGGATATACATCTACAACACCTTTTAAAACTTTTCCTGCTCCTAACATCTCAACAAGTTGTACAGCTCTATTTGCTGCTATCTCTGCAAGATTAGGGTCTAAATCTTTTTCATTTCTTGAAGATGCTTCTGATCTAATTCCAACTTTTTTAGCTGTAGTTCTTATGTTTTCTGGTTTGAAATTGGCACTTTCAAAAAGAACAGTCTTTGTATAGTCAGTTATTTCTGAGTTAGCACCACCCATTACACCAGCTAAACCAAGTGATTTTTCTCCATTTGTTATAACTAGCATATCTTTATCTAATGTTCTCTCAACATCATCTAATGTTACAAGTTTCTCTCCATCTTTAGCAGTTCTTACTACTATTCTTCCCGTCTCTACTTGATTTATATCAAAAGCATGAAGTGGTTGACCAAGCTCTAACATTACGAAGTTTGTTATATCAACTATGTTACTTATAGGTCTTACACCTGCTTCTGTAAGTCTTCTTTGCATCCAATATGGAGAAGGCTCTATTTTTACATCAGTAACCATTCTAGCAAAATATCTTCTACATAAGTCTGGATTGTCTATTTCAACTTTGAAGTCTATCTCTTCATCACTTTCTTTTACTTCAATTTCAGGATATTTTACTTTTGTTCCTATAGTTGCAGCCGCTTCTCTAGCTATACCTATCATACATTTGCAGTCAGGTCTGTTTGAAGTTAATTCAAAATCTATTAAAGCATCTTTTAATCCTAAAACATCTTTTATATCTTTTCCTAATTCATAAGAATCTTCGTGGTCTAAAATATATATACCACCTCTTTTATACTCTTCAATGTAGTGTTCATCTATACCTAATTCAGCTGCTGAGCACATCATACCATCTGATAATTCACCTCTGAAGTCAGTTTGTTTGATTTCAACTCCTCCAGGTAATTTAGAACCATTTACAGCTACTGGAATATAATCTCCTTCTGATATATTTGTAGCTCCTGTAACTATTTGAACAACTTTATCTCCAATATCTACTTTAGTTACAACTAACTTATCAGCATTTGGGTGTTGTTTTATTTCTAAAATCTTTCCAACCAATATATTTTCTATTTCTTCACCATAATAATCTATTGTTTCAACTTTAGTTCCTGTCATTGTCATTTTGTCAGCGAACTCTTTTACATCCATGTCTATATCAACATAGTCTCTAAGCCATTTTAAAGATACTAACATCTACATACCCTCCTAATTAAAATTGATTTAAGAATCTCATATCATTTTCGAATAATAATCTAATATCGTCTATTTCATATTTAAGCATTGCAAGTCTTTCAACCCCAACCCCAAATGCAAATCCACTGTAAACCTCTGGGTCTATTCCACAATTTCTAAGAACGTTTGGATGAACCATACCTGAACCTAATATTTCTATCCAACCTTCATATTTACACATTGGGCAACCTTTACCACCACATTTGAAACAAGTAACATCAACTTCTGCACTTGGCTCTGTAAATGGGAAGTTGTGAGGTCTAAACTTCGTTTTGATATCAGAACCAAACAATTTTTCAACGAAGATATCCATAGTTCCTTTAAATTCTGCCATAGTAACATCTTTACCAACAACAAGCCCTTCTATCTGATGGAACATTGGTGAATGTGTTGCATCTGGCGAATCTGACCTAAAACATCTACCTGGTGCAATTACTTTTATCGGTAACTCTTGGCTTCTCATAGTTCTTACTTGAACTGGAGATGTTTGAGTTCTAAGTAATACACCATCATTCATATAGAATGTATCACTCATATCTCTTGAAGGATGGTCTTTAGGAGCATTTAAAGCATCAAAGTTATTATCAACAGTCTCAACTTCTGGACCTTCTGCCACAGAGAATCCCATTCCAATAAATATATCTGTTACTTCATCTATGATTTGAGTTATTGGATGTCTCTTTCCAACCTTTAGAATTTTTCCTGGTTGAGTAACATCTATTACTTCTTCTTTTAATTTTCTTTCTTTTTCAATAGCATTTAATTCTTCTTTCTTAGAATTTATGCTAAGTTCAATATTCTCTCTTACATCATTAGCAACCTTACCAACTACTGGTCTTTCCTCTGCAGATAATTTTCCCATCTCTTTAAGTATGGCAGTTATCTCACCTTTTTTTCCTAAGTACTTAACTCTTAAACTTTCTACACTTTCTATGCTTTGTGCCTCTTTTATTTCAGCTAAAGCTGCTTCACGTAAAGCAAGTAATTTTTCTTGCACACATATCACCCTTTCGTTTTTTTGTATAAAAAAAGCCCCTCAATCCCTGTCTAGGGACGAAAGGCTATAGTTTCGCGGTACCACCCTAGTAGTTTAACAATTAAAAAATCATCAAACCACCTCTAACAAACTTAACGCGTTTTTCACGTCAAAGCCTACTATCAAATTTCAGCTCTGTTACTCCAGAGGGAACTTCTCCTGACCTCTTAGAAAACACTCCCAGCCTAGGTGTTTATCTCTTTACTAAGTTTAATCAAAATACTTTCCTCTTTCATTGCATCTACAATATTATATTGTTTATTTTAGTATTATATCATTTCCATTCAAATTATGTGACTATTTTTAATATACATCTAATACATAATTAATTCAATTATTTTTTTAAATATATTGACTGTTTTTGATATGCTACTATTTAATTCAAGATTATAACATGACATTATATTTATTACAATACATTAAATCAAGTATTTTTTTATTTCATACATCAGTATAGCAGAGCTTATTGCAGCATTTAATGACTCAGCTTTACCATATATAGGTATCTTAACCAAAATATCAGACTTTGATACAAGTTCTTCATTTATTCCATTAGCTTCATTTCCTATCACCAAAGCAACTTTTGAGCCATAATCTATTTTGTCATAAAAATTATCTGTGTTTAGATAGCTTGAAACTATATTAAAATCCAATGATTTAAGCATGTCCACAGTATCATCTTGAGAAGCATTAATTATATTCATGTCAAAAATAGAACCCATAGTCGACCTAATTACTTTTGGATTATATATATCGACGCATCCCTTTAGTGCTATTATGGCATCTACTCCAGCAGAATCAGCAGTTCTTATTATAGTTCCCATATTTCCTGGGTCCTGTATTCTGTCCAAAATCAATACGAATTTATCTTTGTCATTTATATTTTCTTTTAAATTTTTTTCCTTAAATGAAACTACACCTATTATACCTTGAGTATTTTCTGTATCTACAAGTTCTTTAAAGTTTTTGTTAGTAGTCTTATATATCTTTGTGTTTTTTTTATCTAAAGCTTCTAATAGTTCCACATGTTCCTTCTTATTTTCAAAGTCCTCATTGATAAACACATAATCAAGATTTGCACTACATTCAAGTGCAAGTACTACTATTCTATAGCCTTCTATTATGAACTTTAATTCTTTATTCCTATTTTTTGACTTCAATAGTGCTTTTGTATACTTTAATTTTTCATTATCCTTACTGCTTATATTCGTAATCATTTTATCTAAATGCTAAAATTATCTTAGCATAACCTCCTTACCTTACTTTTAATTAAAATCATATTTATCTAAATCCTACTTTTGATTAAATAAAAATAGTATCATATAACTATTCATAATTATATGATACTATCTACTTTTATTGCAATTAAATATATATTAAATAATAAATTATCTTCTTCTAATTATCCCCTTATCTCCAGATGTTATGGCTGTTATACTAGTATTTTGACCAATTATAACTAGAATACTTCCAGCTGTAAGTTCCTCGTCTGGAGAAGGTGTAACATTTATATTTTTACCTGTCTTTATAGCAAGTACAGTTATCTCATATCTAGCTCTTAATTCAAGCTCTACTAGAGTCTTTCCAACCCAAATATTTGGAGTTACGATTTCAACAATTGAATACTCTGGGTCAAGCTCTATATGGTCTAATATGTTATCAGAAACTAAATTGTGTGCAACTCTTACTCCCATATCTCTTTCTGGGAATACAACTCTGTCTGCACCAATTTTATAAAGTACTTTAGCTTGTAGTTCATCCTTTGCCTTACATATTATCAACTCTACACCCATTTCTTTAGCTATAAGAGTCGCCATTATAGATGCTCTTATATCAGAACCTATTGCAACTACTGCCACATCAAAGTTACCTAAACCTAATGATCTTAATGCTTGTTCATCAGTAACATCTACTATAAGTGAGTGAGTTACCTTGTCAGATACACTTTGAACTGAATCTTCATTTTTGTCTATTGCCATTACTTGATGTCCTAAAAGATGCATAGTAGATGCAACGGAACTTCCAAATCTCCCACACCCAATGACTATATATTGCTTCATCTCGAAACTTCCTCCCTAATACACGATTTGTATAATATCTTTTAAATTAATTTTTATACATATAAATTTTATATATAATATACGATTTATATATATACATAGATTAGTTTAATTTTTACTTACCATTTTTATTTATATTTTATTTATTAATCAAATTTATTTGTTCATATGATTATACCTAAGTTCATCTACTTTATTAATAAATTTGTAGTACTAGTTTCTATACATCATTAATAAATTTATACTACTAATTTATATCTTAACCAACCATAATCTTGCCTTCTGCATATCTAACTGGTTGACTCTTTCTTCTACCTCCAGAAAGTATAGCCATAAATAAAGTAAGAGAACCAACTCTACCCATAAACATAAAGATTATAATTATTATCTTTCCTAAAGCATTTAGGTTTGGACTTCCAGCTAAACTTGAACCAACTGTAGCAAGTGCTGATGTAACCTCAAATGCAGATTGAACTAGTGTAAAATTAGGCTGAGTTATTGAAATAATCAAAGTTCCAAAAATAACTGCTGATATACTAATTACAAATATACCTAGCGATTTTTTTATAGTTGCTGGAGCTAATCTTCTTTCAAAAGCTTCTATATCTGATTTTCCTGATATAAAGCTTCTAACAGTAATTATTAAAACAGCCAGTGTCGTAGTTTTTATACCTCCACCAGTAGATGCAGGTGATGCTCCAATAAACATCAAAATTATCATTATAAATATACTACTTTCTTGTAAAGTAGCTAAATCAAGTGTATTAAAACCAGCGGTTCTTGCCGTTACTGATTGAAATATTGCTGACAATACTTTTCCTTTTAAAGGCAAGTCCGCCATAGTAGCTTTTTGATTAAATTCTATAAGAAAAATAAATAATGCACCGACTATAATAAGTGTCGCAGTTGAAAATAAGACAACTTTAGAATGCACATTTAATTTTGATAATCTTCTTTTTCTTACAATATCAAGTACAACTGGGAATCCTAGCCCTCCAAGCACTATAAGTGAAGAAATAGTCATTGATACTGTAAAGTTATTTACATAAGAATTTAGCGATGTAAATGGTCCGCTTACACTTCCCATCAAATCAAATCCGGCATTACAAAACGCTGATATTGCGTGAAATACACTATACCATATACCTCTAGATAAACCAAATTGCGGAATAAAGACAGTTGACAAAATCAATGCTCCTATTCCTTCTATTGTTATAGTTATTATTAATACAAATCTTGTAAGTTTTACAAGACCCGACAAATCAGCTTGATTTAACGATTCTTGTATTAATAACCTTTCTCTTAATTGTATTTTTTTTCGTGCCATAAGTGAAAACATTGTGGCTACGGTCATAAATCCAAGTCCACCAATTTGTATCAATGTTATTATAACTATCTGTCCAAATAAACTCCAATAAGTTGCTGTATCTACCATAACTAGACCAGTGACACAAACCGCTGAGGTAGCCGTAAATAGAGCATTCAATAACCCTATACTTTCTCTACTCTGTGACGCTATCGGGAGTGTCAACAACAATGCTCCAATTACAATAATAGCAGCAAACCCAGATACCATTATTTGAGTAGGTCGCATTCCATCTGCGTAGAGAATAAGTCTTCTAACTATTGTTTTCAACTTTCTTTATACCTCCTTAACATAAAATCACTACTGTTAAGACCCTTAATTTGTTTATTTTTAGAGCTTTCCTCTAAATTATTATTCTATTATAGTATAAATATTGTATAAAGACAATGATATGAATTTTTATAATTCCCGTTTAGAATATTGCAAATTTTTATATATATCTTTTAATTTAAATTATACCAAAAACATCTATATTTTTTACATGTAAGAGGTCTAAAACTATCATAGCTTTTACTTTTTTGTACTTAAAATTTATTTATCATTTTATCAGTGTAAATTTCATATACTTTTTTGAAGTTAAATTTTTTATATTATCTATAATCTTGTATATATTTTTATGTTAAATTTTCTTAACATGCATTTTTTATATTTAATATAGTAAAATAATTAATAACTATATCCATGATTGGAGGATTTTTATGGTTAAATCCAAGAAAAAAATACTTGTTTCTCTAATTTTAATTGCAGTTTTTATTATATTTGCATCATACATAAGAAATTATACTAATAACTCAAAAAAAGATTCAGTTAGAGGAACTATTCCCTTTGAAAAAATGGAATATAAGCGTCCAGATATAAAATCAATTTGCGAAAATATTAACACATATAACGACAAACTTTTAACAGCTAAAACTGCTAAAGAACAATTAAATTTATTTAACGATGTTGATAAGATTTATCAGGATTTTTACAGTACACTTACTATAGCAAAAATCAGAAATAATATAGACTCATCCGATGAATTTTACTCTAAAGAATATAAATATCTTATGAGTAAATCAGTAGATGTTGACATGGCGTACAAAGATTTTCAAGATATATTTGTAACTTCTAAGTTTTCTAAAGAACTAGAAAAAGAACTTGGGAAAGATACGTTCAATTATCTAAAAAATATTGGAAAACTTAATTCTAAAGAAGTTGAAAATCTGCTTAAAAAAGAACAAGACCTAGTTGTAAAATATGAAGACTTGCTATCTAAGTCAACAGTACCAATAGATGGTATAGAGACAGATTTTGAAGAAGCCTTATCAACACCAAACCTTAACCCAGAAGAATATGTAAAGATTTATTCAGATTACTTAAAAAAATACAACCCTATATTTGGCAATATTTATTTAGAACTTATCCAGACAAGAACTGAAATAGCAAGTAAACTAGGATTTAAAAATTATATAGATTATGCTTATATGAACTTAAATAAAGATTATTCTCAGGAAGAAGCGAAAAATTTCAGAAAAGATGTAAAAGAGTACATAGTTCCATTATATAGAGAGATTTCATCAAGACCTTCTGATCCTTCTATCTACACTAAAGTATATAAAAATCGTTCATTTAGGAAATTTGACAAGGTACTTGAAGATATATCACCAAAATTAAAAGATGGTTTCAGCTATATGAAAAAATATGACTTGTATGATTATTCTTCTGGAAAGAATAAATCTCCTGGAGGATACACTACTTATATAACTAAGTATAAAGCACCTTTTTTATTTAATACATGGGACAATTCTTTTTTAGGTGTCACTAGTTTTGCTCATGAGTTTGGTCATTTTTATAATTACTACAACAGTATTAACCTTAACAACAAGATACAGCCAAGTATAGATATATGCGAAGTTCATTCAACATCTTTAGAAATTTTATTTTACAAGTATTTTGATGATTTTTTTGGTAAAAAATCTGAGGCTATAAAAAAAGAACACTTATCAATTGTTCTAAACACTATTATTGATGCTTGCCTTTATGATGAATTTCAAGAGATTATATACAAAAACCCATACATGAGCTTAAATGATATAAATAAATTATTTTTTGACTTAGAAGAAGAATATGGAGTCTCTAGCAATGTACTTAAAGAAAGGAATGCTCCTTTTTGGATACTTGTATCTCACAACTTCCAAGTTCCATTTTACTACCTGAGCTATGGTCTTGCATCTGATATATCACTTCAGATATGGCAATTGTCACAAGATGATTATAGAAAAGCGGTTGATGTGTACATGGATTTTTTAAATCAAAATACAGATTCTGGATTTAAAGATGTAGTAGAAAAGGTAAATTTACAATTACCATTCCAAAATGGAAATTTAGAAGAAATAAGTTCTGCTTTATATGATTATTTTGGCATAGATAATCCACTTGAACTAAAAAATGCGTCTTAATCTATGGTACTAAATTTACAATACTAAATATAATACTAATTTTGATACTCATTAATACTAAATACACAATTACTATTTAATAATTAATACTAACAACATAATTACTGTTTAATAAAATACGCTAATAAAGCATCAGAAATTCTAAAAGCTCTAGTCTTTAGAATTTCTGACGTTTTATCTATTAATAATGATTGATTGTATTATTTATTTTTAATGATACTATTATTTTTTTGCATACATAATTAAAAGAACTATTGAAATCACTAAAAATACACCTGTAAAATTGTCCTTAGTTTTAAAATGATAATTTATTAGACCAACCCCGACATTTGCACGCTCAACAATTTGTCAAACTGTAACCTTCTCAATATCATCTACCTCATCCAAAATATTCAATGTAACTTCAATTATGCGTTCTCTTGCATCTTTATCATTACTTTTCATAACAGCCTCCAGCATATACCTCCAATACATGTATCATTTTTAATTCTGAACATGTTCAGTATAGTATTTTTTAAGATATGTCAACATGATTTTAGTTGACTCTAACATTATGACATGGTTTATATTAATAGTAAGACAAAAACACCTTTATAAAAGGAGGCTTAGACATGTTTAAGATAGGAGACTTCTCAAAACTAAGTAAAATTAGTATTCGTATGCTACGTCATTATGATGAAATTGGACTTTTGACACCAAGTCATACAAATAAAGCTAATGGATATAGATACTATAGTGCAGACCAGCTTTCAACTGCAAATAGAATCCACGCACTAAAAGATATGGGTTTTAGCTTGTATTCTATAAAAGAAATTTTAACAGAATACAACGATAAAAAAAGCCTAATAAAATATCTAAATATCCATCACTCACAAGTGAAAGAACAATTAGAAGATATACAGAAAAAGATACTTAAAATAGAAACTACTATTAAAAGAATTGAAGGAAATGATAATATGAACAGTTATGATGTAACTATAAAGAATTTTCCACCAAAATATATGATGACACTTAGAAAAATCATATCAGCTTACAAAGATGAAGGACTCTTATGGCATCAATCATTCTCAGAGACAAAAGAGCAAAATATTCAAATTGAATCTCCTAATCATTCTAGAGCTGTCTTTTATGATACAGGATATCAGGAAGATTATGTCGATGTTGAAGTACAAGTTGCTGTATCTGGAAAGTATAAAGACACTGAGCATGTTAGATTTAAGACTGTACCAAGCGTGACTGCGGCAACTGCCATAGTCAAAGGAAACTTCAATCAACTTATAGATACTTCTGAGGCTATTGGTAATTGGATATCAGACAATAATTATGAGATGGATGGCTCTATGTTTAATATTTATCATATAGGACCTGGTAATGATAATAATCCTGATAATTGGGTAACAGAGGTATGCTTTCCAGTTAAAAAAATATAACTTTAGCTTATATAATTGGACAATATTTTAAAGAGTAAGGTACAAACAATCGCTTTGTACTCTACTCTTTTTTAAGCTAAATAGAGCTAGATAGTCTTTTAATTTTAACAAAAATATATAATTAACAAAAAACAAGCTTCTTATTCCTTGATATGCTGTTGTTTTAACCAAACCTTCATCACCATCTTTTGTGGCAATAGTTTTGCTAGTAAATGGCTGGACTTTGTATTGATACCATATACAGAAATATCTTTATTTTTCTTTGTATCCTTCAAAGCTTTTACAGCAACAACATCTGGTGTTACTATACCTGAGAATTTTTTTGTCCCTTTTTTAGCTTTAACTATCCCTCTTTCAAATAGATTGGTACTCATCCACCCTGGACATACAGCAATTGCATTTATTCCTTTATCTTTAAGTTCAACATTCAATGCCCTTGTATAATTTCTTACAAATGCTTTAGTTGAACTATAAATGTTTTGATATGGTAATGGTTGAAATGATGCTTGAGAAGAAACATTTATGATATGACTACCCTTTTTCATATATGGGATACATATAAGACCCATTGCCACAACAGCTGTAATGTTTAAATCAATCATATTAACAGATTCATCTATGCTCAAATCATTGTATGAACAGAATTTTGCAAAACCTGCATTATTTACAAGGTATTTTATGCATATGTCTTCTTTATTTAAAAATGTACCAATTTTTTTCACTTCTTCTAGTTTAGATAAATCTTTTGAAAAAATTTTTACCTTACTTCCAAATTCATCTATTAATTGATTTAATCGCTCTTTGTTTCTTGCAATTGCCCATATTTCTGTTATTTCCTCTTCATTCACTAATAATTTAAGAAACTCTTTGCCAAAACCACTATTCGCACCAGTTACAATTGCGATGTTCTTATGACTCATAATTTGTCTCCTTTGTCATTAAGTTTATATGTTTAGACTTATATTTTGCAAATTAAACTTGCTCTATTCAAGAGTTATATAAATACTTATTGCGAAAGTGTTATCAAGTAGTCAGTTGACCATTTTATTGCTTTTGTTTGAAACTAAATGTATGATATATATAAATATAAATTTAACTCAAGGAGATAATAAAAATGAAAAAGTATGAATATGTTACTTTAAGCTATGAATCTCAATTTCTTGTCACTGGTGTAATGAAAGAACATCGCACAATTATCGAAGAATATGCAAAAAAAGGTTATCGTTATATTGGATTTATTCCCATAGAAATAAATGCCCATGGCTTCACAAGAAAAATTGATTTAATTTTTGAAATCGAGGAATAAATATGTAAAAACAAAATAAAAAATAATACTTTTCGCTAATATTAATAGATAATCTAAGGTGGTGATTAGACTGACAATAGAAGAATACAATAACAAATACTCTATTGGAAATAAAATTTTACTTACTCTAAATAGTTTTGATAATAAAGAACTATACTATCATGAAACTGAAAACATATTAAATTTAATAAATGAAACAGATAAATTAACATCAAATAAGATATTTAGAACTATAGAAAACAAAAATGATTTAGCCTTAGAGTCTTATTATTCTATTGTAATTGAAGGTGCTTTTTCAACTAGAAAGATTGCAAAATCTATAATTAAAGGAATAGCTATTGTAAAAGCTGATGTGATGAAAGAATTAGCTGTCAAAATTTTAAAAGGGATTGGTGGATTAAGTGGTGCAATAGATGATGAAAAATAGTTTACTGATATTCTTACCAATTGCTTTATTACTTGATTTAGCTATTCCATTCATTATAGCACCAACCTATAAGGGATATAATCATTTAACACAGGTTATGAGTGTCTTAGGAAATAATAATGCACCATTACATACTGTTTATAATATATGGTTGGTTGTTTGTGGTATTACCCTTTTGGTAAGTAATTTTAAAATTTATATGATTGTTTCAAAATCTTCAAGTATAATTTCGATAGTATTATTTATTGTGATAATTACATATGCTGTTGGTGGTTGTATTCTTTCTGGTTTATTTTCTGTTGGAGAAGTAAAAAGCCTCAATACTATTTCAGAAAAGATACATGGCTTTGGTTCTGTTATTGGATTTGTGACCTTGACTATTGCCCCACTTTTGATAGGTATTTATGCCTTTAAAAGTGAAAGAATGGGATTTGCTATTTTTTCGATTTGTTGTTTTATTTTCGCAGTCATATTCTTTACACTATTTATTATGGCAGATAAACAGAGTTATAAAAATACGATTGTATCTTTGGAGGGATTGTGGCAAAGATTATCACTATTATGTATGTATCTGCCACTAGGCTATCTTGCATTGATTCGATAGTTAATATTATGTAAAAATTAGGATAGTAAGTGTATTACGTCTAATTATAAGAAACTATCAAAAAATTTTTAACACACCATCAAAAACGTATTGTAATTCTTTAAATACTATTTTCGAGTAACTTCGAGCCAAATGGCTCGAAGTTATTTTTATTTATTTTTTTCTAAATCCACTAACCATGTGAGATATAGTGAAGCTTATTTCATTATTAATTTCTACTTCTTCATTTGATGAATAATTTAAGGCTAATTCATTTAATGCCCCAGAAATACAATATGTCATTAATTTTGTATCAACATCTCTTTCTAAATAGCCTTGTTCATTTAAGTCATCAATATGTTCTTGTAAAACATTCATTGAATTTTCTTGGTCAGCTTTTCTCCACGCATCCCAACCAACTACCACTGGAGCATCTACCAGCAATATCCTCCTACATTCTTTTGCATTGGCACCTTTTATAAAACCCAGACATCCCAATATTAATTGTTGCCAAAGATCATCACTTTTAAGTGCTTCTCTCTCTATTTGTTTAGCAACATCTTTTTGGACATTATCCAGCACAGCAAGAAAAAGCCCTTTTTTATTCTTGAAATGGTGGTATATGGCTCCTCTTGTTACATTACTTTCTTCTGCAATTTTTTCTAGTGATACATCAAAGTATCCAAGCTTTGTAAAATGCTTTCTTGCTATTTTCAACAAAGCAGATGTTGTCTTTTGTGTAGCTTCTTCATTTTTCATGATAATGTCTCTCCCACTTTATAATTATCTCGAAATTTTTCGCTGACCTGTATTGATTCAATAATATCAATCATCACACCTTTAGGGTCTTGCACTATACTAAAAACACCTCTCTATTTTTGATTTCTCATACCATGCTTGATAATCCATTCTTGCATGTCACTTGAAGATGATTTTCGCCACTGTTCGATAATGTATTCTGCTTTCTCTGGCGATTCCTTATACAAGTCATTCAAATTGTTACCAACACTCTTTTGAACAAATTTTTCTGGGTCATCTTTAAGGTTGGTAAGAATTTCTACATATCGTTCAAACTCTTCTAATGCTACAAGCAATTTTTCTGACCATGGCAAACGAATC
Source organism: Clostridioides sp. LIBA-6822 (assembly GCF_056688955.1). Lineage (NCBI taxonomy): Bacteria > Bacillati > Bacillota > Clostridia > Peptostreptococcales > Peptostreptococcaceae > Clostridioides > Clostridioides sp. LIBA-6822. The sequence continues at coordinate 793,849 of NZ_CP196995.1, read as the reverse complement.
CTAACACCTTCACTTGCCAATCTACGCACATGCACATTATCATCATGTGTCCATACAATCAACTCGTCCATCACTTCTCTTGGATGTTCTTTCAGCAAGGAGCGAATAGCATACTCACCTGTAAACCGTTTTGTCAATTCTTTCAAAAATGATAAAGATATTTTCCAATTTTCATTTCCATAACGTTCGACATATCTGCCAATAGGCCACAACCACCAGCCAAAGCTAAACATTCCTTCTGGTTTAGTTAACTCTGGCCCTAACATGTTGTAAAAAGCATGAATACTATTCGAATAATCAGTCCCCATATTTTTTTGCATTGAGTCTACTATACAATCAAATCGTGCAAATAATTCCTTGTCATCAAGTTGACCGATTAAGTCACCAGAAAATGCTTTTGAGTTAAAACTTGGCATTACGGAGGATAGTTTTTCAGAAATTTCTAAAACATAGTGGTCATCATAATGTTCTTTATGTTTCATAATGTTTTACTCCTATAAAGTTTATTTTTATAGTAACATGCGTACAGCATGTATGTCAATTAACTTTTATTTATCTTTATACTCAAAATTGAAAGCAATATATCGGTGTCACAAAGTTCTGTTTTTTCTTTCTTGGAAGCCCATTATTTTATTTTTCTCTTGTAGCTCTTTTTTAACTTTCTATAGCATTTTAATATAATTAAATGTGTAATTAAGATGAAAAATATTTAAAAATAAATAGCAGTAAAGACTTGCAAAGCATATAATAATATGGCACAAGTCTTTTTACTATTTCAAGGTAGATTTATTTATTTTGATAATATATTCATCTGTAGCACATAAATTCCCTGTGCTTTTGTTATCTGTTTATTCATACTATGTATCTAATGTTTATTCAAATACTTCATATCACGCCCTCCATATCAGTTTTATGCCAATTTTTTTAATTTCCTAAATTCCTTAAACATCATGAATAAGCATAATACCCCCACAAAACCATCAACCAGTGCAATAGCAAGCCACACTCCAGTTTCTCCTAAATTTGCTATCATAGGAAATAAAATAACCGCAGGAATGAATAAAATTATTTGTCTTAACATCACAAGCATACTCGCTTTACTAGCTGTACCTAAAGACTGAAATAACGTAACAATCATGATGAAAACTGCTAATGCACTGTATGTGGAGAACATAAGTCTAAAGTTGCTAACACCTTGTGTAACAATATCATTTTCTGTAATAAATAAAGAAAGGATTTTTTCAGGAATAATTTGTATTGGTAAGAAGAAGCATAATGATAATACAATTGCACTAAGCACAAATACTTTTGTTAATTTAATTGTTCTACTATAATTTTTAGCACCATAATTTGTACCTACAACTGGTTGGAAACCTTGACTCATCCCCCATAATGGAACAAATGCAAAATTTTGTACACGTAGTGCAGCTCCTAATAAAATATATGCGCTTTCTCCACCGTATCGTGAGCCTATATTAAATATAACTGTTTGTTGCACTAATGTCATTACTTGCATTAACATAGCAGAAATACCAACAGAACAAATTTCAGGAATAATATCCCATTCTAGTTTCAATCTTTTGATTTTTATACCTTCACTTTTTCTTGTAAAGTACAACATGCTGATACAGAACTGTACAATTTGAGACACTAAAGTAGCATAGGCAGCACCTTGAATTCCCATTCCATATTGATTAAAATAAGTAATGAAGATAGGGTCTAAAATGATATTCAAAATCGAACCACTTGCAATTATTACCATTGCTTTTTTCAATAACCCTTGTCCACGCATAACCATATTAGAACTTTGAGTGAAATTGATAAACAATGAACCAGCAAAAATGATTTTCAAATAACTTTCAGCCTGAGTAAGCATCTCTCCCTCTACACGGCTAAATTGCAATAATTGACGTGTAAAACACATACCTATAATAGTTATAATGATTGATAAAATTGTAATCATCATAACAAGATTTCCCATTATCTTATTTAATATCGCTTTATCTTTCTTACCAATTGCTCTTGATAATATAGAAGCCGAACCCACTCCTACAAGTGTAGAGACACCTCCATTGATTAATGTAAGTGGGTAAGAAACACTTACAGCTCCCATTGCAGTTGAACTCACTAGCTGTCCAACAAATATAGCATCCATTATATTGTACAAAGCAACTACCACCATGCCAATAATGCCAGGAATACTTAGTGAAAACATTAATTTTAATGGACTTTCTGTAAGTAATCGTGTACGTGTGTCATTTTTTTCGTTCATAAATATATCCTCCTTTTTATTTTAGTCCAGTTCTAATAGAACCTTTCTTCTATACTCCAAAGGACTCATTCCATAGACTTCCTTGAATGTTATTGCAAATTTACTTTGACTTTCATAGCTGACTGCAAGTGCTATGTCAGAAATTGAACTACTTGTATCTCTTAGTAATTCTGTAGCCTTTTTCATTCTGTAATTTTTCATGTATTTCACAATTGTCATTCCGTAAACTTCCTTGAAGTAGACTTTTAAGGTTGTTAGGCTAATAAAATACTTTTTAGATAATTCATCAATAGTATATCGCTCTGCATAATTTTTCGTTATGTAATCTTGTATCTGTTTAATGGTTTTTACATGATATTTATAATAATTTTCTTTTTTCTCATCATGTGGTTTATTTAAAACACTCATAGACAAAAGTAACTCTATAACCTTCATTTTCAAATGTGCTTCTTTAATATCATCAGGAATTTTATATAATTCATAAAATAGATGTTCTATCTGTTTTGTGGCTCTCATAACAAAGCATCCATCATCCATACAAAATTTATCCTTGATGCTATAAATATCTACAGAATCATTTTCTAATATTTCAGGAAGATGTTTACTCAAAGTATCTAAGTATAAATTTACAGATATTCCCTCATAATGTTCTAGTGGAAAATTCATAGCTTCTACAGGATTATCCAACATATTAATCCCCAAATCTCCTTCACCTAAATATAAATAAGTTCCATCTTTAAGTTCACACTCTACTCTACCTTTAAGACAATAGCTTATTTCTAATACATTATTTTTATCTTGACCATCTAAATTAAAATTAGATACATTGTAATTGTTATATATAAGTTCTATGCCCGAAAAAACTTTATAAATCGCCGTTTCATTCATACTACTTGAATATCTATTTTTATCCATTTCCTCATCTCTTTCTTACATATTGTATTATGCTTTTTTAGCTTAACCATAACTATTATATAGAGTATGTTCATATAAATCAGTTACACACCTACATTAAATAGTCCTAAAAAGCCATTAATTTTTTGCTGTAAAAGAGAGCAAGACATACCATAAGGATACGCCCTGCTAATTACTTCGTCATCACGTTGAAAAGTAACATGATTTCCTTGATTTTGTCTTCTTCATCAGAAGTCCCTACATCATCTTTTACATAATGTTCACAAGTCATTCATTCAATATTAGCTTTAATTTTTAAAGTTATTAACTCTCAACGCTCTCATTGAATTAAGTATGGCAATGAAAGAAACACCAACATCAGCAAATACAGCTTCCATCATTTCAGCCATCCCAAAAGCACCTAGAATTAATACAATTGCTTTAATTCCTAAAGCAAAGATAATATTCTGTTTCACAATTTTTAGTGTTCTCTTTGATATATATATTGCAGAATTGATTTTTGTGATTTTATCATCCATAATGACAATATCTGCCGCTTCAATAGCAGCATCTGAGCCTAATCCCCCCATAGCAATACCTATATCAGCACGAGTAAGCACTGGTGCATCATTTATTCCATCTCCTACAAATGCAAGAGAAGTATTATCTACTTTATTGTTTAAAAGATGTTCAACTTGTTTTACCTTGTCTGCTGGTAACAATTGAGAATAGACAGTATCAATGCCTAATTTATTGGCAACAGATTCAGCAACAGCCTTATTGTCACCAGTTAACATAACAGTTTGACTTACCTTATTAATTTCTTTTAAATCGTGAATAGCTTGCTTTGCTTCTTCTTTGATTTCATCTGCAATAAGAATATAACCAATATATTTTCCATTAAGAGCAACATGAACAACAGTGCCAACAGATTTTGAAACTGGTATTTTAATTTTAGCTTTCCTCATAAGTTTTTCATTACCAGCATACACTTCTGCACCATCAAATTTAATAAATACTCCATTACCTGAAATTTCCGAGGCATCACTAATTCTTGTTGATAAAATTTCTTTTCCATATGCTTTCTTTAGAGATTCAGCAATTGGATGATTTGAGTAACTTTCAGCATAAGCAGCTATTTCAAGTAATGTAGCTTTTTCAACATCTACAGGAACTATTTCTGTCACTTCAAATGAACCCTTTGTCAATGTACCAGTCTTATCAAATACGATTGTTCCAGTCTTTGATAAAGTTTCAAGATAATTACTACCCTTAATCAAAATGCCATGCTTAGATGCTCCACCTATCCCACCAAAAAATCCTAGTGGTACAGAAATAACCAATGCACAAGGGCATGAAATTACTAAGAATGAACAAGCCCTATGAATGTAATCTGCAAATTCTGCACCCTCAATAAATAAAGGTGGTAAGAACGCAAGACACACAGCCGCAACAACAACGATAGGTGTATAGTATCTAGCAAATTTAGTAATGAAATTTTCAGTTTTTGCTTTTTTACTACTTGCATTTTCTACAAGTTGTAGTATTTTAGACACTGTTGATTCACCGAATTCTTTTGTTACTTTTATGGTAATTAATCCTGTTTTATTTATACAACCACTTAATATTTCAGTTCCTATCTCTACCTCTCTAGGAACTGATTCTCCTGTCAAAGCAGATGTATCAACTAAACTATTTCCTTTTACTATGATTCCATCAAGTGGTATTTTTTCACCTGGTTTAATTACAATCAATTCTCCTAAAGAAACATCCTCTGGGTCTACTTTAACTAAAGAACCATTTTTTTCAACATTTGCATAATCAGGACGAATATTCATTAATTCTGTAATTGATTCTCTTGAACGACCAACCGCATATTGTTGAAACCATTCTCCAATTTGATATAGCCACATTACCATAAAAGCTTCTGGATAGTCTTTGGTTACAAATGCTCCAATTGTTGCTAACACCATTAAGAAATTTTCATCGAATACTTGGCCATGCCCTATATTGGTAACAGCTTTCTTTATAATATCGCCACCAACAATTAAATAAGCTACCAAGAATAATACAAACTGAATTGTATTATTCATTGGCATAGTAATAGCACCTAAGAAAACGATGAAACTTATGAATATTCGGCAACGTAAATTCTTTAACTTCTTACTCATATGTTTCCTCCCAGTAGCTGATTACTTGATTACAATTTCGCAATCAGGTTCAACTTTTTTACATACTTTAATGATTTTCTGTAGAATCTCATCAAAACTTGCATCTTCTGCATCTAGTGTCATTTTTTGTGTCATAAAACTAAAATTCACAGAATTAACACCCTCAATCTTTGAAGCAGCATTTTCCATTTTAGCTGCACAGTTAGCACAGTCTAAATCAATTAAATCAAATTTTTTCCTCATCAGAAACTCCTCCTTTCAAAATCCAATAGTTGTTCAACTATTCAACTATTGATTAAATTATAGTTGAACATATATTCAATCGTCAAGTCCCGATTAGACATTTTAAATGTTCTTAAAGATAGCCTATTTATTTGACAATTGAACAAGTAATCAATTATAATTACAACTATGGAGGTACATGCTATGGAAAGAAAATGTGATTGTGAAGCCATACACACCGATTTAGTAGAAAAAACATCAAAAAAAATGCCAAAATTGAATTTACTATATGATTTATCTGATTTTTTTAAAATTATGGGAGATGGAACAAGAATTCAATTATTGTGGGCACTTTTAGAAAATGAAATGTGTGTAGGAGATCTTGCGTCTCTCTTAAATATGACAAAATCAGCGGTTTCTCATCAGTTAAAAACACTTAAAACTGCTAAATTAATTAAATCAAGAAAATCAGGTAAACTTGTTTTTTATTCATTAGATGATAGCCACATCAAAGGAATACTTGAGGTATCCTTAGAACATATATGTGAAAAAGAATAATGTTCAATAAAAACAGACTTAACATACTTAAGTATTAGAATATTTTTATAAAAGTCATCTATTTTCAAATAAAGTAGATGACTTTTACTTATATTATGTGACAATTTTCATTTTTATCGAAAATCATATAGAATTGTTATATTTAAAATAAATAAAACTATTAAAAATAAACAGAAAAATAGCCACTTCAAGTGGCATAAATTTTCCAAATATAAGTCATAAACACATATATATTTCGATAGTAATTAGTGACTACATAATTATTATAATTATTCAAAAACAATTCTATTCTTTCCATTATTTTTAGCTATATAAAGTTTCTTATCAGCTCCATTTACTAGCTTATCAATAGTCATATCTCTGGTATACTCTTCTAATCCACCACTTACTGTAATCTTATTTACTAGTTCTATCAATCTTTTATCACTATAAACTCTAACACGAATACGTTCAGCAACTTCAATAGCTCTATCTTTTGTAAAATTAGGCATTGCAATAATAAACTCTTCTCCTCCATACCTTGAAGCAATTCCGTCTTTTCCAATTTCTTCAGTTAAAATTTGACCAAATCTAATCAATACCTTATTTCCACAAAGATGACCATATTTATCATTTACTTTTTTAAAATCATCTATATCAAATAATACAATGGATAAAATCCTCTCTTCTACTGGCTTTTCTAATATACTAGTTATATATTGTATCAAATACCTTCTATTATATAAATTCGTCAAATCATCTACAATTGCTTGTCTTTTAAGTTTCTCATTTAATTTATATACTTTATCACGTTCATAAGAATATTCTTGCAAGACTATTATCATTATTACACTTAAAAACAATGAAACAATAATAAAACTACTTATTGTGTCTGATATACGAGACTCCCCTATAGATATAATTAGGTTAGGATAATTAAATGCTAGAAATATAGATACTCCATACACAATTATAGATATAAACAACATAACTATTCTCTTATATCCATCAAGTGTCAATGATATTACACATATCCCCAATAAGAAATAAAGTATCATCCCACTATTTACTCCCCCACTTATAAAAAAGAGTGTCGGAAATAAAAATAGATTAAGCCCTATATTAATTACTACACGTCCTACATTAACATATCTTGTTTTAAAAGAATAGATTGCCAATATTGACATTATACAAAAACAAAAAAAACTACCCCATACTGATATACTAGGAAGACTACTAAAAAGAGCTGCAACAAAAGCTAAAAATGAACAAATAACACCAGCAAAACAAAAAAGATAAAAAAGCCTTTCTTGTAAGTTTAATTCTTTATTGAAATACTTATACATATATTTTTTAATATACTGTTGTATAGATGCCAAATATTTAATCTCCTCCTTTATTAAGATATTTTCACTTAATTATATTTATAATATTATATCATAAAACAAGTAGGTTTAAATAATGACTTATATATCCAATATATAACAGTACTCTTATTTAATAAGTGTATATAGTAAAAATATATAAGAAAACATTAAAAATAAAACTTCTAAAAAATAATAGACAATTACATACATAAAATAATAAAGAAAAGCACACATATTATGACTTAAGGTGCCTTGCTTTATCTATATATTTTATGAAAATTTATACACCATAATCCTATTCCAACTCAAATGCCCCTGTATAAAGACTATAATAAACACCTTTTTGATTTATCAAATCATCATGTGTACCTCTTTCTATTATACGTCCCTGTTCAAGAACTATAATCGCATCTGAATTCCTAACAGTAGACAATCTATGTGCTATTACAAAGACAGTTCTACCTTTCATAAGATTATCCATACCTTGCTGTACCAGTGTTTCTGTACGTGTATCAATAGAAGATGTTGCTTCATCAAGAATCATTACTGGCGGATTTGCAACTGCTGCACGAGCAATAGAGATTAGTTGTCGTTGACCTTGTGAAAGACTAGCACCATTTTGCGTCAATATAGTCTGATACCCATTTGGCAGTCTAGTAATAAAATCATGTGCATTTGATAATTTAGATGCCTCAATACACTCCTTATCTGTAGCATCCATTTTACCATATCTTATATTATCCATAATTGTCCCTGTGAATAGGTTGACATCTTGTAAAACAACACCCAATGAATGGCGTAAATCTGTCTTTTTAATTTTATTGATGTTAATACCATCATATCTAATTTTTCCATCTGCTAAATCATAAAAACGGTTAATCAAATTTGTGATGGTAGTTTTTCCAGCTCCAGTTGCACCAACAAATGCTATTTTTTCTCCTGCTGTTGCTTCTAGAACTATGTTTTTTAGTACTAATTTCTTTTCTGTATATCCAAAATCAACATCAGAAAACTGAATATCACCTTTTAAAGGAGTATATGTTATTGTACCATCATGATGAGGATGTTTCCATGCCCACACACCTGTATTATCAGTCGTTTCTATTACTTCACCATTATTAAATCTAGCATGTACTGATGTAACATATCCATTATCTTGTTCAGGTTCTTCATCAATTAATTCAAATATACGTTCTGCTCCTGCAAATGCCATAGCCATCATACTAATCTGTTGTGCAATCTGTGAGACAGGCATACAAAATGTTTTTGACAAGTTTAAGAAAGCCACAATCATTCCAACTGTAATAGAGCCTACACCATGCAATGCCATAAGACCTCCAAAAAGAGCAATTAACACGTATTGCAGATTACCAAGTTGCATAATAGCTGGCATAAGTATATTACCGTATTTATTTGCTTGCGTAGAATCTAAACATAAATCTTTATTCTTTCTATCAAATTGTTGTTTTGCATCTTCTTCATGACAGAATACCTTAATAACTTTTTGACCATTTATCATTTCTTCAATATAACCTGTAATATTTCCTAATGTCTCCTGTTGCTTTATAAAATATTTTGCACTTGCACCACCTATTTTTTTAGTAGTTATACTCATGATGACTGTAACTATTAAAACTAAAATTGTCAAAGGTACGTTACTTATAAACATAGAAATCAATATAACGACTACTGTAATAATAGCCGAAATAAATTGTGGCAATGCCTGTGAAATAAACTGACGCAACGTGTCTGTATCATTCGTATAATGACTCATAACATCTCCATGTGTATGAGTATCAAAATAACTAATAGGAAGCTTTTGCATATGTACAAACATATCATCTCTGATTTCTTTCAAAGTTCCTTGAGAAATCTTTACCATAATTCTATTATAGAGAAATGTTGCGACAACACCTAAGATATAAATACATGCCATTAAAATAATAGTATATAATAACCCACTAAATGATGGATTATCCTCAAGTAAAAGTGGAGTGATATAATCGTCAATTAATGTTTGTAAAAACAAAGAACTTATAACAATCGTACAAGAACTAAAAAGGATACATACAACAACTGTACTAAATAAAACTTTATGTCTTCCTACAATATAGGATAACAGTCGTTTGCATACACTGAATACTTTTGTTTCCATCACTTATCATCTCCCTTCGTTTGCGAATCATAGATTTCCCTATAAATTACATTCGTTTTTAGCAGTTCCTCATGTGTTCCATACCCATTGATTTTACCGCCTTCCATGACAATAATATAATCAGCATCTTCTACTGAAGAAATACGTTGTGCAATAATAATTTTTGTAGTCTCTGGTATTTCCTCACTAAATGATTTTCTAATCATTGAATCAGTCTTTGTATCGACTGCACTTGTAGAATCATCAAGTATTAAAATTTTTGGTTTTTTTAACAAAGCTCTTGCAATGCACAGTCTTTGCTTTTGACCACCAGAAACATTTGTCCCTCCCTGTTCAATATACGTGTCATATTTATCTGGAAATGTTTCAATAAAAGGATTTGCCTGTGCCAATTTACAAGCATGTATCATTTCTTCTTCACTAGCATATTTATTTCCCCAAAGTAAATTTTCTTTAATTGTCCCAGAAAACAACTCATTTTTTTGAAGAACCATTGCTACTTCATTACGAAGCGTAAATAAATCATAATCTTTTACATTTACACCTCCTATTGTAATTTTCCCCTCTGTAACATCATAAAGACGTGGTATTAATTGTACCAACGAACTTTTCCCACTTCCAGTTCCACCTATAATCCCTAATGTTGAACCAGCTTCTATATGAAATGAAATATTTTTTAGACACTCTTTTTCTTTATCATCTACGTAACTAAACGATACATTATCAAAACTTATTTCTCCATTTTCCATATGATATACAGGATTATCACCATTTTTCAAGGAACTCTCTTCATCTACTATTTCTATAATTCGTTCAGAAGAAGCTCTTGCCATATTAATCATAACCATAACCATAGATAACATCATAAGACAATTAAGAATATTCATGGCATATGCAATTAAGCTCGAAAGTTCCCCTGTAGTCATTGTAGTTGCGTTGCTTGAAACTATCATCTTTGAACCAAACCAGCAAAGTAGTAGTGTGCAACAATATACTGAAAACTGCATTAATGGCATATTATATGCAACAATTCCTTCAGCTTTTCCAAACGTCTTGTATATTTTTTCTGAGATATTTTTAAACTTCTTGATTTCAAATTTTTCTCTTACAAAAGATTTAACTACTCGTATACCTGTGAGATTCTCTTGCACAACTCCATTTAAATCATCATAAGTATTAAACACTCTTTCAAAATATGGATGGGAACGGTTTACAATGAAATACAAACCAACGCCAAGAATTGGGATTGCAATTAAAAATATAGATGATAAACTCGCATTAACCATAAATACAGCAACCAATGAAAATACAAGCATAAGTGGAGCACGAACAGCCACACGAATAATCATCATATAAGCATTTTGGACATTTGTAACATCAGTAGTTAATCTTGTTACAATACTGGAAGTTGAAAATTTATCAATATTAGCAAAAGAATAGTCCTGTATTTTATAATACATATCCTTCCTTAAATTTTGTGCAAATCCAGCAGATGCAGTAGCACAAAAGCTTCCAGACAGGATTCCAAAAAATAACCCTAAAAATACACAAACAATTAAAATCGTTCCAAATCGTACTAGGGTCTGTGTATTGTTTCCACTGATTCCCACATCAATCATTTCTGCCATAATCAGAGGAATCAAAATTTCCATTAAGACTTCCAATATAACAAATACTGATGTTAGTATAGAAGCCTTTTTATACTCTTTAATAGAACAAGCTAATTTTTTAATCATACTCTATCTCCTTTTCTAACTAATTTTTAAGATGTTGACTTATTCTAAGTTTTATCAGACAGCTTCAATTATCTATAATTTTCTTACTTAACTTTTATTTATTTTGTTATAGAAATGGGTATACTTAGATGTCTAATATTTAAAATTTTATCATTATCTGTTTTAAATGAGAATTTCAAAAAACGCAATAATATTAGATAAAATCTAATGTTATATTGAAATTATAGTATCTTCCAATTATACTTTTAATATGGAAAGAAGGTGCTCTATGAATACTCAACAATTAGAATGTTTCGTATGTGTTGCTGACAAGTTAAATTTTACAAAAGCTGCAGAAGAACTTTTTTTATCTACTCCTACAGTTACTCACCATATCAAAAATCTAGAAGAAGAATTAGGAGCAAAATTATTTATACGAAATTCAAAAATGGTTAGACTGACAGAAATGGGAACTATGTTTTATAGTGATGCCAAGGATATACTCAACAAAATAGAAGTATCACAGAAAAGGATGGCAAAAGCTACTTCTCAGAACACTTCTTTTTTACGTATTGGATGTTCTAGTCATGCTGAACTCAATAAATTACAAGGTATCTTGTCAGACTTACGAATCGTCTTCCCACAGGTATACCCTTTAATCTTTATGGAGGATTATTTTAAACTTAAAAATTTATTCAATAATAAACATTTAGACATTATGCTTTCGACAAGAGAAATGATTAGAGATATGAAAGAATGTTCTTTTAAAAAATTAAAAGATGCTAAAAATTATGCTATTATGTCCTCACAATCCATACTTGCTAAGAAAGATAGTGTATCTTTTGATGATTTAAAGACAAATTGCTTAATTATATTGAATCCTAAATTTATACCATTTCAACATGGGAATGTATTGCAGGAAAAAATAGCATTACATTCTCAAAGCCACTTTAATATTGTATGTGAAAATGACCAAGCAAGTATCCTACTTGCAAATTGTGGATATGGTATAGCAATATTACCTGAACATTGCATACCAGTGGAAAGTGATGGCTTTATTATTCGCCCAATCACTGAACAAGCTCTCATTGAATACGGTATTGCATATCAAAAAAATGTAAAGGAAAAATATATTCGATTCTTTATAGATAATTTTACTTGTCTGTAAATAAAAGAGAAGAACCTCAGATATAAAGGTTCTTCTTTTGTGTTTTAATATACAATTCTTTAATCTTTTAACTATATCTAGGCCTATTTTTGTCTAAATTAAATTTTATTGACTTACTTCATTTTTATTGACTTACTGTACTTATTGATGACATTCCATTTACCATTTTCTTTTCTTAATTCAAGGCTTATTTTAGAATAACACTCTTCTCCAGATTGTGTTACTATAACCTTATCCCCAAACTCATTCTTATAACTATGTTCTTCAATTTTATTTTTCGTATGACCTACCACAATAGCATCTATTCCATCTACTGACATAGCAAGTTTTTTTATTTCATTGCTTGGATTTTTTAGGGCCATATTATTATCTGAATGAACAACTGCAACGATTACGTCTGGATTTTCCTTTTGCATAACCCTTATCCATTCTTCTGCATCTTTTACCAAATTGTTTGTATATAATTTTTCTGTTTCTTCATGAATCTTTAAATTCTTTGAATCTTTATTTGAACCTGAATCACTTGAATCTTTTTCATCCTTATCTACAGTAAGACCCAATACTCCAACCTTTATACTCCCCTCCCTAGTTTCCACTTTATGCATTATATATGGTTTTACATAATTTTCTCCAGACTCATTATATATATTAGCTGACAAAACTGGTATCTTCATTTCCTCAAAATTTTCTATAATAGAATCCAATATAGATTTTTTTTCTTTAAAATTATTTTTATCTGATGTAAGCTCATGGCTACCAAGTACTACTGCATCATAACCGAGGTATACAATTGGCCATTCATTTATTTTTTTATGGATACCTTTCTTTGCATTGTACTGCCACTCTTTAGACCATTTAGTCATTTCTTTTGTGTTGGTATCCAGAAAATCCCCAGTATCAATAAATATAGGCTGGACATCTCTATCTCTTTCATTAAACAAGCTGACTACCATTTCATCTGAAAAATTTTGATGCAGACCAGATGTTGTGATTATATTTACCTCTTTTCCAAATATTTTTAACTCACTGTACTTATCTTTTATAGACCACTTCTCATTTTTCTTATCTAACTTAAAATTAATCTTTGATACACTATTACCATGAGCTCCAGGTTGTGTTACTATTACTTCTTCACCAGACTTATTTTTATATGTATGCTGTTCTATTTTTTCATGAGTATGCCCTGCTACAATAGCATCTATACCATCTACAGTAGTTGCTAATTCTTTTATTCTATTTCCTGGGTTTTTAGGGTTTTTGGGTTCTTCACCTGAATGTACGATGGCAATTATTATGTCTGGCTTTTCCTTTTTCATAACCTTTACCCACTTCTTAGCATCTTCTACTAAATCATTTGCATATAATTCTCCTTTATACTGTGCTTGTTCCCCAAGTTCTCTAGCTTTTTTGTCTTCCTCAAAATTTTTAAATCTTGAGCGTTCACCCACTTCCTTTATAGTTAGACCTAATATTCCAACCTTTACATCCCCTTTATCAGTCTTTACACTTTTCATTACATATGGCTCTACATAGTTTTCTCCAGATTGTTTATATACATTTGCTGACACCAATGGTATATTATTATTTTTAAAATCAGAAACCAACCTATCAAGGCTTTGTTTATCATTAGAAACAAATTCATGATTTCCAAATGTAACTGCATCATATTTCAGCTTTGCCATTTCTTTAGCTAAAGGAACCTCCCCTTCACGTGGTTCAGCTATTTTTTTGTACTCTGGTATACCATCTTTAAATCTTACCAGTTTTTGTCCAGTAAACCACTTGTTCATTTCACCACTTTGCATATCAAAAAAATCTCCTGCATCTACCATAAGTAAATTCTCATCGTATTTTCTTTCTTCCTCAACATAGGAAACCAAATTATCTGGAATAATTGAATGTAAATCACTTGTAGCAAGTACATTGATTTCTGTATCTTTGGTACTTTGACACCCTACGAGTAATACTATTAAAAATATTATTGATGCCATTATAATAAATTTTATTTTCATAAAAGCCTCCCCCTTAGATTTTTGGATGATAATAAAATTTAATATCATGCTTTATCTTTACTATATAAGTTTGTACTATTTATTATACTAAAAGAACTATACGTAAATTCCTTTTTAATTAAATCTACATATAGTTCTCAATATTTTTTATTAGTAAAACAAAACTTACTCTAGGACACTCAAATTATCAAACAAGATTTACCCTAGTATACTCACAATATATTTACCACATTGAAAATACTCTTATCTATTCATCTTATCCATATTGCTAATATTAGACATTTTGCTGTATCTATAAATTTTATAAAATTATTCGACTGCAACTGTTTTACTAAATTTATCATTGATAACCCATGAACCTTTTTCTTTATTTACTTTAAAAGTAATTTTAGAATAATATTTACCATGTTCTCCTGGTTGTGTCACTATAACTTTATCTCCAGCTTTATTTTTATAGTCATGTTCATCTATTTTTTCATGAGTATGACTAGCTACAATCGCATCAATTCCATCTACTGTAGTTGCTAGTTCCTTTATTCTATTGCCTGGATGCTTTGGATTTTTAGGTTCTTCTCCTGAGTGTACTACTGCAACTATTATATCTGGCTTTTCTTTTTTCATCACTTTTACCCACTTTTTTGCATCTTCCACTAAATCATTTGCGTACAATTTATCTTTGTATTGAAATTGCTCTTGTAAATTTACATTTTTAAGACCTTTACCCACTTCTTTTATAGTAAGACCCAATATTCCTACTTTTACATTTCCCTCATTCGTCTCTACATCTTTTATGAGATATGGCTTAACATAATTTTCACCAGATTGCCTATATATATTTGCTGATAATACAGAAATTGAATCCTGTTCAAAATCCTCTATAACCTCATCTAAAAGACGCTCATCTGACCAAAACTCATCTTTTTCAGATACAAACTCATGATTTCCAAGTACTACTGCATCATACATACCCTGATTCATAGATTTAACCATTGGACATCTACTAATCTTTTTGCCTGTATTCTTATCTCTTATATTTTTCCACTCTTTATACCACTGAGTCATTACCTCTGTTTGAGGATCTAAAAAGTCACCTGCATCTACTACTACAGGTTCAATCGGATTACTTCGTTCATTAATAAGGTCAACAGTTAATTTGTCAGAGAAATGTGAATGTAAATCTGCAGTAGCAACTATACTTACTTCTTTATCAATTACTTTTAATTTACTATACTTTTCCTTTATTTCCCACTTATCATCTTTCTTATTTAATTTAAAATTAATCTGTGACACACTATCTGCATGTGACCCTGGTTGTGTCACTATTACTTCTTCGCCAGACTTATTTTTATATTTATGCTCATCTATTTTTTCATGAGTATGACCAGCTACAATTGCATCTATCCCGTCAACTGTAGTTGCTAATTCCTTTATTCTATTACCTGGATTCCTATTTGTTTTAGGTTCTTCCCCTGAATGGACAACTGCAACTATTATATCTGGACTTTCTTTTTGCATTACTTTTACCCATTTTTTTGCATCTTCTATTAAATCATTTGAATATAATTTTCCCTTGTACTCAGGTTGTTCTCCAAGTTCTCTTGCCTTTTTTTCTTTTTCAAAATCTTCAAGACCATGATTTTCCCCTACTTCTTTTATAGTAAGACCTAGTATTCCGACTTTTACATTTCCAGCATCTGTCTTAACATTTTTCATCACATATGGTTGTACATAATTTTCTCCAGATTGTTCATATATATTTGCCGATACCAATGGCATATTATTATTTTTAAAATCAGAAACTAGTTTATCAAGATTTTGCTTATCATTTGAAATAAATTCATTATCTCCAAATACTACAGCATCATATTTCAATGGTGACATATCTTTGACTATAGGTACCTCATCTTTACTTGTCTTAATTATGTCTTTATATTCTGCTCTACCATTTCTTCTAATAACTAGCTTTTTTCCAGAAGTCCACTCCCACATTTCTTTACTTTGTGTACCAAAAAAATCTCCTGCATCTACCATGAGTAAATTTTCATTCTTTGCTCTTTCTTCTTTTACATATGAAACCAAAGAATCTGTCACAATTGAATGTAAGTCAGCTGTACCTAGTATTTTAATTTCTGCATCTGGTGTTTCCTCTTCTAAATTTTCAGTACTTTGACACGCCACAAGTAGTGATACTATTAAAAATATCATAGATGTCATTATAAAAAATTTTATTTTCATAAAATCCTCCCTCTTAAATCTTTAGATTATAATAAAATTTAACATCATACTTTATTTTAAACTATAGCAGTTTATATGATTATGAGCAACATTCATTTAGGCATCAGATTTTATATTCAAATATATACATTTTATCCCTTATATTATTTGTATTTAATCATATTTTAAGTTGTTATATTAAATAGAACGATTACGAGTCATGTTTTGGTATGCAAGTATATTTAGTGCATTTAAAGCTGTACAATAATGAATATGATTTAAGACGAGATATGGGAGAATCCTGATACTAAGCTCAGTTTCTACTATAGGTATGATAGTATGGGCATTTCAATTAGTAAAATATTAAAGAACTGCATTGTACCACTTCACAACCTTATGTGAAAGGGTACAAAGAAGTTCGATTTTATTTATATTAGCTTTTATAATTTATAAGTTCATTCATTATTTTTTAGGATTTACAAGTTCATCAAGTAACTTTGGAAGTAGTTCCTCTATTTGCTCATCATTGAACTGGCAAGTTCCAACAGCTTTATGTCCGCCACCGCCATACTTAAGCATTAGACTACCAACATCAACATTAGAAGTTCTATTTAAAATACTATATCCAACAGCTACAGAACACCCTTTTCCACCTTTACCATTTACAATCCAAGCAGATATGTTTTGTTCTGGATACATACTGTAAATCATAAAACGATTCCCTGTGTAGATTGTCTCAACTCCACGTAAATCAGAAATGATAACATCTCCTTCTACATGTGTATATTGAGCAATCATCTCTTTAAATTTACTTGTTTGCTCAAAATAAACATCTATACGTTCTTTTACATCTGGTAATTCTAAAATTTCTTCTGTACTTAAAGTTCTACATGCATCAATTAGCTTTTCCATTAATTGATAGTTAGATATGGTAAAGTTTCTCCAACGACCGAGACCAGTCCTTGGGTCCATAAGGTAACCAATTAAAATCCATCCAGTTGGATTTTGTACTTCTTCTATTGTAAGATTTCCAGAATCAACTTTGTCTACTGCCTCTAACATCTCATTAAAATGAGGAAATCTTTCACTTCCACCATAATACTCATAAATAATTCTTGCACAAGAAGGAGCCATACGACTTTCACCTTTGTACTTTCCTAGAAGCTCATTTCTCTCAAACTCACTAGAGTGATGGTCAAACCAAAGACCACAACCCTCAACAAATGGTACATTTGCAAGACAATCATCTTCTGTTACCTCAACTAATCCATCCTGTAAGTCCTTAGGATGAGCAAATTTCCAATTATCAATAATACCTGCTTCTTTTAATAATGCACCACATACTAATCCATCAAAATCAGAACGTGTAATTAACCTCATAAGTTTCATCCCCTTTACTTTAAATATGTCATATATATACAATCTTTTCCTTAAATATATCATATCATTTTATATGTCAGCTTGATATACATTTTATTACATACATTGAAATAAAAATACTAAAAAAGCAACAGCTTTATATGAAAATCAAACTGTTACTTTTTATTACTATTAATATTCTTTAGGTGGTGTAATTATTAATCCTATAGAGTGCAATCTTCTTCCCTCTCCATGTAAATTATTTTTAAGAGGTTCCAGTATATTAGCAATCTTTTTATTCGCTTCAACTATCTCATCAACACTAGCATACACTGGACAGACAGAAAATCCCGAACCATCTTTTAAGATATCCTTTTCCCCTTTTTCAGCATACTCATAAAACTCTTTTAAAAATACTATCATATATTGAGTAAATAGCTGTGCATATGCTTCTCCAGAATTCTCATTTATAATATTCTTTACATCATCAGCGATATCCAACTTCATAGCATATACTTTTTCAACAGTTCCTCTTATTTTATTTTCTTCAATCACTTTTATAATGTCATCTTCTAGCATTTTATTAAGATAGCGATAGAGTGTAGCTTTTGATATGTCTTGAAATTTTTCGCCTAACTGTTTTGCTGTAGTTCTGTTATTTGAAAAAATCTCAAGTAGCAACTTACATTTAGTTGGGTTTACAAAACAATCCATCAACTTATCATTCATATTGCATTACCTCCCATAATATTCTTAATAAGATAATATTATCATGTTGATAATATCAATTCAAGATTACTTGGAAAATTTTTACATTGGGTAATATCATTTTCTATAGTCAAATAATAACAGTAAAATTTTTTCATAAGCAATTACTTTTCAAAAAATAAAAAAGCCCTTGAATTATTTGTATAACTCAAAGACTTTACATTTCATGATTCAATACTAAGCTAATTTTGCTTTAGCAGCTTCTGCTAATTTTGCAAATCCTTCTGGGTCTTGTATAGCCATTTCAGATAACATCTTTCTGTTAACTTCAATACCAGATAATTTTAATCCATTCATTAATCTTGAATAAGATATTCCATTCATTCTAGCAGCTGCATTTATTCTTTGTATCCAAAGTTTTCTGAAGTCTCTCTTCTTTAACTTTCTTCCTATATAAGCATTTTTTAATGCTTTCATTACGAATGTATTTGCTGGTCTATATAATTTGCTTCTAGATCCTCTGAATCCTTTTGCAAGTTTTAATATTTTCTTGTGCTTTTTACGAGCGTTCATAGCTTTTTTAACTCTTGCCATCGTTATGACCTCCTTTATATCCCTCTTCTATAGTTATTATTTATAATCTGTATCCTAGTATGGTAATAATTGTGCTATTCTCTTAGCATCTCCATCACTTACTAAAGTTGATTTTCTTAAGTTCATTTTAGTTTTTGCAGATTTTTTAGTTAATATATGTTTTTTAAAAGCTTTAGCTCTCTTTAACTTTCCAGTTCCTGTTTTCTTTAATCTCTTTGCTGCACCTCTATGAGTTTTCATTTTAGGCATGACAAATTCCTCCTCTCAGTTAATCATCTATTTTTTTGGATCTATAATTACAACCATATTATTACCCTCAAATGCAGGGGCTTTTGTTGGTTCTCCAAACTCTTTTATTATATCTAAAAACTTAAGCATAACTTCTTTGCCTATGTCTTTATGTCCTAATTCTCTTCCTCTAAATCTAAGTTCAACTTTGACTTTATCTCCCTTTTTAAGGAATTTTATAGCATTATTAGCTTTCGTATTTAAATCATTTTGTTCAATACCTGGTCTAAGTCTTACTTCTTTTACAACTATATTTTTTTGCTTTTTCTTAGCTTCTTTGTCTTTTCTCGTTTGTTCATATCTAAACTTTCCATAATCCATTATCTTACATACTGGTGGATTTGCATTTGGCGAGATTTGAACCAAATCTAAGTTTTTGCTAGTAGCCATTGCTTGAGCTTCTTTAGTAGGCATTACTCCAAGTTGTTCACCTGTTGATGAAAGGACTCTTATTTCCTTATCTTTTATTTGTTCATTGATTGCTAATTCTTTGCTAATTGTAGGACACCTCCAAATTTTTTATAAAATAAAAAGCGAATGATATAATCATCCGCCATATAAGTTACCAAATTTAAACAAGCTTAAACTAAAATTAAGCTTTAACTTATATTTACCTTACTAACCTTCGTTGTAAGGTGAGAAGCGGACTTCTTCTTTGTTTTATTCTTACCCTATCTACTATATCACTTAATCAAATTATTTGCAACTACTTTTTTTAGTTTATCAAAATTTAATTACTTCTTCCTAATAATAATTATATGTCCATGCTATCTATTTTGCTATTAATTTTTAGATTTCTACTATAAAAACTTTTATATCTATATATTCTACATAACAAATTCTATATTGAATTCTAATATACTACATGCTTATTATTCTATACGATACTCTAATAAGTTATCTATTTATACAATCTGTATAATAGTATAGATAGATATTTCCATTAAATCTTATTTAACAACTAAATTTTATTTAAAAGCTATTTTATTTAAAAGCTATTTTATTTAAAAGCTATTTTATTTAAAAGCTATTTTATTTAACAGTTATTTTATTTAACAGCTATATAGTTCAATTTTTTATATCTAGCTAACATACTTAGTAGTTCCACCTTTTAATACTTATTTAACAGTTCTTCCTTTTATTTATATTACTTTTTTTGTTTATGATAAAGATATAATACTCCCAAAGCGATATTATTTTAAAACTATAGCTAAAAAACTTACTTAGCTAATTTTATACATAATACTATGCTTCATGTCCCTTAATCTATACAATATAACATTTTTTATCATTTTTATTTTATCTTGATTTGTCGCATTTTATTTGATACATAAAAACAATCTATATATACACACAAATTCACTTTTTCATACATTTAACAAATTTATTTTTATTTAGATAACATGTATATTTTTTCCATGAAAAATAAATAATAAAAAATAGTAAATATGGAAAATATAAAATTGATTAACAATAATTAATTACCTGAGGTGTGAATATGAAAATGCTAAACAACTTTTTTAAGAAAATCAACAATCCAGTTCCTGTCTTTGCACAAACAAAAATGGAAAGAGAAAATCAAACAGACGATTCACTTTCTACAAAACCAAAGACTACATTTAGAGACGTTGCTGGATTAGACGAAGTAAAAGAAGAACTATTTGAAATAGTTGATTTTATGAAGTCACCACAAAAATATCAAAAAATGGGTGCAAAGATACCTAAAGGGGTATTATTTTATGGCCCTCCAGGAACAGGGAAAACTTTACTTGCATCTGCTGTAGCTGGTGAAACAAACTCATCATTTTTCAATGTTACAGGTTCAGAGTTCGTTGAAAAATATGTAGGTGTAGGGGCAAAAAGGGTTAGAACTTTGTTTGAAAAAGCTAGAAAAGAAGCTCCAAGTATAATATTTATAGACGAAATAGATGCTGTAGGAGCAAAAAGACATCTTGAAAGTAACAACGAAAAGGACCAAACATTAAACCAACTTTTAGTTGAAATGGATGGATTTAATAAAGACTCCAATGTATTAATAATAGGTGCTACCAATAGACTTGACTTATTAGATGAAGCTTTACTTAGACCAGGAAGATTTGACAGACACATTCATATAGGTGCACCAAATTATCACACTAGATTTGAAATTCTAAAGGTACATACAGATGACAAGCCTATAGACAAATCTGTAAATCTAGAACTTTTAGCTAAAAAAACTCATGGTTTCAATGGAGCCCATCTTTCAAATATAGCAAATGAAGCTGCTATATTTGCAGTTAGAGATGACAGCGAATACATTACATCAGAACACTTTGATAAGGCACTTGAAAGAGTCATTGCAGGGCTAGAGTCTAAAAACTCTGCATTGGTTGAAAAAGAGAAAAAAATAGTATCTTATCATGAAGCTGGACATGCTCTTGTAAGTGATATAGTAGGAATTTGTCCTATACAAAAAATATCTATAGTTCCTAGAGGACAAGCATTAGGTTATGTTCTTCAATTACCTGATGAAGATAGATATATTTATACTAAGGATGAGTTGATTGGAAAAATAAAAATACTACTTGCAGGAAAAGCGTCAGAAGAATTAATATTTAATCATAAATCTACTGGAGCTAAAGATGACTTAAAGAAAGTTACTGAGATAGCTAACCAAATGGTTTGTGAATATGGTATGAGTAATTTAGGATTTATGACTATTGATGGAAATGATAAAACTTTCTTATGTGATAAAATTCAAAAGGAAGCAAATCGTATAGTTGAAGTTTGTTATAAGGAAACTTTAGAGATATTAAAGGATAATCTTGAAGATTTACATTCTGTTTCTAAATTCCTATTTGAAAAAGAAACTATGACTCATGAAGAGTTAAAAGATTTAATAGGAAAAGAAGCTGTAAACTAATGTAAATTTAAAAAGATGAGTCTTATCAACTTTAAGACTCATCTTTTAATTTTATCTGTTAATATAAATATTACCCTTACATAAATACATTAAAGTTTATTATCAGCCAATGTTAACCAATAATAATTATAAAAATCCTACTATTTTACTTACTAAGATTCCTTTACAAAAATTATCATTAACATATATTTAGATATCTATCACTTAAACTGTAGAACCTCTTTCAATCAATTCAGGTTTTAGCATTTCAACTACTGATTCATGATTTTCTTCATTTAATAAAGCTTTAAGTATCTTAATTGTTTTTTCAATTAATAAATCTAGTGGCTGTCTAATTGTTGTTAAATTATAACTTTTCCATGAGGCCATCTGAATATCATCATACCCTATAACTGATAAATCTTCTGGTATCCTTAATTTATACTCAAATCTTGCAGCATCCATTACCCCAATAGCTATCAAGTCACTTGTGCAAAAAATCGCTGTTGGTGGACTTGGTAATGATAACATTCTTTTCCCTGCTTCATATCCAGAATCATAATCATAGCTTGCAGATTCTTCTTTAAGGTTATGAATTCCATTTTGTCTTAACTTAGAATAAAATCCAATTTTCTTTTCCATTTCCTCGCTTGTTTCTCTAGTAAATTGAATGTATCCTATATTTTTGTGTCCCCTATCAAGCAGATATTCAGCAGCCATTCCTCCACCTTCAATTGGGTCTACATAGACTGTACTTATTTTTATACCAGGTATAAAACGATTAAAAAGAATAACAGGAATATTATTTTCTTCACAGGTCTCAGCCATAACCTTATTCATAGCTGAAGCTGTAATAATTACAGCTTCTACTTGAAACTGAATCACTTTTGAAATTATACTGTCTATACTTTCTTGTCTAGGAACTTTAAAAACAAGACATTGTTTACCTATCTCTTGAATTTTTTCTACAAATAAATTGATAATTCTATTGTAAAATGGACCTAGATTATCACCAACTATCAATCCTATAACATTTGTTTTGCCACTAATCATTCCTCTTGCAACTAAATTAGGAACATATCCTATTTCATTTGCTACACGAAAAATTTTTTCTCTTACCTCAGGTTTTACACCCTTTCCATTTGCACTACCAAATGCTCTTGAAACAGATGATTGAGATACTCCTGCCAATCTCGCAACATCTTTTGATGTAGCTGATTTATTATAATGAACTTTTTTTTGATTCATTTAGTATTTCTCCTTAAACATCTAGTATTTCTTCTTAAAATTGTATTAAAAATAAGATAATATATTGGATGATGAAAAAAGCTAACACAATTAATTCTTGCTTCCCTAAAGAAAATGGTAGTATAGACACTCCATCCACTTTATCCATCTCTTTGTAAATAAGGTCTCTTCTCATACCAAATGCAGTATATTTTTTAATATCGTCTACACTATTATTGTTTTTTAAAATGATACTAAAAATATATCCAAATATCAATGTTATTGTAGCACCTATTGCTGGATTCCACAACCAACTCACGTTATATTTATTAGAAATAAAAAATCCTAAAACTAATCCTGCAATAAAGCCAATAGATACTCCTTTATCATGAGCTTTATATGTAAACATTGCTAGTACAAATGCACCTGTAGCTGGTCCAGCAAAGTATGAGATATAGTTACCAACAAGGTCAAGAATTGACTTAATGCTTCCTCCAAATCCCATAATAATGAAACCTGTCATAACAACACCTATAACCATTGTTATAATCATCGTTACTTTTAATGATGATTCTTTACCATCTTTTTTAAAATAAAACTCATAAATATCTTTTGTAAAAACAGTTGTCATACTATTTAGTATAGAGTCAATACTAGACATTGCTGCTGCAAACACACCTGCAATAATAATTCCAATTGCTCCTACTGGGAGTTCATTCAAAATAAAAGTAATCATTATTTCATTTGAAGTTTCAAATGTTCTTCCATCATAGAAAACAAATAAAATCACTCCTACCAATAACATAAAGTAATAAACTAAATTCATAACAAATGCACTAACTACAAAAGAATTTTTTGCACTGTTTAAAGATTTAGATGTTAAAACTCTTTGTACTTGAGCTTGGTCAAAACAGAAATATCTTATCCACATTATAGTTCCACCAATTAAAGTAGCCCAAAAAGTATTTGTAATTGAGATATCTGTGCTAAAATCAAATGTATTTAATTTACCACTCTGTTGTGCAATTTGCAATGTATCAAAAAAACTAAGATTCATTCCTTTTAAGGCTGTAATAATTACTATAAATACAGCACTTATTACTACTAGCATTTGAATACTATCAGTCCATATAACTGCTTTAATTCCTCCTAATAATGTGTATATGATTGATACAAGTACAACGATTGGAACTAAAACATAAAGTGGCCAACCAGTAATCATCTGAATAATAAGTACTGGTATATATACCATAGAACTCGCTTGAATCAATGAATTAATAAAAAATTGAATAATAGTTAATCCTCTTGAATAATTTCCCAATCGAAATCCCATATATTCATATACAGAAGTTATCTTTAATCTATAAATAACTGGGGTGGTAACGCTCAGTGCAAAAAATATTGCTAAAGGTACTGTAATATTAACCATTACTGGATACATTCCATCCATATATGCCCATCCAGGACCACCTATAAAGCCATTTGCACTAATCATAGTAGCTGCAACTGATAAAGCAATTGGAATCCATGGCATTGACCTACCTGCTAAGAAATAATCTTCTTGATTTTTATTATCTTTTCCTGAATAATAACCAATAACTAACATTAACAGCAAATATCCTGTTATAATACATACATCAATTGATGAAATCATAAGCCACCCCTTTCTAAGTGATAAAAGAATTTTTCATTATTTTATTACTTCTTGTTTAATGTTTCTGGTAAGAATAACCATACAATAGCACCTGCTACAAATACTGCTATTGATATATAAAAGATAGTTATCATACCTAAAGTACCAGAAGCTGTACCAGCTATGGCAGGTATTGCAAATGTAGATATAATTCTTCCTCCATTAAACGAAATCCCAGATGACAATGAACGATATTTGCTTGGAAATAGTTCTGTATAGTATGCTCCCCATGCTCCAGAATATCCAACAGCAAGACCTAACAATACTGATATCATGTAGAATGTTGTTATATTGTCTCCTCCTAATTTTGTATATATAAAAACAAACACTGCTGCTAATGCCATACCTATAAAAGGTACTTTTCTCCCAAATTTATCTGCTATAGAACCCCAAAATAAATATCCTACTAATTGACCAATTCCTTGTAAACTATATATAGAACCAGCTACTGCTGCTGTCATTCCAATTCCTGTTACTAAGTATGTAGTTGCATTATTTGAAAATGCTGAATATGCTGTAAAATTAGCACCTGATAAAAGAATTGTTCCCAGACCAATCCATAAGTATTTTCCCTTGTACATACTTATATAGCTAATTCTTTCACCAGTTTCTTTTCCTTTTTTAACTAATTCTTTTGTATACTCCAAATCATCTGGTACAAAGAAAATTGCCAAGATAGCTCCAACTATAGGTGGTACAATCGCAGTATACATCAATATTTGCCAATTTGCATCACCCAAGATTCCATACACCTTACCACCGAAAATCATAGCTAACGAAAATAAGGCAGTTAATATAGCCGCTAATTTACCACGATATTTACTTGGAAACATATCTGCAACCAAAGGCATAGCTGTTCCAAATACACCACCTAGTACTACTCCTGTACACAAACGTGCAATTTTCCATAATATAATATTTGTAGGAGACAACATTGGTATAAATGTTGTCAGTCCAATTAATAAAGCAACACTAATCAAAGTCCTCTTTTTTCCAATTTTTGTAGAAATCACTCCAAAAATAAACGTACCTGGAATTGTCCCAAAAGACATCACAGCAAATATTTCTTCTGTTTGTTTTAATGAGAAACCAAATCCACCCTCTGTTAGAGCATAAATCATTGTTGGTTTAATAAAGGTACCTACCATAAAATTGTAGCAATAAAAAAAGTATATTAAAGCAATTGAAAAAAATGCAATTCCTCTTTTTAGGTTTGAATAGTCCTTTCCTAATATGATATCATTTTCTATCTCAACTGTTGTTTTCATATTCTTTATAAATCCCCCTTTTTAATATTAATCATAGTTTATCTAAGAATTTATCCTGCTATTTGTTATATACATCCATTTCTCGAATTTTATAAAAAGAATACTCATTATATAGATTTCAAAACTATTTATACTCTAATAAACTTACTCTTCTACACCCATATACATTTGCTTTAGAACATCCATACCATCAAAAGTTATCCATTCTTCCTTTACTTTATCTTGTAGTACATGATAATGATTGATTCCCATTACCTCTACAGGTTTTCCAGAAGGTTGTCCAAAAAAACCTATCCCCTCATTTATTCCACGTAATCTCCATCTTACAGATACATCATATCCTTCATTTTTTTCCCTTTGATTACAGGTTACTCTTTCTACTTCATAACTTCCATTTGGAATTGATGCAAGTAAACTTACAATCATACCCTGTATCTCATCATATCCATTTAAATCTTTATCACATATAAAATGGACTACTGCATTATCATGATAGTATTTTTTAACTTCATTTATATATTTGTAATTATAAATACGACTTGTCATCTCAAGCATCATTTCACCAACAGAATCATCTTTCGCTTGGTATTTAACTGGCATAAATTGACCATCCATAGATTCACAGATACCATATGTTGATTGCAAACTAAGTACTTTAGATACACTTGCTTTTGCCATATCTTTTGCTACTTCCTGAGGATTTAATCCTAATTGAGTAACAATCCATAAATTATCTCTAACTAACCACTCTTCATGAATTCTATTGTTTGTTGTAGCACAATCAATTACAGTTCTAAAGTTTATTTTTCGACCTGTTGCTGGTCCAAAATTACTATCACCTAGATTAGTTGCTGTAGATAAAACACGATGAGAAGATAAAAAACCATCAGCACCAAAGTTAGACCATATTACATTTTGTCCAATTAATCTTCTATCAGGAAAAGCATGTAATGTTTGAAGAGTATTGGAAATAACGTCTTTAATACCAACTAAATTAGAAGAACCACAGTGCATTGTAACATTGTTGTGATATGTATCATAAATAACTCCTATACCTTTTTCTTCCCAAATATTATGAGTTATTTTCATAATATAATCTACAAAATCCCTATACTTAGAATCAAATCCTGGTATTTCTTGCTCCCTTTTTGTCTGTTTTGAAAAATCATTGTAGTCCATCACTCCAACAGGTGTTACTTCTAGTGAATCTCCATAGTAAATTTTTGTAGACTCCATATTATATTCCCCCTTAAATACAACTTTTTCATTTTTTTCAGTAGTAATATTTATATTAGATTTATCTTCATCAGTTTTATGTATGCCTGTTTCATTATCAGTAATTTGATTTTTAGTAATTTCATTATCAGTAGTTCCATTATTAGTAATTTGATTTTTAGTAATTTCATTATCAATGGTTTTATTATCAGTGATTTCATTATTAGTAATTTGATTTTTAGTAATTTCGTTATCAATAGTTTCATTATTAGTAGTTTCATTATTAGTAATTTGATTTTTAGTAATTTCGTTATCAATAGTTTCATTATCAGTAATTTCATTATTAGTAATTTGATTTTTAGTAATTTCGTTATCAATAGTTTCATTATTAGTAGTTTCATTATTAGTAATTTGATTTTTAGTAATTTCGTTATCAATAGTTTCATTATTAGTAATTTCATTATCAATAGTTCCATTATTAGTAGTTTCATTATTAGTAATTTGATTTTTATCTGTATTGCTAAAATTAGTTTGATTTACTTTAGATTTATGTCTTTCCTTAACTTTGTCTGATTCAAGCTCACTTATAGAACTTTCTTTTTCTTGCTCTTTTACTATTCCATCATTTTTATTATTGGATATCATTTCATATTCCTCCACTCTTCTAAGAATACGTATGCATAATTAGGCATTAAAAATACTTTTAGTTCTCTCAAGAATATCAAGACCTTGTTGTTTTAGCCAATAAGGAATATCAATTAGTACCCAGTTCTCTTGAAGCTTATCCCCTTTACGATAATAAACATCAACAACCTGCATGTCTGCTTTAATCTCACCACCTGGCAATCCTAAAAAACCTCCACATGGTATATTAGTCAGATTAGGCCACCCAAAGAAACAAGCAAAGTTCCCTTCTGCGAATCTGCATACATGTCCATTAAAAGTCTTTCCTTTTAAATTATTTCTAAATGGTAATTGGTGTTGCTCTTGATATCTAGGTATAGTATAAGAAGCACCAATCCCTCCTGGACCATACCAAATCATATCTTTAGCCCATGATTTTTCAAGTACTTCTGGAGGGCATCCCATAGAACCACTTTCATTTAATTTAGATAAATCATCTACCATTTTATTCACTAGTTCCAAAGTTTTTACTCCTTCAATTTCATCTGCATCTTCAAAAAGTAATCCATTATGGTCAATTGGTCCTGGATATACAAAATATGAACCAGTTTGTGGAGGTAATGGATTGACTCCTGCTTGAATCATAAATCCAATTATGTCTACAAATAATCCAGTTTTAGAAATTTTTCCATCCTGAACACAATTAAATTCTGCATATCTTAAACTAATCATTTTACGAGTATGTTTGATACCAAGCCAATCGTTATCAAAAAGTCCCATAAAATGTCCCATACTCATTACCCACTCACTATTGTCAATTTCATTAGTCCCTGCAATAAAAATATCTTGTCTTCTTTGCATATTACTTAATGAATTTTTTAAAGGTTTCCAAAATACATCTGCTACATTTTCTATTCCTTCTTGTTCATGAAATGGATATACACCTTTCCAATTATAGTCCGATTTCATGTGTTGCTTTAAAACATTTTTAACTCCATCCCCATTGGCATTTTCTAATGCTTCAAAGTAATTTCTTACAACTTTTTTTGAATTTTGATATTTTCCCATATTTATATCCTCCCATATTTGTTTAAGTTATAATTTAACTTTCTCATTCTAACTGCATACGTTATCTTTTTAAGCACTTTTTTCCCTGTTTAAAGTGTTATTTATGAATACATATGCATTTTTCTAAATATTAACATATATCTAAAAATTTGTAAAGAAAATGTTATCATAAAAATATAATTTGTGACTCATATCTAATCAAATTGATATAATTCTATAAATAAATTAATATATTAAATGACTACTGCAAATCAATAAACCATTGCCTAAAATTAGTCCCCTCAACTTTACACTTTATAGAAATCTAAATATATACCATTTAAAATTAGAATAAAATTAAAAAGTGTTGGTCTTTAAAAAATTAAGGCTGTAAGTAGATTCATTTAAAAATAAATCTACCTACAGCCTCATATCTTTCTAAAAGTAGTATAAATAAATCCTCAATATAGAATATCTCACCACAATTCAAGAGGGTAATCTAATTAACATTTTTATCACATGTACGATTTATTGAAAAATTTCATTACTTAATATGATAACTTTTTTCAAACAATCACATAAATTATTCTAATATCTAGTTAAGTTTTACACATTTATATTAAAATAATAAAAAAGGCTTAAAACGTAATATTCTACTAGGTCTGCCATACTTACTCATAAGTTGTTCACTTACTACCTCACAATATCCAGCATCACACAATTTAAGTATTATTCTGTCCATAGTCCTGATACTTACACCACATATAGTAGCTAACTCTTTTGATGTAAATTCAGTTTTTCCACTATTTATTATACTACTGAATACTTTATATACAATATTAGCACTGAGACCTGTCTCTGTGGCTATTTGATAAAATCGTTCATCAAAGCTATTCTTCTTTTTAACAGTAGGATTCGATTCTAGTGGTCCCATAACTTCTCCATTTTCAAAAACTACATATGCTGCATCATTTTTTTGAATCTGAGCCATCTTAATACTCTCATAAGCATTAAATTTAGCTTCATTTGCTGTTTTTCCATAACCAATTCCTATGTAAGAATTTATAACTGAAACCTCACGAATCATATCCAACAAGTAAATATCCCTATACTTCTTTGTTTCTAACTCTAGTATTTTTTTAGTTGTAAAAATCATAAATTCACTTCTACTCTGCTCTACCAAAACACCCTCTATACGACTATTGAAATGGTATAGTTTATCAAGTATCTTAATCCTTTGCGAAAGATAAGCATACTCGTCTTCCTTCATCAATGAATATTCTGAAGGCATATTTAGTTTGATAGCAAGAACAACAATCTGATTCTCATTGTTTTTCTTTGCAATATAACGCATCTGGATATTTTTTATACTTTGCACCATCACATCCTCAGAAGGCAAAGCTAAAACTACTGGAATATCATTTTTTTTCATTATATGATAAGCTTCTTCAAGACCTGTAATACAGCAACATATATTATTATTTTGATAATTATATTTGTGAAATTCGAGCACAAACTTTATGTAATCGTCTTCTAGGTACTTTTGGTCTGCAAAAAACATTTGTTCATCCTTAAATTCGACTCCAATTTCTTTATACAATCTCTTAACCATTGCCTTATCATAAGTGTCTATACTAAGTCTATTAATATCGCATTTAAGTAAATATGTAATTTCAAGCAATACTCTGTATAATGTTGTTTCATGTCTAGGAAGATAATCGGACAGCATAAAATCTTTTTGCCTTTTTTCAAAAAATTTAAATGGTGATTTACCTGTAAAAAGCACTGCATCTACTCTACCTTTATACTGTTCCAATAAGTCAGGTGCTTCAACATATCTATCATATCTAACAAAATCTGTTTCAATATTCGGAAAATTCCTTTTGCTTACTGCTAATATTTTGTCGATTACCATATCTGGTCCTACATAAAGTATTTTCATTATGTCTCTCCTTTCTTATGATATTGTTAATCTTTAAAACAATTTATCAATTATTTACCATACAAAAATCTACTTGAAGTTTTTTTACTTATCATTATTTGTTGAAATATTTTTGTCTTTAAATTTTATCCAGTAATATTAATTACATTTTACAATTAATCTTCTGTTTTTTCTACTTAAATTTAAATCCTTTTAAAAACGCAAGTAGAACAAACTTTATTAATTTAACAAAAATAGCCTTCCTTATATTTTAAAGAAAGGCTATTTTTAGAAAAATTTCTAATGTATTTTATTTTGCTCTGCTAAGAGGATTTTTAATTACACGTCCAGCGCATATGTCAGTTTGTTTTCCTTCTGCCAACGCAATTTTACCATTTACCAATACATATTCTACTCCCACTGTATACTTTTTAGAATCATTGTAAGTTGCTTTGTCTTGTATTTTATCTGGGTCAAACACCACTACATCTGCAAAATAATTTTCCTTAAGTAGACCTCTTTCTTCACAAATCCCTAAGCGTTTTGCTGAAAGATAGGTTATCTTTTTAACTGCTTCCTCAAAAGTCAACATACCCTGCTCTCTAACATAATAGGAGAAAATTCGTCCAAAAGTACCAAATGCACGAGGATGAGGTTTTCCAAGAGATAGCAAACCTTCTGTAGAAAGATCCATACTATCAGAACCTATACATGACTTTGGATGGCAAACAACTTTATCTGTATCTTCTTCACCTTGTGTATGAACAACCACTTGAATTTTACTTTTTTCTTCAATCAAAAGTCTGAAGAATGTATCAAATGGGTCTTCATTGTTGATTTCGGCTACTTCCATTAAGGTTTTACCCTCCACATATTTATTTGCTTCGGTCATTACAGAAGCTAGTACAACACCTGACCATCCACCTGCTAATTGGTAAAAACATTGCCAACCAGGAATACCTTCTTCTAACTCTTTTATAATTCTCTCCCTGTTTTCTTGTACTTCTAATCGCTTTATCATATCTTCTACACCACCTTCAAATACCCAAGTAGGTAAAAGTGCACCTAAAGATGTCATTCCAGCTGTATATGGGTAACAATCAAAAGTTACTTCTAAACCATCCTCCTCAGCTTTATCTAGCTTTTCAAATATTTTATCTATAGTTCCAAAATTCTTATGACCCATGATTTTTAAATGAGAAATATGCAGAGGAACTCCTGCTGTCTTAGCTATATAAATTGCTTCATCAAGAGCTTCCATTTCGTCGTCGCCTTCATCTCTAATATGAGATATATAGTATCCATTGTATGGTATCAATTCCTTACATAGTTCGGCCATTTCTTCCTTCTTTGTATATGCTCCTGGCAGATAAACTAATCCTGATGAAAGAGCTACACATCCAGCTTCCATAGCTTTTCTAACTTCCAACTTCATATTTTCAAGTTGCTCTGGAGTAGCAGGATTCTTTGAAAAACCCATTTCATTAATACGTACAGGACCTTGTGCTACATAAGCTACAACATTTACGGCTGGAGAATTTTCAGTTAAGTAATCAAAGTATTCCTGCATTGTATTCCAATGAAGTTCCAATTTTGTTGGAATTGTACCAATTATTCTAGTTCCAAGATAGTCAATTAGCTCTTGCTTCTTCTCTTCTCTTATAGGAGCAACTCCTATACCACAGTTTGCAATAACATCTGTTGTTACACCAGTATAGATACGGCTTCTTGTATATTTATCATATACAAGAGATAAATCGGAATGAGTGTGGAAATCTATGAAACCAGGAGATACAAATTTTCCAGTTGCATCTATAGTTTTTTTCGCCTCTTCTTGACTTAAATCTCCAATAGCTATGATTTTATCTCCTACAATCCCTACATCACTTTTATATCTTGAATCTCCTGTACCATCAACGATTATCCCATTTATAATTTTAATATCAAACATATTTATTCTCCTTTCAAAACTAATTTATATTCATATTTTTTAATAAACACTTTTATTCTGTTGTTTTATTCATATCAACTACAAAGAAAACTCTTGTGATAAGTATTCCGCCTACTACAATAAACAAAGTTAGTAATCCTCCTGGTATACCAATTTTTTCACCAAAATACATAATCGCTAATGCTGCAGCAATCGTACATCCACCAGCTCGAATATCCTTACGTGCAATGTCAACGTAAATTGCTCCAAATAGTGCTGGAAGTATATAATTAAATGAATCAGTAATAAATTCAGGTAACAAAGGAATTACTTTATACCCTACAATTGTAAAAATGGTAATCATGGAAGCTGATACAAATATTGAGCAACATGTACCAATTGTTCCAACAACTTCACCCTCATGTGTCCCTGATTCTACACCTGCAATTTTCTGTGCCATTGATGCTGCAGGCATACGTATGTCTCCAACAGACCCTGCAAGCCAACCGATATAAGAACCTGGGGCTCCCAAAGTTGGGTAATAAGCGATAGGTTGAACAATCCAACTGATTCCATAAGTTGTGGCAACTAGCCCCCAAATTTGGAATATAACAGAAAGCATTGGCATCTGCCCAAAACGAAGACCTACATAGATAGCTGGAATAAAGTTTGCAATAATTGCAAGACCTATAGAAATTCTTCCTATTTTAATCATCTTTTTATCATACATAACTATCACCTCTTATCTGTTTTAATCACGATAATATAATCTGTGTACCAAACATTCCAATCAACATGGCAATACCTAAGGACAATTCTTGAAGACGTTGATTCTTTTTAAATAAAGTTGTAAATACTAGCATAACTATAGCTGAAATAATTGCTGGGGTCATTTTTGGTATTTCAAATGTTTTTATTTGGTTTGAAAGAAGGTAAGCAAATAATCCAACAGTAGCTCCTGCAAGTAGTTTTTTAACCCAAGCAGGATTATATTTCATGTTCATTTTTTCAACAATTCCACGCATTCTATGTCCCAAAATAAATACAATGAACAACCAACCTAAGTTATTTAAAGCCATCCCCCATAATGCATAAGAAAAAGCTTGTGCTCCAAATGCAGCACTACCTACTTCAACCCCAGACAAATTGGATGTGAGAGATATTACTCCAAGTTCTGTTCTGGCCGCTCCTACATCACAAAGTCTCATCCAAGTCGTAGGAGCACCAATTATAGCTACAAGCGATAATAATGTAATAACAGGAGATAGAGAAGGTCCAATAGCTGTAACACTAGCTGAACGAATTGCTGCTTTAATTCCTTTTCTTTCAATACCAATAGCTGAGGCCTCTTTTAGTGCTGCCCTCATAAATACGATTGCTTGAACAACGGAAATAATTACTAAAAAACTAGAGACAATCCAAAGACCTGGACTATTAATCATTTCTTGAAACTTCATACTTTATTCCCCCTTAAAAATAAATTTTTTGATGTTTCATGATTTACTTTCTTTTTTAATCTTCTTCTATTTTTGTTTTGTTTTAATTTATTTTATCTAAGATAGGTTATCTTTAATAGGGTATTATCTGTCTTAAAGTCTCGTTAAAAATATTAAGATTTGGATAATATATTGATAATTGATAAATATCAGAAAATTCCTACATATTCTTTTTCTTGCATAATTAACTTATAAGGTATTTCTTTATTTTGACATTTCAATATAAAATTTTTAGTCAGAAAACTTTATTATTTTCTAAAAAGATTATTATTTTCATAATTTATGATTTCTAGTGTTATTTACGATTCTATTTATACAAAATGATTTCGTTTCTTATTTTTAATTCTTATTTAAATATCATTGCTTTTTCTTAAAAGCTTACTTTTGGTCAAAATGTAGTTGTCTTTAGGCGCTGTTTAAAGAACTTATATTTAAACTTGTACATGAAGTAAGTTAATTTGAATAAAACTACATTTATAGTAAATAAATAATTGTTCCTATAAAGTAGAAATTATCTTTAAAAGCACAAATTAATTTACAGTATCTAAAAATGACAAAGGTGATAGTCTATTAAAAACTATCACCTTTGTCATTTTACTAGTATTATATATTTAAATTTATTTGTGAGATTTATTTTTAAGTATTTATCTCTTAGTATCTCTCTTTAATACTATTTTTTAATTTTTATTTCTTTTATTTCTTTCTTTTATTTATTATTAATTTTTATTTAATTTATAATCTTACTTTTTATCAATAGCTTTTTTTTCTTCTTTAATGTTACTTTTTTGACCTTCTTGTACTGGCTCATTGCTATCTACCTTAGATTCAGCCATATTTTTATTTTCTTCTATATTATTTTTCTTAGCATCTTCTTTGTTTTCAGCCTCTATTTTTTCACCTGTATTTTGATTTTCAAATCTTTCATGTTCTCTATATTCATTATCTATTTTACAATCTTTAGTAACAAATTCTTCATGCACTTTGTGCTCCATATGGTTTCTTTCATCACCCCTTTGTTCAAATCCTTCATGACCTTTTATACAATCTCCTTGACCATATCTTCTTGGCTCATATCCTTCATGACCTCTAAATTCTCCTTGACCATATCCTCTTGGGTCACACCCTTTATGACTTCTGAATTCTCCTTGACTATAACCTCTTGAAGCAAATCCTTCATGACCTCTACACTCTTCATGTCCATGCTCTCTTGGCTCATATCCTACATGTCCCCTAAATTCTCCTTGTCCATATCCTCTTGAACTAAATCCTCCATGACCTCTAAATTCTCCTTGTTCATTGACTCTTGAAGCAAATCCTTCATGACCTCTACACTCTCCATGTCCATGCTCTCTTGGCTCATATCCTACATGTCCCCTAAATTCTCCTTGTCCATATCCTCTTGAACTAAATCCTCCATGACCTCTAAATTCTCCTTGTCCATATCCTCTTGAACCAAATCCTTCATGACCTCTATGCTCTCCATGCTCATATTCTCTTGGGTCACATCCTCCATGACCTCTATACTCTCCATGTCCATGCTCTCTTGAACCAAATCCTTCATGACCTCTGAATTCTCCTTGACCATATCCTCTTGGTCCAAATCTTTCATGATACATCATTTCAAATAGTCTGCATCCTTCACACATATGATTCCATGGATTACTATGATGACCTTCAAATCCTCTAAAGTTTTCTTTTTTATCTCTGTAATAATTCATATTAACTCCTCCTAATTAATTCGATTTTTTTATTAATTTATTTTCTCGTTTTTACTAAGGTACCTTATCTATTTCTAATTATAAAGGTACCTTAATAATTTGTCAACATTATTTTTAAGGTACCTTATTTTTATTTATTTAAATTTTTTTAAAAAAAGTGAACCATTTATAGTAAAATCTTATCTAATAAGTGAAAGGTAAAAAAGTAGCGCTACAATTTGCACAGAAAGGTAGGAATTCATTTGAATAAAACTACATTTATAAATAATATCCTTGAATCAGAACAGACTTTGTATCGTGTATCTAAATCTATTCTAGGAAACGACCAAGATTGTGAAGATGCCGTCAACAATGCTATTTTAAAAGCATATGAAAAGTTAGATTCTCTTAAGGAAGAACAATATTTTAAAACTTGGTTGATTAGAATAGTGATAAATGAATGTAATTCATTAAGACGTAAACAATTGAAATTTCTATCATTTGAAGACGTATTTAAAAATAAAAAAATCGATGAAAAAGAAGATTATAATGATTTATATATTGCTATTCAAAGTCTCCCTAAAAAAATTAAAGTTCCAATAGTACTTTACTATATTGAAGGTTATTCAGTTGATGAAATTAAGGAAATATTGGATATACCTCAAGGAACTGTGAAAAGTAGATTATCAAGAGGAAGAAAATTATTAAAAACTAAATTAGAAAATATGGAGGTAATCATATGAATAAAAATAGCTTAAATAATTCGTTTCCAAAAGCTCCAGAAAGCTTTCATAATAGTTTAAGTAAAATACTAAATAGTTTACCAGAAAGGGAGGAAAATTATAAAATGAATAATAAAACACATAAATTACCATTTGGAAGAGGTTTAGTCGCAACTTTAGCTATAACTTTAGTATTAGGTACAACAGCTCTTGCAGTAGGAGAAATATATAGTATAGTTGGAAAATCAAGCACTAAAGCTACCTATACATCTATTCCAACTACTGAACAGGTAAAAAAAGACTTTAACTTTACCCCTAATCTAATTTCCGAATTTAGTAATGGATATAAATTTAAAGGGGCATATACTATAAATGAAAAATCACTTGATAAAGAAGATAATGTTTTAGGAGAATTAAAAGTACTTGAGTTTGAGTATAAAAATGGTAATGATGAAATATCTCTTAAAACAGCAAATCATGAACTTGAAAAAGATTCTGAGAATATGAAAGTTGTAGATACTTACAAAGATATAAATATTTCTTATGAAACATCAATGTACAAGTTTGTGCCAGAAGGTTATAAAATGACAGAACAAGATAAACTTGATGAAAAGTCAGGTAAATATACATTTAGTGAAAAATCAAGTAGATATACATTTAATGAAGGAACAGATAAAGTGGAAGTTAATGAATTTAAATTCTTGACTTGGGAACAAGATGGAGTTTACTACTCTTTTACAATTCAAGATTCAAATTTATCTATGAATGACTTAGTTAAAATGGCTCATGAAGTAATAGATGCAAAATAAATATAATTAACAATAAGTTGTTTATGAGTTTATTATACATGATTTTAATTTTCTTATTTGTAAATATAGTTGTATCTTCCATCTTTATATTTTCTTTAGATTTAATATATGAAATTTTAGATATTTAACTGCTCTACAAATCTAACTACTCGCAAAAGTTATTACTAATATAAAAAGCCCTTAAAAACCATTCATATGGAATTTTAAGGGCTTTCACTTTATTATAAATTATTATATAAATTTTAGTAGTAAAGACACAATAAATCCTTTAATTTAGTTTTTTAAAGATTTAACTTTATCATAAATCATTATATAAGTTTTAGTTGTAAAGACACAATAAGCTCTTTAGTTTAGTTTTTTAAAGATTTAACTTTATCATAAATTACTATATAAATTTTAGTTGCAAAGACACAATAAGTCTTTTGGTTTAGATTTTAAAAGATTTAACTTTATCATAAATCATTATATTAATTTTAGTTGCAAATATATGAGTAAATCCATACAAAACAGATAAATAAAGTAGACTATAAATATCTGCTACCCTTAAAATAAAAAGTAGATTATAAGCAAAAACTTGTTATTTTAACAAAGGGGTTATCTTACCTAAATAGTATATATTTAACACATGAAGAGCTCTTGTACAACAAGTGTAAAGAAGTAACCTTTCATCTTCACTATTATACCTTTCATCACTTGCATCGTATATTATAACTACATCAAATTCAAGTCCCTTAGATAAATATGATGGTATTACTAATACGCCATTCACATATTCATCATCATCTTTTGTTATTGCCTCTACATCAATATTATTTTCTTTTAAAAACTCATACACTTCCCTAGTCTCACGAGCTGTTTTTGTTATAATTCCGATAGACTTATAATTTTTCTGTTTATAAGCTTTTATATCTTCAATAAGCTTTTTATCCATATAATTTTTCTCTGTAAAACCAATTACCTTAGGCTCATCACCATGTCTCTCAATATACCCATCATCTATAGCTTTTGTAAGAAGTTGTCTTGAGAATCTAGTAATTTCCATTGTAGAACGATATGTTTTACTTAGATTTATTATACAAGTATCATTCTCCAATACATTAGGAATATTGTTATAATCTCCAACATTCATAAATGGGTTGATTGATTGGTTAATATCTCCTAATATAGTCATATTGGCAGATTTAAAAAGTTTATAAAATATTTCATACTGCAAAGGAGTATAGTCCTGTGCCTCGTCTATGATTACATATTTAATCTGTGATGTGTTTGGAATACCTCCAAGAGCTCCCTTTAAATATAAAAGAATCACTTGGTCTTCATAATAAAGGCTCCTTACACTTAAATTATCCATTGTATAAGTTTTTATATTATCTATAAACTTTTTATCATACTCAATATTTGCCTTATCTAAAAATATTTCTAAATTCTTAAATAAATTTTTATAAGTATCTATTAAATCTAATTCTGTCATTCTTGAAATTTTAGAGTAAACTTCTTTTAGATGCTTTCTTACAATAAAAGTGCTTTTCTCCATCATTTCTTCTTTTTCTATATAATCACCAGATGCTTGAAGTTTTTTAAATATTTCATCAATCCAAGCTTTTTCATATGGCTCAATTAAAAATATTATCCTTGATTTTATTTTCTCTAATCTTTTCTTAATTGGTAAATTTGAATAGTCATTAGAAAACAGTGTTTGTAACTCTTCAGATGAAATTATTAACTTACCTCTTACAATAATATCTTCAAAACATCTATCATCTGTTTCTAAATAATTTAGATATTGTTTTAATATTTTTGTGAACTCTAAAGAGGTTTTAAATTCTATATTTTCTATCCTATCCTTATATGTGATTTTCCCATTATTATTAAGAATGTACTCCATCATTTCAGTTGGGCTTTCTTTTTTAAACTCATCACCCAATTCTTTATACATATAGTCTTTAAATGTTGTCTGACAGATATTATCTTCACCCAGCTGTGGCAATACATTTGAGATATAATCATTAAATATGTTATTCGGAGAAAATATCATTATATTTGCAGAAGTTATTTTATCTTTATGTTTATATAATAAATATGCTATCCTATGAAGTGCTATAGATGTCTTTCCGCTTCCAGCGGCACCTTGTACAATTAAGCTCTTGTATTTCTCATTACGAATTACTTGATTTTGCTCTCTTTGAATAGTAGTAACTATAGTTTTCATTTTCTCATCAGAGTTTTTACCTAAAAGCTCTTGTAATACATCATCATCTATATTTACATTACTATCAAACATATACTCAATCTTTCCATTTTTTATCTTATACTGTCTTTTTTTAGTTATTTCTCCAGAGATTATGCCTTCTGGACACTCATAACTTGCTTGTCCAATTTCATAATCATAAAACATACTTGAAATAGGAGCTCTCCAGTCATATACAAGAAAATCATAATCATCATTAATAAGATTTGATAATCCAATATAATATTTTTGAGACTCAGTTTCACAAGCTTCTGTAAAGTCAATTCTTCCAAAGTAAGGAGATTCAATCATTCTTTCATACTTATCTTTGAGTTTCTTAGTAAATTCATGGCTTCTTTTTTGATGTTTCATAACATCCATAAATGACATAAATTCTGAAAGTTGCTCTAATCCATTTTCAATAGAAATAGAACCTAAGTCATTCCATAGTTCCCTTTGAGTCTCTATAGCATCTTTTTTTAGCTTATCTTCTTCATTACGTTTTTCCTCAAGTTGTCTATTAGCCTCTTTAAGAGTTTTTTGTAACCACTGATTTTCAAGATTTGACTCAAAATCATTTAGATTCATATTATAATCCTCCTCAATTGAAATTAACATTTAATCCACTATATCAATTATATAGAAATGAGAATATATTCACAGTCTTAAAAAAAATTTTTATTTATGATATAATTATAGTGGGAAGGAAAACAAAATTTTCTCTAAACACAGTATATTTAACTGAAAAACTCCTATTTTTAAACAATAAAATAGGATAGTATTTTTTACTACCATCCTATTAATTCCCAATAAACTTTATTTTATATTAGTGTAAGCTCCATTTGAATAACTTCTTCTTTTACAGGTCTATCATTCCATGTAAATCCACTAGCTATTGTATTTACCTCCACAAACCCTAAAGATTTATAAACATGAATAGCTCTACTATTACTTTTTAATACATCTAACTCAATTTTTTTATATCCATATTCCTTTGATAAATCAATAATTTGTTTTAAAAGGTTACTTCCGATACCTTTTTCTCTGTATTCCTTAAGAATACCCATACCCAAATAGCCAACTGTTTCAGCTTTAGGCAAAACGTCACACCAACCAATACAGATATCTGATTTTACGTCAATTATAAACAGCTGTGGAAATTTTTCAATCATAACATTCTTTATAAATTCAACTGTTTCTTCAAAAGGAAATGCTTCGTCCATAGCTAGGTATTTCCTTTCTTTTGCAATATTATCAAAAGTCTGCCAATATGACCAAATATACTTTTCTTCTGGCTTTATAAATTTTATTCCTTCCATAAACTCAACATTTCCCCTTTTTTAATTTATGATTAAATCATGCTCTATTACCCTAATTATAATAGTAGATAAATTACTATATATATTAACTTAAAATAGCTTTGTATGTTTCTACTTATATATCTCTCTATTAAAATAAATTTTCCAGTAGTTAAAATAATATAGATATACTAGTCTTTTGATTCTATATTTCAACATCTCACAATTTAATTTGAGGTATAATAAAATATATAGAAAAACTTCTAAAATAGTACTATAAAATTTTTAATCTTCATCAATATCTGGTTTGCTTTCATTAATATCTTGTTTACTTTCATTCTTAGAACTATTTTTTATATCAAGTTCTTTCTCCGTAAAAAACTCTGGATGCTGTTTCATCAATTGTTCAATAAGCTCTGGATGTTGTTTTACCATCTCTTCAAATAGCTCTTCTCTATTAAAAAAATCTTGATATGCTTCACGTGAATTAAAGAAGTTTTGATTTCCTTCTCTACCAGCAAAACCACCTAAATATTGTCCATGATGAGGTCTTGGTGGTGGTTGCATAGGCATTCCATCAAAATTATTACCATCCTCACTTTTTATAGTTCTTTCCAGTTCATCAGTAATCTTTGTAAGAATGTCACTTAAATTCCTCTTTTCTTCTGGCTCTAATACATTAAATATCTGATTAGTTGGGTCTTCTTTCTGTTCATTTTTATTAATTTCATCCATTCCCTTTGATGTCAATCTTACTACCATTACTCTACGGTCTTTTTCTGAGTGTGTACGAGTAATAAATTCTTGATTTTCTAATTTTGAAAGTAACTCACCTAAAGATTGAGGTCTCATATCAAGTAAGTATGATAGTTCTTTTTGAGTGATTTCTGGCTTTATTTTCAGCATGGATAATACTCTACCTTGACCTCTATGTGTTGCTCTAAAAAATCCATGTGATTTATGATTTTGAAGGTGAAATTTATGTAGCAATGATTGTACTTTATAAAATTGTTCTAATAAATTTTCTTCTTTTGTCTCATTCATTATTGTACCTCCTAAGTTATTTATTTTATAATTTCATATTTTTATTCATTATATTATTTGATTTATAATTGCATATTTTGTTTATTTTGAATCTATAATTTAAAAGCTATTTTACTTGTATCGAGTATAAAAGTAAGCCTTTGATTTGTCAATGTTAGCTTATCATAAACATAGTTCTCCTATAATTAATACCTATTCATTTATCTATATTATATCCTATTCAAAGTTTATATCCTATACTTATACTCTGTATCATACAGTTATATTTTACATTATGTATTTATTTCTTATATAGTAGAGTTAGAAAATAAATAAAAAACATTTATATTTTTTAAATAAAAATACCCAATTGACATAAACAATACAACTGGGCATAAACAATCTAAAAAATTATTTTAAATTTAAGTTTTTCATCTAAATTTTTCTCTTATTTAACTTTAGCTATCAAGGAAATTGTATTAAAGTACTTGCCATTCTCTACTTCTAGCATTTTTTTATCATTTTTAGCATAAGAATTATCGCAGTTTAGCCAATCATTCCAAGCTTCATCATGACAGCTTAAAGCCTCACATTTCTCTACAGTTACAGACTCAGATTCTGACCAAAGTTCATTCCACCATTTAATTGAATGGAAATTCATATTGTCTTGCCAAAATGGAATAAGTTCATCTGGTATACAATTCACAAAATCTTGTTTTAATCCAGGCATTGCCATAGCAATTATTCCTCCCTCTTTTACAAGGGGTGATATGTGATTTTCTAAAAACCCTTCTTTATTTCCAAAATAATGGTAAGAATGTACACTTATTACTGCATCGAAAAAACCTTCTGCGTAAGGCAATTCATGTGCCTCAGCTTGTATAGGAAATATTTTATTATCCAATTTAAACTGTTTAAATCTTTCATAGTTTTCAGTTGGTTCTATCCACAAATCCGTTGCAAATACAGTAGCATCAAATTCATTAGCTAAAAATATAGAAGATATACCTCTACCACATCCTAAATCTAAGATACGCATTCCTTTTTCTAGTTTTATCTTACTCGTTAATTCTTCCAATATTTTTATACAATTAGGTCCCATCATATTTTCCATGAGAAATTCCTTATCGTATTTATTGCTCCTTGTAAATATCATTCTATCTTTCCTTTCCCTGCCAATTATTATTTATTAAATTTCATATATCTGATTTTCTATTTTTTAGATGAGTAATGATAAGTCATCTTTTTGTCCATTTTGAGATAGTTACTTGAATGAGCAATTATCTTTTTTATGTCTTTTTAGATAATTCTCTTTTTATATGTTTTAGATAATTACTTTTTATGTGTTTTTAAATAACTACTTTTTTATGTCTTTTTAAACAACTACTTTTATAAGTGGTCATTTTTTGATATTTAATAAGTTCTAATTATTTATGCTTTAATCTATATACTAATTAACTTATTTAATTTAGTGCATATTTGACACTTTACCTTTTATTATACCATTTATTCTCATAAATATAATAATTCTATTTTTTTAAAATAAATACTTATAATAATTCGAAATAAATATTTATAAAATCTAATCAAGTATAAATAATATCAGAAAAAATATCGAAAAATAAACCTAATAAATAACAATCATAAGTTCATTTGTAAATGTAAAATATGATTATATACTTACTTATGAACCCCTTTTATCTTGGCAAAA
The DNA here is from genome assembly GCF_056688955.1 of Clostridioides sp. LIBA-6822. NCBI lineage: Bacteria > Bacillati > Bacillota > Clostridia > Peptostreptococcales > Peptostreptococcaceae > Clostridioides > Clostridioides sp. LIBA-6822. The sequence goes on along the minus strand of NZ_CP196995.1, from coordinate 749,384 downwards.
GCATTATATTTCATTTCTATATGGTATAACTTTATTGATTAAAACATAAATTTACAAATATATAAAATACAGAAAGGCACAGTAAACAGAGTCTTCCACACACCATACATCTTTGCAGTAATCAGTGAGCATTACATGGTAAGAGAATAAGAAAAAAACTTTTCAAACAATTAACTGGATGAGCAAAGGAAAAACAAGTTATAAGACTATAACTAACTGTAATATTAGCAAATACGGTTACTAAATGCCTATATAAGAAGATATAAAAATAAGCAGTCAGTAGAGACAAACTCCTACTAACTGCTTATTTTTATGATTTTATATACTATTTATTTTCTATAAATCTGCTAAATTATATTCTATAACCCTATAAATCATATCTTATAAATCTGCTAAATCATATTCTATAATCATATAAATCATATCTTATAAATCTGCTAAATCATATTCTATAATCCTGTAAATCATATCTTATAAATCTGCTAAATCATATTCTATAATCATATAAATCATATCCTATAAATCTGCTAAATCATATTCTATAATCCTGTAAATCATATTCTATAAATTTTCTAATTTATCCCCTATAAATCTGCTAAATATTTTTTCCCTTCCAAGAATTCTGATTCTAGACCTAGTTTTTTAAAATAATTAACCATAGACATACAGGCAAATTTTTCTGTAGAATAATGAGTAGCACCTATAACATTAAGCAAATTGTCCTTTGCTATTTTATGGAACTCTAATACTGGTTCAAAGTGCTTTAAAGGTTTAGTAAATCCAGTTATGTATAAATTTATACCAAGTTCGGCAACTTCACTTGCTACAAATGGATAACTTCCTCCTCCTGCTGCAATAGCAACTAAACCATCTTTTAATATAGCATCTCCATAATCATACAATTTAACATCATGACCAACAGTTTTTTTGACTAATTCCTTAATCTCTTCCACTGATTTTAAGGAAGTCTTACATATAACTCCTGTCTTGATTTTATCATCATATTTACAAAATGGTTCGACTATTTCTAAGCCTAGAGCCTTTGCAAAACTGACAGAAGTTGAATACTCACTATAGTTGTCTAATGGCGAATGTAATACGTAAAAAGAGATTCTACGAGTTCTCATCTCTTCCATATAAGATAATGGTATATCATGGAATGGAAAACATTCATCTGATGCTATGTACCCCATTGCATGATGTGAAAAAATTAAAATATCTTTCTCATCTTTATCTATAACCTGCTTAATTATCTCCTTGTCAGGAAAAGTAGTTGTGTATACTTTATTGATACTTTTAGCATTATCTAATACTACTCCTATGTATTTCGTTTTAAATTCTGGAGTAATAAAATCATTTTCAAAATTCATAAAACTCCAATCATCCTCAATATTTTTAATATCAAACTCCAATTCTAATTTTTTGTAAAGTTCAACTGCTTTGATAATACCCACTCCTTTACAACAATATTTGACTAATACATATTAATATAATAATTTTACAATAACTTTTTTGTTTCTAAATACTCTGACCTTACTTTTTCTTAATGTTGTCAATATTCAATTTTATCAAAGTATTTCTAGGCTATTTTTATTTCTTATATGTTATTTTATTCATTTTATATTAATATTCTATTCATTCTAATTTACTTTATAATTCTTGTAAAATATTAATCCTATAAATTCTCTTTAGTTCATTCCATCATAATTAATCTTAATTCAAGTAATTACTACTTGAACATATTAAACATAATTTTATATAGTTGCATTATCATGTAACTTAAATTTTAAAATATAATAAAGGAAAAATAAAAAAAAACATTACTTATTACTTTCAAACTGCTTTACAAATTCAATTGGATGTTGAATTATTTTAGAAGTTTCTTCTACAGAATAGCCTTCAGATAAATACCTTCTAGCTATGACTTCCATGGATTCTCCTATCTCAATAATATGCTTATCAGGGTCGTAAATACGGACTACTCTCTGTTGCCACTCATATTTTAATGGCTGATGAACAAACTCCACATCTTTATAAGAGTTGAGTTTTTCAATAAATTTATCAAAATCATCAACCTCAAAATAAAGTTCCATATTATTTGATTTTTGTATAATTGTATCTGGATTAATCCCTGTAAGCCATCCAAAATCTTCTTGTATAGCAAATCCTCCACTAAAGCTTACATTTTTACCTAAATCCAATTCAACTTCTTGCTCAAATAGCTCTTGATAAAACTTTTTTGATACTTCAACATCATTTACTGCTAATAGTGAAACTTGATATTTCATAAATTCCCCCTCCTAATTTTTAGTACTTTTTTAGTTTGTTCAATATTTTTTATTATCTCTTTATTTTATCAGTTTAAATAAGAAAACTGTATGTCATATTTACAAGGCTTATACATCTCATACATTCTAAAATTTCATATTTCATATTTAAAAAGCTGACTTATTATATTTGAACAGCACCCTATTTATTAGACACAGTAAACAAGATACTGTAAAATTCTACTAAATGGGGTGCTGTTCAATTTAAAAAAGCTACCTTAATTACACTTATCTAGTTGATAAGTAAAGGTAGCTTTTTTAATCGAATTAATAAAATATCCATTATTATTTACACTCATGCTTAATCTGATTTGGATTAATCTAACAATACACTCATAGATTTTATCTATACTACTTAAGTAGTCATATAGATTATATAAATATACTATATGATTTAGATTGGAAGTCTAAAAAATATTCTACTTTATATGTTTTTTTCATCTTTTTTTAGACTCTCTATCCACTCTTCAATAAATAATAATTCTCCTTTACTCAAATTAATATTATCATGTAATGCTAATAATAAACTTTTCATAGAGGAATCATGAACATTTTTAAAGAAATCTCTAGTTTCAACATTTACGTATTCCTTCTCTTTAATTAAAACTTCATAGTGTGTATATTTATCTATCTTTTGAGAATTTAGAAATCCTTTCACTACCAATCTAGATAAAAGAGTCAAAGTCGTTGTTTGCTTCCACTGATATTTTTGCTCCATTCCTAAAACAATATCTCTCGATGTTGCTTTGGAATCTAGTTTCCATATAAATTTCATTATCTTTAATTCTGATTTTGGCAACTTTTTTATAGGCATGATAAACCTTTGCTACTCAGAATATAGACAAGCAATATCCATAATAAAATTTTTTTAGTAAATAAATCTTATATTGATTTATATGAACTTCGATTTATAAGATATTTTTAAATTTTAAATTTAGCTACTTGTACACAGTAAATATATATAAATAGTGTCAAATTTCTTTTGTATTATATTGCTTAATTTTATGAAATATTTTGTACTCAGCTATCTACTTTTGGATACTTGTCCAGTAGCTCTCCTTCCTTATTATATTTTTTAATTTTAAATATTGTATTTCAATTTCCTTTAGCTTTTTATTTCCTAACTAAAAAAATAATGTTAATTGTAATTTTAAGATTCTACTTTCGGATTTAATTGTAATTTTCTATATAATTATATTTTGCTATTTCAGCAGTTTTTTTATCTATATCTACTTTTTTAAATTTTTACATTAATCATATTATAAATAATCAATATATTTCGATATATATATACATCTGTACAAGATATGTACTAAAATAATACACAAAAACTCTACTTTAGTAGAACTTCAAAACACAAAATACGCTAATTTAATATATTTTTCTTGTTATAAATAAATAAGTAAGATAAAACATACTTAAAATAATTGAATAAAAGCTACTATAATTACACAGAACATCATACAATTAAAACCTTCTTTAGCATATGATTATATTTTTCTTAAAATTAAAAAACACTATACTCTAATTCTATTTTAGTAGAATTTTTTTGTCAATAATAATATTGAATATTAGATAAAAAATATAAAAAAATGGAATTATATAAAGAGTTTAACAGTCTTACAATAATTCCAAAATATTATTTCTATGAAAATTTTGATACCACAAGCAACTCAACTTTAAGCGCATAAAGTAAAAGTTACTCTTTATTTAATAAAACTTGACAAGAAAAGAATTTATCATTATTCTACTCTAATAGAGCCTCTTTGTCAATAAATAATAAAATTATTTTCAAAATATTTCCATTCTTCATTCTTATCTGTTATTATTTTATAAAATATTACTTAATCAGTGGTAATTTTAGTATTGTTTTTATTCCTTGACAATCAGTACTTATAATATCTAACTTGCCTTCATGTGCATTGATAATACCTGCCACTATCAAAAGACCTAGACCATGATTTTGACCTTTTGCATATGCTTCACTTAAGCCATTTTGTGATTTTAATAAATAATTAATCTTTTCTTGGCTCATCCCTTTTCCATCATCTTCAACAATTATATAGCAAAAATCCAAATCTGATTTAGAAATCACCTTTATATTACAACCTTGCTGATTATGAGTTATACTGTTTTGTATTAAGTTACTAATAGCTCTCTTTAACAATTTTTTATCTGCATTGATGGTAATATCTTCATTCAATATATCAAGCTCTATATAAAAATCATTATCCAAATTATTATTTATAAATTCAGAAACAAGCTCTCTCAAAAACACAGAAACCCTAATCTTATCACAATTTAATGGTTGCATATTATACTCAAGTTTAGACACCAAATTAAGGTCATTTACTAATTCTCTAATTTTAACACCTTGATTACATATAATAGATGCTTGTTCTTGCTCTCTTTGAGAAAGACTACTGCTTTCTTCAAGTTCTCCAGAATATCCAATTATCATTGAAAGTGGTGTCCTTATATCATGAGATATTCCTGCAATCCAGTTAGTCCTAGCTTCCTCTTTCTTTCTAAGCTTTTCATTTTTCATTTGTAACTCTTTAGACACAGTATTAATAGATTTTGAAATATCGCTTAATATCCCCTTTTCTTGAAGAAGTACTGGCTCACCCTTTGACATAAGCTTTATACCAGTAATAATTGGCTTTATGGATTTAACCATTTTTAATCCTATAAATAAGGCTAGTAAAAATGTAATTATTGCATTAAACAGAAGCATACCTATTATCATCATAGGAAATTGACTTATTTCGTCAATAGTATAGGTAAGGTTGAATTTAGTATATTTGTCCTTAGGATACCCTGTTACTAAGGTTCCATTTGGATGTTCCCATACATACACAGGATAATCTTTTAAAAAGAACCTTGAGAACTTAGCTACATCTGTCAAAGTATAATGGTCTGGAATTTCTTTTGGCAAATCAAAGCCCCATACTCTATCTCCATTGTCATCAATTAGCATTGCCCATACTTTATTGCTATGTAAAACTCCCTTACTAGAATCATCTAGAGTAAATTTTCCATCTTTTAAAATTAATTTATCTTCAAGCATCATCAAGTTTGCTCTTATTTCCTTACTATCACTTTGATTTAAATCACCTGAATACTTAGATACAAATGTCATATATGAAAACATGAATAAACCTAATATATTTAATATAATAAAAAGCAACGAAATCAAGATACTTGAACCTATAAATCTCCTTAATATATACTTTACACTATCCAAAATTAAATCACTCCTCTTGACTTCCTTCATTCTTATCTAAAATTAATTAATTATCAACTTATATCCAAGCCCTCTTACTGTAAGAAGATGCTTAGGAGAAGATGGAGTCTTTTCTATCTTTTCTCTAACCCTTCTGATATGAACCATAAGAGTATTTTCATATCCATACATATCATCTCCCCAAATAGCTTGACACAGTGAGTCACTAGTAACAATTCGCCCTTTATTTTCATACAACTTTAAAAGTAGTGAATGTTCTTTAGCTGTTAAAGAAAGTTCTTGTCCATCTTTTTCAACAGATGCACTATTTAAATTCACAACAACAGAATCTCCTAATCTAAATATTGGTAACTCATCTTCTTCTATAGACACATATACACGATTTAATATCCCCACAAGTCTTAAGGTAAGTTCCTTTGGTAAAAATGGCTTTACTATATAGTCATCAGCCCCTAGACCTAAACCAATCAATCTATCCTCATCTTCACCTCTTGCAGAAAGAAAAATCACTGGTATCTTAGATGTCTCTCTAATTTTTCTCATAATGGAAAAACCATCCCCATCTGGTAAAACAACATCTAAAATTGCACAATCTGGCTTTATATTTTTAAATACTCTAACAGCTTCCTCATAACTCGATGCTAAAAATATTCTACTAAAGCCCTCTTTTCTTAGGATTTCATCTATCATTTTTAATAACTCCTTGTGGTCATCCACTACAAGTATTTTTTTATCTTTTATTGATTCCATAATCATCACCCTTTTTTAGTATATCATAGACCCTTTTTCATGACTTTACCTCAATAGACTATTTAAGGTTATTGTAAGGTAAACGTCAGCTATCTGAAATGTAACCAAGTTATTATACTAATATAAGCTAAAAAAAACAATAAACACAGGTTAAAAAAGGGGATGAAATATATGGAAATGATAATTAGAACACAAAGACTTTCAAAGGAATACAATAAAATATTTAGAGTAAGGGATGTAGACCTAAGAGTTCCAAAAGGAGCTGTATATGGCTTTCTAGGTCCTAATGGAGCAGGAAAATCTACCACTCTTAAAATGTTACTTGGACTTGCAAAGCCTACACAAGGAAATATTAATATTTTAAATAAAGAACTAAATGAGAAGAATAGAATATCAATTTTGAAGGACATTGGTTCATTGATAGAATCTCCATCATACTATGGACATTTAACAGGTCTTGAAAACATGACTATCATGCAAAAACTCTTAGATTTACCTAAAAGAAATGTAAATGAAGCACTGAAAATAGTAAGACTAGAAAACCAAAAGGATAAAAAAGTTAGTCAATATTCTCTAGGTATGAAACAACGTCTTGGTATTGCCATGGCTATAATGAAGTTTCCTAAATTATTAATACTTGATGAGCCTACAAATGGGCTTGACCCAGCAGGAATTGAGGAAATTAGAGAATTAATAAAGTCACTACCAGAAAAATATGGTATGACAGTTCTAATATCCAGCCATCTTTTGAGTGAAATTGACCAGATTGCCACATCAATAGGAATAATAAACCATGGTGAACTTGTTTTTCAAGATAGCATAAAAGAACTTCATGATAGAGGACAAAGTCATATTGCTATCAAAACACAAAACCTTGTATCTACACAAAAACTATTGAACAATAAAGGATATATGTCACTTATACAAAATGGATACTTGACTATTGAAAATTTAAAGGACTCAGATGTAGCCAAAGTAAATAGTATGCTTGTCAACTCAAATATTGATGTATTCAGAATAGAAGAGCATAAAAAGAGCTTGGAAGACATATTCCTAGAACTTACTGGTAAGGCGGTGACGTTATAATGAAATATCTTGGTCTAGAATTTTACAAACTTAAAAGAAAGAAAATTATTCTGATGACCTTTTTATTTGTAGCTGTTGAAATAATGTGGTGCATCATGAATTCAAGCAGAGCTATTACACGTAACCCAGATATGCTAGGTGGATTTGAATATTCATATATGATTATGAGTTTTACAAGTTTAAATGGTTTATTCTTTCCTATTCTAATAGCAATAATTACATCACGTATAAGCGATATAGAGCATAAGGGAGATACATGGAAACTTTTAAAATCTTCTGTAACATCCTTAAATAGTATTTATTCATCTAAATTTTTATGTTCTGCTATTTTGGTATCTGTACCCGTATTGATGCAAGTATTATCTATTATCCTATTTGGATATTTTAGAGGAGTTACTGAGCCACTTTCCATATTTTTACTTTTAAAATATTCATTAGGAACAATTCTCGTAAATATTGCTATAATTGCACTCCACTTATGGATTGCAACTGTAATCCCAAATCAAATGATTGCAATTACATTTGGTATGGTTGGTAGTTTTATAGGTTTGACATCAGGATTGTTTTATCAAGGTATTCGTAGATTATTTGTATGGTCTTATTACCTAGAATTATCACCTCTGAGTTATGCTTATGATACTGTTGCAGGTTCATCTGTTTACAGAACTAATATGAATTTTTCTATTACAATTTTAATTTTCTTAATTGGAATGTTAATTTATTATATTGGAAGAAATCATTTATTAAAAAAAGAAGTATAGGAGGGGTTTAAATGTTAATGAAATCAGTTTTGGGAGAAATCCTAAAGTTAAAAAATTCTTTTATATGGTATGTATTATTAGCTTTACCACTTATAAGTGTATTGATTGGTTGTGGTAACTTTTATCTAAATCAGGGTATACTCACAAAACAATGGTATAGCTTATGGACTCAAGTTAGTCTTTTTTATGGGGAATTTTTCTTTCCTATCTTAATAGCAATCTTTTGTGCTTATATTTGTAGGCTTGAACATATGAATCGTAATTGGAATAATATAATGACATTGCCAGTTAATCTAAAAAATATCTTCTTATCTAAGCTTGCAGTAGTTTCAATACTTACAGCTATTACACAAATTGTATTTGTTATCTTTTACATAGTTGCAGGAAATATGTTTGGTTTTCCTGATAGTATACCTAAAGAACTTACTGGTTGGATTGCTAAAGGCTGGATTATTTCTATTTCAATAGCTTCTATACAGCTATATATGTCTATTAAGATAAGAAGTTTTGCAACTCCTATTGGAATCAGCCTTTGTCTTTCTTTGTTTGGTATGGGTTTAATAGTGGCTAAACCTTCTATTGGTATCTTTTTTCCTTATTCTATGCTAGGAAGTGCAATGGGAGTTATAAAACAATCTGCTTTAAATATTAATGATACTTTGGTTACAATATGTGTTGCATTTATTACTACTATAGTTTTTTCTGAAATTGCCAATAGAAATTTTAAGAAAAATGATGTTATTTCTTAATAGCTAATATATTAGAATCAAATATATTAATAGTAAAGATTTTATTTAGAATTAAAACCATCTATTATAATTCAAATACTTATTTTATCTAATTATATTTGAATTATAATTAGATGGTTTATTTATTATATATTATATTTATTTGCATATTGTATATTTATTTTTATAAAGCAATTATTATCTTAATGTTATATAATCTTATTTTTTATCATATTTTTTTGTATATTACTTTAAAATATTTAGTGTTAAAAAATGACTTTCACCACGTGATATGGTAAAATACAGGAAAAGCTTATATATATTTTTATGAGGAGGGCATATAAATATGTTTGCATTTGGATTTAGTTTGGTAATCCTTTTATTAGTACTGCTGTTAACAGTAGGTATATTTGTGGGTATTATAAAAAAAAATAAGCCAATATTAGTTACATCTTCAGTTACTTTATCAATAATACTTATTACTATAATTGTAATTTGGAATTTAATTCCTGATGCATGGTGATAAGCTTATTTATATAACTATATACTTAGGCATTAGTATTCAGACATAGTTGTATAACTCAGAAAGAGTTTTAATATTATTTGGAGGAAAAATATGAATACCATAGATTATGAAGATAGCAAAATAACAACACTTTGGAATGAATATGCAAACACAAGAAATAGTGGCTTGAAAAAGTTAGCAAACAAAAAACTAGACCTTATGATTGAATACATACTGACATTACCTGAAAGTAAGCAGAAAAATTTTGTTACATATATTTGCAAGGAACGTTTTGATAAAAATAGTATAAAAACATTTCAACAACCTCTAGTTGTTAAGTTAATTTTTCCAATAGTCAAAAAGGCTATTTTAAATGAGGAAATGCCTTTTCTTAGATGGGGATACCAGTTGGATATTCCTATTTTTTTGGATAATGAAGAATACTACTCTTCTGAGGATATGTTAAAAGACGCCTTAAGGTTAGATAACAAAGATATTAAGTCTGTAGAATTATTATTAAATAAGTATATAGATGGGCTCTGGTTTGCCTCTCACCATATACAAGAAAGTGTGATTCTAGGTACTAAAGAAAATATTAAGTATAATTTAGACGAATTGGACAAACTACTTACAAAATATAAAGAAAGATTAGGTTCGTATAGTGAATACTTAAAGGAAAAAACTTATTATCAAGAGTTGTATGACTTATGGTTTCAATATGATAAAACTAGTAAAGATATTTCATTCCCTGAATGGTTAGAAATTAGAGGATACAACTATTATTGGTGTAGTGCTTTTTATTATAAAAAATAATAGAAGCTTACTACTCTACTCTCCTAACTATATACTTTTTATTTAAAGGCTATATATCTGTTACTTAAAAGTTATATGCTTGATATACAATTAAAAGTATAAAGGTTCATAATAATATTATTATTTAAAATTATTTATTATTATACTAAAGGTTTAATGTAAATCTGACTACTATATTATATAATGAAAGTTAATTAAATATAGCTAAAAAATTATTAAATATGATGAATAAATATTTAACTTTTGTGAGGTGTAATTAAAATGATAATTAGACAAGAAAAAGAAAGTGATAAAAATAAAGTGTATGATGTTATTAAGTCTGCCTTTGAAAATGAAGAAATTTCTGACCACGATGAGCATAATCTTGTTAATCGTTTAAGAACTAGTGATAACTTTGTGCCAGAACTTTCAATAGTAGCTGAGCATGATGGAGATATAGTTGGTCATATTTTATTTACAGAAATTAAGGTTGGGGATAATGTCCTTTTAACATTAGCTCCTGTATCAGTTTCTCCTAGTATGCAAGGTAAAAAAATTGGTACAAAGCTAATTGAAGAGGGGCATAAAGTAGCAAAGGCAAAAGGATATAAGGGTTGTGTTGTTTTAGGGCATGACAAGTATTATCCTAGGTTTGGTTATCAGGTAGCAAGTAAATTTAATATAGAAGCTCCATTTGAAGTTCCAGATAAAAACTTCATGGCTCTAGAATTATTAGAAAGTGGATTGCAAGGAATCTCTGGTGTTGTAGAATATGCAAAGGAATTTTTTGAGTAGTCTTTATAAGTTTAGTATAAAAGAAATAATAATCTTATGTATAACATTTAGATGACTCTATAATTTCAAATAATTGATTTTTAGTCATCTAAATTTATTTTATAATACTAGTACTAGAAAGGATGTTTTAATATGTTTGAATCAAGATGTGGTGTTTGTTGTAACAGCTGTACAAGAAAAGAGCAAGTGAATTGCACTGGCTGTCCAAATATGGAAAAGCCATTTTGGGGTGGAGAATGTAAGGTTAAAACTTGCTGTGAAGATAAGGCGCTTAATCATTGTGGGGAATGTGATACTTTCCCTTGTGATATGCTTTTAAATAAGGGTAAAGACCAAGGTTTTGACCCTATGGTAAATATTGAGCAGTGCAGAAAATGGCTTGAGGAGACAGTTTCTAATTAATTATATTAACATATTTTGTTGAGTAATATATTTAGATAGATACATAGATTTACATAAAATTTACAACTAAAAAAGAGTCAACTATTCGTTTTTATCATTATTTAAAATGAATAGTTGACTCTTTTACTGATTCCTAAACTTCTCTAAGTTTTTTTAATCTTTCCAATACCACCATTTTAGTTTTTCTGATTCTGGATTTTCAGTTGATGCAAAATATACTGCACAACGATATACATATAGCTGACATCTATCTATATGATGTCCACGCATTAAACATTCTTTTTCATACATTTCTGTTGGATTTTCATCTTTAAGTGATTCGATTGTTGTATATCCTAACATCATTAAAGATTCTTCTGTTGCTTTCCCTACCCCTGGAATTTTCTGTAATTCACCCATATTACACCTTCTTTCTGAAGTCTATTTTTTGAATAAAACTTTCACCCATTAAAGGTTTTTCCCCATTACTATTTTAAAATGAAACCCATTACAAGTTACTCCACTATGTAATATTTTTATTCCATAGAATCTTCATAAGATTTACTCCTATATTTTAAATATCTCCCTGAAATTTTTCTAATTTTCATATTATATTTATTGTATCATATTAATGATTTCCCTTAATAAATATATCTTATAAAATATCTCTCTATACTCCATTTACAGACTTTCAAAAAATTCCTTATAATTCAGTTATTCTATCTGAAGTTTCTCTTATCCTTTTCATTAAATATATGGGAATATTATCTCAGTACTACTATTTATCAACTTTCTTTCAACGATTTGTACATCTTTTAATTTTTCCAACTATATTTCTAAAGTCTTTTTCCTTATTCATCTAAATTATCTTTCCTTATCTGTTTCTAAAAATAATTAATAAACATCCTTTTTCTAATTTATATAGTAATATGTTTGACTGTTTATACAATTATATATAACAAAATTTAAATCGAGTATCTTATTTTAAATGTCAAATATTATTTAGGTTTTTAGTTAAAGATATCCTTATATTGCTTTATTAATAATTGAAACATGCTATTTCATTTTTAAACTATAGCATTTCATTTTGAAATATAATATAGAAAAATAAAATACTACTACTAATACTACTTAAGAAAAGGTTTCTATAAATTCTTATTGAATCGATTCGGTTCTCAATTAAATTGCAATAAATTACACAAAAAAATAAAAAAATATTATTAATCCAAAAAGTTGGCATGTTTTGTGCTTTTATAATCTAACATAAATCTAAAATCAAATAAGGAGAAAAAAATGAATAAAAAACAGTTGATGAAATTCTTACTTGTTGCAGCTATACCAATAATCGTATGGAGCTTACCTGCCCCACAAGGATTAAAAAAAGAAACTTAGTATATTGTTGAAAATCTCCTTTTATTAGTTCTTATATAACTGGTTTCTTATTTTATTTGAAGTTTCTTTATAATTTTATCAAGAATATAAGAATTATTAAGAAACAAAGTTCTAGTTCATTATAGTATATTAATTTTTTATTCTAGTTAAATTTAATAGTTAATTTAATGATTTAGTATGAGAATTCTAGTATATCTTTTTATTCCAGTTAATATCAAAATTATTTTATATTAAATTTACACAGTTAAAAAGAGTCTTATAATTGTAAATAAACCATTACAAAACTCTTTTTAGACTATAAATTACATTATATGTAAGCTTCTTCCCAATTTACTACCCAGTTTTCCAATGAGTCTATCTTCTCTGCCGTTAACTCCTCTTCATGAAATGACACTAATAAATTCTTTATAAAAATATTCTTCAAAAGGCTTTGTACATTTCTTGATATAAATTCAAAGTACGTATTTTCTTTGATTGCAACTGTATAATACATACATTTACTCGTTTCTTGTACATATAAGAATTTTTTCTTTGACAATCTTGATAAAGTTTTTAAAGCTACTTTCTCTGGTAAATTATGCTCTTCCTGCATATAATCAATAACCTCATATGAATTTGTTTTTATATCTAAATTCCAAATAAATTTCATAATAACTAACTCTAATTTTGATAATTTTTTTAAACACATAGTTATCACTCCACTTCCTTATCTATATAATTAGATATTACAGTAATAATTTCACAAAATCAATTACAATAATTATTATATACCATAAAAATAATAAAAAAATATTTATAATGTAATAAAGTTCACAATTATTATATTTTTCAACTTAAGTATTATAAAACTTTCAAATTGTAGTATATAAACTATTGTCTAAAATACTTGTAATACTCTATTTCATATCTAAATCAAAGATACAATTTAGAATAAATTATATATTTTACTATGTTTGCTTGACAGTATTTTTTTTAGAGCATAAAATAGTACTTGTTAGATAACAATTACTATTTTAAGGAGTTGAGCTTATGCCACCTAAAATAAAAACAGATAGAGATGCAATCATAAATGCAGGATTTGAAGTAGCAAAAAATGAAGGTGTTACTGTCATCACTGCTCAGAAAGTTGCACTAGTACTAGGTACATCAGTTGCCCCAATTTTTCGAGAATTCCAGACAGTTGAAGATTTGCGTGTTTCTGTAGAGGAAAAAATCCATACATTTCATACTCAATATATCAGTGATTATCCTTCTCAATATATCGGTGATTACTCTTTAGATGATTCTGCTTTTTTAACTTATGGACTTGGATATATTAACTTTGCCAAAGAATACCCAAATTTGTTTGAAGCTATTATGCAACACAGTACTATAAATTATAACTTAGATGAACAAGCATCTAAACAACTTGCTTTTGTGGTGAATAGTGCTGCTAGTGAAGGTTCGCTTAGTTTTGAACAGGCAAAAGAATTATTTTATAACATATGGATTTATACTCATGGTATTGCTTGTTTAGTCTACAAAGGAAGTCTAACTCTTACAGGTGAAGAAGAAAAACAACTACTTATTACTGCTTTCAATGCTTTTCTTACAAAGTACAAAAAGTAAGAGTACATATCATTAAAAATAAAAGTAAGATTATCTCAAGATTAAAAATATAAACTAAAAGGAGACTTATTTATGAAAGCTTTCTATACTTTTGTACAACTATGTAGTATTATCATATTTGCTACATTGTGTTCTTTTACGCCCACTGCCATATCATACTTTCTTCTTATAATTTTGATTCTTAGAATGATTCTATTTATACGCCCTACAAAAGGAGAAAAAATACAAGATTTTCAAGAACCTCAAAAGATTTTGTTGGTTATTGATATGCAAGAAGCTATGTGTGGAAAAGATGGAATTTATCCTCAAAAAGAGGAATTTGTAAGTAGTGTAAATAGAGTTATCATTGAAGCTAAAGAACAAGGACAAAAAATAGTATATATCTGTCAAGAATTTAATCACTTTGATTTTCTATTTTGCCTTATTTCAATGGGTGGTTGCCTTTTTCAAGGGTCAAAGGGAGCTTCCATTTGTAGTGATTTAAATGTCGAAAATAATGAAGTGTTTGTTAAACATCAGCAAGATGCCTTTACATCCAAAAGTTTTAGTGAATACCTAAAAGAAAATAGAGTTGATACAATCTCAATTGTTGGATTAGACTCATCAGCTTGTGTTTATAAGACAGCATTAGGAGCAATAAACAGAGGGTACCATGTTAATATCATAAAGAATGGTGTTCTTGGTAAGAGTGTAAATTCTACAGAAAAGGCTTTGAAAAAATTATCGACAAAGGGTGTTTCAATTTATTAGCCCAGAAATAGTAAGTTTTAATTAATGGCAATTAGTGAACTAAACTAATTGTCATTAATTCTATAAAGTCATAATTAAACTAATTTGTTAACTCAAAATACTAATATAGCATTATACCACATTTCCTAAAGCTTACCTGCCTTAGTTGCAAAATGTGTTACACCTAAACATCCAATGGCTTTGACCAATACTTCTTGAATGATTACCTTTTTTATTACATTATACTTTGTTTTATTTTTTAATAAAATTTAACATCATACAATCGTATTACATTAGCTTTATATTTGACTTTGTAACTTAAAAGTGCTAGTTTAAATGTATTAAATATACTTTATCTAAGGAGATGTACGTATGGTAATAGTAAACATAACATATACAGTTGAACTAAATAAAATTGAAGAAAAACTAGATGCACATATAGAATTTTTAAATAAATATTATGCAAATAACAAATTTATATGCTCTGGAAGAAAAAATCCTAGATTAGGTGGAATAATTTTATGCAATACTGATAAAGAAGAAGCTAATAAAATTATACAAGAAGACCCTTTTTATATTAATAAGCTTGGTGATTATGAGATTATTGAATTTGAAGCATCAAAGATTAATAATAAATTAATAGCTGAAAAGTTAAAATATTTATAGATTACATAAATAAAGTTATTAATTTAATAATTAAAATTAACTACTAAAATGCCCTTATAATTCTATTTAATGATTATATGGGCATTTATTTTATGCAAAATCTCCAATAGCTATTGCAATAGCTACTTTTCCAGATAAATCTTTAATATCATTGGCACTTATAATAGGTTCTTTGATAGAGTTACCTATATTATTTTTAGTTACTAGAATTTTATTAAAAATAAAAGGTATGAACAATGTGATTAGCAACTAACTTCGACTTTACAGATATGTTCGTAATAAATTTAATATCCTTACAACTTAAAAATTTAATATCAAAATTAATATCTTTACAACTTAATAACATCTTTAAAACTTAACAATATCCTTAGAATTTAACAATATCCTTAGAATTTAAATAAATAGATTCTAAGGATTTTTTTATTATTTATCTTTAATTTTCCTGCTTCATATTCAAACATGATTTTAAGTAATTTAAGAAATTATTGTAGATTATTTTAAATCACATAATACTATTTGATAATAATACTATTCAATAACTATATTTTTTAATGCCTCAGTTACATTTTTTTGAAACAATCCGCCATGACTAAAAATTACTTCCTCTATATCATAATTGCTTATATTTTTGATAGCATCTGCCAACTCTTGTTTGTTGCTATGCATCACATCAACTGGCTCGAGTTCCCCATCCTTTATTTGTAACAAATCTCCAGCAATAAGTACTTTAGATTTCTTTAAATAAAGGCATATATGACCTCTAGTATGCCCACCTGTATGTATAACTTCTACTTCCTCACCTAAATTTAAAACTTCATGGTTATCCAAAGATACATCTACTTTAGTGTATGATGACTTAAATCCAAGTCCCATAACATTTAACATACTAAGCATCTTATCATCAATATTGTCCACCATTTGCTCTAACATATAAAGTTTATAAGGCGTTTCTTCCCCTGTTATATAGCTAACTTCACTTTTGTATGCGTATACTTTGATATTATTCTCAGACTTTTCTCTTAAGTAATTTATATTTCCTATATGGTCTATATCATGATGAGTGATTATTATATTTTTTAATTTATTGAAGCTTGTATTACTTTTGTTAAGAGCCTCCATTATCAACTCCCCTTGCCCTGGCAGACCAGTATCGACAAGAGTTGCCTCATCTTCTGTATAGATTACAGGAATATACATAACTTTATTTTCGCCCAATACATGTGATGAAACTTTTAAAACATCTAATCCTTTTGTTAAGTTCATAATATTTCTCCTTATAATTACTTAATTAGAGGTCAATTTAATTAAAGAAATTGAAAAAACATAGATTATCCTCTAGTTATATTTTATTAATAAAAAATTGTTAATACCTAGTATATCACTTAAGTTGAGGGATTACTCGACTTGATTTTTTTGTTATTTTGTGGTATAGTAATTAGTATAAAAGTAAGTAATTATAAGCTTTACAACCACTTTTATTTTTTCTTATTATTCTTTGATTTACTCTCGTATTTATATTATTAAAACTAAAAGTACATTAAAAGAATATGAAAAAATATTACACTACATTATAGATGATTATTTATAAAGAAAAGAATATTATTTAATTAATAAAATTTAATTAATAAAAAACATTAGCCATATGACTAATGTTTTTTTAATTTATATGCATGTTGATTCATTTATATAACTCCTTAGATTTCTGTTTTAATAAGGTGATTTTTTGAAAATAATTTGAAATACAGCTCACAATACACACAATCATCCCCATAATTGATAAATAATCAATGAAAAACAAAATTATTGGGCGTTCTTTATCAAAGAATACAAACTGATTTACAAGAAACATATAATCTATAATGTTTTTCTGTACAAATGCATAAATACCATAAACAACTACCACAGTAGAAATGATTCGCAAAATCAAAACTCTAATCTTTGAATTTTTAATATAAAACACACTACTTACAGTATTTATCATGATTCTCCAGTGAAGACCAAGATGTATTGACATCAACACAAATCCCCAATAAGAAGCAAGTAAATGTACTATTCTAGCTAATGATATCCCATTATGTATTGGTAGAAAAACAAAAACATGATTTGATAGAATTATTCCACTGACCATTAAACACATCATACAGACAAGTAGTAGAATATTTACTATAAGTAAGATAATTCTAGTACATGAATACCGACCTTTTAGTATATTTTTATACCATCTATAATTTAAAATATTATGCAGAATGAATATAATAAATATCGCTAATCCCAGCCATTCATGTGTAGACTCACCCACCAGTTCATATGCCATTATAATTGGTAACATTCCAATCATTCCAACATCAAGAAGGATTTGCAAGATTCTTTTTGGGGACATATTTAAGCACTCCTTTAAAGTATATAACTTTACATTTTTTCTATAGTAACTCTAACTCCCTTCTCCATATTACTCAACTCTTCTAAACCAGATTCAAAATGCCCCATAGGAATCAATCCATTGGCATAAGGTTGGTCTTTGTAATATATTGCTAGATTGCCCCAAGGACCATAACATGTAATATCTCCAATATCTGGGTTATAGCCACTAGGTGCTTCTTTTTGAGAAAGTTCTGTTGGAGTATATGCAATTTTTTCTGCACCTGCAAAGTCATCAAAGGAAACTGTTATTGGAAGCTGAACAATCAAACTTTGTGTAGTTGGATTATTTTCAAGCACAGCAACTGCTTCTTTATCATCAAATGTTAACTTAATACGGATTTCATGTTCATTTATTTTATCAGGACTACTTACTTTATCAATAGAATTTACTTTATTAGTAGCATTTACTTTATTAGTAGTATTTATTTTATCAGTGGCATTTGTACTTTGATTATTTGGGACTTGAGATAGTGCGTTTAAATCATCTGCCTTTGTTTTAGCTGATGATGTATTGTTACATGCTGATAAAACAAAGCTACTAGTTAATATAGCTAAAAATATAATCCATTTTCTTATTTTACGCATACAAAATCCTCCTTTTATCTATAAGTAAATCTCGTTTGTTAATCAATGAAGTTCATGTTTTTCAACAATTTATTTTCTTATATGTTAGTTTTATTAAATAGATTTTCCCATTTCGTAAGCCTTTTTCAGTATATTTGTATCATTTTTAATTGCACCAATTTGGTCTAAGCCAGTCCCTCTTACTACACCAGCCAATCTTGCTTTTTCAAAACAGTCAATCCATCCCTGCAACCCTTTAAGTGCACCATCCATGGCACTTTCATTAACATCTGCTGCTGTTGCAAGTAGATAAATATCACTAAAGGCATACTCAGCTGGAAAAATTGGATTTGTTCTATCCAAAAGTGTTTTCATCTGTCCAGTCATCTCATAGAAATATATTGGACTAGCAAATACAAGTACATCAGAATTACACATCTTTTTAATGATGTCATTTGCATCATCTTTTAGTACACATTTACATGTTGTTTGGCAAGCAAGACATCCAGTACAAAACTGAATGTTTTTATCATATAGAGTAATCTTTTCCACTTTATTACCTTGTTCTCTTGCCCCTCTTGCAAATTCATCTGCTAGTTCTTCAGAGTTTCCATTTTTTCGTGGACTAGTAGATATTATACAAATATTTTTTCCCATAATTTTATTCCCCTTTTAAATTAATTATTATATATTTATTTTGTTAATCCAAGATTAGACAACCATGTGTTTATCTCATCTTCTGTATCATCTGGAAGTGTTTGACTAATAGCTAGACCATCTTTAATTGTTGCTTGTGGCTGTTCTTTTCTGATGTTCTCAATACTGTTTGAAAATCCACTACCACCACTAGTACAAAATGGTATGATAATTTTATTTGAAAAATCATACTCTTCTAAAAAGCTATACACTGCCATTGGCATATCACCCCACCAGTTAGGATATCCAATAAAAATTATGTCATAAGAGTCTATATCACTTCTATTAGTTAAAAGTTTTGGACGAATGTTATCGTTTCGTTCATCACGCCCTTGAGTTTCAATAATACTATAATCAGATGGATATTTATTTTCCATCTCTATAAGAGATATATCACCACCAGTTTTACTTTGAATCATCTTTGCAACAATTTCAGTATTTCCTTCAATTACATTGTTTCTAATATTTACACTTGCAGAGGATACAGCTTCTGTTTCATTTGGAGTATCTGAGTTCCCAATACGAGAAAAATAAGCAACTAAGATACGTGCATCTTCTATTTTGATTGCTTCACTATCAGGTTTTAATGATTCACTCGTTTCAGATGTTTTACTTTGAGTAGATTCTGATTCTTGTTGTTTTTCACATGCAACAAGAAAGAATATCAATGTAGAGCAAAGAACCACACCTATCAGCTTTTTGTAATAGTTTATCATTTATATATCACTCCTTAATCGTATGCTTTTTCAAAAATTGCAACACATTCTTCATGGTTCATTTCACAAGGATTTGCAAGGAATAGACCTCCCATAGTATCACGGGCATTTTTTGCTAAAACATCAAGTTCTTCATAAACAATCCCATAATCACTCATCTTCAAGTTATCAACACCACATGCTTTTTGTAGGTCTACTAGTGTTGTGATGAAATCTTCTGGCTTTGAGGCATTCTTCATACCCATAGCCTGTGCCATTCGTATAAATCTTTCATCACAGGCATGTTTATCAATAAAGAATTCATAAAATGCTTTTGATATCATAATTAAACCTGCTCCATGAGGAAGATTCTGATGATATGCACTCATAGCATGTTCCATTGAATGTTTGGCTGTAGTGCTGGTGATTACCATTGCTTGACCAGATAAGGTATTAGCAAAAGCAACATGTTCTCTTGCTTTTATATCTTTTCCATCTTTTACTGCACGAGCAAGATAGTTTGCAATATTTTCGATAGCAGTTAAAGCAATCATGTCACTCATAGGATTCGCAAATTTGCTAATATAGACTTCTGTTGAATGAAATAGTGCATCAAAACCTTGATATGCAGTATACTCTGAAGGTACAGTTGTCATAAGCTCAGGGTCTACAATTGCTAATACAGGAAAAAGTCTATCATCTCCACCAAAACCTATCTTCTCATTTGTTTTATCATTGGTAATAACTCCCCATTGGTCAACTTCTGAACCAGTTCCAGCAGTAGTTGTAATACATACAAGTGGAAGAGGATTTTTTACAAGCAGTTTTTCTCCACCTGTGCCACCAAATATATAATCCCATATATCTCCATCATTTGTGGCCATTGCAGCCATTGCTTTTGAGGCATCCATTACACTACCACCACCTAAAGCAACTATAAAGTCACAATTATTGTCACGTGCTATTTTAGCACCTTCCATAATAGTAGATTTAATAGGATTTGCCTGTACTTCATCAAACAATACAAATTCTACTCCAGCAATTTTAAGCTGTTCTTGTGTTCGATTAAGAGCTCCACTAGTATGCGTAGATTTTCCATTTGATATGACAAGTAATGCTTTTTTCCCAGGTAAACTCTCTCTATGGAGTTGATTTAGTTGCCCACATCCAAATTTTACACGTGTTGGTATAAAAAAATTAAAGTTAGTATTCATTTTATTCACCTTTCCTTTTTGTATTTTAATTTTTATTTTCGGTGTTAAAAATCAAGTAACAAAGTCTTTGATTTTTATTAATTTTCCTAAGAAACACATATCTATAATTTAAGGAGCATATACTTATAATTTGATGATAGAATATGCTCATTTTAAATTTTAGATAATAAAACTATATTGATTTTGTTTATCAATTATAGTATCATCCCTTTCAACTACATTATAGAATCTGGCTATTCAAATATCAAATACCTATATTAAATCTATTGTTATGCTTTATAAGCATAGCTTTTATTTCTGTTTAATTATCACTCACTTTATCACCCTTTCACTTTTGATAAATCATGATATAAAAGTGACCTAATCAAAGCATGAAAAATGACTAGGACATGAAATCGTAGTATAATCTATTACAAGAAGTTAGCTGATAAATTTTAATTTTTAAAGGAGAATAAGGAATATGATATTTAAAAATACTCCTGAACTAAAAACAGAAAGACTCATATTAAGAAGGTTTACTGAGAATGACATAGAAGCTTTGTTCAAAATTTACAGTGACAAAGATGTAAATACTTATTTGCCATGCTTTCCCCTTAAATCACTAGAAGAAACAAAGGTGTTTTTTGAAAAAAAGTATGTAGAAGCATATAAAAAGTCTCATGGATATAACTATGCTATTTGCTTAAAAAACGGCAATATACCAATAGGTTATGTCAATGTAAGTATGGATGACAATCATGATTTTGGTTACGGACTGTGTAAAGAATTTTGGCACAAGGGTATTGTAACTGAAGCAAGTAAAGCAGTTGTCGAACAGTTAAAAAGAGATAATTTCCCTTATATTACTGCTACACATGATATTAAAAATCCACGTAGCGGTAATGTAATGAAGCAATTAGGTATGAGCTATCAATATTCTTATGAAGAACAATGGCAACCAAAAGACATATTAGTTACATTTAGAATGTATCAACTGAATCTTGATGGTAAGAATGATAGGGTATATAAAAAGTACTGGGATAATTCAACGGTTCACTTTGTTGAGAGAGGTGTTTAAATTATGATTATTTTAATTGCGGGTGCTTCTCATACTGGAAAAACTTTATTTGCACAGAAAATATTAGAAAAATACAAATATACATATCTATCTATTGACCTATTAAAAATGGGACTTATACGAAGTGGAAATACTAAGTTAACACCAGAAGATGATGAAGAGCTTGTACCTTATCTATGGTCTATCGTTAAAGAAATTATAAAAACAGCTATCGAAAATAATCAGAACCTTGTAGTTGAGGGATGTTATATTCCATTTGATTGGAAAAAAGATTTTGATAGTAAGTATATAAAAGAAATTCAGTATTATTGCCTTATTATGACTAAGAATTATATAGAAAGACATTTTTCAGATATTAAAAAATATGCAAATGCCATTGAAAGTCGATTGGATGATTCATTCTGCACAATGGAATCTACTATTGAAGAAAATACTAAAAATCTACAAATGTGTAAAAAGTATGACTGTGACTATGTCTTAATAGAAGATGAATATACTGTGGATATTAGTTTTTAAGATTATGTTCTTATTAATTTTAAAATATAACGAAATGAAAAAGGAAAAACGGTATAACATAAAGAAGATGTTATACCGTTTTTCCTTAAAAAGACATTCTTACTGTCACAAACTAAGTAAGTATTTATCATAGACTAGCTAATTACTTATCACGAACTAACCAAATATAAAATTTATTTACATCCCAATATTTAATTCCCTCATTTTCTTTTTAATTACAAAATCCATCTACAACATAGGTACCATAATACCAGCCACTACAATGGAAATCATACAAGCCATACCACCAACTACTAACTTAGGCATTATTTTAGACATCAAATATGCTTTTTCTTCTTCCGTTTCTCCAATAGCATTACACACTTCATTTGAAATCAAATATGTAGTTGGGAATCCCAACATCTGACAGAATCCTACTCCAAAAGCAAGAGGCTTAGAACCAATGATTTTCCAACCTGGAAGTACCTTCATCACAAGGAATATCCCAATAATAGAAACTGCGAACATACCTACAATTGGTACAAACAGACTAATTAAATCTCCCAAAGAAACTTTTGCTAAAGAAGGAATAACAGCTGCAAATACAACCATGTTGATAAAACCTTTGATTTTCCCTTTTTCTAAAATATCTTTTGGTACAATACCAATACGAGTTACAAGCACACCAACTATAAGACATACAATAGAATAATTCACATGGATAACCTCTGAAAGCTCATATCCCAAATAAGAAAATATAGCTATAAAAAATATACAAACATTTGTAGAATAATATTTATCATACTTCTCACAGAAAACTTGCTTTACTTTTTCCCCTGTTCCCTCTGCTTCTTTCTTATCATTATCGACATTGGCTAAATCAATCCCCTTTGCCTTTGCTTCATGATACTCTACTAAAAGACGATTTGCTTCTTGTAGTGCAGCTCTGGAAGCAATTGGTGTACCAACAAACTTTTGGATTGCAAATACAACTGTTGCTGTAGCCGCCGCAAGTGTCAATCCTTTTTCTAATGCTGCTTGTGTCATAATAGTAGTAGCAGGTAATGCCCCATTTATAACTGGTATACTTGTCAACACTGTTCCTTTTCCAAATAAAGGAATACAAAGTGAAACACAAACTATAACTGCCACAATTCCAAGCCATGCTGTCAACACAGTTCTCCATTCATCTATAAACTGTCTAACATTCAACATCGTTCCCATACTAAACATAATCATTGGAACACTCCAACTTGCAGCTGCTGTCATACCTGCTCTTTCAATAATATCCCCTGGTATTACCTTTGTAACAAACAGAATCAAAAATAAAAGTAATGTCACAAATACAGCTGAAACCTTTGCTTTTGTTTTACTTGCAATCAAATCCCCAATGGCAAATAAAACTAATACGACACTAAACCATAATAACATATCACTCATAGAATAACCCCCTTATAAATATCTTTCAAACCAATCTACAATGGCATTGGCACGTACAACTCTATTAGATGGTCTTCCGTTTCTAGACAATCCATGTGTATCCCCGTGGAACAAATACATTTCCGTATCTACACCAAGCTGTTTTAATGCAGTGAACATTTGGAAAGTATCTCCCATAAAACATCTATAATCCCTATCGCTATGCAAGAATAAAGTTGGTGTCTTTACATTTTTTACATACTTAATTGGCGAATGGTTCCAAAGAACTTCCTCATGATTCCAAGGTGTTTTATCTCCACAAGTTTGCTTCATAATTCTATCACCAAAGTCAATAATTAAGGAAGCTGTAATCAAGTTGCTAATCCCTCTTTGAGAAGCAACTGCCTTGAAACGGTCTGTATGACCAATTATCCAGTTTGTCATATAACCACCATAACTTCCACCTGCAACACCTAAGCGGTCTGAATCAATTCCAGGATATTTCTCAATGCAAGTATCTACAAATTCCATAATATGGTCATAATCAACATATCCCCATCTTTCTACCATTTCCAAGAATTCTTCACCATAACCATCACCACCATGAGGATTACAATAAATAACGTACATTCCTTTTGCAGTTACACATTGCTTTAAGTGTGTAAACATATAACCATATGCCCATTTAGGTCCACCATGAATGAACAATACAGCAGGATATTTTTCACCTTCTTTGGCATCTATAGGTGGTATAACAAAACCATCAACTTCTTCTTTATTCTTTGCTACAAATGTCAATTTCTCAGGTAGTGAAACCTTATGACTGTCCAAGTATGGTTTAGAGAAAGAAGTCATTTTTTTCATTGCACCTGTAGCCATATCAATGCTATATATTTCTGCCAATTCATAATCTTTCAACATGACTGTGTACATAGTGTTGTCATAAATATCAAAAGATGTAAAAGCATCCACTTTTGTGATGATACGTATATTACCTGTTTTTGTGTCAAACTCATCAAACTCTGTCATAGTTCTACAAATTCTTGCACCAATAAACTTATCTCCTATAACTTTATTACTACGTCCACCACCATATACTGCATCTACGTCCAGTAATGTAGCATACATGCCATCTGGACTAGCAATCATATTCATTTCACCAGTATTCAAGTCAAGCATAAAAATATCATGATTTTGTGTAATAGAACGGTCTAATATAGAAGCTTGTAACATTACTCTATCTTCACCAATATATTTTATTAAGCTGATTTGATATTTTCCTTGTGGTATAAGTTCTCTTGTTTCACCACTATCTACATGGTATTCCCAAAGACCAGAGAAAGGCGTCGCACAATCTTCATAAATCTGACCAGAATATAAAATTCTTTTCTTATCAAGAGAAACATCTATACCTGCTACCTCACAATATTTTGGTGTAATGGCTTTTGTTTCTCTTTCTCCTTCTTGATACAATTCCAATGTTACACGTCTTCTTTGAGAGAAATTTTCCCCATCTCTTATAAAAGGTTTATCTGTAAATGTCCAATAATCTACTCCTTCTACTGCTCTGTCTGGTTCTATTTTTTTAGCATCTGTTGGATTTTTTGTTGTAAATAGCCACAATTTATTTCCAAGTGATATAGGTACACTACAGGCTTTTGGAATAGAAAATGCTTTTTTTGCTTCTCCTCCTTTTATAGAAATAGTGTAAAAATCTGTTGTACCTGCCTTGGGTTTATCTCTTTTAGATGTAAAAAGAAGTTCTGTATTAGAAATCCAGCTAAATGATGTTACATCTTTTGTTTGTGTCATATGTATTTGTTTTTCTGTTTTAGTATCCATAGCATATAAGTCATGTTCATAGCAGTCTTTTTCCTCATTGATATTTGATATAATATAAGCAATATGTTTTCCATCAGGTGAACAAGAAATATCATGTGGAAATATATATTCAAAAATATCTGAACTTTCAATCTTTAGTTTTTCCATTTTTGTATTCTCCTTTCTTTATTTTCCTTTTTTCTGTATTATTTTTTTTAGTTACTATATTTATATAGGAGTATTTTTTAATTCACATTATTATCTTTCCCTATACGTATTATTGACTTTCCTTAATGTACATTATTATCTTTCACTATACATATTATTGAACTTTCCTTAATGTACATTATTATCTTTCACTATACATATTATTGACTTTCCTTAATGTACATTATTATCTTTCACTATACATATTATTGACTTTCCTTAATGTACATTATTATCTTCACTATACATATTATTGACTTTCCTTAATGTACATTATTATCTTTCACTATACATATTAGTGAACTTTCCTTAATGCACACTATTGTCTTTTATTAATACACATTACTTTTCTTCTTTTATGTACATTGAAAACCAATCCATCATTTCAACTAGTCTTTGTAGTTTTTGTTTTGGTCTACCTGAGCGAGATAACTCGTGATTTTCGCCTTCAAAGAGACAAAGTTTTGTAGGGCATCCATGAATTTTTAATGCAGAAAACATTTGGAATGCTTCTTGCATATAGCATCTGTAATCTTTTTCACCATGTAAAAATAAAGTTGGGGTAACACACTTATCGGCATAGGCTAAAGGAGATTGTTTCCATTGCAATTCGTGGTCTTCCATGTGAGAAGCACCTGTTTGTCCTTTGCAGAAATAATAACCAATATCTGTTGTACCTTCCATACCACTCCAGTTTGCAATAGAACGTTGAGCACAAGCAGCAGCAAAACGGTTTGTATGACCAATAATCCAATTTGTCATAAATCCACCATAACTTCCACCTTCCACAGCTAGTTTTGTTTCATCAATGTCTGTGTATTTTTCAAGTACTGTATCTGTAAATTCCATAAAATCTATATAATCAATATCCCCAAACTGTTTTCTAATATCTGCAAAATCATTGCCACGACCTTCAGAGCCCCTTGGATTACAGAAGAAAACAAAGTAACCTTGACTTGCAAATACCTGTATCTCATGCATAAAATATGGTCCATATGTTAGTCTTGGTCCACCATGAATCGCTAATATAGCTGGATATTTTTCCCCTACCTTATAATCTACTGGTTTGTATACATATCCTTGTATTTCCCAGTCAGCACTTCCTTTTGACTCGATATATTCTGGTACAGAAATTTTATATTCATCTAAAATATGGTCATTTAAATGTGTTTTCTTACACAATGCTCCATTTTCTACTGTATAAACTTCAGGTAATCCGTTTTCTGAACAGCCTATACATACAATGTTTCCATCTTTCACATCTATAAAGTCAACTGAACCTGTTTGTGTAACTTTTTCCTGTCTTCCTGTTGGAATATGTATTCTTTCAATAATGCAATCCATATTTACTGTAGAAGTATAATAAATATATTCACCATCTACTTTTGTTGTCTGACCAGCACCTATTTTAATATCAGATGTTACTGTATTTCCAATACAATGATGCTGATGTTCTGAAAGTAACTTCATTTCTTTTGTATCAATATCTATTGTATAAAAATCTCCATTTTCTCCATTCCCATAAGATAAAGCATCAGTTAAATTTAGTATTGCTTGATTTTTATATAATTCAAAACCTTTTACAATATACTTATCTTTTTCTAAGATACAAACATTCTCATTAGTATTTGTATCAAATACATAAACGCCATTTTTTAGACCTTTTACATCTTCAAACTCTTGACCTACATATAAGATTTTGCCATCACTTATTTTCATACCTACAACATTAAACATAGGTGCTGTAATTGGTTTTAAATCTTTTGTGTTGCTGTTGTATAAGTATAGACGTTTTCTTTTTCTACTGATATATCCTTCACCATTGACAGCATAAGGAATTTCTTTGAAATGCTCATAGTGTCTTTTATTATAAGCATTTATTTTTTTCTGTTGCTCTTCTTCTGACAATCCTTCCACAACAGGTCTGTCATTATCATAAGAATCAATAACTGCATACAAACCTTTTCCTATAGGATTTAATTTTCCACCTTTGATAGGGAGTGTAAAAAGTTCTTCTGCTTCTCCGCCATGTAAGTATAAAGTGTAATAACTCATACATTGCTTACCATTTTTGATAGCTTCTTTTACTTTTTCATTTCTTAAAGCAGGAAACACAATAGTATTTTCATCTTCCCAAGCATATGCTCCTACAGAGTTTATAGATGTTATTTGTTTTAGTTCACCACTCTTATTGTCTAACACATAAATTTGGCTTGTGTAACCATTCTCTTTGATATCAGCTTTTTTTACAACTAATGCTGTATAGCCTCCATCTGGTGACAACTGGCAATCACTCACAAATTGATATTCCAAAAATGTTTCACTTGTAAATAGCTTCTTCATAGTCTTTTCTATCCTTTCTGTAATAATTTTATTCAAACTCCCTACCACCTCTTTCATTTTTTATTTTAAATTTAAAATAAAAAATTTTAAATTTAAAATAAAAAATTTTATAAAGGCTATTTTTTTAGGAAGCCTTATGGCTTCCCTGTAATATTTCTGATTTACACTATATAAATATATAGAAACCTCGAAATACATTATTCATCTTCACAGAATCGTTTAATAGTTCCTTGAATATGATTTCTTAATTTCTCCACTGCTTTTTTTGTATCTCTGCTTTCAATAAATTTCAATATTTCAAAATGGTCTTGCACTGTTCCTTCGTAGTTACGATTTTTTAATGGGCGTATCAGATAATTTACTACTACAAATCTTCCTTGTATACCAACATATACATCATTTAAAATCTCATTATTAGCACCTTCAACAATAGCTTTATGTAATTTTAAATCTGTAAGTGCAAGTTCTACAGATTTTTCTTGTTTATAGAACTCTTCACATTTATCAGAATATCTTTTTATCACTTCTAGCTTTTGTTGGAATACCTCTTCTTCCTCTTGCATCATTTTTTCTAGAGCATATGTTTCAATCAGTGTTCTTGTTTCACAAACTTGCTTTACCATATCGTATTCATACTCTGGTACATATACTTTACCATTTGTCATAATAGTAAGCACACCATCTTTATTTAACATTTTTACTGCTTGTACTACTGGTGTTCTGCTTACTTCAAATTTTTCACAAAGGTCATTTAGTAATATTTTTTGACCTACAGAGTATTCGCCACGAATAAGACTTTCAATAATCTTATGATATAAAATTTCATCTAAATTTGATTTTACTTTCACTACTATCACCTTATTTCTATTCTTTTGCCATATTATAATAAAACCATAATTTTTAAAATATCATTAGACAAATTAAACTATAAAAGCTTATTATGTCTTAATAACTGGAATAATATGTTACAAAAAGTATAGCATCTTTTTATTCTTTCCGCAATAAATAAAAAATAAAAAATTTTAAATTTAAAATTTTTTATTTTTTCACTTCTTTGGATAATAGTAAAAAAGTATAATAATAGTTAAGTTGTCTTACATTTCTATTTTTAATTTGGATTTTTAATATATTCAGATTACTGTTAATATATTTTAAATCTTATACTATATAAGTTTTATATTTATGATTTTTATCGTTTTATTAATAGAATTTGTAGTTATTAGTTTATTAATAGCATTATCATTTTTTATTATGTATTTATCTTAGTCCATTTCATTTAAGGGAGAGTTTGTATTTGTTTTATATGTACATTAATAATCACTCAAATTTATTTTACTTTATATAATCAGTTATTCCTAATCTGTTTCCAAATGGGTCTTCAAATTTAATAGCATTTCCTGTTCCAATTTTAAATGGTTCAGATAAGAAATATATAGAAATAATGGTGAATAAAAAGAAAGGATGATATGAGACTATGTTTCTATAACCTAAATCTAAAATTACACTTAAATAAGTCTTTGCTCATTTTAATATTTTTATTTGATTTTCTGATGAAAATTTTTTATAATAAAAACTTGTAAGTTATGATTATACTCTACTTTAAGTCTACATACAAAAGAAAAATAGATACATAAATATTAAAATTTGCTTTGAAATTAGGAGGATATATGAAACTAAATAAAGCTATATTTACAGAAGAACATGCTATAGAAGTTACTAATTGGAAATATGAAGGGGAATATTCAATATACAATCTACCTTCATGGGATGAGATTAAAAAGAATAATTTCTCACTAACAAAAGAAGATAAAAGAAAAAATTTTATAAGTTTTATAGATGACAATAAAGAATTGATAGGTTTTATAAACTTATTAGATAAAGGAAGCTCTGTATTCTTTGGCATTGGTATAAAGCCAGATTATTGTGGAATGGGAATTGGTAAAGCAATAATTAGTTTAGGCTTAGAAGAATGTAGAAATAAATATAGTACTAAACCTATTGTATTAGAAGTAAGAACCTGGAATACGAGAGCTGTAAAATGTTATGAGTCTCAAGGATTTAAAATAGTTGAGACTAAGATACAAAAAACGTACTTAGGGGATGGAGAATTTTTTGTTATGAGGTATCAAGAGTTTCAAAATTAAGTGACCTATTTTTACAACTCTAAGATACTGAATATCTAACAAATTCTTTTAAATTCATTATATATTTTTATTTCTAGGTGAAATCTGCTACTATATATATAATTATAAAGTTTAAGATAAGGAGAATTAATATGTCAAATGATATTAAATTAATAAAAAAAGAAATAAATTATTTTTTATTAATAAACTTTTTACTAATTGCTTTTATATCTATATTTTTATTTTTATCAGTATCAAAACCAAATAATAGCGAATTTATATCAAACTTTTCATTATTATTTATGTATATTCCTGCATTTTCTGCTATTGTTGTCCTAAAAAGAGTTTCTAATTATAAGTTTAATTCAACAGTGGATAAATTTTTAAAGTTTTTTGCTATAGTTACAGTTGTGAGAATAGTAATACCTATAGCTGAAATATTTTTAATTAATAACAGTATTATTTCTGCAACAATAGATACATTAACATCTTTTTATCTTCTAGCTGTTGTTCTTTACAATGAATCTCAATTTGAAGTTTTAAATTTATCTTTAGGTAAAAATTTTAAAAAGGTTTTAAGTGTGATATTAATATTCTTGATATTAATTATAGTTAGAATTATTATTAGTAATGAAAATTTATCAATTGATATTATCAATAAATTTCTTATAGCATTTGTAAATATAATTATAAATTTATGTTTGGGTTTTAATTTATTTTTTGGAGAAGAATTTGGATGAAGATACTTTCTTCAACCTAGACTACAAAAGATTTATGGAAAAAAATTTGGTGTAATAGTTTTAGGTTTTATATGGGGAATTTGGCATTTGCCCCTTTGTATTACTTTGTACAGTCCGGAAACTCCATTTTATTGTGTTATTTCCCATATATCATATTGTACCTTTATAGGAATATTTTTAGGATATACTTATCTGAAGACCAAAAACCTTTGGGCACCAATATTAATCCACTTAGTAAATAACAATGTTTATGTTATACTTCAAGGAGGTAACGAATCTATATTTACATTAGAATCACTATTTTGGAGTATTGTAGTTGATGCTATATTGTTTTTGCCATTCTTATTTACTAAAGAGTACAAAACTAATAACCCTGATGAAAGTTCTAAATAGTCTATAAATATGCTTTTTCCGATATTTAATTTTTCCATTATTTTTATTACTGTATTCTCATTTTTTAAATATGATTCGATTGCTTTAAATTTTTGCTCTGATTATACCTTAGTTTTGAACATAGCAAAACCCTCTTAGCTTTAGACAGTTTTATATATTTTAATGTCTACTAAGAGGGGGGCATATTTCATGATAAGAATGTCTAAGAACTTAATGTTAAATTTCTTAAGAAAAATATAATTATATAAAAAGTCATCATTTTTTACTATAAACAACTATTTCCATAATATTTTATATGCTTCTCTAAAATCTTCTAAACTTGATAGATATTCAATCAAAGGTTCATAATTCCCTATGCTACATGAATTTAAGGAACTTCTATATAAATCTTCACTATCCCAAGATACAATTTTTATAGGAAGATTATTTTCTAGCATCTGTTTTAACATAACGAATCTACCTATGCGACCATTACCATCTTGAAATGGATGTATCAATTCAAATCTATAATGGAATTCAGCTATAACTTTAATAGTTATTTCATTTTGATTGTAGTACCATTCAATTAACTCATCAAGCTTTGGTTCTACTTCAAATGGCTGTGCTATATTTACATCAGTTCCTAGTATCATATTTGGTATAGTTTTATATATACCAGCCATCCCTCTAGAATGTAAAGTTGTATTAAACATTAAACTTGAATGTAAATTTCTTAAGAAACTATGTGTTATTTTTTCTTTCAATGAATCAATTATTGCGTCAAATGCATAGCTAGAATTAACAGTTTCTTGTACGTCATCTAAGGTATGTCTTCCTGTAACGACATTCTTATCAAGCAAAAGTGCTAGTGCCTCTGTAGTAAAAGTACTACCCTCTATCTTATTGGAATGATAAAGGAAATGATGTTTTAATACACTATAAAGTGAGTTTTTAAGTTCTTTTGTCTCAAGCAATTTATCTAAAAATGTATTGTTCATGTTATCACCTCAATTATTTTGATATTTTTAAATCATTATGTAATTTTATAATAGTTATTTTGAGGTATACAAGATTAGAATTTATGAGCAGTTTGGAATTTTATTATAGTCATAATTTATAAGAATGGTCTATCATTTTATAACTTATTTAATGATTATCCACTTATTCCACCCATATTTACTTTCAATACCCCTCCATTTTCTACTCAATTTACTAATAAATATATACAGCAAATTTCATAACTCATATCCCTCTTATTATATCACTTTACACAACATCTCATCGCAATATTCTATATTCTTTCTACTGACAAAGCTCTTATCTCTTTCTTCAATTTCACTGCCAGAATTGCAGCAGATATAACCATAAACAAATCAGCAATCGGTTGAGCAAAAATCACGCCATTAATCCCCATAATTGATGGCAACAATAATATAGTCGGTATAAAAAACAACCCTTGTCTACTTACACTAAGAAAAGCACCTTCTTTTGCTTTCCCAAGTGCAAGAAATAGTATAGAATAAACTGTACCAAATCCAAAGAAAATAAACATTACACTACTTATTCTAAGAGCAAATGTACCAATTTCTATTACAGAATTATCATTGGTTGAAAACAAAGATATAATAGGTTCTGGAAATATAATTAAAACTAATGACATCAATAAACAAAAAGTAGTTGTCCACTTTAAAGTAGTACTTATAGCCTCGTTTAATCTCATATATTGCTTAGCTCCATAACTATATCCAGCTATTGGTTGAAATCCTTTTTCAAAACCAAACACTGCATAAGAACCCATTGACATTATACGTGTAACAATTCCCATAGCTGCTATTGCTGAATCTCCATAACCTTGAGCACCTTTATTGGTAAGCCCTATAGCTACACTTGTTAAAATCTGAAATACAAGAGTTGGTATCCCTACTTTAAGTATTTGTAAGTAAATTTCACGTTCAAATCTAAACTCCCTTATAGAAAAATTGAAAATACTTTTTTTCATTAATAGATAAACTACATACATTAAACTAGTTATTGCCTGTGCTATGGCAGTTGCAACTGCTGCACCTGAGATACCCATATCTAATCCATATATACAAATAGGTGCTAATACCAAGTTTAATCCTGCTCCTAATAACATGCTTATCATAGATATTTTGGTTGACCCCTCACTGGTTGCTATATTGTTCATAGTTACATTGAATACATTAAAAATTGAACTTGCTACATAAATCACTGCATACTGTTTTGCATATGGAAAAATGGTATCCGTAGCTCCTAGTGCAAATATGATTTTGTCAATGAAACACTCAATCAATACAATTGAGATTATACCAATAAATATACTTGAATACAGTGCAGTTGATGCTGCATGATTAGCTTGTGAATTATTTCCTTCTCCTAATAATCTGGACAAGTATGATGATACTCCTCCACCAAATAATAGTGCTATCCCGACGATTACTTGTCCAAGTGGGAATGCAATTGAAACAGCTCCCATCTGACTAGTACCAAGCCCCCCAACAAAATAAGCATCTACTAAATTATAGAATCCTGTAACTAGCATACCAATCATTGTTGGGATTCCCATTTTTAATAAAAGTTTTTTTATAGGTGTCTCTTTAAGTAGTTTTATACGTTGTTCGTTATCCATGATAAATCCTCCTTCTAAATGTTCTTTTATGTAGTTTATATAACTATCATTTGATTTAACTTACACAATTCTTATTTAAGCTAACTTACACAATTCTTATTTATTCTAACTTATACAATTCTTATTTAAGCTAACTTATACAATCCTTATTTAATCTAACTTATACAATTCTTTTTTAAGCTAACTTATACAATTCTTTTTTAATCTAAGTAAACATTCATATAAAAGCGATAATAATAAAATTCTCTAATTAAACTCATATATAAGCCTTCTTATTCTAAAGGATACTTTAAATGTAAGTTTTCTTATTCTTACGTGAAATAACAAGTCTAATCATTACATGATAGCTCCCATCCACTGGAGCAACAGCCTTCTCCATTACTTTTCTAATTTCACTTTCAATCTTTTGAAGTTTATTTGACCCTGCAATTACTAAAATCACATTTGTATGCAGACCAGACTTGATTATACGCAAGTCATTTATTGTGGCATATGAATCAATTTTATGTATTTCTTTTGTAGCTCTTTTAAATATCTCATCAACTATAATTTGGTCTGTAACTAAAAAATCTGTCTGTATGGTAGCATTACATCCCATATCAATATAAAGTCTATAAGAGATTTCATTCGCAACATCATTTAAAACGCTACTGCCTATACCCTCTTTGCCTTCAATGTGCATTGAAATTACAAAATGACCAAGCCCATAATCATGGATAATCAAGTCATTTATCCCTTGTACTTCCTCATACTGCATTGCTATTTTAGTTATTTCATCTACCATTTCTTTATCTGGAGATTTTCCTAATAATCTTCCTCCTATCTCAAACATAGATTTCATACCTGAAACAATGATAAATACAGATACCAATAATCCACACCAGCCATCAATCGCCCATCCTGTAAAATACTCTGTAAGTAAAGATATTACTATTGCTGTTGTTGCAACCATATCACTGATACAGTCTATGGCTGTTGCTTTCATTGCAGTAGAATCAATTTTCTTTGCGATTTTTTTATTGTAAAAAAACATATATAGCTTAACGATTATAGAGCAAATAAGAATAAAAAGAATTGTAAAACTGAATTCTATACTTTTAGGTGAAATGATTGATACAACTGAATTTCGAGCTAATGTGCTTCCCATAATAATTACAGCAATTGAATACAAAACTCCCATAAACCATTCATATCTTCCATGACCAAAGATATGATTTTCACCTGCCCCAATCCCTGCAATACAAAAGCCTATGAATGAAGCAAAAGAAGTACCTGCATCAGCTAAATTGTTGAATCCATCTGTAATAATTGCTGTTGAGCCACTTACAGTTCCACACAATAATTTAACCATAAACAATAGAATATTTAAGAATATGCCTACACTGCTACAAAGCTTTGCATAAGCCTGACGCACTATTGGAGATGATATATTTTCTTTATCTTTTATACACAATCTAGCTAATAATGATATCATTTATACTCCTACCTTTCTTTACATGTGTTTTTTTGATTAGTCATTTTACATGATGAATAACTTTTTTTCATTAACCAAATAATTATTTATTTTGCACGATTAATAACTTTTTTCATTAATCAACTAACCAACTATTCAATTCAGTGAATAAATTCATTCATTAATGTAGTTCAATAATAAATCAATTTTTTTAATTTGTCAACAAGGAATGAATAAATTCACTCACAAAGATATTTTATATCACTTTTTTATTTATTAAATGGCTCAAATAGATACAGGGTAAATGTTTGATTATACATCTTTAAAACACTTAAATAGGCATAAAACAGTAGGCAATCTCATAGATATAACGACTAAATGAAAAATATAAAATTTAAATAAAAAAATAGTTACTGTTTTAAAATAAAATACAGATGATTAAATTAGATACAATGAAACAGTTAATCTTATAACTCTTAACTACTAAATTAAACTAAAAAAGAGAGTGTCTCAAAATGAACTGTTTAGTTAATGAGGCACTCTTTTTTGTATTAAATCAAATATATTTTTATCATTTCAACAACGAAAAAGAGGCTTATCTCTATTCTGAGATAGCCCCTTTAAAAATCGGAATTTTAGATTTTGATGATTAACATTTGATTATAACTCTTATTATAATGTAATTGTTAACCTTTCAAACGCAGACTTTGCCTCTTTTTCTCCAGACAAGCTACCTATTACTACACCTGTATTTGAGTCTTTGACCCAAAGAACAAAGTTATTTTCTGTACCTGCTTCACCCTCAAATTCATAAAAGAAATACTTATTTTCATCTTTCTCTTTATCTTCAAGAACCTTTACTCCTTTATCAGTCTTTATACTTTGATACTTTTCATAACCCTCTTTTGTAGTAAATATTCCTTGTAATACCTCTTCATCGCCCTTTTTCACAGTAAACTTTCCATCTTTCTGTGTCAATGAATATCCATCCGAGGTGTCTAATCTTACCTTTATCTTATCACCAGTTTCAACCTCAAATGTATATGACATTGAAGAGCCAGAACAAGAAGTTAACATTATAGTAAATAAAAACATCAAAAACAAAAGCTGTATCTTTTTATGTAATTTCATATTATACTTACCCTTCCATTAGAATAAATCTAAATTATTTTTAAAAATTTGAACTGTATAAAATCTAAAAATATCTTTATCTATCCTAATATTTATTTTATTAATAAAACAGACTTTAAAAACTTTCTCTATTAGTTTTGTACATCCTACTTATTTAAAATAACTTGCTTAAGTGTAAAATTTAGTAAGAATATACTCTGACTATATTTGATTTTATAGCAAAAATATCGTTACAATTATAGTATCTTTTTCCAAATTCCGATTTGGTTGTATTGTAGCATACTCATATAGTAAAGTCATTTTTTTATCTTAAAATATACTCCTAAGCAAATAATTTATCAATATTTCACACTACTTAATTATAACTTATAACTAAAATATAAGGGTCTACAAATTAATCCATCCCTCACCAATCTTATCTATATCTTCAATTTTTAAGGTACAGATAAACGCATCTTTCATGAAGTTAAGGAAGGATACTATATACTCTTTAATATTTTCGTTTGGCATCTCTTCATGAAAAGTATGGATAATACCAAACACCAAAAACTTAGTATCAAGAGTCACATTTGTACAGTGAAATACGTTTTCTCTTACACCCTGCTCTATAATTGGAATCATAACATCAACCAGTTGCTTAGCAACATTGTCTAGTCTACTTGCCCTTATCTCAGAATTTTCATTATACCTTGCTTCAAATTCATGGTGCTTCATTTCATATTCAAACATACGTTTTATGATAGTATTCAACTTATCAATTGCAGGTAAATCCTCTGATATAGGGATTTGTATTTGCTCCACAGCCTTCATTGCATAGTATTCTGAAGTAGCGGCAAATATTTCTATTTTAGATTTAAAATAGCGATAACATAGCCCTTGCGAAACATTCATTTTTTCTGCTATGTCTTGAATAGTTGTATTTTCAAACCCTTTTTCAGAAAATAATTCTAAAGCAGTTTCAATTATTTCTTGCTTTCTCTCTTGAGGTTCTTTTGATATTCGTGTACGTTGTTTATTATTTATTTCTTCATGATTTATATTACTATCTATTATCTTTTTTGTTTTAGCCATAATAATACTCCTTTTAAATTAATCTTATATCCAGTGAATGAATTCATTATCTCTTATCTTAACATTCTTGTCAAGATTCTTAGGAGTTTAGACATAAGAATTCGCATGTTGTCTAGTATATTTTATCCTATAGAATATATTATAACTTTCATTTCTAAAAATTATATTATACATAAAAAAGAAACCACATTCTAGTTTTATACAGAACATAGTTTCTCTAAAAATAATCAAATTTGGATTTGAAATAACCAAAAACAAAACTTTACATGTTTTTAATCTTCCAATTTTTATAGTAGATAATTTAGTTAATTAACTCTTAAATGTTTATCTTCTTTAACAAATTTTCTTCTTATTAAGAAATATGCAACTATTACAACAAGTTCTATAGCTAAAAACATGCCATAAGTGGCTATAGAATCTATGCTCTCTATGCCATTTCTAAAGAAAATTAAAGCCACTCCTGCTGCTAGAATACCTACAGCATTTTTTCTTACAGCATTTTGACCAAATCCATAAAAAGAAGGTAAATTTCCCTTTATCTCAATGAATGTCAAAATTAATCCAATAGCTATAAACAATACTCCTACAACTTCCATAATCATACTAGGCATTTTACATCCTCCTTATTAGAAAATTAACTACTACTATAAAAATATTCATTATTTTTATAATTATATTATATATGTGACTAGATAATTTTGGAAGTATATTTAAAATTAAATTTATATTTTATTTTATCCAATTTCTTGTAGCAAAACTTCTCTAATTGTCATATGAATCTTAATACAGATTTTCAACTTTATAAAACCGTTCATTTTCTAATGTACAAGCAACCTGCAAAATTTAAATACTATTCTCCTTCAACAAACTCAAATAGCTCTTCCACAGTTGTATTAAATATCTTAGCAATATCCATTGCCAATTTTAAAGAAGGATTATAACGACCATTTTCTAAATGTACGATAGTTTCACGTCTTACCCCTACTGACTTTGCAAGTTCGCCTTGTGTCATAAGATGCTTTTCTCTATAGTATTTAATTTTTGTCTTTAACGATACTGACACCTAATTGTATATCCCCTTTCTATCAAAATATATAAATAAAAATAACTTTAACAAAGATTGAATAAACAAAATAACTAATAAAAACATCCCTAAATTTAAATTCGATACATTTATATCCAGTGTTGCAAGGGATACAGAGATTATAACCATAGAATAAAACAATACTTTTATCGCAATCCCATTAACTCTTGATAGTATGTATTTAGATGCTTCATCGACCAAATCATCATTCTTTTGGTCATAAATCCATTGACATACTACAGCTACTACCCAAATAATTATAGGAATATACTCAATATTACTTCCTTTAAAAAAATACTTGTTTACCAACGTTGCTCCAAGACAATAGGCAACTGCTATTGTTTCTGAAATAAGTGTTGATTTAATACCAATTTGTTGTTTAGACATATAAAATCACCCCTTAAAAAAGTTATATATTTATAACACCTCTTGTTATAAATATATAACTTTTTGGAATAAATTTCAATATAAATATCATTTTGCAACAAATTCTTTTATTAATTTGACATTAGATAGGGAAACTTTAGATGTTACTCCTTGAAGAGTCAAGTCTTCTATACTCACTTCATTTAATTTTGAGCATAATTCCAAGTCAAATATTCTTTGCCAACTTGCCTCCTTTTCAATCTGTTCATCTTCATAAAGCTCTACAGCAATATCCATTAAAGGTAAATGCCATAAATCAAAATCAGATAACAATACATTATCTTTGCTTATTTCAATTTCGAGTAAAACACCTCTCGTACCTTTTTCTAAGTATGCACTACATCTTAAATCAGGTCTATTCAACCAAACCCATATCATACTATCATCAAATTTAGGTATTCTATTTATCATTTGAGTATACATCCATTTATATGGAATATCAAAACCTTCTAATATAAGAGAATAATTATTTAATAGATATTTATTATTTTTATTGTTATTCCAAAACTCTAAAGTCTGTATAGTATAAAACTTCATATATAATACAACTCCTTTTCAATATTGTTATACTATTTGATTATACATACTTTTTAAAAATATAAATATATCTAATTCTTTTTTAATTGTATGAATGTAGTCAAAAGTACGATGTTTACCAATTCCCGAACTTCTGCTAACAGCTGACTTGATAACCATCATACCAGCATTTCATATAATACTATTTGTAAATTGATATCCAAATATATATCTACAGATTTTCAACTACAATATATGTTATTCTCCAAACTCATGATAGTTATTTTCTTTTCGTTTAGCTTTTGAAATATATACAACCTCTTCATAAAACCTAATAGTATTTGAATTAATATTAAATATCCTTGCTAATTCAATGGGTTTGTATTTTTTCAATTTTAACCTCATAAGAATCTTTATTTAATTTATAGATATTTTTTATACTCATAAGTAACCTAAATGCTTTTGTTTTATTGATAAATACTTTTATAATCATAACTAACTTAAATATTTTTGTTTTATTTATATATCCTTTGATACTTATAACTAACTCAAATATTTTTGTTTTATTTATATATTCTTTGATACTTATAACTAACTCAAATATTTTTGTTTTATTTATACATTCTTTAGTACTTATAACTAGTTTTAAAATTTATTTCTGTTTTAAACCATTGCTGGTAAATTACAAAATGTAAAAGCGAACAAATAGATTGTTCGCCTTTACATTTACTTTCTTAAATTTAATAATATCAACTATTTATTATCTCAATCTACATATATCTAGCCCAATAATAAATCACATATATCCAACTCATTAGACCGTGGAAAATAGCCCACGGGATAGACTTCCATGCAGTATAAGAAATAATCATTGCTAAACAAGAGCCAAAAGAAATTCCTTTTTTAACAGTCGACTTTATAGCATTATTATTTGATTCCATAACTATTCCTCCAAAACTCAAAATAAACAAATTATCATATAACTTATCTGAATTTAACACAATGTAATCGTTGCTAACTAAATTATATTCTTATTATACATAATTTATAAATTATAATTCCAATAACTATATAAATAAAATTAAATTTATATAATTATCTATTTATAAATACATTATACACTTATATACTTTGTTTTTGTAGAAATAAAAATGAGACAAGTACTTTGAGAGATTAAAGTAGCAATAGAAGCTCCTTGAAATCCAGTAATATTTTTTAAAAAAGGGTCAAGTACAGCATTCAATATTGTACATACTAGCATTGCAACTGCCTGAAACACAGTATTGCCAAAACTACGTAATACAACAGTAAAGATATAATGCAATATACCCAAGTAAATATATTGATAAATAGCTATATTCCAATGAATATGTTTCTGTTGGAGTATTTAATATTCTCAATAGAAATGGTAATGAAAATTCACTAATCACAGTAACTATTAATGCAAATATTACTGATGTCAATAATGAAGTGGAAATCAAGCTTTCTATTTTGTCGTTCTCTTTTGCACCAATAGCTTGAGAAATTAAAATTGAAATACCATTTGTAGCTCCCATAGCTATTGAAGTTAGAATTAAAATTATTGGCGTTTAAATTGTAAGTGTTGCCATAGCAGTCTCACCTAATAAATTCCCAATCCATATACTATCCACTAGATTATAAGCCATGTTCAAAAACATAGCTACTATCAGTTATAAAGACATCTTTACAAGGCATTTTTTTGTATCTCCTGATATAAAATCAGTTTTTGTACCCATATCACCCTTTCATGAATGAATATCATTCATTTATAAACCAAAAAAATATTCATTATTTAATTTATTATTTTTTTAATATCTACTCTATCTCTATACTTATCTTTATTTCCATTTTAATGACATCTACTCCACCTCTATACTTATCTTTATTTCTATTTTAATGACATCTACCCCACCTCTATACCTATCTTTATTTCCATTTTAATGACATCTACTCTATCTCAATAACATTAATACTTTTTATTTTTAGCTGTTACAATATATGATGTATGATTTACATTCTTCCACACAATATCATTAAAATCTACAGATAACAATTCGCTTATTTCTTTTTCTGAGTACATTTTTACATCTCCATCTTTACTGTACTTCATAAAGACATTCATTATATCTCTAAGTAAAAATGGTTGCCAACAATCACAAATTATTAAAACCCCTTTTGGTTTCAATACTCTGCTTAGTTCTGATAATACTCTATCTGGTCTAGGATAATGATGAAAAGAATCATTACAGTACACAACATCAAAAAAATCATTTTCAAATGGAAGGTACTCAGAATCTCCTAAAATTAAAGTAGCACTTTCTTTTAATTTATCTCTTGCTACTTTCAACATGTTTTCAGAAATATCAATTCCATATGCCTTCTTTTTACAATCTTTTTTTAAAATCGCTTGTAGTACAGCTCCTGTTCCACACCCTAAATCTAAAATAGTGTCATATGAAATTTTTGAAAGCTCTTCAAGTAATGTTGGATAAAGATTTCTCGCATGTTGTCCCTTTATATCTTTGTCATAAGTATTTGCTTGATTATTAAATGCTTGTTTTGATTTTGTTTTTATATCTTTCATGTTCAAACCCCCTTATTCTTGCTCATAGTATAGCACATGACTTTTTTTATGTCAATGAATGATATTCATTCATTGTTTTGCTTTACTTTATTTTTGTCTATATTTTATGTTTATCTATATTTTATGTTTATCTTCATTATATTTTAGGTCATTATGACCTTTTTATTTTTTAAAAGTCAATTTGACCCTAATAATTTTCTATTTATTTTATCTATTATAATTATTTCTTATTTGTCTTGTCTATTATAATCTTTTTATTTATCTTATCTATTATAATTATTTCTTATTTATCTTATCTATTATAATTTTTTTATTTATCTCATCCATAATCTAAATCTTCACTGACTTAAATCTTCACCAATAAAACAAAGTATTATGATAAATACTCACATCTATCACAATACTTTATTTTGCTATCTATTTAAAACTAATATACCAATATACAAAATAGTCACTAACCTTATACATATTAAATTAAACTCAATAAACTTATACCATAACATCATTATATCTATCTAAAGATACTGTCTTATCTGAAAATAGTATGATAAATACAGCATATCAAAAGGTCAATTTGACCTTTTTTGTTTTTTCTCTAGTTTTTCTTTCTATCATCAATCTTCTCCTCGTTTTATGTAGACCCTTATTCTAACAAACTTATATAATCCTTATACAATACATATATAGTTTATTTTAACCATAATATTTGATACTGCTTATCTTTAAAATATAAACGCTATTATATCTATCTAAAATCAACCTTAGAAAAATTTTATTTGAGTATATGATTCAGACCTCTTGTAAGCTTTTATAATATCTTTCATATTCGTCAAAATACCATAACGTCTACATTCTTCATTTAATAACTTTTCACAATAATCTTTATTTGGAATATTACATACATAGTTCAGACCATATATTTTTTGATACTTAAGTGCTAATTCTGGAGATATATTTTTTAAATGCTTATAAAAAAACTCTCTCTGACCACTACGCATTGTCACTCCATACATACAATAAATAAATTTTGCATTAGCCTTATATGCT
This sequence comes from Clostridioides sp. LIBA-6822, assembly GCF_056688955.1. Classification (NCBI taxonomy): domain Bacteria; kingdom Bacillati; phylum Bacillota; class Clostridia; order Peptostreptococcales; family Peptostreptococcaceae; genus Clostridioides; species Clostridioides sp. LIBA-6822. The sequence continues at coordinate 705,467 of NZ_CP196995.1, read as the reverse complement.
TTCTCCACAATCGCTCGTATTTCATCTTTATTATCAGTCAAAAATGGTAACATCGGAGTCAATAATATACCACAAAAAATTCCGGCATCATTAAGTTCCTTTACTGCTTCAAATCGTACAGAACTTGGATTTACGTTGGGTTCTATTTTTTTTGATAACTCATCATTTGCCGTGGTTATAGTTACCTTTACAATAGCAGAATTATTTGTTTTGATTTTCTGTAAAATAGGTATATCCCTAACTACTAAGCTACTTTTGGTATCAATAGAAACACCAAAATAATTTTCTGCAATTAGATTCAATGCTTGTTTAGTAATACAAAGCTCCTTTTCAAAAGGATTATATGTATCAGACATGGAACCAATACCTACTACCCCTTTTTTCCTTTTTGAACGCAATTCTTTACTTAAAATTTCTATCACATTTTCCTTATATCTAACTTGGTCAAAATTTTCTATGTTGTATATTGTACTACGACTATCACAGTATATACATCCATGAGAACAACCACGATAGAGATTCATATTATAATCAATTCCAAACCATCTTGTATTTTCAAATTTAACTTTTTGTAAAATTTGTTTTGCTGGTATACTCTCAATCATTCTCTTATACCTGATTCCTTTATATAATTTTTTAATATAAAAACCATAGTAGTTTTCAGATTATCTTTTATAAGTTATTAAACATACACTAATAATTTCCTGCTAATTTTTTGTAGTAGTTACTGTCTTTTTACTCAATTAAAATTATACATCTAGTTTAAAATCCAACGTACCTTGTTCTACACCATTAACAATAAGTATAACTGAATGTATACCTGGGTAATGTCTCCTTACACTTACATTTGCAAATGAATGTTTTCTTCTGTATAACTTCTTCTCATTTTCTTTTAATGAAACTTCTGATATTTTAAATATCTTTCTATTCCTTTTACCATTGGATTTCACATAATCAATTCCATATTCGAGCCTTGTTTTTGTAGCTTTCTTTGCTAAAATAGTAAATGAAAAAATTAAATCCTCTCCAATAGAAAGAACTGGTGTGTCTAATGCAAAGTCCTGAATATCTATTGAAGTAGTATCATCGTATCCAAAAAGAGCTAATACATCACGATTACCTTTTTTTAATAGAGTTCTACAACCATGTTTTAAAATCCAGTTAGTGTATTCATTTTTTCCATACCAATCCTGTGCAAGATTGATAACTAAATCTGGATGTGTTTTGGATATATCGTTTATATTATTAGCAACACTTTTTCGTACATATAGCGATGTATCAGTCTTGAGTTGTTCCAATATAGGAAGAATAGGTGTAGGGTCTTTTTTAAAACTGGTTAGTGCTTGTCCCCAAGGCAACTGAGGACGGCAACCTTCACTTGCAAGTCTTCTGATATGTTCATTTTCATGCTTAGACCATTTATACATCTGTTCCATCATACGTCTTTCATCCTTGATGATAAATACTCTTACAGCAAATTCCGAAGACCAGTATTCAGTATTTCTTTCTAGTACACTTATAGACAAATCCCAATCTGCGTCGTCCTGCCCATAGACCTCAACAAAATCTGGAAGGAAAAAAGCAAAAGAAAATCTTCTGACGGATTTTTCAAGAATAGAAATAGCCTCTTTATAGTTTGATGGTAAATACTTACCCAAATTCATACTTATTTTTCTACATCTAGATTTTAACTCTAAATTATCCCATGTTTCATCTATTGTCGATTTTATAAACTCGTCCACTTGAAATGGATTATAAACCGATTGGATAGCCAATGCAACCTCATGAAGTGACTTGTGATTAAACTTATTTTTTAGTAAGTCTGGCATATAACTATTCCTCCTTCTATGTTTGATTTATTAATCATATACCACAGGACAAGACACCAGTGTGTCATATTACTAAATCTTCATCATAAAATATAAATAATCCTCACTATTGTTATATAAATAATATTTCATTATCTTTTATGCTAATTTTTATTCAATAAATTAAGTCCGATTTTCTAATTATTGTCCATATTTTATTTAGAATAACTTTTGTCCTATGATTAAACCAGTTTCTCTAATTAGTTTACATACTTTCTTTTATACTAGATTTTATTCAATAAATTAAATCCTACTCTCTAATTATTGTCCATATTTTATTTAGAATAACTTTTGTCCTATGATTAAACCAGTTTCTCTAATTAGTTTACATACTTTTTTTATGCTAGATTTTATTCAATAAATTAAATCCTACTCTCTAATTATTGTCCATATTTTATTTAGAATAACTTTTGTCCTATGATTAAACCAGTTTCTCTAATTAGTTTACATACTTTCTTTTATACTAGATTTTATTCAATAAATTAAATCCTACTCTCTAATTATTGTCCATATTTTATTTAGAATAACTTTTGTCCTATGATTAAACCAGTTTCTCTAATTAGTTTACATACTTTTTTTTATGCTAGATTTTATTCAATAAACTAAATCCTACTCTCTAATTATTGTCCATACTCTCTTTTAGAGAATCTATCCACGTTTCTAACGCCTGAGCTAGTACTAACTGTTGGTCCAATACTGCTTTTGCTATATCTGGTACATTCGTCTTTATACTTATGTTTTCCTCAATAGTTTTCTTTAGCTCTTGTATATTTTCCTCAATGTTTTTAATACATAATTTCTGTTTTTCTGGTGTAAGACTATTTAAATTTACTATGACAGCATTAAAATCTAAAAGCATATTTATTGGCTTAGAAGCTGTATCAAACATTAAATCTAAAAAATGTTTTTCACCTAATTCAGTTAATGAGTAAACTGCTTTCTCTGGCATTTTCCCCTTCTTGACAGATGTACTTTCAATATATCCCTTCTCTTCTAATTGAATTACTTTTTTATAAATTGATGGTGTACTTATTTTAACCCAACGTGATATTTTTCTATATTCTACCGCTTTTTGAATATCATAAGCACTCTGAGGCTCTTGCTTTACTATACCTAATACGATTAAATCTATTGTAGCCATAAAAATTCTCCTCTCATTTTCTTTCTATTGACAAATACTATAATTTATAGTACTATTTTTCATACTTACTATAATTTATAGTATTATAATTTAGAGTTGATGTCAATAGAAAAGGGGTGTTTAACATGAAAGAAAGCAACAAAAAAATTGAATTATTGGGGTCTGCCCCAATACCAAAAGCATTACTTGCTATGGGATTACCTACTATGATAGGTATGATGATAACTGCATTGTACAATTTAGTAGATGGATACTTTGTAGGCGGACTTGGAACGAGCCAAATGGGTGCTATATCTGTTGCATTTCCATTAGGTCAGCTTGTTGTGGGATTAGGGCTATTATTTGGAAATGGAGCTGCTTCATACATTGCAAGACTTTTAGGTCATGGTGATAATGAGAAAGCAGGAAAAGTAGCTAGTACATCTATTTACAGTAGTATTATAGTGGGTGCATTAGTCATTATCGTTATTATGATTTTTCTAAATCCCGTTTTAAAATTATTAGGAGCTACAAAAAGTATTATGCCTTATGCCATGGCTTATACTAGCATTTATATAGTATCCTCTATTTTTAATGTATTCAACGTCACTATGACTAATATTGTCACAAGTGAAGGAGCTGCTAAAATAAGTATGTGTGCGATGTTATCTGGTGCATTGCTTAATATGATTTTAGACCCGATATTCATTTATACTTTTGGTATGGGTGTAAAGGGGGCTGCCATTGCAACAGCTATCTCACAGATAATTTCAACACTTGTCTATATAAGATATATTTTCAGCAAGAAAAGTATGTTTAGTTTTAGAATTAGTGAATATTGTTTCTCAAAAGATGTTGTCTCAGAAATTTTAAAGATTGGTGTGCCTACTTTGATATTTCAATTATTAACTAGTCTTGCTATCACATTAACTAATATGGAAGCTGGAAAATATGGTGATTTTGCTATAGCTGGTATGGGTGCAGTGACACGAATAATGTCTCTGGGTAGTCTTATAGTATTTGGCTTTATAAAGGGATTCCAACCAATTGCTGGGTATAATTTTGGTTCAAAAAACTACGATAGATTGCATAGTGCAATAAAAACATCCATACTATGGACTACAATGTTTTGTGTGGTACTTGGTCTTGTGATGGTGTTCTTCCCAAAAGCTATAATCTCACAATTTACAAATGGTGATATGCTATTGATTGAATGTGGAAGTAAATCACTTAGGGCAAATGGACTTTCATTTATGCTATTTGGTTTTTATACAGTGTATTCTACATTATTCATTGCACTAGGAAAAGCAAAGGAAGGTGGGTTTTTGGGTATGTGTAGACAGGGTGTATGTTTTATCCCTATAATTTTGATTTTTCCTGTATTTTATGGATTAAATGGTATTTTATATGCACAACCAATAGCTGATTTGGTAGCTGCAATAATTGCAGGTTTTATGTCAATAAAACTACATAAAGAACTTACACTTTTAAAAATAGATTCTATCTTTTAAAATATAAATAAATTTTAAAAGATATATTAACTGTTAAATCTATTGTATAGATTCTTCATATATATACTTTCATTCAATATCTATTATGTAGATTCTTCATATATATGCTTTCATTCAACATCTATTATGGAGATTCTTCATATATATGCTTTCATTCAATATCTATTATGTAGATTCCTCATATATATGCTTTCATTCAATATCTATTATGTAGATTCCTCATATATATACTTTCATTCAATATCTATTATGGAGATTCTTCATATATATGCTTTCATTCAACATCTATTGTATAGATTCTTCATATATATTTTTATTCAATAAGTAAAACTATTGTATATCTTTCATAAGCTCAAAGAATTATATGGTAAGTACACTATCATATAGTTCTTTCTGCTTACTAGATATACCTAAATTCATGTATTTCTTACTTCATATAATAACTGCAATCTATAATTATATTAATATATAAACCACTCACCTATTTATATAATTTACTCATTAATAGGCAAGAATATAGGTATTGTCATATTTTTTCCATACAAATCATACTATTAATATCCACTTAAACAATCATACTAATAAACTACTTGTTATTTTATCCATTCACTTGTATCATGGGATTATAAGATTTTAAGAAAGGAGCCATTACATGATTTCACAAAATGATATTGATATACTTACATACAGTTTGCCGTTTTGGGATAAACTCACTGATTTACAAAAAGAGTTATTGATTACTTCAGCAAACATCTCCCATTATAAAAAAGGAACTCCCATACATTGTGGTGATAGCGACTGTATTGGCGTTTTAATTATAAAGTCTGGAACAATACGTACATACATACTTTCAGATGAAGGTCGTGAGGTTACACTCTTCCGTCTTGATAATGGTGATGTATGTATTTTATCGGCTTCATGTATTTTAAAAACAATAACTTTTGATGTATATGTAGATGCAGAAACAGACTGCGATATTATACAGATTAGTTCATCTGTTTTTTCAAAATTATCTACTGAAAATATCCATGCAGAATTATTTTCACATAAATTAGCTACTGAACGTTTTTCTGATGTTATGTGGGCAATGCAACAAATTCTCTTTATGAGTTTTGATAAACGTTTGGCATCTTTTTTAATTGATGAAATAGTTAAGAACAACAGCAACACTATAAATCTAACTCATGAGCAAATTGCTAAGTATATGGGTAGTGCCAGAGAAGTTGTATCTAGAATGTTAAAGTATTTTGCTAGTGAAGGTATTGTGTCTTTATCTCGTGGCGGGATAAAAGTATTGGATAAGGATAAACTTCGTTCTTTGACATTATAAGCACAAGAGATTCTATCTTAGAATGTCTTGTGCTTATTTGATATTTACATTTAACTTTATACTATATTTTATTTATATTTAATTTTATACTTTCTCAATATTTGTATTTAACTTTATACTATATCTTCTCAATATTTGTATTTAACTTTATACTATATCTTCTCTATATTTAATTTTATACTTTCTCGATATTTGTATTTAACTTTATACTATATCTTCTCTATATTTAACCTTATACTACATTTTTTTGATATTTGTATTTAACTTTACTTTTATATAGTTTTATATTTTACTATTGTTCAAATATACTTCTATGTCAATAATACTAATATAAGTCACTTATCCCAATAACATTGAAAATACACATAGATTTACACAACTATATATACATATTATAAACCTCAAAAAATTCCTCAGATGTAATCGTGTCTAACCACTCTTTAGAAGGATATAGAAACTTATATTGATTGTTTTTAACAAGACTATAATCTACAGTATCATAAATACAAGATAATAAGGATGCAGACTTCACAAAAGAATTACAAAACTCTTTAGATAAAATTGCGTCCAATACTTCTATCATGGTTTTCTCATCTAAAGACTTATTTGCAGCAATGTAAGATGGTAACGCTATAGCTCCATCATCAGGATACGACATAAACAAATCTTTATCATTAGCACGTTTTGCATATATGCTAGGAGTTATAGCTAACCTATCAGAACCATTTTTTACATCATTAAATGATTGTATTGGCATATCTAATATAGTTGAATTAGATAAAAATCTTTCAACATACTCTTTTCCATACTTACTCCATATGGCTTTAACAATAGATTTTGCACCAGAATTGTTTATCCCACCAATGACAGTTTTTGTATTAGTATCAATTACAGTCTTTATAGAATCTGCTAAACCCTTATAGTTATTGTTATAAGAAAATACTAATGGTATAACTAAAAATGGAAGCAATCTCTCATCAAAATATATAGGTGATGATTTAATCTCACTTTTAATATTAAAATAATTTGACAATGGATATAATTCACTTGAAAATTTTGAATATATACTGTTATCTTCATATACTTCCAAATCCGTAGAAACTATAATATCAGGAATTACAGAGTCTGACTTTTTCAGATACTCATTTAATTTATAAGGATAACCTATACCAAAATACGTTACCTCTAGATTAATACCTTTTTCTTTTAAAGATATTATTAAATTATCTAAATAGTTTTTCTCATATTTATGAAGTATACAAATGTTACTCCAATACAGTTTAACATTTCTCATAAAGAGTTTCTCCTTTTCTTAATTTATATTGACATTCTAGTTGAAATTCATATATATCTTTGAGTTTATCTAATATTGCTCTTTCTTCTTTAGTTTTGTTGATTACCTTAAAGATTGAACCATTTTTCATTATTATCCTTTTTTCTCCCATCAATGCTGTATGTGGGTCATGTGTAACTATAAATATTAGCTTATCATTCTTCAATAAAATGTCTAAAGCAACATTTTTATTTATTCCAGCATTCTCTATTTCATCTATTAAAATAATAGGATTATTTGAAATAAGAGCAACATCTGCAATCATTAATGCACGAGTCTGTCCACCACTCAATGATGTAAGTTCCTGAGATAATGAAATAGGTTCTGCCGTTATTGAATTTGCTACATCCAACACTTCTTTTATTGAAACAGAAGTATTATTTTTACACTCTTTATGAATAACTAAAAACTCCTCAACTGTAGAATCAAGGACAAATCTCATATTTTGACTAAGATGAGAAATGAGCTTTGTAGAAAATTTATTGCGTTCTTCAATAGGGACTTCCATATTATCAATAACTACTTTTCTATTAGTTAAAGAATCTTTATTTACAAACTGCTCTATATCTTTAATTAGCCTACTCTTACCAGAACCTGTATTCCCCACAATAGAATAAATATGACCTCTGTAAAAAGTTAGAGATTCAAAGTCCTCTGTATCCCCAAACTTATTCTTTCCAGGATATATGGTTATACTTTTCATTAAAATTCACCCCTAAAATTAATTTTAGAAACTACCCCTTGTTGGAATTCATCACCAATCCTACACTCTCCAATACAATAAGAACATACCCCACTTGGCATTGTGTGTCTTAATAAATGTTCGTCATTATTTGTAAGATTAGCATTTTTTATATAGTTTGAAATCAACTCTATACCAAAACCAACTAACCCATCAATAAAAAATATATTCGAGTTAGGATTTATTTTTTTTATATTAAATGATATTATCTCTCTTTCTGCTTGTGATACCATATCTATTTTACTTAAGACTATAGCATCACTTTCACTCAACATAGGTCCTAGTTTTTGAGGAGTACTAAAACTAGATGTACAATCACAGACACATATATGTAGTGTTTTGTTGGTTGCAGGTGAACATCTATTGCAAAGTCCAGCAGTTTCTATTAGCAAAATATCACTATCTTTATTTTTAGCCCAAAGTATAAGTTCATTTATATTTGAAATAAGAAAATGGTCTGGACATATATCCTTACTAAGTCCAACAATATAAGGTATATTCAATTTTTTATATATTAAATCATCATCAGTGGCTAAGCAATCAATCTTGCAGATTGAAGGTTTAAGTCCAGTAGCTTTTAAATACGGAATTAAGTGCTTTATTAAAGCAGTCTTCCCTACAGAAGATGAACCAGAAATTAGTATTGTTTTCATGGTTTATATAAAATCTCCTTTCATATTTTGTTAAGAGATATAATAACATTAGAGACATATAAAAACTGTATCAAATGAGACAATTAATAAATAAACTCTATTGAAAATAATTATCAATATTGTTGTAATTTGGTAAATACTATGATATTATTTCAATCAAAGTGAATATTTATCAGAAAAGGTGATGACTTTGAGTGAAAAAGAAGTACTAACAAATAGTAAATTATTTTCTGAAAGATACATTATAGAAGATAAGATAAAGACAAAACATTATAAGAAAGGTCAATTTATAAGCGATTTTTTTGATAAAGAGTATTATGTAGGTGTGATTAAAACAGGACAAGTATCTATATATTGTATATCAAGTGATGGAAGTGAAGTTAACATGTCTATTATAAAGGAAGGCGATGTTTTTGGAATTTCCAATATATTTGATGAGGAATCTTTAGATACTGTACTAAAGTGCAAAAGTAATGTTTCTGTAGTTTTTTATCCCAAAAAACACTTTATAGAAATGATGAAGTCTGATACTACTGTCGCTTTAGAATATTCAAGATACTGTAATAGAAAGATACAATTTTTACTGAGAAAGATAGAATTTTTAAATATACAATCTAGTAAAAAGAAGATTATTGAATACTTGCTAGAAAAAAATGGTAAAAATGGCATTGTTTTATTAGAATGTTCTAAAGAAGAATTGAGTAAAAGACTTCATGTAAGTCGAGCATCTTTATATAGGGAGTTGCAGTCATTACAAAGTGAAAATTGCTTAGAATTTAATAAAAGGAGTATAAAAATATTGAATAAAGAAAAATTAACACAGATTCTATATGAAATATAATATTAAATAATAAGGAGGAAAGTTTTATGAAAAAGAAATTATCAATATTATTACTAGTATCATTAATAACTGTTTCATTGGCAGGATGTGCGTCAAAACCACAAGAGACACAGGAAAAGAAAGAACCTGATATAGTTGCTAAAGTAACAGCACTAAAGGGACCTACAGGAATGGGAATGGTTAAAATGATTAGTGACGAAAATGATAAAAAAGAAAAGGATTATGAATTTACAATAGCAAATTCTGTTGATGAAATTACACCTAAACTAATTAACAAGGAAATAGATATTGCTGCTATTCCAGCAAATCTATCATCTGTTTTGTATAATAATAGTAAAGGTGAAGTAGAAACTCTAGCAATTAACACATTAGGAGTCTTATACATAATTGAAAATGGAAATTCTATAAACAATGTAAATGATTTAAAAGGAAAAACGATTTACGCTAGTGGTAAGGGGTCAACTCCTGAGTATGCTTTGAATTACATATTGAAAGAAAATGGAATTAATCCGTCTGAAGATGTCAACATAGAGTATAAATCAGAACATACAGAGTGTCTGGCAGCATTATTAAATAACAAAGATGGAATAGCATTGCTCCCAGAACCATTTGTAACAACAGCATTGACTAAGAGCGACAACCTAAGAGTAGCTTTAGATTTGACAAAAGAATGGGATAATTTAAATAAAGATAAAAATATTGAAAGTGCTTTAACAACAGGAGTTGTTGTTGCACGAAAAGAATTTGTTGAAAAATACCCAGAAAAGGTTAAGAGCTTCTTAGAAGAATACAAGAAGTCAGTTGATTTTACAAATAAAGATATAGATGAAGCTTCAAAACTTATTGAGAAAAATGAAATAGTACCAGCAGAAGTAGCAAAAAAAGCAATACCAAAATGCAATATAACATTTATAGATGGTACTACAATGAAAACTACACTAAACAATTACTTAAAAGTACTTTATGAAGCTAATCCAGAGTCAATAGGAGGAAAGATGCCAGGTGAAGATTTCTACTACATCCAAGAAAATTAGTAAAGCTCATATACTAGCAATAATCTTTTGGCTTACAGTTTGGCAAATAGGTAGTATGATAATTGGTCAGGAGATACTTTTAGTATCTCCTTTTTCAGCTTTAAAAAGATTATTAGAATTATCTACAAGCTTTGAGTTTTGGGAATCCATACTCTTTTCTTTTATGAAAATAACAACAGGATTTATACTAGCTTTTATTGTAGGGATAGTAGTTGCAATAATAGCATCGAGTAAAAAAAATTTTAGGATACTTGTTGAACCATTGATACTTACAATACAATCTATACCCGTAGCTTCATTTATAATACTCTCTCTAATATGGATATCTTCAAAGAACTTGTCCATTTTTATATCTTTCTTGATGGTGTTACCAGTAGTATATAGCAATATTCTAAATGGGATAAATAGTATATCTAGAGAGCTGAATGATATGGCAAAAGTATTTAAGGTGAGCAAAATAAAAAAAGTAAGGTACATATATTTATCTGAGGTAGCACCCTACATAAGAGCGGCATGTAGTGTTTCTTTAGGGTTGTGTTGGAAATCTGGGATAGCAGCAGAGATAATAGGTATGCCAGCTAATTCTATAGGTGAAAAACTATATAAGGCTAAGGTATATTTGAATACTCCAGATTTATTTGCATGGACTATAGTTATAATTATAATAAGTATTTGCTTTCAAAAGGGATTTTTGTCATTGATAGACTATTTATTAAAAAGATTAGAGATAAACTAGATTAAAAAGATTGGAGATAGGCTAGATGGATATAGTAATTGAGAATCTAAGCAAAAAATATAATGATAAGATTATTTTAAATAACTTTAGTAATACTTTTAAAGATAATTCTATAACTTTTATAACTGGAACATCTGGAGTTGGCAAAACAACATTAATAAGAATATTGATGGGTCTAGAGAAAGCAGATAGTGGAAAAATTACAGGTATCAGTCATAAAAAGATTAGTGCAGTATTTCAAGATGATAGTTTATGTGAAAATCTAAGTGTGTTGTTAAATATAAAGTTAGTTTGTGAGAATTTGGGGAATTTAGAAATTGAAAATGCTTTAGAAGTATTGGATTTGAAGGGTTGTATCAATAAAAGGGTCAGAGAGTTAAGTGGAGGTATGAAAAGAAGGATAGCAATATTAAGAGCTTTGTTGTATGATTTTGACTTGCTTATAATGGATGAGCCTTTTAAAGGACTGGATATGGAAACTAAGTATAAGGTTATGGATTTTGTTATAGGTAGGCTGGAAAATAAAAGTGCTATAATAATTACTCATGATATGGATGATATAAAATATTTTAGAAGTCATAAGGAATCAATAATTGATTTTAAGATGCCTTCAATATAAATACTTTTTTCATTTTAAAACCCTTAAATATTTTATATAAACATTATTTCAAACCTACTAATTTCATATACTAAAAAGGCTGTAGGTAAATTTATTTTTACACAAATCTACTTACAGCTCTTCTACATAATAATTATGATATTGTATAGTATAACTCTCTAAAATATGAATTATCATTTAATAATTCTTTAAAACTTCCACTTCCTATTATACTACCATCTTTAAGAACAATTATATTTTCAAAACTCTTAATTGAATTTAATCTATGAGCAACCATAATAGTTGTTTTATCTTTTAAAAACTCCATAACATTTAACATAACCTTTTCTTCTGTAATATTATCTAAAGCTGATGTAGCTTCATCTAATATAATTATCTTAGCATCTGAAAACCAAATTCTTGCTAATGCTAGTCTCTGTTTTTCTCCACCCGACAATGTAGTTCCCTTTTCTCCCAATTTAGTATCCAAACCATATTCTAATTTTAAATATAATTTTTTTAAACCTACTTTTTCTAATACATCAATAATATCATTACTTTTTATAGGTTTTCCAAATACAATATTCTCACGTAAGGTTCCATCAAATATGGGTGAATCTTGTGATATATATGTAATATACTTATAGTAGTTATTTAAATTCATCTCAAGCAGATTGTAATTATCAATAAATATAGTTCCTTCATTTGGCTTTAATAACCCAATTAAAAGTTTAATTAAAGTAGATTTACCAGAACCACTTTCTCCAACAATTACTACCTTCTCTCCACTTTTAATACTTAAAGTAAGTCCATTGAATATCTTTCTTTTATTATCGTACAAAAATCTAATATTATTAAAATCAATGTTCCCATGCGTTAAATCAACTTTTTTACCAGACAACAATTGACTATCATTATTAAGTTCTAAAATATCAGTATAACGTTTATATGCTGCTTTATCTAGTTTAAATTGAATATACAATACATTAAAAATAGCTATAGGAGTATATGCATTATCTAGTAATGTTATCAAGGCAATTATAGAACCTATACTTATTGTTTTAGTTTTCCAGCCATAAACTATTATTAATATTTTTATAAAAGTCACTATTAATGAAAAAATCGTGAAGAAAGCTTCATGAATCAGTGTCATTTTAACCTTAGAATCAATGATTTCCTTTTTTGCAGATTTTGACTGACAAATTTCATACTTAAATCTTTTGTTTACTCGAAATACAATCATTTCTATAAATCCACGAACTAAAAAATGATTCATCTTCTCTTCATTAATTAATATATGCTCTTTAATTTGATACAGAGCTTTGATTAATAAATTTGTAATAATAAAAACTATAAAATATCCAATTAATATAGTAAACATAACTTTTTTATCAATCCTACAAATAAAAACCATACTGAATAAAATTGATGGAATTATTTTTCTAATAACAGCTAATAAAAAGTCAAAAAATATATTTCTACCCGCATTAACTCCATTTTCAATTTTTTGAATCAATTTTCCTGTACCTAACTTTTGATATTCTAAGTAATCTATTTTACTCATTTTTTCCAAAGCTTTTAATTTCAAATCTAAAAAAAAGGTATGCTCTAGTTTCCTACCTGGATATTCATCAATATACCTTAAAAGAGACAAGGTAATTAATACAGCACCATAAATAAAAATTATTTGAAAATTTATAGTCCCATTATTAAATCTATCTATTAGATTCTGATAATAATTGGCACTAAAACTATTTAAAAGTTCTATACTTATTCCCAATGCTAAATATATAAAAACTAATAACCTCTCTTGTTTTGCTATCTCTAGTAAATATTTCATAACTGTACACCTATCCTTATTTATTTTACTTGTTAACTTAGAATAAATTTTATATATAAAATGTTTCTTTATTTTTAAAATTTAGTGTGATTATTAATCACTTTAAGTTAACAAAATCTAAAATTTTTAGCAGTACAGTTCTATTTGTTAGCAATTTAATATTTTACTCAGTACATTATGCTAACATATAATCTAACTGTACTGAGTAAATATCTCGTTTTATCATATAAATCCCCTTTTTATAGTCTAATATTTATAGTTAAACTTTAAAGTGTACTATATAAAATGATTATACAATATTTACATAGATATATTAAGATAGAAAAAATTTATATCAAAATTTATTATTAATACACTCCAATACTTTATTTACTAATGGTTGTCCATACTCATTTGGACTTGGTGACTTATTTTTAAGCACCTTATTAATTGCTTTTAGAACTTATTTTTTTGAGAGTTGTCTAACTTTAATAAATCTTTCTTTAAATCCTTTGTATAAAATATACATTCTATAACATTACTCAAAATCTACCTCAATATTTTCAAGGTATTTTTCGCTGATATTCAAATCTTCCACAAGTTTATAAGTTCATTTCTTGATATTCAAATCTTACATAAGTTCATAAGTTCATTTCTTGATATTCAAATCTTACACAAGTTCATAAGTTCATTTCTTGATATTCAAATCTTACATAAGTTCATAAGTTCATTTCTTGATATTCAAATCTTCTACAAGTTCATAAGTTCATTTCGTGGTATCAATTCTGATTCTGTTAGACTCTTCATTCTATTTTCTGTCTCAAGTAGAAGCTTATAATCAAATCTAGATTTTTGAACTATTGTATTAAGCATATTAGCCATTAGTAACTCTCTATTGTTTAACATATTATACCTCCTTAAGTCTATCTATGTATATTATAGGGTCTTACTAAATCAAAAAGAAGCATAAACAAGTTTGTTTTATACAAACTCTATCTATGCTCCCTACACTTATACACTCATCACATCTATTCAAAGCTATCACTCATCTTACACATATTCAACTTTAAACATTAAACCTCTTAAGTCTTCACAAAAACTCTTTCTATACAGACTTACTCTTCGCCTTACATACCATCTGAGTCATAGTACCCATAGGACAATAAACGCACCATGAACGAGGCTTAAACAATACCATCGTAATCAAACCAAGGACAGTTGACGTAAGCATAACACTATAAAAACCGAAAGCAAACTGCACCACCCAAGGTGAAACCAAAGTCCCATGGTACGCCCACTGCCAAGGCATCTTTATAGTCCACAACAGAGTCACTACCTCTTTAAGATTTCTACTCCCTTCAAATACTAAATAAGTTGAAAAAAGCATATTAATAAACATCACCATAAAAAATGTCAAAAATCCATATCTAAACCACTTACTTCTAATAAATTTAGGAATATCTTTATTTCTTGACAGCTTTAATTTATTTCCAAGTAAATTAAACAATTGTCCTCTTCCACAATACTTATTACAATACGCTTTATTTCCTTTAACAATAGAAATAATTAGTGGCACAAAGAAACAAATTAGTCCAATCCAAGCGAAAATAATATTTACAAATCCCAATATCAAATATATTGAAGAAAAAATCCATAAATAATCATACCAATGTTTTTTATTATTCATGACACTTACCTTCTTCCTCTTTTAATATTGTTATAATCTCAATCACAGATGCTGGACATGTCTTTTCACAGATACCACACCCAACACATAAGTCTCTATCAATTTTTGCACTAATACCATGTGGAACTGATATAGCACCTCTTGGACATACTTTTATACAGCTTCCACAAGCTACGCACTCATTTTCTAAAATATTTGCATACTTCTTTTTTTTATTAGACATAATAACCTCCCTATATTATTAATCTATAAGAATTATATCAATATGTTTGCTTTTTATCTGTGACTTAATCACATAAAATGCCAATATTAAAGATTGCATCCTAGTTATAGAAGAACTTTAAATGAAAAAACGATATGAATTTATCTAATTTAACTTCATATCGCTTCTTCTTCTGTTTATTTATATAAATATTTATTATATAATCTTTGACATAGTTATAATATTTTCTTATATGTTTCTATAACTTTATACACAATCTTATCCTATTAATTACAGTCTAAATCTCTCTATTAGTTCTAACCTTACACACATTTTTACTCTATTACCCACAGTTTAACCTATCTATAAGATATAACTTTATACACAATCCTACTATATTATTCACAGTTTAAACCTATCTATACTCGTAACTTTATACACATATTACTTCATAAATCACACATCATATTCTTATATAAACTTTCACTACAAACGCTACTTTACCTTATTAATATAGTTTAATATCTTAAAATATTACATATTCTTAACTATCCATCCCACTTTACCTTACTAATCAAATCCTTCTCTTTTACATACTCATAATCTTATACACAACTTTACCTTGTTGACCATACATTTAACTCACATATAACTCCAACTTTATTCACAAAATCATGATATTAATCACACTTAGATTCATCTATAACCTTAAACTTATACACAATTTTAATCTGTTAATCACAATTTCACCCCAACTATATTAGCCTATATTTTATGAAATATCTGAAGCTCCCATGACTAAAGTCACAGGGTTCCTGCTTTATAGAATTTTGCATAATCAAAATTGCCTTCTCCAAATCAACTCTATTTTTTTCTTACAATATACCTGACATTAATAACGCTCATATCAAACATTCTCGCTAATTCCATATAATTTTTTCCATTAAACAACTTAATCATAAGCTCATTTCTAGCATTTTTTAAAGCACCTTCCATTGTCTTAATATAAAAATATGTTCCCCCACTTTGTTGACACAACTTAAGATACTCCAGCAAATTATACTTATGTAATTCTTTTGGAATACTCACTTCTATCTTGTGTTCTTCAAGTAATTCTATAATCTTCTCTAATTCTAGCATATTTTCACCTCATATTTTATATTATGTTTCATGTTCCTCGACTTTCAATAAGCTTATTATCGCTATCCTATCGACCTAATACTTTAGCTCCTGAAAATGTAACTTATCCCCAAAGTAACAAAAATGCTTATGCTTCGTCTGTCCATCTCTACACTTTGCAACTATTAAATCAACCATCTTGATTCCCCTGTACTCTGACTCCCTGACTGCTTCCTCACTTTCTCCTATATCCTTAACTGCTTCTTCATAATCACTCCCTTTTAATTGATGTATATAAACCACATTGTTGCTATCGTGGTAGATAGCTTTACTATCCCTCATAGGTCTATCCCCATAAGGTCTTGAATCTTTCATTTCATCATTTAACTGACTTAATTGAATTATTGGTATATCAAAATCCAAAGTCATATTTTTAAGCTCTCTAGAAAATGTAGCTACTTCTCTTTCCCTTTTATCCATACTTTTCTGAGATGTAAGGAGTTGCACGTAATCCACTATTAATAAATCTGGCTTTACCTGCCTTATCCTCTTTCTAATTGAACTAATTGTATCTATCTTGTCATTTATATAAATTAAGTTATTCTCACTCAAATCCCCTATTGCATGTACAATAAGCTTCCAATCATTTTCATTTATCTCCTTAGATTTCATATCCCTTGTACTTACACCTGTTACCCTACATATATTTCTCATAAATACTTGCTCACTAGTCATCTCTCTACTTATAAACAAAGTCTTTTTTCCTTGCTTAAATGAATTTAGCATTATTTGAAGTGCTAAAGCAGTCTTTCCAACTCCAGATTTAGCTGCTATAGTAGTTAATTCCCCTTTAAAAAGCCCACCTATAGTAGCATCAAGTAATTTTATACCAAATTTAAAACCAACTTCTTTATCATTTTCCAAGAAATCTAGTACCTTTTCTGCAATACTATGTACATCGTCATTTTCATGGGTATCTTTATCTAAAATTTCTTTCATATTATTTTCAAACTTGTATATACAGGTATCTATGTTTTCTCCAAGGTTTAAACTATGCAAAAGGTTTTGACAGTTTTGATTTATACTTCTTCTTGCCAAGTTTTCTTTTAAAATCTTAATATGACTATCAAGCCCAAAACTCTTCCCCCAAGTGATTAGATTAGTTAAGTCACTTGTTTTTATTGCTAGAGATTTTTTATCTATCTTAGATTTTACAGTAGCCACATCAATCACTATATTTTCTTTTTTAAGCTCTTTCATAATTTTAAATATCTCAAGACATATATTTTCCATAAACATGTCCTCACTTAATTCATCTAGCTTATAGTTTAATTTATTGTCTAAAAGAATTGTGCCTAAAATAGACTGTTCTATTTCAACATCTTTTGATTTACCCATATAAATTAATCTCACTTTCTTCATAAGTTTTTATATTTTAATTTTTAAGTACATTATCAGTTATAAATACATTATTCATTATGATATGATACGCTGTTTGTCATGAATATATGGTTAGTTATAATACTATTGTTAGTTATGAATACATTATTAGAATAAAAATACATTGCTAGTTATAAATACATTGCTAGTTATAAATACATTATTCATTATGATATGATACGCTGTTTGTTATGAATATATTGTTAGTTACAATACTATTGTTAGTTATGAATACATTATTAGAATAAAAATACATTGCTAGTTATAAATACATTGCTAGTTATAAATACATTATTCATTATGATATGATACGCTGTTTGTTATGAATATATTGTTAGTTACAATACTATTGTTAGTTATGAATACATTATTAGAATAAAAATACATTTCTAGTTATAGATACATTATTCATTATGATATGATACGCTGTTTGTTATGAATATATTGTTAGTTACAATACTATTGTTAGTTATGAATACATCATTAGAATAAAAATACATTGCTAGTTATAGATATATTATTCATTATGATATGATACGCTGTTTGTTATGAATATATTGTTAGTTACAATACTATTAGTTATGAATACATTATTAGAATAAAGATACATTACTAGTTATAAATATATCAATTAACTACGAATACATTATTAGACTAATTAAATTTCACATATAGGATTCCAGTATCTTACATTTTCATGTTTTTTCCTCTCACGACTACTGTTATCATAAGTTGTATAATTAGAATATCCATAACTCCAATTGTCATGATTACTGCCTTCTTTACACTGATAAATATTGTTTTGACTTTTTATAGATATGTTTTCATTCACATATGATTCAAACTTATAGCTAAATAAAGTTTCTGGTCTTATATACATTTCCATTATGGTATTTTTCCACTTAGCTACTTTTACCTCAATAACTCTGTAGAAATCTTCTAAGACATAACCTTCTTTTAGCCTTTCATTGATAAGTTTTATGCTTGTTGGAGAATTGAATTTAAAGTTCTTTCCTGATTTTTTATTTAGCATATTTATAATGCTTTGCTGTATATTTTTTTTATTAAATTTATTTAAAGACTCTTTTTTATTTGTTACAGATTTAGTTTCTTTTTGTATATCATGAGTGTTATTAAAGGAATTGTTTTTACTCATCATACCTACATCACTGGAAACTTTACTATTACTAGGTTTTATAACATTTTTATTCTGATTATTTCCTGTAGTATTACCAATTCTTTTACATGTGTCATTGTATGTATCATTAAGGTCTAGATTTATTGACTCTGATAGTGGGTTAGAATTTTTCCCTTTTGATTTTTTTATATTAGAATGTTCATTGATATAATTTTTGATAGTGTTAATATTAGAAATGGATTTATTAATTATAGTATCTTTGTTATGGAAATTATTATGACTATATTCTGTATTGCCAGTATCATTAGACAAATCCTTATTATTGTTATACTCAAGCCCTACATTCACATCACTGTTAAACTCATCATTAAACTCATCACATCTTACATCACAATCAAATTCTATATTACTGTCAACAAAATCGCCATTAACATTACTATCTATGTCATTGCCCTCAGATAGGTTTCCATCAAATTCTATACTGATATAGCTATATATAGAATGAGATTTACCTTTTACACCTTTAGATACCAACTTTATTATTCCTAAATCCAAAAACTCTCTTACAAGCCTACTTATGGTAGAAATAGAAAGGTGTAAATCTGTAGCAGTTCTTCTCACTGTCATATAAAATTGACTCATTGGTAAAGTACCTTGAAGCCTTTGTATATTTTCCTTTCTCATTATATAATGATTGAATCTTATTTTGTTAATATCATTCTTTATATCAAAACCCAATACCACTGAATTCAATTTGTAAAATCCATTACTCATCTCTGTTTCCCCCATTTCTATTAATAAGTGCTTGTGATATGATAATTATTATTTTATATAAATAACATAATATTTTAAATATAAATATATATTTATTTTAATATTTTTTTAATTACACAATTAATTCCTTAAAATATCTATTTATATCCTTAAATATACAATATATTATGTCATATTAATTTATATTTTTTTATTTATATAGCTTATTTATTGTTTTTTCCCCTTTGTACAAGCAATTGTATCATTTTATCTATTTTTTAGCCAACAAATATTTTCGACTATTTTCTTTATATTCTCAATATATCTCCAGTATCTAACAAATTCTTTTACAGAATATACAATGTATTTAAATTAAAAAGTAATAAATTTGCTTAATTTGTCTAAAAAAAACTTTGCAAAATGTCTTTTCTATCTTTTACCCTTAGACTTTATAAGACACTTTGTATTATATTTTATATACCATTTTCATTCAGTATTCGCTTAATATTACCTACACACATATTATACTTAGCAGCCAATTCATTGTAATTTACTCCATTAAACTGTCTTACTATCTCCCTATCTCTTGCATATCTAAAAATCCCTTTGCATGTAGGTATATAGGTATTTGTCCCTCCATACAGCTTAGTAATCTCTATAAACTTATCAATTCCAACTATTTCTATCATTGCATGGAACTGAACTGGTATATCTTCCAATTTTACTTTCATAAACTACACTCCCCTTTAAAATGTTTTTGTAGCCTTAACAAAGTTTAGTACTTTTAACAAAATTTTTCATAATCTAATAACTTTGCTGGCTTTAATAAAGATTTTACTGGTTTAAAGGTAAAATGTTAATATTGGACTTTTAACTTTTTTATTTAAAGATTAAATTTAATAATTTTTTTAACATAATATCTAACCCTTATTACTTAACTTTAAACACCTAGAATTTTATACAATAATAGCTCAACCCATAGAAAAATACACAAATTCTATATCAAAACCATTAAAAACTTATCTCCAAACATAACATATAAATTAACCAAATATACATATATCAAAAATTTTCCAATAAAAATTTACACAAATAATCTTAAGAAATTACTGTTTAACTCCGATATTATCTTAGATGATAGTATTATAGTTACCAAAGAAAGTCGACAAATCTTTGAAATTAAATTTTTAGGAGGTAATTTTATGGCAGTTGTTTCAACAAAAAATTTATCTAGTATAAAATTAAAATTGGATGCTGGTTTTGATGATAAGGGTAAGGCGGTTATTAAAAGTAAGTCATTTGCAAACGTAAAAGCACAAGCATTAGATGATGATGTTTATGCTGTTGCAGAAGCAATAGCAAGTCTTCAGGAAAATCCTATTGTAGATATTTTAAAATTAGACAGTACATCACTATCTAAATAATATTTTTTAAATATAATCTGATTCGCAAATTAAAACACCGAAACTTTATAAAGTGATAAATTATATGATGCACTCAATGTTCTATATATTTTGTAGGTTGTATCTTTAATCTATTTACACTTTAAAGATTAATATATTAAACATGTTAACTATTTTTAAATGTTTTCGAGATTCAATTTAAGTAATACCAAAACATTTTCTATACTAGCAAAAATTAAAATCAACCATTAATATTAACAATTAAAAATATAAATTATTATAACGGAGGTAACTGTATGGAGATTAAGAAAAAATTAGTCATGAGTTTTAAAAATGTAAAGGATAAACAAGTTTCTTTTTCTATAGAAAACCCAAAAGATAGCTTAACTGAAGAAAACATAAAATCTGTTATGGATTTGATAATATCTAAAAATATTTTTTTAGTTGGAGGATTTGACCTTGCTTCTGCTGTTGAAGCTAAGGTAGTAGAAACAAATACCACTCCTTATGACTTAGTTATAGAGTAGGAGGATGATTTCATGGACGATAGTTTGCAACTGTTAATAACCAATGTTGGTTTCCCTATAGCTCTATCCATGTATTTATTGGTTAGAATTGAAGGTAAATTAAATGCTTTATCAAACAGTATTGATACGCTATCTAAAAACATTTTGGTATTTAAGAAGTAATTTTGACAATATATTAAATCATAAAATAGGTCTATTTGTAAAATAATTAGATATATTCTATGAAAAATACTATGATATTTGGAAATTTATTCCAAATATCTATAGTATTTTTTTGAATTTTACCACCTCAAATTTGAATTTCACTATTTTATTTTTGAATTTTACCATACTCAATTTGAAATTTAGAACGCATCTAGTTGGACTAAATAAAATATAATGCTATTCTAATGACAGTAATAAAATGAGGTGATGATTAATGAAAATCCATGTCGAACAAGCTACTAATTGTGATGATATTGAAATAACTATAAAATGCTCTACATTAGATAATAACATCGAAAAAATAATTTCATTATTAAGTACACCACTACTTGATATAAAAGGAAAAAAGTCAGGAGAAATTTATAAACTTAATGTCTGTGACATTTTATATTTTGAGACAGTTGGAAACAAGACATTTGCTTATTATAAAGATGATGTGTTTGAAGTTGATTTGAAAATATATAAACTATCAAAACTATTAGTTAATACATCTTTCTCACGTATATCTAAATCCATGATTTTAAATATGGACTACATAGAGAGCACAAAAATAATATCGCATAATCGTATGCAAGCTACTTTAACAAATAATGAAAAAGTTATTATCAATCGCCGTTACATAAAAAATATTAGAGAAAAGCTAAATATTTAAATAAAATCTAAAATACTTTATTAATATCACTAATCGTATATTTATTGACCTATTTTGTAATCAAAATAATACAATATATTTAGTATTAAATACTAACTGATTGTATTTAGTGTAGAAATAATTAGCCAAAATATAAGAAATAATATATTATCATAACTGAGATATACTATTAAATTACATTTTAGTATATAAAAAAACAAATAAATTAAAACACTATTATAAAACGAAAGGATAGTGAAAAAATGCAAATATATAATACCCCCTTTAATACAAATAAACACTTAACCTATTTCTTTACACTTACTTTATTATTAAATTGGATATTCAGTCTTACACCTGTATTATTTGGAATTACAGACACGATACTTGGAGAAATCATTTTTTATCTTGGATATACGTCACCAGCTATTGTAGGTCTATTTTTTATCTCTACAATATATCCAGATAACGCAAAAAAAGATTTCATTTATAGATGTTTTAGCTTAAAAAAAATGAGTATAAAATGGCCCTTATTGACAATATTATTCTTTGCTTTAATGTTTATTGTTTCTTTAATAATCGGAAATTACTTTAATGTAAAGACTTCTAGTATAAATTGGAAATACATAGCAATATATGAACCTTCTAAAATAACATTTATGCTATTATCAAGCTTTATATTAAGCATACTTAGTCAAGAAGCAGGATGGAGAGGATATGCTATTGACAAACTATTGGTCAGATTTGGATTTACAACCTCCTCAATTATTTTAGGTATTATTTGTGGAATTTGGTATCTAGGGTCGTACTTTACTCCTGGTCAAATGCCATATACTCTAGCACAATCTTCTTTATTTGATGCAGTTTTATTTATACCAAATATTATACTTTTAACCTTTATAATTAATTTTGTATATATAAATACAAATAGAAGTATTCTAGCTGCTGGACTTGTTCATATGATGCACAATTTCTTTAATGTTCAATTACTACTACATTGCCCTATTAAATTGTGTGCAATATCTCAATATGTACAAATACTATTTGGACTAATATTTGTTGTATATATAGTTTCTTCTAATAAGTTTAAACAGAAAGTAGATTCTGAAATTGAACAAATAAAATCAGATGATTTTGAATTTGAGCTAGATTGGTAATTTTAATATTAACTATAAAATATTAACCATAAAGTGTAGGATAACTTGTAATTTGATATAACTATAATCCAATGGTGTTTTACTCCATGTAATTATACCTAAAACTGTAAAATAAATGTATTTCCCTAAACGCTTGAAGTATATAAAAACAAAATATATACTAATTATAAGTGAAAAGGAGGTCATATTTTCATGTTTAAAATTGGAGAAGTTTCAAAATTAACACAGGTATCTATTCGTATGTTACGTTATTATGATGAGCTTGGTATTCTAAAACCAGCAAAAATAGATAAATATACAGGTTATCGCCTCTACTCAGTTGAACAGATTTCAACTTTACAAAAAATAGTCTTATTAAGAGATTCAAAATTTAGTGTTGCAGAAATATCAAATATAGTACATAACTGGGACGATGAATTCGTAATTAAAGAATTAAATCGAAAAAAGAATGAAATAAAAAATGAAATAAAACAAGAGCAGCAGAGAATAAATAAAATTGATAGGTTTATAGATGCTATAAACCATGATAAAGATGAGATTCATCACAATGTTGTCTTTAAGGAAATTCCAAGCTATAAAATCATATCGCTTAGAGAAATAATACCAGACTACTACTATGAAGGTATTCTCTGGAAGAAGTTATACGATTTTATTAAGGAAGAACATATAGAAGTATCACGTCATTCCGACAATAATATAGCATTTTATCATGATGAAGAACTTACAGGTAATGGTGTAGATGTCGAGGTTGGAATGGTCGTAAAGAAATTTGGTAAGAATAAGTCTAAATTTACATATCGCGAGACAGAAGAAGTTAATACAATGGCATGCACTATGGTGTATGGTCCATATGAAAACATAGCTGGTGCATATGAGTCTTTTTGTTATTGGTTGGACAAAAATAGTGATTATAAAATGTCAGGTATAAATAGACAAATTGGTCATAAAGGTGAGCATAATGAATCAAATCCTGAGAATTATCTTACAGAAGTTCAAATCCCACTTATAAAAGTCTATTAGATTTGCACTTAAACACATAAGCACTAGGCACCATTGACATCCCAAAATTTTCATGATAGTATCTAAACGTGTATTAAACACGTTTAATTTTTTTTATAGGGAAATTTTTGAGGGGAAAATTATGAAAATAGATTCGACAAAAGAACAGCTAATTAATGCTACAATTCAGTTACTATCTTTGAATAGAGATATTTCAAGCATTACAGCTAGAGAAATTGTAACTAAGGCAAATGTCAATTTAGCTATGATTAACTATTATTTTAAATCTAAAGAAGCATTAGTTAATACTGCTATTAAAAAAATTTTAAAACATCATATGGATGAATATAAAGCTACACATGATACTAAAAATTTAGTACCTAAACAGCAATTAAGAGAAATACTAATTACATTTTTTGACTTTATAGGTGCGCATAGTCAATTTATAAAGGTTTCTGTACCCTACATATTGATACAAGAAGAAATTATTTATCCATTTGAGATACTTCCTTTAGTTAAGGTTCATTATGAAAGCCAGAACAATAAAAAAACTGAAGCTGAATACAGAACTATTGCATATCAAATAACTTCGTTTATTCAGTTGCTTTGTCTTCGTTATGATGCTTTTTATAAATATAGTGGTATTGATATTATGAATGTTGAACAAAGAAATAGTCTAATAGACTTTCAATTAGATTTACTTCTAGTAGATATTATAAAATAATGATATATTAGCTTTTTACTTTATAATTCTGGTGATGGTTGAAAATATTCTCATTGACTAAAAGATACTTACATTAAATAGGGAGGAAGTTTTAATGTTTTTTACATTTATAGGAGTAATCTCAGCAGTTTTATTATTGTGCACAATTGTATATGGTTTATGGATAAAGCTTAATAACCGTAATAATGACTCAAATTCTCACTTTACTTTTTCGATACTTTCAATTGTTTTTTCGTTGTTGATTGTAGTAGCTTTTTTAGTAAGAAATTAATGTCTTTATTATATGATATGTTTATTAGATGGTATATTTATTATGATAGTTACTTTACTATGATAGCATTTTTATTAAATAGTTCATTTATTTGATAGTTACTTTACTATGATAGTATTTTTATTAAATAGTTCATTTATTTGATAGTTACTTTACTATGATAGTATTTTTATTAAATAGTGCCTTTATCAGAGGGTTTATTTACTATAATAGCATTTTTATTAAATAGTTCATTTATTTGATAGTTACTTTACTATGATAGTATTTTTATTAAATAGTTCACTTGTTAGATGCTATATTTACTATGATAGCATTTTTATTAAATAGTTCACTTGTTAGATGCTATATTTACTATAATAGCATTTTTATTAAATAGTGCCTTTATTTGATAGTATATTTATTATGATAGTTACTTTACTATGATGAGGTCTTTATTATAATGATTTGCTATGATACAGAAATATTTGACTGACTTAAAAGTATTTCTACAGCTTTTTACGATATCTTTAAATCTCTATTTATATTTTTATAAGATTCTTTATTGTTTTTGTACTACTAGTATTTTTATACTTTTAACTACAAACTTCAAATTCTTTTTAACAATTTATTTAGTTTAATACTGCGATATACTTTTTCAATTCTATTGAATTTATATTTTTAAAATCCTTTTTCTATTACTTTATAATTCTTTTCAATAATATAACCTTACTATTTTAATATAACCTTACTATTTTATAACTTTTTTACTTTTACTTTATACATTTTTGCTTTAATCTAACTTCACTATTCTATAACGTCTTATTCTACATTACTGCTCTAAATACTGCCCAACTACTCTGTAACTTTTTTACTTATGCTCTACACCTTTAAGCTTTTCAACTATCACTATTCAATATAATCCATTTCGCTATGCTAATCTCTCATACTATCAATAATATATTTTCAAGTCTTACAAAAAAACACCCAATTCTTACAATAGAGCTGGTACTCCTCTAACCCCTTCAAATGCTATCATTGACTTACAAGATAAATGAAAGCGAGGATGATATATATGCTTAAAGTAAACAACTTATATAAATCGTACAAAACAGGTAATAAAACATATCCAGTATTAAAAAATATTTCTTTTGAAATCAATAAAGGGGAATTTGTAGCAATTATGGGTTCATCAGGAAGCGGAAAAACCACTCTCCTAAACTGTATCTCATGCTTTATCCCAATTGATGATGGTGAAATAACTCTTGGAAACAATAATATAAGAAATTTGCAGGAAAAAGAACTTTCTGAAGTCAGAAACCAACAATTAGGATTTGTATTCCAAGACTTCATGCTATTTGATGGGCTTAGCGTCTTTGAAAATATCTGCGTTCCACAAATTATCAAAGGTGGTCAAGTCATACAAATGGAAAACCGTGCTGGCAGTCTATGTGAACTGTTTGGTATTGAACATATTAAGAAAAAATACCCTGCTGAAATATCTGGTGGAGAAAAACAACGTACAGCTGTGGCAAGAGCACTTATGAACAATCCAGATTTAATATTAGCAGATGAACCAACTGGTAACCTTGATAGTAAGTCTTGTCGTACAGTCATTAATTCATTTCTAAAGGCAAAGCAGGAGTTAGATGCTACTATACTTATGGTTACACATGATAGCTTTGCAGCAAGCTTCTGTGACCGAGTTATCGTACTTAAAGATGGAATAGTTTATAAGGAGGTTGTAAAATCAAGTTCAAGACGCGAATTCCTAGATGAATTACTAGAACTTTTAAAAGAAATGGGAGGCGGTCAAGATGACAATTAATAAATTATATGGAAGACTTCGAGCCTATAATTGGAAGAACTATACAACCTTATTCTTTTGTATAATACTTTCTGTGGTACTAGTTACTTCATATGCTCTAATTTATTTTAGCCCAACAGTACAAAACATCCTGCCAACTGGTGGAGATAGCAGAAAACAAGCTACAATGATATTCTCAGTTGCCATATTGGGATGTGCTGTATTTACTACATACGCTTCTTCTCTATTTTTAAAATTTAAAAGTAAAGAAATTGGTATTTTCATGGCTCTAGGAGCAAACAAGAAGAAATTAAAAAAACTTCTATTTTCAGAAATATTATTAATTTCTATAATATGCTGTTTTTTAGGTCTTATATTAAGTATCCCTGTATCCTTTGGTATATGGAAGATATTCCAATTAGTGATTATTGATACTAGAGAAATGACTTATCAATTTGGAACTCAGGGATTCATCTATGGATTTATATTCTGTATATTTGTGACATTGTGTATATTTATGCTTTCAGTAAAATTTATTAATCGTACAAATATAATTGATATACTAAATGACCAAAGAATATCTGAACCAATACATGATGTAAAGGAATGGTATGGTATATTAGGTATAGTTTTTACTATACTAGGTATTGTTTTAGGTTATGTTGTACCTTCAATAGTTATAGATAAATTAAATTATCTATTACCATCTATATGGAGCATTACCTATCTATTCTCTGCTGTTGGAATCTATATGATTATGACATATATAGTTGTACACGCAAAAAGAGGAAAACATCCTGAAAAATACTACAAAAATATCATATCAACTAGCATGATGAGATTTATGGGAAGACAGACAGTAAAAAATATGTGTGTTATTTCATTTTTAATTGCAGGAGCATTATTTGCTGTATTCTATGTTCCTAACATGGTTACAGGAATTTATGATAATCTTAAAAACAACCCTATAGATTACACTTTTACCTACAATCAAAGAGATAAACAGGTATCAAAAGAAGATATTGAACAATTAGCAGATAAATATAATATAGATATTCAAAACTATATGGAAATTCCTTCTATTGAATTGATTGTTGATGGTACAGAGTCAACACATCATAAAAATGGAACTATTGATAAGGTGTACCTAAAAAAAAGTTCATATGACATGTTCTTTAATTCCAAAGATTTTTCTAAATTAATTGGCAAACCCATAACTATAAAAAGTGGGGAATATCTCGCTGTTGTAAATAAGGAAAATGAAAATAAAGGTTCTGATTATACCAAATTTATATCAAGTCCAGTAACAGAAAAAGAAATTCCTTTTAAACATGCTGGAAACCTAATCTTTAATGGTTCTTTTTTTCAAAATAAAAGTATGAATGTTTATGTTCTTAATGAAAATGATTATAAAGCATTTGCTAAGGATTTATCTATAAAAAATTACAATAATTCTGTACTATTTAATGTAGATAAGTCTAAAGATACTTATGCTTTTGCTAGTGATTTAAAGGCAGAGATTATAAAAAGAACATCTAAAGAATTGGGAATGTTCACTAGTTATGATGAGTATGTAAAAAAACGTTATGAATCAACTGGAGAAAAGTATTTTATGGATGAAAGTTATCCAAGTGGAGAAGGTCCTTTAAAACTAGAACCAGATAATAATCAATTATATCTTAATTGGAAGTACTATCCTAATTTTAAAATTTTACAAAGTCAAGATATGATAAAAAATATGGCAGTCTTCTTGATGTTATTCATATATGTGGCAATCATCTGCTTTACAGCAGTTGGAATCATTGCATATACAAGAGGTGTTACTATAGCTGTAAATCATAAGCAGGTTTTTATGGATTTAAGTCGATTAGGAGCGAATAACGACTATATAAAATTCTGTATTAGAAACCAATTAAAGAAGGTGTTTTCATACCCTCTTATTGTAGGAAGCTTTGTAATCTATCTGTTTAACCTTATGATTATGCTTAACAATGATGGTAGAATTGTAAGTAGTGAGGTCAATGCTCTTTTGATAAATTTAGGTCTTATAGGGCTTTGTGGTATTTATATGTTCCTTATATATCTATTAACATATAAAAAATTCAAAAATATTATTGGGATTTCAAAATAAGAAAAATCACTGGAATCTTAAAATAAGTTTAATAAGATAGTTTCAAGTTTAATAAAATAGTTTTAGGTATAAACCCATACTAATATAGAAAACTTTATCTTGCTACCTGGATATATTTGTTATCTCATTTTATATATCTAGGTAGCAAAATATATTATATACTTAATTATATAAACAAAAAACTTGAAAGGAGATTAGACATTGATTTCGATTTGTATTTGTGATGATGAAAAACAACAAAGAAACATGTTAAATAAAATCATTACAAGAGAAATGGATTTGTGGGGTTACCCATGCCAAATAAAAGAATACTCAAATGGTGAAAGCCTACTATATAACCTAGAACACGAAAGCTATTATATGGATATTATTTTTTTAGATATTGAACTTGGAAAAAGCAACGGTGTTGATGTAGCAAAAGCTATACGAACATATTCAAAAGACACTATAATCATCTTTGTCACAGGATTTTCTGATTATGTATTTCACGGATATGATGTAGGAGCTTTGAACTATATTTTAAAGCCTTATAAAAGTGAAAAAATATGTGAGGTATTAAAAGAAGCACTAAAAAAATTAGAACAATGGAAAGAAAATTTTATTACAGTTCAAATTGGAACTAACCTTTGTAAAATCAATATGAAAGATATTATCTATTTTAAAAGTGAGCTAAGAAAATTGACTGTAGTAACCTTTGAGAGAACATTAGAATATTATGGAAAGTTAAACGATATGGAAAGTATTCTCCCCTCTAACTTTATACGTACACATCAAAGGTATATTGTTAATCTAAACCATGTAGATAGTATAAGTCAAACTTATGCTAAAGTTCAGAATGAAAAAATACCTATAAGCCGTAAAAAATATCAGGAAGTCGTAGGAAAATTTACAAGGTATATGTTAGAGTCTTAATTTCAAAAAGTATATTAGAAACTTAAATTCAAGGACGATATTAGAATATTAGTTTCAAAATACATATTAAAATATTATTTTTTAGAAAGGTATCTTAAATGAATTCTTATTCTTTAATTAATAATGGTACAACTTTTATCATAGTTTTAATTCATATTTATATAGCCTTTTTTCTTTATAAGTTGACTTCTTATTTTATAGACTTTAGAAATCATTGGATTTTTAAAGTCATATTAATTTTTGGCTACTCTATTATTAGTCAAATGATAATATGGGTTTCTGACCCTGTAAATATTCTATTTACACTACTTGGGTATTTTATAATGCTTATAATCTGTAGTAAAAGTAAATTAATTCCCATAGTATCAATTATCATGATACTCTACCCTATTATAGTTGGTATTAATTTTCTTTTTATAAACAATCCTCTGTATAGTGGGCTTATCTGTTCAAGGGATTATCTTTTTATACTTTCAATTGTCAAGATAATTTCCGCTCTGATTAAACTATTGTTTTGGTTTTTAATACATATTTTCTTAAAAAATAGATTAATCAATATAAAACAATACCTATCAAATAAGATATGGATTTTTATCGACATGGTATGTATGGCTTCATTTTTATCAATATTAATTGCTATTATTCTGCCACCAACTAATTTAATTCCTATGGGTAGTGTAAATAATATTTTTTTAGGCGACTTGCCTTATGGAACTTATATAATCATTTTATCAGCAATTATAGCAAATATTGGTGTAATACTTCTTTTACAACCACTAATTGAAAATGTAAAGATGAAGATAGAAAAACAAGCAAATCATATAAAAGAAAAATACTACGATTTGCTAGAAAATCAACAAATTCAAATACGTAAAATACGACATGATATGAATAACCACTTTCAGATGATTGAATCGTATTTAGAGGTTAACGATACTGATGGTGCTAAAGAATATTTTAATCAGTTGAAAATAAGCCTTGGTACTCTTAGTGGAAAGCAATTTTGTAAAAATCAAGCTCTTAATTCAATTTTAAATCTTCGCCATACAAAATTAGAAGAAAATGGAGTTGATGTCCACTTTAATATAGACATAGACAATCACTTAGGTATAGAGCCTATAGATTTATGTACTATTTTTTCAAATTCTTTGGATAATGCTATAGAAGCTTCTTTGAAGATACAAGATTTATCAAATAGAAAAGTGGTGTTAAAGGCACGTTGTGAAAAGGAGTATTTTAGCTATTTGTTGACAAACAACAAAGTAAATCCTATCAATAAAAAGCAAGATTTATTTGTTTCAGACAAAAAAGATAGTTATTCTCATGGATATGGTATTGAGAATATTAGAGGAATTGTTGATAAGTACAATGGAGAATTAAATATCTCTTATACAGATAATGAATTTTCTTTATTTCTTTATATTAGATTATTTTAACCAAAACTATATTAGGTATCTTAATATAAATCTAAGAATATTCCTATTATCCAATCTCATTACTAGAATCTTTATATAAAAAATTATATATATAAAAACTTGCATATACATGGAATCAATAACAATATTTGTATTTATATGTTATTGGTTCTTCCTTTTTGTCATTAATATTTACTCTTGTTATTTCTTTTGTAATTATCTCTTTTTTTATAATTAATCTTTTATTCTTGTTATTTCTTTTTGTAATTACTTCTTTATTCTTATTTTTTATCTTTGTAATTAATCTTTTCTTCTCGCTATCTCTACTTATTATTAATCTTTTCTATTATTAGACTTTATTCTTATTCTTTATCTTTGTAATTAATCTTTTCTTATCACTATCTCTACTTATTATTAATCTTTTCTATTATTAGACTTTATTCTTATTCTTTATCTTTGTAATTAATCTTTTCTTATCACTATCTCTACTTATTATTAATCTTTTCTATTACTAGCTTTCCCATCTACCACTTATATTGATTTTTTCTATCTATCACTGACTTTCTTCTTTTAGCAACCATATTTTCTACCATTTCACCAAAAAATCCTCACTTCTAACTATCACTCCTTCTAAGTTAAATAAGTTTATTGACAAATGTATGACATGGCATTATACTAAAATAAAATGACATAATGTCATACAAAAGGAGGTAGATTCAAGTGGTTCAACAACTATCAGATGCTGAGCTTGAAATTATGAAAATCATTTGGGCAAATAATGAACCAGTACTTTTTGCATTTCTTTTAGACGAGTTAACATCATTAGGTAAAACATGGCAAAAAAATACACTAATAACACTTTTATCTCGACTTATGGATAAAGGGTATCTAAAAGCAAAAAAATTAGGACGCCGAAATGAATACACTCCCCTTATATCAGAAGCAGAATATCAGACAAGCCAAACAAAAAAACTACTTGATAAAGTCTATGAAGGGAATGTAAAAGGTCTTGTCTCCAATTTAATTCAAAGTGATTTGCTAACTGATGAAGAATACGATGAACTAAAGGAGCTTTTGGAGGGGGGAAAAAGATAAATGAATAATGTAATGAAAGTATTCTTGTCAATGTCCCTTTCTGGTTCACTGCTTATTCTAATTCTTTTTTCATTCAAGCAAATTTTTAAAGACAAAATAAGTAGGCAATGGCAATATTATATCTGGCTAATTGTCATTATGAGACTATTATTACCATTTACACCAGAAACAAACTTGATGGGAAGCATTTTTCAAATATTTGACAATGCTATATATCACACTGATGAAAATCACCCTACACAACAAAATCAATCTATTTTAAGTGATAATGAAAATACACAATCCATTAATAATGAACAAAACAATCAAAAAGATATAAATAAAACAGAGTCACCCACTAATAACCAGGCAGTGCAAGACATAATTACTTTATTAGTAAATAACACTTGGCTAATTTGGTTGGTAATTGCTCTTATCCTATTCATACGAAAGGTAACAATTTATCAAAGCTTTGTACGATATATACAAGCTGGACAAGTCCCTATTTCAGACATAGAGCTATTGGACAGACTTGCAATTATTGGAGGTCAAACAAAAATAAAAAGGGCTATAGAGCTTTGCATCAACCCACTTATTTCTTCTCCATTATTGATTGGATTTTTCCGTCCATGTATTGTACTACCAAGGGCAGATATTACAGAAAAAGATTTCCAGTATATCGTGCTACATGAACTTACACATTATCGTCGATTAGATATGTTCTATAAATGGCTAGTACAAATTACAGTTTGCTTACACTGGTTTAATCCCCTTGTATATCTTATGGGGAAAGAAATTAACAAAGCATGTGAGTTCTCTTGTGATGAAGCAATTATCAAAAAACTAGATTCAAGTAATGTACAAGACTATGGAAAGACTCTACTAGACTCTATAGCAACTGTTGGAAAATATAAAGAATCCCTTGCTTCTGTCACTCTAAGTGAAAGCAAGAAATTACTAAAAGAAAGGTTGGGGGCAATTATGAATTTTAGAAAAAAATCAAAATTAGTAGTCTTCTTTACACTTATGATAACGATTTTATTTACAGTTGGGGCAACGGCTATTGGAGCATATACAATACCACAAATTCAAGTTGATAACAATAAAAACAAAAAGATAAATTCTAATCCTTCTACTAAAAACAATTCAAATTCAGACACACATAAAAACAACAATAAATCAGCAGATAATACGCAAAAACTAGACGTTTCTAGTAGTGGCAAACTACCAGATAATATACAAAGTCTCGATATGTCTTTTGATATTTATAATGGAGGTTTGGAGATACTGCCTTCCTCTTCCAATGAAATAGAAGCTAGCTATGATGGTAAATACTATGATGTTCATATTACAAAAGAGAATGGTAAATGGATAGTTCGTATATCTGGAAAAGTTTCATCAATGGGTAACACAGACTTTGTTAAGCTTTATGTTCCAAATGTAAAACATGTTATGAATGTCAAAGTTCGTAATGGTGACTTTAGTTATGACTTGCCAAATAATTGTACTGATGTAATAAACATTGATGCTGCAAATGGAGGAATTCAATTTACTTCAAAGAATAAATATGATAATAGCAAGATTTCTTTAACAGCTACAGATAAAGACTTCTTAATATATGATTTACTTGTTTATCCTAATTATTTTACTAAGACAGATACTGGATTTAATTATAAGAAAGGTACTGAAGCCACTCAAATTGGTATTTCTCTAACTGGATATACTGATGTTGAATTTAAGTAAAGTTTTATGGCAGAAAGGGTTTATCAGTGACTGTTGTAATTTAAAGATATAAAATAAAGACAATATACTATGATTTTGTATGTTGTCTTTATCTATATCTTTTATATCTTTAAAAATTGTAATTAAGTTTTTTTAAAATTCATTATGACTATTAAGATACCTTTTATAAATTTTGAAGATACAAAAATATAGTAGGAATTAAAGGATTTATATTTCCTCAATTTTGGCAAAATGAATGAAAATGATTTGGTTAAAAAATAATACACTATCTAGAATATTCAAATAGATTTATTAGAATATTCTACCTCCTACATGATTCTATATCTCAAAAACATAGTTATACTTAAATATTATATTATAAATTATACATATAAAGCTAATTAAATGTGAACAGAATTGTTTTATATACAACAAATTAATTGCCTATTCCAATGAAAAGACACAACTAATATTTTATTTTCCTTGCCCCAAAAACAAAGTATTTCAAACTTTAATTATTAATAAAATTAAAGTTTATAAATATACTAAATATTCATTGACAAATATAGATAAGTGTTACTATAATTATACTAAAAATATAAATTTTAAAACCAAAACCATGAAGGTTTATAGAATCTTCATGGCTTTTTTTGTGTCCAATGGATTAAATATTTGCGACATGAAAAATAATGTATTATAGGGTTTTGGGTATAATGAAAGGGGGCTATATGATGAATCAAAAAGAGTTTTTTGACCAAATAGCAAAGGATTGGGACAATAGAATAGAAGTAAATGAAGGAAAGATAAATACTCTTTTGTCAAAGATAGGTATAAAAGATAAAGATAAGATACTTGATGTAGGTACAGGAACAGGAGTATTAATACCATTTTTGACAAATCTAAATCCTAATGGATATATAAAAGGAGTAGATATCTCAAAGGGAATGCTTGAAGTAGCAAGTGACAAATTTAAAAACTATAAAAATGTATCTTTTGAAATAACAGATGTAGAAAAAGACACAATAGATGATAGATATGACAAAATAATTTTATATTCAATGTTTCCACATCTTCAAAACAAAACTATGACTATAAAGTCGCTAGTAAAAAACAATTTAAAGAAAAATGGTAAGCTTATAATCGCTCATTCAAACAGCAGAGAGTTTTTAAACAATATGCATAAAGACGTTGATGAAAGTGTTAGTGAGGATAGACTCATACCTATAGATAAACAAAGAAAATTATTTGAGGAAATAGGCTTGGATGTTGAACAAGCTTTTGAAAATGATGAAATTTATTACATAGTAATAAAGAAATAAATAATTATATTAGGGGGATTTCCATGAAAACTAAAAAAATGATTTTATCTGGTATATTCATAGCATTTGGAATTATACTACCTATGTTTTTCCATACGTTTAATTTAGCAGGTCCTATATTTTTACCTATGCATATTCCTGTATTAATAGCTGGATTTTTATTAGGTCCAAGTTATGGGGCGATAGTGGGAATAATTACACCTATATTAAGTGGTGTTATGACAGGTATGCCACCTTTAGTTCCAGTAATGCCTATAATGGTTTTTGAGCTTTGTGGTTATGGATTAGTAACAGGGATTTTATTTTCTAAGAGTAATAAAATTTATTTAAGCCTTATAGGTGCAATGTTAGTTG
Organism: Clostridioides sp. LIBA-6822; assembly: GCF_056688955.1. Taxonomy (NCBI): domain Bacteria; kingdom Bacillati; phylum Bacillota; class Clostridia; order Peptostreptococcales; family Peptostreptococcaceae; genus Clostridioides; species Clostridioides sp. LIBA-6822. Next base: position 668,917 of record NZ_CP196995.1, on the reverse strand, counting down.
GTAGGTTATTTGCAGTTGTAGGTGCATTTATAGTTTCGCTTACAATAGCACCTCAAGTAAGTCCTTTAATATTTGTTTTTGGAAACATAGTACAAGCTATTCCAGGTATGTTAGTTCAGTTGATATTTATACCAATACTAATCAAGTTTACGTCTAATAATGTTGAGATAAGAAAGGTATTAACTCAAGGAAAATAAAATGAGTTTATAGGAAGTAAATTAATATATTTGTAGAATATCCAATATAGATAAATTTATAGGTGTGTATTTTATGGAGTTACAAGTAAGTGGCTCCTCTACAATTTAAGAATATATCTAATAAATTAGGATTGAAAATGCTAAATGGCTATTTAAAAAAGTTTTGTTGGACATCAGTGTACTTTACTACTTAAAAAGTGGCTTAATGCTACCATTGCCAATGTATTTATCAATATATTATTATACAATCTTAGATAGCTAAAACCCTAGGTTTTGAAAAAAGGAGATGATACAAATTTGTATTTTGAGACATCTCCTTTTTATTTTATATTTATAAATCAAAAACTACTAAATTAACTGCTTTTTTCATATTCATAACATCTTTTGATTTGTCAAGATATTTGTCAAACCGCTTTATATCCTATCCCCACATATAAATCTATTCACCCATTAGGTTCTAATATTAAATCTATAATATTTTTATTTGAAATAATTAACATCATAATCTATTTTTTATTTGAAATGTAGCCAATTATAAAGTATCCAAGTTTTTTAATTAACATATAAGTATTTCTTTCATATTCATATCCTATTTTAAAATTATTTTTATCAAAATTCATTTGAGCATACCCTTTTTTCTTTTAATTAATTCTAAATCTTCCTATAATTTTTACACCTTCTTTATCATAAAGAGGTATGCTTCTTTTAAATATACTTAGATTTCTTTTTCTTGTATAGGCAACGGCTTCTTCTGGTGTTTTTGGTTGATTATCACAATCATACAAATCCCTTTTCCTTACATACCCTAATTTCTTTCCTAATCCTATTGCTGCTATAAGTTCTGGTTCAATTGAATTTCCATTTGAATCTGTTATAGATGGACCATATGTTTCTCCATTTTTATTATAACTAATATTACCACCAGTATCTCCTAATATATCCTCATTCTGTTCAGAATTAGCATTAATAGAAAACATAGACCCGATTATTATAAAAGTTAATAAAAGTTTAAAACCTAGATTAATTTTCTTTTTATCTTTATTAAACATACAATTCAACCTCTTTTTTAAAATAATATTTTTTTCATTTCTAAACTGAGATACATATACTGAATACCTTAATGTTTTTTTATATTTTATTGTATCTAATACTAGATACGCATATTCCTCGATTTCACTTGAGGTATATTCATCAATCACAATTTCATCACAAGATAATTCACATAATTCATTAAATTGTTTCTTTAATAAGTAACAAATTGGATTAAACCAGTGTATTGTACATACAAGACTAACCATAGCTTTAAACAAATTATCTTTCCTTTTATAATGAACCAGTTCATGTCTAAAGATAAAATTTAATTGTCTATTACTATATTCTTTTTCTGGAATTATTATTTTATAATCTCTTAAGCCTATAATAGCTGGGGAATAAATCCCTTTAACTCTATATACTTTAAATATTCTATTTATATTTAATTTTTTTACTTGTTCATTTAAGACATTAATGATATTTGCATCTAAAACTTCTTCTTGCAAATTTTCTACATAACTATAAAATTTAAAATTAGCTTTTAAATAATGAAAAGATATTAATACAATACCTAGCATCCAAATATACATAAATATATCTAGATTAATACTATAACCATATGATATATAACTATCAATACTATGTTTATAATTCTTAATTGTGTTACTATTGATAGTCAATATATTTAGATTTATTTTAGATATAAATAACAGTCTAAATATTATTAAGATACACATTAAGTAATAAAACTTACAGGTATATCTATTTACTTTTTTAGTAAATAAAATAAACAAAAGAATTGGTATACTCATATAAATATTTAATTTTACAATCTCGATAAAAAGTTCCATAAGATACTTCTCCTATTTTCTTTTTTTTATCCATTTCTCAAGCTCTTTTATATCGTCATCTGATATTTCATTTTCACAACCCAATGATGAAATAAAGCTATGCATAGAATTCTTATGCATAAATTCAAAGAAATCTTTTGTTTCAAACTTCAAATACTCTTCACGCTTAATCTTAACAGTATACACAGTATTTCTACCATCTTTTTCAAATTCTAAAAATCCTTTGTCGCTCAATCGAGAAAGGACTTTCCCTGTAGTCCCTTTTGTCCATTCATGACATTCTTCCATAAAATGAGCTACTTCTCTCGCAGGTATCTTATCCATATCTTTATCCCAGATAAAATTCATAACTAACAATTCAGACTTTGGTATTTTCTTCAATATAATCACACACCTTTAACTTTATTTTATTAGACATTTGTCTAAAGGTCAATATATAAATATTATATTAATACAAATAAATAAAACAAAATTTGCTACTTTTTGTATTCTGTACTTTATGATATATTTAATTTTTCTTATTTAAATAGTGATATACTATACCATATCCTTACAATTCTAGAGCTTCTAATATATCAAAACTCATTCATAAAATGAAACAACTTTTCAGCACTTTTAATTTAAAAGCTTTTAATAAAAGAAAAAGGGCAATCAATCTGATTACCTTTTTAGTTTAAATTTATATAACTTAGTCAATCTCATTATCCTTTTTTATTTAAGTTTATATAGTCTAATCAATCTCATTACCATTTTTGATTTAAATTCACATAATCTAAACAAGATAACTTCCCTTTTTATGTAATCTTATACAATCTAATAAACTCTATTTCTATATCTTTATATAACTTAACACACATTAAAAATCAATAAATGACCTAATTAAAAAATATATAAATAAATTTCTAACTGTATCTATTAGAATACAATACTTTTGCTCTTTCAGTAATTTCTTTAATAAAATCCGACTTACTATCTGTATAAGCATCACGATTATGCTCATACTTCTTCCATAGGTTTAACTTAAGTTCTTCATACTCTTTAGCAACACTTGGATTGTCAATTAAATAATCTCTAAAAAACAACTCATCATTATCCCCTACATATCTTATATGCAAATGAAAAACTCTTTCTTCAAAACCATCTATTGTATATCCTTTATTAAGTGAAACCCTGCTACTACTCCCCGACATACAAATATATCCCGTTGACTCAATTAATTCTTTAATATGTTTCATACTACAATCTTTTATTATCTCAATCAGTATATCAACAATTGGTTTGGCATAGATTGTACTCACAGAAGTGCTTCCAATATGACTTATTCTAACAATATTTTGCATAGGTAATACCTCAGTTAACCTGAATTTTTCTTCCTTAAACCAATCTTTCCAACAGTCCTTATGAGCAGTCAAGACGATTGGGAACAACTCCCATAATTCCTCTAAAGTCATATCTTCCAATTGCTTTTTCATAAGTCAATTTTTCTCCTTTAAACTAATTATTTTAAATACTATCTTTATCTATTCAATTACTATAACTAGCATACTTATATATAATAATTTATTATAGTAAGTGTATCCACTAAAATACTATAATCCAAAAGAATTCCCAAAAATATGATTTACATTATTACATATAAAAATAAAATCCTTTGCTCTTTACAATCAAATTTACTTAATTTATGTAATAGATTAATAAATACATCCTCTTCACTACTTAATGTATAAAAAACTGATTATAAATTTTTTCTACTATTATTTAAATTTTATATTACTCATCTGTATTAACAGTTCCTAAATACTTTAAGCTCTGATTATTATTCTCAATAGGCGACTGTTTATGTAGTGGATAATTTAATTGCGTGTAACTAATTATATCAAATTTAAAATATGTAATAGAAGATAACAAACATAAAATTACCACCATCAAAATACCACTTCTACACCTTTCATTAAACATACTAGATACTCTTTTTCTAATATCCGACTCCTTATGTAATCCAGCTACAAACTTATTTGAATGACTTGAACCTTTCCTCATTGCATTTATTATAGTTAATGCGTAATCCTGTCTCTCCTCTATAGTACGATTCTTTAAAACCCTTTCATCACAATAAAGCTCACAATCCAAATCTATAAACTTCTCCATTACATATATAAAAGGATTAAACCAATAAACACATTTTAAAAACAACACCAAATACTTAATATAAAGGTCTTTGCTCTTAAAATGCATAAGCTCATGTCTAAATATCCAATCCAACTCTTTTAAAGTATAATCATAAGGTGGTAAAATCACACTTGAATTAAAAAACACCGGAGTCTCAACTTCATAGGAGTATTTAAGCTGTATCTTTTTATTTATACTAAGTTCCTTTAATAAATTCTCATAAAGATTTTTTATCTCTTTATCCTCCACATCATAGGATAAATCATTTATTAAAATTTTAACCTTAACGTATTTCCAACTAATATAAACTAAATATATTATTATACTAGTAATCCAAATAAAAAATAAAATGCTATTTTTCGAAGTGAGAAGATTATTAATATTTTCTAAATATACCTTATTAATAGTATATTTGTATTCTTGTCTATTAAACGTAAAAGTATAGTATGTAAATGGCAGTAATAACTTAATAATTACAATCAACCAAATATAATAATTAAATCTTTTACTAAACCTTTTAAATATAGTCATTCTAAAACTCAATAGGATAACTATACATAAACCACTTAATACAACAGTCCTAAGAATGTCATTCAAAATTAAATTCATATAGCCACCTCTCTTCTTTTAAATCTAGAATAACTAAATATGTCAATATAAGTCAATCTTATATGTAAAATATTTGACTTCCCAAAAAATTATCTCTTATTTTAAGAGATTAAAAAAATGAATACTCTAAATTAAAATTATATGATTTTTAACACAACTCTTATTAATAGTATTGTTTTGAGTGATAACATAATCCAGGCATTTGCCTACACACAAACATAGCGGAAAATCTAAAGACTTCCGCAACCACAACAAAAAGAACATTACTTGGCTACAAACTTGTACCTGCACTATTTCTGTTTGTAGCCTTTTAGTTTCATTACTATTATTACAAAAATACCTAATAATAAATATACTTCCAAAATACAATATACTTCCTATAAAAACAATCTATTATATAAAATTAGAAATATAATATTTCTATCACTCACCATAACTTTCTTTCAAATCTTCAAATTTTTCTATGTAACTCCATCATTTCTTTAGTATTTTTTTCAAATGAGCAACATCTAATAAATTCACTGTTTCAAATTTTCCTTTATAAAATAATGCGAAGTTATTAAAAACACAAGGTAATTCCTTTGCTTTTTGTAATGTATCTATCTCAATAAATGAAGCTGGAACATCATGTGTCGTGCAATACTCTTTTAATATTTCAATATTTTGATAGATAAAAGGACATTGCATATCATAATAGATGGTTAGTTTCTCACTCTCAATTTCACACGATTTTGCATTTTGCTTGAACGCTGGTGTTGTTCCATCAAAAGAAAGTGCAAGTAGTTCATATCCGCTATCAGTACTATCAACTACCTCAAATCCAAATTTTTTCGCAAATGCTTGGTCTGAAAGCCATGCTTTTTGTTTTTTTGCTCCAAGCATACAAATACCAGATTTCCCATTCTCTTTAGCATCTGCCACACAATACTCCATTAACGATTTCGCATACCCTTTTCCTTTATAATCACCCAAGACCCACAAGCAATAGATATAGTAATAGTTATCACCAGTAATAGGAACCCATGCAGTCTCAACAGGTGCATACTCAATAAATACAGTACCTTTGACATTTAATTTTCTAAAGGTATGCCCTTCTCTTAATCGTTCAGAAATCCATTGCTTTTTGGCTTCAATACCTTGATGTGGCTTTCTGATACGGATAATACAACATAAATGTTCATTGGCAAGATTTTCTTCTGTTACGTTTACAAATTCATCACACATATTTAAATCTTCCTTTTTTCAAAATTTAATTTTTCCAGTTCAATAAATTGCATTATTGTAGCTTTTCACAGAATATAAATATACATTAGTCCATATAATTTCATTAATACACATATTCAATTAACTTATTTTTTCAAATTCTTCTACCTACATCTAAAACATTCACATTTTTATTTCTTATCAATCACTCATTGACACTTGCCTAAATCCAACATCATTACTTATCTATAAATATGTGACGTATTCTCTTTACACAAATTTTCCATCCTATCATACACAACACCACTGTCTCTCTCATCTGTCATAGTCACAATCACATCACTTGGCTTAAGAACAGTTTTTCCTCTAGGGATAATCTCTTCACCACCTCTTTGAATAGCTACCAAAAGACAATTCTCTGGCCATTGTATATCCTGAATCTTCTTGTTGGCAACAGGAGAGCCAAACATAACCGAAAACTGGTCTAATATCTTTTCTCCCCTCTCTTTAGAAGCAGGTTCTCCATTTTTCTCAAGTAATCGCTCTAAAAGACTTTCATAAATAGGTTTTGACTTCATAAGAGTAGCCACAATATATGCCACAATCGAAATTATAGAAAGTGAAAGCATTTGGCTAACAGAACCTGTCATTTCAAAAATCAATATGATACCAGTCAAAGGAGCACGTACAATAGCTGTAAAATATCCTGCCATAGCCAAAAGAACAAAGTTATTTATATAATCAGGGTCCATTCCAAAAACCTTCACACCTATCATTCCAAATATTCCACCTATAAATGCTCCTAACACAAGCAACGGAAAAAAGATACCCCCTGGTGCACCTGAGCCAAAACTTACAGCCGAAAATATAAAACGTACTACAAAAATCAAAACAACCATTCCAAAAAGATATTCATGACTTGTAAGTGCCTCCACCAAATTGTGCCCACTTCCCAGCACTTGAGGCATCATAAGTCCAAGAACACCAGCCATAGTGAATGGAATCAACAGTTTACCAAATGTACCGATTTTAGGAATCTTTTTATATAAAGACTGCACATATAGAGTAAACCAGTTATAAAATGCTCCCATAACTCCAAGAATAACACCTAGAATCACTATTAATCCATAATAATTCTGTGGCAATACATGCCCGATGTCAAACTGGAACACAGACTCCATACCTAGAAAATTAGCTGAGATATAGTCTGCTGTCAAAGATGCTGTCATAACAGAAATTAAAACAGATACTGAAAAGTTCTTATGCACTTCTTCCAGTGAAAACATAACCCCTGCCAGTGGTGCATGAAATGCTGCTGACAATCCAGCACTTGCCCCACAAGTCAGCAAAAACTTTTCCTCTGTCTTACCTCGGTCAAGTGCTCTAGAGATACCTTTCCCTGCCATAGCACCAAGTTGAATAGAAGGCCCTTCTCTACCTAATGCAAGACCACCCATAAGTGCCAAAAATCCTCCAATAAATTTTGTTGGCAACACACGCCACCATACTTGTTTGATTTTTCCTGTCATTTCTCCCTCAAGCTGAGGAATACCACTTCCAGAAATCATCGGTTCTAAGTCCACCAACTTTGATACAATCCAAGCAAGTAGTGCAAGCACTGCAAACCAAGCTATTATTTTTACTGTGGAACCTTCTACAAACTTTAAGATTTGACTGAGCCATATACCAGCCTGCCCCAAAAGTATCCTATATAAAAGTACAATCAAACCAGCCACAGCACCAACCATCAGTCCTTCTCCAATTAAAATTACCTGAAAGTTCTCTGCCCGTTTGATAACATGAGATGTATCCTTTTTCATGCTCTTCCTCCTTCTCCCAATAATTCTGTACAATATCAGCAAATATAGCTTTTAATTTACTAAATATAGATTACTTTATTACTTACTCATTATATTTAATAAATATAACTAATGATACTATAATGCAAACACTAAATGATTATTGATATATGATTTCATTGTATTTACTACTGAATAAATAATACAATACATTTTTGGAAAAATAAAGGAAAGAATGATATAAAGCTTACATCTGTCAGCCATAATTTATGTTCTTTTTTGTCTTAACTCTTTCTTCTTTCGTTTTAATTTTGCTTCTTTTATTTTAATTTTGACCTTTTTTACTTTAACTCTTCCATATTTTAACTTCACTTCTTCTTACTACTATTCTTCAATCTTCTTTATACAAACTATTGCCTCCAATGCTCTAGTTGGTCCCAACAAATATTAATTCCACTCTCATTACATGCAATCGAAATAGCCTGCCTTGTAGCCTCAACTGCATATTGGCAGTACAAGTCATTATGTCTAAGTTCTTTCTTAGAAAATGATAGCAAAGGATTAAAATCTTTTACTTGCCCTGCCACCTTTACAGGTAAATCTGTGGTATCAAACCTATCAATCATCTGTATACCATGATTACCTGCTTTTACATTACTCCAAAATTCTTAAGATATATAAATAATTTATATATAAAATTATTTATAATGTCTAAATTTAAAAGCGAGTAAAAATAATTTTCTGTGAGCATTTCTATTACTATATTATAAATTTGTATTGACTTGTAATTAATTGAACAAGAAACTTAGAAGTAATCAAAATTGATTTACTTCTATTTTTCTTTACTTATAATTGATATAAAGTTTTTACTCATATTATAAACAATAACTTAGAATAAATGTTTTTTACTATTCTATAATATTGTTTATGTTCTATTCACTTTCAATAGCTGATATTGTTGAAAATATATCTTTCATTGAATCATCGTAAAGACGAAAAATACCTCTTCCAGCAGATTTTGCTGCATAAAGAGCTTGATCTGATTGTTCAAAGAGCACATCATATTGATTGTTTGCTTTTTCAGTAGTAGATATACCCATACTTACAGATATTAAAAAGCCCTTATACTCCCCACAAATAGATTGGAAAATCTGTTCAACAAATTCAAGGAAGTTGTCATTATACTTAAAAAAAACAAGGAATTCATCTCCTCCTACTCTTGCGATAATACCATTATTACTCAAGCAATTTTTCAGACATTGTGCTGTATAGCAAAGTATTTTATCTCCGAACATATGCCCTCTACTATCATTAACCTGTTTAAAATTATCTAAGTCAAGTATAATCAAAGCAAACTTACTATCTGGTTCATCCATAAAGCTCTTTTGTATCTGTTCTTTTGCACAAGAATGAGTTAAAAGCTGGGTTAAAGAATCATGTTGTACCAGATGTTGAAGTTTTATAAGCTGACTACGCTCCTCATTAATATCAATTACTTTTCCAACTGCTCCCATATAGTGAGGAGTATCCTCAAGTAGCCATAGGGCATGACAAATAAAATGATACCATCTCTCCTCATCCCCTATCTGAATTTGAAAATCATGATGGATATCTGGAGATTCAGGAGTCGTCTGACGTAATAATCTATCTAATATTCTTAAATTATTTATACCCATGATATTGTAGAGCTCAGAACTATGATATGGGTCTATTGCACACTTTGTTAAACCAAGTTGTTTGGTACCCCAGTCTGAAAAAGTTACTATATGTGTTGCTTCCATGTATTCAAATTGAATTTCTCTAGACATCAAAGCTAAAAATTGATACTTAGTACGCTCATTTTCTAGTAGTTGTAATGTACGCTCAGATGCCAAAAACTCCTTATGTTGTAGTATATTTGAAGAAATATCGTGATGTTTCATCGGACCAGTAGTTGCTAAAAAATCATTTTGCAACTTATCTTGAATATGGTCAGAAATATCTATCAGACACTCTAGTAGAAGTGGATTAAATGCTCCACATTCACCATTCAAAATCATTTCGATTGCCTCTTCATGGGGAATTGCTTTTTTATAAACCCTATCACTGATTAATGCATCATATACATCTGCGAGAGCAACTATTTGTGCAGAGATTGGAATTTCCTCTCCTTTAAGAGCATCTGGATACCCCCTTCCATCATAACGCTCATGATGCCAATGACAAATTTCATAGCTAACTTTGACAATTGGTTCATTTTTATAAAAGGCTAATGTCTTCAGCATAGATGCTCCTGCCACAGAATGCGTTTTTATCACTTCAAATTCTTCTGGTGTAAGCTTACCAGGTTTGTTTAGAATTTCATCTGGAATAGTAAGTTTTCCGATGTCATGAAGAGATGACGCTGTGCTAATAAGTGAAATATCTGAATCTGTTAAATCATATTTATCTGTTTTTTCTACTAGACGATTAAGTAGCATATTTGTCAACGTATAAATATGTAGTACATGCAGTCCACTTTCTCCATTACGAAATTCAACAATATTACTTAAGATATTTATCATAATCTTGCTTTGCTTTTCATTTTCATAAATCTGATCTGTTACCATCTGAGCTAATTTTTTTTGCTTTCCATAAAGCATAAGAGTATTTACAACACGTCTACGCACTATTGTTTCATCAAAAGGACGATTGATATAATCCGTTACTCCAAGTCCATAAGCTTGATTTACATAAGAAGATGCATTTTCAGCTGAAATCATAATAACTGGTATATTTTCAATCCAATGGTATTGGTTCATTATAGCTAATACCTCAAATCCATCCATTCTTGGCATCATTATATCCAATAGAATAAGATCAATTTCTGTGTTAGTGCTTAATATATCTATAGCATTAATTCCGTCTTCTGCTTCTATGATTGTATATTCATCTTCTAACATATCAGTGAGGATTGCACGATTAATTTCAGTATCATCAACAATTAATATTTTTTGTCTTCTTGCCATTTGAGTTTCTTTAAATTCATTATTTATCATCATATATCGCCCCCTTTTGTGACAACACAATCATTTTTATAATATTTATTTTAGATATTTTTTTAAACAAATGTTAAGAGTTTCAAGTTCAATAGGCTTAGTGATATAATTGTCCATACCACAAGCATATCCTTTGTTAACTTCTTCAATGAAAGCATTTGCGGACATAGCCACAATAGGAAGATGGTTCATATTATTTTCTTTTTCTAACTGACGGATTTGTTGAGTTGCCTCATAACCATCCATTTTTGGCATCTGGATATCCATAAAAACTAAGTCATAATATCCTGGGTCAACTGTTTTAATACGGTTGACAGCCTCTAATCCATCCCATACCTTTTCTGTGGTTACACCAAAATAACTAATAAATTCTTCTGCAATATCCATATTTATTTCATTATCTTCAACTATAAGGACACGACCTGAATAAGTTTGCTTACTTTCAGCTACATTTACATTGGTTGTTTCCTTTGTTTTTTCACTTGATGTTAAGTTACTCATTATGTGATATAAACGGGATTTGAACACTGGTTTTGATAAAAATGCATTAATACCAACTGATTTTGCTTCTTCTTCGATGTCAGCCCAATCATATGCCGTAAGAACAATAATTGGTAATTCATCACCAACTATCTTACGTATCTGACGTGTTGTTTGTAGACCATCCATGACCGGCATTTTCCAATCTATAATAACAACATGATAATCTTGGTTAATTTCATGGGCCATTTTTGTTTTCTCCACGGCTTCAATACCACTAAGTACCCATTCACAATTCATGCCTATTTCCTGTATAATTCTTACTGTATTTTCACATGCAATTTCGTCATCATCTACAACTAGTGAACGCAAATCGTATAATTTACTATAATCAAATGTTTCTTCTTCACAGGTCTGTAACTTAATAGGAATAGTTACTATAAATGTTGTACCTTTACCAAGTTCACTTTCAATCTGAATTTGACCCCCCATCATATCTACAATATTCTTTGTAATAGCCATACCAAGTCCTGTACCTTCTACTCTACTTTTTGTGGAAGTTTCTGCACGTTCAAAAGGTTGAAATATCTTTTTTATAAAATCTTCAGACATACCAATTCCTGTATCACGCATTATAAACTGATAACTGCCATAACTTTTTGTAGTTGGTGGCAACTCTCGAATAGTTAAACCAATTTTACCACCAGGTTGTGTAAACTTCAAGGAGTTACCTATAATATTTGTCATAATACGATTAATTTGTAAGGAATCTCCAATCACTTTTTCATGAGAGATATCACTAACATTGATTTCCATTTGTATACCTTTCTCAACAGCTTGTGGATATGTAATACTAATAAAATCATCTATTAGTTCAGGAAGTTTAAAATCTTCTTCATTTAGTGAAACTTTTCCACTTTCAATTCTACTCATATCTAAAACATCATTAATTAGTCCTAACATATGACGTGAAGATGACAATATTTTGGTTAGGCAGTCTTTTACTTTATCCTTCTTATCAATATCCATAGCTGCAATTACAGTAAGACCAATAATAGCGTTCATTGGAGTACGAATATCATGAGACATATTAAATAAAAATTGAGATTTTGCCAAATTTGCACGTTGTTCTACTTCAAGTTCAGCTAGAGCAGAATTCATTTCTTCTTCAGATTTGTATTTAAGTCTCAGTATGTATTGATAAAAAATAATAGCAATTAAAACTGATCCACTAAGAATACTACCCATTATGACCATTATTTTTTTAGAATTGGTAACTAATTCGGAATATTGGTTAAGTTTTCTTCCTGCACCTTCTGTGATAGTAACAGATAATGCATCCAGCTTATCTAGTTTTGGTTGTATTTCTTTTGAAAAGTATGCTTCTATATCCTCCTCTGTATTGTTCTGTGATTCAGCCATTTTCAACATTTTTATCTGGTCATTATACAGTTGAGAATAAAGTGAACGCATGGCTGGAACACTTTGTTTATCAGCTAGGTAACGCTCATCTAAAAGATTAATTAATTCTGTCATTGACTTATCAATAGAACTGTAATGTGTTTTTATCCCAGTTATTACATCAGAGGCCTGGGAGTAAGATAAACGTTCTGGTAATGCACGTAATAATGTCAGATTAGCTTTAACATCACCTATTGCAACAGACACAGTATATGGATGTTCACTGACTATGTTCATTTGTTCATTCATAGTATTAGAACTATATATAGTTATTACATAGTATATAATAACTATCACAAATATGATGCCTGACATTATTTTTGATAATAGGTTTATGTTCGTTTTTATTAGTTTCTGAAACATATATTATTTGTTCCTTTCTTAAAGTTTAAGTTCTATTAGTAGAACCTTGATATTCCTTGATAGAAGCAACCACTGTGTTGTAATCTTCACTTACCTGTAAAAATAATGAAGTAGCTTTAATAATGTCTTCTTTACGAAGTGCTTCTGTAATAGAATGAGATGATTCTGCTAATCTGTTGAATCCAAGATTTTGAGAAACTCCTTTCAATGTATGTGCAGACCTGAAAGCCTCTTCAATATTACCTGTTTCTAACGATAATTTAAGTGTCTGAAAAGACTTATCCTGTAAAAACTTATTAATATATTTTTCTATACGTTCTTCTGAGCGAAAACGGTTAAATATATCCTGATAAGCTCCACCAAAAGATTGATAACATTCTTTAATTGTCATAATTTCACCCCCCTCTATATTCATATTACTTTATATAATATTATAATCGAATCTAGGCGACAAAAGTATTATATTTAGTTAATAAACCGAAATTTTCATTAGATAATTTATCTTATAATAAATATATAAATTTGCAGTGTACAACATTTTAAAAAGAAACAATGGAATGGTTGAAACAACTAGCTTACAAGGTTTTTCTAAAAAATATAAAAAACACTACTTATCACTCAATGAAATTATTGAAAATACCCAATTTATTTTGGGATTTTATATTAACTAAGTGGGATATAAATCAAAGTTCAGAAATGCTCATAAATAATAGTGTGAGAATATAATTTAGTCCCCTTCTTGACAAGTGAACATTTGTTAACTATAATGTTAGTGAACGATTGCTCACTATATTTATTGATGGAGGTTATTATGCCAAAAAATGAAACACGGGATACAAAGAAAGTTATTTTAAAAGTTGCACTAAAATTATTTTCTGAACGAGGCTATGATGGGGTTGGTATCCGCGACATATCAAAAGAAATTGGGATACGAGAGAGTGCTCTTTATAAACATTATAGTGGAAAGCAAGATATTTTTGACTCAATTCTAAAAGACATTGAGCGTCGTTATCAAGAAGAAGTTTCTACTCTTCTCCCTGAAAACATGACCAATATCCTCTCAGGAGAAAATGATGTAAGAGAGGAATTATTCCGTATTAGCATTACAATGTTTAACTTCTATCTCAAAACGGAGTATGGTTCTCAACTGCGTAGAATGTTGACATTAGAACAGTATAGAACTTCTGAGGCAGGTAAATTTTTTAGGAAATTGATAATAGACAAAGGTTTAGATTATATATCAGGTGTGTTCACTAGTTTAATAAATGATGGAGTTTATATTGATGCCAATCCAATGGTAATGGCCTTGCAGTTTTATTCACCTTTATATTTGCTGTTATCAAAATACGACAATCAGCCTGAAAAATATGAAGAAGCGATATGCTTTTTAGAAAGACATATTACGATATTCAATAAAATCTACTTGAAGGAGTGATAAACGATGAAAGGAATTGGAATATTGGTAGTAGAGTGGTTTATAACTAGTTTAATTGTTTATGCAGGGCTATCTGATAAGCAAATATTATTTATTAATGGACCTAGATTAGCTGTCATTACTTTGGGCGTAATAGGATTTGCAATGTGTATGATTATGCCAACAATTGGTAAATTTATTAGCAACGTACCTGCTCACCCCTTCACAATTATGGGATACATTTTTGGTGCAATTGCATTACTAACTACGGTAACACAAATATTTAAATGGAATATTCCTATCATCTATGACCCGAAAGCTGCACTTTTTGTAGTTGCTGGTTGCATTGTCATAAAGTCAATCATTGGCAGGTTTGCACTGTTGATAGTTAAATAAATAGATGTAATGATTTTAAATAATAATCTTAAAGATTCACTGTTTTATATTAGATAAGTAGCAATCAGAGTAGTTGTAAATACTCTGTTTTTTACAATTAAAAATCATAAAAAATTATAGATAAAGTGTATATATAATTTATAGATAAAACTATCAATAATGTTAAAAAAAGTTGTTTTATATGAGTAATTCAATTGACAAACCACGATTTTTATTAGATAAATTACGATATAATATATATAAATATGCAGTGTACAATATTTTAAAAAGAAACGATGTAATGTTTGAAACAGCTGAGTTACAAGGCATTTTTGAAAAACATCAAAAAACACTACTTGTGGCTCACTGCGATTTTTAATATTTTGTTTGGATGGAAGTATTGAAAATGCCAGATTTATTTTGGGGTTTTATATTAACTAAGTGGTATATAAATAAGATTTTCATACTTAACACCCTTTCACGAATATTAGTTTTATATTAACTAAGTGGTATATAAATATGACTAATTTGAAAATAAATAACACAAAATCTTCTTTTCAGTAGTGTTTTTGGGGGATTATTGGGTATTATGATAAAGTCCAAAAGTATATTAGCTACTTTTGGACTTGGATTTTATTCTATTTTTTCTAATGAAGTATAATTTTTAAGAATATGTAAAAAGTCATATTTATTATCTATATAGGCTTGTTTGGTAAAACTATCTATATTTTCTGTTGGCAAATCAGTTATAAGAATTTTTAATTTTTCAATATTGTTATCATTATCTTCATAGTCCTTTTCATATAAATTTTTTATAACATTAGGTTGTACACTTGGTAAGACGGCACGAAAATAGTTCAGATTATTATCTTGATAAAAAAAAAAAAAGTAATAAGAACTAACATATAAAAATCTAAAAAAGGCGTTGAACTCAAAATTTAATTAAAAAAAAATCAATTTTTAGACAACCCCTTTTCTCAGTATTTATATATAGCTAAAACTCTTCACTTTTAATATGTATTTTTAATTTTCTCCTCTAGTATCAAAATCAGATGGAATCCATGAATTACTAAAATCTTTATCCTTAAATAGATAAGCTAATCCAGTTATTTGCTTCAATCTAAGAATTTCATCAATCTCCATGCCTAGATGCTTAGATATCCATTCATCAGACTTTCCAATTTCACAAAGTTCAGTTATAATAGTACTCATTAAATCCACATTATGTGAGCCCCTTGCACGATTATGTCGAATAGTACTTGCCATTCTCTCATCAAGAGACTTATCAATTATTGAAACAGGAAGAAGTCCATTTTCTCTATCATATATATCCTTATTTTCAAGCATTATCCTATAACGATGAAAACCATCTACAATAATATACTTGTCTTTTTCCTGATTATAATAACAAACAATTGGCATTGTATACCCATCCTCTTTAATACTTTTATATAGCAACTTCATTTCTGGTGGGGCTACTGTGTTGGGATTATAGTCGTTAGATTCTATCTTTTCAATTGGTACTGAGATGATTCCATATACAGGACTTTTATATTTCATAGCATCTTAACTCCTATCTCATGAATTTTTTCATATTTTTTCTTAATATACTCTGTCCTAATTCTTTGTTCTTTTGTCGGGCTAAATCCCATAAACTTACACATATGGTCATTTTTTAAAATACAATAACACATTCTTTTCCAACTTGGTATATCTTTAGTAAACTTAATATCATCTGTATCATCAGGTATATCACCTAAAAATTTAACTCTAATTTTTTGGTCTTTTGTATAATTTGAAACTCCATTTAATTCTATTTCATATCCTTTCATTATCAATTCATGTATAACGACTTTTGGCAAACCTCCTCCTTTATTGTGCCAAAAATCAATAGATGTTGTAAATTTCTTAATATAACTATTTCTTATATTTTCAGGTAAAGTATCTAGTAAAAATTGAGTAAAACTTTTCCAAGTATGTCCATCTGGCAACGCAATACTACGATACCCCATGGCTTTTGTTTTTCCATAAATAGAAGTAAAATTAACTCCTTGCACTCTAGCAACCAATTTCATCCATACATCTGGGTCTAATACCCTGTATAAATTTAGGCTATCTTTCGCTGAATCATTAAAAGGAGATGCTACTCTCATTTTTCTTGGAGCTACTCCAGCTTTATAGAACAAGTCATAAATTTTATTGTAATCATAGTTGAATTTATAGTGAGCTAGCCAAACATCTTCTAACTCCCAATCATATATAGGAGATGCTGTCCAGACATTTTTAAATTCCTTAGTTATCCAGCATTTTCCTTTATATCCATGCTGTTTATTTACAATAGCACAATAGCGTTGTAAAGATTCTGACGCTCTTGTTCCTAATAAACAAACAACTTTTGCACCTTTATGCTTATCTCTCATCCACCTGCCAAATTGTTTTGCTAAACTTTCTTGCCTCATCTTATACTTATAATGGACAAATGGGTTATTTTCTTGATTTATTATGTATTCTTTGACTGGCATTTTTCTTACCCATAGCTCTTCTTTCTCATCATCCCACGGATACCAAAACATTTCATAATTTCCTACAGCTGTTCTTGTAGCCATTGGTAGACATACCCAATATGGTTCAATATCTTCAATATTCTCGTCAAACGTTTTTTCAACATATTCAGTTGTCATACTGTATTGAGCCTCAAAATCTTGATGAAATACTCCAATTTTGGAACTTATATTATGCTTTCTCTTATAATCCAAAATTAAATTCAATAATAAGCCACTATCTTTTCCTCCACTAAAAGATACATAGATATAATCAAATTCACTGAAAATATAAGAAAGTCTATCTTGAAAAGCTTCAAACACATTGGATTTTAAGTATCTTTTATCCATTTGGATTCTCCCCTTTCAATTAGAAGTTTATAAAACCTTACAACGTAGTATTATGCATTTTTAGCAATAATTAACATAAATTCTACAGTATTTAAATACACAGCTCCAATAAAATACATATAATTATAATATAATTTTCCTTTTATATTATAAACTATATTTTATCACTATTTTACATTATTTTCCAACATAGATAAATATCATATTTTTTCCGCCTTTTCTGTACATTAATATTAACTGCTAACATTAACTACTTTGTATTTTATACATACTACATGTATAAGACTTACAAAACATGACAAACTGTTGTCATAATTACTTTGCTATACTAAAAGTAAAAATAAGATATTTTATGAAAATATATATAAAAATAGCCCTTGGCTTACTTATAAGCTTAACAAGGACTTAAATTTATACTATAAATATTATCATGAAAGATACTAGTTTTGATTACAAATTATATATTTAAGAAGATATTAGTTTTAATTGCAAATTATATGTCTAAGGAGATACTGGTTTCGATTACGAATTATGTGTCTAAGGAGATAATAGTTTTGATTGCGAATTATATATCTAAGGAGATAATAATTTTAATTGCGAATTATATGTCTAAGGAGATAATAATTTTAATTACGAATTATATGTCTAAGAAGATAATAGTTTTAATTGCGAATTATATGTCTAAGGAGATAATAATTTTAATTGCGAATTATATGTCTAAGGAGATAATAGTTTTAATTGCGAATTATATGTCTAAGGAGATAATAATTTTAATTACGAATTATATGTCTAAGAAGATAATAGTTTTAATTACAAATTATATGTCTAAGAAGATAATAGTTTTAATTACAAATTATATGTTTAAGGAGTGAAATCTAATGTATGAACGTATGCTTGAAAAAAATAATAAACCTTGCTTATCTCAAATAATCGAATACATAGGTAAAGATGGGTATACACGCCTATGCAAGTTAGAAACTTATCTTGAAACTCAATACAGTTTATCAAAAGAACTTCGATTTCCTTTTGGAAACAATTATGGTTGGGGCTACAAATATAGTCATAAATCTTTTCATCTATGTTATGCATTCTTTGAAAAAGGTGCCTTTACTGTTATGATTCAGATAGGTGACAAGCAAGTTCCAGCAGTGGAAAAAATGCTAGTTGCCTTAACACCAAAAGCTAAAGAACTCTGGGTCAATCGTTATCCTTGTGGCAATAATGGTGGTTGGATTAAATATCATATTTTAGAAGATGCAGACTTACTCGACATTATTCAGTATATAAGAGCAAAAAAAACTCCACCTAAGCAAAGTTAATTTTAGGGTTTCTTTCAGATATATCACAATTCCATCTATTCCCTCTAGTTTATAAACTTGGAGTATAAAAAACTTTAGTAATATTGTCTACTAGTATATCTATATTTGATTTTTTTACAGTAAAATAATAAGTCTTATCATAACTAAAACATTGAAATCTAATTATCTAAACATCTTTTTATAGATATACTACACTTTTTATGACGATTTTATTTTTTATAGTAAACTCTCTGTATCTTACCATAAAATAGTTACATAACTTATCATAAGTCGTTCCTCAAACCGGCATTGCATAAGGCTTTTTAGATAATTTAATTTTTTGTCTCATAACTTCTCATAGGTTATTGTTGTAGGATTAGTGCCATTTAAGCAACACAAGCTATTCTTTTAATGTTGCAAATATGAATACCTAATATCTAGGAGCATAACCTCCCCTGCAAGTGGTATTCATATACTTTTGGTGCATACCTCCAACAAGCAAAATACACAAGTGTGTATACTCATGTACTGCTTGCCACTATTGAATTACCCGTATTCGTATCAGCTCCTTATACCAATAAGATTAACATAATTATAACTCTTTTTTTAAATAAACCATATCCACAAGCTGTACCCCATTTTCAAATATAGGGTGGTCGTAATTGTCTATAAAAAAGTTGTCAATCCTATGAGAAAGGTAAAAACCATTTTTTTCATAAAACTGTATAATTGAAGGAATATCGCCCGTTCCGACAAGCATTTCTTTATATTTATCTTTGTAAAATGTTGAAATATATTGAATAAGCTTACTGCCATATCCCATACCGTGCCACTTTTCGTATGTTGCTATATTTTTAAGCTCGCACGTATCAGAGCCTTCACTCGTGACCACACATATGCTTTTCAACTCATTATCATACAAGGTAAACAGCTCTCCACGTTCAAGATATTTGTCTATCATAGATTCTTGCTCATCAGCAAGCAAAAGTAAATCAATAAACTGCTTTTTATCCTCATTTACAATTTTAATTTCCATTGATTTCCCCCCCTAAACTAATTAGCTGTATTTGCCAAATATTCATTAACCACTTGACACTTGTTTCATTCTACGATTTTAATACAGTTTTGTAAAATGAAAATATATCACTTTAAAGCTTCTCACAAGCTGTTATTTTATTCGGTCGCTAATTTGGCACTACTTTATTACTTTATCCTTTTTCTAATATTACAAGAACACCCATATTCATACTCATTCCTAGCGATATTAAAAACTATAACATACTAAAATAAACGCTATTTTTTATTCAGACAATCGTGAAAGAGTGTATTATAAGCTCGGATTACTGTTCGTATAAAAAGCTACAAATTTGCATAAAATGAATATTTTACCGAATCAAAGTAAACGAAAGCACTCATTACTTTCATATATAAGTCTACTTATAATCTGCGTATTGGGAAAAACATATATCCTTTGCCAGTTACAGGACAATTAAAATCATGTACCGAGCCAGCAAGAGCAATATTGTTTTCATGTAGATACAAAATGACATTTTGGAAAGTATCATTACCCTCATTTTCTACATAGATATATTCATAGCTTGGTACAATCCACTTTGTCCAACCAATCGGTGGCTCTGCATCATCCAGACATTCTACTCCAGCAAGGTACAAACCCTGTGAAAATCCATTTTCCCATGGGTTGAACGAATGAGAAAAATCAGACATTGCACCCCATACTCCTAAAATATTCCCATCATCATCCTTTTTGGCTAGATGAGCTACTTCATTAAAATGGGAATTGGCATCTTCCCAAAGTCGCTGGATAAATTCCTTACCATCGGCAGTAGAACCTTCCTTCCCAATAACAGTAAAGGAAGCTTTTTCACATTTTTGAATATCCATTATAATCCCTCCATTTTTATAAACTGCATTATTGCTTTTTCTAAGTTTATTTTACCATTATCTACTTTTCGATTCAATTTGTATAAGAGTATATCCTCATATCTTCTTACTACTCATTATAAGTCTACAAACTTCCCCATTGTTTATACTACTAGTCTATTCTCCTCTTAAGCAAGGTGAATTTCAAATTATGACAGACATTTCTCTTGTTGACAGTACGAAAGGCAGAACAAGAACTTCTTCCAAGATGTATAGCACAGTAAATAAACTTTTATCGGAATCAGTTAGTATGATTGTAGAAAAAGTCTTTGAGATACTGGAAGCAATCAAATAAAGTGAAGGCGAATGGATAGCAGAATCTTCAATAGTTTATGATAAATCAAGTCAAGCTGTTTATTATTGCGATAATCAAGGTTTTGCAAATATTCAAGACTTTCTTTTTCAGTAATATAAATTTCAATTTATCTGAAAAATATGAGTCATTAATATGGAAAATAACATACACTCTCTTCTTTGTTATCAGTATTTCTGATATACTAATGTTAGTTATTCTTAATTTGTAGAGTAATTGTAACTATAAATTATTTACATTTTGTACTAAGGGAAGGAGATGTTAACCATATTAACTCCATATTTAACATTTAATAATACTTGTGAAGAAGCTTTTAACTTTTATGCTGAGGCTTTTGGAGGTGGAAAAACTCGATTTGCAAGACTAAACAACAACCCAAACAACCCTGTTATGCATGCAAGTGTCACTTTCACAAAATATGATGGTTGTATAATGGGTGCAGACACAGAAGAACCTGTTGTAATTTCTGGCATGGCAATTTGTGTTGTGTTGCCATCTCGAGAAGTAATTGAAGAAATATCTGTAAAACTTGCCGAGGGTGGTATACTTGTACAAAACTTTTTACCTCACCCACCACCAGATGAAAATGATGGTGCTGCTGAAATACTTGATAGGTATGGGTATACTTGGTATTTGAGTACATAGACAAAACAAAAAATCTACAACTAATAAATATAATGTAACTCAGACAAATTCAAATTTAATATTTTAATATAAGCCATTAATCTATCAATATTAATGGCTCTTTTCATATCCATAAAAGAAAAAACAGAATCTTTAAATACAAAAGAATCACCTAATTTCTAAAAATGTACTACTCTCTAAAAAATGGGATTATTCATATTAATGTAGACATACATGATATTTAAATATATCATTATATCATAGGTAAAATTTTTCATACATCAATAATTTTATGATAGCTATTCAGTTTAAAATTAATCATTTTTTCACTATAGCTAACTATTTTAATACTACAGCTATTTATTTTAATACTATAACTATTTATTTTAATGTTAATCATTTTAAAATTAATCTTAAAATGATTACTTTTTTAGGAGGATTTATGAACCTTTCATACGTAAAAAAATATTTTATAAACTTTTGTCTAGCAATATTAATATCTTTACTCATAGCTTTTGTGTATTTTATTACTTCAGCTTTTCAATCAATTAACAGTGCAATACAAAATCAGATGATTAAAACTATCTCAACTTTTATAATTTCTTTTATAATAGTAGTAATCTTAGCTAAAATGTATAATGAAAACATAGTAGAAAATACTTATAAAAAACTTTCTTTAAAAAGTCTCTTTAAATACGACAAAAAACATATATCAACTATATTATCACTACTAATGGTATCAATAATATTTGCCATAGGAACATCAATCTTTATTTCTAAATTAACAGAGGGATATGACTCTGATTCAAATTTTGGAATGATTGATTTTATAGCTGCTTTTACATATGTTCCATTTTTAGAAGAATTAATATTTAGAGGTCTATTTTTTAATATTGCCTCTAGCTTGTTAGATATGAAAAATCATATTGTAAAAAACATTGCAGTTGTAGCCAATATTATACTTTTTTTAACTATGCACTATTCTAGTTGTGGTTTTCCTAGATTTAATATACCTCTATCACTGTTAATATCAATTCTTCCAAGAATAGTTATTTCAGCATCAATGGTATATATTTATATTGAAACTAGAGATATTAAATACAATATTTTTTTACATATGATATATAATTTTACAGCTTATGTAATAAATTATATTTTGATGCCATACATGTAAATTACAATACTTTTTTGATAAATAATAAATGTTAAAATCATAGTATAAACTACTTTTTTATGATAAAATTATAAAGCTAGAATATGATTTTAGAGTCACCCTAACAACTACAACTTTATGCTAAATTTACAAATTATTCTTTATATTTTTATGGACACATATTTTTTTGACTAGATTGAAGGTAAAAAATAAAAGGATGGTGATTTAATTGAAACTCAATAAATTTATAGAATTTACAATAGGTCTATTTATAGATATAGAAATCAGTTTACTTTTAGACCTTGATTTTCTACTGACAACTTTATTTGCTGTATTATACATAACTCTATATATTCCAGATGTCTACAATAGCATAAAAAAATAAAAATTTATCCTTGATAAATTATATTTTATTGTTTAATATATTTATCTCATACTTCTAGCTATAAATGTACAAACAACGAATTGAACTACTTCACCTTAACTACCTTTGGTAACATTTGAAGGTAGAGATTCCTGTTCGATATTATTTTTGCACTAATAATTCATATGCTCTACGGGCTGTTCCATACCCACTAATCTTAATCCTTCTTTTAGTGTAATAACTAGCATTTATGTCTCTATCATACTCTGTATTACAGTCTAGACAAACCCATTTTCTAAGTACTAAGTTTTTTTACATCTTTATTTTTATTACCACATATATTACATAATTGACTTTATAGATATGTATTTCCTATTACAAAAATTAATATTCCATACCAAGTAGCTTTATACTCAAGTAACCTTCTAAATTCATGCAATGATACTTCGTTTATTGTATTTGCTAATTTATGATTTTTAATAATATTACTTACTTTCGAATCTTCTAAACAAATTATTTGATTTTCCCTAATTATTTTATAGGTATCCATTAGTAAAATATGTTATCAAAGTCGCTATAAATACTAACAAAATAATTATTATAACTTTTAACCATCTTTTTTTTATCATTTTTGCTACAAACACTACTGAAAAAGCAAGGATTATGTTTGATAACAATATTCCAATATTCATAGATATCAACTCATTTCTATTTATTTCTATTGGTAAACTACTGATTGACAATAATATTCTTCAATTTCTCCTGCAACTCCTATAGTTACCTTCTTAGTTCTTATTTTGTATATCATTCCGCCTTTTGGGTCTAATACCATAGTGAACTATAGAACTTGCTATAACTCCGATTACAGCTCCTCCAACTCCTGTAATTAACGCTGAAAGGATGCCAATTATCCCATTAACTCCAGTTGATTTTATAAGTGAAAGGTCTGATTTTTTTAGATATATATCCCAACCACCTTTTACCTTTACAGCTTTGTTAATGGAGTAATACACATAGTTGTTATCATTGTAGTTGCAAGTAGTTTATTTATTCTCTTTAACTTCATTTAAAGACACCATCCTTCTATTGTTCTATTTAATTATATAACAAATTAAACTCCTATTTTTAGAGATATATTATATAAATTTTTTAAAGTTTATTATCTATATAATAGTTAAAAAATAAAATAAAAAAGGATGTCTCAAGTTTGATTAAAAGTTTTTCTCTTAGTTTGTGATTCTCAGCTTTTAGTGAAATAAGTCCTTCCTCTTTACGCATAATGTTTATGTGGGTTATTCTAAGGAAAAAGGATTGAATTACTCTATAAATATAAATCTAAGAATAGCAGTAGCCAAAATGATTCATCATATATTTGTATAAAATTAATAAAAAAAATTATTAAAAACTAAATATAATATAACCGTTGCAGAATACAACACTTAAATTATGTTATAATAATAAAATAGGAGTGTGGACGGTATGGATGAAAAAATATTAACATTATTACATGAAATGCAAGGAGAAATCAAAGGAATTAATAGTAGACTAAACAATATGGAACATGACATTAAAGATTTAAAAACTGGACAAGTTGAAACTAACAACAGACTTAATACAATGCAAACTGACATTACAGAGATTAAAACAGATGTAAAAATTAATAGAAATACATTAGATGCTGTAATAAAACATACCTCTTCATTAGTAGAAGATACATCAGATATCAAAAATGACTTAAACAATATAGAGATTGTTACATCTAAAAATTGGAATGATATTGCTAAATTAAAGTAAATTAAATAATACATAAATTAAATTGGTTTAGAATTTGAATAGGTTCTTCAAAGAAATAGATGAATTTAGAAAAACATTGCAAAAAAATTAAGAATCACCTTAATAACAACTCAAGTAATTCATCAAATTAATTTGGTGTGCTTATTCAATTAAGAGACACTCTAACGTAAATAGTTTGTAGTCTCTCTTTACTTATTTTTAATACATAAAGGGGCTATCTGAAATTTGATTAAAAAATCGATTTTTATATAACCCCTTTTCTTGTACTCTTCTATGTATCCTTTAGTACCTGTAATAAATTGTTGCATCTTTTATTATATCCTTTAAAGTTTTGATTTATATATCGTCTATTATCATAAGTTCACTAGAATCTTCTATGGTTTCTTTTCAAGTGTTCCAAAGGTCTATTATCATACTACATAGATAGTTCACCCTAAATCAACTATAAAATGTTGTAAATGGGAGTCCTCTTTTTACAAGAACACCTTTTAAATATTTAAACAAACCCATTTTATCAACTCCTTGTATACTTACTTAATATCTAAAATTTATCATACATCTTTACGAATACCTACTGCCCTTAACGGACCAAATAACGACATTCTAGCAAGTATCAGTGCCATTTCCTCAGGAGATTCTTTCATGTTTTTTTCAAGCCAGTGTTGAATTACACCTAAGTCTGCTGAAAGTATATATTGTATAAAATATTCTTCTGAAATTACTGCCTCATCTATATTAAAATTTTTAATCTTTTGTTTCTCAAACAAATTACTTCCAATAAATCTTTTTATTTTTCTTTCAAAAGTAGGGTCACCCTTTGGACCTAAAATCGCTTTAATAATTACTGAATTTTCTCTAAAATATTCAAAAAGCTTTACCATAAATGGAAGAGGCTCATTCGAGGTATCTAGATTCATCATGTTGACTGAATCAAGATGTTTAGTCTCTTCTTCAATTTCCTGTATGATTTCATTTTCAATCTTCTCTAACAAGTCATACTTGTCAACATAGTGCAAATAGAAAGTTCCTCTATTTATATCTGCCCTCTGAGTTAAGTCAGTAACCGATATATTGTTAAATCCTTTCTCGTCTATTAACTCTGCTAAAGCAGACCTAATCATCTTTTTAGTACGTATTTTTCTTCTATCAATAGATGTTTTTTTCATGACTTATTTCCTCATTCTATATAAATTTTTTAACTTTAATTAACAATTCTCTAGTAAATGTCCATTACTTAACAGTTTAAATATTATTGTTTATTGCATAAAGCATTATAAATATTATAATATACATATAGATTATTAATCAACAATGTGTTCATAAAAAAAGCAAATTAATTTGAAGTAGATGTTTAACATGAGCGGAAAGTTTGCCTTTAATGGATACATTTTAGGATATCCTGAAAATAATATTAATGAAGATAAAAAATTAAATATAGATGAAATTGCGCAATAAATATAAATTTAATAATTTGGGTAGATGAATTGATTAATGGAGGATAAAAATGAACAATTTAGATAAAAACAATGTTAATGAAGTTTTAGATATGCTGTTAAGAACGCGAAGATCTGTAAGAAGTTTTACAAAAGAAGCACCCTCAAAAGAACTGGTTGAAGAAATAATTGAAACTGGAAGACTTGCACCTTATGCAATACTTGCAGTAGCAAAACAGACAGATTTCAGACATTTCTTTGTTATTTCAAATAACAGTTTACAAATGGATAAAATAAAAACTATTCTTGTTGATGTTATCAAAACTCAAATATCAAGCCTTGAGAAGGAGGCTGAGAACAACATTACTCTGCAATCCTTCATTGCTTCCTTAAAGATGCAAGTTAAAAAAGGTGTTCTCGGTATAGGGACATCACCTTATCTTATTATTGTAGCAGAACGTCGTGGAATACCAGCCATAGAACAAAAGTCATTATCTCATGTTATGCAAAATATGTGGCTTAAATCAACTGCTTTAGGATTAGGTTTTGAACTTGTTAGTGTAATAGGAAGATTGAGTAATAATAAAGATTTTTGCGATATTTTAGGATTACCAACAGGAGAATATGGATTTGATGCCTGTGCGATTGGCTTCCCTACAACATCTGTAACTAAGGAAGACAGAACCGTTCCTCATCCATCAATAAAATGGATATAATAAAATAAATATAATAAGGGAGTGTCTCAAAAGGAACCTTTTAGTTCATGAGACGCTCCCTTTTGTATGAAATCAAATATATTTTTATCATTTCGCCAATAAAAGAGAATTCTACCTCCATTTTTAGATAATCCTTATTAAGCATAAAATTCCACTCTAGAAAACTTCTTAATCTCATAATATTAAATACACCTACTCTACTCTTTCATAAATCAACTAAAATAATTGATATAAATTATCATTTGCTGTTGAAAATACCACTCGCTCGTGCTATACTTAATTTCATAAATGGTAATAAATGTCATATGATTTTGCAAATCTATTAATAATAATTATTATTAAGTTTTAAATTTTTGAAATTAATATCAAGAATTTTCTAAAATATAAAATAAATATAGAAAAATTGTACCAGTTAGCTAAGAGCTACTGCAACTTTCCAAACTACTTTTGTAAAATTATAAATTTACTGACATAGCTCAAGTAAAGCTTCTACACTCTATAAATAGTTTTTGTAAAACATACTCTACTTCTAGCATTTATTACTCTACACACAAATATAAATAAAATCTAATTAAACGAAAGGATAAGGTAAAATGAATATTTTAAAAATGAAAAAAACAGGGATATTTTTAGGAGGAGTACTTTTTGGTACTTTAGGCGTTAAGATACTTTCAAGTGACTGTGCAAAAAAAACTTGTACTCGTGCAACAGCAGGAGCATTAAAAGTTAAAGATTCTGTACTTGAAACAACTACTAAAATTCAAGAAAATGTAGAAGATATTTTAGCTGAAGCAAAAGAAATCAACGAACAGGAAGAATTATCGACATCTAAGGCAAATTCTGTACAAGAGGTTTCTAAATGCGAGCAAGAAGCTCCTAAGACTGATGCCGTAAAAACTGTAGAAGAAGATACTAATTCTAATAGCGTTAAATGTGAAGAAATCAAGGAAAATGAAACTGAAGATAAAAATAGTACTTGCACAGCAGAATAAATTTAACGATTATTATAATTAATAATATAAGGTACTATAGTTGATTATACCAAGTATTATAATTAATAATATAAAGTACTATAGTTGATTATACCAAGTATTATAATTAATAATATAAAGTACTGTAGTTAATTATATCAAATATTATGATTAATAATATAAGGTACTATCGTTGATTATACCAAGTATTATAACTAATAATATAAAGTACTGTAGTTAATTATACCAAATATTATAATCAATAATATAAAGTACTATAGTTGATTACACCAAGTATTATGATTAATAAAAATATTAGATATCATAGTTGATTATACCAAGTATTATGATTAATAAAAATATTAGGTATCATAGTTGATTATACCAAGTATTATAACTAATAATATAAAGTACTGTAGTTAATTATACCAAATATTATAATCAATAATATAAAGTACTATAGTTGATTACACCAAGTATTATGATTAATAAAAATATTAGATATCATAGTTGATTATACCAAGTATTATGATTAATAAAAATATTAGGTATCATAGTTGATTATACCAAGTATTATAACTAATAATATAAAGTACTATCGTTGATTATACCAAGTATTATGATTAATAAAAATATTAGGTATCACAGTTAATAGTTCCAAGTATTATAATCAATAATATCAAATATTATAATTAATTATACCAAGTATTACAATTAATAATATCAAGCATCATAGTTAATAGTTCCAAGTATTATGATTAATAATATCAGGAGGAAGTAAATTGAATTTTTATATAAAGCACGAAATAAGAGGTCGTATACGTTTTGATTTACAACTTGGTAAATTAAATAATAAGCAATCAGATACTCTCTTATATTATTTAACTTCTATAAATGGTGTTACTAAAGCAAAGGTTTACGATAGAACTGGTGACGCAGTTGTTTATTACACTGGAGAAAGAGAATACATAATAAGAGAAATCACCAAGTTTAGTTTTAATAATAGCGAAATAGAAAGCCTAGTCCCTGAACATACTAGCAGAGAATTAAATAATTACTATAGAGATAAATTAGTAAACAAACTACTAGTTAAAAGTGTATCTAAAATATTTTTTCCAAAGTCCTTAAGATTTTTCTTAATAGGATTTCACTCTATAAAATATTTTAAAAAAGGTATCTCTTCTCTACTAAATAAAAAAATAGAAATTTCTGTTTTAGATGCCACTGCTATAGGTATTTCTATTTTTAGAAAAGATGTCAATACAGCTGGGTCAGTCATGTTTCTTCTTGGTATAGGTGAATTACTAGAAGAATGGACTAGAAAAAAATCTATAGACGATTTGGCTCAAAGTATGTCATTAAACATTGAAAAAGTATGGTTAAAAAAAGATGATACTGAAATACTAGTTCCAATTTCAGAAATAAAGGAAGATGACTTAGTCAGTGTAAATATGGGAAACATGATTCCATTAGACGGAGTTATAGTGTCAGGAGAAGCAATGGTTAATCAAGCGTCACTTACAGGTGAATCTCTTGCAGTCAATAAAAGAGAAGGCTCCTACATATATGCTGGGACTGTAATAGAACAAGGCAATATTGTTATGTGTGTCAAAGAAAAAGCTGGTACTACTAGATTTCAAAAAATAGTAACCATGATTGAGGAATCTGAGAAGTTAAAATCTTCTGTAGAGAGTAAATTTGAACATCTGGCAGATACATTAGTTCCATACAGTTTTTTAGGAAGCATATTAACCTATGCAATTACTAGAAACCCAATAAAAGCACTCTCTATACTGATGGTCGATTTCTCATGTGCATTAAAACTTTCCATCCCTATTTCTGTGCTGTCAGCCATGAGAGAATGTAACAATCACAATATTACTGTAAAAGGTGGAAAATTCCTTGAAGGGGTTGCATGTGCAGATACTATTGTGTTTGATAAAACAGGTACACTGACAAAAGCTCAACCAACTGTTTCAGATATAATTACATTCCAAGATTATAATAAGAAGGATATGTTAAGACTTGCAGCTTGCTTAGAAGAACACTTCCCACATTCTATAGCAAATGCAGTAGTCTATGAAGCTGAAAAACAAGGACTTAGTCACAAAGAAATGCATACAGAGGTAGAATACATTATTGCACATGGTATCTCAACAAAAGTTGATGATAAAAAAGTTATAATAGGTAGTAAACATTTTGTATTTGAAGATGAAAAATGTACTATCCCAGATGGCGAAGAAGATAAATACAATAATCTATCAGATGAATATTCACATTTATTTATGGCAATATCGGGTAAATTATCAGCAGTTATTTGCATCAATGACCCTTTAAGAGAAGAAGCAAAATATGTAATTTCAAATTTGAGAGAATACGGAATCAAAAAGATTGTGATGATGACCGGAGATAGCGAAAAAACAGCTAAATCTATAGCAAGTAAAATTGGTGTTGATGAATATTATTCAGAAGTCTTGCCAGAAGATAAAGCCAACTTTGTCAAAAATGAAAAACTAAATGGTCGCAAAGTAATTATGATTGGAGATGGAATCAACGATTCCCCTGCTATTTCAGAATCAGATGTCGGAATTGCAATGAGTGAAGGTGCCGAGATAGCAAGAGAGATTTCAGATATTACTATATCAGCAGATAATTTGAATAACTTAATCGTTTTAAAACAGATTAGTAATAATCTTATAAAGAGAATAGATTTAAGTTCTAAGTTTATTATTAGCTTTAATTTAGGTCTGATTTTACTTGGTGTAGGTGGATTTATTAGACCAAGTACATCTGCCTTTTTGCACAATGCCTCTACTGTTGGAATAAGTTTAAACAGTATGACAAATTTATTAGAAGACTCTAATACTTATAACTACAATTAATCCTAATTATATAAAACATCCTTATAAAACACATGTACATATAAAAAATTTATAATTCATATTTAAAAAGAAGGAGTTGTCTCAAAATTGATTTTTTCTAATCAAATTTTAAGTTCAACTCCTTTATATACATTCTCTTTTATAAATTTCTTTAAAACTTATCCTTCAATTATAGTTTCAACTAACCTTTGTTCATAGCATTTTAAATCATTCTGTTTTAGATAATTAAATTCAGAATCTACATAAATACCACATCCCACAAATTCAATTGTCAAGTTAGGTATATTTTCTTTCAATATACTAGTCTGTTCATAAATAATTCTTTCCAATAAATCAACCTGTAATATAGAAAAATGCTTCATAATCTCTCCTTCATTATCTATATCTTTCTTGATTTCAAACCAATTTTTTGTCAAAACACCTTTCAAATCAACATATCCTATATTCTTTAATATGCTAATACTATCACTCCATGCATGTCTACTAGATTTTTCACTGTTCCCACTAGATTTTTCGAAATATAATTCTAATTTCTTCTTCTGTTCATTTGTAAGTAAATCATAAGAAAGCTTCTTATTAAAACGTGTCTTCAAAGAAACCTTTGCCATAGAATATGGACTTCTACCAGAGTTTAATCCTGCATTCTTGAATTTTTCTATTCCTTTATCTTCTACCGAAGACCATATTGAATTTATTGAATCTGAATCATTATACTTAATATCAAGACCATGTGTAATATCAATATAGTTTTGTGGAAATATATACTGATAATAGGCGTCTTTTATCTCATCATATAGTGAAAAATATCCTCTATCATATAAACGCATATGCACATTCACCTTTGGACTATCCTCTAAAATATATCGTCTAATATTAGGAATATTAGCATAAATAGTTACATATTTCATAGCATCAAAGTGTTGATTTACTGGAATCTCAAAGTTAATTTCCTCTCCAGTCAAAAGCTTTTTCACTTCTTCTTCACTACAAGCATATAAAGAATATGTATTTTCAAATCCTACTTTAGTCTTTCCACCTAAACTTCCTGCCAATGATACTTTTAGAATATGATTATCTGTTTTTTGCCATTGATAAGTATCTTGGTCTAGAAAATCTTTAATCTGTCTATTCTGCTCTTTAGCTTGATTTACAACCTCATTTTCGTCTTCTGTAATCCCTACATGGCATCTATTTAAGATATTTACTATATTACTTCCAAATGGGAATGTCCACAATTGAAAAGCTGCTGCCTCCACTTGACACAAATACCTAACCTGATTTAATTCAATTTGATGAATAAGTTTTTTCTGATACTCATTCATCTTATTACCACTATCCGACATTTGATAAATCAATTCTCCCATTGCAAGATTATCTTTTTTCTTATCAATCTTATCAGTAATGATAATCTGAGTTTCCATCATATCCTGCACTTTCTTGAATATTCCAGAAATCTCCTCTGAGTTTTCCATTTTTAACTTTGAAAATTTTATAATTAACTCCGTTAAAACATCCTTCATTTTTAACTTACTTATCTCATTTTCAAATATATCTTGATTTTTAACTGTACTATCAAATTTTTCTACAAATGGCACAATAGATTCTTTAAAAGTTTTATCTTTAAACTCTACCATCTGAGTATTTAACTCATCCAATTTTTTAATATTATTTTCTTTATCCTTAATTGCATCTTTTACAACCTCTATTTTACTTTCAAAACTAGACTTTACATTAAGACAATTATTAACACCACTAATTGCTGTATTGACAAGAGAACAAGCAGAACTACCAATACTTAAGACATTTTTAATAGTAGCTGTCTTTTGTTGTCTTTCAACAGCTTGCTTACTCTTTTCTAGTGCAGCCAGCTTGTCTTTTTGTTGCTTATTACTATAGTTTGCTTCTAACATACCTATTTCTTTTTTCTGGATTTTTGTGTAGATTTCCTCATACTCGCCTTCACTTAATCCATTTTTTGCTGCTGTGATATCACTATCTCTTTCTGCATAGTTAGCGTCATCTACAGACTTAACTATAATATCTTTAATCTGATTAAACTTCTCTCTTTTTCCTTCATCAACACCTGCTAAGTTATACGTCATTTTGTCTAAAACAATCTTTCTATCGTCATTTAACTGTTCTCCAAGAACAACACCAATACCATCAGAATCTAATTTAAAATCTGAAAACTCAACCATCCTGTTAGTCCAGTTGTATTCCTCTTCTTTAGCTGAAAGATTTTCATTCAAAGATTTTGCACTATCAAATGCTCCTAGACAAGCTTGACCAATACCACTAAATGCTGTTAGTAAGCTCAACGCGCTTTGTATTCCTGAAAGAATTAACTGTGTTTTCATTTGTTCCTCAAGTTTTTCCTGTTTTTCTTTTAGTTTCTCTATATCTTCTTTTTCATCTTCTTTCATCTTTAGAATCTCTTGAATTAATAGATTCATTTTTGCAGAAACAGAAAGCATTTTATTCTCAAGTTCATTTCTTAAAACTTCTATTTGTTTATTCCCAGATTCAATTTGAGTCAGTATACCTTCTTTATATGTGTTGAAATATCCTTCTTTTAATTTATCTTTCTGTCCTTGTTCCAATTCTTTTAAAGTCTTATCTAGATAATTTGTTAAAGCACGAATATCTGTAACACGATTTCCTCCAATTTCATTTTCCTCTATCATTTGCACATAGAATGCAGTCTTTTGCTCAAGTGCAAATAAAATCATACTCCATTCGCTAAAATTCTGTTTTTCTGCTATAAAAGATTCTATTTTATCAGACTGCATCAATTTATTTATAAGATATTCATAAATTTCTTTTGCCTCTTGATAAAATTCTTTCTTTATATTCATATCATCTATAGAAATTGGCTCTTTCTTTTTACTCTCAAATTTAAAGTACTTTTGAAGTATTTCTTTATTTAACTGCATCTCTACTTTCTCAACAGCATGAAAAATCTCATAAATATTTGAAAGTTCTAAAATATCAGCTTCTAAGATTCCTACTGCACACAATAGTTTAAGATTTCTATATCCCTTACTTCCAGTAAAACCGAATCTATCAAAGAACTCATAGAAGAATGTATCCATTGATAAAGAATACTCTTGCTTTAATAATTCCTTTTCTTTTAGTGCATTTCCAAAATGTCCTTCTTTTCCTTCTGCTCCATCTGAACCTGAATCTTCACGTTTGTTAATCGTCCAATCCTTATGCTTTTCATAAAGAGCATTTAATTTCACTCCATCATCTGCTACTTCATTTTCTATTGAAGCATGACTCAGTACATATCTCTGAACCTCCCATGACTAAAGTCACAGGGTTCCTGTTTCATAGAATTTCGCATACTAAAATATGTCTTACCAATTCTCCACAGGCTATCCCCGTAGTTCCTACGGTTCTTACATACGTTATCTATTTTAAACTGTTATTAGTCTTAATCCTTCTTTTAGTATATTTATACTCGCATTTATGTCTCTATCGTGAGTTACATTACAACAAGGACAAATCCATTCTCTTATATTTAAACTCTTAGCTTCCTCGTTTTTGTACCCACATTTATTGCATATTTGTGAACTTGCAAAGAATTTACCTACCTTTACAATTTGTCTACCATACCAATTAGCCTTATATTCTAATTGACGAACAAATTCTGACCATGACACATCAGAAATTAAGCGAGATAGTTTACTATTTCTAGTCATATTCTTTACTTGTAAATCCTCTATGCAAATAATATCATTCTCTCGTATTAATTTAGTAGATAGTTTTTGTAGAAAATCCTTCCTTTGATTAGCTATATGTTCTTGAAGTCTTGCAACTTTTAATCTTGCTTTATTTCTATTTAAACTACCAATTGTTTTTCTCGATAGTTCTCTTTGTAATTTAGCAAGTTTGTTTAATGACTTTAGAAGATACTTAGGATTTTCTATAAATTGTCCACAACTTGAGATACAAAATTCTTTAATTCCTAAATCTAAACCTATCTTACTATTAGTATTTTCAAATGCTTCAATATCTATATCAGTACAGCATAATGATACATAATATTTACCACTTGGCTCATTAGATACAGTAGCATTAAGTATTCTCCCTTGAGGTCCTTGTTTATCCCTTACTTTAACCATACCAAGTTTAGGTAATTTTATATATTGACCACAGTACATAATGTTTCCATTTGTAAAGTTAGTTCTATATGAAAACCTATTAGTTTTCTTTGATTTAAATTTAGGAAATCCTGTATTTTCTTTAAAGAATTTTTTATATGCGTTTTCTAAATCTTTTAAGGTGTTTTGTAGTGAAAATTTGTCAGGTTCTTTAAGCCACTTTAATTCTCTTTTTAAATTGGTCAAATCAGAACTGCACTGTTTATAAGTAAAAGTTTCTTTATCACTTTCATAAACTTCTATTTTTTTAGAAAGATATTTATTATATACAAATCTACAACATCCAAAAGTTTTGTTAATTAACTCTTGCTGTTTTTTATTTGGATACATTCTAAACTTATAAGCTTTTTCCACTACTATCACCTCACTTTAATTGTTTTTTATGATTATTAATATACATATCCGAGTAACTTCTATTTTTCATCACCCATTATAATATTAACAAACGTAATTATTTAAAACAATTATTTCGAAGGTTTTATATTTATTTCTAAATAACATATGTAAGAACCATAAGTCCTAACTTTTATCATTTTTGAGGTTGTCGTTCACATAAGTTCGCTACTACCTATGCAGTTCTCTTATGAACTTCTTACACTTTCATGCAAGCACAGACTATATCTTATCCTTCGGCATTATCCGTTAAGGTCTACCCACTTCCACTACCCATAACTTGTAGTGTACTTCCCTCAAGAGGAATAGTCGTTGAAGTTTCTCCTATTTGGAGTTTACCTGCTGATTGCCCATTTTAAAGTACTTAGGGTTTAACCTTATACCATCTAACCAATTTTTTCTACTTTCGTAACTTTCACACTTAGGTTTATTTCATCCTTATGTTTTAGTTTGGTTAGCTTTAGGGGTTTCCAGCAATTCAAGTAGTATTGGATAGGTTATATCCTATCTCTACATATAAGTTTCCCTATATGCTGACTATTTTAGCTACTAACTCATGACTAAAGTCACGAGTGTGCGTAGCTATTTTTTAATCAAAATAGTAGTAGTTTCTATCACTGTCATCTATTGGAGTAGAGATACCTATATATCTTATTGTCTCTTCATATATTCCTCTAATTCCTCCAAGACCCCCAGAGCCTCCTTTTCCTCCAGAACCGCCTTTTCCTGCCATACCATGATGTCCATCTTTTGTACTTATAGCATCTTTTAGTACAGATGCTTTTCCAAGGAGATAAATCTGTCCAGATTTGCTTCCAAGACCTGCATTTCCACCATTACCTCCTGTACCTCCAGTTCCACCTGGTTTTCCTTTTTCTGCTTTTACCACAAAATATTTTGTCTTGTTTTCCTTAGCAAATTCTTTCGACTCTTTTTTAGAACCTATCTTTGCATTTGCTCCAATTTCTCCAGTTATTCCTGTCTCTCCAATTTTTCCATCCTGTCCATTTCCACCTAATCCACCATCAGTATAGAGTTTAAGTTCTCCTTGTTTTTCTATCTCTTTAAAAGATAATAAAATATCTCCTGAAGTTCCTGCATTATTACCATTTCTTCCATTCATTCCATTATAAATAGTGTCTTCTCCAACCAATTTTTCTGCATCTTTACCAGATACGTTAATTGAATAAGAACCTTTTGGTATACATAATTTTTCTACCATCAATACAATATTTTTACCTGAAAAAACTTCTTTCTCCATATTACAATCAATTTTCAACTCACACTCTCCATACATATGTATAGAAGATAAAATATTAAGTTGATAACCAGATATTATTTCAGTTAAATCCGATAAGCTCACTTTAGGTATAGGTATATATATAGAAAGTATCTTTTCTTTCTCATATGATTTTATATATGTACAACTTCTAATTTTCTCTCTTCTATATTCTGCATCTTCGAGCCTTTTAGCCTCTTCTTTCTTATTTTCTTCTTCTACTATCCAGTTTCTAAGACCCCTTAACGTATCTTCTAATGTATTCTTCAGTAATGATTTTAATAACTCACTTAGACCAACAATATGAGTTTCACTACAGTAACTATTTAGCTCTAAAAGAAGGCGTATTTCTTCTAATACATTCACTTTTTGTAATCCATCACCATATGAAAGTTCTTGTACAAATTCCATAAGCTCCTTGATACTGCTTGTTTTACTACATAAATTTTCATAAATTTGTTTCAACTGAACTTCTTTATCTTTTAGATTTTTTATAGAAGGTAAGATGGAAATAGACTCTTCTATACCTTTTTTGACACTTTGTATATAAGGAACTAAAAGCTTTTCTATTTCCTTATATGTTATATCAACAGCTTTTTGTATTTCTATTTTACAAGAAGCTGTAAGCATCAAGCCCATATCTGTTTTTTCAAAAGTTCCAGGGAGATTTTTCATTTCATCTAATAAACCTTTTGGATTTTTATCCAGAGGATTACATAGTTTAATAGATACAGTATCTGATAATACTACATTTAATAGGTATACTAGTTCCTTGTAACCTTCATAATCTTTCTCTTGACTATCTAGGTCTTCTTTTACTTTTTTTAATATAGCCCTTATTTTCTCTTCTGTTACTGTATTGATGAGTAACTTAGGTATTTTATTGATAAGGAAGAAAAAATTTTCTTTATACTTTTCATAATCACCAAGCATATCTTTCAAGTTTTTACCGGTTTCTATTAATAATGTATGTCTAGAATCCATTAGAGATTGATAGTCTAAAATAACTACCATTCCTTTCACCTTTGAAGACGTAGTGATAGTTTCTCTTACCAGCATTGCACCTGCAATCATATATTCGGGTCCACG
This sequence comes from Clostridioides sp. LIBA-6822, assembly GCF_056688955.1. Taxonomy (NCBI): domain Bacteria; kingdom Bacillati; phylum Bacillota; class Clostridia; order Peptostreptococcales; family Peptostreptococcaceae; genus Clostridioides; species Clostridioides sp. LIBA-6822. The sequence goes on along the minus strand of NZ_CP196995.1, from coordinate 630,640 downwards.
GTTATCAAAAAATCCTGGACAATCACATAATGAAAAGTCTCTATTTGTAACATCTACAACTTCTGGGCATAATGTCTTAGAGTATACACCATTTCCAATTTCAACAGCTGACTCTTTTGCAGTGATATATACTTGTCCAGTTTCTTCATCTGTTATTTCTTCCATTTCACAACCTTTTAAGTAATTGATACAAGTACTCTTTCCAACACCTGAAGCACCTAAAAATAATAAAATTGACTTTTCTTTTAAATTATAGTTTCTAAGTTCGTCCCTTCCATCTTCCAAAAGGTTTACGATTCCATTATAAAGTTTATCTGCCATATATACATCCCTTTCTATATTTCAGAACAATAGCTTTGATATTTTTCTTTAATAAAATTCTCTTCTACTTTTGAAACAGCTGTTGATGACTTAGTATTTGGAGTATTAAATCCTCCATTTTCTCCTCTGTCTCCATATTCAGCGTATTCTCTTGATGGACCTGTTTTTCCTTCGCTCCAATTTCCACCATAAAGTTCTACACGATAATAAAATACTTTCTCTGTCTTATAATCCCAGCTTGTAAAATATCCTGTATAGTATAAAGTCTTATCTATACCACTTGCAGAGAATGAAAGTGTATTATATCCATGATGACCACCTTTTCCTCCATATCCACCTAGACCTGGTCTACCATTTGGACCTACTTCTCCATCTCTCACTGTTATATCACAATGATTAATTATTCTATTTTTTTGTTCTTCTGAGTCTGCAATGAAGTAAATATTACCTTTCTTACCAGCATTTCCACCTCTTCCAGCATTTCCACCAGCTCCACCTTTGTCACCTTTTTTACCTTTTGTTCCTTCTGCAAAGTATCCTTTAAATATTTGTCCAGCGAAATAACTTGTATATCCTGCATCAGCTCCATTTGCTCCATTTGCTCCAGTTTCACCATATTTCCCATCTGTTCCTTTAGAGCCATTTCCTCCATTTGCAATTAGTGTTAAGCGATAATTTCTAATTTCTTTCTTAACACATAGGTAAATGTTACCTGCATCTCTACCATCTTTACCATTTTGTCCATAAATAGAATTATCTAAAATTTCTCCATCTTTTCCACTTACATTAATCTTTACATTACTACTTACATCAAGATTATTACAAGCAAGAATAATATTTTTTTCTGAGGCAAATCCCATTCCAAGGTTATCATCCATATAAATAGTTTCTTTAGCAAAGAACATAAATGTAGAAGTATTGTCATCTACTTTTCTATTTTTGAAATATTCCAATACACTACTAATTACTAAGTTTGGAATTAATGCTCTTATTTCAACACTCTTCTTATCATTAATATTGATTGTTTTTACTATAAATGGATTTAAAATGTATTTACTTACAAATTCCCTAACTATTTCGTTTCCTTCTTCTCCATATGTATTTAATCTTGTTATACTATCTCCTAATTTTTCACTCTGTATAGTTGTAACATTCATCAAAATTTCTTTAAAATCATTTATACTATATATATAATCCTTTTTATTTGCAACTTCCATTAATTTTTCTCTATTTTTTAATGTAAATATCTGTTTTTGTACTTCATAAGAAACTAAAACTTCTTCTAGGTTCTTTCTTATTATAGTAAAGTTTTGTTCCATTATCTTTTTACTTACTTTTTCTATAATAAATTCCATATGTACAGAAGGTAATAAAATTTCGCCAGTTCCATTTTCTGTATATTTACTTAAAGCATCAATTATATCTAAATTTCCCTTTATCTTATTTTGTAATTTCATACAAGTATCTTGCAAGAATAATCCACTTTCTTTAGACAGTACATTAATAAATTTGTCTATAGTAAGACTTGCTGTACTTTCTAACCAGTTTTTAAATACTCCTACGACTTTATCGTATTTTGATATTTCTTGAATCATTGTTATTCTTTCAATAACCTTGATAAAGTCTTGTGTATATGACTTAACATACTCTTCTAAACTGGATACGATACTACTTTGAATATCTTTTATTAACGTGTCTAAAACTAATCTTGCATCTGAACTAATTGGATATTGGAATGCCGATGTCTTATCTTTAACTTCATCTAATTCTAGCACTTGTTTTAATAAACTTTCCCTATCATCAGACGCAAGTGGCTTACAAAGGTGAATATTTTTTCCATTATCTTTTAGCAATTCCTCAAATAACCATGCTTTTTCATCTATGTTACTTTCTAAATTTTCACATAACTGTTCATATTTTTTCTTAATAATATTATATAATTGTTTTTCTGTTCTTCCTAAGAAGCTTTTTGAAACGAAAAAGGTTATACTTCCCTTAAAATTATCTCTATGAAGACACATATTTAACTGTTGGAATAAATCCAGCACTTTTGTAAGTCTAGAATCTAATATGTCTGCTTCTGGTATTAATACAACTACTGCACATATAGATGCAGAATTTTTAAATACTTCTCCTAACGAAACTGCTGCACTAATATCATGGGCTACCCCTCTATTATCACTAAAACCTGCCGTATCACATAATTTTGCATCCATTCCTTCGACTGATTTTCTCATATCTACAATGTTTGGATACAAAGTTTGTGAAACAGCTCCTGAACCAATCTCTGCTACAGGGTCTAAACATTCAATGTAGGATATACCAGTATCTTCATCTTCTACTTCTATCATTTTACATCCTGCAAGATAGTTAATTGCAGTACTTTTTCCACAACCTGTACCACCAAGAATTAGAATTAAATTTTGATTTTGAGCCTTATCTATTGCTACTTTTCCTTCATTTAATAAGACTGTGATTTCTTCTAATAGTTGTTTGTTATTTTCTGGCATTTATTTTCCCCCTTGATTATAGATTTTTATTTAAATAAAATTTATACTATTTAAGGTTATTTTCTACTTTTTACTTTTTTATTTGATAAGTGCCTTCCTTCTGTTTAGTAAAATAACTGTGTTGCAGAGTATAATTTTTACCAACACAGTTATTTTACTTAATACATTTATTTTATTATATTTTCTAAATACTATCTTTCCATGGTTATTACATTTATAGCCTTTTTTCTTTTTATTATAGCTATATTTCTATAAACAATTTGGACATTACACCACTACTGGCTTAAACATTACACTGCCATGATTGTACTGTCTATCTTCAACTACAATAAAAACAGGTTCTAAATTTTTAGTAGATGTTATTTTTAATTCTAAAAAAATATTATTAGTTGGTAGTATTTCTACATCATAATTATTTAAATTATTATTTGTGATACTGTTAAATACATCACCTTGACGTTCAAAGAAAACATTATCAACTATTACAAAATAGACATCTTCTTTTTTACTGTTTTCAACCTCTATAGTATTTTGTTTTGTTATATTTAATCTCATATTCCAGCTCCTATTAATATTATTTAATTATATTAATACTTGTAATTGTTGCATTATGTTCATCACAAGGAAGAGGCTTGAAAACAACTATCTCTGCTAAATAATCATGTGGAGGATTTGTAACTGAAGTAGCATTGCAAATAAATTTGAAATTTGTTCCTGCTACAACTTGAGTAGCAACAATAAGTGCTTCATAATCAACACCTTTTAACATTCCTACAGCTTCATTAAATACTTTTAAATCTTCTTCTTCGACAGCCCTAAATTTTGACCATCCACCAACAAAAAGACTCATATAAAAACCTCCTTTATATATATATTTATTTATATAATAGTACCAATTTTCTTAATATTCAACATATTTTGTGTAACTGGTCAATAAAAATGCATAACTGGATAAATAGTCCATTAGAACAATATTTTAAAACAATCTTCTATAATTTAAGATAATATCATACAGAAAATTAGTCATTCTATTAAGATAAAACATAAAAAATACCTTATAGAGTAAGCATCTATCAACTTACTTTATAAGGTAAAATATAATAATCCATTCTTTTCCCAATCAATATCAAATTTAGGTAAAAGAAACTATTTTTTATAACTCTTTAACATTTACCACTACTGCCTTAGGTCTAGTCATAGCCTCAATTGAATACTTAACACCTTGAGTTCCCATACCAGATGCTTTTACACCCAAGAATGGGAAATGGTCTGGTCCTCTTTCAGTCTTATTATTTATTTGAACAGTTCCAACCTCAAGTTTATCAGCAATATAAAACGCCTTATCAATATCACTTGTAAATACTGACGATTGAAGCCCATACTCTGACTGATTAGCAATTTCAATTGCTTGATTCATATCTTCAACTCTTATAATTGGAAGTACTGGACCAAAAGGCTCTTCCCAAGCAATCTTCATATCAACATTTACATTGTCTAATAATGTTGGATAGAATAAATTATTTTTTCTAACATTACCTGTTATTAATTTTGCCCCTTTATGTAGTGCATCATCAACTAAACCTTGAACAAAATCAGTTGCTTTATTATCTATAAGAGGTGTAATAACTACTTCATCCATTGGATTTCCAATTGTTAACTTCTCTACTAATGGCTTTATTTTTTCCACTAGTTTATCAGCTACACTCTCTTGTACTAAGATTCTCTTTACTGCTGTACATCTTTGACCTGAATATGAATAAGCTCCAGACACTATATTCTTAGCTGCAAAATCTAAATCCGCATCTTCTAATACTATAGCTGCATCTTTTCCACCAAGCTCCAATAATAATGGTACCATTCCAGATATTTTAGATATATGTTGACCAACTTCAGTACTACCAGTAAAGTTAATAAAATTAATGCCTTTATGGGTTACCACATAATCGCCTATCTCACTACCCCTACCTGTAATAGTATTAAGTACCCCATCTGGTATTCCAGCTTTTCTCATAATTTCTACTACATGAAGTGCACTAATAGCTCCTTGTGTGGCAGGTTTTAATACAACAGCATTTCCACCAATAAGTGCTGGTGCAATCTTTGACATTGACAGATTCACAGGATAATTAAAAGGAGATATTGCTAAAACAGTACCTAATGGAACTCTTGAAACATAAGACATCTTATTTCTTGTTCCACCAGGGAAATTATCACCACTAATAGCTTCACCTTCCATATTTTTTCCTACATCAGCTGTGTATCTTAAAAAATCTGCTGTTCTTTCGACTTCTGCTCTTGCAGATTTTATATCTTTGGCTATTTCAAGTACCAATATATTAGCTATTTCTTCCATATTTTCTAACAATAAATCAGCAGCTTTATGGAATATATTCGCCCTCTTATATACAGGCATTTCAGCCCATACTTTTATACTCTCTTTTGTATTTTTAATAACTTCATCTACTTCATGTTTTGTCATAGATTGTACTTTACCAACAAGAGAATTATCTATTGGTGAGTAAATTTCTATTGGTTTTCTTGAATTAGATTCTATCCATTTTCCATTTATTAAATTTTTATATACATTTTCTTTTGTTCTAAGTTCATTAAACATATTTTTATTCCTCTCTATGATATAACTTTGTGTATTTAAATTATAGCCATTTATTCTTTATATAAACATTTCTTTTTTTCATAAACGTTTACCTTGAAAAATTTTTTCATAATCCATGTTTTTTGTACTTTAAATAGCTTTATATTTTAAACAGATTTTTAATTTAAATATCTATTTTTTAATATATCTTTAATATGTCTTTGTAATTTAAGTACTTATTTTAATGTATTTTATTTTAATGTATTTTTATTTTAATGCATTTTTATTTTAAATAATTCTCTCATTATTTCACCATTACTTTTCTTACAAGATATGATTACACATATCATAATGTCAACAATAATAGAACAGATTATATAATTAAAAGAACACTATTCTGTTAATCATTGACCCTAATCTGTATCTATGATATAATCCAAACAGAACACTATTCTGTTTAAAACTCAGAATAAAAACAGACTGTCACAAGTCTTATTCAACAGATTTTGGAGGTAAAAAATATGCGTAATGTAATCTATTACTTTACTGGAACAGGAAATAGTATGCGAGCTGCTCAAGTAATCGCACAAGAACTTAATGATACAGAGATTATCTCAATGAGAACATCACCATCTGATTATTCAAAATTAGTTGTTGAACGAATAGGGTTTGTTTTTCCTGTATACCATTGGACTATACCAGAAACTGTAATTCAGTTTATAAAAAATTTAGACTTATCCCCTGATGCCTATATATTCGCAATCTCTATGCCTGCTTTTGTTAACGGAAAAAGCATGGAAGAATTAGCATTGTTACTCAAGGAAAAAGGGTGTAATTTATCTTATGGAAATAAAGTGTATAGTGTTGCAAACTATGTAGCCATGTATCCACCATTTCCTAACCCTAAAAAACGTGTTCCTAAAACGGAAGAACAGCTTAGAATTATCTCAAAAGAAATATCACAAAAAGAAATAAGAAACTACCCAAAACCTAATTTTTTAGTAAATACACTTTTTCATAAAATAATGGACCATTACATAAAGAATTGTCCCTCTAATGATAAATATTTCAAGGTTTGGGATGATTGTATTTCTTGTGGATTATGTGTTAAAGTATGCCCTTGCAAAAATATAATAATGCAAAATGGTAGACCAACATTTCAACATCAATGTAATCAGTGTATGGCTTGCATTTCCTTTTGTCCAAAAGAATCCATTAATTTCCCTTATTTCACTAGAAAACGCAAAAAATATCACAATCCTTACATTAACTCAAATGATATAGTATCAAATCGAAAACATTATAAATAAGGTTAAAAATCTGAAAAAATAAGATGCTTAAAAATTTTTCGCTATACTATCTCAAATGTAAATAAGAAAATCTTATCACTGTAGAACAATTAAATTTGCCGGTTATCAAATGCTCAGATACAAATACATAAAGCCAATAACCTCTAAGGAACATTCATTATGGCTATTGGCTCTTTTCATATAATAGTTTCCATATGAGATACAGATTGTAGTAAAAAACATTTCTTATTATCAGGGTCAAACTTGACAAATTTATAAATGAAGAATAATATATATCTATGACTTAAAATATTTTTTAAGTCATAGATATCACAATTTATAGAGAGGATTGATAAATATGGCTAAAAGCTTTACAGAAATAGAAAAAAATAATATTAGAAAAAGACTAATTTCAGAATGTGAAATTAACTGGTCTAAATATGGATACAAAAAAACTAACATTGACGACCTTTGTTCAAAATCAGGGATTGCAAAAGGCTCTTTCTATACATTCTTTGATTCAAAAGAAAAATTGTTTTTTGAAGTACTAAATGGAATTCAAAACAAGCTTATATCATCAGTAGATGAAATCTTAAGTAACATGCCTCAAAAAGAAGGTTTTGCAAAATCTTTAAAGATGTTATATCGCTTATATGATAAAAATCCATTTTTATATTCACCAAATAATGCTGATTACATCACCTTATTAAATAAGCTACCTAAGGAGATGCTTTCACAACTTGAATATAACAATGTACAAAGTTTTTACAACTTAATTGGAAGATACAATCTCAAGTTAAAAATAGAGAAAGAAAAAGCCTTTGGCGTTTGCAATGCCCTACTATCAAGTCTATTACTAAAAGAAGATATTGGATATGACTATATTGAAGTATTTGATTTTATGGTAGACAATCTTGTAGCACACATACTTGAGTAATAATTTAAGATAAACTTTTTAAATATTTCTTTATAACTAGGAGCGTTAATATGATTGAATTAATACAAAAACTAAACGATATCATTTACAAAATAAATGATAAACTGAATATCCACACAAAACTCGTAGACCCTAGCAGTGAGCTTATGCCCTTTTACTCTATTTTATCTATAATAGTTTCTATACTTTTAATAATATTAGGAGTTAAAATAAGAAAAAATTTCCTTATAGTAATTGCTGTCATAGCAATCATTATAAATGTTTTGATAATCTTAGATAGGTAGGTATATATATGGTAAAATCATTAAATACTTTTAATAAAAATTTTAACTTGATGGTATTGGGTCAGATAATCTCATTATTTGGTGCATCAATACTCAAGTTTGCTTTATCTCTCTACATACTTGATACGACTGGTAAAGCAGAAATATTTGCTACAATACTCGCAGTATCTTCAATTCCAATTATAGTATTCTCTCCTATTGGTGGGGCTATTGCAGATATATTCAACAAAAGAAATTTAATGGTTATTTTTGATTTTTCAAGTAGTATCGCAGTACTAATCTTAGCTTTCTTTTTATTTAATGATAATGGTTCAATACTACTTGTAGGAATTATTATGACCATACTTTCAGTTATAAGCACAATGTATCAACCAACAGTTCAGTCAAGTACACCTATTTTAGTTGATAATGAACATTTAATAAATGCAAATGGTATCGTAGCTGGAGTTGCCTCTCTTACAAACATAGCAGGACCAGTACTTGGAGGTGTCTTGTATGGTATCCTTGGTATTAATGCAATTGTAGTTATCAGTTGTATAAGTTTCTTTCTATCTGCAATTATGGAGATATTTATACAGATTCCTTTTGTTAAACAAGAGTAAACTGGTAACATTATAAAAACTATATTTATTGATATAAAAGATGGTATTGTCCATATATGTAAAGAAAATAGGTTTACATTAAAAATACTTTTTTTAGCTATGGCAATAAATCTATTTTTAAGCTCTATGCTAATCGTAGGTATCCCTTATATAGTAAAAATAACTATGGGAGCCAATAATTTTCTATATGGTCTAGCAGAAGGAGCAATCTCTTTTAGTTCGTTAATAGCTGCTGTGAGTATTGGTATTTTCTCAAAACATCTGAAAATAACTAATTTACATATTTGTTTCACCATATGTGCACTTATATTTATACCAATGGCATTTTCAGTCTATCCATTTATATTAAATACAGGATTTCCAGTTCCATTTTTAATCTTTATTGTATCCTCTATGTTAATATTTTTTACAACAACTCTTATCTCAATATATGCTATAACAATCATACAATTAAAAACTCCAAATGAACTGCTAGGAAAAGTGATGTCTATTCTTTTTGCAGGGACATCACTCGCAATGCCTCTTGGTCAGATTATATATGGTAAACTTTTCGATTTATTATCAGATAAAGTGTACGTTATTATAATAGGAGTCGGATTTATTACATTACTTATAGCATTTGTATCAAAGGTAACATTAAAGAATGAAAAACTCTAGATACAAAGAATTTTGACATAAAAATTTAATTTTCACTAATTTCTGAATTTAGATACAAAATTGTGTATAGTGTGTTGACGTATTGGAAATTGATTGATATAATCAATGGAAAACAAACTTTATAAAAATTCAAAATATTCAGCTAGAGGAGTGATAAAAATGAGTTACATGCCAAATATAGAACAAGCATGGGAAATATTAAAAAAATACAATAAGGAAGAATTTCATATAAGACACGCTCAAATTGTATCTGGAGTTATGAGATACTATGCAAAAGAATACGACCCTGAGAGAGTAGAATTTTGGGAAGTAGTTGGACTTTTACACGATTTAGATTTTGAAATGTATCCTGATGAACATTGTGTTAAACAAAGAGAATTAATGACAGAGCTTGATTTAGATAAGTCTATAATTGATTCTACTATAAGTCATGGATATGGATTGACTGGCTCAGATGTTAAACCAGAGCAGTTTATGGAAAAGGTATTGTTTGCTGTAGATGAACTTACTGGTTTAATTGGTGCAGCTGCAATAATGCGTCCTTCAAAGAGTGTTTCTGATTTAGAATTAAAATCTGTTAAAAAGAAATTTAAAGATAAGTCATTTGCTGCTGGCTGTTCTAGAGACGTTATAAGAAGCGGTGCAGAAATGCTTGAATGGGAACTTGATAAACTTATACAAACAACTATAGAAGCTATGAGAAGCTTAATCCCAGAAATGACGATATAGCATCTTGTACATAGATATTTAGTATAACAAAACTTAATTAAATAAATACCTAAAAATATATTAAATATAAATTTTTATATGTTCCTTTTAATAAAATAGAGTACTCATAATACATGGAGTACTCTATTTATAATATATAGGTATAAATATTTATGTACTTAAAATTACTCTAAATCTTTTTAAATCTCTTTAAATCCTTTGGTGCTTCTGGCTGACAATTATACCATGTACAAGTAGTATTTGCAGATAAATAAAGTGTAATAACTGATAAAAATCCTAAACATTTCATCATAAGTAATGTGTATTTTTTCATTTTTTAAATCCCCCTATTTTTAAGTTTTGCTAAAATCAACATAATATTTGACCAAAACATTGCAAATGATATATACAATGAATAATCTATCATATTAGTAAATTTTACACTAATAATTATAGTAACTAGTAATATAGTTACTATTAACTTTGATATTTTGCTGTATACTTCTTTCTCCTTTAGATTTAAAGGATTATTTCTATGTTCTATTGGAGACAAAATAAATATACCTATATAATTAAAGATTGAAGCTAATAGTATAACTATTTTAATATATTCTATGTGAATCATTATATTAGAAAATATTATTGTAGATAAAAACATACATAAAAACATCAATGTACAACTTCTATGATTTGATGCATGATATCCTCCTGCAAACTGTCTAAGAAAACAATAAGAAACTAAAAAAAAGATTGTATGTATAAGCTTATTAAAAATAAATCCAATAATTAATACTAAAGAAAAATTTATAAAAGATGCAATCATCACTTCAAAACCATATGAATATACACTAAATTCACTATCTTCAATCAAGTTATTATTTTTTAAAATATAAGCCATTTTTTCTGAGTAATCCTTAATCATTACTTCATCACCTAATTCTTTATATTTATAATTAACATTATCTTAATATTAATTAAATATTTATATATACTCGTTACACTACACAATTTTCTTTGTTTACATGTCTAATTGGCATAGTAATTTTAACAATAAATCTTTTATCATCATATTCAATAACTACAGTACCATTGTATTTATCTACAGCATTTCTAATACTTTTTATACCAAGACCATGTTGAAATTTATCTTCTTTATCGGTTATAAAACTATTATTTTTAACAACTACATTATTAACTTTTGTATTTTCAGCCCTTATAAAATAAAAAGAATTTTTTACATCTCCTTTAAGTGTTATTTCTTTAGTTCCAACTTTAATTTTACTGCATGCTTCTATAGCATTATCAAGTATGTTTGAAAATATATGACATATGTCTACCGAATCAACAAAATCACAATGCGAAAAATTTATATTTGTATTAAATTCTATGTTATTTCTAGCACAAAGTTCTTTTTTGTCACTTAATATAGCATCTAATATAATATTTCCTGTATTAAAAGTAATATTATTATCCTGAATTTCTAACTGTAAATTATCTAAATATAAACTTACATCAATATCTCTATCAATCATAGCTTTAATGCATAAAATATGATTTTTCATATCATGACTTAACAATCTGGTTTTCAAACATTTTTTCTCCATATTCTCATAGTATGTATTTTGCATCTCTCCGATTTTTTTAATCATATTATTTTCTAAGATAAGCTTACTATCTCTTTGTAGCTTTATAGTAATTAATATCAGTGATATATTAGATAAAAAAAGTATTGCTGATACAATTAAAATCTCATAACTATGAATCAAAGTTGCAGTTAATGGGTTAAATACATATTTAAAGATTACAAAGAAAGAAACTATATTAGCTATCATTGGTATAATTGTATATATTAAAGTCGTTTTACTTATTTCTACATCTGACTTTTGTTTAAATATCTTATATACAAACAAAACTAAAATTAAAAGTATCTTTCCTAAAGAAACTGATTCAATTCTATATATACCTTCAGTTAGTAGTTTAGACATATCATCAATTGAATTCATCCATATAGTTAGAGTCATACTTAAAGCATCTATTCCTATTAATAATAGCCAATACATTAGAGATATTAAAATAGATTTTACAAATTTAACTTCATATAATAATTTATAAAATGTAATTGTTATAACTAAAGATATTATTATTCTTAAATCTGGAAGGATATTAAAAAAATAAAGAATATTAGCAAAGGCAACTATTATTAACATACAAAGATTTATTTTATATCCACAAAACTTTTGTTCACTAGTGTAATCTAATATTTTTTTACACGCAAACCACTCTATCATAAAAGATACTGCAATAAAAACATTCCAAAAAAGACTCGAATTAGCCATAATACCTCTCCTATTATATTAATTCTTACAAAATATTTTTTTATACAACATATTACAATTATTATACTATTTACTACAACTGTAGTAAATAGTATATGAAAATTATGTCAAATAAATCTAATTTACATTAAAATTTTTGTTCTTTTTTCTTATTTATACTTTCAATACTTTTTCTTTATGTTTTTAATATTTTTATTTAATATATATTTTATCTAGTAAATCATAAAATTTAATTCAAAATTACAATAAAATATTTTTTCTCATGATATACCTTGACAGGCGAGGTATATCAAAGTATTATATATTTAATCGGAGGTGATGTTCATGACAATCGCATCTGACATGATAAGAGGTCATACAGAAACAATTATCTTAAAGCATTTACTTGAAAAAGACAGTTATGGTTATGAGATTAATAAATCTATACTTGAAAAGACCAATGGATTGTATGAGTTAAAAGAAGCTACTCTGTATACAGCATTTCGTAGACTTGAACAATCGGGTGCAATAACCTCTTATTGGGGAGATGAAGCTACTGGAGCTAGAAGAAAATATTATTCTATAACAAGTATAGGCAGAGAAAAGTATATAAAAAGCCGTGAAGAATGGGATAATACAAAAGCGTTAATAGACATATTAATTTAGGAGGTGAAAATATGTTAGATAAAATACGTACTTATATTAATAATAGCTTTACAGGAATTAATGAAACAAAAAAAGTCAAAGAACTTAAAGATGAATTATTTGAAAATCTAAAAGAAAAATACAATGACCAAATACAATGTGGTAAAACAGAACAAGAAGCATATAATTCAGTAATCTCAGGAATTGGCGATTTATCTGAGTTAATTGAAAGTGTTAAAGAACCATATTTTATACCTCCTGAATTAATTGAGGAAAAAAAGAAAAGAGCCTTAAGAGCATCAATAGCAATTGCCATTTTTATAATAAGCCCTTTCCTATTTGTAGTCTCAATTGTAAGTTTTGGCGTAGAACCAACTCTAGCTATTCTTTTAATGCTTATATTGATAGCAATTGGTGTAGGGTTACTAGTCTATAATCAAATGACAAAACCAAACTATGTTCTATACAATGATACTTCAACAAAAGAATTCAAAGAATTTAAGACAAATTATGATGATATAAATCCAGCTTACAAATCATTTATAAGTGCATATTGGATTATAATAGTTGCTATATATCTAATTACAAGTATGTTATTTGATATTTGGTCTTTTTCGTGGATACTCTTCATAATAGGTTCTGCTGGTGTTGAGATTATTAAAGGGATAATACAACTAAGTGAATCAAAGGAGGATGATAAGCATGAATAAAAAACTCATAAAGACAAAGATTTTCATATGGAGTATTATTGCAATATCACTTTCTATCATATTTGTCCTTCTTCTTTTTGGAAGTATAGTTTCACATTCTTTTAATTTTTCTTTTAGGAACTTAAATTCGGAATATAACTATGATAAGTATATAGTAACTAAAAGTGAAAGTTTTTCAGATAAAATAACTGATATTGATGTAGACTGGATTTCAGGCGAAGTTAGAATTAAGAAAAGTGATTCTAATAAAATCAAACTAATTCAAAAAACTCCTTCTAATTTTTCAAAGAAAAAACTTGCAAAAATAAAGGTTGATGGAAATTCGCTTTCTATAGATGATAATTCAGCTAAAAAATTCTTTATAGGGATTAATCTTCCAAAACCAACAATACTTGAACTATATTTGCCTAATAAGCTTTATGATAAAATATCGTTATCTACTGCCTCAGCAGATATATATAGTACTTACATAAAAGGTAATGTAATGGAAGCTAGTACGGTTTCAGGCGTAATAGAGCTTTCTGGTAATATTAATAAAATAAACTTAGATACAACTAGTGGTGATATTGATATAGCAAAACTAGATAGTAAAGATGCTAAATTTTCATCAACATCTGGTAAAATACAACTTTCTGGTAAAATTGATAGTTTAAATTTAGATACAACTAGTGGTGATATAAATTTAAAAGATATAAATAATAAAAGTCTTATCTGTAGTACAGTTTCTGGACAAATGAATGTATCTGGAACGCTTTCTGATATTGAAGCAGAAACAACTTCAGGTGATGCAAAAATTACATCTAACAAAATGTTGTCTTCTCTAAATTTCGAGACTACTTCTGCAGATGTTGATTTATCTATCCCTGATAATCCAGGCTTCACTTTAAATCTTGATAAGCTTTCTGGTTCCTTAGATAGTGATTTCGAATTGAATCATCATGATGATTTATACACTTATAAAAATGGGACTACAAATTTATATGTAAGTACTACAAGTGGAGATTTGACTATTATAAAGAATAAGAATTAGATAAAATGATTATTACGACTAAAATACTTCTATTATTATGGCAAAAACACTTTTATTATTAAAATCAAAACACTTCTATGGTAGATTTATTATTTATTGATAAATCTAATACTCATAGAAGTGTTTTGATATAATAATTTTTTGTTTCCTCATTTATTTTCACTAGTAAACGTCTTACTTGTAATCTCCAATACAGTATTCAAAATCATTTCTTTCATTTATTTTCACTAGTACACGTCTCACCTATAATACTCTACTAAATCCAATCTATTTACATATAATCTCAACATATCCTTTATATGCATCTATTCTCAAAGAATCAGCAGTTTTAATTAAACCTATTTTATACAACTTTAAATTAACACTTATAGGTATATTAATTAAACCTATTTTATACAACTTTAAATTAACCTTTATAGATATATTATTTAAGCATCTTTTATACATCATTAAATCAACATACATATAAATATTAATTTAGCTTACAGCAAAAAAATTAGAGGTACACTATCATAAAATATGACTAACTGTACCCCTAATTATATTTATTTTTTCATAAGTTTAATTTATATCTATCAACATATAGATTAAACTTATATTATCTATCAATATCTTAAATATTAGTTTTGAATAATACTTTCTCTTGATTCAATTTCTTTTGAAATACTAGCTATAAATTCATCTAATTTAATGCTACCTATTTCACCTTTATCTCTTGATCTAACAGAAACATTATTCTCCTCTACTTCTTTTTCTCCTACTATTAACATGTATGGAACTTTTTCAAGTTGAGCTTCTCTTATCTTAAATCCGATTTTTTCAGCTCTATCATCTAATTCAACTCTTATACCCTTATCAAATAACTCTTTCTTAACTTCATTTGCATAATCCATAAATTTATCAGATATAGGAAGTATCTTAACTTGAGTTGGAGATAACCAAACTGGGAATTTACCAGCATAATGCTCTATCAATATACCTATAAATCTTTCTATACTACCAAAAGCAACTCTATGAATCATAACTGGTCTATGTTTTTCACCATCTTGTCCGATATAAGTATTATCAAATTGTCTTGGAAGTTGCATATCTAATTGGATAGTACCACATTGCCAAGTTCTTCCTAAACAGTCTTTTAGATGGAAGTCTATCTTAGGACCATAGAATGCACCATCACCTTCATTTATAGTATATGGTAGACCTAGTTCTTCTAAAGCTTCTCTTAATCCATTTTCTGCTGCTTCCCACTCTTCTTCGCTTCCCATAGAATCTTCTGGTCTTGTAGATAACTCTAAGTTATATTCAAATCCAAAAGTTTTGTAGATACCATCTATTAGGTTAGCTACTCCTTTTATCTCATCCTTTATTTGCTCTGGTAACATGAATATATGTGAATCGTCTTGAGTAAATGCTCTAACTCTCATTAATCCTTGTAATGCACCAGATAACTCATGTCTATGAACTCTACCAAGCTCTGCAACTCTCATTGGGAAATCTCTATATGAGTGTAATTGAGAATTATAGTAAATTAATCCTCCAGGACAGTTCATAGGTTTTATAGCATAATCTTCATCATCTATTTTAACTGTATACATATTTTCTTTGTAATGATACCAGTGACCTGAAGTCTCCCATAATTTTCTATTTAATATAATAGGAGATTCTATTTCAATATATCCAGCTTTTCTGTGTATTTCTCTCCAGAATTTTAATAATTCATTTTTAAGTTCCATACCTTTTGGTAAAAACATAGGGAATCCAGGACCTTCTTCAGGTATCATAAATAATCCTAATTCTTTACCTAATTTTCTATGGTCTCTCTTTTTAGCTTCTTCTAATAAATGTAAGTACTCTTCTAAGTCTTTGTTTTTCTCAAAAGAAGTTCCATAGATTCTTTGAAGCATCTTATTTTTTTCGTCGCCACGCCAGTATGCACCTGCAACACTTTGTAATTTAACAGCTTTAACTTTTTTAGTAGATGGTAAATGTGGTCCTCTACATAAATCAGTAAAATCACCTTGCTTGTAGAAAGATATTATTTCACTTTCAGGTAAATCAGATATAAGTTCTACCTTATAGTCTTCCCCTTGTTTTTTCATAAGCTCTAAAGCTTCATTTCTAGGAAGTTCAAATCTTTCTATTTTTAAATCTTCTTTAGCTATTTTTTTCATTTCAGCTTCTATTTTTTCTAAATCTTCTGGAACTAATCTATGGTCTAAATCTATATCATAGTAGAATCCATTTTCTATACTTGGTCCTATAGCAAGTTTTGCTTCTGGGTAAAGTCTCTTTATAGCTTGAGCTAATATATGTGCTGATGTATGTCTAAAAACTTCTTTACCTTCTTTATCTTCAAACTTAAATAAATTTAAGTCACAATCAGTATCTATAATGTGGTCCATACCTACAACCTCTCCGTTCACAGATGCTGCTACCACATTTCTAGCTAATCCTTCGCTAATGGATTTTGCTACATCCATAACAGAAATAGCACTTTCAAATTCTTTTATTGAGCCATCTTTTAAAGCAACTTTAATCATTGTTTTTTCCTCCTTATTGAAATAATTTTTAGATTTTTTGTAATAAAAAATCGCCCCAAATATGTTTGGGACGATATTAATTCGCGGTTCCACCCAAGTTGGTGTATACAAGTATATACAACCCTCTTGATGACTATAAGGTCGTCACCCGAGCACTTTCACATATAGTATAAATACAAATACTGCTAATAAACTCAGCTCCAAGGTAGTTTTCAAATAGACCTGTTACATGGGCTCTCAGCCATAGACCCAAATTCTCTGAGAATGGTTTCTAATCTACTCTTCCTCTTCAACGCTATAATTTTTAATATATTTTCATTATAACAGATACTTATACATCAATCAACATTAATGTAATATAATAATTACCCATTATTTTTCATCTTAATCAACTGCAAATCAATATTCTAATATTTTTATATTAGTTTAATCTTTTGATTTATAGTTATATTATAATATTTTCACCAATTTTAAATTTTTAAAATATATCTACATGCATGATAGATATGACTAGATAAATACTAAAATTAATTATTATTGAAGTTAATTTTTAGTTTTTGTATACTTAAATACAATAGCTAATTATTGTATATTTAAATAAATATAGTAACCAAACCTTGAACTATACCTATTAAAAAACCTAAAACAAGACCTAAAAATTCTATATGCTTTAATTCTTTTTTAGCTATTCTTATTATTATCTCTTCTAATTCATATAAATCTAGTTCATTAATCTTATCTTCGACCATTTTTTGTATATCTATACGTTCATTTGCTTTATTTATTATATTTTTACTCAATTCATCTATACTTTGTTTAACTTCAGACTCAATTATCTCTCCTAGATAGTCTTGTATCATGTTTTTTATGCCACTCGGTATAAATGAGACTTTCTCATGTATTATAATTTTTACCCTTGCTTTTATGTATCTTACAACTTCTTCCTTATCTTCGTCAGTAATGATATTTGCAAGTATTTCGTCCATAGAAAGAAATTCTTCTTGAATTATTTCTCCTACATTTGCTGCTATTTCTGCTCTTCTCTTTGGTATAAGTCCTACTATTTCTATATTTAAAAGAGGTATTTTAATAGGCTCTATTGGTCTAAATATTAGTCTTATAGCAACTACATTTGTAACGTAACCTATAAATCCACCAATAACAGCTAATATCAGTATCCTAATTAAATTATCCATTATAAAATTTCTCCTTATCAATTGTATATTTGTCAGCTATATTACATTTAATCAGTCGATGTTTTTTATAGTTAATAGCTCTAGCTATATTATAGCTTTATATACAATTATAAGTCTTTTGTGTCTATTTAAAAAGAATTTTTTTAGTTTTATATCTTTAGCTCCTAATTCTCCATAATTATACTAACTTTATTTTCAAAAATTGCCTCTACAGTATCTATAATTTCTTTTGAACAATTATTATTTAATAAATCTAATATTTCTATTTTTTTAGGGCATAAGGTTAATAAGGTACTTATTAAAAAGTCCTCGTAGTTTAAATTCTCTCTTATTACCATATTTATGATTTCTTCATCATCTATACTGTCTATTTTGTTTCCATTTTTATCGTATAAAATAAATGTATTATCTTCCATTATATGAACTTTTAGCAAATCAATCTTTTCTTCTTGAGTATCTATAAAGTATTTTAAAACTCTTATAAACTCATCTTGGTCTTTCTTTATTAAATACTCCTCAACTGCAATATCACCTATAGCAGAAATATATTTCATAAATTCTCTCATTCTAAATCTGATAAAACCTTCTACATTTATAAAATCATTTTCCTCTATATAATTTCTCACCCTTGTAAATACTGTTTCTCTCATAAAAATCT
This sequence comes from Clostridioides sp. LIBA-6822, assembly GCF_056688955.1. Lineage (NCBI taxonomy): Bacteria > Bacillati > Bacillota > Clostridia > Peptostreptococcales > Peptostreptococcaceae > Clostridioides > Clostridioides sp. LIBA-6822. Next base: position 611,645 of record NZ_CP196995.1, on the reverse strand, counting down.
CTTTTTTAGCAAATATGTTTAGTGAATATATGTATATATTATTTTTATCTTCAGGATATGTACGCCCATAGCATTTTAGAATGTATTCTTTTAAAAGTTTCTCTTTCATTATACTTATTATCATACTAGTTATTTCTGTTGATATCTCATCAATATTTAGAGCTCTTTGTTCATCTTTAGTACCATTAAGTATTCTTTTATTTAATACTTCTTGCTTTGCAGAATCTATTACTACTTCTACAATGTCATTCGTATATATTAATCTATCGTTTACATTATTATTCCTCAAAAATTTCATAGAAGAAATATTATCCTTCTCAACCAAAGTTATCGCTCCTTTCTTGTCATGAGAGGAACTATAGAACCTATATCTAGTAAATTTTCACAGCTAAGTGTAACTATCTCCTTGTTTTTGCTTTCTACAAAACTTTTTATACGTTCATAGTCAGGATGTTTTTTAACATCTCCACAAAAAGCTAGTTTATCCTTAGAAATTAACCCTGTACATCCACCTATAAATCCATAATTCATCTCAAATAAATTTATATGACCTTTTTCTATTAATAAACACTCTATTTCTGTATTCTTCATGCTTTTCCAAATACCTTTATCTGATGTTATTATAGATGTTCTATCTACTATACAGATTGAGCATTTAGAATAGCCCTGCTCTATATTTATCTTTTTAAGTTTATTATTTTCAATATAATCTAATATTACTCTGTCAGTGTACTTAAAGTTGTGTATAGCATAGTCACCAACTATAGCAATATTGTAAGGTATATCATAAGGGTATCTATTTAATAAATTAGCTTCTCCCTTAATTATATTAAATTTATATCTACTTAATAACTCTTTGTATTGATTATATACATTCGGCGCAACAATTATATCTCCTTTTCCTAAATTACAAATACATATATCTGGGTGATATTTTATGCTTTCATATAATTCTTTACATTCTATTGTTTTTATTATCTCTATATTTCTTAATTTTAATTCATTTTCCATTAGATAACTAATTCTTTTGTCCACCAAAGCTAGACACAAATCGTCATCTAGTATAAATGGCTCTCTTGTAAATTCCATTTTTTACTCCTTTTTCTTTTTTTTGATAAATTTTTTATTTGAAATAAATAAAGTGTGTAGCAGAATTTTTCTGCTAACACACCTATTATTAGACTCTTCTATAATTAACTTACACCTAAAAAGTGCATTTTTATAAACTTTTAAAACAATAATTAATATGTATTTTTCACTTTGTTATACTCTTTTTTTATGTACTCTAAAACATCTGGTGGTATATTTCTACTACTATTTGGAGTCAATCCAATTTCTCCATCTTTTATTTTAAACTCCATTACTTTACTTCCATGAAAACCATCTTTTACAACATTCTTTATTAATTCATAGACTGGTTGTTCCACATCTTTTACAATTGAACTTATTACATTGTTTGGTGCCATATCATATTGGTCTTTGTTAATAGCTATAACTTTACCACCATTTTCTCTTGCTACCTGAATAGCTCTTTTACTATCATCTTCTGTAGCTGAGAATACGACATCTCTATCAGAATCTCTCATTTCTTTTGCAGTAGTTCTAGCTGATTCAGGATTTTCAAATACATTTGAATATTTAACTAATAACTCAGCATTTTTATTTGAAGTTTTAAGACCTTTCCTAAATCCAGATTCATACTTATCTCTACTAGAACCCTCAATACCTCCTATGAAACCTACTTTACCAGTATCAGTCATTTTACCTGCAATAAGACCTGCTAAATATCCAGTAGCATTATCTTGAAATGATACTGAAATTACATTAGATGGTTGAACTTTATAAGCATAGTCAACTATTGCAAATTGTTGTTTTGGATATTTAGTAGCTTCTTCTTTTATTACCTCTGCAAATCTAGCTCCAACTGCTATTATCAAATCTGGCTCAGATTTATGTAGTTTTTCTATACTTTCTTTAAAGTTCTTAGAAGTCTTTGGTTTTTCAAGTTTTATTCTAATATCAAAATCTTCATCAGCTCTTTTTAGAGCTGATAGTACATTGTTATTATATGATTCGTTATTTAAATTTTCAGTGTCTAATAATACTCCAACAGTTTTTCTCACATAAGAATCATCATCTTTTATTTCATCTTCCTCATTATTACTTTTGTTATTTGATTTATCTTTATCTTCTTTATCTTTATTTGATGAGGTTGATACACTTTTAGACTCACTCTGTTTGGATTTAGCACTATTTATATTAGAATTAGCTTTATTTACTTTATCAAGCCCAAAGTCAAAATTGCATATAGCTAATATAAAAATTGTAAACACCACAACAAAGCAGAGCATCAATATCCTTTTTATTTTCACAAAATTCACTCCCTGATATAGAACCTGAAGTCTCTATAATTATTTATTGTTCTTATTAACATATTCTAACACATCTGGAGGAATATTTTGAGAGCTATTTGGCGCAAGTCCAGTACTTCCAGACTTAACTGTATTTTCTATAACTTTTCCACCTTTATAATTTTCCTTTACAAAACTTTGTATCAAATTATAAGTTGGATTTTCAAAATCTTTTACAATAGAGCTTATAACATTTTCTGGAGCCAAATCATGTTGGTCTTTATTAGTAGCTATAACTTTTTTATTTTTCGCTCTAACTGCATTTATTACAGTTTTTGAGTCATCTTCTGTAGTAGAGAAAATAACATCTACTCCATTATCCATCATTTTTTTAGCTATGGATTCAGCTGATTTACTATCCTTAAAAACATCCACATACTCAACTGAAACATCCTTTATACTGCTGTTAGAAAATTTAATACCTTCTTTAAAACCTGCTTCAAATTTATCTCTACTAGAACCCTTTTCTCCTCCTATGAAACCAACTTTATCACTTTCAGTCATCTTTCCAGCAATAAGTCCTGCTAGATATCCAGATTTATGGTCTTCATAAGAAATTGAAGTTATATTAGAAGGTTGCTTGTCATACTCATAGTCTATAATTGCAAATTGTTGCTTTGGATATTTTTTAGCTATTTTCTCCAATGGTTTTGCAAATCTAGCTCCTACAGCTATAATTAAATCTTGGTTGTCATTACATAAAATGTCTATGCTATTAGAAAAAGATGACGAATCATCTGATTCCACTTTATTTGTATCTATATTAAGTTTCTTTTGAGCATTGTTTAATGCCAATAAAGCAGCATTATTCATAACTTCATTGTTTGTTCCTTCAATGTCTAGTATCATAGATATAGATTTTTTTGAATTATTTTTGTCAGTTATATTACTTTTATTATCTTTGTTAGAATTAGAATTGTTATCAGGATTATTGCTACACCCAACCAACATTCCAGTTGTCATTGCTACGGTTAATATCAATATCAACACTCTTTTTAAACTCATCAAATTTCACTCCTTACACCTTCATGACATTTTTATATTCTATTTACAAATCTTTTATATACAATTTACAAATCTTTTATATACAATTTACAATCACGTTTTGAGATTTTTCCAATAAATCTTACTATAAAAAAGTGTGCAATAGATTCTTATCTATTTACACACTTCCCTAAAAACTAAATCCAATATATCAATACTTAATTTTATCTAAAATAAATCCAATTTAGCATATCAATATTTAATATTTTATCTTAATCTAATAAAAAACAAATAATCATTTAAAAAATATTATTTATTTTCTTAGACATATGATACCAGTGACACCAGGACCAGCATGTGCACCTATACACACGCCAATTTGGAAAAATCTAATTTCTTTAGGTCTTAATTCATCTTCCATAACCTTAGATAATTGTTCTTTTTCCTTAAAATCATCACTATATCCTATATACACAATTTGGTCTGATAAATCATCCCCACAATTTGATTTTATCAAGTCCATCATTTTAGAAATTACATTCTTCTTTCCTCTTACTTGAGATATTTGCGAAACTAGTCCACCTTTTATCTCTAAGATAGGTTTTATATTTAATATGCTTCCTATTGCTGCTTTAGTAGATGATATTCTTCCTCCCTTTTGTAAATATTCTAGTGTATCCACTGAAAATATAACAAAAGCTTTCTCTTTTAATTCATCCAAAACAGTCAATATTTCATCAATAGATTTTCCTTCACTTGCAAGTTCTCCTGCTTTTATTACAAGTAAACCAGTTCCCATACAAAGCAAGTTAGAATCGTATGTATATATTTGACCTTCTACATCATTCTTTGCCATTACAGCACTTTGATACGTCCCTGTGGCTGTGGCAGAACCTGCTATATAAAGTATCTCTCTACCTTCACTAGTATACTTCTCAAATATTTCTTTAAATTGGGCATAAGTAGCTTGAGAAGTTTTTGGATACACATTTTCTTCTCTAAGCCTTTTATAAAATTCATCTCCAGATATATCGATTCTATCCTTGTATTCTTTTTCCTCTAATATAACTGTTAACGAGACAATATCTATATCATATTTATCTAACAAATCTTTTGGCACGTCCGATAAACTGTCACAGATTATCTTTAGATTTTTCATCAAGTATGCTCCTTTCTCATTTAGGCTTGCTAAATTACCTCATATTAGGATATCCTATTTGTCTTAAAGCTTCGTACACTACTATAGCAACTGAATTTGATAAATTTAGTGACCTAGCTTTTTCAACATCCAACATAGGTACTCTAATACAAGTATCCATATTTGCTTTCAACAAAGGTTCTGGTAATCCCTTTGTTTCTTTGCCAAATACTATAAAACAATTTTCTTCATATTTCACATCTGAATGTGACTGATTAGCCTTTGTTGTAGAAAAAAAGTATTTGCTGTTTGGATACTTTTCTTGTAATTCTTCAAAGCTATCGTAATATTGTATATCAGCTATATCCCAATAGTCAAGCCCACATCTTTTTAGGTGTTTATCATCTAATGAAAAACCTAATGGCTTTACCAAATGTAAAGTTGAACCTGTTGCTGCACAAGTTCTTATTATATTTCCTGTATTTTGAGGTATTTCTGGTTCTACTAATACTATATTTAATGACATTTTTATCCTCCCTAAGTATTGCTCTTAATTTATTAAACTTTATTTTATAAACAGAATAACAATAATATTATACTATTATATATAATAATGTTAATAACAATTTTTACTTAGCTATATATAATAGTTTTCTATCTAACATTTTCATAAGTATTATTATATCAGAAAATCCCTCTTGTACAACTTACTTTGATAAAAGTTATTTCATTTCATTAATTTCTTTATAATAATTACAATCTTCTTTTATTGGGCAATCTCCACATTCTGGATTTCTAGCTTTACACATTCTTCTTCCATGAAAAATTAATACATGGTGTGAGTGTGACCATCTTTCTTTTGGTATGGCTTCCATAAGTGCAAATTCTGTTTTTTGAGGATTTGGCTCATCCACTATTCCAATTCTATTGGTAACTCTAAATACATGAGTATCTACTGCTATTGCTGGTTGATTAAAGGCGTTACTAAGTACAACTCCTGCTGTTTTTCTTCCAACGCCAGGTAATTTTACAAGTTCTTCTAAACTATCTGGTACTTCACCATCATATAATTCACATAGTTGTTCAGATGTATCTTTTATTTTTTGAGATTTACTTTTGTAAAGACCACAACTTTTTATCTCCTTACTAATTTCTTCAATACTCAAATCAGCAAAGTCTCTTGCTGTGTTGTACTTTTTAAACAACTCTGATGTAACTTTGTTTACCCTTACGTCAGTACACTGAGCTGATAGAATAGTAGCTATTAAAAGTTCAAAGGCTGTCCCATAATTTAACTCACATGTAGCATCTGGGTACAGTTTTTCTAATTCATCTAAAATCTTATTTACATCTTTTTCATTTACTGACTTATTCTTATTTTTAGATTTACTTTTAGCTTCTTTACTTGGTTTTTGTGTTTTCTTACTAGAATTAATACTCTTTGTTTTTTCGTCTGTTTCGGTTTTTTTGTTAGTTTTTTTGATACTTTCTTTAGTTCCTTCTTTAGTACTTTTTTTAGTGTTTTTTTTGACTGCTTTCACAGTTTTTTTATCTTCTTCAATATCACTAAAATTTTCTATATCTTTCTCATCAATTATCTTATCTTTTTTATTAATTGTTTTATCCATTCCTTTTTTAGCTTCAACCGTATTTATGTCTTTTTTATCTATATCTTCTTTCTCTTTTAGATTCTTCCCATTTATATCTTTATTATCTTTTATCTCTTCTTTCTCTTTTAGATTTACATTTTTCATAATTATCCCCCTTTAAAATACTAATTTATAAGACGCTATTTATACATAGTTTAATCATATCAACAAAAAATAAACATCAATATATAAAACATACAAAATAAAAATTTAAATTCCAGATATTTCACAAAAAAAGCAAAAACTTATTAAAGTTCTTGCTTTTTATTATACATAAATACCCATTAAATTCTACAATAAACTTATTCTTTTGACACAGTTTGTATCTTACTGAAGGATATTAATTTTTCTTTTACTAATTTCTTTATTTCTTCAAATTTAACATCCGTCAATATCTCTATAGCCTCTTCTACTCTTTCAACTGTATATATCTTAAATTTTCCATCTTGTATTGCATCATTAACCTCATCTGATAAAACGAGATTTCTCTGATTCTTCTTAGGAATTATGACACCTTGCTCACCATTTAATCCTTTAGTTTTACATATAGAATAAAATCCCTCTATTTTTTCACTTATTCCACCAACTACTTGTATATCTCCCTTTTGATTTATAGAACCTGTAACAGCAATATTCTGCTTAATTGATACTCCACTAAGAGATGATAATAGTACATATAACTCTGCTGAAGATGCACTATCTCCATCTATCCCACCATAATTTTGTTCAAAACAAATATAAGCATTTAGTGACATTATCAAATCCTGTGCAAAGTTCTCAGAAAGGTATCCACCTAATATAAGCACTCCCTTGTTATGTATAGAGCCACTCATATTTACTTCTCTTTCTATATTTACTATGCCTTTACTTCCTGGGCTAGTGGTTGCTGTAATCCTTGAAGCCCTACCAAAAGAATATTCTCCTGTGCTTAAGACTGATAGACCATTTATTACTCCGACCTTTCTTCCCTCTGTCTCTATTAAAGTAAAGCCATTTTCAATTGATTCATCCATATGTGTTTCCACTCTATTAATTCTTTTTTTCTTTTCACTTATTGCTTTCTTAACATCACACTGCTCTGTATATCTTGAATTTCTAAATTCTGCATATGCACTTCCTTCTATTACAACTTCCATTATTTTATTAAACTTAGTTGATAATTTTCCTAAATCACCAGACAATCTAGTGCTAAATTTGACAACTTCATCAACTGCTTCCTTAGTAAAATGTCTTAAATTATTCTTATCACATTGAGATGCTATAAATCTAGCAATACCTTCTTCATTGTCTTCGTTCTTATCCATTTCGCTATCAAAATCCACGAATACTTTAAAATACTTTTCAAAATCTTCATCGTATCTATATAAAATATCATATATATAGTGACTTCCAATCAATATTAACTTTACATTTAGTGGCATATTTTCTGGCTTAATTGCTGTCTGTGTTTCCAGTATTACTTTTTTTGTCTGCAAAGTCTTTTTAAGAATTTCCCAAGACATCGTATATTTTAACAATTGGTCTGCATAAATCACTAAATAACCACCATTAGCCCTATGAAATGCTCCTGATAATAGTTTTGTAAAATCAGTCTTTATATTGCCATTTGCATAATCGTATTCTGCCTTTCCAAATAGATTTGTAGGACTTGGATTTATCTCTACTATGACAGGTGCTGATTCTTTATTCTTTGCACCTCCGTTGTCTACAAATAGATTAATTTTATATTTAATAAAATGCTCTTTATCATACTTATCTTTTAATTCATCTTCATCTAAATAGAATAAGTACATATATTCTATTATATCTTTCTTTATATTTTCCAAATAAACTTGAATTTTATCATAATTTTCATATTTTTCACACAATCTTTTAATGTGAGGTTCTACCACAAGTTTAGCTATCTCTTCTTCAAGCTCTAAGACAGCTTTTTCAGCTATTTCTTCCAAATTTCTAATTTTATATACGACTTGTATAGCCATATTTTCTAGTTCTCTTTTTGCCTTATAAAACTCTTCATCAGATATGTCACTTTCATCTTCCTCTTCTTTCAAAGGTATAAAGACTATTCCCATTTTACTCTGTTTTAATTTAAACCCTTTTTCTTCTCCATATTTCTTAATTTGTTTTAGCAACATATCTTTTTCTATTTCATATTCATCCAAAAGTTTATTTTTTTCTATTTCAAAACTTTCACTTTCAAATGCATTTTTAAAATCCTCTAAAAGACTTTCAATTAACTTTTCCATATCTTTCTTAAGTTCTCTTCCAAACCCTTTTTCTAACTCAACTATAATAGGCTCTCTAGGGTTTTCAAAATTATATATATAGCACCAATCTTTATGTGTATTTTTTTTGGATGCATATTCATTCAAAACCTTTAAGGCATAAGTACTTTTTCCTGTTCCAGATTCACCAGCTAGGTATATGTTGTAGGCTGGATTATTTATTCTTAAACCTAATTCCATAGCTTCTACGGCTCTTTCTTGACCCAATATACAATCTAGTGGATTTATTTCAGATGTATTGTTATATTTCAATATTCCCCCACCTCCTCATATTTAACGTTAATGATATAATATGACTTTGACACAATAAGTGTTAAAGTAAATTCACATTAAAGTATATGAAATAGACTCTTATTATTAGTCATTATACTTATCTAAAATTATTTCCATATTTCTCTTTATTATATTTCTGCCTCTCCAACTAAATGCTCTATCCCCATATCTCCTTTTGAATTCTTTGTTTGAAATATTTTGTACCTCATCATAATCCAAATAATCTATTATATTTTCTTTAAACTCCAAAATATGAGTTGTTGGTATTCCAACATTATGTGGACATACTTCTTGACAAATATCGCACCCAAATACTTTTTTATTACTCTTTAACACAGCCTTTTCTTCCTCTGACAAATCTCCTTTTTTTTGAGTTATATATGATAAACATTTCTTGGGATTCATATCATAATTTCCTAATATAGCATTTCCCGGACAATATTTTACACACTTACCACATTTAAAACAACTTTTTTCTAGTGGTTTATCTTCTTCAAATTTATAATTATTTACTATATACCCTATAAATACATAAGAACCATATTCATCAGTTATGATATTATTGTTTATTCCAAAATATCCTATTCCTGATAAATAAGCTAAATATCTGTCAACTAGTGCCCCATTATCAGCAAATATCTTGTATTTAAAATCTTCTATCGTTTCAGATATATAATCACAAATTTGTTGCAAAAAGTCTTTTACTACAATATGATAGTCCTTACCATGACAATATTTTGATAAATTTGAATTTTCATTCTTTTCTTGTCTATTTATATGATATGGAAATGCACATACTATTATAGAATTAGCATCTTCCATTATATTTCTTGGGTTAATTCTGTTCTCAATTATTGGCTCTTCCATACCAGTCAAATAATCTTTTTCCTGTCTATCTTCAAGTATCTTTTTTAGATTATCATACTTGTCTATACCAGCTATTCCTACACACTTTAATCCTATAAGATTACAAAATTCTTTTAATTCCTTATTATTCATAAAATTATTCCTTTTTAATCTATTTAATACTACTTAATCTGTTTATTCCTACTTAATTTATTTAACCTACTTAACCTATTTATTCCTACTTAACCTATTTATTCCTACTTAATCTATTTATTCCTACTTAACCTATTTAACCTATTTAACCTATTTAATTTAGGTTATAAAACTACAATTATTATTACTATATTATAAAATGAACTAAATTATAATATAAGTCTCATCTCTCTATAATAATATCCATTTGTTCTTTAATATAACTATTTTATACGCTCTAACTCTTATTATTTTACAGTATCAACACATTTCAAACTTTTTTCTTACTATTTTTTTAGTAATTGTCTTACTGATATGATTTAGCTATTTTACTTCAATACTTACATAACTCAGATTCCACCATATAATTAAATTGTCATCTATTCTCCATTTTAATATAATATGATTTATCTACTTTCAACAATGTAATACATCTTATACTCATAATTTACAACTACAAGATTAAATATAACTTTGATTTACAATAATACACCCTATATCTTTAAAATTAGCACTCATAATAGACAGATAAATTTTATCCTCTACAAATTTATCACTTATAAAAACATCACAAATAAGAATTTGCTTTTAAAGCATCCACAGATTATAATAAATACTGTATAAGGATGGTGAACAATTTGATTAAAATAACAATTCCAGGTAGACCCATTAGTAAATCTAATTTTAAACTTCATAATATAAATGGTCAAGCATGGATGCCTTCAAAGGGAAAGTATTCTAAGTATCTTGCATACGAAAACATGATTGCAGGTTTTATAAACCAACAGTATCAAGGAGAAACTGTTGAAGAAAATCTAATAACTGTTTTAAAATTATACTTCCCAAACAAGAGAATGGGGGACTTACATAATTATCCAAAGAGTATTTGTGATGGTATTGAAAAAAGTGGAATAATAAAAAATGATAAACAACTTAAACCAGTACTTTTATTCGACTTTATAGATAAAGATAACCCTAGGGTTGAAATTGAGCTTTATCCAGTATCTAAATACGATATATCCTATAATATTTTTGAGAAATAAATATTTTATATACTACTTGATACTATAGTAATGCTATATCATTTGAAACTATAATAATATTTGTGCTATAGCTATACTTACACAAATTTTAAATTTATATGATACTTGTAGCTATGTAAATTTAATACTTATAAAATTACTGCACTCATATAAATTTAATATTTGTATACAAAGCCATATTCACATAAATAAAGCATATCCATATAAAAAGAAATCGGAGTAAACTTACTACACCGATTTCAATAAATAAAATCTATCCTAATTTTTCGACAACAGTCTTCAACATTTCTCTTATAGGAAGTTCATATGGACATCGGCTCTCACAAAGACCACAGTCAATACACTCAGTAGGTTTAACATCCATAACCTCATATTTTTCTTTAGCCCACTCTTTTAATCCATATCGAGTGTAATATCCTTCACATAAAAAGCTCAATGGTATATTTATTCCAACAGCACAAGGCATGCAGTATTCACATCTTCTACAGAATTTTTTGCCTAAAGAATTTCTTATTTCCTCAATTTCTTTATTATCTTTTTCATCTAGTACAAGATTTTCAAGTACAGCAACATTCTGTCTAACCTGTTCAACACTCTCCATACCTGGTATAACTACATCTATATAGTCTTTAGACAATATGTACTTAATAGCTAGTGTAGCATTATCTAAAGCTCCTCCAGCTAAAGGCTTCATTACTATTATGCCAATTCCTTTTTCATGAGCTTTTTTAAATACTTCATCTGCTTGACCTTCAACTATATTGTAAGGAAATTGTATAGTATCAAATTTCCCATCTTCTATTGCCTTTTCTATAGTATTTAAATTATGGCTAGTTATACCAATGTGTTTTATCTTCCCTTGCTCTTTTGCCTCTAGAAGAGCATTATAAGCCATTTTATCTTTAAAAAGATTGTCATATTCCTCTTCTTTAACATTATGGAATTGATATAAATCTATAAAATCAGTTTTGAAATTATTTAAACTTATCTCAACATCTCTCTTCATTGAGTCATAATCTCTAGACATACTTTTAGTAGCTAAGAAAAATTTATCTCTTTTTCCTTCAATAGCAATTCCAATTGCTTCCTCACTTATTGTATACCCTCTTGCACTGTCAATAAAGTTTATCCCTTGCTTTTCTAACTCATTTATAACTAAGTTAGTATCTTCTTGAGTAATTCTTTGTATTGGAATTCCCCCAAAACCAACTCTCTTTATTTTCATATTGGTATTGCCCAAATTTCTCATATCTTTCCCCACCTAACTTTAATTAATTTTTATATAATATAAATGTATCATCTTTAATTATACAACAAATTATGAGAATCTTTGCAATATATTTACATTCTATTAGAATTGTATATCGTAAATGAAATTTTATTTACTAGATAATATCTCTTTTATCATCTTAAGTTCTCTCTTATGACCTTCATCATCAAAAGGAGTTTCTAAGAAAAATGGTAGGTGTTTCAGACTAGGATGCTCCATAAAATCAATTAATGCTTTTAATCCTATCTTTCCTTCCCCTATAGGAGCATGTCTGTCTTTTTTATCTCCAAATGGCATCATGCTATCATTTAGGTGAACAGTTTTTAACTTATCTATACCTATAATCTTGTCAAATTCTTCTAAGACTCCATCTAAATCATTCACTATATCATAACCAGCTGAAAAAATATGACATGTATCAAGACACACACCTATTTTTTCTTTGTGTTCAATTTCGTCTATTATACTTTTTAATTGCTCAAACTTAAATCCTATTTCAGTTCCTTTTCCTGACATAGTTTCAAGAAGTATAGTTATATTTTCATCACCCTTAATAGCATTATTCAATCCTTTTACTATTCTGTCTATACCAAAATCTATTCCACCACCTACATGACTGCCTGGGTGAAAACACATGTATTCAATTCCTAACGAGTCCATCCTTCTTATATCCTCATCTATAACTCTTGTCGCAAATTCGTATACATCTTCCTTTGTTCCACCTAAGTTCATAGTATATGGGGCATGTGCAAGTAGTGGTGCAAAATTATTTGCCTTTCTAATCTCCTGAAATTTAGCTATATCTTTTTCATCAAATTCTTTAGCATTTCCTCCTCTTGGATTTCTACTAAAAAATTGAAATGTATTTGCATCAATGTATACAGCTGTCTCAGCTGCCTTAGCAAATCCTTTTGCTATTGAAAGATGTGTTCCTAATTTAATCATATTAATCTCCTTTTGTTTGTACTTAAACTCGTACTAAATTTTAATTATAAGTTTCTAACAAATAAGTTTTTATTTTAATGCAACTGTAATTTAATGTAACTACAATTAATTTCATGTATATTAATTTTAAATTTTAATATTTACAATTTAATTATACCCATTTTAAGAAATTTCAAATATTATAATCTTACATACTCTTTATAAATTATTTAGTCACTTCTTACATATTATAATCTATATACCTTACAATCCAGTTATATTTCTTTTGCAATCTAATTATATTTTTCTTACAATTCAATTATATATCTCCTACAATCTAATTATATTTTCCTTACAATTCAACTATATATCTCCTACAATCTAATTGTATTTCTTTTGCAATTCAATTAGATATCTCCTACAACTCAATTATATACACCTTACAAGTCAATTATATTTCTTTTACAATCCAATTATATAACCAAACAAAAAAATAGAGACTAAAAATCATTGTTTTACTCATACCAAAAAATATTTTTTGATTATTAAGTAAATTCTGATGTTCAATCTCTAATCTTATGTTTTTAATTAATCCATAATTAATGGTTCTAACTAGGACATTCTTCCTCAAGTGTAGGAATTACAACCATAGCTATATCATACTTAGAACCTTCAACGTTGTGTTGTCTTTTATTTAAAATTTCATCTATCTTTGACTTCATAGCATCATTAAGTTCAACTAATTCGTCGTGAGTAAGAGAAATATCATGATAATCAACTATATTTTCATTTTCTAAAACATCTTCTTCTGCTGCCTTATAAAAAACTTCACTCATGTTTTCAAATTTTGATATGTACAATTCTTCTTTTTCTTCCCCATTGTCTAAAGAAAAATTAAGTATCCTATTCCCTATAACCACATTTTTTGCGCTTGGATAATAGTATTTTTCCACAATCCCCGACTTTATTTTTTCCTCAACTAATTCTAAAATACCAACTTTGTATAACATTTTTATATGGTAGTTTATTTTTGCATGAGGTTCTTCCAATAATTGAGATAATTGTTTTGCTGACAATGGCGATTTGTCAAACGCTTTTAGAATATCTATTCTACGTGGATGCGCAATAGCCTTTATGCACTCCAAATCTCGTAATACCAATACCTCTTTCATTGACCCCTCCTAAAAAATTTATTTAATTCATATTTCTTTACAATTTAATTATATATTAAATTATATGTTGTTGTCAAAAAAATCCTTTCTTAAAATCTTAAAAAATATTTAATTTTAATTTATTTGACAACTCCTCTAAAACTTTAACTCCTGCGACGCTGTTACCTTTTTTGTCAAGTGCAGGTCCATAAACACCAATACCCATACGCCCTGGCACAGAAGCCATTATACCACCCCCAACTCCAGATTTTGCAGGAATGCCAACTTTAATAGCAAATTCCCCAGAAGCATCATACATTCCACAAGTCATCATAAATGTTTTGACAATTCTAGAAACCATTTCACTCATCAAATGCTCACCATTTTCTATGTCTACTCCATAGTTAGCAAGATTTATGCCAATTCTCGCCAAATCCACAGAATCTATCTCAATTGAGCATTGTTTAAAATAAAGGTCTAAAACATCCTCTACATTACCTCTGATAAATCCATCACTTTTCAATAAGTAAGCCATTGCTCTGTTTCTATCTCCAGTCATTTTTTCAGACTTATAGACATCATAGTTTATTCCTATATTATCATTTTTTGCCAATCTCCTAAAAAAACTAAGCATTCTTTCTTCTTTTTCTTCCAAACAGCTCCCATTTATAAGAGAAGTGGTTACTATAGCTCCTGCATTTATCATTGGATTACAGGGTTTTTTTGTGTCATTAATTTCAAGTTTCATTATAGAATTAAATGGGTCTCCACTTGGCTCCATTCCAACGTTTGAAAAAACGTCTTCCCAGTCATTGTCCATAAGTGCCATAGCAAGCACAATTGGTTTTGAAATACTCTGTATAGTAAACTTTGTGCTACAATTTCCAGCACTGTAAAGATTATTTTCGCTATCTATTATACAAATTCCTAAATCATTTCTTCTAGCATTTTTTAATTCTGGTATGTAACTAGCGACTTGTCCATAATTAGTATACTTCTTATTAGAACTTATAATTTCTTTTAATAATGTCTCATCTAACGTATTCATAGGCACCTCTTATATTATGTTATATATTCTATTTTAGCACAGATTTATACTATAATAAAACAGTGTTAAAAAAAATTATACTTTAAAACTATTTTTTACAAGAATTTATTCATTTTTCACTCAATTTAGATGTTTAAGTAGTTTAATAGTTCAACCTTTTAAACTCCAAATTTTTATGTTTTTATGTCTTCATGTCTTCATGTCTTCATGTCTTCATGTCTTCATGTCTTCATGTCTTCATGTCTTCATGTCTTCATGTCTTCAAATAGATTCTAATATATATTTTAAAATTTGTAACTATTATAGCAAAATAAAAGGGGGTGTCTCAAAAGAATTATTTAGTTCATGAGGCACTCTTTTTTGTATGAAATCAAATATATTTTTATTATTTCAACAATGAAAAAGAGGCTTATCTCTATTTTGAGACAGCCTCTCTTATTACTAACAAATCTAAAAACAAATACTATAGACCAAATTAATCCACTATTTTACTTCCTCCAATAAATTCCCTAAGAATTGAAGTTCCTGGTATATCAGAAGTATCATCTAGCTCTACAAAATATTGTAAAAACTTTAGTAGTCTAGTTGCTTCAATGTGTGCAGGATTATCTTCTTTTATTTCCTCCAACAAAGGCTTAGCAAATCGCTTCAAAACTGCTAACTCATATACACAAGCAGAATTAAATATAGCATCTGCTTCATCTTGATATGGGAATATATTCTTCTTTTCTCCTCTTCTAACTGATGCCCATTGTAAAATAGTATTATCAGCACTATAACCTCTAAAATTATAATCTCTAACAATTCTTCTTATCATTCTCAAATCAGCAGTAGGAATTCTATTATGGTCATCCAAATTTATTTGAGTAAGGGCACTTATGTATATCTTAAATTTATCTTCTTCTGGTATAGATGATGTTAAAATAGGATTTAGCCCGTGTATACCTTCTAATATAATCGGTTGATTAGAGTCTATCTTTATTTTTTTACCAGTATATTCTCTCTTTCCTTCTTTGAAGTTGAATCTTATAGCATCAATTTCTTCACCTGCTAAAAGTCTCTTTAAGTCGAAGTTAAATTTCTCTAAATCTATAGCATAAATTGATTCAAAATCATAATTTCCATATTCGTCTAAAGGAGTATGTTTTCTGTCTATAAAATAGTCATCTAAAGAAATCGAAATAGGATTTAAATTATTCACTCTAAGGTGTATAGATAATCTATGAGCAAAACTTGTTTTTCCAGATGAAGATGGAGCTGCTATTAAGATTACTCTCTTATTATTATCTTTTATCATGTCTGCTATTTGAGATAATTTTTTTTCATGTAACGCTTCAAATGTTCTTATTATGTCTCCATATTCATTGTTTTCTATTATCTTATTAAGTGACACTACCTTGTCAATTCCCATAAGTCTTGACCATTCTTCTGCTTCATAATACACACTTGATAACTTGGGTTGAGGTATAAATTTCATAGGTTTAGTCTTATCTTCTTCACTAGGGCCTAGAATTATAACTCCACCATTGTAAAGTTTAATATCAAATGATTTTATATAACCAGTTGATGGTAGCATATACCCATAAAAATGGTCTATATAGTTTCTACACTTATATACTTTAGCACTGTCATACTCTTTATATTTCAAAAGCTCTGCTTTTTCATACATTTCATTGTTTTCAAATATAGAAATAGCTTCATCTCTCGTAACTTCAATTTTTTCTATAGTATAATCGTTGTTTACTATCTCTTCCATCTTGTTTTTTATATTTTCAACATCCACTTCTTTAAGTTTTCTCTCTATATGAACTTCACAATATAGCCCATCAGATAATGAATGTTCTATTGTAACTCTGCTATCCCAAAATATTTCTCTACAAGCCATTACAAATACAAATGACATGACTCTAAAGTAAACTCTTTCCCCGTCTTCATTAGTAGTATCTAAAAAATTTATCTCACAATCATTCTTTACTCTGCAATTTAGCTCTTTTAATTTATTATCTACAACAGCAAGTGTTATATAACCCTTATGCTCATCACAAAATTCTTTTGCTATATCCCCTAGCCTAATTCCTAAAGAGTTTTCTTCTAATGAATATTCTTTATTTTTTCCGTCTATTTTTAAGTTTATTTTTTTCACTTCAACATCTCCTTCCTTTTGATGAATACAAATTTTAATCAACGAGGCATATTAACAAGTTAAAGAGAGGTGTTTAACCCTCTCCTACAATACGATTCAATTTACTTATAGTATCTTCAATATCTTCGTAATTTATTTCTAGTACTAAATATTCTGCATCTAATTTTAAGACCTCTTTAATCCCCTCTTCAGATAAAATTCCTTTTCCTATACCTACATGTGTATCATTGATACCATCATTATCACTTAAGTGTATCACTTTTATTTTATCCTTCAAGTTCTTTATATAATCATCCTCATCAATTAAACAGTGTCCAGTATCGTAACAAAAACAAATCTTAGAATTTTTAATTCTATTAAATATATATTCAAAATCATAAGATATATTTCCAATATTTGAAAAATCCCCATTTTTTGAATAAGTATTCTCCATAGATATATACGAGTTTGTATTTATCTTGTCTAAAAAGTCTACACTATTGTCTAAATACTTGTTCCTATTTTTTTTAACTCTATTTGTCATAACATATCCCAAGTGAAGATTAAAATACCTTATATCAAACCCTTTAAGTTCAAATTCTATTTTCTCAATAAAATTTATCCATGAATTTCGTATATACTCTATATTTTCGCAAGTATTTAACTCCATAGGTAAGTGTATCCCTACAGATAATCCTAGCTTAGAAATTCTATCTTTATATTTACGTAACTCACTACATTCAGATATATTGTCAATTCCAATCTCTAAATGAGTTATTTGCTTTATGTTTTCACAAATATTTAAAGCCTCCTCAAGATTAAACAATAAGGATGCTACACCAACTGCCATACAAATCACCTACTCAAAAATACCTATATCTGTAAAAGGAAATACTCTTAAAATAACTTTTCCTTTAATATTTTGTTCATCTACTAATCCTACTTCTTTATATCTACTATCCAAACTTATTTCTCTATTATCTCCCATCGCAAATACTTTCCCCTTAGGAATCACCATATCAATATCGCCTTCAGTATAATTATCATGTATATATGAAACTTCATTTAATAACTTGCCATTTATATAAACCTTCGAATCCCTAATCTTTAGATGGTCACCAGGTACACCTATAACCCTTTTTACAAGCTCTTTTTTTCTTCCATTGTCTTGTAATAAGTCAGTCTTAAATATCATTATGTCTCCACATTTTGGCTCTGACAATTTATATGTCATCCTATTTGCTACTAAATAGTCATGTGATTTAAGCGTCGGGTACATTGATTCTCCATTTACTAGTGTTGGTTTTATAAAACGAGTTATAATAAATGCAAAAAAAAGTGCAGTAATAATTATTTTTATCCACTCTACAATCTCTTCTTTAATAGTTTCATTCATTCACAAATTCTCCTTTATAGTTATATTATCTTTTTTGATAATGCTTTTTTAACATTATCTTTTAGATAAGTCTACTAAATAAGGTGTTGTCTTTTTTATACAGACAACTATTGTGCATGGTCTGGTGATTTCAGTTAATCAGCGATTGCTCCAAATTTTATATGTTTAGTCAATAGTTCCTATCTTAGAAAATGGATACAATCTGACTAGAACCTTTCCTAAAACGGTATGCTCGTCGACCAATCCAACCTCATCGTATCTACTATCTAAACTTTTTTCTCTATTATCTCCCATCGCAAATAATTTTCCTTCTGGAACTACTATATCAATATCTCCATCAGTACGATTATTATGTATATAGGAAGTCTCATTTAACAATTTATCATTTACATATACCTTGGAGTCTTCTATTTTCACATGGTCACCAGGAACCCCAATGACTCTTTTTACTAAATCTTTTTTCTTTCCATTTTCTTCTGTTAAGTCGGTTTTGAATACTATTATATCTTTGTATTTTGGCTCTCCTACCTTGTACGCGATTCTATTAACTATTAGGTAATCACGTTCAACCAGTGTAGGATACATTGATTCTCCCTTAACTATTGTTGGCACTATAAAACGAGTTATAGCAAATGCCAAAACAAGAGCTATGACAATCACTTTTATCCATTCTACAACTTCTTTTTTAACTGCTTCACCCACTAAAATCGTCTCCTCTGTATTAAATATTAAGTCAATCTACAGCAAAATAATCTACCATAAACTTACAATATAAATATTATACTTCTTTTTTCTACTAGTTTAAAATAATTTTCTAAGACCTTTAGGATAATGATTCTTAATTACACCAGCAGACTCTTTTCCCCAGCCTAAAGGTACACCTTCAACCGATACCAAAACCCAGCCTCTACTTTCATTAGAATTTACAACATCCCCTTTTAAGTATTTAAGAAGTGACTCACTCTGTACACTAAAGTTTTCGACATTTTTTACATCTTCAACCTTTAAATAATGAGATAGTGCATGAGAAGGCTCAAATCTATTCTTCTTTAAAACCCCTAAATGCAAACCGTATCTCAATACTTTCAGTTTTTTCGTATCTGGATATACTTCTGGAAGTAGGTACAAGTTTTCTCCTCTTAAATAAAATTTATTTTTTTTATTACTATAAAAATCAACCTTTAAAAATTTCTTTTCAAACTCCCTATAATCCTTTATTTCTTTATCTAAATTTTTTATTTTTAATTCCTTGACATTACACTCTTCGTCTTCTAATTTTTTTATTTTGGCAACAAAATGACCTTCTCCCTTTATTTTATGAGGCCATAACCTTTCCATTTCAATAAGTTCTGCATGTTTATATTCACTAATAAACTCATTTATAACATGTTCATTTTCTTCTCTTGAAAAAGTACATGTTGAATAAATTAAAATGCCATCCTTCTTTAACATTTTATATCCATCTCTTATAATTTCTTTTTGAATGGATTGACATTCTAATACCTTTGCATAACTCCAATCTGATATGGCAACCTCATCCTTTCTAAACATGCCCTGACCAGAACAAGGTGCATCTATAATCACCTTATCAAAATACCCATTAAATGCCTTCCTTAAGCTTTTAGAATCAGTATTTGTTATAATACAATTTCTCGCTCCAAATCGCTCTAGGTTTTCACCTAAAGCCTTAATTCTACTCGCATTAATCTCATTGGAAACCAATAGACCTGTATCATTTAATTCAGACAGTATATATGTAGATTTCCCACCAGGAGCAGCACACATATCGAGTACTTTATCCCCCTCTTTAATATCTGCTTTTGGTATCACACTCATGGCAGAAGGCTCTTGCAAATAGTATGCTCCAGCCTCATGCAGTGGATTTCTACCAGGTCTATTGATTTTATCATCATAATAAAAACCCTCTTCTGCCCATGGTATTTGATGTAAATCGAACAAATTTAAATCCAAGAGTTTGTTTTTATCAATTTTTAATGTATTTATTCTAAGACCAGTAGTCTTGTCTTCATCATAACTTTTTATAAAATCATCATATTCATCTTGTAGTATTTCTCTAATATCTTCTAAAAATTCTTTTGGTAAGTTTGCCAAATCTATAATCCCCCTTCAATCTGCTTTGCTTGTCTGTCATTTAATACTTTTAATTGTTTATGTTTTTCTTTTGAACTCTATTTTCTCTTCTTTTTCTTAAGATTACCGAAAAACACTTTTTTAGAGTGATTCATATATTTCTCAAGTTTATCGAGATTTATCTTCCACAACATTATCACATAAACTATAAGTAATATAATAGCCCATCTATATTCTATCATCAATATAAAATCAAAAACTCCATGTAATAAAATTGGAATCAATACAGCCATAAATAAGTACTCACGTCTTTTGCTTTTATTTCCTTCAAACTTATACTTAGAAATATAATATCCCATAGTAATAGCAAACATTACATGAGCTGGGATAGAGATAATCGCTCTATTAATACCAACTTGAAGTGCTAAGTTGCCACTCTCAGAAAAAATATAGACTATATTCTCAATTGTTGCAAACCCCAAAGCTAAAAATACAGAGTAAATAATGCCATCTAGTTTTTCCGTGAAATGTTTTTCTTTAATTAGTGCAGGAATTAGTATCAGAGCTTTTACACCTTCTTCCACAAGCCCTGCAACTACAAATGATACATATATTAGTTCTGAATATCCTTCAAATACATTAAATTTCATCATTAAATTTTCTAGAAGTATAATTATAATACTCAAAAAAGCACCTATTAGAAAAAATTTAATCAAATGAATTAGAGGTTCTCTGCAATATCTATCTTTAGACCTTATCCAAAACAGACCTATTAGTATAGGAACTATTGCCAATAAAAATAAATCCAGCTTCATAGATTATTTTCCTTTCAAAATTTTTAATTCATTTCTGCTCAAAATTCTTAATCCATTTCTGTTTTATAGCATCTATTTATTTTTAACTTATTTTGTTTTAAATACACTCTCAAATACACATTAAATTATTAAAAATCAAATATACTAAAACATTAAAAAAATTTAAATTTATATCTATATTATTTAACAAATTTCAAGCTATATTCATATCTTGAAATATAAGGGAACTAAATTCATTTAAAGAAAGGGTGATTTGATGCAAGATGGTTTCTTAACAGTAAGTATAATCGATGCTACTAACAATAGACCTATTCAAAATGCAACAGTAAACATATATTCAATGTCTAATGGTAGCCAAAGCTCATCAACTTTATACCAAAACCTAACAAGTAATGAATCTGGTCAAGTGATTGGATTAGTATTACCAGCACCAGATGTAGATTACTCTCTACAACCATCTGATGTTAGGCCTTACAGCCAGTATATAGTAGAAGCCATAGCAGATGGATATGAAACAGTTGTCATAGAAGGAACACAGTTATTAGCTACAATTGAAGCGAGACAGGGAGTTCCCATGTTTCCTAGAACAAGAAGTAAACGTTCTTTCTCAAGACAAAGTGAATTGATTTTTGACATAGGAGAACATACTTTATTTGGTACTTATCCTCCTAAGATTCCAGAAAGTAATTTAAAACCATTACCACCTCCTACTGGTTTCGTTGTATTAGATAACCCTGTAGTACCTGAATTTATAGTAGTTCATGATGGTTTACCAGAAAATTCATCAGCTCCAAACTATTGGATTCCATTTAAAGAGTACATTAAAAATATAGCATCATCTGAAATATATTCAACTTGGCCTGAGCAGACAATTTATGCAAATATAATAGCTATAATATCATTTACTCTAAATAGGGTCTTCACTGAATGGTATAGAAATAAAGGCTATAATTTTACAATAACCTCATCAACAGCATATGACCATAAATTTATAAATAATAGAAACTTATTTGAACCAATTAACGTAGCTGTAGATGCTATATTCAATACATTTATAAAAAGACCTCCCACAGCGAGACAGCCCTTATTAGCACAATACTGTGATGGTCAGAAATCTCAATGTCCTGACCAAATGACTCAATGGGGTAGTAAAGACTTAGGTGACCAAGGGTACGACTATGAAGGTATACTAAGATATTTCTATGGAGATGAGATAGTATTTGAAAAAGCACCTATAGTAAGTGGTGTTCCTGTATCATTCCCTGGTACTACACTACAGGTTGGTTCTTCTGGACAGTATGTTAGAACTATACAAAATCAGTTAAATGCTATATCTAACTCTTACCCAGCTATCCCAAAAGTAAGAGAAGATGGTATCTATGGAACAGACACAGAAAATGCAGTTAAAATATTCCAAGGAATCTTTGGTTTACCTCAAAGTGGAGTAGTAGATTTTAAAACATGGTATGAAATATCTAGAGTTTATGTGGCTACAACTAGAATAGCTTCTTTAAACCCTTTAATTTAAGACTCGAGTTAGAATTTATCTTAAATTATTGGCTAAAAATAAAAATGGCTGTTACGAACTAAGATATACTATAAGTATTTTAACTTCTAAGTATCATAGTCCTAACAGCCATTTTTGTAGTTATAACTTATTGTTTTAGAATCTTAAAACTTTAAATGGGGGATTTTAAGCTTCTTAAAAACAGTACTCGCAAATTTAGTTTTCTTTAAAATCTTATTTTTATTTTGAAATTTAATAAAATGTTAATTATAATGTTAAATTATAATGAAAATATTACGTATTATAAATATAATAATACTATTACTATTTTAAAAGATTATTCCTAGTTTAAATAATACCCCTTACTTCATCAATAAACTTAACTTGCAACTTTAGATTTATTAGCTAAAGCTAAGATTAGCCCTAAAGCTATAGATGCAAATGCAGATGCAATTACCCTATATTCAGCAGGGAATAAGAATACAATTGTATGGCATGGTATCCAGAAAAATGGTATGGTCTTTAAAACACTAAAACCAAGATAAGCATTCCAGTCCACAATATTTACCACATCTTTAAGTGTTACCTTAATCCCTTTTTCAACTTCATATTTTTTGTCTATAAAACAGTCCATAACCTTATGGAATAAAAATACAGTAGGTGACATTAGTATATTCATGGTTGCACTCTTAAATAAAGCATTCGCAAAAGCTATTCCCTCAAATGGAAGCATACCATCCACTTGTGCTTGACCTACACCTGTTGAGTAGATTGACATAGCATATGTGGTAGCTACACCTATTATTCCCCAGACTATTGCTCTGTAAAAGACTCCTACTGGTATTTTCCAGTCTTTATGCAAAATTCTAGCACCAAGCAAATCTCCCATTGTTGCTAGTACAGCAAACTTGAAAAAACCTCCAATATATGGATGTGCACCTGTTGCTGCCATAAATACTTCTCTACTACTTGGTATCGCTAAGATAGCAATAATACAAATAAGAATTCCACTCCATATAAAATCGCCTTTTTTCATATTATAAATCCTATTTAATATATAAATAGTTCTCCTTCCTGTCAAAGATTTATTTAATTTACAATCTATCTGTAATTATTTATTAATATTGCCTATTAGATATTCATTTTCCATATTTAAATTTATAAAATTCTATTTTTAAATGATTGTATTTTAATCTTAATTTTTATTTATCTTTTCATCTAACCCTTTATCTAGTTTTCAACTAGTCTTATTTACAATCACCTTATAATTGATTTTGTAATTGATTTCCACCCTAGCCCTTTATCTAGTTTTTAACTAGCCTTTTCTACAATCATCTTATAATTGATTTCCACCCTAGCTCTTTATCTAGTTTTTAACTAGCCTTTTCTACAATCATCTTATAATTTATTTTGTAATTTTTTCCACCCTAACCCTTTATCTAGTTTTTAACTAGCCTTTTCTACAATCATCTTATAATTTATTTTATAATTGATTTCCACCCTAACCCTTTATCTAGTTTTTAACTAGCCTTCTCTACAATCATCTATACAATTTGTTTTGTAATTTTTTTCTACCCTAACCCTTTATCTAGTTCTTAACTAGCCTTCTCTACAATCATCTATACAATTTATTTTGTACTTATTCTCTTACCCTAACCCTTTATTTATTTTGTTTTTTAATCATCTAATTTTATAGCCTTATATATGTTTCATTTACAGTTATTTTTTCTATACATTTACATACTTATAACTTCATTTTTATTTTTTAGATACTCATCCCTTCTTTTAAAGCCTTTATATTAATTTCTATAAACTTAGGCTTAACTTGTTGTGACACTATTTTTTCCCAATCTATATCATTTTCTACCTGTAAAGCTTTAATCAATGCTCCTAAAAGAACCACATTCATAACTTTTTCATTTCCAAGACCTCTTGCAATATCAACTGCTTTTACTACAGTTACATCCACTTTTTCTTTAATATCATCTATTATATTTTCAGGATAATCCACCCTACCTGTTAAAATTGGTGCTGAAGGCATTTCATAGTCATTCACTACTAATTTACCATCAGGTTTTAGAAAATCAAGATATCTCAAAGCTTCCATAGTCTCAAATGAAACTAACACATCAACATCTCCCTTTCCAAGTATAGGAGAATGTACTTTTTCACCATATCTAACTTGAGTTGTCACACTTCCTCCTCTTTGAGCCATTCCATGGACTTCTGACATCTTAACATCATATCCAGCATCAATAAGACCAGCAGAAAGTATTTTACTTGCTAAAACAGTACCTTGCCCCCCTACACCTGATAGCAATACATTTTTAACCTTTTTCATTATTTTTCACCAACCTTTTTTATAGCATTTACTGGACATACTTGTGCA
Organism: Clostridioides sp. LIBA-6822; assembly: GCF_056688955.1. NCBI lineage: Bacteria > Bacillati > Bacillota > Clostridia > Peptostreptococcales > Peptostreptococcaceae > Clostridioides > Clostridioides sp. LIBA-6822. The sequence goes on along the minus strand of NZ_CP196995.1, from coordinate 586,108 downwards.
CATACTGTACAACCTACACATTGAGCTTGATTTATACTTGATTTCTTTTTAGATTTATCAAATCTCAGAGCTGGACATCCTGTTGTAAGACATTTCTTACATCCAATACACTTCTCATCATCTACACTACAAACTGATGGTATAAGGTCAAATCTCTTTTTGTCATCTTCCGTGAATTTTTTTAATGCACATGGCCATCTCGTAATTATTACTGAAGGTTCATCAATTGATAAAGCCCATGCTAATGCCCCTTTAACTTCATCCAACTTATTAGGGTTTACAACTTTTATATTCTTACATCCTAAAGCTTTTACTATAGTTTCTATATCCATCATTTCAGTAACATCACCTTGTAATGAAAATCCAGTTCCAGGATTCTCTTGATGCCCTGTCATACCAGTAATTCTGTTATCAAGAATACATGTTACAGTATTACTTTTATTGTAGATTATATCTATAAGCCCATTTATTCCTGTATGGAAGAATGTCGAATCTCCTATTGTACTTATAGTTCTCATATTAATATTATTTTTAGTAAATATTTTTTGTGCCCCATGAGCTACTCCTGGACCACCTCCCATACATATGCAAGTATCCTTAGCATTTAAAGGCTCTGCTCCTCCAAGTCCATAACAGCCTATATCTCCACTTATAAGTACATTTTTAACTTTTCCTAACTCATAGAAAAATCCTCTATGTGGACATCCTGCACATAATGTTGGTGGTCTGCCTACTATCTTTTCTTTACTATATTCTATTAGTTCTCTTTTTTCTCCTAAAATTGATTGTGCTATGATATCTGGGTTTAACTCGCCTATATTAGGTATCTTTTCCTTTCCAATACAAGGTATATTATTCTCTTTTAAATGTTCTTCTATATAAGGTTCCAATTCCTCAATTACATAAACAGTATCTACTTGTTCTGTAAACTCCCTAATTTTCTTAGTTGGGAGAGGATACGTAAATCCTAATTTCAAATATGATACAGTATCCCCAAACACATCTTTAGCATACTCATAAGAAGCCCCTGAAGTTATTACACCAATTTTTTTATCATTCCATTCTATAAAGTTTAAATCTGTTTCATTAGAAAACTCCTCGAGTTTTTTTAATCTATCTTCAAGTTTAACTCTAAGTACTCTTGAAGTAGCTGGTATAGCATCAAATTTAGAAAGATTTCTTTCATATTTTTTTACAACTGTTTCTTCTTTTTCTCCCAGCTCAACAAGACCTTTACTGTGACATACTCTTGTAACCATTCTGAATAAGACTGTAGTATCGTATTTTTCACTTATTTCAACAGCTACTTTTAACATATCTTTACATTCTTGGCTATTGCTTGGCTCTATCATAGCTATTTTTGCAAATTTAGCATAGTGTCTATTATCTTGTTCATTTTGTGATGAATGCATTCCAGGGTCATCTCCAGATACAATAATCATTGCACCATTTACTCCCATATACGCATATGTAAATATTGGGTCTGCTGCTACATTTACTCCAACATGTTTCATAGCTGCAAGTGCTCTTCCACCTGCAATAGATGCCCCTATTGCAGACTCTACTGCTACTTTTTCATTTGGTGCCCACTCTGCAATTATGTCATCTTTATATAGTGCTATATTTTCTAATATTTCAGTACTTGGTGTTCCTGGATAAGCAGCTGCATAAGATATTCCTGCTTCATAAGCTCCACGTGCTACTGCCTCATTTCCTGTAAGCAATTGTTTCATTACTCTCCCCCCTTAAAAATAATACGCTTTTAATAGCTTAGTGTACTTGTTATGATACATTTTAAAAGCTATCAACATATATTTATTATCAACATAGTATAGGTATTGATAAGTAAATAATGATAAAATTAATCCACAAATTTATAATCATATTATTACTTTATGTATTAAGCAATTGTTATGCCAAGAAGTTTAAATTTTTTAAAACCCCTTTTAAAAATACTAAATTGATTATTTCCTTTAACTTTTAATGAATCTAATAGATAATATTTAATTTTCGTTAGAATTTTCAGAATGTTTGAATTATTATTTTGGATAAAAAAAAATAATGTTAACATTTCTTAACATACATTAAAAAATGTTAACATTATAAATTGGGTTTAATACTTTTACTTTGACTTGATTTACTTTTATTTTGTTTTTCTTCTAATTCTTACTTCCTTTTTAGCTTAGACTTTAGCTCTTTTATTACTTATCTGAGTCTCATTTTATTCTTACTCAATATATTCAATTACACTTGTCTAAGTTTTTTTAATACTTTTTTACTTCACTTTAACAAACTTAAATTTCATTTGGGTAGTGCAGTTGATGAATATTTAGATAACCATCAACTGCATGTTTACATCACAGTAGCCTAATGTATTTAATCACGCTTATTTAGGGTTTTAAGATATCTTTGAGATTATATTTAACACTAATTAGTTGCTACAAAACTTGAAGAAACTGAAACTTGAGTCCCATCTTCATTTTCTATAGTGATAGGCTTCATAATTTTTAATCCTTCAGTTTTTATCTTTTCTAACTCTTGTTCCATTATCTTAATTGTTTTTTCAAGGTCCTCTTGACTTACATCTTTAGTTGCATTAGGGTCTTTAGCATATGCCTTTAATTCTTCAATATGTTTAGCATATTCTTCATAAGTATAATACTCTACTCCATACTTTTCTAATTCAGCAGGCTCAGTTATTCCTGATTTTATTAGAGAATCAAATTTCTCTAATGTAATATTAGAGGAATCATTTCCATTCGCAAATACTGCTCCAGTTCCTCCTAGTATCATAGCAGATACTATCATTGTACTTAAAAGGGATTTTTTTATTTTCATAACCAATCTTCCTTTCTTAAAGATTTATTTGGGTATTGTAGTCGGCAATGACTATTGCAATAGTTATTAACTACATCTTTAGACTATCACAATAGTCACTTTTCTGTCAAGCATTTTTATAAACTTTTTAATAAAAAAGCAATGTCAACACTACAAGCTGAGTAGATTATCTACCACAGAAAATTACAAGCCCATTTCCAGTCTCTACTCTAATAGGTTTCATAATCTTCAATCCTTCAGTTTTTATTTTCTCTAAATCTTGTTCCATTTTTTTAATTCTCTTTTCAAGGTCTTTTGCAGATACATCTTTAACTTCATTAGGGTCTTTAGCATATGCTTTTAAATCTTCAATATTTTTAGCATACTCTTCATAAGTGTAATACTCTACTCCATACTTTTCTAATTCAGCAGGCTCACTTATTCTTGATTTTATTAGAGAATCAAATTTATCTAATGTAATATTAGATACATTACTATTTTCATTCGCAAATATTGACCCTGTTCCTCCTAATACTATAGCAGCTGCCATCATTGTACCCATAAGAGATTTTTTTATTTTCATAACCAATCTTCCTTTCTTAGATATTTATTTAAGTATTGTAGTTGATAGTGACTATCGCAATAGTTATTAACTACACTTTTAGACTACCATGATAGTCACTTTTATGTCAAGTATTTTTATGATTTTTTTAATAAAAAATACTATCTCAAAATAATTAAACTTATTTTAAGATAGTATTTTAATTCTAAATCTCTTGTATCTCTAAGATTTATGGTTCCTTTACAGAAGTTCTATATTGTACTTTGCTTACTGACAACAAATTTCCTTGTCTTGATATAACTAAACCATTCTCATCATAACCAATTTCCTGAACTGAATAATTTTTTGAATTAGTATAAAATACATCATTGTAATTACTAGATTTATTCACAGACATATATTCATTACTTTTAGATTTACTTGATTTACTAATGGATTCATCTTCATTGCTTTTAGATTTACTCACTTTACTCATGGATTCATCTTCTTTATTCCTAGATGCCTTTGACATGCTAACAGAAATATCTGAATCTATACTTGAAGAATATAAATCATTAGATTTATTACTTAATGAAACTTCACTTTTATCACTTTTTGTTAAATCAAAAGATTCAACTTCATTAATTTCTTTATTCCCTGTTGCGAAAACAAGACTTGTTCCACAAACTAATACAGCTGAAACTAAAAAGGTAACATAAGTTGACTTTTTAAACTTCATAACATTAACTATTCTATCTTCTATCTTTGTCTTTCCAAATCCATTGTAAATCGCCATTGAAAATGGGTTATTCTCTTCTGCTAAACTTATCAATGCAGTTGCATAATCAGCTCTGTATTCTTCCCCAATCATATTCATCACTTTTTCATCGCAACTAAATTCTATATCTTTATTTAGTAAAAAAAACATTACCCAAACTAAAGGATTAAACCAATGAATAACAAGAGCCAAAAGCATAAACAACTTCAACATATTGTCAAACCTGTTAATATGAACCATCTCGTGAGTCAAAACAAAGTTTAAAGTCTGATTATTACTATAGTCCATTTGCTTTGGTAAAATAATACGTGGTTTTAAAATACCAGATGTAAGCGGTGTCTTAGTAAATTCAGATACACAAACCATAAATTTTCTAAAGCACCTATTTTCACATATCCATTTTTTAATAAAATCATGATTTTTTATATGTATTGAAGTTTTAAAAAGATTAATTATTTTAATATACTTAGAGCATAAAAACATACTAAGTATAATAGTAACCACAAGGGACAAAATACCTAACATTTCCAATATTGTAAGATTCTCAATATCAGATAGTACTTTATTGTTAGAAGTATTTTTACCTATAGATTTACTGACTTTCTTAAGAGTGTAATCTTCAGATGATGTGGCTCCTAACTCAACATTAAAAGTAGATTCAATTATACTATAAATACTAAAACCAGAGTTTAAACTTACTGGTATAAGAAGTTTAAGCAATACAATCAACCATAATAATACAAACACCTTTTTAGGTAATTTTTTAAATAAACATGCTCTTATGAAAATAATAATTAAAAGTAAAACTCCAGAAGTAAAACTCATTTCTAACAATTTAATGAACATAAATCTTACCTCACTTTAATTTTTCGACAATCTGCTTAAGTTTTGTAATATCATCACTTGAAAGATTTTCTTTATTAAGAAAAGCTGAAAGAAATTTCTCTGAAGACCCTCCAAACATCTTATTAATTAGTGTTTCTGTTTCCTGTTTTTGTATTTCTTCTTTACTTATTAAAGCTTTACAAACAAAATTCGGTTCAATTCTCTCTATTGCACCTTTTGCAACTAATTTTTTTATAACTGTATAAGTAGTATTCCTATTCCATCCAGTTTCTTCTTTTAATATCTTTACTAGCTCCCCTGCCTTACTTTCTCCTAACTCCCATAGAACTTCCATTACTTTAAGTTCTGAATCAAATAATTTTATTTCCATATAAAATCGCTCCTCAAATATGGTTATCGCAATAGTCATTACTATAATTAAAAACTATCATAATAGTCTATACTATGTCAACCATTTATTTTTTAATAACAAAAACTGCCTTTAAGAAAATAATTCCTCTAAAAGACAGTTTTGTCAATGTATACTTTACTATTTAAGTTAAACTATATTTTCTTTAACTATAAAACTATCTTAATACATAGAATAAGATTTTTCTTTATCTAATAATATATCATCTACATCTGGATTCTCTTTTAATAATTGTCTATAAAAATTACAGTTAGTAACTCCTACATATGGAATCAACCATATTAGACCTATTCCAAGAGTAACTATTGCCAGTATATACCATCCTATGAAGCTAAGGTTTAGTACAAATAATTTAAGTACATTTCCTTTCATCATATCTAAACTGGCACCCATAGCTTTAAATACACCCATATTATCCTTATCTTCACAAATTAAGAAAGCAGCTTGAGAAACATATAATAGCAATATATAAACTGGTAACATAAGAACAAATATTATAAGAATTAAAGTTATTCCAGTAGAAATAATTGTTCCTATCCCAACAGTATCACTTGATAGATATTCAATCGCTCCACTAGTAATTAAAACTCCAAATGATAAAAATGCTCCTATAATTGTGATTATAAAAGAATAAATATAAACAGCAATTGATTCTAATATATAAAATCCAAAACTTCTTAAATAAATTCTTCCATTTACAAAGATATCTCCTATTTTTACTTTTTCATCTTTAGTAATCTTTAGGAACATACATGTAAATCCTGCTGCAACGCAAAAACCTATTATAGCTACTACAATAGTAGTTAAAGGTTCAAAAGGCAATCCTACAATTGATATTAGTACTATCAATGCAATGTATACTGCCATAGCAATTGCACATGTACCCCAGTTTCCAGACAATTGAGCTTTGGACACTCTTTTTAATTCTTGCCTTGATACCATAAAAAACACCCCTCTCATTTCATATAAAATTTCTTTTAAAAAATACATAAGTAAATTTTTAACGCATAATATAATATTAATATATCATATTTTCGACTATATAACACACAATTATTCACCATGTTTTATCAAGATATCTCATAATTGTATTGCTAGTTTTATATAGTCAGTATTACCAAATATATCAAATTAATTTGGCTAATAGTACAATAAAATAATCAAGTAGGTCGTATTAAATACCCTGATAAAATACGTTACCTATAAAATATAATTTATATTTTTAGAATAAAATAAACTATCCTCCAAACATTTTATTATATGTTTAAAAGATAGTTTTTGTGTCTTTAAAATAAATTAAATTGTATATATTCCTTCACATAATGTTTGTATATTACTAGGTGGTTGCCATTTACCATCTTTTTTAGTATATGTAATTAAAGTTGTAACATCCTTAGTTGGCTTTTTATTGTAAAGGTCTATAATCATTTTTGCCATATCATCTTGAACTTCTTTTTCTTTTTTGTTGTAATTCTTTTCATCAGTTACATATGATTTTACTAAATTATTTGCTTCAGACATTACTTTACTAGTATCTAATGCTTTACTTACAACTTTTAAAGTTATCTTATCCTTACTAGAAGAGTCTACTGTTACAGTCTTTTCAACTCCTTGGATTAACTTAACAATTGTGTTGTATATCTTTTCAGCATTTTCTTTACCATAAAGAGGTGTCAATTGAGCTAACATTGAAACCTTGTCCTTGCTATTATAAGTTTGAATTTGCTTATATTCAACTTCTGTTAATGCGTCAGAAATTCCCTTTTCGTCATATTTATACATTTCTAGTGCAGCTAAATTGGCTTCAAAATTTGATTTTACTTTTTCTTCTGCATTAGAACACCCTATAGTTAAAACTAAAACTAGAGCCATAATCGAAGATAATATTAACTTTTTTACCATTTTCATACAAATATCCTCCCTCAACTAAGATAATAAAAAAATTTATTTATCAACATTATAACATAATTTTGTCTAATCATAGACTTATTTTGAAATTTTTACCACTGCCAGTCCATTCCAATACCGTTTTCTTTTGCTTTATCATATATTCTTTTTGCTGTTACGACATCTTGTACACCTATTCCGACAGTTTTAAACACAATTATTTCATCATCATTTTCTCTTCCAGGGATAGTTCCATTTATAACATTACCTAAATCACCGCTAAAATCATCTTTACTTATTTTACCTTCTTCTAATGGAATTAGTATATCTCCTGATTCAGATAAAACTGCATCTGTTGATTCAAAAAATATCTTAGATGCTCTAGTTAAGCAATTTGGGCACAACTCTTGCATATCTGGCATATATGAACCTACTGCACTTACTAAAGCTCCTTTTTTTACTAAGTTTCCATTAAGTACTGGTTGTTTTGATGGAGTAGCTAGAACTATTATATCTGCATTGTCTATAGCTGCATCAGAAGATTCAACTGCAATTATTTTAGTATTATATTTACTTAATTTTAAATTCATTTCTTCAGCAAACTTTTCTCTACTTTCCTTGTTTCTACTAAAAACTCTCACTTCATCCAAAGTTCTAGCTTCTATCATAGCTTCAAGTTGTGGCTCACCTTGTCCTCCTAGACCAATTAAAGCTCCTATCTTAGAATCTTTTTTAGCCAATACATCTATAGCTGCTCCAGATGCTGCTCCAGTACGAATCTGAGTTACATAAGTCCCATCTAAGGCTGCACTCACTTCTCCAGTTTCGCCATCTAATAATAATACTGTTGCTGGAATTACTGGTTTACCTTTTTGAGCATTTTTAGGAAATACAGATACAATTTTTATTCCCCCACATCCCAATTCTTCTACATATCCTGGCATAAATAACATACTAGCATCTTGGCTTGGAACTTGTATATTGGTTCTCAAAGGATTTACACTTTTTCCTTCACAATAAATTCTAAAAGCTTCCTTGTCAGCCTCAATTGCATCTCTCATTGTAAATACTTTTTTTATGTCGTCTTTTTTTAAAAGTAGCATTTTTATACCCCCAATTTTAATAAATCTCTATGCTAGATATTATAGCATAACATTTAATTTAAGTTTCTATTTCAAATTAAATAAATCTACATATTCTGGTTTTAACATATAGCTTATTAATTTTTTGTTTATTGAAAATTCTGGTATTCCTGCTGCATATGGAGTTATATCATATAAATCAAAATACATAACTAAATTCTCATCCTGTAAATAAAAGTTTTGATTTTCTTTTATACCTTTGAAATTGTATATTCCGATATTTTCTTTATCCTTTTTTTCCAACTCAGCTATTTGTCTTTTAATTTCTTCATCTATAACTTCCTTATATTTAGTGTTATCTTTAAATAAGTCCATTAGTTCTAAAAATTTTCCTGTTCTCATATCCACATTGTATGCTATATCTTGATAAAATCCATGTGCACCACCACTATAAGTATAATATCTTACTTTTATACTAAGAGCAGAGTCAGTATTCTTTTTAAGTTCAAAATCCACATTTGCAACAAACTTATTTTCTTCATCAGGATTATCCTTAAGATATTGTTTTGCTTCTGTATATGATTTATTATAAAATTCAAAGATATCATTTTTTATTTTATCATTTGTAGACCTTTCAACAATCTTATTTGAATTTGTTATTATAGGCATATTTATAGTACTTTCTAGATATTCATCATTTTTCACTATTGTTTTACTTCCTATTGTACTTACTGATAAAGTTTGTTTACTCTTTGTGTTATCTTTTGGCAATGATTGATTACTCATAACACTTACTGCTTCTTTATTCCTATTTAGATTAATTGAAGCATCTTTCCCTAAATTATTATATATATGGTCATGTTTAATTGCTAAAACAGCTATTATAGTCAAGGTTAAAACAAATACATATCTTAAAACTTTAGCTTTCATATCGCCTTTAAAAAATTTCATATTATCATTTTCCTCCTAAATATAAATCTCTCTTCTTATATTTGGAGTTTCTAGGGTTTTTTATCCATATAATTTAATAAAAGATTAATTTTTTATTTACAAAAAATTAATCTTTTCGTCTTTAAATATTAAGATGTCTCATCAAACAGTTTGAAATTTCAGCAAGTGGTAATTGTAATATAACAGAACCCCTATCAAAAGCCACCATTGGCATGCCATATACTATGCAAGAACTTTCATCTTGACCAATAGTAAATGAACCACTTTCTTTCATTTTTAAAAGTCCATTTGCACCATCAGAACCCATGCCTGTAAGTATTATGCCTATTGAATTTTTACCTGCTACTTCTGCAACTGAATCAAATAAAACATCTACTGACGGACAATGACCACTTATTCTTTCACCTTTTTCACAAGTTACATAATATCCGTCTTTATTCACATGTAATTTCATCTGATAGCCTCCAGGTGCAATTAACACAGTTCCCCGTTCTACTCTATCATTATTTTTAGCTTCTCTTACATTCATAACACACTGCTTGTCAAGCCGTTGTGCATACATATCAGTAAATATAGCTGGCATATGTTGAACTACAACAACTCCTGGTGTCGATTTTGGTAAGTCTTTTATAATTTCAAGTATTGCCTCTGTGCCACCTACAGATGCACCTATAGCAATTACCATATTATTAAAATGTTCCACATTACCGCCTCCACAAAATCATATATCAAAAATACTCTTTTATTTTTTATAGACAGCAGGTCTTACATATTTATATTTGGTATTGCTTCTATTAATTATCTCTGCATGACCTACAAATAAAAAGCTATCTTGTTTAGTTACACTATAAAATTTATTTATGAGTTCTTCTCTAGTTTTTAAATCAAAATAAATCATAACATTTCTACAAAAAATCAAATCAAAATGTTGATACGAGAAATCGTTCATTAAATTAAATGGTTTAAAAACCACACTTCTTCTAATCTTATCACAAACTTTAAATGTACCATCTTTGTTGTCTATGAAATACTTCTTCTTCCATAAATCAGGAACATTGTTAACATTTAATTCTGTGTATGTAGCTCTTTTAGCTTTTTCAAGTGAATTCATTGAAATATCAGTAGCTATAATTTTAATATTCCACAAATCTTTATTATGTCCAAAATAGTCATCTAAGGTCATAGCTATTGAATACGCTTCTTCTCCACTAGAACAACCTGCACTCCATATATTCAAGTTTCTTAATTTATTGTTTTCTTCCCAAAAAGGAAGTATATTATTATGTATAAACTCAAAATGCTGGGGTTCTCTCATAAAAAAGGTATGATTAGTACTCAGTCTATTTATTAGGTTTATAGCTTCATTTCCTGTCTTGTCTTTAAATAATAGATTCATATACTGACTAAAAGAACTAAACTTTCTTTCTCTCATTGTATTATATAACCGACCCTCAATTAATGCTCTTTTTTTGCTTAAATCAATACCATATTCTTTTTTTATATGGTTTACAAGAATTATAAATTCTTCATCAGTGAGCTTTATCATGCAAAAAATTCCTCCTGCTAATTTGTCAAAACTAACTACATGTTGTTAATCAAAAACTTTTGAATATCTAAAATTAGTATAGAATTATCTCCAACTTTTGCGATTTCTTTTACATCTTTATTCGTATTTATGTTGTTAGAATCGGTTGTCTCTAATATATTTAATTTCTTTATTTGGATAACATCGACAACTTTATCTACAATAATTCCAACTTGATACTCATCAACCTTTGTAATTATTATACATGTTCTCTCATTATAATCAGTCTCAGGAAGATTGTATTTTATATGCATATTAGTAATAGGTATTATCCTTCCTCGTAAATTAATAACTCCACTTATATACTTTGGAAGACATGGTACATATGTTATTGATTGAAATCTTATAGTCTCAATCACATTTTCTAATTCTATTCCATAAAGGACATCATTAACATAAAATGTTAATACTTGTTTAATAATTTCATCTTTAGACATACTTTAAATCCCCTAATATATTTCCATAATGTTATCTGCATCTATAATCAAGCTTATACTTCCATCTCCAAGTATTGTACATCCTGATAATCCATTGTTTTTCATATTGAACCTGTTAAAATAAACTGGAAATGGCTTTACAACAACTTGTTGATTTCCTATTATTTCATCAACAAAAATACATGCTGCTTTCTGCTCATTTTCAATAATTATCATATTACCATGCATTAGATTAGTTACCTCTGTTTGAATATTATATATTTTATGCAACCTTATAATAGGGATACATGCTCCATATATCATAATTAACTCTCTTGTATTACCTTCTGTAACTATTTGGTTTAAATCTGTGAGTTTAAACGTTCTTCTTATTGATGATATTGGTAAAGTAAATAGCGAATCTCCAACTTTAAACTCCATACCTTCTACTATCGAAAGAGTCAGTGGTATTTTCATAGTAAATGTTGTTCCTTCATCTTGTTTGCTTTTTACCTCAATTGAACCTCCAACCTTTTCAATACTTTTACGTACAATATCCATGCCTACTCCTCTACCAGAAAATTCAGTTACAGATTCTTTTGTAGAAAATCCTGGAGTCATAATCAAAGAATTGACCTCATCATCAGTATATTCATTGCTTGAATGTTTAAGGATACCTTGCTCTTTGGCTTTTGCTAAAATCTTATCTTTCATAAGACCTCTACCATCATCTGAAATACTTATTACGGCTTCTCCACCTAAGTTTTCAGCAGATAGAACTATCTTTCCTACTTCTTCTTTACCTTTAGCTATCCGTTCTTCAATAGGTTCTATTGCATGGTCCATAGCATTTCTTATAAGATGCATAAATGGTTCTGCTAAATTATCAATTACATTTTTATCTACTTCTGTTTCTGCACCTATAGTTATTAATTCTACATTTTTATCCAATTTTTTATTCATATCTCGTACAATTCTATGCATTTTTTGAAATACACCAGCAATTTGAATCATACGCATTGACATTACTATGTCCTGTAATTCATCTGTAAGCTTATGCAATTGTCTAGTTGCTTTATTGAAATTATCTATATCAACACCTGTAGAGTTCACACTATTTACAACCATTGATTCCATAATTACAATTTCTCCAACTATATTTTGAAGTAAGTCTAATTTTTCTAAATTTACACTCATAATACTCTGTTTACTTATTGGCAAATGTTCATTCTCATCACTTAGACTGTACTTTTCTATGTCTACTTTTTCTTTTAAAATATTTTCTTGTGATTCATATTCTGTTGTATAAGTGTTTTGATACTCTACACTTATTTCCTGATTATTTTTTAATTTATTTTCTATTTCACTATTATCCAAGGTTCTTTTTACTTCTATATCTTTTTCACTAATATTTAGGTATTCTTTTACATATAGATTCTCTTGTATAGTTCTATAAACTATGCTTTTGTCATCTTTAGCAATAAACTGTATATAAAACCCATATTTTTTAATATATTCTGCTGTTTCTGTATTTGTTTCCACATCTTTAGGATAAAATTCTAGAAATTTACAGTAGTCCCTTATTTCAAATATAAGCATAAAAGCTCTTACATTTTCCATCATGCAATCTTGTTCAAAGATTATTTTTGCTATATCAGAACCTTCTTTATATGAAAAAACTGAATCTATTATTTCTTTATCATCTGTACCTTCTAAGCTTGTATTTTCTTTTGGTTCCATAGAGCTTGATATCTCCAAAGTACTTACATAATCTTTAATTGTTTCTATAAAGTTAGAGTAATCAGAAGATATGCAATCTCCTGACTGCAACTTACCTATATCACATCTTATAAAATCCAAAGATTGAAAAACTAAATCAAACAAAAAGTCATTGTCTAAAACTTCTATTTTTTCTTCACGTATGACATAAAACAAGTCTTCTACACTGTGTGCCAAAGCGGCTATGTTGTCTAGCCCCATCATAGAGGCTGAACCTTTTATCGTATGCATTATTCTAAAAGTTTCATTAATATTGCTATAGTTAAATACTTTTTCTTTTTCTGTTTGAATCATAATTTCATCTAATTGTTCAAGTAATAGACTTGTCTCAAATATAAACATATCTAACATTGGTCTCATACTCGGTTCAATATAATTCATATTTATCACCTACGGCCTCAAATAATTTTCTATTTTCCGTTATATACAATATCTCATAACTTAAATCCACGATGATTCTCTTATCTCACTTTCTTTTAGATGAAATTTTTCTACTAGTTCTTTTAAAATTTGTGCTTGAGCCGACATCTCTTCTGAAGCTGCTGCACTTTCTTCTGCTGTTGCTGAGTTCATTTGGACTACTATAGAAATTTGTTCTATTCCAGATAAAATCTGTGTAATTGCTACTTCTTGGCTATGTACAGACGAAGAAATTCCGTTAATATAATCAGTAGTTTTTTCTACACCATTTACCACTAAATCTAATGCTTCTGCAGTCTCTTTAGCAATTTTAACACCATTTTCTACTGTTTTAATGGCTTCTTCTATAAGAATTGCTGTATTTTGAGCTGCTTTTGCACTTTTACCAGCCAAAGACCTAACTTCATCTGCTACAACTGCAAATCCTCTACCATATTGACCTGCTCTTGCTGCTTCAACAGCTGCATTTAATGCAAGAATATTAGTCTGAAAAGCTATCTCATCTATTGTTTTGATTATTTTTGATATTTCACTGGATTTTTCACTTATTTCATCCATTGAAGTCATCATATCATCCATACATCTGCTTCCAAAACTAACTTGTTGTGCCGATTGGTCAGATACTTCACATGCAAGACTAGCACTATCTGCACACTTCTTAATTCCATCTGATATCTCATTAATTGTGGAAGCTAACTCTTCTACTGAGCTAGCTTGTTCAGTAGCACCTTGTGAAAGAGCCTGAGCACCTGCTGCTACTTGTTCAGATGCACTTGCAACTTGTTCTGCTGATAAATTTATTTCAGAAAAATCATTATTAAAAGAGTTTATTATACTTTCTAATGATGTTTTAATTGATTTAAAATCTCCTATAAATTCTTGGTCTATCTCTACTCTTAAATCTCCTTTTGCAATACTAGTCAGTGTACTATCTATAAGGTCTATATAATTTAAAAGCATACTTTGCATCTTTTTAACGGAACTAACCAACATTCCTATTTCAGATTTACTTTCTTCAACATCTATACTTGTTCTTAAGTCTCCAGATGCAATTCTTGAAAAGTGTCTTTCTACTTTATTAATAGGAATCACTATCTTTAATTTTATTACTGTATATTCTATTATTGTCAGTATTATTAGTAGAGAAAGTATAAATATTGTTCTTAGTATTAAACTTTGTAATTCTTTTTTGACTTCTATAATTTCATTATTTGAACGAGTAGCTATATCCTCTTGAAATTCATTTATCAAAGAATCCATTCTTTCTTGAGAATTTATATACTCACTACCAAAAATTATACTCTGAGCCATGCTCTTATCGTTATTTTCAACTGCTTTCATAGCACTTTGTTCTGTTGGAGCCAAAGAATCTGATATTTCTTTTGCTTCTAAGATTTTATTAGATTCGCTCTTTGTAAGACCAATTCTTTCTAATTTATCTAAAGCCGACTCTCTTGTTTTTCCATATAGCTCTTTTTCATAAATATCTTTATCCTTTTTATCACCTGTAAATACATATCTTCTTAATACATCACTTACTTCTCTCGTTGTATCTTTTATATACTGACTTTGAGTTCTCAAATTATTCATATCATTAATGCTTTTTTCTACTTTTTCGAATGCCTTATAAGATGAAATCGAAGAAAAAATCCCTGCTAGAACAGCCATTACTATAATAATTAGCAATACAATTGCCAATTTAGAAAGCTTTACTTCTCTTTTCATATCTATACTCCTTTATAAAGTAAGTTTATTAAGATATTAGTTTATATCTTTTTTAACCCTTTCATTGTACTTACTACGCTACAATCTTTGCCTAAATTTTTACCCTCATACATTGCTTTATCTGCTAAGGATATGTTTTCTTCTAATGATATATTTGAGTTTACTTCTACTACACCTAATGTAATAGTGCATTTTATCTTGTTTTCTTTATAGTTGAATTCAAAACTTTTTATCTCTTTGCGGATTCTTTCCGAAAGTATTTTAGCACCTTCCATCGAAGTATTTGTAAGCATTATTAAAAACTCTTCTCCACCCCATCTTGAGACCGTATCAATCTGTCTACAATTCTTTTTTATTATACTTGATATTACTGTCAATACGAAATCCCCTGCTTCATGACCATAAGTATCATTGATAACTTTAAAATCATCAATATCACCTAGAATAAGAGATATAGATGTCTCATTAAACTTATTAATTTTTCTTTGTTCCATAAGTTGATTAATTATATGTCGTCTATTGTAAAGACCTGTAAGATAATCTCTTACAACGAGTCTATTCAATTTTTCAAGAGAAGATTCCAGCTCATTATTTATTTTTTTTAATTTATCTTGAGATTTCTTTACTTCAAGATGAGCCATAATACGAGCTTTTAATTCTGTCATACTAAAAGGCTTCACCATATAATCTATTGCACCTACACCAAACCCCTTTACTATATCTGTATCTGCATTTTTTGAAGTTATAAATATTATAGGTATATCTGCTGTGCGAAAATTAGATTTTACTTCCTTACAAAAATCAAATCCAGAGTTATCTGGTAAAATTATATCAAGTAAAATAATATCTGGTATACATTCTTCAATAAACTCTTTTGCTTCTATTGCATTAAATGCTTTTTTCACCTTAAAATTATCTTTTGTAAGTGTTTTATCTATTAAATCACACATTAGGACACTATCATCAACGACTAAAATTGTTCCTTGTTGCTTATTTTCCATATACAAACCTCTCTTAAACATAATATATTCAAATTTTAATAATTTAAAATTCTTATACTTAATAATTATACCACTACATTCTCAAATGTTCCCATCACAATCTCTTTATAATAACCTTTTAATTATATCTCTGTGTTACATGATAGTGCAATTATATTTATTAACTACTTCATCTATTAAAATTTCTTCTTTATCTGTCAAAAGTTTATCTAAATCTAGTAAGGTAATTATTTTACTCTCTATTTCTCCAATACCACTTACAAAATAATCTGAATATTCAAGAGTAACTCTTGGTGGAGGAGATATTTGACTTTTTTCTAAGCTTATTATCTCATCAACTTTATCAACCATAAATCCAACTAACAAATCTTTTGTTTCAATTACTACTATATATATACAATTAGTAATAATTAAATCAATTTTTTTAAGTCTCAAACGCATATCTATTATTGGAATGATTTTCCCTCTTAAATTTATTATACCTTTAGAATATGTTGGGAGTTCTGGAATAAATATAATTTCTTGATTTCCAACAATTTCTACAACCTTTTCAATCTCAATTCCAAAATCTTGCTCATCTACTTTAAATTTTAGATACTTAATTCCCTCATCAACTAACCTATAATCCAAATATGGGTCATCTGGAAACCTCATTTAACTCCTCCCTCCTAAATATACTCTCTATTAAATCTATATTATATTTTCTTTTTACCTTTATTTATTGAATCTACAAGCAATTCACCTGTCCCAGTACAAAAACGTATTGTCCTTCCATAATTCATACCTGTGTCTTCTGCTACTATTGGAATATTTAGCCCTAGAAGTGTTTTTTTTACTGCTTCAACATTTCTCTGCCCTATACTTGCAATTGATGAATTGCTATTTCCCAAAAACATTTGAGCTCCCCCAGCAATTTTTGCTTTTATATATATTCTATTTGCACCTATATACTCCATAGACTTAATAAGCTCATTTATTCCTGTATCAGCAAATTTGTATTTATTTTCAACGTTAATAGCATCTTTACTATATGGCAACATAACATGTAACATTCCACCAATTCCTGCTACCTTATCTATCAAACACACTCCTACACAAGAACCAAGTGCATAGGTAACCAAAACATTTGGCTTATAGGCTATCTTCATGTCTGCAATGTTTACTACTATCTCCTTATTCATACTTCTAATCCCAATCTCAACAATATTTCCTTAAGTGAGTCCATTTCTGGAATCATCAAAATGTGACTAGTAAAATAATTATCACTCATTTTGAACTTATTTTCTATAAATAAAACTTTGTCACCAACATCTGAAAATCTTATCATAGGTACATTTAGGACAGCTCCAACCATATCAATACACATATCTGGAACCGAAATACTTATAGTCATGTCTAACATAGATGCCATAGCATTTACATATGAACTTGCCATAATATTTCCTATTTCTTTGATTGCTGAAATTTCAATATCTTTAATCTCATCTAAAATAGATTCTTCTTTATTAAAAAGAGAATTTAGCATAAGTTGAGTGATTGATTCATCCAACAAAAACATAAACATCCCATTAATATCACCTTTCATATCGAGTAAAATACATGCTACTTTGTTTTCTGGACCACCAAGCAAATTTGTCGCTTCATTATATTCAAGTATCTTTACCATTGGTATTAATACTTCTATATTGCTATTTATCATAGATGCAAGTGAAGTAATTGCATTCCCAGAGCCTATATTACCAATTTCTCTAAGAGCATCTATATGAGCATCATCAAGTTCTAAATAATTTATAATATAAACCCCTCCTTTTATTATTGCATTTATGTACTTTTCACTGAATCAGTGCGTATTTACATTCTTATTTTAAGGCATTGTTCACAACTTTGACCAATGTATCCGTTTTAAAGGGTTTTACTATAAAGTCTAATGCTCCAAGTTTTATAGCTTCTACAATCATATTTTCTTGTCCTATTGCAGAACACATCACCACCTTAGCATTTGAATCTAACTTTTTTACTTCTCTTAGTACCTCTAAACCATCTTTTTTTGGCATTGTAATGTCAAGTAACATCAAATCAGGCTTTTCATCTTTAAATATATTACAAGCTTCTTCTCCGTCATTTGCTTCTACTAAATTCTCATAACCACTTTTACTCAGAGCTTCTTTAATCATCATTCTCATAAAAATAGCATCATCTACTATCAAAATTTTATTTTCCATAAAACTAACTCCTCCATATGTACAACAATAAATGCCTTTATTTTCAGTTATTATCTATACTATCTGACTATTTTTCGCTACATAATAAATGTATTTCATTGATAAATAAAAGTAATTATTTATGCCATATTATATTCAACCATATTAACACAATTTGTCAATGAAAAAACTTATATATATATTGTAATATATGTTTGGCATTTTGACGAGTTATTAAAAATATAATTGTATAAAACATAAAAGGTTGTCAGAAGTAATCAAATTAAGATAGAAATAACTTTATATCTTTTTATGTTTGTATGAAAAAAAATTTCAGATTCATCAAAATTATTTCTGTCTATTTATTTTTATAGTCTGCCGAATCTGTAATTTATCAAAAACGAAAATAGCTTCTAACACTACTCAAATATTCAATTACAAGTTTATTTGCTCTCTTCCAATATATCTTCTAGCTTACTTAACATTCAATAAAGAGTTGTTTACTTATTTAATTATATTTCTATATATGTATTATCGATTAAATTGGATTTAGCTTTATAGATTATTTTTTATATTTTTTTTAATTATATATTCATAAATCCAAAACTATTATCTTAATTTGTCCCTATATTTTTTTCTTTTCTATATTAAAAATTGCAAGATACATCCTGATAGTTATAAGTATCTTATTTCAAGTAAAAGTATTAAATATATAATAAAATAACATGTCTATACAAGTTCAAAGCGATATTGCTATTGTGAAGCATAAAAAAAGCAGTAAACCTTTTATAGATTCACTGCTTATAGTTATAAATAATAAAACATCATACAAGCATCATAGCTTTCTCTACTTATCTCTATTAATATAAAGTATAATACTTTAGAGTACTAAATGTATGCTTTTCTATCATTCTTTACTTTCTTTAAAATTCATTTTAGAGTATCTCTGAAAATACATTCTCATAGTCTACATTATGAAAAACACTGCCTATTAGAATATTTCCTATTAGAACATTTCGTCGCCACTCTTAAACCCAAAAGCTGGATGAAAATCAAATTTCACTGCACCTACAGCAACGTTTGGTCCAACAGCCTTTTTAATTCTGTAAATACCTTCATTACCAAAGCCAGCACATAATTCAATAGCTGTACATCCTTTTTCTACCATTTCTTTAGCTACAACTTCTGCTTCATCATAATTTTCCACACCAATAACATTCATATTGATAGTATCAGATGGAATAACTGCTCTTTGCTTCTCAGCACTAAGACCTTTAGCAACATAAATAAATGCACATTCAAACATAGGAAAATCCCCTTTCACAGTTCATGTATAAAAATTTTTCATAAAATTTTCAAACATTCTATTGTCTTGCTTCTAACATTTACTAGTTCATAATAACCCTTCATTTGACATCTGTCAATAAAAAATACATCTACCAAATATAGTACTGGTAAATCTACTTTATTCCTATGTAAATGTGAATTTCATGTTTATTATCATCATATGTATTACCTTGATATTCTTCAAAATCACTACTATAAGTTCTATCAAAATCCATTTGCCAAAATTCAACCCAGAAATCTCCTATCGCTTTGTGAATATCTCCTACTACAGTAAACTTTGCATACTTACCTGCTGGTATAACTTTACTTATAATAATTTCTCCAACAGCATCATTGGTATTTAATTCATCTAAATTATTGTCTTTATCAGCATTACTATTTACTTCACAACATGCAACAAAGTTATATGGATTTGTAAAATCTCCTTGGTAATCTGTATATAGACCTATTGTCTTTTCATTCTTTTTACCTTTTATAGAGTTATATATACCTTTCCCCATAAATTTCTTCCATGACTCACCTATATCTTTTAATGCTTGTCCATCTTGGTTTGTAGTCTCTTTTGATATTCCTACAACTATTTTCTCGCTTATATTTACTATTTCATAATCCATACTTTATACCTCACTTTGTTTTTATTAATGTGTTTTAGTTTTAAACTTATTTAATTCAATTATAATTTATAATATACGACACCTTTATGTCATATTTTTAATATAATTAGACTTAGTGAGATATTATGTAATGAATAAATTTTAAATAACCATTTTAATCCAATTATTATATTATAATGAGTAAATTTTAGACAACTCTTTTAGTCTAGTTATTACATTATCTCTAACTTCTTTAGGTTCAAGTATTTCAACATTATCCCCAAAAGATAAAATATAACCATAAATCCACTCACCAATAGGAAATTCAGCAATCACATCATATGTATTATCTTTGTTTTTAGTTATTAAATCTTTATTAAAATCATCAAACACTCTAAAAAGCATCTTCTCTTTAAATCTCAATTTCAAAGTTATAGTATTTTCCTTAATCACTTTAGAATCATTAAAACATACATCTTCTACTATTTTTCTTGAAAATACGTCTTCTTTTACATCTAAATTTTTTATCCTGCTAATTCTAAATATCCTAAAGTCATCCTTTAATTTGCAAAATCCATATAAATACCAAGTCTTACTCTTATACATAAGTTTCATAGGTTCAACAGTTCTATTTGTCTGACTTGATAGGCTATTTACATAATTAAAATTTATAGTATTACGTCTTAAAATAGCTTCTTTTATTTTTGTAAATTTATCATCTTCATTAAAATTACTTCCCCATTCAGTAAAATCTATTTCAATCCAGTTTGCAAAGTTCTGCTCTCCAAATATTGAACCAATTTTATTTACTACTGAATTTATTTCTGGATACTTTGTTGCCTGTAAAGTTTTGAGTGCCACTATTAAACTCTCTTTATCTTCTTTTGATAATATGGTCTTATCTATAGAATACTCTTCTATTAAAGATATTCCTCCTCCCTTACCTTTTGTCATATATACTGGCACTCCTGACATAGACAAAGTTTCTATATCTCTATATATGGTTCTTGTAGAAACTTCAAATCTCTCTGCCAACTCTTTAGCAGTTACTAGTTTTTTATTTAATAGTATTACTATTATTTCTGTTAATCTATTTATTTTCATTCGTTACCACCTACTATAATCATTAAATTTATTTAATCTAAGTTAGTCATACTAATTTTTAATGTTTATTTAAATCTTAAAATACTTTCATTCACTTGAAAATTTTAATTTATCATTTCTTAATTTTATATTATTTATTTTAAAGCTTTTTATCTATTATTCCTACAATATTTAAATAATTTTTCACGAATAAAATATATTACAGTATATTGAAAAATATGTAATATTTTACATTTTTTTCGTTGACAATGTTAAATTTTTGTTTTATCCTTAATTAAGGACATGTTAATGACATTTCTGAAACTTATTTGAAATAGTTATATATTATATAGGAAAACGTATTACACTTGAGAAAGCGTATTTTTTATTTCAAATAAGTACAATACTTATTCTTTTGGGGAGGAAATCATGGAAAGTAATAAAAAACATTTTATTCAAGTATTTTTAACTTGCTTAATATTAGTAGTAATATGTGAATTTATAGGGCAAAGAACTATAGCTATTGGAAAAGCTTCTATAGTACTATTTCCTATGCTCTATGCAGTTATAATTGGACTTATAATAACACCCGATTTATTAGGGAAAAAAATTAAAGCACTAAAAAAAGCTATTGGGGAAAAAGAAATAAACATTGCTGGGGAAGTTGTTGGAATTGCACTAGTAATGCTTGGTATAAAATATGGTACTACAGTTGGTCCAAACATTGATAAGATAATTCAAGCTGGACCAGCATTCATCGCTCAAGAGTTTGGTCATATACTTGCACCAATCGTTGCATTACCTCTTGCCTTAATATTTGGTATGAAAAGAGAAGCAATTGGAGCTACTGCAAGTATAAGCCGTGAACCTTCTTTAGGAGTTATATCTGAGAAATATGGAATAAATTCTCCAGAAGGTAGTGGTGTACTTGGTACATATTTAATGGGTACAGTTCTTGGTACTATATACTTTAGTGTGCTAGGTTCAGTCTCTATCTATAGTGGTCTTCATCCATATGCTTTGGGAATGGCTTGTGGTGTTGGTAGTGGAAGTATGATGACAGCGGCTGCTGGTTCATTGTCTACTATGGTGCCACCTGAAATGGCAGATACAATACTTGCCTATGCAGCAACAAGTAATATGATGTCCAGTATAACAGGAATTATATTCTTAGTTTTTGTATCCTTACCATTTACTAATCTTATGTACAAGATTTTAGAACCTAAATTTGCTAAAAATAAAAAGACTAAAGAAATTGAAACAACAGAAGGAGAGTGCTAATAAATGTTTGCTAATTTAAATTTAAAGAAAAGTTCATATCAATTATTGGTTATGTCTGTTATTGGAGTTATAATTCTTATAGGGCAAAGAATTAGCGTTGGGACATCTATAGTTACAGCTCTTCCTGGAATGGTCATGTTAATATTAGCTGCTATGGCTGCTATGATTGTAAAAGATTTATTTCCTAAATCAATCTTTCCAGCCTTTGGATTTGCAACTATAATAGGTCTTTTACTTAGTATGCCATATAGCCCAACATCTGAAGTATTCTTAACAAACACTAATAATATTAACTTTATGGCTGTAACTACTCCATTACTAGCTTTTGCAGGAATTTCTGTTGGAAATAAAATAGAATCTTTAAAAGAAATGTCATGGAAAATAGTTATAATATCACTTATTGTTTTCACAACTATATTCTTCGCATGTGCGAGTATAGCTCATATAGTTTTAAGTATTCAAGGTAAAATATAGGAGGAATTTATTATGAACAAAGAACAATTAAAATCTCTAGTAATAAAGACTATAGATGAAAATAGAGAAAAAATATTAAAAGTAGGTCAAGGAATATATAATAATCCAGAATATGGATATAAAGAATTTAAAACTACAGAAGCTGTTTCAAACTTCTTTGAACAAGAATTAAACTTATCTGTAGAGAAAAATATAGCTGTAACAGGATGTAAGGCAGATGCAAATTCTAATAAAAAAGGTCCTCATATATCTATACTTGGAGAATTGGATGGCATATCATGTAAAGAACATAAAGATGCTAATGAAATAGGTGCTTCTCATACTTGTGGACACAACATTCAAATAGCTGGAATGTTAGGTGCAGCTGTTGGTTTAGTAAAAAGTGGTGTCTTAGAACATCTAGATGGTAAAGTATCTTTTATGGCTACTCCAGCTGAAGAATTTATTGAGTTGGAATATAGAGAACAATTGAAAAAAGAAGGAAAAATAACTTACTTCGGTGGAAAGCAAGAGTTAATAAAAAGAGGTTATTTTGATGATATAGATATATCTATGATGTTTCACTCTTCTGATTTAGGAGAAGATAAAGCTTTAGTTGGTCCTGAAAGTAACGGATTTGTCGGAAAAAAAGTTAAATTTATAGGTAAAGAATCTCATGCTGGTTCTGCTCCACATGATGGTATAAATGCTTTAAATGCAGCAATGCTTGCTATAAACAACGTAAACGCACTTAGAGAAACGTTTAAAGAATCTGAAAGAGTTAGATTCCACCCTATTATTACAAAAGGTGGAGATATAGTAAATGTTGTCCCTGCTGATGTCCATATGGAATCATATGTAAGAGCTAGAACTATAAATGGTATGATTGATGCTAATTCAAGAATAAATAAAGCCTTAATGGCTGGTGGAATGGCAGTTGGAGCTGAGGTTGAAATAACTGAAATTCCTGGTTACTTACCAATATTACGATACAAAAATCTTGATAATTTATTTAAAAATAATCTTGAAGATTTGGGTCTAGAAGGAAAAGTTGTTGATGGTGGAGATTTTACAGGTTCTTTCGATTTTGGTGATGTATCTCATATAATGCCTACTCTTCATCCTATGATTGGTGGTGTAAAAGGTGCTCTTCATACAAGAGATTTTGAAATAGTTGATGAAAATTTAGCATATATAATCCCTGCAAAAGCAATGGCACTTACAGTTGTAGACCTTCTTTTTGATAATGCTAAAGATGCTAAAAGCATATTAGATGCCTTTACTCCAGTTATGACTAAAGAAGAATATCTAACATTCTTAGAAAAGCATGATAAAACTTTATAATTATATTTTTCTAATATGAAAGATGGTATACGCTCTAAAAGCTATACCATCTTTTCTTATCTTTCTCTTTATTTGTAGAATACCTTATTACCGACTTTTTACTTTTCAAATAAAGCACATCTCATAAATCACAACTAAAATAAAACATATTATTCTTAGTAAAATCCTTAATATTATTTAGAAAAAATATAACAAAGATATTGACCCTCACGTATAGTGATAGTATACAGTAGTAGTTAGAGATAGGGTTAATAAGTAAATGCTATTTCTTGCAAAAATAATATTAGCTAGGTCTCAATTACAGAGTATGAAAGAAGGTGAATTAAAATGATGACAGTAAAACAGGTCTCTTCACTAACTGGTATTAGTATACGTACTCTACAGTTTTATGACGAAATTGATTTATTTAAACCTACAAAAATAACGAGTGCTGGATATCGATTATATGATGAAAAAGCATTAGAAGTTTTACAACAAATTCTATTTTTTAAAGAACTTGATTTTACATTAAAAGAAATTAAAACAATCATGGAAAATCCTAAATTTGATAGGGTAACCGCATTTGAGAATCAACGAGAACTAATTCAAATAAAACGAGATAGATTAAATGCTCTATTAGAGCTACTTGATAAACTTATAAAAGGAGAAAACTGTATGGATTTTAAAGATTTTAATATGAATGAATATTTTCGTATATTAGCTGAGTTTAAAGAGACTCATACTGATGGAATTATCAAGCAATTTGGAAGTGTTGAAAACTTTGATGAAATGATTTCAGAAATGAAGTCTAATGAAAACAAAATAGCTGATATGGCAACTAAACAGTATGGAAGTATAGAAAAATACACAAAAGCTATGGAAAGTAATCTTCAAAATTTTATATCTAATGGCCCTACTATAGACCAATCAGAAGTATTCAACCTTATAAAAAAAGGCGATGATATTACAAAAAAACTTACAGAGAATCTAAGTAAAGATGTTACATCTTTAGATGTCCAAGAATTAGTTGGAGAGCTAATTTCCTTTACTGATGAAATTAACAACGGTATTGATATGGGAGATAACTATTGGTCTATTATGTCTGAAAATTATATATCAAATCCTACATTTATTGAAATTAATGATAAGAAATATGGAGATGGGGCATCAAAATTTATTGGGTTTGCCCTAAAAGCATATCTTGAAAAGTAACAACTTTACACTACAGTTATTATTTCATCTTATAAGTTGCTAATCCTATAAAGAATTAGTGCTAGCCCCACAAAACTCACAAAAAAGTAGCATCTGTAGATAATGCAAATATTTACTGGTGCTACTCACTTTAAAACTTTTAAGACTCTGTTGAAGTATAAATATAAGTATGATATATTCTTTCTAACTATACAAATTTCTATTTTAATTTAAGGTGGTGAAAAAATGTTTAATGCAGGAAACCTAATTGTAAATAATTGGTTATACCCTATTCAAGACGGTTTTGTCTTGATTGATACTGGATATGAAAATGGTTTTAAACATTTCAAAAAACAAATATTCAAATCCAACATAAAAATCAAAGACATTAGATACATATTTCTAACTCATGCCCATGATGACCATGCAGGTTTTATAAATCAGATTTTAGAAGAATCTCCTAATACAAAAATTGTCATGCATGATAAAGCTTTAAAAGCTCTATATAAAGGACAAAACTCTTTTATTGGTGGATGCACAAGTCGTACCGCTTTTCTCTTTTGTCAAATTATGAAACTGTTTGGAAAAGGTGGACATTGTTTTCCTACACTAAAGCAAGAGTTTGAAAAAAGATGTATTCTTATCTCTGACAATAATCTAAAAGAAATTGAAAAAGAATTAAATGGAAAAATCATAGAAACACCTGGACATACTTCTGATTCAATTTCCCTACTACTTAATAATGGTACTTTATTTTGTGGAGATTCTGCAATGAATGGCTTTCCAAGTATTCATAAAATCACCATATTTGCAGAAAATAAAATGGAATTTGCTCAATCTTGGGAAACAATTATAAAGATAAAACCCAGTATGATTTATCCTGGACATGGAAAACCATTTGAACATAGTAGATTAGAACAAAATCTTCACTATGCACGTAAAATAAAGTTATATCCTCTGCACAATTCAAAAGATATTCATAGATTTTTATAAAAAATATAAAACACATTACTTTTATTAATCTTTAAACTGTATCTAGATATAATTTTTTATCCCATATATAATCTCAAAAATACGATACTCTTATTTTTAGAGTTATAAAAGAAAGTACACTCTATTAAAAAATAATAAACTTAGATTAAGGAGCTGATACTATGGATATACACAAATAAAAAATCAATTTTGAAATACCAATCAAAATTGATTTTTTATTTCTAAAGATTCTATACATTTTTGGTAGAATATAGTAAAATATCTAACTAATTTATACGATAGCATCCTTTCCCAGCTTCCTTTGCTGAATAAAGAGCTTCATCTGCTTTACTATACAGCTCCTCAAAATTGATAATGTTTTCATCACAAATAGAGCATCCTAAACTGATATGAAATACATAATTATCCCTTGATAAATCTTCCATATCATTTAATACTTCAAATAATTTTTCAAATCGTATCCTACACTTCTCTTCGTTGGTTAATTCTACAGAATAGATAGCAAACTCATCACCACCTAATCTTAATGCAATACTATCATAAAACACATTACTTATATTTTCAGCCACAGCTTTTAAATAATAGTCTCCTACTATATGACCATAAGAGTCATTAATGTACTTAAAATCATCTATATCAATAAGAATAAAGGCACCATATTTTTTCTTAGACATGAGTTTTTCAATCATCTCAACTCCAGAACCTCGATTATATATACCTGTCAATAAATCAATTTCCGATTTTTCTCGATACTTAATATAGTTTTCTACACTTTCAATACGGTCATTTAGAATAAAGAAATTGACACCAACAGCTAAAAAATAAAATGTAACTAAATCAACTAAGTCTGCCATAAACATATTGATATCCTTTGCTATAAAACAACAGATACCATAAACTATAGCAGTTACTGTTATATAAAGAACTATTCTCCAAGGTTTATCTAATATAAATAGAGGAAGTACACATATAAATACCATGATTGTAATTGATGGTTCTGTTTTATCTAAAAAAGTTCCCATCAAAATACCCATTATCATAACTGGTGTTAATACTCCATAAAAAATATAGGTTATATATCTAGTGTGTTCTTTTAAATAGAATCTACAAAGGATATGAAGAATAAGAAAATATCCAAATATAAGAAAAAATTCTGTATTAAATGTAACTACTTCTGATAAAATCAATCCAAATATAAGAACCATAGCTGAAATGGTAAGCCCTACTAGAGATAAGCCACTCAAACTATAGTAATTTCTAAGTCTAATTTCAGATTGATACAAATCCATCTTCTTTGCTCTAAAACTTCTTAATATTGTCTCTAGCATCATATCCTCCTTATACATCACCTACACTTACTTATGAATCATTTAATACTTCTATCAGTACAAATACTATCAATACTCTTATAAATAAAATCTTATGTTACTGATTAATTTAAAAAGTGATTTAACTATGGTATTTTTTATAGTTTAAAGGATTTTTCTAAGAATTTATAATTATAAATGGTTTATATTTCCATTAGACTTTCGATAAAAAGATGCTAATATTAACATATATTTTAGATAAACCTACAAATATCTTAATTTTAATTTAATATTCCTTTACTTATTACTCGGATATATTATATCATTTCAATATACAAAAGTCATCAAAAAGAGACACACAGTAAAGAGATACACTCTCATATAAATTTTATAATCCTAATTTGCATAAATTGTTTGTATAGGTAATCTTTATACTATATATATATTACAAAGAACTAATAATTGATTTTTTCTTTTCAATTTTGAACCAAATCTACACTCTAATTATTCTAATGGCTTAATCTTATCTTAGAGTATTATTTTAATAACTTAATCTTCCACTAGCTTTTTATAAAATTTTGTTTTAAAATTAATTTTAAAGCGTATATATTATTCAAATACATTAGATATAGTTCGTCATTAATCTACTTAAAGCATATTTAATTAACACTACCCATCCAGAAAATTCAGAAAATTGCATTGACATAGTTAAAAGTTTATTTTATACTTTTTTTAGGACATATTGTGGACACGTCTTAAATCGACAATGGTAATTTTAATTATAAGCTTGACCACAATACTTATTTTTTAATTATATTTTTAAACATTAGGGAGGATATTATGAATGATAACGTAGTTAAGAAGAAAAACTTTTTTGACAGAACATTAAACAGAATAGAAACTGTTGGTAATAAACTACCAGACCCAGTTACAATATTTTTAGGGCTATGTGTACTCTTGCTTATACTATCTAGTATAGTTGGCTCTATGGGTATATCAGTAGTTCATCCTGGTACAGGTGAAACTATAACAGCTGTAAATTTACTGACTGTAGAACAGCTTCAAATTCTTTTAGGAAATATAGTTAGTAACTTCCAAGGATTTGCTCCTTTAGGACTAGTTTTAGTAACTATGATAGGTGCTGGTGTATGTGATAAAACTGGACTTATGACAGCAACAATCAAAGCATCAGTAAGCAAAATTCCTGAAACAAAAGTAACTCTTGTTGTAATGACTATAGGTATGCTTGCAAATATTGCATCAGATGCAGGTACGATACTATTTCCACCATTGGCTGCACTTGTATACCTTGGTGTTGGTAGACATCCACTTATAGGTTTATTTTCTGGATATGCAGCAGTCTGTCTAGGATTTGCCGCAAATATAATGATAAGTGTCAATGATATACTTGCTGCAAGTTTTACAGTTCCAGCAGCTCAAATGATTGATTCTGGATTTCAGGCTAATGCAACAATGAACTTATTTTTTATGATAGCATCAACTTTTGTTCTAATACTGTTGGCAACATGGGTAACAGAAAAAATTGTAGCACCTAGATTTGGTAAGTATGAAGGAAATGCAGAATTAGATGTTGATGGTAGTCTTAATGATGTAGAAAAAAAAGGTCTTAAAAAGGCTGGTATAAGTATATTAATATATGTAGCAATCATAATAGCTCTTAGTGTAATTGGTAAAAAACCATTCTTAGCTGACCCAGAAACAGGAGATTTACTATCAAATAATGCTCCTCTTATGAAAGGTATGGTACCTATCATAGCATTAGCATTTTTTATACCTGGTGTTGTATATGGAAAAACTATTGGTAAAATAAAGAAGGACAAGGACGTTGTCTCTATAATGGCTAGTGCAATGAGTGATATGGGCGGATATATAATACTAGCATTTGCAGCTTCACAATTTCTACAATTATTTACAAATAGTAATTTAGGTCTAATACTGGCTGTAAAAGGTGGAGAATTTTTAAAATCAGCAGGCATAAATGGACCTTTATTATTGATAGGATTTATTATCTTGTCTTGCTTTATAAATTTATTTATAGGTAGTGCATCTGCAAAATGGGCTATCCTTGCACCTATATTTGTACCAATGTTTATGATGGTTGGATATAATCCAGCACTTACTCAAATGGCTTATCGTATAGGTGATTGTATAACAAACCCACTTAGCCCATTATTCCCATACTTCCCTATTATACTAGCATTCACGAGAAAATATGATAAAGATGCTGGTATGGGTACTGTAATAGCTAACATGATACCATACTCAATCTCATTCTTAATAGTGTGGACTATATTATTGATATTATTTATGGTATTTAATATTCCATTAGGACCTGGAATACTACCTTCATATAGTATGTAATTTATTTAAATCTTTCTAAAAGGAGAAAAATTTATGTTAGATAAAAATAGACTTATAAATAATTTTATGGATATGGTTAGAATTGATAGTCCATCTAATCAAGAATTAGAAATGTCTAAATGGCTAGTAAACTACTTAAAAGAAAGAAATATAGATGCCATTATAGATGATGCTGGTGAAAAATATGGTGGTAATACAGGTAATGTTATTGCCTATATAAAAGGTGAAGAAGGAAGCCGACCACTTTGTTTATGTGCACATATGGACCAAGTTCAACCTTGCTTAGGTGTAAATCCTGTACTAGATGGTAATATAGTTAGAAGTGATGGAACTACTACACTGGGTGCAGATGATAAGGCTGGAATAGCTGCTATACTTGAAGCTTTAGAACATGTTATTACAGAAAAAATACCACATAGAGATATTTATCTTTGTTTTACAATCTGTGAGGAAGCTGGTATGCATGGTGTTAAAAACTTCAACCCTGACAATTTACCTTGTAAAGATATGGTGATTTTAGATTCTGGTGGAGCTATTGGTTCGATAGCATATAAAGCTCCTGCTCAACAATCTATAAAAATCTCTTTTTATGGAAAGAAAGCACATGCTGGTATAGAGCCTGAAAAAGGTATAAATGCTATATTGGTAGCCTCTCATGCAATAAGTAATATGCATATAGGTAGAATAGATTCCTTAACTACTTCAAACATAGGTAAAATAGAAGGTGGTGGGGCTACAAATATAGTAACTGACAAGGTTACATTGACTGCTGAAATTAGGTCTCATATACCTGACACATTAGAATATGAGCTTAATCATATGGAAAAATGCTGTAAAGATGCTGCATCTAAATTTAATACTACTTATACTTTTGAATATAATATGTCTTATCCTAGTTTTGAACTTAGTAAAGATAGCCATGTTTTCAAGTTGAGTGAAGAAGCAATAAGAAAAGTTGGTGTTGTTCCAAATCCAATGGTAATTGGTGGTGGAAGTGACGCAAATATATTAGCTAATCTTGGATATAATTGTGCTATATTAAGTCTAGGTATGTATGATGTTCACACAGTTAATGAATATGTAAATATAGATGAATTATATGATACTGCTAAAATAGTTTACCATATGATTAAATTATAAATATTACAATACATCTATTTAAATTATAAAACTAAAAACCTATGTATCTTCAACTTTATAAGTTATATCTTAAAAGGTTGTTTTACATAGGTTTTAGTATTTCATATAATAATTTATCACAGTAGTTTATATGGTTTTTTAGAACAATATTTCAGTAATATTTTTTGGTCTTCCTCCACCAACACTAGTTTCTTTAGCACATATTCTACCTAGGTCTGCACTCACTATTTTATTTAATATACGTCTTGCACTTCTTTCGCTTACATTAAGATATTCTGCCAATTCTTTTGAATCATAAATTTTACTTTTTCTATTTTCACTTATAGCAATAATTTTTGCAACTGACTCACAACTCATTCCCGTCTTTTTAGATATATCTATTACTTTTTCATCAGATAACATTAAAGAGTAATTTAACTCATTTTCTGAAGCTAAAGGACCTCTTATGTTTTCATCTTCATCTACTAAATATATGCCAATTTCTTTTGAATCTATAGAATGCCTTAATGCTTTATGTGCATTATTTTCAGCTTGATATGCAGTTACTCCAGTACCAATTCCTATACTAAGAGAAAATCCCATATCTTTTATATCTCTCTTTAGTTTAAATAACTTGTCATAATTATATTCATTATCAGCTACTCCTTTATGAACAAATACAACATAATCATTCCTTCCAAATAAAAATAGGGAGCCTTGAATACTTCTCACATAGTTTACTACAAGCTTATCCATATCCGATTTTTTTATCATATCAGAATAATAGTTATCTATCTTTTCTTTATAATCTATTATACTAAGGATTTCAACAGCAATTTGAGAAAATCTAGCCTTACTTAGAGCATATTCACTCTTTACTTTCTCATAGCTTTCTTTGATTAATTGTATAGTAGCTTGTAGTCGAAATACTGGATAACCTCTTTCTTTTAACTCATTGTATACTGCACCAAAACCAGTTAACATTATGTCTGTTTTCTTTTCTTCAAATAATTTTATGTGCCATTCTACAAGCTCAGATTCTCCAACTTCCAAAGAAAATGGATTACAAAACACACTTGTAGCTTTAATATCAAATTCTTTAAGTGCATCTTCTACTACATATTTATCTACTACATCTATACTGAATTTATCTAAATTTATATTTACGCTTTTGATTGCCCAAAATGCCTTCATTATACTTGTCCCACTTCTTGGTACAAAGGAATGTGGTTTACTTATCTCATACTTAGATTTTATAAATTCATAAACTGCACATCCTGTAAATATAATAGCATCACATTCATCTTCACATTTAGAAATAACTTCTATTGTATCTACCACTTTTTCTCTTACATATATTTTAGTTTCTAAATCACTGTCTATCTGTTTTAAATCATCCTTTATCTTAAAGCCAGAGTCTGAAGGACCTATAATACCCACTATCATAAACTTCGCTCCTAATCCATAGATTTTATACTTTCTAAAAATTATACCCTCATTGCTTTCTCTTTTTATCTAATTTATTATCTCACATTCTATATTTATGGTAAAGAACTTATACACAAACATCTTTAGATAAATTTTTTACTAAAAATTTGAATTTTAGACATTACAAAATTTGTATATGTTTAAACTTGGATTTTAAGTTTAAACACTACAGAGTCTGTACATGTTTAAACTTAAATTTAAATTTTAAATACTACAGAGTCTGCATGTGTTTAAACTTAAATTTGAATTTTAAATACTACAAAGCCTGTACATGTTTAAACTTAGATTTGAATTTTAAATACTACAGAGTCTGCATGTGTTTAAACTTAAATTTGAATTTTAAACACTACAAAGTCTGTACATGTTTAAACTTAGAAATGTTATTTTGTTAAACATATACAGACTATTTTTACAAGATTTTTAGATTCAATTTATTTGAAATGTTCTTAAACAATTTACATAAATCGTTTATCTTAAGTTATAACCAATTGACTCCCTTGATTGTTATATAATAAATTCTCAAAATCATCACTTGGGATTGGCTTACAATAGTAATAACCTTGGATTATTACACAATCTAAACTCAATAAAAATTCAGCTTGCTCTTTTGTCTCTACACCTTCTGCAACTACATTCATATTTAAATCTTTTGCCATATTTATAGTATGTTTTAAAACTATTTTTTCTCTTTCTGTAATTTCTTCATCATTAAAAAAACCACAGTCAATCTTTAATGTATCAATATTAATATTTTTTAACATGTTTAATGAAGAGTAAGCTGAACCAAAGTCATCCATATTTAAAACAATACCATCAGTTCTAAGCTCGGCTATTATCTTAGCAAATAATTTTATATTTTTAATAAATAAACTCTCTGTAAGCTCTAATTCCAAAAACGATATTGGTATATTATATTTTTCTATTAGGGTTAAAACTATTTCTCTAAAGTGTGGATTATGCAAATGCAATCTTGATACATTTACAGATATAGGAACTGGCTCTTCACCTGAATCTATCCATTTTTTAATCAAGAAACATGCTTGTTCCCATACATACATATCCAATTTAATGATAAATCCATTCTTCTCAAATAGAGAAATAAATTTTATTGGAGGTATTATACCTTTTTCTGGATGAACCCATCTAACTAATGCCTCTGCCCCAACAATTTTATTTATCTTAAGATTATACTTGGGTTGTAAATATACTTGAAATTGTCCATCTTCAAGTGCATATTCCATTTCTCTTTCCATCTGTTTTTCTTCAAGTGCATCATTTCTTATAGTCTCATCATAAAACATATAATGATTTATACTCTGTTTTTTTACTTTCTTATGTGCATACCCCGCCATTTCACAAGCATTTGTAATTGGTATATGATTATCTAAAATTCTATAAATCCCAAAACATGGTACTAACATATATTCAAACTTTTTCATATTTAAATTATTAGTAATTTTATAAATTAATTTATGAATATCTCTATCTGAATAACTCTCATAAAATATGTAAAATACATCTGCATACATACGGCAACATATATCATTAGAACCAAGGTTTTTTTGAATCAATTCTGCAATATATATTAAGGTTCTATCTCCTTCTCTAATACCATAAATGTCATTGATTACTTTAAATTTATCTATATCCATCATTATAATAGCATACTGTTTATCTGGATATTCTTTAAGTAATAGAGTTGTTTGTTGACAGAAACCTTCATAACTATATAAACCTGTCAACATATCCTTCTGATTTTTATGTATTTGCATAAGATAATCTATGTTTTTAATAGCAACTAAAATATGTGTCTGTTCATCACCTAACTTGTTTTTGTTGGTAATCTTTAGTACACAAATTGATGCCCAATAGTACCTTTTATCTATTCCTAGACGTCTATACTCAAAACTTAACTCTAAATCGTCTTTTTCATTGTTACAGAAATTATCAAGCGAATTTAAAAAATTATTTCCATCAAACAATATTCTATCACCAGGATGGATTAAATATTTTTTAATATATAAAAAAGTTTCCTCCATATTTTCCTTCATAGGGAAACTAAAAATATTATTTTCTGATTGATAAATTTGCGTAATTAAATTTTGTTCTATGGAAATAGCTAAGATTATATCATATGTATTATATGCCAATTTTTTATAAGCCTTAGAATAACCCTCACTCACTACATTATCAAAATACACCTCATTATCTAAGTCTCTATGCTTAAATAAAATATCGTTAGTAGAATCACTTAGATTATTCATTTCCTCTATTTCATTATTCTTCAACTTCTTCTTATTATAGTATCTTTTCTTATCTTGGTACATTCTCTCATCAGCAATTTTAGTCAATCTATATATGTCGATATTATTTTCACTCCAAATACTTCCTACAGCTACACTATATACCATAGTTTCCTTAAATTCTTCACTTAACCAAATTACTAATTCTTCAAAGAGTTGTTTTGAGATATCTTCACATAATACAACAAACTCATCTCCTCCAATACGGTAAACATTATGAGAATGAAAGTATTTTCTTATTGTTACACAAGCTGATACAATAGTAGAATCTCCTCTCGCATGTCCAAAGCTATCATTAATGTCTTTTAATCCATTTATATCTATAAATACAACACCCATGGATTTAACTTTATTATTGTCAAAATTATCTATATATTTAATATATTTATTTCTATTATATGCTCCAGTCAAGAAGTCATAATAACTCATATAATTTAATTTATTTTCTACTTTCCTTTTTTTCATCTCAGTTAATAAGAAATAAGATAGAGATGTTAAAAGAGAAGTGTCTCCAACAGCCTTTTGTGGATTGTCAACTCCAATAAATCCTATTATTTTATTATCTTGTTTTAATGAAGAAGCCATTAAACTCTTAATGTTTTGAGGTTTTAAAATTTCATACTCCATTGGCTGTGTTTCCCTTATACTCTCTATATTATCAATTATCACAAAGCCTTTTTGCTGGAATAATAAAAACCAATTTTTTAATTCATTAATATCAAGATTTTCCAATGATTGCCTCTGTTGCTCAACACCTTCGTTACACCATTCATATGTATTGGTTATTTTTTTTCCATCTTCAGAGACTTCAAAAACATATGCTCTATCAGCTTTGTGGAATTTCCCAATATTACTTAGAACCAGATTTACAGCATCAGAAAAATTAGATTCTGTTATAAGATGTTTAATACATCCAACTAGTAGCTCCTTTATTTCTAATTTTTCTGCTATTGACTTACTTATATTTTCCTTTTCCGTAATATCAAGAGCTATTTCTAATCGTGCATATTTACCTTCCCATTTAATCAACTTATCCTTTAATATAAAATGTCTATTTGTTCGAGTATTTGTATTTTCCCATATATAATATTTATCTTCTTTCAAAATGGAGTTTGTGCAAAATTCGCAAGGAGAATCTTTACCTTGTAATGCTTCATAACACTTTCTATTAGAGATATCATCAAGCCCCATTGTCTTTTTTCCAATTTTATTAATATATAAAAGTTCATATGTGTCCAAAGAAGAAACATATACAATTTCATCCAATTCATCTACTAAGTTTATCATCTTCATTTATGTATAACTCCTTTTATCCAGTTTGAGTTTTTGAAGCTTTAAAGTTTTGCTATACATTTGGTGATGATATTATACTTTTTTATAGTCGAAAATATCATCTTAATAACGTTATATTTTTTGATAAATAGAACGCACCATTATGTTAATTATAGAATAAAGTTTTGTAATACTTAATTTAATACATATATATAGTAATATCTTATATTTAGCTCTTCCAAACACGCAAATTATAAATATTTCTATAGAATAAATAGTTTAATCATACAGAAAGATAATACCTTATCTGTTTAAAAATATGCAAATTATTACTACAATTAATAATTGGTTAAAGTCCCCAATTATAATAAATTCTCCATATTATTCCTATAGATATATTATATAATATCACAAAGATTGATATAAAAATAAAAAAAATAACTTTTTATATCAATATATATTGTTTAAAAATAATCTATTATGCATAAATAAATTTTCTATAAAAGATAATGTTTATATTAGATTAATCCTCAATTTGAAATGTATTTTATTCCTTAAAGATATATATTTTATAATGCAAAAAGAGCTATATATATTTAAGATTAGATAACTTGATTTTATATCTATTCATTATAAAGTATATATAGCTCTTTCTATTCGTTTTAAAATATTTATATTTGCTCAAATGGCAAATAATTTTTATCCAATTACTATTCATCTTAATTTAGCAACTATTCATCTGCCATACGATAACCCACTCCAACTTCAGTCAAAATATACTCTGGCTGAGCAGGGTTCTTTTCAATCTTTCTCCTTATACTTGCCATAAATACTCTAAGGGACTGATTTTCACTTTCATAGTAATTTCCCCAAACTTTATCTATTATAAATTTATGAGTTAAAACCCTCCCTGAATACTTAGACATCAATTCGATAATCTTATATTCAATTGGAGTTAAATGTATTTCTTTATCATTAATTGAAACAGTATGATTTTCATAATCTATCTTTAGATTTTTAACTTCAAAATTCTTTGTAACATCATTACTGATATTACCTTGTTGAGCCTTATTTCTAAGTGCTACACGAACCCTGGCTAAAAGCTCTGTTACACTAAAAGGTTTTGTCAAATAATCATCTGCTCCTCCATCTAAAGCCTCAACTTTATCTCTCTCATGTTCCCTTGCTGAAACAACAATTATTTTGTTATTTTTGGCACACGATCTAACTCGTCCAATTACCTCAATCCCATCAATATCTGGCAGACCTAAATCTAAAATTATTAAATCTGGGTCAAGAGAATGTATGAGCGATATAGCTGTCCCTCCATTATCAGTCTCTACACACCTATAGTTTTGAGTTTCAAGAGACACTTTTATAAATTTACAAATTGGCTTATCATCTTCTACAACTAGAACCAATGGCTTTATTTCCACTCGTCTTTCGCCTCCTCTTCATATATAGGTATACTAAATCTAAATGTAGCTCCTCCAGAAGGATTATTGAAAGCGACAATTTCTCCACCATGAGCTTCTACTATAGACTTACATATCTCTAATCCAAGACCAATACCTCTTCTTTCAAGATTTCTAGATTTATTCTTAGTGTAAAATCTATTAAATATATTATCAATATCCTCATTTGGTATTCCTTTTCCATTATCTGAAACTTCAAATATAACTTGATTTGAGTCTTTACTTACAGTTAATTCTATTTTAGAATTTTTAGGTGTATGTCTTATAGCATTATCTATTAAGTTTACTAAAACTTGCTCTATTAACAGTACATCCACATGAACTACTATTATCTCTTCTGGAATATTAGTTTGTATATCTCTATTATTGGCAAATTTCTTAACTCTTAGTATGGATTCAGCTATTATCTCATCAACAACCTCTGGTCGTTTTTCAATATCTAACTTGCCTTCATCTATTCTAGTCATACTAAGTATATTCTCTACAGAATGAGTTAGCCAACTTGTATCTTCATATATATTTTTCAATAATTCTACTCTAGTTTCTTTATCTATAACATCATCATTTTCAAGTATAGTTGAAGATGAACCTAATATACTTGTAAGTGGTGTTCTCAAATCATGAGAAATTGACCTAAGTAAGTTTCCTCTTAATCGCTCTCTTTCTGCGTCAAGGTTCGCTTTTTTATTCTTTTCAAATAAATTTTCTCTATCAATTGCCAACGCGACTTGTGTTGAAACTGCTTCTAACAATATCTTTTCATTTTCTGTAATAATATCTATTTTAAAACATGCAATACCTATAACTCCAAGAACATTTGACTCTTGACCCTTTATAGGAAAATAGTATGCACTGCTCCTTTTACAATATTTTGTTCCTATTCCAACTGGCTCGCCTGTCCTAAAAGCTTCTTTTATGGCTTCCTTCTCTAATACTGAATGGAATATGTTCTCACTACCATCATTATTACAAATATAAATACTTGGCTTGCCTAAATTATTATCATCATCTGCAATAGTTACTATAACAGTTCTATTTAACATGTTTACTAAATTAGACCCACAAAATTCAATAATTTGGTTCTTATTTTTTGCTTTAAGTAATGTTTTATTATTCTCATAAAGCAATCTTATCATTTTTTCTCTTTTATGAGAAAGTCTCACTTCTCTTTTTATTCTAGAAGTTAAGGTACTTGTTATAATAGCTGCCATCAGCATAATACAAAATGTTATAGGGTAATCTTTCCTATACGCTAAAAAAGTATATAATGGGTGTGTAAAGAAAAAGTTAAATGATAGCACTCCTATTACTGAAGAAAGTATTCCAAAAAAATACCCATACGTTATACTTGTAGCAAACAGTACACCTAATATATATACCAGTATAATATTAGATTCATTAAAACCTATCTTTTCAAAAACTACTGATATTCCAGTAGCAATTATCATAACCAATATAGTTTTTATGAAGTCCTTAATAATCACCTTTTTACTGAGATAATCATCTTCATCATAATCATACTCTTTTAAGTCTTCATGATGTAGTCGTTCCTTTTTCATCTACTACAATTCCTCCTTATTGTTACTGTTTAAATTGGCTCTATTGTATATAATACAATTTTATCATAATAAATTCAATCAATACATTTAATTAATGTACTTAAATTACTAAAAGGTGCTGTCTTAAAATGAAAGTAAATCTCGATTTCAAAACAGCACCTCTATATATTTAAATTACTAATTTAATTTTACATACTTAAATTACTAGTTTATTCAATTTTATAAATTATAATATCTTAATATTTGATTTCTAGAACATTCTTATCCAACGAGCATAAATATAAAGTGGGCACATATACCTGCACATAAACCACCTATTGTATGTGAAAGTATTGCTTTACCAGCCAATGGTCTTGCTTCTAAAGCATCCATCATACCTATATGTGTACTTAGGTATCCACTCCAACACATACCCATTGCTGTAAATACTGCTATATCGTTAGGAGTTATAGCACCTGATTTTATAAATTCTGGTACTAAAGATATCGCTGCTCCAACAGCTCCTAATGCAGTTACAGGGAATGCTATTGCTTCTGGTGATGTGAATCCAAATAATGGCTCTATTATGAAACTAATTTTATCACCAATAGCAGGTAATAATTTTATACCTTCATATGCAGCACCTGTGTAAACAGCTTGACCTGTAGCAGGGTCTGTAGATGGTCCAAAAGTTAATAACATAACTAATGTACAAACTACTAAAACTCCTGGTATTATAGCCATACCCATTTCAACACCTAGCTTACCACCTTCAAGTATAGCATCTAATCCTCTTTGGAATACATTACCATCTCTTATTTCTCTAAACTCTTCAATTTTTGTACCTTTTTCATTTACTTGCTTTTCAGTATCGCTTTTAGGGTCATAATTATAATACTTTTTAGTAAAAGTCAACATAATTCTAACACTAATAATACTACCTATTATTGCCCCAACATTACCTATTATAGCTGGTAGTACATATTCTTTACCTTGAGCTATCATAAAAGTTGTTACAATAAGCCCCATACCAAAGGCTGTTCCTAAGTTACATAAAGCAGGTATCTGATACTTCTTAAAATATTGTGTAAATGTTTTGTCTTTAGCAAATGGTATAATAGCTGGATTATCAGATAAATATGTTGCAACTACTCCTGCTATACTAGCACCAGGTAAGCCCCATATAGGTCTCATAAGACCTTTAAATATCTTATTAACTAAAGATATTACTCCGAATTCTGAAAGCAATGCACTAAGTGCACCTGCAAGAACTGCCATAGCCATTATTAAAAATACTGTATCTAATAAAAGCGCATGTGCTGTACTCATTATTACTTTAAACATCATACCTGCACCCATGATGCTTCCTACATATCCAAATCCTACCGCCAATAGTACAATAAATACGAAGGTTTCCATACTTACTGCCTTGACTCTTCTCTTATCCGACAGCTTTTCCATCTTGAAATCTTCCCCCTTTTAATTTAAATTAAGGTTTCTAGCATTGGTACAAATTTTTTGGTACAAACTGAACACTAAAACTTACACCCATAATGCAAGTTGTCAGTTTTTTGAAATAAAAAAAAACTATTTCCATAGAATAAGAATATCTTATCTAATTTGGATATTCTTATTCTATTTTATGTTATTATATTATCATCCTTTTACCTAAAAGTCAATTTTTTCTATTTTTGTGGCTTAATTTTATTTATACCCTTCTTATGTTTTTCATTTTCTTTTATTTTTGTAAACATTCCATATAAGTTTACTTTTCTAAATACTGTAGTTATAAATACTAGTCCCAACGCAATTGAACTTGCACAGGATAATGTACTTACACCATACTCTACTGCTTTGATATAATTGTTTGTCAAGGCAGAATACATAGTATTATATATTCCATAGCCTGGTACTAATATTATTAAGCAACATACACTTAATGTAGTTGCTGGAGTCATATAAATCCTAGCACATAACTCGCAATATATTGCAAAGCATACTGTAGCTATAAAGAAACATAGATTTTCGGTTACTCCCATATTCAAACAAAATTTATATGAAAACCAAGCAATACTCCCACCTATCCCTGACAGTATCAAATTCTTTCCTTTCATATTAAATAGTACTCCAAAGCTTAAGGCTGTAAAAAAAGCTGCTATTACTTCTATAAATAAATGCATTTATATCCCCCCTAACTTGAAGTACAATCCAAGTACCAAGAACATTCCTACTGCTATAGATACACCTATAAAAAATACTTCTGCCAACTTTGCAAGACCAGAAATCAATTGTCCATCCAATAAATCTCTTAAAGCATTAGTCAGCGCTAGACCAGGGACTAATAACATTATCGCTCCTGCTATCAGATGGTCTATCGTCTTTATAAACCCAAGCTTCAAGATTATAATAGAACAAAGGGCTATAATAACTGCCCCAATTGCATTTACAAAGAAATCATTTAATGATGATTTATTTAAGTACATGGTAACGAACTTAGTCAGAATTCCCACAGTAAATGCGGCTATAAACTCTTCTATATTTCCTCCAAATAGTATAGAGAAAGTTGCTGCTGCAATACCTGCAAAAAATATTGTTATCAAATCTGAATAGTAATTATCTTCACTTATCTCGTCTAAAATTTTCTCACATAGTTCAATGTCTAAATTATTTATACTTATTGCCCTTGATAATGAATTAACCTCGTGAACCAGATTTAGGTCTACTCTTCTTGAACTTATTCTTTTAATTGCTGAATGTAATTTTCCATCTACAAACACAGACGCCATTACAGCTGTTGGAGTCGCAAATACGTCTACATGGTCTATCCCAAAAGATTGACATATTCTAGCTATCGTTTCTTCAACTCTATAAGTTTCTCCTCCGCTTTGCAACATAGCTTTACCTGCGTTTGAGGAAAAGTTTAAAATTCTATCTATATCCACAAAACATATCTCCCATTCTTTTATAGTATTATTCATATTTTATTACAAGATGTTGTTTATTTAAACTAGTTTAAATAAACAATATCCAATATTTACATTTTATGAAAAAATTTGTTTTTTATGCTTGTCAAAACTAAATTTTAAAGTTATTTACAGCATAAAATGGCTGAATAATATATAACAAACACTTTCAACCATTGATATAATCTTTTAAATTGTACAGACTTCTCTGCAATAAAACTATCTATTTTCCAATTTTTTGATTTTTAAATTTCTATAAATTTTACATCAACGTAATAGCTGTATATTTATAGTATAAAACATCACTCTTATGATACAAAATATAATTTGTAAATTTATCTATGTAAATTATCCATAACTTTATAAGTTACTTTCATATTGCTTCATATATATCTACCATACATCAATAAATGATACTTCATATATTAATTTATGGTAGATATATACTAAAAAACTCATATTTATTTATGTAACAACATAATATTCTACTTAAATTCATAAAAATCTATATCCAATATAATGCAACTCTTATTTTAACATCATCCATTACACAAAACAACATATTAAAAAGTAAAATACAAAATATCCACTATAAACCTTATTTTAATACTGAATATATATTATAATATATTTAATATAACTTAAATATAACTTAAATATAAAGAAAGGAGGCAATATATGCTAAGAAAAGATAAGGTTCTATTATCACTACATAAATTATGTGAAAATATAACTTTAAAAGACCTTCAATCAGATAAAACTGGATTTACTACAATAGAAGTTGCTAACCATTCATCTCTTGATAGAAGTAATACCAGTAAAGAATTAAATAACTTATTTAATGAAAAAAAAGT
Source organism: Clostridioides sp. LIBA-6822 (assembly GCF_056688955.1). Lineage (NCBI taxonomy): Bacteria > Bacillati > Bacillota > Clostridia > Peptostreptococcales > Peptostreptococcaceae > Clostridioides > Clostridioides sp. LIBA-6822. The sequence goes on along the minus strand of NZ_CP196995.1, from coordinate 542,705 downwards.
TATAAAGATACCTGGCAAACCCATTTTGTTTTTACATGCTGGAATTATTGAAAATTTAATTGGTCATACTTTAGACAGCTCTGAGTTTTCTATACGTAATTGTAATGAACTGCTTGAATCAAGTAAAAATGATTCAGAAGATATTTTTTCAACATTACTTGGACACGATTCTAGTCTTAAGTTAGCTATAGAAAAAGCTAAATCTGCTATACTCTATCCTCCAAAAGGTCTTAATACATTACTCATAGGACCTACTGGTGTTGGAAAAAGTACATTTGCTGAAACAATGTACAAATATGCTGTAGAAAGTAGTGTCTTTTCTTCTGAAAGTAAATTTGTTGTATTTAACTGTGCTGAATATGCAGAGAATGCTAACTTACTCTTAAGTAATTTATTTGGTTATGTTAAAGGTTCTTTTACTGGTGCTAATAAGGATAAATTCGGGATAGTCACACAGGCTGATGGAGGTATATTATTTTTAGATGAAATACATAGATTACCCCCAGAAGGTCAAGAGATGCTTTTTCTTTTGATGGACAAAGGCATATACAGACGATTAGGAGAATCTGATATCGTACATAAAGCTACTGTTTTTATTGTGTGTGCCACAACAGAAGATATACATTCTTCTCTACTTGGGACTTTTTTAAGAAGAATCCCAGTTACAATTAACCTACCTTCTTTACAGGATAGGTCCTTAAAAGAAAGATTATCTCTTATTAAATATTTCTTTATTATAGAATCTAAATATACTAATGCAACTATAAGAGTTCACAAAGATGTAATTAAATCTTTACTTCTCTATGATTGTTTTGGTAATATTGGTCAACTTAAATCTGACATACAACTTATGAGTGCAAGAGCCTTTTTAAATTATAAGACTGGTTTAAAAGAGAATATAGAAATAGATTTGTCCCTTGTTCCTGATTACATCTATACTGGTCTTTTAAAATTGAATGAAAATCGCAGTAATCTAAATAAATTATCAGAACTTGATTACATGCTTTTTTATGAATTTAATGGTAACAATTTAGAGGTTGAATATACAAAAGAACTGTCTAAATACAATATAGATACACCAAATAATGGGTTTAAATATTCTACAGAGATTCCTTATCTAGAAAATGATATAAGGAGTATGTTTATAAATTACATGGAGAAATACTCTACAAAATTACTTTCAATATCTTCAGTAACTCACTCTGATTATACAAGTAATGAAATTTTTAAGGTAATTAATCCAAAGATTTACTATGCTGTTGAACATTCTTTAAAAGAAGCTGAAAAAATATCGAGAAACAAATACACAAAACAAACTTATATCGCTCTTTCAATGCATATAAGTGCACTTATAGAAAATATAAATCAAGACACATATAATCCTAAGTACAATCTATATAATGATAAAATTTTCTTAGATAAAGATTTAAATATAGCTAAAATAGTTTTAAGTATAATTGAAAACGACTTACAAACATCTTTACCTAAAGATGAGGTAAAATTTATATCCATGTTCCTAAATAGCACATATCTTGAACCAAATAATCAATCTGAAAGTATAGGTGTCATAATACTTGCTCATGGAAATTCAACAGCCAGTAGTATGTGTGATGTAGCAAATTCATTACTTGGTACAAATCACTGTAATGCAATTGACATGCCTCTTGATGTAAAGGTAAGTACTATACTCGATAAAGCTATAGAATTGGTAAAAGAATGTGATGAAGGCAAGGGAGTGCTTCTTTTAACAGATATGGGCTCTCTTATAGCTTTTGGAGAACTTATTTCAGAAAAAACAAAAATTAGAATACGTTCTATTGAGATGGTGTCTACCCCAATAGTTTTAGAAGCAGTAAGAAAAAGTACACTACCAGAAATGACTTTGGATGAATTAGCTAATTCTTTAAGTTCTTTAAATCCATATATTGGACGAGCTGCAATTGACTCAACAGAAATAAATTATCCTGAGAAATCAAGAGAGTATGCCATAATAACGACTTGTATAACGGGTTATGGTTCAGCTATGAAGATAGCAGATTTTATAAACTCTTCACTTAAAAGTATCAATAAGTACAATATTAATTTAGTTCCTCATAATATAGAGAGTTTTAAAATGTATAGGAATAAATTTAGTAATACTAAAATCTTGGCAGTTGTTGGCAGTGTAGATTTTAATGTAGCTAATACCCCATTTATACACATAGAGGAACTCCTAAATGGGTATGGTCTAGATATGTTGAACAAGATAATAGAAGGTACATTTAACGCCAATAGTATTACTAATATAAAAGAAACAAATCTATCATATAACAGCTTAATAATAAATTTTATGTCTCAAAACTTAGAGCTTTTAGACTCAGTTAAGTTATTCAACTATGTCAATTCATCATTATTTTCACTAATAGAATTAATAGATGAAGGTCTAAAAAGTAAGTTTAAGCTAGGATATATACTTCACTGTTCTTTTATGATAGAAAGATGTTTTAAAAATACAAATTTTCCATATAATAACATTAATGAGTTAATTAGTAAAAATTATGAATTGTATAATTTAATACATGAGGCCTTTAAGCCAACAGAAGCTTATTTTAATATTTCAATACCAGATGAAGAAATTGCTTATATAATAGATATGATTAATGAGTATCTAGATAAATAAAACTTACAGCACCTACTTTGTGCATGTTAATTAATATATGAAACGGAGGATGAGATTTTGAAAAGAAAAATTAAACAGTTAATAGTACTTGCATTAATTTTTATATTTATAACTCCTGGATTTGCGTTTGCAGATACTCCACCAGTACCAAACTCTTCAAGAGCTGCACTACTTATAGACCAGGAAACTAAAAGAATATTATTTGAAAAAAACAGTGATGAAAAGATGCCTCTAGCAAGTTTAAGTAAGATGATGACTTTTTTACTTGCAATAGAAGCAGTCAATAAGAATCAAGTAAAAGAAACTGATATGGTAAAGATAGACAAGTCTACAGCTTCAGTAGGTGGGTCTACTTGTAAACTTAAAGATGGTGATGAAATATCTCTAGGAGAGCTTATGCAAGGTCTTATGCTTGTATCAGGAAATGATGCTGCTATGGCTATAGCAAAGTATGTTGGTAAAACTGAAAAGAATTTTGTAAATATGATGAATAAGAAAGCTGAAGAAATAGGAATGATTGATACGTATTATTTTAATCCAAATGGGCTTCCTATATATACTGACCCAGAGCATAAGGAAGCACCTATTGAGAATATATCAACAGCTCATGATATAGTCGAGCTTGGAAAGTATATGTATGACCATTATGAAAATCAAGTTACTAGAATAACTACTATGCAAGTGTATAATGATACTAAGAAAGATTTTACACACTATAACACAAATCCACTACTTGTTTCAGTTCCTGGTGTTGATGGAATAAAGACAGGTTATACAGATAATGCTGGATATTGTCTTGCATTTTCTATGATGGTACCTAAAGATGCTAAAAATGAAAGAAATCATAGATTAATAGGTGTTGTCCTTGGCGATGGTAATAAAAAGAATAGAATTTCTTCTTCTGCTACTTTATTGAAGTATGGTAAAGATAATTTCTATTCTAAGAAGATAGCTCATAAGGGAGATGTTATAGAAACTCCTTGTGTTGATGGTGTTGATGATTTTAAGATAACTGTTAAGGTCGATAAAGATTTATATGGAGTTGTTTCAGATAATGAGAATATCCATCCTAAGATAGTGTTTAAAAATATGAGTTATCCTATTCATAAGGGAGATATTGTTGGTGTTGCAAAGTATTATAATGATTCTGGTAAGTTTGTTGGTAGTGTTGATGTGAAAAGTGAAAGTAATATAGGATGTATTCCTTTGAAGGATAAGATTAAGATTAAGGTTGCTAAGATAAATAGAAAGCTTGAGGTTAAAAATTCTGTTTGTTTTAAGGCTTAGGTTAGATGAGATTTATGAGAGACTCCACTTTATGGTGGGGTTTTTTGTTTTATACAAAAAATTAAAATAGTGGCAACAATTGAGGATGTGAGGGAGAGTTGCCACTATTTTGTATAGGGTATTATATTATGTTTTTAAGCTAGTTTTACTATCTTCTATGTTTATATAATAACTCTTGTGTGTGAATTTAATAGATAATTCATATGAAAATTATGTGAAGTTTTAAATTAGTTTTCTAAAGTAGTAATACCTAGAAAATAATGTTACACTAAATTTTTTCTAAATACTCAATTCTCATATTATTTTATAAATTTATTCAAACATTACTCCAATATCTTGCAAATATTCTTGTATTTTCATAAGAAATATTATTTCTATTATATCGTTTCTAACTATATATACCTCATTTTTAATTATTTAAAATATTCAAAATTTAATATGAATCTGATTTTAAATTTACTAATTTAACATAAAAAAGAGGTATAAGTAAGTTTACTTTTATGTAAATTTACTTACAACCTCTTTCATATATTAATTCTATTTATTAAGGTTAAAAATATTCACTGCTATTCTCCCTAATAAAGATGATACAGTTGTTACTGTTTTAGCTGGTACTGTTACCTCTATCTCTGCTGTATCTGCTGTTTTACTACTTGATGTATGTGTTACTGTAAATACTAATTTTACTTTTGTTTCTGCATCTGGTGGCGCTATTGTTCCGTCTGTCGCTATAACACTTTCATTTGTTGATGATTTTATTTTTATTGTATAACCACTTGCTACTGTTGGCATAGTTAATGTTGTTGCATCTTGTGTTGGTGGAGTTACACTTGTTATTTTATCTGCCTCCGCGTTTACTGCTAATTGCTCCGCATCTACAGCTGTTTTAGCTGGTACTGTTACCTCTATCTCTGCTGTATCTGCTGTTTTACTACTTGATGTATGTGTTACTGTAAATACTAATTTTACTTTTGTTTCTGCATCTGGTGGCGCTATTGTTCCGTCTGTCGCTATGACACTTTCATTTGTTGATGATTTTATTTTTATCGTATATCCACTTGCTACTGTTGGCATAGTTAATGTTGTTGCATCTTGTGTTGGTGGAGTTACACTTGTTATTTTATCTGCCTCTGCGTTTACTGCTAATTGCTCCGCATCTACAGCTGTTTTAGCTGGTACTGTTACCTCTATCTCTGCTGTATCTGCTGTTTTACTACTTGATGTATGTGTTACTGTAAATACTAATTTTACTTTTGTTTCTGCATCTGGTGGCGCTATTGTTCCGTCTGTCGCTATGACACTTTCATTTGTTGATGATTTTATTTTTATCGTATATCCACTTGCTACTGTTGGCATAGTTAATGTTGTTGCATCTTGTGTTGGTGGAGTTACACTTGTTATTTTATCTGCCTCCGCGTTTACTGCTAATTGCTCCGCATCTACAGCTGTTTTAGCTGGTACTGTTACCTCTATCTCTGCTGTATCTGCTGTTTTACTACTTGATGTATGTGTTACTGTAAATACTAATTTTACTTTTGTTTCTGCATCTGGTGGCGCTATTGTTCCGTCTGTCGCTATGACACTTTCATTTGTTGATGATTTTATTTTTATCGTATATCCACTTGCTACTGTTGGCATAGTTAATGTTGTTGCATCTTGTGTTGGTGGAGTTACACTTGTTATTTTATCTGCCTCTGCGTTTACTGCTAATTGCTCCGCATCTACAGCTGTTTTAGCTGGTACTGTTACCTCTATCTCTGCTGTATCTGCTGTTTTACTACTTGATGTATGTGTTACTGTAAATACTAATTTTACTTTTGTTTCTGCATCTGGTGGCGCTATTGTTCCGTCTGTCGCTATGACACTTTCATTTGTTGATGATTTTATTTTTATCGTATATCCACTTGCTACTGTTGGCATAGTTAATGTTGTTGCATCTTGTGTTGGTGGAGTTACACTTGTTATTTTATCTGCCTCTGCGTTTACTGCTAATTGCTCCGCATCTACAGCTGTTTTAGCTGGTACTGTTACCTCTATCTCTGCTGTATCTGCTGTTTTACTACTTGATGTATGTGTTACTGTAAATACTAATTTTACTTTTGTTTCTGCATCTGGTGGCGCTATTGTTCCGTCTGTCGCTATGACACTTTCATTTGTTGATGATTTTATTTTTATCGTATATCCACTTGCTACTGTTGGCATAGTTAATGTTGTTGCATCTTGTGTTGGTGGAGTTACACTTGTTATTTTATCTGCCTCCGCGTTTACTGCTAATTGCTCCGCATCTACAGCTGTTTTAGCTGGTACTGTTACCTCTATCTCTGCTGTATCTGCTGTTTTACTACTTGATGTATGTGTTACTGTAAATACTAATTTTACTTTTGTTTCTGCATCTGGTGGCGCTATTGTTCCGTCTGTCGCTATGACACTTTCATTTGTTGATGATTTTATTTTTATCGTATATCCACTTGCTACTGTTGGCATAGTTAATGTTGTTGCATCTTGTGTTGGTGGAGTTACACTTGTTATTTTATCTGCCTCTGCGTTTACTGCTAATTGCTCCGCATCTACAGCTGTTTTAGCTGGTACTGTTACCTCTATCTCTGCTGTATCTGCTGTTTTACTACTTGATGTATGTGTTACTGTAAATACTAATTTTACTTTTGTTTCTGCATCTGGTGGCGCTATTGTTCCGTCTGTCGCTATAACACTTTCATTTGTTGATGATTTTATTTTTATCGTATATCCACTTGCTACTGTTGGCATAGTTAATGTTGTTGCATCTTGTGCTGGTGGAGTTACACTTGTTATTTTATCTGCCTCTGCTTGCACTTCTGCTTGTAATTCTCCATCTGTTGATTTTGCTGGTACTACCACATCTATTTCTGATGTATCTGCTGTTTTACCACTTGATGTATGTGTCACTGTAAACACTAGTTTTACTGTTGTTTCTGCATTTGGTGGTATTATTGTTCCATCTTTTTTTATTACAGACTCATCACCTGCTGATTTTATTTCTATTTTATATCCACTTGCTACTGTTGGCATAGTTAATTTAGTCGCATCTTTTGCTGGTGCAGGTACACTTGTTACTTTTGCTGCCTCATTATTTACTGCTGTTTGTAATTCTTCATCAGTTGATTTTGCTGGTATTGTTACAGAAATTTCCTTTGTATCTGCTGTCTTTCCACTTGATGTATGTGTTACTGTAAACACTAATTTTACTGTTGTTGCTGTATTTGGTGGTAATATTGTTCCATCTTTTTTTATTACACTCTCATCACTTGATGATTTTATCTTTATTGTATATCCACTTGATACTGATGGCATAGTTAATTTAGTCGCATCTTTTGCTGGTGCAGTCACACTTGTTATTTTTGCTGCCTCATTATTTACTGATGTTTGACTAGAAGAACTTCCTCCTGAAGAAGAACCTCCTCCATGTGAACCTCCTCCACTTGATGAACTTCCTCCTGATGAGTTAGAACTTGGATTATTTCCACTTATAGATGGAGAATTATCTCCTTTAACAGTACTTATTGTACCCTTATTATCTATAGTAGTTCCTTTAGAATTATTTGTAACTGTAGTTATCTTTCCACCATTAGTCACTTTTACTTGACTTGCTCCAGATGCTACTGTTAAACTACCAATCTCACCTTTAGAATTATTCTCTATCTTAGCTCCATTTTTATCATTAACCTTTAAGTTAGTTATTTTTCCATAGTTAATGAAAGTTCCATCTTTTACATCATCTATAACTACATCATCTACTTTTGCATAGTTGTTTACATCCCCATTAGGCATATTGATAGTTACAGTCTTTGTATATGTACCATTTAAGTTTACTGTTACTGCTTTATCAGTTTGTATTGTAAATGCTTCTTTAACTTCACTAGTTGGTTTAAAGTTTATAACATCATTAGCAGTAGCTTTATCTACAGCTGATTTTAACTCAGAAATTGTTTTAGCTTCAACTGTGCTTACTTCTTGTAATGATTTCATTTCATTAAATGCTGTCTCATTGCCATTTCCACCAACTTTAGTTATTTTGTCAAAACTCTTAGAGTTTACTAAAGATTTTTGCGAAGCTGATAAATTCTTTCCAACTAGAACTACTGGTGATTGGTTTTTAGCTCCTAATACACCTACTGCTAATGCATCTATAAGTTGGTCTTGTTTAGCCATACCATCTTTAGTTACATATGCATTTTTTAAATCTGTCTTTTTATAGAATTCTTTTACTACTTTTGCATTTGTATCATTTCTATCTGTTCCACCTAATCTTGTACTATTTGGCAGTTTATTTTTAACAGCTTCAGAAACTGAACTCTCCCCGCCAACTACATAAGATTGAGTTATTCCTGCATCTTTTATAAATTTATCTGCAGCTGCTGTTCCATTTTTAGAATCAGCAAGTATTACTGGCATATTATTTTGAGCAGCTGGTGCTCCCACGCTTACTGCATCTGCAAGTCCTTTTTCGCCATTAACTACAGCTATTTTCTTAACATCACTTATAGCATCTAATCTCTTAGCTAATTCTAATGATGTTTGGTATCTTTCAGATCCAGAGATTCTTTCAAAAGATATTTTCAAATCTTTTATTTGTTTTTCTATATTTGTACTTAATACAGAAGTTCCACCTATTAAGTATATTTTTTTAGCTTTTAATCTTTGTATTTCTGCTTTTGTCTTATCATTTAATTTATCTTTACCTGTTAAAAGTATTGGAGCATTTTTTGCCTTTGCAAATGGTGTTGCAGATAAGGCATCTGCTATAGATGAGTCATTTACTACTACTACTTCATCAGCATTTTTCCATCCATCTTGACTTATTTTAACAGCAGTCTCATATCTTTCTTGTCCTGTTAAATTTGTTGCTACAGTTTGTGCACTAGCTATCCCTGCTGTTGAACTTCCAGCTATCATTGTAACTGTAAGCATAGCAGCAATCTTCTTTGGTATTTTCATTATATTTTTCCCCCTTGTCCATTTGATAACACTTAAATTTTTCAGCTTTGTTCCCGTTCTAATTCTAAGGGATACTTAATGCCTAATTTTAAAGAGGTTTTCTAACTATAATGATTTCATAATTAATATATAATTTATTTACTATTTTTTTATATTGCAGTTATCATAAAGGAATAAAGAAGTTTTCTAATTAATTGAAAAATTAGTAAATTTAGATTTTAAAGTGAATTTAATTTTTTTGTTAATGAATTGTGGTAAAAAAGAGAATTTTGCACAAAAAAAGTAGCCTTTAGAATTAAAAGTACTACTTTATTTGCAAATAAATTTTATTATTTATACTTGTAATTATATATTAAATAACCAATTTTATCCATATGAAAAATAAATAATTATGATGTTTTTTTAATTATTCTTTATATTTTAATTTAAATTTAAATTACTTTTATAAAGATAATATAAAATTCTATCATTCCATCACAAATTTCAACCCTGTATCCAAAATTATTTTCTTCAAGTATAGTTCTCACTATAGTAAGACCAAGACCCGTGCCAGAAAGTTCTTTACTTCTCGACTTCTCTAAAACATAAAAAGGCTTCCATATATTCTCAATATCATCTTCCATATCATAATCTATACCATTTTTTATAGATAACACAACATTCTCATTCTCTTTAAAAAGATTAATCTCTATTTCATTATTACTAGTATACTTTATCGCATTGCTAATCAAATTATTAAATACCATATCTATACTATCTTTATCTGAACTTATTCTAAGTTCTTTATCATCTATACTACACTTAACTTTTATACTACCTCTATCAATTAAAAGCTCATAGTTTTTTAAACTTTTATACAATCTCTCCTTTAAGTCCACTGGATGCAAATTAACTTCTCTTTTCTCATATTTTGCCCAATATAAAAGAGTATTTATTGTATTAGTCATATTTTCTGCCTGCTCAATTATCGTATCAGTATAGGTACCATCATCCAACCCATCTTTCATCCCTATCGCATATGCTTTTATGAGTGCTATTGGAGTTTTCATTTCATGAGATGCATCTGATATAAAAGATTTTAGATTCTTATTTCTCTTATTCAATTCATTATGTGCTTTTTCAAGTTTTACACTCATTATGTTTATACTATAAGCTAATTCCTCTATTTCATCATTAGTTTTTATTGCTTCAGTCCTAAAATTTAATTCAGATATATCTTTAGATAGAAGCTTTAATTTTTCCATAGGTCTTATAATTCTGTTTGATAATATAAATATAAGTATAGTCATTATGACTACTGAAAAGATTCCCATAATTATATTAAACCTATTTACAATCCCAATAGTTTCTTCAGAATGTTCTATAGGTATAGATATGGCAAACAAGTAATTATCTTTCTTCATAAATTTTACAAGTAAACTATATTTCGTTTTACCCTGATTATATATTTTATTTATACTTTTATTATCAATATTTTTTAAGCTATCTTCTTCAATCCAAAATTTATTTAAACTTAGACCTTTCTTCCAAAATTCACTTAACAAATCTTGATTTATTTTATCTATATTACCTTTATCTTTGTAATTCTTATCTAATTCTATATATACAATAGCTGTATTATTTTTTGCTTCAATCGAATCAATATCTGATTTTAATTTATTTATATCGTTATGTTTGATTTTATCTGCAATATTATCCAATACATTTCTTTTCTCGTGTAAATAATATCTATGAATAAACATACTATTTATAGTTATAGACATTATATAAACAGCTACAACTACTATAGATATGCTTATGGACAATTTTTTGTTTAGTTTAGTCATCAAAATCCTCCAGACTATACCCTAACCCTCTGTAAGTTTTTATTATGTCCTCCCCTATTTTCGCCCTTAACCTTCTTATATGAGTATCTACTGTTCTAAAATCCCCATCATAATCCAAGCCCCATACTAAATCTAAAAGTTTCTCCCTAGATAAAACAATCCCCTTATTATTAATTAAACAACGCATTAATTCTAATTCTTTTTTAGTCAATATCAGCTCTTTCTCATTTTTAAAAACTTTATTTGCACCAAAATCTATTTTTAAATCTTTAATATTAATTGTATCTTTATAATTTACTAATTTCTTAGCCCTTATTATCAAAACTCTAGGGTCAAATGGTTTTTTAATATATTCATCTGCTCCTATATTGAGTGCTTCTATTTCATCTTCACTCTGACTTTTGGCCGTCAACATAAGAACTTTTGTATTACTATTTTCCTTTATCTCTTTGCAGACCTCTATTCCATCAATTATTGGCATCATCCAGTCTAGTACTGCTAGGTCTATCTTATTCTCATAAAAAATATCTAATGCTTCTTCTCCATTTTTTGCAGTAAGTACATTAAAGTTTTCCTTTTTAAAATATGCACAAAGTATCTTAAGCATGCTAACTTCATCATCAGCAATTAATATGTTCATCTATTCACACCCCTAAAATTTATTATCATATTTCATATTATATCCATTGTTTCAATTATATAAAATACATGTTACAAGAAGTTTACAATTATTTATAATATATTGATTACATATAATTGCTATCTTTTTGAGTCAACTTAAAATTTTATATCCAAATAAAAAAGTACCTCATCTAGATTAAAAATCTTTCTGAGATACTTTTTAAAAGATTATATACTCTGTGTAGCTTGTATAACCTTAAAAATCAATCTATTATAAATTTAATTACCCTAATCACTATACTTTTTACTACTCTCTTATAAACTTAATCAACCTATTTATAATCCTCTTTGACTATATAGTATATATATTTAAAATAATCCCACAATACCTGTAATAGCTCCCACTACTATTAATATAAACATTATTTTTATTGGAGAAAGACCTTTCTTTAAAGCAAAAAGTACTAATAAGGTAAGCACCAAAGGAATTAGTCCTGGGAATATCTTATCAAGTAAATCCGTTTGAAGGCTAAATTTAAAATCTCCACTAGTATAACTTATTGGTGTGGATAAATTAATAAATCTACCTACAAGCCCTCCCATAACTAAAGTTCCTAGTATAGAAGCTCCTTCTATAACCTTATTTACTATTCCACCTTGAAGTATACTTTCAACAGCTTTTTTACCATACTTATATCCACTTGTCCACATTCCAAAAGAAATTGAAGTCATTATTACATATTGAGCTATTACAAATAGTATAGGTCCTGCAATTGATGCTCCTCCCTCAGTTAAACCAATACAAACAGCTAATACTATTGGTGTTATAACTCCCTGAGTTAGAGTATCACCAATACCTGCTAATGGACCCATCAGGCCTGTTTTTATGGCATTCATACCATCGCCACTTATCTCATCTGCACCATTAGCTTTTTCTTCTTCCATTGCTATTGTTATTCCATGTATAACACATCCACATATAGGCTCTGTATTAAAAAATGCCAAATGAGTTTCAACTTCTTGTTTTAACTCTTCCTTATCTGGATATAATTTTTTAAGTACTGGTAACATTGAATGTGAAAATGCAGTTGATTGTAACCTTTCATAATTATAATTAGACTGTGCAAAGAAAAACCATCTTAGCCATGATTTTATTACATCCCTCTTACTTAACGTTTTCTTAGACACTTCACTTTTTGTATCTGACATAATATTTTCCCCCTCTCATGTATTTAAAATGTAGCACTATCTTTTCCGTACTTAATTGAAGTAATCGTAAGAGCAAGTATTACCCCAATAACAGATATTACTATTATATCCACTTTAAAATAAACAGCCATCAATATTCCTAATATGAAAAAGGGCATCGTAAATTTATTTCCAATCAATTTTAAATTCATAGCAATTCCAAGTGCTGGTAACATCGCTCCAATTACATTAAATACATGAAGTACATTCTCATTCATTACTTCCAACATACCATCTATAGCATTTGGACCAAAATAAACCACTAATAATGCAGGTATAAAACTCATTGCAAATAATAGTATCTGTGGTGGAACTATATTTATAAACGCTACCTTGTCGACATTACCCTTTTGAACTTCCTTATCAGCCCAATGTGCAAAAAAAGAATTTACTGTCATTTTTCCAATCCAAAGTACAGTTGCGACAGTACCTAATGGGACAGCTATTGCCATTGCAGTACTTACATCTAGCTTAGATGCTATAGCTAAAGCAGTCCCCACATATCCTGCAAAAGCTGGGTCTCCCATCTGTGCCCCTCCTGCTGATATAAAACCTAAATATATCATATTTATACCCGCTCCTATAATTGCTCCTTGGACAGGGTCTCCTAATATAATTCCTGTTACAAATCCTGCTAACAAAGGTCTATTCCATGTAAAAAATCCAACATAAGTCAGCCATGGACTCCAAGAAAGATAATAAAAAATTGCTATTAATACTGCTTGAATTAGTGAAATTTGCATAGATTTCCTCCTTATTTATTTCTAAAGATTCAAAAGATAGTATTTTTATAATAAAGTTCCTACATCAATTTTTTTTGCATCTGGTACTATTTGTATAAAGCACTTAATATCCTTTGATATTAGTTCTTTAAATATTTCTTTTTCTTCATCTGATACAGATATATTTTTATAAAAACTTCTTCTCCCAAGTCCGGCTCCCATACCCCCGACGTTTAGCTCTTTTAAATCTACTCCATTGTTTACTAAACCCAAAACAGTTTTAGGGTATTTAACTAAGACGATTAAATTTTCATCCCCATTATATGATTTTAATACCTCAGCACCTGACTCTACATCATGTACCTCAACCTTAACAGTTGATGGTGCTGCCATTTGTAAAACTTGAACTATGAATGGGTCTTTTACAACCAAATCATCCACTATTACTATCCTTTTTGCTGATGTAATCTTACACCAAGCAGTAATCACCTGACCATGTATCAATCTATCATCAATTCTTGTTAATGCTATATTACTCATAATAATTCCTCCAGTTTTTAATTTATTTTATATATTTAAAGCTGCTTTTACATCTTTAATCCCTGATACTCCAACTTCTTCACATAGATTCTTTAACTCTATTAACTTCATGTTCTCTCTATTTAAAAATAATTCTAAAAGCATAGGTAAATTTACACCTGTTAAACATTCCAAGTCACATACTTTAGCAAACTTATTTATTACAATCGCAGATGTATTAAATGGAGTTCCACCATAAAAGTCAAGCAATAATAAAACACCTTCATCTTTATATTTTTCAATTTCATTTTCTAATCTTTTACTAAAATCATCTATACTGTCACCATGGTTTAATCCTAAAGTTTCTACTTTTTCCTGTTTACCTACTATTAATTCAGCACTTTCTAACATTGCTTTAGCCATATTTCCATGTGCAGCTATAACTATTCCTGCCATATGAATCATACCTTTCTTAACTAAACTTTTTTATATAGATTATAGATTATTACTCTAGCATTCTAATCTAATTAGCTACATTAATCATTATCTTACCAAAGAAGATATCTCTTTTGTATATTTTTTCAAAATAAGATGGCACTTCGTCCAAGTTTATTCTATGTGTTACTAATTTTTCAACATTCATGTCCCCTTTCTGCATGTGATATAACCCAGCACTCCATTCTTTTCCTGGAAATGGGAATGAATTTCCAAACCAAGTTCCCTTTACGGTTAATTCACTTCTTACTATCTTCTCAAATTGTTCTCTAGTCAAAGCTACATCTCCATATGGTACACCTGCATACAGTACTGTCCCTCCTTTTTTGGCTAACAACAATACTTGACCGCATGTCATTGGAGTTCCTGCTGATTCAATAACAACATCTGCTCCAGCTCCATTAGTTAAATTTTTTACTTCATTTATAAGATTCTTATCTTTTGCATTTATACAAATATCTGCTCCTAACTCTTTTGCTAATTCTAATTTCTCATCAAATACGTCCACAGCTATTATTTTTGTAGAACCAAATATCTTTGCCCATTGTATTGAGAATAATCCTATTGGTCCTGTTCCAAGTACCACAACAGTATCTCCAACTCTAGTCTCTGACCTGAAAAGACCATGTCCTGCTATACATACTGGTTCTAAAGCAGCAGCTGTTTCATAGCTTATTTCATCTGGTATTTTTATTAAATTTCTTTCTTTTACCTTTGTATATTCAGCAAAGCACCCCCCAAGTTCTTTATTTCCTATTATCGATACATTATTGCATCTCGAATATAATCCTTTTTTACATTCATCACACTCAAAGCATGGCATCGCTGGGCAAACAGCAACTCTATCTCCTATTTTAAAATTTTTTACTTCTGAACCAACCTGAGCTACTTCTCCAGAAAATTCATGACCTAAAATTTCGCCTACCATATGTGGACCTGTCTTTGAATACTTCGATATATCAGAACCACATATTCCAGCTACTTTTACTTTAACTATTACATCATCTTTTTCTAATATTTTTGGTACCTCTACATCTTCAATTCTTGTGTCTCTTATACCATAGAATCTAACTGACTTCACTATTAATCACCCCTATTATTTATTCTATTTAAATATACATTCATTTTTATATGTTAAATATATAGAGCAATTTCCATGCCAATATATGTAAATACTGTTTTCATGCGGTTTGTCAAATTATCATTAAATGTGTGTTAAAGTGTGTCAAAAATTATTTATATTAAAGCCTATGTGTGTCAATGTAAATGACACTCACCTTCTACACTAAGTCTTTTATTATAAAACCCATAAAATGTACTTTTTTTATTATTTTTATAAAAATGTTCGGAAATTTTACTTCTATTTGTGATATAATATTAAATATAAGGTATCAATATAAATTTTCATGCGAATATCAGAACTTTTTTGACACTAATGCCTTATTCAATATAATAATTTAACTTTTTGGAGGTTGTTTATGAAAAAAGTGTATCAAGGAAAGACTAAAGATGTTTTTGAACTAGATAATGGAAATTACTTACTTAAATTTAAGGACGATGTAACTGGTAAAGATGGTGTATTTGACCCAGGCGAAAATAGTGTAGGTCTAAGTATAGATGGAATTGGTAGAGCTAATTTAGAGACATCTGTTAAGTTTTTTGAAATTCTAAACAATGCTGGAATTAAAACTCATTATGTAGGTGCTAACTTAGAAGAAGCAACTATGGAAGTTCTACCAGCAAAAGTTTTTGGTAATGGATTAGAAGTTATTTGTCGTTATAGAGCTGTTGGTAGTTTCTTACGTCGTTATGGTTCATGCGTTGAAGAAGGTGCTAAACTAGATTGTTATGTAGAAGCAACTTTAAAAGACGATGACCGTTGTGACCCACTTATAACATCTGAAGGTTTAGAAGCTTTAAATATTATGACTCAAGCTCAATTTGATTCAATGAAAAGTATGACTCAAAAAATTTCTAATATAGTTCGTGATACTATAGCTGAAAAAGGACTTGAGCTTTATGATATCAAATTTGAATTTGGATTCTACAATGATGAAGTAATATTAATAGATGAAATAGCATCTGGAAATATGCGTGTTTATAAAGATGGTGTAATAGTTGACCCTATGGATTTAACTGCTCTTTTATTAGCAAAATAATACATAGTATATACATATAATTTTCAAATATAATAAACTTATAAAAAAAGCTATGAAATGAAGACTTTTTCAATATTAATTATTTTAAAATATTTAAAAAATCTTTACTTTCATAGCTTATTTAAATTAATTCATTCTAATTAGTAGACAGTAACTTTAAACCTACAATCCCTACCACAATAAGACCTATACATGCAATTCTAGCTATACTGATAGGCTCATTTAATATAGCAATCCCCACAATAGCTGTACCAACGGTACCAATTCCAGTCCATATAGCATATGAAGTTCCAAGTGGAAGATGTTTAAGTGCTAATGATAAAAAGTAAAAACTTATAATCATTCCAACAATAGTAAGTATACTTGGAGTCAATCTAGAAAATCCATGCGAATTTTTTAGTTGAAAAGCCCAAAAAACCTCAAACAAACCTGCAATAAATAAAAATAACCATTTCATAAAATAATCCCTCTCCTCAAATTTCTCATTTTTTACAAATAAAATAACCTGAGAAATATTCTAAAATATCTCCCAGGTTTTTATCCTTCCGTGTTCACAGCAAAACTATGCTGTGGGTTTTATCTTGGACCAGACCAATCATTAATAATTGCGGAACCCTATAAAACTCTATTAATTATTCTATTGTATTTATAATAATACTATCAACATATATAAGAAAAGTCAATATATGGATACAACAGATAATTATAATAATATCTATGTACTTTTTTAGATATACTTATAAGTCCTTTTCTTACCTCTTTATGGAAATCTAAGAATATCTAATTTTTATTTAATATGTTATAATAACATAAAAATATTGAAAGGAGTAATTTCTATGAATTCTTATAAAATTGCAGTATGTCAGATGATAACTACAGAAAATAAAATTGAAAATATCAATCATGCTGTAGAAATGGTAACAGAAGCTGCCATCAATGGAGCTAAAATTGTGATTTTGCCAGAAATGTTTAACTGTCCATATGAAAATAAATATTTTCCTAAATTTGCTGAAGAATATCTAGGTGAAACAACAGCGGTATTGAGTAAGTTAGCCGAAAAACATGGAATCTATCTAGTTTCTGGTAGTATACCAGAATTAGAAGATGGAAAAATCTATAATACTTGCTATGTATTTGATAAAAATGGAACTCTAATTGGAAAACACCGTAAAATGCACTTATTTGATATTGAAGTTACAGGAAAGGTTAGCTTTAAAGAATCCGATACTCTTACAGCAGGAAATGATGTTACTGTAATAGATACTGAGTATGGAAAAGTTGGTATAGCTATTTGTTATGACATTCGATTCCCTGAATTATCACGTTTAATGGCTCTTAAAGGTGCTGAAATCGTTATCTTACCTGCTGCGTTTAATATGACTACTGGCCCTGCTCATTGGGAGTTATCTATAAGAATGCGTGCTTTAGATAATCAAATATTCTATGTTGGTGCTGCACCTGCTAGAAATAAAGATGCTTCCTACATAGCTTATGGTAATTCAAGAATTTCAGACCCTTGGGGAAAAATTATTGCTCAAGCTGATGAAAAGGAATGTATTATTTATGCTGATATTGATAGAGATTTAATTCCTGACATAAGACAGCAATTACCATTGCTTAAACATAGAAGAACAGACTTATATGAGCTTAAAACTTTGAAATAATAGACATATAATAGAAGAGGCTGTCGCATGAGCAAATTAAATTTGTTCTGCAATAGCTCCTTCTGCTTGTATATTAACAAATACTACTCTCTTCACTACATTCCATAGTTTTGACTTAACAAATAAATCATTATCTTACTGTCAATTACATTTACTTAATAACATTTCTATTGCTTTGAAGATATACATTTTTTAGGGCATATAAGTTGACAAGCTCCGCAGTCAACACATACAGATTCATTGATTATTCTTTTTTCTTCTAATTTTGTTATACACCCAACCTTACACACTCTCTCGCAAGAGCCACAACCTATACAATTAGATTTATTGATTCTTCTTGGCATAATTCTCTCCTTAAACTTAAGATATGTTTTATAAAGTTTGTTTACAAGACTCAACTGTAATTTCTAACACTCTTGTTAAAAAAGGAAATTTATCTGCCATCATTTTAAAATCACTTCCTTCTTTTAAGAATCTGGCTTTTCCTTCAAGTAAAAATCCTGTTCCCATGTATCTATATCCCATTACCTCGTGACTACCAATAGTTAATTTAACTTTAGAGTTGATATTTATATTTTCCTCTGTTTTAATCATTGCAGCTGCTGGAATTAAAATTTTATTTTCATCAGCAAGAACTATATAACTATTCCAAGTATTAGATACATGAGCCTCGCTATTGTTATAAGTTACTATGGAAACTACGCCTTCATTATTTAATACTTCGAAAAACTTTTCTGTAAACATCTTATATTTCCTCCTGTATATTAAGAATAATTTTTAAATTGATGAATATTTAAAAGATATATTAAAGATATTTATTATCGCCGATATATCTTGTCTTTAATTATAATATAATAGTTTTTATACTATGTCAATGATAAAAATTATATTATTTTATAAGATTTGATAATAAGGTAATGGGTTGAATGATAATTAATAATAATGTATTATTAAAGATATTATTTTAGAGAAGGAGTTTTGCTGTAATGAAGTTTTCAATAGGAGTAGAATATGCACTACATTGTTTATTATATATGGTAAATTTAGAAGAAGGTAAATCTGTTGGAATCAGAGATTTGGCAACATTTCAAGGAATATCAGAGACTTATCTATCGAAAATATATGCTAAATTAAGTAAATCAGGAATAGTAAAATCTGTTCCAGGAGTAAAAGGTGGGTATACATTAGCTCGTGATGCAAAAGATATAACATTTTGGAATGTTATTGAAGCAGTAGAGGGAAAGGAATCATTCTTCCAATGTGCAGAAATTAGACAAAATAACATATTATTAGATAAGGAAAATTTACCAGATACACATACTAAGTGTCCTTGTTTAATAAAAGTAGTAATGTTAGAAGCTGAAAATGAAATGAAAAATTACTTGAATAATAAGACTTTATCATGGTTATATAATCAAGTATATAATAATATACTTCCTAAAGAGATGGAAAAAGCTACAATAGAATGGTTTAAAAATACTGAAAAATGATTTATTAGAGAGGTTACGTACTAGAAAATAGCACCACACCCTTTTTATAGTATGTAACTTCCATCTTGATTACTAATCTATCCACTAATAAATATATATCATTATCTTATTAAATATCCTTAATGTTTTCTTTCATCATACCTTCCAACTTTACATTTGAATTATGAATACTTTATTTGGTATTATTATAATTCCTAAATAAATATTATTTTTTGTAGATACTTGCTCTTTTAGGCTCATTTGAATTTATTATTCTCTTATTTAAAACTATATAAAACAAAATTAGTTGATATGTCAATTATATTTTAATCCAATATAAAAAGCAATAATAATTGATATATCAACTAATTAATGTATATTCATTCGTTTTTATAAGTTTTTATAATTTATCTGATTTTTAATCAATCGCCTTACTCAGTTAAATCTTTTCCTTTCTATATATCTGTCCTCCATTCTACATATCTGTTTTCCATTTAAATTATAAGGCTTCATCAGTTAAAGTTTTACATTTACAAGTATTAAATATAAAATATATCTTCATTTAAAATTACCAACAATCATATGCTTGATTTATTTAATATATCAAAATATACTAACTTTAATGATTAAGTTTTGGCATATACCTAAAAATTTGAGAATTTATTGAGATTTTTATACTAAAATTAAACATACTTTAAATGCTTTTATTTAGAAAGGAGAATTTTTATGAACAATAAAATACTTGTTGTAGATGATGAAGAAGGTATAATAACACTCTTAAAAGACTACTTTGAAATGAATGATTATGAGGTCTACACTGCTCAAAGTGGAAAAATTGCATTAGAAAAAATATCTATAAACCCAGATATCATTTTACTTGATATAAATATGCCTGAAATAGATGGGATTGAGGTCTGTAATAGAGTTAGAGATTATGTATCATGCCCTATTCTGTTTCTTACTGCTAAGATTGAAAATGCCGATAAGATAAATGGTTTTCGTGCTGGTGCTGATGATTACATTGTGAAACCTTTCGACTTAGATGAACTTGGAGCTAGAGTATCTGCTCATCTAAGACGTGAACAAAGAAAATCAAATCAAACTAAAATTAAATTTTATAATGATTTAGTAATAGATTATGAGAAAAAGTCGATTTCTATAGATAATAATCTAGTCTCCCTTTCAAAGAAAGAATTTGATATAGTAGAGCTTCTTTCCATGAATCCTGGTCAAGTATTTGATAGAGAAAGAATTTATGATAGAATCTGGGGATACAATAGTAATGGTAATAGCGATGTTATAATGGAACATATTAGAAAAATACGAATCAAATTATCAAAATATACTCTTGAAAATTACATAGAAACAGTATGGGGAGTTGGTTATAAATGGATAAAATAAATGATATGTCACTAAAAAAATCTTTCTTTGTTCTTACCTTATCTTCTCTAATTATAGCATCAATACTTACAGCTCTATCATACATTTTACTTAATAATATATATAAGTCTATACAAGATAAATATTTGGGAACACCTCTACATACAGGGACTATAACCATAATGCAGAATAATATTAACCAGTTCAGTGATTATGATAAAACATTACTTAATATAATTAGTACACTTCAGTTTGTGCTTCCACTTGTATTTTTTATAGGTTTTTTATTATTGGCTGATATAATTTTTTATAGGATAAAATTGAAAACACCTATTGAAATACTCAATAAAGGTGCAATGGAAATATCCCATAATAACTTAGACTTTTGCTTAGAATACAAGAGTAATGATGAATTAGGTAATCTATGCAATGCTTTTGATAAAATGAGGACAGAACTAAAGAAAAACAATATAAATATGTGGACTATGATTAATGATAGAAAACAGCTTAATACTGCTTTTTCTCATGATTTAAGAAATCCTCTAACAGTTCTAAAAGGTTACTCAAATTATTTAACAAAATACATACCAACAGGAAAACTTACTGACGAAAAAATTTTATCAACTACTCAACTTATGTCTGAACATATCAATAGAATCGAATGTTATGTGGAAAATATGAGTAGTTCTCAACGATTAGAAGATTGGGTTGTTTCAAAATCTTTATCAAGTATAGACAAGTTTATAAAAAACTTAGATAGAAATCTATCTATTATTGCTGAACAAGAGAAAAAATCTTTTACACTTACAAACAAAATAAATAATATAAACCTATTGTTTGATGAAAATATTATTCTTAGAGTTATTGAAAATATAATATCAAATGCTTTTAGATATGCGAAAAATAATATATCCATACTTATATATCTTGAACAAGAGCTCCTTACATTTATAATTGAAGATGATGGTATAGGATTTAGTGAAGAATCTCTAAAATCAGCCTTAAAACCTTTCTATAGAGATAAGATTTCAAATAACAACAACATGCACTTTGGTATGGGTCTTTATATATCTAAAATATTATGTGAAAAACATGGTGGCTCTATTTACGTTGAAAATAACTCAGCCAATAGTGCTAAAATTACAGCTAAATTCTCAACAAAAAATTAAAGCAATTTTATAAGATTATTACTTCTCTTCTATAAATTTTGTTAATTAGAATTTATAAAGTATATCCTTTTGAAATAAACTCTTAAATAAATAAAATTAGAAAGTTGAGAAAAAATTGAGTTTTAAAACTTACACTCTTCTTATATAGAAAAGGAGAGTGTTTTTTATGATTATAAAAGCAAAGCAATTATCAAAGATATATGGTTCTGGCAACAATAAAGTTATTGCACTCAATAATGTCAATTTAGAAATAAAATCAGGTGAATTTGTTTCTATAATTGGACCTTCTGGAAGTGGAAAAAGTACGCTTTTACATATTTTAAGTGGTTTAGATAACCCTACCTCTGGGCAAGTGTTACTTGATGATAAAGATATATATAAATATAGTGAAAAAGAATTATCTGCTCTTAGAAGAAAGTCCTTTGGATTCGTTTTTCAGCAGTTTAATCTTTTACCTGTTCTTACAGCATCTGAAAATATTTCAATGCCTGTACTTCTAGATAAGAAACAGCCTGATAAAAAATACTTAAATGAAATCTCGTCATTACTTGGAATCACAGATAGGCTTCACCATCTTCCTCATGAGCTTTCAGGAGGTCAGCAACAAAGAGTTGCAATTGCTAGAGCACTTATTGCAAAACCAAATATAGTATTTGCTGATGAACCCACAGGAAACTTAGACAGTAAAAGTGGTAGTGAGGTTATGAATCTTCTTATCAAAACTTCAAAGCAGTTTGGTAAAACTTTAGTAGTAATCACCCATGATGATAGAATTGCAAAACTTGCTGATAGAAGACTTTCAATTATTGATGGTGTGCTTATGGAGGTGGAATAATAATGAAGAGTTACCTTTCACTTTCAATAAAAGAATTAAAAAACCAAAAACTTATGACTACACTTATTATTATAGCAATAGTACTATCAACCATTATGACGACTGTGATTGGGCAGTCAATTGCTATACTTCAAAATTTAAGAATTGAACAAGCTCGTTCTTTTAATGGTGATAGACATGTATCCTTTCACCAACTTACTAAAAATCAAGTTGATAAAATAAAGAAGGATAATAGAATTTATCAAGCAGGTACTTCAGTAGCCCTTGGTACTAGTAAAATAAAAGATTCTGGCATCTCTGTACTTGTAAAAGAATATGATAAAAAGGGACTTTCCAATTACCCAAAGTTAATGAAATTAAAATCTGGAAATCTTCCTAAAAATGAGAATGAAATAGCTTTAGATGAAAATACACTGAAACTTATGGGCATAAAGCCAAAACTAGGTATGACAATACCTATGAATTTAGATATTTCACTTTTAAAGGACACTATACCAGCATATAATTACACGGCCAACTTTAAATTGAGTGGTATTTTAGAAGATGATTATACTGGATATGCAAGTGGTACAGTAAATGGTATTGTAGGTAAAGGTACATCAGAAAATTTTCTGCCTAAAAGATATACTTTATCCTCATTGGATTTTAAAATAAAACAACAAGACAAGTTCCAAGAAATAGTAAATCAATTAGCCAAAGATATAGGTCTTTCCCACAATTCAATTCAGTATAATTGGATTTATTTAAATGCACTTGGAATACAGTTTGAAAAAGATAATTCTGACAATGACGGTATCTCTATTATTATATTGGTATCTTTATTCATTGCTTTATTAGTTTTATTGGCTTCGGGACTTGTAATCTACAACATTTTAAAAATATCTGTTACAAAGAAAATTAAGGAATATGGAAGTCTAAGAGCAATAGGTGCTGAACCAAATCAACTATATAAGATTATTATTTTACAAATTTTAATCTTATGTGCTATTGCCATACCTATTGGAGCTATAGTTGGAATTATATCTTCTAAGGGCATAACTGGAATGGTAACTAATATCTTAAACCCAGATATACTTCTAGCAAATAATAGTAAAGAAATAACTGAGCTTATACATAAAAACTCAACTGCTTATCTATTCCCATTATTATTAAGTGCTAGTATGTCATTGATTTTTTCATTTATTTCTGCCCTACCATCAGCAATATATGCTTCACATGTCTCTCCAAAAATTGCTATGGCTGGTAGTACTACTAAAATCAAAAGAAAGATTAAAAGAGAAAAAACAATAAAAAACTTTGAAAGGCATCTCGCATGGCTAAACTTAAAAAGAAATAAAGGAAGAACTATAATAACTATACTCTCTTTATTTATGAGTATAACAGTATTCGTCGCACTGAGTGAGTTTTCCAATGTATTAGATGTATCTAAGTCAGTAAGCAATTTAAAAGAAGGAGATTTTTCCTTAACAAGCGAAGTATCTGGTTTTGATAAGTCCACTCTAGATAAAATAAAGAGCATAAAAAATATCGACCGTACTTCTTTTATAAAATACTCTGAATATAAACAGGGCGAAATAGATACAAATATCCATTTTGAAAATAGTGGTGAGATGTTAAAAATCATTGGAATTGATGAAAGGACCTTAAAAGACTCAATACCTTCTATTACAAATTCCACATTAGAAGATTTTAAAAATGGCTCTATTTGCTTTATAAAAAATCCAGTTGCTATTTCTACCCCAGGTGTAAAAATTAAATATACAAATCTAAAACCTAAAGATAATATTACAATCAATAAAAATCAACTAGAAATATATAGTACAATAGATAAAATGTTTTTTTTGCAAGGTAATGGTTGGTTAAATGGTGTTGATGTTATTGTATATGATTCTGTTTATGACACCTTGACAAATAAAGACAAGTTTAATCAAATAAATATTTATGCTAAAAATAAATCAGATTTAGAACAAATAAGATTATCTATAGAGCATATTTGTAAAAACAATCCAGGCTCTCATTGGATATCATACATCGAATCAGACAAGCAACTTAAAGAGAGTTTTGAACAAATAGAATTTCTAGCATGGGCAGTAATACTTTTTGTGGGTTTGATTGGTACTTTAAATATAATTAACACAACTAATACAAATATAAATACTAGAATTAATGAGATTGGAGTTAAAAGAGCTATTGGTATGAGTAATAGTAGTCTATATAAGATGTTTTTATGGGAAGGTGCTTACTATGGAATTTTTGCATCCATATTTGGCTCCATTGCTGGATATGCCAGTGCTGTTATCATAAACATGGCAACTATAGAAAAGCTTGATTTTACTAATATACCAATTCTTTCAATTTCACAAGTTACACTTGTTTCTATACTTGCATGTATAATAGCTACTCTTATTCCATTGAGAAAAGTTAAAAAGATGAATATAATTGATTGTATAGATATTAATTAAAATTTAAGAAAGAGGAGGCATAATAGTCCTCCTCTTTTGATTTAAAATATATAAGTTAAATTCATAAAACTTTTAAGTAATTAAGTGCCATGCCAAAATGTCACACATGCTCCACCTGATTTTGAATTTTCTATTTTGACAGAACCTCCAAGCTGTTCCACTAATTGCTTTACAATATAAAGCCCAAGACCAGAATGACCACCTTTAGTTTGCCTAGCTTCATCGCCTCTATAAAACTTATCAAGAGCCTTTTTCAAATCTTTAGGGCTAAACCCACTACCAGAATCGCAAATCTTATAATAGATACAATTTTTTTCAGACTCTACACTGATGTTAATACTACCACCTACTGGAGTGTATTGCAGACTATTGGATATAATATTATCAAAAATTCTAGTCAATCTATCCACATCTATTTGAATTGGAAACTGCATATTACCCTGCATTTTCAGGACAAGCTTTATTTCTTTTTGATGAGCCTGTAATTCATAGTCTTGTACCTTTTGTTTCAAAAAATCAGGTAAATTTACAGGGACAAGGTTTAATTGTATATTTGATTTTTCCAAATCAGATGTGTATTGCATTTTCTGAACAAGAGAAGCACTTTTTTCTGTATTTTCTCTTATAACTGTGAGATACCTGTGTAATTTTTCGTTACCATCTAAATTATTATCAATAAGTGCATCTGTATATCCCAAAATAACAGAAAGGGGAGATTTCAAGTCATGCGCTAGAGCTTCTACCATTTCAACACGTTCTTGTTCTATTTTCCACTGTACAGATAAAGATTTTTTTAGTTCATCTTTCATTTCAGAAAAAGCACTGCAAAGTTTTCCAAGTTCATTATCTGAATAATAGTCGATTTCAAAATCAAGGTCTTTTTCTCTTATCTTCTTGGAAGCATCAATTAATAAATGCACTGGTTTATTGATATTTTTTACAAAGCGTTTAGAAAACCATACAGTAAACCCAATAATATATAAAAATGGAGAGAATAAAGCTATTACAATAATTACACCTATAAATCTTCCCCTATTATTTGCAAATGTCACTTTTACTTGATAGGACAGAATAACAGCTCCTTCAACCTTTCCATTATCATCTTTAATAGGAATAGTATAGATGTAACCTCCTTTACGAGCAATTTTTTTGCTAAAATTGCTAAATAGTTCTTCTTTTGTCTTGAATGGTTTTCGTGGATTAGTACTATACAATACATTGCCATTATCATCCACAACTTGATATAAAAGCCCATCTCCATGAATAATACTTTTTAATTCTTTTTCATTCGATTGAGATAACCAGTCTATGTTTTTTTCATTAATGTATTTTTCAATTCCAGGAACTTGTCTCTCATAATAATTTGATTGATAAATATCCTTATCTGCTGAATATATAAACAAGTAAATAGCAAAGACATAAGTAATTATTGTGGAGACTATACTAGCTATTATAATGAAAATAAAGGTATGCCTGAACTGGGTCGTAAGTGATTGATTTTTCATTTAATAATTTCTCCTCCCTTACATTTTGTTCCACTTGTATCCAATTCCCCAAACTGTAGAAATATATTCTTTTTCTGGCATCACAGCGGCAAACTTAGCTCGTATTTTTTTGATTCGTTCAACAACAGTTGCAGAATCGCCCTCAGAATCACATCCCCATACTTTTTCATAGACCTGTTCTCTGGAAAAAACTTGTCCTGCATGAAGTGCTAGTAGTTCAACAATATCATACTCTATTTTTGTTAAGTCAATATCCTTGCCATCAATTTTAACTGTACGCTCTCTCATATATAGGCACAACTTTCCAAAATACAATGTAGACCGTTTATTTTCTTCATTGATATACTGTGACCGCTTTTCTCTACGCAGATTGGCTTCAATTCTTGCCATCAATTCACGCAATCCAAAGGGTTTTGTTACATAATCGTCTCCTCCAAAAGTCAATCCTTTGATTTTGTCAGTTTCCGATTGCTTTGCACTCAAAAATATAATCGGACACAAAACATCATCTCGAATTGCCTGGCATACCTCAAAACCATCCATTTTAGGCATCATAATATCCAGTATAATAAGGTCAGGCTCCATTTTTGATAACTCTATACCTTTTTGCCCATCAGAAGCTACCAATACTTCATGACCTTTTTCTTTCAATTCATCTTCAAGTAACATTACTAAGTCTATTTCATCATCAATAATCAATATTTTGCTCAATATAACACCTCCTTTATATTATGGGAAGTTAGTTATTAAAGCAATATCCATCTACTCGTAGCTTTTCCTTCCCTCCCATATTTTAAACCAAACAACTCCTCCTATCAAGAATATAATTAGACCTATTGCCACTGCTACAAAATGTATAGTAGCTGATTGTATCATTCCAGAATAAATCTCTTCAGTTGGAATAGTTCCATCTCCTTTAATAAAGTAAGTGCCTGGAAGCATACCCAATTTTACTGGCCATGTCCATGGAACAAATGGGCCAACTGTTGAACCAATACTTGTTAACCCAAGTATTGCAGCCATTAAAATTCCACCAACACTAATACCAATAGATGCACCCATTCCCCATGCAAAACTCACCCAAAGGTGAATAGCTAATATTGGAAGTGACCCGATTACCACAAGAGCGGCGGCGGCCATAAATAGCCCTACTGGTGCACCAGATGGCACTGCAATATTCATGCCTATGCAAAGTATCAATGTAGCAATAAATGTACATACAGCTAAACAAAAAAGGAGAAAAAGAAATTTTCCAAGATATAATCTAACACGAGAAATACCTATACATAAAAAACCATTAAAATTTCCAGCAAGTTCTTCCTCATACACTATAAATCCTGACAGAATACCTACTCCAATAGGAATAATGAATACAGTCCATACTGTGAAAAACCCTTCAAAAGCAAATGCTTGTGTACTTCCAGATTTGATTGCAAGATAGGCAACCACACATAATGAAAAAATAACAGGCATAAAAAGAGTAAGCCATCGGACAGCTGTTCTCTTTGCTCGAAGCCATTCTGATGATAATAGTTTTATCATTTGTCATCCCTCCTACTAAACCAAACTGCAGTAAGTGCTGTTAATACTAGAAACACAACCAAAGAAACAACAATACCAATAGAAATTACTGAATTATTCAAAAGAGGGTCTCCAGCTTGTAATATAGTACCATTAGGATGTATGTTAATGATTGGACACACCATTCTAACTGCCCAACTCCATGGTACTGCAATCCAAAATGGTTGTGTCGCAGCAAGGACACCCAATATCATTCCTAAAAATCCAACTCCCATGCTTAAGAACATACCTTTCCACGTAGCAATCAATAACTGAATTGGAAGTATAGCAAGAGAGACAACCCAACATACAATACTTGCCCCTATAATCTGTCCAAAAGGAATTGGTCCAGCTTTCAATATTAAACCAGTTATAATTGTTACAACTATTAAAATTAATGTTGAAATCAAACTGTAGACTGCCATAGCTATAACTTTATTAATCCAAAGTACCATAGGAGATACATTGTGTGTACGTAAAGCACGATAATTTCCAGCTTTTCTTTCCTGTGCAGCTACTAAAGTAGCAAACAATGCAAATCCAATAGTCAAGAACATAAATGACCACCAGTTAAAAACTAATGCTAAAAGATTTTGCCACTCCCAAGAATCTGATTGGGATAATGGATTTTGCATAAGTGTTCCTTGCATTATAAGTGCATATGCTGCAAAGAATACTGGAAAAAAAACAATCAGTTTCCCCATAAATGTTCTTTTATATTTTAAAAGTTCAGATTGTAGACTATTCATCTTTTTTTCCCTCCTCTATTTGTCCTCCTTTAAGAATAACATTTGAAAAGAATTCTTCTAGATTTTCATTAGGGTCAGGTTCTCCTTGAAATAGTAGTCGTCCTCCACTTATAATCCCAATATTATCTACAACTTGAGCAACTTCTGACAGAATATGACTAGAAAGAATCACAGTTATACCTTTTTTTGGAAAAGAAGCAATCAACTCACGAAGTTCTTGAATTCCAAAGGGGTCAAGCCCATTAGTTGGCTCATCCAGTATCAACAATTCTGGGTCACTCAAAAGCGCAATAGCAATTCCCAACCTTTGTTTCATACCCATAGAGAATTGTGAAGCTCTCTTTTTACCTGTATTTTTCAAGTTGACTATTTCTAGCACCTCATAAATTTTATCTTTAGGTAATCCCAAAAGTTTTGTATGTACTAGTAAATTTTCTTCTGCTGTAAGGTTTCCATACAAAGAAGGTGATTCTATTAAGGCTCCAATATTTGCAAGAGATTCTCGTTTCCAAGGTTTCCTATCAAAAATAATACGTCCATGTGTTGGGCGAAGAAGACCAACAAGCATTTTAAGTGTTGTCGATTTTCCTGCACCATTTGGTCCCAAAAGTCCATAGATACTATTTCTCTCAATTTGCAGAGAAACGTTGTTAACCGCCATTTGTTCTCCATATTTTTTTGATAAATTTTTTGTTTCAAGAATTAAATCTTTCATATATATTTCTCCTTTCTTGTAATGCGTTGATTTCTATTACTAAGAAAATACTAACATGAAAAAATAACAATTCTATAACAGCTAGAAATTTTAATGAAATATAAAATTAAAAATAGAGTTACCAATTTTATTTTGGCAACTCTATTCAAGTTTACGCTTCTTTATGCTTAATATTTATATTAGATTTAAATTTAGTTGTATTAGACTTAAGCTGATATTTCATAATTATACTAGCTTCAAATTTATTCTATAATCTTTAATTCATATACTAATCTATTAATTCATATTTCTTTAGACATCTAACATAGTTTGCTACTAAATAATAATTATTTATATCATATTTATCTAATCCTTTAAATGCAGTTATCTCATCATTAAGTTCATCACTACCCTCTACAAATACACATCCTGTTTCAAACTCCATCCCAACCATAATTGGACAACCACTATACACTTCCTCTTGTGTATCGTATAATTTTTTTGCATTCCCTTCATTTTGAATTATAAATGCAACATGTTTTAATTCTGCATTATTGGGGATTTTTTCTGATAAAGGTTTATTTAATTTAATATTATGGATAATTACATCCTTGAATTCTTCTGAAGTTTCTTCTTTTATTATATAGTTTTGTTTTAAAAATTCTATTACTTCTAAAATAGGCTTAGAATTTACTTTTAAGATATCTTTATATTTTTCATATACAGATTTCCACTGCTCAATTTTTTCTTGAGATACTTCTTGAGTATATGTGCTTACTTTTTCTTGTGATATTTTTTTCATTTAAATTTCTCCTTCAATATCTATATAATCTCATTTACACATTTTCTTTAAACTCTACATCTGAAACTTATTTATTTTATTACTAGTATAATACTCTGAAAAACTTTACAAATCAATTTAATTTTGCTACCTTTTATTTATAACAACTTATAGTCCTTTTCTCCTCTAATTTCGATAAATTACTTTTACAAGGAGGTTGTCTTTATGATTTTAAATAGAACTGAGCTTTTCCGAGGATATTCTTTAGATAGATTTAATGAGATATGCAGTATATTATCAGTAAACAAAATTAAATATAAGTATAAAGTGAAAAACAATAATTACTCTAAAAGACCTTTTTCCAGTAAAATGATTCTTGGAAATTTAGGACAAAAGGAAGATTTTTCTTACGAGTATTCAATTTATGTACATAAAGATGATTATGAACAAGCAGATGCTCTAATAAATTCTAAGTTTAGATAATTTATCAATCAAACATGACATTCTGTTGTCATGTTTGATATGTTATTATGATTTTAAAATTATATACTTTAAGACTATTTTTTATAGTACTTAAAGCTTGAAACCAAGGAGATTTATCATATGAAAATAAATATAAAATCAACTTTAAATGAATTTATTAAGCAGAATAATCTTTTCGATGAAAACAAAATAGTATCATATCTTCCCAATATAACAATAGACACAGACTCCATAAAAACTATAATGATTAATGAGGTTGTACCAAATAACCCCAATGACGATTTTTATAGTATAAATGAAGATGCAGATTACTTGAAAACTACTCTCCCTTTATTTAACAATGCAGGCATAGAAGTATCTAATATAAATGATATATTAGATATGGGTATCTATGTAACCAATGCAGTAAAACTTCCTAAATCAGAATATACAATAACTAGTGATACAATTAAATTGCATATGCCTATTTTAGAAAAAGAAATTCAATTATTTAATAATCTAAAAGTAGTAATGTTGATGGGAGATGTTGCAAAGAAATCTTTTAATATGATTACTAAAAAACATACAAAAAAGAATGCTATCCCTTCTATCTCAACATATAAACTTCGTAACAATGAACTTTATTATGATAAATTAAGAATATTTCCATCGTATATCATGACTGGTGGAAATATATTGATTGAAAAATCAAAGTTTGAAATGGCATCAGATGATATAAAGAAAATGGTTGAACTTATAAAAGGATAGATGCTAGGTTAAACAAATAATAAGTGCCTCAAAAATTTTTATTTATGAGGCACTTTTATTTTTATATTAATATCACTATATATTTATTTATTATTATTTTTAATCTCTAATATACTTAGTATCATTACATATTACTCTTTACAATATTTCCATAAGATTGCTATATGTTTCTCTCTATTGCTCTAAAATTTTATTTGATAAGATAATTATTAATACAAATAAAATATATCTATTTATCTAAAAATATATCCTTAACAGTAACATTTGGATGATGATACTTCTTTCTATCTGTTAAAAATGATTTTTTTATATTGATAGCCTCTTTTGGACACCAGTGAAAACAAGCTAGACATC
This sequence comes from Clostridioides sp. LIBA-6822, assembly GCF_056688955.1. Lineage (NCBI taxonomy): Bacteria > Bacillati > Bacillota > Clostridia > Peptostreptococcales > Peptostreptococcaceae > Clostridioides > Clostridioides sp. LIBA-6822. The sequence continues at coordinate 510,343 of NZ_CP196995.1, read as the reverse complement.
TTTCACACTCATTACCCCACTTTGGCTTTTTATCTACTATACTTATATTATCTACAGGACAAACTCTTTTACATGTCCCACATCCATTACATTTGTTTTCTGCAAAAAATTTAGTAGTTGCAATTTGCATATTCTTTCCTACTAAACGAAGCATAAAACTATCTATATATGACTTCAAATTATTTTTCCCCTCTATACTTCCCTTCTCCAAGTTATTGATACATTTTGCGACCTCATATACTCTATCAGTTATATTTTTCAATCTTTCTTCTTCAACATCTAGAGGTGTTGTCAAAGCATTTCCAGGCATATCAATTATAAAACCAGCAGATAATTTTTTACCCTTTTTCTTAAGTAGTTTATCTATAGTAAACAAACTATGCCCAGCTACTCCATTACAAGTGGCTATAGCGTATATATGAGTATTATTATTGAAATTTAATTTCTCTACAAAAAATTTTACTATCTCAGGAGCATCAGCAAAGTAAACAGGAAAAACAATTATTAATATATCTTCATTTATCTCTATATTTTGCTTTTTTCTATGTATGGCTAAAGGTATTATTTCTTTACTTTCATTCAACATTTCTTTTAAAGTCTTTGAAACTACTAGAGAATTCCCTGTCCCAGAAAAATAATAAATCTTAGAACTCATTCTTATCCCTCTTTCTATCATTTTGTATCATTAATAGTTAAAAAGACTTCCCAAAATAGAGTTTGTATTTACTTGCCAATTCTATCTAAAATATCGGCAAACAAAGGTAACTCTTCATCAGAAATAGATTTAAATGTCTCTACTGCGTATATACTTGCAATTTCATTTAAAGGCTCTTCTAATTCTTTGCCTAAATCTGTTAAAAATATTTGAAATTTACGTCTATCTTTAATATCTACTTTACGGACAATCAATCCTTTATTTTTCATAACATCTAAGATTCTTGTCGTATTAGATTTATCCTTACATGATTTTTCACATAAATCTATCTGAGAAATTCCATCTTGTTCCCATAGAAATCTTAATAACGCATAATGGTCAGCTGTTATATCATATCCATTTTGTTTAAACATTTTTTTCAAATCATCTTTTACTTTCAATGAAGTTCTTACTAACTTATTTGTAACCTCATATAGTTTCTCAAAATCTTTCATTTTACCTCCATCTAAATAATCCCTTGTTCCTCCCATCTATCAATTATTCCTTTATACTGCTCAATATTTTTAAATGCCATTGGCTTTAAAAAAACATTCATAGCAATAAAGTTATAAATTTGAGAAAACACAGGTGGATTTTTCTTTTCCTCTATGCAATAAATAAATTTTTTAGATACCTTTTGTATCTTTAATTCTACATTTTCAGTTATAGGATTTTGATTAAATCCAGTTTTTATAGATAAATTACCACAAACGTAACCTCCAGAATCTAAGACCATTGATTTCATAAAAGAAATCGCTTTTGAACCTCGAGCATTTTCATATGTAGTAACTGCTATACATGGCTTATGGTACAATAACCTTTCCAACATCATATGTGCTCTATCTGTAAATACCTTGAAAAGCCCAGTTACACTGCTTCCATAAGTCGGGCTACCAAATATAACACCATCACTCTTAGTAATTATATCATGAATATACTCTACTTTATCACTTTGATTAATACATTTCCCCATTTTATAACAATTTAAACAACCAATACAGTATGATGGATTGACTTCACTTAAATCGAAATAATTAATTTTTACATTTGGTATTAATCTTTCTATATCTTTATATAAATAAGCCAAAACTTTTGATGTAGCTCCGTTTTTTCTAGGACTCCCATTTATAACTGTAATTATCATTTCTATACCTCCTTATTTTAGTTGTTATATCAACAATAAGTATATCAACTATATTTTTAGCTGTCAATATAAATTCTATTTAACTTAAATGTGTATTTATACAGCTTAATTAATAATTCTATTTAACTATGTGCACTTGCTTAAACAACTATAAATGAATTATCTTTATGAATTGACAAACCAAATTAATGATAATATACTTTATATATTACAAATGTAAGTATAAGGAGGTATATCATGAAAAAATTACCACAAATTTCAGAAGCAGAATATCAAGTGATGAAGATTATTTGGAAATATGCTCCTATTAGTACTAATGAAGTAATTGAAAAACTAGTAGAAATAAGTACATGGAGTCCTAAAACAATTCAGACAATGTTGTTAAGATTAGTTAAAAAAGGAGCTTTGACATATGAAAAAAATAGTAGAGTGTTCGTTTATACTCCACTTGTTGAGGAAGAAGAATATGTAGCTAAAGAAAGTCGTTCTTTTTTAAATCGTTTTTATAATGGTGCTCTTAATTCTATGGTACTAAACTTTTTAGAAAATGATAAACTCTCTGAAGATGATATTGAGGAATTGAGAGAGATTTTAAACAAAAGGGTGACTAAGGAGGATAAGTAAATATGTATGCTCCATTCTTTATCCGATTCTTATTTAGTACATTAACCCTATCATTGTTGATTATTGTAATTTTATTTACTAAAAAAATATTTAATAAGCACATTTCTGCAAAATACCAATATAATATTGGATTTATATTGCTTATAACATTAATAATTCCATTTATACCTCTTAAATATATTAATCTCGGAAATATGTTTAACTATCTACATGGTTTTACTCAATTTGAAAACAATACTGCTAATACTTCTACAATAAAAAATAGCTCAAGTAGTATTATTAATAACTCAAATGCATTAAAAGATTTTTCAGTATCTCTGAATCAATCTAATTTTAGTAGTTTAAATATTTTATTATTAATATTATGGATAGTTGGTATTTCAATAATGATAGTTATTGCTATTCATTGTAATTTTAAAATAAGAAATATAAAAAAATCTGCACAAATTTTAGAAGATGATGAGATAGTTTCAATATTTCAACAGTGTAAAAAAGATATTGGGATAAATAAGAATTTTATATTATGTAAATCCTACATCATAAATACACCCATTACATTTGGATACTTTAAACCACATATTATATTACCAGATGAGTCTATATCTAAATTATCTTCAAATGATATAAAATATATTTTACTTCATGAATTACAACATTCTAAAAACAGAGATATATTGGTAAATTATATAATGTGCTTCTTCCAAATATTGTACTGGTTTAATCCTCTTGTGTGGTGTGCACTTAAAGAAATGCGAGTAGACCGTGAAATTGCATGTGACATTTCAGTTTTGAAAAAACTTGATAAAGAAAATTATATAGAATATGGACAAACACTAATAAATTTTGTAGATACTATTTCAAGACCATATAATCTCACACTTACATCAAATATCAGTGGGTCAAAAAAACAGATAAAAAGAAGATTATTAAAGATAGCAAATTTTCATGCTGAATCAAAATTTTTAAAGTTTAAAAGCATTTTAATTTTTACATTGATTGCTTTAATTGTATTTGGAAACAGCCCTACACTATCCATTGTGGCAGATGTTAATGAAGAATATAAACCTATAAATAATCAAACTATATATGAAGACCTAAGTAACTACTTTGAAGGTTTTGATGGTAGTTTTGTTATGTATGATTTAAAATCCAATCAATATCATATTTACAATGAAGAAAAAAGTAAAAAAAGAGTTTCTCCAAATTCTACATATAAAATATATAGTGCTTTGTTGGGATTAGAAAATGGGATAATAACAAGAAATAATTCATATATTCCTTGGGACGGAAAACATCATTCTAACAGCTCATGGAATAAAGACCAAGACCTATTTTCTGCTATGGAAAACTCTGTAAATTGGTATTTTCAATATATAGATAAAAAAACAGGAATAAAAGATATACAAACTTATCTTAAACAAATTAAGTATGGTAATTACGATGTTTCAGGAGGCATATCACGCTTTTGGCTAGAATCCTCATTAAAAATCTCACCTATTGAACAGGTGAAATTACTTAAAGATTTTTATACAAATGAGTTTAAATTTAAAGACAAAGATATAAAAACTGTAAAAAATTCATTGCTAGTATCAAAAAAAGATGGAGTATCACTTTCTGGTAAAACAGGCACTGCTACTATAAATGGAAAAGATGTAAATGGTTGGTTTATAGGTTATGTAGAAAAAAATGAAAATACTTATTTCTTTGCTACAAATATTCAAAGTAAAGATTATTCTAATGGTAGTTCAGCAGCTAAAATAACACTATCTATATTAAATGACAAAAAAATCTATAACTCCTAATACCTTTACTATAAAGTCCAAAAACTTCACATAATTTTCATATGAATTATCTATTAAATTCACACACAAGAGTTATTATATAAACATAGAAGATAGTAAAACTAGCTTAAAAACATAATATAATACCCTATACAAAATAGTGGCAACTCTCCCTCACATCCTCAATTGTTGCCACTATTTTAATTTTTTGTATGAAATCAAATACATTTTCATCATTTCAACAATGAAAAAGAGGCTCTTCTGTACTGAGACCCAAAAGTTGGACTTTATACAGGAATGGAATTTTCATTCCTGTTTTTTTACTTTATGTAACTTTAGATACATATTCAAGTCTATATTTAACAGGGCTACGCCAATTTAATTTTTCTTTAATTCTTTTGTTGTTATAATAGTAAATATATTCTGTTATAGCTGTCTTTAATTCGTTGAAACTTTTATATGTTTTTCTATAATACATTTCTTGCTTCATTATTCCAAAGAAATTTTCCATAGGAGAATTATCAAGACATGTACCCTTACGAGACATACTTTGAAATATTCTATTTTTCTTAAGTGTTTTGCTATACTTATTCATTTGATATGCCCAACCTTGGTCTGAGTGAAAAGTTCTTCTATAAGGACAATCTTTTGTAATATTGATGGCTTCATTTAAAGCATCACTTATTGATTTAAAGTTAGGTCTATCTGAGATTCTGAATGATAAAACTTCTCCATTAAACATATCTAAAAATGGATCAAGATATGCTTTTTTTATAATTAAATTTCCATTTTTATCAGTAGTATATATTTTAAATTCTGATGTATCAGTTGTTATTTTCTGATGTGGAATTGATGTTTTAAATCTTCTATTTATTTTATTATTTACCTTTCCAATTGTACCTTTATAAGAATTATATTTACGTAATTTACGAGAAAAAGCTATGCATTTAAGTTCTAATTTTCTCATAATACGTCTAACTTTCTTTTGATTAATAACGATACCACTATTTTTTAATGTAGCTGTAATTCGGCGATAGCCATATCTGCCATTGTGATCTTCAAAAATAGACATGATTTTTTCTTCAATATCTTTATCTGGATTTTCAATATCAAATCTCTTCTGGTAATACATATATGTTGATTTAGGAAATTTAGTAGCTTCAAGAATAATGGAGAGTTTAAACTCCTTACGAAGATCATAAATTACTTTTGCTTCGTATTGTTTTTTAACCTTTCGGGAACATTCATCCCTGAAGCACGCAACTTTTTTAGAAATGCAAGCTCCGCTTTTAAAAGTTTATTTTCATATTCTAATTCTTGTTCTCTTGTTAATTTATTTTTTTCTTTAGTGTTTTTGTTTTTATTCATTGATGGTCTTCCTTTCATTTTAGACAAGGCATCGACACCACCATGTAAAAATTTTTGTTTCCATATTGCTATAAGTGTACTATTGTTCATTCCAAAGTGGTTAGCGACTTCTTGTGCACTGGATTTAGTTGTTATCATATAGTTTATAACATCTAGCTTGAACTGTATAGTATAGAAAGTATTTTTATTTTTTCTTTTTAGTCCATTCTCTCCTAATGTATTATATGTATTAACCCATCTTTCAACTTGAGAATGGTTAGCAACTCCATGTTGTTTTGCTATTGAAACATATCCTCCTTCTTTATTTAAATAGGATTTAACTACTTTTAATTTGAAATTAAAATCGTATTTAGCCATATAGAAACACCCCAATCGTTAGATTTTTAGTCCAACAATTGGGGTGCAGTACATTCTCTATTTTGAGACAGCCTCTTTATTTATTTTAAAATTTACCAACAAATTCGAAAATAATACATCTAAAATACTATCCCCCAAGCGAATTAGATTAATCTTCAAATTGAATAAAATTAATCTTCAAATATTGATTTAACAATAGGTATAACATAATGGCTTCCTCCACGATTCTTTACGTCTTCAACCATAGCAATTGCCATATACTGTTTATCACTGTTTTCATCTACAGTAAAAGCATTGAACCATCCAAGTTCTGTCCCTGTAACATCATCTTTAGATTCTTTAATTTCTGCTGTACCAGTTTTCCCAGCAATAGTAATTCCCTTAGTCACAGCACTATGACCTGTACCATTAGGACTTTCAACAACTTGAATCAAGTCATCACGAATAATTTTTACAGATTCCTTAGAAAACACACCTTTTTTCCAAAACTCAGCATGTGGATTCTCTTTAAATTCAAGGTAAGGCTTTATCATGTCTCCATCATTAACAAAAGTTGAGTATATTGATGCCATGTGTACTGGATTTACAAGAACCTTACCTTGCCCATATCCACTATCTGCTAATTGTATCTCAGTATCAAATTTATTGTCCGTACCAAACCTTGAAGAAGATAATCCAAATTCAAATGGCATGTTTTCCTCAAATCCAAGTTTTAACAACTCTTTTGATAATACATCTCCACCTATTTTTAATGCTGCTTTAGCAAAATAAATATTGTCAGAATAAATTAGCGCATTCTTCATATTTACAGTATTCCCATAATCTTTTAATGTGGTTACCTTATAACTCCCCCAACTAGAATCTTTTTGCCAACTAAGACCACTATGCCCAAAGTTTTCATTTGGATTAATCTTTCCTGTTGTTATACCAATACCAGCAGTAACTGGTTTAAAAGAAGACCCAGGACACAATCGTGCTTTAAATCTATTGTACATTGGCTTGTTTTCATTTTCATTGACTTCTTTCCATCTATCTCCTGACATCCCCAATATAAACTCATTTGGATTATACGATGGACTACTTACAAGTGATAAAATCTCTCCTGTTTTAGGATTCATAACTACTGCACAACCTTTATCATTTTTCATTTGCTCATATAGTTTACTTTGTAGTTTTGAATCTATAGTTAGCTTTACATCTTCTCCATCTATTTTAGGCTCAGTTACTAGAGTTTTTTTCTTATCTCCATATCTATCAGCTATGATAATCTCATATCCATCAATACCACGTATCCTATCTTCCAATAAACTCTCTAAACCAATCTTACCAATTATACTATTAGAATTATATCTCTTACCTTCTTTTTCCTTTAATATCTCTGCGTTTACATTTTGAACATATCCAGTTAAATGACCAGCTTTTTCACCCAATGGATACACTCTGACTTCTGTATTAGATATCTTAACTCCTGGAATACTAAGAAGTGAGTCTTGCAACTCTTTATCTTTTTCTTTTACAGTTCCATCCGCATTTTCTTCTATTTTTTCAATGGTTTTTATAGGTACCATTGAATTTTCTTTTACCCAAGATGCCTTTAATTTCTTTTGAATTTGTTCAACTGGTACATTTAGTAAAGCAGATAATTTTTTTAAGTCCTCTATATTATCACTCATTTTTTTAGGAACTAACCCTACCATAGATGCAAGACCTTGACCAGCAATCATTACACCATTTCTGTCTAAAATACTTCCTCTCTTAGCTTTAAGCTTTGATATTCTTACAGTATTATCTTCTTCAAGTTCTGGAAATATAACATCTGACTGCCATTTTATTCTATAATTTTTATGTCTATCTCTAGTTAGTAGTACTTCATTTGAAAATGAAATTTCTCCTGCTAAAGTATCCATCTTCGAATCATATTTTATTATTTTGTCATTACCTTTTTCTTTTTTAATATCATTAATCTTGACACTCATATTGTGTGAGTTAATTCCTTCATATATCTTTTTATTTCTTAAAATAAAATCTTCTTTTTTATTTTCTGACTTACTCTTTTCATCTAACAAATCATACATTTTTTCATATTTTTTTTCATTTGCAAAAGATATATATTGCTTAAATACTTCATCTGGTTTGCTTTTATTGAGTCCATTTAATATAAATTTTGCTGAAAAAGCAACAATAACTGTAAATAGACAAATTAGAAAACCAAAAACTATCATTCTTCTTGTTTTTTTATTTTTTCTCATACAAACCACCTTTACTATTTAATATATTACACATGTAAGCTTTAAATTTAAAATAATCTTATGAATATAACTGCTCTATGGTTTTATTATGTTTTAATTATCCCTCGAAATATGTAAGCAGTATATAATTAATAGTAACTTATATATTACACACGTAAGTTTTAAAAGTCAATAATATTATTAGTATTTAATTACTCTTTACATCAATTTAAAAGTAAATCAATCCTATTGCATTGTCCAGTCATTTTATAAATTAATATTACAGTATTATCCAGTCATTTTAAAGTAAATAAATTTGCATTGACAAAACGACACAAGTGTCTCATAATTAAAAGAGACACTCGTGTCGTTAAAAAGGAGGTACAAGATATGTCAACAAAAGGAGAACAAACCAAACAATTTATCATTGATACATCAATAATGTTATTTTCTGAGAAAGGATACAGCAATGTAACAATGAAAGATATTTGTGAAGCATGTAACTTAAGTCGTGGTGGACTATATAGACACTTTAATTCAACAAAAGAAATTTTTATCAGTATATTAAATACTCATAAAGACAATTCTCAAAGTTTATTAGATAAAAGTATCAAAGAAAATACATCAGCTAAGCATATATTAGAATATTTTTTACAACAACAAAAAAATGATATAAATAATAAATATTGTGGTTTAAATTTTGCAATACATGAATTTGCTTTTGTAGAAAAAGACCAACGTGATTATATGAATAAAAGATATAATTCAGCTATCACAATGCTTTCAAATTTAATCGATTATGGGCAATCTAAAGGTGAATTTAAAAGATGTGATTCTAAAAAAATTGCAATACACATAATGTTTTTATTTGATAGTATGAAAACATCTTCTCCTGTTTTGAAGCTTACAAATGAAGATATTGATAATCAAATAAATATTATAAAGGATATGGTGATTTTATATGAGTAAACAAGAATTCCATAAAATTGATTTACAAAACTGGGAACGATATACACATTTTTACTATTTCTCAAAAATGACAAATGTAGGATTTGATTTGACTATAGAAATAGATATTACCAATTTACTTAATGAAACGAAAAAAAGAAATATCAAATTTTATCCAGCATATTTATACATAATAACAACTTGCTTGAATCTATATAAAGAATTAAAAATTGCATATGATGAAAATGAACTTGGCTATTGGAGCACATTAATACCATTCTATGCAATTTTTCATGATGATAATAAGACTTTTTCATCAATATGGACAGAATATGATAAAGATTTTTCGATATTCTATGAAAATTATTTGGCAGACATTAAAGAGTACGGAAAAAATCATGGTTTTCTAGCAAAACCAAATCCACCAAAAAATTGCTATACAGTTTCTTGTATTCCGTGGATTAGTTTTAAGAGTTTTACTATACACAATCATGGTCTTGAAAATTATTTTTTCCCTACAATTGAAGCAGGTAAATACTATCAAAAAGATGAAAAAATACTTCTACCTCTTTCTATAACCGTACATCATGCATCTACTGATGGATACCATGTAAGTTGCTTTATTGATGATATCCAAAAAATGTGCTTTGATACTAAGTCATGGTTATACTAAGAATTTATATTCTATTATTTTAAATTAAATAAAAGGCTTAGATACAATACTAAAAGCCAATAACTTTTAAAAATTAAAGTTTATTGGCTTTTTTGTATTATACAAAGTTTTATATTAGTCAATTATTACGACTTGAATACTTACTTGTTTGAGTAAGTTTCATAGCTAATAAAATTAAAACTACTATCATGAATGTTAAAATGTAAATATAATTCATATTGAAAAAACTTCCTTTTCTCTCTTCTACATAAGTCACAAAACTGATAAACCATCGCATTGGACTTATAATACTAATTTTTTGTAACATTGTTGGCATTTTCTCAATTGGAATGAATGAACCACCAATAAGTGATAATATAAGTGATATACATGTAGAAAATAAATTTGCATACATCTCTTTATTGAATAAAGAAGATACAAATGTTCCAAAAGAAGTTGCTAAAGCTGATACCCACACCCCTATAAAAATTAGTTCTATGTAATCCATTCCAATATCAATATTAAGTAACTTAATTATGGATATTGAAACTATGTACTGAAAATATGTTATTGTAAAGTTGTATAACATATTCCCTAACACATATCCTTTTATATTTTGCGGAGAATAGAGTATTCTTGTAAATGTACCTGATTTTTTATCTTTAATAATCATAGATGCTGTTACAGTAGATGTTATCATTAAAAACAACACAATAAATGCAATTATTCTTTGTAAAGCTCCTAAAGAAATTTCTTGTAGTTTATTTATATCTATAGTCGTTGGTTCTTTTTTATATCTTTCTATTAAATACTTTAATGTATTATTTGTATCTTTATCTTTTATAGAGTATAATTTAAAATCATTTTTATTAAAATGTATAACAGCTGAATACTTTCCAGTTATAATATCAGTTTTAACTGTTTTAAGGTCTGCAGTCTCTACATTTATTCCTTGAGTATTTTTTAGAGCTATTATTGTGTTTTCATATATTCTTTTTTCAGATGCATTTAGAACTTGTTCATTTTTATAATCATTTAAAATACCAATGTTGAAAGATGGTTTACTTATGTAATTTGCCAATACCCCGAAAATTACTACAATTATAGGAAATAAAATTGTAACTAGAAAAACCAATCTTTTATTCATATTCCTTCTTAAATTATTCTTAAAAATATTTATTAAATTCACTATATAAAGACCTCCTTCTTAAAAAACTTAATTGTAAATATAGTCATCAATATACTTATGATTATAAATATACATGATATATTAAAAAGGAGATGTAAATTATTATCATAGATACAAGCAACTATAGCTCTATTAATCCATGTTAATGGTGATATATGGATTATTAATGAAATGACTGAATTTAGAGAGCTAACTGGAAAAAATACTCCTCCCAAAAAACCAAAAATCACTATTGGTATATTAATGATATTACGTAACATATCTAAATTTTTACAAACAAGTCCCAAAAACAAACCCATAGATGATACTACAATTGATTCACACATTAATAGAAAAATAACAGCTAAAAAATTTCCTCCAAAACTCATCTGAAATATACCTCTTAATAACACCAAGGTTAGCAAATTACATAGTGAAAGTACTATTGTGCAAGAGAAAAGTTTTGAAAGAACTAAATCTGCTATTGAAATAGGAGAAATCATATAACGATATGATGTGCTAGAAATTTTTTCATCTTGTGCTGCATAGGATACACTAATGATTCCCATAAGAACACAAAATGGTATTGTGACAATAGTATAATAGTTATATGAAGTAAAATCCTCACCATAAGATTTTGATGTCAAATAGCCTAATAACACTATAATTATTATTGGAAAAACAATATTGTAAAATAAAACAAAAAAATCTTTACTTCTTCGTTTCACTCCTAATTTGAATAATGGTAAAAAACATCTCATCTCTCTATCCCTCCAAGTCTCTTAAATCTGTACCTGTAAGATATAGAAAAATATCTTCTAATGTCTTACAACCAAATTTTAAATATTTATTTTTATATAAACTCTTATCTAAATCTTCTATAATCACCCCTTTATCTATTAAAACAATTCTATTACATAAAGTTTCAATCTCTTCCATATAGTGGCTAGTATATATAACTGTTGTGCCACTAGCATTAAGGTCTTTGATTGTTTGCATAATTTTGTTTCTTGATTGAGGGTCGATGCCTACTGTTGGTTCATCCATGATGAGAATTTTTGGGCTATGTGCAATTGCACAAGCTATATTTAGCCTACGCTTCATTCCTCCAGAGAATTTTGTTGGAAACTCCTTATATCTATCCCATAGTCCAACAAACTCCAAAGCTTCTTTAGTTCGACGTTTAAGTTCACTACCTCTAAATCCATATAATGAGCAGAAAAATTTAACATTATCATATGCACTTAAATCTTCATATATAGCTAATTCCTGTGGGACAACACCAAGTGAACGCTTAAAAGTATTTTGTTGATTATCAATATCTTTTCCTTTATAATATATATTTCCAGTGTCTGGAGATACAATTGTAGTAAACATATTTATAGATGTACTTTTACCTGCTCCATTTGGTCCAATAAAACCTAAAATATCTCCTTCCAATACCTTAAAACTTTCTCCTGATACAACTTCTTTATCGTTATACTTCTTACATAAATTTTCAATCTCTAACAATACATTACTCATTTATAAAATCCTCCTCAATATTTACCCAATATTATATATCCAACATTGTATATATTACTTTTTTAAAACACGAGTATTGTACTCGTGTTATTATAATGAAATTTACTGCTTATTTTGTAATTTTAATATTATTTTATCTATGTTTTCTATAGCTTTATCTGGATTATCAATTATTTCATCCCTAAGTCTCTGAACTTCGAGTAACTCATTTGTTGTTTCAGATGTAAATAAAAAATTTTCTTCTATATTTGAAAAGTCTATAGATTTAATTATGTTCTGTGTTTCACAACCTACAGATATATACTTATCAAGATTATTTAGTATTTCTTCATGCCATAGGATTTGATAATTTAGATTGTCTATTGTCATATCAAATGCAATTTTTTCTGTTGCAAGACTCTTGCTATCAATTTTTTTAATCTCTTTCCAATTTTCCCAATACCTCTTCTGCTCTATCAAATATTTTATATGCTTTTCAAGATTTTTTTGTAAAGTATCCTTAGGTAATATATCCAAAATATTATGTAACAGAAATTTATTTGAACCCGTTGGAACTATTGGCATCTGAAGTTCTTTTTGTATTTCTTCCTTTAATTCTAGTTTGCCACTTTGGGTAATCTCATAGATTTTACGAATTCTAGCACCAGTTTTTTCTTCTCTTAAAACTCTAACTGCTCCATCTTTTTCTAATTTTGTCAACGCATAATATATTGACCCAGACTGTATTTTAGTCCATCTATCTGCACCAGACACCTGTAGAAACTTTTGAATCTCATACCCATGTGTTGGTTTAATATTTAAATAATATAAAATTAAAGTTCGTATCATAAAATTCACCACCTATACTATATCTTGGATATTATATTATCACCAATGTTGGATATAGTCAATAGATAATATAGGATATAGTATATATGTTATAAATTGCTATTTTTTATTTAATACAAGGAGTCCCATGAGACATACATATCCATTTGTATTTTAAATTATCTAACTCTTTTATAGATTTCATCATCTTTTTAGAATCCCAATTCCAAAGATTAGGATAAGGAATTATACTGCCATTCTTATTTTTAACTAAATCCCCTGCGAATAATACGTCTTCAAAAATCATACATACATGTCCTGGAGTATGACCAGGAGTATGGATAATTTGTATATTTCCAACCTTCATATTTTCTCCATAAGGTTTAATATCCTTAATAATTCTTCTAGAAATTGTCTTTCCAATAAACTTTTTGAATCCAAGTCTATCCTTCTCTCCTGTAATAAAAGGTATATCTTCTATATGAGCCCACACTTCTGCTCTTGTATGTTCTTTTAATAACTTAATATTAGATATGTGGTCAACATCATGATGTGTTAGTAAAATGTGCTTAATATCTGTAAGTTGAATCCCAAGTCTTTTTAATTCTTTAATCATATTATTACCCATAAAAGGAAGTCCTGTGTCTATAAGAGTAATTTCTTCATCAAACACAATAAAACAATTTGAGCCACGAGTACTATCCAACATTAATACATTTTCTGTTATTTTCATAAATAAATTCCCCCTATTTAGTATTTTGCCTATATAATTAATTAGTGAAGTTATAAATATCTATAATCCCTGATATCAATTTTATTTTTATAAAAGTATACCATCAGTATATAAATATATTGCAGTTACATAAGTATACCATCGGTATACATTATTATCAATAGAAAGGAACAATTTATATGTCAGAATTATCAAGAAGAGATAAAGAAAAAATACAAAAAGAAAATGATATTATTGATAAGGCAGAAATATTATTTTGTCTTAATGGATTTGATAATACAACTATGAACGAATTGGCAAAAGAAGTCGAATACACTAAACGCACCATATATAAATATTTCTCATGTAAAGAGGATTTATTTTTTGCGGTTGTTTTAAGAGGATATAAGAGACTTTGGGATAGTATTGAAATAGAGAGTGCAAAGGGTAAAACAGGTTTTGAAAAAATAAAGTTTTCATACTTTGCATTTCATAAATTTTACTGTATGGAACCATCCCTTCTATCCCTTATGGGAATGATTGGTATTGTAAAATCTAAAAACTCAAATACAGAAATGCCATTTAGGAATAAGTTTTTTTCTTTTAATAAATTTATGTTTAATGAAATTCAAGAAATGTTTGAAGTTGGGAAAAATGATGGAAGTATTAGGTATGATATTGAAATACCTACTCTCATGTATTCATCAATATTTACACTTACAGGATTTTTTAATTTATTATCTGTAACAGGAAAATCATACCTAAACAATTTTAATATAGATGAGGATAAATTTATTGAAACAACACTTTTTCTTTTGATAGATTCACTTAAAGCTTAGACTTAAGTTTGTAAAATAAATTTTATATTACTTAAATGATATTTTTCCCTATTTCCAATATGATAAAATATTAAGTCTAAAGCTACTAATTTAAACTAAGAAAGGATTTAAAGTAAATGGCTAAAATACTACTTCTAGAAGATGATGATACAATTACATTTGGGATAAAAACGTCTCTTGAAAAGAAAAATCACACAATATGTTGTTATAGTACAATTGCTGAAGCTAAGAAAAACTTCGATAAAACTATTGATTTGGTTCTGCTTGATTTAAATTTACCTGATGGTGTTGGATATGAATTTTGTCAGTATATCAAAAGTATAGAAAATACTCCAGTGATATTTTTGACAGTCCGTGATGATGAAAAAGATATTATACATGGATTAGATATGGGAGCAGATGACTATGTGATTAAACCATTTTTGCTTTCAGTACTCCAATCTAGAATTAATGCAGTTCTTAGACGAACTCATTTTGAGACTAACAATACTATTACATGCGAAAATATAAAATTGAATAAAGTTGAAGTCAAAGTATATTTAGATAATGTTGAAGTGCTTTTGACTGCAGGAGAATATAAACTTCTTTTGAGCTTGATGGAAAATAAAAATAAAGCTATGACTCGCACAAAGTTATTAGAAATGCTATGGGATGTCGATGGCAACTTTGTCAATGACAATACTCTTACTGTCACAATAAAGCGTCTTAGGGAAAAATTAAAAAATCCACCTTGTATAAAAACATTGAGAGGCATAGGATATAGAATGGAGGACAGCTAGTGAAAACTCCAAAAAATATCAATAATACATTTGTTTTTATAATATTCTGCTTAGCTATAACTATTTTGTTAAGTGTAATTCTAACAACTGTAACTTCTTTTGATGAATATAAGATGATGTCTAAAGCTATTGGTGCATCATACGAGTTAAATCCTAAGTCTACAGAATATATACTAAAATCTCTAAAAGATTCTAGTAACAATGACTTTAAAATAGGAAATGAGATTTTATTAAAGTATGGATATTCTAAAAATACATTTTGGAGCAAAAACTTTTTTTACTTTTTAGGAGTCTCATTTATTATAATTTCAACAATAACTCTAGTAGTATATATAATTAAATGTAGGCAGAATAAACAAAAAACAAGTAGAATAAACAATCTTACTCGATATTTAGAAGAAGTAAATTCAGGAAAAGAATCTGTACTTGTACGATGTGAAGATGAATTTTCTCACCTTGAAGATGAGATATATAAAACAGTAGGAGAACTTCGTTGTTCAAAAGAATTTGCTTTGAAAGAAAGACAGTCTCTCTCTGATAATCTTGCGGATATTGCACATCAACTTAAGACCCCAATTACTTCTATGTCACTTATGGCACAATTACTTGCAGAAACTTGTCCAGATGAAGAACTAGATTATATTAATAGACTAACAAATCAAATTTCAAGACTTGAGAGATTAGTTTCATCTTTACTTATATTATCAAAATTGGATGCAAGTACTTTAATATTTGAAAGAAAACTTATAGATATATATTCTCTCCTTACTTATGCAGTTGAGCCTATAGAAGATTCTTTAAAAGAAAAACATCAAACACTTTCTATCGAAGGTTCCGATTCAGTAGAATTTGAAGTTGATATTAATTGGACGTTAGAAGCTCTTTTAAATATTTTTAAAAATTGTAGTGAACATATAGAAGATGGTGGACATATTATTGCTTATTACAGCAAAAACCCTTTATATGCTGAAATTATTATAGAGGATAATGGTAAGGGGTTTTCTCAGGAAGAACTCCCATATATCTTTAATAGATTTTATCGTGGTAAAAATGCTCATAAAGACAGTATTGGTATAGGACTTGCTTTATCAAGGTCTATTATAGAACGTCAAAATGGTACTCTACATGCAGAAAATTGTCATAATGGTGGTGCAAGATTCATAATTAAATTTTATACATAAAAAGCTGGATTATAGGTAAAATCCTATAATCCAGCCATATTTATTATTCTATATATTATTTAAACAATATATTTCTATTTATATTTTAGACTTTATCAAATAAATCAGATTTTATTAAATAAATAATTTAACTATACTTATAGATAGTCTTGACGTGCTCCTCTTAAATTAATTCAGATAACTTTTATTTATATTGTTTCATTTTTTATAGATTCTACTATATTTTCATTCTTTAATTGCTTATATCCTATCATATATGATGATATTACAATAAAAAGTATCAATACAGTAAAACCTATTATTGTAGATAAAGGTGCAAATGGCAGATACTCTATAAAGTGTATTTCATTTATACGTAGAAAAATATACACTATTGCTATTTGTACAGGAATACTAAGTAATAATGGTGTAATTCCTAAAAATAAGCCTTCTAAAACAAGCATCTTTTTTATACCATCTGGTGATAATCCAACAGAACGTAACATGGCAAACTCTTGTCGTCTGCTTCTAAGATTTCCTGATACTGTAGCCAGTACATTAGATAATCCAATCATAGCCAACAATCCTGTAATGAAGCTTACTATTAAATTCATAGTATTTCTTCCACTAGCACCTTTTTCTTCATTTTCTACGACATCCTCAATACTATAATCTCCAGACCCATAAGCTTTATTGTAAATAGACTCTAGTTTTTCTCTTACTTTTGGAATATCTTCACGATTATCTACTTTAAATAATCCCATCATATTATTTGAACGTAATCTACCTTCTTCATTATAATTTTTAGATATTTCCTGTACTATAGATATTGGTACTATTTGAATTAATGTATATCTTGAATTAGTATTTATTATTTGAGGAAGTGTATTTGTAATAGCTCCCACTTTCATATTAAAAGTATAATCGCCTTTATCTTCATCAGATATTCTTTCATTTAATTTAAGATTGTCTCCTATTGAAAGATTTAAATAATCTATATATACTTTATCTCTTCGTGTACTACGATTAATATCCTCCTCTTTATTATATACAATTGAAGTTGGATTTTCTGTATCGTAGAATAACTTTGGGTCTACAGAAATTTGTCTACAGTATTCTGTAAAACTATCATCATCAAGCCCAATTATAGCTGAATATATACGAAACTTTCCATTACGTTCTATAGGAGAGTATTTTTTAGATGAAACTACATCTTTAAATCCACCATTTTTTGCAAGCTCTTTTGAGGCATCTTTTTCAGTTAGCCAAGTAGTAGCAGACATTTTAAGATAATATAATGAACTCTTTACACCTTCTGTCTTACTTAACTTTTCAATAAAAGTAGGCTCTACAGATTCTCCATTTGCTAAATGGATTGATATATCCCTCTGTTTTTCATAAGCGTCACTTCCATAGACAGCTTCTGCTCCTTCTTGGTTTGCGATTATATGCAAAAAACCTGTAAGCAATAGAAAAGATAGTGTTAAAGATATTGTTGCAGTACGATAGGATTTTTTACGTGCATGAAGTGCATTCATTGCAAGTTCTCCTTCTATACCAAATATCTTTCCTAGCGAATATTTATATGATTTTTTTATCTTAATACTATCTCCTTGTCGTATTGCTTCTATAGGAGATATCTTTGATACTTTTCGTGCTGGTATAAGTGCAGAAATCCAGACTGTTATTATTGTAAGTAAAACTGCTGGTAAAAAAGCAGGAATACCATAAGTATATACCACACTTTGAGTACCTGTAGAAGAATTGATTGAATTAATATAAATTATAAGTCTATCACACAATAACCAGCCTAAAAATAAACCAATTGGCAGAGGTATAATAGTTAATAAAAAGCCTTCAAATAGCACAGATTTCCTAATTTGTTTTGGTGATGCACCAATACTAGATAATATCCCTAATTGAGTAAGCCTAGCATTTGCTGATAATGAAAATGCATTGTAAATCACCATTACAAATACTGCTACTGTAAAAATTGCTATTGTAAAGTACATAATTGGAGTTGCAAATTTTTCTATACTATTCATGGATGCTTTCTGTTCTGGAGAAAAGACTAACATATTTAAAAGATAATTGCTATTGTATTTAAGATTGTATTTTCCATATTCGTTAGTTTTCCATCCCAATGACTTAGCAAGCTTTGGGAGTTCTTTATATGTATCTCTTATATTTTTAAATCGTAAGTACACAGTTATATTATCATTGGGTTTTATACTTTTTTTGTCCAAATATCCTAAAGCTGTGTATGCAGGTACAACTGATGATGTTGTAACATCCATTTTTCCTACTATCGTTAATGTGATTTCTGAAGTTTTTTTAAAACTCTCGCTTTTTGATTTTGGGGCTACGGGTTCAAGAGAATTTCCATTTAAAGTTCTATTTCCTATTGGAATAGTAATCTTATCGCCAATCTTTGTACTTGGATTACTTTCAAAGTACTGTTTTGAAAGTGCAATTTCATTAACATTCTTTGGTTGACGACCTTCTAGTATAGTGTCTTTTTCTGGCATGGAGTTCCAGTATTCTGATGTAGCATTTCTATAAATTATATAATCTCTTTTGTCATTACTAATTTTTCCTACATACCATTGCCCTTTTACCATTACATCATCAACTGAAGAAAAATTTTCAATTAATGATAGGTCGCTTCCATAAGTAGTATCAAATAATTCACCATGCCAGTTGCCTTCTTTCTCTATTGAAAGTCTTACGAAATCACTCCACATAGTATACAACAATCCACATAAAGAAGACATCATTGTTGTAGTAAGTAATATGGCTAGCATTATAGCTATACTACTGCGTTTATTGCGTCGTACAAAGTCTAAGGTGTATTCTTGAAGAATATTCATTTCTTCACCACCTTTTCAGAGACAATCACACCATCTTCCATAGTTACAATACGATTTGCTTCTAGTGCTATTTTCTCATCATGAGTAATAAGAAGTATTGTCTGATTAAATCTTTTATTCGATAAGTTTAGTAAATCTACAATTTCTTCTGAATTTTTTCTATCGAGATTACCTGTTGGCTCATCTGCTAATAAGATAGCTGGTCTATAGATTAAACTTCTAGCTATAGATACTCTTTGTTGTTGTCCACCTGAAAGTTGACTTGGAAGATGATTTAATCTATCAGATAATCCTAGTATTGATACAATTTCAGAAAATCTATCTTCATCAACTTTTCTTTTATCAAGTAACATCGGTAATAATATATTTTTCCTAACATCAAGAGTTGGTATAAGATTATAAAATTGATAGATAAGACCCACTTTTCTACGTCGAAAAACTGCAAGAGCTTCTTCTTTTAAACTTGCTATTTCTGTATCTTCAATATAAATTTTCCCAGATGTGGGTCTATCTACTCCTCCAAGCATGTGTAATAATGTAGATTTACCAGAGCCAGATGCTCCTACAATGGATACAAAATCCCCTTTTTGAACTGATAAATTCACATTATTTAGGGCTGTCACCCTAGTTTGATTTGAACCATATATTTTTGTGAGATTTTCACATTTTAGTATTTCCATATACAATCATCTCCTTTATGGTTAAATTTTATCAACCTAAAATGACATTATAGTGACACAAATCTAAATATAAACAACTATTAAAATACCTGCTTTAATTAGGCAAATCATATTTTATAAACACATCTATATTTTTAATTATTTTTAATCAGTCTAAATCATTTTTGCTCAAAAAATCACTCTTACTCAAGTAATATAAATCATTTTCTTCATCGTATTCAAAATTATTCGTTCTTAAAGAATTACAAGAAGCAAGATTTTCTTTTTCTGGCTTCACTACTATTCTTTCAGCTTCTGTTTCGTTAAATATTTTATGTATAAGTAATTTAATGATTGCTTTTCCAATACCTTTCCTTAAATATTCTTCCTCTCCAATTAAATAGTCTATACTAAATGTACCTATAATTGGTATGTCAGGATGAAAAACTTCATTAGCACTAAGACAGTCATAATATTGACAAAACCCAATTGGCATATTATCATACATAACAATAAAGTGTTTTACAAAGCTAAATTCTCCAAATCTAGCTTTAATTTCTTTTATCCATTCTTCAGAACTTTTAAACCATTTAAGTATATATTCTTGCTCAATCCAATCTTCTATCAATTTAATATCTTCATCATATACAGGTCTAATATCTAGTAGTCTATCCATAACATTCAGCTCCTTAAAATATTATTTCATTTTTTAATTTCATTTATTATATCTTTGTATATTATTTAAGATTATAATGTAAAATAAAAACTATGCAACATATTTTATTTATACTTTTAATACATTACATAGTCTCTAAGAGATATTAACATTTATTTTAATATATATTAGGATTTATTTTATTACTCAATAGCAAATATTTTATGTACTATAGAATTTATACTCTATCTATATTTAACTTAGTAAAATTATTTAATAATTAAATAGGCTATACCCTCAAATAAAATTGAGTTTATTTTGTGACATTATAGTATTTCTTAATTATATTAATTGCAATCTCTTTTACCTTTGGACCTGTAACTTCTTTATTGGAATCATCTGATTTAATAGCAAAATAATAAGTATCATCTTTAATTTGTACCATACCAACAAACCACGCATCTGCACGTTGATTTTTTCTATCATATCCTGTACCAGTTTTTCCATACAAATTTATGTTTTTATCATTTACATCTATTTTCATAATATCTTTTAAAATATTAATATGCTCTTTTTTAAAGCTTGTATCTCCTTCAAATATCTTTGCTACTGTTTCCGCTTGCTCTTTTGGAGATATTTGTAATGAAGATTCTAACCAAAATCCATTTAAATATCCCTTTCCATTTTTTAAATCGCCTTCCCATTCACTAATATCACAGTTACCATATTTTAAATCATCTAGAATTTTTTGAACAGATTTAGAGTCAACTTGATTTAATAATTTTTTGTAGTACCAAACACAAGATTCCTTAAATGCCTCTTCTAAAGTAAGATTTCTATTCCAATTTTCATTTTTATAAATTGTACCATCATATCCCATAACTGATTCTTTTGAGTTTATTACCCCTTTTTCTAGACCAATTAGAGTTGAAATTATTTTAAAAGTAGAACATGGTGACCTTCTTGTTTCAATTAACTCTTTGTTATATATATTATATTCTTTATTTTTACTGTTATAAAAAATAGCTCCTCCACTAATATTTTCAAAACAATCGCTATAATCAACTATATTAATTTTTTCCTTTTTATTTTGATTATTGTTTTCAATTTTAGATTTATTTAATTCAGAGTTTATATAATTCTTATCATATTTTTGTTTTGTATTGTTATGCTTTTTTCCTACATAATATACTCCTATAGCTATAACAATCAATAAGATAACTAGCCAAATAAAATTATTTTTTCTTTTCATACTTTATACTATCTCCTCTATATAAGTTATAGTCCACCTTTAAAATAATAGACATTGTTTGTAATATGCTCCAATCTAGGAGCTTGAATACTTCTGTTGATAAAATCTAATTTTGGTTTAGCATCTTTCAAGTCTTTAACAATTACAACTCCATCAACAGATTGTAATTCGGCTCCAAAGAAAAAATAGACTAAATTTTTATCTCCAGAGATTTTAACTACATTTAAATTTCTATTTAATTTTTCTATTTTTTTTATTACTTCTTTAGAAAATATTTTCTCCAATTCACTTGTATCATATTTAATATAAAAATTACATTCATCGCTTAACTTTTTTTCATCATAAGCTTTTAAAATAGCTTTAGCTACTACATTATAATCTTCTTCATAAAGTTTAAATCTAAAACTTTCACTTGGACTAGGAATAAATATAGTACCTATACTTATAAAAATACTAAATATACATCCAATCATTTTTCTTTTATTTAGAGCTTTTTTATAGTAAAGCTTAACCATATGTACACAAATCCATATAAATGCAATTAACATCAATGGTATTGCAAATAAACCTATAAATAGTAGAATTAATCCTCCCCTAAATATGATGTTTCCACACAAAAATAAAAAATCACTAACAATAAATAGGATTAAAGGAATAGCAATGTCTCTTATATTTTCTTTACCTAATATAATTATTTTGATTAAAGTTATGATGAAGATACTTAATATAACTATTAATATCATTATGTCCTCCTTTCAGTTTGTGAGGTAATAATTTATTCTTTTTTAAAACTTACTATTGTAATATTTAAATATTACAATAGTAAGTTTTAAATGTCAAGTCGTTTTAATTGTATAAGTATCTTTATATTTATCAAATTGTTATTATCTACTATGTACTTTTTTATCTATTATCAACTACTATTTATTCAGATTGTGTAAGACTGGTTGAACTTAGAAATACTTTCTATAACATAGCAGAATATATCAAGAAAGTAGCTTTTAATTTTATTATAATATGCTTACACAATAAAATTACTTTACTAAAATATACTCAGAAAGGATTTAACATTCATGTCAAATATTATAATAAAAGGACTTACACAAAATAACCTAAAAAATATATCATTTAAAATTCCTAAAAATAAAATTATTGTTTTTACTGGGGTTTCTGGCTCTGGAAAATCCAGTATTGTATTTGATACAATTGCAGCAGAATCACAAAGACAGATGAATGAGACATATTCTTCATTTATCAGAAATAGATTGCCTAAATATAGGAAACCTCAGGTAGAGCTGATTGATAATTTAACTGCTTCTGTAATCGTAGACCAAACTCCTCTTGGCGGCAATGCACGTTCCACAGTTGGTACTATAAGTGATTTGTATTCATCATTAAGACTATTATTTTCTAGAATTGGAGAACCTTACATAGGAACAACTTCACATTTTTCTTTTAATGACCCCAATGGTATGTGTAAAAATTGTTCTGGAATTGGTAGGGTTAAGGTAATCAATATTGAATCTATTCTAAATACTGAAAACTCATTGAATACAGGATGTATAAATGACTCTTTATTTAAACCTAATTCATGGTATTGGAAGCAGTACGCAGAGTCTGGACTTTTTGACTTAGATAAACCTCTAAAGGATTATTCTTTAGAAGAATATAATTTATTGCTTTATGGCTCAAAAAATAAAAATGGCAAACAGGAAAATCCCAAAGTAGAAGGTATTTTTAACAAATATAATCAAACATATCTAAATCGAGATATTAGCAATATGAGTAAACACACAAAGGAAAAATCAGAGAGACTTATAACAGATGAAGAATGTCCTATATGCCATGGAAAAAGATTAAATAAAGAAACTCTTAACTGCACTATTTTAGGATATTCGATTGCAGATATGTGTGATATGGAACTTACCGACCTTTATGATTTATTGTTACAAATAAAGGATAAAAGAGTTGAAACTGTAATAAAAACTCTTGTTGATGGTTTAAAAAGGATGATTGATATTGGACTTCCCTACCTACACCTAAATAGAGAATCATCATCTTTATCTGGAGGAGAAGCTCAAAGATTAAAACTTGTGCGATATATGGGAAGTAGCCTCACAGGTCTGACTTATATTTTCGATGAACCTAGTACTGGTATGCATCCACGAGATGTACATCGTATGAATCAGTTATTAAAAAATCTTAGAGATAGAGGAAACACTGTCCTTGTCGTAGAGCATGATAAAGATGTTATATCCATAGCAGATGAAGTTATAGATATTGGTCCAAAAGCTGGTACACATGGTGGACATATTGTGTTCCAAGGTTCTTATGATAAGTTACTTCTAGCAGACACTCTTACTTCAAATGCAATGAATCTATCATTACCTATAAAAACTAATGCTCGTCAGTCAAAAGGTATTCTTCCAATTAGAGATGCTTGTATAAATAATCTAAAACATGTTGATATAGACTTACCAGTTGGAATTATGACTGTTGTTACTGGAGTAGCTGGTTCTGGTAAAAGTACTTTAATTTCTCATGTTTTTGCAAAAAAGTATGAAAAAGATGTTATTAAAATCGACCAGAGCCCCATTACAGCTACAAATCGCTCTACGCCTGCTACATTTCTTGGTTTCTTTGATGAAATAAGAAAAGTATTTGCTAAGGAAAATAATGTTGAAGAAGGTTTATTCAGTTTTAATTCAAAGGGTGCTTGTCCTGTTTGTGATGGTAAAGGAGTACTTGTTACAGAGCTTGTATTCATGGACCCTATTATTAATACATGTGAAGCTTGCAAAGGTACTAGATATAGTAAGGAAGTTTTGTCAAAATTATATAAAGACAAACATATAGTTGATGTACTATCTATGACAGTAGATGAAGCTCTTGAATTTTTTACAGAAAAGAAGCTTTGTAAAATCTTACAAACTATGAAAGATGTTGGCTTATCTTATATGACCTTAGGTCAACCGCTTAGTACACTATCTGGAGGAGAGCGTCAAAGAATTAAGTTAGCTAAAAACCTCAATAAAAAAGGTACTATCTATATTTTAGATGAGCCAACTACAGGACTCCATGGGTCTGATATTGAAAACCTTATGCTGATTTTTGAGCATATAGTAGAGAAAGGTAATACTGTAATTATAATTGAACATAATTTAGATGTATTGAAACAAGCGGATTGGGTGATTGATATCGGTCCTGATGGTGGTAAAAATGGTGGTCAGGTCGTATTTGAAGGTACTCCAATAGAAATGGTGGAAAAAGGTCGTACTATAACATCAGATTTTCTTAGAAAATCAATAAATGTATAGATAATATAATATCAGCATTAAGAAATTAGGAACTATTATAGATATATTGCTATTTCATTCTAATTTATAAACTTAAATTGCAACTTCACTTTGAGAGAAATTAACATTATAAAAGCTATAAATTATAAAATTTTAAATATGATTTATAGCTTTTATTTTTTATACGTATTTTTTATTGATTTATTAATGAGTTATTAATGAGTTTTAGCAGTAAGTTACATTTATAATACATAAACACATATAATGACTAAATATATAATCTACATACCTATAAGTTGAGTTAATTTCCCAACATATGTTAGTTTAAGTTTATGCATAGCTCGTGTACAAGCAATATACAACAAGCTTCGGTCATAATCACTATAATACGTTTTATTATTTACTGAAGGGACAATAACTTCATCAAACTCTAGGCCTTTTGACATTTTAACAGAAGTTATGGATACTCCTTTTGTAAAGCTAGAACTTTCAGAAGATATTAAGTGAACACTATATTCTTCTCTTAACGCATCATACATAGCTTTAGCGTCATTATCTGTCTTTAATATAATGCCAAGAGTAGCATTATCACTCTTTTTAAATTCTTCAATTTCTGTTTTTATCTTATTTATTTCATCTTGCTCGTTATTACATTTTAATAAAGCTGGTTCTTCTCCATGTCGTTCAATAGGTTCTAATGAAGATATGTCTTGAATTTTTTTTGCAAAGTTAATAATCTCAAAGGTAGAACGATAACTTTTGTTTAATGTAACTAATTCTCCATCATTATATAGTTGTCTCATATCATCTAGTGTATGAGTATGATTAGGATTAACTAATTGTCCAAAGTCTCCAAGAATAGTCTTTTTACACTTAAAAAGTAAGTTTATTACAGCGTATTGAATAGGTGTATAATCTTGCATTTCATCAATAACAATATGTCTTATAACTTTATCTTCTTGTATTCCTTCATATGCAGCATGAATATATATAAATGGGTATACATCTGACCACTCAAGAGTTTTCTTTGATGCCATCACAAACATATTTGATATATCCATTTGTTTAAAAAAATCCTTATATAACGTAAGAGTATTTTTTATTGTCAACATTCCATTCAAGTTCTTAAGTATGCTTTTTACTCTTGGTAAATCCTCTTCCATAATATTATCTGTTTCAAATCTATAATGAATATCTTCAGCTACTTTCTCTAGCCTTCTCTTAACTGGATATTTATTATATGCCTCAAATCTACTCTGTATCCAATCACTTTTAGCTATGAAGCTTCCAAAAGTATAATCTTCTGGAATAAAAATCTTATTAGGCATCTGTTTTATATAACTATCCATAAGTTTTACAAAATCGAGCGTAGACTTAAATCGCACTCTTTCAGTCCATTTATCATCATTTATTTCTAATGGGTCTCTTTCATTTTCAAAATTAATAATTCTCTCTAATTGTACTTCTGCTATATTTTCAAAACTTAATTCACATAATGGTTCTTCTCCAAGCTCTGGTAGAACGTTGGAAATATAGTCTCCAAAGACTTTATTAGGTGATAAGATAATCACATTGTTTGCTTCTATTTTATCTTTAAATCTATAAAGAAGAAATGCAATTCTATGTAATGCTATAGATGTTTTCCCAGAACCAGCCACCCCTTGAATAATTAATGTATCAGCTTTATCGTTTCTAATAATTTGATTTTGTTCTTTTTGTATTGTTGAAATAATAGACTTCATTTTTTCATCTGAAGTATGACTAAGCTCCTTTTGAAGAATATCATCTTGTATATTAATAGAACTTTCTAATGCATATTCCAATTTTCCATTTTTAATTTTAAACTGTCGCTTTCTTGTTATTTCTCCGTCTACCCATCCTATTGGTGCATCATATCCTGCTTTCCCTATTTCATAATCATAAAACATACTGGCAATTGGAGAACGCCAATCAAGTATTAACAGTTCATCTTCGTAATCAAATGCAAATCTACCTATATAGTACTTATATTCATCACCCATATCTTTCAATCTAAAATCTATTCTAGCAAAGTATGGAGAATCCTTAATCTTATCAATCTTATCTCGCACTTTCACCATAAAAGCTCCATAATTATCTATTTGTTTTAGTGATTGTTCATTTTGAAACATCTCATGTGGGTCTATTTCTCCCCGATTTTTTACCATATACATTTTGGCTTCCATATAGTCTCTATCAAGTTTTCCAACAAGATTTTCAGCTTTCTTAAAAGCATCTTCTAACTTGTTATTTATATCTATTAGATGTACAATCTCATCTGGAAAAAAAGTTAACAACTCTGTATCATTTTCATATATGTTATGTTCATAATCAGATGCAATAGAATCATAATTTACTACCTGTTTATTTTCAGACATTTAAATCCTCCTTGTTAATTAAGTACTTGTATTGAATCATTATACTTAATTGTGTTTTGGAGTTTTTAATCATTCTTGCTATTTATTCTCCTTTTTATCTACAGAATTCAGGATAAATTTTTGAGTAGGATATCCAAACTCCACAAGTAATTCTGCCTCTGCAAAACCCAACTTCTTTATCATATCTCTATGCCCTGTATCAGCCTTGTCACCTTCTCGAAATGTAGTAATTGAGATATCTGTATCTATCAAGAAATCTTCAATAACTTTCTTCAAAAACACTTGTGCAATATCTGAATTACGATATTGTGGATGTACCCCAAAAAAATCAATACTTCTAGTTTCTCTATTAAATACCATGTTGGCAATAGCAGTGTTATTAAGCTTTAATATCAAAGCTCTTTCTTCTAAAATATACTGTTCCAATTGAGAAATATATTCTTCCTCTTGCAAGTTTGGAAATCCATCTATGACTAATCTCACTAAATTCATCCATAATGGTATATCGGACTTATTTGCAAGTTTAATTTCTTTTTCTAACTCTAGCACATTTTTTGAAAATAAATTGTCTCTTTTCAAAACAAATCTTAGCTGCAAAGGATAAAATTCTTGTTCTTTTCGATATTTATTTGGAGATTTTTTGTACATAGCTTTAAATATAGAAGTGAATGCCTGTTGACTTTCATATCCAGCTATTAACGCAATTTCAATTATTGGTTTCTTTGAAAATACCAATAGTTTTGCTGCTTCTGTTAATTTTCTTCGCTTTATATAATCATGCATCGTCAAGCCAACAGAAGATGTGAAAGTTCTATGTAGATGATATTTTGAATAATGAACAGCATTAGCAACTATATCTAAATCCAATTTTTCTGATAAATGTTCTTCTATATAGTCAATAGCTGTTATGACATTAATTACTTTATAAGACATTGCAGCTTTCCTCCTTTTATCCATGCAACATTATATCAATCATCACTTAATCAGATTTAATGAATCTTGCTCTTTTTCAAACAAATTTATTTTTATATGTACTTTATATTTACTATCATATACTTTATAATTCATATACTTGATAATTTCCTTATATTTTTTCCACTCCTGATAATAATTATTTCTAAAATAATGTCTTAACCTCATAAATAATGTCTTAACCTCATAATAAATTTTTAGTTCAAGAGTTTAATATAACTTTTACTTTTTAATTAAAGACTCTAACCCTTTAATTTTCAATAACTTTTCATTTAGTAAATATAAAAAATTATTTATTATTTCCGTCTTACTAGATTCCTTAATTAGGTAGTAAATAAATCTATCTGGAGGTGCATCTTTTATATAATGTATTTCAATATTTGATATTTCTTTAAGATGATATGCCACTGACACTGGTACAATAGCCCATACATTCTCTTGTCTCATAAAGTATTCCAAAAGTGACATCTGGTCTAGAAATACTTTAGGCTGAAGAGTTGAGCGGAACCAAAAATTATGCCATAAATCATATTCAGGATTCCACGGAAGCCTTATCTCATCAGCAACATCCAAAATAGACGGATGCAATTCTCCCTTGTACTTTGAACCATAGCTTGTTACTAGTAACATAGCTTCTTTAAAGATTGGTATTGTCTCTATATTATTAAAAAACATATCATCAGAAATAAGTGCTATATCTACTTCTCCCTTTGAAATGTAATCATATGCTTCATAAGAATGATAGTGGTAAAAGTTTATATTATATTCTGGATATGTGTTCATAAAGCATGAGAATACATCTGGAAGTATATATGAACTTACACTCCCTATAGAGGATATGTTTAGAATTTTACTCCTATCCATTTTAGTTATAGCCTTGGCTTCTTGTAAAAGGCTTTTATATTTTTCTGCAATTGGAACAAATGCCTTTCCCTCTTCTGTCAACTCTGATATTCGTATGCCTTTTTTTCGTCTAATTAATTTATATCCTAATTCTGTTTCTAACGCATTTATTCTTCTACTTAATGCTGGCTGAGTAACATATAAACTTTCAGCAGCGGCAGAAATACTTCCTAACTTTATAACAGTCAAAAATGCTTGTATTTCAAGTTCTGTCACAGACTCACCTCAATTCATAATATAAATATTTATTTATATTATATGGCTAAAAACGGCATTTTACAATTATTTGATATGACTGTAAACTAGTTGTATCTTAAAATTTAACGAGGTGCTATTATGAAATATACAACTAACTTAACAGAGGGAAACATAAAAAGAGAATTATTCATACTTATGCTCCCATTACTTTTAGGAAACATACTTCAACAGCTTTACAATACTATTGACGCAATTATAGTTGGTAGATTTGTAAGCCAAACTGCTTTTGCTGCTGTAGGTGTAGCAGGTACTATTATGAATCTTTTTATATTTATACTAAGCGGAAGTTGCACAGGTATTTCAATTATCTTTGCACATTTTTATGGTGCCAATGACTTATCTTCATTTAGAAAAGAATCTTTTTTAGCAACTATTTTCGGAGCTACGCTGACTTTTGTATTAAGTATATTCTCAATACTTATACTCTCTCCACTACTAAACATAATTAATACTCCACACGAAGTTGCAAGTATAGCAACATCTTATTTAAATATTATTTTTTGTGGACTCATTGCAACATATTTTTATAATCTGTTATCAGCAACTTTGAGAGCTGTTGGTAATACCAAATCGGCTCTTATTATCTTAATGTTTTCAATGATAATGAATACTGTTTTAGATTTAGTTTTTGTTGCAGTATGCAATTTTGGAATTCAAGGAGCCGCCTTTGCAACTGTATTATCACAGGCACTTGCATCACTTCTTTGTTTTATTTATATAAGAAAAAATATCTCATTTCTTTTATTTAAAAAAGAAGATATGAAGTTTGAATGGAAATTATTAAAATTAACTATCTCTTATAGTTTAATATCTGCTCTCCATCAATCTAGTTTATATATTGGAAAACTACTAGTACAAGGTGCTGTAAATATAATGGGAACAGATATGATTACAGCATATACTGCCACAACAAGAATTGAAGGTTTTGCTAATTCTTTTGGAGATAGTGGAGCTGAAGCCATATCTATATTTGTTGCACAAAATACTGGAAATAAAGATAGAAAGAGGGCAAAACAAGGATTTTATACAGGATTGATTATCATGGTATGTCTGGGAATTGGTTTATCTTTAATAATGTACTTTTTTTCAGAAACTGCTATTAGACTTATGATGA
The DNA here is from genome assembly GCF_056688955.1 of Clostridioides sp. LIBA-6822. Classification (NCBI taxonomy): domain Bacteria; kingdom Bacillati; phylum Bacillota; class Clostridia; order Peptostreptococcales; family Peptostreptococcaceae; genus Clostridioides; species Clostridioides sp. LIBA-6822. Next base: position 479,183 of record NZ_CP196995.1, on the reverse strand, counting down.
GTAATACAAATAATGAAATTATGAGAAATGGTGCAGAATATATGCAAACTATCGCTATTTTCTATGTCTTATGTTTTATAGGAAGTGCCTTTGTTGGTTGGTACCGAGGAAGTGGAAAGGTAAACATCCCTGTAATTGGAACTATCTTACATATATCAATTCGTGTAATTCTTTCTTATTTGCTTATTCAAAGATTTGGTCTAAAGTCTGTAGCATTTGCTACTGGAATAGGTTGGGTTTTTGTTGTATTATTTCAGTACGTTATTTTCTATCTCTCAAAAGAATAAAAAGGTGAACTCTATATAAAGTTCACCTTTATGTAATAACTTTCTATTCTATTTTGAGTATACTAATTTGATTTATAATATATTGAAACTAAAAGTAACAAATTTGGCTTGTCAATATAGATTATAATTAGTTGTTTATTGACAAAGTCTATTTTTAACTAATCTTTTTTTGTATGTTGAACATATTCTACAATTGTACCATCTGGATGTTTTACTGTCATATTATATCCTGTAGGAACTTTTTTCTTATCTCTTATCAGAACTGCTCCATTATTTAATAGATAACTTCTCCATTCATCAACAGAGTCAACCATAAAAGTAGATTTTGTTTCTATAAATGGTTTGAGAGCATCATCAGAACCAGATAATAATAATACATTTCCAACCTGCGCTAGCTCCAATCCAACTTCTTTATAAGAAAAACGTAAAGAGCATTTTTCTTTTAAAAGATTCTCATAAAAAGATATCGCTTTTTCTATATCTTGAATATAAAAACGTGTTAATATATCATATATCTCCATGTTGTTCCTCCTGTATCTACTTCTCTTATTTATCCTAAATTATACCACTCTATAAATTGTATGACAATAAATCAAGTATTATCTCCTAACCATCTTAAGTACAATATGTTATTGATTTTATACGGCAGAACATCATAAATTATATAAAATACAAAACCATACTTAAAAGTGAAATAATCTATATCAATCTTCTAATAAGATACCATACGAATACAATAAGATTAATAAATTTTTAATACTGTTACTTCTCTACGAATTTCAATCTAGACCCCATTCTACTCAGCAACTCATTTGCTATGCTACCAGAAGCATCTGCAACTTCAGGAGCAGATAGTTCAGACAAATCATCTTTTCCAATTAGTGTTCCTACACTCCCAACCTCTACACTAGGAATATCTGTAACATCAACAATAAGTTGGTCCATACAAATTCGTCCTATTATTGGTGCAAAACACCCATTTATTATTACATTACTTTTTCCACAAGATAAATTTCTAGGTAGCCCATCAGCATAACCTACAGATAGTACTGCAATTATACTATCTCTATTTGCAATAAAAGCTCTTCCATATCCCACACTTTCACCATTTTGTATTCTCCTAATAAGGACAACTTGTGATTTTAAAGATAAAACAGGACGTAAATCAAGCTGTAGCTTAGTTGTATCATTTGGAGAACTTAGTACCCCATATAGTGCAATTCCAATCCTTGCATAATCACACTTAAGTTTAGGATAGTTTAAAAATCCATAGCTACTTTGAATATGTATTTTAGGAATTTTTATCTCCCTTTTTGATAGCAAATCAATTAACTTATAAAAATATTCAATTTGTCTATTTGTAAAGTTTATGTCTTCTTCTATCATACTGTCAGAAACACACAAGTGTGTAAATATACCACAGACGTCTAAATGTTTCAACTCAAATGCTTTTAATATTGATACAATGTCATTAGCATCAAAACCAAGTCGGTGCATACCTGTGTCAATTTTGATATGTGATTTTATATAATATCCTTGCTCATTTAAGCATACAGCATGATTAAGGTCAACAATGCTCTGTATAAGATTGTATTTATGAAGCTCCTTCGCTCTTATTGGATTAGTATATCCAAGAATTAATATCTCTCCCGATATTCCATAATGTCGTAGTTCAATAGCTTCATCTATTGTTGCTACTGCAAATGATTTTACACCCATTTGATTTATATGAGTTGCTACTTCAAAAACGCTATGTCCATACGCATTAGCCTTCATAACTGCCATCAATTCACAATTTTGTGGCATAGCTTTTTGTAATACTCTTACATTATGTTCCAAATTATTTAAGTCAACTTCAATCCAAGCTCTGTTAGTATTTACATTTCAAGTCTTTCTATGTTTTCCTTTTTTCCCTTTTATCCTGTTGAGAATCAATATAATTATTATTGAAGTTATAAAAGATGCTATACTTACCACTATATAATTAATAATACTATTGTCAACCAAGACTGTTTGTATTCCAAGTATTTTAGAAAACATACGAATAATAACAATCATCATAGGATGTATAATGTAAATAATTAATGATGATGTTCGTAAAAATCTGACTCTATTACCCTTAAAAAACGTTAAAGCTGTAAATAAGAAATACATACATGGTAGTAACATAATATACATACTATCATGACGCTGTACGCCTAGATTGTGTAAAATAATACCCTCACAAAACATAAGAGTAAATGATATAAGAAATCCAATCAAGCTATTTTTAGATGATATACTGACAGATTTATTTGCTATTATGGCACCTAGTATGAAAAATACTGGAGCAAAAAACACACCATTTCGTGTATAGTCTGAAACTTCAAAAATATATCCATAAAAATTCTTTAATAATGGTAATTTTTCTAGAAAACCATAATAACTGTCACCAAGCATACCAATTATGTAAAGGATAACAGAAATTATAAATGACCACTTTATACCCAAATTTTTTACAAGAAAATATGCAATACTTGCACCAATAATTGAAGCAGGAAGATACCATAAATGATATAGAGTTCCATCAAATACAATATCCTTAATAACATTTGGTAGCAAATTATCCATAGAAAAATATCCATTGTAAATATTTAATGGAATATAAATAAAGATAGCTATACCATAGATAAATACTGTATTTTTTAGAAAAACTTTCAGCTTATCATAATTGTAATTATGTCTTGAAATTAGAAAAAAGCCTGATATCATAAAAAAGAATGGCACAGCAATACGAGCAATTATACGAGTCAGTATAAAGTCACTCATTTTACTATACGATAATAATGGTGATGTATGAATTGCAATTATAAGCAATGCAGCTATAATCCTAAAATAATCAAGTCCTGCATAGGATTTATTCTTAATCATTCTTGTTCCTCCAAAGTGTCATAATAAAACCATCACTATTGTTACCTGACATTTGATAATCATATTGTCTAGGTATAGAAAATTGTATCTCTTCTTCATTATCAAGAGGTATATAAAAAATCTCTATAATTTTTTCATTATCTTCTACCTTAAAACAATCTTCATAAGAAAATCTCTTAATATATTCTATGTATTCTTCAAGAGCTAAATTCATTTCACTGATAATTTTAGAATGGGGATACCCAACATAACGAAAATGCCATGGCTCTTGAGATATTCCTGTTATCTCTTCTTTTTTATACTGATAACGCTCTATAAAACCATAATGTGGAGCTACTTTACGAAACTCATTACAGATACCATCATAAGGAAATTCTGGACAAATAAAATCTATAACATCTTTCTTAAGACCTAAATCAATAGCAAGCCCTGTCTGATGCTCACTGCAATTTGGAAGTGCTACAAACTTTTCAGTAAACTCTTTTCCATTATCACAAAGAGAGTTTGAATATATATATTTTTGTTCATTTGCAGTACGATATCCACTTACTGGCACTATCTCATTTGTACTTCCTATATTTTTCAAAATATTTTGTAAAGCATTTACAGCTTCACATTTCATAAGAATACTTGGAAATTTTGTATCTACAGGTATTAACTCCGCATTGAAAGATATTTTAATTGGTAAAAAAGCATTTACAAGAATTAGATTACCATCATAAACTTTATCTTTAGTTAGTGAAATAGTATTCATCACTTTAGATTCTTTATCTTTGATTAATAAAATATTATTCATTATTTTGCATGCACCTCAATTATTTTGTCTAGGATTTCTTTAAAAGACAATCCAATACCTTTCATCATATTTGGATAACGGCTATGAGAAGTAAATCCTGGAATTGTGTTTACCTCATTAAAAACAATTTCACCATATGGAGTCAGAAACATATCTACTCTAGCAAATCCTGAACATCCAAGCGTTCTATAAATAGTTTTTGCCATCTCTTGTATTTTTTTCTCACAATCAGCATTAATTCTAGCTGGCATATGAATTTTTGAGCTTTTTAATGTATACTTTTCTGTATAATCAAAAAATCCTTTTGATAATTCTATTTCGTCTACTCTTCCAACTAGTAAATCATCAATTCCTAAAACTGCACAGCCTACTTCAAATCCATCAATATTTTCCTCAATTATTACTTCATTATCATGTTCAAAAGCTATGTCAACTGCTATTTCTAACTCTTCTTTCTTATAAATTTTACTAATTCCAAATGATGAGCCTGCACGCACAGGTTTAACAAATAATGGACAAGTTAAATCTTTTGACAATTTAATTACGTTAGATTTATCTGAATGTTTTAATATGATTGATTTTGGTACTTTGACACCTTCTGCATGGACAAGTTTATGCGACTTATCTTTGTCCATACATAATGCTGAAGAAAGAGTACCACATCCAATAACCTGTATACCTGCTAATTCAAATAACCCTTGTACTGTACCATCTTCTCCATTCTTTCCATGCAATACAGGAAATGCAAAATCAATTTTAGTATATTTAATATGGTTTTTATAGAATTCAATAATACCATTTTGTACACGATTATGAGATACAGCAACAGGAATTAGATAAGTGGAATCTTCACACCAAGTGTCATTTTGGATGTTTTCATAATTTCCTATATAACGATACCAATTACCATCTCTTGTAATTCCAATTGGCATAATATCATATTTATCTGCATTTAAATTTTCAAGTACTGCAAAAGATGATTGTAACGATACATCATATTCTGTTGAATTTCCACCAAATATAACTGCAATTTTTTTCTTATTCATAGTCAATTCTCCTTTGTCATTGATATAATTACTGTATTAAAACAAAGCACTCTTGTTTTGATACAGTAATTATATCAATAACAAGAGTGCCTTTTATCTATTTATCCTGAAGGATTTCTTATTTTTTTATACGTAAATTCTTAATATTTTCTTAAATTGGGAATAATAACTTCAAATACAATGATGTTATCCTTACTATATGCTGTTATTATCCCATTATGAAGCTCAACAATTTCTTTTGATATAGCAAGCCCCAAACCAGCTCCACCATTATTTGAACTACGAGATGCATCTAATCTATAGAATTGTTCAAAAATACGATTAATTTTTTCTTCTGGTATTGTATTACCATAATTCATAAACTTTAGATTTATGTTTTTTTCATCCTGCATAGCTGTTATTTCAATAGTAGTACCTTCATAGCTATAATAAACAGCATTGCGTAATAAATTATCAAATACACGCTGCATTTTATTGACATCGCATTTTATCATCGTATTTGGAGCTACATTCAATGTATATTTTAGATTTTTACTTGTTAAAATAGGGGTAAATTCATACGTTAATTGTTCAAGCATACGTATTAAGTTTACCTCACTGTATTCAAGAGTTATACTTGATAGATTAAATCTTGTAATTTCAAAGAATTCATTGATTAAATCCTCAAGACGTTCAGCTTTATCTAGTGAAATAGATAGATACTTATCTCGCAATTCTTTAGAAATCTGATTTTCATCTCGAAGCAATGTTAAATATCCTATAACTGAGGTAAGTGGTGTTTTTAAATCATGTGCTAGATAAACAATAAGGTCATTCTTACGTTGTTCTGCAATTTGTGTATCAGACTTACGTTGTTCAAGTGTATGTTTAATTGAATTTATCTTTTTTTCCACAGCAGAAAGCTCTGTAGATAAAGTAACTTCTTTAATATCCTCTTTAATAAGCGAATCAATACCTTGATTAATTTCACTAAAATATTTTGTAAACCAATTTAAATATAAACGGAATATTATAAAAAATACAATCGTGATAGCTATTATTATAAAAATCTCCATATTATTACGAAAAATCTGCTGATACAAATTTAAAGCTGCTTTATATTCCATACGAAAAACTTTTACAAAAAAAGATACTACCCATTCAGAGAAATTCCTATATAATATAAAAGAATATAAAATCCAAATAAATATGGTTGATATAAATGCCATTACAGCTGTTTTTATAAAAATTTTATTCTTTACTTGAGCAAAGTCAGAATTCTTCTTAATATTTTTATTTTTCAATTGTATAACCTACTCCCCATACAGTTTTTATAAATTTTGGATTTCTAGAAGGTTCATGTAATTTTTCACGTATACGTCCAATGTGAGACATAACTGTATTGTTATTGTCGAAATATTTTTCCCCCCATACAGCTTCAAATAATACTTCAGAAGGAACAACTTTCCCTTGATGTTTGCATAAGTACCATAGAATAGAAAATTCAATTGGTGTTAGTAATATTTTTTTACCAAATAAACTACATTTATGTGTTTCTTTATTGATAATTAGTCCTTTAATATCATATTCATCAACAGTTGTCGTCTGCTGTTCAGAAGAATTATTATATCTCATATATCGTCTTAGCTGTGTTTTCACTCTTGCAACAACTTCTAAAGGATTAAATGGCTTTGTTATATAATCATCAGCACCTATAGTTAAACCCATTATTTTGTCTATGTCTTCAACTTTAGCTGTTAGCATTATGATAGGATAGTAGTATTTCTCTCGGATTTTTCGACAGATATGAAAGCCATCAGTATCTGGAAGCATAATGTCTAAGATAGCCATATCTAAATTTTTAGATTCAATACATTCTAAAGCTTCTTTACCTGTGTAAAACTTGTATACAGTAAAACCTTCATTTTTTAAATATACTTCAATTAAGTCGGCTATTTCTTTTTCATCATCTACTATTAAGACATTTTCGTTCATATATTATTTTTCACTCTCCTTTTAAACACAACTTTTCTAGTATGTCCTTGTTATTATCGCATAACATATAGTAACTTTCAACTTTGTGTGTATAACATACTTACTTTTTGACTCTATTCTATCATGAATACTACTTTTAAAAGGCATACTTAAATACAAGGAGGTAATATATATTGATAATTGAAGATAATATAGAATTATTTGACTCCATAAAAAGAGGTCTAAAAAAACAGTTTTGCACAAACGTTCCCAATGCAGTAGTTTATGGTAGAGAAAAAACCTTTATAAATCAAAAGAAAAATGCCCTTTATTAAATAATCAAGGAATTTTATTGAGTGTTAAATAATTAAAATGCTTATATATTTTAAATACACAATAAAAACCTACATTTATTATCTTGCAAACAAAATAAAATTAACCTTCGAATATAAAACTCAAAAAAAGCTACAAGTAGATTTTTATAATAACAAATTTACTTATAGCTTTTTTATCATATAATTAGTATCAGACATCAAAATTCAAACAAGTTTCAGGTTCATCTTCTATTTTTGCTACTTTAAATTTACATGCAATTAAAACTAGAGATACCAACGGATTTATAATATTTAATAATGCATATGGACCATATGTTAATGCTGATACACCTAATGTTGCTGTTATATATGCTCCACATGTATTCCATGGGACTAACGGAGAAGTTAAAGTTCCACTATCTTCTAAAGCTCTTGATAACATTTTAGGATGTATACCTCTTTTTTTATATTCCTTATTATACATTCTTCCTGGTATAACTATAGATAAGTATTGTTCACCTGCGATTATGTTGGTAACTGTACAAGTTACCATCGTACATAAAACTGTTCCAAATACACCCTTTGCTAGTCTTAATAAAGAAGATGCTACTACTTCAAGCATACCTGTTTTTTCTAAAATACCTCCAAGAGATAGAGCACATATTGTTAAAGATACAGTAGACATCATATTCATAATACCACCTTTAGATAATAGGGCATCTACCTCTTCTATTTGTGTCGATGAAACGTATCCATTTTGTGCTGCATCCAATATTGTACTCATAGATTCTCCTTGGAAAACTACTGCAAACAATACTCCTAATACAGCACCTACTATAAGTCCTGGTATAGCAGGTACTTTAAATACAACTAATCCAATTACTACTACTGGAGCTAATAATAATACTGGTGATAAAGTATTAAATGTAGAATCTAATGTAGACCTAATTAATTCTATCTGCTTTATATCTAATGCTTGACCTGAATACTTCATTCCAATTACACCATAAATTACTAAACAAATTAATAATGATGGTATAGTTGAATATAACATATATTTTATATGTGTAAACAAATCTGTCCCTGCCATTGCTGGAGCTAAATTAGTAGTTTCAGATAAAGGTGATAATTTATCTCCAAAGTAAGCTCCAGATATTATAGAACCTACTATCAATCCAACTGGCATACCTAAACTTTGACCAATTCCTAAAAGAGCTACTCCAACTGTCCCCATTGTGCTCCATGATGAACCAGTTGCAAGAGACACTATTGCACAGACTAGTGTTGATGCTACTAAAAAAATATTTGGTGATAAAATTTTTAGTCCCCAGTAAATCATACATGGAACTACTCCACTTACTATCCAAGTTCCTATAAGTACGCCTATTATAATTATAATTAAGATTGCTTGCATTGCCATCTTTATACTATTAAACATACTTAACTCTAAGTCTTTCCATTTAAATCCAAGCCTATATACAGCTACAATCCCTGCTACTGCTGCAGCTCCTATTAATGGTACATGAGGTGATGAACCATATATCAAGACTCCTAGACTTAAAAATAATATCAAACAAGTAATTGGTATCATTGCATCAAACAGACTTGCTTTTCTACATTCTCGCTCTTTCATAAGGTAATTTCCTCCTAATTATTTGAACACTACACTATAATTTTTTTTGAAACATATTCACTCGTACTAGATGACATGATACCTCCATAAGTTAATAAGAATTCCACATTATCACCTACTTTATAATCATGTTTTGTGTTACTTACATCTAATATCATGTGGTCTGAACTTGCCCCTAATATTTTTATATAAGTGTCTATTGGAATTAAAGAGTCAATATTTATATCCTGTTTACCTATAGCTATGATTGCCCTTTTTAAGATTCCTTTATCCTCATAAACAGGTTTATTTCTAAAAGCATCAACCCCTATTTCTCCAATGGGAACTGATGGCTTTTCTTTACATTCAATTATTTGACATACTAATTTAAATGCATCTTGATATGTTCCATGTATATTTTTACCGTATGCTGTTTCTCTACCAAGTATAATAGATTCACCTATCCTCAAATTAGTAATACCTTCTGGCATAGTATTACTCATAATTAGATGCATAGAACTTGAATTACCTCCAGATACTATTTCTGTATCTATCCCAAATTTTTCTTCCATTTTTCGTGCTATACTTACTAATCTTCCTGTATTTTCCCTAGATGGTATAACAGCTCCATAACAAGTTAAGTTTGTAGCTATACCAATTATTTTAATATTTTTTAATCTTACTATCTCTCTTACACTGTTAAAGAAGTCTTCTTCATAAAAATATCCTTCTCGTAAATCTCCTAAGTCAAACATAATAACTATCTTATGAATAATATTTTTACTTTCACACAATTCATTTAGTTTCTTTATGGTTTCCAGTTCTGAATTAAGGCTAATATCACAATAATTGATAACTTCTTCTAGTTCACTTATCATGGGTATTCTAATCAGCATTTTAGGCAAATTTATATTTTGTAATTTTTTTAAGTTTTGTATCCTCGAATCTGCTATATGGTCTATTCCTTCACAACATACTGATTCTACTACCTCTTTTTGTGCACAAAATGATTTAGTTACAAAAGATACCTTAATATTTCTTTCATGACACTTCTGTGAAATTATTTTGACATTATGTTTTAACTTCTCTATATCTATTTCTAATCTAGGGTACATAATCTTTCCTCCTTGAAGTTTAAACTTTTTAATAGGAGCTTAAGAGATGCTTCTTCATATTTTTTAGATAAAACACCCATAGATGCCATAATATAGTCATTATCTATCAATATTTTTGTTTTTTCCTTTGGAAATAGTAATTCTTTATTTTTATTGTATTTAAGCATATTGTTTAATATTTTAATTCTACTAGGGAGCCTAGTAAGTGCTCCCCCTGTACCAACTATATATCTTACTTCTGTTAAATCTTTCCCTTCTGCAATTTTAACTTTTCCAGTTGTTCCATAAATATTTCTTATTTTCCCGGAGTGTCTTAACATAGCTTTGATAACAGCTTCTGTTGTCAATCTCTCAACAAATAAAATTTCTTCTTTTGATTTTGGTATTGGTGGATAATTATCTATTATTGAATCAATGTCTATAGATAATTCATTTTGCAAGTTTTCTTTACCTATAACTTCTACTATGTTTTTCATATTTACATATACACCTAAATCCCCCTCAACACTTCTCTTTGCTAGAGGCTCAGGATTAACTAAGATTTTATTGATATAGTCACTTCCATCTGTAACAGAGTGTACATCAGTAGTTGCTCCACCTACATCCAAAGTTAATAAATCTCCAATATTTTTATATAAGAGTTTAGAAGCTTCCATCACAGCTCCTGGAGTTGGAGTAATATTTTCATTAACCATTTCTTTAATATACTTCATTCCTGGAGCTGTAGTTATGTGGTCTTCAAATACACCTTGAATAATTTTTCTTGTAGGCTCTATATTCAATAAATCTATTTTGGGGTATACATTTTCTGTTATATAAAGCTTATAATCTGTATCTTCGAATATTAACTTTACTTCCTCTTGATTTTCAATATTTCCAGCATATATAACTGGTATGCCTAAATTCATAGAAGCTATCATTTCTGCATTATAAATAGCTGTATCTCTTTCTCCATAATCAACTCCACCAGCTATTAAAATTATGTTTGGATTTATTTCTTTTATTTTATTTAAATCAGTTCTTTTAATTCTACCTGATGTTACTTGACGAATAACAGCTCCAGCTCCTAGAGCAGCTTCTTTAGCTGCTTTTACTGTCATATCATAAACTAAACCGTGAACAGTCATTTTTAATCCACCAGCTGCACTAGAAGTTGCAAACATATCATTATACTTTATATCCTCTACAGATAATTTATTAGCTAAATCCTTAATAGCACCTGATAAGCCATTTCTTACATCGCCACCTTCAAACACTGTTGTTGGAGCTTGACCTTGACCTAAAAATACAGGATTCTCAGTATCAATATTATGGAAAGCATTTACTACAGTGGTAGTACTTCCAATTTCAGCTACCAACACATCTATTTTAAAAGAAATTTTTTTATTTTCCATTACTCATTATTCATTTCTCTTCTTTTTTCAACTAAGAAAGTGGCTACATGAATACCTTTACTGTTTCTTCCAAATCCAGCATCTATTCCTTGTTCAACGGCTATTTCAGGTGTTACTTGTGTTCCTCCACAGGCTATCATTACTTTATCTCTTATACCTTTTTCCACACAATAATCATGTAATTTCTTCATGTTTTTATAGTGAATATCATCATGACTTATTATTGTAGATGCAAGTATTGCATCTGCATTTAGTTCAATTGCTGCATCTACTAATTTTTCTACAGGCACAGAAGTCCCTAGATAGTGACATTCTATACCATATTTTTCTATACCACCATGTTTTATATCTATTATTTCCCTTAAACCAACTGAGTGTTCATCTTCTCCAACTGTAGCTGAAACTATTTTCATAGGTCTTTCTTCTATATCAGCTCTTATTTCTTCATCAGTCAGTACTTTAGGCTCTTCTGGTATTACTAAACTGTTTAAATCTATATCAAATGGAACTCTTCCCTTCACTTCTATTCTAGTACCTTCAGATTCATGCATCACTTCTCTACTTATAACTTCAACTTCTTGCAAGTTCATTTTCTTTACAAATTCCAAAGCTGCAAACTCAGCGGTTCTTTTATCAGTAGGTAGCATCATAGTTATCATTACAATTCCATCTGCACACCATTCCATTTCAGGCTTGATTTTATCTCCATTTCTGTATTCTTCTGATTCTTTTAGTCTGTTTTCCACATTGTCAAAATCATCAAGCTCATCAATATATATGATTTTATCTGGATTTTCAAATGTGCATCCATCTATTAATATTGACGGATTATCTATAGCATTTTCATCATACTGAGCTACATTGTTGTATCCAAAGTGAGCAGTTACAGGTGCTAGATAATCTTCTTCTCTTTCATAAACAGTACCTTCTCCAACTCCGCCTTTTATTTTTCTAGATATACCATCACCATTTCTTTCTGGATAATTTCCAGAATCAACGAAAAATCCTTGTTCTACAGACTCAAAATATCCACCAACTTCAAATATTTCTTCCATATATAATACAGCTCTTTCTTTAAGCTCTCTTGCTTTGTCTCTCAATTCACCAATATCTTTAAGTTCTATCATATCCATAAGACCATCCATACCAACCAAAGCTTGTTTTGCTGTATCACATGCTTCTATGTTGTATATATGCCAAGGTACATTTCTACCTTCGTCAGGTGTTATAGTTGATTGTATGTCTGCTCTAGTTAGTACTGATGTCAATAAATTTAATACATGAGTAACTGTTGCTTCTCTAGTTGATGATTCCATATATTTAGTATTCATTTGGGCTCTCATCTTATAATCACTAAATAATTCTCTAAGTGCAACAGCATAAGGTAAGTCTATTCTTAAACATGGTGCTGGAGGGGCTGTTGGTGGAACTGTTGATAAACATATATTACTTTTATCTATTCCTATTTTCTCAGAGAATATAGAGTTTAAAGCATGTTGAACCATAAGTTCAGGCATTACCTTCCACGCTTCTCTAGCAGTAGCATTAGCATTATGTGCTCCATCTATTTGAGCTATGTTGGCAAAAGCCATTATTTTTTTAGCTTCACAAGCATCTACAAAAGACCTTATCATATTTATATTTCTATATAGAACATTGTATTGTGGGTCTTGATGTGCTCCATTGACTCCTTCTTCAGCAAACATTACTGCTACTTCAGGACCAGCAACACCACTTACATATGAATGGTAATTAATAGGTCTGCCAACTTCTTCTTCTATAAAATCAAGAGCTTTTCTTTGAGCTCTTACTTGTTTTCTTGTTATTGGAACTCCACCTATACCTTGAGGAGTACCTTCTATAAGCCCGTCAAAATGTGATTGTCCAGCAGTTCTAATAACCATTAAATGGTCAGCTCCATGATGAGCTGCCATCCTCATTCTTCTTATATCATCTTCAAATCTACCAGAAGCTATTTCAGTAGTAATAACTGGGCTTGGTTGAGGGTCAATATTATTGAAATATTTAGATGATGGTAACCCTACACTCTTATTTAAAGGTTTTGTACAGTCTTTATATTCAAAAGGTCCCATTTCAAGATTTTCCAAATGCTCTCTCCAAACCCAACCTCTTCTTTTTGGTTTATATTTATCCAAATCTTTTAATATATAGTCTATATCTAGTTTTTTATTTTCCTTTAACATGATTCTACCCCTTCTCTAAATAAACATGTAACTTCATCCCAGTATTCACCATTAACTAATAATAAACCAGCTTCTCTAACTGTTATATTTTTAGATTTAGCCAACTTATAAACTACATGCCCTGCCCCTTTACCTATAAGACCTCTTTCCATAACACCTTCTAAAATAGGTTTTACCTCAAGAGAAGAAAATCCCATTCTTAACAAAACAGACCTTTCTATTGATGGTGTTGTGTTCTTTTTGCCAAGGTCTATCATTGGCTCTACTATTTGGGTAGCTAAACTCCAAAACCTTTCTTTTAACTCATCATCACTTAGTTCTTGAAGATGTTTTCTTCTAACTTCAAAATCATCCTCTCTTTTTTTCATGAACATTCCCCCGTTCGTATAAATTTAATTGAATTTTCCGATTATTTATTTTGTATTAAATTGAAAATTAGTCATTATTATAAATTATTTAACGTATCAATAACAAAATCTCTTGAACTTTTTACTTCTTCCATTAAAAACTCTATATCTTGATTACTTAAATTATCAACATTATCAATGTTATTGTTAGATATACAATTTTTTATAAATGATTTTCTTATTTTATTCATATCAATATCAACACATTTTAATAATTCTGGTCTTTCTGGTAATATTAAGTTTACTCCTGCAATTTCTTCTCTTGGATTTCCAAATTTTATATCTATTCCATTTTCTCTTGCAAAAGTAAGCTGTGGACATATATGTTTACCTGCTCCTGTATACTCTGTTTCTTGTACTACTACAACTTTATCCTCATCTAATTCTTGGGCTAAAGAGAATGCTGCTGCTAAAGATGTATTTCCTGCAGGACCTCTTTCTATTCCTTCTAGTTGTGCCAATAATTCAGTTGTATAGAAAACTTCCCCTTGTTTTACTAATACATATCTATCCATATATCTAAGTGGTCTAGCTGCAGACCTAGGTACATCTGACCTATCAGGCCACGTACAGAAAGGTATACCAAAACCTGTATGCCCTGTTGTAAATGATTTTTTATTAAATTGATTATCACTAGCCATGTGTAATCCTTTTAAGTCAACACTTGCTCCTACTACTTTAGTATTAAGACAACCAGCTTTTATCAATCCCCTTGCAGTTCCAGTGAGATTACCTCCACCTGCATTTGTACAAACAACTACATCAGGGTCTTTTTTATATTTTTCTCTAAATTGAATAGCTAACTCATATCCTAAAGTCTCTACACCTGCAATTCCAAATGGTGAATATAATGATGCATTAAAATATCCTGTTTCTTCTAATAAAACTAAGAATGTGTAAAATAATTCTGGACCAACTGTTAATTGGATAACTTCTGCTCCATATGCCTCACATTTTCTTGCTTTTTCTATAATTTCGGGTTGACCTACACCATTAGAATCATAACATTCTTGAACTATTATACATTTTAAACCCTGCATAGCTGCTTGAGATGCTACAGCTGCACCATAGTTACCACTAGTAGCTGCTATTACGCCTTTATAGCCCATTTTTTTAGCATGATATACGGCAGTAGCTGCTCTTCTTGCTTTAAAGCTACCAGATGCATTCATTGCTTCATCTTTTACAAATATTCTAGCTCCTTTACCTTCTGGAGCACATTTTCTAGCTAACTTAGTCAAATTTTTAAGTTCTATTATAGGAGTATTCCCAACAGCATATTGTGATTGAATCGCTTCGATATCTTGTAATGTATATCCTGTTTCACCCATCATTTTTTCATAATCAAATCCTATTCCTTCTTGTTCAAAAGATGAGTAATCCAATCCAATTGCATTTTTCATTATTTCATTATTTCTTCCCATAACAGCTTGATAGCTCATATCTTTCATTGATGCTGTATTATTCATTATATACACCTCCAAATAATATTTCTTTAGCCTGTATCCCTATTTGGAGTAACTCTGGTATACATTTACCATAGTCATGAGTATAATATGGATTTACTTTAAGTAAGTTACCTTTTACAAGTCTACCTGTAATTGTTTTAACTTCTACTAAATCACCTATAGAAGCATCCTTTTGTATAAATCCTTTAACCCACATTTCTAAGGATACTTTCTTAGTATCCTCTGGAACTTGTGGAGCTCTTTCTTCTGGAGTCAGTACTATGTTGTGTATAATAACCCAATCATTAACTTTAGCATCCATTTTTTCATCTCCTTATTAACCAGCTATTATTTTATTAATTGGCATTTGATTCTTCCTCTAATTCAACTTCAATCTGATTTCTTACATCTCCCATTATTGCTCTAGGTACTGGTATATCTAACATAGTTTTAAGACCTGGTCTAGCATTTATTATTAATGGAATAGAGTTTACTATCATTGCATAAGTTCCTACTCCTCCAGGTATCTCAGGATTTATTTGCAAATCAATGTTTGGTATACCTTTTATTGATACATAATCTCCTGTTTTAATGCCTTCTGCTTCAGGTATTATCTGTTGTGGATGCTCCATTTCAATCAAAACATCTCCATTTACATATCCATATCCACATTGTCTACAACCAGCAACATTTCCAGCCAATGCCTCTCCATATTTAGATTTTCTATCTACTGTAGTCATTATTGGCTCTTTTGTTTGTTCTATCTTATCTAGTTTCCATCCCAATCCATCAGCTATCATGTTTATTGATTCTACAAATCCTACATGACCTGCTATAGTATTATTTTCTACACCTTTTATAAATGCCTCTCTTGTTGCTCCTACACCTTGTTCTACCATAACAGATTTTCCAAATGGCGATAAATCATTTACTCTCTTCGCTTTTATACTAGTAACTTCCTCACAAGTCCCTGAAAGAGCTAATACTAGTAAATCCAACACAAATCCTGGATTTATTCCTGTTCCAAGTATACTTACTCCATTCTCCTTTGCAACTTCATCCATTTTTTTAGCTAAATCTGCATCATCAGCTTGTGGATATGCCATTTGCTCTGCTGTTGATATAACATTTATTTTTCTATTTAATAAGAACATTATTTTATCAAAAGCCTTTTTAGTAAATGAATCAGTTGCTAATAAAACAACATCTACACTTTTTTCTTTAAAAACTTCTTCATAATTTCCATTGATAATAACTTCCGGTCTTTCTCCTCTTTCAATTTCTAAGATGTCATACATGCTTTTCCCTGAAGTACTTCTACTACAAACAGATACTATTTCCATACCTTCTTTTTTTAGAATCATATTAGCCATACCTATTCCCATAGCTCCAAATCCCCATATTCCAACTCTTACTTTTCTCATATATACACCCTCCTAAAAATTTATATCTTCTCAATAATTAGTTAAAGCATAAATCATGCCAACTTTGAAATTAAAATAAATATTTATTGAAACGTTGAAACTATAATTACTTTGTTATGTGTTTTCATAAATAAAAAATAATATTTTATTTAAGAAATAAAAAAAGAGCAAAAAATTTTGCTCTTTTATAATAATTTTGCTCCTTTATTTTTCTTTTTTATTTTACTTCTTTATAAGACTTTGATATTATATTTTTTCATTTTATATTGTAAATTTTGCCTATTCATACCTAAAATAGATGCAGCCTTAGTTATATTATACGAGGTCTTTTTTAATGATTCACAGATATACTTTTCTTCTATCTCACCAAGGATGCCATTAAGTGTCTTATTCTCTAAATCATTTAAAGAGTAATTATTAATCTCTTTATTCTCTTTAAGATTGTAATAGTCATTTAGATTAATCATACTTGTTTCTATTTGTATCTCATCTTCCATCATACTCATAGTACAATAAATTATGTTTTCTAGTTCTCTTATGTTACCTTGCCAGTCATAATTTTTTAGAACTTTGATAGCTTCATCTGAAATTCCTATCACTTTTTTATTTAATTTTTTATTATACTTTGAAATAAATTTTTTGCATAACAAAGATATATCTTCTTTTCTATCTCTAAGAGGAGGAATCTCTATATGAATTATGTTAAGTCTGTAATATAAATCTTTCCTTATTTTATTCTCATTTAAAATAACTCTTGGACTTTCATTTGTTGTTGCAATAATTCTTACATCAACAGGTATGTCCTTAGTTCCACCAACTCTTCTTACATAACCTTCTTGTAAAACCCTTAGTAATTTAGCCTGTAACATAATAGGCATGGAATTTATTTCATCTAATAATAAAGTTCCTTTGTTAGCTTGTTCAAACAAACCTGGTCTATCTACTGCTCCTGTAAATCCTCCCCTGCTAGTCCCAAATAGTATTCCTTCAAATAGCGACTCTGGCAAAGCTGCACAATTTTGTGCTATAAATGGATAATTTTTTCTATTACTTCCATAATGAATAGACTGACTAAATAACTCTTTACCCGTTCCAGTTTCCCCATATATAAATACTGAAGCGTCAGACTTACAGGCTTTCTTAGATTTTGATATTGCCTCTTTAATCAGATTACTTTCCCCTAAAATATCATCAAAGCCATAACCTTTCTTTTGTTGATTATTAACTTTGTTGATTAGATTTTTTTTATAATTTCTGTTTAGTAACGTTTCTATGGTTGTCATATTCTTTGATATTTCAAGTGCCCCTACAAATTCTCCTTTAACATCAATTGGTATCGTAGTATTAATTGCTGTTATCTCTTTCCCATTTTTATCTAGATATTTTTGAACATTGTCTTTGATAATTTTCCTATTCTCCAAAACTTCTACTAGTGTACTTCTATTTATTTTCATTTTGCTGACTATATCAAAAAATGAATTCGTTAAAATATCTTGTCTGTTCATTTTTTCCATTTTTTGTACAGAATCATTGTAGATTATAGTTTTCCCTTCTTTGTTAACAAAATGGACCCCTTCGTCAATATTTTCTAATATTTCATTCATTATTTTAAAAAATATCTCTTGGTTCAACTATATCACCCCAATACTTAAATATATAAAAACCCAAAAAATTAATAAAATGGTATTACTGTATTTATATTATCATATATTTATGATATTTTTTATGCACATTGTATTAATATATCCTTAAGCCTATTCATATATTTCTGTTATTTCATATTTATACATGATATAATCTACTAAATCAAAATTTTGTTAAGCAGTTTTAAGTGTAGATTATTTATGTAATCTAATATTTTACTAAGGAGGTATGATAACTTTGAAATTAAAAATTATTGGTAGTGGTGGTATGTCAATTATTCCAAGTTCATTTTGTAAATGCAAAATATGTGAGGAAGCCAGGCAAAAAGGTGGAAAATATGAACGATTAGGCCCAAGCCTATATATTGATGATATAAAAATGTTGATAGACACACCTGAAGATATTGCAGTAGCTTGTAACAGACAGAAAATCTCAGAAGTAAAACACCTTTCGATTTCTCACCATGACCCAGACCATGTTAAAGGCATTAGAATTGTCGAAAAAATTGGCTATGATTTTATCGCAGATAAAAATACTCCTATTGAATTTTATGCATTGCCTGAAGTGATTGAAGATATAAATCGAATGAACCTTGATTGTCTTAAATATTATGGGGATATTCTACACTGCATTTCTGTTAATGAAACTTCTCATATAAAGATAGATAATTTTGATATTGATTTGTTTAACAACAACCGAGATAGGAATATAACTTTCTATGTTATCAAAGAGAATGATAAAAAGGTCATATATGCTTGTTGCAATCCAAAGCCATTTACTCATAATGATATGTACTTTGATGCAGATGTTTTAATAATCAGTTTAGTTTCTGATGATGGCATATTAAATGATGGAACAGAACTTAAAGATGCACCATTCAAGGATGAAATATTTACTTTGGATGAAGTTATAGAAATTAAAAATTATTACAGAATTAAAAAAGTTATAGTTACACATATTGATGAAATGTGGGGAAAATCCTATGGTTATTATAGTGAATTAGAGAAGGGGCTTGATAATATTTCCTTTGCTTATGATGGTATGGAAATTATAGTTTAAAGTTTCAGATAATAAGCACAATGCAAAGTTGGTAAATTTAACATTATAGTTAAAAGCCGTGACCTCAAACTGACACGGCTTTTATTTGTATAAAATCTCAAGTAATGTATAAAGTAAACATTGAATTCCCACCATTTACTGTAAAAAGTGTTCCTATCTTTGAGATTGCTGAAGCCAACAACAAAAAAATTCTGCCTCAATTTTTTCTCCAATTAAAAAACCTATATTCATTTCATCATTCCTTTTCTTTTGCTCAAATTGAATCATCTATTATGTGTACCATTCTTATCAATGCTGCATCAAGAAGTGAGCGTGGACAAGCTAAATTTATTCGAATGAATCCAGCTCCATCCTTTCCATATTCTAAGCCATCAGAAACGTATACATTTGCCTTTTCAGAGAAAAATTCCTTAATAGATTTTCCCCCAGTCTGTAATTCTGAACAGTCCACCCAAATCAAATATGTTCCTTCTGGATTCACAGCTTTACATCCTGGAAATTTTTTTGAAATGAAGGTCAAAGCAAACTCTTTGTTTAACTTTAAATATTCCTTCAATTTGCTAAGCCATTGCTCTCCATTTTTATAAGCAGTATAAAAACTATACATTGCAAAAATATTAGGCCTTTTACTGTCAATAGCCAACAGCTCCATCTCATATTTCTCCCACATATTTGGATTTGGAATGATATTAACTGCTACCTGCAATCCCGCTATATTGAATGTTTTTGTCGGTGACATACAGGTAATGGTTATATTTGCTATTTCTTCATTCAACGATGCTATTGGAATATGTTTATGTGGTTTATATACCATATCACAATGTACTTCATCTGAGACAATCACGACTTGATTTTTTCTACATATTTCCCCAATACGGAGCAGTTCCTCTCTAGTAAACACACGCCCAGTTGGGTTTTGCGGATTGCATAGCAGAAATATTTTGGCTTTTGGATTTTGCACCTTTTTTTCTAAATCATCGAAATCAATACGATATTGTCCATTTTCATAAATGAGGGAGTTACATACTGGTTGACGCTTGTTTGTTACAATCAGTTCATGAAACAGATAAAATGCTGGGGTTTGATAAACAACCTGATCACCTATGTTTGAAAATGCTCGCACTGCATTTCCCATACTCGCAATTACTCCATGCGAATAACTTAACCATTCTTCTTCTATATTCCATTTATAATGATTTTTACACCACTCTGAAAAAGGATGGTAATAATCTGTTCTTGGAACCACATATCCATATACCCCAAAAGCAGCTATTTTTTTTACTTCATCAACAATAACATCTGGTGTATGGAAATCCATATCAGCTGTGCTGAGTGCAATGCTATTTTTATCTTTTACACCACTCCATTTCATTGAAAATGTATTATTCCTATTTATAATCTCATCAAAGTTATACTCCATAGTACACGTCCTTTCTAAACATTTTTCATAGTTTCTTTAGATGGTCTGCATAATAAAATAAGTGCAGTAATGGTAACAGCCAGCCCAAAGACTGACAAAGCTGTAGAATTTTCCGAGAAAAACATTATCCCAAATATCATAGCAGCTATTGGCTCTCCTCCAGCAACCAAAATGGATGCTTTCACTGTTTCGATAAAAGTGAGTGCAATTGTATATAGAACATAAGGTAGTACAGAAGTACATACAGAGTGCATCGCTAAAAATATAATATTTTCCACTGGAGCTATGTCTATAAAACCACCTACTGTTGCCCAATTTGTAAAAGGCAGTAATACAATCGTATTGATTAACAAACTATAGAACGTAATCGTAAATACGTTATATCCCTTTTCCATCCCTATTTTTGAAAATACACTGTACATCGCATAAAAGAATGCAGATAATACACCTATAAAAATTCCTACCATTGACCATTTTATTGCAGAATTGTTTTCCAAAATTCCACTTGATAGTGTACACCCCACAATTGCTAAACACATACATCCAAATTTCTTTAATGTGATTTTTTCTTTAAAGAGAACAGCCGCCATAAACATAACAAATATAGGGAATAAACTGAGTAAAACTGCTGCAAGGGATAAGGTTAGGCGATTGATAGATTCGTTATAACAGAAATTTAATCCAAGCATTCCGAGTAATCCTCCACCAAGAAACACCCATATATCTTTTACTCTGATTTTAAGCAATGATTTATCATAAATCAGTATACCAATAAGTAATATAAATACTGCTACAAGCGTCCTTGATGATAACACGGTATAGCTATCCATTCCATATGTGTTCAACCGCCTCACAAATATACCAACTGACCCCCACAAAACACCAGATAATATTGGTAGCAAAAGTAATAATTTTTTCATTTTTTCCTCCTTGTGACCTTTAACTAAATTCTAAATAAAAATCTCATTCTTCTCTCTAGCAACTATTTATTTCCCTCAATATTGTATATTATCACATATTAAATCATGTAATTGTTGCAAAATACCACCTATTTATGGTAAAATATCACCAAAATAAAAGAAAGGACACAAAAACATCATGCAGATTTTTGAAATTACAACAGACGATACGCTCAAATCAACTACACAATCTGGCACATCTGAATTTCGCTTTGAGTATTACTTTGATGAAATTGAAAAATATAAAAACCAATGCGTAGAATGGCATTGGCATAATGATTTTGAATTTGTTTATGTTTTATTAGGACCTGTTGTTTGTCAAATTGGAAATACAAGCCTTCTAATGGAAGGTGGCGATGGCTTATTCATAAATAATGGAATTATCCATCGTTTTGAGACAACTGCAAATGGGCAGATGATTTCTATTTTGTTTGCACCTGAATTTGTAGCTCCCTCATCAACTTCCATATATAATAAATACATTTCTCCTGTACTGACTTCTGACTGTAAATATTATTTTTTGCAAAAAAATAATCCAGCACATACAGGATTATTGCAAACATTAAATTCGATTCGCCAGCAAGCGCAGCAAAAAGATTCCTTATGGGAACTTAGAATATTTAGAGATGTTGTTTTATTGTGGGAAAAACTTTTTGTCACGATAAAAGACCAGCTTTCAATCCAAAGAAATTCATCCAATTTTCTTCGTCAAGCTCGGATGCAAAAAATGCTACAGTATATACACGAACAATATATGACATCTCTAACGTTGGATAAAATTGCCCATGCTGCCAATATAAGCAAAAATGAATCTTTACGTTGTTTTCAGGCAAGTATTCAAACTACACCTATCAATTATTTGAATAAATACCGTTTGGAACGTGCTAAGGATATGTTACTTACTACAACAGATACTATCACTTTTATTTCGTCAAGTATAGGGTTTGAGAGTGTTGGATATTTCTGTAAAGTATTTAAGAAATATTTAGGGCAAACACCTGCTGAATATAGAAAATCCAATCTGCCATAATAAAAATTCTTATTTTTAAATATTTTCTCTTGCTGCTTTCCTGCTAGAAATGTTGTATTTAGATGGACACTTAAGAGAAAATATCTGAATTAAAACTACTATGGGCACTCAAGAATGTATTACATCCCTCTAACATTTACGACACCAGATTTATTGAAACTACTGCACTATATCATACTATATTAAATTTTTTAATAAAAAACAAATTATTTTAAATAGGTGGTAAAACATAATTTGCCACCATTTTATTCATCATCTTTTAAATTTCTAAACTCTTCTTCCATCTCATATCGCTCCCTAATTCAGTCTAACTTAAACTGATAATAGGAGCTTTTTAAGACAAAAACTACAGGTGAAATTTACCACACATTCTACTTTTTTAGTTTTTTTTAATATAAAAAATATTATTTCATATCTATAAACTTATTCAGTTTTCAAACATACATGTTGAGTAATAACTAGTTATATTATATTGTTTTAATTGTAGCATAAAACTAAATCAGTAAAACTAGAGAACTTTAGTAGCGTAAATATACATGGACTAAGACTTGTAAAATGAGTTATAAGTTATATTAGCAAGTTATCAAAAACATATACTTTTTTGTTTTTGTGAAAGTTTTTTAGGTGTGTAATAATATATATTTAAAAATAAATTGTATCGATGTACACATATATTAACTGCTTATACTGATATTTAATATGATTATTATAATTTTATAGATATGCACTTAGATGATACTATAGTATAGAATCATCTATTAGAATCTTATTCACATCAAGTGATAGTATTAGTAAGTATAATTAAATAGATTTTGTTTTATAGAAAATCCTTTTTAGCTTTATCTATATTCGTATTAATCTATAGTAATACAAAGGTCTTAAATATATTTTCAATATTAAGAATAAGCAGAAATGTTAACTAAAAAATACAATTAAGTAGACATTTCTATTACTCTGTGATATAATAATATTTGTGTTAATGCACAATTAAATCAAGTATATCTTGATACAGGTTAATAGGAGTATTTTTAATGAATAATGGAATAGTGAAATGGTTTAATAATGAAAAAGGATTTGGATTTATATCAATAGAAGGTGGAGATGATGTATTTGCTCATTTCTCAGCTATACAAACTTCAGGATTTAAGTCATTAGAAGAAGGTCAACAAGTAAGCTTTGATATAGTTAAAGGTGCTAGAGGTCCTCAAGCAGAAAATATAACTATATTATAATATATAGATTTTTCGGGAAAGACTCTTTTAGGGTCTTTTTTTATTGCTAGTATATATAATATATAATTATTGATGAAGTAGGTAATGTTATTTGGAGAAATGAAAAAGTACCCGCCTACATGTTTGTAAGTGCTTACTATATACAACATTTTATAATTAAATTTATTCATCCAGTTATATTCATCATTATTATGTATAAAAAATTTCATCTTTTTATTGACTATAAAAAATATTATAGGCAATATTTTGTATCGGTTGGTGTCCATTGTTCCACCATTTTGTCGCATAATACATTCTACTATACAACATATATCCATCTATTTCCAAAATTGTAACATTTTCATATATTAGTAATGTGACTATACCAATTTAATCTTTAGCTTTAAGTTCTATCTTCTCCTACCTCTCTTTTTCTCTCTTTCAGCTTCTTTCATTGCTTCTTCTTCATCTTCTATCTTAACAAGTAATGAGGTGGCTGCTAATGCTCTCTCATTAACTTCTAAATTCATATATTCACTAGGTTTCCACTTTAATTTTTGGATACAATAATGAGTAAAGCTATCATCAAATCCACCACCTCGAATTAGTTTTTTGCTTCTTCTACTTTATCTTCAAAAGATGTATCAAATCCATTAACTTCATTTACTTTTACTATATAATTTACATACTCTCCTACTGTAAGCATTGTTTTTAATAACTGGTCTTCTTCCATTACTCCATAGCTATTTTGCAAATCAGCATCCTAACTGCTTTACAATGGGATGATGTATACTTAGAAAACAAAATTATACACGTTAGACATACTTTGATAAGCAAAGGAAAAGAAGGTTTTGAATTAGGCACACCTAAAACAGAAAGCTCTTACAGAAAAATAAATATCAGTGATACATTAACAAAAGTTTTAAGGGAACATAAGAAGTTGCAAAAAGAAATGAAATTAAAATTTGGTGAATGGTATATAAACTCTAACTTTATATGCACAAAAGAAATGGGTGAATATGTAACAACAAATAGTTTAAAATATTTAGGTAGAGTTGTTAATTATGATCTTAGTATAGATTTTAATTTTCATAGTTTAAGACATACACATGCTACGATGTTATTAGAAAATGGTGCTAATATAAAATATATACAACATAGATTAGGGCATGCTAAAATGTCAACAACTATGGATACATATTCACATGTAACTAACAACATGAGAAACCAAACAGTAAATATTTTTGAAAGCATTGTATAGTAAATTTGCCACCGAAAAATAATTACGGTGGCAAATCGGTGGCAAATTCACCTTTATAGTATCATACAAATAGCTAGAACCCTGCTATTCTCTAATAAGTTTAACTACAGTCTCGCAATGAGGTGTATTCGGGAACATATCCATACACTTAACCATCTTAATCTCATAACCATATCCCTTAAAATCAACCAAATCAACAACCAAAGACTTCGGATTACAAGAAATATAAACAATCTCCTTAGCGCCAAATCCACAAATATCCCTAATAGCATCCTTATGAATACCTGGTCTAGGAGGGTCAACAATAATCAAATCAGGCTTGTCCTTCAAATCCTTAACAACCTTCGCCACATCTCCAGCAATAAACTCACAATTAGTAAGCCCATTCAACTTAGCATTCTCATTAGCCGCAACAACAGCTTCCTCGACTATCTCAATACCATACACCTTCTTAGCTGCACCAGCCATAACCTGTCCAATAGACCCAGTCCCACTATACAAGTCAAACACAACCTTGTCATTGTAATCTCCAATAAAATCTCTAGCGATACTATAAAGAACCTCGGCTCCCTTAGTATTAGTCTGGAAAAATGAGAATGGAGAAATCTTAAATTTAAGACCTAAAATTTCTTCTTGTATATAATCTCTTCCATACAATACTCTTAACTCATCACATTGGACTGCATCTGCTAAACCATCATTAATAGTATGAAGTATCCCTACTAACTCAGCTTTGAAATCAATCCCTAAAAGCATCTCTTTAAATTCGCCCATGTCAAAATCTTCTTGAGAAGAAGTTACTATATTAACCATAATCTCATTAGTATGAATCCCTTTTCTAACTACAAGATGTCTCAAATA
Organism: Clostridioides sp. LIBA-6822; assembly: GCF_056688955.1. Taxonomy (NCBI): domain Bacteria; kingdom Bacillati; phylum Bacillota; class Clostridia; order Peptostreptococcales; family Peptostreptococcaceae; genus Clostridioides; species Clostridioides sp. LIBA-6822. The sequence goes on along the minus strand of NZ_CP196995.1, from coordinate 452,828 downwards.
TCCTTTATGATTCATTGTTCTATAATAAGGAAGCTCTTTTTTATTAAAAAACTCTACACTAGAAACTAATATCTTTGAGAAGTCTTCATCAACTAACATACACCCCTCAACAGTTTGTATATCTATATGCTTTCCTTTTTTATGAAGCCCTAATGTCAAAGGTCCATTTTTTACTTCATCTCCAAAAGTATACTCCATCTTATTTCTATAATATTTGTTTTCTGGACTTCCTTCTATCCCTAAAAATTGAAATCCAAATAAATCTTGCTTTAAGAATAAATCCATAACTTGCTTTTCTTTTATTTCCAATTGCTTCTCATATGGTACTGATAGTAATGTACATCCTCCACACTCTCTAAAATGCTTGCAAGCTTCTTCAGTTTCAAGTGGTGAGTACTCTAATAATTCTATCATCTTAACTTCGGCTTTCTTACTTCTAACTTTTTTAACACCAGCTCTTACCTTTTGACCACTTATTCCACCCTTCATGTGAATAACTCTGTCTCCAATTTGGCCTAATGATGTACCACCAAATTCCATTTTATCTATTTCAAATTCTACAATATCCTTTTTCTTCACAAACCTTCCTCCAATTTATTATATTATCTTTCTTCAATCATCTTTACTTCTTCATCTGTTAACTCTCTATACTCACCCAGTTCTAAACTCTCATCCAATTTCAAATTACCCATAGACAATCTTTTTAAGTATACTACTTTTTTACCCACACTTTCAAACATTCTTTTTACTTGGTGAAACTTACCTTCATGTATTGTAAGTTCTATCTCTGATTCATCATCGCTCTTTAATATATTTAACTGAGATGGCATAGTTTTATATCCATCATCAAGCACTACACCTTCTGCAAAATCTTCTACATCTTCTTCAGTAACTACTCCGTCAATTTTTGCATAATAAGTCTTAGGCACATGCTTCTTAGGAGATAAAACTCTATGAGAAAGCTTTCCATCATTAGTTAAAACTAATAATCCCTCTGTGTCTTTATCTAGCCTACCAACAGGAAATGGTTCAAAGGCTAAGTATGATAAATCAATTAAATCTAAAACTGTTGGGTCGTATTTATCAGTAGTTGCCGATATATATCCATCTGGTTTATTCATCATTAAATATATATATTCTCTATATACAACTTCTTCTCCATTAAATAGTATCTCATCATTTTCAGTGTCTACTTGAGTTCCTGGATTTGAAACTTCACTTCCATTTACTACTACAGACCCCTGCTTACAATATTTCTTTATTTCACTTCTACTTCCATAACCTAAGTTTGAAAGAATTTTATCTATACGTTGCTTTTTAGCCATTAAAAATGTTCTCCATTCTCATAATATTTTTCTTTTTCAAATACTGTAAATGCTAAATCCATACTTTCTACATCTAAATTATTTCTTATACTATCAGTTATTATTCTTGCTACTATATCTTGTACTTCTTGCCCTCTATCAAACCAAGCTACTTCAACAAAAGGGTATACATCTGCTATTTTGCCATCCCTTATTGCAATTGACTTTATACATTCTATCTCAAAATAATCCCTTGGACATTTTACAGCTTCAACTAAATCATCTATCATCTTTTCACTTATTTTGCATATATCATTCTCATGAATTCCTCTTATTTTTATCTGTGGCATAGTTAAGTCTCCTTTATCTTAATTCTTCTTAAAATGTTTATATTCTTTCTTATTTTACCTAATCCTATTATCTTATATTTAACATTATACTTGTAATTTATAGTTATTACAATTTACTATATACTTTTTTTGATTTAACGTTATAATATAAGTGATGGGTAAATTTTAAAAGTTAATAGGAGGAGTTTTAAAATGGCATTAATTACTACAAAAGAAATGTTTAAAAAAGCTTACGAAGGTGGATTTGCTATAGGTGCATTTAACATAAGTGACTTAGAACAATTACAAGGTGTTTTAAAAGCTGCTAAAGCTAAAAACTCTTATGTTATGATACAAGCTTCTATGTCAGCTGTTAAATATGCTGGACCTCATACATTAGTTGAAATGGTTAAAGTTGCTTCTGATGAAATAGGTGTAGACGTAGCTCTTCATTTAGACCATGGTCCAAATATGGATGCTATTAAAACTTGTATTGATGCTGGTTTCTCTTCAGTTATGATAGATGGTTCTCATTTTGACTTTGAAGAAAATGTTAAAATAACTAAAGAAGCTGTTGAATATGCACACTCTAAAGGTGTTGTTGTTGAAGCAGAACTTGGTGTTTTAGCTGGAACAGAAGATGATGTTACTTCTGATGTTCACAAATATACTCAACCAGCTGAGGCAGTTGAGTTTGTTGAAAGAACAGGAGTTGATTCATTAGCAATAGCTATAGGAACTTCTCATGGTGCTTTCAAATTCAAAGGAGAAGCTAAATTAAGATTTGATATACTAGAAGAAATCCAAAGCAAGTTACCAGGTTTCCCAATAGTTCTTCATGGTGCATCTGCTGTTGACCAAAATGCAGTTGCTACATGTAATGAATTTGGTGGAGATATAGCTGGAGCTAAAGGTGTACCTGTAGAAATGTTAAGAAAAGCATCTTCTATGGCTGTTTGTAAAATAAACATGGATACTGACTTAAGACTAGCTATGACTGCTGCTATCAGAAAATTCTTAGCTGAAAATCCAAAAGAATTTGACCCAAGAAAATACATTGGTGCTGGTAGAGATGCTATACAAGCTGTAGTTGAAAGCAAAATAGATGATGTTTTAGGTTCTGCTAACTCTATAAACTAATATAACTTTTAAATATTTATAAAAGAAAAGAGATGACTTATAGTAATTAAATTTACTTCTAAGCCATCTCTTTTAAGTTGCATATATCTTTTTATATAAACAAAGATATATTATTTTTCTACTTTATCTTTAATGATAGTACCATCTTCAAGTCCTTTAGATATTTCTTCTGAACTTAATTTAGTAGAGGCTTTATCAGATGTTTTTTCATTATCTATAGTGATTTTATTTTCACCAGTACCTTTTCCTGTATTTGCATCTTCATTCTCTTCAGTAGTTATTTCATACTTATCAGTACCTTCTTTTTTATCTCCATTTTTATTATCTTCTTTCACAGTATCCTTAAATATAGTACCTTCTTTAAGTCCTTTAGATATTTCTTCCACACTTGTTTTTACCTTATTAGAAGTATCTGCAAATGATTTATTTGTAAGCAAACCAAATCCACCTAAACCAATCAATCCTGTTAATCCTAAAACCATAAATTGTTTTTTCATAATTATTATCTCCTTTTTATTATTTTCTTAAGAATACTATAAAAATGTTTATTGAATGTTTATGTGCTAATACAAAAAACACTTTTAGCAATAAGACTCCTTACTACGATTGGTGTAATTATAAATGTATTATTCAATCTAGTAGATTCTTACTTTTTTAGAAGATTGGAACAAGTCAGATGAGTACAAAATCTACAGTACTTCTACCAAAAAACAAAAAAATATTACTGGAATCAAAACTTCCAGCAATATTTAATAATAAAAAATATATTTACATAAATCTATGTACATTTTCCTAATAAGTTATATCTTATCAATTCTAATTACCTTACTAAACTAATAACTACACATGAATGTGTCCACTCTTTATCTTTCTATGAATAGTAGAAGGATATATACCTATAACTTCAGCAGCCTTTGTTATTGAACCATACTTATTTATAGCTTTACTTATCATCATTTGGTCTACTATTTTATATGCATCATTAAGATTCATAATTCCATTTACCACTATTGGTGATAAATCATCTGTTTCATTATCAATCATATCTAGGTTTATAAGCATATTAAATTCATCTTCTCCAATTATATTTTTAGCTGATAAAACTACGAATCTTTCAATGATATTTTTCAATTCTCTTATGTTACCTGGCCAAGAATATTCTTCCAATAATTCAATAACCTTAGGTGAAACTTCTACTTCTCTATTATACTTTTCATTGTAAAGTTTTAAGAAATAATTTACTAATGGTACTATATCCTCTTTTCTTTCTCTAAGTGGTGGTATTTTTACTGGGATAACACTCAATCTATAGTACAAATCTTGTCTAAATTTAAGGTTGTTTCTAAGGTCTTCATGAGAAATATTAGTAGCACTTATGTACCTAACATCTATCTTTATAGGTTTGCTACCACCTATTCTAGTAATCGTATTTTCTTGTATAACTCTAAGTAATTTTTTTTGCATCTGCATTGGTAACTCACCTATCTCATCCAAAAAGATAGTTCCACCATTTGCCTCTTCAAAAAGTCCCTTTTTACCTTTTTTCTTAGCTCCAGTAAAAGAACCTTCTTCATATCCAAAAAACTCTGATTCTAATAGTTCATTTGGTATAGCTCCACAGTTTATTGCAATAAAAGGCTTTTCCCTTCTCGAACTATACTTATATATCGTTCTTGCTATTATTTCTTTTCCTACACCTGATTCTCCATTTATAAATATAGAAGAATCTGACGCTGCAGCTCTCTTTACAACTTTTTTTATGTTGTCCATAATCTTACTTTGACTTATATACTCTGTATCCTCTGACATATCACTATATCTTATCTGAGATTCAAGCTTAATGACCCTTGAAATATCTCTTCCTGTAAGTACTCCTCCTGTAAGTTTTCCTTTAGAGTCCCATCTTGGAACTGCTGTATAAGCAATAAGTTTTCCATCAGGATAAACGATATTTCTATAAATCTTTTTCTTCACTTTGAGCATATTTAATATTATTGGTTCTTCTACTAATCCTTGTCTTACAAGGTCTGTTATATTTCTACCAAGTACTTCAGTTCTTTTAAAAGGTAATATCTCATCACTAACATTATTCATCTTTTCAATTACCCCATCTTTGTTAAATACAACGACAACTTCATCTATATGTTCTATTATATCCTCAACTACTTTATCCGATATTACAGATTTCTCAAATAAATAAACTATAGTATTTTCATTATTATTATCTTTCATATTGTATATATGTGCAGTCATTCTTAATTCTCTGAAAGCTATTTTCTTTTTACTCTCTGTCAGAATTTCTTTTTTGTCAAAGTTAGAATCTAATTCATTTATATTTTTAGGCTTTTTTATATCTAGAAAACTAAAAATACTATCTATTAGATGATTACAATATATTATTTCGCCTGATTCCTTACATAAAATAGCTGGATTTTCTACATGTTCTATAAGCCCTATTAAGTTATTATCCATTAATATTCGCACCTTTCATTAAGTAATTTATTGAACTACATACAAAATTTATTGTTTGCTTACAATAAATACCATTAGCACATACAACCAACTCCTTGTAATATTTGTCTTTTTAAATAGCTTTCTTCATTAAAATGTAACTAAGATATAATTTTAATGATTATAGTTTGTTAAAAATTTCATTTTGCTTTTAATTGTATTTTATCACACATTTAGTAATTATTTGTCTATTTAGTACAATTTAATTAAATTTAAGATTTATTTTAAAAAACAAAGATAATCCTTATAGAATATAACTCACATTTTGTAAGCAATACACATATAAGGATTATCCAAATTATCTTGTATTATAAAATTTTATTCAAACAGACTTTTTAATAACTGACAAATACACACTAGCAATAACTTATCAAAGGGTTAATAATTATGTTACTAACTAATAAGACTTATTCAATCAGTAATATTTATATAATTTGTGTCTATTAAGCTTTTATAGCTTCTAATAAATCATCAACGCTATCTAATTTATCTATAAGCATTGGTACTATTTCATGTAAATCTCCAACTACTCCATAATCAGCGATTTCTAAAATTGGAGCTGCTGGGTTTTTGTTTATAGCAATTATGAAATCTGATGATTGCATACCTGCTAAATGTTGTATTGCTCCTGATATACCACAAGCTATGTATAGGTTTGGTTTAACAGTAGTTCCTGTTTGACCTACTTGGTGAGAATGGTCTATCCATCCAGCATCTACAGCTGCACGAGAAGAACCAACTACTCCACCTAATTTGTCAGCTAATTTCTTAAGCATTTCAAATCCTTCTGGTCCACCTAATCCTAAACCACCTGATACTATAACATTTGCATCTGTAAGAGATACTAAATCTTTTTTAGTTTTAACTGTTTCTAAAACAGTAGTTCTTATATCATCTTGAGTTATTTTATAGTCTAATGCTATAACTTCACCAGTTCTTGTTTCGTCTTGTTCAGCTTTATCCATAACACCAGGTCTAACTGTAGACATTTGAGGTCTATGGTTTGGACATATGATTGTAGCCATTATGTTTCCACCAAATGCTGGACGAGTTTGTTTTATTTTCTTATCTTCTGGGTCTATTTCTAACTTAGTACAGTCAGCTGTTAATCCAGTTCCAACTCTTGAAGCTATTCTAGGTGCTAAATCTCTACCTATATGAGTTGCTCCGAAAAGCATTATTTCTGGTTTTATTTCATCTATTGCATCTTTTATTACTTTTGTATATGCATCAGTTGTATATTTTTCTAAAAGAGCATCATCTGCAACATAAACTTTATCTGCTCCAAAAGTGATTAACTCTTTAGCTAATCCATCAACATCTTTTCCTAATAATACTGCACAAAGCTCAGCATCTACTTCTGTAGCTAATTTTCTTCCTTCTCCTAATAATTCGATAACTACTGGAGCTATTTTTCCTTCTCTTTGTTCTGCAAATATCCATACGTTTTTATAAGAACTTAAATCTTTTATATCATTCATAGTTTGTACTCCTCCAACTTATATAATGTGCTTTTGTTTTAGACCGATTATTATTTTGTTAGCTATTTCATCAGCTTTACCTTCTAAGATTTCTCCTTTTCCTCTTGGGTCAGGAGTAAATGATCTAAATACTTTAGTTGGTGATGCTTTTAAACCAACCTCTTCTTTATTTACATCTAAATCATCAATTGTCCAAACTTTTACATCATGTTTATATGCTTTTACTATTTTATCAACAGACATGTATCTAGGTGCATTTAACTCTTTTACTGCTGTTAAAAGTACAGGTGTACTTACTTTTATTAATTCATATCCATCTTCTAATTGTCTTTGAACTATTATGTCTTTTCCTTCTATTTTGAAGTCTTGTACATATGTAACTTGAGGAATGTCTAATTTTTCTGCAATTTGTGGTCCAACTTGTGCAGTATCTCCATCTATTGCTTGTCTTCCTGCAAATATTATGTCATAGTCTCCTACTTTAGCTATCCCTGCTGCAATAGTATTTGATGTAGCCCAAGTATCAGCTCCTCCAAATGCTCTATCACTTAATAATATTGCATCATCAGCACCCATAGCTAAACACTCTCTTAGCATAAAGTCAGCTTGAGGAGGTCCCATTGTTATAACTGTTATAGTTACATCATCATGCTCATCTTTAATTTTTAAAGCTTCCTCTAATGCGTTAGCATCATCTGGATTTAATATACTTGGAACTCCATCTCTTATAAGAGTACCTGTTTCTTTATTTATTCTTACTTCGTTAGTATCTGGAACTTGTTTTACGCAAACTAATATTTTCAAAGTCTATACCTCCAATTTCATTAGATTATTTATTATTTTAATACGTTTGATGAAATTACCATTTTTTGAACTTCTGATGTACCTTCGTATATTGATACGATTCTAGCGTCTCTGTACATTCTTTCGATTTCATAATCTTTTATGAATCCATATCCACCGTGAAGTTGTAATGCTTTATAAGCAACTTCATTTGCAACTTCTGCTGCATAGTATTTAGCCATTGCAGATTCTTGAGCAACTCTCATTCCTGCATCTCTCTTTTGTGCTGCATCATAAACTAATCCTCTAGCTGCACAAACTTTTGTTTCCATATCAGCTATAGTAAATTGAGTATTTTGGAATTTAGCGATAGGCTTACCAAATTGAACTCTTTGTTTTGTATATTTAACAGCTTCATCTAAAGCACCTTGAGCAATTCCTAGAGCTAAGGCAGCAACACCTATTCTACCTACTTCTAAAGTACCCATTGCTATTTTAAATCCATTACCTTCTTTTCCTATAAGGTTTTCTTTTGGAACTTTAACATTTTCAAATATTAAGTCAGAAGTTTCAGTTCCTCTTATACCCATTTTATCTTCATGAGCTCCTGTTGAGAAACCATCCCATTTACTTTCTACTATAAATGCTGATGTACCTCTAAGACCTTTACTTCTATCTGTAACTGCTATTACTATAGCTATGTCGCAGAATGGTCCATTAGTTATGAAAGTTTTTCTACCATTTAATATATAGTGGTCTCCAACTAATTCTGCTGTTGTTTGTTGCCCACCAGCATCAGAACCAGCTCCTGGCTCAGTTAAACCAAATGCTCCTATTAATTCACCTGTTGCTAAACCTTTTAAGTATTTTTGTTTTTGCTCTTCAGTACCATTGTAAAGTATTGGTAATGTAGCAAGAGAAGAACCTGCTGTAACGAAAGTAGCTGTTGATGCACATCTTCTAGCTATTTCTTCCATTATGATAGCATAAGAAACATATCCTGCTCCCCCACCACCATACTCTTCTGGAATATTACTGCTTATAAATTTTGTTTCAGCTAATTTTTTGATTAATTCCTTAGGCATTACACCTGTTTTATCCATTTCTGCTGGCAAAGTGTCTAATTCTTTACTAACAAAATCTCTTACTGCTTTTCTTAAAAGTTCTTGTTCTTTGTTATATAACATAGCTTCCTCCAATTTTCACATTTTATAGTAAATTTATTTTAATGAACTTACGCTAAACTCATCATCTCAGCAAAAGTTTGAATACGAGTTCTGGCTTGTTCATTATTCTGAGTTTGTTGGTCAATTTCAACATATAAAGTAGGTATTCCACTATCTTCTATATCTTTTCTAACTAAAGGATAATCGTATTCTTCTGGGTCACAGAATTTCATCATACAGAAGATAACACCATCTATATCTTTCTTTTTAACTTCATCTACTATAAGTGACCCACGTTTTTTCTTAGGGTCATAAGCTAATGAACATCCTTCTATATTTGACCATTGTCTTGCTAATCTTTCTAACGCATCATCACCTGCTGGTACATCTGTTCTGAATTGTCTTGTTTCCTGAGCTAAATCATCTGCTACAACTGATATATTGTTGTCTTCTAAAATATCTAATATATCTTTAGAATCAGCTACTATACCTGTTAATAAAACTTTCTTTCCAGAACAGACTTCTTCTGGCATAGCATTTAATTTTGCTATTAATTCTTTTACTAATTCAGTGTGCTCTTCTTTTCTCATAAAGAATCCACTTTTGATTACTAAGCTTCTTACTGATGGTTTTATAGTATTAGAATGTTTATAAGCTACTTCAACAAAGTCTCTCATAGTTTTTCTATGTTCATTGTAAACTTCTATACTTTCATGAATTTTTGCTTCTTCTATTTCATAACCACATATTTCTTCAAGCTCTCTTTTCACACCTTTGTACTCACTGATTAGGTATTTTACACCAGCTTCAAGTTTTCTATTTTGTGGGTGTACTAATGATATATATTTTATATGAGGTACTGCTGATTTCCAGTTTTGTCCTAGACAAATTAGTGTATCACACATACCTGGTATAATAACTCCAGATAATTCATCATAAGCACCTTTTAATCCATATTCTAAACATGATTGCATTATTGAACATGCAAATGCAGGGAAATATTGTTTAGCTAAATCTAATTCTGTTTGTCCTCCCCATATACCAACTGGAAGCATTCCAGCTGCATGTATAATCTCTTCTGGGCAGTAAACTGGGAAACAACCTATAGCTTTTTTACCAGTTTCACTTTTATATCTTTTTACAGCCGCATTTGGATTTTCAACTACTTCTTTCATTTTAGATAAAATAGCTTCCATTATATCTCACCTCTATTAAGTTTTTTTCTTTCTTCCATTACTTCAACTAAACCTTGAATTCTTGTTTCAAACTGAGCATTAGTAAAAGCTCTAGGGTCTGCTTGATCACCATCAAATCCAGCATATGGTAATCCAGTTTCTTCAGCTGCTCTTCTTTGCATTTCATATTGTATTAAACTCATAAGTTTACAGCTTCTGTTCATATGATAGAATGCTCCATCACATTTACCATCTACTAAAGAATCAACTCTATATTTTGTCATACGGTCTAAGTTTACGTTGTTAAACATAGTACTGTATGCTACTGCCATTCCATCTAAATCATTAACTTCATATTGTAATGCCCAAGCATGTGGGTAAACACTACCTGTCATGTTAACTCCAAATTTAGCTAATGTTTTCATTTTGTATCCTATATATGGCCAACAAGGTATACCTTCCATCATTATTCTGTATTTTTCTTCTCCTCTGAAAGAAGATTTACCAGTTTTCATGTTGTCCTCTAATTCTTCTATAAGTAATTTAAATGCTTCTGTAGTTTCTTTTTTACCTCTAGCACAAACTATTACAGCCATGTAAGTAAATAAGTCAAATCCATTCATTGGTGAAGGTGAAGAATCTGCTGGTAAACTCATAGAGTATTTCCATAGTCTTCCGTTTTCAGCTGATATTTTCATTACTTCTTCAAACTTCTTAGGGTCAAATTTCTTCCCTGATATAATTTCTAATTGCTTTATAGCTTCTTCAAATTGAGCTTTTATATAGTCAATTCTTGATTGAGTAACTTCATCTTCATTATTGAAAGTTGTATCAATCATTATTAGAGGTATATCTAATTCTCTTGAAATATTTTCATACCATTTTATAACTTGGTTACATATATTGTTACAGCAAAGTAGGAAATCTGGAGCTGGCATATCTAAAGCTTCACAGCCTCCATTTTCTAAAAGACCAAAATTTGTTCTTGCATATGCACATAGGTCGATAGAATATCCTTTAGATTCAGCCATTTCACATAACTCTAAAGAACCTTTTTTAGCCGCTACCCCAGCTGCTTGATTTTCTGGATATAATACGTTTAAGTCAAATACTTCTGCTAATTCTTGAGGAAATACTGATGTTGACCAACCTACAGGTCTTCCTTCTTCTTTAGCTTTAAATGCATTTGCATATTGTTCAGCTAATAAATCATTTATTACTACTCTAGCTTCTTTTTTTTCAGACATTTTCATCCCTCTTTTTATATATTTTTCACTTCTTTTTGTGATGTTTTTGCTTCATCAAAAGCGTATAACGCTGCTCCTAAAGCACCCGTTAATTGAGGTATATCAGGTACAATAATTTCTGTGTTGATTTCTCTTGCCATGGCTCTTACGATGCCACTATTTCTAGCAACTCCACCAACCATAACTACATTTCTTTGTACTCCTATTCTTTTTACTAGGCTAGAAACTCTCTTTGCTACTGAAGTATGAATACCTGCCACTATATCTTCAATTTTTGCATTTTCAGATAAATGTGATATAACCTCAGACTCTGCAAATACTGTACATGTACTGCTTATTGATACTTCATTTTGAGAATTCATAGATATACTTCCGAGTTCAGATACATCAACCTCTATTATCTTTGCCATTACATCTAAAAATCTTCCTGTACCTGCAGCACACTTGTCATTCATAAGAAAGTTTAGTAGTCTTCCATTATTATCTAACTTTAATACCTTTGCATCTTGACCACCTATGTCAATAATGGTTCTTGTCTCTGGAATTATGAAGTTTACTCCCCTGGCATGACAGCTTAATTCACTTATTTGCTTATCAGCATCTGAATAATTCATTCTTCCATATCCTGTAACTACCACTTTTTCAATATCTTCTCTTGCAAGACCAGTCTTGCCATATAATTTTTCTAAAACTCTTGATGGTCCAGTAGTCCCAGTACCAGAAGATATTGTCTCATAAGCTACAATATCTTCTCCATCTTTTAAAATTACTCCCTTTGATGCAGTTGAACCTATATCTAATCCCATTGTGTACATCTTTAGCATTCTCCTTTTATTAAATCTAGAATTACTAATTAGTATCTTACAACTTTACTATCTTTGAAGCTGTTTATTTTTTCTTCATCATAGCCTAAAGATTTTAATACTTCTACAGTATGTTGACCTACTTTTGGTGCTGGTGTATAATCTTTAATTCCTTCATTTCTAAACATAACTGGAGTATTAACTAAGACACCTGTATTTCCGCTATCATATTCTTTCTTAAATAAGAAGTCATTTGCCCAAGCTTGTTCGTCGTCTAATAAATCTTCACAGCTTTGGATTTTTTCAAATGGTAAGTCTGCTTCTTCTAATAAAGCTGACCACTCGTCTAATGTTTTTTCTAACATAGCTTCTCCAACTATCTTAACTAAACCTTCAACATGATTAACCATTGAATCTATGTTATTGTATCTATCATCTTCTAATATATATTCTCTATTTATAACCTTACAGAATTTACCTAACCACTTATTGTATTGTATTAAAGCTAATTGAATCCATCTTCCATCTTTACATTTATATGTAGTCATTAATGGACTGTTTGGATTTTCTCTTGATAAAGGCATTTCATTTCCGTATTGTGCTGTTGTTATCATTGTTCCCATTCCATATATAGCAGTATGGAAAAGACTTACTGTTACTCTTTCACCTTTACCAGTTTGACCTTTTTTATGTAATGCTGCTAAACTTCCTGCTGCTAATGCTAGACCTGCATAATGGTCACCAAATCCTGCTGCTGTATTTGCTGGAGATGTTCCTTTTTCCATAACAGATTGGCTAACTCCTCCTCTTGCGAAGTATGCAGTGTAGTCAAATCCTGGTTTATCTTTTAAAGGTCCTTTTTCACCATATCCTAATATTTGAGAGAATATTAATCCTGGATATTTATCTTTTATTTGGTCATAAGCTATTCCCATTTTTTCTAATGCTTGAACTCTAACATTAGTTACAAATATATCTGCTTCTGATAATAATTTATGTAGTATTTCTACTCCTTCTTTTGATTTTACATTAATACTTACACCCTTTTTATTTCCATTTTCTAATTCAAACATAGGGTTTTCATCATCTGATGCTGGAGATTTAAATGTTCCACCCATAACTCTTATTCCATCACCTTCTATAGGTTCAATCTTAATAACCTCTGCACCCCAGTCACCTAACATTTTTGCACAACATGGTGCTGCGATGAAACTTGAAAGTTCTACTACTTTAACTCCTTCTAAAAGCATAACGTTTTCCTCCTTAATAGTATCAATTATAAAATTTCGATTAACTCACTCATAAAATACTTTAAATACTTTTTTCTGATATTAACTATTTGATGTCAAAGTTCCTAATCTTATCTAAAATAACTTAAAAATTATTAAAATTATTTTTTATTGTTTTATTGTCTTACACCTATATTGTTAAGCATTTATCGTGCCAACTTTATATTTAAGCAAAATATCGCTTGATTTGAATGTTTTTTAACAATATGCAATTAAATTATTTTTTCCAAATCGTGGCATTATGCAACTCTCCATTGCATTTTGCTATTCTTTCTATGCATATAAAAGTTTTTTTTATATATTTTTTTGTGAAAAAGCTTGACATTTCAAAAAAAGTTTTCATTGCTAAACTCAAAAACACATGTTATCATTGTAATTAATCAGCAAGTTAGTTAACTAATTTCAAACTTAGATAAATTTTTAATAATATTTAATCTAAAAAATAACAATTTCTTTGATAAATTTTTAAAGCAATTATTACATTAAATAAAAAATAACTAAATATCGAAATATGACAGGGAAAACAATTTCAAAACTAAATTTTTAACCTTAAAAATTTTGTATAAAAAACATAGCCTTATATGTTACATATTATTTCTAAATGAAAGATTACCATATAATTTAATAATTACAGGAGGGTATTGATATGAAAATACTAGTATTTGGAGCACGCGATTATGAAGAACCAGTAATAAAACAATGGTCTGAAGAGCATAAGGATGTTCAAGTGGATATTTATCCTGAAAACATGACTGAAGAAAACGTGGTTAAAGCTAAAGGATATGATGGTATATCTATACAACAAACTAACTATATAGATAACCCTTATATTTATGAGACTTTAAAAGATGCTGGAGTTAAAGTTATAGCTTCAAGAACTGCAGGAATGGATATGATACATTTTGGTTTAGTTAATGAAAATGGGCTTATTGTTACTAATGTTCCTTCTTATTCACCTAATGCAATAGCTGAATTAGCTGTTACTCAAGCTATGAACCTTTTAAGAAAAACTCCTTTAGTAAAGAAAAAAGTCTGTGAAGGTGACTATCGTTGGATAGCTGAACTTCTTGGAACAGAAGTTAGATCTATTACAGTAGGTGTTATAGGTACTGGAAAAATAGGTGCTACTTCTGCAAGATTATTCAAAGGCTTAGGGGCTAACGTAATTGCATTTGACCAATATCCAAATAATGATTTAAATGATATATTAACTTACAAAGATACTTTAGAAGACCTTTTAAAAGAAGCTGACCTTATAACATTACATACTCCTTTACTTGAAGGAACAAAACATATGATAAACAAAGATACTCTAGCTATAATGAAGGATGGAGCTTATATAGTAAATACTGGACGTGGTGGTTTAATTAAGACAGGGGACTTAATAGAAGCACTAGAATCAGGAAAAATCAGAGCTGCTGCCCTTGATACATTTGAAACAGAAGGATTATTCTTAAATAAAAAGATGAATCCAGGTGAATTAACTGACCCAGAAATAAACAAACTTCTTTCTATGGAACAAGTTATATTCACTCATCACCTTGGCTTCTTCACTAGTACAGCGATAGAAAATATAGTTTATTCTAGTTTAAGTAGTGCTGTAGAAGTTATAGAAACAGGAACTGCTACTAATAGAGTAAATTAGTATTTTATAAATATATTTTTTTATTAATTAGCTATTATCTAACAAAATAGCCTTTAATTTCCCAAATATAAGAGAGTCCACTCAATGGACTCTCTTATATTATTTTTTATATCATTTCATTACCTCTAATACATTCCATATTATGTTTATACTTATCCTATTTTGACTATTACTCTATTATATTTTTCTATTTATATACATTTGAAT
Organism: Clostridioides sp. LIBA-6822; assembly: GCF_056688955.1. Classification (NCBI taxonomy): domain Bacteria; kingdom Bacillati; phylum Bacillota; class Clostridia; order Peptostreptococcales; family Peptostreptococcaceae; genus Clostridioides; species Clostridioides sp. LIBA-6822. Next base: position 437,748 of record NZ_CP196995.1, on the reverse strand, counting down.
GGGTACAATCTGTGTTTTGCAAAAAAAACGCCAAACAAACTATGAAAATTGTATGATTAATATTAATATATGTATAAGAAAACATTACAATTATGTTAGTTCTGGATTTCTAGGGAGGGAGTATATTGGAAAAAATGAATAAAGTTACTTCTAAAAAAACGACCTATATTGTTACTTCTGCGTTATTTGCATCCATAATATGTTTGACAATAGCGTATATACTACATATCCCAGTCGGTGGAAATAATGGATATGTTCATATAGGAGATGCTTTTATTTATCTAGCTGCAACTATTTTACCAACAAACTATGCTATAGCAGCCTCTGCAATAGGTGCTGGTCTAGCTGATTTATCTACAGGTGCTGCTATTTGGGTAATACCAACTATAATCATAAAGCCAATACTTGTATTATTTTTCACTTCTAAAAGCGACAAGATAATAAATAAAAGAAATATAGTTGCTTCTATTGTAGCAGGTATAGTGGGGTTAGTCTTATACATGTTTGCTGAAGGAGTAATCATTGGAAGTTTTACAAGTGCATTTGTAATGAGCTTACTTGGTTTATTACAGCCAATAGGAAGTTTTATTGTCTTTATAATTTTAGGTATAGCACTCGATAAACTTGATTTTAAAAGACGTTATTTTAATTAAGAATTTAAATTTATGGAGGGAAAATTATGAATATCTTATATACAATTGAAAATAGTATCTATGTAAATATAACTAATACATGTCCATGTAGTTGTGTTTTTTGCATAAGAAATGAAAAAGATGAAGTAGCAAATAGTGGTAGTCTATGGTTGGAACATGAACCAAGTATAGACGAGGTAAAAGAAGCTTTCAACAAATACAATTTAGACGATTACGATGAAATTGTATTTTGTGGATATGGCGAACCATTAATGAGAATAAATGAATTAATAGAAGTTGCTAAGTTTATAAAAGAAAAAAGCAACATAAAGACAAGAATAAATACAAATGGTCTAAGTGATTTAATACACAATAAAAAAACAGCTATTCTATTAAAAGATGTTATAGATGCAGTATCAATAAGTCTTAATGCTCCAAATAAAGAAGCTTATAACAGGGTTACACAACCAAAGTTTGGAGAAAAATCATTTGATTATATGTTAGATTTTGCTAGAGATTGCAAAAAACATATAAAAGATGTAGCTTTTTCCGTAGTAGATGAAATATCTCCAGAAGAAATAGAAGAATCTAAGCAATTAGCAAAAGAACTTGATATCCCACTAAGAGTTAGACATAAGAACTAATGATTGTAAGATTCATATTATAAGATATAAAAATCAATATAATCAAAATAGGGAATATAAACGAATTTATCTAAATAAATATGTTTGTATTCCCTATTTATTAACTATGTATTGGCTATTTATCAAACTGCTTTTAATTATCATACTTCTTGATTACTTCTTTTTATATTACTTAATATAATGATTAAAGCAACAGTAGCCATCCGCCAATTAGTATTAAAATTGAACCTGGTATCTTTTCTTTTATATTTTCTTTGAATATAAAATGAGCAAGTATCAAAGTTATTATCATAGACACCTGAGAAAATGGTTCAGCTATACTAAGTTCTAGATTATTTAAAGCGATTAATAATGCTAAATAAGAATATCCATTAATAGCACCACTTACAATTGAAAGACCCTTTTTATTCCTAAAAATCTCATAAATTACTTTTTGCTTCTTTTTAAATGCTAAGAATACAAATAGATTTAATCCCACAAAGAAATAAAGTATAGTCGAATATAGTATAGGAGATACTTGCACAAAAAAAGCCTTATCCAACACTCTCCCTACTGATTGTAAAAATATGTACAAAAACATTAATCTACATGGCAAGTTGTTAAAAATTATAGATACATTTTTTAAAAAAGAGCTTACTTTTTTTAATATGAACACTCCACCAATCATAACTATGATTCCTGCAACTTTTGCTAAACTTAAACCTTCACCTAAAAATATAACTGATAAAAGTAATAGAAACAATGAATTTAGACTGTTTATTGGAGTCACAAGTGAAACTTCACCAGTTGCTAAAGATGTCACATATGCTACTGAGCCAATTGAATAAACTAAGCTACTTATATAACATGGTATTAAAAATGACCAATCACTAACTCTATCCATTATACTAAATGGCAATAAACATACTCCCCCAATAAAGAAAAATAGAAATGATGAAGCTATATTTTTATAAATATCACCTTCTTCATCACCTAATAACCTTACAACTACTCTCTCAAAAGCTAATAGAACTACTCTAATTAATAATGCAAAATAAGATAATATCATTTTTGACCTCACTTAAAAATTAATCTGACTTCTTATTATATTGATTGTATAACTACCATATAGGTAAATCTTTTGGATTTTTTAATATTTTATGTTTAAATACAGGTATATTAAGTTTTTCACCTAGTTTACGGCATTGCTCTTTATAAGTACCTTTTAATTTATCATGAAAAACTATCCCATCAATTCCACCTTCAATACTATTTACACACTTCTCTAATTTCTCAAATCCAGATTCATCATCATACATTCCACTTACAATCCACTGATTTGGAAGTACATGTCCAATTGATATGTTGTATTCTTTATTTTTTATAACATCTGCAAAAGATTTTTCAAAATGTACTCCTCCAACACACAATAGAGTTTTTAAAGGTTCATCATTATCAAATACTCTAACCAGTGCTTTTGCTAATACTTGTATTGCTATCTTATTATTAAAACTGTCACTACTACTTCCTATCTCAATGTCTAACATAGGTACAGAATATTCTGTAATTAATTTAGACACTTCTCCATATGTTGTTCCAGACCAATGAGTTGCCTCTGTTAATGTAGTAAATTCATCAAGTGAGTTTTCATTTTTTATATCTTCAATTGCATTAATTAGATTTTTAAAATATTTTGGATTTGAGTTTCCAAACTCTCCTGTTGGTACATCTCCAATTGTATGAGCTGTTAAAATATGCTCTGGAGCATTTTCTCCTTCATGCCAATTTACAACTCCTGCGAAATCAAAATTTTTAAAATGCTTATTTAAAATTGTCAGATAATATTTATAGTCATGGCTTATTACATCTTTTGTATTTACAAACTGAAATAAATTGTTATTTTTATCAGTAAATTCCAATACAAAGTTATCATCAACAATAATATTAGTTTGTTTTAAATCCATTATTTCCCTACAACAATTAAAAACATTGCTAGCTACTGGGTCTTTATTTAAATCATTACAAAAGAAGAAAACAGCTTTTTTATTATTCATATATGAATCACGCTCCTTATTTAAATATATTTTCATTATATACCTTTACTTTTTATCACTCTAAATACATTACTTCACTATATTATTTATACAGTAAGATACCCTCTTGTAATATACTATTTTGATTCTATTTATAATGGTGTTTACACATAATATACTACCATACTCATTTTAGCTATCCCCTTACCTGAATTTCTATATATATGTGATACATCTGCTTTAAACCTTATAGAATTTCCACTACACACAACATAATCTTCTCCATTTATTTTAATAGTTATCTCACCACTAAAAACAGTTATAAATTCTTGTGTCCCTGGAAGTTCAGCATTTGAATCTAAACTTCCACCCTCTTCTATTTCAATCATAAATATCTCAAATCTTCTTTTGGAATCAAAAGGAAATATTGGATAGCTTATATATTTTCCATTATCTTCAATAAAATGGTCTACATCACTTTTTTGAACCAATTCTATATCACTTTCCTGTCTCTCCATCAATGATGTAAATGAGATTTTTAGTCCATTAGTTATTTTCTTTAAAGTAGATATAGTAGGATTTACCTCACATTTTTCTATTTGAGACAACATACTCTTGCTCACTCCACTAAGTTGAGCAATCTTATCTAAACTAAGATGTTTTTCTTTCCTTATTTTTTTTAAATTCTCAGAAATTATTTCATTTAAATTTTGCATAAATTTTCCCCCTAATATACTCAGATAAAAATAAATTATTTTAACCATTTAATAGATTTAATAATTCAACTTTTATCCAATATATCGAACATTACGTTTAATATACATTACTTTTATAAGAATGTAAATAGTTTTCTGAAATTTTGTGAAAATGTACAAATAAAAAACTAGTAGCCTAATACTTTTACAAGGCCACTAGTTTTTTTAATACAATAAGATTCTATTTTAACTATAAAATTTAGATGCACCTATAAGCTGTCTTTTAGAAACAATCTTAGCTAGGTTTGCTAATGAAGAAATTTTTATATCTTTAAAAGAAACTAAAAATACAAACTTAAAATCGGTAAATTCTTGATTTATGTTGTATATATCAAAATAACATCTCAAATTATCAAATAAGTAATTTTCTTGCAAGTCTGCTTCTATCTCATCCGTAGCATCTTTTAAATAAGCTCTTACATCTTCAAATAAAACATTGAAATAAGACTCATCTATTTCTTCACCCAATTCTTCCAATATTTCTTCTATATCTAAATCATCCATATCAAAAGAATTTCCTGTCAACTGACAATCAAACACCAATATGTTTTCTTGATTTATAGTATTTGATATATCTTGCACATATTCAAAGTCTGGACGTAATTCTAAAATATCTTTTACTTCACTGCTCTTTACATGAATCTTTCCTTTTCTATTTTCAAGTTTTAAATCTATCATATGCTCCCCCTTTCGATTTACAAATCTTTTAAATACTTTGTTTTATAATCTTTTCAATATCTATCCAATTATTAACTCTAATTATATTTTGATGTCTAACAGCTTTATTATAGTTAGTATCTAGAAGTATTACTTTAACACCATCATCAGCTAATTGTACTGAATTTAAAGGATTATCTTCTATAAATATATCACAGCTCAGTTCTCTTGCCTTTTCAACTTTATAATCACTTCCTAATAAGTAAACATCTATATCTGAAAATCCTTGTCTCGATAGCCAGTTTTTAGTTACATCAGTTAAACACTCATGCCTAGCTGTTACAAAAGATAAATTATGTCCTTTAGATAATGTGCCAATTACCTCAGTAGCACCCTCCACAATCTTTGCTTCATCATAGGAATGTATATACTTATTATTAAATTCTGCATATACATCTCTTATTCCTGAACCATATAATTCTTCCCAATTATGTGTTATACACTCTGCTTCAGTTATGTTTTTATTAAAAATATCATTTAGGTATGGAAGAAAATGATATGGGCTTGTTATTGTTCCATCTATATCAATACATATATTCAATTTGTTCATTTTTACCTCCATGTAACGTTTATTGATTTGATTAATCACATATTATAGCACAGCTTTAATTATAAATCAAAACTCTAGATATGACTATACCTATATAATACCAAAAAGCTTGCATATTTAAGCAAGCTTTTTGTAAATTTTACATTTTTAACTAATATATAAGTTTTTCTAAGGTTGGTTCAACTCCAAATTGTGCTTTCAGTTCTCTATATTCTTTTAATGCTTTGTCATTATTTGTTTTAGTTTTTATTGCTCTTATCATTAAATTTTTTGGTGTGTCAAGTGGAGATATGTATTCTACTACAGAAGTATCATATCCATTGCCTTCTAATAACAAGGTTCTTAGGCCATCAGTTATTAAATCTGCAAATCTAGCTTTAAATACTCCGTGTTTTAATATTGGTTCCATAGCTTCATATTTATATTGCCCTAATAACTCCTTATGGCAACATGGTACTACTACTATAGCTTCAGATTTTGCTCTAATCCCTAGACCTATTGCCATATCTGTTGCTGTATCACAAGCATGTAAACTTATCACAAGGTCAACATCTCTATTTGGTGTATAATTAGTTAGGTCCTCCTTTATAAACGACATATTTTTATATCCTAAGTTTTTAGCCATATTTCTTGATGCTTCTATAACTACATCTGAATAATCTATCCCTATAAAATAACAGTTTTTCTTTAACACTTCTTTTATATAAAAGTTTAAAACAAAACTTAGATAAGATTTACCACAGGCACAATCAAGGATTGTTATACAGTCTTTATCCTGTATTTCCTTTAGAATACTATCTATCAATTCCACAAAATGGTCTATCTGATTGTATTTTCTTATTTTATCATTTTTTATCTTACCATCTTTTGTAAGTACTCCAATTTCTTTTAGAAGTGCATTTGCCTGTCCTACTTTTACATAATAATCTCTGTTTTTTATTTGAGATGCTGTAAACTCATCTATTTTAGGTACTTCTTCTATATTGTCTAGATACTTTACATTTACCTTCTTATTATCGCCTTCAATTACAACAATAGTTCCTCTCTCAATATATTTAAATACTAAGCTATCATAGTTTTCTGCTTCTTTAGAAATATTCTTAAGCAATTCATTAAATGTATATAAATCTGATTTTCCTTTAAAATTAAATTTATACTTATTATCTTCTTCTATTGCCATTCCTTTAAATTCTTTTCTTCCAGATTTAAAAATCACTTCTAACTCAATAAAAAAATCCCTATTATCAAGGTTTCTTTGAGTAATCCCCATAAAAAACATGTTTAGTTTTCCAATACTCTGCTTATTCATCTTAATCTCCCTTTTAACTTATATCCTTAATTCTTATTAATTAATATTATTTATTTCTGCTCCATCTATTTCTTCTTTTAAATCATTTAATCTATTTTTAAAACTTTCTATCTGCTTATCTGACAAATCAAGGTACTCAGTTATCTTCCCTATATATTTAGGGCTTTTAGTATTTATTAACTTTAAAGCACTTTCCATAGATTTTTGTCTAAGTTCATATGCTTTCTTTACATCATCTCTAGCATTACTCAATGTTTCTGTATACTCTTCCTTAGAAAGTTCTGGAATCTGCATATTTTTATACTCTTTTACAACTTCTTTACACTTATCTCTAGCATTTGTAACGTCTTTTTTTATACTAGACAATTTAGTTATATTTTTTGCTATATCCTTAGTATAAGGTATACATTCTCTCATTGGAACTAAAGCGACTCTTTCTATATTATAAATTTCTTTCTTAAAAATTCCTATACTTTCTATATCTATTTTTTTTATATCTTCACTATTTTTTTCTTTACTTGTTTGATTACTATTTTCTTTTGTTACGCTTTCTTGTTCTTCTGATTTATCATTTACTGAAACATTATTCTCTGAATCACTATCTTCTTTTACATCCTTATTTTCTTCTTTATTACTTTCTTTATTTTGTGCATTTTCATCTTGCTTACTATTTAAATCTTTATTATTTGATACCTCTTCATTCTTTTCCTTGTTCTGTTTTAAATCAGCACTTTCTTTTTCATTAAAGTTTGATACATACTTTTCATCATATGTCTCATCAGAAATATAATTGTGATAATACATAGATTCTTTTATCTTATTAAGTCCACTCATATAAATATTACTTATCATTATTGTTGTAGCTAATACCACGTAAATACTACTGTAGATACAAGACCTCTTAAAATTCTTGTAATTTCTGAATATCACTACTAAAGGAATAAGATATAAAAATATAAAAACTAATATCCACCTCATAAGTCGTGTCTCCTTTCTCAAAACCGAAATCCCTCAAATATTTATTTTTAATCATGTATCTTATAGTATTTACCAATTTATGTTTTTTAATCGTTAACTTTTATTAAATTAAATTCTGTATAGTCACAGGATGCTAATATATATTCTACTCCATTTCGAACTCCCTTTAATCCCATTTTAAAAGATTCTTTACCATGTAAATGACCATAAATCACTTTCTCTACGTTATATTCTTCAAATAACTTTGTAAATAGAGATTCTTCTAGTTTATCATTTGTAGGAGGATAATGAGTAATCACAATTATTTTTGAGTGACCTCTTTTACGAGCAGACTCTAATGATAATCTCAGTCTATTTTCTTCCCTTTTATAAACTTTCTCATCAGTCTCATCAAATTTAACATCATTAGGGCATATCCAACCCCTACCTCCACAAATTGCATAGTCTTTATATTCATAAAAATTTGTCTGAATGAAACTCATATTTTCATATAATTTATTTAAACTTGTAACGGTTGTCCACCAATAATCATGGTTTCCCTTTATAAGTATTTTCTGTCCTGGAAGTTCGCTTATTATATCTAAGTCTTTTTTAGCTTCTGATAAATTAATTCCCCAAGATGTATCTCCTAATACTAAAACTAAATCTTCTTCCTTAACAACCTCTTTCCAATTATCTATAATCTTCTTTTCATGACCATCCCAATTACTTCCAAAGATATTCATTGGCTTATTGACTGATGTTGAAAAATGTAAATCTCCTATAGCATATAAACTCATAATATCATTCCTTTCTTGATTACACTAAATAGGCTGTCTCTTTTTAGAAATTATTTTCCATTAAGAGGCAGCCCCATTAATATTTAGCAAATTTTATATAAGTAGCTTTTTATTGAACTACTTTATCATCTACCTTGGTATTTTTATATTGCTCTAATAATATATCTATTTCTTGTTTTAATTCCAAAATTTCGGTTATATTTTTATCCGTTTCAGTTCTATCCAGTTTTCTTTGATACTGCATAGCTTTATGTGTATCACCCAAGTCGTATAACTCTTGTATTCTATTTAGAGTGTCTCTAATAGCTATAGACTTCATTTGATACATAGCCTGAGCTTTCATTATATCCTCTCTTATTTCGCTCATTTCTTGGTCTAAAAGAAACGCAGCATCAGATGCCCTTCTAAGTCTTTCGGCAAGAGTCTCAGGTATGTAATGGTCATATTTATATTTTAATGAATGTTCTATTGTAGCCCAGAAATTCATTGCAAGAGTTCTTATTTGTATTTCACATATGATTTCCTTTGAACCCGCAATTGAGTTTATAGGGTATTTTATTATAACATGAAAGCTTCTATAACCACTATCTTTGTAATTTGTAATATAATCTTTTTCTCCTATTATAGTCATATCATTTCTTACTTTTATCAAATCAACTATAGCATATATATCTTCAACAAACTGGCACATTATTCTTATACCAGCAATATCATCAATTTCAGTTTCTATATCTTTTGCATTTATCCTTTTTAATTTAGATATTATGGAAGATATTTTTTTTGTTCTACCTGTGACAAACTCTATGGGAGAATATTCACCTTTTGCTAAATATTCTTTTCTTATATTTTTAAATTTTATTTTCAATTCTTCTACTGCATGTTCATAAGGTGCTAGTATCTCATTCCATTTTTCGTATTCCATATTGCTCACCCTTTATTTGTTTTTTATGACCTTCTTTATTTTATCATAATTTATTTTGTTTTTGTATAGTAAAGCAATTCCCCATTCTCCAATATATATCCTATTTCTTCTAAATCAACTAAGTAACTTATAACAGATACTAACGAAGATTTAAAAAAATGATACTCTTTATAATTATTGCTTAAATTATTGTTATTTATAATGTTTTTTAATAAAATTTCTAAAGATTTTGGCTCTTCAAGTAACTTTCTTATTTGACATAGATATTTTTGTAGTGCATTTAAATGTTTTTCGATTAATTTATAGGAATCTTCTTTTGATATTACTTGCTTACCATGCCCTAAAACTAAGTACTCAAAATCTATATCCTTTAATTTCTCTAATGAATTTATTTGTTCTTGTATATCATATAGAAACAAGAAATCATATTTTGATAGAATTTCATCTCCTATTAATAAATCTCCAACAAAAATCACCTTATCTTTTGTCAAAACGGCTATACTGCCAGGTGTGTGACCTTGGAACTCAATTATTTCAAACATTTCATTGTTTAATTCAAGCTTACCAGCTTCTATATATTTATCTATTTTTATATCATCCAGCATTTTACTTTTTAAAATATTATCCATAAATATATTGCTCTTTCCCCCGACAATATACTTTGAAAATAGTTCTGGATTTTCTATATATAATTTATCGTATTTAGATGACATTATGCACACATCTTTATAATACTCTTTAAATTGATTACATGCTCCATAGTGGTCATCATGCCCATGAGTATTTATAATATATTTAACATGTATTTTATTTTCATCTAAAACTTTATTTACTCTCCTAGGCCTTGAACCACATAATCCTGGGTCTATCATAAGTGCTGTGTTATCTTCAAATACATATATTCCTGTGTTTGTGCCACCTTTTATAAAAAAGGTATTTCCTTTTACTTTTGTAAGATTCACCTTCTTCACCTCATTTTGACAATATTTATGCTACAATTAATTTATTACTTACTAGTATGAGAATCTACAAGAATAATCCTTTTTATTCTATCAATAGTTCTTCTTCTTATGTTGGACTCTTTAGATATCCTTATTTTTACATTATACGATAAGTCTCTATAAAGTAATGACTCCATAAAATATTCAACTATACCTCTATCTCTAAAATCTATATCTATAAGCCCATTAGAATAAATTTTTGAATCTAATATCATAAGTTTATCAGAAAAACTTAATCTCTCAGATTTATTTAAATAAGCTTTATTTGGTATAAAGCTGTCACAATAATCTATTCTATAATTTACTACTTTATCATTTATTTCAAATCCATACTGTTTCTTCATCAATACTTTATATTCGTTATTTTTCTTAGTAACATTAGCTAAATTTTTATTATAGTCTTCTTTTTTCCAATGTCCAAAAAGTCTACAGTTTAATGGTCTAACTTCATATATTAAGCATTTGTTTTTATTATCTTTAAATGGACATGGATTCTTTCTCGTATACTCTTCAAAGTAGTAATCTAATATCTTGCTTGTACAGCTTTCTTTTAAATCAACTCTATCTTCAAGATAACAAAATATATTCAAAAACTCAATTAAATTTATACCTACCGATTCCATACAACAATTTCCACATCCAGAACAATTTCCTATTGGTAAGGATTTATATACATCATTTAGTTCATCAAAGAGCTTGTTTTTAATGGAATAATCTATACAATTTAAAATATCTTTATTTTTTATACTAGTCATTATTAATACTCCTTGTTATAATTATTAAGTTAATACAAACAATTATTATAACATATTTTTAAAATTTAATCGCATGAGGAGGCATTTTATGAATAGATATACAAAAATAATCAATATGATGGGAAGTTATTACACAAAAGACTTCGAGAAAGAAAAAAAGAATGTAATAAAGGTTAGAGAAGTTAAAGAAGATACTGTTAAAAAATTTTTCTTACAAGGTGACTGTGAAGTTCTTGTAGTATTTGAAGATACTGGGAAAGAAATACTTATTGATGACTTTTCTCCTGAAGAAGAAATCAAAAAATATTTAGGACCAAAATTCGTAAATAAAAAAAGATAGCTATCAAAAGTAATTCTAAAATTAAAATTTAATAAATGTATAGTTATAATTTTATATACTCATAGTTAAAAGTTATCTTTTATTGCTTTTTTAGACTTTAAGATAGCTTTTTTTCTATTTTTTGTAAAATAATCTCATAATTCACATTAATAATTCACAAAATGATATAATATAACAAATAGATAAATTTTTAAATATATAATTAATGTTTTGCGAGGTGATTTTATGCAAATTTATTTTAGAGTTAAAGCCGTTGGCAAACGCAAACCTATGCTAGAACTTACCCCTTTTGATTTATCTGACAACATCAATTGCCTAAAAGAGGCTATCTCTGAAATTGTATCTAAAAATGTTCTTGAATATAATGAGAAAATCCCAGAAAAATCAATAATAAACTTCTTAACTAATGAAGAAATTGAATCTCAAGCTGATATTGGAAAGGTTGGATTTGGTTCTATTTATAATGAAAATAAACAATCTGTAGAAAAAGCAATAGAAGTTGCATTACAATCATTTGAAGATGGAATCTACAAAGTGCTTATAAATGAAGATGTTATTGAAGAACTTGATTCCCCTATAAATCTAAAAGATGGAGATATATTTACCTTTATAAGACTTACCTTACTTGCTGGAAGAATGTTTTAAAATAAATAATTTGGAGGTACATAAATGTTGGAACGTACTAGAGTAGAAAAAAATCCTAAAATAATTGAAAATTTTAAAAATAATTTCACTAAATCTTCTTCAAAAAAGTACTATGACTTAGCAAAATCTCTTTGGGATTGTATAGAAAACAGCTCATACTATTATAGAGACCCTGAAGATAAATTCTTAAATATGATAAATAAATACTACAATTGCTATTACTATGAGATTAAAAATATTGATGAACTCCTTTCTGGACCTTTAAAGAATGCATTGGAATTAATATTTACTTCTGAGCAAGTAGAAGAACTTTGTCAGTTAATTAAAAGAAAGATGGATTATACATATTCAGGAGGCTATTATCGCAAGGGTTATCGTTCAAATAAACTTGTAGATTATTTTAGAAGTATAATCAGATTTATTTCAAACTATGTCGATTTAATTTATTATGATTTCTCAGTTATAGATTACCTTACCCTTCCAAATAAGGTCTTATACTATGACTCTGTAATGAGTGATAAAATAGCACTAGAAATAGATAACGGAAATCAAGAAATAATCAGTGCCTTGGAAGAAGTAATATTTGGAGAAAATCAAACTGCCCTACTTACAAGACAAATGATAATTGGTATTATGAAAAGCCATAGTGAGAAATGCTATGAAATGCTTTCTAAACTTCTTTTGGCAGCTAAGCAACAAGAAGGTCTTAGACAACAAATTGTAGAGAGTTTAGATGAAGGTACAATTTCTGCATCAATATACATGTTAAAAACTATCTTGGACAATAATTTAGAGAGATTTAGTTCTGTTATAAGAGCTTTGGATACATGGACAGGACTTGGTTTTTCAGACCAAAAACCTGGAATAATACGTAAGTGCTTAGAACTTTCATATAAATCATTGACTGATGAAAAATTCCGTACAGAATCAGTTAATAGTGATGATAATCTCGAAATTTATTTTGCTTTATGGGCTACTGCAACTTACAATATATATGACTCTTACTCTCTTATTGAAGATTTACTTTCTTGTCAGGAAAAATATAAAAAGCTTATAGGACTTTACTTCCTATCACATACAGAAAGTACATATTTCAAACACTCGATAGCATCTAAAAATATCAAGGGAGATGATTTAGAGATTCTAGCATGGGTAATTAGAAATTTCTATGTAGAAAGTTCTGTTGGCTACTACTATAATTGGCAAAATAAAGAAACTGACTTTGACCTATCAAACACTCCAATTGATAAAGACTTTAATGCTAGAAAAGAACAATTTGAAAATTTAAAACATACTTTAGAAATTTTAAATTCAAAGACTAAATCCTTTTTAGGAAGTGTATTTCCATGGACTTGGATTGAAATTTCTTCTCACGATATACTTAAGTGTATGATGACACTAACAGCGTACGATATGAATGAACAGTTTATAGAGGTTCTTATGGAAAATTGTCACCTTATGAGCTCAGACTTAAGAGCTTCACTTATAGTTAATTTTATAACTGAACCAAAAACGGATAGACAACGTGAGTTCTTACTAGAATGTTTAAGTGATAAGAGTGTTTCCAATAGAGAAACTGTGCTTAGCCTACTTAGAAAACTTGAACTAACAGACATAGAGTTAGACAAAATAACCAATCTACTTTCTTTAAAGACAAGCTCTATTAGACAGACAGTAATAAAAATTTTACTTGAACAAGATGATTCAAAATTAGAGAATATTACTTCCTCACTTATAAAATCTTCAAACTCACAAAAATGCCTTGGAGGTCTTGAAATTGTAAACTTATTAAAAGACAATTCTGGTAGACAAGAATTATATGATAAGCTTATTTTACTGATAGAAGATATTGATAAATCTAAAAAAAATACATCTCAAGTTCAAATATTAATTGATAATTTATTAGGGAAAGCAAAAAATGATTATTGTAAAGAAAATGGTTTTGGAATATACAGCCCCAAAAACAAGGTTCAAATTCCTGAGCAATTTGGTTTTAAAGATGATTCTTCTACTACATCAAAACTTAATAAAATTATTTCAAATATAAGTTTATCTTCAAGTGAAGAATCTGTTTCTATATCAACAAAAAAAGAAGCTAAAAAAATTCTTGATACGGACATAAATAAAATAATACAAGTTTATGAAAAATTTGATGAACTTATTACTGAAAATGCAGATTATGAATATGAAGTTGAAAGATGGTCAGGAAATGTGGAAAAAGTGCTTTTAGGTTACTCTACTTATAATCTGACTCCTATTAAATATAAGACTTCTAATGATACTCTTGATAATTATCCATTGGCAGGACTTTGGAGGGGAATTAGTAAAAAACTCGATTTAGACTACAAATTAATACTTGATATTTTATTTTATAATATAAATACATGCGGATATAATGAAATAGAAAAAAGTTGGTTTTCGTCTATCTATTCAAATGTTCTTGACTATAAAAAACAAAAGAAAATATCTACAAGACTTCAGAAATTAAAATTCGATGCACTTACAAGAAGACTTCTAAGAGTTTTACTAAATGAGTTTGACCATAAAGAGATATTTGACTATTGTTTAGAAATATATTATAAACTAAGAAATTTATTAACTACAGAACAATGTAAAAAACAAAGAGTTGAATTTACTAAAAACTATTATAGACAAAATGAATACTGCCCTGCTTTAGATGCCCCTATTTTAAATTATTGGCTTGATAAAGCACATTCATTTATTTATGATGATATTTCTTTTACTAAGTTTTTCTATACTACATTTTCAAATTATCAGTTATTAGAATATAAATTTCCTTTTTATACTAGCATAGGTGTATTTGCTCGTGCTCATGAATTAGGATTAATGACTGAAGAACAAGTTAATAGAGAAATTATAAGTGGATACAATTCATCAAATATAATAAGAACACTAACAAATCCTAGATGGGCTGGAGACACATTAGAAAAGTATCCTTGGCTTAAAAACAATTTAAAAACTGTTACAAATAGAGTTATAGAAATTGAATCACGTAGAGGTGATATGCCAACAGAAGTTTCTCATCTAGCTAATAACATACAATATTTTGAAGGTATAAATTATTTTGTCAATCTGTTAGTTGCTCTTGGTAAAGAAACTTTCCAGAGAGGATATTCATATGGTAGCAATTATTCAAAAAAAGACGTTTTAAGTTCTCTTCTTAAAAATTGTTATCCTACTAAAGAAGATGACTCAAAAGAATTAAAAAAATTGCTTAAAGGCACTGACATTACTGAATTAAGATTGATAGAAGCTGCTATGTACGCTCCTCAATGGGTTAATATAATTGAAAAGTATTTAAACTGGAAGGGTCTAAAGAGTACAATTTGGTACTTCCATGCACATATAAATGAAGGATTCTCTGCACAAAAAGAATCAGAAGTTGCTCTATTCTCTCCTATTTCACCACGTAGTTTCATTGATGGCGCATTTGATGTAGATTGGTTTTTAGATTCATATAAGACTATTGGCGAAGAGAGATTCAATATACTTTACAAATCAGCTAAGTATATAACTAGTGGTGGTAACTCTCATAGACGTGCACAACTTTATGCTGATGCTACACTTGGTAAACTTGATAAGGAGATGTTAATGAAAGAAATTGAAACAAATAGGAATCAAGACAAATTGAGAAGTCTTTCTTTACTTCCTATGAAAAAAGGAGACCTTAAAGAAGCAACTTTCCGTTATGAATTTATTCAAAAATTTGCTAAAGAAAGTAAACAATTTGGAGCACAACGTCGTGAAAGTGAATCAAAGGCTTGTACAATAGCACTAGAAAATCTAGCTAGAAGTGCTGGATTTGGAGATGTCAATCGTATGATGTGGGCTCTTGAAACTGAAAAATTAAATGAAGTTGCTCATTTATTTAAGCCAAAAGATATTGATGGAACTTCAATTTGGATAGATGTTGATGAAAATGGTAAAGCATCTACTAAAGTTCAAAAAGGTAATAAATCTTTAAAAAGTATACCAAAATCCATTGCCAAACATCCATATGTACTTGAACTTAAATCTGTTCAAAAAGATTTAAAGAGTCAGTATTCTCGTGCAAAACAGAGTTTAGAGCAAGCTATGAAAAATGAAATAATATTTACAGTTAAAGAAATCTCCAATATTTATAAAAATCCAGTTATCTGCCCTTTGATTAAGAATCTAGTGTGGGTGTGTGATGATAATATTGGATATGTTTATAATGATAAATCTAAGTTTTTTATTTGCAATATAGAGGGCGAAACTTATAAATTAACAGCAAAAAATAAATTAAAACTTGCACATCCGGTTCATCTTTTTGAGTCTGGTAAATGGAGCGAATTCCAACATGACTTATTTAATAAGCAAATTGTTCAGCCATTTAAGCAAGTATTCCGTGAGTATTATAGAATAAATAGTGATGAATTATCTGAAAAAACTATATCTCGCAGATATGCTGGGCACCAAATCCAGCCAAAGAAAACTGTAGCACTTCTTAGAAATCAGCTTTGGACTGTTGATTATGAAGAAGGTTTACAAAAAGTATTTTATAAAGAAAATATAGTAGCAAAAATGTTTGCACTTGCTGATTGGTTTTCGCCAGCAGACATTGAGCCTCCTACTATTGAAACAGTAGAATTCTTTGATAGAAAAACTTATAAAAGCTTAGAATTGGCTTCAATACCTCCAATTTTATTTTCAGAAGTTATGCGTGATATAGACCTCGTTGTAAGTGTCGCTCATGCTGGTGGTGTTGACCCTGAAACAAGCCACTCTACTGTAGAGATGCGTATAGCAATTGCTAAAGAATTACTATTATTGTTAAAGATTAAGAATGTAAATTTTGAAGGTTCTCACGCTCTTATAGCAGGTAATTTAGGTGAGTATTCTGTACATATGGGTTCTGGTGTTGTACATAAAAAAGGAATGGGAGCTTTAAATATACTTCCTGTACATTCTCAAAGTAGAGGTAAGATATTCCTTCCTTTCGCTGATGAAGACCCTAAGACTGCTGAGATTATGTCTAAAATCTTATTACTTGCTGAAGATAATAAGATTAAAGACCCTAGTATCTTAAGCAACTTATAAATATAAATGTTATCTCTAAAACATATTGGACTTTCTATCTTTCCATGAAAGTCCAATATGTTTTTATATTATATTTTATATAAATTAATTTATAATTATAATGAATTTATATGATATCTTCATAATACATATTCTATAGGAATGAAAGTTTTTTTCTCTTCACTAGAATCTTTTAACCCTATAAAACCTATATAGAAAATCTTTTTCTAGTGATTTATTTAAGATAGCACTTTCTTGAAAATTTATAAATTTTATCTCTAGAGAAGACTTATTTATAGGTATAACCTTATGTATAAGCCTTAAATTTACTATGTATTGTTTATGAGTCATAAAGAAATTAGGAGGTAGGCGTTTTTTTAAATCATCAAAGTTCTCATAAAATTTTATCGTATCTTCATCTCTAGTATATAAATTGATAGCTCTTGAATTTTTCTCAAACATGACTATATCATCAAAATTAATCATATGTATCTGTTTCCTTATTTTATATACAAAAAGAGTGTCTTCTATAAAATTATTTTTAGCAATTTTATGAGAGTTAATATGGTCTATTGCTATGTTAATTGAATCAAGAATTTTTTCTTTTTTAAATGGCTTAACTATAAAATCTATAGGATGTACTTTAAAACTCTCAAGGCTATAATCAGCAAAACCTGTTACAAATACTATATGTATATCTTTATCTATAGAAAGAATTTCTTTGGCAGAATCAATCCCATTTTTATATGGCATATCAATGTCAATAATCAATAAGTCTATTTTCTCACTTTTTATAAATTCAATTGCTTCTATACCGTCCTTGACTTTCTTAACATAATCTACATATCCAGACTCTTTAACTATATTTGCTATATCATCTCTTACAATTTTATCATCATCACAAATCAAAACTTTTATCACAGACTTCTCTCCTCCTAACTAATAATATTTTGGTATTAAGATTACAAATTCAGTTAAAAAATCATCACTATTTACAAGTATACTATAGTCATACTTATCTAGTATATTTTTAACTAGATATAACCCAAAACCTCTGTCTTGTCCTTCTTTAGTGCTAAACCCATCCAAAAATATACTTTCGGCATTAGGTATTTTAGGACCATTATTTTTTATGGCTATAATATACTGAAATTCATCTTCATATGCATGTAATCTTATATACTTATTTTCCTTTTGTATAGCAGACAAAGTTTCTATTGCATTGTCTATTATATTTAATAGTACTGAACTCATATCGTTAGGTTCAATTTCTAAATTATCCATAAAATCTTGGATATATACATCAAAAGATATGTTCTTTTCAAGACATTCCTCATATTTTAAGGAAGCTATAGCATCTAAATAAGATACTTTCCCATATCTTGAATTTTTTGATTTGAAACTATTTGATATATTCATTATATATTCTTTGGCATCTTCAGCTAAGCCAGTATTTAATAAAGAATATACTACTTGTAAATGTTTTAAATAGTCATGTTTTTGACTTCTTAATTTCACGATTATATTGTCCTTATGATTTATTTTACTATCTAGTTTTTGTAACTTGTACTCTTGTTTATTGTTATTGTCTAGCAATCTTATAAATTTAAATCCTATATAAAGACTTAAAATAATTAAACTTAAAAAAAGTATAATATTTAATACTCCTTCAAGTAAAAAATTATATCCTAAACTTAATTGTATATACTCAATACCCTCCATGAATAAAATCCATACAAAACACGATACAAAAAATGTTAATATTCCTCTTTTTAATATGTCTAATTCTTTATAAAACCTGTACTTATTCATTATAAGATTGCTAAATATAAACAAAGTTAGTATTACTATAGGAAATACAAAATGGTTATCCATGATTCCCCTCCCCTCTACAATTTATATAGGGATTATATCATTTTAAAAAAATTATGTAAAAAGTCAAAATTTACATGTACATTAATTAAACTTGCAAAAACATATATAAATTTGTACAATTAAGTACTCAAAACTTGAAGATACTTACTTTGATATATATTTTAAATAAACATATAATTAAGTTAGCTAAGAAAGGAAGTGGTAAATATGAAAGATAATTTGAAAATAGTACTAAGATACATAAAAAGTTATAAAGCAAGATCTTTAGCAATTACTCTGAGTATAATTCTTGCTACATCACTCATTGTTGGTATTGGCACCCTCTCAAGAAGTGCTCAACAAGCAGATGTAGATAGATTGAAAAGAGAGCTTGGAACTGACCATGCATACTTTAAAGATATAAAGAGAAATCAATTAGAATCCATAAAATCTGGTAAAGATATTAAAAACCTAGGTATAACATCTTATTATGCATCTACAGATGTTAATGAAAAATTACCTATAAACATACAATATGCAAATAAAAATTACTTGACTAATCAATCTAAACTTATAAAAGGTCACCTTCCAAAAGCTAGCAATGAGGTGGTAGTAGAAAAATGGGTTTTAAATAGTATGGGTCTAAAACCAGAAATAAATCAAAACCTTACTTTTAAATTATATCAAAAAGAAAAACCAGAGACTTTTAAAGTTGTAGGAATACTTGAAGATAGATTTATAGAGAAACAAAAGGGGAAATGTGAAATTTTTTTAAACCTACATGAATCAAAATTGAATAAGTTTACAGCTTCTATTGAATTTAATGAAGGCAGTGATATAAATACAAACATAGACAATATAGTAAAAAATGCTATGTTGGATGAGAAAAGCGTAGGAAGAAACTCAATGCTTATAGACGCTACTATGGAAAATGGTACTTTAGATAATTCAAGTAAATATGTTGCAATTGCTATGAGTATATTTTCTGGTATTGTAATCTATAGTATCTATGTTATATCAATATACCAAAGAGTACAAGAATATGGTATCTTAAGAGCTATTGGCTCCACTAACTTTAGGATTTTCAAACTTATGTTTTATGAACTTTTTATACTTGCTCTGATAGCAATGCCTCTAGGTATATGTACAGGTATGGGAGGTGCACAAATATTTAATAGGTCTGCAGGAAATATTCAATTTGAAGGAAATATAAATGTTACCCCTTTTGTTATTCCAGATAAAATAATCCTCTTATCAATTGCATGTATAATACTGACAATACTCATTATAAGTTTCTTTACATATTTAAAGATAAGAAGAATTTCTCCTATTGATGCTATAAGAAAAACTTTTGGAACTGATAAAAATATAATCAAAGTTAATTCTTTAATATCAAAATTGACTTTAAATATGTCAGTAACAAAATCTATATCTGCAAAAAACATCTTTAGAAATAAAAAGGGATTCCTTATAATTGTATTATCTATGAGTATAGGGGGTATAATTGTCATAAAAGACAATTATAAATATTCTTTTTTAGATGTCCAAAATAAAAACATCCAAGAGCAAGCATATATGAATGCAGATTTTATTCTATCAAACACTCATCTCAATGAAATTGGTGACAATACTTCTTTTAAAGATATAAGGGGTTTTAATGATAATCAGATAGATAAAATTAAAAATATAGATGGAATTGATAAAGTCAAAACTGCTAGCATCTTAAACACTAGAATAGAGGTAAATAAAATAAATAGATTAGATTACTACGAAACTATAAATTCAGCTCCTTATTATAAGAAAAATCCTCTATTCATCAAAAATAAGACTACTGGAAAATATACATTAAAGCAAAAACTAAAAGGTTATAATGATGAGATGATAAATTCATTAGAAGATTACTTAGTAAGTGGAAGTATAAACTTGAAAAAAATGAAAAAAGAAAACTTAGCTATAGTATATGTACCAGAAATTTCTGAAACACAGAAATACACAAAGACCTTTACTCCTGGTGAAGGAACACCAGCTATAGATATAAAGGTAGGTGATACTATAAAAGTTAAATATCCAAAGGCCGGAATGGATACAGGACTTTATGAAAGTCTAAAAGATAATTATGAATACTTAGAATATGAATTTAAAGTTGGAGCTATTATAAGTTATACTTTTGCAGATAATGGTATGTACTCTGGAGATGATGGTGTAGATGTAATAACGAGTAGCGAATATCTAAAAAAATTAACTGGTGTAGATAAGTATAACTTAGTTTATACAGACCTTAATAAAAATGCAAACAAGAAAAAAATAAATAAACTTCTAGGCAAAATTGGAAGTGAAGTTCCTGGAACTACAACAGTAGATATGATGGTAGAAAAAGAAAATTCTGATAAGATGACATCTAGATCCATGATTTATAGTTATGGCATAGTAGCAGTAATGTTCATAATTAGTGTACTTAACATAATAAATAACATAAGTTATAACTTAACTTCAAGAACTAGCGAATTTGGAATGTTGAGAGCTATTGGTATTTCTGAGAGAGGCTTTAAAAATATGATACTTTATGAAGGAATATTATATGGAACACTCTCAAGTGTAATTACCATTGTTGCAGGACTTATAATACAATTTAAAATGTATTATATGCAAGGCTTTGTATCATATGGATTAGATTTTTCAATAGATTACAAAATATATATCCTAATTGTTTTAGCAAACATAATTGTAGGTATTCTAGCTACATATATTCCATTAAGGAAAATAAATAAAATTAGTATAGTTGAAGCTATAAACATTACAGAATAGGAGGAGTAATTATGCCTATATTAGAGATTCTTAACTTAGGTAAGATTTATGGAAAAAAGGAAACATCTGTACATGCACTAAAGGATGCAAATTTAAAAATAAATAAGGGTGAATTTGTTGCGATAATTGGCCCAAGTGGAAGTGGAAAAAGCACATTTCTACATTTAGTAGGAGGTCTTGAGAGACCAAGTAATGGAACTATAAAAGTAGATGGTAAAGATATATGTTGCCTTTCAGATAAAAGATTAGCAAAATATAGAAGACAAAAAGTAGGATTTGTATTTCAACAGTATAACTTAATTCCAGTATTAAATGTAAAAGAAAATATAGAATTACCACTAAAGTTAGACAATAAAAAAGTTGATGAAGAATACATCGAAGACCTTATAAATTTATTGGGTCTTAGTGAGAGAAAAAATCATCTTCCAAATCAATTATCTGGTGGTCAACAACAAAGAGTTGCTATTGCTCGTGCTTTATCTGCAAAACCAAGTATAATCCTAGCAGATGAACCAACAGGAAATTTGGATAGTAAAACTACAGAAGAAGTCATGGATTTACTAAAAAATTCTATAAAAAAATATAACCAAACTCTTATAGTAATAACACATAATGAAAATATTGCTAGAAAAGCAGATAGAGTTATATCTATAATAGATGGAGAGCTTAGTTAAACTAATACTCTAAAACTACTTATAGAAAAGAGGATTTAAATGTTATTGGTTTTAGGTAATTTAAATTTAGACTTGGATTTTGACTATAGAATAATAAGAGAAGAAAACGATGATGTAGATGTATTTATAGATATTAATTATCGTAGCTTAGATATAGATACTGACGGTTCTAACTTATTTAATTCTAGAATCCAATTTCCCTTTGTAAGAGCATTGATTCTAAGGGTAAATAAGAACAATCAATGTATGACAATTCATTTATTAAGGGACATAGATTTATTCTCTGCTTTTGCTAACTTTGAAGTAGATTATACTGATTCTATAATAAATATAAAAAATCAAAGTGAGAAAGTTATTCTAAATAAATCTATCAAAAAATAGTAAGGGGGCCTTAATAGGCCCCAATTCTTTTTCTTTTCTAAACTTATTATATCATGATAAATAAATTAGTCAATAGAATTTTCTGAATATTTTTATAATTTTTTCATAAAGTTTTTTATATATTCTGCTTTAAAATTATATGTAATAAAAAAATTTTCCGACTAATTTTAAAGTTAATTGATTAAATACACATATTCAAAATCAATATGAATTTCCTAACTTTTTATCATTTCTATTTAAGATTTAAGTTATAATGTATTATTAACAACTATTTATATACGAATCTAATAAAACTCTATTTATATTCAAATCTAATAATTTATATACAAGTCTAATAGAACATATATTGTACAATGAATATTATTTACCATAATAAACTTTTAGATATATCTCTTTTAATTCACTCATCAATGGGTATCTAGGATTAGCTCCTGTACATTGGTCATCAAAAGCTTGTTCAACCATAGCATCCAATCCTTCTAAGAATTTAGATTCCTCTACCCCAGCCTCTTTTATAGTCTTAGGAAGACCTACTCTTGCCTTTAAGTCATCTATTGCTTTTATAAGGTTATCTACTTTTTCTTGGTCTGTGTTTCCCTTAATTCCTGCAAAAGAAGCAAATTCAGCATATCTTTGTATACAATCAGGATATCTGTATTGTGAGAATGCACCCATCTTATTTGGAGCTTCTGCACAATTGAACTTGATTACTTCATTTATTAACAATGCATTTGCAACACCGTGTTGAACATGGTGGAATGCACCTAATTTATGTGCTAAAGAGTGGCATATTCCTAAGAAGGCATTTGCAAAAGACATACCTGCCATAGTAGATGCCATTGCCATTTTTTCTCTTGCTTCTTTATCATTCTTTCCATTTTTGTATGCACGAGGTAGATATTCAAATATTATCTTACCTGCTTGAAGTGCCAATCCATCAGCTGGTTCAGTTCTTAACATAGATACATATGCTTCTAGGGCATGTGTTAATGCATCAACACCTGATGCTGCTGTTAATCTTGGTGGCATTTCCATCATCATATCAGCATCAATTATAGCCATGTTTGGCATTAATTCATAATCTGCTAATGGATATTTTACACCTGAATCTTGGTCAGTTATAACTGCAAATGGAGTTACTTCTGAACCAGTTCCTGCTGAAGTTGGGATAGCAGCAAAGTATGCTTTTTCACCCATCTTAGGGAATACGTATACTCTCTTTCTTATATCCATAAATCTCATAGCCAAATCTTGGAAGTCTACCTCTGGATGCTCATACATTACCCACATTATCTTGCCAGCATCCATTGCACTACCTCCACCTACAGCTATTATTAAATCTGGTTGGAAATCAGCCATAGCTTTAGCTCCTTCTCTTGCACAAGCTAATGTTGGGTCTGGAGCAACATCAAAGAATGTAGTATGCTTAATTCCCATCTCATCTAATAAATCAGTTAGTTTCTTAGTGTATCCATTATTATAAAGGAAAGAGTCTGTTACTATAAAGGCTTTCTTTTTATCCATAACATCTTTAAATTCTCTTGCTGCTACACCTAAACATCCTTTTTTGAAATAAACTTTTTCTGGTGCTCTAAACCAAAGCATATTCTCTCTCCTTTCAGCTACTGTCTTGATATTAAGTAAATGCTTTACTCCTACGTTTTCAGATACTGAGTTTCCACCCCAAGAACCACAGCCAAGAGTAAGAGATGGTGCTAATTTAAAGTTATATAAGTCACCTATACCACCTTGTGATGATGGAGTATTAACTAGTACTCTACAAGTCTTCATTGCATTTACAAACTTTTCTACTCTATCTGGATGATTTATAGCGTCTGCATATAATGAAGATGTATGACCATATCCACCATCTGCAACTAATTTTTCAGCTTTAGCAACTGCATCTTCAAAACTTTTAGATTTATACATTGCAAGTACAGGAGAAAGTTTTTCATGTGCAAAAGGTTCATCTAATTCAACAGATTCTACTTCACCAATTATTATTCTAGCTGTTTTTGGAACTTCTACATCTGCCATTTTAGCTATAATATGAGCTGGTTGTCCAACTATTTTAGCATTTAATGAACCATCAATTATTACTACTTTTCCTACTTTTTCTGTTTCTTCTTTAGTTAAAAAATGTGCTCCACGATATTTAAATTCTTTTTTAACTTCTTCATATATTTTTTCTGGTACTATCACTGCTTGCTCAGAAGCACATATCATACCATTGTCAAATGATTTTGATACCAATATTGAACTTACAGCCATTTTTACATCTGCACTCTCATCTATTATTGCAGGTACATTTCCAGGTCCAACTCCAACAGCTGGCTTTCCTGAAGAATACGCAGACTTAACCATTCCAGGTCCACCAGTAGCCAATATAAGGTCTGCCTCTGCCATAACAACATTAGTAAGTTCGATTGAAGGTACATCTACCCAACCTATAAGTCCTTTTGGTGCACCCGCCTTGACTGCTGCATCATGTACAACTCTAGCAGCTTCTATAGTACAGTTTTTAGCTCTTGGATGAGGAGAGAAAATTATACCATTTCTAGTTTTTAGTGCTATTAGAGATTTAAATATTGCTGTTGATGTAGGATTAGTTGTTGGTATAACTGCTGATAAAACACCTACTGGTTCAGCAATCCTTGTAAAACCAAATGCTTCATCTTTTTCTATGACACCACAAGTTTTAGTATCTTTATAAGCATTATAGATATATTCTGACGCAAAATGATTTTTTATAACTTTATCTTCAACAATACCCATACCAGTCTCTTCTACTGCCATCTTTGCTAGAGGTATTCTTTGTTGATTTGCTGCAGTTGAAGCAGCTAAGAAAATTTTATCCACTTGCTCTTGTGTAAATGTTGCAAATTCTTTTTGTGCTAGTCTTATTTCTTCTAATCTTATTCTTAATGTCTCAACACTATTCACAATTTCAGGACTACATACTTCAACACTTGATTTTTCTACAACCTTTTCTTTTTTCTCCATACTAAAAACCTCCCTAAATAATTATGCATCTCCTATTTTTATAAATCTTAAATGCATCATCTATATTTTTACTTATACTTAAAATAATTTTATAGATTTCATCTCTATACTTTAGATTTTATTTACTTTGTGCTCCTAGGTCAAGAAGTTTTTTTCTGAATATTTTGTCAATTTATTTTTTAACAAATACATTATTTTTTTTACTTTTATTTAAATTTTTTATCTAAATGAGATATTTTTCATTTAAATAATTTACTTTGACTAAATAAAATACTAAAATGATAATTTATATCTTTCACTTTTTTTACTTATTAAATTTTATATGTTATTTATGTATTATTTGTATAAATATAAGATAAAATTTTTGTCGTATTTTCATAAAATAACGATTATTTTTGATTTATATGCAATTTTTCTTTCTACAACCTCTGTATAATTTTTTTAAAAATATAAACTGGAATTATTATAGTTTATATAAGTTATTTTTTAATCAATATAGCATAATTATGCTTTTCATATGTATAAATAAGTTTTATGTTAAATCCGTTAATTTTTTACTTATAATATATATACAAAAATTTTTATAGTATAAAATATTTATAAATTTTTAATTTATTATCATATTAATTAATTTTTTCGCAGGTATATTTAATCAATTTATTTCAAATAAAAGTAAATTTAATTGTGTATATGATTGGGTAAAAGTATAATATAATAATAATTTTTATATTAAATTCGCAGTATTTATGTAAGAAATAAAATTTTATATAATATTTTTTCACTAAATTTTTTTCTTTTTACAACAAATACTCACCACCTTTTGATATAATATTTTTATCAATTATTATTATATTCAAGTTTTGAAAGGAGTATTAAAATGAGTTTATTAGTTTTCGGACATAAAAATCCAGATACAGATTCAATATGTTCTGCAATTTCATTAGCACATTTAAAGAACAAATTAGGAATGAAAGCAACAGCTTATGCTTTAGGAGATATCAGAAAAGAAGCTAAATATGCCTTAGATTACTTTAAGGTAGATGCACCTGAAATCTTAGATAATGTTAGAATACAAGTTAGAGATTTAAATTATGATAAAGTAGTACCTTTAACTCCAACTTCATCTATATTAGAGGCTTATAATCTTATGGATGAAAAAAATGTTAAAACACTACCTGTAACTTATGATGATGGAACTTTTGCTGGTATCATTACTATGAAAGAAATAGCTAAAAACCTACTTCATCAACACTTTACAACTATACACACATCACTATCAAACATTTGTAAAAATCTTGATGGTACTATCCTTGTGAATTGCGGAGAGGATGTAAAAGGTAGAGTGGTTACTTTATCATTTGGTATGGAAACCCTAATAGAAACTTTAAAAGAGGGAGACATAGCTATCGTTGGTGACAGATATGATAGTATTGAATATGCCATTGATACAAAAGTTAAACTTTTAATACTTACTAATCATACAGAAATTTCAAAAGACTTGCTAGCTCTTGCTAAAATAAATGGAGTGTCTGTTGTTTCTGTTGAAAGTGACAACTACAAAACTTCTAATGTGATAAATCAGTGTAGTTTCTTGGACTCTATAGAAGCTACAGAAAATTTAATTACATTCAAAGAAGATGACTACATGGATGAAATAAAAGAGATTATGCTAGAGACAAACTTCAGATCTTATCCTATATTAGATGATGATAATAAGTTTTTAGGACTGATTTCAAAAGGTCATCTATTAAATCCAACTAAAAAGAATGTTGTTTTAGTTGACCATAATGAATATGCTCAAAGTGCTGATGGAATTGAACAGGCAAATATAGTTGAAATAGTTGACCATCATAAACTTGGTGGTATTTCTACTGATGTTCCTATGTCTTTTAGAGTTATGCCTGTTGGATGTAATAGTACTATAATTTATCAAATGTACAAAGAAAATAATGTTGAGATACCTTATGAAATAGCCGGACTTCTTTTATCTGCTATATTATCAGATACATTATTATTTAAATCTCCAACAACAACTGACATGGATAAAAGAGCTTGTGAAGAACTAAGTAAAATAGCAAAAATAGATATGGAAAAATATGCTATGGATATGTTTAAATGTGGTACTTCTCTAGATGAATATACTATAGAAGAAATAGTAAATATGGACTTTAAAGAGTTTAATATGAGTGGACACAGAGTTGGTATTGGACAAGTATTTACTTTAGACATAGACTCTATATTTGCTAAAAAAGATGACTTTTTATCTTATATAAATTCAACTGATTATGATAAATTGGTTCTTGCAGTTACAGATATAATCAAAGAAGGTTCTTATTTAATTTATAAAGCAGAAGATAGATTAATTGCTGATGCTTTTGGTGTTGAGGGTGTTCAAGGTACATTTGCACCAGGTGTTGTATCTAGAAAGAAACAATTAGTGCCTAATTTAACTACTGCAATTAAGAACTTTAAATAATATAAAATTTTTAAACAATAAAAAACTGTTTCAAATATATATTTGAAACAGTTTTTTTGTTGTAGATATATTAAATATAAAATTAAGTCATAATAGTATCAGCTATTCTAAATATAGTCAAAGTAGCTGCTGTTCCTGCTGATTGACCATTTAGTATTCCTACTGACACGGATGAAAAGTTATTTATAGTAAATGTAGTTCCACCAAATAGAAAACCAACGAAATATCCAGAAATCAAACCTCCACCACCTGGTTCAGTAGTAAGACCTGCTAAGTCTTTACCTCCTAAAACAGGAAATAAAAATGAAAAAGAGTATTGATTTATACTTGATGAACCTGGTTGCAATGCTATTGAAACTGAGATATAGTACACACCATTTTCTTGTACTTTAAATGCCCCATTTGCATCTACTGTTATACTTGAACTATTTCCTATCACTGCCTGCCAATTTTTTATAGCTTCCCCATTGCCTAAAATTTGTGCAGATGGTGCGTTTAAAAGAAAGTTAGCAATCGGCTGTGAGGAATTGCCTGTCGCTCCGGTTGGACCAGTTACTCCCGTTGCTCCTGTATTTCCTGTTGGGCCGGTTACTCCTGTTGGACCTATTTCTCCTGTATTTCCTGTTGCTCCTGTTGGCCCTATTTCCCCTGTCGCTCCTGTGTTTCCTGTTGGACCTGTTACTCCCGTTGGCCCTATTTCTCCTGTCACTCCTGTATTTCCTGTTGGGCCTATCTCCCCTGTCGCTCCTGTGCTTCCTGTTGGACCGGTTGCTCCTGTTGGCCCTATCTCCCCTGTCGTTCCTGTGTTTCCTGTTGGACCGGTTACTCCTGTTAGACCTATCTCCCCTGTCGCTCCTGTGTTTCCTGTTGGACCGGTTGCTCCCGTTGAGCCTATTTCCCCTGTCACTCCTGTGTTTCCTGTTGGACCGGTTGCTCCTGTCTCTCCTGTATTCCCTGTTGGACCGGTTGCTCCCATCGGTCCTATTTCTCCCGTTGCTCCTGTATTTCCTGTTGGCCCTATTGCTCCTGTTGCGCCCGTTGGGCCTGTTATTCCTATTCCTGTTGCTCCTGTTGGGCCTATTTCTCCCGTTGCTCCTGTATTCCCTGTTGGACCAGTTGCTCCCATCGGTCCTATTTCTCCTGTTGCTCCTGTGTTTCCTGTTGCTCCTGTCTCTCCTGTATTCCCTGTTGGGCCAGTTGCTCCCATCAGTCCTATTTCTCCTGTTGCTCCTGTGTTTCCTGTTGCTCCTGTTTCTCCCGTTGCTCCTGTATTCCCTGTTGGACCGGTTACTCCCATCGGTCCTATTTCTCCCGTTGCTCCTGTATTTCCTGTTGGTCCTATTTCCCCTGTTACTCCTGTGTTTCCTGTTGGACCAGTTGCTCCTGTATTCCCTGTTGGACCAGTTACTCCCATCGGTCCTATTTCTCCCGTTGCTCCTGTATTTCCTGTTGGGCCTATTTCCCCTGTCACTCCTGTGTTTCCTGTTGGACCAGTTGCTCCTGTTGGACCTATTTCCCCAGTTGCTCCTGTGTCTCCTGTTGGACCTATTTCTCCAGTTGCTCCTGTATTCCCTGTTGGGCCAGTTACTCCCATTGGACCTATTTCTCCAGTTGCTCCTGTATTCCCTGTTGGGCCAGTTACTCCTATTGGACCTATTTCTCCCGTTGCTCCTGTATTCCCTGTTGGACCGGTTGCTCCCATTGGGCCGGTTGCTCCAGTTGCCCCTGTTGGGCCAGTTATTCCCATTGGAGGACACCAAGATTTAGGAGGACAACACTCTTTTTTTCTTTCTTCAAACGTTATAAGTATATATGGTTTGTTACGTCCTCTACTAGACGTAAATTCTATAATTTTACAAGGATAGTTTAAAGATAGAGCTAATCCATAATTAGGATATTTACCTACTGCCCATGCTTTTACAACATTTGTAATATTTAAACAAATATAATTAGATGTATCACTTATGCCAATTGGTAGATATCCTCCAATATTTTCTATAGGCAATTTATCATTCCATGATATAGTCCTTGAATTATAATATTCGACTATTCTTTTTACTTCAATATCTATTTTTTCATTAAAAACATAATTATTCTCTGAATTAATATGAATAAATAACTCTGCTTTTAATATATTTTTATCTTTTAATATCTTTGGTATTCTTACTTTAAAAAAAGTAAGGAGCCTTTCTTCTATAAAAGTACTTGAATATTTAGTTCCTATCAAACAATATTCTAAAAAACTAAAATTTTTATCTGGATATTTTTTTGATATAAAGGTATCATCATTTAAATAAAGTATAATATTTCTCATTTATAATCCCTCCATTTTGGGTCTATATTATACTATGTTAAAGTACATACTTAGTTACAGCATAGTTAGAAATTTACTCATTAAATATTTATATAATAATACTAATTTCTACAAAAAAAGAACATGTATTAGAAATTTCTAATAACATGTTCTTTTTCATTATTATATATTACACTTTAAATTATTCCTTGACTGGCCTAGCTGGTGTAAACTAAACCAGTCTCTCTCAAATATTAAGCACTTTTTTCTTCTTATGTTTTTTAGGATTTATTGTCTCTATTATTGTAAACCAAAGTTATAAAATTGTAAATAGAAGATATTTCCATAATGATATTTTTTTATAAACAAAAAGTACAAAAAAACTTATTTTTCTTAAATAAAATAGATAAAATAACTTCAAAAAATACTGAAATAAGTGTTTTCCATATATCTTCTGTATCTATTTAATATATTATTATATAAAAACTTAGATAAAAATAATTTTAGTAAACTTTTTTTAATTATACTTTACCTTTCAATTAAAATTTCATAATAATAATTTTATAGAATAAATAATTTGAAAATTCAATACTATTTTTAATTAATATATTTTGTAATTTACCATTTAATATTTTGATATAACTTTTCCTTATATAAAACAAATTAAAAAATGAGATGTATTCGTCTAAAGACGCAACTACATCCCACTTTATCTTCATTAAACAACATATATCTTTACTTATAGTTAAATTTTATATATGTTTTAGTTTTTTTCTACATCTGAGTAATCTATTCCAAAAGTCTCCACAGTAACAGATTTCATAACTTGTGGAGTTTGTGGCTTATCACCTGCATCTGTTCTAACTGATGCTATTTCATCAACAACATCTATACCTTCTATTACTCTACCAAAACCTGCATATTGACCATCTAAATGTGGTGAGTTTTTATGCATTATGAAAAATTGAGAACCTGCTGAGTTAGGTGCCATAGTTCTAGCCATTGATATGACTCCTCTCTCATGTTTTAAATTGTTAGTAAATCCATTACCACTAAATTCACCTTTTATAGAGTGACCTGGCCCACCCATTCCTGTACCATTTGGGCATCCACCTTGTATCATAAATCCTGGTATTACCCTATGAAAGATTATACCATTATAATATCCTTCATTTACTAACGATACAAAGTTTTTAACTGTGTTTGGTGCTATATTTGGATATAACTCAATTTTAATTTCTTTTCCATTTTCCATTTCTATAGTTACTATAGGATTTTTATTTTCCATAATTCATTACCTTCCTTTTCATTAGTTAAATTATACAATTACATTTATTATATTATACTCTAAATTAAAGTCTATCAAGTATATTTTTTCCTATTTCATATCCTTCTTGGTAAATAGCTTTGCAAAACTCATCATCAAAATTAAGAGTGTCTTTAGGTGCAAATTGAGTATTTGGTCTAACTACTATTATTCTGTCTTCATCATATATTTTTTTAATATCTTCTGGTAACTCATAATTATATTTTGTTGATATTAAAATAATCTTATCCACATTATCCCCAATTAAAGGTTCAATTAATGCACTCCTAATTAGACCTCCATCTAATTTAAAACCATCATAGAGTCCTTCTTGAACATCTTTTACAAATTGTTCTTTAAATCCAAGAGTAGCCTTTGGATTCGATGGTAACAATCCACTGTATGAAATGCTGATAATTGCTTCATTACGAGTCATTTTTGATACATTAACAATCTTTTCTGATACTACCTTATTATTGACTTCTACATAATTAACATAAAAGTTCATTTCTTCTATTTTGCTATCATCCAGTTCCCTTAAATTGTCTATAGCAGGAGAGTTATCCACAGTATTATTTACTATTTTTACATTTCCATTCTGGATATCTTTTATATTTGTCCACATTTTTTCCAACTTATCAACATTACCTGTGTACAAATAATATCCATTTATTGCTCCTATTGATGTCCCTGAAATTGAATAAAATTTATTTATTCCTCCATCATACAATGCCTTTACTACTCCAGCCTGGTAAGCTCCTTTTGCGCCTCCACCCTCTAAGCATAATCCTAATTTCATAGTCTCATCTCCAAATTGTTTATCTTATAT
This sequence comes from Clostridioides sp. LIBA-6822, assembly GCF_056688955.1. Classification (NCBI taxonomy): domain Bacteria; kingdom Bacillati; phylum Bacillota; class Clostridia; order Peptostreptococcales; family Peptostreptococcaceae; genus Clostridioides; species Clostridioides sp. LIBA-6822. The sequence goes on along the minus strand of NZ_CP196995.1, from coordinate 405,027 downwards.
TTATATTTCAAAAAACTTACTAAATGTTTTATATATACTATAATGGTCCTCAACATTGCCTAATTCTCTTATAGAGTGCATTGCTAAAATTGGACTTCCCACATCCACAGATGGTATATCTATATGAGTAGAAGATATTGGCCCTATAGTACTTCCACCTCTTTCATCTGACCTATTGACAAATTCTTGATACTCAACATTAGCTTCTCTACATATATTTTTATAAACAGCTATAGAATATCCATCACTTGTATATGCCTGACTAGCATTTATCTTTATAACTGGACCTTTTCCCATAACTGGTTTATTAGTTGGGTCATGTTTTTCTGGAGTGTTTGGATGTATAGCATGAGCCAAATCTGATGATATCATAAAAGATGAATAAATAGACTCAAAAAACTCTTCTCTATCTTTACCTATTGATAAACAGATTCTCTCTAATATATTTAATAGCATGTTTGAATCTGCACCTTGTTTAGTAGAACTACCAACTTCTTCATTATCAAATACAGCCATTACATTTACGCCATTTTTACCTTTAGTATCAACAAGAGCATTTAAACTAGCATGTACCATTGCAAGATTGTCTTGTCTTCCAATAGATATAAATTCATCATTAGCCCCTATTAAGCTTCCTTTTTCAAATTCATATAAAAATAAATCAAAATCTATAACATCTTCCATGTTTACATCCAAATTAGATGCTATTTGTTTTAAAAGAAAGTTGTCTTTTTCTAATGTATCATTTAACAGACCAACCAAAGGTAACATATCTTTTTGTTTGTTATATGAATGACCATCATTTATACTTCTATTTAAATGTATAGCTAGATTTGGTATTATACAAATTGGCTTTTTAAAGTCTATAAGTCTTTCACTTGGTTTTAATATATTATCACTCTTTAAAACTACCCTACCAGCTATCCCGAGAGGTCTATCTAGCCATGTACTCAATATTGCCCCTCCATAACACTCTGTATTCAACTTTAAATAAGATTTTTCAGCTTCTATTTCTGCATTTGGTTTAATACTAAATGTAGGAGAATCTGAATGAGAACCTATTATCCTAAATCCATCTTTCTCTATGTCTTCTGAATTAACTACAAAAGCCACTATAGCAGATAAATTTTTAGTAACATAGTATTTTCCACCTACTTTTAGGTTCCACTTATGATTCAAAGTTAGTTCTTGAAATCCATTTTTATCTAGAATTTCTTTAGCACTATCAACTGCATGAAAAGATGATGGACTATCATATATAAAGTTTATTAAGTCTTTAGCAAAATTTATACTATCCATTCTTTATTAACCTCCTTTATAAAATATTTAGTGTTGTATACTCTTTATTTATTTTTTTAATTCCCTGCTTGTCAAAAGCTATAGTAACATCTGTTCCAATTATGGATACTACTGTACCAACCCCAAATTTAGGATGATGTACTTTAGAACCAAGTTGTATATCATCTGGATTAGTTTCTTTATTAGAATCCTTTATCGTTGCATTAACTTTATCTGCCACTTTAGATTTACTTATAGTATTCATATACTTTTTAGTATATTTATCTAACATATTATAACTTGCTTTAGAGTAACTCAGCTCTTTTTTTACTTTGTACAGTCTTTCTATACATTCTTCTGGTAATTCCTCCATAAATCTTGAAGCTATTGCAACATTCGTTTTACCATATAATGTCCTCTTCTCTGTCAATGACATATACAACTCTTCTTTAGCCCTAGTTATACCAACATAACAAAGTCTTCTCTCTTCTTCTATCTGTGAATCACTTAGAGATTTTATGGCTCTTGATATAGGGAATAATCCTTCTTCCATGCCTATTAAGAATACTACAGGGAATTCCAGTCCTTTAGATGTATGAATTGTCATAAGAGAAACTCTATCATTGTCTTCTTCATCATTTGATTCAGACGTAAGTGCTATACTAGTTAAAAATGTCTCTAAATCTTTATTTTCATAATTCTCATCGTTACTACCTTCAAACTCCAAAGCTATAGATATAAATTCTCTTAAGTTATCAATTCTATCTTGAGCTTCCTCACCTTTACCAGTTAAATCTTTTTCATTTTTATTTCTTATCTCTACAAGCTCATCCATGTATCCTGTAGTATCCAAGACTTTTTCTATAAGTTTACTAACAGGATATACTTCTTTTATAGTTCTAAGAGTCCCTATAATATCAACAAATCCACTTATACTTGCTCTTGCTTTAGTAGATATATCTGAATTTGTCTCTATATCAATTAGTACTGAATATATACTCTCCTGCTTTAAATTAGCTCTATCTTCAATTTTTTCTATCGTTCTAAGCCCTATACCCCTTCTAGGTACGTTTATAATTCTTTTTATAGATATATCATCTTGTGGATTTTGAATAACTCTTAAATACGCCAATAAATCCTTTATTTCTTTTCTCTCATAAAATTTTGTACCACCATATATATTGTATGGTATTTGACTTCTATTTAAAGCATCCTCTACAGGTCTAGCTTGTGCATTTGCTCTATAAAGTACTGCGAAGTCTTTATAAGGTCTCTTCTCTTTTCTAGCTATTTGTGCAATTGAATCAGAAATAAAATCAGCTTCTTCTATTTCACTACCAGTTAATTGTATCTTTATAAGCTCTCCTTCTTTTTTTTCACTCCAAAGTTTTTTCCTTTTTCTTTCTATATTATTAGATATAACTTTATTAGCTGCATCTAATATCACTTGTGTAGACCTATAATTTTGTTCCAATTTTACAACATGTACATTATCGTAATCTTTCTCAAATTCAAGTATATTTCTTATGTCTGCACCTCTCCATCCATAAATACTTTGGTCATCATCTCCAACAACGCAAATATTTTGATGTTCTCTTGCTAATAATTTTATCAGCTCATACTGAGCTTTACTTGTATCTTGATACTCATCTACCATTATGTATCTAAATCTACTTCTATAATATGCAAGCACTTCTTCATTAGCCTTAAAAAGCTCTACAGTTTTAAGTATTAAATCATCAAAATCAAGTGCACTATTTCTTTTTAAACGGTCTTGATATAATGCATAAATGTCTGCAATCTTACTCATTCTATTATCTGCCATGTTGATATCTTTAAACTGTTTTGGAGTATAAAGCTTGTCTTTTGCTCCTGAAATGGCACTTATAACTGCTTTTGGCTCAAACACCTTATCACTTAAATTTAATTCTTTAAGACAGTCTTTAACCAATGTAACTTGGTCCGCAGCATCATAAATTACAAAACTCCTGTTGTAACCAATCTTATTTATGTCTTTTCTTAGTATACGAACACAACAAGAATGGAATGTACTTATCCACATTTCCTTAGTTTCAGAGCCTATATTTTGTTCAACTCTCTCTCTCATTTCATTTGCAGCTTTGTTTGTAAATGTTATAGCTAATATATTTGGTGGTTGTACACCTTTATCTTCTATAAGATATGCCATTCTTGTTGTTAATACCTTAGTTTTACCTGAACCAGCTCCAGCCAGTATAAGTACTGGACCCTCAGTCTTTTCTACTGCTTCTCTTTGAGCAGGATTTAATGTATCTAAATTCATATTTCTCCTCCTGTTAACAGCCATAAATATATTTTAATCTAAAATATGAATTACTTCAAATTATAATTATGTATTATACTAATAGATTATTTCCAATATATTACAATTAAATAACACTTTTCCACATAATTTATTTTACTACTTAATAAAAAAAATAACCTTATGATTTGGGGAATCATAAGGCACCTTTAAGGGGTCTAGGTTAAGGGTTATTATATATAAATCTATTTTTTTAAAATAGGTTTAGGGCTTAATTATTTGTTTGTATTAAGTTCTCTTTCTTTCCAGTACTTATACAAATCTTCTTCTTTCTTAAATAAAGGTAGATTCATATTTTTATGTATCTTTACTAACCATGGGGATTCTAAGCCAGCTTGTATAATGTTATTTTCATTTACAAATACGTCTTCTGCTTTTCCTTCATCAATTAAAATCCCCTTATCCAATACATATATGTAATCGCATATTTCATACATTAGATTCATATCATGACTGGATATTACTATTTTTATATTATCTTTATTCAATCCCTTTATTATATCTACAATAGACCTAGTACTTACTGGGTCTAAACCAGCTGTAGGCTCATCAAGCAATATAATTTCATTTTCCATTGCTATAACTGATGCTATTGCTACCCTTTTTTTCTGACCATAACTTAAAAAATGTACTGGTCTATCTATAAAATCTATTCCATTAACAGCTACTAGAGCTTTGTTTATTCTCTCTTTAATTGTTTTTTCATCTATACCAATATTTCTCATTGCAAATGCTATATCGTCGTATACTTTTGAATAGAAAATTTGTTTTTCTGGGTCTTGAAAGACAATACCCACATTTTTTCTAAGATTATACAAACTTTTTTTATCATATTTTAATTTTTCTTCTTTAAAAAGAATTTCTCCAGATGTAGGTTTTAATATACCCATTAAATTCATAAATAATGTTGATTTTCCTGAACCATTTGAACCTATTATACCTATAACATTTCCCTTTGAGAAATCCATATTAATGTTTAATAATGCATTAGCATTCTTTTCATATTGATAAGTTAAATTATTTATTTTAAACATCATTATCCCCTACTATGTGAAATTTACCATCATACAATTTTATGTCTAATGATATGCACATATCATCATACCTTGTCATAAGTCTTTTGTACAGCATACTTCCAAGAATTCCTAAGGATTTATATGAAGTTTTTAAATTTATGTACCCAAATCTTAGTTCTTGTGATTTATATATTTCTGAGAATTCCTCTAAAAATATGAATATAAACCTATATATTAACATTGATAATTCAACAAAAGTATCAGGCAAATGCATTTTTTTAAAGAAGAATATTAATTGATTAAAAGGTGTTGTAAGTATACAAAAATACACACAAGTCAAACAAGACATAGCTCTAAATAACACGTGAATAGACATGTCAATAGATGCTTTTGATATTCCTACATTGAAACTAAAAATTTTAAAACTGTATAATAAGTCTGCCTTATTAAAAGATATATTTACAAGAGTTATTCCTATACTAAGAAATAAAAAGTACATTGGTATTCTGAGTAATTTTAAATAATTCTTTAAATCTATTCCAGCCACACAAACAACTAAAATACTCATTAAAATCATAATTCCACTTAAAACAAATATATTTTTTATTACCATAGAAGCAATCAGAAAGATTACTCCTATGGCTACTTTTTTATTTGGATTTACTTTACTTAATCTATTTGTATATGCATATTTATCAATTATAAGCATAATTAACTTCTCTTTCCTTTTTGAACACCTAATATGTATCCTATTACACCTGCACCTAATGCCGCTTGTGCAGAGAATAATAAACTTTCTATTTCTCCACTTGGTGGCTCATATGGACTACTAAACCATGGTTCATAATCTGGATTTATTTTAGTAATTTCACTTTCAGCTTCACCATCTGCTCCTCCATATTCAGCACCTGAGTTAACAAGTAATGGGAATATAATAAGAGCCACTACTAATAAAAGTAGTAATATATTAGTTTTCGTTTTTGTTTTAGCACTCATTAGCTTTAACTCCTTTATCATTATTTTCTAGTATGCTTTTTTCTCCATTTTCTGTAACTAAGTTATATACAATTACAGTAAGTATACCTTCTGCTATTGCTATTGGTATTTGAGTCATAAAGAAAATTCCTAAAAACTTAATTGCTGAAGCCATCACTCCACCTGATGGGTCTGGAAAAGCCAGTGCTAACTGTATCGAAGTTATCGTATATGTAGCCAAATCTCCTATTGCTGCTGCAAGAAATACTGGTATTGCATTATTTCCGTCTTTTTTCTTTAATGCTTTAAATATTAAGAATGATATAATTGGTCCTATAATAGCCATTGAAAAAGCATTAGCTCCTAAAGTAGTTATTCCTCCATGCGCTAATAGTAATGCTTGGAATATTAAAACTATAGTTCCAAGAACAAACATTACACTTGGTCCAAACATTATTGCTCCAAGACCTACTCCAGTAGGATGTGAACAACTTCCTGTTACTGAAGGTATTTTTAGTGCTGACAACACAAATACAAATGCTCCACATAGTGCTAATAATACTTTCTTTTTAGGGTCTTGCTTTACTATTTTTCCTATCGATTTTAGTCCTACTAAGAAAAATGGTATAAATATAACGCCCCATGCTATAGACCATTTTACTGGTAAGTACCCTTCCATTATGTGCATTGCATTTGATGTAACTGGAGTTAAAATGATTAACATAAGTGCAGCTATAACCCCTAATTTGATATTTTGTTTCATTTTACTATCCCCTCTCTCCCTTTTCTAATAATTAAAATATAAATAATACATGTCTGATTTATTTTAAAAATAAAAAAGCCTAACTCGATGGTTAGGCTTCTAATTTTTGACAATCCAAATACAAACACATAAAATAAACATATCTGTATAATTATTATAAGAAACTTTCTCCATCCCCGAAGAAATTACTTTAATATTTTAGGCAGGTCTCCTGACTTAGCTTCTTCCTACTCCTCTTCCTTCCCATGAAATATAAAAATATATCATCATAGTGGCTAACAAAAGTTTCGTCTGCATCACAGTAGCGGGGGCTGTAAAGGAATTTAACCTTTTTCCCTATTAATCTTGCTTGAAGAACCTATAATATTATATATTTAATTTTTAAATTATTCTTAAATCATTTTCTATATAAATCATTGTATACCTTTTCTGTGAAAATTTCTACATTTTTTACAGATTTTATTTGTTTTTATATTTTTATGTATATAAATTATTTTTTACAACTTTAATTAATTTCTAATTATCTTCTTCAAATACATTGAAACCACATCAGAAAATCTAGTTATATCTTTTGAATATATAAAATCATTTCCATATATTAATCTTTCAGCTTCAAGCTCTGATTCTTTCCCTGTAAATACTCCTAATACCAATATATTTTGTTTTCTAGCCTTTCTTACTTCATTTGCTGTATCTCTCAAACCAATTATACCTCTATAAGCTTTTTCTCCTCTTAAGGTTCTCTCACTATTTTTTCCTATCTTTACATCATTTGGTCTTCCATCACTAAGAACTATCAAAATTTTATTTTCTTCATCTCTATTTATTAGACCACTACATATGGATTTTATAGCTAAACCATCTCTATTATTACCCGCACAAAAGTATTCAAAGATATTTTCACTATTTTTTAAACTATCATCATAATCTTTAAATCTTTTTAATATTGTATAGTCTAAAAAACTAGAGAATCCCATAACTCTATTTGGTATACCAACTTCTGTTAGAGCATTTGCTATTATATAAGCCTGAATTGCTACATTTCCTTGATTTCTACTTTGAGAACCACTTGCATCCAATAATATATCAATAACATATTTCCCTTTTTCATTTTCTATATCTTTATAAAATATTTTATTATTATTACTTCTACCCACTCTCCAAGCTCTATTTGCTAATATAGTGCCACAATCAGAGTACACTCTAGTTTTAGCATTTTCTTCTATTAAAATTCTAGCTAAACTTTCTTTTAATCTTTTTATCTGCTGTCTATACATTCTAGCATGTTCTCTAAATTTTCCTAAATTATTTTCTTTTTGTCTTGTTACATATTTTAGTTGGAATACATTATTACACTCACTTCTAAGAACTCCATCCGTAAAGTGGATTCTACACCCTTCATGAACATTTCTACAGTTTTGTGTTTCAATCTTCTTAATTTCACCTTTACTCAAATAAGTTTTTCCATAATAATGTTCTATCTTTGAATATATTTTATTTGCAGTCTCTTCATCAACATATATAACTCTATCTGCTGAATTACTAGATTGAGAATCTTCAAAATCTCCCACTCCTTCTACAAGCATAGATGAAGATATAGAATCTATATCACTTTCAATAATATTTTCTTCTTCTTCACTATAAAGTTCTTCATACATAAAGTCAGCAAATGTATCAAAGTTTACTTCAACATCTTTTACATTATTTTCATCATATGTAGAACTACTTTCTTCTCCATTTAATATATATTCAAAATAAGTTAAATATATAACATCTAATGCTTTTAAAATCGCCATAATATCTTGATTTGTATCTACATTCCTTATGTCATTAACTATTCTTCTAGTCAAACTGTCTAATGCTGGATGCTTGTCCATATTATAAAGTACAAATGCATATTTAATTTTATCCATAATATTGTCGTTGTGTATTTTGGTAAAACGTGAAACAATATCTTTATAAGCATTTCTTCTTATATCTTCTATTCCTGGCCTATCTTTAATGGCTTTTTCTTCAACTATTGTATTTAATATAACTTGAATTAGACCCAATATAATATCTTTGTCATATCCTTTTCTAATTCTATTTGTAAGATATTTTTTAACTATATCCCAATCTACATACTTTCTTCTAGCTCCTGCAATTATTGCAAAATATAGACCTATTTCTTTTGATGAGTAATCTTTTTCTGATATGTCTATATTCTCATTGTAATCACCAGCTATTGTCCAAGATAAGTTATTAGCTCTATTTTCAAATTCATAATCATCATATATCCATTTCATAATCTCACCTATATTAAATATGACTTATTGGAAATACATCTGTACTCTCCCATTTATTAGGTATTCTAGTTTTAATTACATCTCCAACCATTTCTTTTTCATATATATCGAAAGTCTTTCCTGTAATCCCCATATTAATTGCAAGAGTTGGTTTCAAGCCTCTTCTTATAGCCTTAAGAGATGCCATAAGACCACGTAAGTCAATAGCTTTACTAGATATTTCACCATTTTGAGACTTCAATTGTAAATCTAAAAATATTCCTGCGAAATGCATTAATTTTTCTTCATTAGCATCTGAAAATTCATTTTTTAAAATCATCATTAACTTGTCTTCTTCTATAGGAGGAATATCTATTACCATAAATCTAGATACTAGTGCTTCATTAAGTTCTTTTGTTCCTGCATATTCATAATTCATAGTTCCAATAAATCTTGTTGCTGGATGTAGGTTGACTCTTTCATATCCAGGAACATCAATCAATCTTCTATAATCTAAAGCTGAATGTACCACAACTATAGCATCATTCTTTGCCATGTTAATTTCATCAAATACACCAAAGCCCCCATTGATGGCACATTCATAGACTGAACCCCTTCTAAGTTTAACTTCATTATCTATAAAAGTATCTGTACCTATAAGTGTGGAACTGTCTGTATTTATATGAAATGATGTATTCCATTGGGGTCTATTAAATATCTCACCCAAATTATCAGCAAGTAAGTTTTTTCCTGTTGCCTTTGGTCCTGATAATAATATATTTTCTTCTTCTAAAATAGCTGCTATACACATAGACAAAATATCTCTTCCATAAAAATAAGTTTTAGACTTTGTTACCCTGTATTCTAAATTTTTCTCTAGAGCATAATAACGTCTAAAATACAGTACATCTTCAATAAGTTTCTCATCTACCCCTTGTACCCTTAGATTATCTATTATATCCATATTCTTACCCCTTTTATATAAATAGTATTTGTTTCATTTCTTAACACCATTTTAGCATAAAAGGATATAAGCTAAAATCGATTTTATAAATTAATGATACCTCTTTCTCTATTTTAAAGAAAAAATTACCTGTAGATATATCTTATAGATTTTTTTACGGAAATAATTGAAAATTGTCAGGTTATAGCTTATTTCAATAGTCATATACTGAACTTTATAGATATATCTTATGATGGACAACCATACTGTATCTGTGAAAAATACACAATATATTGACCAATATATCAATTATTGCATTATTCTCTCTTTTATATTTATTATCTTGACAATACTTATTTATAAGCCTATACTGTACTTAACCAATAAGTACAGTAAGTACAGTATAGGAGGATTAAATGGAAATAATCATTAGCAACAGTAGTGATAAACCTATATATGAACAAATATGTTTACAGATTAAAAATCTTATAATGAATGGAACGTTATCTGCTGGTGAGATGCTCCCATCTATGAGAAGTCTAGCAAAAGATTTACATATAAGTGTAATTACTGTTCAACGGGCATATGAGGATTTAACTCGTGATGGATTTATTGAAACTGTCTCTGGTAAAGGTAGTTTTGTTTCTAGTCAAAATAAAGAGTTCATTCAAGAAGAGCAGTTAAGAATAGCAGAAGAATTATTACAAAAAGTTTCAGAAATTGGTCGTACACATGGTATATCTTATGAGCAAATGACAAATATTCTAAAATTATTCTATGAAGATTAAGGAGATGTGAAACTATGGAAAATAATAATGTTTTAGTTCAAAACTTATATAAAGATTTTGATGATTTTTCATTAAAAAATATTTCATTTCGGGTTCCAAAAGGTAGAATTGTTGGTTTTATTGGTGAAAATGGAGCTGGAAAAAGTACAACAATCAACTTGATATTAAATGAATTTGAAAAAGACGCTGGAAAAATTGAAATATTTGGAGTAGACAATACAACAGATTCAATTAAAAATGATATCGGTATTGTCTTTGATGAGTGTAATTTTCATGAGATTTTTACTGCAAAACATATTGGAAAAATCCTCTCTGGCATATATACATCATGGGATGATACGCTTTATAAACATTATCTAGAAAAATTCAATCTCCCATTTAAAAAACCTATTGGCTCATTTTCTAAAGGAATGAAAATGAAACTATCTATTATATGTGCCATCGCTCATAAACCAAAGCTTCTAATTCTAGATGAAGCAACAACTGGGCTTGACCCTGTTAGCCGAGATGAAATCTTGGATTTATTTTTAGAGTTCATCCAAGATGAGGAACACTCCATTTTCTTTTCATCTCATATCACATCAGATATAGAAAAAATTGCAGATTATGTAGTGTTAATTCATAAAGGAAAAATTGTTTTTGAAGAACAAAAAGATAACTTAATCTATAATTATGGAATTATTAGATGTGGAAAAGAAAAATTTAAAACTATCTCACAAGATGATTATCTTATTTGCAGACAAACAAATGTAAGTATAGAATGTTTAGTTGATAATAAAGAGACTACAAGAAGAAAATATAAGGATGTAATTGTTGATAGTGCAACATTGGAAGATATTATGCTTTTCTATATCAAAGGAGGAATATTATGCGAGGATTAATCTACAAAGACTTCTACCTCTTTTTAAAAAGTATTGATAAGAAACTTATTATAATTTCAATAGCGGCTATTATCCTTCTCATTATGAATATGGGAATATATGCTGGGCTAATGACTTCAATTATGTTTTCTATTACAATAGGTATGCAAAATATTATAAGTTTTGCAAGTGATGAAAATGTAAACTGGAAAAGATACCAATTAGCTATGCCTGTTAGTGGATATTCTGTAGTTGCAAGCAAGTATATTTCTGTTATATGCACATTGGTTTTCAGTTTATCTGGAAGCATTATATTTAGTTTAATGAGCAGCATTTTCTATAGTAATTTTGAAATCAGTCTCTTGGGCTTATCTATCATTGCTTCAATTATTTTGCCACTTACTTGCACTGCTATTTGCTTACCTCTTACATATTGGTTTGGCTTCCGTTCAGCACAGACACTAGGATTACTTTTCGTCGTTCCTATTTTCTATTTCATCAAATATTTTGAGGATGGACCTGGATTTTCCGCTATTCCAACTTCAACACAATCCTATTTGTTAGTAACTTGCATCACAGTTATAACCTTATTCATTGTTTCTTTTGCAATAAGTGTACTTGGATATTCAAGAAAAAATAGCCATATATAAAAATAAAACTGATAATTAATTATATATTAATTACTACTTAATATGCTATTTCATTATTAAATTCAACATATTCACTACCTATTTGGCATTAAAAATCCCCGTTTCCACACTAGGCTAAAAACGGGGATTTTGATTATTAGAAATTAACTCAAGCATTTAAATCTTACAGTAAGTATAGAAAATAATGAGAAAATCTACTATTTTTTTATAATCTTATCTTGTGATGTTTTTTATGTATATATGACTTAATAGCAAACCCAATGATAATTATAGATATTGGTATAATTAGAACTAGGAATTTATAATCATTATAATGCGACATTATTTTTACCCAACTCTCTGAGAAAATATACCCAATACTAATTAAGGAAGTATTCCATATGGTAATTCCCACAAGAGATGATATTACAAAAGTTATAATATTTTGACCTGCTATACCTGCTATAAAAGATATGTATGTTCTACATAATGGAATTAATCTACATACACAAACAGAAATAGAAGAATATTTATTAAAATAGTCCTGAGATGCAAATATTCCTTTTCTTGCCTTTGGACATATCTCTACTATTTTATTTGTGATAGATTTACCACCCCAATTTCCTACTGTGTAACAAAATATTGAACCAAGTATACCTGCAATTATACTTAAAATTAGAATTGTCAAAAATCCAAAATGATTTCTTGCAGCAATTGCTCCGCATAATGGTAAAACAACTTCACTAGGTAATGGAAAACAAGCATACTCAATCATAATTAATACAAATACAGAGATTAATCCATATTGTAAAATAAAACTATTGATTACAGACACTTACTTATCTATCTCCTTTCTTATTTAAAAGTACATATCTATAAGAGTTACACCCTATATTTAAAGAATCAATCTCTTTAAACTATTATATGTATTTATACAAAGTATTTATAACACACTTTAAAAATAGTACTTTAAAAATAAGAAACTTAATAAATAAAAAAAATTACGTGGCTACGTCCTACTCTCCCAGGCAGTTTCCCACCAAGTACCATCAGCGCTAGAGAGCTTAACTTCTGTGTTCGGAATGGGAACAGGTGTATCCTCTCTGCTATTGTAACCACATAATTTCTATGCTTAATATATCTATTAAGTTATTAGAATCTAGCAATACTAGTTTCTTTAGAGTTAGCACTCTAAAAACTACACATATATTTTACTGAATGGACATCAAATAATTTGGTCAAGTCCTCGACCTATTAGTATCGATAAGCTAAATACATTGCTGCACTTACACCTTCGACCTATCAACCAGATAGTCTTTCTGGGGTCTTACCCTTGCGGTGGGAAATCTTATCTTGAAGTTGGCTTCGCGCTTAGATGCTTTCAGCGCTTATCCATTCCGTACATAGCTACCCAGCCATGCCCTTGGCAGAACAACTGGTACACCAGAGGTACGTCCATCCCGGTCCTCTCGTACTAAGGACAGGTCTTCTCAAATTTCCTACGCCTGCGACGGATAGGGACCGAACTGTCTCACGACGTTCTGAACCCAGCTCGCGTACCACTTTAATGGGCGAACAGCCCAACCCTTGGGACCTACTACAGCCCCAGGATGTGATGAGCCGACATCGAGGTGCCAAACCTCCCCGTCGATGTGGACTCTTGGGGGAGATAAGCCTGTTATCCCCAGGGTAGCTTTTATCCGTTGAGCGATGGCCCTTCCACGCAGAACCACCGGATCACTAAGTCCGATTTTCATCCTTGCTCGACCTGTATGTCTTGCAATCAAGCTCTCTTTTGCCTTTACACTCTACGTACGATTTCCGACCGTACTGAGAGAACCTTTGAGCGCCTCCGTTACCTTTTGGGAGGCGACCGCCCCAGTCAAACTGCCCACCTGACAGTGTCCCAAGACCAGATTCATGGCCTATGGTTAGAGTCCCAGTACTACAAGGGTGGTATCCCAAGGATGGCTCCGCCAAAACTGGCGTCCTGGTTTCAAAGCCTCCCACCTATCCTGTACATGTAGTACCAAGACCCAATGTCAAGCTACAGTAAAGCTCCATGGGGTCTTTCCGTCCTGTCGCAGGTATCCGGCATCTTCACCGGAATTACAATTTCACCGAGTCTGTTGTTGAGACAGTGCCCAAATCGTTACGCCTTTCGTGCGGGTCGGAACTTACCCGACAAGGAATTTCGCTACCTTAGGACCGTTATAGTTACGGCCGCCGTTTACTGGGGCTTAAGTTCACTGCTTCGATTGCTCTAACAGATCCCCTTAACCTTCCAGCACCGGGCAGGCGTCAGCTCCTATACATCGTCTTGCGACTTAGCAGAAACCTATGTTTTTGGTAAACAGTCGCTTGGGCCTATTCTCTGCGGCCACCGGATGGTGGCACCCCTTATCCCTAAGTTACGGGGTCATTTTGCCGAGTTCCTTAACAACAGTTCTCTCGCGGGCCTTAGGATACTCTCCTCACCCACCTGTGTCGGTTTGCGGTACGGGTACCTTTAACCTCGATAGAGACTTTTCTTGACAGTGTGAAATCAGCTACTTCGCTACTAAATTTCGCTCCCCATCACATCCCAGCATTATCAAAGCGGATTTACCTACTCTGACTGCCTCAATGCTTGGGCACACATAACCAACAGTGTGCTTAGCTTATCCTACTGTGTCATCCCATCTCTCAAACGGTTATCGGTAGTACAGGAATATCAACCTGTTGTCCATCACCTACGCCTTTCGGCCTCAGCTTAGGTCCCGACTAACCCAGGGCGGACGAACCTTCCCCTGGAAACCTTGGGTTTACGGCCTGTGGGATTCTCACCCACATCTCGCTACTCATGCCAACATTCTCACTCCCATACTGTCCACATGTCCTTACGGTCATGCTTCAACCCATATGGGAAGCTCCCCTACCCATCATTACTGATGCCGTAGCTTCGGTAGTAAGTTTTAGCCCCGGAAATCTTCGGCGCAGGATCACTCGACCAGTGAGCTATTACGCACTCTTTGAATGAGTGGCTGCTTCTAAGCCAACATCCTGGTTGTCTGTGCAATCCCACATCCTTTACCACTTAACTTACATTTAGGGACCTTAGCTGACGATCTGGGCTGTTGCCCTTTCGACTATGAATCTTATCACCCACAGTCTGACTCCCAAGTATAAGATGACGGCATTCGGAGTTTGATAGTCTTCGGTAGGTGCAATACCCCCTAGGACATTCAGTGCTCTACCTCCGTATCTCTCACCTTGAGGCTAGCCCTAAAGCTATTTCGGGGAGAACCAGCTATCTCCGGGCTCGATTGGAATTTCACCGCTACCCACAAGTCATCCCCGAGCTTTTCAACGCTCGTGGGTTCGGACCTCCACGAAATTTTACTTTCGCTTCATCCTGCTCATGGGTAGGTCGCCCGGTTTCGGGTCTACGTCAAGTAACTGAACGCTCAGTTAAAACTCGCTTTCGCTACGGCTCCACACCTTAAGTGCTTAACCTTGCTACTTAACGTAACTCGTTGGCCCGTTCTACAAAAAGTACGCGGTCACACAAGAAATGTGCTTCCACAGCTTGTAAGTGCAGGGTTTCAGGTTCTATTTCACTCCCCTCCCGGGGTTCTTTTCACCTTTCCCTCACGGTACTATACGCTATCGGTCACTAGGTAGTATTTAGCCTTGGAGGGTGGTCCCTCCTGCTTCCCACAGGGTTTCACGTGTCCCGTGGTACTCTGGATCATATCTGAAGTCTTCTCGTTTAACATACAGGACTATTACCTTCTGTGGTGGGTCTTTCCAAACCTCTTCAATTACGATACCTCTTCGTTATGATATGTCCGCAACCCCAATAAAGAAAACTTTATTGGTTTGGGCTATTCCGCGTTCGCTCGCCGCTACTTACGGAATCGAATTTCTTTCTCTTCCTTCAGGTACTTAGATGTTTCAGTTCCCTGAGTTCCCCTCATTAAGCTATGTATTCACTTAATGATACTTAGACATTACTCTAAGTGAGTTTCCTCATTCGGAAATCTTCGGATCAAAGTTTACGTGCAACTCCCCGAAGCTTATCGCAGCTTATCACGTCCTTCATCGGCTCCTAGTGCCAAGGCATCCGCCCTGCACCCTTAATAACTTGACCAGTTAAAAAGGTTTGATAGATTAAAGTCTATCAACTTGATAATTTTTAAAAGTTATCAGCTTTATATATTACAAATTAGATGTCATATCACTAAATATATATGCAGTTTTCAAAGTGCTAACGCACAGTGCCAACGGCTAAATCCCGTTGCTTTAAGTGCTAGTTTTGAGTATTCGTAAAAACGAACCCTCAAAATTAAACAGTAGGTAATTCTCCTTAGAAAGGAGGTGATCCAGCCGCACCTTCCGATACGGCTACCTTGTTACGACTTCACCCCAGTTATTGATTCCACCTTCGACGACTTCTTCCAAAAGGTTAGATAGTCGGCTTCGGGCGTCTCCAACTCCCGTGGTGTGACGGGCGGTGTGTACAAGACCCGGGAACGCATTCACCGCAGCATTCTGATCTGCGATTACTAGTAACTCCAGCTTCATGTAGGCGAGTTTCAGCCTACAATCCGAACTGAGAGTAGCTTTAAGGGATTAGCTCCACCTTACGGCTTGGCAACCCTCTGTACTACCCATTGTAGCACGTGTGTAGCCCTAAGCATAAGGGGCATGATGATTTGACGTCATCCCCACCTTCCTCCAGGTTATCCCTGGCAGTCTCTCTAGAGTGCCCAACTTAATGATGGCAACTAAAGACAAGGGTTGCGCTCGTTGCGGGACTTAACCCAACATCTCACGACACGAGCTGACGACAACCATGCACCACCTGTCACCAATGTCCCCGAAGGGAAGTCTCCGATTAAGGAGATGTCATTGGGATGTCAAGCTTAGGTAAGGTTCTTCGCGTTGCTTCGAATTAAACCACATGCTCCGCTACTTGTGCGGGTCCCCGTCAATTCCTTTGAGTTTCACTCTTGCGAGCGTACTTCCCAGGCGGAGTACTTAATGCGTTAGCTGCGGCACCGAGGGGGGTAACCCCCGACACCTAGTACTCATCGTTTACAGCGTGGACTACCAGGGTATCTAATCCTGTTTGCTCCCCACGCTTTCGTGCCTCAGCGTCAGTTACAGTCCAGAGAGCCGCCTTCGCAACTGGTGTTCCTCCTAATATCTACGCATTTCACCGCTACACTAGGAATTCCACTCTCCTCTCCTGCACTCAAGTCTCCCAGTTTCAAGAGCTTACTACGGTTGAGCCGTAGCCTTTCACTCCTGACTTGAAAGACCGCCTACGCACCCTTTACGCCCAGTAAATCCGGATAACGCTAGCCCCCTACGTATTACCGCGGCTGCTGGCACGTAGTTAGCCGGGGCTTCCTCCTCAAGTACCGTCATTATCTTCCTTGAGGACAGAGTTTTACGACCCGAAGGCCTTCATCACTCACGCGGCGTTGCTGCATCAGGCTTTCGCCCATTGTGCAATATTCCCCACTGCTGCCTCCCGTAGGAGTTTGGACCGTGTCTCAGTTCCAATGTGGCCGATCACCCTCTCAGGTCGGCTACTGATCGTTGCCTTGGTAAGCCGTTACCTTACCAACTAGCTAATCAGACGCGGGTCCATCCTGTACTGGCTCACCTTTGATATTTAAGAGATGCCTCTCAAATATATTATCCCGTATTAGCATACCTTTCGGTATGTTATCCGTGTGTACAGGGTAGGTTACCCACGCGTTACTCACCCGTCCGCCGCTCTTTACCGAAGTAAATCGCTCAACTTGCATGTGTTAGGCACGCCGCCAGCGTTCATCCTGAGCCAGGATCAAACTCTCAAATAAAAGTTTATCAGGCTCAGATACTATTGTTATCAAAATATCTGGCTTTATGGTTTGTTTCTTGTTTTATAAATTAACCTACTGTTTAATTTTCAAAGTTCATTTTTCATGTTTGCCCTTTTCTTAAGGACAAGTAATACTATATCACCTTAAAAATAATCCGTCAACACTTTTTCAAATTATTTTTTTAAAATATTTACTTTTTTATATTATCCAGTTTACTGAATAGTAGTTATATCATATGATTAGAAACTTTTTATATATATTTTTTTTTATAAAATTATAATTACTAATCTACACATTTGTAATTCTTATTTCTTTATATAAGCTTAGTAATACACATGAATCACCTATATAAGTTAAAAAATATACCACATAAGAACATTAAATCAAAATAATAGGTATAGATTTATATACAAATAAAAAGTATCAATAGGTTCAAAATAAACTTATTGATACTTTTATTTATAATTATATACTTCACTATTATATTACTATATGTTTTTTAATAATAGTATATATCTATATTTATAATTTATCTCATAGCTCTCATAGCATTTAATACTGCTATAAGCGCTACTCCTACATCAGCAAATATAGCTTCCCACATAGTAGCTATACCTCCAGCTCCTAATATCATAACTATAATTTTTACTCCTAAAGCAAATATTATATTTTGCCATACTATTTTATTAGTCTTGTTTGCTATCTCAATAGCTTTAGATATTTTACTAGGTTCATCTGTCATAAGCACTACATCTGCCGCTTCAATCGCTGCATCTGAACCTAAACCTCCCATTGCTATACCAACATCAGCACGAGCTAGGACTGGAGCATCATTTATTCCATCACCTACAAAGGCTATTTTTTCTTTTTCAGTTCTTCCTTCATATAAAGATTCTAATCTATCAACTTTTTCATTAGGAAGTAAATTTGAATAAACTGTATCTAATTCTAATTCTTGAGCAATATTTTTTGCTACTTTCTCATTATCTCCAGTTAACATTACAACTTCTTTTATTCCTATTGATTTTAAACTTCTTATAGCATTTTTACTATCTTCTTTTACTTCGTCAGATATAACTATATAACCTCTGTACACTTTATCAACAGCAATATAGACTACTGTGCCCACTTCTTTAGCTGGTGAATAGGATATATTCTCCTTCTTCATAAGTTTCTCATTACCTGCTAATATACATTTTCCATTATAGTTTACTCTGATTCCATAAGCTGCTATTTCCTCATAGCTATCTATTGTATCTAAATCAATTTTTTTATTATAGTAACTTAATATAGATTTAGCTATTGGATGGTTTGAGTTTACTTCTGCAATAGCTGCAAATTCTAGTAACTCTTCTTCTGATATACCTTCAGGATTTAACTTAGTTACATTAAATACACCTTTAGTAAGTGTTCCTGTTTTATCAAACACTACTGTATCTACACTTCTTAAAGCTTCTAAATAATTACTTCCCTTAATAAGGATACCATTTTTAGATGCAAATCCAATTCCACTAAAGAAACTAAGTGGTATTGATAAAACTAGCGCACAAGGGCAAGAAACAACCAAGAATATCAATCCTCTATACAACCAATCACTAAATACTTCACCTGAGATTACAAGGGGTGGAACAAATGCTATCAATAAAGCAGCTATAACTACTATTGGAGTATAATATCTTGAAAATTTAGATATGAAGTTTTCTGTTTTTGATTTTTTAATACTAGAGTTTTCAACAAGGTCAAGGATTTTTGAAACTGTTGATTCTCCAAAACTCTTTGTAACTTCAATACTCAACAAAGCATTCTTATTTATAACACCAGATAAAATTTCATCCCCTTTTTCAACTTCTCTCAATACTGATTCACCTGTAAGTGCAGAGGTATCTAGCATAGAAATACCATCTACTACAACACCATCTAGTGGCACTTTTTCACCAGGTTTTACTACTATTATATCACCCACATTTACTTCTTCTGGTGACACTACCTTAACTTCAGAATTAACTTTCAGATTTGCATAATCTGGTCTTATTTGCATAAGTGAAGTTATAGACTTTCTAGACTTACCAACTGCAACACCTTGTAAATACTCTCCTATTTTATAGAATAGCATAACCCCTACTGCTTCTGATAGTTCTCCTATTGCTAACGCTCCAACTGTTGCTAGAGCCATCAAAAAGTTCTCATCAAATACTCTTCCCTTTGATATATTTCTTATTGCTCTTAAAAGTACATCGCCACCTACTATTACATAAGCAACTATAAATACTATATTACTAAATTGACTTTCATAACCTGTAGCTGTTTGATATATACCAAAGATATATACGAGAGCTCCAATTATAAGTGGAATTAATTCCTTCTTATTTGTATCATTTACAGTTCCTGCTTTTTCAGTAGTTCTAGATTTTACTTTGTTAGCAGACTCTACTTGTATATCAAGCCCTGGCTCTGTAGAATCTATTATTTCCTTTATTTTGCTTATAACATTATCCTCTTCAAAATCATTAAGTATATTTACTGTAAGTTTTTTATTTACAAAGTTTAAGTTAGAAGATTCAATTTCTTTTAATTTAGAAACTTTATTGTTAATCTCTTCTGCACAATGCGCACAGTTTAAGCCTCCTAATATAAGTTCTTTTTTAATTGATGTCTTATTAGATGAATTTCCTTTAGAACTTATTTGTATATCAAGACCTGGTTCTGTTGAATCTATTATATCTATTATCTTTTCTATAGTAGTATCTTCATTGAAACTATCTTCTATATTTACTGTAAGTTTTTTATTTATAAAATTTAGGTTGGAAGACTTAACTTCTTGTAGCTTAGAAACTTTATTATTAATCTCTTCTGCACAGTGTGCACAATTTAAGCCTCCTAATATAAATTCTTTTTTAATTATATTGTTTGCTTCCATATATGTTCACTCCTCTCATTTATCATTTATAAGTCTCTCTAATATGGTTTAATCCACAATCAAATATTTGGCTTATATGACTATCATCTAGTGAGTAATACACTGTTTTTCCTTCTCTTCTAAACTTTACTAACCTAGCCTGCTTTAATACTCTAAGTTGATGAGATATTGCAGAATGAGTCATATTTAATAAACTCGCTATATCACATACACACATTTCATTTGCAAATAATGCATATAATATCTTTACCCTAGTAGTATCTCCAAACACTTTAAATAACTCTGCTAAATCATATAGCATTTCTTCATCTGGCATAGTTGATTTAGCTTCTATTACTATTTCTTCGTGTATTATATTACAATTACAATCATTTATCTCTTCTCTCATTTTAATCCTCCGTCATTTTAATATATGAATAACTGTTCATATGTTCATTATATGCTATCATTTCTGAATTTGCAACAATAATTTTTATTTATTTAATAATAATTAGAATGCACATATTATCACCTTTTTTAATATATATATTATTAGAATAAGTTTTTGTAAACTTTTTTATAGTTTTCTAGGAGGTGCAAGTTTAATATGAGTAACAAGAAAAAAAAGGATTTAGACACTAGTTACATGCCTTACTTAGACCCAGCTAACTATGCAGATTATATTACTAACGAAGAAATTCCCCAAGATGAATTGAGAAATGACCCACAAATTTCTAATGGTTATACAAAACTACCTAATAATCAGAATGTAAATAATATTTATTCTAACAGCGCAAATAATTATCCTAAAAGCAGTAATTCTCCAAACAACTTGCCTAACACAAATAATACATCCGGAAATATGAATTACAACACATCTACTACAAATAATATGCCTAATAACATGAACTATAATGCATCTAATAACATGGGTATGCCTAACAATATGTCTGGTAATATGAACAATAATAACATGGGTATGCCTAATAATATGTCTGGTAATATGAACAATAATAACATGGGTATGCCTAACAATATGTCTGGCAATATGAACAATAATAATATGGGTATGCCTAATAACATGTCTGGCAATATGAATAATAATAACATGGGTATGCCTAATAACATGAATAATAATATGGGTATGCCTAACAACATGTCTGGTAATATGAATAATAATATGTATGGTAATACTGGTATGCCTGGAAATATGAACAGTAATATGGGATATAATATGAACAATAACATAAATAATACTATGGGTATTCCTAACTTCTCATGTAATCAAAATATGCCTCCTAATGTACTTATGATGATACCAGGTGTCATATGTCATAATACAATGCAAGGTATGCCTGTAGTTATGCCTAGTACTATGCCTCCTAGTATATATCCTACTCCTTATGGTTCTAGTAATATGTCTATACAAGGAATGCCACAAAGTACTAATATTGAAGAATTTGATGAGGAAGAAATGTAAAATATTTTTATTTTTTAAGTAATTTCAAGTAAATTGTATAAGACATCAATAATTGGCAATAATAATAAATGTATTCCTCATAATATTCCCCCAATATTATTATAGGTATAGAGAGTTGACTGAATATATTTTTATTCGGTCAACAAATATTAACATAATCTAATAAAATAAATATAAAAAAATCAGATAAAATTTAGTTTTATCTGATTTTTTTAGTTAAAGTTAGATTATTGAAATCAAATCACTATTAATAAAATATCACTATATACTATTATTTGCCTTTGTGCTTATGAAAGTATCTCACAAAGCCTTCCATTGAATAATCAGTTACATCACTGATATCCTCATTAACTATACCAAAAAAACAAGCTGGCATTTTCTTCTTTTCTAGATTATCAATAATACATGAATCACACCCTTTATCATGATTTTTTGGATTCCTTGGGCATTTGTCAACTGGACAAGTACAAAAATGTTTCATAACATCTCCTCCTTTTTTAATATTTAAATACTTACTTTGTTATAATACCAGCATAATGTTGACATCTATATGTCATACATCCTATAATTATTTTGGGTGATTATATGAAATTAGCAAGAATGTTATCTATTGTTATGTTATTATTGCAACATAATAAAATAAGTGCATCTTCTTTAGCAGATATATTTGAGGTATCAAAACGAACAATATACCGAGATATTGAAGCAATTAATGCTGCTGGAATACCTATTGTGACCCACATGGGAGCTAAAGGAGGCATTGCTATTATGGAACAATACAAACTTGAAAAAGGTCTATTTACAGTTTCTGATATTACATCTTTACTGACTTGTCTTGACAATTATCCATTATCAAATGATGATATTATATATACCATTGCAAAGATAAAAGGTCTACTACCAAGTTCACAAATAAATGATATTAAAATGCAGACAAATAAAATTTTTATAGACAATACACCTTGGCAAGGTATACAAGTCATACCTGCACATATCAAAGAATTAAAATATGCATTAGAGAAAAACCATTATGTAGAATTTCAATATACTGATAGCACAAATAAAAAAAGTAAAAGAATTGTAGAACCATACAGATTAGTTTTAAAACAGTCACTTTGGTATTTACAAGCTTTTTGTATCTCAAAAAATGAATTTAGAATATTTCGTTTGTCACGTATGGATTCTCTTACCATTCAAGAAAAATCTTTTGTTTCTAGAGAATTTAATTATGAAAAGTTAGATAGCCCAAAAGAAATTGAGCATAAAATTAAAGTTAAATTACTAGTTGATGAAACGCTTCTCGGCTGGATGGCCGATTTCTGTGGAGAAGAAAATATTACACCATGTGAAAATAATAAGTATATTGTAAATTTTCCATTTATCAATAATGATTATGGTTATGGTCTTATTCTACGTTTTGGAGATAGATGTGAATGTATTGAACCTGAGTCAATACGTAAAGAGTTGATTCATAGAGCACAGAATCTCTTAAAACAATATCTAAAATAAATACTTTATATATTCTCTATGTTTTATTTAAGTTTAAATCGATATCTTAACTTGTTAAGATAAAATATTGTACATTAGAATCTTATTAATTATATAAGTAATACCTCTATATAAATATATTCTTCTACCTTGAAAATACTAGCGATTTAAATATTTTTGTCCTTCTATTAACTTAATTAGTTCTATGTTATAATGACTCTAACAAGTGACTATTTTATTTAATAGGAGGTATTACTTTGAATAAGTTATGTATATTTTACTTTTCTGGAACTGGCATGACAGAATATATAATTAATAAACTAAAGCAAGAATTGGAAAGTCAACAATTTTGTGTCGAATGTACAAAAATTGAAAATATTAAAAAATCTAAAATTCATTTAACATCATATAATATGGTAGGAGTAGCTTACCCTGTACATTCCTTTAATGCACCTCAAATTGTATTAGACTTTGTAAAAATTTTGCCTAACACACATTCTATGGATACATTTATAATACATACGGCTGGTAAAGATAGTTATGTAAATTATGCTTCCTGAACCTCCCATGACTAAAGTCACAGGGTTCCTGTTTCATAGAATTTCGCATACTAAAATATGTCTTACCAATTCTCCACAGGCTATCCCCGTAGTTCCTACGGTTCTTACATACGTTATCTATTTTAAACTGTTATTAGTCTTAATCCTTCTTTTAGTATATTTATACTCGCATTTATGTCTCTATCGTGAGTTACATTACAACAAGGACAAATCCATTCTCTTATATTTAAACTCTTAACTTCCTCGTTTTTGTACCCACATTTATTGCATATTTGTGAACTTGCAAAGAATTTACCTACCTTTACAATTTGTCTACCATACCAATTAGCCTTGTATTCTAATTGACGAATAAATTCTGACCATGACACATCAGAAATTAAGCGAGATAATTTACGATTTCTAGTCATATTCTTTACTTGTAAATCTTCTATGCAAATAATATCATTCTCTCGTATTAATTTAGTAGATAGTTTTTGTAGAAAATCCTTCCTTTGATTAGCTATATGTTCTTGAAGTCTTGCAACTTTTAATCTTGCTTTATTTCTATTTAAACTACCAATTGTTTTTCTCGATAGTTTTCTTTGTAATTTAGAAAGTTTGTTTAATGACTTTTGAAGATACTTAGGATTTTCTATAAATTGTCCACAACTTGAGATACAAAATTCTTTAATTCCTAAATCTAAACCTATCTTATTATTAGTATTTTCAAGTGCTTCAATCTCTATATCAGTACAACATAATGATACATAATATTTGCCACTTGGCTCCCTAGATACAGTAGCATTAAGTATTCTCCCTTGAGGTACTTGTTTATCCCTTACTTTGACCATACCAAGTTTAGGTAATTTTATATATTGACCACAGCACATAATATTTCCATTTGTAAAGTTAGTTCTATATGAAAATCTATTAGTTTTCTTTGATTTAAATTTAGGAAATCCTGCATTTTCTTTAAAGAATTTTTTATATGCGTTTTCTAAATCTTTTAAGGTGTTTTGTAGTGAAAATTTGTCAGGTTCTTTAAGCCACTTTAATTCTCTTTTTAAATTGGTCAAATCAGAACTACACTGTTTATAAGTAAAAGTTTCTTTATTGTTTTCATAAAATTCTATTTTTTTAGCAAGATACTTATTATATACAAATCTACAACATCCAAAAGTTTTGTTAATTAACTCTTGTTGCTTTTTATTTGGATACATTCTAAACTTATATGCTTTTTCCACTACTATCACCTCACTTTAATTGTTTTTTATGATTATTAATATACATATCCGAGTAACTTCTATTTTTCATCACCCATTATAATATTAACAAACGTAATTATTTAAAACAATTATTTGGAAGGTTTTTATATTTATTTCTAAATAACATATTTAAGAACCGTAAGTCCTAACTTTTATCATTTTTGAGGTTGTCGTTCACATAAGTTCGCTACTACCTATGCAGTTCTCTTATGAACTTCTTACACTTTCATGCAAGCACAGACTATATCTTATCCTTCGGCATTATCCGTTAAGGTCTACCCACTTCCACTACCAATAGCTTGTAGTGTACTTCCCTCAAGAGGAATAGTCGTTGAAGTTTCTCCTATTTGGAGCTTACCTGCTGATTGCCCATTTTAAAGTACTTAGGGTTTAACCTTATACCATCTAACCAATTTTTTCTACTTTCGTAACTTTCACACTTAGGTTTATTTCATCCTTATGTTTTAGTTTGGTTAGCTTTAGGGGTTTCCAGCAATTCAAGTAGTATTGGATAGGTTATATCCTATCTCTACATATAAGTTTCCCTATACGCTGACTACTTTAGCTACTAACTCATGACTAAAGTCACAAGTGTGCGTAGCTATTTTTTAATCAAATTTATTAATCAAAAAATTAGATGCTAAAGGTTTCAAAGTATTTTATAATAAATTAGTTGCTATGCCATCAAATTTTATGGTCAAATACGATGACACAAAAACAAGAGAGCTTATTGATAAAGCAGATAAAGAAATAACTAATACTGTACATAATTTAATTAATCGAATTTCATACCTTCCAAATAGTAGCACTTTAGTAAAAACACTATCCTTTATTGGTAGGTCAGAATGGTATGGAGCCCATATCTTAGGTAAATTTTTTTATGCAAAAAAAAATTGTATACACTGTTCTAAATGTGCCAACAATTGTCCTAAACACAATATAAATGTTACAAAATATAAGGTTAAATTTAATTGGAGTTGTTGCTTATGTATGAGGTGTATTTATAATTGTCCTGAAGATGCAATTGATATACATCAACCATTTAAATTTATCCATTTTGATAAATGGTATGATTCTAACCTATTCACAAAGAAATAGAGATACCTAATATTTTACAAATCAACCCATATATCTAAATAAATACTAAAAATTAATATTGGTCGATAATATAAGGAGAATTATAATTTTTTTTATTTTTATAATAAACTGTATAAAATTTTAATAATTGACCACAATAATAAATGTATTCCTCATAATATTCCCCCAATATTATAGAAATTAATTTAAGCGAGATTAAATTCAGTTAATCTCGCTTAAATAATGTCCAAAAATATTATTCCAAAAAATCATCAAAATCTATTGAACCTGATTCTGCAAAATCATATAACGCATTTTGTTCAAAGAAAAACTTTTCTTCAAACTTGATATATTTACTATAGTTAGATTGACTTATCTCATTAATATAATTGCAATCATTTTCATTATAAGTACCAATAAAAAGTTTATTTCCCATTAAGTAATATATAGCTTTCATATCATTATTTATTATATACACATTTTCTTTGACATGGTCATTATTAAAATTAAATCTAGTAAAAAATATACCTTCATTCATATAGCTTTTTAGTAAAAATGGATTCTCTTTATAAAATATTTTTGCAAATTCCTCAGACGAGTTTACACTATACACACTTACAAATTCATTTTTGGAAATCTCATCAAATACCTCAAAATCATACATAGGTTCTTTATCTGTTACCAACAGAGAATTGATTTTAAAACCTGTTTCATTACATTTACTTATACAAAAAGCAATTTTACATGTATAATACCCATCATTATCTTCATATAAAGCTTCACTTATATATCTACCTTGCCCTTTATCACTTACTACATTTTTAAGCAATGTACCATTTATATTTGTAATATGCATATTTGCAATCTCATCACTTCCAGAAAAATATCTCAGACTTTCTCTATCCCAAGCTATAAATCGCATAGTCATGTAGTTTATAAACTCAACTTCTTCATCAACTCTTTTGCATATTTTATTATATAATTTTTCTATAACTAAATTTGTTTTATAATTTTTTATAATATCAATATACTCACTTTTATCTCCTGGTAATAATTTGTCATAGAAAATATTCTTGTTTCCAAAATAAGATACTAAAAACAATGATTCATCCTTTGTTAATTCAACTCTATCTGAGCCAAATCCACCCATTAATCTTTCTTCTTCCATATAAGCTTCTTCTTGTGTTGGATTTTTTAAACTCACATAATCTGCCAAACCTAATCCCTCTGCATCTAATAGAAAATATTGACAGAAATGATTATTTTTATCATCTATCCAATTTATTATAAGACCTAAACTACCCATAAGTCTAGAGTTCGTAGCCTTTGCAAAATTAAAATTCATATAATCACATCCTTTAGACTTTAAAATATTTGTTTTTTAATATATAAATTATTATACATATATTTTAACAACTTAGATACAATTTATAATATAATATAAGGAAATGATTAATTGAGGTGGTCTTATGAAAAATATAGCAGCTTTTTTTGATATAGATGGTACTCTTTATAGAGACTCTCTTATGGTTGAACATTTTAAGAAATTAATTAAATACGATATAATTGACCAAAAAAATTGGTATAAACATGCTAGAGACACTTTTATGGATTGGGATAAAAGACAAGGTAATTATGATGATTATCTATTAGAGATATGTGACCTTTATGTTGATTCATTAAAAGGATTAGATAAAACTTGCATTAATTTTACAAGTGACCAAGTAATTAAATTAAAAGCAGATAGAGTTTATAAATACACACGTTCACGAATTGATTGGCATCTAAATCAAGGTCATATAGTCATATTCATATCTGGTAGTCCTGGATTTCTAGTTGAAAAAATGGCAAAAAAATATAATGTAACTGATTTTCTAGGAAGTGACTATGTATTTGAAAATGAAATATTTACAGGTACAGTTATTCCAATGTGGGATTCTATAAGTAAAAATAATGCTATAAACGATTTTGTTGTAAAGTATGATTTAGACTTATCAAACTCCTATGCTTATGGTGATACTAATGGTGATATAAATATGTTAAAAAGAGTTGGAAATCCAATTGCAATAAATCCAACAAAAGAACTTTTATCTCAAATATCACTTAATAAGGAAATTTCTAAAAATGTTGAAATAATAGTAGAAAGAAAAGATATTATTTACTCTTTATCTACAGATGTAAATATAGTGGATATTTAATTTATATTATATCTTTTAAAGTGAATCATTATATCTAATATATAAAAAGCTTTGACTAAAAATCAAAGCTTTTTATATATTAATACTAAGTATATATTAAATTTATTTTTACATATCAATACATATTCAGATACATTATTTAAGTTTTTTAAATTACAATTCTATTAAAATTAAATATAAAAATCAACTGTTATTTTTAAATAGCATCTTTCTTAACTTATTATTGTAATAACTTATAAAAGAACTGTAAACATAGTCATATACTATAAAGGCTATCTCAAATGAGCCTATAATAAAAATATTTATTGGAATATAAACTATTGTTCTTAATAAAAAATACAATATAAGTATCATTATATTTGCAAACACTAATTTCATGAAATATTCAACATATATAGACCTATCTTTTTCTATAAGATATTTTGCAATACCATATATTCCAAAGGTAAGTGAATACACAATCCATTGAGACTTACTTGCCATCACTATAAATCCTAAAGCTATAGAACCTATATAAAAAGCAATTCCACTTTTAAAACCCCATTCCATTATTACAATTGATACTAAAAGTGATGCTAGACCCATAATAAACAATGTATTTACAGGAATAATATTTGTAAGAGTCAACAGTATCACATTTAATGCTAATAAAACTCCTCCATAAGCAACTTTTATACTCATATTTATCATCCTAACAACAAGTTATTAAATCTCCACCAAAACATTCACAGCATGAATCTAAACACCAAAGCTTAGCACAGTTTTCACAACAATCATCACCTAAACAACAGCAACAATCATCACAACAACAGCAACATCCACCTAAATCATTACGTCTTCTTCTATTATAATTATCAGCCCTGTTGTTATATTCATTTCTATATTGTGTATAACTTCTAAGTGCATCACTATATTCATGATTTTCTGGCTCCATAAATTTTGCTCTTTTTAAGAAGTCTTCTCCTTCTTCATAATATCCTATGTTCATCGCAGAAAAACCAGTTAGATAATACCATTCTGCACATTTGTCAGTCAACGTCTTTAAAAAATCATATGCTTTTTTAAATTCACTATTTTCTATAAAAGCTCTTGCTCTCATAAAACTTTCATTATTATAAGTATTACTGTACATTCTTTCCACCTCTGCTTTCTAATATATTCATATATCTTAAATAAACACCAGAATAAATTATATTTTCTATTATTCCGACATTTGTATTTAGATTTAAATTATCAATTCCTCTAGCCAAAAAACCTAATGATGTTACAATTATTTTTTTTACCTTTTCTTTTAACTCATCGTTTTTATCTATATACTCTATAAAAGGATTATATCTTCCTTTCTTAAAATCTTCATCTAAATCTTCATATGCATCCAGTAGATATATATATTTACCTATATTAAATCCTATCATTCTTAAGTTTCTCTCATTTTCATCTTTTTTATAGGCAAATACTTCACCCATTATATTTCCAAAAATACTAGATACTTCATCTATATTTATATTTTTGTCATTTTCCAACTTATTTAATTCATTTAGCTGTTGTTTTATATACTCTGCTTTTTCAGAATACTTTTCATATGCTAAATTTAATTTGTTTTTATATATATAATATGCTAATTTATCTTTTATGCGTTTATCATCCATTAAATTATCTTCCAGTTTATAATACGTTAAAAGAATATTCATACTTGCTGCATATTCTGTAATATCATTCGTAATTACCTTTTTCTTTTTAAATGGATTGACTATACATACTTCCTCTGTATTTATAGATTCTGGCTTGTATACTGAAGTTAATAAAATAATTAAAAATGTTATATCGTAGTTCAGAGAAAATCTAGAAATTTCTCCATGATTTCTTTTTAAATATTTACATAGACCACAATAATAAGCTTTGTAATGGTCATATTCTCTAAATGTTAAATCCATTTTGTTTATTTTAACATATCCAAACATAAATACTCCTTTTTGTACTACTTTTTATATAAATTATATATAGTATAACACTTTTAATCAAGATTATATAAGATACAGTATTCTAAAAAACTTTAAAAACACCTTCTAATTATTGTATCTTAGATTGAAAATAATTAGAAGGTTAAGTTAAAAATAATATTAAATTATATATTTATACTAATTCATACAGTTCAATCTCACTTACATTAACTTAATTTTTAAATAATTGGAGTATATTTAAAATTACCTACAGTATCCTTTAATTCCTTTTTTGCCTTACTTACAATAGACTCATCAAGAACTACATCATTTATTGAACACGCTATAGCTTTAGATGCTAACAACATCGCTTTAAATCCCATGTTAGAACCTGCACTAGCACAAGACTGCCATGTATGAGCAGAAATCCCAATAGGCCAAACTGAACAAGAGCATTGAGCTGTAGGGATTATGTAACTAACATCTCCAATATCTAATGATAATGATATGCAGTTATTATGAGTAAATGTATCATCTGTAACTTCATCATGTAAATTCATCTTAGTTATATCTTTGTTTCCACTCAATACACTAGAAACACTAATCCTTTTGTCTATAGATACTGTTTCAGCTAATTTTTCTGCAAAATAGTAGTCATTTTCATCATAATTTTGAGTTCCTATCAATTTCATATTTTGTGATAGAATATCTGTTAATATTGTATTAGGGATATAATCATATACCCCACTTATAATATTATATTCCATACTAGTACCTGTCATCAAAGCTGCTCCTTTTGCTATATCAACAATTCTGTCAAATACATCTCTTACATGCTCCATTTTAACACCTCTTATGTAATACCATACTTCTGCAAAATCTGGAACTATGTTTGGCATTTTTCCACCATTAGTAGTTACATAATGTACTCTACAACTATCAAATATATGTTCTCTTAGATAGTTACAGCCTATGTTCATAAGTTCTACTGCATCAAGTGCACTTCTTCCATTGTAAGGAGCTTGTGCTGCATGGGAGCTAATTCCCTTATATCTAAATTTTACAGAATAATTGGCAAGGGTTGGAATTCTTATTGGAGTATTTATATCAAATGGGTGCCAGCTAAATGCACAGTCTATACCATCAAAGATATCTTTTTTTATCATTAATACCTTTCCTGATAAATCTTCTTCTGCTGGACATCCATAGTATTTTATAGTCCCTTTCAATTTTTTTAGTTTAATTAATTCTTTTATTGCAATTACAGCTCCCATTGAACCTGTACCAAGTAAATTATGTCCACATCCATGACCTGCACCACCATCTGAAATAGCTTCTTTTGTAATGGATATTTTTTGGGACAAACCATCTAAAGCATCATATTCTCCCAAGACTGCTATAACTGGTTTACCTTGTCCATAACTAGCTACAAATGCTGTATCCATATCTTCTAATTCTTCTATATTAAAATCATACTTTCTTAAATATTCTTTTTGTAAGTTTGAAGCATAATATTCTTTATATTGAAGTTCTGGATTTTCCCATATCTTATCTGATATATTTCTTAACTCTTCTTGTATCTCATCTATATATTGCACTAAAAAATTTTTATTTAAATCCTCCATATTAATTGTATAATCCTCCTTAACTTTAACAAATTATCAGCCATTATCTAAAATAATTAGTTTAAAAATATTTTCTACTGTACAGCCATTTTATACAATAAAACCTCTTGACTTGTAAGCTTCACTTTATCAAGTAAGAGGTTTCAAATTTTATAAAATTTTTAACATATTAACCAATCAAGCATATTAACCCATAATTTATTATAGTATTTCCAATCAGTAAATTCTTTTGGTCCCCAATGAGGCGCACAGTCAGAACTAAATATAGCAGACTTTCCTTTTCCAAACTCACCAACAGCTACAAATGGGTCTCCTCCAATAGTTGCCAATACAGGGCAATTCTCTCTAGCAACTGTCTTGTTATATCCTAAAAATTTTGGCCAGTCTGTTGGTATATCTTTTAATACTGGATGTTCAGAGTCAACAACTTCTGGAATTATTCCTGCTGGTTTTTCGACTCTATCATCTTTATCTATCATAGTTATTGGTAATACATCCTTTATAGCAGTTTCTCCAAATCTAGCTTTTGCATCTATACCTGTAAATGACATGTATCCACCCACCATAATTAATGCTCCACCATTATTTACATACTCTTTGATTAATTCAAGTCTATCTGGATTACTATTACAATCTATAAAAGTACTATTAGATAATAAGAAAGTATTAGAACCTATATCAGATAATATTATACAATCGTACTCATTTAACTCTTCTAATTTATATGGAAAACTATCTGCTGCCACATGTGCAGGCATATGAACTGTTTCATATCCTCCAGATTCTATTGCTTCTTTTAACCACTTTACAGCTTCTTCATAGTGAGTTGTAACAAATGTATCAAACCCTTTTATATGAGTTATATTTTTCACCCAAGATTCCCCTACTATTAATACTTTTTTCATTTATATATTCCTCCTACTTTTATAAGTTTAATATTAGACTTGCATACATAAGTATACTGTCTAAATACTCATTGATTTCAACATACTCATCTATTGAATGGCATTGTTCTATTGAGCCTGGTCCCAATATTAATGTTGGTATTTTAGCTAAGTTTTTCATCAATCTTGCATCATTTCCAGCTGTCGAACCTTTTATTTCTAATTTTTTCTCTAAAACATCTTCTAGTATTTTATGTGCCTTCACTACAAAATCAGAATTCTTATCCATCTCAAAACCTAATCCTGATTGATATATGTTTATATTTGGCTTATTATCTTTAAGCCACAAATCTCCATTAGCCCTTGTCATTATGATATTAGTTACATCGTTTACAACTTGTTCATAACTCATTATATTTGGTAAGAAGTGTACACACAAATTGAATACACACTTATCTGGCACAGTAGAACCTGCTGTTCCACCATTTATTACACCCAAATTTATTGTAGGTGAAGGCAATAGTGGATGTTTATATATCATAAGCCAGTTATGTTCTAATTCTTTTATATCTTGAATCAGTAACATAGCCTTCTCTATTGCATTAACACCCTCCCACTTACTACCACAGTGAAGAGATATACCTTTAACCTCAACTTCAAAGAATACAAATCCCATATGTGCAATTATTAAATTCTGTTCTGATGGTTCACAAATTACACAGTAATCTCCATCAATTCCATTCATAACTGCATTTATAGTACCATTTCCCCCACCTTCTTCATCTACTACTGACATTATCTTTACATTACCAGGTACATTTAAACCACTATCTTTTATAAGCTTTACAGCTAATATTGATGCTATAAGCCCAGATTTCATATCTGCGGTTCCAAGACCATAAAGTTTACCATTATCTTCTGTCCCACAGTATGGATTATATTTCCACTTACTTATATCGCCAGGTGGCATAGTGTCTACATGACCATTAAATACAATCGTCTTGCCAGGTAAATTACCACTATATTTGCAAATTAAATTATATCTATCTTTATAATTGTGACCTAGGTTTCCTTCTTTATATGTATCTTTTGCTTTTTTAATTAGTTCTTCACTCATTTCTTGTCTATCTACACTAAAACCTATATCATTTGCAAGTTTCTCAACATATTCTTGCCCCTCTTTTTCAAATCCACCTAATATTCCATGTCCAATATCTTCAGTCTTTATGCTTACAAGTTCTTTTAAATAATCTATATATTCTTGTTTTTTATTATTTAGTGTATCTAAGAGAATTTTTTTCATATTTCCTCCTAAGATTTATTTTTACATTTAAAATTTCAAGTCTAACACTCTATACTTAAACGATAATAAATTTTTTTACTTACCATATTTTCATTTAGCATATTCAAAAGCGTAATAATTTTTATAATTCACTAGCTAAAATTTAAATATTATTTGGCTTTAGCTGATTTTTTTAATTTTATATTATTTATCCATATAGCAAATAACATTACCAACCCTTTTATAATCATTTGATTATATGAAGATACACTTAGTAGGTTTAGACCATTTCCTAATATTCCTATTATTCCAACACCTATGCATGTCCCTACTATAGAGCCAGAGCCACCCATCATGTTAGTACCACCAAGCACAACTGCTGCTATAGCATCCAGCTCTGCTCCATCTCCTACAGTTGGTGAACCTGATGCCAAACGTGATGATAGTATTATTCCAGCCAATGCTGTTAGTAATCCAGCTAGTGCATATACTTTTACTATTACTTTATTTACTTTTACTCCACATAATCTAGCAGCTTCTTCATTTCCACCTACTGCATGTACATGACGTCCAAAATTAGTTCTTTTTAATAGAAAATGACCTGCTATTACAACTATAATCATAATTATAACTGGTATTGGTATCGGTCCAACATATCCTCTACCTAGCATCTTAAATACATCTGTATTTACTGATATAGGTCTTCCTCC
The DNA here is from genome assembly GCF_056688955.1 of Clostridioides sp. LIBA-6822. Classification (NCBI taxonomy): domain Bacteria; kingdom Bacillati; phylum Bacillota; class Clostridia; order Peptostreptococcales; family Peptostreptococcaceae; genus Clostridioides; species Clostridioides sp. LIBA-6822. The sequence goes on along the minus strand of NZ_CP196995.1, from coordinate 369,928 downwards.
TGTGAATACAAAGCTTGCTCCACTTATTATCGTCAACATGGCTAAAGTTACAATGAATGGCGGTAGTTTTTGAGTTGAAATAATTGCACCTTTTATAACGCCTAATATTGTCCCTATTGCCAATGCAAGTATCATACCTACCCATATAGGCGCATTATAATTTACTACTGTTGTAGCCCAAAATGTACCTACTAGAGCAATTACTGCTCCTACACTTAAATCTATTCCTCCAGTAATTATTACAAACGTCATACCTACTGCAAGAATTGCGTTTATTGATATTTGTCTTCCAACGTTAATTAAATTATCTAAAGTTAAAAAATTAGATGAAGCTACACTCATTATTATAAAAATTATTACAAGTCCTATAGCTGCACTCCCCTGGTCCCTAAATGCACTTGTTAATTTTGTTAATAATGGAGATGAATTATCTTCTTTATGCTTAGTTATTGAACTCATTAATTTTACCTCCGAAAGCCAATTTTAATACATTATTTTCAACCATTTCTTCACCTTCTAAAAATCCACTTATATGACCTTCTCTCATAACCATTATCCTATCACTCATTGATATTAATTCTGGTATTTCAGAAGATATCATTATGATACTTACACCACTCTCTACTAAATCTCCCATTAGATTGTATATCTCTGCTTTAGCATTTACATCTATACCTCTAGTTGGTTCGTCCATAATTAATATATCTGGTTGTAATAAAAGCCATCTTGCTATTATAGCTTTTTGTTGGTTCCCACCACTTAAACTTTGTATAACTTGGTTCATATGTGGCGTTTTTATCTTCAATGCATCTATGTATTTTTCTAGTACTTCTTTTTCCTTTTTTCTATCTATAACTGATTTAAATTTAGATATCTTTTTTAATCCAGCCATAGTTGTATTTTCTTTTACACTCATCTGCAAAAACAGTCCAGTACCTTTTCTATCTTCTGTTATTAATCCTAGTCCATTTTCAATGGCATCTGATGGAGTTTTAAATTTTATTTCTTTATTATTTAAATATATTTTCCCATAATCATATGTTCTAAGTCCAAATATAGCTTCTACTATTTCACTTCTCTTGCTTCCAACTAATCCACCTATTCCCAATATTTCGCCTTTTCTTATATTAAAACTGATGTCATTAAAAACGTTGTTCTTAGTCAGACCTTCCACTCTCATAATCTCTTCTTTTATCTCTACATCTCTTTTAGGGAAAAATTGGTCTAGCTTTCTATCTATCATTAAATTAACTAATTCTTCTTCAGATGATACTTCTTTAGTATTCAAAGTCGAAATCGTTTTCCCATCTCGCATTATAGTAATTCTGTCACAAATCTCAAAAAGTTCTTCCATCCTATGAGAGATATATATTATGCTAACTCCACTATCTTTTAAATCATTTATAAGTCTAAAAAGTATTTCAGTTTCTTTTTTACTTATTGAAGATGTAGGCTCATCCATTATTAATACCTTAGTCTCTAATGATAAAACTCTTGCTATTTCTACCATTTGCTTTTGAGCTATACTAAGCTCTTTGACTAGACCATTTGGATTTATATCTATTCCCATATTGTCAAAAATCTTTTTAGCCTCTTCATTCATTTTTTTATCGTTAGTTAAGACTTTACCATTTATTTCTTTTCCCATAAAAATATTTTGTGCTACTGTCAATTCATCAAATACTGTTAATTCCTGATAGATTGCATTTATACCTATCTTCTTAGAAACATCTGGTGATATATTCTCTATTTCTTTACCTTCAAAAACGAATTTACCAGAAGTTTTTGAGTGTGCACCAGTTAAAATCTTTATCATTGTTGATTTACCAGCACCATTTTCACCCAGTAGTGCATGAACTTCACCATGAAATAGCTCAAAATTAACATTATCTAATGCTCTAACGCCAGGAAATTCTTTAGCAATATTACTTAACTTCAGAATTGTATTACTCATAATGACACTCCTTTTTAAATAGGATTTCTTTCAAATAATCTTATTTTATTTTACTAATTCTTAAAGTCTTTTATATTTTCTTTATCATAAAGTAAAGCTGGTACTGGTATATTTTTTTCTACCTTTTCACCTTTTATAGCTTTTACTACTGCTTCTACAGCTAAACGTCCCATTTCTTTAGGTTGTTGCTGAATCATTGCAAGAATAGTTCCATCTGTTATTCCACTTGCTGCTTCTTCAGTTAAGTCAAATCCTACTATCTTAACATCTTTATTCTTTGCAGATTCAAGTGCAGCTTTAGCTCCTAATACACTATTTTCAGCTGTTGCATATATTATATCTACATCTGGATTAGATTGTATTAAGTTTTCTACTGTATTAAGAGATTCTTCTCTATCATATCCTGGTTGTGAATTTAATATTTTAACATTTGCTGAACCTTTTAATGCATCCTTAAATCCATCTATTCTTTGCATTTGTATTTGAGATTTTAAATCTGTTACTATGGCTATTTCTGATTTTCCACCTAATTTTTCATCAATGTACTTTTTAGTGTATTCCCCTAACTTTTTACCAGCATCATAACTAACTGTTCCTACGTAACTTGTAATATTCTCAGTATTTAATACAGCATCTACTGTAACTACTGGCATTTTTTCAAACGCTCCTTCTACTGCTGGTACTATAGCTGAGTTATCTGTTCCAAGCACTATCATTCCATCCACATTTTGTTGTATAAAATCTTCTATTGCTGATGTTTGCTTAGCTACATCTTGGTCTGGGTCATTTACTATAACTTTTACACCTAACTCTTTGGCTTTTTCTTTTATTCCCTCATCAATGTCTATAAAAAATTGATGCTGAAGAGTTATTGTAGATACTCCTATAGTTAAATCTTTCTTGTCTGAACTACCTTTGTTATCTGATTTACTTGGCCCTTCCATTGAACATCCTGTTAACATTCCTATTGCTAGTGTTCCAGCAATTCCTAAAGATAAAATTTTTCTCACTCTCATAATTAACCTCCATTTTTAATAGTTTTAAGTTTGAACAAATTAGATTTTTATTTATTAATATTTAAATATTTTTCAACATCTTCTTTATAAGGCATACCAGATTGTGCTCCTAATTTTGTTACAGAAAGACCTGATGCTACTACTGCATATTCTACTGCTGTATATAGATTTTTACCTTCTGTTATAGCCACCGACAATGCTCCATTAAATGTATCTCCTGCCCCTGTAGTGTCTTGGACATCAACCTTTATACAGGATACATGTTTAATTTTCTTACCATCATAAAATCTAGCTCCATTTTTTCCTTCTGTTATCACAAGTTTATTAGGATATTTTTTTAATATTTCCTCTATTTCTTCCTCTGTGTCAAAAACTACCTTATATTCATGTTCATTTGGTGTTAAGTAAGTTACTTTTTCTATTATATCTCTATCTAATTTTATTGCAGGTGCTGGATTTACTAAAACTTTTATCTTATTTTCAAAACAGAAATTCACCACATAATTTATTGTTTCCAATGGAATCTCTAATTGTAGTAATACTATATCTGCATTCTTTATCTCTTCTTCATTCTTTTTAATTAATTCTATATCTACTAATTCATTAGTCCCTGCCACAACAACAATACTATTATCATTTTCACATAGTGTTATGACCGCAACACCAGAGCTTTTATGTTTATCTCTAGATACTAGGCTATAATCGACTTTATTATTTCTAAAATTTCTTATTAGCTCCTCACCTAAGCTATCCTCACCTACACATGATATCATTTTTACATTTGCTCCTAGCTTAGATGCTGAAATAGCTTGATTAGCACCTTTTCCACCAGGTGATGTGAAAAAGCTATTACCTAGCACTGTTTCTCCTTTTTCTGGTCTTTTATCTACAGAACATACCATGTCCATGTTTACACTTCCTATGACAACTATGTTTCCCATTACATTACTCCTTTACATATCTATTTATGTCTTTCATGCTGTTATTCATTATCTTTTGTTGAATCTCTTATAACTAGTTCTGGCTTAAAAATTAACTCATCAAATGATTCTTTTTTCTCTCCTCTTAAACAATTTATCAGTATTTCACTAGCCTTGTATCCTATGTCATAAGATGGCTGTCTCACTGTTGTAAGAGAGGGACTTATTAGACTAGATGTTTGGATATCATCAAATCCTACAACATTTACATCATTTGGTATATTTAATCCTCTTTCCTTAAGCCCTCTTATAACGCCTATTGCAATCAAATCATTTGCACAAAATATTGAATCAAAATCTATCTTTTCTAGATTTTTTATGAATTCTTGTCCCCATTCAATTTTATATTTTCCTTCAAACACATAATCAGAGTTATAATTTAAATCACGCTCAATTAGAGCCTTTTTATATCCTTCTAATCTATCTACTGCTATTTCATTTTGAAGTGGACCACTTAGGTATATTATTTTCTTACTTCCAATATCTAATAAATGTTTTGTAGCTATATATGCGCCTTCAAAGTTGTTTATTTTAACTATTCCTTTTAAAGTCTCTTTGTTCATACTTATTTTTTTATCAATTAATACTGTTGGTATTTTTATGTCTTTATAATTTGCCTCTTTCCAGTTTGTATTTGAAGAAGCTGCAAATATAATTCCATCTATCATTCTCTCTGATAATGTTCTTATCCCTTCATATTCTTTTTTAGCATCTTCATCTGTATTACATAAGATTATGTTGTAACCTTCTTCATTAGCTTTATCTTCTACGCCTCTTGATACATCTGTAAAAAATGGATTTCGTATATCTGGTATAAGAAGCCCTATAGTATTAGTTTTTTTAGTTACTAGACTTTGTGCTAATTTATTTGGTACATAATTTTTTTCTTTCATTATTTTCAAAATTTTTTCTCTTGTTGCTTTACTTATATTTTCATCTTTATTATTAATGACTTTTGACACAGTTGTTTTAGAAACACCAGCCAATTCGCCAATTTCTTTTATAGTAATACTCAAGAAGTTCACCCCCATAGTTTAGGAAACCGTTTTACTTAACCGGTTACCTAGATATTAGCACATCCTTTTTTCCTTTGCAACTATTTTATATAAATTTTGATATTTTTCTCATTTTTCGGAATACTGCAATTTATAATTCAATTTTAATATTTTAATTAATATGCAAAAAAAAATTAATATACTTTTATTATTATTTAAAAGTATACTAATTAATTTAAGTAATCTTTATCAAAATTCAAGTCCTTGTTCTATAATCATTTTTTTATCATTTTCAATACCATTTCCGACAGTTGTTAAATAATCACCTACAATTGCAGAATTTACACCACCATTAAATCCAACTTTGTCATATCCTTTTAATGATAACCTTCCACCAGCATATCTTATGTATGTATTGGGAATTATGAACCTAAATACTGCTGTCGTTTTTAATATTTCCATTGGTTCTAATACATTATAATTTTCCATAGGAGTATTCTTAATAGGATTTAAAATGTTTATTGGGATTGATTTTACATTTAATTCTCGTATTTCAAAAGCCATTTTTAGTCTTTGTTCTTTACTTTCATTCATTCCTATTATTCCACCTACACATACATCTAATCCAGCCTTTTTAGCATCTTCAATTGTTCTTATTCTATCTTTATAGGTATGCGTTGTACATATATTATAAAAATTATCTTTTGATGTTTCAACATTATGGTGATATGTAGTCACACCTGCTGATTTTAGCTTTTTAGCTTGTTCATAATCTATAATACCTAAAGATGCACATAATTTTAAATTAGTATTTTCTCTCAATCCTTCATAAATATTTAAAATATCATTAAACTCTTTTCCTGTCATACCTTTACCACTTGTAACCAAAGAGAATCTATGTACTCCTTTACTTTCCATTTCTTTAGCTCTCTTTAAAATCTCATTATAATCTAGCAATGAATATTCTTCTATCCCAGTTTTATAATGAGATGATTGTGCACAAAATTTACAGTCTTCACTACATTTGCCAGACTTAGCATTCATTATTGTACATAAATCTACTTTTCTTCCCATAAAATATTCTCTTATTTCATTTGCAGATTTTAATAAGATATCAAAATTGTTTTTGTTATTAGTGTCAATACTTATTAAATTAAGAGCTTCTTCATAATTTATTTCTTTTCCACTTAATATTTTATTTTTTAATTTGACTATGTATTTTTCCATATATCCTCCTATTTGTCAACTTATATTTTTTATATAGTTTACTTATTATATATAGTATTACATAGACAATATTTATTGGTCAACTTTATTTTATATATAGGTTTACTATTACGCAAAAAAAATACTGTTCTAAAATAGTATTTGTATAATATCTTATACGTATCATTATTAAAACAGTATTTTTTATTAAAGAATCATTCTTATTAATTTATAAAACTATTCTTGTCTTAACTCCATCCAAGCTTTCCATTGTAACAACCTCTAAGCCTTCATACTCTCTAAATAGCCATTTTAAATCCTTCATAGCTTGATTAACCTGACTTTTTGTTAGATTATTTATAAAATATTCTTTTCTAGTTTCCTCATACTCTTTGCTAGTTAAAAAGTTTCTTAGAAAATTAAATGCAAATACACTTGGGATATTGTTTACATTAGCTTTCTTGCTATTTTCTTTCTCATAGTAAATTTTCATAAATGCATACTCCTTTGATACTTTTAAATTTCTCTTACAATAATTATATGCATCTAAGTCCTACTATTCTTATAATTTTATTAATTCATATTCTTTATTTCCCATTCCCATTTCACATGCATAGTCTATTATTCTAGTTCCATTTACATGAGGATGCTCATGTTTGAACACATCATGACCCATTTCCTTACAAATCAAATCATAACATGCTTGTTCAATAGCTACAGGGTCTGTTGATGCTAATATTCCTATATCATGTGCAATCGGTCTACCTGACCAAGGTACACAGTCACAAAGTGGAGTTACATTCATAACAAAAGTTATATATCCTACCTTATCTTTTTTATTTGATACTGCTCCATAAGCGTATTCTGCCATCTTTTCAACAAACACATCTGAGTCACTTTCCCATTGTATAGTTACTGCTCTAGTTGGACAGACAGTTGGACATTCTCCACATCCATAACATACATCAGAATCTATAATTGCCTTCTTATCTACTATACTTATAGCTTTTGTAGGACAAGAATTAACACACTTTCCACAACCTATACACTTCTTCTCCTTTACTACTGGAGTAACATCAGAATGTTGCATTTGCTTTCCTGCTGCACTTGCACATCCCATAGCTAAATTTTTTAATGCTCCTCCAAAACCTGCTGCTTCATGACCTTTAAAATGACTCATTACTATCATTGCAGAAGAATTATAAATTTCTCCACCTATTTTCACACTTTCAAAATGTTTTTTATCTATTTGTACATTTTCATAATTTCTACTATACAATCCATCTGCAATTATTACTGGTGCATTTACCACTGCATAAGCAAAACCATTTTCTATAGCTGTTGTAAGATGGTCTACAGAATTTGTTCTACTTCCTGTATATAATGTATTTGTATCTGTTAAAAATGGCTTTCCTTCGCAATCTTTAATCTTATCAACCACTTGTCTAACTGCTACAGGACTCATATATGTAGTATTTCCTTTTTCTCCAAAGTGAAGTTTGATTGCTACTTGGTCATTCTTTCCTATTAAATCTTTGAATCCTGCTATATCAAATAATCTTCTTACATTGTTTGGCACATTTTTATTTTGCGAATTTGAGTATAAGTCACAAAAATATACTTTTGACTTTTCCATATCTACACCCCTTTAAAATATTTAATTAAATTAATTTTATCACTTTTAAAGTGATTTTTTAGTATATTTTACCACATTTAAAGATTCTTATCTTTATTTAATAAAACAATATTATTTTAACTCCTTACTACATTGTTTTAACTCTTTACTAGTTTAGGCTCTATATACTTATAGCATATCTTAAATAACTGATAATCACTAGATTATAATCTATCTCCTTTTTTATTTTTAAACAGTTACTTAAGGTAATAATTTAATTATTATAAGATATAATGAGTACGACTAAAACAAAAAAAGAGGCTGTCTCAAAAGAGAGATAAACCCTTTTTTCATTGTTGAAATGATGAAAATATATTTGATTTCACACAAAGAAGAGCGCCTCATGAACTAAAAAGTTCATTTTGAGACACCCCCTTTTTTACTTAGATATATTCTTATACATTACTAAGTATATTTTTACACAATACAGTGCTATTTGCATTTATAATAAAGATATCATTAAACTGGTTTTTTATTAAATAAAATAACAGCTGATAACAGACACACTATTGAAATAATGATTGTTACAATGATTGGAATAATAAATTCTGGAGCTGTCACTTTCCCTGAAATCAAATCTATATTTTTTGATAATATGAAATTAGGGGTATAAGGTGCAACCTGTTTAGGAATAGAAATTAAACTCAAAGCAATAGTTACTACTAATACAAGTAATACACTTGCAAATGCTGGTCTAAATAGTACACAGCCAAGAATTAATATAGTAATATACATAATACCAATTATCCATAAGTTAAATGCTGAAAATACAACATGATTAAGATTTGCAGTTGGCCAAAAATACATTGTATAACCATAAGTACATAAAAAGCTCAACCAGAAACCAATGGTCATAATAATTACTGCAATAGAAAATTTAGACAATACTACAGACGAACGTGACAATCCTTTAGTCAACATAATGACAAGTGTTCCTTTAGAATATTCGTTTGATAAAATATTGCAAAAAATAATTAGAGTTAAACTCATTCCAAGACCAGAAATATTGCTAGAAAACTGTGTCCAAGAATCTAAAGCAGTTGGTAGAGCAGTAACTTTTAAAGTTGGGGCAAAATGAGCAATCAAATCTGGCATAAATTTAGCAGAAAGAGGACTCATTATTCCAAATATCAAAAATAAAATAATTAGACTAAATAATTTATAATTTCTTACGTTCTCTACAAATTCTTTTTTTGTAAATGCTATGTATTCTCTCACTTTACTACCTCCAAAAATAAATTTTCAAGTGACAATTCTATTAATTCCATCTTTATTGGACAAAGATTCATTTCTGCAAGTGTAGATATAACTGTTTGTTGTATTGATTTTATATCTTTACCATGGAAAATAATTTCCATATTAGTCTCTTCTGAATCTTTAAGTAAGGATTTAATACTACTACTAGACTTAAATGCTTGGATTTCATCATCACTTGAAAACTCCAATAAAAGTCTATCTTTTCCATGCATACTTTTTATTTCTGAAAGTGTACCACTAAGAGCGATGCTTCCGTTATTTAATATAGCAACATGGTCACAAATTCTTTCAACATCTGACAGTATGTGTGTTGAAAATATTACAGTTGTTGAGTCTTTGATTTTAAGCATAATATCTAATATTTCTTTTCTACCAACAGGGTCAAGTGCACTTGTTGGTTCATCACAAATAAGTAATTTAGGGCGTGAAAGTAATGCTTGAGCTATCCCAAGACGTTGTTTCATTCCACGAGAAAATCCACCTATTCGTTTCTTTTCATTTCCAAGTCCCACGAGTGACAACAACTCTTCACTTCTTAACTTTATTTCTTGTTTTGAAAGCCCTGTAATTTCTCCACAAAGAGAAAGATATTCAAGTGGTCTCATATAGTTATAAAACTCTGGAACATCAGGTAGATAACCTACATGTCGATTAGAACTTGTTCTTCCATATGTCACTTTCTCACCACAAACATTTATAGTTCCACTATCTGCTTCAAGTAACCCAAGTACCATTTTCATGGTTGTAGTCTTGCCTGCACCATTCTTACCTACAAAGCCAAAGACTGACCCTTCTGGTACAGTAAAATTTAGATTATCTATTATCTTTCGATTACCAAAACTTTTTGATAACCCATTTATTGAAACAATATTCATCATTCATCACCTCTTCCTATGGTAAAGTATAAAATTGGACCTATTATACTGATAAATAGTACTAAAAGAATCCATATTGCCTTATTCCCAATTTTATAATTTGGATGTTTTATTATATGAATAAGTGCAGTAACTACAAGTATTAAATTTAAAATAATAACAGGAAGCAAAAGTGGTAAATATTCCATTAAATTTTCCATAATTTTATTCCTCCAATAAAGATAATTTTTCTATAAGAAATCTGTATTCTTTGTTCTCATTTAATACAGAGAACATAGGATTGTTCTTAATAGCAGCAACAATACCTGCCTTTACAATTGTATCATCACGTGTAATACCTGTTCCAATCTCAGAAATCCAGCCATCGATATGATTAAAAAAGTCATCACTATGTAGCATAATTGGATATATATCACTCATTGCCAAATCTACATATCTTTGTAATGACTTAATAGCTCCTTTAGTATTTCCATGTATTAAGTTCATTTGTATCTGTGTCAAATATACAGAAAACATAATGCCAGGAGATAATGCATCAAGGTCAAATATATCTGAAATTATTAAAATACGTCTTTCTATTTCTTCAATTTGTGATTTATCTGAGTTTTGCAGGAGTCCCACTAAATCTTGAACTAACAACGTAAGATTCTGATATGCTCCTATCTGTAACGTTTCATTAGCTTCATTAGTTTGACCATTCATCATTTGTCCCTGTGCAAGAAGTATGCTTTCATTTACCATGGGAAAATTACTATCTTGAAATAAATCAATAACTTCTATAGGTTGATTTAACAAGATATAACAGGTTGCCTCCATACCTTTTGATTGACGACAAATTTCTATATCATCACTTGTTTCTCGTATTCGAATAAAAATTTCTAATGCTTCACTAATTAATAGTTCACGTTTTTCTTCATCTACAAGGTCATAATGATTAATTATCAAAACACCCATCTGATAAATCAAAGGAAAGCATGAATAATATTTTTTTATGGTTTCTCGTATTTCATCCATAACTTCGTCAAATGGTTTAACAGTAAAATCTTTACACAATCGCTGATATAGTTTATTAATATCTTCCTTAATCATTTGTGGCTCGTAACAAATTAATTCATCAACTGTAATGTTGAAATATGTCGCGAGTTGTGGCAAAAAAGTGATATCAGGATAGCTTTGCCCAGTTTCCCATTTAGATACAGAAGCTTTAGAGATACCTATATAATTTGCAAGTTCATCTTGTGTAATTCCTTTTTCTTTACGCTTTAAAATCAGTGTTTTTGCAATGTTTAATTCATTCATATCAACGCCTCCTTTGTATAATTATATCCTTAAATCCATGAACCTAACAAGCGATTTAAAGTTGACTTTTGATGAAAAAATCAACCATAGAGAAACAAATAAGCAGATATCTTAGATACCTGCTTAAATATATTTTAAAATTCAATTTATATATTTTTTATTTATTCCAATTATTTCCACATTTTTATACAAAACCATAGATGAATATATCCAAATATAGTTTTTATTTATCATGCCTTTTAAATGTCTTGTATAAAATATCTTTTAATATAAGTACATTATTCTCATTGCTCATCTTGTATTCTTTTTCAAATCTTGAATATAATTCTTCAATAGCTATTTGATACTTTTCTATCCCCTCTATATCAACATATGCTTCTAAAATAGGATACTTAGAGCTCCATGCTTTTGTCCAGTCAACATCCTTACTAATATTATCAGTTATATCTTTAGAGCATAAATTACTTTCATCAATTATGTAATCATAAGTAATATCAAATAGCTTTGATATATTTTTTATATTTTCTAAATCTGGCTTAGCTTGTCCTAATTCCCACTTACTAATTGTTTGTCTAGATACATTTAGCCTTTCTGCCAACAACTCTTGAGAATAATTATATTTCTTTCTTAGTTTTGTAATCTTGTCTCCTAAATTCATATATTAAGCCCCTTTCAATTTAAAATAATTATATTTCAATTATAAAGTATTAAACTCAACTGTTCTACAAAATAAGGTTTGAAATATGTAAACTTTAGTTTACATACATAATGAAACATTCTATATGGACAAGACTAATATTAATGTTTAATTACAGTTTTTAATAAGACTCAATTATTTATTCTTAAATAATATAAAAAAGGCTTGTGTTGTAGTTAACTCCAAGTAGTATACTCTATTTAAGAGTTGAGTAAATATAATGAGTTTTACGTAGAGATATTGTACAGTTTGTAAGTAAAATCGATAGGAGGAAATTTATGAGTAATATAGATATATTTGAGAGAGACAAATCTGGCGAAGTAATTTCAGATTCTGACCCAGATATGGATAAAATAAGATATGTAATAGAAAGAGCTAAAAAAATAACTGCTGAGCTAAATAACTCGTATCATACTAAAAAAGAAATAAGAAAATTATTTTCTAAACTTACAGGTGTTGAAGTTGATGAAAGCTTATATTTAATACCACCATTTTACACAGACTTTGGAAAGAATATAAGAGTTGGAAAGAATGTATTTATTAATCATGCCTGTACATTTATGGATAGAGGTGGTATTACGATTGAAGATGATGTACTTATTGGACCTAAAGTAAATCTTATAACAATAAATCATCCTTTAGAACCATCTGATAGACATTCCACCGTGTCTACACCTATAGTTATAAAGAAGAATGCTTGGTTAGGAGCAGGAGCAATGATTATGCCTGGTATTACAATAGGTGAAAATGCTGTTGTTTCAGCAGGAGCAGTAGTTACAAAAGATGTCCCTCCAAATACTGTGGTTGCAGGTGTCCCTGCTAAGATAATAAAGAATATATGTTAGATTCTAAGTAGAAATTTAACTATTGGATTAATAGAATATTATTATAGTGTTTCAATAAAAAAAGACATTCTTAATTAAATTAAGAATGTCTTTTTTTATTGATTAATATCATATTTATGCCAAGTTTTATTGTCAAAGTTCTTGACAAGTAAACTTGGCATGATATAATTAAAGTACCAAGTAAACTTGGCATCCAATTAGGAGGTGTCTCATATGAATAAAGAAGAAATTTTAAGTAAGAGTCGTCAATCTAATAAAGATGAAGGATTAGAGTATATTGAAAATAAGGGCAGAAAAATAGGATATTTAATTTTCATATGTGTCTGCTTTTTCATTGGAATATTTAATGCCTTTATTGGACAAAAAAACGATGCAATAGTTGCTTTATTTTGGACATTTGGATTTGCTGAAAATATAGTAAAATACCAATTCACACATGAAAAAAAGAATTTAATTTGGGCTATTATTTTCTTAATTTCAACTATCTTCTCATTGACTAATTTTGTTTTATCATCGTTGAGGTAAGCATATGAATGAAGAATTAATATTAAAAAATCACTTAAAAATAGCAAGAACAGAGAAAAAATTATCTCAAAGTCAACTAGCTGAAATGGTAGGCGTATCAAGAAATACTATTAGTTCAATAGAAACAGGTCAATTTAATCCAACAGCAAAATTAGCACTTATTTTATGTATAGCTCTAGATAAAAAATTTGAAGATTTATTTTACTTTGAATAAAATCTATTGTAGCCATAAAGTATAAAATAAAGTGTAGTCATTGTATATTTTATTAACTTCCAAAATTTAAAATAAAAAGATTTAAATAAATAAAACAAAAAGAGTAAATAATTAGATATTTATTATCTTATCACTTTACTCTTTTATTTATTTTAAAGTCTCATTCATCTCTTTAATACCCTATATTCCATATTTATTAGAGCCTCTTCTGTTTAAAAAAAACTCAATTTTAAGTCTATATATTACCCAAATACAGCGCAATTATACAGGTACCTTAATAATTGCCTTGCAATTTTAATAAGGTACCTGTATAATATATTTCATAAGGTACCTTAGTATTATAAATTATATTATTTAGGAGGGTAACATGGAAAATGAAAAATCAAACATTAAATATTTAAAAGAAGAACCAATAAAAAAAACTATTCTTTATTTATCTATCCCTATGATGATAGGAATGTCAGCAGGGACTATTTATAATGTAATCAATGCCTACTTCATAGGATTAGTTCATGACACAGCTATGCTTAGTGCAATAACATTAGGACTACCTATATTTACAATTCTAATGGCTTTTGGAAATATGTTTGGTGTTGGTGGTAGTACATTCATAACTAGGCTAATCGCACAAAATAATAGTGATGAAGCTAAGAAAATTGCTGGATATACTTTCTATGCAAGTATTATAACAGGTTTATTGATAGGTCTACTTGGCTACTTATTAATGAATCCAATTGTTAAATTATTAGGTTCTGACATGGCTACATTTGAATATACAAAACAATATGCAATTACACTATTTGTTGGTGGATTTTCTATTATATTGAACTTCTCACTTGAACAAATAGTAAGGTCTGAAGGTGCATCAAAAGAATCTATGTATGGTATGTTTGTAAGTGTAATAGTTAGTATCATATTAGATGTTTTATTTATACTGGTTCTTAATATGCACGTATATGGTGCTGCATTATCAATGGTGCTTTCTAATATTGCTTCTAGTGCTTATTATGTTTGGTATTTAAATGTTAAAAGTGAAAACCTTAGAGGATTTTTACATTACATGAAAATCAGCATAAACAGTCAAGTTGAAATATATAAAGTTGGTGTATCCCAATTAATCCAATGCTCTTTCTTAATTGTGACTACACTGTTATCCAATAATTACTCTATGCAATATGGAAATAACATAGTTGCTAGTTTTGGTATAGCACTTAGAATTGCTCAAATTCCAGAATTCTTTGTTATGGGTATTGTTTTAGGTGTAATGCCACTTATAGCATATAATTTTTCTAATAAGAATATACCTCGTTTAAAAGAAAGCATAAAGTATTCTGCTTTATTCATATTTGTAATCGCAGTTGTATTTTCAGGAGTTGTTTATATATTTAGAACTCAAGTAATACAAACATTCTCAGTTGATACATCAGTTATTGAAATAGGAACGTATGTATTGGTAGCTATGCTAGTATCTGCCTTATTCAATGGAGTTACATCTTTATTTATGACAATATATCAAGCATCAGGAAAAGGCATTGAAACAGGTATAATGTCTATAAGCCAAGGTGGATTGTATATACCTATAGTAATATTTCTTAATTATTTTTATGGACTTGATGGATTGATATGGTCTATGACAGTAACAGAAATTATAACATTTTTAATAGGTGCAGTTTTATATATCCCTTATAGTATAAAACTTAAAAAGGCATCAACTAAAAATAAAGTAAGTCTTATATAAGATTTGCTTTATTTTTAGTTTTAATATTAGTCAATACAAATTATTTTATTATATGTAATTATTAATAGCTTACTGAACCTCCCATGACTAAAGTCACAAGTGCGCATAACTATTTTTTAATCAATTTTATCAAAAATAACAGTCTTTTCTTTTAAAGAGATTTTTCCTACTTGGTATCCATATTCATTTAATTCTTTTTTATATTTTAAAAACGAATGGTCTATCTCTATTCCTGCAATATCCTTTATTTCTTTAAAAGTTAATTTAAATGATTGATTACCATTTTTCTTGACATATTCCCATAGTGAACTATATTTGCTCATTTTATATCACTCCTTTTAAAATTATATCTTATCTATTAATTTATATTCTATCACTATTAATTTAGAAAATCATGCTACTTATTATTTATATATAAAAATATATAAATAATAAGTAGCAATTTTTTATAATCATCATATTTTCTTCATATTGAAGAAAAATCATTTGTAGTTAAAATATTTTTTAAAAGGAAGTCTACTGAATCATAAAATAAATTTTAATTGTTCTTATTTCTATTATGTAATTATTCAAAACAATATATATCATGGTCGAAATACAAATCTAATAACTAAAAATTTTTACACATTTATTACTTAAAAATCTTTTTTATTGAATTTAAGTTAAATTTATCAACATTTCAGTAGTAACGTTTTCTTCATTTTCACTATAGATATCGATT
Source organism: Clostridioides sp. LIBA-6822 (assembly GCF_056688955.1). Taxonomy (NCBI): domain Bacteria; kingdom Bacillati; phylum Bacillota; class Clostridia; order Peptostreptococcales; family Peptostreptococcaceae; genus Clostridioides; species Clostridioides sp. LIBA-6822. The sequence goes on along the minus strand of NZ_CP196995.1, from coordinate 353,931 downwards.
CCATTATAATTAAAGCTCTACATCAATCTTTTTCCCACTCATTGAACAACAACTAACTTTTGCCTTATCAATAGAGAATATTTCAAATTTGCCATCTCCTACAGAGTACATCTGACCTAAACTTGGCATTATTTCAAGTGCCTTAGCTTGTGTTTCTTTTGATGTAACGAATACTGCTTCACCCAAAATACGTAGAGTATTAAGTTTTTGGTCTATACAGCAAAGCTCAAGCTTTGGATTAAAAATAAGTTGCTTAAACATATCTTTTTGATTAGATGTGCAAAATGTAAGTTTGCCATCATACTCCATAACAAATCCTAGAGGACGCACATGTGCCTGATTGTTCTCATCAGCTGTTGCTAAATAATAAACTCCTGCTTTGTTCAAAAATTCTAATACTTTCATAATTTTTACACCCCTTTTAAATACTTGTATTAAGGATTATCCTTTGATATAATTTTAATATAAAATACAGAAAAAACAAGTATGCAGTTTTTTCTGATAAAGTATAAAAAAGATACTACTATAAATAAGGAGTAATTATAATGAGTTTAGATAATGAAAAGAATATGGCTACAAATATTGAAGAATTAACCTGTCCAATACGTTATGCTTTAGATATTGTTGGTGGTAAGTGGAAATTACCTATTATATGTATGTTGGCAGTTGATAATCCTATTAGATATAGTAGCATAAAAAGAAAATTAGATGGAATTACAAACACTATGTTAGCTCAATCATTAAAGGATTTAGAATCTGATGGTATTGTTCATCGTAAACAATATAATGAAATCCCTCCAAAAGTTGAATATACATTGACAAGTAAAGGTAAAAGTATTGTGCCTATTTTACAACAATTTGCTAATTGGGGAGCCATAAATATGCAGGAAAAAAGCATATGTGGACTTAATTGTAAAGAGTGTCGAAAAATAAAGTAAATTGAAGTTTATTAGATTATTTGCAACTTATATATTGGTTTATTTAACTGAGTGTAAAAAGCCACCCTGTGAAAGAGTGGCTTAAAAATTAAATACTACCCTACCTAACTACCTTACCATTCTTAAACCTCATATTTGGAAAACTTGCACCTAAAATTTTATTCTTGTCTATAGCATTTTCAATTCTTCTTATATTCTCATCGCTCAATTTAATATCTTTAGCTTTTAAAGAGTCCTCTAATGTGACCCTTCTTGATGCTCCAACTAAAGTTATAATATCATCACCTTTTGATAAAACCCATGCAAGAGCTATTTGTGGAATAGTAGCTTCTTTTTCATTTGCTATTTCTCTTAAATTCTCTACAAGTTCAAGATTTCTATCTATATTTTCATCAGAGAATAAAGGTATCCATTTATATCTTTGAGCATTAGATTTTGAGCATACTCCACTTAAAAGACCATGAGCAAGAGCCCCAAAAGCAACAACCCCTACTCCTAATTCTCTAGCAGTTGGTAATATATTTTTTTCTATATCTCTATTAAATAAAGAATACTCCGTTTCTATAAGGCTTATATGGTGAACCTTATTAGCTCTTCTTAAAATCTCTTCATCAACTTGAGTAATACCTATATGTTTTATATATCCTTCTTTTACTAAGTCAGAAATAGCTCCAATAGTCTCTTCTACTGGTATTGCTAAATCTATCCTTGCAGGCTGATAAAGGTCTATGTAATCTAGATTTAATCTCTTAAGAGTCTGTGCTACATGATTTTTTATATTAAAAGGATTGACATCAAGACCATACATTTGACCATTAGGTGCAACAAGAGCCCCCATTTTTACAGATACAAAAGCCTCTTCTCTTTTTCTGCCCTTAAGAGCTTCACCTATTATCATTTCACTTTGACCTGCTCCATAAAAATCAGCTGTGTTTAACATATTGATACCACTATCTAAAGCTTCATGTATTGTAGCTATATTTTCAGCTTTATTATCAAGGTGTATCATACCTCCACAACCTAGTCCAAGTTTATAAAGTTCTAAATTATCGTTTTTGTATCTCATTGTAAAACCTCCCAATATAACTTAAATATTATTTTAGTACATTCGTACTTTACTTGACATTGTAGTACGAATGTACTAAAATGTCAAATAAATGTTATCATAAATTTTTATTGGAGGATTCAATATGGCAAAACAGACAAAAGTGGATATTTTAATTAAAGCTCGTGACTTATTTAATGAATATGGCTATAACAATGTATCTATGAGAAATGTTGCTGATGCTTTGGGAATGAGTGTAGGTAACTTAACTTATTATTTTAAAAAAAAGGAAGATTTAATTGAAGAAGTTGTTGAATACAAACACAAAAACTATAAAAAAATAGACATGCCTAAATCATTACAGGATTTAAATAATTTATTTTTAAATTCACTAAACATTCAAAATGAGAATGCATACTATTTTAAGCATTATGACCAGTTATCTCAAATAAGCCCTAAAATATATAGATTTCAGCTTGATTTTATAAAGGAACTTAAGCAGTTTTTAAAAGAAAGTTTCATCAATCTGCAAAACTCTAATTTAATTCAGGAATGTAATATTCCTAACCAAATAGAAAATATTATTGAATGTATTTTAACAATACTTATATATAAACCAGTTGGTACTAAAGAACTTGATGAACATGACAGTATAGAAAGTACTCTAAACTGTTTATGGAGTATTATTTTTATGTCTCTTACTGATAGAGGAAAAAATATATATTTAAAATCTATATCAAGTCAGTTTAAATAATAATTGATAAATTAAATCTATATAATATTATGAAAAATTAATATACAAAAGCTTCTTTAGTTTCTATAAGTTATGAAAAATTAATATGCAAACAGGATGAGGATATAAATCATCCTGTTTTATATCCTAGGCTCTAAATTTAATTAGTTCAAGTGTATCATTCAATATAGATATATTATCTATTTGAATCATTAACCACTTACTGCCATTAAAAAAATTTATTTCGTTGTATATTTGTTTAATATAATCACAACAAGTATTGATAAATAAATCGACTTCTACTCTATTACTCTCATTTACAATAACCAAAGCTTTAAAAGAACCTTCTTGTGGGTATAAAGTACATAATGATTTACCTCTTTTTTTGTACTTTATATTCCAACCTCTTTGCATTGAACATTTACTATATTCAAGTTTAGGCTCTACATTATAAGTTGAAGTCAAGATGTTGTTTAGCTTGTCCCATAATGGGCTATTGATAAATGTTTTGATTTGCTCAAGTGTTGGTTTATTATCTTGAAAAAACATATCTTGCCACTCCATATTCATCACCCTTTCTATTGTCCAATAGACACTGGAATAGTCCAATGTTCCATATATGCCACTTCAGGTGTAGTAGGATAATACATTTCAATCGCAAAATCAGTGGCTATTAAATTATGATTCTTCATCCATCTTTCCATAAACTTATCTGCTTTAAAAACAGCTGAATCAACTAACTCATTAAAATTTTCTGCTTCAAATCCACATACTAAATACTCTTTAACTGGTAACTCAAAAGTACTGTATCCTTCCACCAATGTACCTGGCTCCACTTCTATCCCTGCCATATACATACAATTTCCTTCTTTTGCATTTCTCATATAAAGAGCAGCAAATTCATTTCCATCTGGGATTTTATTTGGTATATTATGTTTTTGATTTCCAAGTTCCATCCATAATTCCTTTGCTGTTGCGATACCAGTTGTTTCACCTCCCATTAATTGACAAATAGGTATTTCTCCCTCTATTCCAATAAAAGTCCTTGGATTACTCAATTTTCTGCGAGTTACTTCAATTACTATATCATCTGCAATTAATGGCACGCCTTCATCAACCATAATGTAATTTAAAATTAATTCTGGCTTAACAAAGTGATTGAGTTTTACTGGATTTGCTCTATATTCTTCTGGAGTTAATCCATATGCTTTTTTAAAAGCACGTGTAAACGTCTCATGGCTTTCAAATCCAAAACTTAAGGCTACATCAAGTATACGATTCTTATGTTCTGCTAAATGTTCAGAAGCTTTTGCAAGACGACGAAGTTTTATATACTCCATTACGGTTTTGTTTACTAATCTTTTAAATAGTCTTTGATAATAAAATGGTGATAAGTTTGCCTCATTTGCTAGTTTACTAATTGATATTTCTTCTGATAACTTTTCTTCTATTAAGTCTAATGTGATTTGAATAGATTCCCATGCATGCAAGTTATAAGTACCTCCTAATATTTTTATTAATCTTATACCTTTATATTATCAAAACTAAAAAAAATGTTCTTGATATACAATGCCCTTTTTAATTTTTTATATAATAGTACTGAGTTTTATCACTTTTTAAGCAAATAAAATACATATAAACATAAAATATAGCAAATCTTATCTAAAGATTTGCTATATTATATATTTTATTAAACTATTTTCAAATACTTCATTTATCTCCTTATGAAAAAAATCTTTCATATCATCTATTTGTTCTTTATCATACACATACTTGCCATATCCAAATTGACCATATTTAAACTTTCTATCTTCATTTTCCATTGGCAACAATGTGTCTGGATAAATTTCTAATATTCTATTCTTCGCTTTAGTAGTATATCTATGAGATATAACTTCAAATATAATTTTTCTATCAAAATCCTTTGGTAAAGCTTCTTTTATGTTTCTAATAAGACTTCTATATTCTTCTTTCCAACCTTCATATAGAAACACAGGTGCTATTATAAAACCAATCTGATAGCCAGCTTTAGCAAGTTTTACAGCTGATTCTATTCTTTTATTAGCAGATGCTGTATAATGCTCATGTCCATCTATAATTCTAGGAGTGTTTATACTGAATCGTATTTCTGTATGATTATTATGTTTGGCATCCAATAAGCTGTCTACATCACTGTATTTAGTAACAAATCTAAATCTTCCTTTTTCTTCTCTTCCAAAAAATTCTATTGTTTTTTTCAATGAATTAGTATATGGTTCTACTGGAACTGGGTCTGATGTAGCTGCACCTTCAAATATAGTAACTTGTGGTTTTCTATCTTCAATATATTTCTTTGTTTGTTCAAGTATTTCATCTATATTTACAAATACCCTTATAAAGGGTTTATCACCTAATTGTGTGTTTAAATAACAATATTCACATCTTCCCATACATCCACTAACAAGTGGTAGTTGATAATTAGCAGAAGGTTTACATGTTTGAAACTTCATACTTTTCCTAATCCCAACTACCATGGTCTGTTTTCCACTTCTGTATTGTTCATATAGATTTTCACCTGGAATATGTTCCTTAATTCTATTTGAGGATATATTAATTATCTCTACATCTTTTTTATCTTTAAACTTATCATATATATTTTTACCGACATCAGTATCTAAGGTACCTTTTTCGAATATTATTCTTTTGGGATTAAACATTTATTTCACCTCTACTTAAAGTTTTTAAATTGAAGATTTTTATAAAATATTACTTAGTTAATCTTCCCTTTTTTAATCCTCTTTATTTATTAGAAAGTAAAATAAAAGTTTAAGATAAATTTACTATATGTACACTATTAGTTATAAGTTTCTTACTGACAATAAATTTTTTTACCTTAAAATTAAATATATAATATTAAGTTATAGAGATTTGTGGTATATTTCCCTTATTTGTTCCTTATTAAAAGTTTTTGGATGTCTCTTAATATTTGCAGCTGATATTTTCATGCAATTATCAGTTAACCAGTCTATATCTGATTTTTCAACACCCAAATCACTTAGTTTTATATCTAAATCTATTTTTTTAAGGAAATTTCTAATTGCATCTGAACAATCTTCTGCACAAGTTCCTCCTAATATCTTTGATATTTTCCCAAATCTTTCAATATCATTATCCCATGAACTTTCTACAATACTTGGAGTCAAAGCTGCAAGTCCTTTTCCATGCATTACATCTCTAAGCCCACTTACAGGATGTTCCATTCCATGTGGCAAGGCTGTACCTGCTGTACCAATTGTCATGCCTCCAATAGTGCTTGCAAGTGTTATTTTCTCCCATGCTTCTAAGTCATCTACATTATTATATACCCTTACTAGGTTTTCTGATATAAGTTCAATCCCGTAAATAGCCTGTACATCTGCAAGAGGATTTCTTCCATTAGAAAGATAGGCTTCCATATTATGAGCAAGTGCATCAAACCCAACCGATGCAATTATATGCTTTGGCATTGTAACCATAAGTTCTGGGTCAATTATTGATGCCCTTGCATACATACTATTCTTTTTTATAGATTTTTTGTCTTTAGTTTCTGAATTTGTAAGTACTGCAAAACAATTTCCTTCGCTACCTGTACCTGATGTAGTTGGAACTAAGATTATAGGTAAAGCTTCTTCTCCTTGTCTGATTCCAAATATATATTCATTTAAATCTCCTGGATTTTTATAAGAAAAAGCAATACTCTTAGCAGCATCCATGATACTTCCTCCACCAAGACCTAAGACACAATCACATCCAGTTGCTTTTATAATTTCTACACCTGAATATATAGTAGTTATAAGAGGATTTTGTTCTACTTTATCAAAAACTTCATATTCTATTTTAGAGTCTTTTAGTAAGTCTATTGTTTTATCAAGTAATCCAGTTTTCTTTGTACTATTTTTGCCAGTTACAATCAATACTTTTTTACCGTATTTAGATACTTCTTTTCCTACATCATTGATTCTACCTCTCCCAAACAATATGTTTACTGGTAAGTTATAATTAAAATTCATGCCAAAACCTCCTATTTCTACTTTAGTAATAATTTTATTTTTCAACACAGCGTAATTATGTATTAAAACATAAATTACAAAACAATCTTTTACTTAATTATATGTATTATTTTATCCTATATCAAGTTAACTCTATTTAACCAAATACAATTTTTAATTGTAATCTATTTAAATATTTGAAACTTTAATCAAAGATAAAAAATAAAGAAGAGTTACACAAAGATAATTTCAATTATCTTAAAATAACTCTTCTCATAATATTAGATATTTTTTACAAATTTACTTTAATATATTTAATCTTATAATTCTATTAACATCTTCATAAGTTTATTACTTCTTTGAACAAATGAATCTAATTCATCTGGTTTTAATTCTTTATTAGAAAGTAAAGCTAAATCTGCTATTTGATTACATATAAGTGCAACTTTATCTTTCTTTTCTTCATTATCTTTAAGAGAAACTAATTTTTTAATAATTGGGCTATTCTCATTTATCACAAGAGTCTTTTCTTCCTCAAAGTTCATTCCTAAATCCATTCCAGCAAATCTTGACTGCATTTCTGACATTCTTATAGATTGTTCAGATACTAATACCATAGCTGGAGTATCTTCATTTTTTAATCCTTCTACAGAATAATTCTTCACTCTTTCTCCAACAGCCTCTTTAAATAAACCTTCTATTTTTGCTATTTCTTCTTTATTTTCTTCACTATCTTTGTTTTCATTTTTGTCTTTTAATACATCAGAAAGGTCTGCATCTATTCTATTAAACTTAACACCATTTTCCTTATACTCCATAAATGAAATAAAGTGAGTGTCTATTGATGAGTTTAATACAACAGCATTTAAGTCGTATTCTTTAAATAACTTAATGTATTGTGATTGTTGTTCCTTGTCACTTACATAAAATACTTTATTTTCATGCTTGTCCTTACATTTCTCTAAATAATCTTGTAATGTTATATATTCATCATTAATAGTTTTAAATAATATACATTCTTTTACTTTTTCGTAGAAACTTTCATCTTTTAAGCAACCATATTTAATAAATATTTGTATATCATCCCAAAACTTATTGTATTCTTCTCTTTCATTTTTGCAAAGAGACTTTAACTTATCAGCTACTTTTTTAATTATATGTTTAGAAATTTTGCTTACATCTCTATCATTTTGTAAAAAGCTTCTTGATACATTTAATGGTAAATCTGGGCAGTCTATTACACCTTTTAATAAAAGTAAAAATTCTGGTATAACTTCTTTTATATTATCAGCTACAAACACTTGATTATTGTATAATTTTACTTTTCCCTCTGTCAATTCAAACTCATTTTTTAATTTAGGGAAGTAAAGTATACCCTTTAAGTTAAAAGGATAATCTACATTTAGATGTATCCAGAATAAAGGCTCATCAAATACATGGAATACCTTTCTGTAAAACTCTTTGTATTCATCATCAGTACAATCTTTTGGAGATTTTAGCCATAGAGGGTTAGTATCGTTTAAAGGCTCAATTACCTTTGCATCTATAACTTCTTCTTCTTTTCCATCTTCTTTTTGTTTTTTAGCTTTTTCTTCTGCTTCCTTAGCTTCTCTTTCTAATCTTTCAACATCTTCTAGATATATTTCTACTGGTAGGAAAGAACAATACTTATCTATTATCCCTCTTACAGTAAATTCATCTAAGAATTCCTTACTATCATCATCAATAAATAATGTTATAGTAGTCCCTCTCTCATGTCTAGCATCTGATTCAGATATTTCATATTCTGTACCACCTTCAGATATCCATCTTACTGGAATTGCTCCTTCTGTATATGAAAGTGTGTCTATTTGAACTTTTTTAGACACCATGAATGCAGAATAAAATCCTAATCCAAAGTGACCTATTATGTCATTTGATTCTTCCATCTTATCCTTATATTTATTAAAGAAATCCTCAGCACCTGAAAAAGCAACTTGATTTATGTATTTTTTTATCTCTTCTTCAGTCATACCAATTCCATTGTCAATAAATTTAAGTGTGCCTTCCCCTTTATTTACAGATACTGTAATTTTATAATCTGATGGTTCGTTTTCTGATATTTCTCCTAATGATACAAGTCTTTTGTGTTTACTTACTGCATCACATCCATTACTTATAAGCTCTCTTATAAATATGTCTTTATCAGAATATAACCATTTTTTAATTATAGGAAAAATATTTTCTGTATGAATTGAAATACTCCCTTTTTCAAACTCCATTTTTATCCCTCCTCATTTTATAGTTAATATTTTAAATTTTTTAAAATAGTATGTCAATATATTATAAGGAAATTGTTTTAAAATAAAATAATTTCTCTTTCTTATCTAATTTAATTATTCTTCTTTCAAAATTTCTTTCACTTTTGAATTATTATACATGCTATTAGGTACCTTATTAACTAATTTTTTTAATGTTAATTTAGAATTTTTTAAATCTCCTTTATTATAATACATCATACCTAAGTTATAATAGGATTCATCAAAATATGAATCTTTTTCTGAATAATTTTCTACATACATTTTGTAATATTCTTCAGCAGTATCATAGTCTTTTAACTTTTCACTAAGAACAGCAACTTGGTAAGTTGCCTCTGATGTATTTCCCTTATTTTTACCTACATCTACAACTTTTTTATATAATTGTATAGAAGATTTGGTTTGCTTTTCTGACTTTAAGGTATTTGCCTTAGACATCAATTCATCCTCTGTAAATAAATTAGACTCTTTATCACTTTCATTCTCATCTTCTACCGTGTTTTTTTTGGATTTTACATCCTCTTTATTAATATTTTTAGTGTTATTGGTATTAAGAGTTTTATCAACACTCTCGTTTTCTTCTTTATCATTTTCTTTCTTACTCAAACTAGAATCTATTGACTCTTTGTCTTTAGTTTCATTATTTTTAGATATTTTATTAGTTAAATTATTCGCCCTATAAGAACTATATATATTTTGTCCTATTAATAATATGCCTAATATTATTGCTATATATAAATACTTATTTTTTCTAATACTTTTTTTCTTATTAGAATCTGAATTTTTCTGTTTCTTATCTTTACTTCCTTCTTTAGATATATTAATAGTTTCATCAATTTTATGACTATTAATATTTTTATGTACAAGTTCATTCTCATAATCATCTGATTTCACATTACTTTTAACTTGTCTGTTAACATTATTATATATATCTAATGTATCATTTTCTTGATTTAATAAATGATTTTCTTTATCGATGTTCTTCAATACTTCTACACATTCATCAAACTTTATATACTCATCTTCCTTATCATAAAGTAAGGCAAGCAACTCATAAGGTTCTATTAAATCACTGTATTGCTCTGTTATAAGTTTAAAACCTTGTATGGCTTCTTTATACATTCCTTTGTTGATTAATCTTATAAGTTGATTGTACCTTTCAAAGAAAATTAAAAACTCCTCAGATGTAAGCATGTTTATATACTTTTCACACAGAGCAGTTTTTTCACAAAGTAAACTCTTATAGAAACTTTCTACAGCCTCATCAAAATTACATTTTAATAAATTTACAAGACCTATGAGATTTAATACATCCACATCACCTGAATTTAAATCTCTTGCTTCTTTTAAAAACTTTAATCCACTTGATATGTAATTATTGTTTATATTATTAATAGATTCATTATAGAGAGCACATGAGTCTTTTTTATTGAGTTTTAATATATCTTTTTTTATATCATTTAAGTTTAAAATAAATACCACCTCATGCCTTAAGTATTAATTAATGTTATTTTTAAACAAGAGATTTCACCATATCCTCTTCACTTACTATACTTGTTACTTTTACACCAAAATTCAAATCTACTACCACTACTTTTCCATAAGCCAATACTTTATTGTCTATTAGTATTTCTACATCTTGGTCTGCTAAAGTATCAAGTTCAATAAGAGAGCCTTTATTTAGATTCAAAATATCTCTTAGACTCATCTTCGTTCTTCCTATAACTACAGACAACTCCAACTTAAGGTCAAGTATTCTTTGTATATTATTTTTATTAGCTTCAGAGACATCTAAAGCTAGTTCATCATCTCCATCAATTTCACTTTCAACTTTATCATTTAATAACATCTTTGCTTCTTCATCTGAAATAAGATTACTATTATCCATAACTATACCTCTTTTCTGACAGCATCATTTATTTTCACACCTTTTTTACTTGATATAAATCCTGGCGTTGCTGTGTATGATTTTGAATTTTCTACAAATACATCTATATAATCATTTATTTTTTTATTTGTTACTATTACATCTCCAACCTCTAACTTAAGTAAATCTTCAACATTAATGGATACTTTTCCTATCTCTGCAATAATTGATAATTCTATATTAGATACACTATTGTATATTTTATTAGTGAATTCTTCTGAGTTATCACCTGTATCCATGTCTAAAAATTCTACAACAGAAATACTCTCCAACATAGCCTCTAAGGCATTATATGGAAAACAAAGAGAAACACTACCAACATATTTATTATCATTTACCACCTTTAAATCTACAACGCATACAGGTGCAGTTGGAGAACACAATTGCGGTAAATTAATATGTGTATGTGTATCTAATACTTGTATTTTTTCAAATCCTTCAAATAAATGCATATTTCTTACTAAATCCTCCATAAGATGTAAAAGCACTTTCTTATCAAGTTCTGTAAGTTCTCTATTATTATCTTTTACAACTCCATTACCACCAGCTGTCACGTCAATCCACATATCAGCTACACTTCTATCTATTCTAAAAGAAAAATTTTTCATGATAGGTTCCATCGAATTCTGTACTATTATACATGAAGATGTTATTCTATCTAAAAAAGTTTGATAATTTACTTGGTCTATACTCTCAACTATCATACTAGAATTACACTTAAGTTCATAAATTATATAATTTTTATACTTTTTACAGAATTCAGCTAATAAAAAATTTAAACATGTTAAATTTTCTCTTGAATAACTCTGAGGTTTGCCGAAATCATAATCTTTCATATCATACATGAATATTCCTCACCTTACATAATTATTTAGCTCTTAAATTATTAGCTATTTGCCACATTTCATCTGCTGTCTTTATTCCTTTTGAATTCATTTGAAATGCTCTTTGAGTGGCTATTAAGTCAACAAATTCGTCTTGTAAAGAAACATTTGACCTCTCTCTATATCCTTGAACTATATCCACCTTATCAACTTGTTTAATCTGTGCTGCATCAGTTGAAACAAATAAACTATCACCTTCAGAGATGAAATTTTGAGTTCCTATAGGTTGATATAAATTTATTTTGCCTATTTTCTTATTATCTACAGATAAATCTCCATTTCTTGCAACTGTTAAGTTTGTGTTATCTATATTTGTATTATTATAGTTATATCCTGCATCAAATTGAACATCTAATATATTTCCATTAGCATCTACAATCTTACCTAAAGCATCTACATTAAAGCCACCATCTCTTGTATATGCATATGTACCATCTTTTCTTATTACTCTAAAGAATCCTTCTCCATCTATTGCTAAATCACTCTTAATACCTGTAGGTGCCAATGCACCTTGTTCATAATTTCTCATAGGGGCTGATGCCTTAGCTCCAGTTCCAGTTGATATATCTTTACCATTTGTAGGGTATGATGGTCTATTTAGTACTTCATCTACTAAGTCAGAGTATTCCATATTTATTTTTTTATATCCATTGGAATCATTATTTGCTATATTATTAGATATTACATCTAATTTACTTTGATTTGCTGATAAAGCTGTTTTACTAGTATAAAACATTGTGTACATAAAAATTCACCTCCTATTATCTATCTTACTGAGCCAATCTCACTCGCTATCTTTGCCAATTTAGAGTCCATAGCTTGAATTATTTTTTGATTTGCCTCGTATTCTCTTGATATTGTCATCATATTATTAATTTCAGATACAATATCTACATTCGAAGACTCTACTGCACTCTGTATTGTAAGTGCATTATTTGCCTTTACAGCTCCTCCTCCAGAATACAAGTTATCTCCTTCTTTTTTTAATTTATTATAATCATTAAAATCTACCATATTAAATTTGTACATAGCATTTCCGTCCAGTGATATTGTATTATCTTTTGCTACTTCAAATTTTTTATTGCCAACATTTATATGTCCTACAGCACCGGTTGCAGTATTTGTTCCAAGTACATAATATCCTTCACTAGTTATGAGGTCACCCTGATTATCTGTTCTAAAGTTACCATTTCTGGTATAAAATTGATTCCCAGCTGCATCACTAACTAGAAAAAATCCCTTACCTTGGATAGCTACATCCATTTTATTATCAGTTGTTTTTATAGGACCTTGGTTAAAATTTGTGATAGTTTCATCCATAGAAACACCTGGACTTAACTTGCCTATCTCTTGCTTTTGTTTAGTTCCATTCACATAATTATTGTAACTATCTAACTGTAATTCATCAAAACTTTTAGTTAGAAGTAGTTTATTCTTATATCCATTAGTATCCATATTTGCTAAGTTATTGACAACAACATTTTGCTTTTGTTGATTAGTTATCATTGCAGAAACTGCTGTATATAATCCTCTTATCACGTTATGACCTCCTTTTTTGTAAATTATCCAACAATATTATCTATTCTAAAACCTTCATCTCACTTGCATATTTCATACCTAGCTCTCTTGCCTTTTTTTCTATTTCTGCTTTACTCATATCATTATTACTAAAAAGCATTATACATAGAGTTGATATTAATATACCAATCCCTATTCCTAAAAGGACTTTTTTATCAAACAATAATGTTCTTATATCTTGTAACAACTCCTTATTAATGACAGTTCACCCTTTCCAATACCTAACATCTTGCATATTTCCACATCCTCATAACCTGAATTTATAAGATGTTTCACTTTAAGAGATAGCTCATTTTCTTTTTTTATTTCCTGTTTTGATTCTATAAAAATATCTTCTTTCTTTACTGAACTAGTCTTTATTAAGTTATAATTTTCATAAACTTTCATATAATTATTACTTTTTATTTCAGCAATCACTTTATCTAAAAAAAATCTTCTTTTTTCTGCAACTACCAATCTATCATTTGCCTCATATTCCTGTTCAAATATTTTATCAAAGTACCTGTTATCTTTGTTTTTTGATTCCTTATGTAAATTTGCAATTATAGTTACTATTATCAAAATAGACACTACTATTAATATAATTTGTATCATCACATCAATCACCATCTATATAGAATATTTAAGTTCTTTTATTTTACTTCTTAGGTTTCTTATTGATTTTCTATGGAGTTGTGAAACTCTTGATTCTGAAACACCTAGCACTTTCCCTATCTCCTTTAGATTTAAATCTTCATAATAGTACAGTGAAAGTATTAATTTTTCCTTTTCTCTTAAGTTATTAATTGCTTTAGATAGAATATCTAACTTTTCTTCTTCTTCTATTATGTTTGCTGGAGTATATTCCTCCTTATAACTTATTACATCTTGTATAGTTTCATTTGTATCTTCAAAGATTACATGGTTTAATGACACAATATTTAACATATCTATATTACTTTCAATATCATTGAGTTCCTTTTTTGAAATATTTAATTCGCTTGCAATTTCATGTGAAGTCGGTTCTCTTAATAATTCAGCTTGCAATTTTTCTATTACTTTATTATACTTATTTACTTTTGTTAAGTTATGTTTAGAAATTGGACTTTGATTTCTGATTTCATCTAATATAGCAGATTTTATCTTTATATAGGAATAACTAGAGAACTTTGCTCCTTTTTCAACATCAAATTTATTTATTGCATCAATCAACCCTATGACTCCACTATTTACTAAATCTTGATATTCAAAGCCTTTCCCTGGTATAAAAAATTTTCTTGCTATACTCTTTACAAGAGGCATATTCTCTTTTATTAATTCTTCTCTATTCATTAAATTACGCCTCCTTAGCTTTTAAATATACTAAACATTTTTCTTAGTAAACCTTTATTATCAATAAGCTCTTCTTTTTGCTGTTCTTTTGGCTGACTTACCATTCTCTTTGCTATAGATATAATGCATTTTGATGCAATACTTGTAGGGTATTCTAGAATAAATGGTATCTGTTTCTTTACACATACACTCACTTTTTTATCCTCTATTATATATCCATACAATTCTAAATTAAGATTTAAAAATTTATCTACAACCATATTTATTCTGTTATATGTAGTTTTTGCCTCTTCTAAATTAATCACTCTATTGATTATTATGTTTGCACTTCTCTTTATACCAAAATTACTTATGGCTTTTAATAGACTGTATGCATCAGTCAATGATGTAGGTTCTGGTGTTGTTATTAAGAAAAATTCAGTACTACAGTATATAAATGACAATAGACTTTTACTCATACCAGCTCCTGTATCAATTATTATAAAATCCACATCATGAATCTGTTCTATACTATGTATAAACTTATTTCTTTGAGTTTCTGTGAAGTCTTCTATATGATTAAGAGCAGAACCTCCAGAGATTATGTTTACACCATATTTAGTCTGTGAAATTATGTCTTCTATATTTTTTTCACCATTAATTACATCAATTATAGTTCCTTTTACATTTACGCCCATTATTATATCTATATTAGACATTCCTATATCTGCATCTAATATAAGAACTTTTTTATTAAGTTTAGTCAAGCATATAGACAAATTTGTAGCTAGATTACTCTTTCCAACTCCACCTTTACCAGAAGCTATTGTAATTATCTTAGGTGTATTTCTATTCTCTGTAATAGATTCATCAAGTCCTTTTTTTTCGATTGCCATTTTTCTCAAGATTTGAGCTTGGTCCATCATATACTTTCAACTCCTAATAGTAGTCTTATAATCTTATCTTCATTAGGTTTTATAATATCATCAGGAACATTTTGTCCTGTTGTAATATATGATATTGGTTTTTGTGCATAATTCATTATGTTAAATATTGAGCCATATGTATTTGTTTCATCTAGTTTTGTAATTATTAAGCTTTTAAAGTTCACATTTCTATACGAATCTATAATAGCTTTTGTATCAGTTTCTCTTGTTGTACAATTCAAAACCAAATGTATATTATCAGTTTCAGCTTTATCTATAAGGTTTTTGATTTCCAGTATTTGCATAGAATTTTTATAACCTCTACCTGTAGTATCTATCAATACAACATCACAATCTTTCATCTCATCAAGTGCTAACTCCATCTCATCAGGGCTTATTACCCCTTTAAAAGGAATATTCATTATATCAGTATATATCCTTAACTGTTCTACAGCACCAATCCTATAAGTATCTATAGTTATTACACCTACTTTTTTATTTTCTTCAAAGACTAATTTAGCAGCTAACTTTGCTATTGTAGTTGTTTTACCTACTCCTGGTGGTCCAACTAGAGCAATTTTTCCAGTTATTGTTTGATTTTCTATTTTAATCTTTTTCTTTAGGCTTTCTACTAAATTTTTGCTTGTATCAATTCCATTAAATTTCATTTCTTGTAAATCAGCTCTTATAAAGTCTACAATTTCTTCATTTAACTCTAAATTTAGTAGATTCTTACATATTTTGTCTATATCATTATCATTTTTATTATCAAACCCCATGTTACTTATAATTGACTTTAACTGTTCTATCTCTCGTTTTAAATCTTTTTGTTCTATATTATCTCTCTTTTCCCATCCAACAGTTAATTCAATATCTTTCTTTGAAAAAATACCTCGTATGCCAGATTTTCTTACTTCTTTTTTATCTATTAATGTAATATTGTCACCTAATTCCATTTTGGCTAGATTCATAGCATCCTGAATTGTATCAGCTGTATACTTTTTCGTCATCATATATGCTCACCACACCTTCTGCTTTGATTTTAACATCGTTAGGTATTTCGTTTAATGATAATACAGTCAAATTAGGATATACAAGCTCAACTAATTTTCTAAATGGTGCTCTTATCTTTGGTGATACTACTATTACTGGTATATTATGATTGAAATATACATTACTCATTACATCTTGTATACTCTCAAATATTTTGTTTGTGTTTTCTGGGTCAACGGCTGGATATGTCCCATTTACAGACCTCTGTAAATTATTAGATACTAATTCCTCCGTTTCTGGAGACAATGTAGCCACTGTAATTGACTTGTCTTCATCTACCAAATTTGTACAAATACTTCTAGCCAAAGCTATTCTCACATATTCAGTAAGAAGCTCTATATCTTTGGTGTTTCTAGACTGGTCTGCAAGTGTTTCAAGTATTGTAACCCTATCCTTTATATTTACTTTTTCTCTTAACAGATTTTTAAGTACTTTTTGAACTTCACCAAGTGTCATTAAGTCTGGTATTAACTCATCAACTACAGCACTATAATTTTCTCTTGCTGCATCTATAATAGTCTTAACTTCTTGTCTTCCCAATAACTCATGTGCATTGGATTTTATTATATCTAGTAAGTGAGTTATAAGTATTGTAGATGAATCTACCACTGTATAACCTTTTAACTCTGCATCTTCTACCTTGTCACTTTCTATCCAAAGTGCTTCTATTCCAAAAGTAGGCTCAATTGTCTTTATTCCAAATATATTAAAGCCTTGATTCATAGGGTCCATACATAAAACCATATTAGGCATTATCTCATATCCACCAACTACATTGCCTTTTATCTTTATATTGTATTGATTTGGATTTAATTGTAAATTATCTCTTATTCTTATAGGTTGTACAACTATACCCATGTCTATAGCACACTGTCTTCTTATTGATGCTATTCTCTGAAGCAAGTCTCCTCCTGCTGATTCATCAGCTAAAGATATTAATCCATATCCAATTTCTACTTCTATAGATTCTACATTTATTAAGTTTGTTACATCTTCTACTTCGTTTTTATCTGGATTTACCATATCAGGTTTTTCAAACTCTAAATCTTCTAAAGTATCTTTCTTTTCTCTTCCTAAAAAATAACCTGCTGCTATTGCACCTATACCCAGTGAAAAGAATGCTGGTTTAGGTAATCCTGGCATCATGCCAAGTACAATTAAAACACATCCAGTCATCATTATTGCCTTTGGTATTGCTGTTAATTGTTTACCTACTAATCCACCAAAATTTTCATCAGTAGAAGCTCTTGTTACAATTATCCCTGCTGATGTTGATATTAATAGAGCTGGTATCTGACTTACAAGACCATCCCCTATAGTAAGCCTTACATATGTTTGTGCTGCACCCATAAGAGTCATATTTAGCATTACAGCACCTATTACAATTCCTCCTATAATATTTATTGCAGTTACTATAAGACCTGCTATAGCATCTCCTTTTACAAACTTATTTGCACCATCCATAGAACCATAAAAATCAGCTTCTTGTTGAAGTTCTTTTCTTCTTTTTCTAGCAGTTTTATCATCTATAACTCCTGCATTTAAATCTGCATCTATACTCATCTGCTTACCTGGCATGGCATCTAACGTAAATCTAGCTGTTACTTCAGATACTCTTCCAGAACCATTAGTTATAACAACAAATTGAACAATTAATATAATTAGGAATATAATTATTCCTACTACGTAATTTCCACCTACAACAAAACTTCCAAATGCCTCTATAACTTCACCTGCATATCCCTGAGTTAGAATCAATCTAGTTGATGAAAGATTCAATCCCAGTCTAAATAGTGTTGTCACAAGTAACACTGTTGGAAATATAGATAAATCAAGTACATTAGTTGTAAATAATGTCATTAATAAAATTAGCACAGATAAACTTATGTTAATTGCCAGTAAAATATCTAATATAAATGTAGGTAATGGCACTATCATCATAAGGACAATTCCTACAACACCAAAAGCCACTATTACATCCATATTTTCCTTTAGATTAAACTTATTCATTACTTATCCTACCTTTTTGGGACTTTGTATCTATTTTTGATTTTATATACTGCTACTAATATTTCTGCAAAAGCTTGATACATGTCCTCTGGAATTTCTTGGTCTATTTCTACTTGTTTATATAACAACCTAGCTATAGGTTTATTTTCTATTATAGGGATGTCATTTCCCTTTGCTATTTCTCTTATTTTAAAGGCTAAATAGTCTGCACCTTTTGCCACTACTACTGGAGCTTGGTCCTTCCCTTTTTCATACCTTACTGCTATAGATAAGTGGGTCGGATTGGTTACTATTACAGTGGCACTTGGGACTGCTTGCATAGTCCTTTGAGATGAAATTTGCCTTTGCTTTTGTTTTATCTTAGCTTTTATTTCTGGGTCTCCCTCTGCGTTTTTATATTCATCTTTAACTTCTTGTTTTGTCATTCTCAGTTGCTTTTTATGGCTATATCTTTGATAAAAGTAGTCTGCGACTGCTATAACTACCATAGCTATACAAATTTTACTTAATATGGAATATACTAAATCTTTAACTGTATACATTAAACTAGGTAGGTATATATTACCTAGCTTTAATATATCTAAGTAATTATCTTGAAAAAATGTATATCCTATATAAGCTAATACAGATATTATTGCTGTATCTTTTATTAAAGTTGATAAGCTTCTCATAGAAAACATATTTTTAAATCCACTAACAGGATTTAATTTTGATAAATTTGGTTTCAAAGTTTCTCCAGTAAACAAGATTCCTACTTGAAATAAGTTAGCTACTACGCCTAAAACCAAGAATGGAATAGCTATTGGCAAAAATGTCTTAAAAAAATCCATTAATCCCACTATAATTAAGTTTTCTAAATTTGAATAATTTATGTTCATATAAAAATTCACATTTAAAAAATAATTGAGTGAAGATTTAAGTGTATCCACTACATATGAAAATAATGTAGGAACTAATAAAGTGAATGCAAATAGAGTCATTGCAACGGGTAATTCTCTACTTTTTGCTATATTACCCTTTTTTCTTTGTTCACCCTTTTTCTTTGGAGTAGCTTCTTCTGTCTTATCTGTTGAACCCATAAAAAACATAGGAGCCAGAGCAAAGGTTCCCTCATACATCTTTGGTATTTGACTAAGTAGATGACTTATCTGGCTAACAATTAAAGGTATCGATATGATAAATAAGGCTATACCAACCAATATTTTTAATGGCATACCAACTATCATTACATTTAACTGAGGAACACTTCTTGATATAAGCCCTAAGATAAAATCTGCCATCAGCAGACAAAGCACGATAGGTATTGCTATTTTGAATCCAGTTATAAAGCACTGTACAAATATGTTTATTATATAGTCTATATTATTATCTACAAATGATTTTCCTATTGGAATTAACTCGAAACTATACCTTATACCTCGAATTAAAATATGATGTCCATCCATGCTAAAAAATATCATTAGCGCTGTCCAGTTCATAAGATTGTCGATTAAAGTTGTCTGAGTCATTGAGTTTGGGTCAAACATATTAATCATTGACAATCCCATCTGTTGGTCCATCATAGAACCAGCCATTCTGATACTATAAAAACACAGATTAGTTATATATCCAAGTATAATACCTGTTATAGTTTCATTTATTCCATATAACGTAAACATTATAATATTATCTATATTTGCAACATATTCAATTTGCATAGTACTTGAAATCAGTATTGATATAATGATTGCAAAAATTGACTTAAATAAAGCAGGTGTACCAGCTGGAAATAGTATTCTCAACGTTCCAAAAAAGGCTACTATTCTAATAAATACAAAAATCATATGTACCCTACCTACTTAGTTATAAGAGATATCATATTAAATATCTCAGAAGTAAAACTAATAAGAGTATGTAACATCCAGCTTCCACCAATAGCTACTACTAAAAGAATTGCTATCAGTTTTGGTACAAAAGTCAATGTTTGCTCCTGGATTTGAGTTGTAGCTTGAAACACACTAATTAAAAGTCCAACTACAAGAGAAACAATTAGTACTGGAGCTGCAATCATAGCCCCTGTAAACATTCCATTTTTAAGAACACTCATTATCATAAATTCACTCATACTATTTTTCTCCTATCCAAATCCCAATATCAATGTTTTTACTATCAAATTCCATCCATCCACCATTACAAATAATAGTAACTTAAATGGTAATGATATCATAACTGGAGGCAACATAAACATCCCCATAGACATTAGAACACTTGCAACAACAAGGTCTATTATCAAAAATGGTATATATATTAAAAATCCTATTTGAAAAGCAGTTTTTAATTCGCTTATAGCAAATGCTGGAACTACAACAGATAATGGTATGTTTTCACGAGTTAATTTTTTTTCTTTTAAACCAGCTTGTTCCACAAATAAATCTAAGTCTGTTTGTCTAGTTTGCTTCAATAAAAACTCTTTAATAGGTCCTTCTGCTTCCTTCATAGCTTTTTCCATAGTAATTTCTTCTTTAATATATGGTTGTAATGCCTTTTCGTTTATTTCATTTAATACTGGTCTCATTATAAATATTGTCAATACTATTGCAAGCCCTACCAAAACTTGACTCGGAATTGCCTGCTGTGCTCCTAATGCTGATTTTAAAAATGATAAACTTATAACTATTCTGACAAAACTTGTCATCATAAACATTACAAATGGTAAAAACATTAATGCAGTTAAAAATAAAAACAATTGCATTGAACTTGTATATGGTACATCAGCCAAAGGTAATTTTGATAATAGTTCCATTTACTTATCTTCCTTTTTTGTAAATTTTCCAATATATTTACTGAAATCATATTTTGTTTTAATTCTTTCTATTTTAAAATCTTGGATTTTAAAATTTCTTTCTTTAATATCATCTTCTATTTTTGATATTTCTTCCTTGGTCAAATCTTTTATCTTATCCATACTAGACGAAGAAGATGCAACAATGCATCCTTCTTCACCTATCTTCAAAATTATTATGCTATTATTTTTATTTATATTTACAATATCTAATATTTTTACATATTTATCATTGTATTTTTTTAATAAACTTCCTTGGCTAATTTTTAAAGATAAGACTATCAATATTAAAATTATTGGAATACATATTAATATCTTTAATAAATAAAGTATCATGTCTTACCATCCTTTATTGCACTACTATATTTGTAAAATATATATTTTGAATTACATTTCCACCTAGGTTTGTATTTAGTGTATTTTTTATCTCTTCTTTTATGTTATTTAAATTCTCAGCAGCAAAATCATCTGCTCTTTTTGCCATAAGGCAATTTATGATATTGTCTCTAATTAAAGGTGTATTTTTTTCTATATCTTTATATGAAGAATCATAAGATACAGTTATTGATACTTTTAGATATCTTACACCTTCATCAGCTAGTTTCAACACCATTTCTTCTAAATCAAGATTTTCTGTTTTTATTTCATTTTTATCTTTTCCTGTTGGAATAAACAAACCTATAATCTTATCAACTTGTTTATTCCCGCCTTCACCTAATATAAAAAATCCTGCTCCTGCTGAGAAAATAATTAGTATCAAAATAATTAGAATAACTTTTTTATTTTTGAACAAATCTCTTCCTCCTAGTCGATAGTTATAAGTATATTAACTCTTCTATTCTCAGCTCTCCCTTTTGCTGTTTCATTTGAAACCAAAGGCTGATACTCTCCACATCCTGTTGCTGAAAACAGTTTAGGGTCCATGCCCTTTTCTTCTACAAAGTATCTTACAACACTTACTGCTCTACTAGAAGATAAATCCCAATTGGATTCATGTGTACTTGATTTTACAGGTACATTATCAGTATGACCTTCTATAACTATCTTATTTTTCATCATTTTTATCATGTCATATACTTTATTGAGAGTAGCTTTACTATTAACTTTTAACTCTGAAATTCCAGAGTCAAATAGTATTGAATCATCAAGCTCTAGTAAAATCCCTCTGCTATCATCCTTAACTGTTACACTGTTTTGTAAATTAGAATTATTAACCTTATCTTTTAAATCTTGTTCTAAATTTGACTTATCATTTTTATCCACTAAAGTACTATCTATTGGTGATTTCTCACTTGTGCTTGAACCTGTACTAAACATACTTATTCCAGAAAACTGACCTTTTAACGCATTTGATATGTTTTTGAATTTTTCCATATCTACAACTGATGTAGCATACAGTAATACGAAAAATGTAAGAATCAGTGTTATGGTATCAGCATAGGTAGCTAGCCATGCATCTGGATTTATATCATCCTTTTTCTTATTTTTTTTACGCCCCATTACTCATTGCTCTTTCTGTATTTTTATTGGATTTTGTAAACTGTAATCTCTCACTTCTTGAAAGGTATGTTGCTAAGCGCTCTTCAACCACTATACTGCTTTCACCAGACTGTATGCTTATTATTCCTTCAAGCATCATTTCCTTCACATAAACTTCTTTTTCTGTTTTTTCATCTATATTATATGCAATTGGATT
The DNA here is from genome assembly GCF_056688955.1 of Clostridioides sp. LIBA-6822. NCBI lineage: Bacteria > Bacillati > Bacillota > Clostridia > Peptostreptococcales > Peptostreptococcaceae > Clostridioides > Clostridioides sp. LIBA-6822. The sequence goes on along the minus strand of NZ_CP196995.1, from coordinate 330,726 downwards.
CAAAGCGATATTAGCAAGTAAAGAACCATAGAATGTTGTAATTAATGCCTTTCCCATCCCAGATGCTATTAAGTCTGGAGATGTAAGGTCTGATAGCATTTGTATAAGACCTATTAAAGTCCCCAGCATCCCAAACGCAGGCGCAAAAGTACCCCAAGTTTTAAATATCTTAGAATACCTGTTATTTGTATCTTCGATAGAATCTATCTCCAATTCCAATATAGACCTTATCTCATTTACTTCCAAACCATCAATACATAACTCTAATCCTTTTTTCATGAATGGGTCTTGTATTTTCATTACATCACTTTCTATTGATAGAAGACCTTCTTTTCTAGCTTTTTTAGAAAGTGTTTTAAATTGATTTAATAAATCTAATTTTGATACACTCATTGTCTTAAACGAGTATTGTAGTGCATTCTTTATAAGTTTTATATCATCAAAAGTAAATGTAATCATTAAAGCTCCAAACGACCCAAATACTGTGATTAGTATTGATGCAAAATCAAAGAAACTTTTTAGCCCTGAACTACTACCTTTTACTGCTCCAAATAAAACTAATACTGTAGATAATATTAGTCCAATAAATGTCAGTGAATCTGTTTTTTTCATTATTTTTCGCTCCTAATATAACCTACATTTATTTTCCTTTTGTACTTTACTACTTTATCTACTATCTCGTTTACAGACTCTTTTACAAGGTTTTTTTCTCCTGTTGTAAGGAGTATTCTACTTTCTGGCACTGAGTCAATTCTTACTATAAGGTCTGAGTTTAATATGTAGCTTCTTCCGTTTAAATCGGTTACTCTTATCATAATATGTACCTACTATCTCTTAAGACTTATTATCTCTTGAAGGATTTCATCTGATGTTGATATTATTTTGCTGTTTGCTTGGAAAGACCTACTTGCTATTATCATTTCTGTAAATTCTTCTGCTATGTCTACATTGGAAGCTTCTATTGCTCCTTGTATTATTGTTCCTGTAGCTCCTGCTATTTGTGGGTCTCCTGAGTTTGCTGATGGTTTGAATAAGTTTCCTCCCTCTGCATCTAGTCCTGCTGGATTTTGGAATGCATATGTTTGTACTTTTTGAATAGTTCCCTTTAATTTATCGATTCCAGCAGGTGTATCTCCTACCTTAGCATCATCAGGAATATTATTATACACAAACTGAGTTCTTTGACCATCACTCAATAAAAATTCTATTGTCCCATCCTTTGATATGTTATACTCTAGTACATTTTGCACTGTTCCATCTTTAGGACTTATACTTTGAAGAGGTATTACAATAGGTTCTTTTCCTTTGGCATCACCTTTTTTAACAAATTCTCCTGTATCTGCTTTATATTCTCCCTCATAAATCATACCTTGTAACATATACCCATCACCATTTACAAGTCTTCCGCCTTTGACATCTTTTAAAGGTCCAGCTGCTGCTTTAAATCCTGTATCTAAGTTAAAAGAACCATCTCTTGTATACATAACTGTTCCTTGCCTTACTACTGGAAGATACCCTTCTCCATCTATCATTAAATCTGATGGTCTATTAGTTGGTTGTACATTTCCTTGTATCATATCTTTATTTATACTTGATATCTTACTACCTACACCTACTTGTCCTAAGTTTGTTCCTCCTAATGCAGCCGTTGGAGCACTTGCATATAATACAGTTTGATAAAATGAATCTGTTATTCTAGCAGAACTTTTCTTAAAAGCAGTAGTCCCTGCATTTGCTACATTGTTACCTATTACATCTAGCTTTGTTTGATTTGCTTTCATCCCACTTACACCTGAATACATTGCTTTTATCATGAATATACCTCTTTTCTAGTTTAATATTATATTTCTTCTGGAGAATTTTCTTCTTCACCTGATTCTGGAGAATTTTCTTCTTCATCTGAATTTGTGTTTACTTCTCCTATTTTAAGTAATTTTTCATATTTAACATCTACAGTTTTATCACTGCCTTCTACTTTCAGTTCTAAGTGTACCTCTCCATCTTTTATATATGTAGACTTTACTACACCTACAATATTTTCATCTTCTTTCTCTTCTCCAGATACCTCTACTTCTTTACCAATTAATGATGTTGCCATGCTTAATGCAGAATTTATTAGAGTAGAGTTGCTTAAAGCTAAAAGTATATCTAACTTATCATTCATAGCAGACATCTTTTCTAAAGTCGCAAACTGAGCTAATTGTGATACATACTCTGTTGGGTCTTGTGGATTCATTGGGTCTTGATTACCCATTTGTGCTACAAGTATTTTCATAAATAAATCTTTATCAGCATCATCACCTTGTCCTATAATTGGAGTTCCATTATCTGTTACTGTCTGATTTCCTTTACTTCTAACTTGTTTATTCGCAATATCATTAATATTTCTTTCAAGCTGGCTTAAATTATTTGACCTATAATTTCCTTGAGTACCTGCTAAAGCTGTTGCTACTCCGTACATACAATACTTCCCCCTTATTAAGCTAATAAATCTACTCTATCATCATCAGTAATATTTTCTTTAATCTCATCTTCTATAGTGATATTGTTACGCTTATTATTTGTACCCTGCTTGTCCATATTTTCTTGGTTATTTTGTCTATTCTGCTGTTCAAATGCTTTATCAAAAGTATCTGATGTATTTCTATTGTCACTATGCATTTGCACAGATACATCTTTTATGTTTACATTTGTAAGTTCAAGATGTTGCTTTAAATCTGTAATATTTTTATTTATAGAGTCAAATACATCTTTATTAAAAACAGTCACAACAGCTTTCATACTCTCACTATCTTTCAGTAATTGTATATTCATATCTCCCAATTCTTTTGGTCTTAATTTAATGGTTAGCTCTTGTATATCATTTGTTTTCATATGTTTGATAGCTTTAATAGAATCGTCCATAACGTTTGATTCTATATGTTTTAAATTAACATTGTCATTTTTAGTTTTGTTTATATCCATACTTTTATTTATTACTTGGCTAAAGTTTCCGCTCTTATTTCCATTAGCCCCTGCTAGTTTTTCCAAAATATCAGAACTATCATCTCTTTGTTTATTTAAGTTAAGATTATCCATTCTATTACTATTAAAATTGTATAAGTCTATGCTTTTAGTATCCTCTTCTGTAGTTTTACTAATCACTTCAAAGTTCCCATTAGCATTATTGTCTAAAAGCTCTCTTAACTTCATCATATCTAAATTTTGCACATCATCAGATTTATTCATATTATCCTTATTTAACTCTGGGTTTTGGTTTGCAATCTTATTCAACAGATTTTTATTAATCTTAAGCTCTTGTTTCAATTCATCTGATATACTTAGCTTTTCTATATTACTTAACATAGAGCTTATATCTTTTTCTTTTTTATCATCATTATTTAAAATATTTAACAATTGTTGTAAAATTTCATTAATCTTACTTCCATCTTTTTCATATGTACTTTCATCTTCTAAGTGATTACTCTTATCTTCATCTAAATGACACTCATTATCACTATTTTCCGATTTATCTGAACTAACATTTTGATTATTTGTTTCTTTTCTATCTTTAACTGGTTTATTGTCTGTTGCTTTGTATAAATTGTCTTCAAATTTATTTTTTTTCACATCTTTATTCTTAGATGAGCTTTTTTTATCCCCAATATCTTTAATAACATTATAAGAATCTGCTTGTATCTTCATACAATAATATCCTCACTTCCTACTATTCTTATAGAACTTGTCTATTTCTTAAATAACTCATACTTGCAAACTCATCATTAGTTTTTTGTTCCTTTAGATTTTCTTCTCTATAATACTGTCCATACTTTTTCTCTTTTAGTTTTTCTAAAGATTTTCTTTCTATCTGTTTGTCTATAAGCTGTTTTCTAGCTTTTTCAAGTTCGTTTGTCGACTTATCTAGTTCCTCTGATAAATCCATTATAGAGTTATTTAAAGCTAACAAATAATTAATAGTTATCTTTTGTTTCTGAATACTATCGTTGTCTTTACTTATAGAATACTTATTATAATTATTTTCTAAGTTTTCCAAGTTATTCTCTATATCTATTTTTTTTTGTTGAATTTTAGCAAATTCCATTTTTATCTTTTCTTCGTCTTTCATTTTTAAGTCTAAAACTTTCTGTAATCTAAACTTAAAATTTTTATCCAATTTCATCACAACCTATTCAAATATTTTTTTAAATTATTTATTCAAATATTCTTTTCAAACTACTTATAGTTTCATTAAAAGAACTTTTTTCATTTATCCCTTGTTTTAAAAAGTTGATAATATGCTCATGGTAGTAGATTGCTTCATCTATTTTTTTATTGGTACCTGAAGCATATGCACCTATATTTATCAAGTCTTCTGCTTCTCTATATTCAGATAACATATCTCTTGCAAATGATGCTATTTTTATATCTTCTTTTGAAGCAATCTCATTCATAAGTCTGCTTAAACTATTCAAGACATCTATGGAAGGATAATGGTTCTTATTTGCCAAATCTCTAGATAAAACTATATGACCATCAAGTATCCCTCTTGTTGTATCTGCTATTGGCTCATTAAAATCATCTCCATCAACTAATACTGTATAAAATGCAGTAATAGAGCCTTTATCTGATGTGCCTGTTCTCTCCATGAGTTTTGGTAAAATTGCAAATACAGATGGTGTGTATCCTTTTTGAGCTGGTGGCTCTCCTATAGCTATTCCTACTTCCCTTTGTGCCATAGCAAATCTAGTTACTGAGTCCATCATAAGTATTACTTTTTTGCCCTGGTCTCTAAAATACTCAGCTATTGCAGTAGCAGTAAGAGCTCCTTTAAGCCTAACCAGAGGGGCTTTATCTGATGTAGCACATACAACAACAGATTTTTTCATTCCCTCTTCTCCTAAATCTTTATCAATAAAATCTAGGACTTCTCTTCCTCTTTCACCAACAAGAGCAATTACATTTACATCTGCTTTTGCATTTCTAGCAATCATACCTAGAGTTGTACTCTTACCTACTCCACTTCCTGCGAATATTCCTATTCTCTGTCCTTCACCACAAGTAGTAAATGCATCTATTGCTCTTACACCTGTTTCCATTATATTTCGTATTTTTTTTCTCTTCATTGGGTCAGGAGGTTCATTATTCAAGTTGTATCTATCCCCTAAAACAAGTTCTGAGTTGTCTATAGGATTCCCAAGACCATCAAGCACTTTACCTAATAAATTATCACTACACATAACACTTAAAGGTATCCCCTTAGAAATAACTTTACAACCAGGTGCTATTAATGTTAGCTCTCCTAATGCCATTAATATTACTTCTTTATCTTTAAAACCTACTACTTCACAATTAACTGGTTTGTTGACTTGATTGTATATAACACATAGCTCTCCAACAAAAGCTTTTATTCCTTCAACTTCTACAGTAAGCCCTATTATCTTCTTAACTCTACCCTCTGATATAGTAAGCTCTAAATTTTCTATTTTCTTATTTATTTTGTCAAAATCTATAGATATATCAGTTTTATACATACTTTATTCACCAAGCAATTCTTCTTTTAGTTTTTCTATAGCACAATCAATACCAACTATTATTCTTCCATTTTCCTTTTGTATAATAGCATTTCCTTTATCTATACTATCATCTGCAATAACAAATACACTTGACTTTAATGATGTTTCTTCTTTGAATATTTCAAACTCTTTCTCTATATTATCTTTATATAAAGAATTACATCTTACTATGAATGAACTGCTTCCTTCATAATCTTGAATAATTTGCTTTAATAAATCACTCATAGATTCTTCATCTTCAAAATGCTTTTTTAGGGCAGAACTAGCCATGTTAATAGCAAGTCTTATAATTTCTTTGTTTTTTTCCTTTATGTACTCAGTCATTTTCTCATTAGCTTGTAATAAAATTAAATTTGCCTGATTTCTTATAAAATCTGCTTCATCTTTAGCTTTTTGGGTATATTCATCATATGATTCTTTATATCCATCCTCATATCCATTTTTTTGACCTTGGCTATATCCTTTTTCATAGGCTTGTTTTTCTATATTTTGTGCACTTGTTTTTGCTTCTTCTAATATCTCATTCTTTTTTAGCTCGGCAGATTCTATAGCTTCTTTTATTACTTCATCTCTAAATCTACAGTCATTCTCTTCATTTATGTTTGGTTCTCCTACTCTAGCTTTATCTATTATAGATAAATCTAGAATTCCTTTATATGATGCTTTTTTACTTTTAATAATTTTATTATTCAACAAAGTCATCACCAAAATTCCTTACAATAGTTATGGCACCTTCTCTTTCAAGTTTTCTTACACTGTTTACTATTTTTTGCTGAGCACCTTCAACTTGTGCAACCTTTATGACACCAACCATTTCCATCTCTTCTTTAAGTGCTTCTGCTGCTCTAGAAGATTGATTCCTATATACAGCATCCGATATTTCATCATCCACACCTTTTAATGCATAGACTAAATCCTTCATAGTTACTTCTTTTAGTACTTTTTGTATGCTCATATCATCTAGTTTTACAATATCTTCAAATACAAATATATGAGATTTAATTTGGGCAGCTAAAGCTGGGTCTCTTTCTTCAACAGTACTCAAAATATTCTTTTCTGTTTTTCTATCAGAATTAAGCAATATTTGAACTAAAGTAGCTATTCCGCCATAATCTTTAAAATCATCACCACTTATTGAATGTAATTTATCTTCTAATGAATTTTCAATTACTTTTATAACTTCTGGAGATATTGTGCCCATTGAACTTATTCTCATAGCTACCTCATTTTGTAAATTAAGATCTAAATGCGCTAAAACTTCTGCACCATTTTGTGGTTCCATATGTGCAAGTAAAATAGCTATGGTCTGTGCACTTTCATTCCTAAGTATTTCTAATATCTTCTTTGCATCTAGATTTATAATATGTTTAAAAGGCTTTGTACTTGTATCCATTGATATGCCTTCAAGTAATTTATTTGCTTTAACATTTCCCAAAGCATTACTTAGTAATTCTCTTGCATATTCTAGTCCACCTTCTATAACATAATCTTTTGCTTTATTTATTTCTACAAACTCTTTTAATATTTCTCTTCTTTCTTTTGAAGCTATAGAAGAAATATTTGCAATTTCCAAACCTATTTTTTGAACCTGTTTATCTGGAAGACTTTTTATTATATCACTAGACACAGTTGGTCCTAATGTCATTAAAAGTACAGCAGCTTTTTTTAAACCTTCGCCTTCTATTTTTTCATTTTGCTCTTTTTCATTTTCACTTATATCACTTAAGTCAAATGCACTAACATTTGTAATTTCTGTGGACACATTCTATCCCCCTTACTCATTTAACCAAGTCTTTATTATTTCTGTTACTTGGTCTGGTTTTTCTTCTGCATACATTTTAACAGCTTCCTCTAATGTCAATTCTGGATCATCCCCTAATAGAGGATTATCTTTTTTATCAACAGTACCAGAATTAGCACTATAAACTTCATCCTCATAATCCATATCTTCTTGTTCACTTCTCTTCTTATATATTAAGTATCCAATGGCACCTACTGCAACAACTGCCACTACTCCAATAACTGCCTTCATTATATTAGCTTTGAAACCTTCTTTTTTAATCTCTTCCAGTTCTTGTTTAGCCTCGGCTTTTCCTTTAGGGTCAAAGACCATTGAAACAACACTAAGAGTATCTCCCCTCGCTCCATCCATACCTATAGCATTATTAACAATATCTTCTACATCAGCTTGAACACCTTTAGCTATTTTTCCATCTATAGCAACAGAAGCTGTCAATCTTTTAAGTTCTCCTGGTGCAACTATCGTATGAGTTTCAATCTTACCTGTCTCATATTCAAAGCTCTCATCCAAACTATCTTCTGTGTTAGTGCCATTTTTATTTCCTTGATTATTCATATTAGCATCTACACCTTGGACATTATTTGTCGCAGATTTAGATGAATTTTTTGACCTTGTTTCTTTTATTGCAACTTTATCAGGGTCAATCTTTATTTCAGTTTTTTCAGCTGTATCAAAACTTAAATCAGCATTTACTGTAGCTTTTACTTTGCCTGTCCCAAATATTGGTTCTAACATTTCCAAAATAGACTTTTCTAATTGTTTATTCAATGCTTGTTCAGATGCCTTATTTTTATCAACACTAATACCACCATTTATTGGTTGATTATTTTCATCAACTTCTTCATCGTCTAAGATACCTTCTGATAATAAATTCATCTTATTATCAATAACTTGAACATTTTTTTCTGGTATATTTGTAACACTTCCTGATACAAGTGCCATAACAGATTTTATTTGATTTTTTTCTAAGGTTGTTCCTGGTTTTAACATTAAGTAAACTGCTGCACTTCCTGGAACTGCCTCTTTCTCAAACACTGATGATTCTCCAAATGTTATATGTACTCTAGTATCTTCCACTTGTGGAAAACTCTTGATTGTTTTTTCTATTTCACCTTGTATGATTCTTTGCTTCTTAATTTGAAACTCTTCATCAGTAAGCCCTATAGATGAACTATCATCCATTAGTGCAAATCCTTTAGAACCACCTGTAAGACTTGGAGCTAACTCCAGTCTCAATTTATCAACTTCTGTTCTAGGCACATAAATTGTGCTTCCTTTTACCTTAGTATCTATCTTTCTAGACTCTAATTCTGCTGATATATCTGCAGCATCTTGAACATCTAGTTCTGAAAATAAGACTGCATACTTATTTTTACTTGCAGATATTGCTGTAAATACTAGCGCTAAACATATAGCAACAATCCCTATACCTAATGCTATCTTGGTCCCTTTTTTTAAAGAACCTATTTTTGTCCTAGTTTTAGCAACTTGCTCCTTAATCTTATTTTTAAAACTGGTTATCATTGATTATTACTCCTGTTCAAAAGGCTAAATTTGTACTTTATTCATTTCTTGATATGCATCATGAATCTTGTTTCTAACTTCTATTAGATATTGCATAGATAGTTGTGCTTCTTGACCTTTTAACATAACTTCATGCATAGAAACATCTTCGCCTTTTATAAATTTTTCTTTCATATTATCTGCTGTCACTTGTTGAAAATTGACTTTGTCTATAGTATCTATTATTACATCTTCAAAATTCTTTTTTTCTTCTTTATTATTAAGATTTAATGGTTTTATTTCTCCAACTAAATTATCTAACTTTGCACCTTGCATTAAATTGTTAATTTGTGTAATTGGCATAATTTATCCCTACTTTCCTATTTCCAAAGCTTTAGATATCATAGACTTCTGAGCATTCAGTGTATCTATGTTGGAATCATATGCTCGTGAAGCTGTTATTAAATCTGTCATTTCAACTAATATATTTACATTTGGATATTCTACATATCCATTTGGCTTTGCATCTGGATGAGCTGGGTCATATACTTCTTTAAGAGGTGATTTGTCATCTTCAACAGATGTGACTTTTACTCCTAACATACCTAATTTATTATCATAGTTTTCTTCAAATGAAACAACTTTTCTCCTATATGCTTCTCCATTTGGACCTCTTGTAGCATTTATATTAGCTACATTTGATGATATGATATCCATTTTCAAACTTTCTGCTGTTAATCCACTAGCAGAGATTTCCATTCCACTGAACACACTCATCTTCTAGTTACCTCCCACCTATTATTGATTTAGTCATTGCGATTTTGCCATTTGCAAAACCTATTAAAGCATTATATTGCAGTGTTGTCATTGCTTGCTTTACTTTCTCTTCTTCTATATCTACATTATTGCCATCTACTCTTAACCCTTTGGAATTGTCTATTTTTTCTTCTATTTTTGGCATGGCCTCATTTAATGTTTCTTCAAAAGTTACATAATGTTTTTTGTAACCTTCAGTATTTATATTTGCTATATTATTTGCTATTGTTTGACTTCTTAGATTAGTTGCATCTAATCCCATTTTTATAATGTCATATGTATTCATACTCACCCCTCCTCAAAATATATTTATTTGCTATATTTAATGATTAAAAAATGAAGTTGCTATATTACAAAAAATGACTTCTTTGTCCATTTAAATCTATTGCAATTCTATTACATTAATATAATAATGTATCATTTTAGTGAGAAATCTAATTTAAATTTAATTAACTTCAATAAAAATAAAAAAAAATTTTAATATGTATTTAATTTTTTCTTTGTAAAGTTGCCTTTTTTTGTAAAATAGCAACTTTTTCAGATAGTTTTTCTTTATTTCTTGTTATAATTGGTAAAATATGTTATTATATGTATTTTCTACTGTAATAAAGTAATTTTTCCATAATAAAATGACCGCCAAAAAAGCAGTCACTTCGACTAATCCTACGTATACAATTATACTTAGGACTCTTTTTGGCAACTGGCTAGCATAGTTCGCATATACAAACTTTAGCCCCTATAGCTTTGCGTCACTAGATTTCTCTAGTTTTGCCTATTTAGTTTTAATTTAAGTATACAATAAATGATAAAATTTTTAAACATTTTTATCATATTTTATATTATTATTTTATAACTATTATCAAAAAATCTAATCTAGTAAAAAATAACCCTATACTTTTTATATCATATACTCTTTCTATGTGCTTAAATAATTAAAAATTGAATACCATTTTATATTCATGAACATATTGTTTAAAAATATATGCTCTCTAAACTCTCCTTCATATATAAATCCCATTTTCTCATAAAATCTTATAGCTCTCTCATTGTGTGAGTAAACATTCAAATAAACTTTTTTCAGATTAAGATTTTCAAAAGCAATTTTTAATATTTCTTCTGTACCCATCTTAGCTACACTCTTTCCAATAGCTTTTTTTCTTAATACTATAGCATATTCTGCGTTTCTATTAATATAGTCTATATTCTTTAAACTAACAGTTCCAAGATATTCATCTGAATCATCAACAATTGCCATATGAATACTTCTATTAGTATAACTATTTAAAACAAATTCCTCTATTTTATTTTTATCCATATCATTAAAATTTATTTTAAAATTTTTATTTATGTCATCATCCTTCATCCATTCGAGCATTAAACCTATGTCTCTTATATCAAGCCTTCTAATTTTCATATTATTACACCTACTTTAATTTTATACTTTAAAAACCTAGTACTTATTTATAGCATCTATTATGACATCTATATCCTGTTTATTTAAGTATGGATATATTGGCAAACTTAAAACTTCTTCTGATATAAGTTCTGATACCTTGAGTATCCCTGTTAGATTACTAAATTCTGAATATGCCTTCTGTTTATGTATAGGTATTGGATAGTGTATCATAGTCTCTATATTTTTTTGATAGAGATAATCTCTTAATTTATCTCTATGCTTTGTCCTTATTACAAATTGATGCCATGACGGCTTTGTATCATCTAAAACCTTTGGTAATATTATTTTTGAGTTATCTATTCCCTCTAAATAATATCTAGCTACATCGCTTCTATAGCCGTTAAACTTATCTAAATACTTTAATTTTATATTTAAAACTGAAGCTTGTACCTCATCAAGTCTTGAATTCTTCCCTTTATATTTATTATAATATTTCTTTTCTGAACCATAGTTTCGTAAAACTCTTATCTTTTCAGATACATCCCTATCATTAGTGGTAATTGCTCCTGCATCTCCAAGTGAACCTATATTTTTACCAGGATAAAAACTTATACCTGCAGCATCGCCTAAGTTCCCAGTTCTCTTATTTTTATACAATGCTCCTTGAGCTTGTGCATTGTCTTCTATTAATTTCAAATTATATTTTCTAGTTATTTCCTTTATTGAATCCATATCAGCTGGTTGTCCATATAAATGAACTGCTATTATGGCCTTAGTTTTATTTGTTATTTTATCTTCTATCAAATTGGCATCTATATTATAAGTGTTGCAATCTGGTTCTACTAATATAGGAGTAGCTCCGACATTGCTTACAGCCAGAGCAGTTGCTATATATGTGTTGGCTGGTATTATAACTTCATCTCCAACTCCAATATCATATGCTTTTAAAATCAATTCCAATGAATCTAATCCATTACCTACACCAATACAAAATTCAGTTTCACAATATCTTGAAAAGTTTTTTTCAAATTCATGTACCATTTCTCCTAATATAAAATAATTTGAATCATACACCTTTTCAATATTAGATAATATCTCTGTTTTTAAATTTTTATGCATTGGCTTCATATCTAAAAATTTTATCATTATATATTGCTCCTTACATATCTTAGAAATTCATCGTAATCTCTTATATAATCACTCTCATCATAAAAATCGGATGCTAGAACAATTAATAGAGTATCTTCCTTGTAACCAGACATCTCATGCCATATATTTTTACCTATAAATAAACCTTCATTAGGATTATCTAATAAAAAGGTTTCTTCTTTTACACCATCACTGCACTTAACTTTTAATTTTCCTTTTAGACAAATTAGTACTTGTTTGAGGGTTTTATGAGCATGTAAACCTCTTTTGATTGTATTAGGAACATTATATGTATAATATGTCCTTTTGATATCAAATGGTATATTTTTATATGATTCTAATGAAACTAAATATCCTATATCATGACTTCCAATAGGATTCCATTCTATTAAGTAGCATTTATCCATAATTTCACCTTATTTCTTTCTTAACACTATATTTAATATAATATATACAAACTTTTATTTTTTATTTTTATTAATGAATTTAGCTTTTATTTTCTATTACTATATTACATTCTTCCAACAATTTATCCATATCATATTTTAATATATTATATTCATTAAAATTGTTTTCACTTGACATATGTTTATAAAATAATTCTATTAAGTAAAAGTTTTTTTGATACCAAGATGCTTTTAATTCATCAAGTTGTTTCTGATATTTAATAAATAGTTTATTTTTATAACAATACTCTATTATGTTATACCAATCTGGAGCAGACCCACTAATTATAAATAAGTTATTACTATTTTGCTGGTCACTAGTTCTAAATGAACTTAAAACTTCGTGTAGGTATATCATATTTCCTCTTTGCAATAGTTTTATCCATGCAACCACATCACCCAATGCATGTATATACTTACCTTCTAAAGTAAGTATTTCTTTATCTTGTAAAATATTTTTAAAAACAACCATTGATGGTGCACCAATAAAATTTTCAAGTTTTGTTAAAGTTTCTTTTATTACATCTTCTCCTAACATTTTAATATCTTTTTCTGGGGAGATTGAGTGTGTTCTTACTACATCACCATTCCCATTTATATAATTCAAGCTAGAAGTAGCCAACACTAATGATTCGTCATTAATTAAATAAGACATCATTTTTTCAATTCTAGTTTCACTATATAAATCATCATGAAATAAAAAACTTATATAACTTCCATTTGCTAAATTCACTAAATTTTCTGAGTTTCTTATTCCGCTTCCTCCTAATGGCTTAGGATTTTTAATATACTTTATATTATCATGATATTTCATATAGGATTTCACTAGATTTTCTACATCATTAGTGGTACTATCATCACCTATAATTATTTCAATTTTTTTATAGGTCTGATTTAGAGCAGATTTCAGTGCTTGTTCAAAAAATATAGTTTGATTATATGCTGGCATTAAGATACTTACTAGAGGTAAATTTGAATATAATTCTTTTTCATATTCCTTTATAAATTTTTTTCTATAATTTTCATAAGATTCAGTTCTTTCGATTTTCTCTCCATTATATATACACCAAGCTTTTTTCATATTTGGAATGGCCACCTCATATTTTTTTCTTTTAAACTCCATACTCTGAGATGTATCATAAAAGTAAACTCCATCAAAAATATCATCTCTCCATTTAACATCATATTGAGTAGCCATCATCATTCCATCTATCGCTTCTACTATCTCATAATCACCTTCAATAGGGTTTTCATTTAAAACAGCCATACTTCCAAACAAAGTAGAATAAATATTTACCACTCTGCTTTCCTCTAATTCCCACCATTCACCACTTGTAGGTAGTTTTTTTATACCAGCAATACCTATCATTCCAATGCTTTTATTTTTATTAAATAGCTCTAAAATATCAAATATAAAATTCTTATTTATTATAAGTGTATCTTCATCAATATACACCTTATATTTTGCATTTGTTTTTTCTAAAGCCATGTTGTATCCAACTGGTTGACATAAGACATCTCTTAAGCCAAGTATTTCTATACTAAAACCACTTGGTATATTCAAATGATTTATATAAAAAACACATTCTTCATAATTTCTTTCATTACTTACACATGTTATAAAACATAATTTTGTAGAATCCATATTCAGCTCCCTTTTTAGATTAATATAAATAACTTTAACCCTTCTTTGTAAATTTATTTATTTCTTCTACTATGTACTTTATATCTTCTTTTGTTAAATACATATGAAGTGGTAAAGAAATTATTCTTTTGGACACTTTGTTGGCATTTGGACACTTACCATAATCATATGAGTACATTTTATACTCCGTATTGTCTCTATAATGTACCCCTGGATAAATTTCTGCTTTATTTAAAGCTAACATAAGATTATCTCTATCATCCACTTCTATTGCATAAATGTGATAAGAACACTCATCACTATAGGAAGCTGGTACTGGTTTTACATCGGGATTACTTGCAAAAAGTTCATCATAATATTTACATAATTCTCTTCTATACTCATTGTCTGAATCCAAATATTTTAGTTGTACCAAAGCAATTGCTGCCATTATTGAGTTTCCATGGTTCTTGAATCCTAAATATTCGACATCGTATTCCCATTTATATATACCTTCACTACTACTTCTTGTATAAGTATCCTTATTTATTCCAAGCCAAGTAAATTTCCTGCACATACAATCTAAATCTTCATTGTTAAAACAAATCATTCCACTATCAGCTGTTGGTAAATTTTTTACTGCTTGATAAGAATACACTGCTACATCTACCCCATCTAATGTTCCTGGAAATACACCTTCTATTCTAGTACCTGACATATGAGCAGCATCTAAAATTAACTTCAAATTATATTCCTTACATATTTTTATTATTTCTTTAAGTCTACCTACTCTTCCACCATACCCTACAAAAACAATCGCCCTAGTTTTTCTATTTATCTTCTTTTTAACATCAACAGGGTCAATACACAAATATTCATCTATATCTGCAAAACGTGGTATTAATTTTTCATGCATTATGGCATGATTTGTGGATACAAATGTAAGTGGAGTTGAAATAACTTCATCTCCATCATCCCAATTATTCTCAAGTTTCAAGATTTTAATTGCGAGTTGAAGACCTGCTGTAGCTGAATTTAAATAATGGGAGTTTTTATGTCCTGTATATTCATTCCATTTCTTTTCAAACTCAACAGTTTTAAATCCCAACCCTGTCCAGCCTTTTTCTAAACATTCTCGAATTTCTTCTAAACATTCATCAATCTTAAACGATGGTTTAAAAAGTTGTATTCCCATCACCAACTACCTCTCTTTTCTTTTGATAATAAAACTTTCTTTATTTAATTCCATGTGCATAATATCAGTATCTTTCTCATATTCAATTTCTATAAATCCAATTTTTTTATATATTTTTATTGCTTTTAAATTTGCTTTATACACCTCTAAATTAATTTTTTCTAAACCCAATTCTTCAAATCCAATTATACAAGCTCCCATCGTCGCATCATATCCTAATCCTCTTTGTGCAGTATTACCATCAATAATAAGACGTCCAAATTCTCCACTTCGTATCTCCTCATTAATATTATATAAAGCTACACTTCCTATGATAATCCCTTCATTTATTGTCTCTTCTACAATAAACATAAAGTCATTCTTTTTATTTTTATAACTCTCAAACCATTTTTTTTGATCACTACTTGAAACTTTATTTGAATCTATAAACCATACTCTGTTGTGTTTCTTATTTCTCAAGTCTCTCAAAGATTCAATATCATTTCCTTCTAAAGGTCTAATTTTTACCCTTTCTAACTCTATGTTGTACTTATGTCTCATCTAACTATTTTCCCCTGCAATATAAAAATTTAGATTTAATTCAACATATAATTTTTCAAAAGATTATCTATATCCCCTTTTACTCTTTCATATTCATCTATTTCATTACTTAATGGCTTATACTCATATATAGCATTCATTAAATCTATATATTTATCAAACCATAGACTTATAATATTGTCAAAGTATTTCCTTTCCTTATCAAGTATTTTATTTTCATAACAGTATTTGATTACATAATACCAGTCTACTGCACTACCACTTTGTATAATTTGATTATATGTATTTTGTTTTTCATGATATCTGAATGCACTTAGAGGTTCTTTTATGTAAACCATGCTTCCTTTTGATAATATTTTAATCCATATTCCGACATCAGCTAGACATGTAAGTTGATTACCATCCAAATCGATTAATTCTTCATCTATTATATTTTTTTTAAATATAGCAGTAGTTGGTTCACCTATAAAATTTTTCAAATTCAATAGTATAAGTTCTATTGCCTCTCTATCCTCAAATTTCATATTTGTATCCACAGCTATCGATAAAGTATCTAGTATATTATTTTCTTCATCAATTAGATATCTACTTGATGTAACTAAAGTTAAAGATTTATCATTTTGGAAATAATTCATCATTTTCTCAATCTTATTCTCAATATATAAATCATCATGCATTAAATAATTTACATAATCTCCTTTAGCTTCTTTAAATAAATTTTCCATATTTCTTTTTCCTTTTTCACCTAAGGGACCATTATTATCAATATATCTTATATTTTTATACTTAGACATATATTTTTCAACTAAAATTTTGACATCTCTATTGGTACTATCATCACCTATAACTATTTCTATCTTCTTATAAGTCTGATTTAAAGCTGATTCTAATGCTTGAGAAAAAAAATTAATTTCATTATATGTAGGTATAAGTATACTTACAAGTGGTAAATTTGAGTATATCTCCTCATCATATTCCTCTATATACTTCAATCTGTATTTTTCAAATCCATTATTTGTATTGGCTACACCTGAATCATGCATACACCAAGGTTTATCTTGCTTTGGTACAACAACTTTGTAGTTATTTTTCTTGAATTCTATACTCTGTGACAAATCATAAAAATGCCATCCATCGAATTTATCTTCTCTCCAAAATAAATCATACTGAGTAATCATAATTAATCCATCTACAACCATTACTTCATTAATCAGTTCTTCAACATTACTAAATTCATAAAGATCCATTTTACTTGTATGACTATCATAAACTTTTCCAACTTTGTTATGAGAATCCCACCAAATCCCACTTATAGGTATATCTTTAGCTCCAGCTACACCAATCATTCCTATATCTATATTATTTTTAAATATATGTAAAATATCATATATAAAGTTCTTATTAATTATAAAAGTATCTTGATGTAAATATACTTTATATTTAGAATCTATTTCTCTAATAGCTTTGTTATACGCAGATGTAATAGAACTCTCTCCTCTTAAAGCAATCGTCTCTATACTAAAATTTGGAGGTACATCTAAGTTATTTATATATAAAAGACATTCCTCATAAAGCCTTTCATTATTTACACAAGTTATAAAACATATCTTTTCATTATTCATATTTTTTACCCTCAATAAAATAAAGTATCTCTTGTATATCATTTTCACTCTGTACTTTGCCACTACTATTTATAATTAAGTTATAAGCAGCTTCAAATTCTCCTAACTCACAAAATACATTAGTTATATTATATATCGTATCAATATCATCTTTATCCATATTTAATGCCATCATAAACATTTGAACACTAAAATCTCCTATGCCTCTATTGAATGCTTCCACGCCTAACCTATTTAACACATTTTTCTTGTTTATTATAAACATATCAATTAGATATTCAATATCATCAATAAAGCACTCATAAGTTATGTTATAATTATCAAATACATAACTCAAATTATTATCTATATCTAACTCATTATCGATTCTCATTAAGGCGTATTTTAAATTAACCATACTAATGCTATCATACTTCTTAGTATCTAAACATTTAGTGGCTTTTACTATATATTGATAAGATTCATACTGCACTCTAAAACCTTCATTACTTTCTTTACACATTGTATCAACAAATTTATTGTCATCTTCTGAAAGTGGAATTCTAGTAGAACTGACATTGTCTATTATGTAATTACTACTATTAAACATTTTTATTATCTCGCTTAGGGTAAAAAATCTTAAATGAGTCCTGTCCAAAATTCCTGAATCAGCATATGTGAAGCTCCCTTGTACAAGATTTCTCAAAACAGATACATGCATAATATTTGGTATACTTGACAGTAAGTAACCATCTTTCTTTAAATATTTTTTCAACTCATTAACTAACTTCCATGGGTCTATTAAATGTTCTATAACATCTCCTAATATTATATAATCAAAGAATTCTTTTTCATAATCTAATTGCATTTCCTCTATATTTCCTATTAGCACATTTGCACTATTTCTTGCTAATTTACCTGAAGATTCACTTATTTCTATTCCATATACTGATGAATTTTTATATATATTTTTTATTTCTAAAAGCGTTGCTCCCATACCACATCCTATTTCCAAAACATTAATATTTTCCTCTAAATCATTATCTATCTTAGAAATTAAATCATTTCTTATTATTCCACTATATTCTGAATTGAATCCCCACTTAATTTCAAATTTTCTTCTATTAATATTCATTATATCTGTATATTTATTGCTATTTTCTTTAAAAGATACACTTCCAAAATGGTGTATAAAAGTGTCCTGGCATAATAATAGCTTGTAGCCTGCTTCCAACATCCTAAAAGACAAATCATCATCTTCAAAATTTCCAGGTGTAAATAGCTCATCTAAAACACCCACATTATCTACTACGGATTTCTTTATTAACATACAGAAACCAACTAGTTTAATTCTATATTTCCATGAGTTAATGTCAGATTTATTTATTTTTTGTGCAAATATAAACATATCCTCAATTGATTTATAGTCAACATCAATCTGTTGATAGTATGAACATGCATTTGTTATTGGTCCTACAGCTCCTATATTATCTTGTGACCATAAAGCTTTGTCCAAATTATAAAGCCAATTAGGAGTAACTATTACATCATTATTTAATAATAATATGTTTTCACCCTTAGCCAACTCTATACCTTGGTTACACCCTTTTGGAAATCCTAAATTTTTGTTGTTATATACAGATTTTATATCAGATTGTTCCTTTAGCCAATCAACTGTCCCATCAGAAGAGTTATTGTCAATTATTATTATTTCATATTTATTTTTGGGCGTGAATTTTCTAATACTTTCAATACATAATTTAGTATATTCTATTTGATTGTATGTCAATATAATTATACTTGTAAATTTTATATCTTCATTTTCACATGTACATTGCCAATCTTTTATTATATCCTTAGATTTTTCATTAACCATTATTGGTGTATTCATTCTCCAATTCTCCTATTTTTGAGTTTATCTTAAACTTTTTAAGTATTCTATATTATATATAGTATCTTCATTTTCTACATCTAATGATAATGCCTTTTTTAATATAAAATCAGCTTCATCAAGCTTATCTTCAAACAGATATAAAATTCCCTTTATATTTAAAATTTGTACATCATCCATAAATGTTTTTGAGTAGTCTTCTACTAATAATTTTGCATCATTTATTTTCCCATTTTCAATCATATTTTCTATACTAATAATAAAGCTATTTTTTAATTCTTTAAATTCTTGACTTTCTTTTACAGTTTCTTCAAATTCATTTATAAGTATTTTTATTATTTTATTATAAAAAGGATATTCATTTAGTAATTTCTTCAGATTACGTATATATTCTAATTTTTCATTATCATCATTTACCTTATTTTTAATATCAAGTATATGTTTAAATTCTATAGTAAATTTATCTAAATCATTACAAACAAACTTTATTAATTCAAAATCATTTAGATTACTATATATGTATTTTATGTATTTATAAGAGTACATTATATAAAGATAAAAAATATCCTTATACTTTTCGTCACTTAAACTAATGTTTTCTAAAACTACTTTAGATATAACTTTATATACTCTTATCTTTTCTATTTCTGATGTATTTGGACGATTAATTATGTATTTATATAGTTTTAGATTAAAACTTCTTTCAAAAGCTAAAAGATATTTTAGATATTTCTCTATCCATACATATTCCATTTCATAAAAAATATCTAACAAATCAATACGTTCTTCAAAAACTGTTTTTATAATATACGCATAAATTACTTCTTTTTCTTCATTGAGTATTTCTTTGCGTCTATCTATAGATACATATTTATTTATTCTTATCTGATTTAAAAGACCATAATTACCTTCAATATCACAAAGAGTTTTATATACATACTCTTTTTCATCGTCTTTGAGATTATTGATAACTTCTTCTATATTTCTATAAAAACTATTTTTTTCAACCTTAGAATTTGGAACTTCTTTATAATATTTTTTTATATCTTCAAATCTATTTAATTTATATAAGGACATAAATACACTAAAATACACATTTTTCCTTTTTTCAATATCTTCAATATTGTTGTATTCCAAAATTACTGAATCATATTTTTCAAGCTTATAATAAACTTTTATTAGCGTAATAATGGCTTCATCTCTAAGCCCTACAGTATCAGTATCTGAAAATAAACTATTTGCTTGTGTACTTATTTCATAATTATCTAACAAATAAAGATATCTTCTATACGAATCTATACTATTCTCATATTTACCTAAATCTACTTGCGCTCGCGCCATATAATAATATATATCAATATTATTCATATCTTTCTTAATGTATTTTAGACATAATTTTTCACACTTCTTATGCTTTCCTAAATATAAATATGTTTTTACAAGGCTTGTTATCAAGTAACCAGGTGCAGATTCTAGTTCAGAGTATAATTCATAAGATTTTTCAAGATAATCTAAAGCTTCTTGATATTTTCCTAATATAATAAAATTTTTACCTAACTGATAATTTATATATGGAGAACTTTCATTCTCTTTTAACTCTTCAAATAATAATGCTTCATTTCTTTTTACTTTGTTTATCCTTATTTCTTCATCTTCAAATAAATATCCATAATGTTCAAAATTAGCAACATTATTAAATATAGGATTTTTGTACATTGGTTGTTCATGTACTTTACCACGATATTTAAAGTCAATGTTTTTGAAAAGTCTTAGTACTGAACAATATCCATATGATTTTTTATCATATGAGTAAAGGTTTTTTAATTGTATAGAAGCAGAATTGAATTTTTTATCAAGCCCATCTTTAAAAAAGCTTACAATAGTTGAAGAATCAATTAGTATTTCATCTGCATCTAATATAAGTAACCATTCACCCTTGGCATAGGATATTGATATATTTCTCATACTAGAAAAATCATTATTCCAATTATGAAAATATACATTTTCTGTATATTTTCTAGATATTTTTATACTATCATCTGTAGAACCTGTATCGACTATTATAAGCTCACTATCTACAGAACTTCTTAATGTGGTTAATGATTTTAAAGTTTTTTCAAGTATCTTATCTTCGTTTTTGACAACCATAACTATACTAAGTAACATATGTATTTTCCTTTCAAAGATATATTTTCTAAAAAAGAAAAGAGTAAAGCAAAGCCCTACTCTTTCTTCTCTATCTAATATACAAAATTATTTTATCCTAATAATTGTAAAACTCCTTGTGGCTGTTGATTAGCTTGAGCAAGCATTGATTGTGATGCTTGAACTAATATATTCATTTTAGATAAGTTAACCATTTCTGAAGCTACATCTGTATCTCTTATTCTTGATTCAGCAGCTGTAACATTTTCTAAAGTATTACTTAAGTTAGTTTGAGTTGATTCTAGTCTGTTTTGTTGTGCCCCTAATTTAGCTCTTGATGTATTTAATTCTTTAAGAGCTGCATCTAAGCTAGATACCATTTGTTTAGCTGCCTCAGTTCCTGAAGTTCCATCTACATTCATACTTGCTATTGTAGAACTTGTTATTCCAGCTGAACTCATTATACTTGCAGTGTTTACTAGTGCAACTTTTATTTCATTGTTATTATAACTTGTACCTGCAACATTTGTTCCATAGTTAGCTCCAACTTGTAATCTTACCTCTGTAGAACTTCCATCAAGTAGTTTCTTACCATTAAACTCTATTGAACTTGATATTCTTTCAACTTCATCTTTTAGTTGTGATAACTCATTAGCTATTTTTTCTCTTTCTTCGGCATTATTAGTTTCATTTGAAGATTGTACTGATAAAGTTCTCATTCTTTGTAGTATATTTCCAGTCTCTTCCAATGCACCCTCTGCTGTTTGTACAACAGATATACCATCTTGAACGTTTCTTCCTGCTTGGTCTAAACCTTTTATTTGAGCTCTCATTTTCTCAGATATTGCAAGTCCAGCAGCATCATCAGCAGCTCTCTTTATTCTAACCCCAGAAGATAACTTCTCCATAGACTTACTTTGAGCATTTACGTTTCTTCCCATTTGATTGTTTGCTATCAAAGCACTTACATTTGTATTAACTCTCATTATTTTACCCTCCTTAGTATAGTTGACATCCTTGTCATTTCTACTTTTCACTTTTTATATTAATTCTTCATTTATATAATCGGACAAGCTCACATATAACTTTATACTTTTTTATTAAAAATATTTACTTTTTCTCTATTTAAGCTATAGTACATCGTGTTTACTTGTTTAGTAAGCTTGTACTCATGTAACTCTTTTTTTACCTCTGACAACTGCTCTTGTAAAGAGTTTCTTATTCTATCATCAATTTCAATTAATTCCATATCATTATAAAGCTGTATAAAATCATTTTTATCCACTTCACTTATACTATTTATAATATCTTGCCTCTCATTTATCCTATTACTTATATTTTTATACTCCTCTTTTTTAATCAGGGCTATAATTTGTAAAGATATATCTTTATATAAATTTATTTTTTCTTCTAATTTATCCATGACTAATTACCTTGTGCTTGTGAGAAATAGTTCATCTGAGAAGAATATTGATTTAATAAAGACTCCAAAGCTGAATATTTAGCATAAAGACTTTTTTCCTTATCATTCATTTTTTCAACTAGTCTGTTTATATTTTTCTCTTGCTCTGCAATTTGTTTTGAATATACATTTTCACTGGCAGAAGAAGTCTTTTCTATCCCAGATTTTTTAACAAGTTTAGAAAATGAGCTTCCTGAATAATCATATACAATATCTTTTAGTTTTTCAAACATTCCTTTATCATCATAATTTGAAGAATACCCAGCTAAAGTTTTGTACACTTTGTCACTATCATCTATAAGAGCTTTTGAAAAATCATCTGCATTAAATGATATTTGACCTTTCTTATTATAGTTCTCATGTTCATTTATCCCTAGTTTACTTAATATAGAAATATTTTTTCCATCTCCAAAAAATGCAGATTGAATATCTTCAACAAAAGCTCTTAGTTCATCATCATTTCTAAGTATACCTTCTTTAGCCTTTTTTTCCCATTTTTCTATTTCCTCAGTTGTCATGTCTTCTTTTTGATCATCTGTAAGAGGAGGATAATCTTTTGGTTTTTTAGTAGTAACAAGTCCATAAACCTTATCCATCAACTTATTATAATCATCTACAAATGCCTTCATGTTTTTAGTAGCTTCTTCAGTATCAGTAATAGAAACTAGTTTGGAAGTACCTTTTGAATTTACATTGTAATCAATATTATCTATTTTAAATGAGTTCTGTTCCTTACTTATATGCGTTACTCTTCCTTGCTCATCAGTTACATCAGCTTCCATATTCTTCCCATTTACTACTGCAAACTTACTTCCACTAGTATCAGTTCCAAATGTAATACCATTATCATCAGCAATTTGTTGAGCTAAATTATCATTCCCATTTACTTTTAAATCAAGTTCTGATGACGAACCAGTCTGTTTTCTCGAAATAATCAATTCACCTGTCATCTCACTATAAGAAGCCTTTATATCGCTATCTGCACAAAGTGAATTTATTTTGCTTACAATAGTACTTGTAGTATCTTGTTCAGATATAGGTACATTTACACCTCCTATAGTTAAAGAACTAGCTCCACTAGCATTTGGTGGAAATTGTTGAACAATAGGATCACTTGAGTTTAATTTAATAGTCACTTTTGCTGGTTCAGCCATTTGAGAAACTGCAAACTGATAATTTATTTTTTCTGCACCAGCTGACCCTTTTGCTACTATAATACTTTCATCAGAACTAGTTATTCTTGTAGCAGAGTATGCATTTTTACTTACTATACTGTTAGGAGAGTCTATACTTAGATATTTATCATAAAGATCCTTTGATTCCTGTATAATATTTCTATATATTTCTTGCTTCCATTTAACTATTTGTTGATCCTGTTTTGCTTTATCAACTTTTTCCTTATCTCTTGTCATACTAGCTTCTATTATACCTTCCATATCAAAATTTCCTGAAAGGCCTGTAACTCTTATAGGACTTATACTCGACATATATTTATCCCCCCATCTATAATTATATTTCTAATTTATTATAAACTTCATGCCATGTATCTCTGATTTGTTTTACTATTGGTAATATATCATCAACTATTTTAATATCTTTATTTTCATCAGCTCTTATTAATTCAGATTTTGTAAATTCATAAACCTTATACATATCCTTTGCCCATTGCCCTGCATTTTGGTCTAATGTAGTCATTAGTTCTGTAAATATATTTTGAACTCTTACAAGTTCATTATGTGCTTTTAAATAATCCTTATCTAAAAGTGCATCCCTTGATATATTAGTATATTTTACTGTCCCATCTACAAGCAGTAGTAATAACTCTTCTTGTGATAACTCATTTAGTTTATCTAAATTTAAATCCATTATTTATACCTACTTCTTTCTTCTTTACTTTTTTTATCAGCTTCATGCCATGTATCTTTAATTTGTTCTATTACAGGTAACACATTATCTATTATTTTAATATCTTTTCTAATATTGGCTCTTGAAAGTTCATATCTTACAAAATCATAAACTTTGTACATATCTTTTGCCCATTGCCCTGCGCTTTGGTCCAATGTAACCATCAATTCTGTAAATATATCCTGAACTCTTATAAGCTCTCTATGTGCTCTCTGTGTATTTTTATCTATAATAGCTGCTCTGGCTATTTTTGTATATTTTACTGTGCCATCAACAAGCATAAGCAACAGTTGCTCCTTTGATGCCATAAAAACTGCATTTTGCTTGTACGAATTATAAGGATTTTCTCCATACATAATACTACTTCCTCCAAACATTTTATTTTAATGATTTTAGAATTTTTATATTTTTATTTGTGGCCTTTATATTTTCACTTTTTACTTTCTCATATATTTCTTTTCTCAATATAGTTATGTTATTAGGAGCAGATATAGCTAGTTTTATATTATTTCCATCTACTCCTACAACTTTGACTTCTATGTTATCTCCTATAAGTACTGCTTCATCTTTTTTTCTTGAAATTACTAGCACCCACCATCACCTCGCAATAGTGGATGCTTGATTGAATATTCCTCATCCGGTAATATTATTTGCATTGCAAAATTATTTCTTATATTTATTACTATAGGAGCTTTCATGTTCACAGTTGATTCTTCAAGTGTCCTTCCAACAGTGATTATGTTAAATAACATAATCTCATTTGGAGACTTTATATCTAGTTTTTCAATTGTCTCTTGACTTAAAAATACTTCATATTCATTCATAATTTCAAATGGTGATACAACAATGAATCCTATACAATCTTCTTCAGTAGAATTAAATTCTTTTAAAACATCATTATTTTCTATATCTAAAAGTTCATATTCTCTTAAATCTTCAAATCCTAGTATTCCTTTTTTTAATGTAACCTTCATCATATCTGCGTTATTTTACTATATGTAATCTAATATAGATACATTAAATAACTTTCCTCCTGTTTGTAGTGAAGCTTGATAAGTTAACTCTGCTGCCTTTAATTGAACAAGCTTTTCTCCATAATCTATTTCCTCATTTTGTGAAAGAATATCCTTTAACTGTATCAAGCTATCATCATTTTTCTCCTTCATAGCCTCTACTGTATTTGCTTTTGTTCCATATATAGACCTAACATTTACTGTATTTTCTATTAGTTTCTCCATATCACCTAGACAAGTTGTTGTCAGCTCTTTTATAGCATCAGCATCTGGATTTGCCAATTTTTTTGATATGTTATTTAACTCTTTAAATGGGTCAGCCTGTGTTGGGTCAAATCCAAGACTACTCAATTTAACATTGTAATCTACACTTATTCCTTGAGCTATGTCCATACTCAAAGAATCATTTAATTTATTAAGATTTATACTAGAATTAAACTTTAAACTCACTGAGCCATCAGCATTATCTATACATTCAACAGGTGGTATACCTGTATTTGAACCTGAAAATATATATTTCCCTTCATGTGTCGCATTTAAAGCATTTGCAATTTCTTTCATTTTTTCATTAGTTTCTTTACTAAGGGTTGTTAGCTCTCCCTCTGAATATGCACCATCACCACTTGCTACCAAAGTTTTCTTTATATCTGATAGTAATTTACCAAGTTGGTCTAATGCAGTATCAGTAGTTTCTAACCAATCGCCCGTATCTTTGCAATTCTCAACATAAGTCTCCATAGTTTTTATTTCACTCTTTGAGTTCAATATTTTTATTGCTTTATACGGATTATCTGATAATTTGTTTATTTCTTTTGTTGTATTAACTTGTCTATTAACCTTATCTAATCTTTGTAGATTATCTTGTAGCGAGTTTAGATAACTACTAGACATCATACCTGTACTAACTCTCATTATAAATTCCCCCTTCTATTAAATTATTCCATTTATTACAACATCCAGTAGTTGAACAGCTGTTGACATAACTTTTGCACTAGCTTGATAGGAACGTTGTACTTTTATAAGCTCTGTCATTTCTTCATCTAGGGATACACCTGAAACACTCATTCGTGAGCTATCAATATTATTTATAATTTTTCGTTGATTCACTTCATCTTGATTTACTTTTTTAGAATCTAAACCTACTGATTCTGCAAAAGCTTTATAGTGGTCACTTATTGTACTTACTTTTCCACCACCTACCCCAATATCTATTTTTTCATCCTTTAACTTAGCAATTTTTGAAGCCTCATCAGCAGTAAGCTTTAATTCATTTGGGTTATTCTTTATAGCTGGATTTACCTTTATGATATCTTCACCAGCTACATTTGAAGTTATAAAAAAATCTGTTACGGTTATTCCAGCGGAGGTATTATAAACATCATTTATCTGTTTAGCTAATCCATCAGACACATCTTTTAAATCACTTTTATATGTATCAACCTTACCATGCATTTCAAACAAACCTTGTAATGTTCCTGATACACCTGTTTTCCAAGTTCCATCTACATTTTTTAATTCATTAAGTTCTAATTTACCATCTGCAAGCATATTTTTAACATCACTATTTTCAAGGTCTAATTTAAAACTTAAGTCATCTAATATTCTATCTCTTTCATCAAGTAAATCATTTGGAGTAGAACCAGAGCCAGATATAACATCAATAGATTTATTCAAATCTTCAAGACTTTTTAACATATCATTTATTTGTTTTATTTCAGAGTTTATATTATCATCTATATCTCCTTTTAACTTATCAAGCTTCTTATAACTTTCACTTATTAAAGTTGCTAAATTTGATGCATTTTCTACCACGAGGCTTTTTTTACTGTCACTATTTATATCCTTTGCTAATGATTCCCATCCTTTAAAAAAATCATCTATACCTACAGATATTCCATAATCTGATGGTTCATTTATTATAGTTTCTATAGTATTATAATAGTCATACTTTGAAACTGTCTTACCATATTTATGAGCTTCTGCTCTAAATTGATAATCATAAAAACTATTTCTAGCCCTTGTTACATCTGTTACATGTACACCTGTACCCAGCTGACCTCGTCCAATTGCATTATTCAAGCTGGGCATATACATTGGACTATTTGTAGCAAATTCAGTCCTTTGCCTAGAGTAACCTTCTGTATCTAGATTACTTATATTATGAGAAATTGTCTGTATTGCTTTTTGATGCGCATTCATACCTGAATTAGCTGTATTTAAAATGGAAAATAATCCTGCCATATTTCTCCTCCCAATATCTATTTTCTAATATTTCCATAAGAATTATAAGTTGTAGTTTGTTTATCAACTGGCTTTATAAAATTAATCATCTTTTTCGTAAATATAAGTTCTTTTTTTATTAGAGAATCATTTGACTCTTGTTGATTTTTAGCTAAAGCAATAATATGCTTTAAATCTGTATATATTTCTTTTAAATATTCATCATTACTATTTTCAACAACTTCACTCATTGGAACATCATCATTAAGAAGTTGTCTTCTCTTTATCTCTGTAGATGCAAGTTCTCTACTGATATCTTCTAGTTTAGGATTTAACCTATTTAAATTTTCTATATCTTTTACAACTATATAATCAAATTGTTCTTTTAATAATTCCATCATATTACTAAGTATCTTTTTTTCTTCATATATTATAACTTTTAAGTCTGTAATCATGACTTTATCCTCGCATATCTTCTATCATTTTTTTAGCAATTTCTTCTGGTTTTATTTTGTAAGTTCCACTTTCCAATGCATTTTTTATTTCATCTATTTTTTTATTTCTAATAGTCTCATCATTCATATTTGATACGCTCGCCATTTCCTTTGCAAATTTAGATAGTTCTATCTTGTCTGTTTTATTAGTTTTTTGAACTTCTTGTACTTTTTTTACATCAGATGTGTTCTTTAAATAATTATTTATTACAATATTTGAACTCACATTTTTAATATCCATAGTTTCACCTCCAAAATTACATTCTTATATTTTAGTTATCGCTCAGAAAATAAAAACATTTATATAATTCACATACATTTTAAAATTTTTATAAAAATATCCCCTTAGCTAAACTCATACAGAATAACCTAAAGGGATACTATTTAAAATGTTAATTTATATCTGAATCTTCTATTTTAGACAATCTTACAGACAATTTCTCATTTGTAATAATGCTTTCTCCATAAGCAAACAATCTATCATTTGCATATATATCTAATTTCTCATCTACATTCTTATTTAGTTTTATTATAGAGCCTTCTTTTAAACCTAATATATTTCTTATTGTTTCTGTTGTTTTTCCTATAGAAACAGATACATTTACTTTTGCATTAAAAACATTTTGATTTTCTTCTATAACTCCAGTCTTTTCTTCTATTAGTTGTCCAAAATTCAATTCATATATATCCTCTTTTTTACTATTCATAAAACGTTTCTCCTTGTGTAATCTTATCTATACATGTCTATCAACAAGCCTTGTATCATATCAACAGTAGAAACAATATCTATATTTTCTTTTTCTTCACTAAGTAACTCACTAGTCATCTCTTCAAGTTTATTATCAACAATCTTTACATTCTTATAATACTGATGCTCCCAAAAACTACTATTTTTATCAAGTGAATACATGTTATCTACGACAGATTTTAGATATTCTTTTACAGCATTTTTATAACTATTAATATCTCCATAATTTTGAGTAAGTACAAGCCTTTCACCAGCCTTTTTTACACTTTCTAAATTTCTTTTTATATCATCTAATGAAGAAGATTGTTTTACAAAGTTTAGGCTGTCAGAAAACTTATTTTTTTCCTTTGTTTTCTTAACCTCTATATTTCTACTTGGACTTATATTTAGCTTATCTATATTTATACCCATGATAAATCCTACCCTCTATAATATTTCATAACTTTAGGAATATAATTTTGTGTTTCTTTTGGCATTTTATACAAATCTGAAATAGATTCTACCCCTCTACTTTTCATCCTTCCAGGACCACCATTATATGCCATCAGTCCCATTTCTATGCTACCTCCAAACATATCTATATATTCTTTAATATGTCTAGTTCCTGCATCTATATTTTGTTCTATATTAAAAGGGTCTGTAACACCCAAGTCTCTGCAATTTTCTGGCATAAGTTGCATAAGACCCTTAGCTCCAGCAGAAGAAACTGTATTGGGATTAAAATCTGATTCAACTTTAATTATTGCTTTTATAAGATTCGAATCTACATTGTATTTTTTTGATGCTTGCTCTAAAGCATTTTCAATTCTTGTCTTTACACTTTTATCTTTTGTATCAACATCTATAAATCTACTAGTTGTATTATTTACTACATTATCAAGCTCATTAAATAACTTTTCAGAACTAGATAATAAATTGTATACATTAGAAGTCTGTTGATTATTTTGTGATATTGCTTTTAATAAGGTCATCATAATCATGTCAAACCCAGATGAATTATTATATGTACAGTTACACTGATTTGCAGTGTTGCTACCAGATAATTGACTCAATGCCAATAGATTAATTAGTGAACTTATATCATTCAATATAAAACTCCCCTTTCTAAATTTTATAAACTTCAAAATTAAACTGATAAAATAGCTTTCCACCAATATTCATGTTCTACATACCATTTAACCGTTTCTTTTATGCCTAAATCAAAATCATATTTTGCCTTCCAACCTAGCTCATTCTCTATTTTAGATGGGTCAATAGCATATCTTAAATCATGACCAGGTCTATCATTTACATAGGATATTAAATCCTCAGATTTACCTAAAAGATTTAATATACTCTTTACTACCTCTATATTACTTCTTTCATTATGACCACCTATATTATAAACCTCACCAATTTTTCCTTTATGTATTATTAAATCTATAGCAGTACAATGGTCGTATACATGCAACCAGTCTCTTATATTTTCCCCATTACCGTATACTGGCAATTGTTTGTCTTCAAGAGCATTTAAAATCATAAGTGGAATCAATTTTTCAGGAAAATGATATGGTCCATAATTATTAGAGCACCTAGATATAGTTGTTGGAAGTCCATATGTCCTGTAGTAAGAACTTACCAATAAGTCTGCAGCTGCCTTAGATGCTGAGTAAGGTGAGCTTGGGTTAATAGCTGATTTTTCTGTAAAAAATAAATCCTTTCTATTAATTGGCAAATCACCATAAACTTCATCTGTAGAAATTTGATGATACCTTTTTATTCCATACTTTCTGGATGCATCTAAAAGTACTTGTGTTCCCATAACATTTGTTTGGATAAATAGCTGTGGATTTTCAACTGATCTATCCACATGAGATTCAGCAGCAAAGTTAACAACTATATCAAATTTTTCTTCTTCAAATAGTTTATAAACCTGCTCCTTGTTTGAGATGTCTCCTTTGACAAATTTATAATTTGGCTTATCTTGTATTTCTCTTAGTGTTTCCAAATTACCAGCATATGTTAATAAATCTAAATTAACAATAAAATAATCTACATACTTATTGAGTATATAATGTGCAAAGTTACTCCCAATAAAGCCTGCTCCTCCAGTTATTAATATTTTTTTCATATTTTCTCTCCCAAATGTCAATTCTCATAAACTTTTATTAAAGTTCCATACAAATATCTTTAAAATCCTTATGGTTTTTATCCTTTGATGACAAAAATATCTCTTCAATCCCTTTTAAAGGCCAGTCAATAGATACATACTTATCATTCCACATAAAACCCATTTCAAATTCTGGATAATAATAATTTGTACACTTATAACTAAATATAGCTTTGTCTGATAAAACTAAAAAACCATGAGCGAAACCTTCTGGAATATAAAATTGCCTTTTATTTTTATCAGACAATATTACTCCTTGCCACTTTCCAAATGTCTGTGAATGTTTTCTTAAATCAACTGCAACGTCAAAAACTTCGCCCTCTGTAACTCTAACTAATTTTCCTTGAGGATACTTATTTTGAAAATGCATGCCTCTTAAAACACCTTTTCTAGAGCTGGATTCATTATCTTGAACAAAACACATATCAAGTCCAAACTCCAAAAACTCCTTCTTATTATAACTTTCCATAAAATATCCTCTGTCATCATAAAATGCATTTGGCTCAACTATATATAAGCCTTCTATTTCTGTCTTTATAAAATTGAATTTTCCCATTATAATAAACTCCCTTAGTAAAATAAAATTAGTAATAAATTTTATGTAATACTACATATCTTCTCTAGCTAAGTTTAATAGATACTGGCCATACTCAGTTTTTATCAGTGGCTTGGATAGTTCTATTAATTCCTCTCTACTTATATACCCTTTTGTATATGCAATTTCCTCTAGACATGCTATATATAATCCCTGTCTTGTTTGAACTACTTCAACATAATTAGAAGCATCCAATAAACCCTTATGTGTGCCTGTATCCAACCAAGCCATACCTCTTCCTAAAAGTTCTACTTTTAGTTTTCCTCGTTTTAAATACTCATTGTTAATAGAAGTTATTTCTAATTCACCCCTATATGATGGCTTGGTAAGCTTTGCTATTTCCACAACATCATTGTCATAAAAATACAATCCTGGTATGGCATAATTGGATTTAGGTATCTTAGGTTTCTCTTCTATTGATAATACATTGAAATCTTTATCAAATTCTACAACACCAAACGAATTCGGATTGCTAACATGATAACCAAATATAGTTGCTCCATCCCTTTTGACTGCATTTTCTAATCTTTCACTAAATCCATATCCATAAAATATATTATCGCCTAGTACAAGGCAAACACTATCATTTCCTATAAATTCTTCTCCTATTATAAATGCTTCAGCAATTCCATTTGGTTTTTCCTGAATTTCATATGTTATTTTAAGCCCTAATGAACTTCCATCTTCAAACAAATCCTGAAACGCTGTTATATCTCTTGGTGTAGATATTATGAGTATTTCTTGTATCCCTGCCAACATAAGAACTGACATAGGATAATATATCATTGGTTTGTCGTATATAGGAAGTGTTTGTTTTGATATACATTTTGTTATTGGGTATAGTCTTGTCCCAGATCCTCCTGCTAAAATAATTCCTTTCATATTTATTCCATCCTTAAATTTGTTTTTGTTATATTATGATTATCGGATAAATAAAAGAAATATTTATATTTTATGTAATATCTTATTTTATTTTCTAAAAATAGTATGTTTACCTTATATTGATTTAATGTTTCTTTAAATACTCTTCAATAGACTCCTCCCACTTCCTAAACGAATTCAATCCAATTAATTTCAACATAAAATTATCTAGTACAGAATATGCTGGCCTTTGAGCTTTGCTTTTAAAATCTTCACTTTTAATTGGATTTACTTTTATATCTATATTTTTTAATTCAAATATCTTTTTAGCAAAATCATACCAACTACACTCACCTTCACATGTAGCATGATAAACTCCATAATTATCTGTTTCCATAAGATTTATTATAGCCTTTGATAAGTCCACAGTGCTTGTTGGACTTCCAAATTGGTCATCAACCACACTAATTTCTTTATTTTCTACAGATAGCCTTATCATAGTCTTCACAAAATTATTTCCATCACCATATAACCATGCTGTTCTCAATATAAAGTATTTATGTGAGAATCTTTGCACAAAGTTTTCTCCCATTAGTTTACTACTTCCATACACAGAATTGGGCTCAGTTTTATTGTCTTCTCTATATGGGTACTTAGAAAGACCATCGAATACATAGTCAGTTGATATATGTACAAATTTGGCATTTACTTTTTCTGATGCTATTGCTAAATTTTTAACTCCTAAAGCATTCATTTTGTATGCAGTTTCTATATTGTCTTCACATTCATCAACTTTTGAGTATGCTGCACAGTTTATCACTATATCAGGCTTATTATCCGAAATAAAACTATCCACGTTAGTTTGATTAGATATATCCAAATCATCCCTTGTCGTGGCTAATGTGTCATACTTTGGTTGATCTATACTTTGATTGATTGATTTTAATTGATTGACCAATTCTCTTCCTAATTGACCATTAGACCCTGTTATTAATACTTTCATTGATTATGTTTGCCCTCCAATAAATATTTAACTTCTCTTAGTAATTAATTATAACATATCTTATTTTTTAACCTAGATATAATACATCTTATTTTTTATGTAAATAAAAAAGAGATGTATTATTAGATGATTATCATCATATTATTACATCTCCTTAATTTCAGATATCTAAAATATATATTGTAATTTTATATTAATTCTTAAAATCTTATCTAAAATACTTAACTCCAGATTCAAATATCATTTGGTCTTTTTCACCTATGATATTCTTATATACTGCCTCACCAATTCTCTCAGAATGTCCCATCTTACCAAACACTCTACCATCAACACTAGTTATACCTTCAACAGCATAGAATGAACCATTTGGATTAAATTCAATATCATAAGTAGCCTCATTATTAAAATCAACATATTGAGTTGCTACTTGTCCATTAGCAATTAATTCTCTCATAACTTCTTCACTAGCAACAAATTTACCTTCTCCATGAGAAACTGCTATATTGTGAATATCACCAACATTAGTTTGAGCCAGCCAAGGAGACTTATTAGAAGAAATTCTAGTTCTAGCAATCTTAGCTTGATGACGACCAATATTGTTGTAAGTAAGTGTTGGTGCATTTTCACTTTGAACTCTTATTTCCCCATATGGAACTAATCCTAATTTGATTAATACCTGGAATCCATTACAAATACCTAGCATTAGACCATCTTTTTTAGTTAAAAACTCATTTATAGCTTCTTGTACTCTAGGATTTCTAAATACAGTAGCTATAAATTTACCAGAACCATCTGGCTCATCACCTGCACTAAATCCACCTGGTAACATTATTATTTGAGAAGATTTTATCTCATTTACTATTGTATCTATAGAATCTTCTATATCTTTATAAGTTAAATTCTTGAATACTCTTATATTTGCATTAGCTCCTGCTCTTTCAAATGCTCTTGCAGAATCATATTCACAGTTTGTTCCAGGGAATGCTGGTATAAATACTCTTGGAGTAGCTATACTTAATGATGATTTTTTAGCCTCCCCTTGTGATATATAACTTATAGTCTCTATTTTTGATTTTACTTCTTCTGCTTTAGTTGGGAATATAGGCTCTAAAGTACTACAATGTGCTTTATATAATTCATCTAATGAAAGTTCTTCACCTTTGATGAATAAACTAGCTTCTTTAACTGTACTTCCAAGAACCATGTAATTATATCCATCTAAAATACTTAAATCATCATTTGCTAATTCAAGTACTATATTTCCATAACTAGCCTCAAATAATTTATCATCTGTAAGTGCCTTTTCAGCTTCTTCACTAAACTTAAATCCTACTTTATTACCAAAAGACATTTTACTTATTGCTTCACCAACACCTGCAAATCCTAATGCATATGTTGATAAAACTTTATTTCCATGTATAAGTTCTCTTACTTTATCCAAGTTTTTCTTTAATTCTTCAAAATCTATAACATCATTTTCTGATTTATTTACACATAACATTACTACTTTTGAGTCTGCTTTTTTAAATTCTGGAGATACTACTTTTCTAGCATCTACTGTATCAACAGCAAATGAAACTAATGTTGGCGGAACTTCAATATCTTTAAATGTACCAGACATACTGTCTTTTCCACCTATAGCAGGTATCTCAAATTTACTTTGTGCATAGAATGCTCCTAAAAGTGCTGAGAATGGTTTACCCCATTTTTTTGGATTGTTACCAAGTTTCTCAAAATACTCTTGGAATGTAAGTCTTGTTGTACTGTAATTTCCTCCAATAGCAACCAATTTACACACAGATTCTACTACTGCATATAAAGCACCATGGAATGGACTCCATTTTCCTACCTTTGGATTGTATCCATAAGTCATTATTGTAGAAGTATTAGTTTCTCCACCAAGTACTGGTATCTTAGCAACCATACCTTGAGTTGGAGTAGCTTGGTACTTTCCACCAAATGGCATAAGTACTGTATTGCCACCAATTGTATTATCAAACATCTCAACTAATCCTTTTTGAGAACAAACATTAAGGTCAGATAATACTTTTGTAAATTTATCTTTCATACTTGCACATTTAACGTCTTTTACTACTTCATTAGAGTTAAAGAATGTATTTTCTTCATCTACTTTAGTAACATGGACATCAGTAGTTTGTTTTACTCCATTCGTATCCAAAAACTCTCTATTTATATCTACAATTGCTTTTCCATTCCAGAACATTCTTAAATATCCTGTATCAGTTACTGTAGCTACATGTGTAGCTTCTAAGTTTTCTTCTACTGCTAATTGTATAAATTTATCTTTATTTTCTTTTTTTATAGCCACAGCCATACGCTCTTGTGATTCTGAAATTGAAAGTTCAGTTCCATCAAGTCCATCGTACTTTTTAGGCACTAAATCTAAGTTTATGTCCAAACTATCAGCAATCTCACCTATAGCCACACAAACTCCACCTGCTCCAAAGTCATTACATCTTTTTATCATTTGAGCAACTTCTTTATTTCTAAAGAATCTTTGTATTTTTCTTTCGTTAGGAGCATCTCCTTTTTGAACTTCTGCACTACAAGTTAATATTGATTCTTCACTATGCTCTTTAGATGAACCAGTTGCTCCTCCACAACCATCTCTTCCTGTTTTTCCTCCAAGAAGAACTATTACATCTCCTGCTTCTGGTCTTTCTCTTACTACATTTTCTTTTGGTGCTGCTGCTATAACTGCGCCTATTTCCATTCTCTTTGCAACGAAGTTTTCATCATATACTTCTGCAACTTGTCCAGTTGTAAGACCTATCTGGTTACCATATGAACTATAACCATGAGCAGCTTCTGTAGTAATTTTTCTCTGCATAAGTTTTCCAGGTAAAGTATCCTCTAAAGTTGTTCTTGGGTCAGCACTTCCTGTAACACGCATTGCTTGGTAAACATAACTTCTTCCTGATAATGGGTCTCTTATAGCTCCACCTAGACAAGTAGCTGCTCCACCAAATGGTTCTATTTCAGTTGGATGGTTATGAGTTTCATTTTTAAACATTACTAAATATTTTTCCATCTTACCATCAACTTCAACATCTACATTTATACTACATGCATTTATCTCTTCACTTTCATCTAGGTCATTTAATTTTCTATTTTTCTTTAATTCTTTTACTGCAACTGTAGCTATATCCATCAAACATATATCTTTATGTCTGTTCACATATACATTGTCTCTTGAGTTAAGATACATTTGATACGCTTCTTTTACTATATCATTAAACTTACCATCTTCTATCTTTACATTTTCTATTTCAGTCATAAAAGTAGTGTGTCTACAATGATCAGACCAGTAAGTATCTAGAACTTTTATTTCTGTTATAGTTGGATTTCTTTTTTCTGTATCTTTAAAATATTTTTGAACGTGTTGTAAGTCTCCTAAAGTCATTGCTAATCCTTTTTCACTTACAAATGTTTTTAGTCCATCTTCATCTAAATCTATAAACCCATCTAATACTTCAACTGTTGTTGGTATTTCAGTTTCCATTTTTAATGTTTCTGGTTTTTCTAAAGATGCTTCTCTACTATCTACTGGATTTATACAGTAATCTTTTATTTTAGAAAACTCTTCATCAGTTACTTGACCTGATAATATATAAACCTTTGCTGTATTAATAGCAGGTCTTACACCTTGATTTACGATTTGGATACATTGAGCTGCCCAATCACCTCTTTGGTCATATTGACCAGGAAGAAATTCTATCGCAAATACTCTTTCACCATTTAACTCTGGTATTTCTTCATAATATACTACATCTAGATTCGGTTCAGAAAATATTGTTTTTGCTGCATTTTCATAAACTTTTTCTGATATTCCCTCTACATCATATCTATTTAATATTCTTAAATTTTCTATATTGCTTATGTGTAAACTTTCTAACAAGTCTTTTTTTAAAGCTTTAGCCTCAAGGTCAAAACCTTCTCTTTTTTCAACTAGTACTCTTCTAACCATTGAGTCTTTATTTTCAGTATTCAACATACCTTATCCTCCATTTTAGAAAAATTATCTTCCTATGTCTGTTCTATAGTGCATTCCTTCAAAGTTTATTTTCTTTATATTCTCATAAACTTTTTCTGCTGCGTCCTTAACTGTAGTTGATTTTGCAGTTATACCAATTACTCTTCCTCCATTAGTAACTAAATTACCATCAAGCATCTTAGTACCACTGTGGAATACTACTATATCATCATCCAGGTTTTCAAGACCAGTTATAATTTTTCCTTTTTCATAACTGTCTGGATACCCTCCTGATGTAAGCATAACACATACTGCTTCATCATCACTATAATTTATTTCTATATCTTTTAATTTATTATCCAATATAGCTTCCATTATCTCATGTAAATCTGTTTCTAGTCTAAATAAAACAGATTGTGTCTCAGGGTCTCCAAATCTTACATTGTATTCAAGTACTTTCTCTCCATCTTCAGTTATCATAAGACCAACAAATAAAATACCTTTAAAGTTAAGACCATCTTTTTTGAATCCTTCTAAAGTTTTTTCTAATACTGTCTCTTTTACTTTATTTGCTAATTCTTCTGTATATATTTCACTAGGTGAAAAAGTTCCCATTCCACCAGTATTTGGCCCTTGTTCATAATTATTTACTTTCTTATGGTCTTTTGCACTTGCCATAGGAACTATTGTGTCATTGTCTACAAATGCCAAGATTGAAGTCTCTATTCCTTTTAAGAACTCTTCAATTACTATTTTATCTCCAGCAGCTCCAAACTTCTTATCTGACATCATTTCTTTTAAAGTTGCTATAGCATCTTCTCTATTTTCAGGTATTACAACACCTTTTCCAGCAGCTAATCCGTCCGCTTTTATTACTACTGGATATCCAAAGCTATCTATTTCTGATATAGCTTCTTCTAAGTTTGTATATTCTTTATATTTTGCAGTAGGTATGTTATGTTTTATCATAAAATCTTTTGAAAAAGCTTTACTTCCTTCAAGTTGAGCACATTTTTTATTAGGCCCAAAAACTCTTAGACCTTCCTTTTCAAACTCATCTACTATACCCATAACTAGTGGTACTTCTGGCCCTACTATTGTAAGACCTATTTCATTTTCTTTTGCAAATTTTAAAAGTTCTTCTATATTAGTATCACTTATATTTACACATTCTGCTACATTTGCAATTCCTGCATTACCTGGCGCGCAATAAACTTTATCTATATTCTTTTCTTTGCTTAGTTTCCAGCATATAGCATGCTCTCTTCCGCCACCGCCTACAACCAATATCTTCATAATATCCTCCTTAGTGTTTGAAGTGTCTTATTCCTGTAAATACCATAACCATATCATACTTATCACAAGCTTCTATTGAATCTTTATCCTTTATAGAACCACCTGGTTGAACTACTGCTGATATTCCATATTCATGAGCTAATGTTACACAATCATCAAATGGGAAAAATGCATCTGATGCTAAAACAGCTCCTGTAAAATCTTTATCTTTGTTGTTTTCAAGAGCATTTTTTAATGCCCAAATTCTTGATGTTTGCCCACAACCTAAAGCTAAAGTTTGACCATTTTTTACTATCGCAATTGCATTTGATTTCATATTTTTTACTACTCTCATACCAAATTCCATATCCTTAAGTTGCTCGTCTGTTGGTTTTGCTTTTGTTACATTCTCACTTTTTTCTGCTAAAGTACTATTTCTATCTTGTATTAATAATTTTCCATCTAAATATTTCATTTCATATGGTTGTAAACTATCTTCTATCTTAGCTAATTTTAGTATTCTTAAATTTTTCTTTTGTTTAAGTACCTCTAAAGCTTCTGGCTCAAAATCATATGCTACTACTATCTCTAAGAATATTTCATTTAATTTCTCTGCTGTAGCTTTGTCTACAGTAGAAGTTATTCCTACTATTCCACCAAATATTGAAACTTTATCTGCTTCATAACATTTTGTATATGCTTCAAAAGCATCTTTACCTAATCCCACTCCACATGAATTAGCATGTTTTATAGCTACTGAAACTACTTCTTCGCTATCTTTAAATTCTCTCATTACTTCTAAACATCCATGTAAATCGTTTAAGTTGTTAAAAGAAAGTTCTTTACCGCCTAATTGTTCATAATTTAAGATTGGATTTTTTGCATTTGATTGTGAATATAAGAAACCATTTTGATGTGGATTTTCTCCATATCTTAAAGTTTGTTCTTTTTGGAAAGTTAAATTTAATA
Source organism: Clostridioides sp. LIBA-6822 (assembly GCF_056688955.1). Classification (NCBI taxonomy): domain Bacteria; kingdom Bacillati; phylum Bacillota; class Clostridia; order Peptostreptococcales; family Peptostreptococcaceae; genus Clostridioides; species Clostridioides sp. LIBA-6822. The sequence continues at coordinate 290,379 of NZ_CP196995.1, read as the reverse complement.
TGTCAGGATATGTATCTCCAACTTCTCCAGCAAAATAACTAGATATTAACGCATCATATCTTCCTGTAGTTGAGAAAGCTTTATATGATAATTTTTTTCTGTCTTCTAATGTCATTGTGTCTGTTTTTAATTTTTCTATTATAGAATCATAATCTTTTATATCTACTACTACTATTACATCTTTATAGTTTTTAGCAGCAGAACGTATCATAGATGGACCGCCAATGTCTATGTTTTCTATCATTTCATCATGGCTTTTTCCAGCCTTTAAAGTTCCTTCAAAATCATATAGATTTACAGCTACTAAATCTATTGAATGTATTTTGTGTTCATTTACAGTTTCCACATGAGATTCTTTATCTCTTTTGTAAAGTATCCCACCATGTATATATGGATTTAATGTTTTTACTCTTCCATCCAATATTTCTGGGAAGTTTGTAACATCTTCAACTTGCATTACATTAATTCCATTTTCTTTTAATGTCTTGAAAGTATTTCCTGTAGATATAATTTCATAATCTAGCTTATTTAACTCTTTAGCAAATTCTACTACACCTGTCTTATCAGTTACACTTATTAAAGCTCTCTTACTCATTTATAAACACTCTCCTACCTTGAAGTTTTAATTTATTTTCACAAAAAAGACTCAAACTTTCTATTAAAATCCTATGTTCAACTTCTAACACTCTTTTTGCAAGTGTCTTTGCATCATCATCTTGATTAACCTTAACTACATCTTGCATTATAATTGGTCCAGTATCAGCACCCTCGTCAACAAAATGAACTGTAGCTCCAGTTACTTTGGCTCCATAATCTATAACACCTTGATGAACTCTTTCTCCGTAAAATCCAGCTCCACAGAATGAAGGAATTAATGATGGATGTATGTTTATCATTTTGTTTCTAAACTCATTAACCAGCTTTGGGCTGATTATTTTTAAATAACCAGCCAAAACTACTAAATCTATTTTATTTTCTTTAAGAATTTCTATTATCTTGTCTTCATTAGTTTCACAAATTGCCTTTATGTTATGATTTTTAGCTCTCTCTAAGCCATAAGCATCTTGCTTACTTGAGATAACTACTTTAACCTGACCTTTTATTTTTCCAGATTCAGTTCCATCTATAACTGCTTGTAAATTTGTTCCCCCACCAGATATTAAAACTCCTATATTTAACATAATTCTACACCTTCATGACTCTCTACTACTTCACCAATTATATATGCTTTATCTTCTAATAATTCACTGTATTTTTTATCTACATAAGCAGCATTGTCATTTTCTCTATTGTTTATAAAGTCTACAACATTGTTAGCATCTTCTTTATTTACTATTAAAACTAGTCCAATACCCATGTTGAAACTTTTGTGAAGTTCTCTCTCATCAACAGCATTAAAATCTTCTATCATTTTAAATATAGGAGGCTTCTGCCAAGATTTTTTATTGATGTCTAATCCTAATCCTTTAGGTATAACCCTTGTTATGTTTTCTATAAGCCCTCCACCAGTTATGTGAGCTATAGCTTTTATATCATGTTTAGCTAATACATCTAAAGCTAATTTAACATATATTTTAGTTGGTGTTAAAAGCGCTTCCCCAACTGTCATTCCTAGTTCTTCAACATATTGTTCCATCTTGTAGTTGTAAGTTTCTAAAAATATCTTTCTTATAAAAGAAAATCCATTACTGTGTACTCCACTTGAAGATATACCAACTAATACATCTCCTGATTTAACATCATTTCCAGAAACAATCTTTTCTTTGTCTGCTATACCTACAGAGAATCCTGCTAAATCATAATCATCATCTCCATACATACCAGGCATCTCAGCAGTTTCTCCACCAATTAGTGCACAACCAGACATTTTACAACCATCTGCAATTCCACCAACTATTTTTTCTATATGCTCAGGAACTAATTTCCCAAGAGCTATATAATCAAGGAAAAATAATGGCTTTGCTCCTTGGCAAATTAAATCATTTACACACATTGCAACTAAATCTATTCCAACAGTATCATGATTGTCCATCATTTGAGCTATTTTTAACTTAGTCCCAACACCATCTGTAGATGCAAGCAAAACTGGTTCTTTCATTCCCACAAAATCTTTTAAACTGTATAATCCACTAAAGTTACCTAAATCTCCAACTACATTTCCATCATAAGTTCCTTTTATTTTACCTTTTATAAGGTCTACTGCTCTATTTCCTTCATCTATATCTACACCTGATTCTTTATATGTTAACATGAAAGTAATTCCTCCTTATCAATTTTCTTAACTGGGTATTCTCCATCAAAACAAGCTTTACAGAAAGTAGACTTGTGCTCTGCTGCATCTAACATTCCTTCTATATCTAGGAATTTTAGACTATCACATCCAATATATTCTCTCATTTCTTCTACATTGTTACTTGATGCAATTAATTTAGAACGATTTGGAGTATCTATTCCATAATAACAAGAGTAAGCTACTGGAGGAGATGTTATTCTAAGATGAATTTCTTTTGCTCCTGCTTCTCTTAAAGATTTTACTAACTGTTTAGATGTAGTTCCTCTTACAATTGAGTCATCTACTAAAATTATAGATTTTCCTTTTATTATTGTTGAAAGAGGGTTCAATTTTATTTTTACTGCTATTTCTCTTTCTTCTTGTGTAGGTTTTATAAATGTTCTTCCTACATATCTATTTTTAACTAAGCCTTCACTTATTTTTAATCCACTAGCATTTGCATAACCAATAGCTCCTGGCCAACCTGAATCTGGAACTGGAACTACCATATCTGCATTTACATTTTCATTTTGAGCTAATCTTTCACCACATTTAATTCTAAATTCATATGCATTTACATTGTCTATAGTTGCATCGTTTCTTGCAAAGTATATGTGTTCAAATATACAACTCTTCTTAACCGGCTTATAATTTTCTGAATAAAAATATGATTTTAATTCTCCATCTTTAACTATTATTATTTCCCCTGGCTCTACATCTCTTATAACTTCTCCGCCAAGTATGTCTATTGCACAATTTTCTGATGCAAATATATATTCATCGCCCTTTTTACCAAGTACAAGAGGTCTGAATCCATGTGGGTCTCTAACTGCAACCAATTCTTCCTGACTCATTATTACAAGAGCATATGCACCTTTGATATAATCCATAGTCATTTTTAAACTTTCTACTATATCACCTTTGTAATATCTTGCAAGTATATATAAAATCACTTCTGTATCTGAATTAGTTTGGAACATATATCCATCTTCTTCTAACATGTCTTTTAAATAATTTGCATTAACTAGATTTCCATTATGAGCTATGGCTAATTGTCTTTTTCTACAACTTCCAACTAAAGGTTGACAGTTTGAAACATGACTTCCCCCAGCTGTTGAATATCTAACATGTCCAATACCTATATTTCCTTTTAACTTAGATAGTTCACTTTCTTTAAAAACATCTCCAACTAATCCCATATCTTTTTTGTACTTAATTTCTCCATCATCCAAAAGAGCTAAACCACAGCTTTCTTGCCCTCTGTGTTGCATAGAATATAAAGAATAATATAGTTCTTTAGTTACATCTTTATTAGAGTAAATCCCTAAAACTCCACACATACATTTGCCTCCTATTTATTATTCATTCTTGAAAGTACTTCCGTATAACCTTCTACAAGGTCTCCAAGGTCTCTTCTAAATCTGTCCTTATCTAACTTTTCATTTGTATTTACATCCCAAAGTCTACAAGTGTCTGGTGATACTTCATCTGCCAATATTATGTTTCCTTCTGAATCTTTACCAAATTCTATTTTAAAGTCAACTAACTTTAGGTTTAATTTTAAGAAAAATGCTTTTAGTAATTCATTTATTTTTAAAGTTTCTTCTCTTAAGAATTTTAATTCTTCTCTAGTTGCTAATTTCATTGCTACTGCATAATCATCATTTAACATTGGGTCTCCATAAGCATCGTTTTTGTAGCTTATTTCAAAGATTGGCTCATCGAAAACTTCACCTTCTTCAAGACCAACTCTTTTGCAAATAGAGCCCGCAGCAATATTTCTTACTATTACCTCTAATGGTAAAATCTCTACTTTTTTAACTAGCATTTCTCTATCTGATAAACTTTTTATAAAGTGTGTATTTATATTATTTTCTTTTAACATTTCAAAGATTATTGTTGATATCTTATTGTTTAGTATACCTTTTGAAGATATTTCTGCTTTTTTTTCTCCATTAAATGCTGTTGCATCATCTTTATAATAAACAACATATTCATTTTCATTATCTGTAGAGTATACTTGTTTTGCTTTTCCTTCATATAATAACATTTCTGCTACCCCCTTAAATTCTTGTCGTCTTCTAGCACCTTTTGTGCCATCTCTTCTCTATATGATTTCAAATCCTCTTTTAATTTTGGGTATTTTAAAGTCATTATCTGTAATGCCAATAAAGCTGCGTTTAAACCTAAATCTATTGTAACTGTCGCAACTGGTATTCCTTTTGGCATTTGAACTATTGATAAAAGTGAGTCTAGTCCGTCCATAGTTGATGATTTAATAGGTAATCCTATTACAGGAATTAGTGTTTGTGAAGCTATTACACCTGGTAAATGTGCTGCCTTTCCTGCTGCTGCTATTATTACATCAGTATCATCTTCTATTTCTTTTAGGAATATTGAAAGTTGTTCTGGTGTTCTATGAGCAGATAATGCTCTTGCTACAACTTCTATTCCATATTTTTCAAGTAGTTTTATCCCTTCTTCTAATTTTGGATAATCTGATTTTGAACCCATAACTACTGCTACTTTCATTAGACTTCCCCTCTCCGTTTATAAGTTATTTTACATTTCAAATCATTCGTATCATTATACGAATTATACACCTTAAATTTTATATTAATATACATATATTATCAACTCTTTTTTGAAATTTTTTAAAAAAAATATTTCTTGTATTTTTTTCATTCGCCCTGTGTCGAACTATATTTATATTTTTTTGTTAAAATAAAAAATGGATAGTCTCAAGATTGATTTTTTTAATCAACTTTTAAATTTAACTCCTTTTTTGAATTTTTATATATTATTTTTTATTACTTCTTTTTTACCTTATCAACTATTTTTTAAAAGAATGCTGTTAAATATCATAATATAAACCTTCTTTTCTAATATTATTTATATATTAGTTAACAATAAATCGTTTTTTAGAGATGGCAACAGACTCATGATTATCAAATACTACTGAATCATATTTAACTTCATTCATTTGTATAATTATAGTCATTTCTTTTTTAACTATGTCATCGTTTCCGTAAACATCTCAAGCCTCACTAGGATATTGCTCCATTGTCTTAAACCATCTGACTCATAAAAATCTACTAATGTCATATTATTTTCTTTTTTCTTTATTTATTTTTTAAGCTATATTATATGTAACTTCTCCATGTAAGTCTATAGTTGCTAATATATTGATTTCAGTTGTTTCCTTCTTTTAGGATTCGTACACGATGTAGATATCATTAGTATTGATATTAAACATAAACTTAATACTTTGGTTTTATTTTTAAAATTCATTTTATCCTCCTAAAAAATTTTATGAGTTGATTAAAATTTGATATAAATAGAATATAAGATACTGTAAAAAAATGTTATGGTTATTTCATTAAAAAGGAAGACATAATATTAAAGAATAAATTACAATATAGGAGATGATTAAATGAGAATACTTTCAGAAACTGAAAAAATATCTTTAGCAGCTGTTATAAAAATGGAATCTGATGGATTACTTATGCAAAGAGCAATAAATATGTTAATATCAGATGAAGACCTAAAAAGACAATCAGAATCTAGTATATTAGCAACAGAAGGAAGAATTAAAGCTATGCAACAATTTATAGTTGAAAATGAAATACTAATTTCTGAGGAGGTATAAACAATATGAGAAATATGATAGAAAATCTAATTAAAAACAATACTTACATAGACGATAAAGTAATAATATTAAGTATGCTTGCATCTTCTAAAGCATCTGCTAATATGTACCTTAACTCTGCATTAACAAGTAGTACCCCTGAATTGAGAGCTATATATTCAGCTTCACTAACTCAAATGGTTGAAGGTCATACAGCACTTACAGAATTAAGTATTAATAAAGGATGGGTTAAGCCATACGACAAGCCTATTCAACAGTTAACATGTAGTTATAAGGAATCTCAAAACGTTATCGATTAGGCTAAATAAAATATATTCCTAATTATTTAACTTTAACTAGATAATAAAAAAGAGATATCTCAAAATAAAAATTTGAGTATCTCATTTTTTGTACAAGAAAAGAAAATAGTTTACCGAAAAATCTTTTTTATTAAATTTGATATATAGAAATTCTTACTACCTAAATTCAGTAGTTCTATTTTAAAAGTAGAATGTTTATTAAAATAAAATAAACTGTATCTATTTAATATCTAAATAATTTTTAATATTAATATTTAATATTTCTCTTTATATGATTATATACTATCTCTCTATAATACTCTAAAATGTCATTATCTTTAATTTCTTTACCTTCCTTTTTATCAAAAACAGAATCACTATATTCATCAAAATTAATTGTTCCATCTATATTAGTAATATCTTTTGTTTCTAATATATAACAATATTTATCATTATTAACCATAGCTTTATAAGTCTGACCAGGATATATTGATTCACTATAAGTGAACTCACGACCTTTACCTCCTAGTGTCTTTGGAAGTACACAATCATACTTCGATAAATCATATTCTATATTTGCCAACTTCAAAGTTATAGGAATTAAATCCATATTACTTATATACTCAGTATTATCATTGGATATACTTCCAGACCCTCTAACCATTAATACATTATTAGTTATATTTGATTTTAATAAAAAATCATCTTTGCCTAAAAATGAAGCACCATGGTCTGAAAAAATACTAATTAAATACTCTTCTTCAGAGTAATTTTGTAATATATAATCATAGATTTGCTTCAAATTACGATCTAATTGTCTAAGAGCTACTTCATATTTTTTAACAGTTTCCTCATGATATTCTTGTCGTACACTTACACCTAAGTTCATCTTTGATAAAGATGTCTCTATATCTAAAGATGTTTGATTAACAATATTATAATCAATTCCACGGCATTCAATATCTTCTATTGGCTTGTGAACATCGTTTAAAGACATAAATACGAATTGATTCGTTTCTTTAAATGACTCAATATGTTCAATAACATCATTAATTAATATTGAATCACAAAATCCTAGACTATTCTTAAAAACAGTTCTGTCAAATCCTCTAAAACCACTACTGTATGGAGCAATTGCATATGACCCACCTATGTTTGCAGTGAAGTATTCATTTTTTTTCATAATCTCACTAAATAAATCTATGTCATCTGGAAATTTATATCCCGTACTATGATGTATAAAGTGATGATTAGTTGTGTATAGACCTGTAAATACACTTGTAAAAGATGGATATGTCCACTCTCCTGTTGTATAGCAATTTTTAAATATAATTCCTTTATCAAAAAACTCTTTTGTATAAGGCATTGATTTATATTCTGTTTCTGATAAATATTGTTGAGATAAAGAATCTATAAATATAGTGAGAACTAATTTTTTATTATTTTCTTTAAATCCTAATTCGATTGGTTTTCCAACTATAATATCTTTATCTGAATTCAAACTAACTCCTTTATCTACTCTATAGTACTTAAAAAAATCAGGTGGATCTACTTGTTGTGATTTTAAATTAGTATTTCCAACTTTAAAATCAATAACTTGATTATATTCAGTTGTAGCTATTGGAACAATGTATTTTCCATTATCTAAATTAAATTCCTTTGTAGTCATAGATTTAAAACTCTCTATTGGACATATTGAATATAAATTAGGAATATTAAGACTCATACATATTTTTTTTTGAAGGTCTCCTAAAGAATTATAATATGTATCAGAGTAAAAACATATATAGTCATTATATTCAATGTTTGAATTTTTATTGAAATACTCACCTACCATAACTTTCCATTTATCATCATAAAAGTATGTAGGAAAACTAGTAACACTTAGCTCAATAAATCCAAAAAATCTTTTTAAGTCCTCAATTACACTTATGTCTTTTATATTTTCAATACAATAATCAATAAGATTTTTTACTTGTTCATTAGCATAAACTAATTTATCATCTACATAATCATATTCTGGAAGCTTAGCAAAATGTTTTAAGAATGTCACACTCAACATAGCTGCTTTAATAGCATCAGAATATTTACCCTTAGCAATCAAAATATTTGCTAAATAAAAGTTATTATCATAATTATTGGGCCTAAATTTCAAAGCCTTTCTAATATGTTCTTCCGCAAGTTCATATTCTTCTGCAAAAAAATATGTAACTGCACGCGCAGTGTGAATCTCACTGTCAAAAGGTAATACTTGCTCATATTCATTAATATAATCTAGTGATGTTTTTACATCAAAAGATTCTTGGTTCATTATTTTATTTAAAATTCCCATATAAATTCCTTCCTAATCTACTTAGAGTATTGTAAAGACTTGTTCATCATAAAATTATTATTTTGAACTATACATCTTTCTGAAAACTTCAAATCTTCTTCAGTATCTATTTCAAAACAATCCTTAAAATCTATTTTCTTAATGTACATATTTAAATTCTCTTTATTTTGCATTACAACATCATCCCAAAATAAACTTCCAAAATCTCCACTACTTACTGTTTCTTCTAATTTTTTTGCTATAATATTTCCATCTGTTAATGACCAGTAGGACACACCACATAATATATAGCCATTATTATCACCAACATACATATCATAAATCTTGTCATTTTTATCAAATTCAAATATATACTCATTATTAAAATTTTCCCTATAAAAAGTAAAATAAGTAGATTTATTTATATCTGGATCTATAAAGTTATTATATAAGTATACATCTCCCTCTATAACATAACTATCAGGTAAATACTCTCTTAATAAATACATAGTATAAATATTATTATACATATCGTATTTATCATTATATATTAATTCCACATTATATTTTTCTGATAAATAGTAAAACTCTTCTTTTAGATATCCTACAGCCACTTTTATATCTCTTATACCCTTTTCCAATAGACATTCTATTTGGGTTTCTATCATTGGTTTTCCATTAACTTTAACTAATGGTTTAGGCGATTCCAAAGTTAATGGTCTCAATCGCGTCCCCATTCCCGCTGCTAAAATTATTGCTTTCATATCTAACCCTACCTTCCAATTGAATATTGTGCTTGTTTATAAAATTTAATCTAGTATTTATTTTTGTTATTTTAAGGATTTAAATATAATATAAATTTTAACTTATCATCCTTAGTATAATTCATCAAAGTCTATATAACTTAAATTAATAACTACCTATCCTTTTATTTATCGGACAATTTGTTAAAAAATTTATATTATCAATACAGAAAGTTTTTTAAATTAAAAAGTACTTTAATATTCTTTTAAATATTAAAGTACTTTTTCTAAATAATCTATTTTTTAATATAAAACAAATTATTTACAATTTAAATATATGATTTTACATATATATTTTTAATTATTTTATATAATTCTATTACTAATATTTGATTTACTACATACTTTCATAAGTAAAGACAATAAATCCTTATATTCCAAAATTACAAAATCAGGCTTATAAAACAATTCTTCTACTCCATGACCTCTATGATTCATCCAAACACTCTTCCATCCAGCTTTTCTAGCACCTACTACATCATTTTTATAAGAATCGCCTATATAATATGTATTTTCTCTATCTAGATTCATGACATTCTCAGCCACTCTAAAAATATTGATGTCTGGTTTAGAAAAACCAACCTCACTAGAAATAAAAATATGGTTTTTGTCAACCCATTTTTCAATATTCAACTGCTTTAACTTCATCCTTTGATGCGCTGATGGCCCATTCGTTATGATTCCTATATTAATATTTCTTTCTTTAGAAAAATTCAAAATCTGCTCAATTTCTGGTATTAAAGTAATTTGTGATTGCTGATATATATACTCATCTTGAAAATTTTGAGCATCCTTTTCTGTAATAGGATTTCCTAATTCTTCAAAAGCCTTCATTATTCTATATACATGCATTTTCTCAATTGGCATCTCTCCACTCTCAGTCAAATGGAATACTTCATCACTATATTTTCTACTGCTTATATATAAATCTTCAACAGAAACACCTTTTATTGAAGAAAACAACTTATCATATGCAATATAAAAAGGTGTCAATTGGTTGTATAAAGTATCATCTACATCAAAAATTAAATTAATCAAAATATTAATCCTCCTAAATTTAATAGTGGTAAGTATAATTATAACTATAAATACCTAGTATAACAATACTTACCACTATAAGTCCTATTATTTATTTAAAATTCTTGTAGTAACACCTTTTAAATTATAACATTCTGCATAATCACGTAAAGGTCGTTTAATATAGTCTACAACAAATCTTTGACCATCAATATTATTTTTGCTTAAATTACTATAAAGCATTTCTATCTCTCTTTTAACATCATCATTGTTGAATGTATAATGACCTGCAATATCTAATATCTCATTAGATAAAACTTCATCCTTAAATATTTCTTCAGTAGTTAGATTTTTCTGTTCTCCCATTACCCACTTTCTCCAACGTCCACATTCTATAGCATCGACAAGAAGAACGTGTCTAATATTTGAAGTTTTTTCAATTAATCCTTCTTCCTTTAGTTTTCTTTCAACTTCTGCTAGTTTCAAGTATGCTCTAGTCTCTTCAGTTCCATATTGAGGAGCAACATTTGTAGCAATAATTTGAGAAGGTATATGTTCTAATAAAGTTACATCATCTAAATAATCTCCATTATGCTCTTTTAAGCCAACTCCATACTTTTTAGCCATTTGAGCTAAATCATAAGCATTCTTAAAATTAAAAGTGCCTACTTGCTCTGTTTTTCTAGTTAGAGTCCCTGTCTGACCAACTATAAATGTTGGCATTGGTAAATCTCTCTTTTCAAGTTCAATTTTTAATCTAGTTATAAATGTTTCATATGTCTCAGTTGAAGTTAGTCCTCCATTTGTTTCCTCTGTCCCAACTTCATAGCCTATTTCTGGTAGGTTGAGTCTTCTTCTTTCATTTTCACAATATTCAATTAATTCTATAGTTCTTTGTAGGACTATATCTAAAGGGATTACCTTTCCCATTTCAAACGGGTCTTTTGTAGGGTCAATCATTAATAAATCAAAACCTGCCTCGATATCAGCTAAATAAGATTTTTTTCCTAATTCCATGGCTTTGTCAACAGGCAAATGGTCATTTCTTTCTTTGTCTCTTTGCCATGGGCCTCCATGATCTCTGCATAAGTAATATAAACCATCAAATCCAACTTTATCAGCTATCTTCTTAATATCCTTTGTAAAAGTTTCTTGATTCCAACCATTTACATAACCACCACCTAGTTTATCTGCATCTACTTGATTTCTGCTGGCAATAAACATTAAAGGAAAATCATCATCTTTTGCTAGTTCAAAACTTGCCTGTAACAAGTTTGGTGACATAGGACCAATTCCTAAAAGTGTTGCACTTTTCCCCTCTTCTTGTAAGTCTAGTAGTCGTTGTACGACAGTCTTTATTGGTAATTTTTTCATGACTATATCTCCTTTTATTCTATTTTTAAGATGTATTTAATAGAATTAATATCAAATACACCTTTATGTTATATGTAAAATAAATCAAACTTTATTGAAAAGTATCTTTTATTTTCTTAATTAATGCATCAGATTTTTTAATTATGTCAGAAACACTCATTCTTACAACTTTTTTTCCTTTAAATCTATCCATATTTCTAATTTCAACATCATTAGTTAGTATTACACAGGCTGCTTCTTCAATCTCTTTAGGTAATAACTCATTGTCTATTCCAGAACTCCCCTGAGTCTCAACCTTTATTTCTATACCAAATTTTTTTGCTGATAATTCAAGTGATTCAGCTGACATATAAGTATGTGCTACTCCACTAGGGCAAGATGTTACTGCTACAATTTTCATATTCTTATCTCCTTTAAAATTAGAATTTTGTATGATTATTTTTATAATAGGTTTTCATATAAATTAACAGTATTTATATCTATATATCTATAATTCTTCAAATACTAGTTCAATAGAATCGTCTATATCTTCTTCAATTTCTTCGTCTTCTTTTACATCCTTCTTTACTAATTTCATTAATACTGCAACGACTATTGCTCCAGTTGTGACTGATGCAATATATCCCAATCTATTATCAACAACTGGTAATACTATCAGACCTCCCCAAGGTGCATGATTTAAACACCCCAATAAAAAGGCCATAATGTTTCCTATAATCGACCCAGCCATAATACATGGAATTACTCTAACAGGGTCTGCTGTTGCAAATGGAATCGCTCCTTCTGTAATTCCAACACATCCCATTAATAGAGAGGCTTTTCCTGAGTCTCTTTCCTCTTTACTAAATTTTTTTGGGAACAATAATGTAGCTAACCCTAATCCAATTGGAGGTATACAAATTGCAACACCAACTCCTCCCATTAAATATGGAAGTGTATCAACTTGAGTTTGGGCAAAAGTCGCAGCTACTTTATTTATAGGACCACCCATATCAGAAGCTATCATTCCTCCTAGGATACCACCTAAAGGGATTTTAGAAACACCAGACATTCCATTCAACCAATTAGTCATCCATGTCATAAAAGAAGCTATAGGTTCTCCAATTAAAAATACAATTATACCACCTGTAATCAATGTTCCAAGCAAAGGATAAATGAATATTGAACCTAAAGTTCTCATTGTAGGTGCCAATTTAATTTTCTTTAATTGCAAAACAACAAATCCCGCTATAAATCCTGCTATGATACCACCTATAAAACCAGCATTTACTTCTTTTGCTAAATATGCACCTATCATGCCTGGAGCTAACCCTGGCTTATCTGCCATACTAAATGCTATATAACCACCCAATATTGGAATAAACAAAGCTAGACCAGCGGCTCCAATTTGATTAAGTTTAGCTAGCCATCCAGTTTCAGGAACAGCAGCTTGTCCACTTAGAGTTACTGATAGAGCAAATAATATACCTCCAGCAACTACAAATGGAATCATATATGAAGTTGCTGTCATAAGATGTTTTTGTAAAAACTTTAAAATCCTCATTCTAATCTTCCTCCCCTATTTTTTCTTTTATAAGATTATAGACTGTTTGTTCGTCTGACTCTCTAATTTGATTTCTAAAACTTTCATGCATTAACAAACGTGCAAGCTTTGATAAAATCTTTAGATGAAGATTATTTTCATTGTCTTTTGCCACAGATATTAAAAATATTAAATCTACCTTTTCACCTTCTTCTGTCCATTCAATAGATGTATCAAGTTTTCCAATTGTAATACAAGAATCCTTAACTCCAATACTTTGACTGTGAGGAAGGCCTATACCATGCCCAATATAGGTTGACAGTGTTTCTTCTCTCTTTAAAACATCTTCTAAGAATTGATTCTTTTCTTTCAGATAACCCTCTTTTGATACTACATCTACTAATGATATAATAGCCTCTTCTTTTGAAGTTGCTTTCATCTCAAATGAACATTTTACATTGACTAATTTGCTCATTCAGTGACCTCCTTCTCATATTTATGAATTAAACATTCTGCTTCTTCTTTTGTCTTTACACTTTCTAACATAGTAATAAAATTGGTCTTATAAACCATTTTAGTTAAATTAATTATTGCAGGAATTTGCTCTTTTTTATCTCTACTTGCTAGACAAAATATGATTTTAACTTTCTTATCTCCAAATTTGACTGCTTCTTTGCATATTAATAAACTTATTGAACTTACTTTGACCAATGAACTATCATTACCATGTAACAAAGCAAATTCGTCATCCTTTACAGCATAGAAACCTACATTATTTAGAATATCTATAATATTATCAGCATATTGTGCTGACACAAAATCACAATCAGCAAGTATATTTGAACTAATTTTCACAGCATCTTCCCATTTTATTTCTTTATCAATCACGCTTATTGTATCAATACCTATTAAATCACTTAGTTTAAGCTGTCTAGATAGCATTCTCTCATCACTATATCCTAGTTCTTGCCATATAATATTCAGTACTCTTTTTTGAGCATCTTCTTCTAAAAAATCTAATCTCTTTTTAATTGATATGTAATTGGTCAAGACATTCTTTCTTTTTATTCCTTTTTCTTCAAGTTTTAAATAATCGTTTTCTTGTAAAAAAGGATTAATCTCAATAATTGTTTTAGGTAAGTCTACTACTATTTTTGATGTTGTTACGATAAAATCTATATTTTCCCAGTCTTTGTAATCTTGTAATTTGTATGATGGAATGCTATCTACTATATTTATCTGATAGTCATTTATTAAAGTATCTTTTAATATAGCAATTACACCATACCCAAATCCACAAACTAATAATATATTTTTATAATTGTTACTTTCGTTTCTTTGTACACTTCCTAAAAAATGTATTGCTAGAAGTATTATTTCATTTTCATTCTTTATTTGATTTAACATCCTATTTTTTTGTACAGAAGTTTTGGTAGCTTCAAGTACATATTGATATTTATCTGGTATTACATGGAATAACTCTTCATAAATCTGTATATTTTGTTTGATTCTCTCTATCAATGGAGCGATATGATTAAGTAGACCTTTATAAAGAATCATATCTTCTTTAAAATCAATGTTCAGTATTTCAGACATATTATAAATTAAATCCTGAACTATTATCTCTGTACTAATTAAATCCATATCTTCATTTAAACTTGCATACTTATTTGTAAAAAATACAAAACTATTTAACAATAAAATCTGTTCTTTAGTTAACTTCTTTTGAATGATTTGTTCAAATTCTTGGTCAAATTTATTCTCAAAATATGGTTCACTCAATGAAGAAGATTCTAAAGGATGTTTTTCATCTGAATGTATGTACCATGTAAAAAGAAAAATATTTGATACATACCATGTAAAAGACTCATCATTTAGAGTCCAGCCCATTTGTAAAAGTAAATCTGTAGACCAATTATATATATCATTCAAGGAAAGTCCTTTGAATATTTTTTCGATTACCTTCACTATATACTTCTCAAACACACTCAAATCAGATTTTTCTTTACCAAAAAGGTAAGAATATAATTTTAATATGTTTAACCTTTGTTTATATATAGTATCTTCATCTCCATTTATTTTGAAAACTTTATCATAAGTAATAGTTATTTGATTTCTCTCGAGTTCATTTGATAAAACATTAAGGTCATTTTTAATCGAACTTCTAGAAACTTTAAACTCTTTGCTCAATTTTTCTAAGTTTAACTTATCTATTTTAAACATTGATATAATCTTCATAATAGATACTCTTTCAGTTAAGGAAAATACATAGTCATTATTGTCTATATATACTACTTGGAAATCACTTGGAATAATTAATGAACCTTTATTCATCCTTTGTATTAGTGGTTTATTTAATGATTGCAAAAGAACATTTAGATTGTCTATGTCATATCTAACTTTTCTTTCTTCTATGCTTAACTGTTGACTAATTTCCCGGTAACTTGTCTTACTTTTATCTTTTAGAAAATTCATAATGAGTAACATTCTTCCACTTATCATACTTTCCTCCTTTCAAAATAATTAGAGTTATAAAAACAGCAAATTTTATATTATTATGTATATTTTACTTTCTTTATGTCTGAAAATAGGAACTGACTTTCTATATATTCAGAATAATACAATAAAGCTTTAACGACAACTTACAACATTTGAAAATTGTTTTTACAAAATCTGTAGCTTTCTTTTTTATTAAATATACAAATAAAAAAAGCAGGTTATATTTTCAATCATATAACCTGCTTAGATTTTTCTTTTAGATATTTAATCATTCGATATTTTTAAACTTTTTATTTTATTATCAGCATATGTGAACTCTTCAAATTCAGATATTAATAGTGGTTTAGAGAAAACATAACCTTGAATATAATCACATCCTATACTTTTTAGAAACTCAACTTGTTCTAACTCTTCAATTCCTTCAGCAATTATCTTCATACCAAGTCTTTTGCCAAGTTCAATAATAGACTCAATAACTACCTTACCACGGCCTATATTATTTTTGCTGACAAAGAATGAACGGTCCAATTTAATTATATCAACTTTAAAATCTTTTAATATCCCTAATGATGAGTATCCAAATCCAAAATCATCTATAGAGCACTTAAATCCCTTAGAATGAATATCATTTATTACATCTATAGCTTCTGGATTTTCTAAGAAGATAGATTCTGTAAGCTCTAAATCTATCAGATATGTTGGTACATTATATTTATTACATATAAGTTCATATTTTTCTAAAAAAGACTTATCATTTAAATATTGTCTTGATACATTAACAGAAATTCTCAATACTTCTTTACCTTCTTTTATCCATTTAGAAATCAATTTGCATGTCTCTTCAAGTATATATAAGTCTAATTTACATATAAATCCACTTTTTTCAAAAAGAGGAATAAAATCACTTGGATAAATTATACCTTTTTCTGAATTTCTCCAACGCACAAGAGACTCTGCTCCACTGATTTTACCATTTTTTATATCAATTTTTGGTTGTAAACATATAAAAAAGTCTTTATCTTCAAGGGCTTTTTCCATTAAATTTGAAATTTCCTTCTCAGATATTAATCGCTTTCTTTCTATATCACTATAAAAAGAAAAATCACTTTGATGAGCTTTATTGAAGCTTTTTCTTGCTGTATTTGCATAGTCTTGTATTGTGATTAAATCTTCATTACGATTTTCAATAGTGTAAATACCTGCTGATATTCTTAAAAAGTACGGATTTTCTCTACTCTCATTAAAATAATTTATATCAGCTTCTATTTTATACAATAACTCTAAAACTTCTAACACTGGTCTATTTTTAATAAACAAATAGAAAAGGTCTGCATCATGACGACATACAAATTCTTCATTTTTAGTAATATTTTTAGATAAAACATTATAAATATGTTTGAGTGTCATATTTCCTTTATCACTACCAAAGCAATCATTTATTAACTTAAACTCCTTTATATTTATCGCTATCATCATATAGGTGCTATCTGGCGATTCTGAAATTAAGGGTTTTACTAACATACTAAATTTGGTTTGGTTAATACCATTTGTTATATTATCTAAATATGCAATATTTTCTATTTGATTTACATATTTTTTTCTTATAGTATATAAAAGCCATGTTATAATTCCAATAATACATGTAACTATAAACGTCATTATTATTGTAAAAGAGTTTAGCTTATTAAGTTCACCAAGTACAGCTTCTTCAGGCACTATAAGAACAAAATACCAATCATTTAGACCTTTTGTAATTGGATAATAAGTTAATAAACATTTTATATCTTTTGATGATGTTATTATAATATCTCCTGACTTTTCATTTTCAAAATCATTAAGCATCTTTTGAGCCCAAGGCTCATTTATTGAATCTTTATATTTGTAACTAAGGTCTTTTATTAATTCACTGTTTTTGCCTATAAAAAGAGGGCTTCCCTGTCTATTAATAATTTCAATAGTTCCTTTTCCATTAAAATTATCTATTTTAAGAATATCATTCATACTTTCTTTATCAGAGACACCTATTAAAAGGCTAGAAATCTCATGCTTATCATCAAATATAGGCACAGTATAGAGAACAACCCCTAAAGACTCTATTACTTCTGAGTATTCTTTACCTTCTATTCCTTTTTTATATGAAACAGTATCCTTCAAGTCAAGTTTTTTTCCACTTAAAAACTCTGCCTTACCTTCTAAATCAATTATTCCAATGTCATAATACTTATAACTAGTCTTTCTTTTAGATAAGTACTCATATCGACTATCACCCTCATATTGTTTAATAAAATCTGCCATTATTCTTAAATCAGATAAGATAAATTTTATTTTAGAATCAACATTCATTACAATTTGTGTAGATACATCCTTTAAATAGCTTTTAGTTTGTTTATTAGATATATTGTGCAGTTTTATGGTACTGAAAATAATAATTACAAGGATTGAAATAATAAGTGAATATAAGATTATAGACAAAACTAAACTATTTTTCTTATACCTTGATAATTTCATTTTTTGTCCTCCAGGTTATAAATCTATTTTTTAAATGTATATTAGCACCTACAAATTTCGTTACTAAGAATCTATTCACACTATATTATAGTACCCTATTTCTTAATATTCAAGAATTCCATATTAACATTATGTTAATAATTCATAAATAATATCTTTATTAATCAATCATATGAGATATAATTCTTTATGTGCATAAATATGGTAAATGGAATAAATACAATGGCTAATATCTATTAATAAAAAAAACTACCCCTAATTTTGAGATAGCTCTTTATTTTAATAATGTCTTCGATATTTCATGAATAAATATATTACAATAGTTCTCACTTATTTTCTCTAATAACATGACAAGGATTACCGTAAGCTATAGTATTAGATGATATTGATTTTGTCACAACACTTCCTGCACCAATAGTTACATTATCTCCTATTGTTACACCTGGTAAAATAATACTTCCTCCACCAATCCAAACATCATTCCCAATTTTAACTGGAGCTGTTATAGTTTTACAAAACTTAAATCCATCATCAGTTTTTTCTCCAAATCTATCTTTAGCATTTGTTGGATGAAAAGCTGTATATATTTGCACATTAGGTGCAATTAGGGCATTATCACCTACTATTATTTCATTATCATCTAAAAAGGTACAATTCATATTCACTTCACAATTGTTTCCAAAATAAATGTTATTTCCATAGTCAACATAAAAAGGTGCCGTAATCCATATATTCTCCCCTCTTTTACCTAAGAGCTCAGTTAAAATACGTTCTTTATTAATCTTGTCATCTGATTTCAAATTATTATACTCTCTAGTCAAATCTTTTGCCTTATGCCATTGATATAACAATTCCTTATCTCCACAATCATATAACTCTCCTGCTAACATCTTTTCACGTTCTGTCATCTCAGCCTCCTACAATATCCCATTGCAAATTTTAACAAACTGTAAATACAACTTATACTCATTACAACAAATATAACACAAACTATATTTGTATTACAATTCATCATTATATTATTTTTTTATTTATTTTTAAATTTTAACACCTAAACTAAGTATTATTTATTATTTCATTAAAAATTTAATGTTATCATGAATTAAAACAATCCCGAGAAAAATTTAAATTTCCCTTGAATCTAACACCATGTTAGGGTATATTATGCATTCAGAGAGGTGAAGAATAAATGAAAATAAACAATTATAAAGAACAAAGTATTATTACAAATCCTAGAATATTTGAAAATAAATATCAAAATTTACCAAATACTCCAGTAGAATTATTAAAAGTAGTCCAAAACCTAGTAATTCATGGAGACCAAGGAAAACTATATGGTATAACCTTTAATAGGCAACAAGCCGATGAAGAATTACTTCGTACAATTCCTCAAATGTTAAAAAGAATATTTGAAATAGATTCTAACTCACTAACTATTCCAAGAAAGCCAAAACAGAGATTAGTTGGTATGTGCAGAGACTACTCTTTACTTCTTGTATCCTTCCTAAGATATAGAGGTTTTGAAGCTAGAATGAGAGCAGGTTTTGCTAATTATTTTGAAAGTGAGCTTCCTTATGAAGACCACTGGATTGTAGAATACTATGATACGGTAACAAAAAGGTGGATAAAAATAGATTCGCAAATAGATAACATACAAAAAAATTATTTTCAAATTAATTTTGACACTCATGATGTCAGAAAAATAGATGGGTTTTTAACTGGCTCAGAAGCCTGGATAAGTTGTCGACAAGGTCATACTCACCCAGATGACTTTGGATATAATAAAAATTGGAAAGGTTGGAACTCCATAAAGGGTAATCTTCTACATGACTTTAATAATATGATTGGTTTGGAATTGCTTCCATGGGATTTATGGACAGAATTAAGTTCTAAAAAATACAATCAATTAACAAGAGCAGAAAAAAATTTGTTAGATGAAATGGCAGAGATATTATCAAGTGGCAATATAAAAATAGAATACCTTAATTTGTTAATAGAAAAATTGCCTGAAGATTATTTGACATCAATCTTTTCTCAGTTAAAAATATTAGGCATTTCGGAAACAAAAGAATTAGGTAATCCTCTTGAACTAGAAAAAAAATTCAAATTTACCAAAGCAATAAATAAACCAATTAAAAATTCACTTTGTCACAATAAAAGTTCTATTTATTTAAAAGGAGGAAGGCAAAACAATTTAAAAGATGTTGAGGTTACAATCCCAAAGAATCAAATAACTGTTATTACAGGTGTAAGTGGTAGTGGAAAATCCTCTTTAGCTTTCGATACGATTTATGAAGAAGGGAAAAGACGTTATTTTGAAAACCTAAGTAATGGAGCAAAACTTTCAGAACATCTTCAAAAACCTGAATTCGATTTACTTCAAGGATTAACTCCTACTATAGCTATTGAACAAAAAAAAGGAAGCCAAAATCCTCGTTCTACAGTTGGTACTCTTACAAGCATTTGGGATTACTTAAGAATGTTATTTGTATCAATTGGAAAAAGTTACTGTCCATATTGCAAAATTCCATTAGAAAAAAAGAATACTACAAAAAATTATTGCCCACATTGCCAAACTATTTTTTCTAAGATAAATACTTCAACCTTCAATGCTAATTCCCATACTGGAGCTTGCCATGATTGTAATGGATTGGGTTTTACCTATCAAGTTAATTCTCAATTAATTATAAAAGACCCTACTATTTCAATATTGGATGGAGCTACTTACTACTTTGGAAAATTGAGGGGGAAAAAGCCAAATGGTAATTGGATGGTAGGTGAATTATATGCAATCGCAAAAGATAAAAATATCGACCTAGATATGCCTTGGAATGAATTGCCAAGAGATTTTATAGATGCAATCTTATATGGTACAGGCGATAAGATATATGAATTTAGCTTTGAATCAAGGGGGCGAGAATCAAAGATTAAAAGACCTGCATCAGGGGCAATCAACCACATTCAAAGACTTTTTAGAGAATCCAGTTCTCAAAATAATGCCTTACATCAATATATGAACAAAATTCCTTGCCATACATGTGGTGGTGAGTTGCTATGTATTGAAGCTAGATTCACTACAATCAAAGGTTATCGCTTCCCTGAATTAACAAAAATGACGATAGAACAGTTGTGGAATTGGTTGTGTGAATTACCAAATCAACTTCAACAAAATGAGATATTTTTGGTAAATGATATATTAACAGAATTAAAAATTCGAGTTAGTTATCTATTAAAGGTAGGTCTTAGCTATCTATCAACAGATAGAACAGCTCCAACCTTATCTGGAGGAGAGCTACAGAGAGTACGATTATCAAGTCAGCTAGGAAGTGAATTAGTAGGCTTAACCTATATTCTAGATGAACCATCTATTGGTTTACATCCAAGAGACCATAATCTAATCATCAAAACTATAGAAGAGCTAAGAGATAACAGTAATACTGTTATAGTCGTGGAACATGATAGGGATACAATACTGGCTGCTGATTATATTATTGATGTAGGTCCAAACGCTGGTACAAAAGGTGGCTTCATTATTGCAGAAGGTACAACTCAAGAAATTATAGAAAATCCAAATTCTATAACAGGTAAATATCTGAGTACATCAAATAAAATAAGTTCAAAAAATAATGTTAAGCCAAGTAAATGGTTAAACTTAAAGGGATGCCATGCAAATAATCTAAAAAATATTGATATAGAAATTCCCTTAAACTGTATGTGCTCTATTACAGGTGTTAGTGGTTCTGGTAAGAGTTCTCTTGTATTTCACAGTTTACTTCCTGCTTTAGAAGAAAAATTAAACCAAAAATCTATCCCAAATAAAAACTATACCGAACTTACTGGATTTGATACTATTGATGATTTTATCTTAATGGACCAAACACCTATTGGAAAATCTAGTCGCTCTACACCTACTACCTATATCAATATCTTTGATGAAATTCGTTCTCTATTTGCTAAAACTTCGCAAGCAAAACAACAATTATTGGATGAAAGCCATTTTAGCTTTAATAGCAAAAAGGGGCAATGCCCCAACTGTCAAGGATTAGGAAAAACAAAAATTATTCTACAATATATGGCAGACCAGTGGGTAACTTGTAGTGAATGCCAAGGTAAGAGATATCAAAAAGAAATACTGTTTGTACAATACAAAGGAAAAACAGTGGCAGATATACTTGACATGGAAGTAACAGAAGCAAAATCATTTTTTAGTGATTGTCCTGACATATATAGAAAACTCTCCCTATTAGATGAAGTGGGACTTGGCTATCTAAAACTAGGACAAAATACATTAGGATTAAGTGGAGGAGAATCTCAAAGGATAAAATTAGCAAAAGAATTAGGAACAAAAACTAAAAAAAGAATGTTATACATATTAGATGAGCCTACTACTGGACTTCATTTTAAAGATATAGAGAATTTGCTAATTACTTTTAAAAAACTTGTAAATGAGCAACATTCACTTTTAATTATTGAACACAATACAGAAGTTATATGTGCTTCTGACTGGGTTATTGATATAGGTCCAGACAGTGGAATAAATGGAGGAGAAATTGTTGCTTCAGGAACGCCTGATGAAATAAGAATAAATCCAAATAGCATTACAGGACATTTTATATAAAATTAAGGTATTGCGAATGAAACTAGAAAAAATTGAAAGATAAAATTAGCAGTTATTATGAAAAAATTATTACTGTAGCTACATAAGAAAAGAGTTAACTTTAATATATTGCTGTGATAAAATATGACTAACCTATAAATTAGATTCTAGAAATCATTATATTTTTGTAATATAAGGAAAGGAAACCAAATGAATTGGCAGCATATAAAAATACCAAATGGAGATATAAATATTTTTTGTAATTCATTCATCACTGGAAAATCATCTATGAATATTATTGTTACGCATACTCCCATTGTTACTACACTTGAGATGCAAAAAGCCTATGAACCACTTACTCAATATAATGTAAATATCTTCGCTTTTGATTTTTCAGGAACAGGGAGAAGTGATGGAAATGAAAAAGATTTCTCTCGGAATTCAATTGTAAAAGACTTAGATTCTGTTGTTACATATATAGAAGAAAATTACTCTTCTAACATACATCTATATGGAAATACTGGTATTGGTGGTATGTTTGCCCAATATTATGCATGTTCAAACAATAAGCTAAAAAGTTTTGCTCAGTTCGCTTGTGTTGATTATAAAAATACGACAGGAGTAGGTTATCCCTATCCAATTGTTAAATTATTGAACTTTTTTCTCAAATATCTCCCTAATTTCCATATAACATTAAAACCTCCTAAGTATGAAGGTTATAACGAAGTCTATGATAACGAATTTTATAAAGTATTGGAAAAGAAAAATCCTCATATTTGGAAAAATAGTACAAAAATGATTAGCACCATGTTAGAATGTTTTGTTGCACAAGATAGTACAATAAAAAATGGAGTTAATATACCCACTCTTGTCTTCAAAACACTTCATGACAGATATTTTAAAATACAATATTTTGATAGTTATTATAATTCTTTAAAATGTAAGAAGAAGCTTATTGAAATTGATAATGTTCATAATAGTTACTATTTAGACAGTGATAAATTTTGTCGAGAAGCATATAATTGGTTTTTAGAAAATCAATAATGTGTAGGATTATGTTACTAAGTAAATATTATATTGATGGTCAATACACCTATTTTAACATTAAGTATTGATATATTAAACTCAAATGAATTCTTGGCATAAACAATTATATCTATAGCTTAATTTAATAATATCTATTCAAAGAAAAATCATTTCTTGTATGGTAAATAATAAATCTAATCTAAAGACTATGTAAGTTTTAGATTGTCTTTTCAAATCTTCTTAAACGTCTGAATAGCCTTACTCTATTGGCTATTTGGACATTTTTATTATTGATTGACATGTGCTAAAACTCACCCAAACACGGAACTTGTATAATGTGTTTGAGTGATGACATTATAAATAAAAAAGCACTCCCACTATACCACTTATTAACATAATTACGATGGGATTAGTCTTCCATTTACGCACTATAAATAACATAACACAAAATATTACTAGTGCAATCCAATTTAACGTCTTAAATATGGAATTAAAACACATTGTACTCGTTCCAAATAATGCAAGGATTATAATTGTGGCGGCAGCTGAGATAATTAAACCTAATGATGCTGACTTTAGACCGTTTAATATTTCAAATATATAGGTAGAATTTTGGTGCCTTTGAAAAAAATTATATAAAAATAGAGATATTACTACCCCACATAATACACAACCTAAAGTAGCCGCAACTGCTCCCCAAAAACCTCCAATTTGAAGCCCAACAAAAGTAGAAGTATTAACAGCTAATGGTCCTGGTGTCATTTGCGAAATAGTTATAATATCTGTAAACATTTTCTCACTTATCCATCCAGTTTGATTTACTACTTGCTCTTGAATTAAAGGTATTATTGCATAGCCACCACCAATACTAAGCAATCCTATTTTCAAAAATATAAAAAATAAGTTCCAAATTGTATTCATTTATTTTCCCTCTTCTTGTAAAAAACTCGTATTACACACATAAAGCAACAAACAACTAATATGAGAGCTACATTTATACCCATCACAAAATTTGCAAAGAAAGCAATAGGTATCATAGCTGATAAGAATAGAGAACGTTCTTTTAGTATCATAGAACACATATCAATAATCAAATCTACGATTAATGCAGCAACACCAGCTTGCATTCCTTTTAATACTGCAGCAACAATAACATTGGAGATAAAAGTTGTGTAAAATACTGATACTAATCCAAGAATAGCAAGTGGAGGTATTATAGCAGATATACAACTAATAACAGCTCCTAAAGTACCTGCTACTCGATAACCTGCCAAAGCAGATAAATTGATTGCAATTGCTCCAGGAGTTGATTGTGCAACTGCCGCCATACTCATCAAATCATCCTCTGTAAAGTATTGCTTCTGTTTTACAAAATAACGTCTAACCATAGGTACAACTACATACCCCCCTCCAAAAGTGAATGTGCTAATGAATAAATTGATAGTTAGAAGCCAAAAATATGGTTTTTTGCTTTTCTTCAAAATCTACCTCCTTCTTCCTTCTCTTATTTAGTATATCTCTTGCCCTTCAATCTGTAAAATGATAGAATTTAATAGAATCAATTAATTTTATTCATGTCTAGTGAGGATACTTATTATGAACATACGATATTTAGAGATTTTAGAGGCAATTGAGCAAACAGGAACATTCACAGGTGCTGCAAAAAAATTACATATCACACAATCTGCTGTATCTCATGCCATAGCTGAACTTGAACAACAGGCTGGCACAGCACTATTTGACAGATTACCACGAGGAGTATGTCTGACTCGTTGCGGTATTTCTCTTTTAGAAGAAGCACGCAGTATACTAACCGCTTGTCGCAATTTAGATAAGAGAATTAGCCATTTAGAGGAAAGTACACCTATAAATATTGTATCTAGCATTACAATTGCTTCTTTTTTACTTCCTCCAATTTTAAGTCGATTAGAGAATTCATTTCCATCTCTTAAAGTGAATGTACGTGTTGAAAGTGCTAATTCAGCTATGGATATTTTAAAAAATGGAGAAGCCGATATAGCTTTTTGGGAAGGTACAGAACCTCAAGGGGCATTCCGTACAATTTTATTAGGTTCGTATAAATTATGTGTTGCATGTGCTCCGACTTTTCCTTTATCAGAACAAGTAATATCTCTACACCAATTATGTACGTTTCCATTGTTGTTACGTGAAAAAGGAAGTGCTATTCGTGATACTTTAGATAGTGTATTATCTCTTTCCAGCCAAAAGGCTTATCCCGTTTGGGAAAGTGTTAGTTCTTTTGCACTTATTAAAGCTGCAGAGGCAGGGTTAGGTATAACCATTTTACCAGAAAACTTATTATCAGATTCGTTATTACATAATAAATTACGATTGGTTAAATTAGATGGAATAGATATGGAAAATAAAATGTTAGCAATCTTACATAAGGATAAAAATATCACACAACCTTTGAAAATAATATTAGACAATATAACCAATATACTCTAGTTTGAAAATTTGATTTTTTAACATCAATTTTTGTTAAATGGAAAAAGTGTGTACTATTCTTTGATATTGTGATATTTTAATTATCACCACTCTTTAGAATAATACACACTTTATTTTAGACATCATCTAAACTAAAATAAGACGAGAGTCTCTATTGTATATGTTTTAAATTAATAATATATTCTTTTTTACCTTTCTCAACTCTAAACTTATCATTTTTATTAGGATAAATGGTCACAACATTATCTTTATACTCTGATTCATCACATTTTATATTAAGTGGCATAATTTCAGATTCTTCACATAGATAGGTAATAGGCTTATCTTTGTTCATTACAACAACCTGTACCATACCATCACCTTTTGGAGATGATATATTTCTCCATTTATATCCTACTGTTTTATATATATCCTCTGCTGGTGTCCCAGATTTAAAAACATATATTTTATCCCATTCAGGAGTCGTTACTTCTGATAGTCTTATTTCGCTCTTACCTTTACTGATTTTATTAACTGAAGAAATGAACTCTCCAAATTTTTCATCTTCTTTATTTTTTTCAAATTTAACTAATTTACTAGTTTTGTCAACCACATTCCATTTGTCATTATTTTTCTCTAATTTAAAGTTAATCTTAGAAATACATTCCCCATGTTTACCTGGTTCAGTAACTATAACATTTTCTCCTGATTTATTTTTATAATCATGCTGCTCAATTTGAACATGATTATGTCCAGCAACTATAGCATCAATTCCATCAACTTGTTGCGCTAAGTCTTGTATTCTATTTCCTGGGTTTCTAGGTTTTTTGGGTTTTTCGCCTGTATGTGCAACCGCTACTATGATGTCAGGTTTCTCTTTTTTCATTATACCAACCCATTTTTTAGCATCCTCTACCAAATCATTCATATACAATTCACCATTATATCCTTCTTGGTCTTTTAACTCTAATGATTTAGAATCTACAAGCCCTCCATCTTTCCATTGTTTTCTCTCTCCAACTTCTTTTATAGTAAGCCCTAAAATTCCAAGTTTTACATTTCCTTCAGGTGTATTAATGTTTTTTATTATGTATGGTTTTGTATAATTTTCCCCATTTTTCTTATAAGTATTTGCTGATAATATATTTATTTTTTGTTTTTCAAAATCAGATATCATATTATCTAAATAGAATTTATTATTAGCTATGAATTCATGATTTCCAAGAACTGCAACATCATAACCTACTTCTTTCATATCTCTTGCAAGAGGTGCCTCAATATAACTCTCAGTGTTATTGTCACTGTTTTTATATCTAGCACTAAAATAATCATCCATACTGCTACCTAATACCTGTCCACTATCAAAAAAATCTCCAGCATCTACCAAAGTTATATTTTTATCTTTTTCTCTTTCTTCTTTTACGTAAGAAGTTAATTCATAAGGTATAACACCATGTAAATCAGTAGTCGCTAACACATTTATTTCTGTTGTTTTCTTTGAGGCACACCCAGACATCAGTGCTGCAAATAGAAAAGTAACTACTATAATTATTTTATTTTTCATAATCCCTCCATCTTCTAAAATATTCATTTTAATATATTAACTACCAAATTATTCTATAGTATTAATATTAATACATTATGTACAGAAAGCATATTTATTTTCATATACATAAAATGTTAAAAATTAAAAAACTAGATAACTTAATCTCTAGTCTTTTTTATCTTATCTTACTTAATACTATTTTCAACATTATCTGACCTTTGCTAATAAGTATAATTTATATGCTTATTACTGTCAAGTTTACCTCATCTCCTCTACAATATATCCCAAAGTTACCTAATTTCTCTCTACTTAATTTATTAACTACTTCTATTTGCTTCAATTTATACCATCTTCTTAATTTAATAATAGAAGCTTTTTAATAGAAAAACTACAGGCAAAATTTATCATAATCAATACATCTGGTCTGTTTTTTGAAGTAAAATAACATTCATATGCATAAATTTATTCAATTTTCAAATAATCATGTTGAATAATAAGTAATTCTGTTGTATTATTGTAGTTGTAGAATAAAACTAAATCGGCAAAACTAGAGAAATTTAGTGACGCAAAGCTATAGGGACTAAGACTTATAAAATAAGTTATAGGTTATGTCAGCCAGTTGCCAAAAAGATATAATCTTTTTGTTTTTCATGAAAGTTTTTTAGGGGGATAAATATATTATGTTTGGAGATAAAATGGATAGATGTACACATATATTGACTGCTTATATTGGTAGTCCATATGATTATTGTGATTTTATAGATACACAGCTAGATGATTTTATACTAGAGTACGGAGAAAATGTGGTAGAATCTTGCCTACATCAAGTGATGATATTGGTAAGTAAGTATAATTAGGTAGGTTTTGTTTTCTAGAAAGACCTTTTTAG
Organism: Clostridioides sp. LIBA-6822; assembly: GCF_056688955.1. Taxonomy (NCBI): domain Bacteria; kingdom Bacillati; phylum Bacillota; class Clostridia; order Peptostreptococcales; family Peptostreptococcaceae; genus Clostridioides; species Clostridioides sp. LIBA-6822. The sequence continues at coordinate 261,640 of NZ_CP196995.1, read as the reverse complement.
TTTTATCTACATTTAAATAATCTTATAGTAAAAAATTTAAATATCATATGTTAGTTCTACTACAATTAAACTTGGTCAATATCGAAAAAAATCTGGACGAGTTTATTACAAGTTAAATAATGATGAAATCGAAGAAATAATAAAATAACTTGAAAATCTATTATTTAAATAAATTTGATTAATGTAGATAAACAAGTCTAGGTGAGTTTATTATTAGATAAATTTAAAAAGCTATAAACCTTGAAATCACAAGGTTTATAGCTTTTTTATTTATTATTCCCATTCAATAGTACCTGGTGGTTTAGAAGTTATATCATAAACTACTCTATTTACTCCATCAACTTCATTTATTATTCTATTAGAAATTCTTTCTAATACATCATAAGGCATCTTGTACCAGTCAGAAGTCATTCCATCAGAAGAAGTAACTGCTCTTAAACCAACTAAATAAGCATATGTTCTTTCATCTCCCATAACTCCAACAGTCTTAACATCTGGTAATGTTGCAAAAGCTTGCCATATTTCTCTATATAGACCTGCTTTTCTAAGCTCGTCCATATAAACAGCATCAGCTTCTCTTAATATATCACATTTTTCTTTAGTTACATCACCTATAACTCTTATTCCTAGACCTGGTCCTGGGAAAGGATGTCTAAATATTAATCCTTCTTCTATACCAAGCTCTAATCCTATTTTTCTAACTTCATCTTTAAATAACTCTCTTAATGGCTCTACAATTTCTTGGAAGTCTACATCTTCTGGAATTCCACCAACATTGTGATGAGACTTTATAGTAGCAGCATTTCCATGCCCACTTTCTATAACATCTGGATAGATTGTTCCCTGAACTAAGAAATCCATTTTTCCTAATTTATTTGATTCTTCTTCAAATACTCTTATAAATTCTTCACCTATTATTTTTCTCTTAGCCTCTGGCTCAGAAACGCCCTTTAACTTAGATAAGAATCTATCTTCCGCATTAACTCTTATTAAATTTATATCAAATTTCTCTCTAAATATTCTTTCTACATCATTTCCTTCATTTTTTCTAAGTAAACCATGGTCAACAAATATACAAGTTAAGTTGTCCCCAATTGCTCTATGAATAAGAACTGCAGCAACAGAAGAATCAACTCCTCCACTTAAAGCACATAAAGCTTTTTTATCACCTATTTTTTCTTTTAATTCTTTTATTTTATCTTCTATAAATGAATCTGTAGTCCAGTCACCTTTTACCTTACAAATATTGTATAAGAAATTTGTAAGTATCTTATCGCCTTCCAAACAGTGTTCTACTTCTGGATGGAATTGAACTCCATATAAGTTTTGTTCTACATTTTCCATAGCCGCTACTGGACAATCGTTAGTATTTGCAACTATATTAAATCCTTCTGGAACTTTTTCTATTAAATCCGTATGACTCATCCATACACTATTTGTAGTTATACCTTCAAATAATGATGATTTTCCATAAGTTATAGCTGTTTTTCCATATTCTTTTTCTTGTTTATTACCTTTTCTTACAACTCCGCCTAATACATGAGACATTATTTGAATCCCATAGCATATTCCAAGTATTGGAACTCCTAGTTCAAATATCTCTTTTGATATTGTTGGTGAATCTTCTAAATATGCACTATTTGGTCCACCAGTAAATATTATCCCTTTTGGATTTTTTTCTTTTATTCTTTCTATGCTTGCAGTACATGGAAGTATTTCACAATATACGTTGTTTTCTCTAACTCTTCTAGCTATCAACTGATTATATTGTCCTCCAAAATCTATTACAAGTACTAATTCATGTTTCATAAATTTACATCTCTCCTTGTATAATATAGTTTTTATATATTTATTTTAACACAATACAGTCTAAATTATATTAAATCTTTTTACACAAAAAACCTGTATAGTAACTTCCATAATTTCTAACAAAAGTGAAATTACTATACAGGCTTCCAAAATACCTTTATCTTATAGCCAACACATAGGGAGTATAACTCAGCCTACACATTTACTTAACTAGGTCTTTTGGTATAATAATTTCACTCATAGTCAAGATATTTACGGTATCTTGGTAGAGACTCTCAGACCATATTTCTGAGCATATACGAGTGAGTTTATATTTTATATATTTTTTTCTGTTTGCTTTTATTTAATAAAGCTGAGTATTAATTTATCAAAATTTATTGCTTATGTCAATAAGTTTTCACTAAATTCTTCTTTTATTCTAAAATTTATATCAGCAAACACTTTTTTTATAGGAATATCTTCATTTTTTGCTATAGTTTTACATTCATTATATTCTGGAGTAGCTTTGACTAGTTTATCTTTATAATACCCTAATTTTACTGTGACCACTCCATATTTTGTATCCAATTTTACAAATTTTCTCTCTAGAATTTCTCTATTGTATGCATTATATCGCACTCCAAAAGTACTAGTTTCTAAAAGTAATATTTTAATAAATTTTTCTAAATCTGATTTATTACATAAAATAGATACTTTTGTTGCAGGTCTATTCTTCTTCATATAGATGCTCTCTGTATAAATATCTAACGCTTTCTCATCTAATACTTTTTCATACAAATAAGAATAGATTTCTGAAGACATATCATCAATGTTTGCACTAATTTCATAAATTAACTCTTCTTTTTTTTTTCACCTAATACAGTTCTTAGCATGTTCGGCACTTCAAACTTTTTATGACCTATTCCATATCCAATTTGTTTTGGAGAAAATTCAAACTCATCTACAAACTCATCACACAAAACTTTTATGATTGCAGCTCCTGTTGGAGTTGTACATTCCCCTTTTACATTATTTAATTTAATTGGTACATCTTTTAAAATTTCCATAGTTGCAGGTGCAGGTATAGGTATAATTCCATGTTCACATTTTACAAATCCTGAACCTACAGTCACTGTACTGGCACAAACTTTGTCTACACAAAGTAAATCAACTAATATAGAAGCTCCTACTATATCTACAATTGAATCTATAGCCCCTACCTCATGAAAGTGTATCTTATCTATCGTAGTTCCATGAACTTTTGCTTCTGCTTCTCCAATTACCATAAATATTTTTTTTGCTTTAGATTTTACATTTTCATTTAGACCACTTTCATCTATAATCTCAAATATATCCACTAAATTTCTATGTGTATGCGTTTCTTTTGTAATTACTTCTACTTTTGTACCTACTATTCCATTCTCATTTTTTGAGCTGATGTTTATATTAAATTCATCGCTCATATTTAGTTTATGAATTTCCTCCAGAAAAATTTCCTTAGGTACACCTAAATTTAATAAACTTGCAAGGGTCATATCCCCTGATATACCACTTATTATATCAAAATAAAGTATTTTTTCACTCATATATGTCTCCTTAATTTTAACAATAAAAATATAATAGAAATTAGATTTTATTATGTAATTTATGTTTAATTTATATCAATATATTTATTATAATTTATTTATCATTGCTGCTAAATATCCTGCTCCAAATCCATTATCAATATTTACAACAGATATCCCAGATGCACAACTATTTAACATAGCTAGCAATGCTGCTAACCCTCCAAAATTTGCACCATATCCTACAGAAGTTGGAACAGCTATCACTGGAACATCAACCAATCCTCCAACTACACTTGCAAGTGCACCTTCCATTCCTGCAACAGCTACTATTACTCTAGCACTATCTATTTTGTGTCTTTTGTTTAAAAGCCTATGTATGCCTGCCACTCCTACATCATAGATTCTATCAACATCATTACCTAGAAATTTAGCTGTATAATATGCTTCATCTGCTACTGGTATATCAGAAGTTCCCCCTGTAGCAATCACAATTTTGCCTTTTCCTATATTCTCTATATCATGGTTTTGAATTTTAAGAATTTTAGATAATTCTTCATACTCAGCATGATTATAGATTTCTTTAATTTTTATAAATGTATCTTTTCTACATCTTGTCCCCAATATATTGGAGCCTTTTTGATTCATTTTATCAATAATTCCTAAAATATGTTCGTCACTCTTTCCTTCACAATAAATAACCTCTGGGTATCCATTTCTTAGCTCTCTATGATGGTCTATATTTGCATATCCAAGGTCTTCATATGGTAAATCTTTTAATTTATCCAATGCAACATCTATATCAATGTTCTCATTTTTAACTTCTTCAAGCAACTTTCTTAAGTCCATACTCTCGCATCCTTTTTAATTTTAATTTTTTATCTAATAACAATTATACCTCAATTAATATTTATGTAACATTACTTATACATAAAAGAACTATTCCAACTTAGAAATTAAAACTAAGTCAGAATAGTTCTTTATATTAAGATTTATGTTCTAAATTTTTTAAATTACATCATACCTGGCATTCCGCCACCCATTCCTGGCATTCCTGCATCTTCTTTCTCAGGAAGGTCAGCAACAGCAGCTTCAGTAGTTAAGAAAGTACCTGCTATTGATGCAGCATTTTGTAAAGCACTTCTACTAACTTTAGTTGGGTCAACTATACCAGCTTCTATCATATTTACATATTTTTCATTTAATGCGTCAAATCCAGTTTCTGCTTCAGAATTAACAATATTTTGTACAATTACAGCACCTTCAAGACCAGCATTTATAGCTATTTGTCTTAATGGTTCCTCTAATGCTTTTTTAACTATTTGAGCACCTAGTTTAACTTCTCCTTCTAAACTTTCAACTAGTGTACCTATTGCTGGTATAACACTAACAAAAGCAGTTCCTCCACCAGCTACTATTCCTTCTTCTACTGCTGCTCTAGTTGCATTAAGAGCATCTTCTATTCTTAACTTTCTTTCTTTTAACTCAACTTCTGTAGCAGCTCCAACTTTTATAACAGCTACTCCTCCAGCAAGCTTAGCTAATCTTTCCATTAATTTTTCTCTATCAAAATCTGAAGTAGTTTGCTCTACTTGATGTTTGATTTGAGCTACTCTATCTTCTATAGCTTTTTTATCTCCAGAACCATCTACTATCGTAGTATTTTCTTTAGTTACTTTAACAGATGAAGCTCTACCTAACATAGATAAATCAGCTTCTTTTAAATCATAACCTAATTCTTCTGATATTACTTGAGCACCTGTAAGTATTGCTATGTCTTGAAGCATTTCTTTTCTTCTATCTCCAAATCCTGGAGCTTTAACTGCTACTACATCAAATGTTCCTCTTAATTTATTAACTACTAATGTAGATAATGCTTCACCTTCTACATCTTCAGCTATTATCAATAACTTTTTACCTTGTTGAACTATTTGCTCAAGAACTGGTAATAATTCTTGTATGTTAGATATTTTTTTATCAGTAATTAATATATATGGGTCATTTAAAACTGCTTCCATCTTGTCTACATCTGTAACCATATATGCAGAAACAAATCCTCTATCAAACTGCATACCTTCAACAGCATCTAATTCAGTATTCATAGTTTGAGATTCTTCAACAGTTATAACTCCATCTTTTCCTACTATTTCCATAGCTTCTGCTATTAATTTTCCAACTTCTTCATCACCAGCAGATATAGAGGCAACTTGAGATATAGCTTCTTGTGTTTCTACTATTCTTGATTGATTTTTTAATTCTTCTACCGCTACTATTACCGCTTTTTGTATTCCTTTTCTTAATAATATTGGGTTAGCCCCTGCTGTTACATTTTTTAAACCTTCTCTTATTATAGCTTGTGCTAAAACTGTAGCAGTTGTAGTACCATCTCCAGCTACATCGTTAGTTTTTGTTGCAACTTCTTTAACTAATTGCGCACCCATATTTTCAAATCTATCTTCTAACTCTATCTCTTTTGCTATAGTTACACCATCATTAGTTATAAGTGGAGAACCGAATTTTTTATCTAATATAACATTTCTTCCTTTTGGTCCTAATGTTACTTTTACTGTATCTGCTAATTTATTTACACCAGCTTCTAAAGCTCTTCTTGTTTCCTCTGAAAATTTAATTTCTTTAGCCATTTTAAACCCCTCCTAATAAACTTATTCTATATTTATTCAATAACAGCTAATACATCACTTTGTCTTAGTATTGTATACTCTTGTCCTTCTATCTTAACTTCTGTTCCAGAATATTTTTGGAATATAACTTTATCTCCTACTGTTAATTCCATTTTTATTTCTTTTCCTTCAACTATTCCACCTGGTCCAACTTCTACAACTTCAGCTATTTGAGGTTGCTCTTTAGCTGCTCCTGGTAAAACTATTCCACTTGCAGTTTTTTCTTCTGCTTCTACTTTTTTAATTACTACTCTGTCAGCTAATGGTCTTATTTTCATTCTTTACGCCTCCTAAAATATTAAGTATAGACTAGTTCGCCTATGTTTTTAGTTATTTTTAAATTAATACTACTTTTATATGTAGATTTATATATATACTTTTTGTTTATTATCACTCTATTCAATAGAGTGCTAACAATTATTATAATATACCAATCACACATAATTTTCAATACCTTTTTTAATAATTTTTTATAATATTGGTGAAAATAATCTGGCTACAGATTCTTTGATTTTTTGTATTATACTTCTATTCTTAAATACCTCCAGATTCAGCTCTTCACAGTGACTTAAATCTTCAAAGAAATCATCTGTCATTACTCCAATAACTTCTTCATCATAGATAAATGCATTTACTTCAAAGTTAAGCATAAAACTTCTTAAATCCATATTAGCTGTACCTGCAGAAGCAATTTTATCATCTATTATTACGACTTTAGAATGTATAAACCCTTTATTATACAAATAAACCTTACCACCTGCTCTTAATATTTCTTCAAAATAGGAATAGGATGCTATATTTACTATCTTGTGGTCTGCAATCTTTGGAAATATTATTCTCACATCTACTCCACTAAGTGCAGCACTTTTTATTGCTTTTAGTAAACTCTCATCTGGAATAAAATATGGAGTTTCTATATAAACATTTTGTCTAGCTTGACATATCGCAGAAAAATAAGCATAATGAATATCTTCCCAATCACTATCTGGTCCACTTGCAACAACCTGTATCATACTTTCACCAACATTACCCACACTTGGAAAGTAATTTTTAGTCACTAAAACTTCTTTAGTTGTGTAATACCAGTCAATTAAGAATGTCATTTGAAGCATGTATACAGAAATACCTTTAATTCTGATATGAGTATCTCTCCAATACCCAAATTTATCATTTTTTCCTAAATATTCGTCTCCTATATTTATTCCACCTGTATATCCAATTATTCCATCAATAACAACAATTTTTCTATGATTTCTATAGTTCAATTTTCCTCCTATTATAGGAAATTTTGTAGGTAAAAATGCTGCTATTTCTATACCAACTTCTCTCATTTCTCGGAAAAATTTTCTATTAAACCAAAATCTCCAACATCCTACATCATCATATAAAATTCTTATTTTAACGCCTTCTTTGGCTTTCTTTATAAGTTCCTCTTTTAACACTCTACCTATATCACTATCTTTTATAATAAAGTACTCTAGATGTATATGGTCTTTTGCTTCTCTTATATCTTCTATAAGCCTTTTAAACTTTTCATTTCCATCTACAAATACATCTACTTTATTATTTTTAGTGAAGGGAAACATACCAGTCTTTAACAACATATTTATTACTCTTTTTCTGTAACTACCATCCTCTTCATCTCTTAAAAGCTTGTTTTGCTTTATAGATTCTTTTTCTAGTTCAACGATTTCTGTTATCTTTTCTAATGTATCAAAAAGTTTCTTTTCTTTTATATTGTTAGCTAGTTTTTGAGTCTTAAATAATTTTCGCTTTCTAATATTTCTACCTGATATAGCATATACAATTAAACCTATCCCTGGAAATATAATAAACATTAGTAACCATGACATGGTTTTTGCAGGATCTCTATTTTCAAGTAATATAATCACAGAAATTATGGCTCCAGCTAGATATGATATAATTAAATAGAACAGAAATATTGTTCCTATTACTCCCATAATTTCTCCCCCTTAATTCTATTTTCCTATACCAAGTTCTCTTGCATAGTAAAATAAATACTGTTGAGCAAATCCAGACATATCTCCGAATTTATCAATCCCATAAGTTCTCATTTTAGGTAAACTCATATCTTCATCTATGTAGAACTCTTGCATAACTCTCTTAACCCAAACATCAACTGGAAAAGAATCATATTTTTGCATGCCAAATAATGCAATACAATCACATACTTTAGGTCCTACTCCATTGAATTTTAAAAGTTCTTTTCTACAATCATCTGTAGTTAAATTTGTATATTCAGATACCTTATCATTATTTTCTATAACTGCCTGTGTAGTACTTTTTATGTACTTGTCTCTAAAACCTGTTTGACATGCTCTTATTTCCTCTTGAGAGGCCTTATTCAGCTCTTCTGGTGTTGGGAATGCATAGTATTCAACACCCTCATACTCACCTATGTACTTACCAAATTTTTTTGATAAATTTTCTATAGCTCTTTGTATCATAGGAATTCTATTATTAGAGGAAATTATAAATGATATAAGCATTTCCCACCCATCTTGTCTTAATATTCTTATTCCACATCCAAACTCAGTAGCTTTATTTAAATATTCATCCATATTTTTTAGCTTATTCTTTATTTCTGTATAATCAGTTCCTAAATCAAAGTAATTATACCAAATACTATTAAACTCCTCTAAATTTGTATTATTTAAATATACTTTATCATTTTCTTTTTTTACATTTAATATTCTACCCTTTGCAACACCAGTGTATGAGTCATCTTCTTGTTTATGCCATCTAAAACATTGACCACACTCAAATATATGTTTTGGATCAAAATCTGTTACCCCTTCTAGTATAACTCCATTATCCTTTTCATAAACATTCATATACCAAATCTCCTTAATATTTATATTTTTATTTTGTCCATTTATTTAAAAACTTAACTTTAATATGTGTATTTTACTTATTTTAACACAAAGATAAGTAATTTCAAAATTTATAATGTTATTATTATGTAAAATAATATTTTACTTTAAATTTTCACTTTAAATAAAAAATGAATTTCTATAAGTTTATACCCATTTAAACTTATCGAAATTCATTTTTTATTTATATTATAAATTATTAGTATCATATTATTTTAATTAATCAAATTAATATTACAAACACTATTTTTGTACTATATAAATATTTTTATTAAAACTATAGCTGATACAACTTGCACTGTACCTACAAATAAACCATATAAAGAAACTTCTTTCCCTTGTTTCACTAAATCTTTTACATTAACCTTCAAGCCAATTGCTGCTAAAGCTATTATTTCAAATTTATTACTTATTTCTTTACACAATACAGATACTTCTTTTGGTATAATGTTCATTGAGAAAAGTGCACAAGTTATAAAAAATCCAATTACATACCATGGTATATTTACTTTTTTCTTTTTTATCTCGTCCTTTTCTTCTTCAAATATTTCACTATTAGACTGATTTTTCATATGCCCAAATACTAATACAACAACAACTAAAAATATCACTCTTACTATTTTAAAAATAGTTGCCAAATCTTTTACATTTTCTCCAACCATTGCTCCACTTGCTACAACTTGACCAATTGATTGTAAAGTCCCACCTATCATTGCTGATGTTTTTACAAGTTCATGGCTATATAAAAGTTGAGCTATTATTGGAAGTAAAAACATAAGAAATATACCAGTAACATTTACAATAGTTATTGCAATTCCCTTCTCTTTGTCTGTAGCACCAACTACTGGAACTGTTGCTCCTATAGCAGAAGAACCACATACTGCGTTTCCGCTTGCCATTAAAAATCTAAAATTTTCTTCAAAACCTAACTTTTTGCCTATATAAAGTGCTGCTATTATTGTTATTGTCATTTGTAATATTATAAATAAAATTCCTGAAACTTTTAAGTCTATTAAGGCAGATACACTGAGTGTTGCTCCTAATAGTACTATTGAATATGATAGTAAATCTGTCTCTGAAAATTTATAGCCTTTTTGAAACACCTTTTGATTTAAGAATAAATTTCCTACAAACATGCCTAAAAATATAGAAATTGATGCTGCTCCTACCTTAGGAATTAGAGTAGAAATAAATATACTCATGTAGCCCACTAGTACTGATACAATCAGTCCAGGTAATATTTCTTTTATAGTTTTTGATGTCAAATTACTTTTATTCTTTAACATAATATACCTACCTTATAATTAATATAGTTTTCTTTACAATAATAGTATATAATTGTAATAACCATAAGTAAAATAAATATATAATATCGTAATGATTAATATTTTTGATGATTATTACATGTAGTATAATTATTTGTAGAAAGCATATAAAAAATGTAAAATTTCATTAAGTAAAGGAGATATAAAATTGTTTGAGGAATTAAAAACATTTGTGGCTGTAGTTGAATATAAAAATTTTACTAAAGCTGGTGAATACTTAAACTTATCACAGCCAAGTGTAAGTAAACACATTAAAAATCTAGAAAACTACTTTAAAGTTGTACTTATAAACAGGTCTATTAAGCAAAAGACTATTTTTATAACAGAAAGTGGACAAATATTATATAAAAGGGCTAAAGAAATATTAAATCTTTTAAATATTACTTATCATGATGTAAGCCAAGTTTCAGATGTTATAACTGGACGCTTAAAAATTGGTGCTAGTTTAACCATTGGAGAGTATATTCTACCTAATTTCTTAGCATTATTTTCACAAAAGTATCCTGACATAGATGTAGAAATTTTCATAGAAAATACATCAATTGTATCTTCTCATGTTAAGGATTACATTTTAGATATTGGACTTATTGAAGGCACTTGTTCTTCTCCTACATTTATTCAAGAATATTTTTTTGAAGATAAGATGGTTTTAGCACTTCCATATAATAGCCCTTTGTTAAAAGACTTTAGCTTTGACAAGCTACAAGACCAGAAGTGGATAGTAAGAGAAGATGGCTCTGGTACTAGAGATTATTTAGATATGTTTTTAAGTGTTAAAGAGATTATTCCAAAAAGTATGATGGTTTTTGGAAGTAACTATGCTGTCAAAGAATCTGTTAGAAATAATTTAGGAATTACAATAGTTTCTAATCTAGTTACAAGCTTACCTGTTTTAAATAATGAACTGTCTGTCATAGAGCTTGGAAGCAACTACAACAGACATTTCTCATATATACATCCAAAAGATATAACTTTATCAAAAGCAGCAAATATTTTTATTGATGAGTTAAAGGTATTTAGCAATTTAAACAGTTTATAATATTAATAGAATTTAAAATCAATTCTTATCAAAGTTTTGTATAAATAATCTTTAAAATCTACTTTCAATTACTTTTATCATGTAAAAAAAAGTCTGATTTATAGGGGTAGATATGTTATATTTCTTTCCAAGTTCACAAATATTTTTAGAAAACATATCTACTTCTGTAAGTCTATGAGCTTCTACATCTTGGAGCATTGATGTTCTTCCTTCTTTTGAATGTTCTAATATTCTATGTAACGAATTTTCTACATCATCTTCTGTAAGATGTATGCCTTTTGCTTGAGCTATATCAACTACTTCTCTCATTGCAGACTTTGCTAATTCCCTTAGATGCTCAGAGCTTTGAAATACCCCATAAGATGCACCTAGTATAGCTGACGTTTGATTTACACCTATATTAACCATGTATTTCCACCATATATCTCGTTGAATATCTTTTGATAGAATATATTCTATATTTACACTATCAAATACCTCAGTTATTATATTAGTTTTTCTATCTTCATTATTATCTTTGTTTCCAAATACAATGATTCCATTAGTAGTATGTATAATATTATTATTAATTTTCTTAGCATCTATATTGGTAACATATGAGTATACCATTTTTTCAATTCCAAATCTTTCTCCTATTATCTCTTCACTATCAACTCCATTTAATAAAGACATTATCACTGTATTTTTTCCAACTAATCCGTCTAATTCTCTTATATTTTCTCTCAAATTATTATATTTTAAGCCTATAATTATAAAATCAGCCTCTTGTTTATACTCATCCTTAGTTACATAATCAAAATCATACCTTTTCCCATTTATTATAAATCCATCTTCTAAATATCTTTTCTTTCTTTCCTTGTCACAAAGAATTTTAAAATCATACTTGGAATTTAAAAATTGTTCTGCAAAAGTAGCCCCTACAGCTCCTACTCCAAAAAATATAACCTTTTTCTGAGTTTCATTCAATTGATTTTTCATACTTATCCCTCCTCAATATATATAATAATTTTTTTATCTTATACTTATATTGTACTGCTACTAGCTCCTATTTTGTAAATATTTTTTTAACAAAAAAACAGTTAGCCTTAGTTTATAAGGCTAACTGTTTTTTCTTTAATCTATATCTCACATTAATAGTTTTTACTCTAAAAAATTTATATTTTCTAAGTACCACTAAAATTAATCAAGTTATTTGTTACATTCCTAATTCTTTAAATTCTCTACTTCCAGGTTTAACAACTGGTAATTTTCCTTCTTTACATAGAGGACATTCATCAGATTCATAAACTTGTATATCAAGTTTTATAGCACTATATATAGGCATACCTATATCATGATTAGTTCTGTCTGCTATACATGCAACACCTATAACTTCTCCACCTAATGCTTCCAATACTCTTTTTGTCTCTATAGTTGATTTACCAGTAGTTACAACATCTTCAGCAATTATTATTTTTGCACCTTTTTTAACTTCAAATCCTCTTCTTAATTCCATTGTATTGTCTTTTCTCTCAGTGAATACAGCTTCTTTCCCTAACTGTCTTCCTAATTCGTAAGAAACTATTACTCCACCCATTGCTGGCCCTACTACTAAGTCTATATCTAAATCTTTTATTTGTTCAACAACTGTACTTAATACTTGAGCAGCATACTCTGGAAATCTTAATACTTTTGCACATTGTACATATCTATTACTATGCTTTCCTGAAGATAATAGAAAATGTCCTTCTAATAATGCATCACTTTTCTTTAATATATCTACTACATCTACTTTACTCATATTATTTTTCCTCCATATTAATATTATAAAATTATTGTTTACTTAATCTATATTTTTTATTTTTAAAATACTATTTATACTACCTTATATAATTCCTTTTATTTCTTCTAAACTCTTTATTCCTTCTTTTTCCATAAATTTATTAATTCCATCTATTATTTCAAGACCAATTTTAGGATTCATAAAGTTTGCAGTTCCAACTTGAATACAAGTAGCACCTGCCATTATAAATTCTATAGCATCTGTAGCTTTAGTTATTCCGCCCATTCCCATTACAGGTATATTTACATTTTTACACACTTCATGTACCATTCTTAAAGCTATAGGTTTTATAGCTGGACCAGATAACCCAGCATAGACATTTTCAAATACTGGTCTTCTATTTTTTATATCAATTGCCATTGCTTTAAAAGTATTAACTAGAGATACCCCGTCAGCACCCTCTTCTTCACAAACTTTTGCCATTCCTACAATGTCTTCTGCATTAGGTGATAGTTTTATTACTAAAGGTAGTTTCGTTATGTTTCTTACCTCTCGAACGACTTCCCTTGCCACTTCATTTTTTATACCAAAAGCCATGCCTCCAGCTTTAACATTTGGACAAGATATATTTAATTCAATAATATCTATAGGTTTGTCATTTAACATTTGAACACCTAATAAGTAGTCTTCTAATGTACCACCTCCAACATTAGCGATTCTAACTAAATCTAATTCGCTAAAGAAAGGCAATTCATTATCTATAAATCCTTGAACTCCAGGATTTTCAAGCCCAACGCTATTCATCATCCCAGATGGTGTTTCATGAACTCTCATACCATTGTTACCAGGTTTTTTATTTAAAGTAAGTCCTTTACTGCTTATACCACCAAGTTTTTGTATATCATAAATGTCGTTATATTCTCTTCCAAATCCAAAAGTTCCAGACGCCATTATTACTGGATTTTTAAATTCTATACTTCCAAATTTTACATTTAAATTAGCCATTAAAAATCACGTCCTCTCCCCAGAACACTGGGCCATCTTTACAAGTCTTTTTATTTCCTTCATTAGTTTTACATGTACATACTAAACAAGCACCGACTCCACATGCCATATGGTTTTCAAGAGACACCATAATTCTTGTTTTAGTACCTTCTACCATCTTAACTAATTTTTCCATCATTGGAGTTGGACCACATGTTAATATGTAATCGTATTTCTCCACATCAATTATATCTGTTACAAAAGTATTACCTACTGTTGTATGGACTTCATTACACACTTGCTTATATTCATCTTCTAATATAACATCTTCTCTAAATCCAAGATATGCGTCACAGTTTTTTATGTTTTTAGCAACTAAGTATAGTGGCGCTACACCGATTCCGCCTCCTACTAGAGCTACTTTTCCATCAACCTTAGTATATCCATTACCATAAGGTCCTTCTAACTTTATAGTATCATTTACTTTTAGGTTACTTAAAATTTGAGTTCCTTCTCCTACTACTTTATAAAGAAAAGTTATTCCTTCTTCATCTATATCATGTATACTTATAGGTCTTGAAAGTACTGGATAAGTGTCCCATGCTCTTAGCATATAAAATTGTCCCATTCTACCTTCAAAATTACCTTTTATTTTCATTCTATACATATCTTCGCCTATGTATATATTTTCCAGAATTTTATACATCCCAAAATCTCCTTTACTTTACTATTATATGAGGGCTATTAATCTTCATTTATACCTAAAAGTTTTATTATCAAAGCCATTCTAACATACATACCATATTTAGCTTGTTTAAAATATACAGCTCTATCATCATCATCTACATCTATATCTATTTCATTTACTCTTGGTAATGGATGCATTACCAGCATGTCTTTAGATGCTTTTTCTAATTTAGCTTTATTTAAGATATAATAGTTTTTAAGTCTTTCATATTCTGATTTATCTTCAAATCTTTCTTGTTGAACTCTAGTCATATATAAAACATCCAAGCTTCCTATAACATCATCTAAATTATTAGTTTCATAGTATGCATGTCCTTTTATAGCTTCTTTTATATAATCTGGCATTTTCAATTCTTCAGGCGCTATAAATACAAACTTTGTATTTTTGTATCTGGCCATAGCCTTAACCAAAGAATGCACAGTTCTTCCATATTTTAAATCACCACATAATCCTATCGTATGGTTTTCTAAAGTTCCTTTTAATGATTTTATAGTAAGTAAATCTGTAAGTGTTTGGGTTGGATGTTGATTTCCGCCATCTCCTGCATTGATAAATGGCACTTCCGTAAATCTAGCAGCCTCTGACGCTGCCCCTGATTGAGGATGTCTCATAGCTATTATATCAACATAACTAGATACTATTCTCATTGTATCACCTAAAGTTTCACCTTTTGATGCAGAGGATGAGTTTGGCTCTGAAAAACCTACAACACGACCTCCTAGCCTGTTCATTGCAGATTCAAAGCTTAATCTTGTTCTTGTTGATGGTTCATAAAATAATGTAGCTAATAGTTTGCCTTCACATATACGAGAATATTTTGACGGATTGTCAATTATTTTTTGAGCTAATTCTAATATTTCATCTATTTCTTCTATTGAAAAGTCTTCTGGTTGGATTAAATTTCTTGATTTTAACATCTTTCGTCCTCCTTTTTTAGCCTCTCTGAACTAAAATTAAAAGTATTTTTGTACTGTTAGTAGCTTACCACCTTTGCCTTATCCTGTCAAGGGATTGCACAAATAATCATTATATGGAAAGACTACTATTTAATAGTAATATTAACTTGAATATTGGTTAAATGTAAATCCATACAAAAACGCTCTATATTACATTTAAAATATAATCATTTTTTGTTTCCTGATTAAATTAAATATAATATAGAGCGTTTATACTTATGTATTTATCAATTTGTCAAATTACAAAGTGACTATAATATTCTTTTTGCTGTAACAAATCTTGCTGTATAGTATGCTGAATTTATACTAGTTACACGAACCGTTTTTCCTGTTGATGGTGAATGTATCATATTACCTCCACCTACATATATACCAACATGACTAACAGAACCAGAACCATTAGTTGTGAAGAATACTAAGTCTCCTGGCTGTAAATTTGCTTTGCTTACAGTTTGTCCATAATTAGATTGTGCTTTAGATGTTCTTGGTATTTTCTTGCCTACTGCATTTTTATATACATATTGTGTAAATCCAGAACAGTCAAAAGTATTTGGTCCTTCTGCTCCCCAAACATATGGGCAACCTTGTTTAGAATATGCCAAATTAAGTACAGCTTGAACTGCATTAGAGTTAGCTGTTGGCACATTTGTATTATTATTTTGTTGATTATTATCTGTAGAATTTCCATTTTGATTAATACTTGGGTTTACTTCTGGTTCTTCTATTACTGGAGCTTTATCTGATATATAAGATGTTTTTACATATCCTTCTGTTTCTCCATCTTTAACTTTTAACCACTCACCATTTTCTTCCAACACCAATAAAGAGCTTCCTTTTTCTAGCTCCTCAATTACTTCTGAACTTTCGCTCTTATCTTTTCTTAAGTTTACCTTATCAGCGTTAGTATATCCTACACCTTCAGATATATCTACATATCTAGTAGCTAACCAACCTTCACCATCTTCAACTTTAACCTTAACCCATTCCCCTTGAATTCCTAGAACAGTAAATTCATCACCAGAATAAGCTATATTTTGAACTTGACCTTCTTCTCTTATCTTTATAGCTACTCCATCTTTTATCTTTGCAACTTTATATTTTACTTCTTTATATTCACCTAAATTTAATTCAGTATTTGTTTTATCATCCTTATTTTGAGATGAATCATTTACTTCATCCGCATTTACAATTGAACTTACTGATAATGCCATAACTGATGCAAATACTGGTATTAATATCTTTTTCTTCACGATAAACCTCCTAAAATTTTCCCATAATTATCTTATGATTCTATTTTGTAGGTGAAGTGTACCTAAGGATAAAATACTAATACACAATACATTAATAAAAGCTCTATCTGTAACTTTTTTGTAAACCACTTTATATAACTTTTATAGTATCATTATATTAATAAAATAAATAACTTAGTTTATCCAATATGTCACCTAAATATACATTATTTACTTAATTATATAATACGAGTCTGTAAAAGTAAAGAATTTTGTACCTTTAGAGACCAAAGTACGCATAAATATTGTTTTATGTGTTTTTTTATGCGTTTTCATGTGGCGTATATTTTTTGAGTGAATTACTATAAAGTTAGTCATTTTGTGATTTTTTTAACTTTGAATAAAAAACTCTTCTATGCTTATTCTTAAGTAGTAATTACTCTAAATTAATCAGCCGAAAATTCAGGAGCTAATTTATTATAATAATCTACGTCAATCATTGCTATTACCTCACAACCTTTGGGTGTAATGCCTAATCG
Organism: Clostridioides sp. LIBA-6822; assembly: GCF_056688955.1. Lineage (NCBI taxonomy): Bacteria > Bacillati > Bacillota > Clostridia > Peptostreptococcales > Peptostreptococcaceae > Clostridioides > Clostridioides sp. LIBA-6822. The sequence goes on along the minus strand of NZ_CP196995.1, from coordinate 244,130 downwards.
TTTACATTTTTCTTCATATTTCTTTCTCATATATTCAGGAACATCTACATATGTAAAAGATATGTATGAGAATATAGCTCTAGAAGTAATCTTTTCATTCTCAGTATTTTTAGGTAATATATCAAAATTACTGATACTAGTTGAATTAACTTTCAAAAAGTGATAGAAGATAATAAGCATAAAATTAGTGCCATCAATATACAATTCTTATACTTTTCATTAAATATATTCTTTACTCTATTTTTAATATCAAATTGTTTATGTATACTAGCTATAAATTTATTTGAAGTATTTGAGCTTTTTGTCATTACATTTATAATCGTCAAAGCGTAGTCCTTTTTCCTCTTAAGTTTCTATTTTTTAAAACACGTTCATCACAATAAAATTCACAATCTAAATCTATATGTTTATCCATTATATATACAAATGGATTAAACCAATATACTATTTGTTAAAATAAGATTATATATTTTAAATAAATGTCCCTACTCTTAAAATGCATACGTTCATGCCTAAAAATCCAACCTAATTCTTTTAGTTTATAACCATGTGGTGGCAAAAGTAACATGAATTAAGGAAGTCTAGAGTCTCAACTTTATAGGATAAATCACTCATTAAATTTTTAAGTTTTATATATTTAAATATAGTGCAAGTTGAATATGCCACCACAGTTATAATCCAAGTTTACAATATGATGCTATTACTTATAGTTTAAACAATATTTTCTTAATCACTTTGATAGACTGTCATAATACCTCACACCAACACCTATTGGATCAGAGTCTTTAGGAATCAAACCCAGTTCTTCACAATTTCTTTTATGTGCCTCTCTAACATTTTTAGGAGCATCTGCATATGTAAATTCTATCGTTGTGACAGTTATGCTATTAATAATATGGGCATCTTCCATGTCTTTAGGCAATACATTAAAATTAATCATACTAGTTGAATTTACCTTCAAAAAAGTAATAGAAGATAATAAACATAGAGTTAATGCCATTAATATACCATTCTTATACTTTTCATTAAACATATTCTTTACTCTCTTTCTAATATCAGATTGCTTATGTAGACCAGCTATAAATTTATTTGAAGTATTTGTTCCTTTTCTCATTGCATTTATAATCGTCAAAGCGTAGTCCTTTTTTTCCTCTGAGTTTCTATTTTTTAAAACACGCTCATCACAATAAAGTTCACAATCTAAATCTATGTGTTTATCCATTATATATACAAATGGATTAAACCAATATACTATTTTTAAAAACAAGATTACATATTTTAAATAAAGGTCCCTACTCTTAAAATGCATAAGTTCATGCCTAAAAATCCAATCTAATTCTTTTAATTTATAATCATGTGGTGGCAAAAGCACACATGAATTAAAGAATGCTGGAGTCTCTACTTCATATGAGTACTTGAGCTTTATATTTTTTGTTATATCAAATTCTTTCAATATACTTTTATAAAGATTTACTATCTCTTCGTCATCAACTTCATAGGATAAATCGCCTATTAAGTTTTTAAGTTTTATATATTTGAATATAGTATAAATTAAATATATCACTACAGATATAATCCAAAGGTATACTAAAACACTACTAATTATAGTTGAAATATTATTAAATCCTTCTAAATTTATGTTATTGATATTAATATCTTTTTTACTTCTCAATATATTTATTGTAAAAGTATAATATGTAAATGGTAAAAATAGTTTGATAACAATTATCATCCATATATAGTAATTAAATTTTTTACTAAATCTTTTAAATATATTTTTCTTGAAAATTAATATCAGAAAAATACTTAAACTACTCACTATAACAGTTCTAAAAATCCCATTTAGAATAAAGTTAGACATATATTTTTCCCCTATCTTATTTAATAGTGTTTTATAGTTAATTTTAATTAGTTCTTAATACCTTCATATCATATTTATTACTTAAAATATATGTTTTCTGTAATAAATAACTATGTTTTATTGTCTTATATTATAGTTATTTTAAGGCATGATTTATGAAATATCCTTATACTTAATTATAGCTTAGTAATGATTACTGTGCATTAAACATCATTAATTTAATATCTATAAATTTGACAGTTAGAAATATACAAAGTCGAAGCTATAATTAAGATTTGATAGTCTAAATATAAAAATTTCATAATATTAACTTTAAGATTAAGTCTAACATTATTTTTTTATATCCATGCAATCTTTAAAAAATCTAGGCATCATTTCTATTGGATCTGAATCTTTTGGAATTATCCCAATTGCTCTACAATTTTCTTCATGTTCTCTCCTAAATTTTTTAGGTGCATCTGCATATGTAAAATCTATATCAGTACAACATAATGATACATAATATTTTCCACTTGGCTCTTTGGATATAGTAGCATTAAGTATTCTCCCTTGAGGTACTTGTTTATCCCTTACTTTAACCATTCCAAGTTTAGGTAATTTTATATATTGACTAAAGTACATAATATTTCCATTTGTAAAGTTAGTTCTATATGAAAATCTATTAGTTTTCTTTGATTTAAATTTAGGAAATCCTGTATTTTCTTTAAAGAATTTTTTATATGCGTTTTCTAAATCTTTTAAGGTGTTTTGTAGTGAAAATTTGTCAGGTTCTTTAAGCCACTCTAATTCTCTTTTTAAATTGGTCAAATCAGAACTGCACTGTTTATAAGTAAAAGTTTCTTTATTGTTTTCATAAACTTCTATTTTTTTAGAAAGATATTTATTATATACAAATCTACAACATCCAAAAGTTTTGTTAATTAACTCTTGCTGTTTTTTATTTGGATACATTCTAAACTTATATGCCTTTTCCACTACTATCACCTCACTTTACTTGTTTTTTCTGATTAATTAATATATTTTCTTATCTGCTCCTTTGTATTTTCTGATACAGTAACAACTAAATATATTAATTAAATCTTCTTCAATTTCATTTGTTAATACTGGATGTCTATATTTTACACACCATGTTATATGGTATTGTACTAAATATACATATCTGAGTCACTTCAATTTTTCATCACCATCCTAATATTAACAAGTACAATTTTTTTAAACAAGTATTTTAAAGGTTTTTATATTTATTTTTAAATAGAATATGTAAGAACCGTAAGTTCTAACTTTTATCATTTTTGAGGTTGTCGTTCACATAAGTTCGCTACTACCTATGCAGTTCTCTTATGAACTTCTTACACTTTCATGCAAGCACAGACTATATCTTATCCTTCGGCATTATCCGTTAAGGTCTACCCACTTCCACTACCAATAGCTTGTAGTGTACTTCCCTCAGGAGGAATAGTCGTTGAAGTTTCTCCTACTTAGGAGCTTACCTGCTGATTGCCCATTTTAAAGTACTTAGGGTTTAACCTTATACCATCTAACCAATTTTTTCTACTTTCGTAACTTTCACACTTAGGTTTATTTCATCCTTATGTTTTAGTTTGGTTAGCTTTAGGGGTTTCCAGCAATTCAAGTAGTGTTGGATAGGTTATATCCTATCTCCACATATAAGTTTCCCTATATGCTGACTATTTTAGCTACTAACTCACGACTTAAAGTCACGAGTATGCGTAGCTATTTTTTAATCAAATTTTAAAAATGTAATAGAAGACAACAGGCTTATAATTAAGGCTATTAAAATACCATTTTTATATTTTTCATTAAACATATTTGTTATTCTTTTTCTAATATCAGATTGTTTATTTAGACCAGCTACAAATTTATTTGAAAAATTTGTACCTCTCTTCATTGAATTTATAATGGTTAAAGCGTATTCTTGTTTTTGCTGTACATTGCAATTTTTTAAAACTCTTTCGTCACAATAAAGTTCACAATCTAAATCTATTGCTTTATCCATCATATATACAAATGGATTAAACCAATATACTATTTTTAAAAATAGTACTATATATTTTAAATAAAGGTCTTTACTTTTAAAATGCATTAGCTCATGTCTAAAAATCCAATCTAACTCTTCTAATTTATAATCATGCGGTGGTAAAAGTACACATGAATTAAAAAATGCTGGTGTTTCAACTTCATAAGAATACTTAAGTTTTATTTCCTTAGATATATTGAATTCTTTTAACAAACTTGTGTAAAGGCTTATTATTTCTTTGTCATCAACTTCATAAGATAAATCATTTACTAAATTTTTAAGTTTTATATACTTCAAAACAGTATAAACTAAATATATTATTACGGTAAAAATCCAAATATACAATAAAATACTATTACTTGAAGTTGATACTTCATTAAAATACTCCAAATTAATATTATCAATATTTATATTTTCTTTACGTCTAAAAATATTTAAAGTAAGAGTATAGTATGTAAAAGGTAATAACAATTTAATAACTACTATTATCCATATATAATAGTTAAATTTTTTACTAAATCTTTTAAAAAAGCTTTTCTTAAAAGCTAATATTAAAAGAATACATAAACTACTTACTATAAGAGTTCTAAAAATTCCATTTAAAATTAAATCAACCATTAATTCTCACCCATCTTACTTATAGCACTTTAATTTTTATATTACATAATTTATAAATTAAAACAAAAAATGACCCATATTATCTGAGCCACATAATTTAAGGGCTGTACTATGTACAGCCCCTTTATATCTTAAATAATTATATCCTATTATTTATTAAGAGTAAATCCTAGTACCATCCTCTTAATTTCATAGCTTCAGCAACTTTCTTAATTGAATGCATGTAAGCAGCTTCTCTCATTGTAACATTGTACTCTTCTTTGATTTTCCAAATAGATTCAAATGCTTTAACCATAGCTACTTCTTCTTTTTGCTCTACTTCTTCTTCTGACCAGTAGTATCCATATAAGTTTTGTACCCACTCGAAGTAAGAAACTGTAACTCCACCAGCATTAGTTAATATATCTGGAGTAAGAACTATTCCTCTTTCAGCAAATACTTCATCAGCTTCTGGAGTAGTTGGTCCATTAGCAGCCTCACAAACTAATTTAGCTTTTATAGATTCAGCAACTTCTTTAGTTATAGAGTTTTCTAATGCAGCTGGTATTACTATATCAACATCTGAAGCCCAGAACTCTTCTAAAGATATTCTCTTAGCTCCTGGGAAGTTTAATAAGTTACCATGCTCTTTCATGTGGTCTAACATAGCTTGACCATCTAAACCATTTTCATTGTATATAGCATAAGAACCTTCTGATTTGCACCATTCAGCCATAGCTACAACAGTACCACCAAGTTTTTCACAGTTAAGAACTGTGTAAGAACCAACGTTTCCTATACCTTGAATAGCTAACTTAGCTTTTTTCATATCTATTCCTAATTTAGCAGCAGCTTCTCTTGCCGTAACAGCAACACCAAATCCAGTAGCAGCTGTTCTTCCTAAAGAACCACCAAATTCAACTGGCTTACCAGTTAAAACACCTATAGCACTTTGTCCAGTTAATTTATTGTACTCATCAACCATCCAAGACATTATTTGTCCATTAGTGTTTACGTCTGGTGCAGGAACGTCAACTTTCTCACCTATTAATTTATATATTCCATCTATGTATCCTCTACTTAATCTTTCTAATTCACCTTGAGATAAAGTTGATGGATCTACTATTATTCCACCTTTACCTCCACCATATGGTATACCTGTTACAGAACATTTGAAAGTCATCCATATAGATAAAGCTTTTACTTCGTCTCTTGAAACATTTTGATGGAATCTTATTCCACCTTTTGTTGGCCCTACTGCATCATTATGTTGTGATCTAAATCCTTTAAAAGTTTTTATAGAACCGTCATCCATTTTAACTGGAATTGAAACTTCTATAACTCTCATAGGTTCTTTTAATAATTCATAAACTGCTGGTTCCATACCTAATTTATCACATGCATTTTTTACTTGAGATTGCGCCATCTCGAAGACATTTACATCTTTTCCTGACATTTGAAAGCCCCCTTATAAATACGTTATAATTATGTATACTCCATTTAGAAAAAACCATTTCCTAAATTTACAGTTTAATTATAGCACACTTTATTGCAAATTAGTATATCATTTTTTCAGTTTATTTTTTAACATGGGAGGAAGTTTATTTTTTTAATTTTATGAATGTTAATATCTATTTTTTGTACATTAACTAAAGTCATTTTCTCAATAGACTTTTTTATTATCTGTTGCATACTTTCAATTTTTTTTATAACTTCTAAATCATTGATATTTATACTTACAAAAATATTCATAAAATTATTGCAATTCTCTATATTGATTTTATTTATTCTATCAATGCTCCCAAAGTTGTACACTTCATATTCAATAATCTGTTTAATTACTTCTTCACTAATATAAAATTTTCCGATATAGCTAAAAGTTGGTCTTATTATTGTTTTTTCCAAAACTACCATATTCCTATTATTTCCTTTTCTAAAAAGTCTCTTTAATGGATTTATACTAAGGCCACTTGCCATACTTTTTATTTCAACTGCTGGAACAGGAATTACATGATTTCCTTCTTTTCTAGATTGTTTTGCTATTTCTATTTCATATTTAGTACTTATCTCTTGGATATTCACAAATTTATAAACTCTTCCAATTGATAATCTATCTACAATCTGATTAACCATTTTTTTTGATGTTCCAATAATAAGAATTCTTCTTATATTTTCTTTTTTAATTGTCTCCCTAACTTCTTTCCTATGTTCCAAATTATAAAAAATAGCCCTTTTAACTGCTTCTATAGTAGTACTTGCTTGTTTGGCTGATATTCCAGCTAAAACCTTGTTTTTATATATTAAAATTCCATCATCAATTATATAATCTATATCATTTTCATATGCAAACTCTAAAGCCTTAAAACTCTTTCCTGTACCACTTGACCCAACCAAAGCATATACTTCCATTTCACATCTCCTTCATAAAATAGCTTAAATCTATTTACTACAAAATTTTATTACACTTTATTGATTAAAATTATTATATCATTAACAGTTGAATATTATATCCAATATGAAATTTTATAAGCAAAAAATATACTACAATATGAAATTCTTTTACAAAAGATAAATTTCCTTCAAATAGAAAATTTACTGAAAAAAATTTTACTTTTTTAAAAAAAGGAATATAATATACTTTAAGCAAGGAAAACTTACTGGATTTACATTAGAAGGAGCTGGTAATATGAATATTACAAAAAATTTTTTAAGAGACTATTTAGAAAGATTTGGCGAAACACCATTTCTAGTTAGGCTTAAAGACGGAGAAGAATTTCTAATTGGAGATGGCTCTCCTCAGTTTAAAGTTATTGTAAATAATGATATTAGCAAATCTGAATTACTAAAAAGTACATCTTTAGCACTTGGAGAATCCTACATAAATAGAGATATCGAAGTTGAAGGAGATTTATTCTTAACTTTGAATCTGATTTTGAAACAAATAGACAAATTCAATATTGATAATTCAGCTGTAAAACATCTATTACACTCATCAAATTCAATGAGACATCAAAAAAAAGAAATACATGCTCACTATGATATTGGCAATGATTTTTATAGCTTATGGTTAGACAAAACTCTTAGTTATTCTTGTGCATACTTTAGAAATGATAATGATACTCTTTACGAGGCTCAAGTCAATAAAGTTCACCACATATTAACTAAACTAAATTTAGAAGAAGGTATGAGTCTTCTTGACATTGGTTGTGGTTGGGGATTCCTATTAATAGAAGCAGCAAAAAAATATAAGATTCATGGCGTTGGAATTACACTCAGTGAAGAACAATATAAAGAATTTAATAAAAGAATCCAAGAAGAGAATCTTCAAGATTATCTCGAAGTAAAACTTATGGATTATAGGGAGCTTAAAAACTCAGACCTTATGTTTGATAGAGTTGTAAGTGTTGGTATGCTTGAACATGTTGGTAGAGAAAACTATGAACTTTTTATTAAAAATGTAAATGCTGTCTTAAAGGATGGAGGATTATTTTTACTTCACTATATAAGTGGTCTTAAAGAATCTTATGGAGACCCTTGGATAAAAAAATACATTTTCCCAGGAGGGGTTATTCCTAGTCTAAGAGAAATGATACATATTTGTAGCGACTACAAATATCATACTATAGATGTAGAAAGTCTAAGATTGCATTATGTAAAAACCTTATTACATTGGCAAAAAAATTTCTATGAAAATCTGCCAAAGATTAAAGAAATGTTTGATGATAAGTTTATAAGAATGTGGGACTTGTACCTTTGTTCTTGTGCTGCTGCTTTCAATACTGGTATTATAGATATACATCAGATACTCTTAACTAAAGGTATAAAAAATGATTTACCTCTTACTAGAGAATATATGTATTCTCATTAAAAATAATAGTTTTATAAACTGTAATATAGTTTAAACTTAAGTATAAAAATAGAGCTATTCCTAAATAAGATTTCTTATTTTAGAATAGCTCTATTAATTGATTTTTATATTGTAAACATTACTCTACTATAGCTTTATACGCTATAACAAAATTCTCCATTTTCTTTTATATTAAAAAAGTCTGCATAGCATACATCAAATATTCTATTTTCTAAATCAGATATTTCAACTTTGTTTTTTATCAAATAAGTTAATACTCCTACATATGAAATATCTCCTTGTATAACAGCTCCATAAATTACATTGTCTTTAAAAACAAATTTTTTATAATCATCAATTCCATCTCTAATTAATACTTTATAACTATCATCTAAAGGTGTATTCATACCTATAGAAATAGTTGGTATATCCATGAAATTCATACTATTTTTAAAAGCAAATTCGTCTTCTATCTTTTTATCTTTTCCAACCATATTATACGCAGCTACAATTCCTTGCTTTACTGCTAAAGGCCAAATAGCATTTTTGCCAACAACATCTCCTGCTGCATAGATATATTTTTGTGTTGTTTGGCATATATCATCTATTATTATACCTCGATCATATTCTATTCCTGTTCCATCTAAAAAATCAGCATTCGGTTTAACACCTGTAGCCACAATTACCATATCTGCATCAAGAATATCTCCATTTGAAAACGCAACACCTTTAACATTTTTACTATCATCTAAGACAATTTCTTGAATTGATGCACTTGGGTAAAATTTTACACCCTTTTCTTTAAATTTATTTTCATATACTGATGCTGTATATTCATCTAATTGTCTATCTAGAATGTATTTTTCCATAAACGCTACAGAAATATTTAACTGCTCGTATTTAAATAATCCAACTAATGCATCTATACCAACTAGACCAGCACCAATTATAACTACATTTTTAGAGCTTTCTGCTTTTTCTTTTATTTTATAAATATCATCTATGTTTCTCACAGAGTATACAAAATTTCCATCTCTTAAATTTTTTATTGGAGGAATAGCAGAAGATGCGCCTGTAGCTATTAAAAGTTTATCATAATTTACAGTAATATCTTCTGTCTGAACCTCTTTTTTATTTATATCTATACCTTTAACAGTTTTACCTGAAATCCAATTTACATTATTTTTCTCCATAAAATCTTCATCAACAAAATTTATTTGTTTCAAAGTTCTGTGTTCAGATATAACATGATGTAACATACATCTTGAGTATATATTTTCATCTTTAGAAATTACTACTATGTTTGAATCTTTATCTAATTCTCTTAATGTTTTTACTGCATTGATACCAGCAGCACTAGCTCCTAACACTACATAATTCATCATTTTCCTCCTTCTGTAATTCAATTGCTCCACTTGGGCAATTAGCTACACATCTAGGATACTCCTCATCTTTACATAAATCACATTTAAGTATGTTTTGCTTGCTTCTATCATCTGGTTTTAATAATCCATATGGACAAGACATTACACACATATAACATGAACCACATTTTTCTTCATCATATGAAACGATTCCACTTTCACTGTCTTTATGCATTGCACCACTCATACATGCTAATACACATTCTGGTTCATCACAGTGTCTACAAAGAATTGGAACTGGATTATTATGCTTGCTATCTAACTCTATATGTCCTCTACTATCATTATCTATATTTTCTAAATCAAGAGTATACATATCATAGTCTTTATTGTGTTTTAGCATACATGCTAATACACAACTCTTGCATCCTGTACATAAATCTTTATTTATAAAAATTCTATGCATTACATTCCACATCCTTTAACCCTAAATTTTTTCTTCTGTCTATTATTATTTCTTCTAATTGATTAGCTGAAGATTTAGGGTCTGGATTCACTATAACATGTCCTCCTGTTAAGTCTTTTAATTTTTCTGTTAATACTTCTGTTACTAATTTTCCTCCTGTTATAAATGGAGGTAAAGCTAAATGAAGAGGTAAACCAAGGGCAAGACCAAAAGCTCCATCAGCCAAGGCTTGTTCTTCCAACCATTGTGGAGCTGAAAGCACCAATGGTAATTGTGGTAAGTCTATTCCAAGTTCAGCTGCTAATTCAGTTGCTACTATTTCCAATCTTCCTATCGCTAGACATGGTCCAAAGTTTAATACTGGTGGTATTCCTAGAGTCTTACATACTTCTTTTAAATTTTCTCCTGCTAATTCTTCTGCTCCAGGTGACATAAGACCAACATTTTCTAACCCTCCAGTAGAGCATCCTGCTGAAAGTACTATTATATCTTTTTTAATCAATTCTTTAGTAAGCTCAACAGTATTTACATCATGTCCTCCTGCTGTCATATTTGAACATCCTACAACAGCTGCAACACCTTTAATTTTTCCTTCTGCAATTAAATTAATAAGAGGTTTCCATGAATCTCCTAAAAACGCTTTCAAGTTCTTTTCACTTACACCAGTTAAAGATTGTTCAAATCCATGGTCTTTTGGTATGTCTATTTCAACACTTCCTCTTCTCTCTTTATAAGATTCTAATGCTTTTTCTATCAATGTATTACTAAGTTCATCTAATTTACTTCTGTCTAATCCTATATATTCTGCATTTGCTTTTTTAGCAACGTCATCTAAGCAAACCATTTTCACTTTATATTTATCTGCTATTGGCTCAAGACCTGGTATAGTACAGTTAAACTCCGAAAGAACTATATCTATTGCTCCAGTTGATAAAACAGCTTCACTTGTAAAGTTATTACCAGCATGTCCAGCAAATACTTCTTGATAGTGTTCTCCTCTTAATTGTAGATCTTGACCAACACATGTACATCCTACTAACTTAAATCCTTTTGCTCCAACTGCTTGAGCTAATTTTATAACATCTTCATCTTTTAATCTATCTTGGAAATTTGCAAATGTTGAATGTTGATGACCTGTTATCATTATATTTATGTAGTCTGGGTCTATTACATTAAATCCTACAGGAGCCATTCTTATAACTGGTTCTCCTAGCATAACATCATTTAAAAGATTAGTTAGTGTAAGACCATATAACCCTGTTGATATACCTAGATTTAAACAGTTAACTAGCATGTCTACTGGGTCACTATTTAAATTTGTTGATGATTTTACTATTGCATCAAAAACTTCTGACTTTGCACCACCAGGCATTATCCCCAGCTCTTTCCATTTCTTCACTCTAGGTGCATAAGCTATTTTTTCTACCAATTCCATTTTGTCATCTCTTGATTTATATAAATCATTAATAACTTTATCAGCAACTTTTATACATTTATCATATTTTTCATCACTTTCTATACCAAACATCTCTGCTAATTGATTTAATGTTTTTTCTCCTTTAATAACACCTTTAGTTATTCCAACATTCTTTAAATTCTTAGCTGTATTTTCTACCACATGTAAATAACAAGCTGCTCCAGATGCTACAGCTCTTAAAAAGTTTCTTGCTACTATAGTGTCTGCATCTGCTCCACATATACCTCTTGGAGATTTAGGAGTTACTCTACATGGTCCATTTGAACAGAGTCTACAACAAACCCCCTGAAGTCCAAAACCACATTTAACTTTTTGATCTTCTGTTCTATGAAATGCTGTTTCAACATCCTTTGAAGCTACAAAACTTTCTAATTTCTTGTCTGCACTTTCGCACATTTTACAAGTGTTACAAGCCATTACAAATTCCCCCTTATATTTTATATTAAAAAAGTAGATTAAATAGCTTTATTATAATTGATTATAATTTAACTATTAAAATCTACTTATTTAATACCACGTTTTACCATATCCTAAACAAAATATAAATTATTAAAATAAATATATATATTTATTTTTTTTTACATTTTTATTTATTCAAATCTTTACTTATTTTTTCTAGTTTATTTAAAACTCTATCTTTCTCACTTCCATCCAGTACTTTTGGTTGATAATTATTTCTAGAGCTACTAGATGTTATTGATGTAGGGATTATATTTGGCTCTTTAATTGAAGTTAACTTGTTATCTGAAAAAGAAAAAGTTTGTTGATATATATAACTATCTGTATCAGAAGGATTTTTATTTCCTCCAAAACAAAAATTTCCTAGACTATAAGCTATATACTTATCTTTATATTTTTCTATACCTTGAATAACGTGTGGATGAGAACCCATAACTAAATCAGCTCCCTTATCTATTACATAATGAGCAAAATCTTTTTGTTTTTTATCTGGATAATAATCTAATTCTATACCCCAATGAAAATACACCACAACAATATCTGATTTTTTCTTTAGAGTTTTAATATCATCTTCCATTTGTTTCAAGTTCTTTTCATTATATTCAGTTGATAATCCATTATATCCTAATAATCCTACCTTAATTCCTTTGACATCTATAACAGCATCTTTGCCTAGACCAAAATAATTTATTTTATTTTCATCTAAGATAAACTGTGTGTCTTTCATTCCTTCTTCAAAATAATCTTCTGAATGATTATTCGCAACACTTACTGCCTCTACACTTCCAGATTTTAAAATATTTACATATCCTGGAGCCCCTTTAAATGCAAACTTCTTTTCTTTTGCATTTGACGCAGTAGTAAGTGGCCCTTCCAAGTTAACTACTGTTAAATCATCTTTCTCAAATACAGGTTTTACATTTTTAAGAAAGTAATCATAGTCTTCTCCTTGTCTTTTAAATTCATGGTCAAAGCTACCATAATATGATGAACCTTTATAGTTTCCCATAGTTACATCACCAGCGAAACTTATAGTTATGTCTTTTTTTACAGGTTCTCTTTTTTCTTCTTCAACCTTACTTTGGCTATTCTTAGAATCCTTTTTAGTATTGCTTTCCTTATTTGGATTATTAGAACATCCTACTACAAATAACACCATACTCATAATACATATGTAAACTAATTTATTTTTCATATTAAATCTCCTTTGCATTAATAGATTTTAAGATAATATATACTTTTTTAGAGTATAACATTTTTAAATAGAATCGATACCATATTCTTTAACTTTAATTTTATTTTTAAAATAAATCCCTTTAAGATAAATAAAAATATAAGCAGATTAAACTTTATTGTAAAACTTTCAAACAAGAATATCACAATAAAGTTTTTGTTGTAGAATTAATTTAATTGTTATATTCAATAATATTTGTTATAATGTTATTGAATTACAATACATATAAAAGGGAGGATTTCAAAATGGCATATAAAATTACTGACGCTTGTATAAGCTGTGGTGCTTGTGAGGCTGAATGCCCTGTTAGCTGTATATCAGCTGGAGACGACGCATATGTTATAGATGCTGGTTCTTGTATAGACTGTGGTTCTTGTGCAGGAGCTTGTCCTGTAGATGCACCTCAACCAGAATAATAATTCGTTATTCATAAAGAGACTGATTTTATTTTATCAATATTAATCAGTCTCTTTTTAATTATACATAATTCAAGTATCATAATTTATATATTTTGTTATATTCTCTATATGATTCTTCTTAATATACTATTAATATGCATCTAAATACTTTCAATTTAATATAAATTTAATCCTCTTCATAAAACCTTTCATATTTATCAAAACAATCGAGACATACTTTCTTCCCTTCTTGAATTCTTATGTACTGTTCAGGTGCAAATTCACCACATACTTCACATTTAAGAGATTTAAATATTCTCGCTTTCTCAGGAAGCCTTAACTTCGTATCTGTAATATCAAATATTTCTTCAAAATCACTTTCTAATAAGTATTTTTTATATCCTTCTCTATCCATATCAAATGGTTTAGACTTTACATATATTCTTATAGATTTTCCGTTTTCTCTATTAAAAAAATGATATACTGATTTTCCAGTCATCCTAAGTAGTAAATTACCTTTACCCATTGTGCAACTTAACACGACTTGTATACCATCTATTCCACAAGCATCATTTTCAGAAATACATACAATCTCCTCATCTCCTGATTGTTTACATCCTAAGTATTCTCTTGCTGCGAGTGCTGCTTTAAAACCTATAGCCAACCCTGGACATTCATGCCCATGAAATTCAATAACCTTTTTCCATAATTCCTCCACTAAAATCACTCTCCCTAAGATTGTTTATTTGTATACATTATTTAAATTTTTATTTTATCCTAATACTTCAAAAAGCCAGAGGATTTAATATTAAATCTTCTGACTTTCTCAATACTCTTCATAACTACTTATTATTAATATATTTAAGTTGTCTACTTTCCTTCTTTCATTAAATATGATAAGGTAAATAAGCTTTCTGTTAGGTTTACATTTTCAACTATAACACCTTTCGGAACTTCTAAATCTAATGGTGCAAAATTCCACACACCTTTTATTCCAGCTTTTACAACTCTATTAATAACTTCTTGTGCTCCATTCTTAGGTATACATAATACAGCAATATCTATATCATTATTTTTTATAAAGTCTTCTAAAGTATCTGAATCTAATACTTCAAATTCTCTTATCTTTAAACCTATCATTCTAGGATTTGCATCAAATAAAGCTTTTATCTCGAATCCAGCTTTTCTAAATCCTGCATAATTGGCTATGGCTTGTCCTAAGTTACCTGCTCCTACAAGAACTGCGTTGTATGGTCGATCCAATCCAAGAATTTTACCTATCTCAGTATGAAGAGCCTCTACGTTATAACCATATCCTTGTTGTCCAAAGCCGCCAAAGTTGTTTAGGTCTTGTCTTATTTGAGAAGCGGTAAATCCTATTATATCACTCAATTCTTTAGAAGATATTCTTTGTATATCCCTATCTAATAAGTCTCCAAGATATCTATGATATTTTGGGAGCCTTCTTATAACTGCCATTGATATATTTTTATTTCCCAACATCTTCACCTCCTAAAAGTGTCCTCTTTTTTGTTTGATTCACAATAAAATATTTCTTTTTCAAAACTAATACATATAACCTTGATTATATTATATCAAAACATTATAATTTTAGATAGTTCAAGGAGGTAGAAATTTATGATTGTTTTGTCATGTAATAACTTAAATAAAAGTTTTGGTATAGATTCTATATTAGAAAATATTAGTTTTACAGTAAATGAAGGCGATAAAATTGGTATAATTGGGGTTAATGGTACTGGGAAAACTACTTTATTTAAAATAATTTCAGGAATTTATGGTTATGATAGCGGAGATATTTACACTTCTAAAGATTGTGAAATCGGATATTTAGAACAAAATACCAATTTTTATTCGGATAATACGATTCTGGAAGAAGTATTGGAAGTTTTTAAAAATTTGATAGAGATGGAATCTTATTTAAGAGAATTGGAGGTTAAAATATCTGAAGAAAGTACAAAAACAAACTCTTCAATTCTAGAAAAAATAATGGATGAGTATTCACATAAACTGGAATTATTCTCAGATTTAAATGGATATGGATATAAGTCTGAAGCCAAAGGGGTTTTAAAAGGATTAGGATTTAGTGAAAATGATATGGATAAACCAATAAGTATACTTTCTGGTGGTGAAAAGACTAGAGTTCTTTTAGGAAAATTACTTCTTAAAAAACCAACTTTATTGCTACTTGATGAGCCTACTAACCACTTAGATTCTGAGGCTATAGAATGGTTAGAAGTATTTTTAAAGCAATATAAGGGTACTGTTATGTTAATATCTCATGATAGATATTTCCTAGACCAATCTGTAAATAGAATTTTTGAAGTTCACAATAAAAGACTTAAAGTATATAATGGTAACTACTCTAAATTTGTTGAGTTATCTAAAGTAGAAAAAGAACTAGAACTTAAGAAATTTGAAGACCAGCAAAAAGAAATAAAAAAACAGGAAGAATCAATAGAAAGACTTAAAGCTTATGGTAGAGAAAAGCATCTAAAACGTGCAAGAAGTAAAGAAAAAGCATTGGATAAAGTAGATGTTCTAGATAAGCCAGAAGCTTATAGAAAAAAAGCTCGTATACAATTTACTCCATCTGTCCAAAGTGGTAATGATGTTCTTCAAATCAGAGATGTATCCATGGGTTATGGAGAACGGGTACTTTTTAAAGACTTGGATTTAGATATATATAGAGGAGAAAAAGTTGCTCTTATTGGTGCAAATGGCATTGGTAAGTCTACATTATTTAAAATAATAACTAATGAATTACAACCTATTAGTGGTAATATTAAATTTGGTACTAATGTCCATGTTTCTTACTTCCATCAGGAGCAAAAAACTCTTAATTTGGATAACACAATAATAGATGAGATTTGGGAAAATAATAATCATCTTACTCAAACTACTTTGAGAAATATGTTAGGAGCATTTTTATTTGTTGATGAAGAAGTTTTTAAGAAGATTTCTACATTAAGTGGTGGAGAAAGAGCTAGAGTTGCTATACTTAAACTTATACTATCAAATGCAAATTTATTATTATTAGATGAGCCTACTAACCATCTAGACATTGATTCTAAAGAAGTTCTTGAAGAGGCATTAACTAATTATGATGGGACTATATTTACAATATCACATGATAGATATTTTCTAAATACAGTTGTTGATAAGATTTTAGTTTTAGATGAAAATGGAGTTACTGAATATCTAGGAAACTATGACTATTATATCGATAAAAAAAGGCAAATCCAAGAGATGAGTCTTATAGAAGAAAAAGAAGAAAAAACTAGAACTCAGATAAAAGATGAAAAAAGAAAAGAAAGAGAACAAAGAGAAGTAGAAAAGAAAAATAGAATAAAAAGACAAAATATAGAAAAAGAAATTGAAAAGTTAGAACTTAAAATTGAAGAATTAGATATACTTTTATGTCAAGAAGAAGTATACTCTAATCCAGATAAAGCTAAGGAAGTTAGCCAAGAAAAAATTAATTTAGAAAATAACCTTGCCTCTCTGTATGATGAGTGGGAAGAATTTATGTAAAAAGGAGAGGATTATTTGCAAGAACTATTTTCTTTAAAAGACGAAAATAAAAGATTTTATAAAATACTGTTATCTTTATGTATACCTATTATTATACAGAACTTAATTTCTACTTCTGTAAATGTAATAGATACAGTTATGATAAGTAGTTTGGGGGAGGTATCTGTAGCTTCAGTTGGAGTTGCAAACCAATTTTTCTTTCTTTTTAATATGTCCCTATCTGGAATTACAGGAGGAGCTGGAGTTTTTATTTCACAGTTTTATGGAAAGAAAGATGTCAGCAATATAAGAAAAGTTACAGGTCTTACTTGTATATTGGCCATTATCTTAAGTTTTATATTTGTTATTCCTGCTTTACTAACACCAAAGCCAATTATACATATATTTTCTTATGATTCAGAAGTTGTAAAACTTTGTATAGATTACTTTAGTATTGCAGTATTTAGTTATCCATTAATAGCTATAAGTACAGTATTTAGTACAGGTTCAAGAGGTGTTAGAAATCCTAAGTTAGGTATGATTTGTAGTGCCTTTGCTCTTGTAACAAATGTTATTTTAAATTATGGATTTATCTTTGGTAATTTTGGTCTCCCTGCATTAGGTGTAAAAGGAGCAGCCTTAGCAACTGTTATTGCCAGAATATGTGAATTAATTTTAATGATTACTTATGTTTATTTTTATAAAAAGGACTATATATTAAAATTTGGCTTAAAAAATTTAAAAGCTATTGATAAGATTTTTGTAAAATCTTTTTCATCAAAAAGCTTTCCTATATTTGTAAATGACTCTGCATGGGCAGTTGGAACTGTCCTGTACTCTGTCGCATATGCAAGAGCAGGTACATCAGCTATAGCAGCAAGTCAAATAGCAACCAGCACAGGAAACTTCTTTATAATGACGGCTGTATGTATTGCATCTGGTGCATCTATTATGCTTGGAAATGAACTTGGAGCAGACCATATTAAGAGAGCTATTGAGTATGCTAAGAAATTTTCTATATTGGTGTTTTTGGCTGGCTTAATACTTGGAATTATTTTAATTTTGAATATCCCATTATTATTAAAAATGTTTAGTGTTTCTGATAGCTTATCTTCTGATATAACTAAGATATTCTTCATAATGGGTATACTAATGGCTCTTAAATCCTTTAATACATTAGTCATAATTGGTATTTTAAGAAGTGGAGGAGATACTAAATACGCTCTGTTTTTAGAATTAGGATGTATGTGGCTAGCTTCTATTCCTCTAACTTTTATAGCCGCATTTAAAGGCGCACCTATATTTATCCTTGTTCTACTCACTTACAGTGAAGAAGTTGTTAAATTTATATTTGGTGTTCCTAGAGCCTTATCTAAAAAATGGGCTATTAATATAGTAAAGGAAATTGATTAATAATACTATATCTTGTAAGTATATAACATTTATAAATAGTCTCATTGAAAATAACTAAAATATTTTTGTTTTTCAGTGAGACTATTTCTATTTTTATAAATGCCATTATATACTATTTTGATTGAATAATAAGTCTTTATTCATCTTCCAAAAACTCTTTTACTTCAAATGCTAACCTATGTAATTCATCATAATTTAAAATTTCATATGTATTACCTATTTTTTTTATTATCCCTTTCTCAGTTAACTTTAATAGGGAATAATATCTACTTTTTCTACTGATTGAATATATTTCACTAAAATTGCGTATAGCTTTTATATTACAGATATTATTTTCTTGTTTTTTTAAAATACAATATGCAATGACTTCTGTACAAGAAAATAACTCTCTTACCATTCTAGTTTTATACAACTCATATATCCTTCTTGTACATTTGCTGTGAAATAGAGCAATAAAATCTGGTTTAAGATAAAACTCTTCAAATATATGTTTTTCAAATCGAAATAATTTTATGTTAGTCTTGGCAAATATATCACATTTCAAATTATGTTCATATATATAGCTGATTTTACCTATAAATTCATTTTCAGGTACAATGTCAACAAGAAATTTATTTCCTCCTCTAGTAGTACATTCTACTAAAGCAACTCCCTCTATTATAAAAAAAACTTCTTGTAAATCTTTATCTGATGCTACAAACCTTTGACCCTTTTTATATTCAACAATTGACACTTGATTTAAATTATTTTTGATAATCGGGTATATGCTTGTTTTTTCTGCTTTCCTGAACCTCCCATGACTAAAGTCACAGGGTTCCTGCTTCATAGAATTTTGCATACTAAAATATGTCTTACAAACTCTCCACAGGCTATCCCCGTAGTTCCTACGGTTCTTACATAAGTTATTTATTTTAAACTGTTATTAGTCTTAATCCTTCTTTTAATATATTTATACTTGCATTTATATCTCTATCATGAGTTGCATTACAACAAGGACAAACCCATTCTCTTATACTTAAATTCTTAACTTCCTCGTTTTTGTACCCACATTTATTGCATATTTGTGAACTTGCAAAGAATTTACCTACCTTTACAATTTGTCTACCATACCAATTAGCCTTGTATTCTAATTGACGAATAAATTCTGACCATGACACATCAGAAATAGAAAGAGATAATTTACGATTTCTAGTCATATTCTTTACTTGTAAATCCTCTATGCAAATAATATCATTCTCTCGTATTAATTTGGTAGATAGTTTTTGTAGAAAATCCTTCCTTTGATTAGCTATATGTTCTTGAAGTCTTGCAACTTTTAACCTTGCTTTATTTCTATTTAAACTACCAATTGTTTTTCTTGATAATTCTCTTTGTAATTTAGCAAGTTTGTTTAATGACTTCTGAAGATACTTAGGATTTTCTATAAAGTCTCCACAACTTGAGATACAAAATTCTTTAACTCCTAAATCTAAACCTATCTGATTATTAGTATTTTCAAATGCTTCAATATCTATATCAGTACAACATAATGATACATAATATTTTCCACTTGGCTCTTTGGATATAGTAGCATTAAGTATTCTTCCTTGAGGTACTTGTTTATCCCTTACTTTAACCATACCAAGTTTAGGTAATTTTATATATTGACTAAAGTACATAATATTTCCATTTGTAAAGTTAGTTCTATATGAAAATCTATTAGTTTTCTTTGATTTAAATTTAGGAAATCCTGTATTTTCTTTAAAGAATTTTTTATATGCGTTTTCTAAATCTTTTAAGGTGTTTTGTAGTGAAAATTTATCAGGTTCTTTAAGCCACTTTAATTCTCTTTTTAAATTGGTCAAATCAGAACTACACTGTTTATAAGTAAAAGTTTCTTTATTATTTTCATAAACTTCTATTTTTTTAGCAAGATATTTATTATATACAAATCTACAACATCCAAAAGTTTTGTTAATTAGCTCTTGCTGTTTTTTATTTGGATATATTCTAAACTTATATGCTTTTTCCACTACTATCACCTCACTTTACTTGTTTTTTATGATTATGTAATACTGGATGTCTATATTTTACACACCATACTATATGGTATTGTACTAAATATACATATCTGAGCTACTTCAATTTTTACTCACCCATCCTAATATTAACAAGGTAAATTTTTTTAAACAAGTATTTTAAAGGTTTTTATATTTATTTTTAAATAACGTATGTAAGAACCGTAAGTCCTAAGTTTTATCATTTTGAGGTTGTCGTTCACATAAGTTCGCTACTACCTATGCAGTTCTCTTATGAACTTCTTACACTTTCATGCAAGCACAGACTATATCTTATCCTTCGGCATTATCCGTTAAGGTCTACCCACTTCCACTACCAATAGCTTGTAGTGTACTTCCCTCAAGAGGAATAGTCGTTGAAGTTTCTCCTATTCGGAGCTTACCTGCTGATTGCCCATTTTAAAGTACTTAGGGTTTAACCTTATACCATCTAACCAATTTTTTCTACTTTCGTAACTTTCACACTTAGGTTTATTTCATCCTTATGTTTTAGTTTAGTTAGCTTTAGGGGTTTCCAGCAATTCAAGTAGTATTGGATAGGTTCTTTCCTATCTCTACATATAAGTTTCCCTATATGCTGACTACTTTAGCTACTAACTCACGACTAAAGTCACGAGTGTGCGTAGCTATTTTTTAATCAAAGTTCTCCTTTATAGTATATTGTATAAAATATTTTAATTTATATTATTTTTAATAAAAGATGCTATTACTGTTAAATTAGTCTTGACAAATTTATTCTACTCACGCAGAATAAACTTATACATATATATTTTCATATATTATTTATTTTAATACAATTCTATATTTATGAAATTATTTTATCAATAGAATTTATTAAAATAA
Organism: Clostridioides sp. LIBA-6822; assembly: GCF_056688955.1. Lineage (NCBI taxonomy): Bacteria > Bacillati > Bacillota > Clostridia > Peptostreptococcales > Peptostreptococcaceae > Clostridioides > Clostridioides sp. LIBA-6822. The sequence continues at coordinate 222,545 of NZ_CP196995.1, read as the reverse complement.
ATTTTTTAGGTGTATATTATAATTTAATCGAATAGAAATGAAAAATATACATACAGTTTGAATTTTAAGCAACAATTAGGGGGATTTGGTGACAAGATTTAATTATAAGAAAGAAAGTGTCTTAAGGCGACTTTTATAAAGTCATGGATAGACACTTTCTTTTTTATTTGATAAATTTAAATTACCAGAATCATATAGCTCTATACAACCTTTTTGTTAGAGACTATTTATTATATAAGGAGAAGTTAATGAAAAAATCAGTGGCATTGGTAAATGATAGTAGAAAAGATTTAATAGATTTTTTAGAAAATAATTTGAAATTAGTTTTTGGAGATTATATAAATATTAACAGATACTTTATAGATGAAATAAATGATAATGATATTATAAATGATGATGTGATACTAGTAATGTCAGTAGAAAGATTAGATAAAATTATAAATAATATATTAGATAAGAAAAAAGTTATTGTTATAAGAAGAACTTTTAAGGAAGATAAAATATATAATTTATTATCTTTACCACAAGGTACAAATGCTCTAATCGTAAACGATTCTGATGAAACTACTCTAGAAACCATAAGTTTGTTTTATAAAATTGGAGTAACTAATATCAGACCAATTCCATATATGAATGACAATAACTATAAGGATATAAAGATAGCTATAACTCCAGGAGTTCCAGAAAAAGTGCCTAGCTTTATCTCAGATATATTTGACTTGGGTCATAGATATATAGATATATCCACTTTTATAGAAATAATAAACTTATTACAAATTGATTCAAAAGAAATACAATCTAATCTAGTTAAATATTCAGAAGAGATAATAAGTTTAGATACTGGTATAAAAGATAAATATAAGGAACTATTCTTAAAAATAGAAGAATTAGATACAATATTAAACTTATCAAAGGATGGTATACTATTTACTTCAAAAGATGGTGAAATAAATACATATAATAGTAAGGTAAAAGATATTTTAGACATAAAAGAAGATATATATGGAAAACACATTGAGGAAATATTTATAGATAGTTTAAAAGTTTTATTGAATGAACAAGAGATACTAGACAAAGTTATTATATTCAATAAAAAATATATAAATGTAAATAAAAAAAATATATACAATAGAGATGAAAAAATGGGTACATACTATAGTTTACAAGAAATAACATACATAAAAAAACTAGAACAAAATCTCACTAAGAAGTTAAGAGAAAAAGGACAAATAGCAAAATACACATTTAAGGATATAAAAACAAATAGCTCCAAGATGATTGAATGCATCGAATTAGCTAAGAAGGTTTCTAAATCTGATTTAAGTATACTTATTAGAGGCGAAAGTGGAACTGGTAAAGAACTAATAGCTCAATCTATACATAATAATTCAAATAGAAAAAATCAGCCCTTTATAGCAGTAAATTGTGCAGCTGTTCCTGAGAATTTACTAGAAAGTCAGTTATTTGGATATGATAAGGGAACTTTTACTGGTGGTCTAAAAGATGGAAAGCAAGGACTATTCGAACTTGCTAATAACGGGACAATTTTCTTAGATGAAATAGGCGATATGCCCTTAGAATTACAAACAAAACTACTTCGAGTTCTTCAAGAAAAACAAATAATGCCAGTTGGTTCTCACAATGTAATTAATATAGATGTTAGAATCATATCTGCTACAAACAAGAACTTAGAACAAATGATTGATAAGAGGCAGTTTAGGGAGGATTTATATTATAGATTAAATACAATACCAATAAATATCCCTCCTCTAAGAGAAAGAAAAGAAGATATATTAATTATTATGGAAGATTTAATTAACAAGAAATTAGTAATTACACCAGAGGCGAAAAAACTTATACAAAACTATAAGTGGAAAGGCAATATAAGGGAACTTCAAAATGTAACATCTTATTTAAATATTATGTGTGATAATATTATATTAGAAAAAGATTTACCCCCAAATTTAAGAACTTTAGATAACAAAAATTCATCATTGAAATTAAAATATAATAAGAATGATATATTAAATATACTCGAGATATTAATTTTAAATAAGGAATCAGATGTTGGAATTGGTAGAGGATTAATTTTAAAGACATTACTAGATAAAAATATCCAAATTACAGAAGGTAAAATTAAAAAAATATTTGAATATCTAAAAAAAGAAGAACTTATAATTTGTGGTTCAGGCAGATATGGAAGTAAAATAACTCAACAAGGAGAAGACTTTTACAATAAATTAAAATATGAAAGTTTATAAATTTATAATATATTAAACAAAGAAATCTATTCAGGTGCAAGACGCTTCCTCAATAGATTTTTTATTTTGCAGATATGTAAATATAGTACATTATTTTGCATGTAATTAATAGGAATTAATAGGAATAGGATAAATTTAATAATTCCTATTATCTTTATATAGATTAATATATAAGATTATTCTTATCTAGAACAATATTTTTTTCCGAAAACTGCAATAAAATAATCATTTTTTATATTTTGCCAACAAACAAATGATTATTTTAATTCAAAATTCTTATAAAAAACAAATTTTATTCGTTAAAAATTATGGCATAATAATTGCTACTATATTAACCAAACAATAAAAAGTAATTGGAGGAATAAAAATGCAACAGGCTTTAAAATTAGAATATCAAAATAAAGAACTGGGAAAAGATTTTGTAATAGAAAGTTGTAATTCTATAAAACCTTGGCTAATAAATGTAAGAAGAGAATTGCACAAAATTCCAGAATTAGCTCTTGAAGAAAACCTTACCAAACAAAAAGCCATTTCTTACTTAAAAGAAATAGGAATTGATTATATGGAATTTACAAAACATAATGGGATTATGGCATATATTTTAAAAGAAAATGCAGATAAAACTATTTGTATAAGAGCGGATATGGATGCCCTTCCTATAGAAGAAGAAAATAATATACCTTATAAATCAATACATTCTGGAAAAATGCATGCTTGTGGTCATGATGCACATACAACTATGCTACTTGGAGCATGTAAAGTTTTACATTCAATAAAAGATAAATTAAATGTAAATGTAAAGTTCTTATTTCAGCCAGCAGAGGAAGGTTTTGGAGGAGCAAAATTCTTAGTTGAAGATGGATGTTTAGAAAATCCTAAAGCTGATTATATATTTGGGCTTCATGTTATGCCACATATTGAAACAGGATTTATTGAAACAAAATATGATACATTAAATGCTAGTGTTGACACTATAAAAATAAATGTCAAGGGTAAAAGAGCTCATGGTGCATATCCTGAAAATGGTATTGACGCAATAGTTACAGCTTCACAAATTGTTACATCATTACAAACTATAATAAGTAGAAACTTAGAACCAAATAATGCTGCTGTTTTAACTATAGGTAAAATATATGGTGGAGATGCACACAATGTAATATGTGAAGATGTAAAACTAGAAGGTACTTTAAGAACTTTAAATAGCAAAACGAGAAACTTTATGATTGATAAGATATCTAAAATTGTTGAAGATACGGCTTCTGCATTTGGCTGTATTGGGACATTGCATGTAAGTGATGAAAATTATCCCGCTGTTATAAATGAAAAAGAATTAGTAGACACTGTTATCTCAAGTACTAAAAAATTACTTGGAGAGGAAAAATTTATATTGAGACCAAACCCTTCTTTAGGTGGGGAAGATTTTTCTTTTTACACAGAACATTGCAAAGGAGCATTCTTTCACTTAGGATGTAAAAGTGAGAAAAAGGGGTTAACTTCACCTCTGCATACCTCTAGCTTCAATATAGATGAGGATTGTCTACCAATAGGTGTTATGATGCATGTAATGAATACTTTATATTTTAATTAGTGCGATAATTAATAAAAGAATAGGAGATAAATTAATATGGAAAAAGCTAAAAAATTAGGGTTATTTAGTATGATATTATTAGGAATTAATAGTATAATAGGTTCAGGTATATTCTTACTACCAGGTAAAGTTTATAATCTAGCAAGTCAAAACAGTATATTTATATATATTTTTGCTACAATTCTAGTTCTATCAATACTTTTATGTTTTGCAGAAGTTGGAAGTATGTTTGATAAAAATGGAGGTGCATATCTATATTCCAAAAAAGCTTTTGGAGATTTTATAGGTTTTGAAGTTGGTACCATGTCTTGGGTTATAAGAATTATATCATGGTCTACTCTAGCAGTAGGATTTGCAACAGCTTTAGGTTCATTTTGGCCAGAAGCTGCAACTGAATACAAGGGCTATATAGCAGCATTGCTAGTAACACTACTTTCTATAAATAGCTTATTTGGAATTAAAAGCACAAAGATAATGAATAACGTAATAACTATAGCTAAATTAGTACCATTAATAGTTTTTGTAATAGTCGGAATATTCTTTATAAAATTTGGAAATATTGTCCCTTCTGGTAATGTAGTTAACTCTAGTGTAGGACCAGCTATCATATTGGTATTTTACGCATTTACTGGATTTGAATCATTTATTGTAGCAAGTGGAGAGATGGAAAATCCCAAAAAGAATCTTCCAATTGCCTTAATAACTACTATATTTATATGTGCAATAATTTATATTTTAATTCAAGTTGTCTGTATGGGTATACTTGGAGATAAACTATTTGAAAATAGTATTCCAATTGCAGATGCTTCAAGTGTATTTTTAGGTAACTATGGTAAGGTCTTTATATCTGTAGCAACATTAATCTCTATATTTGGAATAAATATAGGTTCTTCAATAGTAACTCCTAAATGTGGTTCTTCTCTAGCAGAAGAAGGTTCTCTTCCAGCATTTATAGGAAAAACAAATAAATATGATGCTCCATATGTAGCAATAATAATATCTTTAATTTGTTGTATACCACTTGTACTGACTGGAAGTTTTGAACAGCTTGCAGTAATGAGTGTAATTGCAAGATTTGCTCAGTATATACCAACTTGTTTATCAGTAATAGTTTTAAGAAAAAGAACAGACATTCAAGCTTCTTTTAAGATTCCATTTGGACCTGTTATACCAACAGTAGCTATTTTAGGTAGCTTATGGTTGCTACAGCAAGCTTGGGCAGAAGATATGGCAAAACCTATAACTCAAAATAGAGTTTTAATAGGATTAGGAGCAATGTTATTAATAGCACCTCTATACATAATTATGAAAAAAAATAAGGGTATTGAGTATGAAGATAAATCAGAAGATTCAAAATTATATATTTCTGGAGAAAAAATTCAATAACATTTTATAAACTCATTATGAAAAGTAATAAATAAAGGCGAAAGCATAGATTAGCTGACGCCTTTATTTTAATATAATCTATGCCTAGTTTAAAACTGATTCAATATATTCAACAGTTACATCCATTCTTTTGGCTACCTCATCCATTGAAAGTCCACTATCTAAAAAACGTCTACACACAGATGACATAGTTTCCCCAACCTCAATAATATGCTTATCTAAATCATAAAATCTAATTGCTCTTTGACCCCAACTATGTTCTACAGCCAGATGAACATAATCTATATCTTTCATTGTACTCAATCTTTCAACAAAAGTATCAAAATATTCTTCCTCAAAATATAACTCAGCATCATTTCCTTTGAATTTAACTTCATTGTCACTCTTATTAATAAACTCTAACCAAAGTTTTTTTTCTTGTAATGATATATCACCTTCTAATACAACATTTTCTCCAAAATCACAGATTACCTTTAATCCTAAAACATCATAATAAAACTTTTTTGATTTCTCAATATCTTCAACCACTATTAAAGCATTTAAAAATTTCATATTACCTCCTTGATATATGTATATTTTATTTATATTGTATAAGTAAAATTAAACTATGTAGATTTCAATAAAATATGGTATAAATAAAAAAATATAAGTCTTATTGAAATAATTGAGTCGATTATATCATATAATATACATTTAATCTTGTAAAAAACAGACATCTATAAATAAACTATATACTTTTGTACCTTTTATTTATAATTTCTATAAAATTAGTCACTTAAAGATATGTAAAAAAAGTTTATATTAAGCTAATAGACAAATAAAAAGAATAACAACTATTTATGTCTTATTAGTTGCTATTCTTTATTTTACTTGAATATAAGGTATTATTTTATATAAATATTTTCAAATTGACTGTGTTATAAAGAAATACTACTAATGTGTAAATCCATACACACCTTTATTAGTATCATCTCTACCAAATAACATAATTTACCTGTAATAGTATTGATTTATTTTAAAATTTATACTAATTAACTAATTCTTGATATTGTGCATATTTACTTTATTACTAATAAAATCATACTTAGAATCTCTATAGTAATACCATACAAATATAAAACTAAGTATGTTAATAAAAGTAGTCAAAATCCCACCTTCAATACCAAACATACCACCATTTAATAGATTACTATTAGTAATTTGTGTAGTTATAATCCCTGGGACTTGAAGTCCACTAACAGGCATACCATATATAATTCCTTGGAATACATTCCATGTAAAATGATAGCCTATACACATCCATATATTTGAGGATTTTATAAACATATATGAGAAAAGGATTCCAACAATTATAATATTAACTATAGATAAAAATGTAACATCAGGATTTGATATATGAATCAATCCAAAAACAACAGATGGAACAATCATTATAAAATAAATATTGTTACATCTCCGTAAAACTGCCATTAAAAAACCACGATTTAAAATTTCTTCTGCAAAAGCAACTACAATAAAGACAGCTATCCAGGAAACTGTTAAAAGTGAAAGTTTTGGTACCCATGAAACAACATGCCCTCCACCAATTGTTATTGTTATAATAAAAACTATTGTACAATTGACTATTCCTAACAACATTCCCACATATCCTTCTTTTTTCTTAACCCTATAAGAATGTAATCCCATTTCACTAATAGGATGTTTCATAATAAATCTCCATACAATTATTGGAATAATAATCATAAGAGCATCTGTTAGAATTTGAAATACAATTGGTAAACAAACATCATTTAGCCAATTAGCATATTCCGAAAAATAGTTTGTTTTTGGATTAATATCACCTGTAGCAATCAAAATTTTTCGTAATATTTGTATAAGTATAGAACTTGAATAATACTGAAGTATGTAAAAGGTAGCCATAACGGCTATAATAATCCACCCTGAACGTACTTTTTTGTCTTTGTTCTTAATAAAAAAGTTGTTCCATAATTTGTTCATATAGATATCTTCCTCCTAATTATTATTTTTGGTTGTTTCTAATACAGATTATATTAAATTTTTTCATAGTAATATTTTACCATAAGGCTTCTACTACTATAAAGTAAACATAATAGGTGTTCTAGTCATAATTTAAGCTATACAAAATAGATATTTAGGTATAAATTTGAAGCAATCTTTATGGATATTAAGTAATATATAAAACTTTACTTGATTATTTTTACACAAAAAAGGATGTCACTCTAACTTTTAGTGTGACATCCTTTTTAATTAAAATTTATGGCATTTACTTTTAAAAAGCTGTCTCATGACCAACATAACAAGCTATACCATTATCCAAAAATATATCTTGTAATTCTTCAAGATGCTCTTCATCAACATCTCCCTTATCAGAATACTCATACTCCTTGCCTAATTGAATCCACTTTGATTCTCCTAGCCTATGAAATGGTAACAAGTTAATCTCTACCAAATTATTTTTGTGCATAAAAGATATAATATCACTTATATTTTCAGTACCATCATTAAATCCTCCTATGACTGGCACTCTAAGTACCAATCTTCCTTTCCAGTCAGAGTTAGCAAGATTTGATACGTTTTCCAATATTAAATCATTATACACACCAGTTTGCTCTTTGTGTTTTTCTCTATCCATATGCTTTATATCAATAAATGCAAAATCAATATCTTTAAATATTTTATTAAAAACTTCATTGGAAACACATGCACTTGTTTCAATAGCAGTGTGCACATTTATCTCATGACATTTCAATAATACTTCATGTAAAAATTCATGTTGAAGTAGTGGCTCTCCCCCACTAAATGTTACTCCTCCATTACTTCTCCAGTTGTTAGAATCACGTTTAATTACTCTTATAAGCTCATCTACAGTATAAGGTTTTGCACATAGCTTAAACGCATTATAATAACATGAGTTGACACATTCAAAACTTTCACAGTCTTTACATATGTTCCAATCTATGGTTGGCTTATTATCAAGATTAAAACTCAATGCACCTTTTTTACATTTGCCATGGCATACAGTACACCCATCTTCATATTTACAAGATAACTCACTAAACATCATATGTGGTCTTACAGTCCAACTTTCAGGATTTGCACACCATTTACAACTAAGTGGACATCCATTTAAAAATACTGTTGTTCTGCAACCTGGTCCATCATGGACTGAAAAGCTTTGTACATCAAAAATCATGCCTTCTAGTTGATTTTGACTACTCATTAAACGTATGTCCTTCACAAGTAATTGCATTTAATGTTGAATATACCCAGTCTTCCCTTTCAAGACCAACACATTTGCCTATACCTTCATCATTAACATCAATAAAATTTTTACAATTTTTACATTTTGGCATTGTTTTTATTTCTTCACAAGCTTCATCATCTAAGTTAAGCATTTGTTTTGATAATCTACAAATTCCTTTAGTAGCATCTACTGCACAAAAATTCATACAATCACTATGTTTTTTCATATTTTACACCCCTTCATACTCTGTTCTAGCAATTACTTCGTCCTGTATTGGTTTTCCTAATTCACACCAGTATTGAGTGAATCCAGCAACACGCACCATTAATTGACGATAATTATCAGGATTTTTCTGTGCCTCTTTTAATGTTTTTGAATCCACAACATTGTATTGTATATGGAAGCCACCTTTTCTTAAGTAACTTCTTGTTAAGTCTAATAATTTTTTAGTACCTTGTTGTCCTTTAATAGTTGTTGGGTGAAGTTTTAAATTCATTTGAGAATTTTGAACTACCGCTTGGTCCCAAATAGTTGCAGACTCAAATAATGCATAAACACCATTTTTATCAGTTCCTGCATATGCAGAAACTGAACCATCTGAATATGTTGTCCCACTTAATCTACCATCTGGAGTAGCTAAAGTAGCAGCTCCTTGTGGACCGTGTGTAGAAACAGATATTTGACAAGGGTACATCTTTTTAGCATATAAAGATTGTGCTTCTTCACATACTTTTGCTAACCATATTTCATAGTTTTTAAGAATGCTATCTGCATATAAATCATTATTTCCATATTTAGGTGCATCAAGACAGGCCTTGTAAATAGCATCATATTTACCAGTTTCATCTACTTTTACTTGGTCTGCCATAGAATAATTTCCAACTTCTAAAGCATCTTTAAATCCAAAGTTATTCAAAATAGCCTCTTTCATTTCTTCAAGTGTAAAAGATTTGTCATCATATACAAGTTTTTTAAGTGCTGCAAATGAATTAACCATAGTAACAGTACCGCAAGTCTCTACATTTAATGTTGCATTATAACGATATCCCATATTTCCTATATGTTGACCTTTGTCTAAACAATCTGGCTTTAATAGTGAATTTATTACAGAGGTATCAAACTTTCTCCATATATCTAGCTCAATATTATTTGCTCTTTCAAGAACATTTATTGCTTGTTTATAATAATCTTTAAATACTTCTACAACCTCTTCATATGTATCTAGAGGTTTATTATGAGGTTCAAATACTTGTACATTCATACGATGGTCTTTACCATTCATAAGAACAAGTTCTAATATTTTAGGATTAGCTAAAAAATGTACTCCAGAACCAGCTGTTTGCCCTGCTCCACCTGCTATAGAATATGTTTTTCCATTTAAAGTTAACTGTTTCCAACATCCTGGAGATGTTTCTAGACATCCACCTAATGCAAAAGCTCTAGCTTCTTCAACAGTCATACCTTCATCAGCAAATTGTCTCATCATAAAAGTTGTTCCATTTGAGTTGTTTACCCATGCTGGATAACCAGAACCAAGCTTTGTACATTCAACAGCTTTCATTAGGAAATCTTCTGGAAGTTTTTCATCGTACAACATAGTTAAACTAGGTTGAGGAGTTCTACATCTCATACTTGCTTCTAATAGTAATTCTTCTAATTCATTTGCTCCTGTAGAACCATCTTCTCTTAATCCACCTATAGATAATGTATTAAATGTATTTCCTGATAATACTCCTCCATTTACACCTGCTGAAGCAAAACAGTCAATACAAGTAATCTTTATTCTATAAAGTTCTAATAATTCAATTACTTCTTCTTTTGTAATTATTCCTTTTTCTATATCTTGCTCATACCAAGGATATAAGATTTGACCAAAACGACCTATAGACATACCAGATATAGCATCTTCGTTTACTGATGCTATATGAATTGTATAAGTCAATTGAAGCGCTTCCCTAAATGTACGAGGTTGTTTGTGTGCAATATGTTCTAATATTTCCACTAAATCTGAATATTCTTTTTTAGCTTCCAAATCTTTTTCTATACTCTCTAAATATTTTGCATGTTTTGCATAATTTAAAATCCAAGTTTGTAATCCTTCAATAACTTGAACAACTGCTTCATAGAAATATAGACGGTCCATTCCAATAAGTCCATCTCCAGATGCGTTTCCTGCAACTGCTTTCTTACATTCTTTTGCCATTTCTATGATTCCATCTAATCCATAATTCAAAGGATAAAAATAATTTATAACTTCTCTACCTTGAGGAAGTGTATATCCTGAATCAAACATACAAATAAGCGTACTCATTAATTTTTCTTTTAAATCATAATCTGGCATCATTTTCTCATAATGAAAACCTACATCTTCAACTGATCTTCCAACCCATTCTTTAGCCATTTTTACAAGTACAGGTACTTCTTCTTTTCTCATTCCAAACTTACCAGCTATTGAAACAACATTTCCAAAACTTTCAGTTACATTTCCCCCACCAGAACCAAATTTTGTAAGTTCATCTGCTGTATTACTAGCCAACTTATTTGCTTCTTCCTTCATTTGTTCACCTTGAGCTACGAAGAAACTTTCACTTACCCAAGGCATTGGGAATGACCCTCTATAGTGGCGTGTTTTTTGCATTACTATTTTCTCGCCTGGTATTATATTTGGTGTCATATGAGAAAAAGCAGATTTAAGAGCCTTAGCTCTTCTAACTACAGGTATATCACCATCTGATTTTCTATATTCTCTATTATACCAATATGGAAATTCCATATCAGCTGTAGATAATGTATTATAATATACATTTAATAAATCATCAGCTCTTTTACTTGCCTTTTTTTCACTAAATTCATCTAAATTTTCTTTATCTTGAAAATTTGCCTTAATATTTTTTGCTTCTAAAATACTTCTTATCTTGTCTTCTTTACTTTGACTCATTTCTTCCCCTCCTTAATCTTTCTATAATTAGTATAAGACTTTTTAATAGGAGAAAAAAAGGGTACATTACCCACTTTTTAAAATAATCTTTCTACAAAAAAATAAACTTGAAGCAAATTCAGACTAAAGATGACCTTTATATTCTAAACACGTTGCAATTCATTAGAATATAAATGTTATACATAGTTTTACTTCAAGTTTTAATATATACTATATTTATTTTTATTATATTCAATTTTACTTCTAGTTACTTTTTTGAAACAAATCCTTAATATACTTATAAATTTAGTTTATATTACTGATTTATCTTTAAATTTGGAACTGCATTCAAACTCATATCATGTGTTTTACCATTTATAAAATTATAATATCCTGCACACCCTATCATAGCTGCATTATCTGTGCATAAAATTAGAGGAGGATATTTAACAATTATCCCACTATTTTTTGCAAGCTCTGTTATTTTAGCTCTTAGACCCGAATTGGAAGCAACTCCACCAGAAAGGGTTATAATATCATAGCCTTTATCTTTTGCTGCTTTTAGTGCTTTAGTCGATAAAACTTCTACTACAGCTTCTTGAAAAGATGCTGCTACATCTTCAACTATTATTTCTTCATTCTTCATTCTTTTTCCATTTAGATAATTTAATACAGAAGATTTTAATCCACTAAAACTAAAGTCGTAGCTATCTTCTTCTAAATAAGCTCTTGGAAATTCTATAGCATGTTTATTTCCTTTTTTAGCGAGATTATCAATAATTGGACCTCCTGGATAACCTAAATTCATTGCTCTTGAAATCTTATCAAATGCCTCTCCAGATGCATCATCTCTAGTTTTTCCTAAAATTTCATACTTACCATAGTCTTTGACTTCAACCAAGTGAGTATGACCTCCAGATACTATTAATGTTATAAAAGGAGGTTTCAAATCCTTGTGCTCTATATAATTTGCACTTAGATGACCTTCTATATGATTTACTCCTACAAGTGGTATATTCAAAGTATATGCAAGTGCTTTAGCATAAGATAAGCCTACTAGCAAGGCTCCTACTAGACCAGGTCCATATGTAACTGCAATATGGTCTATGTCATTAAATCCTACATTTGCTTTATCTAAAGCTTCCTGAACAACTATATCAATATTTTCCACATGTTTTCTTGAAGCTACCTCTGGAACTACACCACCAAATTTTTTATGTGTCTCTATTTGAGTAGAGATTATGTTTGAAAGTACGTCTCTACCATTTTTTAAAACTGATGCAGCTGTTTCATCACAACTACTTTCTATAGCTAATGTTATTATATCACTCATAAACTCTACACCTCTTTTAATTGGTTCCACATTATAATTGCATCTTCTTTATTATCACTGTAGTATTCTTTTCTTATTCCACCCATTTTAAATCCATATTTTCTATATAAATTTTGTGCTATTTTATTTGATGCTCTAACTTCTAGTGTCATAGATGCAATATTATTATCTTTGCATAAATCAACTATACCTTTTATTAACTTATCTCCTATTTTTTTGCCTCTATAGTCACTATGAACAGCCACATTATTTATATGCCCCTCCTGAACCTCCCATGACTAAAGTCACAGGGTTCCTGCTTCATAGAATTTTGCATACTAAAATATGTCTTACCAATTCTCCACAAGCTATCCCCGTAGTTCCTACGGTTCTTACATAAGTTATTTATTTTAAACTGTCATTAGTCTTAGTCCTTCTTTTAGTATATTTATACTTGCATTTATATCTCTATTGTGAGTTACATTACAACAAGGACAAATCCATTCTCTTATATTTAAATTCTTCATTTCCTCGTTTTTGTACCCACATTTATTACATATTTGTGAACTTGCAAAGAATTTACCTACTTTTACAATTTGTCTACCATACCAATTAGCCTTGTATTCTAATTGACGGACAAATTCTGACCATGACACATCAGAAATAGAGCGAGATAGTTTATGATTTTTAGTCATATTCTTTACTTGTAAATCCTCTATGCAAATAATATCATTCTCTCGTATTAATTTAGTAGATAGTTTTTGTAGAAAATCCTCTCGACAATTAGCTATATGTTCTTGAAGTCTTGCAACTTTTAACCTTGCTTTATTTCTATTTAAACTACCAATTGTTTTTCTTGATAATTCTCTTTGTAATTTTGCAAGTTTGTTTAATGACTTCTGAAGATACTTAGGATTTTCTATAAATTCTCCACAACTTGAGATACAAAATTCTTTAATTCCTAAATCTAAACCTATCTGACTATTAGTATTTTCAAATGCTTTAATATCTATATCAGTACAACATAATGATACATAATATTTACCACTTGGTTCTTTGGATACTGTAGCATTAAGTATTCTCCCTTGAGGTACTTGTTTATCCCTTACTTTGATCATACCAAGTTTAGGTAATTTTATATATTGACCAAGGTGCATAATATTTTCATTTGTAAAGTTAGTTCTATATGAAAACCTATTAGTTTTCTTTGATTTAAATTTAGGAAATCCTGCATTTTCTTTAAAGAATTTTTTATATGCGTTTTCTAAATCTTTTAAGGTGTTTTGTAGTGAAAATTTGTCAGGTTCTTTAAGCCACTCTAATTCCTTTTTTAAATTGGTCAAATCAGAACTACACTGTTTATAAGTAAAAATGTCTTTATCGTTTTCATAAACTTCTATTTTTTTAGCAAGATATTTATTATATACAAATCTACAACATCCAAAAGTTTTATTAATTAACTCTTGCTGTTTTTTATTTGGATACATTCTAAACTTATATGACTTTTCCACTACTATCACCTCACTTTACTTGTTTTTTCTGATTATTCATCACCCATCATAATATTAACATTTAAAACAAGTATTTTGAAGGTTTTCATATTTATTTTTTAAATAACATATATAAGAACTGTAAGCCCTTAACTTTTATCATTTTTGAGGTTGTCGTTCACATAAGTTCGCTACTACCTATGCAGTTCTCTTATGAACTTCTTACATTTTCATGCAAGCACAGACTATATCTTATCCTTCGGCATTATCCGTTAAGGTCTACCCACTTCCACTACCAATAGCTTGTAGTGTACTTCCCTCAAGAGGAATAGTCGTTGAAGTTTCTCCTATTCGGAGCTTACCTGCTGATTGCCCATTTTAAAGTACTTAGGGTTTAACCTTATACCATCTAACCAATTTTTTCTACTTTCGTAACTTTCACACTTAGGTTTATTTCATCCTTATGTTTTAGTTTAGTTAGCTTTAGGGGTTTCCAGCAATTCAAGTAGTATTGGATAGGTTCTTTCCTATCTCTACATATAAGTTTCCCTATATGCTGACTACTTTAGCTACTAACTCACGACTAAAGTCACGAGTGTGCGTAGCTATTTTTTAATCAAGTATAAGCCAAATTCCCACGTATCCAACAACTTTTCCATCTAGTTTAGCTACTATATACCTTGCTACTTCATTAGATAACTCTTTTCTAAAAGATTCTTTTGACCAATAATCTTCAAAACAATTTTTTTCTACTTCAAAAACTTCATCTATATCTTTAATAGTCATTTCTTCTATTTTTATATCATCTACTATTAGTTTTGTATTATCTTTCATCATTTAGCCTCTTCATTTTTTCATCGTATTGTACCTCAGCTTGAGATTTTCTGATATACATAGGATTTATTGTATAACAAGTATGTACATCTATATTTTTATTATATTTACTTAATGCCAAAGAGCATAAGCTTCCTGCATTAGATACATTATTAGCTGGTGATGGTATTTTTACATTTTTTATATTTTCTAACTTATCTTTATACTTATATACCGCTTCTCCAACTACTATAAATTCTTCATCACTTGATACTATTTCCTCTAATAAAGTATCAAATTCCACAACATTAACACCCTCTAATTCTATTAGCTCTCCATTTTCAAGTTTATATTTAGCTGAATAGACTTGATTCTTCTGCGCATCTAATATACAACATATCTTCCTATCACATAGATTCATGTTATTTGCTAGAGATTCTAAAGAATTCACTGCTATTATTGGTATATTATTTACATGAGCCATAGCTTTTACTGTGGCCATACCTATTCTAAGACCTGTAAATGACCCAGGCCCTATACATACAGCTAATAAATCCATATCTTTTATACTTAAATCACTCATGTTCAACATACTTTCTATCATTGGCATAAGTTTTTGCGAATGAGTTTTCTTGTTGTTCACTGTAAACTCACATATTAAGTTATCATCTTCTACAACTGATACACTTGCTGCCATAGAAGATGTATCCATACCTAGTATTTTCATTATTTAGTCAACTCCTCAACTATTTCTTTGTAAAAATCTCCTTTTGGAGTTAATATCATTTCTCTTCCATCATCTTTATACTTTAATTCTATATTTAAATATTCCTCTGGAAGTATATCTTCTATTAGATTAGCCCATTCGATTATGCAAATTCCCTTTGAATTTATATATTCATCATATCCAATATCATACATTTCATCACTGCTACCTATTCTGTAAACATCAAAATGATACAAAGATATTTTGCCTTCATATTCATTTATTATAGTAAAAGTTGGACTTGTTATATAATCTTTTATACCTAATGAATCTGCTAAGCTTTGTGTCATTGTAGTTTTCCCAGCCCCTAAATCTCCTACTAAACAGATAACACTACCTTCTTTCAAAAGTTTACCTAATTTATATCCTATTTCTCTAGTTTTATTTTCATTTTCTAAATATATTTTTGCCATCAATTCATCTCCATTTTGATATAATCGTCATGTGAATTTATATCACTGCTTAATTAATTATAGTATAAGCCTAGACTATTATAAAGTACTTCTATTTATCTTTTTTTATTGATGGCCATATCTAGACATTATATACAGTCTTCAATAATAATTTTTATATACTCTTTTGCCTTACAACTTTGCTTTAAAGCTTCTTTGCATATTTTCTCAGATTGCTCTTTTACATACTTAAGAGACTTATAATTCTCTTTCACTGCTTCAATACACATTTTTTCTGTCTGATTTTTTATATACATTAACATCTTACCATTTTGTCTTACAATCTCTATACATATATCTTCTGTATAATTATCTATGTAACTTAACACATCTTTAATATTATATTTTTTATCTAAATATCTTATAGCCTTTATACATATTTCCTCTGTTTTATTATTAACAAATTGCAGACTTCTTCCATCTTGTTTGACAGCTTCCATACATATTTCATCTTTTTGTTTGTTTACATATTGCAGTGCCATACCATTTTGATTTACAGCTTCCATACACATCTTATCTGTTTGATTTTTTACATATTGTAATGCTTTATAGTTTTGCTTAATCGCTTCTATACATAGTTCTTCACTCTGTTCTCTAACATATGCAAGACACCTACCATCTTTTTTAATTGCTTCTAAACATATACTTCTTGTTTGAACCTCTAAAGCTTTTAGTATACTTACAACATCTATATTTGAAGAATATCTTATTGCTTTTATAATAAGCTTCTCTGTCTGGTTTCTTACATACTTAAGTGCATTACAATCCTTTTTTATAGCTTCAAGACATATATACTCTGTTTGTTCTTTTACATATTTTAGTGCTTTATAGTTATACCTTATTGCCTCTAAACATAATTCTTCTGTTTGCTTTTTTACATACTCTAGGGCTTTATAGTTTTGCCTTATCGCTAGAATACACATCCCATCAGTTTGATTTTTTATATTTTTTAATTCACGATAATCATACTTTACACTTTCCATATTTTCAATGTATTCATTTGTAATATACTTTAAAGGCATTTTCAACTCTTCGTTATCAACACTTATATGAATATTTTCCCAATTACTATTAAAATAATACCCTTTATCATCTAAAAATAATTTTTTCAATTTTTTAGATATACTCATCTATCTACACCCCTATCATTATTAAATTAGATATTATTAAAAAATTAAGCATAAATCTTTATTTATTTTTTATAATATCTTTATTTTTTATTTATTATGAATTCGCTCTGTGTATTATAGATACCTTTTTAGTATTTTAATAGTTAATCGTTTTAATTCTTCCTTTATTTTAAAAATTAAATTTGCCTAAATATTTCTTATTTTATATACAATTTTTGATAAATTAATAAAGCCATAATCTATTTAATATATCAATCACAATATAGGACCGAAGTTATAAATAAATTATGGCTATTCAATACATTTAATTTTAAAATTTTATATTTTCTTGTCTAATTATTTTTTTATTACATTTCCCATTTTTTTATAAAGTGGTAATGTTACTAAAGATATTATAACAGCCTTTAATACATTAAATGGAGCTATCATCCAAATTACAAAAGTAAATAAATCATGAACTTGAGGATTTATAGCTGAGCCTAGGCCTATTATAGCATCTAGTCCCATTAATTGCCCATAAAGTGGCAGCATTACAAAATAATTTACCAATGAACCAATTATAGTCATAGCTATTGTCCCTAATACAAATCCAATTACTACACCCTTTAAATCTTTACTTCTCTTATATGAATAACAAAGTATAAGTACATAAGAACCACCAATTAATATATTTGCAAATTCTCCTACTCCTCCAGTTGTTGTTGCTGTTATCATTTGTAGTATATTTTTTACTACAACTACACCAAATCCAACCAATGGTCCTAAAGACATACCACCAAATATTGCTGGGATATCTGATAAGTCAATTTTTAAGAAATCTGGAAAAATACCTGGTATTGGTGCTTGAATAAACATCAATAAATAAGATATTGCAGATAAAATTGACATAACCACCAAAGTTCTTGTTGAAATCATATTACCTCTTTTTACTGTATTTTGCATAACTACTTTCCTCCTAATCAATAGTTTATATTTTTTAGGAAAAACAAAAAACTCGAAGATCCTATCTTCGAGTTTTTATGGATATAGTTTAAACAAACTAAAATAAACTTATTTATATTCCATAAATATCTTCTCTCATCCAGACTTTACTGTCGGCTTTGGAATCTCACCAAATCAACCACCTAAGTAGTTCGCGGGCTATACCGCCGGTAGGGAATTTCGCCCTGCCCCGAAGATCTTCTTTGATTTTTTAATTTTCCTTACACTCTTATATTAGTTAATTTTTTAATAATTGTCAAGTTATTTTTTCTCATATACTACTTTGCCATTTATTATAGTGTAAAGTACATTACTTTGAATCTCTAGTGGAGAATTGTCCCAAATTACTATATCTGCATCTTTGCCAACCTCTATGGAGCCTACTTTGTCTCCTATTCCTAAAGCTGTAGCTGGATTTATTGTAATTGATTCTATTGCTTTTTCTTCTTTCATACCATGTTTAACTGCTATGCCTGCACATATTGGAAGATATTGAACTGGTATTACTGGATGGTCTGTCATTATACATACATCAAGACCTGCATTTGAAAGTATTCCAGCTGTACTAAATGTCAGATTTCTAAGTTCAAATTTAGACCTTTCTGACAAAGATGGACCTACTATCACAGGAAATCCTTCTTCTACTAATTCATCTACAATAAGATGGCCCTCTGTACAATGGTCTAATGTAAGTTTTAAGTTAAATTCTTTTGCAATTCTTATTGCTGTAAACATATCATCAGCTCTATGAGCATGTGCCTTGAAAGGAATTTCTCTTCTCAGCACAGGTATTAAACTTTCCATTTTTATGTCATATTCAGGCTTTTCACAGTCTTCATCATCATGACTTTCATATAAATCAATCTCTTCTAGATATTCTTCCGCCTTTTTTAAATTTTCTCTAAGCAAGGCTGCTATAGCCATCCTAGTTTGAGGAGATTTATCATCTTGACCATAGCAACTTTTTGGATTTTCTCCAAATGCTATTTTAGATGCAACTGGATTTTTTATTACCATTTTATCAATTCTTTTTCCATGTGTTTTTATAGCTATACATTGACCTCCCATAACATTTGCACTTCCAGGTGTTGTACAAACAGAAGTTATACCACCCTCAAAAGCTTCTTTAAATGTTCTATCCATTGGATTGATTCCATCTATAGGATTTAATTGTGGTGTTATTGGGTCAGTTTCTTCATTTCCATCTGCCCCTTCAAAACCTATCCCATCTTCCCATAGACCCAAATGAGTATGAGCATCTATAAATCCAGGGAACACAAGTTTATTACTTGCATCTATTATATCTGCATCTAATGGTGCTATTAAGTCTTCTCCTATTTCTATTATTTTTCCTTCATCTATAAGGATATCGCCTTTAATTATTCCATTTGTTATGGTGTTTATTTTACCATTTTTTATAAAAATCATTCATTTTCCTCCTGATTTTCAAGACTATCTTACTTCTTTTTAACATTGTTTTTTACAATATACTTTTTTAATTTTTGATACTCATACCTACTATAAGTTGTATTTACAAATATAGAATTCAAAATAACAATACATAAACTTGTTTATTTTTTCATTGATAAAGCTACTCTTTTTTTGTTTAAGTCAATTCCAATAACTTTTACATCAACTATATCTCCTACTGTAACAATACTCATAGGGTCTTTTACAAAGCTATTACTCATTTCTGATTTATGAACTAACCCATCATTTTTTATTCCAATATCTACAAATGCACCAAAATCTACAACATTTCTAATTGTACCTTTTAAAGACATGCCTTCTTGTATATCTTCAATTTTTAAGACATCAGTTCTAAGAATAGGTTTTATTCCTTCTTCTCTTGGGTCTCTTCCTGGCTTTTTAATTTCAGCTATAATATCTCTTAAAGTAACTTGACCTACTTCTAGCTTTTCACTTAATTCTTTTAGACCAATCTCTTTTATTTTCTCATCTATTTCTTCTATATTTTTATTTTTTATATCATCTAGAGAATACCCTATTATCTCAATCATTTTTTTACATATATCGTAACTTTCAGGATGCACACCTGTATTATCTAGTGGGTTTTTACCATCTAAGATTCTCATAAATCCAGCACATTGAGTGAATGCTTGAGGTCCAAGTCGTTTTACTTTTTTCAGTTGTACTCTCGATGTAAAATCTCCATTTTCTTCTCTATATGCTATTATGTTTTTTGCAATAGCTTTACTTATTCCTGCAATATGTTCTAATAGAGAGTATGATGCTGTATTTAAATCTACTCCAACACTATTTACAGAATCTTCAACAACACCATCTAATACTTCTTCTAGTCTTTTTTTATTTAAATCATGCTGATATTGACCTACACCAATACTTTTAGGGTCTATTTTTACAAGCTCTGCTAATGGGTCTTGTAATCTTCTAGCTATAGATATAGCTCCTCTTATTGATACATTTATATCTGGATGTTCTTCATTTGCAAGTTCAGATGCTGAATAGACAGAGGCTCCAGCCTCACTAACTATAACATATTGTACTTCCCTATCTATCTCTTTTATCATTTCTGATACAAAAGTTTCTGATTCTCTAGATGCAGTACCATTACCTATTGAAATTATATCTATATCGTATTTTTCAATCAATCCTTTTAAAACTTTCTTTGCCCCTTCCACATCATTTTGAGGGTCTGTTGGGTATACTGTTGTATAATCTAATAGTTTACCATTTTTATCTACTATAGCTATTTTACATCCTGTTCTAAATGCAGGGTCAAATCCCATAACTACTTTGTCTTTAACTGGTGGTTGAAGCAATAAACTTTTAACATTTTTTCCAAATACACTTATAGCTCTTTCTTGAGCTATTTCTGTTAAATGATTTCTTATTTCTCTTTCTATTGATGGAAAAATTAATCTTTTATAAGAATCTTCTATTGAGCTTACGATTTCTTCCTTATTTTTGAAATTTTTATCATTTACATATTCATTTATTATGTAATTTAAAACTTTATCATTATTTATTTCTAACTTAACTTTTAAGAAGTTCTCTTTTTCTCCTCGATTTATTGCCAAGACTCTATGTGGAGCCATGCTCTTTACTGCTTCATTATAATCATAATACATATCATAAACTGATTTCTCATCAGTAGAGCTTTTGCTAACTATCATGCCTTCTCTTAATGCTAATTCTCTTATATATTTTCTAATCTTAGCATCATCTGAAACTAATTCTGCAATTATATCTCTAGCTCCTTTTAATGCATCTTCAACAGAAAGAACTTCTTTCTCCTCATCTATATAATTCTTTGCTTCTACTTCTATACTATCTAGATTATTCTCTAGTATTGACAATGCTAAATTTTCTAATCCCTTTTCTTTAGCTATTGTTGCTCTAGTTCTTTTCTTTTGTTTATATGGAGCATAGATATCTTCTACTTCTTGTAATGTCTTTGCTTTTTCTATATTTTTTGTTATTTCATCTGTTAACTTGCCTTGCTCATCTATTAGTCTAACTACATCATCTTTTCTACTTTGAAGGTTTCTTAAGTACATCAATTTTTCATGAAATTCTCTTAGTGTAACATCACTCATCTCACCAGTCATTTCTTTTCTGTACCTAGCTATAAATGGTATTGTATTACCCTCATCAATAAGTTTTAATGTATTATTTATTTGCTCATCTCTAAGATTAAATTCTTTTTTTAAGATTTGATTTATATCCAATTTTTTCACTCCTAATGTTAGTTTTTTCATAAGTATAATAAACAGAACGAAGGCTGAGGGTTGTCGTCCTCAGCCTAAGTGCTGTAAGTGCATAGTAAGCACTAACCTTCTTATACATATATCTTAATTACAGTGCATATTTATTAAACTGTTTTATTCATTTTTAAGTATTCATTAATAAATAGGTCTATATTTCCATTCATTACACTGTCTACATTTCCAAACTCAGCATTTGTTCTATGGTCTTTAACCAATTTATATGGCTGAAAAACATACGACCTAATTTGACTACCCCATGTTATTTGTGAATATTTTCCTTGTATATCTTCTATTTTTTCCTTTTGTTCCAATTCTTTTAGTTCTATCAGTTTTGCCATCAAAAATCTCATAGCTCTATCTTTATTTAGATGCTGAGACCTCTCATTTTGACACTGAACTACTACACCTGTAGGAACATGTGTTATTCTAACTGCTGAATCAGTTGTATTTACATGCTGCCCCCCAGCTCCAGACGCTCTATATGTGTCTATCTTTAAATCTGATGGATTAATTTCTACTTCTATATTCTCATCTAACTCTGGTGTTACATCTATAGATGCAAATGAAGTATGTCTTTTTCCTGATGGGTCAAATGGAGATATTCTCACCAACCTATGAACCCCTTTTTCACTCTTTAAGTATCCATAAGCGTTTGTTCCTTCTACAAGGATTGTAGCTGTCTTTATCCCAGCTTCAGGGTCTGATATTATATCTAAAAGCTTAACTTTATAACCCTTTCCTTCTGACCATCTTATATACATTCTCAAAAGCATCTGAGCCCAATCTTGAGCATCCAAACCGCCAGTACCAGCGTTTATAGATAATATAGCATTATTTTTATCATACTCTCCACTTAGAAGAGTTTTTATTTTAATTTCAGATAATTTTTCCTCTATTGATTCTATGGACTTTTCTATATCCTTTTCTACAGAGTCATCCTCTTCCTCTAGACCTATTTCAATCAATACTTCTATATCTTCTAATAAATTTTTTAAACTTTCATATTCTTCTAGTGTCTCTTTTAAAGATTTATTTTCTTGAAGTACTCTTTGAGCGAATTCATTATCGTTCCAAAAGTCTTGTTTGTTCATCTTTTCTTCATTAATTTGTATTTTTTCCATCAATGAAGCTATGTCAAAGAGAAACCCTCAATTCTTCTAAATTTGAAGCTATCTGCTCCACACTATGTCTATACTCTTGTATCTTTAACATTTAATCCTCCAAGATTATCTACCACAACAGTTTTTATATTTTTTACCACTTCCACAAGGACATAAGTCATTTCTTCCAACTTTTTCATCTTTTTTAACCGTTTTGCTTGTTGGAAGCGTTCCATCTGATGGCGAAGATAGATTCTCAACATCTACAACTGCTTTTCTTTCAACTGGAGTTTCTATTGTTATATTAAATAAATATCTTACAGTATCTTCTTTGATATGTTTATTCATTTCATCAAACATGTCAAAACCTTCCATTTTATAAGCAATAACCGGGTCTTGCTGACCTACAGCACGAAGCCCGATACCTTGACGTAATTGGTCCATAGCATCTATATGGTCTATCCAATGGTTATCAACAGCTTGAAGTAAGATTACTCTCTCAACCTCTCTCATTCTTTCATAGCCTACTTGTTCTTCTTTTGAAGTGTATATCTTCATAGCTATTTCATAAACTTTCTCTGTTATTTCAACTGGATTAAGCTTTTCTATTTCTGGTATTTCTATGCTACCTTTTGGTAAGAACAGATTATACATATGCTCTTTAAATCCGTCTTCATCAAACCCTTTATCTTGTGTATAAAGAGTCACTGCCTCTTCGATTATAGAATGAGTCATTGATTGTATTTGTTCTTGTAAATCTTCACCCTCTAATACACGTTTTCTTTCTGCATATATTATTTCTCTTTGTTTATTCATAACATCATCATATTGAAGTACATGTTTTCTTATTCCAAAGTTTTTACCTTCGACTTTCTTTTGTGCTCCTTCAATAGATTTAGATAATATTCTATGTTCTATCGGCATATCTTCTTCAAGGCCTATTTTATCTACAATTCCAGATATCCTATCACTTCCAAACAATCTCATAAGGTCATCATCAAGACCTATATAAAATCTTGAACTACCTGGGTCACCTTGACGACCAGCACGACCTCTCAACTGGTTATCTATTCTTCGAGATTCATGTCTCTCTGTACCAATTATAGCAAGTCCACCTGCTTCTACAACTTGTTTTTGTTCTTCTTGTGTTTGTTGTTTAAACTTTTCAAATAGTTTTTCATACTCTGCTCTAGCTTCAAATAGAGTTTCATTCCCTTTTACAGGTATCCCTTCTATTGGAGTATCTACTCTGTTTACTATTTCCTCTTTAAATCCATTTCTTCTCATTTCTCTCTTAGTTAAGAAATCCGGGTTTCCACCTAGAACTATATCTGTACCACGACCAGCCATATTAGTAGCTATTGTAACAGCTCCAAGTCTACCAGCTTGTGCTATTATCTCTGCTTCTTTATCATGATGTTTAGCATTTAATACTTCATGTTTAATGCCTTTTTTCTTTAGTATTTGTGATAATAATTCTGACTTTTCTATTGATACTGTCCCTACAAGTATTGGCTGATTAACTTTATGTCTTTCAATTATCTCTTGTGCTACAGCATTGAATTTACCTATTTCACTTTTGTATACAGAATCTGGTAAATCTTCTCTTATCATAAGTTTATTGGTAGGTACTTGGAAAACATCCATTTTATAGATTGCTTTAAACTCTTCTTCTTCTGTTTTTGCTGTACCAGTCATACCAGAAAGTTTTTTATACATTCTAAAGTAGTTTTGGAATGTTACAGTAGCTAGTGTTTTAGATTCTCTTTGTATTTTAAGACCTTCTTTAGCTTCTATTGCTTGATGTAAACCTTCTGAATATCTTCTACCAAACATAAGTCTACCAGTAAACTCATCAACTATTACTATTTCTCCATCTTTAGCAACATAATCAACATCTTTCTTCATTATTACATGTGCTCTTAAAGCTTGATTTATATGATGATATAACTCTGTATGAGATATATCTGTTATGTTGTCAACGTTAAAATATACTTCTGCCTTTTGTATACCTGATGCTGTTAGAGATACCGCCTTATCTTTTTCTTCTAATTCGTAATCATCTGGTTTTAGAGTTAACACAAATGTATTTGCATCTGAATATAAGTGAGTTGATTTGTCGCCAGGTCCAGATATGATAAGTGGTGTTCTAGCTTCATCTATTAGTATAGAGTCAACCTCATCCACTATAGCATAATTTAATCCTCTTTGAACTCTTTGCTCTTTGTGTATTACCATATTGTCCTTTAAGTAGTCAAATCCGTACTCATTATTTGTACCATAAGTTATATCGCAATCATATTGCTCTTTTCTAACTTTTGGATTTTGACCATGCACAATAACGCCTACACTCATTCCTAAAAATTCATATATTTTTGCCATTTGGTCTCTATCACGTTTTGCAAGGTAATCATTTACTGTTACAACATGTACACCTTTTCCTGTAAGGGCATTCAAATAAACAGGAGCAGTTGCAACCAAAGTTTTACCTTCACCTGTTTTCATCTCGGCTATTCTTCCTTGATGTAACACTATACCTCCAACCATTTGGACTCTATAGTGTCTAAGTCCTAACACTCTCTTAGAAACTTCTCTAACTACTGCAAAAGCTTCTGGAAGTATATCATCTATACTTTCATTATTTGCTAATCTTTCTTTAAATATATTTGTCATATTTTTAAGTTCCGAGTCTGCCATAGATTCAAATTTAGGTTCTAATGAATCTATTATATCAACAGTTTTATTGAACTTTTTTAATTCTTTTTTATCTGCCATGTTGAATAAATTATCCATAAAGCTCATATTTTACATCTCTCCTCGTTCTTTATTGTACTATTATTCATTTTACCATAAAAACTATACTTTTAATATTAATTTAAAAAGCTATCGATAATTTATTTATCGATAGCTAATATGATTAAATCTAAATTGCTTTATTCATGTTCTATTATACCATATCCACCATTATGACGCTTATAAACTACTGCTATTTCATCTGAATCTATATTCTTGAACATGTAAAAATCATGTCCTATTAACTCCATCTGTAATACAGCTTCTTCTTCGCTCATTGGCTTAACACTAAATTTCTTACGTCTTTGAATTACTAATTCTTGATTTTCATCTTCATAGTCCACTTGATCATCAGCTAGATTTATTTCTGCATCTTGGAATCTTATACTCTTGTTGTCTTTATGTTTATCTTGTAATCTCTTTTTATATTTTTTTAATTGTTTACTTAATTTATCATATACAACATCTATAGCTGTGTATAAATTTTCCTGCATATCTTCTGCTCTAATTATAGGTCCATTTACAGTAGCTATTGTTACCTCTATTTTTTGTCTTGCTTTTTTAGCACTTACTGTAACTTTTACATCAGTGTCTGGATGAATGTAATTATCTAACTTACTTAGTTTGCTTTCGATTTTACTTTTTATTGCATCAGTTAATTCGATTTGTTTTCCAGATATAATTATGTTCATAAGTACATCTCCCTTCAATTATGCCAGTATAAGAAAATTTATACTTTAGTAATATATTCTACACGAACTCTCATAATCCTCTTTTTATTATTAACTTTTATGATTTTTTCTATTCAATTGATAGAATTATTTCTCATTTTTAGTTATCTTAATACTCATGTGGATTAATATTATCACAACTACCTGTGGATAATGTGGATAAAACTGTTAATAACTCTTGTTTTTGTTTATTTAAAGCTATTTTTACTACTATTTCTATCCACAAATATCTCCATTAATTGTTTATTAATATGTGAATTCATGTCATAAGTTGGTAATTTTAGGAAATTATATGTATTATATGCCGTTTATCTTTTATAAATTTTTTATAAATATAAACCCTCTAAAACCTCCATATCCTATTTTTTCTTTCATTATTAGTATTCAAGACTATATAAAAGTAATAAACCACTTACAACAATAATTTCATGCTTAATACCTATTATCATGCATATACCCAAATTATAATTAACTCACACTCTTTATTTAGGTTTAGTATTTTATGTTTATACTATCTTGAAATCATATTTACGAGCTTTTTAAGTTTTTGTCTATCTATATCTTCAAAAGGATTGTTATTTATTCTAATAGCTGTACCAAAATGAAAATTGCTTGCTTTAGTTGATTCTTTTATCTTCTCTATATTATTGAAATTAAGTCCCCCACCTAAAAGAATTTTTATATGATTAGAACCAAACATCATATTCTTTATTATTTGTATGTTATCAACTATACTTCCCCTTCCACCTGATGTTAATATATTTGTAATTTTATCATAATCCTTCAAAATTTTGATACTATCCATTATATTTGATTCATCTATAGCTCTATGAAATGTAACATCAAGATTATCGCAACATTCCAATAAAACATTTAAATTTTTTTCATCTATGTTATTATCTTTATCTAACATACCAAATACAACTCCATTAGCACCAATCTCTTTAATTATACTTATATCTTTTTGCATTATGCCTATATCTTCCTCACTATAAATAAAACTTTTTGCATGATGTCTTATCATTACGTTCACAGGTATCTTTACACTATTAACAACCCTTTCTATAAGACCAAAGCTTGGTGTCAATCCACCTTCAGTTAAAGCACTAACTAACTCTATTCTATCTGCGCCACAATCTTCTATGATTTTAGCGTCTTCTACTGTCATTCCTATTATCTCTAACATAATTACTCCTTTGCCAATTCATATATTGCGTTTGCAAATATCTTTGCATTTAAAATTATATCTTCTATGTCCATATATTCATCAGGATTATGAGCTATTCCTTTTTGTCCTGGAAATGAAGGTCCAAATGGGACTATATTTGGCATTACTTTTGCATATGTACCTCCATTAGTTGTTACTGGAGTCCCATCTAATAATGTTACTCTTTCATAAGCTAGCTGAAGCTTTTTAATAAGCTTACTCTCTTTCTGAACCTCCCATGACTAAAGTCACAGGATTCCTGCTTCATAGAATTTTGCATACTAAAATATGTCTTACAAACTCTCCACAGGCTATCCCCGTAGTTCCTATGGTTCTTACATAAGTTATTTATTTTAAATTGTTATTAGTCTTAATCCTTCTTTTAATATATTTATACTTGCATTTATATCTCTATCATGAGTTTCATTACAACAAGGACAAATCCATTCTCTTATATTTAAATTCTTCATTTCCTCGTTTTTGTACCCACATTTATTACATATTTGTGAACTTGCAAAGAATTTACCTACCTTTACAATTTGTCTACCATACCAATTAGCCTTGTATTCTAATTGACGAATAAATTCTGACCATGACACATCAGAAATTAAGCGAGATAATTTACGATTTCTAGTCATATTCTTTACTTGTAAATCTTCTATGCAAATAATATCATTCTCTCGTATTAATTTAGTAGATAGTTTTTGTAGAAAATCCTTCCTTTGATTAGCTATATGTTCTTGAAGTCTTGCAACTTTTAATCTTGCTTTATTTCTATTTAAACTACCAATTGTTTTTCTCGATAATTCTCTTTGTAATTTAGCAAGTTTGTTTAATGACTTTTGAAGATACTTAGGATTTTCTATAAATTCTCCACAACTTGAGATACAAAATTCTTTAATTCCTAAATCTAAACCTATCTGATTATTAGTGTTTTCAAATGCTTCAATATCTATATCAGTACAACATAATGATACATAATATTTACCACTTGGTTCTTTGGATACTGTAGCATTAAATATTCTCCCTTGAGGTACTTGTTTATCCCTTACTTTAACCATACCAAGTTTAGGTAATTTTATATATTGACTAAAGTACATAATATTTCCATTTGTAAAGTTAGTTCTATATGAAAATCTATTAGTTTTCTTTGATTTAAATTTAGGAAATCCTGCATTTTCTTTAAAGAATTTTTTATATGCGTTTTCTAAATCTTTTAAGGTATTTTGTAGTGAAAATTTGTCAGGTTCTTTAAGCCACTCTAATTCTCTTTTTAAATTGGTCAAATCAGAACTGCACTGTTTATAAGTAAAAGTTTCTTTATTATTTTCATAAACTTCTATTTTTTTAGCAAGATACTTATTATATACAAATCTACAACATCCAAAAGTTTTGTTAATTAACTCTTGCTGTTTTTTATTTGGATACATTCTAAACTTATAAGCTTTTTCCACTACTATCACCTCACTTTAATTGTTTTTTATGATTATTAATATACATATCCGAGTAACTTCTATTTTTCATCACCCATTATAATATTAACAAACGTAATTATTTAAAACAATTATTTGGAAGGTTTTTATATTTAT
The DNA here is from genome assembly GCF_056688955.1 of Clostridioides sp. LIBA-6822. Classification (NCBI taxonomy): domain Bacteria; kingdom Bacillati; phylum Bacillota; class Clostridia; order Peptostreptococcales; family Peptostreptococcaceae; genus Clostridioides; species Clostridioides sp. LIBA-6822. The sequence goes on along the minus strand of NZ_CP196995.1, from coordinate 193,012 downwards.
TTTTAAATAACATATTTAAGAACCGTAAGTCCTAATTTTTATCATTTTTGAGGTTGTCGTTCACATAAGTTCGCTACTACCTATGCAGTTCTCTTATGAACTTCTTACACTTTCATGCAAGCACAGACTATATCTTATCCTTCGGCATTATCCGTTAAGGTCTACCCACTTCCACTACCAATAGCTTGTAGTGTACTTCCCTCAAGAGGAATAGTCGTTGAAGTTTCTCCTACTTAGGAGCTTACCTGCTGATTGCCCATTTTAAAGTACTTAGGGTTTAACCTTATACCATCTAACCAATTTTTTCTACTTTCGTAACTTTCACACTTAGGTTTATTTCATCCTTATGTTTTAGTTTGGTTAGCTTTAGGGGTTTCCAGCAATTCAAGTAGTATTGGATAGGTTCTATCCTATCTCTACATATAAGTTTCCCTATATGCTGACTATTTTAGCTACTAATTCACGACTAAAGTCACAAGTGTGCGTAGCTATTTTTCAATCAAAATATACTGGATTAAAATTAGAAATTACTTCTATCTCAATGCTACTTGGAAAACTGCATCTTATTTCATCTAACACATTTCTTAGTTTATAGCTAAAATCATATTTTATCTTTATATCTAATATAATATCACCATCTTTTTTACTTAACTCTTTATATGTAACAATCACATTTTCAGATAGGTTTTCTATAAAACCTAAGAATGTGTCTTCTTCATAGATGTTTTTACTTTTGATTCTAATCCTTGCCATTCCTTTTTCACCATATACAACAGGATACTTACAGTCTGGTGTAAATCCCATAAGAGGGGCTTTTTCTTTTTCTAAATAATATGGTATATCTTCAAATCCACTTTCTTCATTTGTACCAAATATTATCCTAACTTTTTTATCTAGTTTTAAATCCAATTCTTTAATAGCATACAATCCATATAAAGCAGATATTATGGGTCCTTTATTATCTAATACCCCTCTACCATAAATTCTCCCATTGGCTTTTTCCCCTTCATAAGGCTGATACTCCCAACCTTCGCCTTCATGTACAACATCTACATGACCAATTACACAAACATAATCTTCACTCTCTCCATATTCTGCATACCCAATATAATTATCTAAATTTCTAACCTTAAATCCCAATTTTTCTGAAATTTCTAATGCTTTATTAAGTGCTTTACCTACTTTTTCACCAAAAGGGAAGCCATTTTCTGACTCCCCTTTTACACTAGGTATTTTTACAATATCTATAATATCACTTAATAAATCTTCTTTTAATTCATCTACTTTATTATTTATGATATTCATAAAAATCTCCTTATTATAAAAAACTCTACTTTATTATATGACTGATTTATTCTTTCACTTCTATTGGAGCTTTTATTCTAGCTTCATATGCTTCCATCCATTCATTTGATATAACCTTATGTGTAGTCTTACCATCTACTCTATTTGAAATATAGACTGTAGGAGCCTCTTCCTCAGTTACTACTGAAAAAGTAAAGTCTGCTATGTTTGTAGCTACTCCCCATTCTCCCTTATTATTCATGGCAACTAATGATAAATCACCAGCTTTTCCTCTTCTTTTAATAAGTTGTTCATCCAATTCATTTACTGCTATATCACAAGCTTCTTGTGGATGCTTACCTTCTTTCATAAGTCTAACTATCTCATAAGATATACATCCCTTCATTAGGTCTTCTCCTAGACCAGTAGCTGTAGCTCCTCCTATACTACTATCAACAAAAAATCCCGAACCAGATAGTGCAGAATCTCCTATTCTGCCTCTTTTTTTCATAAATAATCCACTCGTTGAAGTAGCTGCACACATCTTACCATTTTTGTCTAAAGATATCATGCCAACAGTATCATGACCAGCATATGGGCTTAACCCCTTGTCTAGAGTTTCTTTTTTTCTCTTTTTATAATGCAACTTTGCTCTATCAGTCAACATATTTTTTCTTTCAAATCCATTTTTATGAGCATATTCTTCAGCACCTATTCCAACCAAGAAATTATTTACCTTCTCATAACTTAACTTTCTAGCTATACTTACAGGATTAGAATAATCCCTTATACCAGCAACTGCCCCAATATCTAATGTATTACCATCCATAAATGCAGCATCAAGCTCTACCTCACAGTTTTCATTTGGAAGTCCTCCATAGCCAACTGATTTATAGAATGGATAATCTTCAACTCTTCTTACAGCAAGTTCTACGGCATCTCCTGCTTCCATACCTTTTTCTAAACGCTCTGATGCCTCAGTTATACCTTCTAGAGCCATTCTCCATGTCGCTATCATTCCCCACATGTCAAAATTCCCCTCCTTATTATATAGATTTTACTAATCTATTTTTATTATAAATAGTGTATTATTTAAGTTTGTTAACATTAGAACACTAATTAATAACAAAACTCTTCTTTCATCAAAGTTATATCCTCTTTATTTGCCATTGATTTTGCTAATTTACATATGTTGTTTAGTGAATCATTAAGTCCAATTCCACCTTTTTTTGGCGTCTTAACTATGCATATATCATTTTTATATTCGTTTATTATATCTATATTTTCTTCTGACATAGCTGCAAATGCTGATATATTAGTCTTATCATTTATATTTTTACATAATATAGCTGACATCTTAGAAAAATTTTCATAATTAAAACTTGGTCCACAAATTACTACATCAGGGTTTAATTTTTTTACCATTGCTATCATTTTGTTTGTTACATCCTCTTCGTTATTTATAAAAAATTCGTCTCCACAAAATAATGTAGCTATTACTTTAGACTCATCTAAAAATGGTTCCATCATTATACCTGGACCTAATGGGCTTGATTTTCCAGCAGGAGGTATATTGTTTTTTTCTTTTCCTCCAGCACCAGCTTGTATTTGGTCCAATATCATAACTATTTTTTTCATAATCTTCCTCCTATAATACTAAATCATCAAAAGATATATCATCATCTTCCTCTTCAACATTTGTCTTTTCTTCTTTCAAATATTGTCTATCTAGCATTTTTATAAATGGCATATACATAAATATTCCTAGTACAAGAAGTGCTAATTGTAAAACAGCCCCTTGCCATCCTGTTGTTAGAAAGCCAGAGAATATAATTGGAGTTGTCCATGGTAATTGAACTCCATTTGTAAGTGGCACTAAACCTGCTGACATACAGAAATAAGCTATTATTATATTTATTGTTGGAACTATTGCAAATGGTATCAATAATATTGGGTTAAGCATTATTGGTAGACCAAATATCAATGGTTCATTTATACCAAATATTCCTGGTAAAATTGACAATTTCCCCATTGATTTTATACGTTTACTTTTACATATTAATAACATAGCTATAACTAATGATAATGTACTACCTGCTCCTCCAAATGTTGCAAACATATCTTGGAATTGACCAGTTATTATGTTTGGTATTTTTGAACCAGCTTGGAAGGCAGCTAAATTTTCAGCTGATAAAATTTTTAATATAGGATTATACACAGCTCCAACAACACTGCTTCCATTTATTCCAAAGAACCAGAATAAGTGTAAGAATATGTAGGCGATTGCCATTGCACCTAAGCTATTTCCTAGTTTTAATAATGGCATCTGTAAAAATTTAAATATAAATTCATGTATACTTCCATATGGTGTAGCTTCAAAGGCTATCTTAACTAAAAAGAAGACTATCATAACTATTGCACTTGGTATTAACGCAGCAAATGATTTTGATACAGTTGGAGGAACTCCATCTGGCATTTTTAATGTCCATCCTTTTTTGACAACTGCTGCAAACAATTTTACAGAAGTTATTGCTGTTATCATACCTACAAACATTCCTTTAGAACCCATCCACCCTAGTGGTATACCTGTTACCATATAGACTGATGTTGTTCCATCTGGTGTATATGGTATCACAAATGGTGTTACTATAAAAAAAGCAACTATTGCAACTGCCGCTGATGCTATTGGGTCTACATCTATTTGTTTTGCATAAGAATATCCAATTCCTAAAACTGCAAGTAGAGTCATTACTTCAAATGTTGCTACAGTTGGTTGTTGTAATTTGACAGCCCAATCTGAACCAAAAATTTGACCTACAAATTCATCCCATCCTTTTATCGGAAAATTTGCTACTAATAAAAATAATGAACCTATTATTAATAATGGTGATGATACTAAAAAACCATCTCTAATTGCAATTAATAATTTATTTTTACCTATTTTCTCAGCCAATGGCATAAGTATTCTTTCCAATTTATTCATCTATCCACCCTCATTTCCAATTATTTTCTATTATGATTCTATGCTTGTTTAGATTTTATTAACTTTATAGCAAGTTTTAATACTTTTTCCCCATTCATAGTTCCATAATCAGCTTCATTTATTATATCTATAGGTTTACCTTGAGTTTCAAACTTTGGTTTTAATTCCTTTAACATGTACTTAACTTGTGGTCCTAATAATATACAATCTGGATTCTTTTCTTCAACTATTTTATCAATTTCTGCGATTGGGAATGCTTCTACTTCTATTGGTAAATTATGCTCATCTGCTACCTTCTGCATCTTACCTGCAAGCAAACTTGTTGACATTCCAAAACTACAAAATAAATATACTTTTCTTTTCATTCTTTTAAATCCCCCTTAATTCTTTTTATTTTAATTTTTGAATTTCTTTTCTTAATATAATCATTTCTTTTATAAGATTTCTCTCACTCATACAAGTCATCAAATGGTCTTGAGAGTGAATTAATAAGATAGATATATCTGACTTATTTCCTCCAGCTTCCTTTTGTATAAGTTCAGTTTGTACTTTATGTGCTTTTAAGATTTCTTCGTTTGCACTTTCAACTAATTCATCTGCCTTTTTAAAATCGTTTTCCTTTGAACAGTTAAGAGCTTCATAAAGCATGGATTTTGCATTACCAGCATGAATTATAATCTTTAAAACTATTTCTTCCATTTTTTCCTCCTAAATTGCTTCTCTACTTTTAGCTAGTTTATATCTTACAAACATATAATATCGTATAAAATCAAAAAAACATGCACAACTTTTTCCATCACCTGGAAAATTTTGTGCTTATCCATAAATCACTATGAATTTTATATAAGAATATCTTTTACTTTTGCTATATCACATTTACTTAGAGTATCCAACATACCTTCATCTTCTGTTAGATTAGATATTTCTTTAAATAATTCTCTAAATATTTTTCTGTCATCATCCTTTTTATAAGCTAATAAAAGTATAATATTTATATCTTTTCCATTTCTAATTTTTATTGGTGTTTTTAATCTTGCAAAACATAATACAGATTGCTTTATATATTTCATGTCTCCATGAGGGAATAGTATTCCCTTTCCAACATTGGTTGGATATGATTTTTCTCTTGTTATAATAGATTCTAAATACTCCTTTTCTGCATAATGCTTTTCAATCAATAAATTAGTTAAATATGTTATGGCTTCATAAATATCATCATGATCTAACTCCCTTATTAAATAATCAGACATCATTAATCTGTTCATAAGTTTATATGAGGTATCTTTTTCTTTTATTTTATTTGTAAATTCTTTGAGCTTATTCTCATCTTCATCAGTAAATAATGGAGTTGTTATGAAAATTGGCTTTTGAATATTTTCATATTCTTGAAATGCAATTATAAAGTCTATTGTTTTGTCAAAGTTATCTCTTTTTAAATCTTCCTCTCTTAGTGTTTCAACAATTTCTATAGTATCAAATCTCTTTTCTATTTTTACTTTTAATAGCATACTCACTCCAAAACTAAATGGACATACAATGCTTGCTCTCTTATTTGATTCTCTTTTATTATATTTCCTTTCTAGAGATGTTTGAAAGTGAAGTGTAAGATAACCTATTTCATCTTCAGTTATTTGTTTTCCTTTTAATTCAATTTCTATTGAATTTGATATTACTGTATATAAAAAACAAAACTTAGTTTTTATATTATCTAATAGTGGGTTTTCCAAATAAACATTACTTTTCATTTGGTGCATTGTAACATTTAAATGGCATATTAATTGCTCATAAAGCAATATATCATTATTGAAATTTATTCCTGATTCCTCTGACACTAAATTTATAATTTTTCTTGTATACTCTGCTAATTCTTCATTTAAATATAGTGCTTTTTTAGTGTTACTACTGTTTATCTGCTTATTCATACCAAATATTAAAGATTCTATAAATAATTTTTCTTCATGATTTAATACTATAGATAAATTGGATTTTAATTCATCTTCTATATGTAAAATAAGCATTTTTAACTTGAGCTCTTTCTTAGTATTTAATACTTTCAAAGAATTGCCTAGCCTTATTCGTATTGTATTTATAAGTAAAAATAGCATCAGTTGTCTGAATGATATATCTGTAAGTCTTATATCCATATTATCTTCTATAGTAGACATTATATTTTTGACAATTATTATATCTACTATATGAAAATATTCTATCTCATCTATGTTTAGCCTGTATTTATCTATGTATTTAAATAAGAATGATACTAACATTATCCTTATATCTTTCTCATCCCCTTCAACGCATATACCACTACCTTTTTTGGTTGAGACATTTAAGTTATAATTATTTAATGCCACTGATAATTTACTTATTTCTTCTCTGACAATATTTTTATTTATGTACAATTTATTAGATAAATCATTTAAAGTGACTTTTTTATTGTTACAAAGTAGTAGATTTAATATCTCAACTTGCTTATGAAGCTCACTATTTACTCTTTTAACTTCACCTCGTAACTTCTGATTTACTAGTATTTTATCTGTATCATCTCCACTAAATTTGACTCCTATATTAGGTTTTCTTTTTATATAAGCATTACAAAAAGTAGATAACCATTCATCAATATATTTGCAATCATTTCTTATTGTCCTTTCTGAGCATTCAAAATCATTGGCAATCTCATTGACATTTATAAACTCTTCTTTTAATAGCAATGTTGTTAATAAGTTTTCTTGTCTTTTGTTCAAATATATCACCTCTTTATGACTTAGCCTTAATTTATTATATACAAAAAAGAGCTACACATAAAAGTATTATGCTAGCTCTCTTTAATATGATATTTAGCTGACCTGGTTTTTGACCCCACACTCGCCTACTGGAGGGTTCGCTTGGGTTCGCCGCACTACTACTCTCTCTCGATTTTATTATCGGTAGGTCTTACTTCTAAGCCGCACCATGATCATTAACCCAATTTTTAGTGTTAACTTACGTGGATCCTTTTGCCTGCGACTGGCTTGGACTTTCAACCACAGACCTAAATATCACTTATTCATTTTAATATTTTAAATTAAAATTGTCAACATATAAGATTATTCCATAACATAATTATCACTTGCTCTTGTCAGTAGAGTCAATACAAATACCTTATTAGCACCAGATAACTTTAGAAGTTTAGAAATTTCATTTGTTGTCAAACCTGTAGTAAATATATCATCTATTAAAAGTAAATTTTTATCATTTATTAATTTTATATTTTCTTTAACTTCAAATACATTTTTTAGTTCTTCTTTTCTTTCTTTTTTGTTTAATTTATAGAGCATTCTTGTATATTTTTTTCTACTTATACAATCTAATAATGGAATATTAAGTATCTTACTTAAATTAGACGCTATTTTTTGTGCTTGATTAAATCCCCTTTTGTTCAACCTTTTTTTATGAAGTGGAACAAATAGTATATAATCAAATTTTAAGTTTTCCAAATACAATTTTTCTTTCATTATCTGAGCTATATACCTAGCCATAAATGTTTTTTGATTATATTTTAGTCCTAATACTATCTTTTTGCTTACATCATTATATTCAATGCAAGATATAGATTTATCAAAATAAAAATCTTTATTAAAACAATAGCTACAGTCTTCAAAAAACTCCTTTTCAATTGAATGACGTGTTATTGGTTTTCCACATTTCATACAACCATCTTGTATAAAATTCATTTCATTAAAACAGCTTTTACATATTGAATAAGTATTTGTTTTCTTTATGGATTTATCACAAATTATGCAACTTATATTCTCAGGATATATAAAATCCAGACATTTATTAATCATGTTTTGTAAACGCTTAATAAAATTATCATTGCATATTTTCATATTTATTCTATCAACAACCCTTCTCGCTTAAATTTATTCAACTTATATCCTAAATTTGAATACCTTTGGTTCACTCTATTATTTTTTATCATATATTCAAGATACTTTACATCTCCAACCAATACAACTAATTTTTTTGCTCTTGTTACAGCTGTATATAATAAATTACGGCTAAGTAACATGGGAGGAGCCCAAGTTATTGGTAATACTACAACTGGAAATTCACTTCCTTGACTTTTATGTATTGTTGTACAGAAACTATGGTCAATTTCATCTAATTCATCATATAAATAAGATACAATTTTAGTTTGGTCAAATAATACATATATAGTTTTCTTATCTTTATCTATATGATAAACATATCCTATATCTCCATTATAGATGCCTTCTCCACTTTCTTTTTGGTCTTCTGTTTCCCATTTTTTTGTATAGTTATTTTTTACTTGCATTACTTTATCGCCTACTCTAAAGAGTCTTTTAGAAAAACTCTCTTCAACTTTAAATTTTTCTTTTTTGTTAAGATACTTTTGTAACTCTATATTGAGATTAGTAACTCCTAACTCTCCTTTTCTCATTGAAGATAAAACTTGTATGTCTTTTAATTTATCAACTTTATAAAATTTAGGTAATCTTTCATTAACTAATCCTATTATTTCATTTAATATTTCTTCATTGGTAGATTTTCTTATAAAAAAGAAATCTTTCTCTTTTGTATTTAAATAAAGCGGCTCTCCATTATTTATTTTATGAGCATTTACAATTATCATACTCTCTTGTGCTTGTCTAAATATTTCATTTAATTTAACCACATTTATAATATTAGAATCAATCATATCCTTAAGTACATTTCCAGCTCCTACAGAAGGTAGTTGGTCACTATCTCCAACCAAAATTACTCTTGTTCCTATCTTTATAGCTCTAAGTAGATTGTACATTAAAATTATATCTACCATTGATACCTCATCAACAATGATTACATCTGAATTTATTGGGTCTTCTTCATCTTTAAAAAAAGTTAAATCATCATCTGTTGAAAAACCCATTTCTAATAATCTATGTATAGTTTTTGCTTCTTTATCAGAAGTTTCACTCATTCTCTTTGCTGCTCTTCCCGTCGGAGCTGCTAAGGTCACACTTTTACCATTATTCTCAAATATCTCTATGATAGAGTTAATAGTGGTTGTCTTACCAGTCCCTGGGCCACCAGTTATAATTAATACTCCACTATTAATAGATTCTTTGACTGCTAAAATTTGTTTTTCTGCTAACTTGATTTTTTTATCTTCTTCTAAAATATTAATTTCACTATCTATATCTATTTTCAAGTCTTCAAATTCATACTGTGATAATTTTACGATTTGACTACATACTCCATTTTCAGCTAAATAATATGGCATAAGATATATAAGATTTTCATTGTTTACTTTCTCTATATGTATTTTTTGGTTATAAACTAACATCATTATACACTCTTTTATTATTTCTCCATTTAGCTCCAATAATTTTTCCGAATCTTGTATTAGAACATGCTCTGGTAAATATGTATGTCCATTGCTTAGAGATTTATTTAAAGTGTATAAAATTCCCTGACAAACTCTATCTTTAGAATTTTTATCTATGCCAATTTTATTGGCTATACTATCAGCCACCTTAAATCCTATTCCTCTTATATCTTCAGCAAGTTGGTATGGATTTTTATTTATGACTTCTATTGCACTGCTTTTATATTTCTTATATATTTTTAGACAGTAATTTGGCGTTATTCCAAAAGGAGATAGTTCTATTATGATGTTTCTAAGCTCTCTGTCTTCTTCATAACTTTTTACTATTTGTTTTACCTTTTTACTCCCTATACCTTCTACTTCTTGTAGTCTTTCTGGTGAATTTTGTATCACATTTAGTGTATCTACACCAAACTTATCAATTATTCTCTTAGCCATTTTTTCACCAATACCATGTATCATTCCAGAAGATAAATAAACATAAATTCCTTCTAAGGATGATGGTGTCACTGGCATAAAACTATTCACTTCAAACTGAGTACCATAAATTTTATGGTTTACCCATTTACCTTCAACTTCGATACTCTCTCCAATTGCCAAAGTAGGCATACATCCTACAATTACAATTTCATCCTTTTCATTTACCAGATGAGCTATTGTATATCCATTGTCCTCATTTTTAAAGACTATTTCACTTATCATTCCTTCTAATTTTTCCATTTTTATCTCCTAAAAATACTAATACTCGCTCCATTTAAGTTAGTATATTTTATATGTTAGACTATGATAGTTCTAGAAAAGTTTTTATACTTTTATACTTAACCTAATTTCCAACTATTATACATTTTATCAGAAACAAAAAAAATGTGCATCCAAAAAATATGGCACCTTAGAAAACAGGTACCATATTTTAATAACTATTTTATTTTAATTACTTCATGTGTAAAGTACAAACTAAATTTCATAAATTTATTCTAATATTAACTTATCTCAGATTTATTTTCCTTATACCCACTGGTTTTAGTAATTCTTCTATAAAGCATACATAGTAAAATCAAAATTCCCATGTAACCTGTATACGGATATAGTGTTCCTACTAGCTTATCAAATGGCAATAGACCTCCTATACATGCTAGTATACTTACTACTATTGTTATCATTCTAAATTTAGGATGGTCATCCTCTACAAATCTATTAGTTACTGACCATAATAGTGGTACAGCTGTAGTGTATATTCCTAATAAAAGAACTACTGAGAATAAAATACCTATTATTGGAGATATCTTATCAGCTAAATAAAGTGCTGGTATCTCTTTTGTATATATATTTCCTATGTCTGAAAGTAATGCTAAATTCATCATTATAGCTGCTGCCATAAGAGCTACTCCACCTATTATACCACCCCACACAGCATCTTTCTTATTTACTGCAGAAGAACCCATTCCTGTCAAGAATGTTATTACTATTATTACATTATAACAAGTATAAAGCACACCTGAGAAATACCCACTTGATGTAGCAGTTTTAATGTTTAGACTATCAACCATAGCTCCAGCATTTGGTAAAGCATCAATATTACTACACAAACTAATAGCTCCTACTAAAAGTGTAAATATTATTATTATAGGACCTATATTACCTAGTATTTTAGAAAGCCTTGTCAAACCTAAAGAAACAGTTATTAGGGAAACGATTGCCATACCAATCCTACCTACATATGGATTTAATCCATAGTACTCTGATAATGTAGCTCCTGCTCCTGCAATCATTATTACTAATGTTCCAAATAAAAATAGTGGTCCAAACCATTCAAAGAATGTGCCAAGATATTTTCCACAGTATACTTGATAAATCTTTATTGGCTCCTTAAGCTTCAATTCTCTTCCTTTATCTATAACTTCTGCTCCAAACCATGAAAATAATACCATAGATATTATTCCACCTATAATACCAGCATATCCATAAAACGTAAAAAATTGCAGTATTTCTTGACCAGTTGCAAATCCAGAGCCTATTACAGTAGCCACATAAGCTCCAGCAAAACTTATAACAGTTTTAACATTTATCTTGCCTGACATACATTACTCCCCCCTAATTAAAATAATTTTTTAAGTGTAAGTTTATTAAGATTATATTAGACGTATTATTGTGATATTTCAATATATTTTTAATAATTTAACAGTAGTTAACACATTCTTAACCAGTTTTTAACATATATCCTATAATATGTATCAATTTGCCATAATATTATAAAACAAAATACACTAATCTAATTAAATACTGTTTGTTTATTATATGATGAGAAATTTACATTTATTAAAAATATTTAATCTACAATAAAAAAACTGTTAGAAAGTAATCTTAAAATTACATTCTAACAGTCTCTTAGTTAAAAATTATTCACCTAGAGCATCTTTTCTTAATTGCTCAACTTTGTCAATTTTTTCCCAAGGTAAATCTATATCAGTTCTACCAAAGTGACCATAAGCAGCAACTTTTTTGTAAAGTGGCTTTCTTAAATCTAAGTCTCTTATTATAGCTCCTGGTCTTAAATCAAAGTGTTTATTTACTAATTCAACAAGTTTTTCTTCTGAAACTTTACCTGTCCCAAAAGTATCTATAAATATAGACAGTGGTCTAGCTATACCTATAGCATATGCAAGTTCTATCTCACATTTATCTGCAAGGCCAGCTGCAACAATATTTTTCGCAACATATCTAGCTGCATAAGCAGCAGATCTATCAACTTTTGTAGGGTCTTTTCCTGAGAAAGCTCCTCCACCATGTCTAGAATATCCACCATAAGTATCTATTATTATTTTTCTTCCTGTAAGACCTGTATCTCCTTGAGGTCCTCCTATAACAAATCTTCCTGTTGGATTTATATAAATTTTAGTTTCTTCATCAAGTAATTCAGCTGGTATAACCTCTTTAATAACATGATTAATTATATCTTCTCTTATTTTATCATTTGATACTGTTTCACAATGTTGAGCTGATATAAGAACTGTATGTACTCTTACAGCTTTATTTCCTTCATATTCAACAGTAACTTGAGTTTTTCCATCTGGTCTTAAATAATCAACTAAACCTGTCTTTCTAACTTCTGTAAGTCTTCTTGATAATTTATGAGCCAAAGATATTGGAAGTGGCATTAATTCTGGAGTCTCATTGCATGCAAATCCAAACATTATACCTTGGTCTCCAGCTCCAACTTTTTCTATTTCTTCTTCTATCTCTTCTCCAGTCTTGCTTTCTAGACCTTCATCAACTCCCATAGCTATATCTCCAGATTGCTCATCTATAGAAGTTATAACTGCACAAGTATCACAGTCAAATCCATATTTTGCTCTTGTATATCCAATCTCTCTTACTGTTTCTCTTACCAGTTTAGGAATATCTACATAAGCAGATGTACTTATTTCTCCTGCTACTAAAACTAATCCAGTTGTAACTGTAGTTTCACAAGCTACTCTAGATTGTGGGTCTTTTTCTAATAATGCATCTAATATTGAATCTGATATTTGGTCACATATCTTATCAGGATGTCCTTCTGTAACTGATTCTGACGTAAATAAATGTCTTGCCATTTTTATTCCCCCTTATACATTCTTAATTTTTATTATAGGTTTTACCTTATTTTTAATTTTAGAAATTTTACTCAAAATAAAAAACCTCTCCTTTATAAGAAGAGGTTAATAATCGTAATTGTATACTAATTAACTGACCTCATCTTTCAAGACTTTTGTCTTGTAGGAATTAGCACCTTTTCCCATTTGGGTGGTTGCTGGGCTTCACAGGGCCTATCCCTCAGCCGCTCTTGATAAGGTAATCAAGATTTAAGTTTTGTTTTACTTTACTAGCTTACTATTTTTTTAAAATTTTGTCAAGATTTTTAGTCATATTTTTCCCATACCTTTTTTTGTAAGACAAATAAAATATTATCTCTATCTGAAATTTAAAGTTAGGTCTTTTTACTGTTTTTTATTCATATATTTTTTTGAAGGGGGTGTTCCTATTGTATTTAGCTAAAGTAAATTACAGCGATGATGATGTTATACAGATGCTAAGTTCAGTTCTAAAAACTATAATTAATGAAAATACGATTGTTGTTTGCATAGGAACAGACAGGGCTATAGGTGATACTTTAGGCCCTTTAGTTGGAACAATACTTAAGAACAGTAAATTTAAATACCCCGTTTACGGTACACTAGATAACCCTATTCACGCCTTAAACATATATGAGTCTTTAGATACTATAAAAAATACACATATGCAAGGTAACTTCTTGGCTATAGATGCTTGCTTGGGGTCGCAGAGTAACATAGGTAATATACAAATTAGAGAAGGACCTATCCTGCCCGGAAAAGGTGTTGGCAAAAAACTACCTCAAATAGGAAATTATTCTATAGTGGGAATTGTAGATAAAATTGATGAAAACAATAGACTTTCATTTAATAATATACGTCTTAGCTTTATATTGGACTTAGCTGAAACAATAGCTTTAGCTTTATTAGTATCCACCTAAGTCCAATGTGAAGTAACCGATAAAATTCTTTATATAAAAAGGTAGATATTTTAGAGTATCTGATTAAATACTCCAAATTATCTACCTTTTTACTCTTATGTTGTTAGTTTTTACTTTTCAACCAAAGCAAACATTAATTCACCTTTACAGACAAGCTCTTCACCAACATATGCTTTAGCATCTGCCTTAGCTATATTTCTTCTAAGAGTTGTCATTTCAACTTCCATAGTTAATGTATCTCCTGGTCTTACTTCTCTCTTAATTCTAACTTTATCTATACCTGCAAATACACCTAATTTTCCTTTATTTTCCTCTACAGACATCATTGCAACTCCACACACTTGTGCCAAAGCCTCTACTATCAAAACTCCTGGCATTAATGGATATTCTGGAAAGTGACCTTGAAAAAATGGCTCGTTAACTGTTACATTTTTTATACCAACAGCTCTTTTTCCAACTTCTAGTTCTGTAATCTTGTCCACCAATAAAAATGGATATCTATGTGGTATTAATTTTTTTATTTCATCTATATTTAGCATTATAAACTCTCCTAATTATTTTCTTCTAAAAGACCCACCTGTTTCAAGTAAGTCTATTGAACCCAAAGCTATTCCTGTACCTTTTGCAACACAAGACAATGGCTCCTCTGCTATTGTAACAGTTATCCCTGTTCTCTGTTCTATTATTTTATCTAATCCATATAATAATGAACCTCCGCCAGTCATTATTATACCAACATCTCCTATGTCTGCTGCTAACTCAGGAGGTGTTTTTTCTAAAACAGCATGAGTGGCAACTACTATTTGCTCAACACATTCTCTAAGAGCTTCTAGCATTTCTGTTGAATTTATAGTTATAGAACTAGGAAGTCCTGTAATTAAGTTTCTTCCTGTTATCTTCATATATTTTTCTTCTTCTCTCTTAAATGCAGAACCAATTTCAAATTTGATTTTCTCTGCTGTTCTTTCTCCTATAAGAAGGTTGTGTTGTTTTTTCATATACTTAACTATAGAATCATCAAATCTATCCCCACCAACTTTTATAGATTCACTTACAACAGCTCCTCCTAGAGATATTACGGCTATGTCTACAGTCCCACCACCAATATCTATAATCATATTCCCATTAGGCTGTGATATGTCTACTCCAGCCCCTATGGCTGCTGCTATTGGTTCTTCTATGATATATACTTCTCTAGCTCCGGCTTGTCTAGTAGCATCCTCTACTGCTCTTTTTTCTACTTCTGTGACACCCGTTGGTACACATACCATAATCCTTGGCATGAAGAATCTTCCAAATCCTTTTTTATCAACTATCTTATCTATAAAAGATTTTAACATCTTTTCAGTTACATCATAATCAGAAATTACACCATCTCTTAAAGGTCTTATAGCAACTATATTACTTGGTGTTCTTCCTATCATTTTTTTAGCTTCTTCTCCCACAGCTAAAACAGAATCTGTCCTATTATCTATTGCTACAACAGATGGTTCTTCTAAAACGATTCCCTTACCACTAACATAAACAAGTACATTTGCAGTACCTAAATCTATGCCTATATCAGCTCCAGCCATTTTTTCAACTCCTTCATTTATATATTAGATTATATTATAAGTCTATTTTAATACTCCTATAATAAAGCATATACAAAAATCTCGCTTTAATCAAGAGAAAATAAATGTTTTAAGAGTATTATTATTCTGCTATTTATAATTATTTAATATATTTATTACAATAATCTAATTCAATAAAAAAAGTAGGTTTTTAACCTACATTTTTTTATGTTCCTTCTCATACTTTAATTTAGTTGCTAATCCCCCTCTAATATGTCTCTCTGATTTATTCTTGTCTAGCACACTTTTAACTTCTTTGGCAAGGGATGGATTTATTTCCTTCAATCTTTCTGTAACATCCTTGTGAATTGTACTTTTACTTACTCCAAATGTCTTGGCGGTTTGTCTTACTGTAGTGTTTTTTTCAAGTATATATTTTGCTACCACTATGGCCCTTTCCTCTATATGAGATCTCAAAGATTACCCCCCTCACATAATAGCTTTAATGATATATATGTAAAAACACCAAAAAATATAACAAGCTTAACCAAATATGATTAAACTTGTTATACTTTTACTTAATTAGACTCATTGGGTCTATAGATTTCTCTCCGTTATATGCCTCTAAGTGTACATGTATGCCCTCTTCACTCTCTACTTGAGAAGTGCTTCCTACAGTACCTAGAGATTGTCCTTCTGTTACCTTCTGTTCTTTTTTAACACTAACATTTTCATCTAAGTTTGAATATACAACTACAATATTATTGTCACTTTTTATTTTTACTGATTTTCCATATTCTTCATCATCAAATACATCTACTACCATTCCGTTTAATAGAGATTTTATTTCTTTACCCTTAGTACAACTAACATCTACACCTTTATGAGTTTCCCAGACATCTAGTGTTTTAGAGTAACTAGGTTCTTTTTCTGAATATCCTCTTATTATCTTATCTCCAATGTAGTTTAATTTTGTTGTACTTGACTTATTTTCTTCTTTTGACTTAGCTTTTTCTAAGTTTTGTTTTGAATCTGTTGCAGTAGGAATAGCATCTTTCTTGTCTTTTTCAATTAAATGTATTTCCTCTTCACTATCTTTATTAGCATTTTCCATCATGCCTTTATTAGAAGCTAATTTATCTACATTATTATTTGTAAACCAAACTCCACCTACTGCTAATAAACAAACACATACAAATAAAGATAAATAAAAACCATCTTTTTCTAACAGCTTTTTCTTCATTTTGCACCTCCAAATATATTTCTACATTTGGATTATTGACGTGTTTTTGGTATTTTATACAATTATTAGTATATATCTTTTATTTTTGTATCTGTGTAGTAATGTGATAATATGTCATAATATTTATAGCCTTCTTCTGCCATTCCTTCTGCTCCCCACTGGCTCATACCAACACCATGCCCATATCCTTTTACTACAAAATCTATGTATCCTTCTCCAAATTTTATGTCAAAGTTGGCAGAGTTTAACTTAAAAACAGTTCTAATGTCTTTTCCAGTCAACTCTTTATTTCCTAATTTTATTTTTTCTACAGTTCCTGCATCACTTCTTTGAGTTATTGAGACTTGTTTGCTTAAATTATTTGTATCTATTACAATAGTGCTATATGCTCTTCTAAGACTCTTAACAAAGTCTGTATTACTTATTTTAAGTGTAGATGCAAACTTAGGAGAATACTTATCATAAGGACTTTCTACAGATTTTAGATAAGGATATTTTGCAGAAAATACTTCTTCACTGTTTTCTGTTTTTCCTGAAGATGTAGAAAAGTAAAGAGGAAGTATTGCTTTATCACTATAAGTTATTATCTGTCCTTTAGTTCCTCTGACAGCTTCTTGGATTTTAGAGTATTTATTCTTAATCCATTCTTCACCATTCAACTTTTTAAGAGTATCATAACTCTTGTATTCTTGACAGTGTTTGTAGTCAGTACATACTACCGCATTTTTATGTTTACTTGGTTTCTCATGTTCCTGCTTATATACTACATATGTTCTAGCTGCCACAGCTTGAGCTTTTAGCGCTTCTATGTCAAACTCTGAAGACATCTCACCAGCTATTACTCCACATAAGTAATTCTCCATGTCCATTTTTTCAACTTTTCCTGTTATATGATTGTACACATTGATGATTGGTGTTTTTTTATTTACAGTTTCATAGTTCACTATCTTTTTTTCTTCTTTATTACCTTCGTCTTTGATATCACTTTTTTTAATAGTTTTGTTTATAGATACTGATTTCTCTGGTTTTTGAGTTAGTTCTACATTTTTATAAGAAACTAAAGTTATAAGTGATGGAACTAATACAGAACAAGTCACGAATCCTAACAAAACAACCAATGGGTTCTTCATATACTCTCCTCCTTAGCTTTTAAAACCTTGTATTTAAGTATATGAACAACCCTATTAATTTATAACTTTCTTCTCTAAACCAATTATTAATCTTCTACTATTTCGATTTGACCACCTAATGCTGTTATCTTTTTATCTATATCAACATAACCTCTTTGAATATGGTATATTTCTCCTATTTGAGTTTCTCCTTCTGCTATAAGACCGCATAAAATAAGGGCGGCACCTGCTCTTAAATCAGTAGCATTTACTGCTGCACCATGCAATTCATCTACACCATTAACAACTGCACTTCTTCCATCTATTTTTATATTAGCGCCCATTCTATTAAACTCAGCAACATGCATAAATCTATTTTCAAAAACAGTTTCTATAACTACACCAGTTCCATTTGCTACAGTAAGCATAGCCATAAATTGTGCTTGAACATCTGTAGGAAACCCTGGATGTGGCAAAGTCTTTATATCTATTGGTTTTAACACTTTTGGACCTACTACTCTAACAGAATTGTCCATCTCTGTGATTTCGCAACCAGCTTCTCTTAATTTAGCCACAACTGGCTTTAAATGCTCCATTAAAACATTTTCAACAGTTATATCACCTTTTGTCATAGCCGCTGCAACCATATAAGTTGCTGCTTCTATTCTGTCTGGTATTACATTATGTTCTGCTCCTTTTAACTCTTTGACACCTTTTATCTTTATAGTGTTAGTACCTGCACCTTTAACATCTGCTCCCATTTCGTTCAAAAAGTTTGCTAAATCTACTATTTCTGGCTCTTCTGCTGCATTTTCTATTATTGTAGTACCTTCTGCTAAAGAAGCTGCCATCATTATATTTTCAGTTGCTCCAACAGATGGAAAATCTAGATACAATTTATTTCCTACTAATTTTTCTGTCGCTGCTTCAACAAAACCATGGTCCATTTCTATCTTTGCACCTAAAGCTTTAAATCCTTTTAAATGTAAATCTATAGGTCTTGTTCCTATAGCACAACCTCCTGGCATAGAAATTTTTGTACTATTAAATCTAGCAAGTAATGGTCCCATAACCAAAAAAGAAGCTCTCATCTTTCTTACAAGCTCATATGGAGCTTCACAAGTTTTTATATTACTTGCATCAACAGTAAGTGTATTTTCTTTATATTCAACCTCTGCTCCTACATGTCTTAATAAATCTGATATTACATGAACGTCTCTTAAATTTGGTACTCCATTCAATGTTGATTTTCCGTTCGCTAATAAAGTTGCTGCTATTATTGGTAAAACTGCATTTTTTGCACCATCTATTTTAACACTACCTTTAAGTGGATTACTCTTTTTTACTATTATCTTAGCCATATTTTTTGATCTCCTCATAATTAATAATCTAATTTTATAATTGGTGTGGCAATATATATGAGTGTTTTTCCATTATCCTCATTATATTTAATTCCTATATTTAAATTAATTTTTTCCCCTAAATAGTCTAAATCATCATTTAATACTTTACTATATGCTGTTATTGATAAAAAGTTTACGTCTTTCACTTTATCTATTTGCTTAGCACTCATATTATATAATATTTCTTGTAAAATATCATCATATTTGTTGTTTTGTAACCTTTTTGTGTATTCTCCAACAATGCAAGCAGACACATCTACTTGAGATGAATATTTATTTAACACGTTTTCTACGTTACGATAAATATCCTCTTTATGTTTATATACTTTGTTGTCCAATATGTCAACTATTATGTAACCTTCTTTATTATTTTTATTTATTCCTTTTATAGAAATTTCTTTATCGCTACCTTTTATAGTAGCACATAATTGCATTTTATTGCCATACCCTTTTTGATTCCAATTTATTCCTTTTTCATCCAACTTTAGATTGTTAATTATTTCTATAAAAATATTACGAAATTCTTTATTTGATAAATTATAATTTATAACAGAATTGATTTTTACATTATAAAATTTAAAATCTGCTTCCGAAATTTCAAGTGCATTAGTTAATCTATTATATCTAGTATTTATACTTGTATCTGCATAAGATATTGTCATTCCTATAATCATTAATATAAAAAAGCATATAGCTAATCTTATCCTTTTCATAATAAAAAATCCCCCTTAAATATGTTTTTCTGTATAACAGAATTATTAACAAATTTAAGAGAGATATACTTCCTCAATATGTATTTTTATGCATTTTTGGATTTTGTATTCATTAAATGTTTCTCAAATTCTTCAATACCAATTCTTTCTAATACTTTACTTATTCTTTCTCCTGGACTTGCTAAATGTTTATATGTATCAAATACATCTTGAACTAATTCTTCTATATTATCTTCTGTATACAGATTGCCAAGTCTGTCTCCAAATCTATAACCTCTTCCCATTCTACCACCAAGATAGACAGCTAATCCTTTTTTATCAACTTCCATAGCTCCAAATGGACATACCTCAGCACATTTCCCACAATTTACACACTCGTCTTTATTCCACACTAGTTTCTTATTTTCCATATATACTGATTTTTGTCTACAAGATGATGTACATAGTCCACAATTCTTACATTTATCTTCATTAAATTTTACATATGCTTGTCCTACAATACCTACATCATTAGTATTAGCCTTTGCACAATTGTTTGGACATCCAACTAAAGTAATCTTAGTCTTAGATGGTAAATCATATCCAAAATATGAATCATGTAACTTTCCACATAACTCTTGTGTATCATATATTCCATGTTGACATACAGTACCTTTGCATGCAACTAGTGGTCTTACTTTTTTCCCTGTACCACCATGTTCTAGACCTACAGCCTTCAAATCTTCTTTTATTAAATCTATATCTTCATACTTTATCCATGGTATTTCCATAGCTAATCTAGTAGTAACCCCTAAATAACCTCTGCCATATTTTTCAGATAACTTTGATAAGTTGTTAAGTTGTTCTGCTGTAAAGTTTCCAGCTCTACTCAATATTCTTATTGAGAAATATCCTTCTTGGCTTTGGGCTAATATACCTTCTGCTTTCAACTTTGCTTTTTCATCTTTGCTAATCATATTTCACACCTCATATTATATTTATAATTTTATACTGCTAATAATATGTTTAAATAAGTCCACATTTATATAATCATATTCTAACTCTGTTTATATTTTAAAACATAACAAAGGTATATTCAACTTAATAAATTAAATATACCTTATATATTAAATAATTCTATTGTACTTTTAAAGACTGACTCTATTTGTGTTCTCCAACTTCAATTAGATTTGAGTTATCAAGACTCCATCCCATCCATCCATCGCTATAAAGAGAGGTTTCTTCAACACCTATTACATTTGCATAGGTTAATACTTCAGCAGCACGCCAGCCGCTTCCACACATAAATATAAGCTGTTTATTCATATCTATACTTTCTTCATTCCACATTTCTAAAATCTCATATTTGTTTCTCATTGTATTATCAATATTACGATATTCTTCTAGTGAAACACTATCACTCCCCGAATGTCCATATAAAGCACCTGGGACACGTCCCTTTTTATCATAATATGTATATCCAGATATTTTACCTATATGCTCATCCCAAGTACGAATATCTACTAATGCACATTTATTTTTTTCTTTTAGTTTTTGTTTTAATTCGGTTGTTGTAACTATTAATTGTAGATTAACGGGTATATTTGCTCCAAAATTAGTACATGAATGCCTTGAGTTACTAGTAACTTCTAATTCATATCCTGCTGATATCCATGAATCGATTCCACCATTTAATACCCTTACATCTTTTACTCCTATATATCTCAATATAACAGCCAATCTGTAAGATGCCATAGTTGTACTACTTGAAACTATTACAGTATCATCTTTTGTGAATCCATAATCCAAAGCAAACTGAGTTAGATTATCATCATTATCAAGCATCCATGTTGGAGGAGGTTCTATAATATCAGTATTTATATGAATGCTTGTAGGTATATGCCCTTTTGCATACGATTCTTTTTCTTCTCCCCAACTTGCTTCAATCATTTTTATATTCTTGGAGTTTTCAAATGTCTCAGGTATTCCTCCATCGAGTATCTTTTTTATTATAGAAGCTGGAACTATCATTTGATAATTTTTATATCTTTCCATTGGAAGGTTATCATTCTCTGCCCATTGCTTAATATCATATTTATATAAATATTTATATCCTTTTTTAAACAAATAATCTGCTACAAGCAAAGCATCTTTTCCATTTGCATCATATAATACTATATTTTTATTTAAATCAATTCCTTTAGTTCTCAGTGCTTGTTCTAGCACTTTATCTCTTTTATCTGAGTATACACTTAACCAATTAGCAGAAAAGTCTACAGCACCTTTTATATGTCCACCTCTTTTTACTCCATCTAACTTCCATCCATTGTAGGCATCATTTAAACGAGTATCAATTATAATCCAAGATTTGTCTTGTACCTTTTCTTGTAAGACCTCAGTAGAAATTGATTCAAGATTAACAAAAAAATCTTCTCTATTTTTCTTTTTAAAATCATCTGACATAATTTATTCTCCTATTTATAGTATTTTTTATTTCAAATCATTTCACTATGTTAAAACTATTTTCTTATAAGGTATTAGATTAATTATAACAAAAAAAATATATTTAAACCTCATAAAAAAACTCATCCTATAGATTACAAACAATAGAATGAGCTTTTTAATAAATATTATCTATTTAATTTTTAATATATTTTTATTCAACTGTTACTGATTTTGCTAGATTTCTTGGTTTATCAACATCGCATCCTCTTAATACAGAAACATGGTAAGCAAGTAACTGCATTGGTACAACAGCTAATATAGGAGATAAAATATCATCTGAGTTTGGTATATAGATTATTTTATCAGCAGATTTCTCAACATCTTTATTATGACTTTGAGCTATTGCTACTACATAAGCTCCTCTTGCCCTTACTTCTTCCATATTAGAAACCATTTTTTCAAATAATTTTTCTTGAGTAGCTATAGCAATTACAGGAGTTCCTTTTTCTATTAAAGCTATTGTTCCATGCTTTAATTCTCCTGCTGCAAAAGCTTCTGCGTGTATATATGAAATCTCTTTTAACTTTAATGAACCTTCCATTGCTAAACTATAATCTATTCCTCTTCCTAAATAGAATGCATGGTCAGAACTCACAACTGTTTTAGCAATTTCTTTTATATACTCTTCATTATCTAGTATTTCTTGTATTTTTGATGGTATTTCTTTCATCTTAGAAATCATACTATCATAAAATTCTCTATTTATTGTTCCTTTTTTAATAGCAAAATCTAGAGCTATCATATATAGAGAAGTTATTTGAGTAGTATATGCCTTAGTTGATGCAACTGCTACTTCAGGACCTGCCCAAGTATAGAAAACATCATCTGATTCTCTAGCTATAGACGAACCTACAACATTAGTTATAGAAAGTATTCTTGCTCCTTTAGCTTTTGAATCTCTTAATACTGCTAGAGTATCTGCTGTCTCTCCAGATTGACTAACTAATATTACTAATGAATTTTCATCTACAAATGGGTCACTATATCTAAACTCTGACGCTATATCAGTTATTACTGGTATATTTACAAATTTTTCTATAGCATACTTACCAAGTAATCCAGCATTATATGCTGTTCCACAAGCCACTATATAAACCTTATTTATTTTATCTAAATCTTCTTTAGAAATATTTATACTATCTAAAACTATACTTCCATTGTCATCAAGTCTTCTTTCTAGAGTTTCTCTAACACCTGTTGGTTGCTCGTGAATTTCTTTTGACATAAAGTAATCATATCCACCTTTAGATGCAGCCTCTACATCCCAAGTTACATGGAATACTTCTTTTTCTACTAGATTTCTATTAGAATCATAAACTGTTACATTTTCATCCTTTAAATGAACTATCTCTCCATTTTCTAAGAAATAAACATCTCTAGTATACTTTAATAAAGCAGGTATATCTGATGCTATAAAGTTTTCGCCTTCACCAACGCCAACTACAAGAGGACTATCTTTTCTTACTGCAACTAATTCATTTCCATGTTCTTTACATATAACACCTAGTGCATAAGCTCCTCTTAATTTTGATATAGTTTTGTATACAGCATCTAATAAATTACCTTCATAGTATTTATCTACTAAATGTGCTATTACTTCTGTATCTGTCTGAGATTCAAACTTAACACCTTCAGAAATTAATTCTTCTTTTATTTCCATATAATTTTCTATTATCCCATTATGAACAACTGCTATTGTTTTAGCTTGATTAAAATGAGGATGTGAGTTTACATCAGATGGTTCTCCATGAGTTGCCCATCTTGTATGCCCTATTCCTAAATTTCCATCAATAGGATTCTTTTCTAAATCCTCTGCCAATACAGAAAGTCTGCCTTTAAACTTTCTAATGTTAAGTTCTTCTCCATTAGAGTTATTAACTGCTACTCCTGCTGAATCATAACCTCTGTACTCTAACTTAGAAAGTCCTTCTACTATAACTTCTGCTGCCTTTCTACTTCCTAAATATCCAACTATTCCACACATTATTTGTGTCCTCCTAAAAAATATTATTTATATATTTTAAGAGTTAGGTCATATAAGTTTACTTTGGCTTCCCTTTGTCCATAGGATTACTCCTATTATTTAAAGAAGTCTTTCGATGGTAAACACACCGCAGAGCATCCGCCGACAATTCGATTAACTCTGACCTCGTCAACTTAGTTCCTATGTTACTTAATAATTATGTCTATAACTAAGTTCTGGCGCTTAGAAAGGTGCCCTCAGTATTTATACCTGAGAATACCCTTATAAATTACGATAATTTTTCTTGTATAAGATTAGCTAAATTTGTTGCTAATTCTTTTATTTGACCTTCCTCTTTACCCTCTAACATAACTCTAACTAATGGCTCAGTTCCTGATGGTCTTATCAGAACTCTACCATTTCCATCTAAAATAGATTCTATTCTTTCTATCTCAGTTTTTATTTCTGGATATTCCATATATTTAGTTTTATTTTCATTTTTTATTGTTGCATTTACTAATACTTGTGGATATTGACTCATTATTGCTGCAAGCTCTGATAAAGGTTTCTTTTCTTGCAAGATTATATTTGCAAGTATTAAAGAACTAAGTACTCCATCTCCAGTTGTATTGTAATCTAAGAATATCATATGCCCAGATTGTTCTCCACCAAGATTGTATCCATTCTTAACCATGTCTTCTAAAACATATCTATCTCCAACTGCTGTAGTAGATAAATTTATTCCATTTTCTTTAGCAGCTATTGTTAATCCTATGTTACTCATAACTGTAACTACTAAAGTGTCTTGTGCTAATTTATTATTTTTCTTTAAATTTAAAGCACTCAATATCATTATATGGTCTCCATCAACAATTTGACCCTTTTCATTTACAGCAATTAATCTATCAGCATCTCCATCAAATGCAAGACCTAAGTCAGCATTATGTTCCAAAACAGCGTTTTGAAGTTGTTCTGGATGTGTAGAACCACATTTATCGTTTATATTATTTCCATCTGGTGAGCTATTTATTGAAATTACACTTGCTCCTAATTCATCAAATACAATTGGTGCTACTTTATATGATGCACCATTTGCACAATCCAATACTACTTTTAATCCTTTAAAATCAGTGCTTATTATTGATTTCAAATAGTCTACATAGTCTCTTTGTGCATAATGTTCATGTAATTTTCGTCCTACATTTTCACCAATTGGTAGACATTCAATTTTGTCTATATCATCTATATATTCTTCTATTTTTAATTCAATTTCATCATCCAATTTATATCCATTCTTATTAAAGAATTTAATTCCATTATATTCAACAGGATTATGAGATGCAGATATAACCACGCCACAATCAGCACCATATTTTCTAGTTAAATATGCCACTGCAGGTGTTGGTATTATTCCAACAGTAATAACATCACATCCAACAGACATAAGACCTGCTATTAAAGATGCTTCTAACATATCTCCTGATATTCTCGTATCTTTACCTACCACTACTTTTACTCTGTGGTCTCCTTGAGCTAAAACAAAACCACCAGCTCTACCAAGTTTATATGCTAAGTCACATGTTAATTCTGTATTTGCTACTCCTCTAACTCCATCTGTTCCAAAATACTTTCTCACTAAAGATTCTCCTTTCATAATTGAAAAGCTTGCAATTTGTATTATATTTTTATAGTTCATAAAATAACATTATATTCTTAATTTCAGTCATAAAAACATTTTAATACTTATCAGCAAAAAAGACAATAGAAATAATTCTATTGTCTTTTTTTTGACATCTTTTTTCTTTATTAGTTAGTTGCTACAGAACATGCAGCATCCATACCTTTTTGTAAAGCTTCTCTGTTTAATGGAACGAATTTTTCTTTTCTAGGTCCAAAAACTTTCTTAAATGCTTCTAATACAGATTCTATATCTACAGTATCAGCTACTTTTAAGTAAGCCCCTAGCATTATCATATTAGCAACTTTGTCATTTCCTAACTCAACTGCTAATTCATTTGCTGGTATATAATAAACATCTACATCTGTTCTATCAACTTTTTCTTTTATTAAAGAGCTATTTACTATTATTTTTCCACCAGGGATAACATCATCTTTGAATTTTTCAAATGCTGGTATGTTTAATAATATAGCTGCAGTTGCATCATCTGTTATAAGTGGAGAACCAACTGGCTCACTAGATACAGTTACTGCACAGTTTGCTGTACCTCCACGCATTTCTGGTCCATAAGATGGTAACCAAGAAACTTCTTTTCCTTCTAGCATTCCTGCATAAGTAAGTAATTGTCCCATAGACATAACACCTTGGCCTCCGAAGCCTGCACATATTACTCTAGCTGTAGACATTTACTTCACCTCCTCAACTTCAACATTTTTGAAATTTCCTAATGGATAGTATGGTATCATATTGTCTCTTAACCATTGTAAAGCATCATTTGGAGCTAGTCCCCAGTTTGTAGGACAAGTAGATAATACTTCTACTATTCCAAATCCTAATCCTGCTTGTTGAACTTGGAATGCTTTCTTTATAGCTTTTTTAGCTTGTCTAACATGAGCTGGAGTATCAACTGCTACTCTTTCTACAAATACAGCTCCTGTTAATGTAGCTAACATTTCACTTACTCTTATTGGATAACCTTGAGTTTCAGCATTTCTTCCTGATTGAGCAGTAGTAGCTCTTTGTCCAACTAGTGTAGTTGGAGCCATTTGCCCACCAGTCATACCATATGTTGTATTGTTTACGAATATAGTAGTTATTTTTTCACCTCTAGCAGCTGCATGAACTATTTCAGCAGTACCGATTGAAGCTAAGTCTCCATCACCTTGATAAGTGAATACTGTATTTTCAGGATGAACTCTTTTTATTCCTGTAGCTGCTGCTGGCGCTCTACCATGAGCAGCTTCTTGAGTGTCACAGTTGAAATATTTATATCCTAAAACTGAACATCCAACTGGAACAACACCTACAGCA
The DNA here is from genome assembly GCF_056688955.1 of Clostridioides sp. LIBA-6822. Lineage (NCBI taxonomy): Bacteria > Bacillati > Bacillota > Clostridia > Peptostreptococcales > Peptostreptococcaceae > Clostridioides > Clostridioides sp. LIBA-6822. The sequence goes on along the minus strand of NZ_CP196995.1, from coordinate 165,389 downwards.
TCACCCAATACTCCTAATTCTTCTAATACTTCACCAACTAATCTATGGATTATACCATGTGTACATCCTGGACAGTAGTGAGTTTGAGTATCTTGTAATCCTTCAGTTTTCTTAAATACAACAGCCATTATCTAGCACCTCCTGCAACCAATTCTCCGGCAATAATTTTTTTAGCTTTTTCAACTATTTCTGCTGGTGTTGGAGTCATTCCTCCTGGTCTTCCATGGAAGTAAACTGGTAATTTACCTTCTACTGCCATTTTAACATCTTCCACCATTTGTCCCATACTCATTTCAACAGTTAATATGTTTCTAGCATTAGGAATTTGGTCAAATGCTTCAAATGGGAATGGCCATAATACTTTAGGTCTTATAAGACCTGCTTTTATTCCTTCTTCTCTTAATATATCAATTGCGCTTTTTACTACTCTTGAAGTAGTTCCATAAGCTGCAAATACAAATTCAGCATCTTCTGTTTTGTACATTTCGTATTGAACTTCATTTTTTTCCATTGCTTCAAATTTTTCTTGTAAATGCCAACAATGGTCTTCTAGTACTTCTGGCTCTAAGTATAGAGAGTTTATTACATTAGGTACTCTTTTCCCTTTAGTTCCAACAGTTGCCCAATCTTTAGGAGGCAATTCTCTTTTCTTTTCAGGAGCTTTAAATTCAACTGGCTCCATCATTTGACCTATCATACCATCTGCAACTACCATAACTGGTGATCTGTAGTAATCTGCAACGTCAAAAGCTTCCATTATCATATCAACAGCTTCTTGAACTGTAGCTGGTGCGAATACTGGAGTTCTGTAGTCTCCATTTCCTCCACCTCTTGTAGACATAAAGTAGTCAGCTTGTGAAGGTTGTATACTTCCAAGTCCTGGACCACCTCTCATTACGTTAAGTACAACACAAGGAACTTCTGCACCTACTGCATATGTTATACCTTCTTGTTTTAAAGCAACTCCTGGTGAAGATGAAGAAGTCATAACTCTTGCTCCTGCACCTGCTCCACCATAAACCATGTTTATCGCAGAAACTTCTGATTCAGCTTGAACGAACGCTCCACCTATTTTTGGTAACTCTCTTGATAAATATTCTGGTAATTCACTTTGTGGAGTTATTGGGTAACCGAAGAAATATTTGCAACCAGCTTCTATAGCTGCTTTTCCAAATGCTTCGTTACCTTTCATAAGTATCTTAGCCATTAAAATTCCCCCTTAAATATTAATTAAATTAATCTCTTTCTACTGTTATAACTACATCTGGACACATAGTTGCACAACTTGCACATCCTATGCATTTTTCCATTTCAAAAACAGTTGCTGGGTTATACCCTTTTTTGTTTATTACATTTGAGTCTAATTGTATGATTTTTACTGGACATGCTTCAACGCATAATCCACAACCTTTACAACGTTCTTCATTAAAAGATACTTTTCCTTTAGCCATTTACCTAAGCCTCCTTAAACTTTCTATATATTTGAGCTCAAACTACATCCAATCTTCTCTCATATATAATTTTATAGGAAAAATTTCTCCTTCTATGTCTTTTGGTAACTGTTCAACAAGATTTTCTAAACACGCAACATATCTTATAGGTATATTACATTTCTCAGAAACTTCTTTTGCAACTTTCTGTCCTCTTAAAACATCATCAATAGTAGTAAATCTAATGAGATGAGTATTATTAATCAGACCTGTTACCTTTAACTTAGAAGATTTTTCTATTTCCTTTATATATTGGATAACTTCTTCAGAAGTTTGAGTTTTCTCCCTATTTGCATTTATTACAAAAAGCATATCATAGTCGCCTTCTTTTAACAAATGACTAAATCTTCCTATAACTCTAGCACCTACATTATCTCCACCTAAATCTATAACAGAATTGTATGAATGGTCCACCATAGGAGACATTACTTCTGCTGATACTGCTGGTAAATCTAATGTTGGAGCATTGATTGAGCTATCTATTGGTTGTATACCTAAAGATTTCATTAGCTCTTTCTTTTCTCTAGTTCTAAAGTATACATTTACCACATCTAAATCGGCTATAGCAACTTTGCCAGAAACCATATCTCTTAATTTAACAACATAGTTCATCGCAAATTCACTTTTACCACTTCCATAGTGACCAGTTATGATTCTTATTCTTTTATCATTAGTTATCATAAACTTGGGCCTCTTCTTCACCAGTTAAAACTCTAAGTCCACCTTGAGCTAATGCAATCATTTCATCTTCTCCAGGATAAACTTTTACATCTGCTATAAATTTAACTCTATCTGCAATCATTTCTGTAAACATTTTTGAATATGCGATTCCACCAGTTAATAATATTGCTTTTACATCTCCCTTAAGAACGGCTGCACTAGCTCCTATTTCTTTAGAGATTTGATATGCCATAGCTTCATATAATAATTTAGCTTTTTCATCACCAGCTTCAATTCTTTCTTCAACTTCTCTAGCATCATTAGTATTTAAGTATGCAACTAATCCGCCATTACCTTTTATTTTCTTTTTAATTTCATCTTGAGTATATTTTCCACTAAAGCACATTTTTACTAATGCCCCTACTGGTAATCCACCACTTCTTTCTGGAGAGAAAGGTCCTTCTCCATCTAATGCGTTTGCAACATCTACTATCTTACCATTTTTATGAGCTCCAACAGAAACTCCTCCACCCATGTGAGCAACTATAAGATTTATATCTTCATATTTATTTCCTATTTCTCTAGCATATCTTCTTGCTATTGCCTTTTGATTTAAAGCATGTACTACACTTGCTCTGCTTATTTCAGGCATACCAGAAATTCTAGCTATATCTTCTAATTCATCCACAACAACAGGGTCTACTATGTATGAAGGAACATTTGCTTCATCACCTATTTGTTTTGCTATTATTCCACCTAAGTTTGAAGCATGTTCTCCTAAAACTCCTACTTTTAAATCTTCAATCATCCCAGCACTTACTGAATAAGTACCACCTTTTATAGGTTTAAGAAGTCCTCCTCTACCTACTACAGCATCTAATTCAGATGTTTTTACTCCACCTTCTTTTAGAGCTTCTTCTATTACTTGTTTACGGAATTCAAATTGATCTGACACTTTCTCATATTTTCCTATTTCTTCTGAGGAATGTCTTAAAGTTTTTTCAAATACTAAATCCTCATTATCAAATACAGCTATTTTAGTTGATGTCGATCCAGGATTTATTGTTAAGATTTTAAATATTTTGCTCATTTGCCTATTTCCCCCTTAAATTTAAGCCTTTGCTGCCATTAAAACACCTAAAGCTATTGAGTTAAGTTTAGTTTCTTCGCTGTCTGCTCTAGAAGTTAGTATTATTGGTGCTTTAGCCCCAACTATAACTCCTGCATTTTTTGATTTTGAGAAGAATACCAAAGCTTTATATAATATGTTACCACCTTCGATATCTGGAGCTAACAGTATATCAGCTCTTCCTGCTACAGGATGATTTATACCTTTATGTTTAGCTGCTTCTAAAGAGACTGCGTTATCAATTGCAAAAGGTCCACCAACCATACAACCTTTGATTTCTCCTCTTTCATACATTTCTTCCAGTTCTTTAGCTTCAACTGTATCTTTCATTTTTGGATTTACTTTTTCTTTTGCGCATATTGCAGCAACTTTTGGTTCGTTTATATCTAGTGAATGTGCTACTGTACAAGCATTTTCTATGATTTGCTTTTTAGTATTTGTATCAGGAGCTAAATTCATAGCTGCGTCAGTTATGAAAAATAATCTGTCATATCCCTCTACATCAAATACTGCTACGTGACTCAATACATTTCCAGTTCTAAGACCTACTTCTTTGTTTAAAACTGCTTTTAGTATTATTGATGTGTCTACTAAGCCTTTCATTACCATGTCGGCTTTTCCTTGTGAAACTAATTCAACAGATTTTAGAGATGCTTCTGCTAAATCTTTTATATCTATCAGTTCATAATTTTCGATATCCATGTCTATGCTTTTTGCAATTTCTTTAGTCTTTTCTATATCACCTACTAAAATAGCATCTGCTATTTTTTCTTTTCTAGCCATCTCAACTGCCATTAAAACTTCTTTATCTTGACAACATGCTACTGATATAGTTTTAGGTCCTCTTTCTTTTGCAAACTTAATTACTTCTTCAAAGCTTTTCATGCATTTCCACCTCATCTTGAATTTTTTGAAATAGAACTTTTTATATCTCAATTAAATTATAACTCGTTCAGCAACGTTTTCCTAGGGATAATTGAAATATTTAATTCAAAAATATTTATTTAAATCTATTTATCAGTCTTTTTTCATATATCTAATACTTTTTAGATTTAACAAATATCTCATTGTCCTTATTTTATAATATAACTAAAATAAACAAGATGCAACAAAAACATAAAATTAACAAACTTAATTTTATAGGTTTTTTTGTCGCATCTTGTAACAACTAAATATTCGAAATATTTGTTCATTCCACTTCAACAATATTAGGTTCTATATTTATTTTTTTAAATTGAGATGTTGTTTCATATTTTATTTTATATTTACTATCTTCTACAGGCCCTTCTGATAAATCAATAAACAACGAAATATCTTTTTTATTTAGCTTACTTAAATCTTCTGTTGATTCTACAACAACTTTTATATCTACATCAGAAATTATACTTGGATTATCCATATTTGTTGGAATATTTCTTAATTCAATATCCCCTACACTATATAGAAACTCTGCACTTAACTGTTTTGTTTCATTTAATTTTATTGTTATAGAACTCTCCTCAAGAGTTATACCTTCTGGAACTTCTAAACTCACTTCTTTTTCTTCTCCATTAGCCAAACCAGCTAAATCAACAGGTTTTGTCTTAATATAATTTATTTTGTCTATATTTTCTTTCTTTCCTTTTATTGTAACTTGTTCTGCACTTAATTTATAGTTTTTCAATGCATCATTATCTTTACTATCTTTTAGATTTACTCTTATTGGTACAGTTTTTTCTTTTAATAGTTCTATTTGTGCCGTTACAAAAGATGAACTTAATGTTACACCTTCAACCTTAGTTCCCTTACTATTTAATGGGATTAATTCCAATTTTTTAGAAAAATCTTCTGTTTTATTTCCAACATCTAAATTAGCTCTTACACTTTTGACTTCATTAACTAGACTCCTTGGACCCGACACATCGACAAAATCTTTACTAAGTTCAATTTTATTTATATTTCCTTTTGAATTTCCACTTACTTCTACCTTTATATCTCTTTTTTCTTTTATATTTTTTTCAAGATTCACTACTAAAACATCATGCTTAAATTCTATAGTGACACCTTGAGGAATATTTGCTTTTAAATACACTTCTTTCTGTCCTTGTATTGGGTCTTCAATAGTTCCATATACATGTATATCTTCTTTTTTAACACCTTGTACCTTTGATAAACTGCCTTTTATATATACATCTGCTGTTAATTTTTCGTCTGGATATATAACAAGATTTTTATCTTTTAAATCACTCATATTACTTATAGATACAGGTATATCTTCAAACCCTTTAGTTTCTTCAGGGTCAACCACAGCCATAACATACATCCATAATGCAATTGCACTTAAAAATGATATTATTTTTATTTTGGTATTATTTTTCAGTCTGTTTATCATTTAAATATACCACCTTTGAAAAAACTTCTTGTTTCTGTATTTGTTTTTAAATTACTACGTAATATATTCATCATTCTTTCTCTAGAAATATCTCTATACAATTTACCTGACTTAGCAATTGAAACTCCTCCAGTTTCTTCCGACACAATCAGTGTAATACAGTCAGATACTTCACTTACACCTATTCCCGCTCTATGTCTAGTACCTAAGTCTTTGCTTAAGTCCTTACTTTCTGTCAATGGTAAGAAACATGCAGCTGCCTTTACCTTAGAATCTCTAATTACAACAGCTCCATCGTGTAATGGGGTATTGGGTATAAATATATTTATTAATAGCTGTCTAGAAATTTCAGCATCAATAATAGTTCCTGTATTTATTATATCACTTATTCTAGTTTCTCTTTCCATTATGATAAGAGCACCTATTTTTTGTCTAGAAAGTGAATACAAAGCTTCTACAATTTCCTCTATATTTCTATTAAGAGTTTCTTCCGAAGTATTTACATTCTTTCCAAATAAATTAAACTTTGCTCTTCCTATATGCTCAAGTCCTGCTCTAAATTCTGGTTGAAAAATTATAAGAGCAGCTATAACTCCATAATCTAAAGCTTTAAGAGATATCCAATAAACGGTATGCAATTTAAAAGTGTTACTAAGTTGAGTTGCTAATAAAAGAAATATTATTCCTTTAAATACTTGTTCTGCCCTTGTATCTTTTATAAACATAAATATTTTGTAAAAAATATACGCTACTATAGATATGTCAATTAAATCATATATACTCATTCTTAATATTATATTAAAAAATCCATTTAAAAAAGAATTTATATCTAACACAGTTTTATCCTCCTGTTTGATAACTTCTTAATTATTTACACTATGTATTATACTATATAAATCTAACTCTATACAAACTATTTAACTTTTGTGTAAATAATTCTAATTTTATGCTTCGAGATTGTTAAATAATCTCTAAACACATCAAAAATATCAATCAATAAATACATATTTTTATTAAAATTAGTTTCAAGTCAATTAAATCAAACCATCAAGGCGCGAATACAAAATAGTACTCGCGCCTTAACGCAGTTTTATGCTATAAAACCTATTTAATATATCATTAACTAATATATATTTACTACAATAAATTTGATAATCTACTCATCAATTGTAAAATTAAAAGATTATCTATCATTAATATTATCTTATTAATGTAATTTTTATCTTAAAGTAATAACTTGCTTTATACCTAGTTTAGATAAATTTATTTTAATATGTTACTTTATTTTAATATGTTACTATAAATTACTATTAAAAGTTATTTTCCATAACTAAAATAACACACATTCTCAAATTTATACATTCATCACTCATACTATTATAATCCATTTAGTATAATCTATAAATGTTACATTACATTGTCAATTCTTTATAATACTTAACTTTTTATAATCTATTATATAGGTACAATTAATTACTCTATAAGTTCATAAGGTAATCTAATGTATTAATATTCTAAAGTATACAATATAATGTATATATTCTTTACCTACTAGTTAATAACTCCTTCTAACTATACGTTTCATAAACTTCTTGTAGACTATTATACATTACCATTCATATGTTTACAATATTAATGAATATACTGTAACTCTTACATATTTTAAAGTTTATAAAGAAAAAGACACAGGTAATGTACATGTATCCTGTGTCTTTTTAAACAATATAAAAGTTTACTATAAAATATAGTAAACTTTTCTTAATGAGCGCACAGGGATTCGAACCCCGGACACACGCCTTAGAAGGGCGTTGCTCTATCCAGCTGAGCTATGCACCCAAGTTATTATGGAGCGGGAAACGAGATTCGAACTCGCGACTTCAACCTTGGCAAGGTTGCGCTCTACCACTGAACTATTCCCGCTTATTTAGTTTGGCGACCTGGAAGGGGTTCGAACCCTCGACCTCCAGCGTGACAGGCTGGCATTCTAACCAACTGAACTACCAGGCCGCAAATGGTGGGACCAACAGGGCTCGAACCTGTGACCCCCTGCTTGTAAGGCAGGTGCTCTCCCAGCTGAGCTATGGTCCCATTTTTGGAGCGGGTGAAGGGGATCGAACCCTCACAGCTGGCTTGGAAGGCCAGAACTCTACCATTGAGCTACACCCGCATATTTAATTGGTGACTCGTAGGGGAATTGAACCCCTGTTACCGCCGTGAAAGGGCGGTGTCTTAACCTCTTGACCAACGAGCCATTTTAATATTTTAATGGTTGCGGAGGCAGGACTCGAACCTACGACCTTCGGGTTATGAGCCCGACGAGCTGCCAACTGCTCCACTCCGCGATATTGTTTTATAAGTGCCGAAGACCGGAATCGAACCGGTACGAGAGGTAAGTCCCGCAGGATTTTAAGTCCTGTGCGTCTGCCAGTTCCGCCACTTCGGCTTTTTTGGCTCCAAGGGTGGGGCTCGAACCCACAGCCTACCGGTTAACAGCCGGTTGCTCCACCGTTGAGCTACCTTGGAACATTAACGTGGCTACGTCCTACTCTCCCAGGCAGTTTCCCACCAAGTACCATCAGCGCTAGAGAGCTTAACTTCTGTGTTCGGAATGGGAACAGGTGTATCCTCTCTGCTATTGTAACCACATAATCTTTATACTTAATATATTTTATGTTTAATATAACTATTAAACTTTAGAATCTAGTAAATACTAGTTTCCTTAGAGTTAGTACTCTAAAAACTACACATATATTTTACTGAATGAACATCAAATAATTTGGTCAAGTCCTCGACCTATTAGTATCGATAAGCTAAATACATTGCTGCACTTACACCTTCGACCTATCAACCAGATAGTCTTTCTGGGGTCTTACCCTTGCGGTGGGAAATCTTATCTTGAAGTTGGCTTCGCGCTTAGATGCTTTCAGCGCTTATCCATTCCGTACATAGCTACCCAGCCATGCCCTTGGCAGAACAACTGGTACACCAGAGGTACGTCCATCCCGGTCCTCTCGTACTAAGGACAGGTCTTCTCAAATTTCCTACGCCTGCGACGGATAGGGACCGAACTGTCTCACGACGTTCTGAACCCAGCTCGCGTACCACTTTAATGGGCGAACAGCCCAACCCTTGGGACCTACTACAGCCCCAGGATGTGATGAGCCGACATCGAGGTGCCAAACCTCCCCGTCGATGTGGACTCTTGGGGGAGATAAGCCTGTTATCCCCAGGGTAGCTTTTATCCGTTGAGCGATGGCCCTTCCACGCAGAACCACCGGATCACTAAGTCCGATTTTCATCCTTGCTCGACCTGTATGTCTTGCAATCAAGCTCTCTTTTGCCTTTACACTCTACGTACGATTTCCGACCGTACTGAGAGAACCTTTGAGCGCCTCCGTTACCTTTTGGGAGGCGACCGCCCCAGTCAAACTGCCCACCTGACAGTGTCCCAAGACCAGATTCATGGCCTATGGTTAGAGTCCCAGTACTACAAGGGTGGTATCCCAAGGATGGCTCCGCCAAAACTGGCGTCCTGGTTTCAAAGCCTCCCACCTATCCTGTACATGTAGTACCAAGACCCAATGTCAAGCTACAGTAAAGCTCCATGGGGTCTTTCCGTCCTGTCGCAGGTATCCGGCATCTTCACCGGAATTACAATTTCACCGAGTCTGTTGTTGAGACAGTGCCCAAATCGTTACGCCTTTCGTGCGGGTCGGAACTTACCCGACAAGGAATTTCGCTACCTTAGGACCGTTATAGTTACGGCCGCCGTTTACTGGGGCTTAAGTTCACTGCTTCGATTGCTCTAACAGATCCCCTTAACCTTCCAGCACCGGGCAGGCGTCAGCTCCTATACATCGTCTTGCGACTTAGCAGAAACCTATGTTTTTGGTAAACAGTCGCTTGGGCCTATTCTCTGCGGCCACCGGATGGTGGCACCCCTTATCCCTAAGTTACGGGGTCATTTTGCCGAGTTCCTTAACAACAGTTCTCTCGCGGGCCTTAGGATACTCTCCTCACCCACCTGTGTCGGTTTGCGGTACGGGTACCTTTAACCTCGATAGAGACTTTTCTTGACAGTGTGAAATCAGCTACTTCGCTACTAAATTTCGCTCCCCATCACATCCCAGCATTATCAAAGCGGATTTACCTACTCTGACTGCCTCAATGCTTGGGCACACATAACCAACAGTGTGCTTAGCTTATCCTACTGTGTCATCCCATCTCTCAAACGGTTATCGGTAGTACAGGAATATCAACCTGTTGTCCATCACCTACGCCTTTCGGCCTCAGCTTAGGTCCCGACTAACCCAGGGCGGACGAACCTTCCCCTGGAAACCTTGGGTTTACGGCCTGTGGGATTCTCACCCACATCTCGCTACTCATGCCAACATTCTCACTCCCATACTGTCCACATGTCCTTACGGTCATGCTTCAACCCGTATGGGAAGCTCCCCTACCCATCATAATGATGCCGTAGCTTCGGTAGTAAGTTTTAGCCCCGGAAATCTTCGGCGCAGGATCACTCGACCAGTGAGCTATTACGCACTCTTTGAATGAGTGGCTGCTTCTAAGCCAACATCCTGGTTGTCTGTGCAATCCCACATCCTTTACCACTTAACTTACATTTAGGGACCTTAGCTGACGATCTGGGCTGTTGCCCTTTCGACTATGAATCTTATCACCCACAGTCTGACTCCCAAGTATAAGATGACGGCATTCGGAGTTTGATAGTCTTC
>NZ_CP196995.1:137500-150000 GCF_056688955.1 Clostridioides sp. LIBA-6822 | reverse complement strand
GGCCTGTGGGATTCTCACCCACATCTCGCTACTCATGCCAACATTCTCACTCCCATACTGTCCACATGTCCTTACGGTCATGCTTCAACCCGTATGGGAAGCTCCCCTACCCATCATTACTGATGCCGTAGCTTCGGTAGTAAGTTTTAGCCCCGGAAATCTTCGGCGCAGGATCACTCGACCAGTGAGCTATTACGCACTCTTTGAATGAGTGGCTGCTTCTAAGCCAACATCCTGGTTGTCTGTGCAATCCCACATCCTTTACCACTTAACTTACATTTAGGGACCTTAGCTGACGATCTGGGCTGTTGCCCTTTCGACTATGAATCTTATCACCCACAGTCTGACTCCCAAGTATAAGATGACGGCATTCGGAGTTTGATAGTCTTCGGTAGGTGCAATACCCCCTAGGACATTCAGTGCTCTACCTCCGTATCTCTCACCTTGAGGCTAGCCCTAAAGCTATTTCGGGGAGAACCAGCTATCTCCGGGCTCGATTGGAATTTCACCGCTACCCACAAGTCATCCCCGAGCTTTTCAACGCTCGTGGGTTCGGACCTCCACGAAATTTTACTTTCGCTTCATCCTGCTCATGGGTAGGTCGCCCGGTTTCGGGTCTACGTCAAGTAACTGAACGCTCAGTTAAAACTCGCTTTCGCTACGGCTCCACACCTTAAGTGCTTAACCTTGCTACTTAACGTAACTCGTTGGCCCGTTCTACAAAAAGTACGCGGTCACACAAGAAATGTGCTTCCACAGCTTGTAAGTGCAGGGTTTCAGGTTCTATTTCACTCCCCTCCCGGGGTTCTTTTCACCTTTCCCTCACGGTACTATACGCTATCGGTCACTAGGTAGTATTTAGCCTTGGAGGGTGGTCCCTCCTGCTTCCCACAGGGTTTCACGTGTCCCGTGGTACTCTGGATCATATCTAAAGTCTTCTCGTTTAACATACAGGACTATTACCTTCTGTGGTGGGTCTTTCCAAACCTCTTCAATTACGATACCTCTTCGTTATGATATGTCCGCAACCCCAATAAAGAAAACTTTATTGGTTTGGGCTATTCCGCGTTCGCTCGCCGCTACTTACGGAATCGAATTTCTTTCTCTTCCTTCAGGTACTTAGATGTTTCAGTTCCCTGAGTTCCCCTCATTAAGCTATGTATTCACTTAATGATACTTAGACATTACTCTAAGTGAGTTTCCTCATTCGGAAATCTTCGGATCAAAGTTTACGTGCAACTCCCCGAAGCTTATCGCAGCTTATCACGTCCTTCATCGGCTCCTAGTGCCAAGGCATCCGCCCTGCACCCTTAATAACTTGACCAGTTAAAAAGGTTTGATAGATTAAAGTCTATCAACTTGATAATTTTAAAAAGTTATCAGCTTTATATATTACAAATTAGATGTCATATCACTAAATATATATGCAGTTTTCAAAGTGCTAACGCACAGCGCCAACGGATAAATCCCGTTGCTTAAAGTGCTAACGCACGTCACCAACAAACAAACTTCACATTCGTTCAGTTTATTCTGTTGCTTAAGGTGCTAATGCACAAGGCTTGTATAAAAATAAGCTTAAAGTGCAATGTAAGAGTCTACTAGATAAATCAAAGATTTAAGTAATATGCTCTTAAATGGTGGAGATGAGGAGAGTCGAACTCCTGACCCCTTGCTTGCAAGGCAAGTGCTCTCCCAACTGAGCTACACCCCCAAATATGAAGTTCATAAAGAACTTTCAAAATTAAACAGTAGGCAATTCTCCTTAGAAAGGAGGTGATCCAGCCGCACCTTCCGATACGGCTACCTTGTTACGACTTCACCCCAGTTATTGATTCCACCTTCGACGACTTCTTCCAAAAGGTTAGATAATCGGCTTCGGGCGTCTCCAACTCCCGTGGTGTGACGGGCGGTGTGTACAAGACCCGGGAACGCATTCACCGCAGCATTCTGATCTGCGATTACTAGTAACTCCAGCTTCATGTAGGCGAGTTTCAGCCTACAATCCGAACTGAGAGTAGCTTTAAGGGATTAGCTCCACCTTACGGCTTGGCAACCCTCTGTACTACCCATTGTAGCACGTGTGTAGCCCTAAGCATAAGGGGCATGATGATTTGACGTCATCCCCACCTTCCTCCAGGTTATCCCTGGCAGTCTCTCTAGAGTGCCCAACTTAATGATGGCAACTAAAGACAAGGGTTGCGCTCGTTGCGGGACTTAACCCAACATCTCACGACACGAGCTGACGACAACCATGCACCACCTGTCACCAATGTCCCCGAAGGGAAGTCTCCGATTAAGGAGATGTCATTGGGATGTCAAGCTTAGGTAAGGTTCTTCGCGTTGCTTCGAATTAAACCACATGCTCCGCTACTTGTGCGGGTCCCCGTCAATTCCTTTGAGTTTCACTCTTGCGAGCGTACTTCCCAGGCGGAGTACTTAATGCGTTAGCTGCGGCACCGAGGGGGGTAACCCCCGACACCTAGTACTCATCGTTTACAGCGTGGACTACCAGGGTATCTAATCCTGTTTGCTCCCCACGCTTTCGTGCCTCAGCGTCAGTTACAGTCCAGAGAGCCGCCTTCGCAACTGGTGTTCCTCCTAATATCTACGCATTTCACCGCTACACTAGGAATTCCACTCTCCTCTCCTGCACTCAAGTCTCCCAGTTTCAAGAGCTTACTACGGTTGAGCCGTAGCCTTTCACTCCTGACTTGAAAGACCGCCTACGCACCCTTTACGCCCAGTAAATCCGGATAACGCTAGCCCCCTACGTATTACCGCGGCTGCTGGCACGTAGTTAGCCGGGGCTTCCTCCTCAAGTACCGTCATTATCTTCCTTGAGGACAGAGTTTTACGACCCGAAGGCCTTCATCACTCACGCGGCGTTGCTGCATCAGGCTTTCGCCCATTGTGCAATATTCCCCACTGCTGCCTCCCGTAGGAGTTTGGACCGTGTCTCAGTTCCAATGTGGCCGATCACCCTCTCAGGTCGGCTACTGATCGTCGCCTTGGTAAGCCGTTACCTTACCAACTAGCTAATCAGACGCGGGTCCATCCTGTACTGGCTCACCTTTGATATTTAAGAGATGCCTCTCAAATATATTATCCCGTATTAGCATACCTTTCGGTATGTTATCCGTGTGTACAGGGTAGGTTACCCACGCGTTACTCACCCGTCCGCCGCTCTTTACCGAAGTAAATCGCTCAACTTGCATGTGTTAGGCACGCCGCCAGCGTTCATCCTGAGCCAGGATCAAACTCTCAAATAAAAGTTTATCAGGCTCAGATACTATTGTTATCAAAATATCTGGCTTTATGGTTTGTTTCTTGTTTTATAAATTAACCTACTGTTTAATTTTCAAAGTTCTTTATGCTTTATCTGTTTGCCCTTTTCTTGAGGACAAGTATTACTATACCAACTTTTCCTTTTAGAGTCAATAACTTTTTTTACATTTTTTATTTTCAAATATCTTATTTATCTATATATGGTTATATTATCCACATTATAAACAACTGATTCATATTGTTTTAACTTATTACATTAAATATTATCCACATTACAAACATATTTATCCACAAATTACAAAATTTAATATTTTTTATACAAATACATACTTTATATGTAATTAGCTTTATTCATTCGACTGATTTATATTATAAAATTTATTTCTAAGCTAAATACAAACCAAGAAATTCAGTTAAAATACCTATTTTAAACCTTTTCTATTTTTTAAGATACTTAATACTAATATTAGTAATACTAGGTAAGTAACTTTTTAAGATACTTATCAACATTTAATCATTTATTTAAATATTTCTACTATAGTAATTAAATATCTTTAAATCCCAATTGAATATTCTAGTTTCTTAGCAAAGAATCCATTACTTCATATCTGATATATTTTTAGAAACTATACATTAAACTAATCTAACTTATAAAATAGTTAAATTAGAATAACACAATGAGTATTTTTATTTAACCATTATATCTTAATATAATACAAATTTAAGACATTACATAAAGATAGATGGGAGTAAATATATTAATATATTTACTCCCATCTATTTATATTTTATTCTGCTATAGATAAATCATCTTTCATGTATTGTTCAACTAAAAATACTTTTTTATATTTCAAACTTTTTTGTACATCAATTATTCTTTGATTTGATGAACCTCTAAACTTTAAACTTATATCTTTTTTCTCAGCTATAAATTTTCCATCTACTAAAATATCAATTTGTTTTAGTAAATTTAGATTTTTAAAATATCTACTATTTTTCTTATCTAATAACTGCTCAAATGTAAATCCAGTATATGACCATACATCCAATCCGTTTCTTTTAGCTTCTTTTGCAATTTCTTCTAATGGTTCCGGTTGTAAAAATGGTTCTCCCCCTGATAATGTAATACCCTTTTGTAACTTTAATGATTTTATCTTATTTATAATTTCTTCTGTATCCATATAAAATCCCCCACATAAATCGTGTGTCTGAGGATTATGGCATTCTTTACAATTATGGATACATCCTTGAGTCCATATTACCATCCTTAATCCTGGTCCATCAACTATACTGTCATGACTTATAGTAGATGACATTCTTATTTTCATAACTATTCCTCCAAATAAAACTATCTATGCTTTACCCTATCTCTTACTTCAGCTTTTTTTGCATTATTAAATCTGTCAACTGTGCCAACTAAATATCCTGTTATTCTTCTTATTCTTTCAAATTTGATATCACTTTCATCTTCATTTCTTCCACATACAGGACATATGTTACTTGCTATTACACCTGAAAAACCACATATTGGATCTCTATCTACAGGATGATTTATGCTTCCATATCCTATGCCTAAGTCTTTCATGGCTTTTATAACTGTCTCAAAAGCTTCTAGATTATCTGATGGATCTCCATCTAATTCCACATATGTTATATGACCTGCATTAGTCAGTTCATGATATGGAGCTTCTATCTCGATTTTGTCATATGCACTTATATTATAATAAACTGGTACATGGAATGAGTTAGTGTAATATTCTTTGTCTGTTATACCTTTAATTTCTCCATATACTTTTTTATCTATTTTAGTAAATCTACCTGAAAGACCTTCTGCTGGTGTACCCATTAAAGAGAAATTTAATTTGTATTTATTTGTCGCTTCATCCATTCTAGCTCTCATATGTGACACTATTTTTAATCCTAATTCTTGAGCTTCTTTACTTTCTCCATGATGTTTACCTATAAGAGCAATAAGACACTCTGCTAAACCTATAAATCCAATTGTCAATGTTCCTTGTTTTATTACTTCTTTTAATGTATCTTCTGGTCCTAAGTCATCAGAGCCTTTCCATACTCCTTGCCCCATCAAGAATGGGAAATTCTTCATTTTTTTATTTCCTTGAACCTCAAGACGCTCTAATAATTGTTCTATAATTAAGTCTATCTTCTCATCTAATTCTTCAAAAAAGCTGTCTAAATTAGCTTTTTCACCAGTTACAATACCATGTTTTATACCCAGTCTAGGTAAATTAACTGTAGTAAAAGATATATTTCCTCTACCACTAACTGTTTCTGAACCACATACATTACTAAGTACTCTTGTTCTACAACCCATATATGTAGCCTCTGTATCTGGTTCACCTTTTCTGTAATACTTAGCATTAAAAGGCGCATCTAAGAAACTAAAATTAGGAAATAGTCTTTTAGCTGATACTCTGCATGATAATTTAAATAAATCATAGTTAGGGTCTTCAGGATTCAAATTTACTCCTTCTTTAACCTTAAATATTAAAATTGGAAAAATTGGTGTTTCTCCATTACCTAGTCCTCTTTCTTGAGATAATAGAAGATTTTTAGTTACCATTCTTCCTTCTTCAGAAATATCTGTTCCAAAGTTCACACTTGAAAATGGTACTTGTGCACCTGCTCTAGAATGCATTGTATTTAAATTATGTATAAATGCTTCCATAGATTGGTATGTTTTTTTATCAGTTTCTCTATATGATTCTTCAAATGCAAAGTTCTGCATGTTATTTACAAGTTCTTCATCAATATCAAAAGTTTCTATTAATTTCTCTTTTTCTAAATTTAGATATAGTTCTTCTCTCTTAAGACCAACCTTTTGATTTGTTTCTTTCTCTGTATTATATACTATGTCCTTTATTGCATCATTATTTTCAATTCCTTTAAATAACTTTAATGCTTTAGCTAAGTTTCCTATGTAAAATTTCTTAAAGGTCTTATATACACCTTCAGCCAATCCATAATCGAAAAATGGTATACTTTGACCTCCATGTTGATCATTTTGATTACTTTGTATAGCGATTGCAGCTAATGCTCCATAACTTATTATATCTTGTGGTTCTCTTAAAAATCCATGTCCTGTTGAAAATCCACCATTAAATAGTTTTTTAACATCTATCTGGCAACAAGTTAATGTACCCATATTTAAAAAGTCCATATCATGTATGTGTATATCTCCATTCTCATGGGCAAAAGAATGTTCTGGCTTTAATATATGAGTCTTACAAAATTCTTTAGATACAGTGCTTCCATATTGTAGCATAGTTCCCATAGCTGTATTACCATTAATGTTTGCATTTTCTCTTTTTATGTCAGCATCTTCTGCATCCTCAAAAGTAATCTCCTCTATTGCCTTCATCAATCTTGTTTTTGAATTTCTTATTCTACTTCTTTCAGTCCTATATATTATGTATTCTTCGCTAGTTTTTGCATGACCAGTTTCTATAAGAATCTTAACTACTGAATCTTGAATATCTTCAACACTTGGAACTGTTTCTGAATATTTATGATTTAAAAATCTTATTACTTCCTGAGTTAATTGCTCAGATAATTTATAATCGGGTACTATTCCTTCCCTTTCTGCAACATTTGTCGCTGCTAAGAATATAGCTCTTGTTATTCTATCTTCATTAAATGGGATTACTCTTCCATCTCTTTTTTTTACGAATTCAACCAATTAAAAAAACCTCCTATTACTATATATTGTATTTTATTAATCTACATACCACTATATGTAGTATATTAAGTCTAAAAAAATCCCCTTCAACTAAGTTAAAGGGATTATCTTAATAATTTCTATATTAAGATTACCAAATTTGTACATAATAGTCAAACTTACGCAAGTCATTGCAAATACTATCTAGATATTTTGAACAGTAGCGTTTCTAACAACTCTGAGAGTCAAAATTTTTTTCTCTTTTTTTTACACTAATTTTAGGCAAAAAACGTATAATTTCATATACATTAATGTATATATCTACAAATTTCCTTATGTAAATTCTTTAAAATTGTCGTATAATATAAATAATAATTTAAAAGGAGGCATTTTATGTTATCAAAAAGACTAAACTTTATAACTCCATCCTACACAATAGGGATTAGTTCAAAAGTTAAAGAAATGGAAAATAACGGAATTAAAGTAATAAATCTTAGTATAGGAGAACCTGATTTCAACGTACCTAATAATGCAAAAACTTATGGTATTGATTCTTTAAATAAAGATTGTACTAAATATGATTTAGTTCCAGGATTAAAAATACTTAGAGAGGAAATTTGTAAAAAACTTATTAATGAAAATAACTGTAAATATTCAATAGATGAAATAGTCATATCAAGTGGAGCAAAAAACTCTATAACAAATACTTTACTAGCTTTAACAGATGAAGGAGATGAAGTATTATTGCCAAAACCTTATTGGGTTAGTTATCCTGAAATGGTTAAATTGGTTAATGCCATTCCAGTTTTCATTGATACTAAAAAAGAAAATGAATTCAAGTTAACAAAAGATGAGCTTGAAAAATCTATAACAAATAAAACAAAAATTCTTGTAATAAATAATCCTTCAAATCCTACTGGTAGTGTTTATACAAGAGATGAATTAATAGAAATAGTAGATGTATGTATACAAAATAAAATATATATTTTAGCCGATGAAATATATGAAAAAATATGCTATAACGGAGAATTTACATCAATTGCATCATTAAGTGAGGAAGCCAAAGATATAACAATAACTGTAAATGGTTTTTCTAAATCTGCTGCAATGACTGGATTAAGACTAGGATATACAGCATCTAATAAAACGATTGCTAAAGCAATGAGCTCTATACAAGGACATCTTATATCTCATCCAAGTTTAACAGCACAATACATAGCATATGGAGCCTTAAAAGATTGCTCAACTGATATAGATAATATGGTTAAGACATATAAATCTAGAAGAGACTTAATTACATCAAAATTAGACTCTATCGAAAATGTAGGATATGTAAATCCAAATGGCGCATTTTATGCATTTATAGACCTTTCTAAAGTATCTGAGAGATTTGAGTATAAGGATAGCTTTTCTATAGAATTTTGTAATCAATTTCTAGAAGAATATAACGTTGCAGTTGTTCCTGGAATAGCATTTGGTATGGATAAATATATTCGTATATCTTATGCTTGCAGTGAAAATACTTTCTTATCTGGATTAGATAAATTAAAAGAGTTTGTATATAAAATAATGGCATAATAACAATTTAAATTAAATAATTCCCAGATATAATTGTATTAAATGATAGTTAACATACCAAATAAGTATATAAAATTTATTTAATAATTTAACTAAAATATTAGATAAAAAAATGAAAGAGGCTGTCTCAAAAGAGAGATAAGCCTCTTTTTCATTGTTGAAATGATAAAAATATATTTGATTTCACACAAAGAAGAGTGCCTCATAAACTAAAAAGTTCATTTTGAGACACCCCCCTTTATTTTTCAATTAAAACATTAAATCAAATAAAATGTTGAATTAATGTGCTAATTTAATTTATCATAATAAAAAGATTACGTGGCTACGTCCTACTCTCCCAGGCAGTTTCCCACCAAGTACCATCAGCGCTAGAGAGCTTAACTTCTGTGTTCGGAATGGGAACAGGTGTATCCTCTCTGCTATTGTAACCACATAATCTCTATGCTTAATATATCTATTAAGTTATTAGAATCTAGTAATACTAGTTTCTTTAGAGTTAGCACTCTAAAAACTACACATATATTTTACTGAATGAACATCAAATAATTTGGTCAAGTCCTCGACCTATTAGTATCGATAAGCTAAATACATTGCTGCACTTACACCTTCGACCTATCAACCAGATAGTCTTTCTGGGGTCTTACCCTTGCGGTGGGAAATCTTATCTTGAAGTTGGCTTCGCGCTTAGATGCTTTCAGCGCTTATCCATTCCGTACATAGCTACCCAGCCATGCCCTTGGCAGAACAACTGGTACACCAGAGGTACGTCCATCCCGGTCCTCTCGTACTAAGGACAGGTCTTCTCAAATTTCCTACGCCTGCGACGGATAGGGACCGAACTGTCTCACGACGTTCTGAACCCAGCTCGCGTACCACTTTAATGGGCGAACAGCCCAACCCTTGGGACCTACTACAGCCCCAGGATGTGATGAGCCGACATCGAGGTGCCAAACCTCCCCGTCGATGTGGACTCTTGGGGGAGATAAGCCTGTTATCCCCAGGGTAGCTTTTATCCGTTGAGCGATGGCCCTTCCACGCAGAACCACCGGATCACTAAGTCCGATTTTCATCCTTGCTCGACCTGTATGTCTTGCAATCAAGCTCTCTTTTGCCTTTACACTCTACGTACGATTTCCGACCGTACTGAGAGAACCTTTGAGCGCCTCCGTTACCTTTTGGGAGGCGACCGCCCCAGTCAAACTGCCCACCTGACAGTGTCCCAAGACCAGATTCATGGCCTATGGTTAGAGTCCCAGTACTACAAGGGTGGTATCCCAAGGATGGCTCCGCCAAAACTGGCGTCCTGGTTTCAAAGCCTCCCACCTATCCTGTACATGTAGTACCAAGACCCAATGTCAAGCTACAGTAAAGCTCCATGGGGTCTTTCCGTCCTGTCGCAGGTATCCGGCATCTTCACCGGAATTACAATTTCACCGAGTCTGTTGTTGAGACAGTGCCCAAATCGTTACGCCTTTCGTGCGGGTCGGAACTTACCCGACAAGGAATTTCGCTACCTTAGGACCGTTATAGTTACGGCCGCCGTTTACTGGGGCTTAAGTTCACTGCTTCGATTGCTCTAACAGATCCCCTTAACCTTCCAGCACCGGGCAGGCGTCAGCTCCTATACATCGTCTTGCGACTTAGCAGAAACCTATGTTTTTGGTAAACAGTCGCTTGGGCCTATTCTCTGCGGCCACCGGATGGTGGCACCCCTTATCCCTAAGTTACGGGGTCATTTTGCCGAGTTCCTTAACAACAGTTCTCTCGCGGGCCTTAGGATACTCTCCTCACCCACCTGTGTCGGTTTGCGGTACGGGTACCTTTAACCTCGATAGAGACTTTTCTTGACAGTGTGAAATCAGCTACTTCGCTACTAAATTTCGCTCCCCATCACATCCCAGCATTATCAAAGCGGATTTACCTACTCTGACTGCCTCAATGCTTGGGCACACATAACCAACAGTGTGCTTAGCTTATCCTACTGTGTCATCCCATCTCTCAAACGGTTATCGGTAGTACAGGAATATCAACCTGTTGTCCATCACCTACGCCTTTCGGCCTCAGCTTAGGTCCCGACTAACCCAGGGCGGACGAACCTTCCCCTGGAAACCTTGGGTTTACGGCCTGTGGGATTCTCACCCACATCTCGCTACTCATGCCAACATTCTCACTCCCATACTGTCCACATGTCCTTACGGTCATGCTTCAACCCGTATGGGAAGCTCCCCTACCCATCATAATGATGCCGTAGCTTCGGTAGTAAGTTTTAGCCCCGGAAATCTTCGGCGCAGGATCACTCGACCAGTGAGCTATTACGCACTCTTTGAATGAGTGGCTGCTTCTAAGCCAACATCCTGGTTGTCTGTGCAATCCCACATCCTTTACCACTTAACTTACATTTAGGGACCTTAGCTGACGATCTGGGCTGTTGCCCTTTCGACTATGAATCTTATCACCCACAGTCTGACTCCCAAGTATAAGATGACGGCATTCGGAGTTTGATAGTCTTCGGTAGGTGCAATACCCCCTAGGACATTCAGTGCTCTACCTCCGTATCTCTCACCTTGAGGCTAGCCCTAAAGCTATTTCGGGGAGAACCAGCTATCTCCGGGCTCGATTGGAATTTCACCGCTACCCACAAGTCATCCCCGAGCTTTTCAACGCTCGTGGGTTCGGACCTCCACGAAATTTTACTTTCGCTTCATCCTGCTCATGGGTAGGTCGCCCGGTTTCGGGTCTACGTCAAGTAACTGAACGCTCAGTTAAAACTCGCTTTCGCTACGGCTCCACACCTTAAGTGCTTAACCTTGCTACTTAACGTAACTCGTTGGCCCGTTCTACAAAAAGTACGCGGTCACACAAGAAATGTGCTTCCACAGCTTGTAAGTGCAGGGTTTCAGGTTCTATTTCACTCCCCTCCCGGGGTTCTTTTCACCTTTCCCTCACGGTACTATACGCTATCGGTCACTAGGTAGTATTTAGCCTTGGAGGGTGGTCCCTCCTGCTTCCCACAGGGTTTCACGTGTCCCGTGGTACTCTGGATCATATCTAAAGTCTTCTCGTTTAACATACAGGACTATTACCTTCTGTGGTGGGTCTTTCCAAACCTCTTCAATTACGATACCTCTTCGTTATGATATGTCCGCAACCCCAATAAAGAAAACTTTATTGGTTTGGGCTATTCCGCGTTCGCTCGCCGCTACTTACGGAATCGAATTTCTTTCTCTTCCTTCAGGTACTTAGATGTTTCAGTTCCCTGAGTTCCCCTCATTAAGCTATGTATTCACTTAATGATACTTAGACATTACTCTAAGTGAGTTTCCTCATTCGGAAATCTTCGGATCAAAGTTTACGTGCAACTCCCCGAAGCTTATCGCAGCTTATCACGTCCTTCATCGGCTCCTAGTGCCAAGGCATCCGCCCTGCACCCTTAATAACTTGACCAGTTAAAAAGGTTTGATAGATTAAAGTCTATCAACTTGATAATTTTAAAAAGTTATCAGCTTTATATATTACAAATTAGATGTCATATCACTAAATATATATGCAGTTTTCAAAGTGCTAACGCACAGCGCCAACGGATAAATCCCGTTGCTTAAAGTGCTAACGCACGTCACCAACAAACAAACTTCACATTCGTTCAGTTTATTCTGTTGCTTAAGGTGCTAATGCACAAGGCTTGTATAAAAATAAGCTTAAAGTGCAATGTAAGAGTCTACTAGATAAATCAAAGATTTAAGTAATATGCTCTTAAATGGTGGAGATGAGGAGAGTCGAACTCCTGACCCCTTGCTTGCAAGGCAAGTGCTCTCCCAACTGAGCTACACCCCCAAATATGAAGTTCATAAAGAACTTTCAAAATTAAACAGTAGGCAATTCTCCTTAGAAAGGAGGTGATCCAGCCGCACCTTCCGATACGGCTACCTTGTTACGACTTCACCCCAGTTATTGATTCCAC
>NZ_CP196995.1:0-135000 GCF_056688955.1 Clostridioides sp. LIBA-6822 | reverse complement strand
GCATACATGAGTCAAAGTCATGTGCCTTACCGACTTGGCTAATCCCCAATATATATGTGGTGAGCGCACAGGGATTCGAACCCCGGACACACGCCTTAGAAGGGCGTTGCTCTATCCAGCTGAGCTATGCACCCACGCTTTCTTTGGAGCGGGTGAAGGGGATCGAACCCTCACAGCTGGCTTGGAAGGCCAGAACTCTACCATTGAGCTACACCCGCATATTTAATTGATAATTGGTGGAGGATGGTGGATTCGAACCACCGAAGTCGATGACAACAGATTTACAGTCTGCCCCCTTTGGCCGCTCGGGAAATCCTCCGTATTAATTTTACATGGAGCTGGTGATAGGAATCGAACCTACAACCTGCTGATTACAAGTCAGCTGCTCTACCGTTGAGCCACACCAGCATTTTTTGTTTTGGCGACCTGGAAGGGGTTCGAACCCTCGACCTCCAGCGTGACAGGCTGGCATTCTAACCAACTGAACTACCAGGCCGCAAATGGTGGGACCAACAGGGCTCGAACCTGTGACCCCCTGCTTGTAAGGCAGGTGCTCTCCCAGCTGAGCTATGATCCCACAAATGGTGACTCGTAGGGGAATTGAACCCCTGTTACCGCCGTGAAAGGGCGGTGTCTTAACCTCTTGACCAACGAGCCATATTGGCTCCAAGGGTGGGGCTCGAACCCACAGCCTACCGGTTAACAGCCGGTTGCTCCACCGTTGAGCTACCTTGGAATATCCAACGTGGCTATGTCTTACTCTCCCAGGCAGTTTCCCACCAAGTACCATCAGCGCTAGAGAACTTAACTTCTGTGTTCGGAATGGGAACAGGTGTATCTTCTCTGCTATTATAACCACATTTTTTTCTTGTTGCTAGGACAAGTATAATATTAACATTTTTTGTTATTTTTGTCAATACTTTTTTTAAACTTTTTTAGAGCTAACACTCTAAAAACCACACATATATTTTACTGAATGGACATCAAATAATTTGGTCAAGTCCTCGACCTATTAGTATCGATAAGCTAAATACATTGCTGCACTTACACCTTCGACCTATCAACCAGATAGTCTTTCTGGGGTCTTACCCTTGCGGTGGGAAATCTTATCTTGAAGTTGGCTTCGCGCTTAGATGCTTTCAGCGCTTATCCATTCCGTACATAGCTACCCAGCCATGCCCTTGGCAGAACAACTGGTACACCAGAGGTACGTCCATCCCGGTCCTCTCGTACTAAGGACAGGTCTTCTCAAATTTCCTACGCCTGCGACGGATAGGGACCGAACTGTCTCACGACGTTCTGAACCCAGCTCGCGTACCACTTTAATGGGCGAACAGCCCAACCCTTGGGACCTACTACAGCCCCAGGATGTGATGAGCCGACATCGAGGTGCCAAACCTCCCCGTCGATGTGGACTCTTGGGGGAGATAAGCCTGTTATCCCCAGGGTAGCTTTTATCCGTTGAGCGATGGCCCTTCCACGCAGAACCACCGGATCACTAAGTCCGATTTTCATCCTTGCTCGACCTGTATGTCTTGCAATCAAGCTCTCTTTTGCCTTTACACTCTACGTACGATTTCCGACCGTACTGAGAGAACCTTTGAGCGCCTCCGTTACCTTTTGGGAGGCGACCGCCCCAGTCAAACTGCCCACCTGACAGTGTCCCAAGACCAGATTCATGGCCTATGGTTAGAGTCCCAGTACTACAAGGGTGGTATCCCAAGGATGGCTCCGCCAAAACTGGCGTCCTGGTTTCAAAGCCTCCCACCTATCCTGTACATGTAGTACCAAGACCCAATGTCAAGCTACAGTAAAGCTCCATGGGGTCTTTCCGTCCTGTCGCAGGTATCCGGCATCTTCACCGGAATTACAATTTCACCGAGTCTGTTGTTGAGACAGTGCCCAAATCGTTACGCCTTTCGTGCGGGTCGGAACTTACCCGACAAGGAATTTCGCTACCTTAGGACCGTTATAGTTACGGCCGCCGTTTACTGGGGCTTAAGTTCACTGCTTCGATTGCTCTAACAGATCCCCTTAACCTTCCAGCACCGGGCAGGCGTCAGCTCCTATACATCGTCTTGCGACTTAGCAGAAACCTATGTTTTTGGTAAACAGTCGCTTGGGCCTATTCTCTGCGGCCACCGGATGGTGGCACCCCTTATCCCTAAGTTACGGGGTCATTTTGCCGAGTTCCTTAACAACAGTTCTCTCGCGGGCCTTAGGATACTCTCCTCACCCACCTGTGTCGGTTTGCGGTACGGGTACCTTTAACCTCGATAGAGACTTTTCTTGACAGTGTGAAATCAGCTACTTCGCTACTAAATTTCGCTCCCCATCACATCCCAGCATTATCAAAGCGGATTTACCTACTCTGACTGCCTCAATGCTTGGGCACACATAACCAACAGTGTGCTTAGCTTATCCTACTGTGTCATCCCATCTCTCAAACGGTTATCGGTAGTACAGGAATATCAACCTGTTGTCCATCACCTACGCCTTTCGGCCTCAGCTTAGGTCCCGACTAACCCAGGGCGGACGAACCTTCCCCTGGAAACCTTGGGTTTACGGCCTGTGGGATTCTCACCCACATCTCGCTACTCATGCCAACATTCTCACTCCCATACTGTCCACATGTCCTTACGGTCATGCTTCAACCCGTATGGGAAGCTCCCCTACCCATCATAATGATGCCGTAGCTTCGGTAGTAAGTTTTAGCCCCGGAAATCTTCGGCGCAGGATCACTCGACCAGTGAGCTATTACGCACTCTTTGAATGAGTGGCTGCTTCTAAGCCAACATCCTGGTTGTCTGTGCAATCCCACATCCTTTACCACTTAACTTACATTTAGGGACCTTAGCTGACGATCTGGGCTGTTGCCCTTTCGACTATGAATCTTATCACCCACAGTCTGACTCCCAAGTATAAGATGACGGCATTCGGAGTTTGATAGTCTTCGGTAGGTGCAATACCCCCTAGGACATTCAGTGCTCTACCTCCGTATCTCTCACCTTGAGGCTAGCCCTAAAGCTATTTCGGGGAGAACCAGCTATCTCCGGGCTCGATTGGAATTTCACCGCTACCCACAAGTCATCCCCGAGCTTTTCAACGCTCGTGGGTTCGGACCTCCACGAAATTTTACTTTCGCTTCATCCTGCTCATGGGTAGGTCGCCCGGTTTCGGGTCTACGTCAAGTAACTGAACGCTCAGTTAAAACTCGCTTTCGCTACGGCTCCACACCTTAAGTGCTTAACCTTGCTACTTAACGTAACTCGTTGGCCCGTTCTACAAAAAGTACGCGGTCACACAAGAAATGTGCTTCCACAGCTTGTAAGTGCAGGGTTTCAGGTTCTATTTCACTCCCCTCCCGGGGTTCTTTTCACCTTTCCCTCACGGTACTATACGCTATCGGTCACTAGGTAGTATTTAGCCTTGGAGGGTGGTCCCTCCTGCTTCCCACAGGGTTTCACGTGTCCCGTGGTACTCTGGATCATATCTGAAGTCTTCTCGTTTAACATACAGGACTATTACCTTCTGTGGTGGGTCTTTCCAAACCTCTTCAATTACGATACCTCTTCGTTATGATATGTCCGCAACCCCAATAAAGAAAACTTTATTGGTTTGGGCTATTCCGCGTTCGCTCGCCGCTACTTACGGAATCGAATTTCTTTCTCTTCCTTCAGGTACTTAGATGTTTCAGTTCCCTGAGTTCCCCTCATTAAGCTATGTATTCACTTAATGATACTTAGACATTACTCTAAGTGAGTTTCCTCATTCGGAAATCTTCGGATCAAAGTTTACGTGCAACTCCCCGAAGCTTATCGCAGCTTATCACGTCCTTCATCGGCTCCTAGTGCCAAGGCATCCGCCCTGCACCCTTAATAACTTGACCAGTTAAAAAGGTTTGATAGATTAAAGTCTATCAACTTGATAATTTTTAAAAGTTATCAGCTTTATATATTACAAATTAGATGTCATATCACTAAATATATATGCAGTTTTCAAAGTGCTAGCGCACAGCGCCAACGGATAAATCCCGTTGCTTAAAGTGCTAACGCACAAGGCTTGTATAAAAATAAGCTTAAAGTGCATGTAAGAGTCTACTAGATAAATCAAAGATTTAAGTAATATGCTCTTAAATGGTGGAGATGAGGAGAGTCGAACTCCTGACCCCTTGCTTGCAAGGCAAGTGCTCTCCCAACTGAGCTACACCCCCAAATATGAAGTTCATAAAGAACTTTCAAAATTAAACAGTAGGCAATTCTCCTTAGAAAGGAGGTGATCCAGCCGCACCTTCCGATACGGCTACCTTGTTACGACTTCACCCCAGTTATTGATTCCACCTTCGACGACTTCTTCCAAAAGGTTAGATAATCGGCTTCGGGCGTCTCCAACTCCCGTGGTGTGACGGGCGGTGTGTACAAGACCCGGGAACGCATTCACCGCAGCATTCTGATCTGCGATTACTAGTAACTCCAGCTTCATGTAGGCGAGTTTCAGCCTACAATCCGAACTGAGAGTAGCTTTAAGGGATTAGCTCCACCTTACGGCTTGGCAACCCTCTGTACTACCCATTGTAGCACGTGTGTAGCCCTAAGCATAAGGGGCATGATGATTTGACGTCATCCCCACCTTCCTCCAGGTTATCCCTGGCAGTCTCTCTAGAGTGCCCAACTTAATGATGGCAACTAAAGACAAGGGTTGCGCTCGTTGCGGGACTTAACCCAACATCTCACGACACGAGCTGACGACAACCATGCACCACCTGTCACCAATGTCCCCGAAGGGAACTCTCCGATTAAGGAGATGTCATTGGGATGTCAAGCTTAGGTAAGGTTCTTCGCGTTGCTTCGAATTAAACCACATGCTCCGCTACTTGTGCGGGTCCCCGTCAATTCCTTTGAGTTTCACTCTTGCGAGCGTACTTCCCAGGCGGAGTACTTAATGCGTTAGCTGCGGCACCGAGGGGGGTAACCCCCGACACCTAGTACTCATCGTTTACAGCGTGGACTACCAGGGTATCTAATCCTGTTTGCTCCCCACGCTTTCGTGCCTCAGCGTCAGTTACAGTCCAGAGAGCCGCCTTCGCAACTGGTGTTCCTCCTAATATCTACGCATTTCACCGCTACACTAGGAATTCCACTCTCCTCTCCTGCACTCAAGTCTCCCAGTTTCAAGAGCTTACTACGGTTGAGCCGTAGCCTTTCACTCCTGACTTGAAAGACCGCCTACGCACCCTTTACGCCCAGTAAATCCGGATAACGCTAGCCCCCTACGTATTACCGCGGCTGCTGGCACGTAGTTAGCCGGGGCTTCCTCCTCAAGTACCGTCATTATCTTCCTTGAGGACAGAGTTTTACGACCCGAAGGCCTTCATCACTCACGCGGCGTTGCTGCATCAGGCTTTCGCCCATTGTGCAATATTCCCCACTGCTGCCTCCCGTAGGAGTTTGGACCGTGTCTCAGTTCCAATGTGGCCGATCACCCTCTCAGGTCGGCTACTGATCGTCGCCTTGGTAAGCCGTTACCTTACCAACTAGCTAATCAGACGCGGGTCCATCCTGTACTGGCTCACCTTTGATATTTAAGAGATGCCTCTCAAATATATTATCCCGTATTAGCATACCTTTCGGTATGTTATCCGTGTGTACAGGGTAGGTTACCCACGCGTTACTCACCCGTCCGCCGCTCTTTACCGAAGTAAATCGCTCAACTTGCATGTGTTAGGCACGCCGCCAGCGTTCATCCTGAGCCAGGATCAAACTCTCAAATAAAAGTTTATCAGGCTCAGATACTATTGTTATCAAAATATCTGGCTTTATGGTTTGTTTCTTGTTTATAAATTAACCTACTGTTTAATTTTCAAAGTTCTTTTGTCGTATTTTCGTGCTCCTTTTGGGCACTCATATATAATACCATCTATATGATTCCAAGTCAACGCTTTTTTAACTTTTATTTTAAATATTTTTTTGACAAGACAAAAATAGCCTATATTAATGCATTTTAACCGCTTTAATACAAGCTATTTACATATTCAGACCCATTTTTATAATACTTTTAACTTAGATATTTTTGTATTCCTATGTATATTGCCCATGCTATCTTCTCTTGATATGTTTCATCAGTCAAAAGTTTACATTCTTTTTCATTTGATAAAAAACCGCACTCTATTAATACTGATGGAATGTTATTTTCTTTTAAAAGATATATATCGTCTCTAGGTTTGACCTCTCTATTGTTTGTCTTATCTACTACTCTTTTAAGTTCCTCTTGAATACACTTTGATAATTCTTTACTATCTTGCTTGTCTTTAGGATAAAAAGTTTGAGCTCCATAATATTTTGATTGTTCAAAGGCATTGAGATGTATAGAAACAAACATATTAGCATTAGAATTAGATATTATTTCTTTCCTATTTTTCAAATTTTCATTATACTTTTGTCTTGTCGTTTTGTTATTTTCCTCTTTGTAAAGACTACTATCATCTTCTCTAGTCAATATTACAAGACCTCCACTTGATTCTATAAGCTCTCTAAGCTTAAGTGTTATGGCTAAGTTAATATCCTTTTCAGATGTACTCTTATCCTTATTTAACGCCCCTGGGTCAATCCCTCCATGGCCAGCATCTAAAATTATTGTTTTATTTGTTACTGGCATATACTTAATAACATCTTCGGATATATTTTTCACTTCAAATATTGACACTATCACTAGACACACCATAACAAAACTGAAAATTATATGTTTTATGTACTTTCTCACAACATCACCCTGTATATGTATACTTACAAAAACACTATAATATTCCAGATATTAGTACAAACATTTAAATTTTACTTTTCTAATTATCAATTTCCATTTATTGTATTAACTTATTAGTATTGGCATATATAATTTACAATATCATATATTACTAACCCCTTTAATTTAACACTCTTATCTACTATTAGATAATAATTGATTTGGTAAAAGACTATATAAGTTACAATAACATAATCTATGAATTATACTAATTAATGTATATTCATAGATTATGCTGTTAAAGAATACAAAAATTTTAATTACAAATTTATAAAATTCTATACTACTTTCATTAACAATACCATTATATAAATAAATTTAATACTTTATCGTTATATTAAATAAATAAAAAAGGATGCTTTCCCTACAGAAAAACATCCTAATAAAACATCTTATTATTTCATTGTATATAAATCTTAATTTAAACCCAACATTTTTAACATACCAATACTTTTCAAATAAAAATATATAAGGTATTTTGCTTTTCCAAAAAAATAAGTAATTATCTTTTTGAGAATTGTGGAGCTCTTCTTGCTGCTTTTAATCCGTATTTCTTTCTTTCCTTCATTCTTGCATCTCTAGTTAAGAAACCTTCTTTCTTTAAAGCAGGTCTTAAATCTAAATCAGCTTTTAATAAAGCTCTAGATATACCATGTCTTATAGCTCCAGCTTGTCCAGTGAATCCTCCACCTTCAACTTTTACTATAACATCATATTTATTTTCATTTCCAGTTAAAACTAATGGTTGTTTAACATCTCTTATTAATGTTTCATAGTTAAAATAATTTTCTAATGCTCTTCCATTTACTAATATATTTCCTTCACCTGCAACTAGTCTTACTCTAGCAACAGAACTTTTTCTTCTTCCAGTTCCATAATATTGAACGTTAGCCATTATAAACTCCTCCTTTCACCTATTAATCTTACTTAAAGTTTAAAACTTCTGGATTTTGAGCTGCATGAGTGTGTTCAGCACCTGCGAATACTCTTAATCTAGTCATCATTCTGCTTCTTAATTTGTTCTTAGGTAACATACCACTTACAGCATGTGCTATAACTTCTTCTGGTTTCTTATCCATCATATCTCTGTAAGATATTTCTTTTAATCCACCTACATAACCAGTATGGTATCTGTAATATTTTTGATCTAATTTCTTACCACTTAAAACTATCTTTCCTGCATTTACTACAACAACAAAATCTCCACCATCAACGTGAGGAGTAAATGTTGGTTTATGTTTACCTCTCAATACTGTCGCTATTTCTGTTGCTAAACGACCTAGTGTTTTACCTTCAGCGTCAACTAAGTACCATTTTCTTTGTACATCAGCTGGCTTAGCTATATAACTTTTCATAACTGTCCCTCCTTAACTATTTCTCATAAAATTTTTTTACCGTTTATGTCAAGTCCGGGGCAAGTGGACTTATTAACACATTCTCATATATTTTAATACATGTAGCCTGGTGTGTCAAGTTAATAATGAACTTTTTTAAGAAATAATCCTTGTGCTGGAGCTGTATGTCCACATTTTGACCTAGTTTTAGATTCTATTATCTCTAAAAATGACTCATTAATTCTACCACGTCCTATATCAATAAGTGTTCCAACAATAATTCTTACCATATTATATAAGAATCCATTACCACTAATTTCTACAACAATCAAGTCGTCTTTTTTATTGATATCAATATCATATATAGTTCTAACTGTATCTTTTACAGATGAACCAGAACTCATAAAACCTTTAAAATTATGTGTTCCTAAAATACTTTTTGACTCTAAACACATTTTGTCAAAATCAAGTTCATATTTTACTTGATACGATATATCACTAAGTATCGGATTTCTAAACTTGCTATTATATATTAGATATTTATATGTTTTACCTTTTGCACTATACCTTGAATGGAAATCTTCGTTAACTTCACATGCTTTTATAATTGATATATCCTTTGGTAGTTTAGCATTTAAAGCCATTGGTATACTTTCTACATTTATGTCTGAATTAATTTTAAAATTTGCAATTTGACCAATAGCATGAACTCCTGAATCAGTTCTACCTGACCCTACAAGTTTGACTTCTTCTCTTGTTATATCATATATAGCCTTTTCTATTGTACCCTGTATTCCTAAAGAATCAGGTTGTTTTTGCCATCCACAATAATTACTGCCATTATATTGGATTGTAACTTTTATATTTCTCATACTTTACCTCGTTTATATCTATGTTTCTATTAAATTGCTATAAATCTAGTAGCTATAATAACTCCTAAATAAACAACTTGGAATACACATGCTATATAGTCTCCCTTTGCTATGACAGACTCTCTCATTTTAGTTCTATTGTGTCCACCTCTATAACACCTAGCTTCCATAGCCATAGCTAATTCATCAGCTCTTCTAAAAGCACTCACAAATAATGGCACCAAAAGAGGTACTAAGTTCTTAGCTCTATTTATAAGGTTTTTACTTTCAAAATCTGCTCCTCTAGACATTTGGGCTTTCATTATTTTATCTGTTTCATCCAACAATGTAGGAATAAAACGTAAAGCAATTGTCATCATCATTGCAAGCTCATGTACTGGTAAACCAATTTTTTTAAATGGGTTAAGCAATCTTTCTATACCATCTGTTAATTCTATTGGGGAAGTAGTTAGAGTAAGCAAAGATGTCCCAACCACTAAAAATATAAGTCTTATTGCCATAAAAATTGCTTGTCTTAGACCTTGTTTTGTTATTGCCAAAAATCCAAATGACCATATTTCATCACCTGGCAAGAAAAAAATATTTATAAGAAATGTAAACAAAATAATCCATTTAAGAGGCTTTACACCCTTAATAATATACTTGACTGGTATATTAGCTAACTTTATCATACCTAATAAACATAATAAAACTACTATATAAGGCCAAAATTTATTTACTACAAATATAGACACCATAAATACAATTGTTGCTACAAGTTTTATCCTTGGATCTAATTTATGAATAGCAGAACTCGTTGGGTAGTATTGCCCTATAGTTATATCTTTTAACATAATCCTCGTCCTCTCACAACTTTTAATATTTCTTGTTTTGCTTCTTCTAAAGTCAATATATCTTCTCTGATGTCAAAACCTTTTTGTCTCAATTTCAATGCAAGCTCTAAAACTTGTGGAATATCTAATCCTATCTCTTTCAATTTACCAGCATTTGATTTAAATACTTCTCTAGGAGTTCCCATAAATTCTATTCTACCATGATTCATAACAATTAAATTTTTTGCTAACTTTGCCATATCATCCATACTATGTGATGACAGTATTATAGTCATATTGTTTTTTTCATGTAAATCCTTTATTAAATTAAAAATTTCATCTCTTCCACCAGGGTCAAGACCAGCAGTAGGCTCATCCAGTATAAGAACTTCCGGATTCATAGCTATAACTCCAGCAATTGCTACTCTACGCTTTTGACCTCCAGATAATTCAAAAGGAGATTTATCTTTAAACTCCTCATAATCAAGTCCTACAGCTTCCATTGATGCTTTTACCCTGTTATGTATCTCAGACTCCTCTAAGCCCAAATTAGCAGGTCCAAAAGCTATATCTTTATCAATCGTTTCTTCAAACAATTGGTATTCTGGATATTGAAATACAACACCTACTCTTTTTCTAATCTCAGTTAGGTTCAAGTTTTTATCTGTTATATTAAAATCATTTATAAATATTTCTCCTGAGGAAGGCTTTAATAGTCCATTTAAATGTTGTATTAGTGTAGATTTTCCTGAGCCTGTATGACCTATAAGACCAACAAAATCTCTATCTTTAATCTCAAAAGAAACATCATCAAGTGCCTTACTTGCAAAAGGCATGCCTTCGTTATATATATGTGTTAAATTCTTTACTATAATTGACATAATTCCATCACCATCTCATCCACAGTTAATATATCACTACCAATATTCATACCCTCTTCTATTAATAAACTAGATAACTCTGTCATACAAGGTACATCTAAACCGATTTCCTTTAGCATTTTTATTTCACTAAATACTTCTCTAGGAGTTCCCTCTAAGATTTTTTTCCCTTTTTCCATAACTACAACCCTATCTGCTTCTACTGCTTCTTCCATAAAGTGTGTTATATGTATAACAGTTATATTTTCTTCTTTGTTAAGTCTTTTTATTGTTTTCATAACTTCTTTTCTTCCAGATGGGTCTAACATTGCAGTTGCTTCATCAAATATTATACATTTAGGTCTCATAGCAATAATTCCTGCTATTGCAACTCTTTGTTTTTGACCACCTGATAACAAGTGAGGCTGTCTGCCTCTTAAATCATACATACCTACACTCTTTAAAGACTCCTCTACAATACGTCTTATTTCTTTAGGCTCTATACCTAAGTTTTCAGGTCCAAACGCAACATCTTCTTCCACTATTGTAGCCACTATTTGATTATCTGGGTTTTGAAATACCATACCTGCAGTTTGTCTTATATCCCATAATCTTTCTTCCTCTTTGGTGTCCATTCCATCAATAAGAATATTTCCCTCAGTAGGCATAAGAATTGCATTTAAGTTTTTAGATAAAGTAGACTTACCAGAACCATTATGTCCTATTATCGCAACAAATTCTCCTTTTTTAACATCTAGGCTTAAATTATCTATTGCTTTAAGTTTTGCTTCATCTGTAATATACTCAAACGAAATATTATTTACCTTTACTATATTATCCATTAATTCATACTCCTTTTAGTAAGCAATAACTTATAAAAATCATTTTACACATTATTATATCACACCTGAGTCAAAAAAATAAAAAAAAGATTAAGCCATCAAGCCTAATCCTTTCCTTACTATACTAATTCTATAAAAGCCATTTCAGCAGCATCGCCTTTTCTTGGCCCTATTTTTATTATTCTAGTGTATCCACCATTTCTCTCAGCATATTTTGGAGCTAAATCTGTGAATAAGTTATTAACTACTGTTTCATCCATAACATAAGCTAAAACTTGTCTTCTAGCATGAAGATCCCCTCTTTTAGCAAGAGTTATCATCTTTTCAGCCATTCTACGAGTTTCTTTCGCTCTAGTCACTGTAGTTTCTATTCTTCCACTTCTTAGTAAGCAAGTTACTAAGTTTCTTAACATAAGGTTTCTGTGAGCTGTTTCACGTCCTAATTTACGGTACTTAGCCATTCTTATCCCTCCTTTGCTCGCTATTCTTCACTTGGTTTTAATCCTAGTCCAAGTTCCTCTAGTTTTTGTATTACCTCTTCTAATGACTTCTTACCTAGGTTTCTAACCTTCATCATATCGTCCTCAGACTTATTAGCTAATTCTTCAACTGTGTTAATTCCCGCTCTCTTTAAACAGTTATATGATCTAACTGATAAATCTAATTCTTCTATAGTCATCTCAAGAACTTTTTCTTTTTGATCTTCTTCTTTTTCTACCATGATTTCAACACTACTTACATGTTCAGTTAAGTCTATAAATAGATTTAAATGCTCAACTAATACCTTTGCAGCTAATGATATACCCTCTTGAGGATTTATACTACCATTAGTCCAAACTTCTAGTACTAATTTATCATAATCTGTTTTTTGACCAACTCTTGTGTTTTCAACATGATAACTAACTTTCTCAACAGGAGTATATATTGAATCCACAGGTAAAACACCTATTGGAACATTCTCTGTTTTATTTTCTTCAGCAGAAACATATCCTCTACCTTTATCTACAAATATCTCCATATTAAGTTTAGCATTATCATCTAATGTAGCTATTGCTAAATCCTTGCTTAATATTTCAACATCTGGAGGGCAGATTATATCTGCACCTGTGATAGAGCATGGTCCTTGAGCCTCTATTTTAAGTGTTCTACTTCCTTCACCATCTATAGTTGCTGAAAGCTCTTTTAAAGTTAATATTATCTCTGTAACATCTTCTTTAACGCCAGGTATTGTAGAGAATTCATGAAGAACTCCATCTATTTTTATAGCATTTACTGCTACACCTGGTAATGATGATAATAATATTCTTCTTAGTGCGTTACCTATAGTTATTCCATATCCTCTTTCTAGAGGTTCTATAACAAACTTACCATATCTATAGTCTTCGCTAAGCTCAACTATATCTACTTTTGGCTTTTCTATTTCTATCATGGACAAAACCCTCCTTAAAATTCAGTAATCCACTGAGGGTAAACAAAATTTTAAAATAATTTTTAAAAGTGTGCTTATTATTTAGAGTAAAGTTCTATGATTAAGTGTTCAGCTATCTCAAGATCTATATCTTCTCTTGTTGGAACACCAACTACTTTTGCTGTCATTCCTTCTACATTAGCTTCTAACCATTTAGGAGCTATTCTTGAGTTAACTTCTACTAAATTTTTGAATTTTGCAGAAGATCTTGATTTCTCTTTAACTTCTATAACATCTCCAACTTTAACTACTAATGAAGGAATGTCTACTTTATTTCCATTTAAAGTGAAATGACCATGAGCTACTAATTGTCTAGCTTCTTTTCTAGAAGATGCTAGTCCCATTCTGTAAACTACATTATCTAATCTTCTCTCTAATAAACTTAATAAGTTTTCCCCTGCTTTACCAGGCATATTTTCAGCACGTTCATATAAGTTTCTAAATTGAGTCTCTAAAACTCCATATATTCTTTTAACTTTTTGTTTTTCTCTTAATTGTAATCCATAGTTAGAAACTTTCTTTCTTCCTTGGCCATGTTGACCTGGAGCATAGTTTCTTTTTACTATAGCACATTTATCTGTATAACATCTATCACCTTTAAGGAATAATTTCATTCCCTCTCTACGGCATTGTCTACATGATGCACCTGTATATCTTGCCATTTATCTACACCTCCTATTTGTACTCTTATTAATTACACTCTTCTTCTCTTTGGTGGTCTGCATCCGTTATGTGGGATTGGAGTAACATCTTTTATCATAGTTACTTCTAGTCCAGTTGCTTGTAAAGCTCTTATTGCAGCTTCTCTTCCTGAACCTGGCCCCTTTACGAATACCTCAACACTTTTTAATCCGTGTTCCATCGCAGCTTTTGCAGCTGTTTCAGCAGCCATTTGAGATGCAAATGGAGTTGATTTTCTTGATCCTTTGAATCCTAATTGTCCAGAACTTGCCCAAGATATAGCATTTCCGTGAACGTCAGTTAAAGTTATTATTGTATTATTGAAAGTTGATTGTATATGAGCATGACCACGTTCTATATTTTTACGTTCTCTTCTTCTAATACGTGTAACTTTCTTTTTTGGTTTAGCCATTTTCCTTTTCCCTCCTTCATCTAAGTATTATTTATTTATTTTTTCTTTTTACGAGATACTGTTTTTCTAGGACCTTTTCTAGTTCTAGCATTAGTCTTAGTTCTTTGTCCTCTTAATGGAAGACCTTTAGCGTGTCTTATTCCTCTATAACATTTTATATCTCTTAATCTCTTTATGTTTAAAGCAATTTCTCTTCTTAAGTCACCTTCAACTAAGAAATCGTCATCTATAACTTTTCTTAAATCATTAACTTGATCTTCTGATAAATCTTTTATTCTAGTATCTGGATTTATCTCAGCCTTAGCTAATATTTCGTTAGCAGTCGCTTTACCTATACCATATATATAAGTTAAGCCTATCTCCGCTCTTTTTTCTCTAGGTAAATCTACCCCAGCTATTCTTGCCATGATCGCACCTCCTACACATAGTTTTTAGTGTTTAAAACTTCGTATCATATACCAATCCTACGCCAGATTGTTCAACGATTTTAACGTTCTTTTGTTAACATCACAATATAGTATTATACTATAAATTTTAACAAAATACTAGTAATAATTTCTTATCCTTGCTTTTGCTTATGCTTAGGATTTTCACAGATAACCATTACTTTTCCTTTTCTTTTTATTACTTTACATTTTTCACATATTGGTTTTACTGATGGTCTAACCTTCATTATTAATCCCTCCTTAGACTAAATATTAATATAGTCTACTTCTTACGCCAAGTAATTCTTCCTCTTGTCAGGTCATATGGAGAAAGTTCAACATTCACCTTGTCACCTTCAAGAATTCTTATGAAGTTCATTCTTAGCTTTCCAGAAATGTGGCATAATATCTCATGTCCATTTTCTAGTTTAACTTTGAACATAGCATTAGGTAAAGCTTCTGAAACTGTACCTTCTAATTCTATAACATCTTTTTTGGCCATTAACTAACCAGCCCTCCATTTCAATAAGTTAAATCATCTAATTTAACTTAGTAAGTTCAGCTCTTAAAAAAGAATCTGTAATTTCTTGTCCAGATACTACTCTTTTTCTAACTTCATCATTAATAAAATTATATTTTTTTAAGTGCTTCACTTTCTTTAACTTAGGTTTGTCAAGTTTTCTTTTCTTTCCATCAGCTATTAATACATATTCATTATTAACTATTTTGACTACGAAAAATAAATTTCCTTTGTCGCGTCCTAATGAAACTTTAACAACTTGACCTATACTTAAATTATCTGATAGCACTTTTTTCACCTACTTTTTAAATTACAACTTTGTCAATATCAAAGGTTCATGTTCAGTAATTGCTATCGTATGCTCATAATGAGCTGATTTCTTTCCATCTATTGTAACAGTCGTCCACCCATCTGATAGAGTCTTTACATGATAACGACCTGCATTAACCATTGGCTCTATAGCAATAACCATTCCTTCTCTAAGTCTTGGTCCTTTTCCTGGGAGTCCATAATTAGGTACTTGTGGATCCTCATGAAGATTTGCTCCAACTCCATGCCCCACCAAATCTCTAACTACTGAGAAACCATGTTTCTCAACGTGTGTTTGTACTGCGTGTGAGATATCTGAAAGTCTATATCCTAATTTAGCAAATTTTATTCCTTCATAGAAGCTTTCTCTAGTTACTTCTATCAATTTCCTATCTTCTTCAGATATCATGCCTACTCCGTGAGTTTTCGCAGAATCACCATGATATCCTTTATAATAGGCTCCTATATCTAAGCTTATAATGTCCCCTTCTTTTAATATGGTTTCTCCTGGAATCCCATGTACTACTTCTCTATTGATAGAAGCACATATACTTCCTGGAAAACCTCCATATCCTTTAAAAGAAGGTTCTGCATTATATTTTCTTATATTCTCTTCAGCTATTTTATCTAATTCTAAAGTAGATATTCCCGGAGAAATAGCTTTTCTTAAAACTTCATGAGTATCAGCAACAATTTTGCCAGCTTCTCTTAGAAGTTCTATTTCTTTTTTTGATTTCAAGATAATCATTTATTTTCCACTTCCTAAAGCTGAGACAATATCTTCAAATACTTTATCTATTGCTTGGTCACCTTTTATATCTGCTATTATACCTTGTTTGCCATAATAGTCTACTAAAGGTTTCGTTTCATCTAGATAAACTTGTATTCTCTTAGATACAGTTTCTTCATTATCATCAGCTCTTTGATATAATTCTCCTTGGCATACATCACATACACCTTCTACTTTAGGAGGATTAAACTCAACATGGTAAGTAGCTCCACAAGACTTACATATTCTTCTACCAACTGCTCTAGATACTAGTATGCTCTTGTCAACTTCAATATTAACAACTTTATCTAGTTCTATACCAGTATCTTTTAAGAATATATCTAAGTGTTCTCCTTGTGCTACATTTCTTGGAAATCCATCTAACATAAATCCATTTTTACAGTCTTCTTGAGATATTCTATCAGTAACTAAACCTACAGTTAACTCATCTGGTACTAATAAACCTTGGTCCATGTATTCTTTAGCTTTCTTTCCAAGTTCTGTTCCCTCTTTTATATTCTTTCTGAATATATCTCCTGTTGATATATGAGGTATATTGTATTTTTCTACTATTCCTGCCGCCTGAGTACCTTTACCAGCACCTGGAGGTCCAAGTAATATTATTCTCATATTATCCATCTCCATTTTATTTTAAGAAACCTTGATAGCTTCTCATAACTAAGTTTGACTCTAACTGTCTCTTAAGTTCCAAAGCAACCCCAACAACGATTAACAATGAAGTCCCAGCTAGACTCATATTTACTTTCATATAATGTGTTGTAAGAGCTGGCACCATAGCAATTATTGCTAAGAAAGTAGCTCCAGCTAAAGTTAATCTAGTTAAAATTCTATTTAAATAATCCATAGTAGGTTCACCTGGTCTTATACCTGGAATGAATCCACCATTATTTTTCATATTTTTAGATATGTCTTCTGTATTGAATGATACAGTTGTATAAAAATATGAGAAGAAAATTATAAGTAGAATCTCAATTGATCTATATGTCCAGAATCCTTGTTCTGTTGCCATACTTAAGTATTTTTGAACAAAAGCTTGAGCATTTGACCCCATAAACATAGCTATTGTTTGAGGAAAAGCTAAAAGTGAACTAGCAAAAATTATAGGCATAACTCCTGATTGGTTAACTTTCATTGGTATATGAGAACTTTGTCCTCCATACATTTTTCTTCCAACAACTCTTTTAGCATATTGTACAGGTATCTTTCTAGTTGCTTCTTGTATAAATGTAACTCCTGTAACTGTAAGTAATATAACTACAATTAGAATTACTATAACCCAAGGTGCAACGTCACCAGATTTAACTTGTTGTACGATTTTAATAACATCTGTAGGTATTCTTGATATTATACCTGCAAATATTATTACTGAACTACCATTACCAATTCCTTTTTCAGTAATTTTGTCCCCAATCCACATTACTAACATACTTGCTGAAACTAATGTTATTACAACAGTTGATATAAAAAACACACTATTTGATATTAAAGCACTTCTTACAATTCCTAATGTAATTCCCAAAGCTTGTACAACTGCTAGAGCTAGTGCTGTATATTTAGTGTACTTATTAATTTTTTTCTTTCCTTCTTCGCCAGATTTTTGAAGTTCTGCTAGACTTTCAAAACCTACTGTTAGAAGTTGTATTATGATTGATGCAGTGATATATGGGCTTATACCTAAAGCAAATAGTGAAAAGTTACTAAATGCTCCACCAGTAAACATATTATACAGAGAAAGTAGACTATTGCCGCCTACCATCTTTTGTATAATACTAGTGTCTATGCCTGGAACTGGTATAGTAGTACCTATTCTGAATATCACGATCATCATAAGTGTATACATTACTTTTTTTCTTACTGCTTTAATCTTCCAAGCTTGTTTTAATTTTGACAGCACGCTAATTCACCCCGCCTGTACTGGCTAGGAGATTAGCAGGTTATTATACTAACTCTGCTTTTCCACCAGCTTTTTCTATTTTTTCTTGAGCTGAAGCTGTAAATTTAGCAGCTTTAACAGTTAAAGCTTTCTCTAAATTACCTTCACCTAAGATTTTGATTCCGTCTTTACCTATTTTGCTTATAGTTTTAGTAGATTTTAATAATTCTGCAGTTATTTCTGTTCCATTTTCAAATCTATTTAAAACTTCAACATTAACTTCTGTGTAAACTTTCTTAAATATGTTATTGAAACCTCTCTTAGGAAGTCTTCTAGCTAGTGGCATTTGTCCACCTTCAAATCCTACTCTTACTCCACCACCAGAACGAGACCATTGACCTTTTTGTCCACGTCCTGCAGTTTTACCTTGTCCAGTTGCAGTACCTCTACCTAATCTTCTCTTAGCTCTTACTGCACCTTCAGCAGGTTTTAACTCATGTAACTTCATGGATTGCACCTCCTTGCACTACTTTATAAAAATTATTCAGCTATTTCAGTTACTTCTAATAAGTGACTTACTTTATTTATCATACCTCTTGTTTGGGCATTGTCTTCTTTTACAACAACTTGCTCTCTTTTTCTTAATCCTAACGCTTCAACATTCTTTTTTTGGTTAGGAGTAGTTCCTATAACACTTCTAACTAACTTTATTTGTAATTTAGCCATTTTACACTACCTCCTTACCCTAGAAGTTCTTCAACTTTTTTACCTCTAAGTTTAGCTATATCTTCAACTGTTTTTAGAGAATTAAGTCCTTCTATTGTAGCATTTACCATATTTCTTGGATTGTTAGATCCTAAAGATTTAGCTCTAACGTCTTTTAGTCCAGCTAACTCAAGTACGGCTCTAGCAGGTCCCCCAGCTATTACTCCTGTACCTTCTACAGCAGGCATTATTAATATATTTCCAGCACCAAAGTGTCCGCGTACTTCGTGAGGAATTGTAGTCCCAACTATTGGCACTACTATTAGATTTTTCTTAGCATCTTCAACTGCTTTTTTTATAGCGTCTGGTACTTCCATTGCTTTCCCAGCACCTATACCAACGTGTCCGTTTTCATCTCCAACAACTACTAACGCTGCAAATCTGAAGTTTCTACCACCTTTTACAACCTTAGTAACACGTCTTACTTCAACAACTTTTTCTTGTAAGTCAAGTTGTCCTGCATCTATCGGCTTACGACGTAGCATGTATTTTTCCCTCCTTCGTATTAGAACTTAAGACCAGCTTCTCTAGCACCTTCAGCTAATTCTTGAATTCTTCCATGATATAAGTATCCACCTCTGTCAAATACAACTTCAGTGATTCCTTTTTCAACAGCTTTTTTAGCAACTAATTCTCCAACTTTCTTAGCTGCTTCCTTGTTTCCTGTATGATTGACAGCACTCTTAACTTCTGCGTCTAAAGAAGATGCAGCAACTAGAGTTACTCTTTGTGTGTCATCTATTATTTGAGCATATATATTGTTAGCACTTCTAAATACACATAATCTTGGTCTTTGAGAAGTACCGCTTATTTTTCTACGAACTCTCTTATGTCTTTGAAGTCTATTAGCATTTTT
This sequence comes from Clostridioides sp. LIBA-6822, assembly GCF_056688955.1. NCBI lineage: Bacteria > Bacillati > Bacillota > Clostridia > Peptostreptococcales > Peptostreptococcaceae > Clostridioides > Clostridioides sp. LIBA-6822. The sequence goes on along the minus strand of NZ_CP196995.1, from coordinate 115,383 downwards.
ATCAGCCTTTTTTAACACCTAGCTCACTCCTTTCTAGCGTTTAAGTTTTGGTATTATTTTTTACCAGTTTTTCCTTCTTTACGTCTGATTACTTCATCAACGTATTTTATACCTTTACCTTTGTATGGCTCTGGTTTTCTCCAAGCTCTTATCTTAGCAGCATAATTTCCTACTAATTGCTTGTCTATACCTTTTACTATTAACTCTGTTTGGTTTGGAGCTTCAACAGTTATTCCTTCTGGATCTTCCATTTCAACTGGATGAGAGAAACCTAAGTTCATAACTAATTTCTTTCCTTGTTTTTGAGCTCTATATCCAACACCTTTTAATTCTAATTTCTTTTCGAAACCAGTATTTACACCTACAACCATATTATCTAATAAAGTTCTAGTTAATCCGTGTAAAGATCTATGTTTTTTATTATCAGTTGGTCTTTCAACCATTATTGTATTTTCTTCTTTTTTTATGTTTAACTCAGCACTTAATTGTTTAGTTAAAGTTCCTTTTGGACCTTTTACTGTAACTAAATTTCCTTCAGCTATAGTAACTTCAACACCTGCTGGTATTATTATTGGCTTAACACCTATTCTTGACATGGTCGCACCTCCTTACATTGTTCATATTAATTACCAAACGTAGCAGATTACTTCTCCACCAACATTTTCTTTTCTAGCTTGCTTGTCAGTTAATATTCCTTTTGAAGTAGATATAACTGATATTCCTAATCCGTTTAATACTTTTGGTATCTCGTGATTAGCAGCGTAAACTCTCATACCAGGCTTAGATATTTTCTTAAGACCTGTTATAACTCTTTCGCCTTCTTGTCCGTACTTTAATTGTATTCTTATGATACCTTGTTTTCCGTCTTCTATAACATCATAACCTCTTATGAAACCTTCTTCTAATAAGATTCTAGCTAACTCTTTCTTAATATTAGAAGCTGGAACATCTACAGTTTCATGCTTAACAACATTAGCATTTCTTATACGAGTAAGCATATCTGCAATTGGATCTGTCATTGTCATTTTGTTGCCCTCCTTCCATTCTAATCAAGCTTCTACCAGCTTGCTTTTCTAACACCAGGTATTTGACCTTTATAAGCTAATTCTCTAAAGCATATACGGCATATACCAAATTTTTTCAAAACTGAATGCGGTCTTCCGCATATAGTACATCTAGTGTATTCTCTAGTAGCGTACTTTTGCTTTCTTTGTTGTTTAACAACCATCGCTTTTCTAGCCACGGGAATCCCTCCTTTGCTTACTTAGAAAATGGCATTCCTAATAATTTTAATAATTCACGAGCTTCTTCGTCAGTTTTCGCTGTAGTAACAAATATTATATCCATTCCTCTTACTTTATCTATTTTATCATATTCTATTTCAGGGAATATTAATTGTTCTTTAACTCCTAAAGCATAGTTTCCTCTACCATCAAAAGCGTTAGGGTTAACTCCTCTAAAGTCTCTAACTCTTGGTAAAGAAACAGAAACTAGTTTGTCCATAAAGTAGAACATTTTGTCAGCTCTTAATGTAACTTTTGTTCCTATTGGCATTCCTTCTCTTAATTTGAAGTTAGCAACAGATTTTCTAGCTTTAGTTATAACAGGTTTTTGTCCTGATATTATTTCTAATTCTTCAACGCCTTTTTCTAATCCTTTTGGATTTTCTCTAGCGTCACCTATACCCATGTTAATAACTATTTTATCTAACTTAGGTATCTCCATTACGTTTTTGTATCCAAATTTCTCCATTAAAGCAGGAGCAACTTCTTTCATGTATTTTTCTTGTAATCTAGAAGCCATTTAAGGTCCCTCCTTTCAAGCAATATTTATTATAATTCTTTTCCGCTCTTTGCTGATACTCTTACTTTGTTCCCATCTTTTACTTCATATCTTACTCTAACGCCTTTTCCTGTTTCAGGATCAAATGGCATTACATTAGATATGTGTATTGGGGCTTCTTTATTTATTATTCCACCTTGTTGGTTCATAGCACTTGGTTTTTGATGTTTAGTTATTACATTTACACCTTCAACTAACACTTTGCTAGCTTTAGGATATACCTTTAAAACTGAACCTTTTTTACCTTTATCTTTACCTGCTATAACTACAACAGTGTCACCTTTTTTAACACGCATCATGTCCTATTGCACCTCCTTAATTATAGTACTTCTGGAGCAAGAGAAACTATTTTCATGAATTCATTGTCTCTTAACTCTCTAGCAACAGGCCCGAATATACGAGTCCCTACTGGAGTTTTATCGTCTTTTATTATAACAGCTGCATTCTCATCAAAAGAAATATAACTTCCATCATTACGTCTCATGCCTTGTTTAGTTCTCACTATAACAGCTTTAACAACTTTACCTTTTTTTACAACTCCACCAGGTGTTGCACTTTTAACAGTAGCAACTATAACGTCACCTATGTTACCATATCTTCTTTTACTTCCGCCTAGAACACGTATACATAAAATTTCTTTAGCTCCTGAGTTATCAGCAACTCTTAGACGTGATTCTTGTTGTATCATATCGTAATCCCTCCTTCTTCAAAAACTATTTCACTTTCTCAACAACTTCAACTAGTCTAAATCTCTTGTCTTTTGATAAAGGTCTAGTTTCCATTATTTTAACTCTATCTCCGATGTTACATATATTCTTTTCATCATGAGCCTTGAATTTCTTAGTTCTCTTAACACGTTTATTATATAGTGGATGACGTACAAACTCTTCAACAGCTACTACTATTGTTTTATCCATCTTATCACTAACAACACGGCCTATTCTAACTTTTCTTCTTCCTCTTTCCATGTTTAAAAAGCCTCCTTTCCAAATTAAGCTCTAGTTTCGTATAACTTTCTTTCAGCAAGAACAGTTTTAACTTTTGCTATATCCTTCTTAACAAACTTTATTCTAGCTGTATTTTCTAATTGACCAGTAGCTAATTGGAATCTTAAGCTAAATAATTCACTTTTGAAGTCGTTTAATTTGTTCATTAGCTCTTCGCTTGTTAAATCTCTTAATTCTTTAGCTTTCATCCTATTCACCACCCTTTACTTCTAAATCTTCTTTTTTCACAAATTTACATTTGATTGGTAATTTATGTGCAGCAAGTCTCATAGCTTCTCTTGCCTTATCTTCAGAAACACCCGCTAATTCAAACATAACTCTTCCTGGCTTAACTACAGCTACCCAATATTCTGGAGAACCTTTCCCTGCACCCATACGAGTTTCTGCTGGTTTTCTTGTTACTGGTTTATGAGGGAATATTTTTATCCAAACCTTTCCCCCTCTTTTTATATATCTAGTCATCGCGATTCTGGCAGCTTCTATTTGATTAGAAGTTATCCAAGAAGCTTCTAAAGCTACTAATCCAAACTCACCATAAGTAACTTTGTTACCTTTATGAGCTTGCCCAGCCATACTTCCTCTATGAACTCTACGACGCTTTACTCTTTTTGGCATTAACATGAGTATTTTTCCTCCTTCCTTGAACCTAACTATTATTAATTTCCTTTGTTTTCAGTTCTTTGAGGTCTTGATCCACCTTGAGGTCTTTGTCCTCTGTAGTTTCCTCTGTTATCATTTCCTCTATTATCATTTCCTCTATAGTTTCTATTGTCATTTCCTCTTCTATCGTTTCTTCTGTTATCTCTCTTATTGTCTCTTCTATCGCTCTTTCTGCTTTCTTCTCTTGGATTTACACCGTCTCTAGTTGGTAAAACTTCACCATTACATATCCAAACTTTTATACCGATTTTTCCATAAGTAGTATCAGCTTCAGCGAAACCATAATCTATATCTGCTCTTAAAGTTTGTAGTGGCACATTTCCTTCACTATAACCTTCAGTTCTAGCCATCTCAGCTCCACCTAATCTTCCTGAAGCAGAAACTTTTATTCCTTTAGCACCAGATTTCATTGCTCTTTGTATAGCTTGTTTCATTGCTCTTCTGAAAGCAACTCTTCTCTCTATAGCTAAAGCTATATTTTCAGCTACTAATTGAGCATTTTTATCTGTACTTCTTACTTCTACTATATTAACTATTATAGTTTTCTTTGTCATTTTTTCTAATTCAACTTTTAATGCTTCGATTCCTGCACCAGCTCTTCCTATAACTACTCCTGGCTTAGCAACGTGTAAGTCCATTTTTATTTTGTTAGCTGATCTTTCTATTTCTATCTTAGCAACTCCAGCTGAGTATAATCTTTTCTTTAAGAATTTACGTATATTATGGTCTTCTAATAATAAGTTTCCGAACTCTTTTTTATCAGTAGCGAACCATCTTGAGTCCCAATCTTTTATAACACCGACTCTTAAGCCGTGTGGATTAACCTTTTGACCCATTACTTTCCCTCCTATCTATTAATTATTTTTTCTCTTTAACAACAACCTCTATATGAGAAGTTCTTTTTCTTATTGTAGTTGCACGACCCATAGCTCTAGGCATGAATCTCTTCATTGTTGGTCCTTGATTAGCAACTATTGATGCTATATATAATTTTTCAGTATCCATTTCGTGATTGTTTTCTGCGTTAGCTTTAGCTGATTTTACAACCTTAGCTATTATTGAAGCTGCTCCTCTTGGAGTAAACTTTAATATTGCTAATGCTTCATCAACATTCTTTCCTCTAACAAGGTCACATATTTGGCCTGCTTTTCTTGGTGATACACGTACGTATTTAGCAGTAGCTTTTGCTTCCATTGTTATTCCTCCTTTCTTAGTCATAATTTAATTATTTTCTCTTATTAGATTTTTCGTCATCCTTATGTCCTTTGAAAGTTCTAGTAGGAACGAACTCACCTAATTTATGTCCAACCATATCTTCTGTTATATATACTGGAACATGTTTTCTTCCATCATGAACAGCTATAGTGTTTTCTACCATTTGTGGAAATACAGTTGAAGATCTTGACCAAGTTTTTATAACTTCTTTACTTCCACTAGCATTCATAGCTTCTATCTTCTTTAAAAGTCTTGCATGGACAAAAGGCCCTTTTTTAGTTGATCTTGACATTTATATTCCTCCTTTCCGAGCAAAAATAAATTTACTACTTAGTTCTTCTTGATACTATTAATTTATTTGAAGCTTTATTTTTCTTTCTAGTTTTGTATCCAAGAGCTGGTTTACCCCATGGAGTAACAGGAGATGGTCTACCTATTGGAGATCTACCTTCCCCTCCACCGTGTGGATGGTCATTAGGGTTCATTACAGAACCTCTTACAGTAGGTCTTATTCCCATATGTCTTTTTCTTCCTGCTTTACCGATAACTACGTTACCGTGCTCTATATTTCCAACTTGTCCTATAGTAGCTTTACAGTTTATGCTTACTAATCTCATCTCACCTGATGGTAATCTTAATAAAGCATTTTTTCCTTCTTTAGCCATTAATTGTGCAGAAACTCCAGCAGATCTAACTAATTGAGCTCCTTTTCCTGGCTTTAATTCTATATTATGAATGATAGTACCAACTGGCATATCTTTTAATGCTAAACAGTTTCCTGGTTTTATATCAGCACCTAATCCTGACAATATAGTATCTCCAACGTTAATTCCAACTGGAGCTAATATATATCTTTTTTCTCCATCAGCATAGTTTAATAATGCGATATTTGCAGTTCTGTTTGGATCATATTCTATAGTAGCAACCTTAGCAGGTATACCATCTTTATCTCTTTTAAAATCTATTATTCTATATTTTCTTTTTTGTCCTCCACCTCTATGACGAACAGTTATTCTACCATGTACGTTTCTACCAGCATTTTTCTTTAAGTTAACTAAAAGAGATTTTTCTGGTTGGTTACATGTTATTTCATCAGAAACTAAAACTGTCATTTGTCTTAAGGCAGGAGAAGTTGGTCTAAACTTTTTTATAGCCATCTGTTTTCCCTCCTTCGTTTGTTATAATACTACATTCCTTGGAAGAATTCTATTTCTTTACTATCAGCAGTTAACTTAACTACTGCTTTCTTAAAGCTTGATGTTCTTCCTTGAGTTCTACCCATTCTTTTAACTTTTCCATCGTAGTTTAAAGTATTTACTTTATCAACACTAACTCCGAATACTTTTTCTACTGCTTTTTTTATTTCAGTTTTGTTCGCATCTTTAGCCACAACAAAAGTGTATTTTTTTTCACCCATTTCAGCCATACTGTGCTCAGTTACAACTGGTCTTATTATTACATCATGTGGATTAGTCATTATGCGTACACCTCCTCCACTTTTTTAACAGCATCTGTAGTTATTATGAATGAATCATATTTTAATATGTCATATACATTCATAGTATTAACTAATGCAGTTTGAACACCTTCTATATTTCTAGCTGATTTTATTATGTTATCATTTTTGTCAGCTATAACTACTAAAGCTTTTTTAGCAGCATTTATATTATTTAATATTTGAGCGAATTCTTTAGTTTTAGGAGCATCCATGTTTAATGCATCTAATACTATAACTTCACTATTTTGTATTTTTGAAGATAAAGCACTCTTCATAGCTAATCTTCTTACCTTCTTAGGTAATGTATATCTGTAGCTTCTTGGCTTAGGTGCAAAAGCAACTCCTCCACCTACCCATTGTACAGATCTTGTAGAACCTTGTCTTGCTCTACCTGTTCCTTTTTGTTTCCAAGGTTTTCTTCCGCCACCTCTAACTTCTGCTCTAGTTTTAGCAGATTGAGTTCCTTGTCTCTTATTTGCTAATTGATTTTTTACAACTTCGTATAAAACATGTCCATTAACTTCTACGCCAAATATAGAATCTGATAATTCTATTTCTCCAACGTTTTGTCCACTAACATTTAGTACATTTAATTTTGGCATTGTTATTCCTCCTTTCTCTAGGTTAGTCATTATTTAGAAACCTTTACAGCTTCTTTTATAGTTACTACTGAACCTTTAGCTCCTGGTATAGCTCCCTTAACTAATATAAGGTTCTTATCAGCATCTACTTTAACAACCTCTAAGTTTTGAACTGTTACCTTTACACTTCCCATGTGTCCAGCTAATTTTTTGTTTTTAAATACTCTACCAGGGTAAGAACAAGCTCCCATTGAACCTGGTCTTCTGTGGTATCTAGAACCGTGAGTTTCAGGACCTCTACTTTGTCCATGTCTTTTTATTGGACCTTGGAATCCCTTACCTTTACTTATTCCAGTAACATCTATTTTTGCACCTGCTTCAAATACATCAGCTTTTATTTCTTGTCCTACTGTGTATCCTTCTACAGAATCTACTCTAAATTCTTTTAAATGTTTCTTTAAAACATTAGCAGCAGCTAAATGTCCTTTTTTAGGTTTGTTTAAAGCTTTTTCTTTAGCATCTTCGAAACCTATTTGTATAGCATTGTATCCATCTTTATCAACTGTTTTTATTTGAGTAACGACCATAGGTCCTGCTTCAACAGCTGTTACAGGTATAACTACACCTTTATCAGTGAATATTTGAGTCATACCAACTTTTTTTCCTAATATTCCTTTCATATTAGCACCTCCTATAATTCTTACAGCGGATTACATCTTTTAGAGTAATCATTCTAAGATAATCATCTATAGGATAATATCTTAGGGGTTCTTATAATTTTATTTCTATATCTACACCTGCTGGTAAGTCTAATCTCATTAATGAGTCAACTGTTTTAGGTGTTGGATTAGCTATGTCGATTAGTCTTTTATGAGTTCTTATTTCAAATTGTTCTCTAGAGTCTTTGTACTTATGTACAGCTCTTAATATAGTTACAACTTGTTTTTCTGTTGGTAGAGGCACAGGTCCTGAAACTTGTGATCCAGCCTTTTTAGCAGTTTCAACTATTTTCCCTGCTGAAAAATCTAATAATTTGTGATCATATGATTTTAATCTTATTCTTATTTTTTCATTCTTAGCCATTTTGTTTTCCCTCCTTTATCACGTGTTTAATTTTCAAGTTGCGTACAACCAATACCGATACACTGCTCCGGGTGTGTTGTAACTTTCAAATCGATATTAGTTCGTATTTCACTAGGATTTAATTCTTATTTTCTTAATCTCTCAAGCACACTATTATATTTTATATCATCTGTTACATTTTTTCAAGTTTTTTTTATATTTTTTTCAATTTTATTTTCTATTACAACAGCATAACCTCAGACTTGATTGTTAATCTGTCTCAAGGCACTAGTTTAGTATATATGCTTTAGTGCTACTTGTCAACAAAAAACAAAAAAGAGAGGTGTTACCCCCTCTTTTTCTATATTAAATCCATTAGTTTAGTAAAAGATTACTCTACTATTGTAGCAACAACTCCTGAAGCTACTGTTCTTCCACCTTCTCTTATTGAGAATCTTAATCCCTCTTCTACAACTATTGAGTTTATTAAGTCTACTTCCATTGTTACGTTATCTCCAGGCATTACCATTTCTATTCCATCTGGTAATTTACAAGCTCCTGTTACGTCTGTTGTTCTGAAATAGAATTGTGGTCTATATCCATCAAAGAATGGTGTATGTCTTCCACCCTCTTCTTTTTTAAGTACATATACTTCTGCTGTAAACTTTGTGTGTGCCTTTACTGATCCAGTTTTTGCTAGTACTTGTCCTCTTTCTATCTCGTTTCTTTGTACTCCTCTTAATAATGCTCCTATATTATCCCCTGCTTGTGCTTGGTCTAATAATTTTCTGAACATCTCTACTCCTGTTACTACTACTTTTCTTGGTGCTTCTGTTAATCCTACTAATTCTACTTCGTCTTGTACTTTTAGTACTCCTCTTTCTACTCTTCCTGTTGCAACTGTTCCTCTTCCTGTGATTGAGAATACGTCCTCTACTGGCATTAAGAATGGCTTGTCTGTATCTCTCTCTGGTGCTGGAATATACTCATCTATTTGCTCGAATAATTCTACTATCTTATTTCCCCACTCGCTCTTTGGATCTTCTAATGCCATTAATGCTGATCCTCTTACTATTGGAGTATCATCTCCTGGGAAATCATATTCTGTTAATAAATCTCTTACTTCCATTTCTACTAATTCTAATAACTCTTCATCATCTACCATGTCACATTTGTTTAAGAATACTACTATATATGGTACACCAACTTGTCTTGATAATAGTATATGCTCTCTTGTTTGTGGCATTGGTCCATCTGTTGCTGAACAAACTAATATTGCTCCGTCCATTTGTGCTGCTCCTGTTATCATGTTCTTAACGTAGTCAGCATGTCCTGGGCAGTCAACGTGTGCGTAGTGTCTGTTTGGAGTCTCATACTCAACGTGTGCTGTTGATATTGTAATTCCTCTTTCTCTTTCTTCTGGAGCTTTATCTATGTTTGCGAAATCTACTGCTTCTCCTAATTGGTATCTGTCATATAATGTTTTTGTTATTGCTGCTGTTAATGTAGTTTTACCGTGGTCAACGTGTCCTATTGTACCTATATTAACATGAGGTTTTGTTCTTTCGTATTTAGCTTTAGCCATTTTGAATTTCCTCCCTTTATCTTGTGCGATATGAGATATATCTCATATCGCTGATTATTTTTTATATTTATATTATTAATTATTTTTAAATTATTTTCCTTCAGCTATTTTCTTAGCAACTGAAGCTGGAACTTGCTCATAGTGATCGAATATCATTGTATAAGTTGCACGACCTTGAGTTGAAGATCTTAGGTCTGTTGAGTATCCAAACATTTCTGAAAGTGGAACGAATGCATTTATAACTTGTGCACCACTTCTAGCTTCCATACCTTGGATTAATCCTCTTCTTGAGTTTAAGTCACCCATAACATCTCCCATGTAATCTTCAGGAGTAACAACTTCTACTTTGAAGTAAGGCTCTAAAAGAACTGCATTACCTTTCTTCATAGCATCTTTGAATGCCATTGAACCAGCCATTTTAAACGCCATCTCAGAAGAGTCAACCTCATGGTAAGAACCATCATATAACTCAACAGCAACGTCTACAACTGGATAACCAGCAACTATACCAGATTGCATAGCTCCTTGTATACCCATGTCAACTGGACCAACATATTCTTTTGGTACAGATCCACCAACAGTTTTGTTTGTGAACTTGTATCCTTCACCTGGCTCTTGAGGAGCAACTCTAATCTTAACGTGACCGTATTGTCCTCTACCACCTGATTGCTTAGAGTACTTGTATTCAACATCAACTGGTTGAGTTATAGTTTCTCTATATGCAACTTGTGGTGCACCAACTTTAGCTTCTACTTTGAATTCTCTTAATAATCTATCTACTATTATCTCTAAGTGTAACTCACCCATACCAGATATTATAGTTTGTCCTGTTTCTTGATCAGTCTTAACTGTGAAAGTTGGGTCTTCTTCAGCTAATTTTTGAAGAGCTATACCCATTTTTTCTTGAGCTGCTTTAGAGCTTGGCTCTATAGCAACAGATATAACTGGCTCAGGGAATTCCATAGATTCAAGTATTATTGGATTAGCAGGGTCACATAATGTGTCTCCAGTAGTAGTATCTTTTAATCCTACTGCTGCTGCTATATCTCCAGCATAAACTTTAGTTATTTCTTCTCTTGTATTGGCATGCATTTGTAATATACGACCAATTCTTTCTCTCTTATTCTTAGTTGCATTTAAAACATAAGAACCAGATTCTAATGTTCCAGAGTAAACTCTGAAGAACGCTAGTTTTCCAACGAATGGGTCAGTCATTATTTTGAATGCTAATGCAGAGAATGGCTCTTCATCAGAAGAATGTCTTTCAGCTTCTTCTCCATCTTCTAATATACCTTTTATAGCTGCTATATCTGTTGGTGCTGGTAAGTAATCTAAAACTGCATCTATTACTAACTGAACACCTTTATTTCTATAAGCTGTACCACAGAAAACTGGGTTCATTTCACAAGCTATAGTAGCTTTTCTTATAGCAACTTTTAATTCTTCTATAGTAGGCTCTTCACCTTCAAGGTATTTCATCATTAGTTCTTCATCAGTTTCAGCTACTGATTCAACTAATTTTTCTCTCCACTCAGTGGCTAATTCTTTCATGTCTTCTGGTATATCTGTTTCTTCCATTTCAACCCCTAGGTCGTCTTTGTATATAACAGCATCCATTTTTAATAAGTCTATTATACCTATGAATGAATCTTCTTTACCTATTGGTAATTGCATAGGAACTGCATTAGAATTTAATCTAGATTTCATCATGCTTACAACATTGTAGAAATCTGCACCTAATATATCCATTTTATTTACAAAAGCTATTCTAGGTACTCCATAAGTTTCAGCTTGTCTCCATACATTTTCTGATTGAGGCTCAACCCCACCTTTTGCACAGAATACAGCAACTGAACCGTCAAGAACTCTTAGAGATCTTTCAACTTCAACTGTGAAGTCCACGTGTCCAGGAGTATCTATTATATTTATTCTATGGTCTTTCCATGAAGCAGTAGTAGCGGCAGAAGTTATTGTTATACCTCTTTCCTTTTCTTGCTCCATCCAGTCCATTTGAGAAGCTCCTTCATGAGTTTCTCCTATTTTATGAGTTTGCCCAGTATAAAACAGAATTCTTTCTGTAGTAGTAGTTTTTCCTGCATCTATATGAGCCATGATTCCTATATTCCTAGTTCTTTCCAAAGGAAACTTTCTAGCCATGGTTATCCTCCTTATGATATCCTCAATTTTATAAGATATCTATATATCCTACCATCTGTAATGAGCAAATGCTTTATTAGCCTCTGCCATTTTATGAGTATCTTCTTTTTTCTTAACTGAAGCTCCAGTGTTGTTAGCTGCATCCATTATTTCTTTAGCAAGCTTATCAACCATTCCTTTTTCTCCACGAGCTCTAGTGTATTTTACTAGCCATCTTAAACCTAATGTTTGTCTTCTTTCAGGTCTAACTTCGATTGGTACTTGGTAGTTTGCTCCACCAACTCTTCTTGCTTTTACTTCTAAAACAGGCATTATATTGTCCATTGCTTTATTAAATACTTCTAAAGCTTCTTCTCCTGTCTTTTCAGCAATAACTGCGAAAGCATCATAAACTATACTTTGAGACTTTCCTTTTTTTCCGTCTACCATTAGATTATTTATTAATTTAGTAACTACCTTACTCCCATACATAGGATCTGGTAAAACTTCTCTTTTTGGAACATTACCTTTTCTTGGCATTTCGCTTCCCTCCTTAATTATTTAACTTAAATCATAGGTACTCGACATAATTCACTTAATGCCGTGATGCCATAAATATATATATTTAAAGCACCGAACTATAATCAATCATTAATTGTTTTTACTTTTTAGCTTCTTTAGGTCTCTTCGCACCGTACTTAGATCTTGATTGTCTTCTCTTATCAACACCTGCTGTATCTAAAGTACCTCTTAGTATATGGTATCTAACCCCTGGAAGGTCTTTTACTCTTCCTCCTCTTATAAGAACAACACTATGCTCTTGTAAGTTGTGTCCTTCTCCTGGTATATAAGCAGAAACTTCTATACCATTAGTTAATCTAACTCTGGCAACTTTTCTTAAAGCTGAGTTAGGTTTCTTAGGAGTAACTGTTTTTACTGAAGTACAAACCCCTCTTTTTTGTGGGGCACTAGCGTCAGTTACTTTCTTGTTTAAAGAGTTGTAACCTTTTTGTAATGCTGGAGCAGTAGATTTCTTCTCTACCGCTTTTCTACTTTTACGAACTAATTGGTTAATTGTTGGCATCATCTGCACCTCCTTCCAAATTTTCGATCTTATCAGTGACCGCCAACTACATCAATATGAATATTCATACTGACTGATTGTAACATACGTTACTTACAATTTAATGTCTATAACACATAAATATGTGATATTAGCATTTTTCTAGCTTGATGCTTTTTAGTTTTCATTTATTGCCATCTAAAAGTCACTAAGAGCTTATTCAAGCCCTTAGTGCACTTTTAAACAACACACTTTACTATTTTAACACCACAAATAATGGTTGTCAAGATTTCTTTACTCTATCTGCCATTAATCTTCAATTTTTTCAACAGCTATATTTCTATATTTCTTCATTCCTGTTCCAGCTGGTATTAATTTACCTAATATAACATTTTCTTTAAGTCCTATTAAGTGGTCTTCTTTACCTTTTATTGCTGCTTCTGTTAGTACTCTTGTTGTCTCCTGGAATGAAGCTGCTGATAAGAATGAATCAGTTGCAAGAGACGCTTTAGTTATACCAAGTAAAACTCTTTTAGCAACTGCTGGTCTTAGACCTTTGGCTACAGCATCTTTATTACATTCATTGAATGTTAATACATCTTCATATCCACCTGGTAATAAATCTGTATCTCCTGGGTCTTCAACTTTAACTTTAGATAGCATTTGTCTTACTATAACTTCTATATGCTTATCGTTAACGTCAACCCCTTGAAGTCTATACACTCTTTGAACTTCTTTAACTATATATTCTTGAACTCCCTTAACACCATTTACTCTTACTATATCATGAGGATTTATAAACCCTTGTGTTAATGGGTCTCCAGCTTCTAACATTTGACCTTGTTTAACCTTTAATCTAGAACCATATGGTATCACATATGTTTGAGTTTCGCCTTCTGCTGGTATTACATTTACTTCTTTTCTCTTTCCAGTTTCGTCTATTTCAACTCTACCAGATACTTCAGTTATTACGGCTAATCCTTTTGGTTTTCTAGCCTCAAATAATTCTTCAACCCTTGGAAGACCTTGAGTTATATCGGCTCCTGCAACTCCTCCAGTATGGAATGTACGCATTGTAAGCTGAGTACCCGGCTCACCGATAGATTGAGCTGCTATTATACCAACTGCTTCACCTATATTAACTTCTTTTCCTGTAGCTAAGTTTCTACCATAGCACTTAGAACAAACTCCATGATTAGTTTTACAGTTAAGAACTGTTCTTATCCTAATTTTTTCAATTCCTAAATCTACTATAGTTTCTGCTTCATCTTCTTGTATCATAGCATCAGCTTCAACTATAACTTCACCAGTTTCAGGATTTAATATAGGGTCTATAGTATATCTTCCTACAATTCTATCATATATCTCTTCTATAACTTCATTTCCTTCTTTTATAGCATAAATTTCTGTAGTATCCTCTGTTCCACAATCTATTTCTCTTACGATAACATCTTGACTTACATCAACAAGTCTTCTTGTTAAGTATCCAGATTCAGCTGTACGTATAGCGGTATCAGCAAGACCTTTTCTGGCACCATGTGAAGATGTAAAGTATTCTAGTACTGATAGACCTTCACGGAAATTAGATTTAACTGGTATCTCAACTGTTTTACCAGACGCATTGGCCATAAGACCACGCATTCCTGCCAGCTGTCTAATTTGGTTTTTAGAACCTCTGGCTCCTGAATGTGCCATTATATATATATTATTTAATCTGTCTAGTCCACCCATAAGAGCATCAGTAACTTTATCAGTTGTTTCTGTCCATGTCTCTATGACTTTCTCATATCTCTCTTCATCAGATATTAGACCTCTTCTGTACGCTTTTTCATATTTATCAACTTTTGCTTCTGCTTCAGATATAAATACTTTCTTTTCTTCTGGTACACTCATATCATCAACAGCAACTGTTATTCCACCTAGTGTAGAATATTTAAACCCTAGAGCTTTTATATAATCTAGTAATTCAGCTGTTTCTGTATTTCCATGTTTTCTAAAACATTTATCTATTATCTTCCCAAGAGATTTTTTATCTGCTAAGAAATCAACTTCCAGTGCAAATGGGTTTTCTTTTCTATCTACAAAACCTAAATCTTGAGGTATATTTTCATTAAATATAAATCTACCAACTGTACTTTCAACTAATGAACTGCTTCCATCTTCAAGTGTTACCTTTAATTTTACTAAAGCATGTAGATGAACTGATTTATTATAATAAGCAAGTAATAGTTCATTAAAATCTTTAAATACCATTCCTGTTCCTTTAGCTCCATCTTGTGCTTCTATTGTTAGATAATAGCAACCTAAAACCATATCCTGAGATGGAGTAGTTATAGGTGAACCATCTTTAGGAGCAAGGATATTATTTACAGAAAGCATTAAGAATCTTGCTTCTGCTTGTGCCTCTACTGATAAAGGTACATGGACTGCCATTTGATCCCCATCGAAGTCTGCATTATAGGCTGTACATACAAGAGGATGTAGTTTTATAGCCTTACCTTCAACTAAGATTGGTTCAAATGCTTGTATACCTAATCTATGTAGAGTCGGTGCACGGTTAAGAAGAACTGGATGACTTTTTATAACATCTTCTAAAACATCCCAAACTTCTGGTTTAACTTTTTCTACTATAGATTTAGCACTTTTTATGTTATGTGCATATCCTTCTTTAACTAATTTGTCCATAACAAATGGCTTGAATAATTCTAATGCCATTTTCTTTGGAAGTCCACATTGGTAAAATTTAAGTTCTGGTCCAACAACTATAACAGAACGTCCTGAGTAGTCAACACGCTTACCAAGTAAGTTTTGACGGAAACGACCTTGTTTACCTTTTAACATATCTGATAAAGATTTAAGTGGTCTATTTCCAGGGCCTGTTACAGGTCTACCTCTTCTACCATTATCTATTAATGCATCAACGGCTTCTTGAAGCATTCTTTTTTCGTTTCTTACAATTATATCTGGAGCTCCAAGCTCTAATAATCTTTTAAGTCTATTATTTCTATTTATAACTCTTCTATATAAATCATTTAGGTCTGAAGTCGCGAATCTTCCACCATCTAGTTGTACCATTGGTCTTAAATCTGGTGGTATTACTGGTATTGCATCTAAAATCATCCACTCTGGTTTATTTCCAGACTTTTTAAATGCCTCTACAACTTCTAATCTTCTGATTGTTCTAACTTTCTTTTGTCCTGTACTATCTTTTAATTCCGCTCTTAAGTCTTTACTTTGTTGTTCTAAATCTATATTCTGTAGCAATGTCTTTACAGCTTCAGCACCCATTCCTACAGTAAAAGTATATCCATACTTTTCAAGAGCAGTTCTGTATTCTTTTTCTGTAAGTAACTGTTTTTCATTTAATCCAGTTTCTCCTGGATCAACTACTACATATGAGGCGAAGTATAATATTTTTTCTAATGATCTTGGTGACATATCAAGTAAAAGTCCCATTCTACTTGGTATACCCTTGAAGTACCAGATGTGAGACATAGGAGCAGCTAGCTCTATATGTCCCATTCTCTCTCTTCTTACTTTTGATTTAGTTACTTCTACTCCACATCTATCACAAACTACACCTTTATATCTAACTCTTCTATATTTACCACAATGGCACTCCCAGTCTTTTTGTGGTCCAAATATTCTTTCACAGAAAAGACCATCTTTCTCTGGCTTTAAAGTACGGTAATTTATAGTTTCTGGCTTTTTAACTTCTCCTCTAGACCATTGTCTTATTTTTTCTGGAGAAGCCAATGCTATTTTTATCGACTCGAAATTGTTTAATTCAAACAAGGAGTTCTCTCCCTTCTATTTGAGATTTACATTAATTAAATTTACACATCAAAGTCATCACTTTCAAAATCTATTTCTTCTTCAAATAAATCCTCTTCAGCGAATTCTTCTAAATTCTCTATATCCTCATCTTCTGCGTTTTCAGCAAAATCATCTTCAATTTCTTCTATTATATTACTTTCTTCAACTTCTCCCATATGATTTACAACGTCTAGCTCAAATTCGCCTATTGTATCATCTTCATCTACAGATTCTCTTACTTCTATTTCTTGGTCTTCATCTGTCAATACTTTTACATCTAAGCATAAACTTTGAAGTTCTTTTATAAGAACCTTAAATGACTCTGGGATTCCTGGCTCAGGTATGTTTTCACCTTTAACTATAGCTTCATAAGTTCTAACACGACCTACAACATCATCAGACTTAACAGTAAGTATTTCTTGAAGTATGTGAGCAGCTCCATATGCTTCTAGAGCCCAAACCTCCATCTCTCCAAATCTTTGTCCACCAAATTGAGCTTTACCACCTAGTGGCTGTTGAGTAACTAATGAGTATGGTCCAGTACTTCTTGCATGTAATTTTTCATCTACTAAGTGATGTAGTTTTAAGTAATACATATATCCAACAGTTATTCTGTTATCAAAAGTTTCACCTGTTCTACCATCGTATAAAGTTAATTTACCATCTCTAGGATACCCAGATGCCTCAAGAGCATCCATTATATCGTACTCATTAGCACCATCGAATACTGATGTTGCCACATACCATCCTAATGTCTTAGCAGCAAGTCCTAAATGGACTTCTAGAACCTGACCGATGTTCATACGTGATGGTATACCTTGTGGGTTAAGTATTATGTCTAGAGGAGTTCCATTTTCCATAAATGGCATATCTTCTTCTGGTAATATTCTTGAGATAACCCCTTTGTTACCATGACGACCAGCCATTTTATCTCCAACTTTTATCTTTCTTTTTTTAGCTATATAACATCTTACTAATTCATTTACTCCTGGAGATAAGTCATCTCCATTTTCTCTAGTAAATACTTTTACATCAACTATTATACCAGATTCACCATGAGGTACTTTAAGTGAAGTATCTCTAACTTCCCTAGCTTTTTCTCCGAATATTGCACGAAGCAATCTTTCCTCAGCAGTAAGTTCAGTTTCTCCTTTTGGAGTTACCTTACCAACTAGTATATCACCTGAGTCTACCTCTGCACCTATTCTTATTATACCTCTGTCATCTAGGTTTTTAATTGCACTATCTCCAACATTAGGTATATCCCTAGTTATTTCCTCTGGTCCTAGTTTTGTATCTCTAGCTTCACATTCATACTCTTCTATATGAATTGTTGATAATCTATCTTCTTTAACTAATCTTTCATTTATTAATATGGCATCCTCGTAGTTATAACCTTCCCAAGTCATGAATGCTATAAGGCAGTTTCTTCCAAGTGCAACTTCTCCTAAATCAGTTGCTGGACCATCTGCTATAACATCGCCTCTCTCAATCTTTTCACCTTTACTTATTATAGGTGTTTGATTTATACAAGTACCTGAGTTTGAACGTTTAAACTTAAGTAAATTATATCTATCTCTGTTTCCATCTTCTCTTTTTATAATTATTTCATCTGCTGTTACTCTTTCTGCTATACCAGAATTTCTAGCAACAACAACTGCTCCAGAGTCTTTTGCAGCTCTATATTCTATACCAGTTCCTATAATTGGTGCTTCTCTTCTAACTAGAGGCACTGCCTGACGCTGCATGTTAGCTCCCATAAGGGCACGGTTGGCATCATCATTTTCTAGGAAAGGTATCATAGCAGTGGCAACAGATACAACTTGCTTAGGAGATATATCCATGTAATCTACTCTGCTTTCAGGAACCATTTCAACAGCACCATTTACAGTTCTACAAACAACTCTATGGTTTACGAACTTACCATCATCTGTTAATGGCTCATTTGCCTGAGCTCTTACAAATAAATCTTCCTCATCAGCAGTTAGATAATGTATTTCATCAGTAACTGTTGATGTTTCTTTATCAAATTTTCTATATGGTGATTCTATAAATCCAAATTCATTTATCTTTGCATAAGTTCCTAGAGAGTTTATAAGACCGATGTTTGGTCCCTCTGGAGTCTCTATCGGACACATTCTACCATAGTGTGAATGGTGAACGTCACGCACTTCGAATCCAGCTCTTTCTCTTGAAAGACCTCCAGGTCCAAGAGCTGATAATCTTCTCTTATGTGTTAACTCAGACAGAGGATTTGTTTGGTCCATGAACTGAGATAACTGAGAACTACCAAAGAATTCTTTTATTGCAGCAGAAACTGGTCTTATGTTAACCAACGCTTGAGGCGTTATGGCTTCCATATCTTGAACTGTCATTCTTTCTTTTATAACTCTTTCCATTCTTGAAAGACCAATTCTAACTTGATTTTGTAATAATTCACCTACAGATCTTATTCTTCTGTTTCCTAGGTGGTCTATATCATCAATATTTCCTATATTATAGAATATATTAAATTCATAACTTATTGAAGCTATTATATCATCTAATAATATATGTTTTGGTATAAGTTCTTTAATTCTTGATTTTATAGCTTCTTTTATTTCTTCTTCGTCGCTATATCCATCTAAAATTTCTTTTAAAGTTGGATAATGTACTTTTTCTTTTATGTTTAAATCATCTATGTCAAAATTAATGTGAGACTTAATATCTACAAAGTTGTTTCCTATAACTCTAACTTTCTTATCATCATCCATTAGTAGATTTACTACATTTATACCTGCATTTTGTATATCTTTAGCTAACTCATAACTTATTTTTTCTCCAGCTTTTACAAATACTTCCCCAGTTTCTGGATTAATTATGTCTTGTGCTGAAATTTTATTCATTATTCTATAACATAAAGCAAGTTTCTTATTAAACTTATATCTACCAACTTTTGCTAAATCATATCTTTTTGGATCAAAGAATAAAGCATTTAACAAAGATGATGCACTTTCTACAGTAGGAGGTTCGCCTGGTCTTAATTTTTTATATATCTCAACAAGACCTTCTTCTACTGATTTAGTATTATCCTTTTCTAATGTAGCAGTTAATCTCTCGTCTTCTCCTAAAAGGTCAATTATCTCTGCATCTGTTCCTATTCCTAAAGCTCTAAGTAAAACTGTAACTGGTTGCTTTCTTGTTCTATCAACTCTTACAGAAATTACATCATTAGAATCTGTCTCATATTCTAACCATGCTCCTCTATTAGGAATTACAGTAGATGAAATCAATCTCTTACCTGTTTTATCTCTTTCTTCCGCATAGTAAACACCAGGAGATCTAACTAATTGACTTACTATAACTCTTTCTGCTCCATTTATAACGAAAGTTCCTCTTTCTGTCATTAAAGGGAAGTCACCCATAAATACTTCTTGTTCTTTTATTTCGCCTGTTTCTTTATTTATAAGTCTTACCTTAACTTTTAGAGGTGCACAATATGTAGCATCTCTCTCTTTACACTCTTCTATATCGTACTTTGGTTTATCGTCTAAAGAATAGTCAACAAATTCCAATATAAGATTACCAGTATAATCTTCTATTGGTGAAATATCATCAAACACTTCTTTTAAACCTTCTTTTAAAAACCACTCATAGGAATCTACTTGAATTTCTATAAGATTTGGCACATCAGCTATTTCCTTAATTTTAGAAAAGCTCATTCTAGTTCTTTTACCTATCGTGACAGGATGTGGCATTCACTTTTCACCTCTCAATAATTAAAAATAAAACAATAGTTCATTCTAACGCATCTAATAATTTTAGCATATTGTCAAGTATTTTTCAATATATTTTTTATCTTATATGTAAACTATGCATTATTTTTGATTTTTTGTAAATTATTTTAAGCATATATTATGTATTATGTACAATTTTTCAATATAAAATCCATATTTTGCATTTATAGGTCTAATTTTCTATATAAAATTATATACAAATACCATTCCCCTATTTAATTATAATTCCATAAGAAAATAGTTGTAAATAATTAGATTTATACAAATATATACAATTTATTTAATATACAAAATAAAGACCATAGATAAATTTAAATTGGAATTTTGAGCATTAAACTTTTTCCAATATAAATTATATCTATGGTCTTTATAAAAATAGAATTTTTAACATAACTAATTCATAAATCTTCATTACATATTATCAACTTGACTATCCTAATATATTATCTGCAAATTGTGGAGTAGGTAAACCAAATCCTCCTGCAACTTCAAGTAAATCTCCTGTTATAAATGATGAGTCATCGCTAGCATAGAATAAGACAGCTTTAGCAATATCATCTGGTTCTCCTATACGATTTAAAGGAACATGCTTTAAAAACTCTTTTATGAATTCTGGAGACATATTATCCAGTGCAGCCTTAGTTGCAATAAGACCTGGAAGTACAGCATTACATCTAACATTATCTTTTGCATATTGTGTCGCTATATTTTGAGTTAATGAATTGATTGATGCTTTTGATACACAATAAGCTATTCTGGATAAATCAGGTAATACTGAACCTATACTTGATATATTTACTATACTGCCTTTTCCATTCTTTATCATATGAGGAATTGCTGCTTTACATGGTAAATACACACTTTTTAAATTAGTATTTACTGTGTCAAAGAAATTATCTGTATCCCCAGTTACAAGGTCTTTGTCAAGAGAAGGGTTTGTTGAACCAAAATTGTTTACAAGTATATCTATCTTACCTTCTTTTTTAACTACATCTTCTATCATTGAAGTAAAAGTTTCTTCTTCACGAGCATTAAAGTAAACAAACTTAGCACAACCACCTTCTGCACTTATTTTATTTATAACTTCATTAGCTAATTCTTCTGAACGAGCTGCTAAATATACAATTGCTCCATTCTTTGCTAATATCTCTGCTGAAGCTAATCCAATACCTTTTGTTGCAGCAGTAACTACTGCAATTTTTCCTTGTAATTTTTCCATTGTTAATTCCTCCTTAAATATATCCTTCAAAGTCTACAATTTTCGATTTTTTTAAATACTTAGTTCATTTTAAAATTTATATTCGTTAATTAATTATTTATTACATTTTATTTCCAAATTACTCATGTATTTTTTTAAAATAATATGTAATTTTTTACAGTTCCATTTAATTATATACCCTACATATATACATTACAATAATTGTTTATATTTTAATTTAATAACAATATTAAATTAAAATATCATTACATACTATATGATACCCTTAATTTAATACTATTATATAAATTTTTTTCATTTTATAAAAATATTTTATTTATAATTCCAAATAAATTCTATAATTCTTTGCAAATAAAAAAGATACCCATTGGGTATCTTTTTAAAGAAACTACTTAACTTCTACTTTAGCTCCAGCAGCTTCTAATTTTTCTTTTATTTGATCAGCTTCTTCTTTAGAAGCTCCTTCTTTAACTGTCTTAGGAGCATTATCAACTACTTCTTTAGCTTCTTTTAATCCTAATCCTGTTATCTCTCTAACTGCTTTTATAACTCCAACTTTTGAAGAACCAACTTCAGCTAATACTACATCAAACTCAGTTTTTTCTTCAGCAGCTGGTCCACCAGCAGCTGCACCAGCTACCATTACTGGAGCTGAAGCTGATACACCGAATTTTTCTTCAGCAGCTTTAACTAATTCATTTAATTCTAAAACTTTCATATTTTCTATAGCTTCTAATATTTGTTCTATTGTCATTTTTAGCACCTCCGAATTTTATTTCAAATTAATATTTATAATTTTTTAATTAAGCAATTAAGCTTCTTCTTGACCTTCTGCCTTTTTCGCTATTGCATCTATTAAATATGCAAAGTTTGATACTGGAGCTTTTAAGCTACCAAGTAATTTAGCGATAAGAACTTCTCTTGATGGTATGTTAGCCATTTCAACAATTTTAGACTCATCGTAGAATGCACCTTCCACAATACCCATCTTTAATTTCATCTTTGGATGAGAATCCATGAATCCTTTTAATATTCTTGCTGGAGCAACTGGATCATCATATCCAAATGCTATAGCATTAGTTCCAACTAATAATTCATCATTGAATTGCTCTATACCAACTTCTTTAGCTGCTCTTCTAACTAAAGTATTTTTATATACTTTGTAATCTACACCAGCTTCTCTCATTTGTTTTCTTAACTCAGTTACTTCTTCAACTGTTAATCCTTTGTAATCTACAACAACAGCAGCAGAAGATTTTTGTAACTTTTCAACTATCTCAGAAACAACTTCTGATTTAATTTCTATAGCTTTTCTCATATAGATGTGCACCTCCTTCACCAAATAGGCTTAGTATTTACCGCAACATTATAAAAAGCTTTTGTTGCCAAAAGTAGACATCAAAAGCTTTAGTAATCTCAATTTATCTAAAACCTCGGCGGGATATTAAGCTTTCGCACCCACTATCTACGGCAAATCTATTCTTTTTTACATTGACAAGTGATATGATAACATTTTTGTCAACCTGTGTCAACAGTTTTATTATTCAGCTGTTCTTGCTGGGTTTATTTTAACTCCAGGTCCCATTGAAGAAGCTACTGTTACACTTCTTAAATATTGTCCTTTAGCAGCAGCTGGTTTAGCTTTTATTATAGCATCCATTAATGCTGCAAAGTTTTCAGCTAATTTTTCTCCACCAAATGATACTTTTCCTACTGGAACGTGTATTATGTTAGTTTTGTCTAATCTGTATTCAACTTTACCAGCTTTTATTTCATCTATAGCTTTAGCTACATCAAATGTAACTGTTCCTGATTTAGGGTTTGGCATTAAACCTTTAGGTCCTAATACTCTACCTAATCTACCTACTACACCCATCATATCTGGAGTAGCAACTACTATATCAAATTCAAACCAGTTTTCACCTTGTATTTTTTGAACTAATTCTTCAGCTCCTACAAAGTCAGCACCAGCTTGTTCAGCTTCTTTAGCTTTCTCACCTTTAGCAAAAACTAAAACTCTTTTAGTTTTACCAGTTCCGTGAGGTAATACAACTGCACCTCTTACTTGTTGGTCAGCATGTCTTGAGTCAACACCCAATTTAATGTGTGCTTCTACTGTCTCATCAAATTTAGCTCCAGCTATATCTGAAACTAATGTTAATGCTTCTGATGCATCATAGAATTTAGTTCTATCTACTTTTTGTAATGCACCTGCATATCTTTTACCTTTTTTAGCCATTTTATTTTCCTCCTCGTGGTTAATTTCGGCTTTTCGCCTCCCACTTTATAAAAAAAAGTGTTTCTTTTTATTAGTCTTCTATTACAACACCCATGCTTCTAGCAGTACCAGCTATCATACTCATAGCAGCTTCTACTGATGCAGCATTTAAGTCAGGCATTTTTAACTCAGCTATTTCTCTTACTTGAGCTGAAGTCATTTTAGCAACTTTCTTTTTGTTTGGTTCTCCAGAACCTGATTTTAAGTTTAATGCTTTTTTAATTAAAACTGCAGCTGGTGGAGTTTTTGTTATAAAACTGAATGATCTATCTTGATATACAGTTATAACAACTGGTATTATCATTCCAGCTTGATCTGCAGTTTTAGCATTAAATTCTTTTGTGAATCCCATTATATTAACACCATGTTGTCCTAATGCTGGTCCAACTGGTGGCGCTGGAGTAGCCTTTCCTGCAGGTATTTGTAATTTTATTTGACCTATAACTTTTTTAGCCATTTTGAGCGCACCTCCTCAGATTTTTCTATATAGTATTAGATTTTTTCTATACCTTCAAGCTCTATTACAAATAGAGTCCTTTTACCAAATGCATTTATGCATACTTTGACTTCTCTATTTTCTAAGTCAATTTCTTCTATGTTACCTATTTGTCCACTAAATGGTCCTTGAGATACTTTTACTGTGTCTCCTATTTCAAAATCAATATCGCTATTTACTACTTTAGGGTCTGTTGTATCTATTCCCATAGCTTTGACTTCATCTTCACTTAATGGTACTGGTTTTGAACCAGGTCCAACGAAACCTGTAACTCCCTTAGTATTTCTTACTACATACCAAGATTCATCAGTTATTATCATTTTAACCAAAACATAACTTGGATAAACTTTACGTTGTCTAGTTTTTTCTTTTCCAGTTTTAGTAGTTTCTACTACCTCTTCTGTTGGAACAACTACTTGTCTTATGCAGTCTTCCATACCTCTTGTTTTAACTGCTTTCTCAATTGTAGCTTTAACTTTATTTTCATGTCCCGAATAGGTATGAACTACATACCAACTTGCTTCTTGTAATTCTGACATTTAACTTACCTCTTTTCGTCTATTTTAGTAATAACGCTAGTGCACCAGATAATATAGTGTCTATACCCCATACTAATATAGTGCATGAAATAACTACAGTTAAAACTATACTTGTGTTTTTAAACAGTTCCTTTTTTGTCGGCCATGTAACTCTTTTTAATTCTTGTTTAGTTTCTTTTAAATATCCAAATAAACTAAACCTTTTTTTAGTTTTTGCACCGTCATTTTTTGGGGCAGCCATTCCATACTCACATCCTTATAAAAAACTATTTTGTTTCTTTATGAGTTGTATGCTTTTTACAGAATCTACAATATTTTTGTAATTCTATTCTGTCTGGATTATTTTTCTTATTCTTAGTAGTGTTGTAGTTTCTTTGCTTACACTCTGTACATGCTAAAGTTACTTTAACTCTCATCTGATACACCTCCAACTTTGTAATACAATAATATATATTGTTAATATATGTGAATATAATACCTTTAAAATATGTATTTATTAAAAATCTACAGTATTCAAGATATTATTAACTTCCTATAATCATTACCTTGTATAAGTTATCACAAAATCCTATGCTGTGTCAATGTTTTTGTATTTCTATGTTAAAAAAAGAGGAGCATAACCCCTCTTTCTATTATTCTTTTTAATCCATCAGTTTAATAAAAGATTACTCTACTATTGTAGCAACAACTCCTGAAGCTACTGTTCTTCCACCTTCTCTTATTGAGAATCTTAATCCCTCTTCTACAACTATTGAGTTTATTAAGTCTACTTCCATTGTTACGTTATCTCCAGGCATTACCATTTCTATTCCATCTGGTAATTTACAAGCTCCTGTTACGTCTGTTGTTCTGAAATAGAATTGTGGTCTATATCCATCAAAGAATGGTGTATGTCTTCCACCCTCTTCTTTTTTAAGTACATATACTTCTGCTGTAAACTTTGTGTGTGCCTTTACTGATCCAGTTTTTGCTAGTACTTGTCCTCTTTCTATCTCGTTTCTTTGTACACCTCTTAATAATGCTCCTATATTATCACCTGCTTGTGCTTGGTCTAATAATTTTCTGAACATCTCTACTCCTGTTACTACTACTTTTCTTGGTGCTTCTGTTAATCCTACTAATTCTACTTCGTCTTGTACTTTTAGTACTCCTCTTTCTACTCTTCCTGTTGCAACTGTTCCTCTTCCTGTGATTGAGAATACGTCCTCTACTGGCATTAAGAATGGCTTGTCTGTATCTCTCTCTGGTGCTGGAATATACTCATCTATTTGCTCGAATAATTCTACTATCTTATTTCCCCACTCGCTCTTTGGATCTTCTAATGCCATTAATGCTGATCCTCTTACTATTGGAGTATCATCTCCTGGGAAATCATATTCTGTTAATAAATCTCTTACTTCCATTTCTACTAATTCTAATAACTCTTCATCATCTACCATGTCACATTTGTTTAAGAATACTACTATATATGGTACTCCAACTTGTCTTGATAATAGTATATGCTCTCTTGTTTGTGGCATTGGTCCATCTGTTGCTGAACAAACTAATATTGCTCCGTCCATTTGTGCTGCTCCTGTTATCATGTTCTTAACGTAGTCAGCATGTCCTGGGCAGTCAACGTGTGCATAGTGTCTGTTTGGAGTCTCATACTCAACGTGTGCTGTTGATATTGTAATTCCTCTTTCTCTTTCTTCTGGAGCTTTATCTATGTTTGCGAAATCTACTGCTTCTCCTAATTGATATCTGTCATATAATGTTTTTGTTATTGCTGCTGTTAATGTAGTTTTACCGTGGTCAACGTGTCCTATTGTACCTATATTAACATGAGGTTTTGTTCTTTCGTATTTAGCTTTAGCCATTTTGAATTTCCTCCCTTATCTTTCGATATAAATTAATTTTGCTCACAATAAGCTTATGGTAAGTATTTTACTATTAATCATTTCTGTTTTCAAGATGTTTTTCTAATTTTCTCTTAACCCTTTGTAAAGCGTTATCTATTGACTTTACATCTCTTTTAAGCTTGTCCGCTATAAACTGGTATGACTTTCCATTTAAATATAATTCTAGGACTTCTAATTCCAAGTCACTTAATAATTCGTTCATCTTTGATTCTATATTTTTCAACTCTTCTTTACTAATTATAAGCTCTTCTGGATCTGTTACTATACTTGTAGCTATAATATCTAAAAGTGTTCTGTCTGACTCTTCATCATATATTGGTTTATTCAAAGAAACATATGAATTTAAAGGTATATGTTTTTGTCTTGTTGCAGTTTTTATAGCAGTTATTATTTGTCTTGTTATACATATCTCTGCAAAACATTTAAATGAATTTGTCTTACTTCCATCAAAATCTCTAACTGCCTTATAAAGGCCTATCATTCCTTCTTGTATTATATCTTCTTTATCTGCTCCAATTAAAAAATATGACTTTGCTTTTGCCTTTACAAAATTTCTGTATTTGGTAATAATGTACTCTAATGCTATTTTATCTCCTTCACTTGCTCTTAATACAATGTTATACTCATCTTGCTGACAATTGTCTATTAACTCATAACTTTTTTCTTTCGCTACCAACATGTAAATCTCCCCCATATATAAAACAAATTTATAGGTATATTATAGTCTAAAGAAGCTAGTAATTTCAACGCTTTCTACGAATGTTCTCAAGTTTCGACAATGTTTCTTTATCTAACCTTTCCTCCAACCAATTTCGCTGAATTTTTTTCCTCAAACCGCTATTTTTTTCCTTCATTTTATTCTTGGAACGATCTAACTCTAGCTTTAATTCTCTCGCAGACATTCTTGTAGCACCTTTTCCTAAAATCATTTGTTGCTCTGCATAGTCATTAGTCGCTACTTTTACATCATCGTACTTTGATAAAGAAGTTATAAATTTTTCTATATAACTATCTGCTGTTTGGTGCTCTCTTGTATAAACTATTGTTATGTGTTTTCTTTTCTCAACTTTTTCTCGTGAATTCTTAACATTATAAGCATCAAAAACTATTATAGTTTTATAACCCATAAACTCAGAAAATTCTATAATATCATCAATAAGCTTTTCTCGAGAATCTTCTAAGTCCTCTTTAGCCAGTTCTTTCAAATTATCCCACGCATTTATAATATTGTAGCCATCTATTATTAAGTAATGATTTATATTTTTTTTCATAGTTATTTACTTTTATCCAGTCTTTGTCTGAATATCTCATATAAAAGTATCCCACCTGCCACAGATGCATTTAAAGACGTAACATTACCTATCATTGGCATTTTTACTATAAAGTCACAGTTTTGTTTAACCAATCTAGATATTCCAAAGCCTTCACTTCCAATTACTACACCAAGAGGACCTGTAAGATTTTGTTTATAAAAAGTTTCTCCATCCATATCAGCAGCTGCAATCCACAGCCCTTCATCTTTTAATCTTTTTATTGTATTAACTATATTGGTTACCTTACAAACTGGCATATACTCTACTGCTCCAGCGGATGCTTTAGCAACTACAGGGGTTATGTGTACAGACCTTCTCTTTGGAATAATAACTCCATGTGCTCCTACTGCATCTGCTGTCCTTATTATCGAACCTAGATTATGTGGATCTGTTATCTCATCTAGTATAATGAAAAATGGGTCCTCATCTTTATTCTTTGCTAAATCTATTAACTCATCCAATTCATAATACTTATATTCACTTGCATAAGCTATTACACCTTGATGTGCATGACTTGTGCTGACCTCATCCAACTTATGTTTATCAACATATTGTATGATTATGTTTTTTTCTTTAGCCATTCCTATTATTTTTTTAATTGAACCTTCTTTAGCTGAATTTGAAATTAATATTTTGTCTATTTCTCTATCACTTTTTATAGCTTCTATTACTGGATTTCTTCCTTCTATACTTGCCAAATGATTCACCTCCTACAAGGCCTTAAATTTTTCTCTAACTTGAACTATATCTCCACAAGTCATAGTTCCTTCTGGACAACTCCCATTTACACAACTTGGTCCAGTCTTTTTAAATAGTATTGGAGCAACCTTTTTAACCTCTCTTAACATCTCTACAGCTAGATTTCTTATTTCCCACTGTGCTCTTTCACAGCATCTATGTTCAAAGAAATTAAACAAACTTCTAGCGTTTATAGTAAATACCATTTTTGTTTCGCATGCATTTGGAAATACATATCTAGCATCTTCTATTGCTTTCTTCTCAGCTTGTCTTTTTGCTGTTTTTTCATTTTTTCCATCTTTTATTAATTCATTATAATGATTTTCAAATAATATCTCTACTAAGTTATCATAAGCCTCTTGGTCTTTTTTCATTGAATTTATAAATAACTCTTTTGCTTTTTCTATTTTTTCTATTTCTGGAGGAATTATGTACTCAAATTGCTCTAATTTAACATATCTTTGACTTTGTTGTGAAAAACTAGCTATACGATGTCTAACAATTTGATGTGAACAAGCTCTTGATATCCCTTCTATTGAAAATGTAAATGAAGCATGTTCTAATATTGACCCATGGCCTATACCTAATAACATATTTAAAAATTTCTCTATACTTTCATCTGTTAAGTCTTTTTCTATTTCGTCTGTCCCAACTGGTGAATAACATAGCTTAGCTGCCATAGCTATTACTTTTTCTGGTTCAGGTGTATGTGATATTAATTTTACTTTCATAAACTTTTATCCTTTCTCATGACTAATTTCTATATATTTATTATACATTAGTTATAAAAAAAGTGTTGCCTTATTGATTATTATTAAGACAACACTCTTTAATATTTACATATCTCTTTCAATAATTTTGATTCCTTTATTGATAATATATTGAAGTCTCTCTATTTCATTATTTAAATACAAATATCCAACCAAGGCCTCAAATCCAGTTGCATGTTTATAGTCTATAATATCTGCATTTTTAGGAGAAGTATTTGATTTTTGATTTCTTCCCCTTTTGTATATTTTGCTCTCTTCCTCAGTTAATTCAGCTTCAATTTCATGAATTATACTCGCCTGAGCTTTAGCTTTTACATACTTTATAGCTAATTTATGCAAATCATTAACTTTTCTTTGTGTATTCTGTCTAATTAAATGTTCTCTTATATATGTCTCATACACTGTATCACCTAAGTATGCTAAAACTAGTGGTGACATAGTAACTAATTCAGTTTTTTCCATTTTTATACCCTTTTCCACTTAACGCCTTGTCTTGTGTCTTCTAATACAATTCCCATATCTAATAATTGTTGTCTTATATCATCTGCTAATTGGAATTCTTTATTTTTCTTTGCATCAGTTCTTTTTTGTATTAATTCTTCAATGTCCTTATCTAATACAGTATCTTTTTTCTTATTTACAATGTTTAATACTTTTGTAAGCTCATTAAATTCATCTAAGCATTTTTTAGCAAACTCTAGAGAAGAGTTTTCATCTACATTAGAATTTATTAACTTAGCTAACTCAAATATTACACTCACTGCATCTGCTGTATTGACATCATCGTCCATAGCGTCGATAAATTTTTGTCTGAAGTTATCTAACTCTTTAACAAGCTCTACTTCTTTTTCTGTTAAAGTAGACTCTTTTAAATTACTTAATGTAAATTCTAATTTTTCTTTAGTATTATATAATCTTTCAAGACCAGCTTTAGCTTGATTTAGCATCTCATCACTAAAGTTTACTGGATTTCTATAATGTGCTGATAACATGAAAAATCTTACTATCTCTAAATCATATAATTTTGATATATCTCTTACTGTAAAGAAATTACCTTTAGATTTACTCATCTTTTCATCATTTATATTTATATATCCATTGTGCATCCAGTATTTTGAGAATGTTTTTCCACTTCTAGCTTCACTTTGAGCTATTTCATTTTCATGATGTGGGAATGTTAAATCTTGACCACCTGCATGTATATCAATTGTCTCACCTAAATATCTCTTAGACATAACAGAACATTCTATATGCCATCCAGGTCTACCTTCTCCCCAAGGACTATCCCATCCTGGTTCACCTTCTTTTTTGGCTTTCCAAAGAACAAAGTCCATAGGATGTCTTTTTTGGTCATTAACTTCAATTCTAGCACCAGCTTCTAAGTCTTCTTGTTTTTGACCTGAAAGCTTTCCATATCCTTCAAACTTATTTGTATCAAAATACACATCACCATTTACTGCGTATGCATATCCCTTATCTTCTAATTCTTTTATAAAATCTATAATCTGTTGTATATTATCTGTAACTTGAGGATGAACAGTAGCTCTTTTAATTCCTAACCCATCACAATCTACAAAATATTCTTTTATATACTTAGTAGCAACTTCCTCTGGAGATATTCCTTCTTCATGGCTTCTATTTATAATCTTGTCATCAACATCTGTAAAGTTTTGTACATAAGTTACATCATATCCTCTATACTCTAAATACCTTCTTAGAGTATCAAATATTATAAATGGTCTTGCATTACCTATATGTATATAGTTATAAACTGTCGGACCACACACATACATTTTTACCTTTCCTTCTTCTAATGGAACAAATTCTTCTTTTGTTCTAGTCAATGTATTATAAACTTTCACACTCATCACCTCACCGTATTTTTATAAATTATTTTATTAACATTATATATTATATTATAGTTGAAAATTGCAATAAATAATAGTACTACTATCATTTTTAGTACTATCCTTCTAAACCACATCATAACAAATACTATTGTTATTCTCTATTGCTCTTCTAAAAATATCTTTTTTTGAGAAGAACATTTTTCAAAAGTTTCTTCTGTAATCATTTTTTCATCTTTTAATTTTTCTAAAATTGTAACATATTCTAAGCATAGCTCCTTTAATTCCTTTTTAACATCATCCATATTACTATACATAGTAATTACCCCCTTAATAATTAAATCAAACTAAAATAATAGATTTCCTTCTTCTATGCTTAATATTTTTATTAGTTTATTATTAATATTTTATTTATATTTTTGCTTTGCTTTTTATATATTAAATTTATAGCCCTAAATACCTTCATTTTCTTAACTAGATATTTTCACCAAATACTAACACAAAAAAAGTCCGCTTCTAAATTAGCGGACTTTTATGACTATAATATATTATTTTTTACATAAGCTATTCTATTTAAGCAAGTTTCTTTTCCTAAAACCTCCATTACTTTTGGTAAATCTGGTCCATGCATTTGCCCTGTTAAAATTATTCTTGAGCCCATAAATAAATTTTTTCCTTTTATTTTATACTCTTTTTGTATTTCTTTAAGCATTGCTTGAACAAATTCAGCATTTAATACTTCTGATTTTTCTATTTTTTCTTGTAAAGCATCTATTAAAGTAGGTATGTGTTCTAATTTTAAGAATTCACTTCCTTCTTCAGTCTCTACTTCTATTTTATCTCCAAAGAATATACTTGCATGTTCAGTAACTTCTTTTACATATTGTAATTTTTCTTTAAGTACTGATATCATACTCTTTAAAAACTCATACTTACTAGTAGCTTCTTCTTCTGTTATAAATCCATCTTCTATTAAGAATGGTATTGCTAAATCTGTTAAGTAAGTGTCATCACCATCTTTTATATAATGTTGATTAACCCAATTTAGCTTTTCAGTATCAAATACTCCACCACTTTTAGATACTCTTTCTACAGAGAATGCTTTTTCTAATTCTTCCATTGTAAACAATTCTTGATTATCTTCTGGAGACCAACCAACTAATGCTACATAGTTTACTAAACCTTCTGGTAAATATCCTTTTTTCTTAAAGTCTTCAACTGCTACATCACCTTGTCTCTTACTTAATTTTTTCTTTTCTTTATTAAGTATATTTGGTAAATGTACAAATACAGGTGCTTCCCATCCAAAAGCTTCATATAAATAGACATGTTTTGGAGTAGATGATACCCACTCTTCTCCTCTTATAACATGTGTGATTTTCATTAAATAATCATCTACAACTACTGCAAAATGATAAGTTGGGAATCCATCTGTTTTCATTAGTACCTGGTCATCTAAATCATTAGTATTAAATTCCATATCTCCTCTAACTAAATCTGTAAACTTAATTGTATGATTCTCTGGTAATCTTAATCTTATAACGTATGGTATTCCTGCTTTTATATTTGCTTCTACTTCTTCTTTAGAAAGATTCTTACAGTAACCATCATATTTAGCTGTTTCTCCTGCTGCTCTTTGAGCATCTCTTACTTCATCTAGTCTTTCCTTTGTACAGAAACAATAATAAGCCTTTCCACTATCTAAAAGTTGTTTTATATATTCTTGATATATATCTAATCTCTGAGATTGAATATATGGACCATATTCTCCCTTTTGTATTACACTTCCATTGTCATCTAATATAACACCTTCATCATGATTAACCCCAGCCCATTTCATAGCATTAAGCATATTCTCTATAGCACCTTCTACTAATCTACTTTGGTCTGTGTCCTCTACTCTTAATACATACTCTCCGCCCATTTTTTTTGCAAATAAATAATTATATAAAGCAGTTCTTAAACTACCTATATGTACAAATCCTGTTGGACTTGGTGCAAATCTTACTCTTACATTCATTTTTACTTCCTCCTGATATTTTATTCAATATAACTATAATATTAAACTAGTACATTGTTTTGCAAGTTTATTTTTACTGAACCTCCCATGACTAAAGTCACAGGGTTCCTGTTTCATAGAATTTCGCATAATCAAATCTAATAATAATATCCTTATTTATTTAAAAATACACATGTTTATTATAGCAGAAAATCCTAGTTTTAATTTCATAAATCTTTCTTTTAATCCATTTATTTGCTGAAAATTAAAAGCATTCCCTATTGATATATTTGTATTTATTAGTTACTTTATGGAATATTTATATAGTAACTGTTCTACAAAGTAAGTATGTACACTAATAATAAATATATATAAGGAAATAAAACTTAAAATAAAATTGGGATGAAAAGTATCAAATACTCATCACCCCAGTTTTTATTTAAACATCTTATTTTAGTAAGCTTTTGCCATTACTACCATATTATCTGCTTCTTTTCCACAATATACACACTTGTGACCTAAGTTTTCTTGTTCAAAAGGTAAGCATCTTATAGTTGCTCCTGTTTCTTCCTTAATCTTAGCTTCACATTCTGCATCTCCACACCACATAGTCTTTATGAATCCTGGCTTTTCTTCTAAAGCTTTTTTAAACTCATCCATATTTTCAACTACAGATGTATTATCTTCTCTATGTTTTTTTGCTTTTTCAAACATATCATTGTGTATAACATCAAATAAATCACATATAGCATCAGCTAATCCTTCTAAAGGCATAGAACTCTTTTCTAAAGTATCTCTTCTGAATATCATAGCTTGATTATTTTCTATATCTTTTGGTCCAATTTCAATTCTTACTGGAACACCTTTCATTTCCCACTCATTAAACTTCCAGCCAGTTGTATAGTTGTCTCTATCATCAACTTCAACACTTACTCCTTTAGCTTTTAAATCAGCATATATTTTATCCACTGTTTCCATTACATTTCCTTTTTTAGCAGCTATAGGAACTATAACAACTTGGATTGGAGCTACTCTTGGTGGGAATACTAGACCTCTGTTATCACTATGAGTCATTATAAGTCCACCTATAAGTCTTGTAGATGCTCCCCAAGATGTATGGTATGGATTAGCTAAATTTCCTTCTCTATCTGCAAAAGTAATCTCAAAAGCTTTTGTAAAGTGTTGACCTAAGAAGTGACTTGTACCTGATTGTAACGCTTTACCATCATGCATCATAGCTTCTATAGTATATGTTCTTTCACCACCTGCAAACTTCTCACTTTCACTTTTTTGACCAGCTACAACTGGCATTGCAAGTAATTCTTCACATAATGCTTTATATATTTCTAATTGTTGTATTGTTTCTTCTTGTGCTTCTTCTGCTGTTTCATGTAATGTATGACCTTCTTGCCATAAAAACTCAGATGTTCTTAAGAAAGGTCTAGTTGATTTTTCCCATCTAACAACTGAGCACCATTGATTATAAAGGTATGGTAATTCTCTATATGATTTTAACCATTTCGCATACATTGTACATATTATAGTTTCTGAAGTAGGTCTTACACATAGTCTCTCTTCTAATTTTTTATTTCCTCCATGTGTTACCCATGCAACTTCTGGAGCAAAACCTTCAACATGCTCTGCTTCTTTGTTTAATAAACTTTCTGGTATTAATAATGGGAAATAACAGTTTTTGTGTCCAGTTTCTTTAAATTTTTTATCCATAAATTCTTGCATTTTTTCCCATAATGCATATCCATATGGCTTTACAACCATAAAACCTTTTACTGGTGCATAATCAACTAAGTCAGTCTTAGTTATCACATCTGTATACCATTGTGGGAAATCATCTTCCATCTTTGTTATTTCTTCAACAAATTGTTTTTCATTTTTTGCCATTTCAATTACCTCCTCATTTATTATGTTTTTATAAAAAAACACCACTTTATCTCCTTATATAGATAAAATGGTGTTTATAAAGTACAACTCTGATTATCTATACAATAGCTTTTTAAGTTACTATCCTAACCTAACATTATTTTTGATAAACTCTGCCTTTACTTTTTCATTTATTTCTTTTATGTCAATTATTTCTTTATCTTCTTTATGTCTAAACTTAAATTCTACTTTACCTTCACTAATATTTTTACCTACTGTAATTCTCATAGGTATTCCTATTAATTCTGAATCATTAAATTTAACACCTATTCTTTCATCTCTATCATCTAATAAAACTTCTACACCCATAGCTTGTAAATCATTATATATCTTTTCAGCTATTGATACTTGTTCCTCATTTTTCATATTTGCTGGAACTATCACAACATGGTATGGAGCTACTGATAAAGGCCATATTATACCTTTTTCATCATTATGTTGTTCAATTATAGCTGCAGCTGTTCTTTCAACACCTATTCCATAACATCCCATTACTATAGGTTTTGATTTTCCATCTTTATCTATAAAGTTTGCATTCATAGATTCTGAGTATTTAGTTCCTAGCTTGAATATGTGACCTACTTCAACACCTCTGGCTATTTCAAGTGGCTTCCCACATACTATACACTTGTCGCCTTCTTGAACATTTCTAAAATCTCCAACTATTCCTTCAAAATCTCTTCCATAGTTAGCATTTTTTATATGATACTCAGTTTTATTAGCCCCAACAACTATGTTTCTTTGTTCAACAATTTCTTTATCTATAAATACATAGTCAGCGTTTATACCTATTGGTCCAGCAAAGCCTACTTCTGCATTAGTTACTTTTCTCACTACATCATCTGTAGCAAGTGCAAATTCTATAACAGAACCTATCGCATTAGACACTTTAACTTCGTTAACTTCTCTATCTCCTCTTACAACAACTACAACTGTTTTTCCATCTGCCTCATATACTAAAGTTTTAGCAAATTTATCTGGAGAAATTTTTAAAAATTCCTCTAGTTCTTTTATTGTAGCTGCTCCTGGCGTATGAACTTCTTCTAATTCCTTCATATCTTCTTTTTCTGATACTACATTACAAGATTCTGCTCTCTCTACATTTGCTGCATAGTCACATCCACTACAGAATACAACTTCATCTTCACCAACTTCTGATTTAACCATAAATTCAGCTGATGTAGACCCTCCTATAGCTCCTGAATCTGCCTGAACTGGACTATTCTCTAGACCACATCTATCAAATATACTCACATATGCATCAAACATATCTTGATATGATTTATCTAGACCTTTATCATCTACATCAAAACTATATGCATCCTTCATAGTAAAAGTCTTAGTTCTCATAACACCAAATCTTGGTCTTCTTTCATCTCTATATTTTACTTGTATTTGATACAGGTTCAATGGCAATTGTTTATATGAAGTAATTTCTTGTCTTATTATATCAGTGAAGGCTTCTTCATGTGTTGGTCCGAGACAGTATTCTCTTTCTGTTCTGTCTTTTAGCCTAAACATTTCTTCACCCATAGCAGTCCATCTTCCGGACTCTTTCCATAATTCAGAAGGAAGTAAAGCCGCACAAAGTATCTCTTGACAATCTTTTTTATTTAGTTCTTCTCTAATTATTTGTTCAATTTTTTTGAATACTCTTAATCCCATCGGTAATTGATTATAAACCCCTGAAGTCATTTTTTTTATCATTCCCGACCTAACCATTAATTGATGGCTTGTAATCTCAGCATCTGCTGGGATTTCTTTTAATGTCGGCATAAACATTTTAGACATTTTCATTAATAGATTCCTCCTGAATATTAATTTCTTGAAAATATAAAAAACCTCTCATCTCTATACAAGTATAGAGACGAAAGGTTTAATTTCCGCGGTACCACTCTAGTTAGCTATATAAATAGCTCTCTTTTGGGAATGTAACGGTTCCTACCGTAAAGATTTTTATACCTTTAAGCTAAAAGACAGGTTCAAACATTTCCTCTTGAAAACTCTCACCAACGTTTTCTCTCTGTAAAGATTTCATCGTTTTACTATTTCTTTATCATAACTAGTTTTATATTTATATTAATTTCACTTAAATTCACATATTATAGATATTCTATATAGGCCTATTATTTGATATCCAATAAACTTATTACTAATAATATATTAATTATTCTGACTTGTCAACAATAATAAACAAATACTTTGTGATGCGATACCTTGTTTTGCTCCTGTAAAGCCAAGACCTTCTTCTGTAGTTGCCTTTATGTTTATATTATCAATATCCGTATTTAAAGTTTTTGATATGTTATTTCTCATGCTCTCAATATATGGAGCCATCTTAGGGCTTTGAGCAATTATAGTGCTATCTATATTCCCAATCTTATACCCTTTACTTGTTATTAGATTATATACATATTCTAATAATTTCATACTATTTGCTCCCTTATATTTTTCATCTGTATCTGGGAAATGCTTACCTATATCACCTAAAGCTAAAGCTCCTAAAATAGAATCCATTATTGCATGTATCAGTACATCAGCATCAGAATGACCTAACAAACCTTTATCATGTGGTATTTCTACTCCACCAATTATAAGTTTTCTATCCTCTGTTAATTTGTGTACATCATATCCTAACCCTATTCTCATATAATTCTCCTTCTACTATTAACTTCATCTCTTTTTTCCATATTTAATATTTGCTCTGCTATATTTAAATCTTCTGGACTAGTTATCTTTATATTTTCATAAGAGCCCATTACCATAGTAACGCTTTGCCCTATATTTTCCACCAACATTGAATCATCGGTACCATAGTAATTGTTCTTATATGCTTGTTCATAAGCGTTTATTATCAGATTATATTCAAAAGTTTGAGGAGTTTGTGCTGCCCACAATAGACTTCTCTCTGGAGTTTCTTTTACTGTTCCATCGGAAACTATCTTTATAGTGTCACTTACTGGAACACCTACAACTACAGCCTTTCTTTCTTTAGCCATCTTTATAGATTCATTAATTATTCTATGGTCTACAAATGGTCTTGCTCCGTCATGAATAAGTACTATGTCACAATTTTTATCTAATTTTTTTAAGCCATTATATATTGAATCCTGTCTCTCTTTTCCACCATATGCTATTTTTATATTTTTAAAATTATACTTATTTATTATATTTTCCTTAAAAAAATCTTCCTCTTCTTTTTTTATACATACCACAATTTCATCTATATTTATATTTTCATAAAAAACTTGAATTGTATGAGCAATAATTTCTTTTTCTCTTAATTTTATGAACTGTTTGTTTATATCTAGGTTCATTCTCCTTCCGCTTCCTGCAGCAACAATTATAACACTATACATGGTATCACCTCATATTTTATTTTTAACCATAATTTATTAAAACTTTCAATATTTTTTATTTTAACCATCTGATTAATTATATATTAAATTTTCAGTTGTATAAACAGTTAATCTCTATTTTCTAATTAAAAACATGCACATTTAATTCGATATATATTGATTTTTCAATAGTATTGTTTTTAACTTTACAACTTTGTAATGGTTTATAAAATTGCAAAAAATATTCAAAGCCTCCAGTTTGATATAAGAAAATTTTATCAAATTGGAGGCTTTATATTAAAATATTAAATTAATTAAATCTATGTAATGTGGATAATTTTCTAAGAGGCTATCTTTTATTTCTTGTTTAAAAAACTCCACTTCTAGCAACTTATCCATATTAATCACATCATCCTTGTAAGAAATAAAAAACTTTGATACCTTCCACTTATTAACATGTATATTGATTTCACTTTCACTATTAAATGACAGTACTACTTGAAATTTAGGTGTTTTACCATATGCCCACTCCACTTTTTTATACTTGTCTTCCACTAGATTGTATACACTTTTAATATCATCATCATCTAATTCAAGTTCTTTTATATTTTTTATATTAGATTTTAAATATTTAACACAATAATCTAAAAAATAATTTATATCTTTTTCAAGTACAAGTTTAATATTTGTCACTTTACTTGAAACAGACTTAGTAGCATTTGATTCAGTTGATTTATTTGAATTCAGATACTTAGTCAATTTATTTAAATCCGAATCATAAAGAAGAGTTCCATGATAAAGAGAATTTTTTCTTTTTATAGACTGTGCTGAGCCTGAAATTTTTTTACCCTTTAAAAATAAATCTTTTCTTTCAGTTATAGATACATCTAGACCTAGGGCTAAGAGCATATCTTGCATAAGCTTAGTATGTTCCAAAAAATCTATTTCATGAAGATGTCTATCTTTTTGTATGAATGACATATTTATATTACCTAAATCGTGATAAACAGTACCTCCTCCAGATATTCTTCTTAAAATAGGGATTTCTCCCTTTTCAATGACAGCATGATGTATTTCCTGATATGGATTTTGATTTTTACCAATAAAAATGGATTCCTCGTTTCTCCATATGATTATAATATCATCATTATATTTTTCATTTAAAAATAGATATTCTTCTAATGCTAAATTAAAGTAAGGATTTGTGCTTTTGTTTAATAAGTAATACATAGAAATATAGACTCCTTTTTTATTTTATCTTATTTTTTATTTTAGACTTAAATAATTTTATATACTATTAGACTTCCTATTTTTCTTTCTTAATTATTAAACTTATTATATCATTATAAAACGCCTTAATATTATTGAATATCTATATTTTTACATTAATTTAAAAGTTTTACCTAGCTTATTTGTCCTGACCATATACATTAAAAAATACATCTCTAGCTCTTTGAATTTCTTCGTCTGGCAATAATACTGGTGTGCCAATTGATTTTGCCAAGTAATATACTTTTGCTGAATCTTCCAACATTACAGCTGCTGTAATGGCATGTCCTACAGATGGACCAACTGCTATTACACCATGATTTGCTAAAAGACACGCTCTTTTATTACCAATTACTTCAACAACACATTTCCCCATTTTGTTAGATGTTGGTGGTGCAAATTTTGCGACAGGTACCGCCCCACCTACTTCATTTGCAAGAGTTGTACTTGCACACGCTATAGGTTCATTTAAAATAGCAAAACAACTTGAGTATGTAGAGTGTGTATGAATTATACTATTTATATCTTCTCTATGCTTATATATATATAAGTGGTCTGGCAAATCCACTGATGCTTTCCATTTTCCATCTATAGTGTTTCCTTCTATATCCACTATAACAATATCACTTGGTATAAGGTTTCTATAGTCCATTCCACTTGGGGTAATTGCTATATATCCAGTTTCTTCGTCTCTTCCACTTACATTTCCTCCTGTTAATGTCACCAACTTATAATTTAAAAGGTCTAAAGATGCCTGTAAGACTTCTTTTCTCAATTTCTCCAACAACATTAGTTAAATCCCCCAATCTATTATAGACACAACCTTTATATATCTTAGTTGCACCTTATTATTTAAATACTATCTTCAATTTTATTTGAAAATTCCAAAAACTTTCCATAAAACCTAATATTACATTTTATCAATAGAAATTAATCCACTTCCAATTTTAATTTTTTACTCTTATACTCCTTTATTATCTAATCTCTTATTTCTAAATTTTAATGATTCTGGATATAAACCTTCTTCTAATGCAACAAAATAATTGTATAATTCTATATCGTTACTAAACATATTTGTTCTTATCCAATACCTACCTTTAAAAAAGCTCCCATCATTAATTTTCAGATAAAGATTTTTATTGTAAAACTCTCGTATTCTTACTTTTTTGATATCTGTAATTTCATACTTATGTGTAGCAATAAATGAGATAAAATGTATACATTTATTATCAATAATAATTTCTTTAGGATTACTTGATGATACAAAAGTATTGTGTATCCCATAGGTACAGATAATTATCAACAAACTATACATATTTACACTAAAATTTATATAGTTATTAAACAGTGCATAAATCAATATCAAAATCATAAAAAATCCTGGTACTATCACGCTAATTAAGTATCTTATAGAATTATATTTATATTTTTTCATAATCCATACACTCCAATAAAATTATTTTTATATTTCCTCTTCTAGAGATAATTTTTTATTTTCCTTTATTATTCTATTTCTATTGTAAATAGCCATTCCTAAAGCTATAACTCCAAAAATCACTCCTCCAATAGCTTTATAATTCATAATCTTTACAAATACCCAACTTAATGGATTTGCACCATCACAAATGCTTGAAATCATAGTTGCTCCTTCAGGCATTTTAAAACTAGCATTTAGAGCCATTTGAGTAAATAGTGGAGCTAAATTAGTTGCAATTAACAATCCAGAAGTAATTATAAGTATTCCTATTATTAATGTTCTAAATACATTTCCTTTTGTAATTGGTACGATTAAAACAAGTGCAAATGGAATTACTGCTAAGTCTGCAAATGGCAGGACTTTATTTCCTGGTAATATAGCTGCTATAACTATAGTTAAAGGAACCAATACTAATGCAACTGACAATGTAACAGGATGACCTATCCCTACTGCTGAATCTAAACCTATATAAATCTTCCCTCTATTTTTAAATCTTTTCTCAATAAATTCCTGTGCTGCTTCTGATACTGGTAATAAACCTTCCATTAACAATGCTGCCATCTTTGGAATTAATATCAATACAGCTCCCATAGTTACACCTAACTGTAATATACCTTTTATATCATATTTCGCTGCAATACCAATTATTATACCTATTATAGACCCCATGATTAAAGGTTCTCCAAATAATCCAAATTTTTTCTGTAGTGTATCCGCATTTATCTCAATCTTATTTATACCTGGTATTAAGTCTAGTAATTTATTTACAACTATAGCAATTGGAACAAATGCTTGTGTAAATCCATGAGGAAGGGATATCCCTGGCATACCCAAATATTTCTCTATACCTGGAGCAGTTAAATCTGCCATTACCAATACAATTACCATATTTGCTACTGCCGCAAACACTCCCCATACTACACTTTGTGTGGCTCCTGCTACTAAAGCCCCTGTAAAAGCAAAATGCCAGTAATCCCATATGTCTACATCAACAGTTTGAGTAGTATTAGTAATTAACATAACTATATTTACTACAAGACCTATTGGAATAATTAAAGCCCCTACCGTTGATGCAAAAGCTATAGCTGATGCTGCTGGCCAGCCTACATCTATTATAGATAGGTTTAATCCTAAGTTCTTAACCATTTGTTGTGTTGCTGGACCTAAGTTATCTGTCAATAAAGCTATAATAGTATTAAGACCTATAAATCCAACCCCCACTGTTAAACCAGCTCTTAATGATTTTCCAATCTTTGTGCCTAATATCAAACCAAAAATACATATTATTATTGGCATCATTACTTGTGCACCTAAACTAACAATGAAATTTAATATCTCCATCTAAAGACCCTCCATTATTTAATTTTCAGTCTCTAAAACTTATAATTTTAGAGACTCTATTCTTTAAAAGTTCAAATTATAATTCTAATTTTTCCAATATATCATCGATTAATTTGTCCATTCCAACACCAGTTAAAAAAGGTAACCCATTTATTACAGGTGTTTTTATACTACTAGAAACTTGTGTAGTACAAATTATCAAATCATAGTCAGGTGCTTTTGACGCAACTTCCACTACTTTACACTGTGTAATATTAACCATATCTAATTTCCCAAGGTCTTGAAGTGCTTTCTTTAATTTGTTTATAGCAATTGTTGAAGTACATACTCCTGTTCCACATGCAACTAATATTTTTTTAGCCACATTATTCACCCCCATTAAAATTGTTTTATTTTAAAGATATCTATAGTTAGAAATCTTCAATAACATTTATATATTTTTAATACTCTTTACATGTTTAATTTTTTAGTTTAGAGTTTAATAAGTCACTCATACTTTCTTCATTTAAATCTACAATATTATTTAACATATTCTTATCTTGAAATATAGTCATAAGTTTTTCTAATAATTGTAATTGTTCTTGTGGCTCTTTTACTGCTAACATAAATACAACTTTTACATCAATTTCAGTATCTTCTGTACCCAT
Organism: Clostridioides sp. LIBA-6822; assembly: GCF_056688955.1. NCBI lineage: Bacteria > Bacillati > Bacillota > Clostridia > Peptostreptococcales > Peptostreptococcaceae > Clostridioides > Clostridioides sp. LIBA-6822. Next base: position 72,032 of record NZ_CP196995.1, on the reverse strand, counting down.
CATTATAAATTTTACAGGCTTATTAAGTATGCCAATCGCTATACCTGGTTCATTTACATGTACTATATCTGTATGTGGTATAGCTACTCCATAGATTTCCGTTGGTAACCCTGTAGCATACTTTTTTTCTCTTGCTATAACAGCTTCTATGTAGCTTTCTTTTACATACTGTTTATCAAATAAACGTTGTCCTAAAAATTTTAATGCATCTTCATTGTTCGACACTTCAATATTTTTGAAAATTAAATTACTACTGATTATTTGCATTGACTCCATCTAATATCATCTCCCTAATAAAATCTCTATCTTTAATGTTTTTTATATCTTTAAATTCATCTGTTTCTATAAATGTAAGTAGAGTATTTAATGGATTAAAGCATTTTTGGTCTACAGCTAATAAAAGTATTATTTTCACTTTATTTTTACTCCATATAATAGGATTTTTCAAAATAGCTATACTTATAGCTGGTCTAATTACATCTATTCCATCAGTATGAGGTATTGCTATTCCATCTGATAATTCAGTCGGAAATAGATTATCTCTTTCTACCACTTTTTTATAGAAATTTTTCGTCACATAACCTTTTTCTCTAAGTTTTTTACTCATGTACTTTAAAGCGTCTTCTTTTGATTTAACTTGTAAATCTACAAAGATATCTTCTTTATGTATTAAATCTGATAATTCATATTTTTTATTTGTTTTAACAATTTGATTTGTATCAATTAAATTATTTATTTGATTTAATTTTGTTTTATCATTTATGTCTACTAGGCTAAAGAAAGGGATATTGGCTATCTGTGGGTCAATTGTTCCAACTATAGCAATTACATTCTTATCATTACTTATTTGCTTTATCTCTAAGTCAAGACTTGGATATTCAATCATACCTATAGATTCTATATCAACCTTTTCATTTATACCTTTAATATTTTCCTCTAAGATTTTTTTTACCTTACAAGCTCCTCCTAATCCTGTAATACATAATGTTAAAATTATAGGTTTTCTAGAATCTAATTTTGTGTTGTTATATTTACTAGCCCTCTCCTTTACTTGTGGTTCTATACTTTTAACTTCATCAACTATTTCATCTATTGTTAAATCTGGTAAAACTGCTCTTCGTATAACTTCTATGGATAGTAAGGTGTCAAATCTACATATTGTCCTTATATTAATCCCTGTCTTCCCAGAGATAATATCTCCAAAATATGAAAGCGAACCCATATCAACTAATATAATCACGCCTCTACCTTCATCAATATCTTTTACTACTGTAGTAGCCTCTTCAATCATTTCTTCTGGTTTTTTTTCAAATGGCATATCTAAATACCTTGCATGGTTAATTCCTAATAGTTTATTTGTAACTTCACATACAGATGAAGCCACTCTTCCATGAGCCATAAGAAGTACACCTATCTTTTTTTGTTCAGATATATCTCTTCTGCTACTCATTTTAAAATATATCGCTATTATACCTATTTCTTCTTTTGGCAAATTTATATTATATCTTTCCTTCAGATGTTGAGCTACCTTTTCTGCTACAGAGTATTCTAATGGATAATTTCCTATTATTTCTTTTAAATGGGCATTGGATATTACTTTACCTTCTTTTAGCCTCTCAAAAGCTGCTTTTAAGTGAACTGCTAAACATAAATGTAGATTTGGCTCTAAGGAACTAAGATATTGTGATGCTATTTTGATTACTTCATAAGTAAGCTCTACAATATATTTTCCAACAATCGGACTTATATCTGGAATATTATCACTAATAGAAACTTTTTTAACTTGCTTTATATATTTTTGAATACAGCTTTCTAACTCTCCTCCAACAATTCTATTTATAACATCAAAATCTAAACCTTGCTCTAATAAATCAATATGTCTTCTTTCAGTAAGCTTATATATTTCATCTGGAAAAGTATATATATCTTCATTTTTCTTTTCTATCTCACCATGATAACTTGAGTCTATAATTAAGTCTCCATCTACATAATTTTCTATTTTATCTCTACAATTTCTAATTTTCATAAGACCTTGTTTTACATATCCAGGTACATCTGATATATTTATATTTACTTCTTTCTGTTTGCTCGTAAGTTTGTTTAATAGTCCCCTGGCACAAGCTACTTGAATATCACTTCTAAGCTGACCAACATTTCCTATACAATCGTAAAGCATAAGAGCTTTTAATACATCTGATTTTATATGTATTCTTGTTTCCATTCTTTGAGCTTCTATTAAGAAGAAGTTATTTATAATATCAAACCTCTCATTTAATGGTCTTGCAACTAATTCTGGTATTTCAATTGTTACAGGTATACGTCTTTTAAATGTATTAAGTAAGTGAGAATCTATGGGTTCAGAAGTTGCTGAAATAATCATTACATCTATTTTATTTGTCAACCTTGTTTCTCCTAGCTTTCTGACCATACCTTTATCAATTAATTGAAATAATATCTCTTGACCTTCATGAGGCAATCTATGTATTTCATCTATAAACAAGATTCCTCCATTTGCTTTTGATACTAAACCTTCTTTGGTCTCATCAGCTCCTGTAAAAGCACCTTTGACATGTCCAAATAATTGAGATAATAAAAGCTGTGGATTTTCTGAATAATCTGCAGCATTAAAAACTATAAAAGGTGCATTCTTAGGGAATCTAGATGATTCTACTGCAAATTTATACATACATTCTGCTAACTCACTCTTTCCAACACCAGTTGGCCCCATAATGATGGTGTGAAGGCCGTGAGGAGGATAGAGTATTGCTGCTTTGGATAATTTTATAATTGTACTTAAACTGCCACTACTGCCTATTAATTTATCAAATGCTATATCTATATTTTCTCCATTATTCTTTATCTCTTCTTTTTTATCATCAACTTCTTTATCAGGCTTTAAATCATCAGAATCTTGAATTTCTTTTAAATACTGTATGACTGTAAATCTTGATACTGTAAATCCAATACTGTTTAACCTTCTTGTTATGTCATTTTTATTTATAATATTTTCTTCCTTTAAAATGTCCTTTATAGCTTTAATCAAAACAACTTTTCTTCTTTGTCTTGAATCCTCTATTTTTAACTCATTTCTCAAAAAGGTAACATCTTCTCTTCGAACATTTAGCATACTTGAAATTGCTTCATCTGTTAAAGGATTTTTCTTATCTTCATTTTCAATTAGGTTTTTTATTCTTTGCCTCATTTATAATTGTTCCCTCCTTACTATTTATATAGCAACTTATATGCCATATATTGTTTTTTTTGTGCTTATTATTATTGCATAAAATCATAACATTTAAATCAAGCTATTCTTTTATTGAAATATTAAGAAAATTTTTTTTAATATTTTACAAATAATACGTTTAAAAAAACAAAAAAGTCTTTTTTTCTAATTCCAAGTAAAGTCATACTAAAATGACACTGTTATTTTATATTACTATCTTTTTTGTACAACAAAAACTACAAATATTTAATTTCTATATTTTCACATAAAAAATACTCCTTCTCGTACAAATATATATATTTATACAAGAAAGAGTATGGCTAAATAAGTATTTTAAGATTTTATAATATAAATTTATTTTAATAATAAACTTACATTAATAATTTATTTTTTAGGTAAATGTAAACATCTCCCATTTACATCTGCTAAAGCTTCCATCAAAGCTTCTGAAGTACATGGATGACCAAATATCAACTCACTAGCTTCATCAGCAGGTATTTCTAATGCCTTAAATGATGCTGCATGATTTATAAGTTCTGCTACACCACATCCAAACATATGTACTCCTAAAATTTCTCCATATTTATCATCTGCTATCACTTTTACATATCCTTGCTCTTGTCCAGAAGCTAAGGCTCTTCCATTTCCAGCAAAGTTGAATTTACCCACTTTTACATTATGTTTTTTTCTAGCATCTTCTTCTGTAAGTCCAACTGATGCTACTTCTGGAATTGTATAGACACAACTAGGCAACGCACTTAAATCAACTTCTTCATTCATCCCTAAAGCATTTGCAGCTGCTACCTCTCCCATTTTAAATGCTGCATGAGCTAACATCACACCACCAGTAACATCACCTACTGCGTATATATTTGGTATACTTGTCTCCATTTTACTGTTTACAGCTATTGAACCTTTATCTATTTTAATATCCAAATCTTCTATACCAGAAAGATTAGCTTGTCTTCCTATAGCATATAGACATAAATCTGCTTTTATTGGCTCTTCATCTTCAATGCATACTACTATTTTATTGCCTTCTTCTTTGAATTCAGAAACTTTCTTCTTAGTTAATACATTTATACCTTTTTTACTAAGAGAATAGTTCAGAGATTCGCTCAATTCTTTATCCATTCTTGGAATTATTCTATCTTCCATTTCTACAATAGTTACCTTAGAACCTCTTGAATTAAATATCTCTGCAAATTCGCAACCTATCACTCCACCACCAATTATTACTAATTCTTGTGGCACCACTTCTAAATCTAAAGCTTCTGTACTAGTTATTATCAAATTCGATTCTATTCCTTTTATAGGTAATACTCTTACTTTAGAACCTGTTGCGATTATTATATTTTCTGTATCTAAAATTTTTCCATCAGATAATATTACTTTATGTGCTTCTTTAACGCTAGCTTTAAGATTAAATACATCTACATTTCTGCTTTTTAATAGACCACCAACACCAGCTGTAAGTTTTTTAACTACTCTATTTTTATATTTTATTGCTTTTTTGATATCCTGTTCCTTATCTACAGCTACTTTTACGCCCCTCTTTGATAACTGTTCAACTTCTTCCAATATTTCTGCTGTTTTTATATAGGTCTTTGTAGGAATACAACCTCTATTTAAGCAAGTTCCTCCTAATATGTTTTCTTCAACTAATGCAACTTTTCCACCTAATAGAGATGCTTTTAATGCTGATAAATAACCTCCAGGTCCTCCACCTATTACTACTACATCATAATCATGATTACATTCTTTTTTATTTATTTTTTCTTCTTTTTCCTCTACGTTTTGAATTTCTTCAACAATATCTTCTTTTGAGACATTACCAGATAAATATTTAGCTTTTATTTCTTCTTGATTTTCACCTTTTTCTGCTATTACACCTATTACTGTAAATACTGGTAATACTTCACCTTCTTCTTTATGTATGATTACAGCCAGTGTACCTTCTCCCTCTGACTCTATTTCCATGTTTACTTTGTCTGTTGTTATCTCTAATATAGGCTCTCCAATTTTTACTTCTTCACCTTCTTGTTTTAGCCAAGAAACTATAGTACCTTCTTCCATAGCTACTCCTGCTTTTGGCATTATGACTTCTACTGACATAGGCTCTCCTCCTATTTATTTTCATATATTTTCATTAATCAATTTATATTCATATAGTTACATTTAAAAGTAATGCCGAATATATAAAAGTTTTAAATTTACCTAGATAATCATAACTATGTAATCTATTAAAACTATTATATCGGTAATGAAACATCAAAAACTATACAAGCATTGATAAAGGATTTTCTAACAATTCTTTTAAGTCTTTTAAGAATTTTGCTGCTACTGTTCCATCTATTACTCTGTGGTCTGATGTCAATGATAAGTTCATTATAGGTTTTATTTTAGCTTCTCCATTTACTGGAACAAACTTATCTTGTGTAGCACCCACCCCTAGTATTGCACTTGAAGGCATATTTATTATAGGTGTGAATGTAGTTATACCATACATTCCAACATTACTTATAGTAAATGTATTGCCTTCTTGGTCTGCTGGTAGAAGTTTTCCTGTCTTTACTTTTTCAGCAAGCTCTTTACTTTCTTTAGCTATCTCTTTTAAAGATTTTTTATTTACATTTTTTACTACTGGGACATATAAACCTTCATCTAGCCCGACTGCAATAGCTACATTTATATCTTTATATCTAAATATTCCATCGTCTGTCCATGCTGAATTTAAAGCTTGATGCTTTGGAAGTATTCTAGATACTGCCATTACTATTAAATCTGTCATAGTTAATTTTACTCCAGTTGCTTCTTTTACTGTGTCTATTAACTTTGCTCTAAGTGACTTCAATTCAGTAGCATCTACCTCTATGTTGAATGTAAATACAGGAGCACTAAAATAACTTTCTGACATTCGTTTTGCTACAGTGGCCCTCATTGGATTTGGTTTTTCAAACGTTCCTTCTACTGTATTAAACATGCGTGAATTTTCATCTTTACTCTTTGTCTCTTTTTGCTCACTAGCTTTAGATGTATTAAATGATACAATAGTTTCTTTTTTAGTTAATTTTTCTACATCGCATTTTCTTATTTTTCCATTATATCCAGTACCTACAATAGTTTCTAAATCTATATTCAAATCTTCTGCTATTCTTTTAGCTAAAGGAGTAGTATTTGCCTTACTATCTTTTAAGTAATTTAACACATCAACTAAATGAATTCTTCCATTTTCTCCACTTCCAATCAGCCTATCTAGTTTTATATTGTCTTTTCTTGCTTGATGTCTGGCTGCTGGTGTGGCCTTTACTTTATTTGCCACCATATCTATCCCTCCTTATCTAACAATTAAAGATTTTATTGCTTCTTCTATTTCATCAACTCTTGGGACAACTGCTTTTTCTAACTCTGGATTATATGGTATTGGCACATCTTTTCCGCAGATTCTTTTTACTGGTGCATCTAAATAATCAAATGATTCACTTTCTGTTATTAATGCTGATATTTCTCCACCTAGTCCACCAGTCTTGGCTGCTTCATGACAAATTAGAACTCTTCCAGTTTTACATACACTCTTCACTATAGTCTCTTTATCTAATGGATATAAAGTTCTTAAATCTATAATTTCTACACTTATATTTTCTTTTGATAGTGCCTCTACTGCTTCCTCAACACTTTGTAACATTCTTCCATAAGTGATTACTGTAACATCTGTACCTTCTCTTTTAATATCTGCCTTTCCAATTTCAATTACATAATCATCTTCTGGAACAATACCTTTTTTTCTATATAACAATTTATTCTCAACAAATATGACTGGATTATTATCTCTTATAGCTGCTTTTAATAACCCTTTAGCATCTGCTGGTGTAGAAGGTGCAACCACTTTTACTCCTGGAACATGGCAAAACCATGCTTCTAAGCTTTGTGAATGTTGCTCTGCTGAACCAGTTCCAGAACCACCAGGACATCTAACAACCATTGGAACTTGAGCTTTTCCACCAAACATATATCTCATTTTTGCTGCTTGATTTACAATTGCATCCATAGAGATTGTTACAAAATCCATAAACATTACTTCCATAATAGGTCTTAGACCAGTTGCCGCAGCTCCTGCTGCTGCCCCTGCTATAGCAGCTTCTGATATAGGAGTATCTCTTACTCTTTCTGGACCAAACTCATCTATCATTCCAACTGATACACCAAATGCTCCTCCATATATACCTATATCTTCTCCCATAAATATTACATTTTCATCTCTTCTCATTTCTTCTGACATTGCTTCTTTTATAGCTTGTGCATATGTTAGTTCTCTTGTACTCATTTTTATTTTCCTCCTTTACCATTCTTAGTCTGCATATACATCCTCTAATAAAGACTCTATCTTTGGATTTGGACTGTTTTGAGCAAACTCTACTGCATCTTCTATTGATTGTTTTGCAAATTCTTGAATTTTATCTAATTCATTTTCGTTAGAGATATTATTTTCGATAAGATAATTTCTTAAAAATTCAATAGGGTCCTTTGCTTTCCATGATTCTATTTCTTCTTTTGTTCTATATACATTTGCATCTGATTTTGAGTGACCTAACCATCTATAAGTTCTACTTTCAATCAATACAGGTCCTTCACCTCTTCTACATTTCTCAGCAGCTTTTTGTACTGTCTCGTATACTTCTATTGGATTATATCCATCTATTGATATTCCCTCTATTCCATAAGAAGCTGCTCTAGTAGCAATACTGTCTATATTCATATGACGTTTTATACTTGTTGACATACCATATAAGTTATTTTCACAGTAGAATATTATTGGCAACTTCCATATTGAGGATAAATTTATCCCTTCGTGAAAAGTACCTTCATTTGATGCCCCATCACCAAAACTGCATAAAACTATTTTACCTGTTTTTTTATATTGTTGTGTAAGTGCAGCTCCTGGAGCTATTGTAAGACCTCCACCTACAACTCCATTTGCCCCTAAGTTACCTGACTCAATATCTGCTATATGCATTGAGCCTCCTTTTCCTTTACAAAATCCTGTTTCTTTACCCATAAGTTCAGCCATCATCTTGTTTAAGTCTATTCCCATACCTATAAATTGACTATGTCCTCTATGAGTTAATGATACTAAATCTCCTTTTTCTAAAGCCATTACAGCTGCTACACTTGAAGCTTCCTGACCTACAGATAAATGAGTTGTTCCATGTACCATACCTCTTGCAAAAAACCAACTAACCTTTTCTTCAAATTTTCTAGCCTGATTCATTCTCTTATACATTTCAAGCAATGTTTCTTTTGATATTGACATATACATTCCCTCCTGTTAACTTTTATCTATTATTATATTAGTCACAATCTTCTAATAATTTAAGTGCTAAACTGTGATTAATTGCCAAACTATTTATAAACTTTGCTTTTAATGATGCTTTTATTGCTTCTATTTTTTCATCTCCTGAAGCTACACCTATTGTTCTTTTTATTTTTTTTAAATCTTCTAGCTTTACTCCTAATACTCTTTGATTAAATTCAAGTATAGAAGTTTTTCCTTCTTTATCAAAGGCTTGTAAACAAATTGCACCTATTGAGTTATATTTTTTTAAATCTTCTATATCTTCTTCATGCATGTATCCAGAAGCCATTATTGTTGAGTTTAAGCTCATAGGATTTCCTATACCTACGATTGCTATAGTCGTTTTATATATTAAATCTAGTACTTCTTTAATTTTTTCATCTTTACAAAGTTTTTCTTTTGTAGACAAATCAGACATAACAGCTGGAGCATGTAATAATTTAAAATCACCTCCAAAAGCTCTTGCTAAACTTACTGCTATTTGATTTGCATGAATATCTATTTCATTGTCTCCAATTCCACCTAACAGAGGTATAAATGTGACGTTTTTACAGTTATTTTTTTCTACATATCTAGGTATTTCTTTTAGTGTCGTGCCTATTGAAACCCCTATTATATCATTTTCCTTTACTACTCTAGTTAGGTATTCAGATACAGCTCTTGCTAATTCTTGTTTTTGAGTTAGTGAATCCTGTTTATCATCTACAACTATTACTTCTTTCAATTTGTATTTTCTTTCTAGACTTCTCTCTATTTTTTGGTAGTCATTTTTCAAAACATCAACTATCTGTATTTTTACTATTCCTTGCTCAAAAGCTTCTTTTAATATTCTTGATATTGTTGGTCTTGATATTCCCAATTGATTTGCTATTTCTTGTTGATTTAAATTATCTTCATAATAAAGTGAACAACACTTCATCATTAACCTTAGGTCTCCAATTTTTTTCATTTGCTTTCCTCCAAAATCAAGCTTTTTTAATTATCTTTACATTTGTTCAATCATTTTACTTAATTTCAGTAACATTATAGAAGGGGTTCATATAAAAAGTCAACTGTTTTTTTGGATAATGAGAAAATTGTTACAATAAATACTAGTAAAAATATAATTTTAGCTTTTACTACTCTATCTAATTCTGTTATAACTCAGCTAGAAACTTGACCAACTAATAGTATCTCTGTAATTAGATGAGCTAGAATACTATTACTCCTAACAGATTTGTAAACAAGTTATCTATTACATTTGACTTATAAAATATTTTTACATATAAAAAACACAGAGATACTTTTCCTGTACCTCTGTGTCTTTAAAGAAGTGAAACTTAATCACGCAATTTGTGTTATATACTATTTCTATTTGCTAAATGTCATCTTCATAGAATCGAAATCAATTGACCATTTATAATTCTTAAAATAATTATGGCTTACCAATCCATCATGAACAAATCCAAGTTCCTCATCATAATCCCACAGTCCACCTGTAAAATAATATCCAAGACCATTTTTTAGTTTTAAATTACCCAGTCCATATGATGAAACATCAAAATGTGCTTCCTTAAAATCACTTCCTCCCATTCCACCTTGTCCTTCAGGAGCTTTCTTTAGCTCTGGCATAGGAATCTTCAAAGAATCTATAGTTTCTTTAGGTAATATAATTCCAGCACCTTTTTCGTCAGCAAGTCCTGAATCAAGGAAGTAGTTAAGTCCACTTTTCTGATTGACTGAACCTTTTCCATACAAAAAGTGAGTGGCTGCAAGCGTAAATGGCATTTCTTCCAATGTTTTGTCATCTGCAAGCATTTTATTAAGATTCTCTCTACCTACTTCATTTCGAGGTCTTAATATTAATTGACCACTATGGTAATCCATCGTAGGTACAAATTCCTTCAATACACCTGTACCAATAATACCATGAATATTTTCATAACCCTTAAATACCTCTTCAAACCCATCAAATGGTCCTAACATTACAGGTACATTTTTAATATTTACACCTCCTATAGTAAGTGAATCAGCTTGACCAAAACCAGTTTCAACAGAATTACCTCCAGCAAATTCATTTTCGTTTTTTGAGGCTGTTTTTATACCAAGTTCTTTTACAAGTTTCTGATCAATAGTAAACATTGGACCACCAGTATCAATAATAGCATTTATTCTTTTGCCATTTATCTCTACTGGCACAACTGGCAGAGGGTCGGTTGTGATAAAAGGAATCACTGTTTCACTTTTTCCCTTCCAGTCAATTTGATTTGGTTGTTTATCCTTAAAAGCTTTCATCATTTCCAATACACTATTTATACTATTATTCTTATCTTCTGATGCTACGGATAATTTTTCAGCTTTTTGATATTGATTTGTTTGATAATATGTTAGTGTCAATCCTTTTTCAGCTTTTGTTTTGAATTTATCAGGATATTGCTCTATAAGAGTATTATATAGTTTTTCAGCCTGCTCATAATTACCATTCAAATATCCTATTCGTGCAGAAAGATAAATCACATCTGGAGAAGGCTTCTTCGAATTCATCAAGGGACTCAGCATCTCTTGTGCTTCTGTAATGTCACCTAATTTAAATAGTATCTGGGCATATTCTAATCTTATAGCTTCATCATTTGGGTTTTTGTCATACTTTCCTTTGATTTCTGTTAGTTGTTTTTCGCAACTTGCACGAGTAACTTTTTCTATTGTCTTAGTTGACTTAGGCGTTGAGCTTTTCGATGAGGTAGCCTGAGATGTACATCCTGTCATTACACCAACAATTAAAGCTCCACATAATATAATACTTATTCCTCTTGATTTCAGTGATTTCATCATTTTTTACCTCCTATTTTTGTTCTTATCTATAAGATACAATATGAAAATAGCTTCATCATTTGGGTTTTTGTCATACTTTCCTTTGATTTCTGTTAGTTGTTTTTCGCAACTTGCACGAGTAACTTTTTCTATTGTCTTAGTTGACTTAGGCGTTGAGCTTTTCGATGAGGTAGCCTGAGATGTACATCCTGTCATTACACCAACAATTAAAGCTCCACATAATATAATACTTATTCCTCTTGATTTCAGTGATTTCATCATTTTTTACCTCCTATTTTTGTTCTTATCTATAAGATACAATATGAAAGTAAAATTAAAAAGATATCTCTTGTTCACAATTTAGATTATATATTCTTCTTCTCATTAAATGTCATCTTCATTGAATCAAAATTAATTGTCCATTTGTAATTCTTCAGATAATTATGGCTTATTAAGGCATCTTGGAAAAATCCATGTGCTTGATACATTCCTTCTTGTCCTGTCGCAAAATGCCCAATACCTTTTCTCTGTTGCACATTACCTAATCCATATGATGAAATATCAAATTGTGCTACTTCAAAATCATTTCCTGTCATTCCACCTTCCTCTGTAGTAGCTGGTCTTAGCTTTGGCATAGTAATACCCAGTAAATCTATTGTTTGTTTAGGCAACATAACCCCAGCACCCTTTCCACCATTAAATCCTGAATCAATAAAGAAATTAAGATTATTTTTATTATTAATTGAACCTTTACCAAACATATAATGAGTAGAAGAAAGTGTGAATGGAATTTGTTGTATTATTTCACTTTTACCTTCTTTGGCATCTTCATCAGTTACAACTATTTCATTCCTTACTACTTCACTTCGTGGTCTTAATACCAACTCACCATTTGGATAATCCATTGTTGGTACAAATTGTTTTAATACATTTGTACCAAGAACAGCACGAACATCTAATCCAGTACTCTTAAATAGTTCTGCAAGTCCACCAAGCTCTCCTATCATTACCGGGATATTTTTCATATTTATATCTCCTACCTTAAATGAATCAGCTCTACTAAACCCAATCTCAGAAGTACCACCTCCAGCAAAATTTCCATCTGCATTTGAAACTGGTTTGATTCCAAGTTCTTTTGCAAATTTTTTGTCAAGAACAAATGTAGGAGCACCAGTATCAATAAAAGCGTTCATTCTTTTTCCATTTATCTCTACTGGCACAACAGGCAGAGGGTCAGTTTTAAGAAATGGAATAACACTTTCATTTTTTCCATTCCATTCAATTTGATTAGGTTGTCTATCACCAAAATCTTTCATCATATTGTTCAATAAGCTACTTGCATTTTCTTGCCCCATAGATAGCTGTTTTGCTTTCTGATATTGATTTGTTTGATAATAGACCATTGATAGCCCAGCTTCTGCCTTTTCTTTAAATTTATCAGGATATTTCTCCACAAGAGTATTGTATAGCTTTTCCGCTTTTGTATAATTACCATTCATATATTCTATTTGTGCTGAAAGGTAAATAGCATCTGGTAGAGGTTTATCTCCATTTAAAAAAGGTTTTAATACTTCTTGCAATTCTGTAAAATCTCCCAATTCAAATAAGTTTTGAGCATATTTTAATGCTAAGGCTCCATCATTTGGGTTTTTCTCATATTTTTCTTTCGATTTCTTCAACTGTTTTTCAGAACTTACACGGGTAACTTTTTCCATTGTTTTAGGTGTTGACTTAGATGTTGAGCTTTTTGTTGATGTAGCCTGAGATGTACATCCTGCCATTACACCAACAATCAAAGCTCCACATAACAGAACACTTAGTCCTCTTGATTTTAGCGATTTTGTCATTTTTTACCTCCTGTTTTATTTTTATCTCTCTTTTTATCTATAGAATATAGTATGAAAATAAAATAAAAGTAAAGTGAGGGTAAAAACAAAAGAATAATTTATTGCTTACACTTTGCATGTATGGTATTATAATGATACTATTTTTGTATACTGGGAGATGAAATATTATGGATGACAAATTGGAAAACCCTGAAAAGATACTTATTGTTGATGATGAAGAAGGGCTGTTAACCCTAGTGAAAATAACCTTAAATAAAGAACACTATAATAATGTTACCTGTGTATCAACAGGAACCAAAGCCCTTGAGTGTATTGAAAACAGGCAATATGACCTTATCATTCTTGATGTAATGCTACCAGATTATTGCGGATTTGACCTATGCGCGAAAATGCGCAGGAAAACTATAGCCCCTATCATATTTCTGACTGCCAAAACTGGTGATTACGATAAATTATCAGGACTTGCCATTGGTGGTGATGATTATATAACAAAACCTTTTAATACAATGGAGCTTGTCGCCAGAATCAAAGCTATTTTTAGGCGTCAACAACTTGAACGTTCAGTATTACATACTCATTCAGAAAATTCCTTAATTTATCATTATGGTTATATTATTCTTGATATGACTTGTGCAATACTTACTGTAAATGGTCAAGACGTAGAATGTACAGCCAAAGAACTCGAGCTAATGGAATTTTTTTGCCAAAATCCTAACAAGGTCTTTACTACATCACATCTGTACGATACAATTTGGGGATTAGCAGGATATGGAGATGAAAAGACTGTTACAATACATATATCCAAGCTTAGAAAAAAGATATTGGATGATAATAAACCATACAAAGTTATTACAAACCTTCGTGGAATTGGGTATAAGTTCATACCACCAGATGGGAGCTGATATATTGAAAAAATTATACTTTCGTTTTATTGCTTACTTTACAACAGGTCTCTTTATATTTCTAGTATACTTCGTTACATTATTCATATTACTTAATCAATTAATATATCCTGAAAAATCACATAAATTTTTATATGTGACTGATTCATCTATTGGATATTTTCCAAGCATACTTATAATTTCTTTCTGCTTTATTACAGGAGGGATACTTTTTTGCTTATTTCTTGTTCGACCACTTTACTTGATAATTTGTTCAATAAGTAATTTATCTAAAGGAGATTATGCAATAGTCAAAAAAGCCTTTACCAATAATGGGAAATTAAAATGGTACTATTTTATGTATAAAGAAGTCATTGTAAATATAAAATCTTTAGGCAATAAGCTTCAAGAAACTGAAATGGAGCGAGAAAAACTTGAAGTTGCAAAAACTGATTGGCTTGCTGGTGTATCACATGATTTGAAAACGCCATTATCATACATCACAGGATATTCATCTCTAATGCTTAACAAAAACCACCGTTTTAGTGAAGAAGAGAGAACGATATTTTTAGATAACATATATAAAAAAGGAGTATATATTGAAAAATTAATAGACAATTTAAGTCTTACATTTTTTATAGATTCGTCTGGAAAAATACTGCTTAAACACACACAGGTTGAAATGGTTGCATTTCTTCAAAACCTTATTGCTGATGTAGCTAATAATCCAAAATCTAAAAAACAGATATTTGGATTTTATACAGATTTAGAATGTTTGTATTTAGCCATAGATGAAACATTAATGTATAGAGCTCTTTATAACCTTTTAATGAATTGTGTTGAACATAATCCTGATGGTACAGAAATAAAAATTTGCTTAAAACAGAGTTCTGAACAAATTTACATTAATACTACTGACAATGGTGTTGGGATAAATGCGGAAAAAGCAGATGATATTTTTGACAAATATTATAGTAGCAAAAATCATAATACACAAAACAAAGGATTAGGATTGTTTATTGTTAAGCAGATTATTGATGCACATGGAGGGAATATTTCGGTTTCAAGCATTTTAGGGAAAAGTACATCCTTTCAAATTATATTGAAACAAGATAAAATTTAAATTATTATATAAAAATCCCAAGTTAAAATAAACTTGGGATTTTTATATAATAACTAATTTTTATAAAATTTCTTCTTTAAATTTATTTTGACAAAATAAATTTAAATTAACATATCAATATTTATATATAGCCTCTATGCAACTTATTCTTTTAATGCTACCAGATTTATACTTAATATAATCATAGGTACAATTACATAAATAAAAGCTGTAGCTGATGACACAATTCCAGAATCATTTACTAAAAGAGTTACAAAACATCCTGCTATTGATGCGATAAAGCCTTTAAATACAATTGGATATTCATCAATCAATTGTTTGAAATACCTAATCTGATTAATCATAAGAACCAAGATTACTCCTATTCCAGTTAATAGTATATTTACCCATGCACTAGTTTGAGCTAGTTTTAAGTTCATCTCTATCTTTCTACTAAATGTTTGTATTATTTCTCCTGGTCCATTAAAGTAAACTTCTTTTACAAACATACCTAGATGTGAGTTACTTCCTGAAATCATATCTATAGCTACAAAAACTCCTAAAACAAGTAATACTGATATACCTAATAAAACAACTTTTTTGAAGTCTATTTTTACATTATATATTAATAGTATAAATAGTAAAAATGCAACACATTCAGAAATAGCAGTTCCAACATTTGCCCCCATAGCTGGAGATGCACTCGTAATTAAGATAACTAAAGAAAATACTATTACAGACCACTTTGGTATCTTTTTATATGTAAGTAAAATTGCAAACGTAAATATTGCACTACCTATTGCTACTCCTTGATATTCATTGCCTACTCCATAGTATCTAGCGCCAATTATACAATCGTAACTCATTACATTGCTTTTCATTAGATATGAACCAAATCCAGAATCAATAACCATAATCAATATAGTTAATCCAGTAAAAAATAACATATTTTTTAAATCATTCTTTATTAAAACTTTGCTTATCAAGTATATAGTAAGTGTTATTATAATTATTCCTAAAGATATTGCTACTGGTGTTTTAAAATTCATTATTGGAGTTATCATAAATGACAATGGCATGACTATTCCTACTTTTAAAAGTTCTTTTAATATAAAAAATGTTGTTTCTTTATGATTTTTTGATATATGCTTTCTAAATAAAATTAGAACCATAGCAACTATCCAAGACAAGAATACTATACTTACAAATCCATTGAGTATTGTAGACCTTATGCTTGAAACAGATACTATCTTTTGGTATTCATCCAGCAGATATTCTTTATTATCATCTCTGTTAATAAGTTCATACTTCTTTCCAACCATATTTTGATTTTTTATATCGAAGTTATTTAATATTTCAGCTCCAACATCTAGATTAGTCACAATCCCTTCTCTTCTCGTGGTTGAAGATGATAATAGCCCTTTTCCATTACCACTTAATTTTATTATTGGAGAAAGCCTTCTTTTGTTTTTATAATCTAAGTCACTTGGAAATGCACTTGATATATAAACAGTGTCATTTTCTCCAACCATAGAAAATACATTTTTTAAGTATACATCTATATTTTTTTCTATGCTATTTTTCATGTTACCATATGTTTTTTCAGTTAGGTTTGGTTTATATAAATCTAATCTATATGTATCTCCAAGCTCTACAAAAACTACATCATCATTTTTGTAAGCTTCTTTAGTCTCTTTAATCAATTTATTATAATCAGTTGATATTCCATAAGGCATAGATAAATCTTTCTTATTTATATTATCTACGTTTCCATTAGGAATTCTTCCATACTCATCCATTGCAACTAGACATAAGTTTCTATTTTTTATAAGCTGACCATTTTCAATTATATCTGCATTTCCCAACACAGATGTTCTTAATCCATTATCAGATAAACTTTGACCTAATGACCCTAATACAGAACCATACTCCCCAAAGTTTAAATTTTCATTTATAGACTTATTTATGGTTAAATTATTTATACCTTTTGCGCTTTTTCCTGTAGCTGATTTAAAAACTATATCCCTATCTTTACTTGAGCTCTCAAAATTAATATCTTCTTCATTAGCTACATTAGCTCTTCCACCAGCACCCATACTAGCATATGACCTTCTGTCATCACTACCTTTATCGCCTCTTATGTTCATTAGACCGATATATCCTCTACTATCTAGTTCTTCTTTCAATGATTTTATTCTTAACATATTGCTCATACTAGTTCTATTCATATCTATAAATATTACTTTTCCATATGTCGGTATATCATCTGCAAAACTATATTGACTAATCGATGTTAATATTATGATAAATGTTGCTAAGAAAGATATAATCTTTTTTCTCATAAATTCTCCCTGCTTTCTGATTTAAATCCTCATCTTTAAGAATACATTAAACATTGTCGTTATAAATAAATAAATTTGGACCATCTATTTAAAATAAACAGCCCAAACTATAGGTTTTTTTGAATATATTAATTTTTAGGTTTTGCGAATATCATTCTACCTGCAGGAGTTTGAAGAACAGAAGTTACAAGTACTTTTATAGTCTCGTTCATATGTTTTCTTCCTCCATCAACAACTATCATAGTTCCATCATCTAGATATGCAACACCTTGTTGAGCCTCTTTTCCTTCTTTCACCACTTGAACAACCATATCTTCACCTGGTATTGCAACTGGTTTTATAGCATTAGCTAACTCATTTATATTTAATACTTCAACACCTTGGAATTGAGCAACTTTATTTAAATTATAATCATTAGTAACAACTTTTCCATTTAAAACCTGAGCAAGCTTTAATAATTTACTATCAACTTCAGCTATTTCATCAAAGTCTCTCTCACTTATTTCAACTTCTATATTTAATTCTTTCTGAATTATATTTAATATATCCAGACCTCTTCTACCTCTCACTCTTTTTAAATCATCTGAAGAATCTGCAATATGTCTCAGTTCTTCTAAAACAAAAGCAGGAATAATAAGTTTTCCCTCTATAAAGCCTGTTTTACAAATATCTGCTATCCTTCCATCAATTATTACACTCGTATCTAATACTTTTGGAGGAATTGCTTTTATATCTTTTTTGTTCTCTTTGTCCTTATCTTTATCTTTAATAGGATTTGCTAATCTTCCTAATTTTCCAATATTAAATAAATCATTTTTACTTTTAAGCGCAACTTTCATTCCAAGATATCCTAGGAATAAATATAATAGTAAAGATAGTATTCCACCTACTATTGGTATTCTATTTACTAAGCCACTTAATAAATATGCAATCACAAATCCTACTATAAGACCCATAGACCCTAACAATATATCAGTCTGAGGATATTTTGATAACTCTTTATCCACTATTTTAGCAATTTCTTTTACTCTATTTACAACCCATGGCTCTATAAGATATCCTAAAATGGCTATTATTATACCTGCTACTACAGCTGCGATATAACCATATGTTTCTTTCCCAAATGTTAATATTTCAAAATCTTTCATTAATGTTAAATAGGTCGTTATACCTATCGTAAATCCAAGTAAAATAAACAATATCCTTGTTACTTTCCTTATCAATGCTTCACCCCCTAGTTATACTTATCTATTATAGACCAAAGTGTATATTATATTCAAGAAAAAAGTAGTAAAATTCATTTAAAATTCATCATATGTGTCTATCTAATAATACTAATTGTTTCATTTTTATGAGTCCATTTTTTATATATGTTGCCCTTATTTCACCTATTCCTTCAACTTCATCTAATTCTTCAATAGACGCATCTAATATTTGTTGGAAGTTTTCAAAATAATTTACTAAGTTTTCTATTATTGCTGTTGGTAGTCTATGTATTTTACTAAGAATTCTATAGCCTCTTGTTTTTATAGGCATATCCATACTTTCTGAAAAACCACTATACCCTAATAGTTTTGCCATATTAACCAATTCTATTAGTTCTTCTGAATTTAAATTTTTAACTTTTTTCATAAGTTCTTTTATTTCTGTATTTTCTTTATTATAATCTTTGAATATTAATTTCTGATCTATTCTAGTTGTACCCATTAACTCTTCTAATTGCATGCTTACTAAAGTTCCTTCATCACCCAATTCTATTACATATTTTTCAATTATACTGGTAACTCTCATTACCATTTCCATCTTCTGCATGACTAATGCAACATCATAAATAGTTACTAAATCATTAAACTCTAAAGCATTTAAATTTGTTATAGCTTGGTCTAATACTGTCTTATATTTTTCTAGAGTTTGTATTGCCTGATTTGCCTTAGTAAATATCTTAGATATATCTTCGACCACATACTTCTCATTTCCTCTATAAACTGTTATAACATTTCTTCTTTGTGAAATTCCTATGACTATAGCACCCGTCTGTTTTGCCACTCTTTCTGCTGTTCTATGTCTTGTTCCTGTTTCTGATGTTTCTATAAAATAATCTGGTATAAGTTGCGCATTAGCAAATAGTATTTTTTTTATATCGCTACTTAAAACTATAGCTCCGTCCATTTTAGCTAATTCATATAGATATGATGGTGAATATTCTGCATTTATAGCAAATCCACCATCTACTATTTTCATTACATCTTCGTTAGTTGCAATTACAATCAATCCACCTGTCTTAGCTCTTAGTACATTGTTTAGACCTAATCTAAGCGGAGTTCCAGGAGATATCATTTTTAATGCATATAGCATATTTTTATTATCTAGAAAATTCTCCATATTTATTGATTCCTCCCAAGTACTATATTTATAGCTTGTCTTAAGTTATCTACTGGCCATATTTCTATACCTTTGGTGTCTTTTACAACATCATAATTACTTCTAGGAACTACTATCTTTTTAAATCCAAGTTTTTTACATTCAGCTATTCTCTTTTCTATAAAGCTTACTGCCCTAACTTCTCCTGTAAGACCCACTTCTCCTGTAACAGCTATATCTTCATCTATAGGTATATTTCTAAAACTAGATGCTACAGAAATAGCTATGCCTAAATCAATTGAAGGTTCATTTATCTTTATTCCTCCAACTATGTTTATATAGACATCTTGATTTTGTATTTGCAATCCAACACGTTTTTCTAATACTGCTAATAACATACCTACTCTATTATAGTCTACTCCTGTAGAGGTTCTTTTTGGTATACCAAAACTTGTAGGCGAAACTAGTGCTTGTAATTCAAGTAACATTGGTCTCGTACCTTCTACAGTAGATATTATTACTGAACCTGCTACATCTTTTGGTTTTTCAGATATCAAGATTTTAGATGGATTATCAAGTTCTACTAATCCTAAATCTCTCATTTCAAATACTCCAAGTTCATTTGTTGAGCCAAATCTATTTTTAACAGCTCTTACTAATCTATAAGTATTATATCTTTCACCTTCAAAATATAGAACAGTATCAACCATATGCTCTAATAATTTTGGTCCTGCTAGTGAACCTTCTTTTGTCACATGACCAACTATGAATGTTGAAATACCCATTTTCTTAGAAATTTTCATAAATTTTGAAGTACCTTCTTTAATTTGGCTGACAGTTCCTGGTGCCGAGGATATTTCTGGACTAAAGACAGTTTGAATTGAGTCTAGAATTATTAATTCTGGATTTACACTTTCTAAATAAGATTCAATTATACTTAAATTGTTTTCAGCAAATATATATAAATTTTCTGAGTTAATTCCTAATCTTTTAGCTCTCATTTTTATTTGAGATTCTGATTCTTCTCCAGTTATATATAAAACAGTTTTTCCTAAATTCGCAACATTGCTAGAAACTTGGATTAAAAGTGTTGACTTACCTATACCAGGGTCTCCACCAACAAGTACTAAAGAGCCTTTAACTATACCGCCTCCTAGTACTCTATCCAATTCATTTATATCTGTTGTAAATCTCTCTTCTTCTTTGCTTTCTATTGAATTTATGCTAACTGGTTTAGATGAAGATTTATCTATTATAAAGACCTCTTTTTTAGTGCTTTTTTGGTCTACTTCTTCTACAAATGTATTCCACTTTGTACACTCAGGACATTTTCCCAGCCATTTAGCTGTTTCATATCCACAAGATTGACATACATATTTTGTTTTTATTTTTGCCATACTTTTATCATCCTTAATTTATTATTCTATACTATAATTTTAGCATATGTGAAAGACAATATGTAAAGATTAAATAAAATAATTAAGGACAATGAATTATTATAGATTCATTGCCCTTAAAATTCTGTTTAATCTCTAAAACTTGTATATGCAAGATTTTAAAATGCAACTCTATTAAATTATTTAGTTTCAAAAACTATTTTGTCATCTTTTACTTTTGCTACTACAGTGCTTCCCTTTTTCACGTCACCCTTTAAGATTGCTTCAGATAATTCATCTTCTAACTCTTTTTGTAAAGCTCTTTTAAGAGGTCTTGCTCCATATTCTAAATCAAATCCAGATTTAGAAATTAATTTAACAGCTTCGTCACTCATTTCTAATTTTATATCCATTTCTTTTAGTCTTTCTTGTAATTTAGCCACCATTAAAAGTATTATTTTTGATATGTGATTTTCATTTAATGAATGGAAAACAATTATATCATCTATTCTGTTCAAAAACTCAGGTCTGAATCTCTGTTTTAATTCACCCATTATATTTTCTTTCATTTTTTCATATTGAGACTTTTCTTCTTCGTCTCCTTTAGCAATACTAAAACCTAAAGTTTTTTGTCTGCCAATCGTAGATGCTCCGACATTTGATGTCATTATTATGATAGTATTCTTAAAATCTACAGTTCTTCCTTTTGAGTCAGTCAATCTACCATCATCTAAAATTTGTAACAAAATATTAAATACATCTGGGTGAGCTTTTTCTATCTCATCAAATAAAATAACTGAATATGGATTTCTTCTTACTTTCTCAGTTAATTGACCACCTTCATCATGACCAACATAACCCGGAGGCGAACCTATCATTCTTGATACAGCATGTTTTTCCATATATTCAGACATATCTATTCTTATTATTTGATTTTCATCTCCAAACTGTACTTCTGCCAATGCCTTAGATAATTCTGTTTTACCGACTCCTGTAGGACCTAAAAATAAAAATGAACCAATTGGTCTATTAGGGTCTTTAAGACCTGCTCTTGACCTTCTTATTGCCTTTGAGATAGATTTTACTGCTTGTTCTTGCCCTATTACTCTATTGTGTAATATTTCTTCAAGTCTTAGAAGTCTATCAGCTTCTTCTTCAAGAATTTTATTAACAGGTATCCCTGTCCATAAGCCAACTACTTCAGCAATAACTTCTCCATCAACTAAATCAGAATGTTTAGATGATTTATTCCATCTTTCTCTTACGTCTTCTAATTGTTTTTTAAGTAGACCTTGTTCATCTCTTATTTTTGCTGCTTTCTCAAAGTCTTGACATCTCACTGCTTCTTCTTTTTCTTTGTCTATGTTTTCTATTTCTAATTCTAATTTCTTTATTTCTGAAGGAGGTGTATTTTCCTTTAATCTTACTTTTGATGCAGCTTCATCAATCAAGTCTATCGCTTTATCTGGTAGATATCTGTCTGATATATATCTAGTTGATAATTCTACAGCTGATTTTATAGCATCGTCAGTTATTTTAACTTTGTGATGAGCTTCATATTTATCTCTTAATCCTTCTAATATTTTTATTGAGTCTTCTTTACTTGGTTCATCCACCATAACTGGTTGGAATCTTCTTTCTAATGCAGAATCTTTTTCAACATGCTTTCTATATTCATCAATTGTTGTTGCACCTATAACTTGTATTTCTCCTCTTGCTAAAGCTGGCTTTAATATATTTGATGCATCTATAGAACCTTCTCCTGTAGAGCCAGCTCCTATTATTGTATGCATTTCATCTATAAATAAAATTATATTTCCATTTTTAATAACTTCATCTACAACTTCTTTGATTCTCTCTTCAAATTCTCCTCTATACTTAGCACCAGCTAATAATGAACCCATCTCTAAAGAATATAAAGTTTTATTTTTTAACGTTTCTGGAACATTTCCTAGGGCTATATTTGTTGCTAAACCTTCAGCTATAGCTGTTTTACCTACTCCTGGGTCTCCTATTAATACTGGATTATTTTTTGTTCTTCTACTTAGTATTTGTATTACTCTTTGTATTTCTTTCTCTCTACCTATTACAGGGTCTATTTTATTCTGTTTTGCATATAGTGTAAGATTTCTTCCATACTTATCAAGCACCTTTGACTCTACTTGATTCTGGTTGCCCGTGTAACTATTTTCTGGTTTATATTGATTTTTATCACTAATACCCATCATATCAATTGTTAATTGGGCAAGAGTTCTATCATTTACTCCTGCATAATTTAAAATCTTATTAGCAATTCCTTCTCCTTCTTGAATAATAGATAATAGTATATGTTCAGTCCCAATATAATTTGTTTTTAATTTGTTTGCAAACATACCTGACAGTTCAAGTATCTGTTTACTTCTTGGGCTTAATACTATATCTTCTGGAATTCCGTCTACTTTACCTTCCATATCAATTATTTTACCTTCTAAATAAGCCTCTGTAAATCCAACTTTACTTAGAACTTTAGCAGCTATACCTTCTTCTTCTCTTAAAAGACCTAAAAGTATATGTTCACTCCCAACAATATTATGCCCTAAGGCTTTGGCAGATTCAAATGCTAAATCAATTGCCTTCTTAGCTCTTTGTGTAAATCTATTGAAGTTCATAATTCATCCCTCCTCTTAATTTCTCCAAAGTTTCTCTAATGTATGTTGCTCTATTTATATCTCTATTCTCAACATCATCACTCTTATACATTATTGACTGATGTGCTGGTTGTATACCTATCATAAGTTGTTCTATCGCCTTTAAATCTAGTTTATCTATATAGTTCATTTCTATCCCCATTTTTATATTTGATAGATGGCTCATAGCCTCTGAACTACTCATTACTCTTGAGTTTTCAAGTGTTCCTATTGACCTAAATATTTTATCTTCTAATTTTATACCTAATTTTTTTTGCAATATTTCTCTGGCTTTTATTTCTTTTGATATTGCATCTTTTGTAAGACCACTTACATTCTCTATAATATTAGACTCTGTTCTTCCAAGTGTAAGTTGATTGGATATTTGATATATGTTTCCTAATGCTTCTGTTCGTTCTCCATATATACCTCT
Source organism: Clostridioides sp. LIBA-6822 (assembly GCF_056688955.1). NCBI lineage: Bacteria > Bacillati > Bacillota > Clostridia > Peptostreptococcales > Peptostreptococcaceae > Clostridioides > Clostridioides sp. LIBA-6822. The sequence continues at coordinate 47,658 of NZ_CP196995.1, read as the reverse complement.
TATAGCTATGCCTATTTGTGAGGATATTTTATAAAGTTCATCCATATATCCCAATTGACTTAATGCTGGTAAATGCATCATCACAGAAGCTCTCATTCCTGTTCCTGTATTAGTTGGGCAAGATGTAAGATAACCTAACTTTGTGCTGAATGCATATTCTAAACTTGATTCTAACAAATCATCTATCTCATTTGCTATGTTATATGCATATTCTAAATTTAAATCATCACACATAGTTTGTATTCTTATATGGTCTTCTTCATTTATCATTATGCTTACAGTTTTATCTTTTTTTACTATAACTGCACTTTTATCATTCTCTGCTAAATCTGGGCTTATTATATGTTCTTCAACCATAAGCATTTTCTTAGATTTATCTAAATCTTCAATTTTATAAAAATCAAATTCTTCTTTTTGCTCTAAACTAGAATTCATAAATACATTTTTTACTTTTTCTATTATTTCCATAGCACTTTCTTTATCTAATCTATTTGGAAAAGGATAATTATTTAAGTTTCTAGCTAGCCTAACTCTTGATTTCATGACTATGTTCTCTCTCACAATATCACTCCAATCTTAGTCAATAGAACCTTTTAAATATTTAATTTTATCTCTAAATTGAGCAGCCAATTCATACTCTTCATTTTTTATAGCTCTATCTAAATCTTCTTTTAATTCTTTAATCTCATTTTCTACACTTATCTTGTAAAAAGATTTTTTAGGTGCCTTACCTGTATGCTCTATGTGTCCATGTATATTTTGGAGCATTGGATTTACTTGGCTACTGAATGCATTGTAGCATTCACTGCATCCAAACCTTCCATTATTCTTAAATTCGCTATAAGTCATATTACAATTTGGACAAACTAACTTCTCTTCAAGTTCTTTTTTAGGTTGAAATCCTAAGTTAGAAAATATATCCATCATTGAAAAAGGCATATCTAAATTAAAATTCATTTCTGTCTTCTCTTTTGCACATTCACTACATAGGTACATTTCTGTCTTCTCTCCATTGACTATCTTATTATAATATACGGATGCTTTATTCTTATTACATTTTTGACATAGCATAAATTATCACTCCTCTATACTAAATAATCCTATTATTATATTCTTTAGAATATTAGACCTTACCTTCTCTTTTAATTCATATACTGGCATACATAATGATTTATCATCTATTGCATATAATATTAATTTTAGTTCTCTTTCACTAATTAAGCCTGACTCTCTCAAACTTTCCAATAATTCTTTTGCTTTTTTATATGATATTTGACTTCCTATTTTTTCATTTAATAATTCTCTAATATGTCCATCTTTACTTTTTCGTATTTTTTCTATTTGAACATATCCTCCGCCACCTTTTTTACTTTCAATATAATACCCTTTATCTATTGTAAATCTTGTTGTTAAGACATAATTTATTTGTGATGGTGCACAACTAAACAAGTTTGCTAGTTCATTTCTTTGAATTTGTATGCTATTATCCTCTTCCATCAAATCTTTAATAAATTTTTCAATTATATCTGTCATAGTTGCCATTAATATCACCACACGCCTTTTAATTTTTGACTTTCTTTGACTACTATTTTACACCTATTATTTAAATTTTTAAAGCCCTAAATTACATAATTTTATATTTTTTATAACAATTTAAACATGAATTTACCTCTTTATCAATTATAAAGTTTTATTAATTACATTTATGATAACCAAACATTAAAATTTTGATTTATTATTAAATGTTTTATATTTTAGATATACCTTCTCACCTTTATTATTAAACATTTCTAAAAAATAATAATAATAAAATACAAAAACTAGGTATATGCTTACATAAAATAAACTTATACCTAGTTCAAATCCTAAAAATATTTTTAATAGTATACTATTAATTATTTATTATTCTATTTTACCTATTATTTTGCAGTAGCTAACCCAATTATTTTTTCTGCAAATTGTGATGGTACCTCTCCATATTTTGCTAATTCCATTTCAAAGTATCCTCTACCTTGTGTCATTGCTCTTAAATCTATTGCATATTTAAATGTCTCTGCCTGTGGAGCTTCTGCAAATATTATTTGTTTCCCTTTATTATCTGGCTCCATTCCAAATATTTTTCCTCTTCTCTTATTTATATCACCCATAACATCTCCCATATATTCTTCTGGTACAGTTATCTTCAGCTTCATTATAGGTTCTAGTAGTATTGGATGTGCTTCTTCCATACCTTTTTTAAAGGCGGCACTCGCTGCCATCTTAAAAGCCATTTCAGAAGAGTCTACATCATGATATGAACCATCATAAAGTGTAGCCTTTATATTTGTAACAGGATAACCAGCTAATACACCTTTTTGCATAGAGTCTTTTAGACCTTTTTCAACTGCAGGTATATATTGTTTTGGTACAGACCCACCAAATATTTCTTCTGTAAATTCAAAATCAGATTCACATCTTTCAAATCTTATTTTTACATCTCCATATTGACCATGACCACCTGATTGCTTTTTATGTTTTCCTTGTACATCTGCTGTTCCTTTTATAGTTTCTCTATAAGGAACTTTAAGGTCATTTAATTCAACATCAACACCAAATTTATCTTTCATTTTATTTTTAATTGTTTTTATATGAAGTTCTCCTTGTCCTCCTAAAAGGGCTTGTTTTGTCTCTGTATTTCTATAAGAATGTAATGTAGGGTCTTCTTCTACTAGTTTATTTAATACAGATGCTACTTTTTCTTCATCACCTTTATTCTTAGGTTTTACTGCATAGTATATCTGTGGTTTAGGGAAATCTATATTTTCTAAAGCTTCTGCATCTTTATCTGTAGATATAGTGTCTCCTGTTTTTAGAGAATTAATTTTAGTTACAACTACTATATCTCCAGCTTTAGCTTTTTCTACTTCCACTAATTCACTATTTTTTAATGTATATATATTAGCTATCTTTTCCTTTACACTTTTATTTATATTAAAGACATCTTTATCTTTAGAAAGTACACCTTCAGTAATTTTTATATATGACATTTTACCAACAAATGGGTCAACCATAGTCTTAAATACTAATCCTCTAAATGGTTTACTTTCTTCTGTAAAAATAGGTTCTAGGTAATTTGATATAGTATCTAATATTTCTTTTGTTCCTATATTATTTATAGTTGAACCACATATTACAGGTATAATATCACCTCTTTGTATCCCTATAACAATACCTTTTTGTATTTCTTCTGTAGTTAACTCTTCACCATTAAAATATTTATCTAATATTTGGTCATCTGTCTCTGCTATAAGCTCCATTAATGCTTCTTTAACACTCATAGCTTGTTCCTTGAATTCACCTTCTAAATCATCTATGTTTTCAAATACATTATGTAACTTTACAAAGTTTTTATCTTTATATATAGGACTTATCATAGGAACTATCTTATTGTTGTACTTTTCTCTTAACATTGCTATTGCGTCTTTATATCTTGCTTTTTCATTATCTATTTTATTTATAAACATTATCTTAGGAATACTCTCAGTTAGTTCCAATGATTTCTCTGTACCAACTTGAATAGGTGCTGTTGCATCTATTACTATTATTGCTGCATCACTTGCTCTAAGAGATGATACAACGTCTCCGCTAAAGTCAAAATATCCTGGGGTATCCAATAAGTTAAACTTATAATCATTATACTCTATAGGTATTAATCCCATACTATAAGTCATATTTACCTTGTCTGTTAATTTAGGTATCTTATTAGTGTTTGCTGTGTAAGCTATAGTTTCGATTAGATTTGTTTTTCCACATCCGCTATGTCCTAATACCGCTACATTTCTCAACATTTTACTATCATAAACCTTCATATAAGCACCCACCTTTTAAATTTATGTATTTTCTCTTAGCTGTTATTTCCTAAGAAATAGTCCAGAAAATGTTTATTATTTTTAGAATTTTTAGATAACATTTTCCTTACTAGCTTTATTTCTACATATGGATGTAATTTTCCTCTTTTTTTTAACAAAAATTTAATTTAAATAAATAAAAACACTCTAAAACATTTTTTATTAAATGTTTTAGAGTGTTTTTTTAATTATCTTAATTCAATTATTTCATTATCATTAATAATTGTTTATCTTCAACCATATCATCTTCTTTTACTTTGATTGACTTAATTACTCCATCAGTCTTAGCAACTATTATAGTCTCCATTTTCATAGCTTCTATAACTATTAGTGGTTGATTGGCTTTTACTTCATCTTCTTCTTTAACCATTATTTTTATAACTTTTCCTGGTATACTTGCTCCAATTTGAAGAGGGTCATTCATATCAGCTTTCTCAACATTATGAATTTTACCAGAGAAGTTTCTATCTTTTATTTCTACTTCTCTAACCATTCCATTCAATTCAAATCCTATAGTTCTAAATCCATTTTCCTTAACTTCACCGATTTCAACTAATCTTATTGTTAATACTTTACCTTCTTCTATCTCTACTTCACATTCTTCATTTTTATTTAAACCATAGAAGAATACATCACTTTCAAGTTTAGATATATCATTATAGTGTTGTAAATGTTTGATATAATCCTCATAAACTTTTGGATATAAAGCATAACTTATAACATTTCTTATATTAGCATTTATGTCATATTTTTCATCTAGATATTTAGCTATTTCATCAAAATCTTCTGCTGGTAATAATGAACCAGGTCTTACTGTAATAGCTTCTTCGCCTTTTAAAACTACTTCTTGTAAATCTTTTGGTATTCCACCTTCTGGTTGACCAATCATACCTTTACAGTAGTCCACAACAGAATCTGGGAATGATAAGTTTTTACCTTCTTCAATTATATTGCCTTTATCTAATTTATTTTTAGTCATAAAGATAGCTAAGTCTCCTACAACCTTTGAAGATGGAGTTACTTTTATTATATTCCCTACAACTTCATTAGCTTCTTTATATTTTTCTTTAACTTCGTCAAATCTATTAACTAATCCTAAACTATCAGCTTGAGGTTTTAAGTTTGTATATTGACCACCTGGTATTTCAAAATTATATATTTCTGCACAAGAGTTAGTTAAGTCACTTTCAAATTTGCTATAAACTTTTCTTAAGTCCTTATAATATTTTCCTAACTCATCATATCCAAATAAATCTATACCTGTATCTCTTTCTGTATTTTTAAGAGCCTCTACTATAGCATTAAGTGATGGTTGACTTGTAAGTCCTGCCATAGATTCTAATGCAGCATCAATTATATCTACTCCAGCTTCTGATGCCATTAAACAAGTTGCTACACCATTTCCACTTGTATCATGAGTGTGTAAATGTATTGGTGCTTTTATATTTTTCTTTAACTCTTTAACTAGAGTGTAAGCTGAATATGGTTTAAGAAGTCCTGACATATCTTTTATTGCTATTATATCTGCTCCTAAACTTTCTAATTCTTGTGCCATCTTAATATAATATTCTAGATTATATTTAGTTTTAGTTTTATCTAGTATATCACCTGTATAACACATAGTTGCTTCAACAATTTTTCCAGTTTCTAAAGCTGTATTTATAGATGGCTTCATATTTTCAACCCAGTTTAATGAGTCAAATATTCTAAATACATCTATACCTTGTTTAGCAGATTCTTTTGTAAATTCTTCTATTACATTATCTGGATAATTTTTATATCCAACTCCATTTGATGCTCTAAGCAACATTTGGAACATTATACTTGGTATTTCTTCTCTTAGCTTTTGTAATCTACGCCAAGGTGATTCTTTTAAAAATCTATATGCAACATCATAAGTAGCTCCACCCCACATTTCAAGTGAGAATAAATCTTTTTGATATTTTTCTGTTGGCTGAGCAGCTTTTAATAAATCATATGTTCTTATTCTTGTTGCTAATAATGATTGATGTGCATCTCTCATTGTTGTATCTGTTAGCAATAATTTCTTATCATTTTTTATCTTTTCTATATATGCAGATTTACCTAACTTATCAAAAAGTATTTTACTTCCTTCTGCCTTTGAGCCATCTTTATCCATTCTTGGGTCATGTAATGCATCAAATAATGGTTTTTCTTTACAAGCATTATCATTTACAATTACATCCCCTATGAATTGAAGTAATTTTGTTCCTCTGTCTTTACTTTCTGTTATTTCAAATAAATCTGGATTTTCATCTATAAACTTAGTGCTACATTTACCATTTGAGAATATAGGATTATTTAAAACATTAACTAAGAATCCTACATTAGTTTTAACTCCTCTAACTCTAAGCTCTTTTACTGATCTTATAGTTTTATTTATTGCTCCTTGGAATGTTCTATCCCAAGAAATTGTTTTAACTAGTAAACTATCATAGTGAGGACTTATATTTGCACCTGTAAATCCATTTCCACCATCTAGTCTTATACCAAATCCTGAACCAGTTCTATACACTTGAATTTTCCCTGTATCAGGCATGAATTTATTCTTAGGGTCTTCTGTAGTTATTCTACATTGAATAGAATACCCTCTTATTTCTACATCATCTTGTGATTTTATATTGATTTCTTCACTATCTAAACTATAACCTTGAGCTATTAGTATTTGACTTTGAACTATATCTATTCCTGTAACCATCTCTGTTACAGTATGTTCAACCTGTACTCTTGTGTTCATCTCTATAAAATAATGTCCGCCATTTGCATCTACTAAGAATTCTAATGTTCCTGCATTAGCATAGCCTACATGCTTTGATAATTTGACTGCATCTTCACATATTTCTTGTCTTACTTTATCATCTAATGAAAAAGCTGGTGCATATTCTATTATTTTTTGATGTCTTCTTTGAACTGAACAGTCTCTTTCGTACAAGTGAACTATATTTCCATAGTTATCTCCTAATATTTGAACTTCTATATGTTTTGGATCAGCTATATATTTTTCTATAAATATGATATCTTCTCCAAAAGCTTTTCTTGATTCGCTACAAGCAGTTTCATATTCAATCTCTAAGTCTTCTTCGCGGTGTACAATTCTCATCCCTCTACCGCCACCACCATTAGATGCTTTTATCATAACAGGATAACCTATTTTATTTGCAACTTCTTTTGCTTCTTCAGTACTTTTTATTGCTTTTTCTACACCTGGTATAGTTTGAACATTAACTTCTTTTGCGATTTTCTTAGAGTTTATCTTATCTCCCATCATATTCATTACTTTAGATGATGGCCCTATAAAAGTAATTCCATTCTCTTCACATTTACGAGCAAACTCTGCATTCTCTGCTAGAAAACCATATCCTGGATGTATCGCATCAACTTTTTTTCTCTTCGCCAAGTCAATTATCCCATCCATGTCTAGATACGCATCTATTGGCCCTTTGCCTTCCCCTATCAAATATGATTCGTCTGCTTTTGTTCTAAATAATCCATATTTATCTTCTTTACTATATATACCAACACTTTTTATCCCCAATTCTGAACAGGCTCTAAATATTCTTATAGCTATTTCGCCTCTATTAGCTACTAGTATTTTATTAAACTTTTTAAGCATACTCTATTCTTCTCCTTTATTGTTTGTGTAATATTAAAGATTATAGACTAAAATACTTTATTTTTGAAGATGTTTAAGCAAGTTCCTTAATTAATAAGATAAATTTATAAATATAAGTAATTTTTAGACTGTGTAAACTCAATTTACCTCACTAAAATTAAGGCATTTTTTATGGAATTTCAGGGAAATTTATGTGAAAATTTCTACAATTGACTTGATTTTATACTGTTTTTTCTTATGTTTACATAATTATTTTCATCTTTACGTAAGATTTTATATATTTTTTTAATATCGTTCATACCCTAATCTATTTGTCTAGATACCCTCTTCACTACATCTGAAAGTTTTAAATGACCTAAATCCGCATAAGCTATAGCCAAGATTATTTTTACGACTCCATCTACCTCATCTAATTTATATGCTCTAGCATTTATTATTGTGTATTTTGGCATAAATTCTTCTAAATCTAGTGCAAGTTCATCAGATAAAGTCATATATTCATCAAATTTTTCTTCATCAGATAAGTTAACAGAATCATATTGTTCGCTTATAATAGTATCTAAGTAATTCAAATCTATACTCAACTGATATGCAATTACGTCTTCCCTTTTTGTACTTTTACTTAAATCTTTTTCAACTTTAAATTTGCTATTTTTATCTATAGTTAATTTTAGTTCTTCGCTATCAACTATTTCATTTCCTATTATTATATACAAGTTTCTTACCTCCTAAATATGAAAACTTTTTTAATCAAAAATAAAACCTCTAGTAAAATTACTAGAGGTTTGCACTGGTGGGATTAACAGGGCTCGAACCTGTGACCCCCTGCTTGTAAGGCAGGTGCTCTCCCAGCTGAGCTATAATCCCTCGATGTTTATATGGTGCGCCCAAAGGGACTCGAACCCCTAACCTTCTGATTCGTAGTCAGACACTCTATCCAGTTGAGCTATGAGCGCATTTTTTATTGGAGGCGACACCCAGATTCGAACTGGGGATCAAGGAGTTGCAGTCCACTGCCTTACCACTTGGCTATGTCGCCACCTTTTTGGTGATCTATCCGCGACTCGAACGCGGGACACCCTGATTAAAAGTCAGGTGCTCTACCGACTGAGCTAATAGACCATATTAGTTGGGGTGGATAATGAGAGTCGAACTCACGACCTCCAGAGCCACAATCTGGCGCTCTAACCAACTGAGCTATACCCACCATGTATTCATAATTTAATGTGGTGGGCCATCAGGGACTCGAACCCCAGACCTACCGGTTATGAGCCGGGCGCTCTAACCAACTGAGCTAATGGCCCACATTAAATTTTAGTAGCGGTAATAGGAGTCGAACCTATGACCTTTCGGGTATGAACCGAACGCTCTAGCCAACTAAGCTATACCGCCATACTTTGGTGCCCAGAGGCGGAATCGAACCACCGACACGGGGATTTTCAGTCCCCTGCTCTACCGACTGAGCTATCTGGGCATCTGGCGGAGAGGGTGGGATTCGAACCCACGGCCCCTTTCGAAGTCACTGGTTTTCAAGACCAGCTCCTTAAACCACTCGGACACCTCTCCATTGGTGATCTATCCGCGACTCGAACGCGGGACACCCTGATTAAAAGTCAGGTGCTCTACCGACTGAGCTAATAGACCATGTTATTTGGCTGGGGATGCAGGACTCGAACCTACGCATACATGAGTCAAAGTCATGTGCCTTACCGACTTGGCTAATCCCCAATATATATGTGGTGAGCGCACAGGGATTCGAACCCCGGACACACGCCTTAGAAGGGCGTTGCTCTATCCAGCTGAGCTATGCACCCACATTACAATATAAACACAAAATTTGGAGCGGGAAACGAGATTCGAACTCGCGACTTCAACCTTGGCAAGGTTGCGCTCTACCACTGAACTATTCCCGCTCGTTTATTAAATTAAATAAAAAATGGTGCGGATGAAGGGAGTCGAACCCCCACGCCAATGGCGCTAGATCCTAAGTCTAGTGCGTCTGCCAATTCCGCCACATCCGCGCATTTTTTTGGTGGAGGATGGTGGATTCGAACCACCGAAGTCGATGACAACAGATTTACAGTCTGCCCCCTTTGGCCGCTCGGGAAATCCTCCGTATTAATTTTACATGGAGCTGGTGATAGGAATCGAACCTACAACCTGCTGATTACAAGTCAGCTGCTCTACCGTTGAGCCACACCAGCATTTTTTGTTTTGGCGACCTGGAAGGGGTTCGAACCCTCGACCTCCAGCGTGACAGGCTGGCATTCTAACCAACTGAACTACCAGGCCGCAAATGGTGGGACCAACAGGGCTCGAACCTGTGACCCCCTGCTTGTAAGGCAGGTGCTCTCCCAGCTGAGCTATGGTCCCATTTTTGGAGCGGGTGAAGGGGATCGAACCCTCACAGCTGGCTTGGAAGGCCAGAACTCTACCATTGAGCTACACCCGCATATTTAATTGGTGACTCGTAGGGGAATTGAACCCCTGTTACCGCCGTGAAAGGGCGGTGTCTTAACCTCTTGACCAACGAGCCATTTTAATATTTTAATGGTTGCGGAGGCAGGACTCGAACCTACGACCTTCGGGTTATGAGCCCGACGAGCTGCCAACTGCTCCACTCCGCGATATTGTTTTATAAGTGCCGAAGACCGGAATCGAACCGGTACGAGAGGTAAGTCCCGCAGGATTTTAAGTCCTGTGCGTCTGCCAGTTCCGCCACTTCGGCTTTTTTGGCTCCAAGGGTGGGGCTCGAACCCACAGCCTACCGGTTAACAGCCGGTTGCTCCACCGTTGAGCTACCTTGGAATATATTGGAGGCGACACCCAGATTCGAACTGGGGATCAAGGAGTTGCAGTCCACTGCCTTACCACTTGGCTATGTCGCCGCCTTTTTGGTGATCTATCCGCGACTCGAACGCGGGACACCCTGATTAAAAGTCAGGTGCTCTACCGACTGAGCTAATAGACCATATTAGTTGGGGTGGATAATGAGAGTCGAACTCACGACCTCCAGAGCCACAATCTGGCGCTCTAACCAACTGAGCTATACCCACCTTAATTGGTCGAGGTGAAGGGACTCGAACCCCCGGCCCCATGGTCCCAAACCATGTGCGCTACCAAACTGCGCTACACCTCGAAGTTATTTAATTAATTTAATGTGGTGGGCCATCAGGGACTCGAACCCCAGACCTACCGGTTATGAGCCGGGCGCTCTAACCAACTGAGCTAATGGCCCACATTAAATTTTAGTAGCGGTAATAGGAGTCGAACCTATGACCTTTCGGGTATGAACCGAACGCTCTAGCCAACTAAGCTATACCGCCATATTTTGGTGCCCAGAGGCGGAATCGAACCACCGACACGGGGATTTTCAGTCCCCTGCTCTACCGACTGAGCTATCTGGGCATTTGGCGGAGAGGGTGGGATTCGAACCCACGGCCCCTTTCGAAGTCACTGGTTTTCAAGACCAGCTCCTTAAACCACTCGGACACCTCTCCATATTCTACTTCACAATGATTCATCCGAGGATCGAACTCGGGACACCCTGATTAAGAGTCAGGTGCTCTGCCAGCTGAGCTAATGAACCTAATTTTAATGGCTGGGGATGCAGGACTCGAACCTACGCATACATGAGTCAAAGTCATGTGCCTTACCGACTTGGCTAATCCCCAATATATGTGGTGAGCGCACAGGGATTCGAACCCCGGACACACGCCTTAGAAGGGCGTTGCTCTATCCAGCTGAGCTATGCACCCACAATTATATATGTACAAATCAAATAAAAATGGTGCGGATGAAGGGAGTCGAACCCCCACGCCAATGGCGCTAGATCCTAAGTCTAGTGCGTCTGCCAATTCCGCCACATCCGCGCATTTTTTTTGGTGGAGGATGGTGGATTCGAACCACCGAAGTCGATGACAACAGATTTACAGTCTGCCCCCTTTGGCCGCTCGGGAAATCCTCCGTATTAATTTTACATGGAGCTGGTGATAGGAATCGAACCTACAACCTGCTGATTACAAGTCAGCTGCTCTACCGTTGAGCCACACCAGCATTTTTTTGTTTTGGCGACCTGGAAGGGGTTCGAACCCTCGACCTCCAGCGTGACAGGCTGGCATTCTAACCAACTGAACTACCAGGCCGCAAATGGTGGGACCAACAGGGCTCGAACCTGTGACCCCCTGCTTGTAAGGCAGGTGCTCTCCCAGCTGAGCTATGGTCCCATTTTTGGAGCGGGTGAAGGGGATCGAACCCTCACAGCTGGCTTGGAAGGCCAGAACTCTACCATTGAGCTACACCCGCATATTTAATTGGTGACTCGTAGGGGAATTGAACCCCTGTTACCGCCGTGAAAGGGCGGTGTCTTAACCTCTTGACCAACGAGCCATTTTAATATTTTAATGGTTGCGGAGGCAGGACTCGAACCTACGACCTTCGGGTTATGAGCCCGACGAGCTGCCAACTGCTCCACTCCGCGATATTGTTTTATAAGTGCCGAAGACCGGAATCGAACCGGTACGAGAGGTAAGTCCCGCAGGATTTTAAGTCCTGTGCGTCTGCCAGTTCCGCCACTTCGGCTTTTTTGGCTCCAAGGGTGGGGCTCGAACCCACAGCCTACCGGTTAACAGCCGGTTGCTCCACCGTTGAGCTACCTTGGAATATCCACGTGGCTATGTCCTACTCTCCCAGGCAGTTTCCCACCAAGTACCATCAGCGCTAAAGAGCTTAACTTCTGTGTTCGGAATGGGAACAGGTGTATCCTCTTTGCTATTATAACCACATATTGCCTATTTATAAGACAAGTATTATATTAACATCTTTATTTTTAAATGTCAATAGTTTTAAAGTACTAAATAGTAATTGTTTTTTATGATATATACCATATTAATTGAAGTTAGTACTTTACATAGAGTTAACACTCTAAAAACTACACATATATTTTACTGAATGAACATCAAATAATTTGGTCAAGTCCTCGACCTATTAGTATCGATAAGCTAAATACATTGCTGCACTTACACCTTCGACCTATCAACCAGATAGTCTTTCTGGGGTCTTACCCTTGCGGTGGGAAATCTTATCTTGAAGTTGGCTTCGCGCTTAGATGCTTTCAGCGCTTATCCATTCCGTACATAGCTACCCAGCCATGCCCTTGGCAGAACAACTGGTACACCAGAGGTACGTCCATCCCGGTCCTCTCGTACTAAGGACAGGTCTTCTCAAATTTCCTACGCCTGCGACGGATAGGGACCGAACTGTCTCACGACGTTCTGAACCCAGCTCGCGTACCACTTTAATGGGCGAACAGCCCAACCCTTGGGACCTACTACAGCCCCAGGATGTGATGAGCCGACATCGAGGTGCCAAACCTCCCCGTCGATGTGGACTCTTGGGGGAGATAAGCCTGTTATCCCCAGGGTAGCTTTTATCCGTTGAGCGATGGCCCTTCCACGCAGAACCACCGGATCACTAAGTCCGATTTTCATCCTTGCTCGACCTGTATGTCTTGCAATCAAGCTCTCTTTTGCCTTTACACTCTACGTACGATTTCCGACCGTACTGAGAGAACCTTTGAGCGCCTCCGTTACCTTTTGGGAGGCGACCGCCCCAGTCAAACTGCCCACCTGACAGTGTCCCAAGACCAGATTCATGGCCTATGGTTAGAGTCCCAGTACTACAAGGGTGGTATCCCAAGGATGGCTCCGCCAAAACTGGCGTCCTGGTTTCAAAGCCTCCCACCTATCCTGTACATGTAGTACCAAGACCCAATGTCAAGCTACAGTAAAGCTCCATGGGGTCTTTCCGTCCTGTCGCAGGTATCCGGCATCTTCACCGGAATTACAATTTCACCGAGTCTGTTGTTGAGACAGTGCCCAAATCGTTACGCCTTTCGTGCGGGTCGGAACTTACCCGACAAGGAATTTCGCTACCTTAGGACCGTTATAGTTACGGCCGCCGTTTACTGGGGCTTAAGTTCACTGCTTCGATTGCTCTAACAGATCCCCTTAACCTTCCAGCACCGGGCAGGCGTCAGCTCCTATACATCGTCTTGCGACTTAGCAGAAACCTATGTTTTTGGTAAACAGTCGCTTGGGCCTATTCTCTGCGGCCACCGGATGGTGGCACCCCTTATCCCTAAGTTACGGGGTCATTTTGCCGAGTTCCTTAACAACAGTTCTCTCGCGGGCCTTAGGATACTCTCCTCACCCACCTGTGTCGGTTTGCGGTACGGGTACCTTTAACCTCGATAGAGACTTTTCTTGACAGTGTGAAATCAGCTACTTCGCTACTAAACTTCGCTCCCCATCACATCCCAGCATTATCAAAGCGGATTTACCTACTCTGACTGCCTCAATGCTTGGGCACACATAACCAACAGTGTGCTTAGCTTATCCTACTGTGTCATCCCATCTCTCAAACGGTTATCGGTAGTACAGGAATATCAACCTGTTGTCCATCACCTACGCCTTTCGGCCTCAGCTTAGGTCCCGACTAACCCAGGGCGGACGAACCTTCCCCTGGAAACCTTGGGTTTACGGCCTGTGGGATTCTCACCCACATCTCGCTACTCATGCCAACATTCTCACTCCCATACTGTCCACATGTCCTTACGGTCATGCTTCAACCCGTATGGGAAGCTCCCCTACCCATCATAATGATGCCGTAGCTTCGGTAGTAAGTTTTAGCCCCGGAAATCTTCGGCGCAGGATCACTCGACCAGTGAGCTATTACGCACTCTTTGAATGAGTGGCTGCTTCTAAGCCAACATCCTGGTTGTCTGTGCAATCCCACATCCTTTACCACTTAACTTACATTTAGGGACCTTAGCTGACGATCTGGGCTGTTGCCCTTTCGACTATGAATCTTATCACCCACAGTCTGACTCCCAAGTATAAGATGACGGCATTCGGAGTTTGATAGTCTTCGGTAGGTGCAATACCCCCTAGGACATTCAGTGCTCTACCTCCGTATCTCTCACCTTGAGGCTAGCCCTAAAGCTATTTCGGGGAGAACCAGCTATCTCCGGGCTCGATTGGAATTTCACCGCTACCCACAAGTCATCCCCGAGCTTTTCAACGCTCGTGGGTTCGGACCTCCACGAAATTTTACTTTCGCTTCATCCTGCTCATGGGTAGGTCGCCCGGTTTCGGGTCTACGTCAAGTAACTGAACGCTCAGTTAAAACTCGCTTTCGCTACGGCTCCACACCTTAAGTGCTTAACCTTGCTACTTAACGTAACTCGTTGGCCCGTTCTACAAAAAGTACGCGGTCACACAAGAAATGTGCTTCCACAGCTTGTAAGTGCAGGGTTTCAGGTTCTATTTCACTCCCCTCCCGGGGTTCTTTTCACCTTTCCCTCACGGTACTATACGCTATCGGTCACTAGGTAGTATTTAGCCTTGGAGGGTGGTCCCTCCTGCTTCCCACAGGGTTTCACGTGTCCCGTGGTACTCTGGATCATATCTGAAGTCTTCTCGTTTAACATACAGGACTATTACCTTCTGTGGTGGGTCTTTCCAAACCTCTTCAATTACGATACCTCTTCGTTATGATATGTCCGCAACCCCAATAAAGAAAACTTTATTGGTTTGGGCTATTCCGCGTTCGCTCGCCGCTACTTACGGAATCGAATTTCTTTCTCTTCCTTCAGGTACTTAGATGTTTCAGTTCCCTGAGTTCCCCTCATTAAGCTATGTATTCACTTAATGATACTTAGACATTACTCTAAGTGAGTTTCCTCATTCGGAAATCTTCGGATCAAAGTTTACGTGCAACTCCCCGAAGCTTATCGCAGCTTATCACGTCCTTCATCGGCTCCTAGTGCCAAGGCATCCGCCCTGCACCCTTAATAACTTGACCAGTTAAAAAGGTTTGATAGATTAAAGTCTATCAACTTGATAATTTTAAAAAGTTATCAGCTTTATATATTACAAATTAGATGTCATATCACTAAATATATATGCAGTTTTCAAAGTGCTAACGCACAGCGCCAACGGATAAATCCCGTTGCTTAAAGTGCTAACGCACGTCGCCAACAAACAAACTTCGCATGCGCTCAGTTTATTCTGTTGCTTAAAGTGCTAATTTTGAGTATTCGTAAAAACGAACCCTCAAAATTAAACAGTAGGTAATTCTCCTTAGAAAGGAGGTGATCCAGCCGCACCTTCCGATACGGCTACCTTGTTACGACTTCACCCCAGTTATTGATTCCACCTTCGACGACTTCTTCCAAAAGGTTAGATAATCGGCTTCGGGCGTCTCCAACTCCCGTGGTGTGACGGGCGGTGTGTACAAGACCCGGGAACGCATTCACCGCAGCATTCTGATCTGCGATTACTAGTAACTCCAGCTTCATGTAGGCGAGTTTCAGCCTACAATCCGAACTGAGAGTAGCTTTAAGGGATTAGCTCCACCTTACGGCTTGGCAACCCTCTGTACTACCCATTGTAGCACGTGTGTAGCCCTAAGCATAAGGGGCATGATGATTTGACGTCATCCCCACCTTCCTCCAGGTTATCCCTGGCAGTCTCTCTAGAGTGCCCAACTTAATGATGGCAACTAAAGACAAGGGTTGCGCTCGTTGCGGGACTTAACCCAACATCTCACGACACGAGCTGACGACAACCATGCACCACCTGTCACCAATGTCCCCGAAGGGAAGTCTCCGATTAAGGAGATGTCATTGGGATGTCAAGCTTAGGTAAGGTTCTTCGCGTTGCTTCGAATTAAACCACATGCTCCGCTACTTGTGCGGGTCCCCGTCAATTCCTTTGAGTTTCACTCTTGCGAGCGTACTTCCCAGGCGGAGTACTTAATGCGTTAGCTGCGGCACCGAGGGGGGTAACCCCCGACACCTAGTACTCATCGTTTACAGCGTGGACTACCAGGGTATCTAATCCTGTTTGCTCCCCACGCTTTCGTGCCTCAGCGTCAGTTACAGTCCAGAGAGCCGCCTTCGCAACTGGTGTTCCTCCTAATATCTACGCATTTCACCGCTACACTAGGAATTCCACTCTCCTCTCCTGCACTCAAGTCTCCCAGTTTCAAGAGCTTACTACGGTTGAGCCGTAGCCTTTCACTCCTGACTTGAAAGACCGCCTACGCACCCTTTACGCCCAGTAAATCCGGATAACGCTAGCCCCCTACGTATTACCGCGGCTGCTGGCACGTAGTTAGCCGGGGCTTCCTCCTCAAGTACCGTCATTATCTTCCTTGAGGACAGAGTTTTACGACCCGAAGGCCTTCATCACTCACGCGGCGTTGCTGCATCAGGCTTTCGCCCATTGTGCAATATTCCCCACTGCTGCCTCCCGTAGGAGTTTGGACCGTGTCTCAGTTCCAATGTGGCCGATCACCCTCTCAGGTCGGCTACTGATCGTCGCCTTGGTAAGCCGTTACCTTACCAACTAGCTAATCAGACGCGGGTCCATCCTGTACTGGCTCACCTTTGATATTTAAGAGATGCCTCTCAAATATGTTATCCCGTATTAGCATACCTTTCGGTATGTTATCCGTGTGTACAGGGTAGGTTACCCACGCGTTACTCACCCGTCCGCCGCTCTTTACCGAAGTAAATCGCTCAACTTGCATGTGTTAGGCACGCCGCCAGCGTTCATCCTGAGCCAGGATCAAACTCTCAAATAAAAGTTTATCAGGCTCAGATACTATTGTTATCAAAATATCTGGCTTTATGGTTTGTTTCTTAATATAAATTAACCTACTGTTTAATTTTCAATGTTCGTGTTTATTTCTTTTTCCTTTTTTCAAGGACAAGTAATACTATATCACCTTTATTTATCTAAGTCAATATAATTTTTCATTTTTTTTAATTTTTTATTTATCATATATTTTTTATATTCAAATTTTTAAATTTAATACTGTTTAGAAGTGTTTATTTCATAAAACTAATATATATTCTATGCTCAATTTTCCTTTTTATTCTATAATTAAATTTTTTATTTATAATGGATATTTATAATAGCACATATTTTATAAGATTAATTTACATTTCTTTCACTTGTAATTTTTGTAATCTTGTATTAGATTAATATTAAAAAATAATTTATTAATAATTTGATTTACAATGACAATTTATATATATCAAAATATAATATCATACAAATACTATGCTACATTTTAGGAGGATTTTATTATGAGCAAAAAAGTATTAATAATGTCTGCTTCCACTGGTGGTGGACATAATAGAGCTGCTCTAGCTATTAAAGAAGAACTTACTTCCAAAACACTTGATGGAGAGCCAATTGAATGTGAAATAATAGATAGTTTAAAATTAGTTAATAACACAATGGATAAGATAATTTCAAGAGGATATGAAAAGTCTGCTATATATACCCCCAAAGCATATGGAAGTGTATATAGATTATCTGAAACGAATCTTTTATCAAAAAATGAATTTAAAGACAATTTAATAATAACATTTATGGCAAAAAAATTTAAAAAACTTATTAGAAGCACAAAGCCAGATTTGATTATAGGAACGCATCCTTTTCCAATGATTGCACTTAGTACATTGAAAAAAAACTTTAACTTACATAATAATGAATCCAATACTTATACAGAGTATTTTTATAAACATCATACAAATACTATCAATGTACCTCCACTTATTTCTGTATTAACTGATTATACTACGCATTCTACATGGATACAAAACGAAATTGATTATTATATAGTTGGTCATGAATATGTAAAAGAATTATTGGTATTTGATGGGGTTGAACCTAGTAAAATTAGAACTTTTGGAATTCCTGTTGAAAAATCATTTCTTTCTCACAGAGATAAAGAAATTGTTCTTTCTGAGTTGAATTTATCTCCTGATAAATTGACTGTTTTACTTATGGGTGGTAGTTTTGGAGCTGGAAATATAAAAGAAACATTAGATGAACTATTAGATACTGATAGAGATTTTCAGATACTTGTAATAACTGGTAGAAATGAAAGTTTAAAAGAAAAAATCGAAAAAAAACTTATGTCTCGTTCTCATAATAAAAATGTATGTGTTCTTGGATATACTAATAAAATGAATGATATTTTAGCTTCTATAGATGTCTTGGTAAGTAAACCTGGTGGTCTTACTACAACTGAAGCACTCTTAAAAGATGTGCCTATGATAGTTCCATATTATATACCTGGTCAAGAAGAAGAGAATCTAGATTTTTTATCTAATTGTGGTGCAGCACTTAGAACTACAAAAAAGTATAATTTATCAATATTATTAAAAGTTTTAATAGATGACCCAAGTAGGTTAGAAATGTTAAAAAGAAATATTAAATCAATAAGAAAATCAAATTCAGCCCAAAATATAGCTAATTTGATTTTAAGTATAATTTCTAATTAATAAAATAAATAAAATCCCTATAGTATATATTATCTATTAGGGATTTTTTATTTTCTAATTATTTAATATTAAATTGGTTCATAAAAGTCTTCTTCATAATCATACTGATAGTTTTTATAATTATTTCTGAATTCAGTATTTTTGTTTCGTACACTTTTCTTGGTTTTTTTCTTATTAGAAAAGTTTATATCATCAAAATCATCATATTTAGGTTTATCTTTTGATTTCATTTTTTTAACTCTTTTTTCTTTCATTGCATTATGTTCTTCTAAGTTCATAATTGGTTTCATGTTGCACCCCTATCAAAATTTTTAAATGATTTATACAACAAATTATACAATACAGAAGAAATTTATTCAACAAATCTAAATCAAAATTAATTTGAAATTAACACCAAAAAATTACAAAAATCGAGGTATTAACCTCGATTTTTATATCTCTCTTCTACCTTCTAATGCTTTTGATATTGTAACTTCATCTGCATACTCTAAATCTCCTCCAACAGGAAGACCATGAGCTATCCTAGTAACTTTAATTCCCATTGGCTTTACTAATCTAGCAATATACATAGCTGTGGCTTCTCCTTCAATAGTAGGATTTGTTGCCATTATTATTTCTTTAACTTCTTGATTTCCAAGCCTTTGTATAAGTTCCTTTATTTTTAGCATATCTGGACCAATTCCATCCATTGGAGAAATTACTCCATTTAATACATGATAATGACCCTTAAACTCTCTCGTTCTCTCCATAGCTGCTACATCTCTTGGATCTTCTACAACACATATGACACTAGAGTCCCTATTTTTATTTGAACACATACTACATGGATCTGTATCTGTTATATTACAACAAATTGAACAATATCTTATTTCTCTTTTTGCATCTATAATCGCTTTAGATAAAGCTTCTACATCATTAGTATTCATACTAATAATATGAAATGCCAATCTTTGAGCAGTCTTTCTCCCCACTCCGGGAAGCTTTGAAAATTCTTCTATAAGTCTCGTTATTGGACCTGTATAAACTTGCATAAATATCACCTACTAGAATAACCCTGGTATATTCATACCTCCAGTTACCTTATTCATTTGATTTGCTTGTATATCATCAATATTTCTCAATGCTTGATTTATTGCACTTAAAACTAAATCTTGTAGCATTTCTATATCATCTGGGTCAACTACTTCTGGTTTAATAGTTATATCCAAAACTTCTTTCTTACCATTAACTTTTACAGTAACTGCTCCTCCGCCAACTGAAGCTTCTACTTCTTTATTTTCTAACTCTTGTTGAGCTTTTTGCATATTTTCTTGCATCTTTTGAGCCTGTTTTAATAAATTGTTCATATTTCCACCACCAGGCATCATTCCGCCTCCAAAACCTTTTTTAGCCATAAATACTATTCCTCCTAAACTTATTTTCATTTTATTATTATATCATAATAATATTTTATTATTTACTTTCATTTTCATCAATACTATCTTTTATTTCTAGTATCTCTTCATTTACTATGTTCTTTAAAATCTCTTCACCAATGTCTTTTTTCTCTTTAACTTCAAGATTTATATCTTTAACTTCTGATGTCAACACTATTTTCACATTAAAACTTCTATTTAAAACATCTCTTATTATTTTTTCTAGATAATTTATTGTATCTTGGGAGCTTAGTCTAGTTTTTGCAAAATCAAATTTATCATCAAATATAACGTATAACATATTAGAATATACATTAAAACTTTTTACCTCACTTAAAAGTGCATATATTGGCATTTTTTTATCTTTTTTAATTTGTTTAAGTATATTCTTCCAAGATGACTCTATAAGTATAACATCCTCATTTTTTACCTCTTCATAAACTACATTTTCTTTTTTTACATTTATGTCTCTATCTACATCATATTCTTTTTCTTTACTATTATCCTGTTTTGAAACTTTAAAGCTACCCAATTCAATCATTTTTTCTAAGTTTTCAACTCTTTTAATAAGAGCTTCTTTACTTTCATCAAACATTGGTTGAGCAATCTTCATCATAGTTATTTCCACCAAGACCCTTGGATTTGAAGATGACTTTATATCATCTTGAGTTGCTGATAACACATTTAAAATTCTTATTAAATCATTTATATCTATATCTTCAGATTGAAATTTAAGTTGTTCTATAGTTTCTTCTGGTAATGAAATTATTTCATCTAATTCTGATGATACTTTACATACCATTAAATTTCTAAAATGATCAATCAAATCATTTATAAGGTTTCTTATATCTTTTCCCCATAAAACAAATTCATTTAATATCTCAAGAGATTTTTTAGTATTTTGTTCTACAATACATTGAGACAATTCAAATAATTGTTCTATATTGACGCTTCCCATCAATTCAACAACATCTTTATAATCTATTTTATTCTCTCCAAATGACATACATTGGTCTAATATACTAAGAGCATCTCTAAGTGCTCCTTGAGAATTCCTAGATATTAAGTTAAGAGCTTTATCATCTATATCAATTCCTTCATCTTCACAAATCCTTTTCATTCTAAGAGTCATGTCCTTAACTGTAACTCTTTTGAAATCGTATCTTTGGCATCTCGATAAAATAGTTGCAGGTATCTTGTGAGGTTCAGTAGTAGCCAATATAAAGATTACATATGAGGGAGGCTCCTCTAATGTTTTTAATAGTGCATTAAAAGCTCCTTGAGACAACATATGAACCTCATCTATTATATATACTTTATATTTAGCATTAGCTGGAGAATATTTCACACTTTCTCTAAGTTCTCTTATATCATCTACACTGTTATTTGATGCTGCATCTATTTCTACAACATCCATTGTATTGTCCTTTAATATAGATTCACATATCTCACACTCATTACAAGGTTCTTCATTTATTTTATTTAAACAGTTAACTGCTCTAGAAAAAATCTTTGCAGTAGATGTCTTACCAGTACCTCTTGTACCGCAAAACAAATAAGCATGTCCTATATTATCATTGTATATTTGATTTTTTAAAGTCTTAATAATATGATCTTGACCAATAACGTCCTCAAACTTTTGTGGTCTATATGCTCTATATAATGCTTTATGCATCTTTTTACCTCTCTTTAGTAAAATTAATAAAAAAATCCCTCATTATCTAAGGGATTAGTCTTTTATATATTAAATGCTGTACACCATCTATCGACTTAATTCCATAGGCGTTACCAAAACAGTTAGCTCAACTTAGGCACCCCCGCGGCACACAAAAGTGATCACTTACCGCTGCTTCCTTCCGGATCTGACGGGGTTCATGAGCTTTCATTGCGCAGGACCTAAGCATCAACACCACTTATTTAGGGCGGCCCTACAGAAAATAAGCCTTTAGATGGAATTCAATCCTGCTATAGCGGATTGCAGGTTACAGGGCACCGCTACCTCCCCATCTAGTACAGCAAAATTACAACCATATTTAATTACTTTTATTGTTTCTGGCGGAGAGAGTGGGATTTGAACCCACGATACAGTTTTACCCATATACTCGCTTTCCAGGCGAGCGCCTTCGACCACTCGACCATCTCTCCTTAATCTCTTTTTCTTAATGCCTTAAAAAATTCTTGCAATATGATCGAGCATTCTTCTTGCAAAACATCAAAAGCCACTTTTACATTATTATTATTAAAATAATCTAATTTAAACTCATGCTGTTTTTCTATATATGAATTTTTTACATGTCTTGTCCCTATTATAAGCTTTTTTATTCTAGAATTAACTATTGCACCACTACACATTATGCAAGGTTCCATTGTAACATATAAATCACAATCAGTCAACCTCCAGCCACCTATTTTTTCTGATGCTTGTTTTATCGCCAACATTTCTGCATGAGCTGTAGAATCTTTTAATGTTTCTGTAAGGTTATGGGCTCTAGCTATTATTTCATTATCTTTAACTATAATAGCACCTATTGGTGTTTCTCTTTTATTATATGCTTTATATGCTTCCTTTAATGCTTCTTTCATATAAAATGAACTTTCCATAATTCCTCCCAAAACTTATAACAAACTTATCTTATCATAATTCATTTTATAATTCAACTTAATTTTATTTTGTTTATTTAATTATTAATAGATATAGCTATATTTTATTTAAATTAGTTCTAAAATAATCTTTATTCATTTACATAAGTGTTGATTTATAAAGATATTTAGTATTTTATGATAAACATTCTGTTATATAAATTGACATAAAAAAGCTATGAAATTTAATAATTATATTAATAATTTCATAGCCTTTTTAATTTATTGTTCATTCATAGTATATCTTTTATATTAAAATATCTTTCTACATATGATATTAAATAGAATTATCTTATAACATCAACACCCATATAAGGTCTTAATTCTTCTGGAACTACTACAGAACCATCTGCTTGCTGATAATTTTCTAATATAGCAGCTAAACATCTTCCTATAGCTAATCCAGAACCATTTAAAGTATGAACATATTCTGCTTTTGATTTTTTATCTCTTTTAAATCTTATTCCAGCTCTTCTAGCTTGGAAGTCTTCAAAGTTTGAACAAGAAGATATTTCTACATATCTATTGTAACTTGGCATCCAAACTTCTAAATCATATTTAAATGCAGCTGTGAATCCTAAATCTCCTGTACATATTTTTACAACTCTATATGGAAGACCTAACATTTGTAGCATAGTTTCAGCATCATGAGTTAATGATTCTAATTCATCATAAGAATCTTCTGGTTTAACAAATTTAACTAACTCAACTTTATTAAATTGATGTTGTCTAACTAAACCTCTTGTATCTCTTCCTGCTGAACCTGCTTCAGATCTAAAACAAGGAGTATATGCACAATATTTAATTGGAAGTTCTGCGACATCTAATATTTCATTAGCATGTATATTAGTAACAGGTACTTCAGCTGTTGGTATTAAGAAATACTCTAGTCCTTCTATCTTAAACATATCTTCTTCAAATTTAGGAAGTTGACCTGTACCTATAAAACTATTTCTATTAGCCATAAATGGAGGTAAAACTTCTGTATATCCATGTTTAGCTGTATGAGTATTTAAAAAGAAATTCATTAAAGATCTTTCTAGTCTAGCACCTAGACCTCTATATAGAGTAAACCTTGAACCAGTTATTTTTCCAGCTCTTTCAAAATCTAATATACCTAGACCAGTACCAATATCCCAATGTGCTTTATGCTCGAAATCAAATTTAGTAGGTTCTCCCCAAGTTCTTACTTGAACATTATCTTCATCTGTTTCGCCTTGTGGTACCTCAGGATGAGGAACATTTGGTATTCTCATCAATGTGTATTCCATTTTTGCTTCTACTTCTTTTACTTTTTCATCAATACCTTTTATCTTGTCTGATAACTCTTTTAATCTTGCTTTTTCTTCTGTTACATCTTTTCCTTCTTTTATTAATTGTGGTATATTTTTAGAATTTACATTTAATTCATTTTTCATAACTTCAACTTCTTGAAGTATTTCTCTTCTTTTATTATCTAATTCCACTACAGCATCAAGGTCAAATTCTTTTTCACCTCTTCTATCCATAGCTTTCTTGATATCATCTAAATTTTCTCTTATTCTTTTAATATCTAACATATTAATTCCTCCTAATAATTTTGATAATCTAAATTATAATTCCAATTAATTTACAAGTATTATAGCTATAAACCTTTAGTTTAAACAAATTTGAGAAATAAAAAAAGACCTCCGTTTACCCTATAAAAGGGACGAAAATCTTTTATCCGCGTTGCCACCCTAATTGATTATACTAAAGTGTATAATCCTCTCAGACCTATAACGTAGGTAAACGTCTAGCTTTAACTAGAAGCTCTAGAGTAGATTCAAAAACCATTGTAATGAGTTCTCACCATCCACTCATTCTCTGAATACAATCTGTTTTTTACTATTTTCCTTCACCGCTTTTTAACTAATTGTTTTATTTGATAATCATTATATTATATATATTAACATCTTTCAATACTATTATTCAAATTTTTTTAGAATTTTCTTTAATTTTTTATATTAAATTCATTTTTTTTATTTAATTAAAATTCTATCTTTTATCCATTGTATTTAAATTGCTTATATTATTAAATAACAATGAAGAAGGAACAAATGGAACTTTTATATTATTTTCATCAAATTTATTTTTGACTTTTTCCATTATATCAAAGTATACATCCCAGTAATCATCAGTTTTAACCCATGGTCTAGCAACTATTTGCATGGTATTATTTCCTATAGAGTTTAAACCTATTATAGGTTTTGGGTCATCTAATATTCTTTTTTCATTTGTAAAAATTTCATTCAATATAGACTTAACTACATCTATATCACTATCATAGGAAATATTATAAGAAAAATCTATTCTTCTTTTATTTTGATGTGTGTAATTAATTATATTATTACTTGTCAATTGAAAATTTGGTATAATTATGGTTTTATTATCTGGAGTTTTTAGAACAGTACTAAATATCTGTATATCAGAAACTGTACCTTCTACACCTGAACCTTGAATATAATCACCTATGTTAAATGGCTTAAAAAATAAAATAATCATACCTGAGCCTAGGTTTGATAATATTTCTTTAAATGCTAAACCTATACTAAATCCAGCAGCTCCTAATACAGCTACAACTGAAGTAGTTTGTATTCCTATAATTCCCAAACTTATCAATGATATAATAGATAGCATAGATATATATATTCCATATACAATGAAATTATTTACACCTTTACTCATTCCATATTTGATTAAAAACTTTGAAACCATCTTTCTTACTATCTTAGATATATAGATACCTATTACAAATACAATTATTGCATATATAATATTTGGTATATTATCACTAAAGTTATTAAGCATATTTTCTAAAGTTCTCTTAGTTATATTACTATTTGTTGAAGCAGTCTTAGCCAATGATAAAAAATTCATTTAACTCCTCCTTATGATAATATTCCTCTGTCCTCTAATTCTTTTGTTATAGCTTCTATAGTCTCTTCTTTTAGCGCCTCAACTGTATGAATATGACTACATTCTGTCAGAACTGATAACTGCTTAAATTCATTTGTCTCAACCTTCTTCATAAAATTATCTATATCCATCTTAGAATAAATGTTAAGTTCTGCAGTTATCTGACCATATGTTGGATGATTTACAATGACATCTTTTACAATCCCACCTAAATCTACAATAATCTTTAATTCATCGTAAATTTCTTTAGAGTTCTTGTGATTCTTACATTTTATTTGTTTTGTAAAATATGGTTGATTATATATTATATATCCTTGAGGTGTAGCTATTATTTCAAATCCTCTAGCTCTTATAAGGGCTATATCTTGTACTATTACTTGTCTACTTACATTTAATATCTCAGCTAGCATTCCACCTTTTACAGGGCACTTAGATTCTTTTAAAATATCTATTAATTTGCTTCTTCTTTCATCAGAATTCATATTACACCTTCTTTCTAAATCAAAAACTTTACCTATACTATATAATTCTATATTTTATCTTATTATAAATCAATATTGACTTTATATTCTATTTAATCTTAAATTTTATTGCAAATAAAAAAGATTACGTGGCTACGTCCTACTCTCCCAGGCAGTTTCCCACCAAGTACCATCAGCGCTAGAGAGCTTAACTTCTGTGTTCGGAATGGGAACAGGTGTATCCTCTCTGCTATTGTAACCACATAATCTCTATGCTTAATATATCTATTAAGTTATTAGAATCTAGTAATACTAGTTTCTTTAGAGTTAGCACTCTAAAAACTACACATATATTTTACTGAATGAACATCAAATAATTTGGTCAAGTCCTCGACCTATTAGTATCGATAAGCTAAATACATTGCTGCACTTACACCTTCGACCTATCAACCAGATAGTCTTTCTGGGGTCTTACCCTTGCGGTGGGAAATCTTATCTTGAAGTTGGCTTCGCGCTTAGATGCTTTCAGCGCTTATCCATTCCGTACATAGCTACCCAGCCATGCCCTTGGCAGAACAACTGGTACACCAGAGGTACGTCCATCCCGGTCCTCTCGTACTAAGGACAGGTCTTCTCAAATTTCCTACGCCTGCGACGGATAGGGACCGAACTGTCTCACGACGTTCTGAACCCAGCTCGCGTACCACTTTAATGGGCGAACAGCCCAACCCTTGGGACCTACTACAGCCCCAGGATGTGATGAGCCGACATCGAGGTGCCAAACCTCCCCGTCGATGTGGACTCTTGGGGGAGATAAGCCTGTTATCCCCAGGGTAGCTTTTATCCGTTGAGCGATGGCCCTTCCACGCAGAACCACCGGATCACTAAGTCCGATTTTCATCCTTGCTCGACCTGTATGTCTTGCAATCAAGCTCTCTTTTGCCTTTACACTCTACGTACGATTTCCGACCGTACTGAGAGAACCTTTGAGCGCCTCCGTTACCTTTTGGGAGGCGACCGCCCCAGTCAAACTGCCCACCTGACAGTGTCCCAAGACCAGATTCATGGCCTATGGTTAGAGTCCCAGTACTACAAGGGTGGTATCCCAAGGATGGCTCCGCCAAAACTGGCGTCCTGGTTTCAAAGCCTCCCACCTATCCTGTACATGTAGTACCAAGACCCAATGTCAAGCTACAGTAAAGCTCCATGGGGTCTTTCCGTCCTGTCGCAGGTATCCGGCATCTTCACCGGAATTACAATTTCACCGAGTCTGTTGTTGAGACAGTGCCCAAATCGTTACGCCTTTCGTGCGGGTCGGAACTTACCCGACAAGGAATTTCGCTACCTTAGGACCGTTATAGTTACGGCCGCCGTTTACTGGGGCTTAAGTTCACTGCTTCGATTGCTCTAACAGATCCCCTTAACCTTCCAGCACCGGGCAGGCGTCAGCTCCTATACATCGTCTTGCGACTTAGCAGAAACCTATGTTTTTGGTAAACAGTCGCTTGGGCCTATTCTCTGCGGCCACCGGATGGTGGCACCCCTTATCCCTAAGTTACGGGGTCATTTTGCCGAGTTCCTTAACAACAGTTCTCTCGCGGGCCTTAGGATACTCTCCTCACCCACCTGTGTCGGTTTGCGGTACGGGTACCTTTAACCTCGATAGAGACTTTTCTTGACAGTGTGAAATCAGCTACTTCGCTACTAAATTTCGCTCCCCATCACATCCCAGCATTATCAAAGCGGATTTACCTACTCTGACTGCCTCAATGCTTGGGCACACATAACCAACAGTGTGCTTAGCTTATCCTACTGTGTCATCCCATCTCTCAAACGGTTATCGGTAGTACAGGAATATCAACCTGTTGTCCATCACCTACGCCTTTCGGCCTCAGCTTAGGTCCCGACTAACCCAGGGCGGACGAACCTTCCCCTGGAAACCTTGGGTTTACGGCCTGTGGGATTCTCACCCACATCTCGCTACTCATGCCAACATTCTCACTCCCATACTGTCCACATGTCCTTACGGTCATGCTTCAACCCGTATGGGAAGCTCCCCTACCCATCATAATGATGCCGTAGCTTCGGTAGTAAGTTTTAGCCCCGGAAATCTTCGGCGCAGGATCACTCGACCAGTGAGCTATTACGCACTCTTTGAATGAGTGGCTGCTTCTAAGCCAACATCCTGGTTGTCTGTGCAATCCCACATCCTTTACCACTTAACTTACATTTAGGGACCTTAGCTGACGATCTGGGCTGTTGCCCTTTCGACTATGAATCTTATCACCCACAGTCTGACTCCCAAGTATAAGATGACGGCATTCGGAGTTTGATAGTCTTCGGTAGGTGCAATACCCCCTAGGACATTCAGTGCTCTACCTCCGTATCTCTCACCTTGAGGCTAGCCCTAAAGCTATTTCGGGGAGAACCAGCTATCTCCGGGCTCGATTGGAATTTCACCGCTACCCACAAGTCATCCCCGAGCTTTTCAACGCTCGTGGGTTCGGACCTCCACGAAATTTTACTTTCGCTTCATCCTGCTCATGGGTAGGTCGCCCGGTTTCGGGTCTACGTCAAGTAACTGAACGCTCAGTTAAAACTCGCTTTCGCTACGGCTCCACACCTTAAGTGCTTAACCTTGCTACTTAACGTAACTCGTTGGCCCGTTCTACAAAAAGTACGCGGTCACACAAGAAATGTGCTTCCACAGCTTGTAAGTGCAGGGTTTCAGGTTCTATTTCACTCCCCTCCCGGGGTTCTTTTCACCTTTCCCTCACGGTACTATACGCTATCGGTCACTAGGTAGTATTTAGCCTTGGAGGGTGGTCCCTCCTGCTTCCCACAGGGTTTCACGTGTCCCGTGGTACTCTGGATCATATCTGAAGTTTTCTCGTTTAACATACAGGACTATTACCTTCTGTGGTGGGTCTTTCCAAACCTCTTCAATTACGATACCTCTTC
This sequence comes from Clostridioides sp. LIBA-6822, assembly GCF_056688955.1. Taxonomy (NCBI): domain Bacteria; kingdom Bacillati; phylum Bacillota; class Clostridia; order Peptostreptococcales; family Peptostreptococcaceae; genus Clostridioides; species Clostridioides sp. LIBA-6822. Next base: position 18,361 of record NZ_CP196995.1, on the reverse strand, counting down.
GTTATGATATGTCCGCAACCCCAATAAAGAAAACTTTATTGGTTTGGGCTATTCCGCGTTCGCTCGCCGCTACTTACGGAATCGAATTTCTTTCTCTTCCTTCAGGTACTTAGATGTTTCAGTTCCCTGAGTTCCCCTCATTAAGCTATGTATTCACTTAATGATACTTAGACATTACTCTAAGTGAGTTTCCTCATTCGGAAATCTTCGGATCAAAGTTTACGTGCAACTCCCCGAAGCTTATCGCAGCTTATCACGTCCTTCATCGGCTCCTAGTGCCAAGGCATCCGCCCTGCACCCTTAATAACTTGACCAGTTAAAAAGGTTTGATAGATTAAAGTCTATCAACTTGATAATTTTTAAAAGTTATCAGCTTTATATATTACAAATTAGATGTCATATCACTAAATATATATGCAGTTTTCAAAGTGCTAACGCACAACGCCAACGGATAAATCCCGTTGCTTAAAGTGCTAACGCACGTCGCCAACAAACAAACTTCACATTCGTTCAGTTTATTCTGTTGCTTAAGGTGCTAATGCACAAGGCTTGTATAAAAATAAGCTTAAAGTGCAATGTAAGAGTCTACTAGATAAATCAAAGATTTAAGTAATATGCTCTTAAATGGTGGAGATGAGGAGAGTCGAACTCCTGACCCCTTGCTTGCAAGGCAAGTGCTCTCCCAACTGAGCTACACCCCCAAATATGAAGTTCATAAAGAACTTTCAAAATTAAACAGTAGGCAATTCTCCTTAGAAAGGAGGTGATCCAGCCGCACCTTCCGATACGGCTACCTTGTTACGACTTCACCCCAGTTATTGATTCCACCTTCGACGACTTCTTCCAAAAGGTTAGATAATCGGCTTCGGGCGTCTCCAACTCCCGTGGTGTGACGGGCGGTGTGTACAAGACCCGGGAACGCATTCACCGCAGCATTCTGATCTGCGATTACTAGTAACTCCAGCTTCATGTAGGCGAGTTTCAGCCTACAATCCGAACTGAGAGTAGCTTTAAGGGATTAGCTCCACCTTACGGCTTGGCAACCCTCTGTACTACCCATTGTAGCACGTGTGTAGCCCTAAGCATAAGGGGCATGATGATTTGACGTCATCCCCACCTTCCTCCAGGTTATCCCTGGCAGTCTCTCTAGAGTGCCCAACTTAATGATGGCAACTAAAGACAAGGGTTGCGCTCGTTGCGGGACTTAACCCAACATCTCACGACACGAGCTGACGACAACCATGCACCACCTGTCACCAATGTCCCCGAAGGGAAGTCTCCGATTAAGGAGATGTCATTGGGATGTCAAGCTTAGGTAAGGTTCTTCGCGTTGCTTCGAATTAAACCACATGCTCCGCTACTTGTGCGGGTCCCCGTCAATTCCTTTGAGTTTCACTCTTGCGAGCGTACTTCCCAGGCGGAGTACTTAATGCGTTAGCTGCGGCACCGAGGGGGGTAACCCCCGACACCTAGTACTCATCGTTTACAGCGTGGACTACCAGGGTATCTAATCCTGTTTGCTCCCCACGCTTTCGTGCCTCAGCGTCAGTTACAGTCCAGAGAGCCGCCTTCGCAACTGGTGTTCCTCCTAATATCTACGCATTTCACCGCTACACTAGGAATTCCACTCTCCTCTCCTGCACTCAAGTCTCCCAGTTTCAAGAGCTTACTACGGTTGAGCCGTAGCCTTTCACTCCTGACTTGAAAGACCGCCTACGCACCCTTTACGCCCAGTAAATCCGGATAACGCTAGCCCCCTACGTATTACCGCGGCTGCTGGCACGTAGTTAGCCGGGGCTTCCTCCTCAAGTACCGTCATTATCTTCCTTGAGGACAGAGTTTTACGACCCGAAGGCCTTCATCACTCACGCGGCGTTGCTGCATCAGGCTTTCGCCCATTGTGCAATATTCCCCACTGCTGCCTCCCGTAGGAGTTTGGACCGTGTCTCAGTTCCAATGTGGCCGATCACCCTCTCAGGTCGGCTACTGATCGTCGCCTTGGTAAGCCGTTACCTTACCAACTAGCTAATCAGACGCGGGTCCATCCTGTACTGGCTCACCTTTGATATTTAAGAGATGCCTCTCAAATATGTTATCCCGTATTAGCATACCTTTCGGTATGTTATCCGTGTGTACAGGGTAGGTTACCCACGCGTTACTCACCCGTCCGCCGCTCTTTACCGAAGTAAATCGCTCAACTTGCATGTGTTAGGCACGCCGCCAGCGTTCATCCTGAGCCAGGATCAAACTCTCAAATAAAAGTTTATCAGGCTCAGATACTATTGTTATCAAAATATCTGGCTTTATGGTTTGTTTCTTGTTTTATAAATTAACCTACTGTTTAATTTTCAAAGTTCTTTAAATTATTGTGGTGGGCCATCAGGGACTCGAACCCCAGACCTACCGGTTATGAGCCGGGCGCTCTAACCAACTGAGCTAATGGCCCACAATAATTTGTGGTGCCGAAGACCGGAATCGAACCGGTACGAGAGGTAAGTCCCGCAGGATTTTAAGTCCTGTGCGTCTGCCAGTTCCGCCACTTCGGCACATCACCTGGCTATGTCCTACTCTCCCAGGCAGTTTCCCACCAAGTACCATCAGCGCTAGAGAGCTTAACTTCTGTGTTCGGAATGGGAACAGGTGTATCCTCTCTGCTATTATAACCAGATTATTGTCTAAATTTTCATTTAACTTTTTTCTAAGACAAGTATTATAATAACATCTTTGTCTTATTATGTCAATACTTTTTTTATTCGATTTTTTAGTTTATAAAACTACTAAAAATCTATAATTTTTGACAAGTTTAAACATATAGAGTTAGCACTCTAAAAACTACACATATATTTTACTGAATGAACATCAAATAATTTGGTCAAGTCCTCGACCTATTAGTATCGATAAGCTAAATACATTGCTGCACTTACACCTTCGACCTATCAACCAGATAGTCTTTCTGGGGTCTTACCCTTGCGGTGGGAAATCTTATCTTGAAGTTGGCTTCGCGCTTAGATGCTTTCAGCGCTTATCCATTCCGTACATAGCTACCCAGCCATGCCCTTGGCAGAACAACTGGTACACCAGAGGTACGTCCATCCCGGTCCTCTCGTACTAAGGACAGGTCTTCTCAAATTTCCTACGCCTGCGACGGATAGGGACCGAACTGTCTCACGACGTTCTGAACCCAGCTCGCGTACCACTTTAATGGGCGAACAGCCCAACCCTTGGGACCTACTACAGCCCCAGGATGTGATGAGCCGACATCGAGGTGCCAAACCTCCCCGTCGATGTGGACTCTTGGGGGAGATAAGCCTGTTATCCCCAGGGTAGCTTTTATCCGTTGAGCGATGGCCCTTCCACGCAGAACCACCGGATCACTAAGTCCGATTTTCATCCTTGCTCGACCTGTATGTCTTGCAATCAAGCTCTCTTTTGCCTTTACACTCTACGTACGATTTCCGACCGTACTGAGAGAACCTTTGAGCGCCTCCGTTACCTTTTGGGAGGCGACCGCCCCAGTCAAACTGCCCACCTGACAGTGTCCCAAGACCAGATTCATGGCCTATGGTTAGAGTCCCAGTACTACAAGGGTGGTATCCCAAGGATGGCTCCGCCAAAACTGGCGTCCTGGTTTCAAAGCCTCCCACCTATCCTGTACATGTAGTACCAAGACCCAATGTCAAGCTACAGTAAAGCTCCATGGGGTCTTTCCGTCCTGTCGCAGGTATCCGGCATCTTCACCGGAATTACAATTTCACCGAGTCTGTTGTTGAGACAGTGCCCAAATCGTTACGCCTTTCGTGCGGGTCGGAACTTACCCGACAAGGAATTTCGCTACCTTAGGACCGTTATAGTTACGGCCGCCGTTTACTGGGGCTTAAGTTCACTGCTTCGATTACTCTAACAGATCCCCTTAACCTTCCAGCACCGGGCAGGCGTCAGCTCCTATACATCGTCTTGCGACTTAGCAGAAACCTATGTTTTTGGTAAACAGTCGCTTGGGCCTATTCTCTGCGGCCACCGGATGGTGGCACCCCTTATCCCTAAGTTACGGGGTCATTTTGCCGAGTTCCTTAACAACAGTTCTCTCGCGGGCCTTAGGATACTCTCCTCACCCACCTGTGTCGGTTTGCGGTACGGGTACCTTTAACCTCGATAGAGACTTTTCTTGACAGTGTGAAATCAGCTACTTCGCTACTAAATTTCGCTCCCCATCACATCCCAGCATTATCAAAGCGGATTTACCTACTCTGACTGCCTCAATGCTTGGGCACACATAACCAACAGTGTGCTTAGCTTATCCTACTGTGTCATCCCATCTCTCAAACGGTTATCGGTAGTACAGGAATATCAACCTGTTGTCCATCACCTACGCCTTTCGGCCTCAGCTTAGGTCCCGACTAACCCAGGGCGGACGAACCTTCCCCTGGAAACCTTGGGTTTACGGCCTGTGGGATTCTCACCCACATCTCGCTACTCATGCCAACATTCTCACTCCCATACTGTCCACATGTCCTTACGGTCATGCTTCAACCCGTATGGGAAGCTCCCCTACCCATCATAATGATGCCGTAGCTTCGGTAGTAAGTTTTAGCCCCGGAAATCTTCGGCGCAGGATCACTCGACCAGTGAGCTATTACGCACTCTTTGAATGAGTGGCTGCTTCTAAGCCAACATCCTGGTTGTCTGTGCAATCCCACATCCTTTACCACTTAACTTACATTTAGGGACCTTAGCTGACGATCTGGGCTGTTGCCCTTTCGACTATGAATCTTATCACCCACAGTCTGACTCCCAAGTATAAGATGACGGCATTCGGAGTTTGATAGTCTTCGGTAGGTGCAATACCCCCTAGGACATTCAGTGCTCTACCTCCGTATCTCTCACCTTGAGGCTAGCCCTAAAGCTATTTCGGGGAGAACCAGCTATCTCCGGGCTCGATTGGAATTTCACCGCTACCCACAAGTCATCCCCGAGCTTTTCAACGCTCGTGGGTTCGGACCTCCACGAAATTTTACTTTCGCTTCATCCTGCTCATGGGTAGGTCGCCCGGTTTCGGGTCTACGTCAAGTAACTGAACGCTCAGTTAAAACTCGCTTTCGCTACGGCTCCACACCTTAAGTGCTTAACCTTGCTACTTAACGTAACTCGTTGGCCCGTTCTACAAAAAGTACGCGGTCACACAAGAAATGTGCTTCCACAGCTTGTAAGTGCAGGGTTTCAGGTTCTATTTCACTCCCCTCCCGGGGTTCTTTTCACCTTTCCCTCACGGTACTATACGCTATCGGTCACTAGGTAGTATTTAGCCTTGGAGGGTGGTCCCTCCTGCTTCCCACAGGGTTTCACGTGTCCCGTGGTACTCTGGATCATATCTGAAGTCTTCTCGTTTAACATACAGGACTATTACCTTCTGTGGTGGGTCTTTCCAAACCTCTTCAATTACGATACCTCTTCGTTATGATATGTCCGCAACCCCAATAAAGAAAACTTTATTGGTTTGGGCTATTCCGCGTTCGCTCGCCGCTACTTACGGAATCGAATTTCTTTCTCTTCCTTCAGGTACTTAGATGTTTCAGTTCCCTGAGTTCCCCTCATTAAGCTATGTATTCACTTAATGATACTTAGACATTACTCTAAGTGAGTTTCCTCATTCGGAAATCTTCGGATCAAAGTTTACGTGCAACTCCCCGAAGCTTATCGCAGCTTATCACGTCCTTCATCGGCTCCTAGTGCCAAGGCATCCGCCCTGCACCCTTAATAACTTGACCAGTTAAAAAGGTTTGATAGATTAAAGTCTATCAACTTGATAATTTTAAAAAGTTATCAGCTTTATATATTACAAATTAGATGTCATATCACTAAATATATATGCAGTTTTCAAAGTGCTAACGCACAGCGCCAACGGATAAATCCCGTTGCTTAAAGTGCTAACGCACGTCGCCAACAAACAAACTTCGCATGCGCTCAGTTTATTCTGTTGCTTAAAGTGCTAATTTTGAGTATTCGTAAAAACGAACCCTCAAAATTAAACAGTAGGTAATTCTCCTTAGAAAGGAGGTGATCCAGCCGCACCTTCCGATACGGCTACCTTGTTACGACTTCACCCCAGTTATTGATTCCACCTTCGACGACTTCTTCCAAAAGGTTAGATAATCGGCTTCGGGCGTCTCCAACTCCCGTGGTGTGACGGGCGGTGTGTACAAGACCCGGGAACGCATTCACCGCAGCATTCTGATCTGCGATTACTAGTAACTCCAGCTTCATGTAGGCGAGTTTCAGCCTACAATCCGAACTGAGAGTAGCTTTAAGGGATTAGCTCCACCTTACGGCTTGGCAACCCTCTGTACTACCCATTGTAGCACGTGTGTAGCCCTAAGCATAAGGGGCATGATGATTTGACGTCATCCCCACCTTCCTCCAGGTTATCCCTGGCAGTCTCTCTAGAGTGCCCAACTTAATGATGGCAACTAAAGACAAGGGTTGCGCTCGTTGCGGGACTTAACCCAACATCTCACGACACGAGCTGACGACAACCATGCACCACCTGTCACCAATGTCCCCGAAGGGAAGTCTCCGATTAAGGAGATGTCATTGGGATGTCAAGCTTAGGTAAGGTTCTTCGCGTTGCTTCGAATTAAACCACATGCTCCGCTACTTGTGCGGGTCCCCGTCAATTCCTTTGAGTTTCACTCTTGCGAGCGTACTTCCCAGGCGGAGTACTTAATGCGTTAGCTGCGGCACCGAGGGGGGTAACCCCCGACACCTAGTACTCATCGTTTACAGCGTGGACTACCAGGGTATCTAATCCTGTTTGCTCCCCACGCTTTCGTGCCTCAGCGTCAGTTACAGTCCAGAGAGCCGCCTTCGCAACTGGTGTTCCTCCTAATATCTACGCATTTCACCGCTACACTAGGAATTCCACTCTCCTCTCCTGCACTCAAGTCTCCCAGTTTCAAGAGCTTACTACGGTTGAGCCGTAGCCTTTCACTCCTGACTTGAAAGACCGCCTACGCACCCTTTACGCCCAGTAAATCCGGATAACGCTAGCCCCCTACGTATTACCGCGGCTGCTGGCACGTAGTTAGCCGGGGCTTCCTCCTCAAGTACCGTCATTATCTTCCTTGAGGACAGAGTTTTACGACCCGAAGGCCTTCATCACTCACGCGGCGTTGCTGCATCAGGCTTTCGCCCATTGTGCAATATTCCCCACTGCTGCCTCCCGTAGGAGTTTGGACCGTGTCTCAGTTCCAATGTGGCCGATCACCCTCTCAGGTCGGCTACTGATCGTCGCCTTGGTAAGCCGTTACCTTACCAACTAGCTAATCAGACGCGGGTCCATCCTGTACTGGCTCACCTTTGATATTTAAGAGATGCCTCTCAAATATGTTATCCCGTATTAGCATACCTTTCGGTATGTTATCCGTGTGTACAGGGTAGGTTACCCACGCGTTACTCACCCGTCCGCCGCTCTTTACCGAAGTAAATCGCTCAACTTGCATGTGTTAGGCACGCCGCCAGCGTTCATCCTGAGCCAGGATCAAACTCTCAAATAAAAGTTTATCAGGCTCAGATACTATTGTTATCAAAATATCTGGCTTTATGGTTTGTTTCTTAATATAAATTAACCTACTGTTTAATTTTCAATGTTCGTGTTTATTTCTTTTTCCTTTTTTCAAGGACAAGTAATACTATACCATCTTTAAAACAGTAGGTCAATACTTTTTTTATATTTTTTTATAAATTTTTCTCATATTCCTTTTTTAGCTTTTCTACTACCTTTTTTTCTAGTCGAGAAACAGTCATCTGAGATATCTCTAACTCCTTAGCTATACTAGATTGTGTTTTATCAAAGAAAAATCTGTCTTTAAATATTTTTACTTCTAATTCATTCAAAGTTTTAATAAACTTATTAATAAAATCTTCATACTCTATACTTCCAAAGTTACCTTCTTCTTTTCCTATCTTATCAATAAGAGTTATGTCTTTATCTTCTGAATCATCATTACTTGATGAATCTAAAGACATAGGTTGATATCCATAGGAAGCTTCCATAGCCTCTAGAACATCTTCTTCACTGACTCCAATGTAATCAGCTATATCTTTTACTTTTGGATGCTTTTTATTTTCTTGTTCTAGTTTAATTTTTGCATCACTTATCTTTTTGCTTAGTTCCTGTATTCTTCTTGGTACTCTAAGTGTCCAAACTTTATCTCTAAAATATTTTTTTATTTCTCCTACTATAGTTGGTGTTGCAAAACTGGAGAATTCAAATCCTTTTTCAACATCATATCTATCAATAGCATAAATTAACGCTAATGAAGCAACTTGATATATATCTTCAAAATCAACACCTTTATTTATATACTTCTTAGCTAACAATCTTGCTAAATACAGATGCCTTTCAATAAGAATATTCCTAATATCTACATTTTTATTTTTATTATATAAATTAAATAGCTCTTTTGTATCCATATTTAGGTAATGTGTAGCATTAGCTACATTTTTCATTAAATATCAACTCCTAAATATTTAGTCATTTTTATTTTTGTTCCCTGGTTATGTTCTGATTCAATATCTACATCATCCATTAAAGTTCTAATTATAAATAGTCCAAGACCACTCTCTTTTGGATTCTCTAAATCTGGTGTACTTATTGAGCTAACATCATATCCTTTTCCATTATCCTGAATTTCTATATTAATTGCATTATCTAAAATATTAAATACTATATTGAACACATCATCTTTACTATGCTTTATTGCATTTGTACATGCTTCTGATACTGCTACCTTTATATCTTCTATATCATCTATTGGAAATCCCATCTTATTAGCAATTCCAGACGCTGTTAATCTTATTATACTAACATAATCTGGATTTGTAGTAATTTCCATCTTTATAGTCTCACAAGCCAAAGTCTATCCCTCCACTTTAAATATTTTATCTAGACCTGTTATAGTAAAAATCTTTCTGACATTACTCTTAGGATTTACTATGTATATCTCTTTTTCGTTTATCTTTAATTTTTTCAATACACCTATCATAGCTCCTAAACCTGTTGAATCTATATAATCTAAATCTTTAAGATTAATTTTTACATCTAACATATTTTTTTCTATCAAGTTATGCAAATGTTCCTTTAGTTTATCTGCTGTAGAAACATCAAGTTCTCCATCAAGACAAACATTCCAAAATTTATTTTGAGAATCTAAATTTGACTCTATATTCATAGACATGTAAAAACCTCCTATTTCCTCTTAATAATTTTAAATATATTTCCTATACTCATTATTTTATTAATTACATAAACTATATCATCTATTCCCTTTGATATTGATGATGCATTTTCAACAATATCCTGTATATGTCTTTCATTATAATCTACAATCTTATAAGCCTTTTCAACAACCTTATTTAGGCTATTTAGAGTTTTAGCTAAATAAATTGCTACTATAAGAGCAGAACTACCTACTAACACTGCTCCAATCTGCCACCCCCATGCATTCATTAGTTAACATCTCCCTCGTCATCAAAGCTTTTACTTATTACTATATCTTCTTCAGAAATCTTTATATCTTCTTCATTATTATCATCATCTACTAAATTTATTATTCTCTCTTTGACATCATTAAATGTTTCATGTAGAACTTCTTTTGGATTTTCTTTCACATCATTAAACTTCTCTTTTGTTTCTTTTCTTAATTCAGAACCTTTTTTTGGTGCAAAAAACAGACCAAATACAAAACCTAAAATAGCTCCTATTAATAAAAATCCACCTTTTTTACAACTTTTTTTATTACACATAACAACTACTCCTTTCAATTTTAAATTTTTATCTAAGTACATTATACAAAAAGAATAGGATATTTATCCTATTCTTCTTCAATATTTATTTTGGCAATCGAAACTACATTGACTTCATCATTAGTTTTCATTAATTTAACACCACTTGTGACCCTTCCAAACAGTGATATCTCATTAACTCTTATTCTAATAAGAACTCCATCAGAATTTATAATCATTATCTCATCATCTTCATTAACCATATCTGCACCTACAATTGTGCCAGTCTTCTCAGAGATATTATAAGTTTTAATTCCTTTACCAGCTCTTATTTGGCTTCTATATTCTTCTATATTTGTTCTTTTTCCAAAACCATTTTTACTTACAACTAATACATCTGTACCTTTACTACAAAGGTTCATAGACACAACAAAATCATCTTTACTTAAAGTTATACCTTTTACACCCATTGCTGTTCTACCCATATATCTTATATCATTTTCATCAAATCTTATAGACATACCATCTTTAGTAACTAAAAGTACTTCTTGTTTTCCATCTGTAAGTTCTACTCCAATAAGTTCATCATCATCTCTTAAACCTATAGCAATAAGACCAGATTTATTTATATTTCTAAACTCTTCTCTCTTAGTCTTTTTAACAATACCTTTTTTTGTTGTAAGTAGTAAGTATTCATTTTCATCATTGCCATCTATAGGTATCAATGTAGCAATTTTTTCATCTGCTGATAATTGAAGTAAATTCACTATAGCAGTACCTTTAGCTTGTCTTTTACCTTCAGGTATTTCATATGCATTTAGTTTAAACACTCTACCTTTATTTGTAAAGAATAACAGTCTACTATGAGTAGTTGTAGTTATTAAATGTCTTACAAAATCTTCTTCTCTAGTTGTAAGTGCTGAAATACCTCTTCCACCTCTTTTTTGACTCTTATAAGTATCAGATGGAAGTCTCTTTATATATCCAAAGTGAGTAAGAGTTATTGCTATTTCTTCATCACTTATAAGATCTCTCATATCTATTTCGCCTTCAGCATGTCTTATCTCTGTTCTTCTCTCATCAGAATAATTCTCTTTTATTATTGTAATTTCATCTTTTATTACATTTAAAAGTAATCTTTCATCAGCTAAAATTTCTTTTAATCTATTTATCTTCTTAATTAACTCTTCATATTCAGCATCTATCTTATCTCTTTCTAAACCTGTAAGTCTTTGAAGTCTCATATCTAGTATAGCTTGAGCTTGAATTTCAGTTAACTTGAATTTTTCTATTAAGCCTTGTTTAGCCTCTTGACCTGTTTTTGAAGCTCTTATCAGGCTTATAACTGCATCTATATTATCTAAAGCAATTTTTAATCCTTCTAAAATATGTGCTCTTGCTTCAGCTTTATTTAATTCAAATTTAGTTCTTCTTGTAACAACATCTTCTTGATGTTTAATATAATGAAATAATATTTGCTTAAGATTTAAAACTCTTGGTTGTCCATCTACAAGTGCAAGCATTATTATACTAAAAGTATCTTCCATTTGAGAATGTTTATACAGATTATTTAATACTATATTAGCATTAGCATCTCTCTTTAATTCTATAACAATTCTCATACCATTTCTATTACTTTCGTCTCTTAAATCTGATATACCTTCTATTCTTTTTTCTTTAACTAACTCAGCTATTCTCTCAACTAATTTAGCTTTATTTACTTGATAAGGTATTTCTGTAACTATTATTTGTTGTTTTCCTTTTGGAAGTTCTTCTATAAAAGCCCTAGATCTAACTTTAACTTTTCCTCTTCCAGTTCTGTATGCTTCTGCGATACTCTCTTTCCCCATTATAATTGCAGCTGTAGGGAAATCTGGACCTTGCACAAATTTTATTAAATCATCTACACTACACTCTGGATTATCAATTAAATATATCGTTGCATCAATTACCTCAGCTAAGTTATGTGGAGGTATTGAAGTTGCCATACCAACAGCTATCCCATTAGAGCCATTTACTAATAAATTAGGATATCTTGCTGGTAGTACTGAAGGCTCTTTTAATGACTCATCAAAGTTTGGTTTAAAGTCTACAGTTTCTTTTTCTATATCTCTTAATAACTCTAATGATAATTTACTCATTTTGGCTTCTGTATAACGCATAGCTGCTGGTGAATCTCCATCAACAGAACCAAAGTTACCATGACCATCTACTAAAAGTGCTCTAGTTGAAAAGTCTTGAGCCATTCTTACCATTGCATAATAAACAGCAGTATCTCCATGAGGGTGGTACTTACCTAAAACGTCCCCAACAATACGAGCTGATTTTCTGTAAGGTTTATCTGGAGTTAAATTTAATTCACTCATTGAGTATAATATTCTTCTATGAACTGGCTTTAAACCATCTCTAACATCAGGAAGAGCACGTCCAGCTATAACACTCATCGAATAATCAATATATGACTTTTTCATTTCTTCCGCTATTTCAATAGGGAGTATTTTGTTATTTTCTTCCATGTATACTAATCCCCTCTCTCTATATATCTAAGTTTCTAACAAATCTTGCATTTTCTTCTATAAATTCTTTTCTTGGAGCTACTTTATCACCCATAAGCATTGAAAATACTTCATCTGCAATTGCAGCATCTTCTACAGTTACTTGTAATAAAGTTCTTGTATCAGGATTCATAGTTGTATCCCATAATTGCTCTGCATTCATCTCTCCAAGACCTTTGTATCTTTGAAGCTCTGCACCATTTCTTCCAATTTCATCTAATAATATATTTAATTCTTTATCTGAATAAACATAATGTTCCTTTTTTTGCTTTGTAACTTTATATAAAGGTGGTTGTGCTGCATAAACATATCCCTCATCTATAAGAGGTCTCATATATCTAAAGAAGAATGTTAATAATAAAGTTCTTATATGAGCTCCATCTACATCGGCATCGGTCATAATTATAATTTTATGGTATCTAGCCTTATCTATATCAAAATCTTCTCCAATACCACAACCATAAGCTGTTATCATATTTTTTATTTCATCTGAAGATAATATTCTATCTAGTCTTGATTTTTCAACATTAAGTATCTTCCCTCTTAATGGAAGTATAGCTTGACTATTTCTATCTCTACCTTGTTTAGCTGAACCTCCCGCTGAATCCCCTTCGACTAAGAATATTTCACTTTTAGCAGGGTCTTTTTCTGCACAATCTGCAAGTTTTCCAGGTAAAGATGTGCTTTCTAATACACTTTTTCTTCTTGTTAACTCTCTTGCTTTTTTTGCGGCTTCTCTAGCTCTTTGTGCTCTTAAAGCTTTATCAACTATGATTCTTGCTGTTGCTGGATTTTCTTCTAGGAAGGAACCAAGTTCATCAACTGTTACACTATCAACTAGACCTCTCATAAAACTATTACCTAGTTTTGTTTTAGTTTGACCTTCAAATTGAGGTTCTGGTAATTTAACTGATACTACTGCTGTAAGACCTTCTCTTATATCTTCACCAAGTAAGTTAACATCATTTTCTTTTAAAAATTTATTTCTTTTAGCATAATCATTTACAGTTTTGGTAAGAGCCGCTTTAAATCCACTTAAATGAGAACCACCTTCATGTGTATTTATATTATTTGCAAAAGAATATATGTTCTCTGTGTAACCATCTGTATATTGCATAGCTAGTTCGACAAAACAATCGTCAACCTTTTTATCTATATAAACTATGTCGTCATGTATACCAGTTCTAGATTTATTTAAATACTTAATATATTCTACCAAACCACCTGTATAGTGGAATTCTTTTCTTTTTTGTTGACCTTCCCTTTTGTCTTCAAATACTATTTTTATCCCTTTATTCAAAAAAGAAAGTTCTCTAAGTCTATACTCCAATGTTTCATATTTGAATTCTATTTCATCAAATATTGTCTCATCTGGCATGAACTGAATCATGGTTCCTTTGTCTTGTGATTCTCCAACTACTTCAAGTTTAGATGTTGGTAATCCTTTCTCATATGTCTGCTTGTATACTTTTCCATTTAAATAAACCTCTGCTAGCATCCATTTTGACAGTGCATTAACTACAGAAACACCAACTCCATGAAGACCTCCAGATACTTTGTATCCTCCGCCTCCAAACTTTCCTCCTGCATGAAGATTAGTTAGTACTGTTTCTAAAGTCGATTTACCAGTCTTAGGATGTATTTCAACAGGTATCCCTCTTCCATTGTCCTTTACTAAAACACTGCCATCTTCATTAATAGATACATATATGTCTGAACAATATCCTTGTAAAGCCTCATCTATACTATTATCTACAACTTCATAAACTAAGTGATGTAAACCTCTAGGGCTTGTACTACCAATATACATACCTGGTCTTTTTCTAACGGCTTCTAATCCCTCTAATACTTGTATCTGACTTGCACCGTATTCTTGTTTCATTTAATTTCCTCCATTCTCTATGCTAATAACATCGCCATTTTCAATATTAAATATTGTAACATCCTTTTCATCAAATATTTTTTTATGTGAAACCTCAGCACTTGTTATAAACATTTGAACATTGCTTAAATTGTTTACTAAAAGTTTTTGTCGTGCTTCATCTAACTCACTAAAAACATCATCTAAAATTAATATTGGATATTCTTCAACTTCATTTTTTATTAATTCTATTTCTGATAGCTTTAGTGATATTGAAGCTGTTCTTTGTTGACCTTGTGAACCAAAAAGTCTTGCATCTAAATCATTTATGAATATATTTAAGTCATCTTTGTGTATACCATATCTGGTAGTCTTAGATTCTATATCATTAGGTCTATTCGATGACAACTTGGCTAAAAATTTATTATATACTGTCTCTATAGTATCTTCATCAGTTATATTTATTTGATTCTTATATCTAATTGACAATTTTTCAATTCCATTAGTCAAATTCATATGCATATTCTCAGATATATTGGCTATCTTTTTTATAAAATCTCTACGCAAAATATAAATATAACTTCCATACTTTGCTAATGTATCATCATATACATCTAATAAAGCCTCATCAACATGCATGCTTTTAAGCACTCTGCTTCTTTGAGAAAGTGTTTTATTATAATTGGTAAGATATTTATAATATTTAGGCATAATCTGACTAATCTCTTTATCTATAAATGTCCTTCTCTCTTTAGGTCCTTCTTTAACCAGTCTCAAATCTTCAGGAGAGAATATGACAACATTTAAGTTGCCAAGTAATTCCTGTATTTTTTGTAAAGGGACTTTATTTATTCGTATCCCCTTTTTATCTTTTCCAATAATTAGCTCTATTAGACTATATTTATTATATTTTGAAAAACTTCCTCCAATATATAAATTTTCACTATTAAATCTAACCATTTCTTTATCTTTGTTGGTTCTGAATGATTTCCCAAAAGAGAGCATATAAATAGATTCTACTATATTTGTCTTTCCTTGACCATTTTTCCCAACAAGAAGATTTACTTTTCCATTAAATTCCAGATGCAACTTTTCATAATTTCTAAAATTAACAAGTTGCAAACTTTTAAGTTTCACAAAAAGTTCTCCTTTTTTACAATACTTTTATTTTAGTTCCTTCTATTTCAACTATATCTCCTGATTTTATCTTTTTTCCTCTTCTTAGTTCTATTTCATCATTTACTGTCACTAAACCTTCTTGAATTAAAAATTTTGCATGACCTCCAGTTGATGCAATGTCTGCTAATTTAAGAAATTGGTCCAACTTTATATATTCTGATTCTATAGTTATTTCAGTCATAATAGTTCCTCCTTGTCACTATTTTAGGCAAATTCCTATTGATACACTAAAAGTATATTATACCATAAATGTACTTATAAAAGGAGTTGTCTAATATTAGAAAAATTTTTCTACAAAAGACAACTCCTTCATGTCTGCTATATATTTGATGATATTCTTACTGGAAGTAGTAAATAAATATAATTAACATCATCTATTGGTTTAATTATACAAGGATTTACATTTGTAGTAAATTCTATAAATATTTCCTCATTATCTATATTTTTCAAACCTTCAATAAAGTATCTAGAATTGAAAGCTATATCTAGATAATCTCCATCTAAATCTATTTCAACTTCTTCATATACATTTCCTTTTTCTGTATTAGAAGTAATTGCCATTACTTTATCTCTTATAGATAATTTTATAAGATTATTTTTTTCTGATTGAGACAATAAAGATGCTCTTTCTATACTATTTAAAAGTTCTTTAGTGTTTAATTTAACTCTGCTATTATGTTCTCTTGGTAATAATTTTTTATAATCAATAAAATCTCCTTCAAGTAACCTTGTAATAATCTTTGTATCATTGATTATAAAAATAGCATTTTTTTCATTAAATCCAACTTTAACATTATCTTCTCCAGAAAGTAAGCTATTTACATCTATAAGCGTCTTTCCAGGAATTATGACTTTTATATTTTCAGTTAAACTATCCACTGAACAACTTTTTACAGCCAATCTATATCCATCAATAGCCACTAAATTTAAATTTCTATCCACAATTTCTAAAAGTTCTCCCATCAAAATAGGTTTTGTTTGGTCCTGGGAAATAGCAAATACGGTTTGTTTAATCATATTTTTTAGAATTTCTTGAGGTATGCTATATAAATCTTCTTCGTTTAATTCTGGTAGTTTAGGAAATTCTTTAGCTGCATATCCTTTAATTTTGAATCTAGAATTTACACAATTTATGTAAATATTATTTTCTGAATCTGTTTCTATTTCAACAAAAGAATCTGGTAATTTTCTAATTATATCTCCAAATAATCTTGCATCTACAACAACATCACCTTTTTCTATAATCTCTGCTTGTACATAAGTTTCTATTCCTATCTCAGCATCATACCCTGTAAGTTTTAATTGACCTTCTTCTGTAGATATAAGTATACCTTTTAATAGTTCTATAGTTGTTTTTCCATTAATAGCTTTTTGAGCAATCCCAATTCTATTTGCTAGGATTTTTTGATTACAAATTATTTTCAATGTGGATAACCTCCTTTGGCCTTTTATATAAAAAAATAAGTTAAAATCATAGTAGTAATAGTAGTAGGTGTTGTTGATAATGTTAATAAGTACGTATAACGTTATAAATACAAAGATATCAACATGTGTATAAGATGTTAATATCTTTGTTATTAGAGACTTAATTATTTGTTAATAATTTTTATTCAAAAAAGATATAAACAAGTTATCCAATAGATATAAACAGACAATTGTGTATAAATTATCCCTTTAAATCTGATATGATTTTGTCTATTTTAGTCTTAATTTCTTCGCTTTCTGCTATATCTTTAGATACCTTATCATGAGCATGAATTACTGTTGTATGGTCTCTACCCCCAAACTCTTCTCCTATTTTAGGAAGGGATAAATCAGTAAGTTCGCGCGTTAAATACATAGCTATTTGTCTAGGATAAGCTATTGAGCGTGTCCTTTTTTTAGAATTGAAGTCTTCCATTTTTATATTAAATACAGAAGATACTTTTTCTTTTATTCTAAGAACATTTATTTCTTCATTTTTAGACGTTGTTATAATATCTTTCAAAGCTTCTGTAGCAAGATCAAAAGATATCACTCTATTACTAAGAGAAGAATAAGCAACTACTCTAGTTAAGGCACCTTCTAGTTCTCTTATATTTGACTTGATATTTTTTGCTATATATGACATAACTTCATTTGGTACTTCGATGCGTTCTAGTTGAGCTTTTTTTCTAAGTATAGCAATTCTTGTTTCAAAGTCTGGTGCTTGAATATCAGTTATAAGTCCCATTTCAAATCTCGATCTTAGTCTATCTTCTAGTGTAGGTATGTCTTTTGGTGGTCTATCACTAGATATAATTATTTGTTTATTTGCCTCATGAAGAGTGTTAAACGTATGGAAGAACTCCTCTTGAGTTCTTTCTTTTCCTGCTATAAATTGAATATCATCAATTAATAATACATCTACATTTCTATACTTATTTCTAAATTCTTCGTTTTTATCATCTTTTATAGAGTTTATAAGTTCATTAGTAAATTTTTCTGAAGAAACATAAACAACTTTTGAGTCTTTTTTTTGACTAACAATGTGATGTCCTATAGCATGCATCAAGTGAGTTTTACCTAGTCCAACTCCTCCATACAAAAAAAGCGGGTTGTAAGCTTTAGCTGGAGATTCAGCAACTGCAACACATGCAGCGTGAGCAAATCTATTGCTATTACCAATAACGAACGTATCAAATGTGTATTTTGGATTTAGGTTAGGGTAAAGTACTCTATAATTTAAATCTGTACTATCAGAATTTAGGTCAGCAACCTCTTTTTCGCTCAATACAAATTTAATATTATATTTTTTTAGTGACAGCTGACTGATGGCATCTTCAATTAAATGCAAATATCTATTTTCTAAGATATCTTTATTAAAATCACTAGGAGCCAAGAGTATTAAGTCATTAAGATGTATTTTTAATGGTACGATGTTTTTAAAAAAGGTATTAAAACTTACTGAAGTTAAGTCACCTTTTATTAATTGTAGGGTTTTGTCCCATAAAGAAACTATATCCAT